>JBICHR010000011.1:0-1726578 GCA_043100965.1 Phycisphaerales bacterium JB052 | reverse complement strand
CCAGCCCATCGATCTGCTCCGTCGCGGAGCGGGGCTGCGAACCGGGGGCGGCTATCGTTGATGGGTGCGTGTGCTCGGGCCCGAGCGCGTGTGGGGGGTGTGCGGCCCCGGCGATCGCGATCGCCGGCAGCAGGTTCTTTGTGCGCATGATGTGCTCCTGTGTTCCTCTCAAGTGCATGGATTTGAAACAGGCGCGCACACCTTCCGGTACACGCCCTGCATAAGGGGGGAGTCAGCAGGCCGAGCACGAGGTCTCGACGACCGGGAAATCGATCTTGGTCTGCGCGATGTGGTTGAAGTAGTTCGTGAAGGTGTTAATCGCGACCGTGGCGATGACCTCCACGATCTCGGCGTCGGTGACGCCGGCGCTGCGTGCCTCGCTGATGTCCGAATCTGCGACATCGCCACGGGTCTTCACAACGGTTGTTGCGAAGGAGAGCAGCGCCTGGACCTTCGGATCACTCGCGCTCCCGGTAAGGTTCTTTGCGAGTTCGTCGGCATCGAGCCCGGACATCTTGCCGATGGCGGTGTGCGCTGAAGCGCAGTAATCACAGGAGTTGGCCCCGGCGATGGCGAGCGCGAGTTGCTCCTTGACCTGCGCGGAGAGCACCGATGTGCCCATCGCATCACCGAACGCGAGTGCTGCGGACAGTGCCGCGGGCGAGTGTGCCATCGTGGCGTACAGATTCGGGATCATCCCGATTTTGTCTTTGATCGCGGTGAGAATCTGAGCACCTTCTGTCGATGCGGATTCAACGGTGAGTGGTTCGATGCGTGCCATGTGGTTGCTCCTTGAGTGCGTTGGGTGTGGCTTGGGAAGCCCGTGAGGGCGTACACCACTGCAAACTTACTGACTAGTCAGTATATTCCTGCACAAATCACTGAATCTTGAAATTTGTAGGCCACCGGACCTGCTATGACCGCTCTTTCGGCATCGTATCGCACCTGAAGTTCTGACAAATCAGTACGGATACCCGCTCATTGACCCCCATTTCCAGAAAGATAGGGCGGGCAAAGTTCTCTGCATTTTCGTGCGAATCGGGTTTGTGCGGCGGCAAAAAAGGGAGTACGCTGCCGCCATGAAAGCGCTTTCCTTGATGCAGAAGTGGGTTCTCGTGGCGGTCATGACTTGGGGGATGGTGCCCAATGTGGTGGCCCAGGATGAGCTTCCACAACCGATCGAGCAAGCCGCGGCGGGCGCGGGCTATGACATCGCCAGCAATCTGTGGATCGTCATCGCCACGGCCCTAGTTTTCATCATGCACCTGGGCTTCGCCTGCCTCGAGACCGGGCTCACTCGGGCCAAGAACACGGTCAATATCCTCTTTAAGAATGTCACCATCGTGGGCATCGGGATCCTGACCTACGCGCTCATCGGCTTCGGCCTGATGTACCCCGGCAACGACTTCGCCGGCGCATGGTTCGGGTTCAGCGGACTCGGGATCGCACCGCCCGACGGCTACGACCCGGCAACCTACGCCGACGGCGCGTACACCTACTGGACGGAGTTCCTCTTCCAGGGCATGTTTGCGGCCACGGCCGCCACCATCGTCTCGGGCGCGGTCGCAGAACGCATCAAACTCGGGCCGTTCCTTGTGTTCAGCGCGGTGTATGTCGCCCTGATCTACCCGATTGTGGGCATGTGGCACTGGGGCGGCGGGTGGCTGGCCGAGCGTGGGTTCCACGATTTCGCCGGCTCATCCATCGTCCACAGCGTCGGCGGCTGGGGCGCTCTGGCGGGCGTGCTGCTGCTGGGCCCACGCATTGGCAAGTATGTCATGGGCGGCGATGGGGTCACGGTGGTGCGCCCGATCATGGGGCACTCGATGCCCCTGGCGGCCATCGGAGTCTTCCTGCTCTGGTTCGGCTGGTTCGGGTTCAACGGCGGGTCGGTGCTCAGCGCCGACCCAGAGGCCATCAGCTATGTGCTCGTCACCACGACGCTCGCCGCGGCTTCGGGGATCTTCGGTGCCATGTTCACCAGTTGGATCGTCCAGAAGGAGCCCGACCTGTCCATGGTGCTCAACGGCATCCTGGCCGGGCTGGTGGGGATCACCGCGGGCGCGGACGTGGTTGGCATCGTTGATTCGGTCGTCATCGGAGCCATCGCCGGCGTTCTGGTGGTGCTCTCAGTTGTCGGGCTTGATCGGGCACGCATCGACGACCCCGTTGGCGCGATTTCCGTGCACCTTGTTTGCGGGATCTGGGGCACACTGGCGGTCGGGCTGCTGGTCGAGGGCAAGAGCGTCGTCACCCAGCTCATCGGCATCGGTGTCATCGGGGGCGTCTGCTTCAGCTCGGCGGTACTGATCTTCGCGTTGCTCAAGTACACGGTCGGGATCCGGGTCGCACGGACCGACGAGCTGCGGGGATTGGACATCTCGGAACACGGGATGGAAGCCTACACCGGATTCCAGATCTTCAGCGTTCAGTAACTGAACACGCCAACCAATCGCAGGCCATCAGATCGAGGAAATGGACATGCACCTCATCATCGCGTACATCCGCCCAGAGAAACTCTCCGATGTCAAGAAAGCGCTGATCAAGCGTGAGGTCTTCAAGATGTCGATCACCAACGCACTGGGCGCCGGCGACGAAGAGGTGTATCACGAACGCTATCGCGGCGCCGATGTCGAGATCGACCTACTCAAACGCGTACGTTTGGAGATCGCGGTGAACGAATCGTTTATCCAGAAGGCCGTGGACGCGATCCTTGAAGGCGGCGTCACGGGCAACGACGGGGATGGGAAGGTCTTCGTGCTGCCCATGAGCCAGTGCTACCGGATCCGGACCGGCAACAAAGGACCACACGCGATTGGGTAAGCGCACATCACCCGGAGTAACCATAAAAACAGGCCGAGCATGATGCTCGGCCTGTATCAGTTGTATTGAGTTGGATTCAACGGATCAGTGCCCCTGAACCGGTGGCGGGACATTCATCTCGTGGGCCTCGCCCGAGCCCTTGGGCACGCGGATGTCCTCGATCAGGTCCTGGATGTCCTTCGGCGGTGCCTTGGTGAACATGCTGATCACGATCGCGACGATGAAGTTGATGACCATACCAATCGAACCGATCCCCTCGGGCGAGATCCCGAAGAGCCAGTAATCGGACTTGTCCTGGCCCGGTTCCCAGGAGGTGATCGCGCCCAGCAGCCCGTTGGCCCAGCTGAACTTGAACATCGCGATGTAGATGCCGGTGAACACAATACCAGTGATCATCCCCACCACGATGCCCTCACGGCTGGCACGCTTAGAGAAGATACCCAGCATGATGCACGGGAAGAAGCTCGACGCCGCAAGCCCAAAGGCCAGCGCCACGACCTCGGCCACGAAGCCGGGAGGGTAGATCCCGAAGTAGCCAGCGCAGATCACGCCCACGCCCGCGGCCGCGCGTGCGACCCAGAGCTCATTCTTCTCGGTGATGTCGGGCTTGATGACCCGCTTCATCAGGTCATGGGAAACCGCGGTGGAGATCACCAACAGCAGACCCGCGGCCGTCGAAAGCGCCGCGGCGAGCCCGCCCGCCGCGATCAACCCGATGACCCAGTTGGGGAGGTTGGCGATCTGCGGGTTTGCAAGGACCATGATGTCGCGGTCCACATACAGCTCGTTGGGCCCATCACTAACGGCGTTGGTCACCTGCCTGTTGCCGTGTACCGTCCGACCCGCCGGATCGTCCGAGGGTGCCTCGAATGTCGGTTTGCCGGCGAACGCTGGGCCGGCACGGTAGTCGACCTTGCCGTCGCCGTTCTTATCGACCCACGCGAGCAGACCGGTGTCTTCCCACTCCATGAACCAATCGGGGATGACCTTGTCGCCATCGCTGGCGAGCTCCGGGTCGTAATAGGCGTCGTTGACGGTCCCGATCAGGTTCGTGCGTCCGAACGCTCCGACCGCGGGTGCGGCGGTGTAGAGGATCGCGATGAAGAAGAGGGCGTAGAACGCGCTCTTGCGTGCGTCGCGGACCTTGGGCACGGTATAGAAGCGGATGATGACATGCGGCAGGCCCGCGGTGCCCACCATCAGGGCGAGGGTAATCATGAAGATGTCGAGCTTTGACTTGGAGCCATCGGTGAAGGCACTGAAGCCCAGCTCGGTGTTGATTGTGTCGAGCTTGTCGAGCATGCCGACGGTTTCGCCGTTGGCCAGCTGCGAACCGACCTCGCCACCGAGCGTGTCGATGAAACCCATCTGCGGGACGATATTGCCCGTCAGCAGCATGGACATGAAGATCGCGGGAACCATGAAGGCGAAGATCAGCACGCAGTATTGCGCCACCTGGGTGTAGGTGATGCCCTTCATGCCACCGAGCACCGCATAGACGAAGACGATCGCCATGCCGATGATGACGCCCAGGTTGATATCCACACTGAGGAACTGCGAGAACACCACGCCCACGCCGCGCATCTGACCTGCGACATAGGTGAAGCTCACAAAGATCGCACAGATGACGGCGACCACGCGAGCGAACTGTGAGTAGCACCGATCGCCGACGAAGTCGGGGACGGTGAACTTGCCGAACTTGCGAAGGTACGGTGCCAGCAGGAGTGCCAGCAGCACATAGCCGCCCGTCCAGCCCATGAGGTAGACGCTGCCGTCGTACCCGGCGAACGAGATGATCCCCGCCATCGAGATAAACGAGGCCGCCGACATCCAGTCCGCGCCCGTCGCCATGCCGTTGGCGAGCGGAGGCACGCCCCCACCAGCGACATAAAACTCACTCGAAGAACCCGCGCGGCTCCACCAGGCAATGCCCAGATAGAGCGCGAAACTCAGCCCGACAATCAGGAATGTCCATGCTTGTGCATCCATCAGTCGTCCTCCCGGAAGCCGAACTTGCGATCGAGCTTGTTCATGAGCACGACATACACCGCGATCAGGATGACAAAGGTGTAGATCGATCCCTGCTGGGCGAACCAGAAGCCGAGCTTGGCCTGCCCGATCCGGAACTGGTTCAGGTAATCAACGAGGATGATCCCGCAGCCATAGCTCACGATGAACCAGATCGAGAGCAGGATCGCGAGATAGGTGAGATTCGTGCGCCAGTATTTCTTTCTGGCGTCTTGGTCATGCTCAGACATGTTGGTACCCCGATCGAATGCCGGCCCGTGGGTATCGAGCCGTGTGTGTGCGGATCTGATTTAGAAGATGGCCTGCATCTGTGCCCGGAAGACGAACTGCGAGTTGGCCCCGGCGTCATCGCCCTGCCAGCCGCGCCCGCCCCCGTTCCATGCGCCGGAGACTTCGTCGAACGCAACACCGGCGTCTGCGGTGAACTTCATCGCGTGCCCCGCAAGATACTTGGTTGCACCGACCGTGAGCACGCTCAGCGTGTCTTCCATCGTTGCCCCGGGGTTGGCGATGGCGAAGTCGCCCGCCTGCCCATCGAGGTCGCCCCACTCGTAGCGGGCGAAGAGCTCGATGTCGTCGGTGATGAAGACCTGCCCCTGGATGAGCACGCCATACTGGTCATACTCGAGACCGCCGGGCCGTTCCTCGTAGTTCCCGATGACGGCCATGTAGATCGCCGAACCGCCAAGGCCCCACTGGAAGTCCGCGGTCCATTGCGAGATCCTGGTGTCGTTGTTGTAGATGTTCATCCCGCCAGCACCGGCGAGCGTGTCTCCGTCCTGGATATGCCCGCCGAAGCCGAGCATCATGAACGGGTCCTCATCGCGGAAGCTGTTGAAGTCCGCTCGCTGGGACCAGTCGCCCTCGAGCAGGAACTCGGCCCGCCCCGATACGGCCCACTTGTTGCCCGGAGAGGAATCATTCCACGAACGAAGCCCGTCGTTGTACGAGGCGGTGAGCTTGATGGAGTCGTTCTTCCATGTGCCCTCGACGCCCTGGCCGTAGAGCGAGGCGAAGCGCGCGTCCAGCAGCGATCGTTCGATGAAGGTCTGCTTGGTCTCCGAAACGGTCCATTCGTTCCATGAGTGCAGCTTGAACTGCCCCATACGGAGCGAGAAGTTATCGTCGAGTTCCCAGTTGGCCCAGGCATCGAGCAGCAGGGACGACCCCGAGCCGGTGAATCCGAACCAGACAAAGAAATCCATGCTGGGTTCTTCAAGCCGCCCCTTGAGCCCCACCCGCGTCCGCGAGTTGACGAACCCAACGGTCAGGTCTTCCTGCGTGTCTTGCTGATCCTGCACATCGGCGATGTACCGGAACTGGACGAATGCGATCGGGTCGATCGTGACCGCAGACCGGTTCCCGATCAGGGTGTCATACGCGCCCGCGTCCGCGATCACCTGGTCTCGGAGCGTGAGCGTGGTGTCATCTGCCGCGTACGAGGCGGGATTGAGCACCCATGTGCATAGAACGGCAGGGGCCAAAACACCCCACCGACAACAATGTGTGTTGCCGTTCATTCTGTTCTCCGGTATGGCTGACTAAGAGACTCATTTGTCTACTTTGGTACCACACCATACTGGAAACTGTTTCATTGCACAAACGAACCGGGGATCACACACAAATATAGGGGGATCGCCCCTCAAGCGTGGATCAGTGCCCGCTGGTGACGCGGAGCACTTCTTGCACACTCGTCATGCCCGTGCTGGCCTTATTGATCCCATCCTGGCGCAGCGAGTTCATGCCTCGCTCCAAGCAGGTGCGCCGGAACTCGGACACATTGGGATTGCGTGCGATGATGTCGCGCAGCTCATCGTCGATCGCGAGCATCTCGTAGATACCCACACGCCCCGAATAGCCCGTGTTTCGGCACTTATCGCAGCCCTTAGGCACCCAGAGCTGGTCGTTTGGCAGGCCCTGCATCTCCAGGAACTCGGCCATATCTTCAGACGGGGCCTCCTGTGTCTTGCAGTTCTGACAGAGCTTGCGCAGCAGTCGCTGGGCGAGCACACCGTTGACCGCGGCACCGACAAGGAAGGGTTCGAGCCCGATGTTCACCAGACGCGTGACCGAGCTGGGCGCATCATTGGTATGGAGCGTCGAGAGCACCAAGTGACCGGTCAACGCGGCCTGCACCGCGGTGTGCGCGGTCTCGTGGTCACGGATCTCACCAAGCATGATGACATCGGGGTCCTGACGCAGCAGGGCCTTGAGGGCCTTGGCGAAGGTCATCCCGATCTTCTCGTGCGTCTGGGTCTGGGTGATGCCCTCGAGGTGGTATTCGATCGGGTCTTCAACCGTGGACACATTGAGCTTGGCCTTGTCGATCTGACGCAGCGAGGAGTACAGCGTGGTGGTCTTACCCGAACCGGTCGGGCCCGTGACGAGCAGGATGCCGTGGGGCTCGACGATCTGACGCTTCCAGATATCCAGTGTGTGCTCATCGAATCCGAGGTCTTCGAGCTGCACATTGATCGACTTGGTATCGAGGATACGCATCACGACCTTCTCGCCGTAGCCCGAGGGGAGGGTCGATACACGCAGGTCGAGCTTGCGCCCGCCGACGACACACCGGATGCGCCCGTCCTGAGGCACGCGTCGCTCGGAGATATCCAGATCGGCCATGATCTTCAATCGCGACACGATGGCCGCGGCCATCTGGGGCGGGGGGTTCATGGACTCGAACAGCACGCCGTCGACACGCAGGCGCACCTTGATCTTCTTCTCGCCTGGCTCGATGTGGATATCAGAAGCGCCTTCCTTGACGGCGTTCTGAATGATGTAGTTCACATACCGGATGACGGGCGATTCGCCCGCCTGGGATTCGAGATCGACCGCCTCGGTGTTCTGGGTGGTCGTGACCTCGACATCGGCCTCGTCGACATCGGCGAGGATCTCGCTGAGGTCCATCTCCCCAGCCGACGCCCCGCCGACCATCTCGAGCGCTCCACGGATATCGCTGGGTGTCACGATCACGAGCTTGACGCTCGCGACCCGCAGCTGGGCCCTGATCTCGTCGATCATGAACACATCGCTCGGGTTCAATGCCCCGACCACCACGCGGCTGCCCTCGGTACGCAGCGGGAGCGTCTGGTGGGCCTGACAGAACTCGAGCCCGAGACGCTGCAACAGCTTGCCATCGAATCCGCCGTCGAGCCCCGCCTCCAGATCGACCCGCTCGAACGGCACCCCGGCACATTGGGCGACAACACGAAGCACCGCCTCCTCGTCCGCGCCCTGCTCGAGCAACAGCTCGACCAGCGTTCGCCCGGGGGTTTGCTTCATCACATTCTGCGCGTTGGTGACAAGCTCTGCGCTGACGGCGTTCTGCTCGATCAGCATCTCGCTGAGCTCGCTCGTCTCGTGCGCGTGCTCCTCACCCGAACCGGGCTGATAGACCTCGCTCACGGCGTTGCTGATATCGATCTCCGGGGCCTCGGCACGCTTCTGAAGCACCGCTGGGTCCTCGTCGACGCTTGGCGAGTCCTCGCCACCGAAGCGGGTCTGGCTGCTTGGCATCGAGGGCAGAGGCGAGAACGAACCAGGGCGACGGTCCAGCGTATGGCGAGCAGACGCGGACGCATCCTCACGCGGCTTGCGTGGCGCGCGCTTGGGCGCATCGTCGTTCCCGACGCCCAGCTCATTCAAAATGTCATCGATATTGGCCAATGTCAGTCCCTGGGTTCATCGCTTCGTTGTTCGCATCAATCGAGCTGCACCGTGTCCTGCCCCATCGCAAGCTCGAAACGCATGCCGTCCCCCTCGATCACGACGCTCCGCCCGGTGATCTTGACCACCTCGAAGTAGCTGCCCAGCTTGGACCCCATCGCGATCGCCTGCCCCGAGACACGCGCCGCCGGTCGTGAGCCGCCGACAACACCCTGGAGTTTGAAGCTGAACGCTTCGGAGACGACGGCGTCGTGACGGCGCTGGCGTTCAAGCTCGAGTTCCTGTTCACGCTGCAATGCCAGTCGCTCTGCTTCGCTCATACCGGGATCGGTACGCACAACATCCTTCTGACCGATCGCCGTGGGTCGAGAGAACGGGGCGTCGACGAACGACTCGTAGTCGCTCAGCTGCACCGCGACCGTCGACTCGTCAAGCTCGCCCATCACCTTGCCGAACCGCTTGGTGAACTCGCTGTTGTTCGACTGCGAGGTGTACTCGATCGCGACGACCTTCTCGTCAAGGCCCGCCTTCATGCCGATATAGCGCATCGCGTAAATGAGCCCCGCGCCCACGGCCACCACGCCAAGGGCCACGGCCATGTGCACGCTGACCTTCGACTCGGTGGTCTTGGAGCTGATCGCCGACTCGGGCGCATTCTTGAGCGAGGGGATCCCCGTCGAATCGGTCTGATTCAGGTTCAGGAAGATATTGCTATCGCCCTCTGGGGCACCGGGATCACCCTGACTGCTGTTCATATCCATGTGATCACTCATGATGCACTCCCTTCGTCACTCTGGAAGTAGATGCTGAGGGTGAACTCGGCATCAACCTCGACACCATCGCTGTTGCTGTCGCTCAGCACCAGATCGACAATGCGGGTCAGGCGGGGCAGACGCTCCAGCGCAAGCAGGAACTCGTAGAAGCCCTCGAAGTTGCCCGATGTGCTCATCTCAAGCGGCTGCTCGCGGAACCGTGCCGCGGCCACGGGTTTGGCGCTTTTGAGCGTCGGCGGGGTCAGCCCGGACTCGACCGCCAACGCCGAGACCTGACGCACGATCTGATCGATCTCTTTGTCAGAGGGGAGCAGCGATTCCATCTCGACGATGCGCTCCCCGATCTCCGTGTTCGCCTTCTTGAGATCGTCGTTCCGCGCCGTTTCGGCCCGGAGCGTCGAGAGCATCTCCCGCTTGTGCTGGATCTCGCTCTGCGCCTGCTCGATGTTCGCGCTCTGTGGCTTGAATACCACGAAGTAGCTGACGATCGGGACCATCAGCACCGCGAGAAACAGGATCAGTTCGCGTGTTGTGAATCGCATGGTTCGCTCCTCGGCCGGTGACCCGGCACACCTCACTGGTCGTCTGTCTTCACCTCGGCGATGCCGAAGTCGACACGCCCGATCTCAAACTCTTCGGTCCCATCGACCAGGCGTGCGTCGGCCTGCTCACGCAGGTTCAGCGTCACCTTGAACTTGCGGTACGCCTGTTTGTCGATAATCGTCTGGTCGATCAGCGGCAGCTCGACATCCTGGAACAGCGGCGACTCCTTGAGCGACTCAAGAAAGTCGGCGACCTGGTCGTTCTCCATCGCGATGCCGTCAATGCTCAGCCGGAACTTGAAACGGGGCGGGAGCACCTTGGGGGTCTCCTCCTCCGCCTCCTCGCTGCCCTTGCCCACGCTCTTGCCCTTGAGGGTGCGCGTCTTGGCCTTCGCCTTTGGATCGACCTTGGGAGCCGGCGGCTTGATCCGCTCGCCCTCCATGTTCAGCTCGGTCAGGGTTAGGCCGTCGGGGATGGCTCGCACGATCTCGCCCATGAGCACGCTGCGCGGGATGCGGTCTTTCAGCGCCGTGACCACCTCAGCACGCGCGACCAGTTCCTCACGCTGCTTCTCGAGCTCTTCGAGCTGCTTGATCTTCGATGCTTCCTCTTCAAACGCCGCGCTGACCTGATTGTGCTCGACACGCACGCGACGCCAACGCTGGTGATTGACGACGAATGCGCCGACCACACCTGCGATGACAAGCATGAACAGCATCAGCGCCATGATGTTGGCTCGAAGCTGGCTCCGCCCTTTGACATATTCCTGGGGCAGGAAGCTGCCGCCGGGCTTGTGTTGTCCGCTTGACTGGCTCATTGCATCAACTCCCGCAGTGTGTTCATAGATCCATGGGGCTCAACGCCCCCCCCACGATGGCCGCCCAGCCTGGCTGGGGACTGCGCAGATCAACCCCGCTGACCGGCACGCGCCCGCTGCGTGCGAGGCACGCCAGCGGATCAAGGGCCTGGGCCTCAAGATGCAGCCGCTTGGCCAGCTCGGCGCCCAGCGCCTGGTGCTTGGCCTGACCGCCCATGAAGACCACGCTCTCGACACGCATCCCAGGGAACAACGCATCGTGGTATCGCATGCACATCGAGATCTCATCGCAGATGATCTCGATCGGTTCGCTCAGATCGATCTGAGGCCCACGCGATCGGCTCGCATCTGAGCCCGCTGCCTCGTCCTGCCCGCCCTCGCTACCCGGCGCAGGCGGCATCCCGGGCAGGCCCGAGCCACCACCACCGCCAGCGTGAACCGGCTGCTTCGGTGCCAGCTGCTTGAGTGCGTGACGCATCTCACGGGCCTCCATCATGGTGCAGCGGAGCTGGTGGCAGATTGTTTCATCGAAGTGGCGTGACCCGATCTCGATCGTCCGTGCGAAGACCATCTCCGAGCCGTGCATGATCAGCACCTTCGTGCTGCCTGTGCCAAGATCGAGCACGAGGCGGGGCTTGGCGTTGCTGACACCCCCGGCGCTGTCGTCCCGCAGTTGCATGGCACGAACCAACGCGTCGAACTCGGTGTGGATCCCCACAGTGTCGAGCTTGGCCGATTTGAGCGTACCCATCAACCGACCCACGAACTCACGCGAAGCACCGAAGCAGATGACCTCCTGCTTGCCCTGACGCTTCACGCCCGGGACCTCGCGGCATCGCACAAGCAGTGAATTCGGGTCGCACCCGAGCTGGCTGCTGAGCTGTGCACCGGCGAGTTGTTCCATCGGCACCCCGTCGGCGGGGATAATCTGGAGGTGCTTGCAGATCATCTGCCCCGCAGGGATCATGCACGCGCCACGCGTTGCGTTGATCTTCTCTCCCTTGAGAAACTTGGGCAGCGCGTCCATCTGAAAGAGCAGGCGCTTTGCCGGGTTGTCCAGCAGATCATCGGGGGTCGGCATGAACGCGACGGCATTGATCGTGCTCGGGTTCTGCCCCGTCAACTGCAGCACCTTGATCCCCGATACCCCAAACTCGATCATGAGGGGGATCGCGCCTGGACGGATCGCCCCCACGGTCGACAGGGATGTGCTTAGCTTGCCCTTGCTCAATGACTTCCCGAGCTTTCCCAGTTGCGGTTTGCGCTTCATCAACACGATTCCTTCCCACCCGGCGTCGGGCGGACGACATGCAAGCCAGCGAGTGCTGGACCCGAAATCGCCCTGTTGAAAGGGGATCGACCGATCTTGATCTTCAGTTCAGCGCGGGAGAAACACACACGAATCCGGGACATTGCGAGCCGCCCCCCGCCCGCCTAGTCGACACAGACGCAACACCTTCTCAACCGATCGATTGAGCGATGCGTCCGAGAACAGCACGCAGGCGATCGAGCGAATCCTCGAGCGCCCATCGCTGACCATCCCGATCGCCGGTAGTGTTCGAGATCACACGCAACTCAGCGGTCTTCAGCCCGGGATCGACGCGTCTGGCGGCGAGCGCGACTGCGGCCCCCTCCATCGCCTCGCAGATCGCCCCGGTCCGCTCCGCCACGCCCTCGGCGCACGCGTCGCTGCCCGAGCACCACGACACAGTCGCGATCGGGCCGGTTCGATCACATACCTCCCCGAACAGATCAGGGTCGTGATCGGCATGCATCGTGCCGTCCGGGAACGCGCCGAAACCCGCCCGGCTCATGCTGATGAAGCCCGCATTGCTGCCGATCCCCTCGTCCGCAAAGATACTGCGGGTTGCCACAACCGCATCGCACAGGCCCAGCCCCGACCCCGGCAGCGAGCCGGCGATCCCGACACTGAGCACACCGCAGTGGGAACAAGGATCCAGGGCGCGGGCCGTCGCCCCGGCCGCGTTGCTTTTGCCCACGCCACTGCGGAGCACATCGAAACGGTCACCGATGCGGACAACCCCCCAGGGTTCAGGGATGCCCGTGTCCTTGCAACCGAGCCCGTCGAGCACCGCTTCCACCTCGCGGGGCGCGGCGGCGACGATCAGCCAGCGGTCGGGGGTCCTGTGTGTGTGGCGCATCTCAGGCACGGGGGATCGTAGCGTGCATCACGCCGCCTGAATCGAATCCAGATCGCCGTCGAATCCCTTGGCGGCGTTGATCTCGTCCATATCGAGCTGGTAGAGCCCGTTGCACATCGCCTTCTCGACCATGCGAAGATCAAACGCGTGCTTGTGTATCGGATAGAAGTTGTAGCGTTCGACATCGTACCCGTCATACTCGATGACCACGATGTCGGTCTGCTCACGCAGGTCGATCACCTCGCCGAAATCCGGGTCCTCGAAATGCGTCACCTCATGCACAACCGGTCGGCACGGATCACGCGGGTCCCAATCAATCACGATCGCGTCACGCCCGTCACTCAAACCCACCCGGCTCCCGGGCGCGTACGCGGGGCACACCGTGACCAGCGCTTGCAGCACGATGGGATCGACCCATGAGCGATAGGGCTCACGCATCAGACGATTCAACGCGTACACGGGCGGACGGGACTTGCGCGTTTCTTCTGAGTCGGTAATCGTGTACGCGGGGTGCACGATGCGGTCGTACAGATCCGCAACGATCAGGATGCGTGCGAAGATGTGGATGCTCGAACCATCGAGCCCCGACACCTTCTCGTTGCGTTTCCTGGTTGGGAACCCCGAGCCGTCGTAGCGCTGATGATGATGCAGCACGGCCGCCGCCGCGGAAGGTTCGACATGCCCCCTGACCATGTCGTAGCCGATGTTGACATGCTCGCGCCACGCCGGATCGGTGTGGTCATGTTCCTTTGCCCAGCGTTCGAGCACCGATGCCTTGAGACGCGTCATCCCGATGTCGTGCAGCATCGCCGCCACACCCAGGCTGGTCACATCCTTGGCGAGCCTCGGCGTCAGTCGGCTCCGCTCCCGAAGGAGGTAGAAATCCAAACGCAGGCCCATCAGCATCGACAGGTAACCGACATTGGCCCCGTGCCGGATCGCGGGTGAGCCCGTGTCAGCGATCTCCCCGATGAAGAGTGCCGCGTCTGGGTCCTCGATCAGGCGGGCCATGAGCATGCTCATCGCGGAGGAATAGCTTGGGA
Organism: Phycisphaerales bacterium JB052; assembly: GCA_043100965.1. GTDB lineage: Bacteria > Planctomycetota > Phycisphaerae > Phycisphaerales > UBA1924 > UBA1924. The sequence goes on along the minus strand of JBICHR010000011.1, from coordinate 1,712,720 downwards.
AGTCCATGTGCGCGTGCATGTCCTTGCCCGCGAGGTCAAAGGCGTCCGCGACCTGTGAGGCAAGCTCCGCACGGGACGATTGGATCTTCGGGGAGACAAACTTCGAGATCATCTCCATGTTCGGGTACTTGATCCAAACCTCGGGGATGTGCAACTCTGAGAGACGCTCGATCGTGCTCCGCTCCAGTTTGGCACCGGGACGCAGCAGCAGCCGACCCGACACACGCGGGTGATGCACCGGCAATGAGAGTTCCATCCCGGGCTTTGCAAATGCGATCGGCACCCTGAGCATGCTGCGTTCGACTCCAATCGTGTGGACATGCACACACGCTGTGAATCGACACGATCTGTGCCCTAGTCCAGCCTGGGGGTCGAAACCCCGCCGAATCTGGGGTGAAATCTACCAATCAGACGACAAAGGCAAAGGCGATATACGACCCGTATAACAGCAGAAAGCAGATTCCCACCAAACGCCCCATCGCCGGCTTGATCATCGCGAAGACGACCATCAGCACGCTCACTGAGAGCATGATCCACAGGTGCATCCCCATGCTGGGCGAGGCGACCAGCGGGTGAATCATCGCGGTGATCCCCAGCACGCTGAGCAGGTTGAAGATGTTCGAGCCGACCACATTCCCCACAGCGATATCGGACTGTTTGGCGACCACCGAGCGGATCGTTGCCGCCAACTCGGGCAGACTCGTCCCCAAGGCCACCACGGTCGTGCCCACGATCCCCTCCGACACACCGATACGCAGTGCGACCCCGGTGGCACCGTAGACCAACGCCCGCGCCCCCAGCCCCAGGGCCAAGATACCCAGCACCACCATCCCGACATCAAGCCACGCCGACTTGGGGTGCGTCACCACCTCTTCGCCCTCGTGCTCGATCTCGATACGGTGCGATCTGACGATGAAGATCACATACCCGATCAAGCCCGCGGCCAGCAGCCCGCCATCGACCCGCGTCAGCTTTGAATCCATCAGCAGCCCGACGGTGAGCCCCGTAATCACCAGCATGATGGGCAGCTCGACCATGCGCACACGCCGATGAACCCCGATGGGCGCGATGATCGCTCCCGCGCCCAGGATCAGCAGGATGTTGGCGATGTTTGAGCCCACGACATTGCCGATCGCCAGTTCCTCAACATCCAGCAGGGCCGCCCCGATCGATGCGAACAGCTCCGGCGCGCTCGTGCCGAACGCAACAACCGTCACCCCGATCGCGAACGGCGAGAGCCCCAGAACCCGGGCAAGCTGCGCGGCCCCGCGGACGAGCAGGTCGGCACCAACGATCAGGATGGCCAGGCCGGCGACCAACCCCAGGATCTCAAGCAACAACTGGCTCATGGGCTGAACTCTCCATCGCCGCCCGGGACAGCGAGCATACGAAACGATCCACGCACAGAGGGGACGAGCACGATCACGACCCGCTTGGGCACATCACGCGCCTCGCCCTGCTTCACAAGGCGTGAGCCCGGCGCCACCAGCATCAGCTCGCCGAGCGAACGCAACGCGGGCACTTCCGGCTCACTCGCCGCGCGCGAGGGCGATGTAAAAGGAACCGATTCTTCGGGTTCGAGCCCGTCCGGCTGGTCATCGTCTTCCTCGGGCCCAGGCCCCACCACCTGCTCATCGCCCGCGTCTGTCGCGAACGCCGCCTGCGAATCGGGTTCGGGCAGCTTGGACCAGTCCGCGTCCGGTGCCTCGCCAACGATGACCAACGCGTGATCACCATGCAGCACCAAGGTGCTCAGCAGCTCATCGATCACCAGCCCCTGATCATCGAGCGTCCGCCGACGACGATCGGGGATCAGCTCGTACGCGTTGCCCTTGCCCGCCTCAACCTGCATGCCCAGATCGACACGCAGCACGCGGTCGACCCCACCATCGCTCAACTGAGGGACACTCCATGAACGGGCGATCAGGCTCGGCCGCCCGGGCTCGATCGAGCGGGTTGACTCGCCCACGCGTACGCTGCTCTGTCGATTCTCGCCGCTCCGCACCAACGGACGCCAGGCGCTGAACTCACCCAGCCACTGCACACTCAGGGGGCGAACGGGCGTGAGCGTGGCGAGCGCTGAATCGAGCCGATCCAGAGGCACCGCGATCAACCGAAACCCCCACTTCGACCACAGCGCCCGTGTGTCGGGATCTACCCACCCCTGCGATATGCCCGAAGCGTTGATCTCCCTGAGCACCCGGGCCGTGTCGTAATCGGTGTCATCCACGACCAGCAGGCGCACCTCGAGCCCCAGACGCGTATCGGGATCGCTCAGCGATGCATCGCTCACATACTCAAACGGCTGGGACTCCCCCAGTTCCGCCTCGTCGGCCGGGTTGAACCACTTGCCCACGGCCTTGCAGCCGGGCACGGCGCAGAGCAGCACCGAGCCGATCGCCAGCAACACAACATGACGAACGCCATCACGCATCGGCGGGTTCAAACTCGTTGATCCGATCGATCAGTCGGCGCACGAGCCCGTACTTGTGACGCGTGTGCGTGAAAGCGATGCGAGGCAGTGTCAGGTGATCCCGTTCCTGCTTGTACGCATCGCGCTGCGTGATCTTGCCCGATTTCACGAGCACGCCGAACTCCTCGTTGAGCGACTCGACATCCTCGTCGCGCAGACGATGGTTGATCCGGATCACGAGGTCGTCACGCACATAGCGTGACGAGTGGTAGTTGCGATAGAAACGCTCGATATGGTCCACGGCGTCCTTTGGATCCGTGGCCTTGTAATACAGGTTGAAATCCTCGGGGCTGATCCAGCCACGGGCGGCGAGCTGCTGCTGCACATACCGCTCGAAGCCCTCCCAGTACGAGCCGTTCTCGCCGTCCCGATCGCCATCGATCAGCACGATGGGCACGATGCTCGCCTTGCCCGTCTGGACCAATGTCAGCGTCTCGAATGTCTCATCGAGCGTGCCGAACCCACCAGGGAAACAGACCACGGCCTCGGCCTGCGAGAGGAACATGAGCTTGCGGGTGAAGAAGTACCTGAAGTTGATGAGCTTGTCATCCCCGTCAATGTACTCGTTGGCCGTCGTCTCGAACGGCAGATGAATCGCCACCCCGAAGCTCGCCTCTCGCCCAGGCCCCTCGTGACCGGCCTTCATAATCCCATCGCCCGCGCCGGTGATCGACATCCAGCCCGCTTGGGCCATGAGCTTGGAGAACTCGACCGCGGCCCGGTAGTCGGGGTGGTCCTCGGGCGTGCGGGCGCTGCCAAAGATCGTCACCTTGTGCGCGTCGGCGTATTCGCCGAACACGCGGTAGGCGTAGCGGAGCTCTTTCATCGCGGCGGTCATCAGCTTCAGCTCGCCAGTGTGACGACCGTCGGGGATCAGCTTGAGCGCCGCCGTGATCAGCTCCCGCACCAGCTTGGTGTCGTAATCGTCGGCCCGCCCAGCGACCATCTCGAGCAGCTCGATGACCCGGTCCTGAACCTCGCCGTCGTCAGCACGACGGACCTCGGGGCGCTCTGGCGGGGCCGCCTGCTCGCTCACGGGCTGGGTGCTGCTTGGCGGATCGAGTTCGACTCTTTGATGTTCTTTGTCCATGATTCTGCTTTCATATGCTGCTGACACGCCCGTTGGTGCATGACCAGCGCGAGTCTACTCTATGCGTCGACGGTGTTCGGGCCCAGTTCGTCATATCAAGCGCCGGATTCTTCGGGCTCGATTTCGTCGGCCCACACCGGCCCCGGCGCGTTCGGGTCGCTTGGTTCGTGCACCACATCGCTCGTCGAACGCCGACCCCGATTCCGCTCCTGCAGCACACGCTGCTCAACCTGACGCATCTGCTGTTCCTGCTCGCTGGGCGGGTTCCCGAGCAGTGCATTGATCAAGCGACGCGTTTCGCTGAACTGGCTGACCGAGTAATCGAGCTTGTCAATGGTCCCCGTCACCCGGGTCGTGATCAGCTCGTCACGCAGGGACTCGAACAGCCCCGACACCACCGGGATCGGGGTCACCGACCGTGACCTGAAGCGCAGATCCACTCCTCGCGATTGCCAGTTCAGCGTGCCGTAGCCCAGAATCTCGATCTTCCGCGAGGACGCGTTCAGCTGCTCAAAGGCCAGTGTCGGTCCATCGACATAGAAATCGGCGTGCGCCAAATCGATATTGGCACCCGTCGGCAGCGAGAGGTTACTCACCTCGATGAGATTGATCAGCCCCGGCAACGCGAGCACCGAACCGCCCTTGATCTCGACCGTTCCCCGCCCCGAACGCCTGCTGGGATCCCCGACCGGACCCGTCAGCGTGAGGTCCGCGAGCATCGAGCCGCGTGAGAGGTCCTCGGCTTTCGACCAGGTGCTCAGCACCGCGTCCTGACCGGGCAGCGGCGGACCCTCGATCCCGCCCTCAGGGAGCAGCAGATCATCGAAAACGGGTGCCGCACGAATGCCCGACGCGTGGATCTCCATCCAATACTGCGATGCCTCATCGTGCTGATGGGGCAGGATCTGGGCGCTGCCCGCGATACGCCCACCGTGCATCCCGGCGACGATCTCGGGGATCAGCACCACGCCCGGGTTGTTCGCATCGCCGATCAGCTGCATGCTCGCGTCATACACACGCATGAGCCCCGCACGCAAACGCGATGCCTCCAGCCGCAGCTCATACCCGAGCGTGTCGCGCGTGCCACGCACCGCGAACGCAAGCTGACCGCTCAGGTCCGTGATCGGGAGCCCGATTAACGCACTGCCCTGGTCGATCTGAGCACTGCCCCGCAGCTCATACACACCCTCGTCGGTCCCAAGGCCCTCGGTCACAACGACCATGTCTTCGATCAGCACACCGCCCTCGGCATAGATCTGCAAGCTGTCGATCACACGCCCGACCGGCACTGGAATCACCGCACGCACCGGCCCCTGCAGCAGGTCCCCCTGCGCATCGACACGGAGGTCCATGTTCAATCCACCACGGGGCTGCACCGCCCAGCTCCCATCAAGCGCAACCGACGACTCGTCACCCTCGGCACGGATTTGATCGAATCGCCCGCTATATCCCTCAAAGAGCACACGCCCCTGCACCTGGGCAAAGTCCGCGGTCTGCTCGTTCATCGTGAGCTGAAGCGAGCGGGGCTGGAGCGTGCCGTGCACCGCCACGGGGGGCACGCTGTACGCGTTGGCATCCGAAGCGATGCGATGCAACCCCGGCTCGGGCATAAGCATCACATCAAGATCGAAACGCCCTTGGAGCCCATTGGTAACGACCCAATCCCGGACGCGATCGCTCGAGAAACGGTCGATCAGCAGCCTCACCGGTGCCGAATCGACCATCCCACGCTCATAGTGAATACGCATGGGATCGAGATCGGGCAGCTCGAGCAGATCACCCGGCCGCGCCAGCGGGAGCCCCCCATCGAGCGAGAGCTTGCCCGCGCTCTGGCCCTCGGTCTCGATCGGCACAGTGAACGCGTCGAAGCTGACGCCGGGGGTCTGCGAGAGATCAAGCGAAGCGCTGCCCCACGATGCGCCCAGCGTGTAGCGGGCATCTTCGAGACTGAACGACAACGACTCGATCCGGTCGATCGTGAACGCGCTCTCGACCTGACCGCCGACAAATCCTTCCAGGCGTGCGTCGATCGCGAGCACACCATCGGGACGCAGCTCTTCGTCATAGCGCAGCAGATCACGCGCAATCCGAGGCGATACGACCGCCACCGCGTGATGCAGCGGCATCGCCAGATCGAGCCCCTCGGCGCGGGCCGTCGCAAAGATCTCTGGGCCGGGTACAGGAGGCCCATACTCCGTGGGCAGCAGCCCGCCCTCACGCCGAACCCCACCCATGCCACGGTCCTTGTTCGGCAGCGTCAACTGCGTCAGCACCGAGATTGGGGTCGGCGCCAAGGGCATCTCAGGCGACGAGAGCTTCCCGTTGAGATCGACAATGATCAGCTCTTCGGTCACATAGACCGTGCCGTACATCTCATTCAATGAGAGGGGATCGGTGCCCGGCTCCACGCCGAAGGGATCTCCCGGGGCACTGCTCCCCCGGTATACCGGGCGGGCATAACCCCGGCTGATCGTCGCCTCGACATCGTAACCGAGCCGGTTATCGCTACGCGGCCCGATGATCGCGTCGCAATCAACATTCCCGCCCAGACGCAGCCGATCAAGAATGCGACGCAGCGAGATATCGTCGGGATCATCGCTCTGCTCGGCGTAATACCCCGGGATCGCAGCGATGAGACGATCATCGATCGGGATTCCACGCGCCCTGATGGTGACCGTTGGCTTGGTGTCGGGCACGCTGCGATCGATCAGCGCATCGACCTGTGCCGTCCCGCCGTCAAGGCCACGGTACCGCCCCCCCGTCAGCTCGACCCGGTCTTCATTGATCATGATCTCCACATCGTGTGCCTCGATAGGCAGCGGAAACTTCCCAGAGACCAGCCCGGCCTGCGGCAGCTTCACGAGCACATCGGTCGTCCAGCGATCATCTGCGGGACGCTCGGGGTGGCGTTGCAGCACCACATCGACATTCGCTTTGCCGCCAAAACTGAACGCGGGCGTGCCCAGCTTGCGGTCGATCGCGCTCAGCTGTGCCGCGAGTTGGTCACGACGCACGCGATCCCCGTCGACCCCATCACGCCACCCGTCGAGCCGGTCCCACACCACGCGGCGGATCTCTGTGAGTTCCTCGCGTTCATCCTCACGCAGGAGGAGCCCGTCATCGAGCAGGCTCGCGTAGCTATCCTCGTTGAACAACGCGCCGACTAGCTCCTGCTGCTCGTTATCGAGCGCTCCAAGCAGATAGCGATCGATCGGGACGCCCTCCACGCGGAGCTTCAACTCGACGACCGACTCCTCGCCCAGCGGGGAAAAGAGCCCCTCTGCGTGGAGCGTCGCGCCCGTAGGCCCAACGCCCGTGATGCGTTCAACGACGAGCTTGTCCGGATCGAACGAGATCACCCCCTCCAACGCATCGAAACGATAGCTGAACTTCTTGTAGGTCGCGCTGCCATTGCGGAGCGAAGCACGCCCCGAGACGCGAATCGGCTGCCCCTCCAGGCGTTCGAGCTGCACACGCGCCTCGACATCTGCAACCGGGTTCTCGAATCGCTCGAGCTTCGAGATCACATTCTCAGGCAAGAACTTCGCGGGTCGGAACTGCTCATCGAGCCGGAACTCGGTCGACAGCACCGCATCGAATGAACTCTGCGTATCGAGCCCGCGATAGTCCAGCTCCACATCGTACTCAAGCTCGTCGATCAGCCCGTTGAGATCCGCCACGAGCCCACGCGTGCCGAAGGTCACCGTGCCGCGGGTCTGACGCATACGCAGCAGATCACCCGAGCCCGTGATCGAACCGCGATCGTCGAAGGGCAGGTTCAACGACACGCCGTCGAGAGTGAGCGTCACCTCAACCTCGCCATCACTGCTGATATTCAACCGCGTCGGCGCAAGATCGCCCGCGAGCCCAAGCCGCTCATACATCGCACGCGATCGCGAGGGCACAAACGCCGCGGGCCAGTCCTGCAGGCGCACGCCGTCGAGCTTTCCCGTCACCCCGTCGGGGCTGATCTCCCCATCGAGCTTGATGATACCGCCAGCCGTGATCCTCGTTGGGTCACTCATGCCCGGCTCGGTCGGCAGGGCGACCAATGCGAACCGAGAAACGCCATCCGCGTCCGCCCGCTCGATGCGTCCCTTCAGTGACAATCGCTTCAGTCGTTCGTATTTCCCATCACGGTGCTCGCCGATCTCCAGCGTGCCCCCACGCAGTTCGATCGCGGGGGTCGCGCCCCCTCCACCATCGGACTCGAACTTCAGCTCCGCGAGATTGACCCGCCCGGTCTGCGTGTCCTGGCTCACACGCAGGATCGGGTCCTCGATCTCGATGCTCGAGACCTGCACCCCGCCGCTGAACAGCCCGCCCCAATGGATATCAATCGTCGCCCGAGGGATCTCAATCAGGTCACCCGCCTCGCCATCGATATTGTCGCTGGAAAACACAGCGTCCCGAATAATGATCGTCCCATCGGCCCCGAGCTTGATCGAGCCCGTCTCGACATCGACACCCAGTTGCGAGGCCAGGATCGGCTCGACCACCTTTTTCATCGCCGAGGTCTGTCCCACGATCAACACCAGCCCCGCCAATAGCATGGGCAGCCCGATCAGCACAATCAAAGCACGGCGCACCCATCGCCGACGACCACCGGGCCGGGGCTTGGGATCACTCTTGGATGTCTTCGTCGTCGCTTCGTCGGGCACAGCGCGCTCCGGGGGCCTGCGGGGCCATCAATCATAGCGCTGCCACGAGATTCACCACACAACACACCCAAACACAACCCACCCAAACCGCCGATTCGGCTATACTCGATCCATGGCCAAGACCCGCACCATCTTCGTTTGTACATCCTGCGGCTCAACCCACTCCCGATGGATGGGCAAATGCCCAGATTGCGGCACATGGGACACGCTCGAAGAGTCCAAGTTCGACAAATCCGCCAATACCGACCCGCACCGCGGCGGCGGCGGGTTTGTCGAAGCCAAAGGCGGTGGCGAAACGCCCATCGCCACCGCCATCACCGAGGTCATGGACAACAGCATCGCCGTCCGACGCCTGCCAACCAACATCACCGAGCTCGACCGCGTGCTCGGCGGCACAGAAAACGACCCAACCAAGGGCCTCGTCCCCGGCTCCGTCGTCCTCGTCGGCGGCGAACCCGGCATTGGTAAGTCGACTCTCCTCCTCCAAGCCGCCGGCGCATGGGCCGCACCCGTCAAACTCAACCAGTCCGACCCCGACTGGACCAGCAAGGTGCTCTATGTCTCCTCCGAAGAGTCATCGCAACAGGTCCAGATGCGCGCATCGCGCCTGGGCGTCGCGGACAGCGACAACCTCTTCGTCCTCAGTGACACCAACCTCGCACGGATCATGGAGCAGGCCCGCAAGCTCAAGCCCGATGTCTGCGTGATCGACTCCATCCAGATGATCTACAAGTCGGACCTGGAAGCCGCACCCGGCTCGGTCACCCAGCTGCGGCGCTGCTGTAGTGAACTCGTCTACTTCGCCAAAGCCACCGGAACCGCCATCGTCCTCGTCGGGCATGTCACAAAGGAAGGCACCCTCGCCGGGCCTCGCATGCTCGAGCACATGGTCGACGCCGTCCTCTACTTCGAAGGCGACCGCTACCACAGCGCCCGCATCGTCCGCGCCATCAAGAACCGCTTCGGCACGACGCTCGAGCTGGGCATCTTCGAGATGACCGGCCAGGGCCTCCAACAACTCCCCGGCGGCATGTCCGTCGCCGCGATCTCCGGCTCAGACGAGCACCGCCCCGGCGCCGTCGTCTGCCCCGCGATGCACGGCTCCCGCTGCGTCCTCGTCGAACTCCAGGCACTCACCGCCACCGGATTCGTCGGCAGCGCCAAACGCAAATCCTCCGGGCTCGACTCCAACCGCCTCGCCATGCTCATCGCGGTCCTCGAACAACACGGCGGGCTTCGCCTGGCGGACCGCGATGTGTTCGCGTCGGCCGTCGGCGGGCTCAAGATCATCGAACCCGCCAGCGACTTGGCCCTGGCACTGGCCATCGCCGGCGCCCACTACAAACGCTCACTCCCACCAACCACTATCGCCATCGGCGAAGTCGGATTGGGAGGCGAACTGAGACCCGCGACCCAACTCGAACAACGCCTCCGCGAATCAGCACGCCTCGGCTACACCCACGCCTTCATCCCCGACCCCGGCAAGCACCACAAGCTCCCGAAGATCAAGGGCATGGAGCTGATCCCGATCAGGAATGTGTCGCAGGCGATTGAGCGGTTGATGTAAACCTCTCCTCCCCCGGGCTTGCGGGGGAGGTCTTGCTAAGACCGAATGTGTACTGACGCAACGAACACAACAAGCTCGCTGAGGAACCCCCTCCGTCTCCGCCTTCGGCGGAGCCACCTCCCCCGCAAGCGCGAGGGAGGAGAGGAGCGCATCACCCCACCAACCATCCCGGCAGCGCTCGAGGTCGCCCGTCCGCACCCACGCACGCGATCTCCGTGCTCCCCACCGCACACACCCCATCCATCGGCACGCTCGGATCGCTCGCGTGATCGGGCACCTGCCCGCCCCGCTCCACCAGCACCAGCTCATACCCGTGATGCAGTTTCACCTTGCTGCTGCCGGTGACCGTCGTCCGCAGCTCGATCACATCGTCATACCGGATGGGCCGTCGGTACTTCACCTCGACCTTGGTCACGACCAGAAACACCCCCGCCGCCTCCAGAGCCGCGTAGCTCTCCCCCACTTCCCGCAACAACTCCGTGCGCCCCATCTCCATCCATGGCAGATAGCTCGAATGGTGCGCCACCCCCATCGGGTCGCACTCGACATAGCGAACCTGAATGCGGGTAGTGCCGACGGTTGGGGGTGTTTTGTGCATGGGATACGGTATGCGCCATCGCAGGGTGCCACTACTCGCGGCGAAGCCGCGCAGTAGTGTCTTCGGAAGTTCGAAAGAGCACGACTGCGCCCTTCGGGCGAGTCGTGGCACCCCCCTATTGCCTACTTCCCATTGCCCACTGCCTATTCTTCCCCCATGTCATTCGGACTCGGACACGGCAAACCTCTCGACCCGGCGCTGGGCGTCGTCGGGATCTCGCGCGAAGAGCTCCCCGAGCTGCCCGACTCGATCATTGATGACCCCGTATCGGGGCGTATCGACATCCGAAACTGGTTCGAGCACCCCGATCGCCGCTTCGAACTCGAAATCGGATCGGGCAAGGGCGCTTTCCTCGTCCAACAGGCCGACCTGCAGCCCGACACCAACTTCCTCGGCATCGAGTGGGCAGGCGAGTTCGCGGCCTACATCGCCGACCGCATCCGGCGCCGACGCGAAAACGAAAACACCCACACCAATGTCCGCGTCCTGCACAGCGACGCCGCCCAGCTGCTCCAGTGGCGCTGCCCCGACGCGATCATCGATGTCGTGCACCTCTACTTCTCCGACCCCTGGCCGAAGAACAAGCACCACAAGAAGCGCGTCATCCAGCACCAGACCCTCTATGACATCTGGCGCTGCCTCAAACCCGGCGGCGAGCTCCGCGTCGTCACCGACCACGACGATCTCTGGGCCTGGGACCTGGCCCACTTCGACCACTGGGCCAAGGGCGCATCGTCGGCCGAGGAACAGTTCGCTCGACCCAAGATCCCCGCCGCGCCGCCAAAGGTGCGTGCGTTCCTCGATGCATGCGAGATGCTCCCGTTCGAATACACGACATTCGACAAGCCAGAATCCGCGGGCGAGGGCGAGCTGGTCGGGACGAACTTCGAACGCAAGTTCAGAATCGAAGGCCGCAGCTTCAACGCGGGTGTGCTCAAGAAAGTCTGACGGCTTACACCCCGCCCGCTTTGAGCTTCCTCATCTTCGCCAGCACCTTGTCGCTGCGGATCGCATACCCCGCCTTGATCCGCGATGCCTGCATCTCGGCCCGGGCCTTGCGGATCTCTTCGCGCGTGGGCTCAAGTGGCAGCAGGGCCATCGCCAGCCAGGCCCGCACCCGCTTGCGGGGCGAGTGCTTGGTCACCCAGTACAGCAGGGCCGACAGGATCACCACGATCGCGCCGCCGGCTGAAACCAATGGCAGATAGTGCCCGCTCCGCTGCATCGACCACACGCCCAGCACCGCAATCGACACGATCGTGATTACGATCAGCATCATGACCCACGGCTTGACCCGCTCGAAGGGCTCTTCGTCGTAGATGCGCGCAAAGCCGAAGATCGTGTGCCGAATCATCTCCGCGCGATCTTCGCCCTGCAACCGCCCCTCCTGCAACGCGGCTTCCAGGGCCAGGCAATCACGGATGCGCGATTGCACGATGGGCAGCATCTTCGGCTCGTAGGTATCGCAGCTCTTGGGATCGGGCAGGATATCGATGGGGCGTTCCTCGGCCGGTCGCACCACCTTGCAGGCGCACACCGTGCAGGTCAGCTCATGATGCGGGTGCCCCTCGCGCCCCTGATCGAAGCAGAGGAAATAGCGTTTGCGCTCGGCCTGAGCGAGTCGGAAACGGCGCTCCTGCCGGCAGACCGGACAGAAATCGGAGGTGACCCCGATGGGGCGGATACACAGCACCCTCGCACTGAGCAAAGAGAGTGGCATACCCTATCTTAACGGACTTTGCCCGCTCGCGTTGCATCAATTCCCCGCCATCGACACCTAAGCTTTTGAAATGTCCGAAGTTACGCCGCAATTACTTTCGCCAGCCAAACACGCCGTCGTGCTGCTCTCAGGCGGGCTCGACAGCACCACCGTGCTGGCCATGGCCCTCGATCAGGGGTATGTTTGCCACACGCTCGCGTTCGACTACGGCCAGCGCCATCGCCACGAGCTCGACGCCTGCAACACCATCGCCCAGTCCATGAACGCCGCGTCGCACAAGATCTTCTCGCTCGACATCGGTCAGTTCGGAGGCAGTGCCCTGACTAGCGACGACATCGCCGTCCCCAAAGACCGCGACGAATCGCACATGGCCGACATCCCCGTCACCTATGTCCCAGCCCGTAACCTCGTCTTCCTCTCCATCGCCACCGCCTACGCCGAGACCCTCGGCGCCAGCGACCTTTTCATCGGGGTCAATTCCATCGACTACTCCGGCTACCCCGACTGCCGCCCCGAGTTCATCGACTCGTTCACCCAGACGGCCAACCTCGCGACCAAGCTGGGGGTGGAGGGCGGGTCGATCAAGATCCACACGCCGCTGATCGACCTGACCAAGGCCCAGATCATCACCGAGGGCACCAAGCTGGGCGTCGACTATGCCCTGACCCACTCGTGCTACGACCCCGACGAAACCGGGGGCGCGTGCGGGCGGTGCGATTCGTGCGTCCTGCGCCGCAGCGGGTTCGAGCAGGCGGGCATCGATGACCCGACCCGGTACTCCACGACAACCGCATGAGCGACACACTCCCCATCTCGGAGACCTTCGTCTCGATTCAGGGCGAGGGCAAGCTCACGGGCACACCGAGCTGGTTCTGCCGACTCGCCGGCTGCAACCTCCGCTGCACCTGGTGCGACACGCCCTACGCAAGCTGGTCGCCCGAAAAGACCGACCGCACAATCGATTCGCTCGTTGAAGAAGCGATCGCCTCGGGCGTCAAGCACGCCGTGCTCACCGGCGGCGAGCCCATGATCTTCAAGGGCCTGGTGCCCCTGAGCAACGCGCTGGCCAAGCACGGCATGCACATCACCATCGAGACCGCGGGCACCGTCACCCTCCCGGGCGTGTCGTGCCACCTGATGAGTCTCTCGCCCAAGCTGGCCAACTCGACCCCAACAGGCGACCCCCGCGACCCCGACCAGGTCTGGGCCAAACGCCACGAACAGCGCCGCCTCAGCTTCTCATCGCTCAACGCCCTGATCGCCTCGACCCCCGATCGGCAACTCAAGTTCGTCGTCGCCGGCCCCGACGACCTGCCCGAGATCGAATCGGTACTCGACCATATCACCGGCTACCAGCCCCACGACATCATGCTCATGCCCGAGGGCGTGGTGGTGCCCAATAACCAATCGATCCAATGGGTCATCGACGAATGCATCACCCGCGGCTGGTCCTACTGCCCCCGCGTCCACATCCAGCTCTTCGGCGACACGCGGGGTACCTAGGCCCTCGCCTCCTAGTTGCCAGTGGTACAGGCGTCTCGCCTGTGCGGATCTGAGCCACCTCCCCCGCAAGCGCGGGGGAGGCGAGTTTGTCCCTCGCCCCGCATCCGTACCTACAATCCCCGCTCATGATCTACCGCGTCTGCAAATCGTTTGAGATCGAGAACGGGCACATGCTCTCCAAGCATCCCGGGCGTTGTCGCCTGCCTCACGGGCACTCGCGTCGCGTCGATCTGGTCATCAGTGCCGACAAACTCGATGACAACGACATGGTCTGCGATTTCAAGGCCCTGAAGCTGGCCGTCGAAGATTATCTCGACCACTACGATCACGCCCTGATGGTCAACGCCGACGATTCGATCCTCGAGACGCTCCCGGAGCAATATCGCGGGCGATTGATCGTTCTCGAAGGTGAAGACCCGACGACAGAAGTGCTCGCAAGGCGCATCTATGAGTTCGTACAAGGGCAGATCAGAGCCGGCGGCACCTTTACGGACCCCAACGGCTTTGCCTTCTCGCTCCCGACCCACCTCACGCTCGAAAGAGTGCGGGTCAGCGAGACAAGCAGCAGCTGGGCGGAATACGGCGTCTGATTCTCCCATTGATACTCTCAGGGTCCCGCGCCCTTCGTCTGTCTCGGTGCGAACCCGGTCAGCGCTTCGCCGGTATAACCGGTTGGTCTCTCTGTAGGAGTTATGACATGAAACGATCAAAGCTCGCCATTGCCTCGTTCACCACACTGCTGGTCGCGACCGCCGGCACGCTCGGGTTCAACACCCTGAGTACCGATGCCGCCGCCGACCGCATCGTTGCCGAACCCGACGCGAACCAGCGCCACGCGATGTCGATGGCCTTCAATATCTCCGACGCGTTCTCGTACGCCGCCGAACAGATCGAACCCTCGGTCGTCCACATCACCACCAAGAACATCACCCGACGCGGCGAAGTCGCAGGCGGCCTGGGCTCCGGGGTCATCATCGACGCGTCGGGATACATCGTCACCAACAACCATGTCGTCCAGAACGGGAACTCGATTGTCGTCCGCCTCTTCGACGGGCGTGAGCTCGAGGCCGACCTGATCGGGACCTTCCCCGAGACCGACATCGCCGTCCTCAAGGTTGAGGCCGACGATCTCAAGCCCGCCCGCTTCGCCGACTCGGAAGCGATGAAGGTCGGGCAGTGGGTCCTGGCCGTCGGCTCACCCTTCGGCTACGACCAGACCGTCACGGCGGGCATCGTCAGCGCCAAGGGTCGTGGCGGGCTCGGCCCGGGCACCGAAAACATCGGCAGCCGCGGACTCCAGGAGTTCATCCAGACCGACGCGGCGATCAACCCGGGCAACTCGGGCGGGCCGCTGGTCGATCTCAACGGCAACATCGTGGGCATCAACACCGCCATCATCTCCCGCACCGGCAGCAACAACGGGCTCGGCTTCGCCATCCCCGCCGACATCGCTCAATCCGTCGCTGAGCAGATCATCGAAACCGGCGATGTCCAGCGTGGCTGGCTCGGCATCCAGATGGCCGCCCTCGACCCCGTCGCGGCCCACGACATGGGCATCCCAGGCGGCGTCGTCGTCGGGCGCGTCCTGCCCGACGGGCCCGCAGAGAAAGCAAAGCTCCGCGAGAACGACATCATCACCAAGATCGGCGGGCGCAGCACCGAGAACCTCGTCCGCCTGAGCAACGCCATCATGCTCATCAAGCCCAACGAGCCCGCGAAGATCACCTACATCCGAAACGGTGATGAACGAACAACCTCCGCGATCCTCTCCGACCGAGACCGGGCACAGGTCCACAACGACGGCGGCGATTACATCGAAGAGCTCGGCATCGGGATCGTCCCCAAAACGCTCATGGAACGCATCGGCAGACGCCCCGTCCGGGAGATCAAGGGCTACGAGATCGTCGATATCGAAGCCGGATCCATCGCGGCGGAAATCGGCTTCACCGCTGGTGATTTCATCGTCGAGGTCGACGGTCAGCACATTCCCAGCGTCGAGCAACTCGATCAGTACTTCACCAACGCCAAGATCGGCGAGCCCATCAAGGTCGCGCTGATCCGCAACAACGAGCCCATCATCGTCACGCTGACACCGAACTGATCGAACGCATCAGCCCGCGTGCGCTTCCTTGTCCAGGAACTCGATTTCCGGGTCCGGGATGTTGGGGTTCTTGCGCTCCAGGTCGACATTGCCCGTGATCACGACGCGGATCCCATGGATCACATCGTCGAAGATCAGCAGCAGACTCGGCAGCACCAGCAGGATGATGAATGTCGCGCTCATCAACCCGAACGCGATCGTGATCGCCATCGGGATCAGGAACTTGGCCTGGAAGCTCGTCTCCAGCATCAGCGGCGTGATGCCCAGCACGGTCGTGATCGTCGTGAGCATGATCGCCCGGAAACGCGCCTTGCCCGTTGCGACGCCCGCTTCAAAGACATCCAGCCCCTCGCGCCGGCGCTCATTGAAGAACTCCATGAAAATCAGCGAGTCGTTCACCACGATGCCCGCCAACGCGATGAAGCCGATCATCGACAGGAAGGTCATCGAGGTGCCCATGATGATGTGCCCCCAGATCATCCCGATCATCGCGAACGGGATCGCGAGCATCACCACGATGGGCTGGATGAAGCTGGCAAAGAGCCACGCGAGCACCACATAGATCAGCCCCGAGGCGACGAGCATCCCGACCGGCAGCGATTTCATTGAGTCGGCAAAGTCTTTCTGTCGCCCACGCTGGACCATCCGAACCCCGTGCAGATCGCTGATCTCCTCCTCGAGGATCGGACGCAGTTTCGCGGCGAGCTGGTCGGGGTTTTCCAGTTCGCGGTACACATCCGCCTGAACCGAAACCGCACGCTTACGATCCAGACGCCGGATCGTTGCGTACGCCTGCGATTCTTCGATCGAAACCACCTCGGTCAGCGGCACCGGCGTGCCGTCGGGCGTGAAGACATACATGTTCTCCAGTTGGGCGCTCGAACGACGCACTCGCGGGGGCATGGTCACCCGCACATCGATGTCCTCGCGGTTGCCCGCGAAGGTGAACGCCTCAAGCCCGAAGACCGCCCCCTGAATCTGACGCCCCAGATCGAACCGGGTGAACCCAAGCTCGCTCGCGCCATCACGCAGGGTGAAGCGAAGCTCACGCTTGCCGCGGTCCGAGTCATCGCTGATGCCGTAGATCGCCTCGTAGTCGTCGAGCACGTCCTTGATCCTGACCACAGCGGTATCGAGCTGCTCGATCGAGTCCCCCACCACCGTGAAGGTCAACGCCGGGCCCGACGGCCCACCGCTCATGCCCTCCATGCGCACATTCTTGACGCTTGGCAGTTCGCCCACGCGCTGGCGAATCTCATCCTGGATCGCCACGCTCGTGCGGTCGCGGTTCTCTGCACCCTTGAGTTCCAGGATCAGCTGCCCCACATGCGAAGACGACGAATCGCCACCCGCACCTTCCAGATCGCTGACCGCCCCCGCCATCGCGAAGGTCGAGTTGATCTCGGGGATGTCGAGGCAGACCTGCTCGTACTTCTTGACGACCTCGGCGGTCTGCTCCAGCGGCGTGCCAATGGGCATGGTGATCGTGATGTTCACGGTCTCCGCGTCGTCCGTCTCAAACAGGATGAACTGGAGACGCCCAGAAGCAACCATGCCCAGCGAGACGATCAGGATCGAGGTCACAACCGCCAGGGTGATATACCGATAGCTCACCGACTTGCGGAGCAGGCGTTCATAAGCAGGGAGAATCTTGTTGGTGACCGTATGGTCGCGCCACTCGTCGTAGCGTTGCTCGATCTTCGAGATCTTCCTGAACAGGAAGAATCGGTGCTCCTTACGCCCGTTGGCGCGGATCTCATCGACCTTGCGCAGCGAGTGGCCCATGTGCACAGGAAGGATGAACAGCGACTCGATCAGCGACACGCCCAGGGCGCACCCCACGACCCAGGGCATGACATTCATGAAGTCGCCGATCTGCCCGTTCATCAACGCCAGAGGCAGGAACGCGAAGATCGTCGTCAGCACCGTCGAGACCACGGGCCAGGCGACCTGATCGGTCCCCTTCACCGCCGCGACCAACGCCGGCTCGCCCTTCTCGTGGCGCGTGGTGATGTTCTCGGCCACCACAATCGCATCATCAACGAGGATACCGATCACGATGATCAGCCCGAACATGGTCAGGAAGTTGAGCGAGATGTCCAGCACCGCCATCATCGTCAGCGTGCCCAGCAGCGAGACCACCAGCCCCATCGCGACCCAGAACGAAATGCGCCAGTTGAGCAGCAGCACCAGCGTCAGGAACACCAGCGCCCCGCCCTGCAACGCGTTGCGCAGGAGCAAATCCAATCGCCCCTCGACAAAGCGGGCCAGATCGGTCGTTGTGATCAGGGTGCCCGGCGGCGGGGCAACGCTGAAGCGGTCGCTCCCCAACGCCCACGCCGCCTGTAGGTCGGCCTTAGTCACGCCATACGAGTTCGGCTCGCCGTTGCGGCCCGCGACATACGCCTTCACCTGGTTGGCGATCTTGATGACATCCTGATCGCCCACGCGGAAGATCGTCAGCGTCATCGTCGGCTCGCCCTGGTACCGGGTCACCAGGTCGGTATCGACGAAACCGTCATACACATCGGCGACATCACGCACACGGACCACCCCCCCGTCGCCCGTGGCCTTCAACACGATCTCACGCACCGTGTCGGCGCTCTCCTCGACGCCCACCGAACGCACCGAGATCGTGCTCGTGTCCGTCTTCACCGTGCCGCCGGGCAGCTCGATCATCGCCGCGCGAATCTGATCCGCGATCGTCGGCAGCGACAGCCCGTGCTCGATCGCACGCTCCGGTGACACCTCCACACGCAGCTCATCGCTGCGGTACCCCCCGGGCTGCACATCGGTGATCTCCGGGAGCGTCAGCAGGTCGTCACGCGTCTGGATGATGAAGTCCTTCATCGAGCGTTCGTCGGCATCGCCGTAGATCGCCACGATAATCGCGGGCATGTTGGGCTCGAGGATATCCACCACGATGTTGTCCACATCGTCGGGCAGGTCCTGGATCGCGTCCATCTCACGCTTCACCTCAACAAGCGCTTCTTGGATCGAATAGCCCTCGTTGAACTCCACCGTCACATTCGCGGCTCCCTCTGCCACGACCGAGTTGATCTCCTTGACGCCCGTCAGGTCCGAGACCCGATCCTCGATCTTTGTGGCCAGCGCGTCCTCCACCTCCTCGGGTGCGGCCCCGGGGTACGGGGCGGAGATCGTGATGATCCGCGACTCGACGAATGGGAAGAACTCACGGCGCAGGCCCACCCCGAAGATAATCCCCGCACCGATGATCGCGAACATTACCAGGTTCGCCACCACGGGCTTTCGTACACCGAATCGTGCAAGACTCACGGCGTGCTCCCTTCGTCACCCAGCGGCGCTGAATCTCCTTCTTCGTCCCGCCCGATCGATGCCAGCTCTGGGTCGCGATCCAGACGCACACGCATCCCGGTCACCAGCTGATCGAGCAGCGTCACCACCACATGCGAGCCCTCAACCGGCTCGTAGCCAAGCTCCAACGCCACCCACTGATTCTCAACCGGATCGATCTGGGGACGCTGCCCCTCGAAGGTGTAGGCGATGCGGACGGGTACCTTTTCGATCACCCGGTAGCCGTCGTTGAGTGGCCCGGCGACGAAGACGGTGTTCGATTGCACCGCACGCCGGGGCAGGATCACGCGATCGTGCTCGTCGTGCGTCAGCACGCGTCCATGCACGAACTGACCCGGCAGCAGGCGATGGGGATCGGTCGAGTCTTGTGAAACCTCCGCGTACACCGTGATTGTGCGGCTTGAAGCGTCGGCCTCGGGCGCGACACGCACGATCTCGCCCACCCAGTCGGGCTCGCCCACGGGCTCACGCATCCAGAACTGGGCCACATCGCCGACACGCACCCAGGATGATGATGACGCGGCGAGCTTCAGGGGGATCTCAAGCTCTGAGAGATCGACCACGCGGGCAACGCTTGTTCCCAACCCCACCCAATCACCCACGCGGGGTGTCACGCTCTGGATCTCGGCATCAAACGGGGCTCTGATCGTCGATCGCTCGACATTCTGTTCTGCGACACGGGCGCTGGCACGCTGGGAGGAGAGCTGGGCCTCAAGATTCAATCGACGGGACGGGATCAGATCAAGCTGCTGACGCAGGGTCGCCAGCTGACGCTGGGTGCGGAGCAACGCGGCGTAAACCCCGTCTCGCTCGCCCGAGTTGGCCGCTCCTGCGCCGATCGCCTCATCGATCCGCTCGAGATCACGCTTGGCGGCCTCGATCTCTTCGCCGGCGTACTGCACCTGCAGCTGGGTCTGTTCCTCTTCGACATCCAGCCCCTCAAGCTGGGCCTCGATGGCCTTGACGGCCTGCTGGGCCGAATCGAGGGCGTTGATGTAATCGGTCGCTTCGAGACGCACGATCAGGTCATCACGCCCGACCCGCACACCCGCTTCGATGCCCTCGGGGCGTTCAATGACCCGGCCGGCGACCTCCGCGACCAGTTCGGCGCTCCGCATCGTGCGGGCCGTGCCATAGCCAGACCAGATCCGATCGGTCGAATGATGATGCGAATCGATCGCGCGCACGACGACCGAGGCGACCTCGGGCGGGCGTTTCTCCGACTGCCCCATCGTGGCCATAAGCAGCGCGACGATCCCGACCGCGATCGCCAGCAGCACCACGACCGCCAATACACGGGGCAAGAATACCAACAACAGCCGGGCTGACGATTCACCTTTTCTTTGTTTCTGCACGCTCGCGCCCCTGTGCTCGTGGTTGTGGGTCGACGCGTTGCCTTGGCGTCGCTGACACCTCGCGTCTCGCGACCGTCATACTAGGCATTCGCTCACTGTGACTGGCCGGATTCACCCCGCATCGCCGATGCAATGCCCGTGATCAAGTATCTTGGTTCAAAGCGGCTCCTGGTCGAGCGGATCGTTTCGCTCTGCGAAACCCTGCGCCCTGATTCGGGCACTGTGCTGGACCTCTTCTCGGGCACCTCCCGGGTAGGCCACGCGCTCAAAAAGGCCGGGTTTGGGGTCCATGCGAACGATCACAACAGTTACGCCCACACCCTCGCGATGTGCTACATCCAGGCCCACGCCCCCCGCCTGCGGGGCGAGGCCCAGCGCATCATCGACGAACTGAACACGATCCCCGGGCAAGCCGGGCCGTTCACACAAACCTACAGCGTCGACGCACGCTACTTCCACCCCGACAACGCACGCCGGATCGAAGCGATGCGCAACCGGATCGCGACGCTCGATCTCGAGCCCGAGCTCCACGCCGTCGTCCTCACCAGCCTGCTCGAAGCCAGCGATCGGGTCGATTCGACCACCGGCGTGCAGATGGCCTACCTCAAATCATGGGCTCCGCGTGCCCTCAAACCCATCGAGCTCCGCCTCCCTGACATCCTCCCCCACCCCGAGCAGCACCCGTGCCGGGCCTACCGGCTCGACGCCCTCGATGCCGCCCACGGGCTCAGCGCCGACATCGCCTACCTCGACCCCCCCTACAACCAGCACTCCTATCTGGGCAACTACCATGTCTGGGAGACGCTGGTGCGATGGGACCACCCCGAGACCTACGGCATTGCCTGCAAACGCATCGACTGCAAGGAACGCAAGAGCCCCTTCAACTCCAAGGTCAAAATCGAGGACGCGCTGCGCCGGGTCATCGATGCCATTGATGCCAAGACCCTGATCGTCTCGTTCAATGACGAGGGCTACCTCAGCCGGGACCAGATCGAATCGATGCTTGCGCCATTGGGCACCGTCGCGATCATCGACCACGACCACCCCCGGTATGTTGGGTGCAAAATCGGCATCCACAACCAGCAGGGCCAGAAGGTCGGGCGTGTTGGACGCGTGCGGAACACCGAGCACTTCTTCATTGCCGGGCTCGGCGCCGAGATGTTCCTCGAATCGGGGCAAGCCGCCGCCATCGCGGGCTGACCACGCCCGTCAGCGGTTGTTGTCTCCGCCGATCTCACGCCACTGCACCACACGCACACGATCGTTGATCGGCTCGAAGGCGCTGGCGGGGATGACCCGCTCGAACTCGTCGCTCGGGCCACGCCAGGTCAGATACAACGCGGCATCTCCGTACCCATCCATATACTCGACCACCAGCTCGTGCTGACCCGCATCCAGCGCGATCTCGCCCGAACGCCAGCGCATCGAATGGCCGCTGCTGTCGTCGATGACCGTCGATTCATCAATCATCAGGCGTGCGTATTGGTCCGAACCCAGGTTGAACACCCAGGTCCCGCTTTCCGGCACATTGAGTGTGCCGGTGATCCGAGTCCCAAAGTAATCTGAGCCCACACCCTCGGTAAACGCCCCCGAGGTCTTGTTCCAGCTCACACGCGCCTCGACACTCTGTTTCACGGGGTTGTCCCACCCGAACGATTCGAGCGTGTAACCCCGGACGCCCTCGAACCACTGTGTTGCCAGCGCCGATTCACCCGGGTCATACACGGGGTCGGTGTCATAGGCATCGAACGCGCTGGCGGGGATGATCTCCTCGAATGCGCTCTCCGGCCCCTGCCAGGTCGCATGCAGGCCCGCGTCGCCGTAGCCCTCCCAGTACAGCACCTCAAACTTGTGCTCTCCGGGTTCGAGCGTGATGGTCCCGCTCCGCCAGCGATATGAATGCCCGCTGGTATCCACCACGACGGGCTCGTCGTCGATCAGGAGCACCGCGCTCTGATCGCTGCCCAGCTTAAAGGTCCACTCACCGCTGTCGGGGATGTTGATGCGGGAGATCAGGCGCAGCCCGAAGTAGTCTGTTGGGCCGTCGGTGAAGAACGCCCCTGTGGTTTTCTGCCAGGACACATTGTCCACGACGCTCGTGCTGGCGTGTTTGGCGTAATCGATCTGCCCCGCGTTGCCCGCGTGGCGGGCGTTGGTCGTCCAATACGCCCGCAGACCCCCGCCCGTCTCGGTGGGCGTCTCGCTCTCACGCAGGGACAGGGCCGTGCGGGGAATAATGATTTCCGCCGGAACCGTCGGCCCGGACCAGCTTATGTGCAGGCCCGCGTCGCCATAGCCCTCCCAGAATCGAACTTCGATATCGTGCTTGCCCGCACCGAGCTGCACGGTGCCATGCCTCCAGCGATACGAGTGCCCGCTGGAGTCGACGACGACGGGTTCGCCATCGATGAAGAGCATCGCGGACTGGTCGCTGCCAAGCCCGAAACGCCACTCGCCGCTCGCCGGGATATCGACCTGCCCCAGCACACGGAGCCCGAAATAGTCACTCGGGGTCTGCTCATCAAACGCGCTCTGTGTTTTGCGATACGCAACATTGTCAATCGTGGTCGCGTGATCGTGGCGGTCCCAGTCGATCTGGCCGGCGTTGCCCGCGTGCCTCGCATTGGTCGTCCAGTAGGCACGCAGCCCACCGCCGCCCGCGTCATACGGCGTCTCGACTTCGCTGTGCGTGAACGCGTTGGGCGGGATCACCTCTTCCACCCCGCCCGGGGGTGTCCAGCTGACCAGCAGGCCCGCGTCGCCGTAGCCCTCCCAGTAGCGGACCTCAAACGGGTAGAGCCCGGGCTCAAGCTCGATCGTGCCCGACCTCCACCGGAACGAGTGCCCGCTCAGGTCATTCACGATGAGCTGCCCGTCGATGAATAACTGTGCAGACTGATCGCTGCCAAGCCCGAAACGCCACTCACCCTCGGCGGGAATCTGGATCAACCCCTCGGCGCGGAGCCCGTAGTAATCCGTCTTCGTCCCGCCCTCCGAGATCGAAACCCCGTCGTCGTTGGTGATCGTTGTCCCCGCGAAGGTGCTCTGTGTGATTTCCCACGCGATGTTCGACTCGAAGGTCATGCGGTCGTAGTTCTGCCAATCGATCTGCCCCGCGTTCTGAGCGTGGCGTGCGTTGTCGACCCAGTAGACACGCAACCCCTCCCCCCCGATGTTGAGCAGCGGGTCGACCTCGTTCTGCGACAGGGCGCTGGACGGGATGACCTCCTCGAACATGTCGTTGGGCCCCTGCCAGGTCACCGCGAGCCCCGCGTCGCCGTAGCCCTCCCAGTAGTGAACCTCGATATCGTGCAGGCCCGCAGTGAGCGACTTGCTCCCGTGCCTCCATCGAAACGAGTGCCCGCTCGCATCGTTGACCACCGCGACGCCATCGATGTAGATGCGTGCGGACTGATCGCTCCCGAGCCCGAAACGCCACTCGCCCGTCGTGGGGATATCGACCTGACCGACATACCGCTTGGCGAAGTAGTCAACCGGGTCGCCAACCTCAAAGGAGCCCTGTGTCTTGGGGTAATAAATGTTCTGCACCGTGCCGACCGAGTCGTAATCGCCCCAGTCAACCTGCCCCACATTGCTTGCATGGCGTGCGCTGTCGTGGTTGTAGACCCGCAGCCCGCCCGCCGAGGTTGGGTTGGGCGCGCCGACACCGGGCCTGAACGCGCTGGCGGGGATGATTTTGGCATAGGACTCGCTTGGCGCTTTCCACGCCACCGCGAGCCCCGCGTCGCCGTAGCCCTCCCAGTAACGCACCTCGATCGTGTGCTCACCCACCCCGAGCGTTTTGGTCCCCGTGCGCCACCGGTACGAGTGCCCATCGTCATCGACCACGACGGGCTCGCCGTTGATCAGCAGGACCGCCGACTGGTCGCTCCCAAGCTCGAACTTCCACTCGCCCCCCTCCTCGACCTCGATCACCCCCATAAACCGGACACCGAAGTAGTCGCTCGGGCCATCGACCCGGAATGCGCCGCTGGTCTTGGGGTAGCTGATCTTCTGCACCGTCTCGACCTGATCCGACTGGTTCCAGTCGATCTGCCCCACATTGCCCGCGTGACGCGCGTTGTCGAACCAGTACGCCCACAGCCCGTCGCCCGCCGGGTCGAACACCGGCTCTTCGACCGGTGACGAGAACGCGCTGGCGGGGATCACCTCACGCCCGTCGCTGCCCGGGCCGTCCCACTCAAGCACCAGGCCCGAGTTGCCGTAGCCCTGCATGTACATCACATCGATCTCGTGGGTCCCCGCGCTCAGGGAAACGAAGTTCGTCCGGGTGCGATACGACTGCATGCTGACCTGCTCGATCACCGGCTCGCCGTCGATCAGCAGCACGCTCCCATCGTCGCTCCCGAGGTAAAAGCTCCAGACACCCTCCTCCGGGATCTCGATGTGACCAACAAAGCGGGCACCGAAGTAACTGGTCGGACCGTCCTCATAGAAGGACTGGGTCCCCGCGTTGGGCCAGTTGATGGTCTCGACCTGGACCTGCTCATCGTACTGGGACCAGTCGATGTGCCCGATGTGCTGAGCCCCTGAAATGCCGTTGACAAAGTACCCACGAAGCCCGGGCATCGCGGCCCGGTTTGATGAGGCATTCGCGACCGTTGCCACCCCCGACAGGAGCAGTGCGAGCAGGATCATCGTCAGGATTCGTGTTGGTGCGTGCATGCCCCCTGCATCGCCCGATCACACCGAGCGTGTCAGCAAACCAACCAAGCAACGCCCATAACCCCTGTCTCTTAACGGGTTGTGCACACTGGGAAACAATCAAGGCGAAACGGTCGGCTCCGATAACACGGGCTCGGCGACGGTCGTGGGCGTTGACTCAAGATCCACGCCCCCCATCCCCAGCAGGGGTGCCGCGCCCAGCCAAACGATCAGCGTGATGACCACGATCGCGATGATGTTCAACCCCAGCCCCGCCCTGGCCATCTGCCTGATGCTCACCTGTCCCGACGCGAACACGATCGCATTCGGAGGCGTCGCCACCGGCAGCATAAACGCGCACGACGCACCCAAGGTCGCCACCAGCACCAGCTTGATCGGGGCGACGCCCAAGCCGTCGGCCAGCGCGGTAAAGACCGGCAGCATCGTGCTGGTCGTTGCGGTGTTCGAGGTCAGCTCGGTCAGGAACACGATCAGGGCACAGACCCCGCCGAGCATGGGCAGCTCGCCGGGATTCCCCAACCCCGCGACCTGCTGACCGATCCAGGCATCGAGCCCGGTATGCGATACCGCTGAGGCCAGGGCCAGCCCACCGCCAAAGAGGATCAGGATCCCCCACGGGATCTGCTGGGCGTTGTGCCACACCATGATGCGTCGCTGAACCTCACGCCCGCTGGGACAGATGAACATCAGCATCGCCCCGAAGATCGAGATCCCCGCGTCGCTCACTTTCGGGAGCCCGAAGGTGTTCTCGATCCAGCCGTGCGTGATCCAGAGCAGTGCGGTCAGGGCGAAGATCCCGACCATGCTCGCCTCGGCCCGGGACATCATGCCCAGCTCTCGGCGCATCGCCCGAATCTGCTGCTTGCCGCCCGCGACACGCTCGATGCGCACGGGCATCGCGAAATACACCATATAGGCCCAGCACAGGGGAAGCATCAGTGCCGTAACGGGCACACCGATCCACAGCCACTGGGCGTAGCTGATCTCGATCCCAAGCTGCTTATCGACAAAGCCCGCCATGAACGCATTCGGAGGCGTACCCATCAGCGTCGACACGCCCCCGATCGAGCAGCCGTACGCCAGAGAAAGCAGCAGGCACGCGTGGAACCCGCCGCCCTGTGCATCGTCTTCTTTGCAAGTCAGCGCCGCAACCGACGCGACGATCGGGAGCATCATCATCGCCGTGGCGGTATTACTCACGAACGCGCTGAGCACCGCGCCGCTGAGCATCACGCTGGCGACCACCCGCTTGGGACTGGTGCCCACGACCGAGATGATCATCAGGGCCAGGCGCTTGTGCGCCCCCCACAGCTCCAGCCCCTTGCCCAGCATCAGCCCCCCCATGAAGAGGAAGATCAGCGGGTGCCCGTAGCTGGAAGTGGTATCGTCGATGCTCAGCACGCCCAGCAGCGGGAAGCACACGATGGGTACAAGCGCCGTGGCCGACAGCGGGATCGCCTCGGTCACCCACCAGCAGGCCATCATCACCGCCACGCCCGCCAGACGACGCCCGGACTCGCTCAAATCGCCAGCCCCGCTCAGCAGCCAGTACACCGCCAGCCCCGCCAAGAGCCCACCGATCAGCCCGACCACCCGGAGCCGCTCATCCCGACGCGTGATGTAGTGCGTGCCCTCGTTCATGCCGTGTTGTTCTGGTCATCCTTGAGCGACTGGGTGATGCCGATCTCCTGCAATCGCACGCTCGATTCATCGAGCGCGGTTTTGGCGGCATACATCGCGTTGGGATCAACCGATTGCCAGTCCTGCTCGGCCTTGGCGACGAACTCACGCATGGTCTGCAGCGCCGTTTCGATCGATTCATACTCGCCGGCTTCGAGCAGACGCCCGAAACGCTCGAACCGTTCGCTAATCCACTTGATGTCGAGCTTGGAGTTGGTGATCAGGTCCACCACGCGATGCCGGTTCATGTCTTGCTTGGCGTGCGTGAAGCTCTCCTGCTCGATCCGATCGACCTCGTCGCGCGACAATCCATGATTCGGTACGATCTGGATCTGCGCCCGCTTGCCCGAGCGTTCCTCGATCGCCGAGACGCTCAGCACGCCGTTGGCGTCGATCAGGAACTCGACGACGAGCTTGGGCACCCCCGCGGGCATCGGCGGGATCCCGCGCAGGTCGAACACACCCAGCGATCGGCAGTCCTCGACCATCTCCCGCTCGCCCTGCACGACATGGATCTTGACATTGACCTGCCCGTCCACGCTCGTGCTGAACCGCTCGACCGCGCGTGCGGGGACGCTGGAGTTGCGCATGATGAGCTTGGCCATGGCGCCGCCGGCGGTCTCGATGCCCAGCGAGAGCGGGACGACATCGACGAGGAGTGATGATGACCCTTCGCCACGCTGCGCTCCGGAGATAATCGACGCCTGCATCGCCGCGCCCATCGCGACGACCCGGTCTGGGTCCAGCGCGGTATACGGCTCAACCCCGAAGAACGCCCCCACGCGCTCGCGCACCACCGGGATCCGCGTGCTGCCCCCCACCATCACGACCGAATCGATCGCAACCGGCTCGTTGCCGTTGGCCTTCTTCGCGTCTCGCTTGGCGCGGGTGCACGCATCGAGCGATCGCTGGACCCAGTCGGCGATCAAGGATTCAAACTCGTCGCGGGTAATCGTGCGTGCGTAGGACTTGCCGTTGCCCAGATCGATCGCGATCTGCGCCGAATCATCTTCGCTGAGCTTGTGCTTGATCGCCCGCGCGAATCCGACGAGTGCTCGCCGAGTGGACGCGTCGAAGCTGTCCATTGGCTGGGCCTCATCGAGCCCGAGCTGGTCCGCGATCTCGCGTGTAAACATCTTGACGAGCATGTGATCCACATCGTCGCCGCCGAGATGGGTATCGCCGGCGGTGGAGAGCACCTGAAAGAAATCCGTCTCACCCTCCGATTCGCCGGGCACCAATCGCAATATCGAGATATCGAAGGTCCCGCCCCCGAGGTCATAGACGGCGATGGTCTGTGATTGGCCTTCGCCGCGTGTCCCGATGCCGTAGGCGAGCGCGGCAGCGGTCGGCTCATTGACGATCCGCACGACCTCCAAGCCCGCGAGCCGGCCCGCGTCTCGGGTTGCCTGGCGTTGTGCATCGTCGAAGTACGCGGGGACTGTGACCACGGCCTTCTCGACCAGCTGGCCCAACGCCGATTCGGCGCGCTGCTTGAGTTCACGCAGGATGACGGCGCTGATCTCCTGTGGTGAGTAGACCTTTTCGCCGGCGTCGGTCGCGATGCAAACCCGGGCGGTGTCGTACTCGCCCTCGACGACCTCATATCCGAGGTACGCGGCGTCCACCTGCGCATCACGAAGCGATCGACCCATCAGGCGTTTGACGGAGTTGATGGTCCGATCGGGCATCTCCACGATCCGATCCGCCGCCGCCTGCCCCACGACAAACGACCCGTCCCGCTCGACCCGCACCACCGAGGGCATGACCTGCTCGTCATCGCCGCCCAAGACCCGGGGGCCCTGCTCGTCAGCGATCGCCACGAGCGAGTTGGTCGTCCCGAGGTCGATACCCACAATCGTCGTTGTGTCAGTCATAGAAAGAAAGCGTAGACCCACCCCGAAGGGTTCTCAGTCCGTCACCCATGCCAGCGAGGCCAGTTCGCGTGTCAGGATCTGGATGGGCCGGGTGTCCGCGTCGGTGCTCCAGGCACTGAATAGGACCTCGGACCGGATCTCCAGAAGATAGCCACGCTCTGAGCCCATCTGGGTATGGAACTGCTCGGGTGCCCGGACAAAACGCCAGTCATCCTCGCCGAGCCCCAGCGACCGGACACGATCCCAGATCGCATCAAGCTCCGCGCCATCCAATCGGCGTGTGATCGGGGGGTAGGTCAGCCCGCCGGAGCCCTCGCCGAACGACGCCCGGAGGGTCCCGTCGGGCTCGATGATGTATCGCGCAGAGCGTGATTCGGTCGCCTGCGCATCCGGTGACCCGAACACGACAATCCCCAGCGTGAAATCGCTCGGTCGCTGCTCGGGCAGGACGATCGATTCGCGTTCCTGGGTTGTGGTACAGGAAACGAGCAGGGTGCCCAGCAGCATCAACACGCAGGTTCGGATTATGTGCATCATCTATAGAGTCTATCAGGTGCCGCACTTACGGGCATCACCCGGCTATCCTTTGCTCCCATGGATATTTCACTGCGTTGGCTCAATCAGTACCTCACCCCCGGCGATGTGACCGCAGATCAGGTCGATCACATCATGACCCAGGCGGGGATGCCCATCGAAGAGCACAAGCCCGGGCTCGAAGGCGACACCATCCTCGATGTCGAGGTCACCAGCAACCGGGGCGATTGCCTCGGGCATGTTGGGATCGCGCGGGAGATCGCGGCCGCCCGCTATGCCGACAAGCCACGCACACTCACCCTCCCCGAGATCGAGCAGCCGCCCTTGGGCCCGCCCATCGGCGACGAGCTGACCCTCGAGAACCGCGTCCCCGACCGCTGCCCCCTCTTCACCGCACGCCTGATCCGCAATGTGAAAATCGGCCCATCGCCCGATTGGCTGCGTCAGGCGCTCGAATCGTTCGGGCAGAAATCGATCAACAATGTCGTCGATGTCACCAACTACATCACCCTCGAGCTGGGCAACCCATGCCATGTGTTCGACTACGACAAGCTCGCGGGCCACACGCTGATCGTGCGTGAGGCAAGCGAGGGCGAGAAGGTCAACACCCTCTACGCCGGCGAGCACACCCTCCGCCCCAGCGACCTGGTCGTCGCCGACGAAAACGGCCCCCAGTCGCTGGCAGGGATCATCGGCGGGCACGACTCGCAGGTCGACGACAACACCACCACCGTCGTCTTCGAGATGGCCACCTGGGACACGGTCTCGGTGCGCAACACCGGGCGACGACTGCAGATCCGCACCGACGCGGCCTTCCGCTTCGAGCGGGGCATCGACCCGCGCACCATCGACTTCGCCGCCCAACGAGCCGCGGCCCTGATCTGCCAGGTCAGCGGCGGGCAGCTCGCCGAGGGCGTCCTCAGCGATGGGGCTCCGCTGCCCAAAGACACCGCCATCGGGCTGCGCCCCGACCGCTGCAACCAGCTGCTGGGCGTCCATACCGAGCCGGAGGAGATGGCCGACCTGCTCAACGCCCTCTCGTTCAAGACCACCATCGAAGACGACGGGCACCTGCGTTGTGTCATCCCGCCCCACCGCTCGCACGATGTGACCCGCGAGATCGACCTGATCGAGGAAGTCGCCCGCGCCCGTTCGCTGGCGGTCATCCCCGTGCAGGAGACGCTGCCCGTGCGGGCGCGCGAGCCGCAGACCAGCGAGCGTGCCATGAGCACGATCGCCCGTGCACTCACCGGGCTCGGGTTCTACGAAACCATCACTTTCTCGTTCACTTCCCCCAAGAAGGGCGATCTGTTCAAGCGTGCGGGCACCGACCTCGTCGCCGTCGACGACGACCGGCGCAAGGCCGAGCCCACCCTGCGCCCGAGTGTGCTGCTGGGCCTGCTCTCGACCCGCCACGCCAATCAGAGCGCCCGCGTGAGCACACCCGGGGGCGTGCGTCTCTACGAGGTCGCCCAGGCATTCGCCCAGAAAGCCGGCACGCGAGAAACCGACGAGTACCGCGCCCTGGCCATGCTCGTCGATGTCCCCTTCGAAGGCAAGAAACCCAAGCACGACGACCTCCAGCACGCACTGCGCGTCATGCGAGGCAGCATCGACACGATTGCCAAGTCGGTCTTCGGCTCGACGGCCAAAACCGTCATCGAGCCCGCCAAGCCCGAGCATCAGGGTTACGACACCAACGCGTACGCCAAGGTCAGCGTCGCATGTGACGGCAAGACCACCCAGATCGGTGGGTACGGGCTGATCTCAGACGCGGCCCGCGAGGCCCACGATCTCGATCACCCGGTTGTGGGTGCTGAACTCAAGATCCAACCACTGATCGATGCCTACCCGCCCCGATCCGATGCCCAGATGCTGCCTCAGTTCCCGGGCATCGATCGCGACCTCTCGCTGATCGTCCCCGAACCCACCAGCTGGGCCCAGATCGAGAAGATGGCCCAAGGGCTTGGCCTCGATCGATGTGTGGGCTGGGAGATGGTCGATGTGTTCCGAGGCAAGCAGCTCGGCGCAGGCAAGAAGTCGGTCACGCTCCGATTGCACTTCCGTGACGCGGACCGGACGCTGAGGCATGAGGAAGTGGACCCCCAAGTCGAACACTTTGCCGAGCAGGCCAAATCGACGCTTGGGGCCGAGATTCGAACCGCCAGTTAATCCCAGTTGGGCGCGAACCCCCGGGCTTCGGCAGTCGTTTGATGAGAGAACGACCGCCCCCTAGGCACGAAGCAAGCGTTTTCGTGAATGTTCAAGGCGGTTTCGTAGCAAGATCGGAACATTTCGCCGCAGACGAGGTATACGATGTGCGGCCACAGATGATCGCGCGCCGACCACCTGTACGGGTCTTGATCGGAAGAACACGACGCCCGATCGACAATCGACCCGCCATCAAACAACCTGAAAGCTAGAATATACACACTCAACGGAGTGCTGAAATCATGGAGGACAACATGGCATCAATCACCAGCGACATCGGGAACAAGTCTGGATCCCTGCCCAAAGCAGCCCAGCCCGACGCCCCAACCCAGGAACCAATGATCTGGGTCAACGGGCAGATGATGCCCAAGTCGCAGGCGTCCGTCTCGGTCTTCGACCACGGGCTGCTCTACGGCGACGGGATCTTCGAGGGCATCCGTGTCTACAACGGCAAGATCTTCAAGCTCGGCCAGCACATGGACCGCCTCTACGAGTGTGCCGACAAGATCTTCCTCGATATCGGTGTCTCGCGCGAAGAGATGATCAGCATCCAGCGCCAGTGCGTGGAGGCCAACAACATCACCAACGGCTACATCCGGCTCGTGGTCACCCGCGGCGAGGGCTCGCTGGGGCTGAATCCATACCAGTGCCCCAAAGCCGGCGTGATCTGCATCGCCGACACCATCGCGCTCTTCAAGCCCGAGATGTACGAGTCGGGCATGCGGGTCGTGCTCGCCAATCGGCCCAAGACCCCGATCGAGTGCCTCGACCCACGCATCAAGACCCTCAACTACCTCAACAACATCATGGCCAAGTGTGAAGCAATTCACCTGAGCAAAGAGCTGGGCATCACCAAGCCCGAGGACCAGCTCCTCGAGGTCATCATGCTCAGCACCGAGGGCAAGGTCAGCGAGGGCTCGGGCGACAACATCTTCATCATCAAGGACGGCAAGGTCTTCACACCCCCGAGTGAAGTCGGGATCCTCGAAGGCATCACCCGTCGCTTCGTCAAGGACGAGCTCTGCCCCATGCTCGGGCTCGAGGTCGAAGAGAAGCTCTTCACCATCGAGGAAGTCTACGACGCAGACGAGGTCTTCCTGACCGGTTCGGCCGCCGAAATGATCGCCGTGCGCGAAGTGCTCACCCACGACAATCTCAAGCACACCGGGACCCATGTCATCAGCGAAGGCGAGGGACCGATCACCAACGCGCTCCGCACCAAGTTCCGCGAGATCGTCACTTCGGACCATGTCCCCGAAGACTGACACCGGCGAACTTTTTTAAGTCGATTACCCCACAACGCCCGCAACCAGCGGGCGTTGTTTCTCTATATTCGTACATGAAATACGCACCCATGATCGTTGTCTCCCTGCTCGCACTCGTCGGCTGCGCCAGCTCGCAGCAAAGCACCACCAAGCAGGAGTCACATACCCAACACGAAGAACACGCGCTGCACAACCTGCACCAGCTCACCCCCGACCTCTGGTCCGCCGGCGAGCCCGTGGGCGAGGACGCCTACGAAGAACTCGCGGCTCTCGGGATCAAAACCGTCATCTCGGTCGACGGCGTCGCCCCGAACAAAGAACTGGCGGCACAGCACGGCATCAGCATCGTGCACCTGCCCATCGGGTACGACGGCATCAGCGAGCAACGCTCGGTTGAGTTGGCCCACGCCATCGCGACCATGCCCCGCCCGATCTTCGTCAACTGCCACCACGGCAAACACCGCGGCCCAGCGGCGCTGTGCGTCGGCGCGATCGGCTCAGGGGACATCAGCAACGAGCAGGCAAACGCCTACATGACCCTCGCCAAGACCTCGCCCAAGTACAAGGGGCTCTGGAAAGCCGCCGATGTCGCCCAGCCCCTCAGCGAGGAGGTGCTCTACGACGAAGCAATCGAGCTGCCTGAAGAAGCGCAGATCGAGGACTTCATCGAAGCGATGGCCGAGGTGGACCGGCATTATGAGCACCTTCAGGACTGCGCCGACAACAACTTCAACGCCCCCGAGGATCACCCCGACCTGGCACCCATCTCACTGGCCGGTCAGATCCACAACCTGCTGCGGGGCATGGAGGACGACAAGGAAA
Organism: Phycisphaerales bacterium JB052; assembly: GCA_043100965.1. GTDB lineage: Bacteria > Planctomycetota > Phycisphaerae > Phycisphaerales > UBA1924 > UBA1924. The sequence continues at coordinate 1,679,241 of JBICHR010000011.1, read as the reverse complement.
CCACCGAGGGCGGTCCGGAGTTCTACAACATGCTCATCGCCAGCCGCGACCGGGCATCGGAGCTTGAAACGCGCCTCGAACACAACGACATCAAAGGCGCATACGAATCGCTCAGACTGCTGTCCCAATCGTGCAGCGACTGCCATACAAAGTATCGCAATAACTCATAGAGCTGGGTGCCATACCTGCGCCCCGACGAAGTCGGAGTTTAGGTATGTTGAATGCGAGTTGACTTTCGCCCTGCCAAAGCTGCGCGTGAGCAAGGCACCCGGTTGGTACCTCGTGCGCGACTTGGTATTCGATCCCCCCTCCGACCCGCTTTCAGCGGGCCACCTCCCCCCGGGGCGGGGGGAGGCACAAGAAAAATCTTCGCCGGGTGCCACGGGTTGCTCCGCCTTTGGCGGACAACCCGTGCGATGAGGACCGACCTGGGCGTACTTCACACCGACCGCCACCGCCCCCCTGAGATCTAACAACAGTTCGCTCCAACGGCACTACTGCGCCGCTTTACGGCGAGTAGTGGCACCCTGCAATCACCTCACTTCCCCCGCGTTTGTGGGGGAGTTGTCACGCGTTCGCGTGACGGAGGGGGCTGGTAACTCGTGAGCAACTTGATATTCGCACCGTCAGGAACGGGAGAGGCACCATTGGCTATTGCCATTCATCGACAGACGGAGTGTCCTCGTCGGCAACACAGGGTCTGGGCCTTGGGTGCAACCGTGGCCGCTCATTCCCATTCGCGGCTCGTCAAACCTGTTGCCCACCGATGGGCCGCCTCTGGCAGATTCCCTATTGCTCGTTCACATTCATCAGGACCTTAATCCCCTCGCCGGAGATCATCGTCTCGAACGCCTTCTCGAACTGCTCGATCGGGAACTCGTGGGTCACGATGTCGTCGAGTTCCAGATTGCCCGAGAGCAGGAGCTTCTCCATCTGGTACCAGGTGTCCCACATGCGACGCCCGTTGATGCCCAGCACGGTGCAGCCCTTGAAGATGATGTGGGCGTTGAAGTCGAAATCGACCGTGCGGGCCGGGAGCCCGAGCAGGGCGGCGGTGCCGCCGTTGCGCAGGGCGCGGAAGCCCTGGTCCATCGCGGCCGGTGCGCCCGACATTTCCAGCAGCACATCGACACCCTCGTAGGTCTCGCTGCGCACCTTCTTGATCCATTCGCTGTCGCGGGCATCGAAGGCCTCGGTCGCACCCAGCTTCTTGGCCAGCTCCAGGCGTGGCGGGTTGATGTCGGTGCAGTAGATGCGGCTGGCGCCGGCGGCCTTGGCAACCGTCACCGCCATGAGCCCGATGATGCCCACGCCCGAGATCAGCACGGTCTTGGTGCTCACGCCGGCGGCCATCACGGTGTGCACCGCATTGCCCAGCGGGTCGAGGACGGCCGCGTATTTATCGGGGATGTCCGCGTGCACAGGCCAGACATTGTCCTCAGGGACGACAATGTAATCAGCGAAGCACCCGTCGCGATCGATGCCGAAGATTGTTGTATCGCTGGCGATGTGAGCGTTGCCGGTCCGTGAGTTGTAATCAACCCCCGCGGTCATGTGACCTTCGGCGCTGACCCGCTGCCCGGGCGTGTACTTGGTGACCGCGCTGCCGACCTGATCGATGATGCCGACGAACTCGTGCCCGGTGATGATCCCGACGGGGATCCGGTTGGAGGCCCACTCGTCCCATTCCCAGATGTGGCGATCGGTGCCACAGATCCCGACCTTGCTCACTTTGATGCGGACCTCGCGTGCCCCGGGCTGGGGGACAGGGCGGTCATCGCGAAACTGGAGCCCGCTGCCGGCGTGGTGCTTGATCAGCGAACGCATGGTCCCGCTGCTGGCAGCGCTGGCACTGGCGGTCTCGGGCGAGGGCATCGTGGTCATAAAATTGATCTCTTGTTTGTGGAGGGTGGTACAGATTGGCCCGATCAGTCCCGAGATGGTGCCCGGACGATGAGGGGCACCGATATTCTCCCGTCTGCCCGCCCGGGTATCAATGGCGGGGAGACAGATCGCATCAGATCAAGGCCTTTCGTGCATCATCTGGGGCTTGCGGGCGTTCTGCGAGCATCACGCGTTCGGGCCGCACACCCGGGCATCACGAACATACAATAGTCGGGCGAAAAACGGGCAATCGGCCCGATAAACACCGAACCACGACCCAGAGACCCCGCATTCTCTCATGAGCCGAGCCGCGAGCACATCCAGTTCCTTCCTGTACCTCGCGAGCAAATCGAGCGGGGGCAAGCTGATGGGTATCAAGAGTGCCCGCTCCGAACGGGCCCTCGCTGAGCAGCTGCGCAAGGAAAAGCAGGTACTTGTCCGCACATGGAAACTGCCGGACTGGGCCAACAGCGTGCCCGAGATGTCGCTCAAGGATCATGCCGAGTTCGATGCCCAGATCGCCCAGCTCGTGAGCCGAGGGGTGACGCTGACCGAGGCGCTGGAGGTGGCCGCGGGCGTGGTGAGCAAGCCCAACCGTGACCGCATCGACCGGCTCCGCCACCTCGTCTCCCAGGGCACCAGCTTTGCCGACGCGTGCAAGCAGGTGGGGAGTTTCGACACCGTGACGGTCGCGACCTACCGGGCCGCGGAGAAGACCGGCGATCTGGCCGGGGCGTGCAAGGCGTTGGCCCTGAGTGCGCGCCGACAGCTGGAGGTCTCGGGCAAAGCCGCGACGCTGATGATCTACCCGGCGATCGTGCTGACGCTCGCGCTGGCCGCGGCGCTGGTCATGATCATCATCGTCGTGCCGATGATCGGCAACTCGCTGGAAAAGGCAGGGGTCACACTGCCGTTCATCACCCGCTTCCTGCTCAACCTGGGCAACTTCCTCCAGGCGAACCTGATCCCCTTCGGGATCGCGGCCATCGTGGGCCTGGTGCTGGTGTTCCTCTTCCGATCAGCCCTTGGCAAGGTCGCGATCACCGTCACCCGCAACGCTCCATTTGTGCGTGATGTGGTGATGCAGCAGGAACTGACCCGTTTCTTCTCGGTGATGTCCTCGATGTCCCGATCCGGCATCCCGCTGGGCGACGCCCTGCAGGTCAGCAGCTCCGCGATCACACACCCGAAGCTCAACCGGGACCTGCAACGCATGCGCCTGCGCCTGATCGAGGGGGGCGTGTTCCGGAACCTGATCATGAAGGTTGATTCGCTGCCCGAATCAACACGACGCCTGCTTGTCGCCGCCGATCAGGGCGGTGATCTCGAAGACGCGTTCAACGCCCTGGCACTGGATCACGCGGCCGAGGTCGATAAAAAGACCGCCCGTCTGATGGCCATTCTTGAGCCCGCGCTGATCGTGCTGCTCTTCCTGATCGTCGGCAGCATCATCCTGGCGATCATGCTCCCCATGTTCTCCATGGCCGGCGGTGCCCTCTGATCACGAATCCCAATGAACCCACGCTGCCAGGCAGCGGTACAATGCAATACGCAACACGCACAAGCGTTGAAGAAACAAGGTCTTAGAGGAGATATCCGGCATGAGCACACCCACCACCACCGCGTTCGATCGACGCGCCAACAGCATGATCAGTCGCTCGTACACCCAAACACGACCGGGTTTCTCGCTCATCGAGCTGACCGCGGTGCTGGTGATCATCGGCATCCTGATGGCCGGTGCCGCCCTCGCTGTCCCGGGCTTCCTCAAGCGTGCCCGCACCAAGGTCACCAAGACCTCGATGACCACGATCAAGACCGCGATCAACACCTACTCGGCCAACAACGCGGGCAGCGCTCCTGAGTCGCTCTCGGTCATGATCCCCGACTACCTCGATCCGGGTGCCGACATGGACGCATGGGAGCGTGCGTTCTATTACCGCGCCCCCGGTCAGACCCAGATGTTCGACCTGATCAGCGCCGGGCCCGACGGCGAGTTCCAGACCGGCGATGACATCAATGTCTGGACCATGGATGTCCGCTCATCTGAATAAGCACCACCCAAGCGGCGATCAATGAACTCAACGACACCCCAACCCGCCCGTCCCTCGACACGACGCGCACGCCGGTACACGACCCGGCGCGGGGTGACCTTCCTTGAAGCGGTGCTCGCCAGCGTGCTGCTGGCGTTGGTCGCCTCGACACTCGCCGGCAGTGTCTCGTTCATGACCCGCTCGCAGCGCATCATGGACCAGAGTCTCGGAGCCGCCGAACTGGCCAACAGACTCATCCTGCAGTACATCGACGATCGCGACTCGCTGCCCGACCGAGCCCTGCCCATCGAGTACGACATCGATCTGTATCGCTGGAGCCTGCAAGAGTCGGGAGTGAAGTTTGAGTTTGACAACATCGTCGATGATGAAAGCACCGGCGTTGGCAGCGGCGCGAGTCTCTCGCGCATCAAGCTGATCACGATCCGTGTTTGGCTCGCCTCCGATTCGGGAGGGTCGCTCTCGTACACGACCAGTGTGCCCCACTGCCAGATCACACGCCTGATCGACCCGCTCGCGTTCAACAACCCCGACTCGCTCGAGACCCTGCTCAACCAGCCCGGCGGGATCGAACGCCTGTTCGAGTCCATGATGCAGGACCTGGGTGGGTGATGCACACCCGCCCCGCCCATTCCGCCCGCGCCTTCACGCTCATCGAGGTCTCGCTCGCGGTAGTGCTCAGCGCTCTGGTGCTCGCCGGGTGCCTGAGCGTGTTCCTCGCACTGAGCAACGCCGAGGACGCCTTCGACCAACGCTACCACCGCACCAGCGAACTCGACATCGCGCACACCTCCTTCACACGCGCGATGCTCAGCCTCCAGATGCAGGAAACCACCGGCACCACGATCGTGCGTGCCGACAGCGAAGAAGCCACCGAACAGAGCAGCGAAGACGAGGTCACCCGTGGACGCCTGATCCTGGAATACGACACCACGGTCGAGCCCGACTCGACCGGGTGGATCCCTCAGCGGCTGGAGGTCGTCTGCTCGACCCCGCCCGTACCATCGGGGCTGGCCAGCCAGGCCGCCGAGTGGTACACCGCCGAATCACGCGACGAATCGCTCGACTTCTCGGCCCTCGACGGCTCGCAGGGCATCACCCGGGGCGTCTTCGAGCTTCGACGATCGGGCGAGCGTGAACGCATCATGCAGCGCCTCGGGCTCATCGCGGCCAACGACTCGATGCTCAGCGATGTTGAGCTTGATCAGCCGCTCAATCCAAACGCCCCGCCGGACTGGACGCTCTGGTGGCGACCGATCCTCACCGACGAAGCCGAGCAGCTCAACGCGGGCTACGGCCCGCTCCCCGACACCGAGGGCGACCCCGAGTCCATCAGGGCCCGCCTCGCCGGCGCGGTCCCGCTGCTCCGCCACATCGATCGCTGCATCTGGGAGCTCTACAAGGGCGACGAGTTCATCGACGCCCATATCGGGATGGAGATGAGCGACCTGCCCGCGTACGCCCAGTTCGAGGTGATCCTGACCAACCAGCAGTACGCCTCCTGGATGTTCGAGATCGATTGGATCACGGGCGATGATCCGCTGACCGTCGCATCGGCCAGCACCGACAGCGTCGACGACACCGATACCGATGGCTCGGGCGACCCACCATCGGGCGGTAATGGCACGGGCACGGGCACCGGCAACACCAACGGCGGCGGAACGGGTGGACGCCCGGGCGGCTCGGATCCGGGCACTGATAACCGATTCAACTTCGACGACTGATGAGTTCCCTTCGCACCAACTCGAACAGCACGAACCAGCGACGCGCCTTCGCGTTTGTCATGGTGATCCTGCTCATGATCGTTGTCTCGCTGGGCATCGGGCTGAGCATGACCCGCTTCAGTGCACAGACCAAGACGGTTGCCCGTCAGGTCGACAAATACCAGGAGCATCACCTCGGGCGTGGCTTGCAGGAAGCCATCGGCGCCTGGCTGCGGCAGCAGAACGGGCGAGACTTGCACGAGGTGCTCGAACCCGAGAGCGGGCACGCGATGGACATCCTGCTCGAAGACGGCTCAGAAGTCAGCGTCTACCTGCGTGACGCGCAGGGAGCCGCCCTCTCGAACCTCACCAACCTGAGCGAGGTCGAGATCGAAGATGGCGGGCTGCTGCTCCGCAACCTCGCGAGTAACACCACCGAAGAAGAATACCTGCGGGAAACACGCCCCTTCGGCCCGTTCAAAGTCAGCATCTCCAGCGCCAGCGATCGGGTGCTCACCGCGGCGGCTGAGGTCATCGCCGGCTCGCTCGCTGACCGGTTCCTCGCCGAGCTGGATGGCGTCCGGTACAGCGACGAGGCCATCAGCCGCACACAGCTCACCCAGATCGCCACTTCGTCGGGGCTGGACTCGGACCAGCGGGCGGCGATGTTTCGGATATTCGCCACCGATATCGAACTCTGGGCGGTCATCATCGAGGTGCGTGCCGGGGCGGGGCCCCAGCAGGGCCATGTCATCGCACGCTACGGGGGGGTGACGCAAATTCGTGTCAGCAGCACCAACCAATCAGGCAATCCCATGGAACTCGGTGCGTTCATCACATGGCGCGAGCTCGAGCTGGGCGACTCATTTGACCTTTCGCAGCTGTATTGAAAGCCCACATCTCACCCGATGAGCCCCTAGACTCTCAGGAACGCGTCATAAGAAGCCCCGAACAAGCATCGGCGCAACAGAATGCAACAAGAAGCGGCGATCAGCCGATAATCAGGGCAGAGCAGACACGGCAACGAGCAGGGCCCACCACGAACCGCCCCTCATTGCAATAGAACGAGTAACGACCATGAGTACCCCACTTTCACCATCACAAGCCAAGCTCTGGACCATCGGCGCCCAAGCGGGGTCGCTGATCTGCGTGCTGGGTGCCGTCGCCGTCGGCATGGTCGGACTCCCAGAGCACACACCCGGCGTCACGCTCGAGCAAGCCAAGGTCAATGCCCAGGCGTTCAAGCCCCCGCCCGTCACCACCCCCGACTCCATGGGCGAGTATGAGAATGCAGACGCCAGCGTAGACACCATGGGACTCGCCGAACGCCTTGCCTTGCTCGACAACGCACCCGAGCCACAGGTGGAGGTCGTCGAACCAGCCGAACCAACAGACGAGAACACGACCGACCCAGGCCCCACGCTCGACGAGGCCACGATCGCACGGCGTGTGAAATACATCGGGTTCATCAACGACGCCCGCACACCACGCGCGTTCATCCGGATCGATGGCAAACAGCGCATCGTGTCACTGGGCGAGGTGGCCCAGAGCAACGATGAAGCGCTCCCGGACCTCGAGGTCGAACGCATCACCCCGCGGCTGATCATCCTGCGTGATGGCGAGAGCCGCGCCGCGATCGACCTGGCATCAAAGACCGGCCCGTCGATCACCCTGGTCGAGGGGGACGAGATCGAAGTCGCCGCCACCCCGGTCGACCCCACCAAGCTGACCCCCGAAGAAGAAGCCATGATCCAGTCGCTCCCGGTTCGTCAGCAGCAGATGGCTCGGCGACGCCTTGAACGCGAGAAACGCGGGCTTCCCCCCGAGAACGAGAACCGACGCCCGACCCCTGAGCCGCTTGTCACGATCAGAGGCAATGTCAGCGAGACCGGGCGTCAGCCCGATGTCCGTCGTCGTGGGGGAAGAGACAACAACTGACCCCGCCCCGCGCTTGGCCCAGACGCCAGCGCACCTGACCCGCAGCTGAAACGAGACCAGACCCTTGAGTGAGCGCCTGTGCTATATCAGAAGAACCGATCGGGGCATGATGATGCGTGGACTGCGCATGATCGGCGGGCACACCGATGACGCATGGGACATCGCACCCAGCAGCGACCCGGAACTCATGCTCTCGACGATCGATGACGCGACGCGGTGGGTTCAGGAGCGTATCGAAGGCCGATCGAACAAAGACCTCGACGCGCTGGTCCTCGACCCCGACGGTGCGGTCTGCACCTGGGTCAAGCCCGAGGACGCGGACCCGACGATGCTCGATGCCGCGATCAGCGAAGGCCCAATCGAACACGACCCGGACGATCTCGAGCCGGCCGTACACGCTGGCGTGAGCGAACGCCTGCCCCACCTGCCCCGCGAGCTCGACTTTGAGATGCTCGGAAGCGAGCAGGCCTCGACGGGCTCGCGTGAAGCGATCATCGCGGTACCCGATGTCCCCGGACGCCTGCTCAAGGACGCCCTGGACAAGAAAGGCATCCGCCCCGCGCGTTTCACCACGATCTGGCACGCGCTCTGCACCGCATGGGATCCCGGGATCGGCTCTTCAAGCGGTGCCCAGCACATCGTCAGCTCCGATGCACCGATCTGCAGCATCATCGCGATCGACCCGATCGACGCACGCATGATCTGGGCGTGGTCACGCGAGGGCCAGCTCATCTGTGCCGGCAGCGTTCGTCTACGCCGGGTCTTCGACGAGCACGAACCACGCGTCCTGGTACGCCAGACCGATATCGCCCGCCTGTGCGCGGACTGGCTGGGCTGGTCATCCCAGCTTGGGATCAGCCCGTCACGCATCGTCGTGCTGGGCGAGCCGACGACCCATGAGGTGGAAGACGACATACCGAATCCCGAGCGCCCGCTCGACCCCGGGCAGCTCGGGACCATGCTCACCCTGCGTTGGCCGGACGCGACGCTCGACCTGATGGGCGAGCCCGACCCGATCGGCGCGACCCTGCGCAAGATCGCCCAGCAGGAACGCTGCCCCGCGATGGGATCGCTCAAGGGGCTCGAAGAACGCCCCACGCGGGCACACCGCTCGATGTTCCGCTGGGCAGGGCTGGCACTGACCGGCGCCGCGTGCGTGGTGCTGCTGCTGGGGCTGCAGTTCATGAACCGCACCAACGCGATCAAGCAGGAGACCCGGGCGATCGAGATGCAGCAGACCGAAATGCTCCGCACCTACGACCCGGACCTGATGCTCTCGGCCGCACCGGTGTGGGACCTCGAATCCAAGCGGAGCGAGATCACCCGCTCATCGACGCTCATCACCGTGCCCAAGCCCAAACCCGTCATGAAGGCGTTGGAAACGGTGTCGTTTGTTGTGGGTTCCCCGGGCATCCAGGTCACGAACTTCAATATCAACAGCCGCACCTTCACCCTGCTGCTCCAGGTTGACGAGGTCGCTGAAGCCGAGCAGTTGTACCAGAGTCTGCAATCGATCGATGACTCGCTGCTCAGTTGGTACTCGATGAACCCGCAGCTCAAGAACGGCCGGGTCGAGGCCACCTATCTCGCCCGCTGGGCAGACCCAGGGGAGGCGGGACCATGAGCACCTTGAACGCTGAGAACGCGCGCCTGACCCAGGACGACCGCTACGAGCTGGCGACCCGGGCCCAGAGCCAGCAGCGACTCAACAGCCCACGCCATTTCATCATGCTCGGGCTCCTGCTGCTTGTCATCATGCTGATCGTGCTGGGTGTGGCATGGCAGACCCGCGCCGCCGCGATCAAAGAGAACGAGCAGGCCGCCAGGAACCTGGTCAAGGTCGAGAACCTGATCGAAGAGATCAAGATGCTCGAGGCGGCCCAGGCCAGCGGGACCGAGACCGACATCTTTGAGCCGCTGCCCGACCTGTACTCGACGCTGCAGTCGCTGGGCACGCGTGCCCAGCTCAAGAACGACATCGGGATCCCGCGTGACCCGGGCTCACAGACACAGGGCAATGTGGTGCTCAAGACCTACAAGTACACCATCAACGACCCCTCGCTCGGGCACCTGCTCGATTGGGTCAAGCTCGCCGAGCAGGAGATCCCGGGCATGCACGCGCAGAGCCTGAAGATCCAGCCCCGCAATCAGTTCTGGAACATGGAAGTGGTGCTCGCCCGATACGAGCGGAGACCATAAGGAGAACCGTCGCGATGACTCGCCCGACCCCAACCCGTATTCTCGCCATGTCCCTGCTCGGGCTGACCGTGACGCTGCCCCTCGGCGCGTGCTCGTCATCGAGCAGCCGCACCAGCAACGGCCTCAACGAGATCGACCCCGCGATCGCCTATCGCCAGCGCCAACGCGCCGAGGCACGCGAGCACTATCAGCTCGCAACGGAACTGGCGCAGGAGGGCAGGACCGAGGAAGCGCTCCAGGAATACCGCAACGCGCTCGAACTCGACGACAAGCTCTACGCCGCCTGGAACAACATGGGCCAGCTGCTCATGAACGAACGCAACTACGCCGACGCCGTTGCCGCGTTCCAGATCGCCGCAGGCATCGAGCCCTCCGATCCACGCCCGCTGTACAACACCGGGCTCGCCTACCAGCGTGTGGGCTGGGCCGCCGACGCGTACGCCAGCTACGAGAGTGCACTGGCACGCGACCCGATGTACATCCCCGCGATGCGTGGGCTGATCCGCAGCGCCGAGATGCTGGGCACGGGCAACATCGAACTGCTCGAGATCATCAAGCAGGCACAGCTGCGCGAACGCGACGAGCAGTGGCGTGACTACTTCCGTCAGCAACGCGACCGCGTCGAGCTGCTGCTCGATAACCGCTGATCAGCACTGCCTGTTTTATTCGCAACCCGATCAACCGGTCATTCAGAGACGCTCGGCCGCTAGACTCGCCAGGGTACTGCGCTCGGACTTCTGGAGCGTGATGTGACCGACGATGCCCAAGCCACGCATCTTCTCGACGGTGTAGCTCAGCCCGTTCGATGATGAGTCGAGGTACGGGTGGTCGATCTGCCCGATGTCGCCCGTGAGGATCAGCTTCGTGCCCTCGCCGATACGCGACACGATCGTCTTCACCTCGTGGGGCGTCAGGTTCTGCGCCTCGTCCACGATCATGAACTGGTGCGGGATCGATCGTCCACGAATATAAGTCAGCGGCTCAAGGACCAGACGCCCGTCGGCGATCAGCTTGTCGATGCGCTGCTCGGTGGTGCGGCTCTCGGCGTTCTGGTTCGGTGCCCCACGCGTGGACATCAGATAGGTCAGGTTGTCGAAGATCGGCTGCATCCACGCGCCCAGCTTCTCATCCTTGTCGCCCGGGAGGTACCCGATATCTCGCCCCATGGGCATGATCGGGCGTGCCACCAGCAGCTTGTCGTACCGCTCCTCCTGGAACACCTTGGCCATGCCCGCGGCGATGGCCAGCAGGGTCTTGCCCGTGCCCGCGCTGCCCAGCAGCGTCACGAGCTTGATATCGTCGTCCATCAGCAGATCCAACGCCATCGTCTGCTGCACATTGCGCGCCACGATCCCGAAGGTCGGCTTCTTCTGCGACGCGACCGGGATCAGGTGCTCGGTGTCCGCCAATCGACGCGCCAACCCCGAGTGGGCCTCGTCCTCGACATCGCTGAGCACCACATACTGGTTCGGGGTCAGCTCGCGGACCTTGGTCGTCCCGTCGTCCATCTTGACCTCGAGGTACTTCTCGAGGTCTTCCACGGCCAGCATGCGGTCGCGGTACAGCGTATCGATCTCGGCACTGCTGGTGTGCAGCTCGATGTACCCGGGGTACAGGCGGTCCGCATCGACCTGCTGGTTCAGGAAGTCTTCGGAACGGACCCCCAGAGAATCGGACTTGATGCGAGCCGCCAGATCCTTGCTGACAAAGATGACCCGCTTCTTCTCGTGCAGCAGGGCCCAAGCCGCGGCGATGATGCGGTTGTCGGGCTTGTCGGCTGAGAGGATCGCGGGGCGTTCGTGGTCGTTGATGTCGATCGAGAGCGTGCCCGTCGCCCCGCCCGCGTTGGCCCCCAGCTTCGACAAAGGGACGCCCTCGGTGAGCTTGCCATACTTCCGCAGGCGGTCGAGCCAGCGGATCGCCGAGCGGGCGGCCCGCCCGACATCGTCCTCCCGACGCTTCATCGCGTCGAGTTCCTCGAGCACCGGGTACGGGATCACCACATGGTTCTCTTGAAACACGAACAACGCGCCGGGGTTATGCAGCAAGACATTGGTGTCGAGCACATAGAACTTGGGCTCGGTCCCGCTGGGTTGCGTCTGGGTCTTCTGTTCGGCTGCCGGCGCTGGGCTCTGAGGCATGTTGATGTCGTCTCTCGTGCTAGAAGTGATCTCTCTGAGCGCAGTATATCGGGCTCGGGCCACGCACGCGTGCGAATCAGACGAACGCGGCGGTGACAAAGAACAGCCAGGCCACGATCGTGAGCCCGAGCTTCAGGAAGATCGAGACCGTACGACCGATCGCCGCCCCGCCGCTGGACTTGAGCGAATCACCCCAGGTCATCTTCACGATGCCCCGCTCGACCATCAGCGTCCCGGCACCCGCACCCAGGATCCCGCCCAGGATGGTTCCCAGCACCGGGATCGGGATGAACACCGTGCCGAAGATCGCCCCCAGCATGGTGCCCACGATCGCACCCACCGCGCCACGCTTGGAGCCACCGAGTTTCTTGGCCCCAGCCGCCGATGCCACGATGTCGGTCGCCTCGGAGATGATCCCAAGTACGGCGAGCGTGATGACGGCTTTGACGCTGATGATGTCGGGCTGCCACCACAGGCAGAGCCCGGAAGCCAGCACCATGAACCAGATGCCCGGCAGGGCCAGGACCACCATCACGATCCCGGCAAGGCCGGTTGTAAAGGCAATCAGCGCAATAACCCACATCTCCCACATCACGAGCAGAACCCCCGGCGTCGAAGGCCCGGCTCAACCGTCGTCATCGTGGTTCTCTGACTTCTCGTCGCCAACATTGTTTTCAGTGAGCGCATCAGCATCTTCTTGGGAGGGGAAGGCCCGTTCTTCCATCGCCAGGATCCAGTCTTCGACGAAACGGTGCTGGTAGGTATCAACGCTGACCTCTTGCCCACCCAGTTCGGGGTGTGCATCCTTGATGCTCAGGAACACGATGAACTTGTCCCACTTGCGCTTGTCGACCTCTGCAAGGTCGTCGGGGGTGATCTTGGCCCCACTGGGCAGCGTGAGCGTCATCGATTCAGGGTCCCATGCGTACCGCTTGGCCCGGACACGCAGCATGTGTACCACCATGATCAGAGTCACGGTGAAGCACACCCCCATAATGAGCCACTGCGTGAGCAGATCCAGCCCGCTCAACGGCTTGGGATTGCCCTTGCTGCTGCCCCACTTGGTGTTGAGTTCATCGAGCGTGCGTTGCGGCGCGTCGATCGTTGTGTGCTCGGGATCCAGCTTGCCGATCACCGCGAGTGCTTCAAGCCACTGCTTGCGAGCCAGCTGCATCGAGGCGCGGAGCGAACGCGAGCTGCTGGGGTTCTGGGCGTCCTGGGCGTTGCGGGTGTTCTGCTCCTCATCACTGAGGCGCTCCAACTCATCGCTTGGATTCGAGACCGAAACATCACGAAGGAAGATCCCGAAGTCCTCTCGGTCGGCCTTCTTGGCCTGATCGAGATACTGCCACTTCGCCCAGTCGGCGAACTTCTCGCCACGCTTGGGGTACACGACCGTCGCGTCGAGGTACCCCCAAACACCCACGGCGAAAATGATCAGTGCAATCACCCCGAGCTTGAGTGTCCATCTCGGGTTCAGCGGGGCACGAGCGCAGGGCTCGTTCACGGGTTCATATGCGGCTGGCTCACTCATAACGAATCAATGCTCCCCAAATCAGGGTTGTGGCCGAGAACTCTCGGCGGTGTCTCGTGATGACGATATCGGCTCAGCACCCCCGACGCATGGCACAAGTCACCCGAAAATCCCGGTTCCTGCGCACAAATCAGGTCATGTTCGGCATGGAACACTCGATCATTTGGGGTCTTTGACACGCGTCAGCGCGGCAGCCCACCACATCGCCGCCCGTTTCTCGCCCTCGTCGAGCTTGAGCAGCCCTGAAAACCCGCCCTGATCGACCCGCTTTGCGGGGATGCGGGGGTAACGACGACCCGAAAGCAGCGCCAGCGTGAGGAATCTCGAGTGCTCGGCTCGGAACCGAGCCCCGGCGTCGAGGACCTTCTTTCGCTTGATACCGTTCCAGATCATTTCACCCCATTGTATCGACGATCCGGGCCCCCGCAAGCAAAACCCACAGGGCCCGAACCTTGGCGTTGACGCATGGGCGATCTATGATGATCGTTCACGACCCGGTCCTGTCGATGCCCGGGCCCGATGCACGGGTGGCCCGTGAATCTGGTCAGGGCTTGACCGCAGCAGCCATAAGCGGCCGTCATCCGGTGCCGTCGGTGTCCTGGGCATCGACAGGGGTGGGTTGTGCGTGAGAATCTCGATGACTTGGTTGCTCTTCATGGACGAGCGTGGGCATGATCACAGATCCATGCCTTATGAGGTACGCGGCGGAATCGCGATCCACGCTGCGAAACTCTGGGCATTTACGAGGCACATTCAGCAGCTCGAGCGACGCTACTTTGGGGCAACCCGCCACGATCTGGGAACCGAGATCAAGGGTGACAAGCTGCTCAAACGCAGCCGGTTCAAGTACGCAAATCACGATCAGCCGCTGCGGTTCAGAGATCGCCGAAGCCTGACACTTGGCTTTCTGAAAAGCACGGCCCAGAACAAGCCGCCACGACGCGGTGAACTCCGAGCCTATTGCGAAACATGTCTCGCCTTCGCCCATGCGATACTCGAATCGCTAGAGCTGTTCAATATCTGCGTATTCGGTTCGTTCATCCCATCAGACAAGCCGCCCAAGGGCATCCCGGCACCAGAAGACTACCTGCGAAAAGACCACGTATTTCTGCTCGAACGCTTCTTCTATTTCCTCGAAGCGCACAACGAGACAGGCCTTCTTGTGATGGACGGGACTGAGAAGACCCAGGATCGGCGCTTCGTCAAAGGGTTGGAGCGATACTTCCTGCTCACATCGACAGGGAAGCAGCGAGCCGAACGAATCGCGCCGGTGCCATTCTTCGTGGAATCAGACATGGGGTACGGGGTTCAGGTCGCCGATCTCTGTATTTACTGCTTGAACAACGCCTACAGGGTACCGGGCATCGGGCTCGACGGGGTCGTCCGGGACGAACTCGTGCCCTATGTCGCCAAGCTGCGGCCGCACATTGACCGGAGGCAAGTCGAGGTCAACGGCCAGACGCACCATCTCCACAGCGTGATCTACGTGCCTGATCCGTACACCACGAGAAAGAAATGAGTGCAAAAAAAAGAAGGCAATGCCCTCGGGGTCGCCGTAGCAACCCCTCGGCCGAGCCTTCATCTGTATTATCGTGTACAACCCGGATTTGTTCAAGACCAAGGCAGGATTTTGCCTAAACTGCTGCAGAAACCCGCATTATTTCACTCCAAACGGTGGTACCCATGGCCTACACCGCCCTCGCACGCAAACACCGTTCTCGTACCTTCGACGAAGTCGTCGGGCAGTCGCCCATCGCCCGCACGCTCAAGGCGGCGATCGACTCGGACCGCGTCCACCACGCATACCTCTTCATCGGAACACGCGGAGTGGGTAAGACGTCGATGGCCCGCATCTTCGCCAATGAGCTCAACAACCCTGAGCACAAGGAAGACATCGCCGGCGCGGTGTTCTCGGGCAACGACACTGATGTCATCGAGATCGACGCGGCATCGCACAACAAGGTCGAGGAAGCCCGCGAGCTGATCGCCAATAGCGCCTACCGCCCGCTGCGCGGTCGATACAAGATCTACATCATCGACGAAGTCCACATGCTGTCCACGGCCGCGTTCAACGCGCTGCTCAAGACGATGGAAGAGCCGCCGGAGCATGTGAAGTTCATCCTGTGCACCACCGAGGCGCACAAGGTGCCCGCGACGATCCAGTCGCGCTGCCAGCGCTTCGATTTCAAGAACATCCCCGCCAACAAGATCGCCGAGCATCTCAGCGCCCTGATCAAGGACGAGGGATTCAAGGCCGATGACGAGCTGGTCTTTACGCTGGCACGCCTTGGCAACGGCTCGATGCGTGACGCGCTTTCGCTGCTGGATCGCCTGCTGGCCTCGGGCGAGAAGACGCTGACCGTCGAGCTGCTCGAAGAGCTGCTGGGCCTGCCCAAGCGGGAGCTGCTCAGCGAGGTCATCGACGCGATCGCCCAAGGCGATCCCCCGACGGTGCTGCGAAAGACCGGCGCGTTGCTGGGCACGGGCATCTCGGGCGAGCAGGTGCTCGGCGGGCTGCTCGAACGGTTCCGCGACCTCATGGTCATCGGGTCCTGCGGCAAGGACACCGACCTCGTCGAACTTTCATCCGAGGCACGCGAGCAGGAGTTCAAACGGGCCAAGCAGTTCGATGCCGCCGGTTTGGTGCACATGATCGCCCTGTGCGAGAGCGTGCAGCGGGCGGTCAAGTCCTCCCCAGCACCACGGGCACTGCTCGATGCGTGCATGGTGCGTTTGGCGATGACCGAGAAGATCGCCGATGTTGCCGCCTTCGTCAAAGCGGGCGGGAACGCGGCTGCACCGGGAGCCCCCGCGTTAAAAAAAGCGTGAGGGCGGCCCCGGCGCGGGTGCAATCGCACCCCGCAGCGTCGGCGTCGCCCAAAGCCAGGCCCGCACCCAGCACAGAAACGAGCGTGGCGCCCAATAAGGCGAACCTCCCCGGGTTCAAAGACCCCGCGCCCTCAGGCAAACGCCGGGTTGCGCCTGAGCCGGCGGAGTCGAAACCAATACCGGCACCAGAGCCCCCCAAGCCGCAACTGCGATCGCCGACTCCCGAAGAAGTGGAGAACGACCCGCTCGTCAAAAGCGTGCTTGATGTGTTCGAGGGTGAGATCAAACGCGTTCACCCCAAGAATAACTGATCGATAAGGGACACCCAATATGTTCGGCGACAAACTCAAAGCCATGCAAGCCATCGGCTCGCTCATGAAGAACAAAGAGCAGCTCGCCGAAGCGGGCGAGCGCATCAAATCGAAGATCGAGTCGATGCGAGTCGAGGGGGAAGCCGGCGGCGGCGCCTGCCGCGCGGTCGTCAACGGCAAGATGAAACTGCTGGACCTGACAATGGATCCGGCCCTGCTTGCGGGGATGGCGGTCGACGAGAAGACCCGCGATCTGGCGACATCGCTCATCAAGGACGCCATAAACGACGCGACCGAGAAAGCCCAGCGTCGCGTGCAGGAAGAGATTTCCAAGGAAGCGGAGGATCTTGGCTTGGGTGATCTGGGCGGCCAGCTCGGTGGGTTCCTGAGCTGATACCGATTGCCGGTGGCACAGGTGTCCCGCCTGTGTAAACCGCAAGAACTGCTCAAAGAGCACAGGCAAGTCGCCGGTGCCACCGGGGGTTGCCATGGCGATCACACTCGAACTGATCAACCATTTCACGGGCATCCAGATCGACCGATCTCCAAGCCCCGCGCTCGACGAACCGACACAAGCCCGTGTTGATGCCGCGTGGCAGGATCTGTGCGTACAGAACCCGCGGTACTTCAACGGGGACATGCTGGTCTTCGATCGTTATGACCCGCAGTCGGGCGTGGTTCTGGCGCATGTGGACCAGTACAAACGCCACGCCGTGCGTGATGTGGCCAATCTGGGCGACTCGCTGCTTGCGGTGACGGCGATCGTAATCGCCGACGGGTTCGTGCTGCTGGGGCGACGATCGCATCAGACCCACCGCTACGGAGGGCTCTGGGAGCTGGGGCCCAGCGGCGGGGTCGATGTGCCCGAGGCGGGCAATTCGATCGATGAGTGGGCCTTGCTTGAGCAGGCACAGCGCGAGATCAATGAGGAAGCCGGGTTCGACACACGCGGCGTGCGTTCGCGGCTGATTGCGCTAGTGCATGACAATCAGGTCGGCTCAAGCGATCTGGCGATGACGCTCACGCTCGATCAGCGGCCCACGATCGTGACGAACTGGGAATACAGCGAGATCAAGTGGGTGACACACGACGAACTTGTCGACTGGTGCCACGAAAAACCGGACGAGCTCATCCCGACAACCGTGGCCCTGGCTCGCGTCCTTTCCCGATCGCGCCAGTGAGATCGGCTACCATACCCCCATGAGCAGCGAAACAGCCGCGACATCGATTTCGACCCAGACCGTGGACGCATTTCTCGGTGCGTTGTCGGGCAAAGTGCCCACACCCGGCGGCGGCGCATCAGCAGCGATGGTCGGTGCGACGGCAGCGGCGACCGCCACGATGGTTGTGAGCTACTCGTTGGGCAAGAAATCGCTCGCTGAGCACGAAAAGCACAACCAGAACGCGATGACCCAGCTCACCCGAGCTCGGCAGATGTTCCTGCAGCTGGGCGATGAGGATGCCGCCGGCTATGGGGAACTCAACGCGCTCTGGGGGCTTGCCAAGGATGACCCCGAACGGGTCGCGCGGTGGGACGACGCGGTGCAGGGCGCCATCACCCCGCCGCGGGCCATGCTGGCGCTCTCGATTGAGCTGCTCCGCCTGTGCGATCGACTCGTGGGTACCACCAACAAGCAACTCAAGTCCGATCTCGGCATCGCGGCGGTGCTGGGCGAGGCGGCTGCCCGGTCGGCGGCGTGGAGCGTGCGGATCAACATCCCGCTCTTGCCCGAGGAGCAACATCAGGGCTTGCACGAGGGTGTGCAGACCATGCTCAATCAGGCGACGGTTCTGTGTCGACGCGTCGAATCGGGGTGCGCATGAGCACGATCCCGACAGGCAGCGGGTTGAGCGCCGAGGGGCGTGCTATTGATCTGAGCGCGGACCCGCGCGTCGGAGCACTGACCCGGATGCTGCGCGATGTCAGCGCCATCAAGGACCCGGCCCAGATGCTCAAGCATTTCGGGCCCTGGGTCGGGCAGCGATTTCCCCGTGAAGCGTTCATCAGCGTGTCGATCCGGGATCTGCCGCCGGGCAAGTACAAAATCACGCGTGCGATCACGAACACCAACAGCCGCAACCCGCTGACCCTCGACAAGAACAAGCTCGATCGTGACCCATGGCGTGAGTGGGTCCGACTGCCGACCTATACAGGCGGGCTGATCGGGAAGATCATCGCCCAGGACCAGCCACAGATCATCACCCATGTCGATTTCTCCCAGGACCCGGTCCTTGGCGAGGTGCTCGGCGAAGATGCGCGACGCGTGCGAGCGTTGTCGGCCATCCCGACCTATGACGATGCGCAGGCGCTCAACTGGGCCATCAGCTTCCACCAACGCCTCGATTGGACCAACCTCGATACCTTTGTCGAGGGACTGCTGGATGTGAACCTGATGGGCACGGCCACCCGCAACCTCGTCTTTCGGCGTCAGGCCGAGTCGCTTAACGAGCAGCTCGTGGGCCAGTTCGAGCAGATCGCCAAAATCCAGCGTCAGCTCCTGCCCGAGCGGTCACCCAGATTTGACAGCTTCAAACTCGCCACCAGCTACCTGACGAGCAACATCGCCGGGGGCGACTATTACGATTTCTATCGCGCTCCCAACGATGATCGGGTTGGGTTTGTCATCGCTGATGTCTCGGGGCATGGGCCCGGTGCGGCGACGGTGATGGCGATGATCCGCTCGATCCTGCACTGCTACCCCGATGTGGCCGGTCCGGAGCGGGCCCTTGACGATGTGGCCGGCATCGCCCGGTACTGCAACGAGAAGCTCGTAGCCGCCAATCTCAACGGTGAGTTCGCTACGGCCTTCTTCTGCGTGCTGGATCCGCGCGACGGGACCCTGAGCTGGAACCGCTGCGGGCACAACCCCCCGCTGCTGCGTCGGGCCGACGGCACGATCGAGACGATCGAGTCTGCCGCCACCATCCCGCTGGGGATCAGCAACGACATGCCTTTCGAGTCCGACTCGTGCGTGATGCATCCCGGCGACACGCTGATCCTCTACACCGACGGCATCACCGAAGCGACAAGAAACCGTCCGGCGCACGAGGCCTCGATGCACCCGGCCCCGCGTGATGCCAAGGCCGAGATGTTCGGGATGGATCGCCTGATCAAGGCAGTCGGGTCATGCTCGGGGGAGCCGGGCTGCGCGATCGACTCGATCCATGGGGCGCTGTTCAAGTTCAGCAACCGCCTCAACCGCGACGATGACCAGACGCTCGTTGTGTTGCAAAGGAACCCCGAATGAGCCACCGCGATCAGGAACAGCACGAGTGGTTTGATCGGCCCGACCCGACCGGGAAGACCAACACCCAAGAGGTCGGGCTTCGCTTCACCTGCACCCAGTGTGGCAACTGCTGCACGGGGCCCACGGGCTATGTGCTTTTCACCGACAAGGAAGCGGGCGCGATGGCCAAATCGCTGGGGGTCCCCAAGGCGACCTTCTACGAGCAATACACCCGCGACACGATCGTGGGACGGTCGCTCAACGAGAACAAGACGGGGTACGGGTACGACTGCGTGTTCCTGACCCGTGACGAGAAGACGGGCAAGACCGGGTGCAGCGTGTACGAATCGCGCCCCGAGCAGTGCCGAACCTGGCCGTTCTGGGACAGCAACCTGCGCACCAAGCGTGACTGGGCGCGTGCGAGCAAGGGCTGCCCCGGGATGGATTCGGGCCAGCTGCACCCACCCGAGCACATCCGCCTCACCCGTGACCGGGTGGAGATCTGATGGCGATTCGTGGCCAGAATCGCCGATTCTGAGCCTTCAGGGCCTATTTCCTTGCCCGGGTATACCCTCGGGCGCAAGCAACGAACAATATCTCTCTATGGACGCGTTCTGGAAGTTTGCAAAGCCCATGCTCCGCATGCGATGGCACCTGCTGGTCGGGCTGTTCTTCGCCCTGCTCTCAGCAGGCGGTGTTGGCGCGGGCATCGCGGCACTGGGCCCGACGCTCGATATCCTGCTGGAACCAGACAGCGGCGGGCTTCGCGCCTTCGTGCAGGATCAGCTCGCCAAGAACGAGGGGGGCGGGATCTTCTCGATGCTCAGCGCCGCCCAGATCGACTGGCTCCCGACCGACCCGTTCAAGAGCATCGTGCTGATCATGGGCGTGCTGGCCGGGCTGACGATCCTCGGCGCCTTCTCGAACTTCATGCACCAGTACATCGCCTACACCGTGGTGCACACCACCATCGCCCGCGTACGCCGCCGGGCCTACGGGCAGGTGCTCAAGCTCCCGCTCAAAACCATCGTCAGTGAGGGCCCGGTCGATGCGATCTCCCGCATCGTCAACGACACCGAATCGCTCGCGGCGGGGTTCGTCGCCATGCTCTCCAAAGCCGTCGCCCACATCCTCAAGGGTGTGGTCGCGCTGCTGGTCGCGTTTATCACCAACTGGCAGTTGGCGCTGGTGGCGTTGGTGGTGATGCCCATCCTGGGCGTGGTGATCCGGAAGCTGGGCAAGCGGATCCGGCGTGCCTCGGGACGGGCGCTGTCGAGCCGGGCGGACCTGTACCGGGCCGCGACCGAGGCCTTGCAGGGCATGCGGGTCGTCAAGGTCCACACCACCGAACGCTACGAGGCCGGGCGGTTCGGACGCATCAACAAGGAAGTTCTTCGTCAGCACATGAAGGTCCGCACCGCACGCGCGCTCGCTGGGCCGCTGGCGGAGATGATCACCATGTTCGCCCTGGGCGGGCTGACGATCGTGGCCGCCAAGTTCATTCTCGATGGCACGCTGGAGAAATCGGAGTTCATCACCGTGCTGGCCGCACTGGGGCTTGCGGGCGCGTCGATCAAGCCGCTGTCGGGGCTGGTCAACGACATCCAACAGTCGGGCGCGGGTGCCGATCGGCTCAACCGCCTGCTCAGTGCCGAGCCCGAGCCCGGGCACGAGCAACGCCTGCCCAAGCTTGCACGCCACCAGACCTCCATCACCTTCGATGATGTCCGCGTGATCTACCCCGGCGCGACCACCCCCGCGGTCGATGGCGTCTCGCTCACCATCAACCACGCCGAGACCATCGCGTTCGTCGGGCCCAACGGCAGCGGCAAGACCACCCTGCTCTCGATGATCCCGCGCCTCTTCGACCCCGACGACGGGCGGGTGCTGATCGATGGCACCGACATCGCGCGTGTGCGGGTGCGCTCGCTGCGCAAGCAGATCGGTGTCGTCACACAGGAGGTCGTGCTCTTCAAAGGCACTATTGCACAGAACATCGCCTATGGAAACCGCCACGCCACGCGCGAGCAGGTCGAGCAGGCGGCCCGCGATGCCCGCGCGATGGAGTTCATCGAGAAGCTCGATCAGGGGCTCGACACGCCCGTGGGCGAGCAGGGGCTGACCATGTCGGGCGGGCAACGCCAGCGCCTGGCGATCGCCCGCGCGATCCTGCGCGACCCGGCGATCCTGATCCTCGACGAGGCGACCTCGATGATCGATGCCCACAGCGAGAAGCTCATCAACGAGGTGCTGGGCAACTTCTGCAAGGACCGCACGAGCCTGATCGTCGCCCACCGACTTTCGACCGTGCTCAACGCCGACCGCATCGTGGTCCTCGATGCCGGCAGAGTTGTCGACCAAGGCACGCACCACGAGCTGCTTGAACGCTGCCCGATCTATGCCCAGCTGGCAAGGCATCAGCTCATGGACGCCAGCAGCGGGCAGATGGGATGATGACAGCCAATGAATAAACCCGACGAGAACGGCAACCTGATTTTCTGCTGTGATTTCTGCGGCTCGGCGTGGGACGAACAACGCCCCATGGTCGAGGGCCATCGCGGGTCGCTGATCTGTGGCAACTGCCTATCGATTGCCTTTACCGAGCTGGTGCACCTGGACACCGGGGTCACCCCGCCGCGTGAACTGGCGTGCGTGCTCTGCCTGGAGAACGGGCGGGAGGGGCTGCACTGGGCGAGCCCCATGAACGACGAGGTGATCGCGTGCCGACGCTGCATCAAGCAGAGCGCGGGGGTGCTGCACAAGGACCCGGACATGCCATGGAAGAAGCCGCTGGACCCATCGGCGAGCGACTGACGCGGACCTCGGGCGTGCGGGCACGAAAAAACCACCGTACCGGTGGTTTGATCGAAGAAACGGTGCGGGAGGGATTCGAACCCACGGACCCCTTTCAGGGTCACTCGATTTCAAGTCGAGCGCCTTCAACCGCTCAGCCACCGCACCAGATTGTTGACGCCGACTGCACGGCGCGTCCAAGAGTCTATTCCCCCTCAACGGCGATGTCATCGCCGATCGGCGATGGTGTTCCCGGGGCATAGGCCGGACACAGGGCCAGAAGCACCCCCAGCATGGCGACCGACTGGGCGTTGATGTGGACGCTGTCGGTCAGCGATGCCAGCAGCAGCCCCGTGATCCCCAGCATGGGGCCCATGGCGTAGGGGTTGGCCGGGCTGGTCAGGCCCCAGCGCCAGGCGTTGCGCAGGGTCACGAAGAGGACGATTGCCCAGAGCATGAGCCCGATGATCCCCAGCGTCGCGCCGATGTGCAGGGTGCTGTTGTGGGCGTGGGCACCGAATCGCTGCCCCTGCTGCTCGCACCATCGCTCGTAGCCGCCGGTCCCGACGCCGACGATCGGGTGCTGGGCGAACGCTTCGATCGCTTCCTGGGCCATGCGGACGCGACGCCCCGAGTATGAATCGAGGTCGCCGGCTTCGATTTCCCGCAGCTCTGTCCGGGTCTCGTTGACCCGAATCATGATCGAATCCCGCAGCACGAACCCTGCGGTGGCGACGGCGATCAGTCCCAGCGCCACCACCGCGATGACGCGTTTGATGGGCACGCGTTTCATGCGGAGGACGAGCACCACCCCCAGCACGAGCAGCAGCAGGGCCGCCCCCCACGCGCCGCGGGTGCCCGTGGCGAGCACGCCAACGCCTGTGATTGTCAGCCCGAGCAGCCCGATGATTCGCATCCGCCCCGTACCAAGCATGGCCGCGGGCAAGTGCAGCCCCATGCCGGCCACGAGCAGTCCGCCGCCGACGACCGGGTGCCACCAGCCGGCGATGCGTCCGGGGTGATTCTCGACGAGCTTGGCGACCGGCTCGATACCCAAGCCATCGAACGCATCGAAGACCTGCCCGATCTGGCCCATCGCCAGCCCGATGCAGAGTGCGTAGACGAGCGTGGTTCGGTGTTCGATGATCGGGAAGAGGAAGCCCATGACGAAGAGCCAGCGCAGCTGCCCGATCTCAGCCAGCCCGTTGTATCGATCGGGCGACCAGCTCAATGCGAGAAACATGAAGGCGATCAGTGCGAGGGTGGCAAGGATCAGCGGCTGACCGAAGCCATGGATCCAGATCGGCAGTGTATTGACGACCCGGATGAAGAAAAAGGCCACGAGGGGCAAGATGGCGATTTCGGTCATGGTGACCGGACCAAAGAGGCATATGAGGGCCCCAACCCCCAAAATAAGGTGGATTTTATCGCCGATGGCATCTCGGCGGTGCATGCGATCGAAAGCCGCGTTGCAGGCATCGCGATCGATGTAGTTCCCCTCGGCAAAGCCGATAAATCGCCCCCAGATCCCGCTTTGAGGGTGATGATCGGGATTGACGGGTGGCTTTGGCATCGGTGAATCGCTCTGGACAGCAACCGTACAGCGTCGGTCTCATAGAATCAGAGGCCCACGATACGCGAAAAAACCCGACATTGGGGAGACCTCAGGGGTTCAGTTCCGAATACATATACGGTGGGCAGGTTTTTGATGATGGGCCCATCATCAGGGAGTAATGCGATGGATGACATCCGAAGCGTGATTCAACGAGCCGCTCGACGACTCTTCGTGATCGATCTGCTGGGCACACTGGTCTTCAGTGCGTTCGTGGTGTTGTGCGCGCTGGTGGGTCTGCGTATTGCCCAGAAGCTGTTCCCGACCTTTGAAGTTGATTGGATGCTCGCGGGGCTGATCGGTCTGGGCGTGACGCTGGCGATGGCGTTGATCGCCTCGCTCCTGCGCAAGCCCGGCGAGGACGAGGTGGCACGCACGATCGACGAGCGGGCCGGACTTCGTGAGACCATTTCGACGGCGTTGTGCGTCGATGAGAATCAGGACAGCTGGTCCAAGGCCATCGTTGGCGATGCATCGAATCGCGCACGCCGGGTCATCATCCGTGACACGCTCCCGATCGAAGCACCGAAGCGTTCGTACCTGCCGTTCCTCGCCGCGCTGGCCTTGGTCGGCGTGTGGTGGATCCCCGGCACCGATGTCATGGGGCTGCTGGCCAAGAAAGAGCAACAGCAGGCGAACCAGGCCCAGATCGAAGAGGTCAAGGCCGAGGTGAAAAACAGCGAAGACCTGATCGAACAGATCAAAGCGCAGACCGGGCTCGACCTTGAGGACATCGGCGATGAGACCGCGCCCGAACTGACGCCCGAATCAACCGAGTTTGTCGACCCGCAGGAGATCGCCCGCAGCGCGATCAAGGAGTTGACCTCGCTCTCGGACAAGCTCGAGGAAGAACGCAACAACGAGGACGGCGCGACCTTTGATGCGATCAAGGACATGACCCGCAAGCTCAACTCGCCCAAGGACGGCCCGATGACCGAGATGGCCCGGGCGATGGCCAAGGGCGACTTTGCCGAGGCCAAGAAGCAGCTGGAAGAGATGGCCGCGGCCATGCAGAACGGCGACATGAGCGAAGAGCAGAAGCAGCAGGCGTCTGAACAACTCGAAGCCATGAAGCAGCAGCTTGAGAAGATGGCGGAGAACCGCCAGGCGCTCGAGGAGCAGCTCAAAGCCGCGGGCCTGAGCGAACAGCAGGCCAAGCAACTGGCGACCGACCCCGAGGCGCTCAAGAAAGCGCTCGAGGAAGCCGGTGCCAGCGAGGAGCAGGCCCAGCAGCTCTCGCAGGCGGCCCAGGCGCAGCAGCGGGCATCGGACGCCGCATCTTCGATGGCCCAGTCGATGGGTCAGATGGCGGCGGGCATGCAGCAGAACAACCCCGACCAGATGTCGCAGGGGCTCGACTCGATGTCGGGGCAGCTCTCTAACATGGAAATGATGCAGCAGGAGATGGCCTCGCTTGAGCAGGCGATGGGCGAGTGTCAGGGGCAGCTGGCCAAGCTCGGCGAATGCAGCGGCGGCGGCGGTCAGGGGCAGGGCTTCGGTGAGGACGCCAAATGGGGTGGCACCGGACAGTTCAGCCAGGGCTACAACCAGGGTTTCGGCAGTGGTTCGGGCGGGCCGGGCAAAGGCATGGGGCAAGGGCCTGATGCGCAGGCGGCCGACTTCATGCTCAAGAATGAGCGTGCCGAGGTTAACACCACCGACGACGGTCCGGTGATCGCATCGACCATGGTGCAGGGCACCCAGATCCGGGGTGAGTCGACGGCCACCTTCAGCAATGTCGTGCAGAGCGCCAAGACGCAAGCCGCCGAGGCGATCGAGACCAAGCGCGTGCCACGCAAGCACGAGAAAGCCGTGCAGCAATACTTTGGCAAGCTCGAGAGCGAGGCCGATCGGGTGAACGGCGCATCGACCGAGCCGGCGCCGCAGGGCAGCGATGCCCAGTCATCAAGTAAGAGCGACGACTGAGCCGGTCTGCGGCTTCGGGTCAACTTTGAACATCATCACCGGTACCATGAGTCATGCGAAGCATGGCTCTTTTCTTCATCGCGTGTATGTCGTTGATCGCCGGTTGTGGCGGCGACGCATCGAACCCGTCCCTTGAGCACCCCAACGAGGACGCGGGCGATGCCCGGCGTGTGACCCTTTACACGAGTGTCGATGACACTTTCGCCAAGATGGTCGTCAAACAGTTCGAAGAGGAGACCGGGATCACGGTCGATGTCTTGGGCGACACCGAGGCGACCAAGACCACGGGGCTGGTGACCCGCCTGCAGAGCGAGAAGAACAACCCGACTTGCGATGTCTGGTGGGCGAGCGAGCCGATGGGGACGATCCTGCTGGCGCGTGACGGGGTGCTGGAAACGGGCGGGATGGAGGGGACGGTCAGCGAAGATTGGCCCAGTACTTTTCGAGCACAGGACTGGACCTGGGTCGGCACGGCGCTGCGTCGGCGGGTGATCGTCTACGCGACCGACCGGGTCGATACGCCTCCGACTTCGATGCATGAGCTGATCGACCCCGAGTTCAGGGGACGCGTGGGCATGGCCCGCCCGCAGTTCGGGACGACGCGGATCCACATGGCCCTGCTGGCGGCCAAATGGGGCGTTGGCGGGCTCGAGGACTGGCTGGAGCAACTCAAGGCCAACAAGGTCCGCCTGTACGATGGGAACGCGACCGTGGTCCGGGCCGTTGCGATGGGTGAGATCGATATCGCGATGACGGACACCGATGATGTCTGGTCCGGGCAGGAGAATGGGTGGGATGTGGCGTTCACCACGGACCCGTCATACGACCCGGGCGGGCTCTCGGGCGACAATCGCTATGTTCTGCCCGCGGACCAGATCCTGATCCCCAACACCGTCGCGATCGTCAAGGGTGCGCCGAACCCCGATCTGGCCAAGCAGCTCGCGGCCTACCTCAGCTCCCCGAAAGTCGAGCGACTGCTCTATGAGTCCACATCGGGGAACCACCCGGTCGATGCCGCGTTGCGTGCGGAGCTTGGCCTGCCCCCGTTATCCATCGATGGAGATGATGGCTCATCCGGTCTCCCGTCGTACGCCGATGCGAGCATGCTCGTCGAGCAAGCCATGGACGCGTGCGAGCGGATGCTGGGTCCGTAAATCGGGGATGGGTCCGAATATCGCGGGTTTGACCCAACCCATCGGCACAGTCGGCAGGGCGGAGAGAATCCGGTGCGGATTCGTTGGCACGAGCGATGCCTGTATGGTGATAAGCCGATGCTGGCATCGTGAGCACCCACAAGAAAAAACTTGAGTGGCAGTTCCGGCCCCGCGACCGCAAGTCGTTCGTGCTGGGGATCCTGATTTTTCAGGCCGCGGTGCTTGTGGCCGCCGAGTTTATCGTTGATGCCTGGCTGCGTCATGAGTTCGTGCTCTCGCCGGTCAGCGCCGATCGCCTCTTCCTCTTTCGCATGACCATCGCCTTCGGCGTGTTCATGCTGACGGGCCTGGTGCTCTATCTGGCCTCGCGTCGTTATAAGGACACGCTCGAGCAGGCCAACGCGGAGCTGAGCAAGGAAGTGGCCCGGCAGCTCAAGGCGGGGCTGGCCAAACGCAACGCGCTGATCTTCGGGCTGGCCAAGCTCGCGGATTATCGAGACACCGACACCGGGGCGCATCTTGAACGCATCGGGCTCTACGCACGGGTGCTGGCCGACGCGATCAGCCCGCGCCACGAGGAGATCAACGCCAAGTGGATCGACCGCATCGTGCTGGCCTCATCGCTGCACGACATCGGCAAGGTGGGGATCCCCGATTCGATCCTGCTCAAGCCCGGTCGCCTGACCGATGATGAGCGATCGATCATGGAGAAGCACACGCTGATTGGGGCGGACACCCTGCTGGCGATTCGCAGCAAGATCGGGGCCGACGAGTTCATCGACATGGGCGTGGAGATCGCGTTGCAGCACCACGAGAAGTGGGACGGCACGGGCTACCCCTTCGGGCTCACGGGCGGGGAGATCTCGCTGGCGGCCCGCATCGTGGCGCTGGCGGATTTCTACGACGCGGTGACGAGCAAGCGGGTCTACAAAGAGGCGATGAGCCACGAGCAGACCAGCAACCTGATCCGGAGTCTGTGCGGGAGCCACTTCGACCCGGAGATCGCTGAGGCGTTCTTCAGCAACGAACGCGAGTTCAACGCGATCCGCGAGCACAACCAGCAGGACGATGTGAACACGCTCAAGATCATGGGTCTTGAGGAAATCGCACGCCGGTTCATCGACGAGCAGGCGAGTGTGCGATACACGCAGGCGGCGTGATCTGGGCACTATACTTGCCCATGCCCAACACCATCGCCCCACAGCTCCGCTCGCTGATCCAAGACGCGCACGACGAGATCACCGCGATCCGCCATGATCTCCATGCCCACCCTGAGATCCTCTTCACCGAGGAGCGGACCTCAAGAGTGGTGCAGGAGGAGCTGGCCCGGCTGGGGGTCACCTTCAAGACCAACATGGGCGGGCGTGAGCCCGGCACGGGGTACGGCGTTGTGGCGCACATCCCGGCAACCGTGGATGCTCCCGGCGACTGCATCGGGCTGCGGGCCGACATGGATGCGCTGCCGATCGAAGAAGCCAACGACATGGCCTACAAATCCACCAAGCCCGGCAGCATGCACGCGTGCGGGCACGACGGGCACACGGCCATCCTGCTGGGTGTGGCCCGGGTGCTGATGCAGCTTGAGCAGCGCCCCAACCCGGTGACGCTGGTCTTCCAGCCGGCGGAAGAGGGCGGCGGGGGCGGGGACAAGATGTGCCGCGATGGCGTGCTCGACGGCGACGAGGCCAACGGCTTCGGCCCGCCCGTGGCCCGTATGTATGGCCTGCACGGCTGGCCCGACATGCCCCTGGGCACCGTCGCGACCAAGCCAGGGGCCCTGTTGGCGGCGACCGATACCTTTGATATCAGCATCGAGGGTGTGCAGGGGCACGCGGCGTACCCGCACCTGTGTGTCGACCCGGTCGTCGCGGCCAGCCACATCATCGCGATGGCCCAGAGCATCGTCAGCCGCACAACCCGCCCCACCGACTCGGTGGTGGTGACCTTCGGGTCGATTCATGCGGGCAGCGCGTACAATGTGATCCCCGAACAATGCACGCTCAAGGGCACCGTTCGCACCCTGGATATGGACACCCGGGCCAAAACCAAGGCCCGGTTCCTGGAACTGGTCGAGCAGGGTGCAAAGGCGATGGGCTGCCGGGCCCAGATCCAGTGGAACGACGGCTACCCGGTCACGCTGAATGACCCCAACGAGGCGGCACGCGTTGCGCAAACCGCGACAGAATCAGTACTTGTGACTGATTTTCAGCCCGTGCAGGAGCCCAGCATGGGTGGCGAGGACTTCTCGTATTATGCCCTGAAGGTTCCCTCGTGCTTTTATCTGATTGGGCTGAGCGAGCCCGGCAAAGACCCGTATCCCGGGCTTCATACGCCGAACTTTGACTTCAATGACAAGGTGATCCCGCTTGGGATCGAGATGATGTGCCGACTGGCGCTATCGTAGAGCGACTTTCTGGTCGATAAAACGGTGAACAATCGATCTGGATCGAGGGTATATTGTTCATGCGTGCCGGTCCGAGAACCGATGGAGTGAGTATGAATCGCACAGCGAAGAGCATCGTGAAATCATCTGCCCTTGTCGCCGCCGCCGCGGTGCTGACCTTTGCCAGCGGCTGCCGCGTTGAGCGCACCACTGGGCAGCGCCATCAGGCGCGTGCGATCAGCACGATCCTGGATGCCGAGGCCATGCGTCTGAATCAGGAGCCCCTGAGTGAAACGACGCTTGAGGACTACGCGCACCTGAACGCCATGTACCAGGATCTGCTGCATGCCGCGATCCGATCGGGCGAAGCCGAGCCCCTGAGCGTGCAGGAAGCCGAAGACCTGCTGCGTGTGGTCGCTTCGGAAGCCCGCATGCTCCCGGCCTACCAGACTTGGTCGCCCGAGGCCCAGAAGAACTTCGAAGAGAACTTCTGGCGTTTCCGCCTCAAGAAGTGGCAGCAGTGGCGCGGGCCGGACTACATCTACGAGTAAATCGTGCCTGACTAACCCAACGAACATGCGAGCCGACCTCATCAGGAGTCGGTTTTTCTTCGTCTGCTGAGGATCGGGCCTGCGTAGTAGCCGCGCAAAGGTGGACCTTGGAAACGGCTTGTGCGCGTGAAAGACAGCTTCGATGATCCGCTCCTGCCGGAGGTGGGCGAGGGCTTCGGGGTCGATCCGCGGTGAGCGCCTGCCTGTGCCACCGGGATCCAATCTGATGAGCGGAACGAATACAATCACTCGTGGCCGACGACCCTGACAGCCCGTTTCTCGATGATGAGGGGCATGCCCCCGCGTCCGACCCGCCGCCCTGGGGGACCGAGTCCAAGGTGATGCGGCTGCTGCGCCTTCGCAACGAGGCGAGGCAGCTGCCGCCCAAGCCGGGCGTGTACCTGATGAAGAACCACAAGGGGTCGGTGCTCTATGTGGGCAAGGCGACGAAGCTGTGCGATCGGGTGTCGTCGTACTTCATCCCCTCGACCGATCTGGGGCCGCGCAAGAACCCGATGCTCGACGAGGTGCATTCGTTCGACATCTTCTACACCGACACGGCGTGGGAGGCGTTGCTGGCCGAGAACCGGCTGATCAAGGACATCAACCCGCCCTACAACGCGGCCCAGAAGGACGACAAGACCTACCCGTACCTCGTGGTGACCACGCGGGAGGATTTCCCACGGGTGTTCGTCAGCCGCAACCCGACGGGGATCCGGGACGACGGGAGCAAGGACCCGCGCTTTGTCGGCGCGACGATCCTGGGCCCGTTCACCTCGCCCAGCTCGCTGTACATGGCGCTCGACGCGTTGCAGGGCGTGTTCAAGTTCCGGACATGCTCTTTGGACATCATCGACGGCGACCCGAAGAACCGGTACTTCCGCCCGTGCCTGCTCAAGGCGATCGGCAAATGCTCGGCCCCGTGCAACGACTCGATCGGCAAGGAGCAGTACCGCGATGACATCACACGCCTGATCAAGTTCTTCAAGAGCAAACGCACCACGGTGCTGCGCGAACTCGAGGATGAGATGAAGCGGGCGTCGAGCGAGATGGACTTCGAGGGGGCAGCCGTGCTGCGCGATCAGATCGAGGCGATCCAGCGGCTCGACGAGCGGGCCTCGACCGACGACCAGTGGCAGCCCGAGACCGAGATCGGCTACATCGACCCCAAGAAGGGCTGCACGAGCTTGCAGAGGGCGCTGGGGCTCGATAAGGAGGTCCGCTGCGTCGAAGGCTTCGACATCGCGCATCTGCAAGGCAATGAAACGGTCGCCTCGAAAGTATGCTTTGTCGATGGGCGGCCGTTCAAGCAGGAGTACCGGCGCTACCGCATCAACTCGTTCCAGAACATGTCCGGCGGTCGGGCCAACGACGATTACGCATCAATGCGTGAGGTCATCAGCCGCCGGTACCGCAGCGCGGGCGAGGGGCACGAGCTGTACCCAGAGGTGATCATGGTCGACGGCGGGCTGGGGCAGCTCCACGCGGCGCTCGAGGCGTTCGAGCAGTTGGAAGTGAAGCCGCCGATGGTGGTGTCGCTGGCGAAGAAGGAAGAGCTGATCTATGTGCAGGGCAGCAAGGAGCCGATCGAGCTGGGTCGGAACAACCCGGGGCTGCGGCTGCTCCAGCAGGTGCGGGATGAGGCGCATCGGTTTGCGCAGCATTACCACCATATTTTGAGGCGGAAGCGGACGCTGGGGGAGTGAGGGAAGAGGGGCTGGCCATCAGCCATCAGCCATCAGCCATCAGTAAAGATGGGATTTGCGATCGGCGTGATCTGGGTGCCACTTCTTCACCGAACAGCCGCTTCGATGCTCAAGACATATTCAGCGCACGGCTTGTCAGCCTTCGGCTGATCAAGCCGTGGCACCCGGCGAGAGAAAAGGCATATGACATTGATCCCAATTGAAAAAGAGAGCCCCGCACGGGGCTCTCTCTGTCGCGACATCTCTGATCTTAATACAAAGAAGAGAGATCAATCTTCTCTTCGGCATTCGGTCTGCCAAATCCCTCGCCTGCAATCCGAATGAGCAAGTCCTCCATTCGTTGAAAATACTCATCATTCCAGATCGAAACATACTCATACGCCAGCAGATAAGCATCACGCCTCGAGCTGAGGATCGCATACTCCAGGGTAGATCTTGCCGTTGAGGTGTACACATACATCGCTCGAATTTCACTCTCCAAAGGCCCCCATCCATACTCCTCATCATCGGACTTGAATGGATTATCAAACCCCATTGAGCGAATCACTACGAGCGTTGCATACGAATACGAGTACTCACGATACTTTGATTCACACCAATCGAGCAGCTCATCATCAGACAGCTGTTCTGCATGTTGACGATACTTTGGTTTTCGCTGATCATCAAGAGTGCCGAACAAGGGGGTTGGGGTATACCTGTCCCTATATGACGCTGATTCGCTAGCAACTGATGACGCTGCCTTGCCTTCAGAATCCGAATGCCGGACAACCGCACACGATGAAGACATGACTGCCAACACGCCTACCAACATCATACATTTTGCGTGCACTTGCTTCATATTATATCTGACCCTGATGATAGTCATAATCTACAAAAAATGCATCAATCCACATATTCACGTCTTGCTGATCCCATTGATCATCAACATTGATATCTGCACGAGGGTCATTCTGGCCCCATGCGGATAAGAACGCCGCATAGTCTGTTTCATAATGCAGCACATTATCGAGATTAAAGTCAGTATATGGCTCATCAATATGAGGATAGAGTTCGTCAGGATGAACAACACCTGTCGAAATAATGAAAGATCCAGTTTCGTCTGACGTGATCGGCAACCTGAACCATGTGCTGGATTGCAAAACCCAAGCCATTGCGTCATTCGGATAATCTGCATCAGCAACGAAATCGATGAAACCGATTCCTGTAACCGAGTCTGTTTGAATAAGAGACGATTCTGTCGGGTCGAGAGTTAATGGGACAACATCTCCGTTCGGAAGCTGCATTTGCAACTCCCCTCCTGTAAATCGCCCTTTCATGCCTCGAGCACCACTCTCCCCGACCACCCCAAACAATGACCCTGCTATATTTACAACAATATCTTGCCCCATGTATGACCAGTCAAGCGTCCCCGAAAAGCTCCAACTTTTGTCGACAAGCCTTACAGGATCACCGACCGGGGATATCCCGATCTGTAAACCCTGAGGAGACTCATTGGAATTGCTTGTCGACTCACCTTCTACACTGATGCCATCTTCATCGATACCGATTTTAATTTTCCGGTTCCTCCTCGAGTTTTCCTTTTCAACTTGTTCCCGTATGTTTCGCGCAGTTGTCCAGTTTTGATTCAGTGCATTTTCCTCACCATCATTAATTTTTTCAACCTGCGCAATCCTCCACGCCAAAGCTGCGCCCTCACATTCACTTTGCGAGTCATACCCGCCATGTCCGTCAGTAGCGCACAGCCTGAGCCATTCTTGATAAGTACTATTAACTCTTTCCTCCAAATCATCTGCTGCACTCATGACCTCCGTCCGGGTTGGCAATGGGGTGCTTGAACAGCCATAAAATGCAAGGCACACACCTGAAAATGATACAATTTTCACAATTACATACTTACTTACCATCTGAATCTCCTTTGCAAAATGGATTACAACTGACGGAACACCTGCCAACAAGCGGGTCCTGCTTGATCATACACTAAATCAAGCATCGTTGCAAAAATCTTCACCCAGGCCTTCACAAACAGTTCTTTCAAACCCTGCGTTTGCTTGGATCGAGCCCCCTGACCGCATTCAGCGTGCAGCCATTGCGCACCTGCAGGGGAATGAGACCGTCGAATCCAGGGCCTGCTTCATTGGTGGACGCCCGTTCAAGCAGGAGTACCGGCGATACCGGGTCAAGTCGTTCACCAACCTCCCGGGCAGGCGGGCGAACGACGACTTCCAGTCGATGCGGGATGTCACCAGCCGATGATTCCATAGCGCGGGCGAGGGGCACGAGCTGTACCCCGAGGTAATCATGGTCGACGGCGGGCTGGGTCAGCTCAACGCGGCGCTCGAGGCGTTCGAGCAGTTGGAAGTGAAGCCGCCGATGGTGGTGTCGCTTGCCAAGAAGGAAGAGCTGATCTATGTGCAGGGCAGCAAGGACCCGATCAAGCTGGGCCGGAACAACCCGGGGCTGCGCCTGCTGCAGCAGGTGCGTGACGAGGCGCATCGGTTTGCGCAGCATTACCACCATATTCTGAGGCGGAAGCGGACGCTGGGGGAGTGAGGGAAGAGGGAATGGCCACGAGCCATCAGGGATCAGGAAAGTTGGGGCGTTTGCGATCGGCGTGATCATGGTGCCCCTGCTCTTGCAATAAGTCCGGGACGAATCCCATAGGTTTCGTGCAGGGTCATCACCATTTTCTGAGGCAAAAGTAGATACTGGGGATGCATTGTTACGCAAACCATTGCGATGATTGGACTTTTGCATTGCCTTAATGCTGAACCTTTCTACTGGACACCAGTAATCCGATCTGATCGGTTAATGGAGTGAAATGCCCAAAACGCGTCATGTTGCTTGCAACCTTTATTGGGTCAATCGCATCCGGCTCTGAGCCTCTTGTTGTGCGTGCGGAGAACTGGTTCGCGTCACAATACCAAGAGTCAAAAGCGTTCCAGTTCGATTTGAGTTTCTATGCTGAAATCGAAGAGTTTTTCCTGTGTATGACTCGGTGGAGGATCTTGAGAAGCAGGCCAGGGAGTTTGGCGACCATGCCCCGAGCAACCTTCTTCAGCGACTGCAAGCTGCGAAGAATGGCGGCCTGAGCCATGTGTACAAGATTTGGTATGTTCGTGACGATCTTTGGCGAACTACGAGGGATGACATTCCCGCCAACCCAGATTCACAATACGGAGACAGCGCACGCAGCGGCGACGCGCTCTGGTTCATGACCAAGAACACTTTGCATGCAACAGACACGAAAGCGATCAAGAATCAAGGTGAATGGGTTGACCCAAACGGGCAACGTGTCAGTATTATGTTTAGCTTATTCCGCTCTATGTTTGCGGTGAGTCCGCCCCCGATTCGATACTCCATATCCGATGCTGAACTTGCAGGACACGGTGATTACGATGTCGTGATCACGACTGAGCACAGCAACACGAATGTGGATCACGCGCGGTTCTACCTGAATCAAGCCGATGCAGGATTTGAGATCCGGGAACTGGGCATTGAGCGCAATGACAAAGAAGCAAGCGCGTATGTTTCAAAGACCACATACGACGATTGGCGCTATGACAGCAGCGTTTTCCAAAGGCCGCTCGCGCATGAACGGACCCTCTACAACGGGGAGCGAGTGTGTACCGTGTATCGCATCAAGGAACTCCGAGCGATTACAGATGACGACGCGGTCGACGATCTCGCGGCATTGTGACATTCACGACTGTGATGAATCATTCCGAAAACGAGGAGCTGCTGCTCGCTCGCGCATCGGGTACCGGGCCTGATTCTCAATCTCCCATAGAGATCCTCAGCAGTAATCGCATCGGATCTGAATCAGATTCTGACACAATAGACCGCCTTGGACTCCTTACCCTCTTCGGGTTAGGATTACTTTTTGTCGGCATATATATCAATAAAAGGAGCTCATCATGAGGAATCGCAAAATCAACCTGATCTCATTTACATTTATCGCGACAGGAGCAGCTGTCTCTACCGCCGCACTTGCCACAAACTGCACGAACTTCACTGTGATATCGGACATGTTCGACAATAACTGTGCAAAAGAAGCTGCTGGAAGCTGCCCCATCAATTATATAAAAAATGATCAATAATATAACCCCAGAATTAACGGGTCCACAGAACAAAATACTCGTCACAAAGACATTATTCTGCAACGTTACCTGGCGCGAAGACGACGGCGAAGGAAACTGCATCCCCGCAGCGAACTCGCCATGCACAGTTGCCGGTACAGGGTGGAAATACACGGGCCTGTGCCCTGTCGGCGCCCCAGAGTAACCAACGCTTCATTGAAACAGGTGAACCATGACTACCCTGTATCGAACACTGTTCGTTACATGCGCGGCCGGATCGCTATTACTCTGCACTGCAGGTTTTATGAAGTTTGTGGATTACAGCTCTTACCACAACTCGCTCCAAGACTGGTAACTTCTTGAACACGACGCAATCATGGCGCTTGCCATGATCGCACCATTGATTGAGCTCCTATTTGCAACTATATGGATCATGGGAATTCGCAGGCGATTACTCAGCGACCTAATAACGGCTCTCATCGCGATCTATACAATCGCACTGATCGTCAAACACAATCTGTCGGGCGCTGTGAGTTGCGACTGCTTCTCTTCTTATCAACGACCCAGAACAGTCGTGGAGCATCTGGCATTATGTGACCAGAAACTCCCTGCTTATGTTGCCATTTATCCTCCATGCAACTTTAGATCGCAATGCCACAAGTAAGACTTTCTCACATTCGACCGCCCAACGGATTTAGTGCGACCGAGCTACTCGTTTCGGTCGCTGTGATCGCCATCCTCATTGCCATAGCGCTCCCATCCCTCACCCATATCCGTGAATCCGCGAAAGAACAAAGATCTCTCGCAAACATGAGAACGCACACTGGCATTCTACAGTCGTACACCCTGGACAACGCGGACTACTTCCCGTTTATCACCGACCCGAACGCAGACTACACGATCATCCGCGCTGCAGGAGAGTCGGTGCAGACCGTGTTCTTTGGCGCGAACCAGTATTGGTTCTTAGCCCTTGCCGACCAGTATTACGGCTCCATCCTCGACCCCGAGTTGTTTGCATACCCAACGCAAGCTGGGGGGATCTATCTGTACTCTTCCGCCCTGTTCACCTCACATCGGTTTTGGAACACGACAACAAGAGTCTCTTCGAGTTCAAGCCAGTGGCGCCCCGTCAAATCGAGCCTGGTTCGCTACCCGAGTTCAAAGGCCGCGTTTACTCAGACTCGCACAAGGGACGATGCCTCATACTTCCCGATCTGGTCGAACCAAGGCGTGGTTTTTCGCGGGGATGGATTCGGGTTCGGGTTTATCGATGGCTCTTCGCGACGCTTCGCAGATGCCGACCTTCTCCTCCCGTACCAGGGAGGCGATGGCGGCGGACCTCAATCTTGGCTTGGTGAGGTCGGTGTCGTGGGGGTTCATACCGTCGATGGATTTCTAGGAAGAGATCTTCAGTGACTCGAAGCCGGGCGCCGCTGCATGACCAGTCGCTGGCTGAGCAAGCTGTGTGTTCCGATGCACTGGAGATACCCAGCGCACGGCTTGTCAGCCTTCGGCTGAGCAAGCCGTGGCACCCTGGTCAAGGAGAATCACTCCCCCACCCGCACGCACTTCATCTCCCGCCCGCCCTGATAGAGCGTCACGGCTGTCGCTTCGTTGCCATCTTCGGGGAGTTCGAAACCCAGGTCGGCATCGATGACATCGTATTGGAAGCGGGGTTCGCCGGCGTTGACTTCGTCGACGGGGTGCAATCGGTTGAAGGTTTGGTTGGTCAGGCGGGCGTAGAGCATGTCGTGCTCGACGGTGACCTCGATGTTGAAGCCCAGCTGAGATTTGTAGGTGCCGACGATTCGTGATGCCAGCTCGTTGCTGATGGGTTCGGGTCGTTTGAGCTCGATGGGTTCGGGGTTCATGCCGGCGAGTTCCTGGAAGAGCCGCTCGCCAACGACGGTGGTGCCGAAGGTTGCGCCGTTGGTCAGGACGACGACGGCGATATCGAGCTCGCGGTTGATGCCCAAGTAGGAAGAGAAGCCGCCGGTCATGCCGTTGTGCCAGCGGCTCTGCCCATCGCGGGCGATGAACCAGCCGAAGCAGACCTGCTGCTGCATGGGCTCAGCGAAGTACAGCGGCTCCTGGGCCATGGCCAGCGATTCGTAGATCGCGGGCGCATCGGGCTCCGGCTCGGCGAGGTTGGCCATGGCGAAGGTCATGAGCTGCGGGGCGCTGGTGACCCAGAGCCCCGCGGGGGCGATTGCGTTGCCGGGTTCGTGCCAGGGCTTGGTATTGATCCCGCTGCGGGTCGGTGGTGCCAGGCGTGCGCGTTGCTCCTCGGTGAGTGTCATCGTCATCTCGGTGATGCCAAGGGGCTCGATCACGCGTTCTTTGACGAGTGCCTCGTATTCGCCCCCGAGGTGGTCGGCCAGCACGGTCCCCAGCGTGCCCACGGCGAGGTTGGAATAGGTGAAGCCCTCGCCGGGCTCGAAGCTCAGCGGCGTGGTACCAAGGGCTGGGTAGAGCATCTCCTTGGTATAGCCGAAGAACGGGCGATCGGGGTCCGTGGTGATGAGGTTGATCGGTGCCCCGCCCCAACCCGAGGTGTGGGTGGTCAGGTGCCAGAGTTCGATCTCGGTGCCCTCACTGCCTTTGACGACCTTGGTCCCCTCAGGGACGATGTCCTTGAGTTTGGTGTTCTTGGTGACCTCGCCGCGCCTGATGGAATCGGCCAAGAAGGTGCCGGTGAGCACCTTGCCGATCGAGCCGAACTCGTAGAGCGTGTCGAGGTCTGGGGCTTGCTCGTTGTCGTAGTTGAGCGTGCCGAACGGATGAAAGGAAAGCTCGCCGTCGTGGTAGAGCCCCACCATCGCGCCAGGGACCTCGTAGGCCTCGATCAGCGGCGTGAGGTGCTTGGTGACGATCGCATCACGATCGAGGGCGGCCTGCTCAGCGGCGGAGGCGATCGGGGCGAGAAGGACGGCGGCGGTGAGTGTGATGATTCCTGCGTGCATGCACCAGTGTACCGGCAGGGAGGGCGTGAGATGCACGGGCGTAGGTGGCCCTTATGCATCCTCCCCCGGTCATCCGGGGGAGGTGCCGAGCGCAGCGAGGCGGAGGGGGTCTTCAACGAGCTCGACCAGCAGACAAACCCCCTCCGTCTCCGCCTTCGTCGGATCCACCTCCCCCGGATGACCGGGGGAGGACGCTAGGAAGCGCCTGCTGGATCAAGGGGAATCTGCGGTTTGCTGGGCGAGGAGGCGGTTGAACTCGTCGTGCGGGACAACATCCACATGCGCATCGCCATACGCCACGATCACACCCTGCACCCAGTGCTTCGGATCCTCATACAGCATGATGCTCGTTTCATCCCATGGCGTGAACTCAGGTCGATAGATATAGGAGATACCGTCGCCATCCTCGCGGCTTGAGATCTGGAACTCGGGCGAATGCAACACCCCTTGTTCAATCAAAAGATCCGGCCACTCATCTTGTGATGGCTTCTGATCTTGATTATCCCCGATGTACAGCAAGAGCGAATGTGCATGACTGCGAACAACCGTTTGAGCTTGCATGAACTTGGCATTCTCGGCAGCATCGATGTACACTTTGGTACTCGCGATCCCCACAAGGCTGAGCATAATCGCGATGACTGCAAGAGGCTTACCTTCGATTTCGACAGACTTGGAGATCCGAACCAACGCGACGATCGCCAGAAGCAATGGAATAAACGCGAGCGGCCCGCTGATCATGCACGGGACACTTAAGAGCAGCGCAAGAACAGCGAGCTTTGAAGTCTTGGTATATGACTCGATGCGTGATTCCATCACCCATTATCCGTGAGATAGGCTTTCCGGTTCCTCACGCCTCATCAAGCACGGCGTTGTAGCGGCTCATCACCTTCGCACGCGTCACCAGTGCCAGGGGCTTGGTGCCCTCGAAGCCGTCGACGAGCACCAGTGAGGAGACCTCGTTGCCGGCGAACTTTTCGATCACGGTGTCGAGGTGCTCGTCGGGTTTGATGACGGGCAGGTCGTTGCGCATCAGCTCGGCGACGAGCAGCAGCGGGATGGCCTCGCGGTCGATCAGGGCGGTACGCATGTCGGCGCCGGTGACCATGCCCATGTAGCGCCCTTCGCTGTCGACCACCGGGAAGTCGGGAACATTGTGGTGGGCGTGGAGGGTGACGAGCTTGCTCAGCGGGTCGGAGGCGTAGATCGGTTCGGGCGGGAGGGTCGCGTAGTTGACGCTGCTGACGGGGACATGGCGGAGCATGGAGAGATCGCGTCCGGTGCCGATGCGGATCCCGGCCCGGCGGAGCTTGGCGGTGTAGATCGAGTCGGGCATGAGCTTGCGGGTGACTGCGGTGGAGACGATGGCCGCGAGCATGATGGGCGCGAGCACATGGGGTTCGCGTGTGATCTCGAAGAGGATGAGGATCGCCGTCATGGGCGCGAAGGTGGTGCCGGCGATGACGGCGGCCATCCCGACGAGGGCGTAGCTGGCGGGGGAAGAGCCATCCGGGATGAGCCCGAGCTTGTCCAGAGCGATGCCGAACATCGCGCCGGTGCAGGCCCCGCTGAAGAGGCCGGGCGCGAAGACGCCCCCGCTGCCACCCGATGCGAGGGTGAAGGTGGTGGCGACGACCTTCGCGACGAGCAGGAGCCCGATGACCGCGATGACCCCGAGCGTGACATGGGCCGCGGTGTAGGAGACCGGATCGAGGAGGGACTTGATGACGGTGTAGCCGTTGCCGAAGAACGGGGGCACGGCGCTGTGCTCGCCCATGACCACCTCGCCGCCGGCCATGTCGTGGAAGACCAGCATGCCCCCGATGCCCAGCAGCCCGAGCATGAGTGCGCCCAGAACGGGCTTGAGGATCTGGTGCAGGCGCAGCTTGGCGAAGAGGTCCTCGCCTCGTTCGATGGTGACCGTGAAGAACCAGGCGACCACGGCGCAGAGGGCCCCGAGCACGATGTAGCTGGGCAGCTCATGGACGCGGAAGACATAGTTGGGCAGCTCTGTGGCGAAGATCGCGTCGTTGTCACCCAGCACGACCTGGGTCATGGCGGTGGCGAAGACCGAGGCGATGACGATGGGCGTGAAGGTGCGCAGGGAGAAGTCGCGCAGGAGGATCTCCAGCGCGAAGAAGACCCCCGCGATGGGCGCATTAAAGATGCTGGAGATGCCCGCGGCCGCGCCGCAGCCGACGAGTGTGCCGATGTGGCGTTGTGGCACGCCGATGCGCTGGGCCACGACCGAGCCGGTGACGGCACCGATCTGGACGATGGGGCCTTCGGCACCGGCAGAACCGCCCGTGCCGACGGTGCAGATTGAGGCGACGACCTTGACGAACCCGATGCGTGCGGGGATCTTGCCACCACGCCGCACGATGGCGTCGAGGACCTGGGGCACGCCGTGCCCCCCCGCTTCGCGTGCGAAGTTGTAGACGAGCAGCCCGGTCAGCAGGGCACCGATCATGGGGATCACGGGCAGGAGCCAGATCGACCATTCGCCCTGGAGGTGCTCGGTGAAATGTTCGGTACGGGCCAAGCCGCGAGCAAAGAGCACCGCGCCGATGGCGGTGATCGCGCCGATGATGGCACCGAGGATATTGAGCCAGCCGTCTGGATGATCGTGCACCCATGCCCCGATCGTCCGGGCGATGCGTTTGGGTGTGAACTTCAGGTGCAGATCAGCAGACACGAAGCATCATAGCCGACGCGATCAGGCGCTTGCGGCACGCGGGTCTTCGAGCAGCACGAGTTCGTCGACCTTTGGCGCTTCGGGCAGCGGCTTGCCCTTGGCATCGGTCAGCGGGGTGCCGTCCATGCGGGTGATGGTGATGACCGGGTGCATCTTCTCGTGCTCGGCGAGCTGCTTCTCGAGGTCGGACTTGATGGCCTCATCGAGCCCGGCCCACTTGCCGCGTCCCCGGCACTTGGGGAATCGCGAGCAGCCCAGCCACGGGCCCCGCGCACCGTTTCGCAGGTTCAGCGGGCTCTCACAGGTCGGGCAGGGCAGGTCGGTGGTCAGCGGCGGGACGCTGGGTGCGTTGACAAAGCCCTTCTTGTCGATGTTGAGGATCATGCCGTCGTCATTGGTCTCGCCCTCTTCCAACGGGGTGGTCAGGAACGGGCCGAAGCGTCCGGTCTTGCGAATCATGGGGCGCCCGGTCTTGGGGCACTTCACATCGACGAACTCGGCCATTTGCGGGCGACCCTCGCGGTCGCACGGGCAGGCGTAGTCGCAGTCGGGGTAGGTTGAGCAGCTGAGGAACCGTCCGTTCTTGCCGAAGCGGTAGACAAGTGTTGAGCCGCACTTTTCACAGCGGTACTCGTCGGGCGCGGGCTTGGTCTCGGCCTTGGCGTGGGTCATCTGCTCGTGAGCTTCTTCGAGCGCCTTTGAGAAGCGGCCGTAGAACTGCTCGAGCATGTCGATCCAGTCGAGGTGCTCGTCTTCGATCTTGTCGAGTTCTTCTTCAAGCTGTCGGGTGTAGCTCAGGTCCATCAGGCGCGGGAAGCCCTCGACGAGCTTGTCGGTAACGACCTCGCCCAGATCGGTCGCGTAGAAGGCGCGGGCGATCTGCTCGACATACTTGCGGTCCTGGATGGTCTGGATGATGCTGGCGTAGGTCGATGGTCGCCCGATGCCCTCGGACTCGAGGGTCTTGATGAGCGAGGCCTCGGAGTAGCGTCCGGGAGGCGAGGTGAACTTCTGGTCGACCTGGAAGTCAAAGGGGTAGAGCGGCTGCTTCTCTTCGAGCTTGGGCAGGTTGAGTTCATCGCCCGAGGTGGGCACGCCGCTGACGCGGTAGTGGCCATCGAACGCGAGCGTGCGTCCCGTGGCGCGGAAGACGGCGGTGTTCTTCTCGCCGCCGCGGATCATGACGCTGGTGGCATCCCATTCGGCGGGGACCATCTGACAGGCGACGAAGCGCTCCCAGATGAGCTTGTAGAGCCGGTACTGGTCGGGCTTGAGGGCGCTCTTGACCTGATCGGGGTGGCGGCTGACATCGGTGGGCCGGATCGCCTCGTGTGCTTCCTGCGCGTCCTTGTTGGTGGACTTGAAGAAGTTGGGCTTGGCGGGAAGGTACTTGTCTCCGAACTGGCTCTTGATGTGCCCGCGCACCGCGTTGAGCGCCTCGCCCGCGATGTGCGTGCTGTCGGTACGCATGTAGGTGATGAGCCCGACGGGACCCTCGCCGGGAATGTTCACGCCCTCGTACAGGCCCTGAGCAGCCCGCATGGTGCGCTGGGCACCGAAGCCCAGTCGCGACGAGGCGCTCTGCTGCATGGTCGAGGTAATGAACGGCCCGGGCGCACGCGACTTGGTGCGTTTGGTCTCGATCGACTCGATCGCGTAGTCCGCGTCGACATCGGCGATGCCCTTGATGTTGCGTGTCCATCGCTGCGGGCCCTTGCCGCGTTCGTTCTCGGTGACGCTGGACTGCACATCACGCAGGCCGACCTTGGATGCGATGGACGCGATCTGCTCGCTGATGTCGTGCGCTTCGGGCTTGGCGAAAGCGTCGGTGACCTTGGCCAGGCGATCGCTGACCTCGTCCTCGCTGAGCGTCTTGGGCTCGGGGACGATTTTGGCGCTGAGCACGCGTGGGTCGAACTTCTCGCCATCGATCTCGACCAGTTCGGCGCGGATGGTGTTGTTGGTGCCCAGCCAGCCGTTCTGTGCCTTGACGGTTGGGCCCTTGCCCTTGTCGTCGGTCTCGGCGAGGAACTGGCGCCACTGCTCGCCGAGCTTGCCCGCCTTGGCCTGATCGAGGGCGAAGTAGCCGGTGATGTTCCAGT
The DNA here is from genome assembly GCA_043100965.1 of Phycisphaerales bacterium JB052. Taxonomy (GTDB): domain Bacteria; phylum Planctomycetota; class Phycisphaerae; order Phycisphaerales; family UBA1924; genus UBA1924. The sequence continues at coordinate 1,635,469 of JBICHR010000011.1, read as the reverse complement.
ACTCGTCGGGGACGAAGGCGCGGATCTGGCGTTCGCGATCGACGATGAGCCGCACGGCGACCGATTGGACACGCCCGGCGCTGAGCCCGCGTGCGACCTTCTTCCAGAGCAGCGGCGAGACCTGGTAGCCCACGATGCGGTCGAGGATGCGTCGCGCCTGCTGGGCGTTGACGCGGTCCTCGTCGATCGGGTGCGGGTTGTGGAAGGCCTTGTCGATCTCGGCCTTGGTGATCGCGGGGAAGATCACCCGCTTGGCGTCTTTGGAATCGATCTTGAGTTCCTGGGCGAGGTGCCAGGCGATCGCTTCCCCCTCGCGGTCGAGGTCGGTCGCGAACCAGACTTGCCCCCCGGTGGAGATGGCATCCTTGGCCGCGGCCTTGAGGTCCTTCATGACCTGCTCTTTGCCTTTGAGGATTTCGTAGCTGGGCTGGAATCGTTTCTCGATCTTGACACCCGGGACGGGGTCCTTGACGCCCTTGGGGTTCTTGCTGGGCAGATCACGCACATGCCCGACCGAGGCGAGCACGACGAAGTCACTGCCGAGGTGTTTGTTGATGGTCTTGGCCTTGGCCGGCGATTCGACGATCACCAGCGACTTCCCCTGAGCATCACCCTTTTTATAGTTCGACCCGAACGACTTGCGGCCCGCGGCCTTCTTGGTCGTCTTCTTGGTCGTTTTCTTCGAGGTCTTCTTTTTGGTGGTCTTTTTGGCCATATCTCGTGTGTTGCCTCGTGATTGGCGGGGTGCAGCCCAGAGCTGTATATATAAAGGATCGGCCCAGAGGGAACGCCGGTGAAACGCATTTGTCAAGCCCTGAGCGTGAAAGTCACCCATGATCGTCCGCTTGGGTGTCCTACGCTTGGACGATGATGCAAGCGCGAGAAGTGAACTTTGACGGCCTGATCGGACCCACCCACAACTACGCGGGGCTCTCCCCGGGCAACCTGGCCAGCGCCACCAATGCTGGGGGGGTCTCAAAGCCCAAAGCCGCGGCCTTGCAGGGTTTGGCGAAGATGAATGCACTGCGTTCGCTGGGATTGACCCAGGGGGTGTTTCCCCCACAACAACGCCCCGACCTGTCGGCCCTGCGTGCGATCGGGTTCAGCGGCAGCGACGAGCAGTTGCTGCGTGAGGCCCATGAGAGCGACCCGACCCTCCTGGCGGCCATCTGGAGCGCCAGCAGCATGTGGGCCGCCAACGCGGCGACGGTCTCGCCCAGCGCCGACTGTCGTGATGGACGCGTCCATATGACGCCTGCGAACCTGATCTCCAACTACCACCGTTCGCTCGAGCACCCCACCACGACCCGGGCGTTGCGCATGATCTTCAGCGACGAATCAAAGTTTGTGGTCCACGACCCGCTCCCGCAGCAGATGCGGTACGCCGATGAGGGCGCGGCGAACCACATCCGATTTGCCAGCACCCACGGCGAGGCGGGCGTGGAGATGTTTGTCTTCGGCTTTGACCGTGAGGACCCCGCGGGCGGGGCGCGTCGGTTCCCGTCGAGGCAGACCCGGGCGGCGTGCGAAGCCATCGCGCGTCGGCATCTGCTCGACCCGGCGCGGGTGGTGTATACGCGCCAGCACCCGGACGCGATCGACGCGGGCGTGTTCCACAATGATGTGATCGCAACGGGCAACGAGGGTGTGTTCCTCTTCCACGAGCAGGCGTTTGCGACCTCGCGTTCGCTGGTGACCGATATCGCCGAGCCGCTTGGGCAGCCGTTGAAACTGATCGAGGCGCAGGACGGCGACTTCACGCTTGAGGATGCGGTGAGCAGCTACATTTTCAACTCACAGATCGTGACACGCCCCGATGGTGGTATGACGCTGATCGCGCCGCTCGAATCGCAGGAGAACGAGCGGGTGAGTGCCTTCGTTGATCGAGTGGTCCGCGACGATCAGAACCCGATCGATGCCGTGAACTACCTCGATGTGCGTGAATCGATGCGTAACGGCGGCGGGCCGGCGTGCCTGCGGCTGCGGGTGGTGCTGACCGACGAGGAACTCGCCGCGACGAACCAGGGCGTGATCCTCGACGATGCGCTCAGTGATCGCCTGACGGCCTGGATCGAGAAGCACTACCCCGATGAGCTCAGCGCCAACGATCTACTCGACCCGAAGCTGGCACGCTCACTCACGGATGCGCTCGATGAACTGACCCAGATTCTGGATCTTCCGGGGCTCTATCCGTTCCAGCGGTAAAAACTGCGCACTCGGGCTGGGGAGCATTCCCTTCTTTGTGTCCATAGCTGAACTGTTGCGTGCTTTCGGCACCAGCGGGTGGATGTCAATGAACATGCCCCCCATGATTGCACGATAGAGAAACGACACGCTCTGGGTTATCACACCCCCGATTGCGGGGGGTCGGAGCGTGCGATTCACCGAACATAGGGCCGCGCTCATGTCTGACGACCACCATATCCCAACGGCGAGCCACAATCTGAATCCTGAACCGGGCGAGCGTCTCGCACGCCCGTTCCAGCGATTCGCGAGTTTGTCGAGTTCGGGCGGCATCGTGCTGCTGGCCATGACCGCGATCGCGATGATCTGGGCCAACTCAGACTACGCAGATTCATACAACGAGATCTTCAACGAGACCAAGACCACCATCGCGGTGACGCACATGCCCGATGCCCACGGGGGTGATGCGCACGCAACCGATGCGGTCGGGCATGCCGAGACCCATGCTGATGACCACGATGAGGCACACGATGGTGAGCACGCGGTGGTGGATCACGACGGCGACGGGCTTGCCGACGAAGAGGGTGGCCATGGCGACGAAAGCCACGACAGCCACGGCGGGCACGGCTGGAAACCTTTAACCGAAGAACCCGCCTGGTATCAGCAGCATTCCACGGCCATGTGGATCAACGACCTGCTGATGGCGATCTTCTTCCTGGTCGTCGGGTTGGAAATCAAGCGAGAGATCCTCGTCGGCGAGCTGGCATCACCCAAGCGTGCGGCCCTGCCGATCTTTGGTGCCCTCGGCGGCATGATCGGTCCGGCGTTGATCTTCGTCGGCTTTAACGCGGGCAAGGAAACGATCGGCGGCTGGGGTATCCCGATGGCGACGGACATCGCGTTCGCCGTGGGCATCCTGGCGATGCTCGGCTCACGCATTCCCAACTCGCTCAAGGTGTTCCTGACGAGCCTGGCGATTGTGGATGACCTCGGTGCGCTGGTGGTGATCGCGGTGTTCTACACCGAGAACCTCGAGCTGGCCTACCTGGGCTACGCGGGCACGATCGTGGCCCTGCTGATGTTCATGAATGTGCTGCGGGTCCGCTGGATCACGCTGTATCTTGTCATGGGCCTGCCCCTGTGGTACTTCGTCTATATGTCGGGCGTACACGCGACGATCGCGGGTGTGCTGCTGGCAATGACCATCCCCGCCCACGCACGCGTCAACGCGGTGAACTTCGTCTTCTCGACCCGCAAGGCGTTGGAAGTCTTCGAGAACGCGGGCGATGACCCGGATACCAATGTCACCGAATCGTCGGTTCGCCGTGCCTCGGTCAACGCGATTATCTCCAATGCCCGTTTGGTGCTGCCACCGCTGCACCGCATCGAGCATGTGCTGCACCCGTGGGCCGCGTTCGTGATCATCCCGATCTTCGCGTTGGCCAACGCGGGCATCCCGATCCACGGCGGCGTGGGCGAGAATCTCAAGGACCCGGCGGCGATCGGTATTATCCTGGGCCTGTTCATCGGCAAGCCCCTGGGCATCATCCTGCTCTGCTGGCTCGCGTGCGCCATGAAGATCGCGTCGCTCCCACGCGGCGTGTCGTGGCGTCACCTGCTCGGCGCGGGCATGCTGGGCGGCATCGGCTTCACCATGGCCATCTTCATCGCCAACCTGGCCTATGCGAACAACATGGCCCACCTTGAGCATGCCAAGCTTGCCATTCTGGTTGCCTCGGCACTCTCAGCAATCGGCGGTGCCACGATCCTCATGATGTGCAAGAGCAGCCCGGAACCCGAACCCGATACACTGGGCCCGCTGGTTGACGATGACAACTGAGCAGTCACCTGATTGAACCAAAGCCCCGCCATCTTGGTGGGGCTTTTTTTTGCTTGCCTGATGTTCTGTGGGTGACGCGGTTCAGAACTCGGGGAAGGCAACGCCCTCGCCGGAGCGGTACTTGGCATCTTCGATGATGTAGATGCCCAGCACCCAGCCGTCGACAACATAGGGATCGAGGTAGAAGGTGCCCTGCACAGTTCCATAGCCGACGGCTGAGTTGCCGAAGTCGACATCATGGTTGAGCACAACCTCGATCGCGTCGTATGGCGTGGGCGGGACGCCGATGCAGCAGCCGTCCCACGGGTTCTGCATGACGAGGAGTTCACGGGTGGTGGTTGCGACAACCGGGACAAGTGTGTTGCCCTCGATGAGCACGGTCTTGCCGTCGAGCAGATCGAGCCAATCGGGCAGTTTCTCTTTCCCCTCACGCGGTTCGTAGAGCTTCTCAATGGACTTGAGCACGCCCCAGCTGAGGACATAGGGCTCTTCGTTGGTGCCGGCGCCCTGAACCCAGGCGTTGGCATCGAGCACCTTGAATGAGCCGTCGGCCCGGAGTTCGTAGCTCTGCGGGGCTTCGGGGGCTGGCGCTTTGTTCTCTTCGGGCTGCAGCTCAGAAGATTGATCGTTCTGCTGGTCTGCGGCTTGGGCCAGCGCCTGCTCGATCGGCGCGGACTCCGGATCGGGGTCGTCCTGCGGCTCTTCATCAGGTGCAGAGGCACGGAACATCTCGAGCAGCTCGTCCGGACTGAACTCGTCACCGGGTTGCTCATCCGGTTTCGTCTGCGCTTCGGCGACTGGCTCGGTGGGCGTGGATGCCGCAGGCTCGGGTTCGGTCTTGGTATCAGCATCGGGTTCGGACTCAGACTCAGGCTCGGAATGCGTCTCGGGTTCCTGAGTGTCCGGTTCGGGTTCGGGCTGCACGGTTCTGGAATCGGGTGCTGATTCGGGTTGCGTTCCGGGTGCAGGCGTGCGGTCCCGTGTGCGTGAGCGGCGCGTGGTGGTGCTTGGTGCTGACGCTTCGGCCTGTGCCTGCATCGCGGCCAGCTCGGCGCGTTCCTGGCGCACGCGCCGGGTGAAGAGCACCCCTGTGAGCAGGGCGAGCAACGCGATGAAGAGCCAGAACCAACGCAAGGAGATCTCCTTTGATCAGCTTACCCGACAGGGCGGAGTGAGCGAACAACGCTCGTGCGGTATGCGGCAATCGCGGGGATGACACCCGCGAGGCATGAGAGGGCCACGGTGGCCAGGACGATCATGAGGTAGCCGTCGATCGGCAACGCGGGCTCAACGACGATCCCCACACGCTGAGCAAGCACCGATGAGACGAGCATGCCGCCGACGAGCGCCAGCCCCAGCCCCAGTACGCCTCCGAGAAGACCGATGATCGCGCTCTCGGTCAGGACGAGCCCGAAGACCCGCGTGCGGGAGGCACCCAGCACGCGCAGGACCGCGATCTGTCGGCAACGCTGTTCCATCGAGTTGTACAGGGCCAGCAGGATCGACACGCCCGATGAGAGCATGACGGCGATGGCCATGGCGAGCAGGACCTGATCAATGTTCGACACGATCGAGAAGAGCCCCCCCACCGTGTCGGCGGGGTTGGCGACGGTCCAGTCGGGGTCGCGACGCAGGGCCGAGAGCACCTGTACCAGCGCCGCCTTGCGGTCACCCAACGAGGCGTAGATCGCGGTGATCTTCTTGTCTTCTTCGATCAGGTCGTCGGCGATGGTGACGATGCCGTGGCCAAAGATGGCCTCGCGTCGGTCGTGTGCGTGAACGATCCATGAGGATTGGAGCGAGGTGAAGATGGCGCGGTCGTGCGCGGTGCCGGTCGGCTTGAGGATGCCGACGACGCTGAACTCGAACTCGTCGTGGGTGTGCCCACCCTGGCTTCGGGGGGCCCCGTGTTCAACGCTGATGCGATCGCCCAGATTGAGGCCGAGCCGGGAGGCGGCGTCGCTGCCCAGCACGAGTTGGAAGGGCTCGTCGAAGTAGGTGCCTGATTGCAGCGACCAGTCCAGGCCCGCTGCGGGCTGGAAGCTGGTGAAGAAGGACGGGTCGGTGCCCATGACCGGGGCGTCCTGATAGGAATCGCCCAGCTGTGTGGGGATGGCCCACGCGAAGGGGTAGCTGGATATAAGCTGCTCGTACTGAGCCCATGTGATCGGATTGCCCGGTGCCTGGGCATAGAACATGGAGTTGAGCACGCTGGGCAGCGGGCCGGGCTCTTTGGAGATGAGCATCTGCACATTGCCCGTGCCACGCTTGAAGCTGTTCTCGCCGGCGTTGCGCATCGAGATGAGCAGTGTCACGAGCCCACAGGCGACGGCGACGCTGAGCACGGTGATGGTGCTGGAGAAGAAGCGGTGCCTCATGGAGCGGGTCACGATATTCCAGTCGCTCATGGACATCAGGCACCCCCGCCTGTTTCGTGGAGCTGCTCGTGCGGCGCACGCAGGTGCTCGTTTCGGTCGAACCGGTCGACGAGTCGGGTGTCGTGGGTGACACAGAGAAGGGCGGCCCCGCTGGACCGGCAGGCCTGCTGGAGCAGGTCGAGGGCGGCGAGTGCGTTGTCGGGGTCGAGCGAGGCGGTGGGTTCGTCGGCAAGGACGATGACCGGATCGCAGGCGAGTGCGCGAGCGATGGCAACGCGTTGCTGCTGCCCGACGCTGAGTCGTTCGACGCGTTGGTCTGGCGTGGCGATGCCCAGTGTGTCGAGGAGTGATTTGGCTCGGGCGCGGTGCGAGCCGCGTGGGATGTTGGAGAACATGAGGGCGGCCATGACATTTTCGAGCGCACTGAAGCCCATGAGGAGATGGTGCGTCTGGAAGACCATGCCGATGGTCTGGCCCCTGAACTTGTCCCGTGCGTGGCCTCTGAGTGCCTGTGGGGATGTCCCGGCGACCCGAATCGTGCCTTCGCTGGGGTCCATGAGCCCCGCGATCAGGTGGAGGAGTGTGGATTTGCCCGATCCTGATGAGCCGGTGAGGACAAGTTGCTCAGCGTGATTGAGGATTAGTTCTGGGACGATGAGCGATAGCGGCTGGTTCGGGGCGTAGCGATGACGCAGGCCTTGGATCGCGAGCGCGGGCTGGTCTTGGAGTTCTGACACTGTGTAAGGATGGTAGAACCGAATGCGTCAATGAGCGTTATCTGCTTGATTTCTGAGCGGGCCGGTGATGTATGGGTTATGTTGGGATTGTTTCTTCTCAGAAAGCCGGGCTTTTGGATTGCAATTGCACGACAGAACCGGGTAGTCTACAGACGAAGTTTCCAAAATACCCCATTTCTGGAGGACAAACACGATGTTTCGAATTACAGCAGTTGCAGCTCTCGCTGCAAGCTGTGGCTTTGCTGCCGCAGTCCCCGACGTTATCTGTGGCTCGCTCGACGATGTCAATCACTACGGTGTGGTGAATGGCGTCCGTGCGTACGCAGTCGGTACCACCGCGTGTAACGCGGGTGATGTGAACCTGAACTGGGTCGACGGTACGCCGAACCACCCGGTCATCTCTTGCACCATTTACAAGCTCAAAGACGGTCGTCTGACCCAGCTCGGCGTGACCTACGTGAAGCACTCGTTTGCTTCGCTTCAGGGCAACGCATGTGGCTTCGGTTGTGGCTCGGGCGGTACCTTCAGTGCTCTGGGCCCAGGTTGCTCGGATCCCTACGGTGCCGGCCTCAACGGTGGTCAGTCGGGTCTTGGCCCGCGTAGCGAGATCAACGCCTACAACGGTGATTTCGTCTACCCCTTCACCACCATCAACCAGAGCGGTAACGCGATCTTCAAGCGCATCCAGGTTCCCGCCAGCGAGATGCCAGATTCAAGCGCCCTGTTCTTCGTTGAAGGCCAGTACACGATCAAGGATGAGATGCAGCCCGACGGCACACCTTACCTCGATCCCAGCACCGGTCGCCCAGTGAACTGGAACAACACCAGCTACGAGCGCATGAATGTCCAGAGCAGCGGCAGCGCAAGCACCACCGGTGCAACCAACCGCGGTCGCTCGGCGATCTACGCTTGGCAGGACCACGGCAACGGCGTGAACATGCCCGACAACTCGGTCATGGTCGAAGAAGTGCCGGTCCCCGGTGAGGGTCTGCTCCACGTTGCTTCGAAGGTCACCGACCTTGGCGACGGCACCTACCGTTACGATTACGCGGTTCACAACCAGAACTCCAACATGAATGTTGGCAAGTTCTCGGTCCCGAACCCGGGTGATGCCAGCGGCTACTTCTTCAACGATGTCGATTACCACGACGGGCCTGACGCCCTGATCTCGGATGCTGACTGGGCTCCCCAGGAAGGCGCCAACGACATCACATGGGCGACCGAGTCGTTCATCAGCAACCCCAACGCGAACGCGATTCGCTGGGGCACGATGTACAACTTCTCATTCGTCAGCAGTGCCGCACCTGAAATGGGTGAGGTCACCGTCGGCATGTGGCTCGACCCCAGTGTTGAGATGACCGCCACCCTGCAGGTCCCCAGCGCAGGCATCTGCGAAGCTGACCTCACCGGCGACGGCACCCTCGACTTCTTCGATATCTCGGCATTCCTGAACGGCTTCAACGCTCAGGATCCCATCGCTGACTTCGACGGCAACGGCTCGTTCGACTTCTTCGATGTTTCGGGCTTCCTCAACGCGTTCAACGACGGCTGCCCGTAATCTGAATCACGCCCTGCGTGATTGACACGATCCATCGTGTCATACAAGTGTTTGTTCCGAGCCCCGCCCTCTATCAGGGCGGGGCTTTTTCGTGCGCGTTCGGCGATGAAACGGTACACTGTGCTCATGCCCACCCACGAGTCTGGTGTCATTGTCTTCGACCACCCGCTGATCGCACACAAGCTCGCGACGATTCGCGATAGGCGATCAGCGCATCGCACCTTTCGTGCGGCATTGGACCAGATCGCGGGGCTGATGGTCTACGAGGTCACGCGCGAGCTGCCCATGCGCGAGGTCGAGATCGAGACCCCCATGACCACGACCCGGTGCCGTGTGCTGGCGGGCGCGATCACCATCGTGCCCGTGTTGCGCGCGGGGCTGGGCATGATCGACGGCATCCTCGATGTCATGCCCGAGGCCCGCGTGGGACACCTGGGGCTGGCTCGCGATGAGCAGACGCTCGAGCCGCACGCGTACCTCAATAAGCTCCCGCGCGATCTGGATGATGGGCCGGTGATCCTGGTCGACCCGATGCTCGCGACAGGCGGCAGCGCTTCGGCGGCGTTGACGATGCTGCGTCAGGCGGGTGCCAGCGATGTGCGCATGATCTGTCTGGTCGCGGCACCCGAGGGGATTGAGCGTCTTCGGCGGGAGCACCCCGATGTGAAGATCTATGCCGCGGCACTCGACGATTGCATCGACGAGCACGGGTACATCCTGCCCGGGCTTGGTGACGCGGGGGATCGGATGTACGGTACGGTTGAATAAGACCGCTCCCTTACGGTCGCGGCTCGTTGGGCGGGATGCCGATGTCCTCGTTCCACAGCTCGGGGTGATCTGCGATGAAGCGTTGCATGAGTTCGATGCATCGCTGGTCGTTGGCCAGGATGATCTCGACACCCTCCTGCTTCATCCAATCCTCTCGCCCGAGGAAGGTCTCGTGCTCGCCGATGACGACGCGGGGGATCTTGTGCAGGATCGCGGTGCCGGTACACATGGCGCAGGGTGAGAGGGTCGAGGCGAGGGTCAGCGTGTGCCAATCACGGCGCCGCCCGGCGTTGCGGATGCAGACCGTTTCGGCGTGAGCCGTCGAATCACCCGATTGCACGCGTTCGTTGTGCCCCGTCGCGACGATGTTGCCGGCAGAATCCATGAGGGCTGAGCCAATGGGGATGCCGCCCTCATCGCGGGATTTGATCGCCTGCTGGTACGCGGCTTCGAGTGCGGCCTGATCGTTCGGGCTGAGTGTACTCATGCATAGAGCGTATCAATCACGCGTGGGCTTTGCGTCGGGAAGCTCGGATACATTGATCTCGGGGATGATCTCTTCGCGAACCAGCGGGGCCACATCGACGGGGATCAGTTCGGCCTCGGCGTGGAAGTGGATGGGCTCGAAGAAGGTGCCGGGCAGGTCACTGACCCATGGGTCCTGCAGGTGGCGGAGCAGCGCGTAAGGGAGACTGAGGTGCATATCGACGAGGGTGGGATCGTCGGGTTGCACGATGATCTCGACCCGCCCGTGCCCGGATTGGCCGTCCAGGGCACCGGGGGATGCGTTGATCCCCCGCTTGACGCGCCCGCCGAGTGTGTCGTCGGGGCTGGTCATGAGGTACTGGTTGCGGGCCTCTCCTGGCAGGGCGCAGGCCTCGAGATCGGCGATGGCGTATTTGAGGTGGACCAGGCCTGTGTCCTCGTGGTACTTGACGGGCTGGTTGAAACGCACGCCGATGATGGAAATCTCGATGTCCGTACCGGGATCGATGCCTTTGAAGAAGGCCTTGGTGCGTTCGGCTTTGGTCAGCCCGACGCGGATGACGGCTCCTTTGGGATGCCCGGCCCCGGTCTCGATTCGTGTGCCTCCCATGGTGGCGTAGGCGAGCGCATTGGAATCGCCCAACTGCTCGCCGCCCACGGGGGCGGTGAAAGGCATGACCATGGTGTGTCGTTGGGGCTGCCCTTCAGCGGTCCAGGTGATGGTCACGCGGGGGTGCTGTTCGTGCTCGACCAGCAACAGTGTTGGCCGCTCTGGGGCCTGCTCGGGCTGCTGAGCCAAGGCGGGCGCGGTGATCGACAGGGCGATCAAAATGCAAACAAATAGGGGTTGAAGCTGCTGCATGGTCCGAATCATACCCGAATGGTGATTTCGCACCAGTGAATCTCTAAATTGGGCAACCGGTTCGGTGGTCAACGCGAATAATCGGGTGCTTATTCAAGCAGGGGATGTGATGCGCACGCCTTAAGCGCCTGTCCCCAATGAACATACACACCCTCCAAGTGTATGTGGACATCAGAAAGGAATACCCGATGGGTCTCGATCACGGTTCGTGGAACGCTGTTCGTCTTGCAGTGATGCTGACAGCATGTGCCGGTACGCTCGCTACAGCACACGATGACGACGCACGCAAGCTGCTCGATCGAGAGTCAGCGGTCAAGGGTCCGATTTGGACCGCAACCCAGCGTGGCGGAGTGGATCGGGGCGGCTTCGATTCGCACAACATCACCCTGCTCTCGCAGATCCCGCTCAACAACTTCTCGGGTGTGAACACCGCCTCGGGCAATGACTGCTGGGGCTATGTCTCACCCAGCGGGCGCGAGTACGCGATCATGGGGCTTGAGGGCGGCTACGGCTTCGTCGAGATCACCAACCCCACCAGCCCGGTCATCGTCGATACCGTCAGCGGGCCCAGCTCGCTGTGGCACGATGTCAAGGTGCTCGGCGAATACGCCTATGGCGTGTCCGAGGGGGGCTCGGGCATCCAGGTCATGGACCTGAGCGACATCGACAACGGCAATGTCGATCTGGTCCGCAACTGGACCGGCGGCGGGTACAGCACGACCCACAACATCGTGGTCAATGAAGATCGCGGGACGCTGTGGGTCGTGGGCGCAAACATCGGCAACGGCGGGCTGATCCACATCGACATCAGCAACCCCGAGCTGCCTTCGATCGACGGCGGCTGGACCGAGATGTATGTGCACGACGCCCAGGTCGTTGACTGGGAAAGCGGCGCGTACGCCGGGCGTGAGCTGGCGTTCTGTGCCGGCGGGTTCAGCGGCGGGTTCAGCTCGACCGGGCTCCGCATCGTCGATGTGACCGACCCCAACAACACGCAGACCCTCTCGACGCTCTTCTACCCCAGCTCGGGCTACGCCCACCAGGTCTGGATCACCCCCGACCAGAAGATCCTGTACCTCAACGACGAGCTTGATGAGGGCTCGAGCGTCTCGGTCACCACGACACGCGTGATCAATATCGAAGACCCGGCCAACCCCGTCCTGCTCGGGACCTACACGACCGGGCTGGCGGCGATCGACCACAACCTCTATGTCCACGACGGATTCGTGTACCAAGCGAACTACCGCTCGGGGCTTCGTGTATTTGATAACCTCGACCCGGCCAACCCCATCGAGGTCGCCTACATCGACACCTACCCCGGGTCCGACAGCGCTTCGTTCAACGGCGCGTGGTCGAGCTACCCGTTCTTCCCATCGGGCAATGTGATCATCTCCGACATCGAACGCGGGCTGTTCGTGGTGCGTGTCGATGCTGAGCCGCTGCAGATCGCTCTTTCCAGCGCCAGCGAGCTTCCCAGCAGCGTGAACCCCGCGGGCGGCGATGAGCTGACGGTCAAGGCCGTGACCCGCGACGGCGTTGGGGTGGAGGGCGTCTCGCTCATGCTCGACACGGGCAACGGGTTCGAGGCGATCCCGATGATGGCCAACGGCGACGGGACCTACTCGGTCACCCTGCCCGTTGTCCCCTGCGGCGATGACATCGCGTACTACTTCCAAGCCGAGAGCGACAACGGCTCAAGCTCCACCTTCCCTCTCGAAGGCGCGAGCGAGGCCTTCACCGCATCGGTCGTCTCCGATATCAACCTGCTCTTCATTGACGATGCGGAAACCAACACGGGATGGTCCGTCTCGGGCGACGCGGCTGACGGGCAGTGGAACCGTGGCATCCCCGCTGGCGGCGGCGAGCGGGCCGACCCTCCAAGCGATGCGGACGGCTCCGGGCGTGCGTGGCTGACCGACAATGTCGAGGGCAACTCCGATGTTGACGACGGCACCACGACACTCACCTCGCCCGCACTCGACGCCAGCGGCGGCAACACCACGCTTTCGTTCGCGATGTGGTACAACAACGCCGGCAACGGCGAGGTTGATGACACCATGACCGTGCAGGCCTCGAACAACAACGGTGGCTCATGGACCACCATCCTCGAGCTCGGCCCGGGCGACCCCGGAACCGGCGGCGGCTGGATCAACTACGAGTACAACCTCGACACGATCTTCTCCAACCCGTCCTCGCAGGTCCGCGTCCGTTTCAATGTCGCCGATGTTGGGAGTGGCTCGATCGTTGAAGCGGGTGTCGATGACATCCGGCTCGAGCAGCGTTCGTGCGAGGATGTCGCGGCCGGCTGCAATGTGGCCGACCTTGCCGAGCCCTTCGGGACGCTCAACTTCTTCGATGTCAGCGCCTATCTGTCGGCGTTCAGCAGTGGCGACGCTGCGGCCGACATCAACGGCGACGGCACGCTCAACTTCTTCGATGTCTCAGGCTTCCTGACCGCGTTCAACAACGGCTGCCCGTAACCATCAAGATCAAACCAGACCCCCACGAGAGCGCCCTTCACCCACGCGGTGTTGGGTGCTTTTTTCTGTGCCCCCAGGCCATCACGCCCGCCGTATACTCGACTTATGGCTGACCCGTGTTTCACCACGACCGATGCACTCCCGGATCGAGGGGCGGTCCAGCACCTGTATGATTCGGTCGGCTGGAGCGTCTACACCCGCGACATGACCACGCTGATGCGAGGGCTGAAGGGTTCGAGTTACCTGCGGTGCGTGTACGACGCCCAATCGTTGGTTGCCCTGATCCGTTGCGTCTCAGACGGGGCCACCATCGCATACCTCCAGGACCTGCTGGTCAACCCCAGCTATCAACGCCGGGGTATTGGCCGCTCGTTGTGTATCGATGCGCTCGAGCACCACGCGCACTGCCGACAGTTTGTGCTGATCACCGATGACCGCCCCGAGCAGACCGCGTTCTACGAATCGTTATCGCTGGTGCGGCTCGACAAAGCACAGCGCGTGCGTCTCCACGCCTTTGCGCGCATGCCGGGGCTGGCGTGATCGTTGGGATTATTCGACCGGCTGGAGGTCGAGCTGAAGCGTCGCGTAGCCGCTGTTCTCGAAGTACTCGAGCTGAATGCGGGTCGGTGAATCGTCGTTGACTTCGAAGACGACCTCGTCGGGTGTTGGGGCGTGGATATCCCATCGCTCGAGGACCTGCTCGTCGTTGATGAAGACGCGGATGCCGTCGTCGCTGAGTGTGGAGAGTTTCCACTTACCACGCGGCAGGGCGATCTCGGTCTGGGCGATGATGGCGAAGTGGTCGTTGTCGTTGACAGTGAGCGCGTGGTTGAGGTGGGCCGGCCCGCTGTTGGCGAACGGCAGGTTGAGTTCGTCGAGCGTGGTGACCTGCACATCGGCTGCTTCGGCGCGCCAGGCGTCGATATCGGTCAGCGGATCCATCTTCCACGCCCAGCAGCGGACGGCCCAGGTCGTGTTGATGAAGCGGCCAGAGAATGCGTGGTTCAATCTGGCATCGGACCAGCTGACTTCGTCGGGCTGTGTTCCGAGCTGCACATTCACAGAGTAGGTCGTGACGGGCTCGTCGCCTTTGGGCGTGATGATCAATCGCCATGGCTCATAACCCGCGTCGGATTCGGGCGGGACCAGCTCGGTGTTGGCGGCCCTGGCGCTGGCGATCGGGATCATGTCGCTGCCCACCGGCGGGTAGATCTCGTAGACATGCCTGCTGCTGGAACGGGAATGCTCCCGGATCTGCGGCGTTTGAAAGTCCCAGGGCCCCCACTGGTCGCAGATGATCCACTCGCGCCCGGGCGGGGAGATCCGGTCCGGTGCGACCGCCCCGACCGGGCCGACCGGGCCGCTGAAACCCGGGATGTTCCCCTTCCGCTCCAATCGAACATGGTCACTCGTGCGTGACTCCACCGCATTTGGCGTGTTGATTTCAAATGTGTTCAACACAAGCAGCGCGTCTTCGAGTACGCGTGGGCCGGCGTAGTCTGGCGCATCGCCCAGGTCCTGCAGTTCGACCCCGATGAGCTGGGCGTCATCGCCGAACGGGTGATGCCCGTCGAAGACGAAGGTGTTCATGTACGCCTCGTTGCCCGTGACACCCTTGTAGCGGGCACTCACGCCGGGCTCGTTGAGGAGTGCTTTGTCGTAGTCCCACCAGATGCGGATGCCGCACTTGTTGTTGATGAACTGATTGAGCTTGATGATGTTGTCGGCACCGTGTTCGATGTTGATCGCGCCGCGTTCGCTGCCGTAGGCCATGCCGCCGTTGTCTTTGAACCGGTTCCCACCGATGCTCATGCCCTGGGAGTACCCACCCCAGAAGCCGCAGATCGCGTTGGCCTCGATCAGGTTGTTCCAGATCGAGTTGCCCTCGCTGAAGGTCATTTCGAGCCCGTGCGCGGCGGCGAACGAAAGGTCATTGATGTGAATGATGTTTTTTGCGTTCCCCCACGGGCTATCGCCGCCTTGTTTCACCGCATCATTCCCGCCAAAGCCGAAGATCCCATCGCCAGAATGCGTGCAGGAGTTGTATCGAATGGTGTTCTTGCTGCACGCCTCGAACATGAGGATGCCGGCAGAGTCCTGGCCGCGGTTGTACACGCCCTCGACATGGCCACGGACACAGAAGTCGAAGCGGTTGCCGCGGATGAAGTTGCCCGAGCTGCGCCACATCGCCAGCCCCCAGCCGGAGAGGAAGGAGCAGTCGTTCTTGCGGACGACGGCGTTGTTGGTGTTGTCAAGGATGATGCCGTTCTGCCCGCGCCGGACCTTGACGCCGGTGATCTTGGCTTCGTGGCATCGCTCGGCCCAGACCGCGGCACCATAGTTGGCGAGCCATTCGTTGTTGTCGTTGTGGTGCGGGTAGAGCCAATCGCTGGTGTCCTCGCGTGTCGCGGTGGATTTGAGGCGTTGGCGGTAGAGGTCCGTGAGTGTCGCGTCGGTGATGGAGAGCCCTGGCGCGTCGATCGCGACGATGCCGTTGCGGTAGCCGCGGATATTGGCGCCGATGATCTCGACGCCCGAATGCCCGTTGATGGTGATGCCCGTGCCGGTGAGCGTGTCCCAGCCGAGTGTTTCCTCGGGCGATTCGTTCCCGAGTGTGTCAAGCAACCCACGCCGTGACCATTGCCCGGGAACCTCGCGTCCAACCAGCTCGGAGTTGGTATCGAAGATGACGGTGACATCGTCGGCAACGATCTGAATCACGCCGTCGCCCTCGTCGTCGATAATGGGGAAGAGCGGCGAGACTTGGATGATGCAGCTGCGATCGATCCTGGTATCGTCGCGGGTGACGGTGATGGTGGGCAGGGCGGGCTCAATGCGGTCGATGCTCGAACGCTCGATCGTCAGGGCCTCTGAAACGCCAGCGGGCTGCCCGGCGAGCGTCGATAGGAGCGGGGCCATGAGTGGAGCCAGGGTCGGGATGATTGACAAACCGGCGATGCTCATGATGTCCCCCTCATGGGTCTGGAATGCGGATGACAGGAATCGAACCTGCACGGGTTGCCCCACTGGAACCTAAATCCAGCGCGTCTGCCAGTTCCGCCACATCCGCGTGACTTGGTGCCCCTCTGGGGCCCCCTGAGGATACGCACATCGGGGGTTTCGGGTCGATGTTGCTGGCGAATATGGGCCCCAGACCGCATGATTGGTGCGGTTGAACGCGCATCGCCGATCTGAAAGAGGAGATGCATGGCCACCAAGAACCCTGTATGCTGTATTTGACTTGGGGCGAACAGTCATCTGGCTTGTATGAGGGCACACCATGCGCTTGCGAGACTCAATCGCACTGACCTTGCCATCTTTCTTTCTCCGCCTCGTTCTGGGGATCACCTTTCTCTGGGCTGGGACGGGCAAGCTGATGGGGACCATGCAGGCCTCGGGCGATGATGCCGCGCGTTTGGCGAACATGGGCGTGGTGCTTGATCCTGTCACCCCACCGGCCCTTGCAGAGCCTCAGGTCGATGATCCTGAGCTTGTCGACCCAGAGCCAACCAGCCCACTGCCCGACCTCACGGACGAGCCCGAGAAGCAGCTCGACGCGATCGAGGACGGCGTCGAGGACACGATGACCGATCTGCAGGAGCAGGCCAACGAGGTGATCAAGAAGATCGAGGAAGCAACCGAATCGCCCGCGCCCCCACCAGCATCGACCACGGATGAGCCAACGAGCGAAACCGGGACCGAGAAGATGGGGACCGAGACAATCGGGACCGTGCGTCATCACGAGCCGATGTTCGTGCGTGTCCAGAATACGACGGGCGATCGGGCGGCGAGCGATTTCCCCGACCCGATGGCGTGTCAGCGTCTGTACTCGATCGCGTTGATGATCTCCAAAGCCGCCGACCCGGGGCTGACCGAGGACTCGCAGCCGATCACCCCGATCATGCCGACCAAGCTCGCGACCGGGAACTGGCCCAAGCTCATGGCGTGGGCGGCTGCGATCACCGAGCTTGTAGCCGGCGGCTTGCTGATCCTGGGTCTGCTGACGCGCCTGAGCGCCCTGAGCACCCTCACGGTGATGCTCGTGGCGATGTGGATGACCCAGTTCGGTCCCGCGGCGTTCCACAGCAGCGATGCGATCCTGGGGTTCATTCCGCGTGCGGACGACCTGTTCTCCCCGGCCGCCTACGGGCAGCTGCTCTGGCAGCTGGCGTTGGCATCGATGTCCCTTGCGGTCGTCTTCCTGGGCAGCGGCGCGATCGGGCTGGATCGTTTGATCTTCTCGTCGCACCCACGCGATCCATACCTGCACGGCGATCCCAAAGCGGGCAAGAAGCAAACAATGAACCCCGCTTCAGCCCAGAGGACCGAGTTCGATCGCTCGCCTCCGTCGGCGGGCTGAACCCCGACCCGCCCGCACCACTACCATGTGGTGATGAAGCACACCCTGCTCAGATGGACGGTCCCGCCCAGCATCTCGCTGGCGGTGCACGCGGTGCTGCTGGGCATCGTCGCGTACATCGGGATGCAGATCAGCTCTAACACGACACCCAAGGAGCGGGTCGTGGTCACCGAGCTGGCCCTGCCGGACCCGCCGAGCGTTCCCGAGCAGCAGGCCGCGGCACCCGAGCGTGACGGTGCATCGAACCCAACCCCAACACCGCGCCCATCGGCACCCGAGCTCCCCGACCCGGTGCAGCAGCAGGCCCAGACCCTTGATCGCACGGCACCGAGCGTCGCGCCACGCATGGACCCGGTCACCCGGGAGGCGATGCGGGAAGCAAACCAGACGATCGCGCGTCCTGAGAGCACCAGCCCGCCGAGTGTGCAGTTCGCGGGCGTGCAATCGAAAGCCGCACGGACGCTCGTGTATGTCATCGATGGTTCGGGCGCGACGGCCAACAGTTTCGCGTACCTGCAGACCCAGCTGATGCGTTCGATCGATCGCCTGAGCCCAACGCAGCGATTCCAGGTGGTGCTGTTTCGCGAGTCGGACGATTCGCAGTACACGCTGGCACCGATCAACGGCGAGCGCCTGGCGCGTGCCACCCCCGAGCACAAGCAAGCCGTCGCCGATTGGCTCAACACCGTTTCGGCGCGTGGTCGATCCAACCCGCTGGAGGGACTCAAAGGGGCGTTGGCGCTCAAGCCCGACCTGGTACTGCTGATCACACGATCGATCCAGCGCACCGAGATGGGCTGGGCCCAGGGGCAGCGTGAGATTTTGCAGACGCTCAATACTCTCAATCCCCGCGACGAACTGAGCGGGGTCCGCAACACGGTGATCAAGTGCGTGCAGCTCCTCGACGAGGACCCCACCGGCATCATGAGGGCCATCGGCACGATGCACGGCGACGGCAGCGACGATTACAAAGTTGTCCGGTATGAAGAACTGATCTCCAGCGATGAACCCGAGCTGATCGCGCAGCGGTCGATCGGAGCAAGCGATGAGCAGCGCATCGTGACGGCGGCCCAGATGTGGAGCGATCTGGCCCAGTCAGGCAACGCCCAGAGCGCGCTGACGAGTGTCGTGGACCCCACACAACGCACGAGCGTGGTCGATGCGGCACGAGCCGTTCGCTCGCTTGTCGGCCCCCTGCGTGAACAGGACGGGCGTGCCGAGCTGCTCTGGGCACAGGCCACCCTGCTGCTGTACCGGGCCCGACCCACGGGCGAAACCGATGCCCTTCGGGTGATCGTCGACAAGCTCGGTTCGGTGATGTATACCGACCCGCTGACCGATGCCCAGCGAGTGATTACGGTCGCGATGGCGCTGGGTGAACTGGGTGAGGTTCGGCGGGGCATCTCGATGCTCGATGAGCTGACCGCCCTGAGCGATGATCTCGGGCTCGACGAGCTGACCCGAGCCCAGGCGCTGCTTGGGATGGTGTCGCTGGGTGAAGAGCCCGCGTACCTGAGCGAGCTGGCGAGCAATGCCCCGTTCGTAACCACCAATGGAAACATCGATGCCCTGTGGGGGCTGCTGCTCCGAGAGGGGATCACGATCGCCCGTCTCAAAGCGGGGCGTGAGAACGCGTGGTCTCCCATGCTCTCGATCAGGCGTGCCGCGAGGGGCAGTGATGCGATTGTGTCCTACATTGATCAACGCATGGCCCTGATCTATGGCGCGCACGCCCCGGTGAGCACGGGAACCCCGGCGCGGGTGCTGATGGCGGCGGCGTCCGGGCTCTCGCAATCACATACGACCCGGCACGAAGCGTTGGACCTGTACGAACGCATCGCCCAGACGAGCGAGGACGAGACACTCGTGGCCGATGCCTTGTGGGAGATCGGGGTGCTGGGGCGGGCGATCAGTGACGCCGGCTCGATCGAGCAGTCCAACGAAGCCCTGACCGAGCTCGCACGCCGTTACCCCCAAGACCCGCGGGCGCTGGGCGCCATCAGCAGCGCCATCGGCTCAAGCGAGGGGAGCAGCCCCGGAGCACTGCGGGAGCGGCTGGCGCTGGCGATCGAACTGTTCCCCGAAAGCCCCACCATCGATCTCTGGCGGATGCGACTCAGCAGGCTCCTGGAAGGATTCGCCCGGCTTGATGTGCTCGATCCGATCACACCGGGCACACGCGAGGGCGTGCTCGCGGGCGAGTTATACGAGCAGACGGTTCAGGGAATGCTCGACACATTCGACGACCCACAGACACGACGCGGGCTGTCGCTGCGGATGCGTGAGGCGGCCCAGCGATTCGGACTGAGCAGCAGCGCGTTGTGGACAAAGCGGGCCGCGATGAGTGAAGCAACGCTCGACCCGCAGAGCGCGTTGGCGTCGATTGACACGCTGATCACGCAAGCCGAACGCGACGGGCAGCCCACGGACGAGCTTCGGCTGCTGCGTGCCCAGACGCTGCTGCGACTGGATCAGACCCGATCCGCGTTCGGCGAGCTGCGCGATCTCAGCGAGCGTATCGACGCAAGCGGGAATCGCACAAGCACTTACTGGCAATCGTGGACGCTCATGCTCGAAGCGATCGCTGAAAAAGGTGAACCGCACGAAAAACAGGAGGCATTGCGTCACCTTGCGCGTCTTCGGCTGATCGACCCGGAACTGGGTGGATCGCCGTGGCAGCATCGCCTGCAGGATGCGCAGGAGACGCTACACTCAGAGCCGTGAGCACCCAATCCATGACCAAGCCGATCACGAACCAACCCGACGCGAGCAGCAACGAGCCGGCGCTGCCGCCCGATCTGATCGAGGCGCTGCCCGGCAGGTTTCTCGTCTTTGATGGGCCAGACGGCTCAGGCAAGAGCACGCAGCTCAAGATGTTCCTCAAGGCCGCCAACGCCGCGGGCCTGCGCATCACCGAGGTGCGTGAACCGGGCGGGACCGAGGTTGGAGAGAAGATCCGTGACGCGCTGCTCGAGCACCTCGACCGCGAGGAGATGAGTCTGCGTTGCGAGATGCTGCTGTACATGGCCTCGCGTGCCCAACTGTGCGAGCAGGTCATCGACCCGGCGCTCAAGCGGGGCGACCTGGTTGTCGCGGATCGGTTTGTTTCCTCGACCTACGCCTACCAGGGAGCCGCGGGCGGAATTCCGTTCAGCGAGATCGACGCGGCAGCGAAGATCGCGATGCAGGGCATCACACCGGACGCGACGCTGATCTTTGATGTCGATCAGGAGACGGCCGCGTCGCGTCTGAACCCGCTGCTGGACCGCATGGAGGCCAAGGGGGCCGCGTTCCACAAGCGAGTGCGTGATGGCTATCAGTCCCTGATCGCGGGTGATCCCGACCACCAGCGGTATCTGGGGATCGACGCTCGGGGCAACGAGCCGCAGGTCTTTGCCAACATCATCGACGCGCTGCGGGCCCGGTTCGTGGGCTGACCGCCCCTATGCTCCCTACATCATGCACTGGGCCTACTTCATCCCCATCGCGTTCCTCAGCGGCTCGATCCCGTTCGGGTATCTGATCGGCAAGGTCAACGGCATCGACATCCGCGCGCACGGTTCGGGCAACATCGGTGCGACCAATCTCGGTCGTGTGCTGGGGCGTCGGTACTTCTTCGCGTGTTTCTACCTCGACATGCTCAAGGGGTTGCTGCCGACGGTGTTCGCCGGCTACTTCATGGGCACCTTGGGCACGCTGGAGGTTGGGAGCAGCGACGCGTACTGGTGGATGGGTGTCATGATCTGCGCGGTGCTTGGGCACATGTTCACGCCGTGGCTCGGCTTCAAGGGCGGCAAGGGCGTGGCGACCGGGCTCGGGGCGTTGCTGGGGATCTTCCCGGCGATGACGATCCCGGCCAGCGGCGCACTGATGGTGTACCTGATGGTCATGTTCCTGTGGCGGTATGTCTCACTGGCCTCGTGCAGTGCCGCGGCCTCGCTCCCGCTGTGGGTGTGGATCGTGTTTGCGCAGTTCAGGACCTTCCGGATCCGGCAGATGTCGACCCGCACCGATTGGGATCGGCTCCCCGCCGATCAAATCGAGATGCTCAAGAACGACATTCCCAACTATGGGATCCCGTTCTTTGTGGTATCGATCGGTGTCGCATTGCTCGTGATCTTCAAGCACCGCTCCAACCTGGGGCGGATCAGCCGGGGTGAAGAACCCAGGATCGGCGAATCCCGCACCGGGACCGACCCGTCGGGCTGACACCAAACTCTGTTCTTGACCGGTGCCAGCGACCGATATCTCGTCTATGTGCTCGTGGGAACCTTCAGAAACTGCACAAACCGCCCTCTCGAAGCTGATCGGGCTTGAGTGTTGGGAACCCTACGCCGATATGAAAGGCACGATCCGTAGTGCGTCGTTCGACGCTAGGAGGTCTTTCATGCCCCACCTCAAACTGCACCGCGATGAACCCGAGCAGGAACCACCGGCCCCATTGCCGTTCACACGCCCTGACCGCTCATGGCGCTCAGCGGGTGAAGACGGGATCGACAGCATCAAACGCGTCGAGAACGCGCTTGCGGATGTTGAATCAAAGTTTGATGAGCTACACCGACTCGCCGACGAGACCGAGCCACTGCGGATGAGCGACTGGATCGATGACGACGACGATGGCCCCTGGGCCGCCTGACTGAGCCGATCGAGAAGAAAAACACCAACCGCCCGATGCGCCCTGCGCTCGGGCGGCATGCGTTTTGTGCTCAGTCTTCGATCCTGACGACAACGAGCGTCTCGTCGTCGGCCTGATTGGCCAGCCCCGAGAACTGACGCATCGACCAGAACACACGCTTGAGCACCTCGTCGGCGCTGGCATCGGGCTGCTCGTTGAGCAGGGACAGGGCCGAATCGGCGAGGCGTTTTTTCCCGAAGCGGTGGTTCTCGAAATCGGCGGCATCGGTGATGCCGTCGGTGTAGATCAAGAGCACATCGCCGGCAAGCAGCTGCATGTCCTGCATCTCGTACTGCTCACCCGGGATGACCCCCACGACCATGCCCTCGCCCGGGACCCGCTGCTGGGCGTATGTGCCGTCGGCTTGGCGCCGGAGGAGCATCGGTGCATCGTGCCCAGCGACGACGCTGCGCATGATCCGAGTCTGTGGATCGATCATCGCGTACCAGATCGTGACGAACTCGCTGACGGTCGTGTCGCGACAGACGGCGTCGTTGGTCCGGATCATCACCCGATCGAGTTCTTCTGAGAGCTCGGCGTACGCGCGGAGCGTGGCGCGTACGGCGCTCATGAGCATCCCCGCGACGACGCCCTTACCCACGACATCCCCAACGACGATGCCCAGCTTACCGTGGACTTTGAAGAGGTCATAGAAGTCGCCACCAATCTCCTGGCTGGGCTGGTAGCGTGCCGCCAGCTCCACACCCTCGAAGCTCGGAGTGATCTCGGGGAGCATGCGTTTCTGGACTGCGCCGGCGATGCGCAGGGCGCGTTGTGTGCGGCGTTGCCGGGCCTGCATTTTGAGCAGGCGTGCCTGTTCGACGGCCGCTGCGGCGGACTCGCCAATCGACTTGATGAGCTTTCGTTCGTTGCTGGTATACGCCCTGGGCTCACTCGAATAGAGGCGGATGACGCCGATGGGCTGCCCGTTAAACACCATGCCCGTGCCGAGGAATGAAACGAGGTTCTCCGCACGGCACTCGTCTGGCACGATCACACGCGGGTCGGTGCGTAGGTCCTCGCATGTGACGACCTTGCCCTCCAGGCTCATGCGGTCGAACTGACGGTCTACGCTCAGCGGGATCGGGTTGTCCAGCCACTGGTCGCTGAGGCCGACTGCGGCGGAGCGTTCCAGCTCGTTCTCCATATCCACACGCGGGAGCGCCTCGGAATCCTCTGGCAGGAGCATGATCGCGCCCGCGTTGAGATTGAGCACATCGAGCGCCAGGTCGAGGGTCAGGCGGAGCGTATCGTGCACGCTGCCACCTCGCACGAGCAACGAGCTGAGGCGGTAGAGCACCGCGACCTCGCTGACGCGGTACCGCAGCTGGGCGACATCGTCGCACATCTCGCTGGTGGTCTGAGCGATCAGCTCGGAGAGGCGGTCAATGAGCGTGGACTGGGTCAGCTCGTGATCGTGCGGGTGCACGACAATCGATCCGATCTGCTCATCGGTGACGATGATGGGCAGCACGCGTGAGCCCTCTGGGATCGGGCGTTGCTTGCATGCCTGCTCTTGGAAGCTCTCTGGCTCGAGCACGCAGCCCTGCTCATCCCGCAGCTCGAGTTTCACGCCGCCCAGTTCACTCAGGGCAGCGCAGAGCGAAGCGATGGTCCCTTGGGTCCAGTAGTCACGCAGCGAGTGCCCGGGCGTGGTGGGTAGTTCTGGTGCCGAGTTCTTCATAAGCGGCGCTTGCTCGCGCATCTGGTGCGTGCTGTGTTCAACGCATCACGGGGTGGGTTTGGGAT
This sequence comes from Phycisphaerales bacterium JB052, assembly GCA_043100965.1. Taxonomy (GTDB): domain Bacteria; phylum Planctomycetota; class Phycisphaerae; order Phycisphaerales; family UBA1924; genus UBA1924. The sequence continues at coordinate 1,611,392 of JBICHR010000011.1, read as the reverse complement.
CAAGCCAGAGCTGGGAGAGCAGGCTTGCAAAGCGACGATCCGAGTCGCTCCCGAGTTCACGCACGACCTGAAGCCCCGACTCGATGCTCTGCTGGTCCTTGCTCTGGTATCCGAGGTAGGCCAGCAGCATCCCCGCGGAGACGCGGACGCGATCGCCCTCGATCGGCCTGGTTCTGATCTTGGGCTCGATGATGCCCGCGCGCTCGCCGAGCTGCACCTTGAGGATCTCAACACGCTCGTTGCTGGGCAGCACGCCCTCGGCGTACCGGGTCGTGATCAGCTCCGGGTGGGTCGAGTACAGCGACTGCAGGTTCACCGAGGCGCTGAGCAGCATGCCCGCACCGATCTGGGCGTGCAGGCGCCCCTGCTGGGCCACAACATCGCCAGGCTTGATCGACAGGGCGTGGGTGAATCGTTCCTCGGCATCGAAGTAGCGACCGCTGGAGACAAGGCGCTCACCCGCGATGATGTGCTCGCTGTAAAGATCACGCGATTGCGCACCGGGATCGAGCAGTTGCTCGACCTCTTTGGCCGCGTTTCCCCGCAGCATCTCGCGGGTTTCAGGGTCGATCGCCACTTGGGTGGGATCCGCAAGCTCAAACCCCTCGTTCAACAGGTTGAGCTTCTCCTTTGACTCTTCGATGCGATTGGCAATCGGGTCATCGGGCAGCTCGGGGATGGAGACGATCGGAGGCTGCGTGTTCTCTGCCTCATCCTGCGGATCGCCAGTATTCTCAGCATCGGGCTGGGCGTTGGGATCGCCCTGCTCCTGCTGCTCGGAGCCCTGGGCGGGTGTGCCGTAGAGCTGGCTGCGGATCTCATTCATCTGCCGCACGAGCCACGCATCGTTTGATTCGTTCGGATCAATGCTGATCGATGCATCGCCCTGTTCTTCACGCATCGATTGGACGCGATCCCGCATCTGCTGAACAAGCTCGTCATAGGCAGTGATGACTCGTGTCGATGGCATCTCGCCGGGACGGGTTGGATCGGCCTCGCTCGATTCCGGGCCGCCTGGCCGAGAAACGAGGGGGTTGGGGATCTCTTCACGCGGATCGACGAGCGGGGTGGGCGTGATGCCGAGCAACGGCGAGGCGATGAGCCCGACCGGTCGATTATCGATGCCCTGGGTGTAGACGCTCATCAGCGAGGGCTGCATGCTGCTTGTGGTGTCGTAGCTCGCAGAGGAACGCAGGGTGCCCATCATGGAGCCGTTCTCTGAAACGCTCGTGCTGATGTAGGTGGACAACGCCTGTCCTCGCGGATCAAGGTCGCTCTGCTCTCGGTTGATGGTCAGCGTCTGATCCGGCTGCGTCCCGCCCCGACCGCTGAGGGCTGAGCCCGAGCTGTACATGTCATCGCGTGTGTACGAGAGACTGCCGATGAGGTTCCGAGGCGGGGTTGCGCCCGTGGTCAGCGCGAACTGGTACTGCAGGGCGTCGGTGCCCCGGATCCCCATGCCCGCCAGCCCGGAGTACAGCGAGTCTCGTCGAAACGCGAACAACGAGTCCGACCCGAGCTCGCCGGTAAACTCACCAGCGGCTCGGTATCCCAGATCGCCCCGGAAACTGAGCCCACCCGGCGCGTTGCCCGTGGCGATGGAGTTGCGGAACCGCAGCTCGTCCGACAGGCTTGTGCGTGCGACATTGGCCGTCCCATAGGCACCCGGGTTGGCATCGAGGGCCTGGCCGTTGCCCAGCGCATCCTGGGCACCAGCATGGGCGCTGAGCAGGGCGAACGCGGCCACGATGCTCAGTTCTCTGATGTTCAGGGCGATCTTCTTTGTTTGGGCGTTGCAAGGCATAGCGGCGTGCTCCTCTTGGTCTCTCTATCTTACTCGGCTCGCATGGGGATCGGTTCGGAGAAATCGTGTTCGTGGGGCACGATCTGTGCGCAATTCACGCAAAACACGCCCGCTTGGGCGGCGGGCGTGTGTGTCGGGCGTTCGAGGAACAGTAGGCGTTAGATCTGCTTGATCGACGCCGGGGCGTTCATCAGGTCGCGGACATCCTCGCAGGTCTTGTCCGAGGCCTCGGAGACGAGCATATATTGCACGCCCTCGCTGACCCAAACAAAGAGCCGTGCACCGGCGGCATCGCATGCCGACGAACTCAGGCGGTAGGTCACGCCCTCTTCCAAGGGGAGCACACCCGGGTCCGGTGCGATGAACAGGCTGACCGAGATCGCTTCGCCGTGGCGATCGAACGCGTCGAATCGGAGGTGGCCCGACCGGATGGTCTCTGGGACATGGCAGTCGCCACCGCCGTAGAACTTGATCTGCTCCTGATCGCCAGTCATATCGGGCAGGCGGACCGGACGCTCAAACTGCTGGCTGAAGTACTCAACGGCTTGTTCGATGTCGTGCTGGACGAGCTTGGTCTCGGCGGCATCATCGTTGCAGCATCGGTTGTGCTCGCCAAGGACGAACTGGCCCACGCGTTCGCTGTAGGACGCCTGCTCGATATTGAGCGGCGTGGATGAGCCGAGCACGCCGAAGATGCTGGCGCTCTGCCAGACAAGCACACCCGCGACGCTCAGGAGGACCGCGGCGGCGATGCCCATCACGGACGGGCGTGCCCAGAACGATCGGTTTCGCGTGCTGGCGTTCGAGTCTTCGATCTGTTGTGCGTAGGCATCCTGCTCCGCGGAGACAGCCGTTGCCGCCATGGAGGTGATGCGATCGCGGAGCGCCTTGGGGCACTGCGGCTTGTCCATCGCACGGCTGCAACAGCCCCGGAGTGCCTCATCGAACGCGACACGCGTCGGAGTCACAGGGCAGTCGCCGATGATTGCTTTGAGACGCTCGCATTGGGCCTCGCTCAGCTCGCCGTCGGCGCATGCCCGAAGCAGGGCCGCCATGTTGATAGGTGACTCTTCGAAGAGCGCATCGAGAAACGCTTCCTGTGCGTGTTCGGGATGTTGCTGTTCGTTGCTCATCGTCGTGGTTGCTCCCGGAGATGCCCGGCTGTGTTCCTGCTTGCTGTACTCGGCGGATGCTGTGCGTTGCTTGTGATGTTCATTCTGCATCGGGCGTGGCTTGGTGGAAGCGGAGCCCGAGTTCGTTGACAATGTCTTCATCGCCCATGAGCGAATCGGCGAGGAGCTTCCGCGCCCGGTGGAGCCGACTCATCACGGTGCCGATGGGCACCCCGATGATCTCGGCGATCTCCCGGTACTTGAGCCCGTCGACGCCCCAGAGCATGAGCACCTCGCGGTACTCCTCTTTCAAATCGTCGATGGCCGACTTCAGGCGACCATCCACATGCTCCCAGTTCAGGTCGCCCTGGTTCCACACCGGGGGGGCCTCATCGGGGAGCGATTCTGTTGACGATTCGTCGTAGAACGAATCGACGCTCGTCGGCTGGCGTGACTGCTTCTTGATGCGTGTGTAGAACACATTGTGGCAGATCGCAAACAGCCAGGATCGCATGCCCCCGCTGCCCGAGAGCATGTCGTCGGGGGCACTCTTGTCTTCAAACCGCTCGATCGTCCCAGGACGGAACGCTCGTGCATAAACCTCCTGAACAAGCTCCTCGGCTTCCTCAGGCTTCCGCGCCAGATGCAGCGCCATTCGATACACCGCATCCAGGTGCTCAAGGGCGAGTTGTTCGAACTTGTCTCGCTCCAACTGGCTCGCCCCTTGCTTCATCCAGATCAACCGCACACACGGCTGATGTATTCCACTGATAGGGAAGCATAGCGCAAAACGCTTGGTCAGATATCACCCCTCGAGCAAGGCGATGGCACTGGGTTATCGGAACCACATTCCGGGCAAACAACCAAATCGGAACGCCCGGGCGAGCGAAGACGCACGCCACGCAGCTGGTAGCCGCATGTCAGGCACAAATCCCGGCGGAGATACCTTGAGCTGTTCAGGTGCCTTCTGACCGGCCGAACCATGGTCAACCACCCGAGAACCAGCCAAACGAGGACGAGGCCCAAGATATCCCCCGTGGTCAGGTAGCCGAGCAGGGGTTGAGGCAGAAATGCGGGGCCCCACATCGAGGACGATTGATGATGCCAGAACATGTAATCTCGAAATGCATACTCGCACCAGTCGAACGCCAGCCCCAAAGGTGCTGAGAGGGCCCCGGCAAGCAGGGCGATGATCCCAAGCCGAAGCGTTGGACGCGGGCGACGGGCGAGCCCGATCCTGTAGAACCGGACCAGGCGGGCAATCGTCGCATAATCCGCTGCTCGATATCGGGCACGGAGCACGAGAATCACGCCTCGCCGCTGCAAACCCAGTACGAAGATGGGCAGAACCATGAGCATGAACAGCGTGAACAGCGCCGAGGGATGAACGCTGTACTCATATGGATAGGGATACCCCAGCATATACCGGCGTTGGAGAACCTCATCGACCAGCACATCGACCCCGAACTTCGAAATCGCGGGGTCGTAGTCACGAAGCAGCGCCAGGATGATACTGATCGCCCCGAGCGTGTATCCCAAGGCATACGGGATAACGCATATCGCCTGGACATTCAGAGCGCGTTTGCAACTTGTGGGCAGGCGCGTGGGTGTGGCGAATCGGGTCATCTCGGTGCCTCTGTCCTCGTATGGACGCCGGGTATGTGTTCTACAATCCCGCGATGCCAAACGATGCACCCAACCAGAAACCGTACTACATCACCACCCCGATCTACTATGTGAACGATCGCCCGCACATCGGGCATTGCTACACCACGCTGATCGCTGATGTTGCCGCACGCGCCCAGCGCCTGGCTGGGCGGGATGTGTTCTTCCTCACCGGGACCGACGAGCACGCCGAGAAGGTCTCCAAGACCGCCGTCGAGAACGGGAAGACCCCCTACGAGTGGGCGACGATCAACGCCGCGCGGTTCAAGGACGCCTTCGCGTTCATGAACTTCTCCAACGACGACTTCGTGCGCACGACCGAGGACCGCCACATCTCCAAGGCATCGGCGTACATCAAGAAGCTCCTCGACCAGGGCGACATCGAGCTGGGCGATTATGAGGGCTGGTACGACCCGTCGCAGGAGGAGTACCTGACCGAGATGGTCGCCAAGGAGCACGACTACAACTCGCCCGTGACGGGCAAGCCGCTGGAGAAGCGGGTCGAGCAGAACTACTTCTTCCGCCTCGACAAATACGAGGGTTGGCTGCGTGAGCAGATCGAATCGGGCGCGATCCGGGTGCTGCCCGAGGCCCGCAAGAACGAGGTGCTGGGTCGGCTCAAGACCGGGCTCATGAAGGTGCCCGTCTCACGCAAGATCAAGGACGGCGACCCGGACTGGGGCATCAAGATGCCCGGCGACGACGAGCACCGCATCTATGTCTGGATCGAGGCCCTGTGCAACTACCTGACCACGGTCGACAACGATGAGCGTCGCAAGTATTGGGCGGGCGAGGTCGTGCACCTGATGGCCAAGGACATCCTCTGGTTCCACGCGATCGTGTGGCCGGCGATGCTCCACGCGCTGGGCGAGAAGATCCCCGACACGGTGTACGCACATGCGTACTGGATCAGCGAGGGCACGAAGATGTCCAAGTCGCTGGGCAACTTCATCGAGATCGACCAGCTGCGTGCGTACGCCGACAAATACTCGCTCGACGCGGTGCGCTGGTTCCTGACGACGCAGGGCCCGCTGGGTGCCAACGACGCGGACTTCGCCCACAGCCGCTTCGTCGAGGTCTACAACGCGGACCTGGCCAACTCGGTGGGCAACTCGATGAGCCGCGTGGGGAACATGATCGCCAAGTATTTCGATGGCGAGATCACCCGCACCTGCAACGGGGAGTTTGGCTTCGAGGGCGGCAAGGCCCTGCAACTGGCGCTCAAGGCCCTGGAGAACGCGGGCAAGGGCGTCGACGATCCGAGCCGCACCTTTGACTTTGAGACCACCACCTCCAAGGCGGTGGACGACGCGGCCGAGGCGCTGGCCCGCCTCGATCTGGAAGCAATGCTCGACCACGGGCGTTCGATCGTGCGGTATGTCGATGAGTTCATCTCGTACAGCGCCCCCTTCACGCTGGCCAAACAGATCGACACGCTTGAGCATGCCGACAAGGCGCTTGCGACGATCCTCTACAGCTGTGCCGAGGGGCTTCGCATCGCGTCGCTGCTGCTTTACCCTGCGATGCCCGAGAAGATGGCCGCCCTATGGCGTGCCTGGGGCTGCAACCACCTGCACGATCCCAACGATGCCAACTCCGCCTTTGTCGCCTCCCTGCGCGAGCTGGCGACTTGGACGGGCGAGCACTCGATCCGGGTGGGGCAGAAGATCAGCAAGGGCGAGGCGATGTTCATGCGTGCCGACGCGACCGAGCCAGCGCCGACAGGGAACTGATGCACCGAGTGGCTTCCTTTCAATCCGGGGCATTGGCTCATCTGACGGCCGCGCACCTGCGTGAGCACGGGGTCATGGCGGGTGTGATCGACGCGACGATGTCCGCGGTGACCTCGGTGATGGGCGGCTCGTTCAGCCAGGGGGCCTACGAGCTGGTGATCGCGACCAAGCGGGACGATGAGCGGGCCCGCGAGCTGCTGGCGGAGCTCAAGGATAACCCGCCGACGATCGACCCGGACTGGGAAGACGATGTCGCGCCCGACCTGTCGCTGCTGGACAAGAAGCACATCCCCAACTGCCCGGGCTGTAAGTGGCCCGTCTCGATCGCACGACCGCTGGGGCCCTGCCAGCGTTGCGGCACGCCGTACGATGTGCTGGAGATGATCTTCGATCGCTATGGCCCCGAAGCCCTGGCACCGTGCTACGAGACCGAGGCCCCCATGGCCAACCTCAGCGACGAGCAGGTCTGCGATATCGCGATCGACTGCCCAAGCTGCGAATACCCGCTCGATGGACTGGGCGTGCGGGGCAGCTGTCCGGAGTGTGGCGCCTACTACGACCGGCGCGAGCTGTTTAATGGCCTGCTGGGGCACTGACTGACCCGTGACACCAACCGGAGCGTACCCGACGCATGCAACAGGCAGATCTGATCATCTTCGACTGCGACGGGGTGCTGGTGGACAGCGAACCCATCACCAACCGGGTGCTGGCCCAGTGCGTCACTCAGGCGGGCTGGGCGATCGACACGCAGTACTCGATCGAGCATTTCAAGGGACGCAACCTGCACGAGATCCATCGTGAGGTGGAGCAACAGGTGGGGCGTGCATTGCCCACGCTGCTGGACGACTACCGGCGGGTGTGCTACGAGGTGTTCGCCGACGAGGGCGTCCCCGCGATCGAGGGGGTGCATGAGCTGCTCGATGTGCTCGATACAATCGCCGAGCAGTCACCCGAGCGGGCCCCCCACCGGTGCGTGGCGACCAATGCGCCGCTCAAGAAGATGCAAATCACTTTGGGCGGGTCGGGGCTGATTGATCGCTTCGCCCATCGCAACGATCCGGCGCGGGAAACGATGTACAGCGCCTACCAGATCGAGTGCTGGAAGCCCGATCCGGGGCTGTTCCTGCACGCAGCGGCGAGGATGGGGCATGATCCCGAGGCCTGCATGGTGATCGAGGATTCGGTCAGCGGGGTCAAAGCAGCCCGAGCCGCGGGCATGCGGGTCATCGGGCTGGCGGCCCTGACCCCGGGCAAGGCGTTGGCGCGGGCCGGGGCGGACCGGGTTGTTGGGTCGCATCACGAGCTGATCGATGACCTTCGGACCCATTCGCTTGGGAATCACAACACACTTCACCCATAAACCCTGATTGTTCGGGCGTTTGGCGTTCTTCGCGCTTGATCTTTCGGGTTCGTGTATATGATTCCCGACTATGCCCATCCCCCGTATCGCCATTGTCGGACGCCCCAATGTAGGCAAGAGCTCGCTGCTGAATCTGATCGCGCACGAGCGGATCGCCATCGTTGACCCCACGCCGGGTGTCACGCGCGACCGCCTGAGCGCCATCGTCAAACTCGACCACCCGGACCTCAGCGGCCCGCCCAAGCAGGCCGAGATTGTCGATACCGGCGGGTACGGCGTGTATGTCGCCGACGGCAAGCGCTACAACGAGATCGGTGAAGACCTCGCGACACTGACAGGCGACATCGAGGGCCAGATCGCGGCCGCGGTCTCCTCGGCCGACATCATCCTGTTTGCGGTCGATGCCCAGGCGGGCATCACGGCACAAGACCAGGCCATCGCCCAGATGCTGCGTGAGCAGAAGCTCGGCAAGCGCACGCACGACGGGCGTGAGACCCCGATTCAAGTCGTCGCGACGAAGGTCGACGACTCGCGATGGGAGCCCCACGCGTACGAGCTGAGCGCCCTTGGTTTCGGTGTGCCGCTGCTTGTGTCATCGACAACCAAGAACTTCAGGCGTCATTTTCTCGACGAGCTGTACGAGCTGACCCCAGAGAACCACGACGAACCCGAGCCCGATGTCGACACCAAGCTGGCGATTGTGGGCAAGCGCAATGCGGGCAAGTCCACGCTGGTCAATGCGCTGGCCGGTGAGCCGCGGGTGATCGTCTCCGAGATCGCCGGCACCACGCGTGACGCGGTCGATGTGAAGTTTGAGTTGGACGACCGCTCGATCCTGGCGATCGACACGGCGGGCCTGCGTCGTAAGAAGAGCTTCCAGGACCAGATCGAGTACTACGCGCTCGACCGGGCCCAGCGGGCGATCGCCCGATGCGATGTCGTGGTGTTCATGATCGACGCGACGACCGAGATCTCGCAGGTCGATGAGCAACTGGGCAAAATGATCGTTGACTCTTTCAAGCCCGTCGTGATCGTGATCAACAAATGGGACATCGCCAAGGACGCCAGCGACGAGAAGGGACGCAAGGTCACCACACAGCGGTACGAGGAGTACTTCCGTAAGGAGCTGGGCGGTCTGCGTTTTGCCCCGATCGCGTTCATGAGTGCCAAAGAGGGGCTCAATGTGAAGGGCACGATGGACTTGGCCTTCGAGCTCCATGAGCAGGCCAAGACCCGCGTGGGCACCGGCCAGCTCAACCGCATTGTCAAGGGGCTGCTGGAAGCCCGCGGGCCCAGCAACCGCCTGGGTCAGGAGGCGAAGGTGTACTTCGCTTCTCAGGTCAAGACCTCGCCACCCACGCTCGTGCTGGTGGTCAACGACCCGGACCTGTTCACCAACAACTATGAGCGGTTCATGATGAACCGACTTCGTGAGGTGCTACCGTTTGATGAGGTGCCGATCCGGTTGATCCTGCGTGCCCGCAAACGCGTCGAGCGTCGATTGCGTGGCACTTCGGGCAAGGGCAACCTGTACGAGCCCGATCAGGTCACCGGTAAGTTCGACGGCGAGCTGGACATGGAGCACATCGATCGCGATGCGCTGCTGGTCGACCTGCCGGACGACGCGGCGTTGTACTTTGATGATTGAGCCACTAGCCACTAGCCTTCGATTGTGCCTCCCCCCGCCCCGGGGGTGGTGTCACGCGCCAGCGTGACGGAGGGGGGATCGAATCTCCGATCGCCTCCGATTTCTTACAAACGGGAGTGCCCGTACTCACATTTTCTATTCAAAAACATCACAAACCACAGCCGGCTTCCCCACGACAGCACAGGGTATACCCATAAAAAAACGCCCCGACTGTTCGGGGCGTGTGTCTTGCAATGATCGGGTGATCAGTCCTTGTCGGCTTCGGTCGCCGGTTGAGAGACCGGCACCGGCTCCTCGTGCTCCACGATCTTGCCGAGTGCGCTGGGCAGGTCGATGCCCGCTTGTTTGGCCAGCTCATGGACCTGCGGCAGCGAACCGATCATGCCGGAGAGGAAGTCGGCTGTCGCGTTCTTGCCATCCTTTGAGCCGCCGGAACCGGAATCCCAGACCGTGATTTTGTCGATCTTGAGGTTCTGGATCGCCTTGACCTGCTGGGCCACCAGCTCGGGCAGCTGCTCGATCATGAGCAGTGTCGGTGCGACCTCGGGGTTCTGGGCGCAGGCCTCGACGAGCTTGCGGTAGCCCTCCGCCTTGGCCTCGAGCACCTGCTGGATGCCCTTGGCCTCGGCCTCGTACTTGGCGAGGATCGCGTCCGCTTCGCCTCGAGCTTCGCGCCGTTCGCGTTCGGCCTTGGCCTCGGCTTCGATCTCGACGCGCTTTTTCTCGATTTCCTGGGGCGCCAGCTGCTCTTTGGCGAGCTTGGCCAGTTCTTCTTCACGCTGGGCGATGAAGATCTGCTGACGGGCCTCGGCGGCGGCGACATCAGCGCGTCGGCTGGCCTCGGCCCGGATCTCGGCAAGCTGGGCGTTCGACTCAGCGACCTTGGCCGACGAGGTGTTCTCGCCGTCGACCGCCAGTGCTTCGGCGCTGGCGACCTGCACGCGTTGTTCCTGCTCCGCACGCTTCTTGGCGGCGATCGTCTCTGCTTCACGCTCGGCGGTCGCGATCTCCTGGTTCCGCCTCGATTCAACCTCGCCCTCGACGGCGGTCGCTTCGAACTGGGCCACCGCGATTCGCTGCATCTGCTCGGCGTTCTTCTGTCCCTGCTCGGCCAGCGCCCGTTCCTCGGCGACACGCACATTGCGCTCACGCACCGCGGTCGCTTCACCGACTGCACCCTCGCGCTCCTGTTCGGCCACCTCGACCTTGGCCCGGTTGATCGCCTCGGCCGCGGCGCGTTTCCCGATCGCCTCGATGTAGCCCGACGAATCAGTGATGTCACGGATGTTCACATTGATCAGCTGCAGACCGATCTTGTTGATTTCCTCGGCCACATTCTCGTTGACCAGCGACATGAACTTCTCGCGGTCTTTGTTGATCTCCTCGATCGAGAGCGTCGCAATCACAAGACGCAGCTGGCCCAGAATAATGTCCTGCGCCTGCTCTTGTATATCGCCCTGGCTCAGGCCGAGCAGTCGCTCCGCGGCGTTGCTCATCAGCACCGGATCCTTGGAGATGCCCACGGTGAATGTCGAGGGCACATTCACACGGATGTTATTGAGCGACAGCGCTCCCTCGAGCGGGATCTCGATCACCAACGGCTCCAGTGACATGTAGGCGTAGTCCTGGATGACGGGCCAGACAAACTTACCGCCGCCGTGGTAGCACTGGGCGGACTGCTTTGAGCCCGTACCCCAGATGACCAGGATGCGATTGGATGGACACCTGCGGTACCGGCTTGCCAGGAACAGCACCACGAAGAGCAGCACGAACAACGCGACCGCAACCGAGATGATGATGAACATGCCTGAGTTGCCCGTGTTCGCTTGGGCGAGCGTCATAGATCCCTGCATTGAATCTCCTTATCGATGAAGTTGTATGCGAAGCCGCGGCATATCACGCGGGTTCGACGATCAGAATATTGCTTGCGGTGTCCACATCGCGCACCAGGACGCGGGTATGGGTCACGATGGGCTCGTCCGCACGATCACCATCCTGCACGGCGAAGTAGGAGTGGCGTGAGCTGTTGATGACGAGGACGACCTCACCCCGACCGGTGCCCTGCGGGGGAACCGTGACATAGACCTCGCCCACCATGCCCCGGGCCTGAAGGATGCTGACATTGGTGTTGTTCTGAAGCTTGAGGAAGGTGCGGAGCAGCCAGACCATGAGCCATGCGACGCCGACACCCGCGAGGACCGCGATTGTTGCCGCGCCTGTAAAGCCCACATCAAGGAACCGATACGCGGCGAAGCCGATCCAGCCGTAGCCCATGAAGAACGCGGAGATGGACTGGAGACTGAGCCAGCCGAACTCAGCGCCGGGATGATCGCCTTCGATGTCCACATCAAGGTCGAGATCGAGTGCTCCATCGCCTCCGATCTCACCGAGCACGAGCTGGATCATCAGAAACCCGGTGCCGAGCAGTGCGGGCGCGGTGAACCACGGTGCGAGATCGCCGAAGAGTGCATCCATCATGTCAAAAACCTCCCGCGAGGCGTTGTTGCCCGCAGGAGATAGTCTACCACGCTCGAATCGACAGTGATGTCTTCGTGAAACCCCTGCGGGGCTCTGGAATACGCCCCGTCCACGATCTTCTTGGGAGAACGCGCCGGGTGATTTCAGGCGTTGATTTGCCGAAGCACGGGGTCAGGCCGCGAAACCGTACCCATCATCGAAGAAATCGTCGTCGCAATCGGGCTCGATGCAGTCGATGCTGCCCCACTGGTCCTTTGGGAGGTGACGATGGTGCACATGGATGACGCGTCCGAGTTGCTCGCCGAAGAGCTTGGCGATAACGCTCAGGGTACGCTCGTCCTCATCGTTGAATGGGACCGACTCGTTTCTGAACAGGGTCAGCACACCCAGGCACTCGCCGTCCTGCGTGCACGAGATGATCATCGCGGTGTGGTTCTCCAGCCAGTGCGAATCATGGCCCAGGGCCTCATCGAGTTCGTGCTTGTCGCGAAGGGTGATGACGCCCTCGCTCATCTCGAACTCGGGGGCGACGATGTCGGCGAGCTGATCGAGCATGACCTCGGCGGCGTCCTTGGGGATGTCGTAGTTGACATACGCACCGAGTGAGTAGTCCCCGCTGCTTGTGGGCAAGAAGACGGCGGCGTTGGTCGAGCCGATCTTGCTGAGCGTGAACTCGAGCATGGTGCGGAGGAGCGATTCGATATCGAGCTCCTGACGCATGACCGCGTTGAGCTCGGTGGCCAGCTTCACATCGCCGAACTGCTCGGAGAGATCGCGGTAGGCCTCGACGAGATCGTTGCACAGGTCGCCGACCTGACCCGAGACTTCACGACGGGCGTTGTCGAGCTTGTGACAGAGCTTCTTGAGCCGATCGACGCGGGCGTCACGCTGACGCACACGCTGGGCACGCTTCACGCACGCGAGCAGACGACGGGCGGTCTCTGCACAGCGGCTCTGGATCGAGATGACATCGCACGCGCCGGCACGCATGGCCCGCACGGCGTCGTCGGTGTTCTCAAGCTGCCCGATGAGCACGCCCACCATCGCTGGGTGGTTGGTGCTGAGCTGATCGAGCAGATCAATGCCGTCGCTCCCATCCAACGCTCGTTCGATGATGACCAGGTCGCAGTCGCAGGTGCTGACGATTTCGATCGCCCGGGGCGCATCGTCGGCGAACTCGATCGTCTCGAGCTGCCCGTGGAGCATCGAGGAGAGCCGTCGCCGCACCGATGCACGGGAGGAGACGACTACGGCACGCACGCCCGGCAACGCGTCGCCCGAGGCATCAACGAGCCCGGGCAAAGCAGAGGCCATGGGTGTGCTGGGCTTGGTTTCTCGTGGTGATTCGTGCATCGCTCTCTCGTATGTAGTTCGTGTCTTGTGCGCTGTTGTCAGGCGGCTTGTGACCCCGCCTCGGTCGTCGGCAGATGAACGATCACCCGAGCACCCCGCCCCTCGTGGGCATTCCCGAGCTCGATCTCGCCCTTGTGGAGCTCGATGAGCCCCCGCGCCCGGGAGAGCCCAAGCCCCGAGCGTCGCCCGGAGGGCAGCTCAGAAAAGAACGGATCGAAGGCGTTTTTCATCGTGTTCTCGGTGAACCCTGGGCCTTGATCGTTGATCTGGATACTCAGTCGGCCGAACTCATCGTCGGGTTCAATCGAAACGGTCACCAATCCCTCGGGTTTTGCAAACACGGCGTTGATGATGGGCTCGGCCAGCGCCTGAGCCAGCATCGTCACATCCATATTGACCGGCTTATAGAAGCCCTTGGCCTTCAACTGCACGCGGGAACGCACACCCTGCGTGAAACAACGCTGACGCGCAATCTCGATCGCCTCCCGAACCAGCAGCACCGGATCACACGGGTGCATCGTGGGCTTGGGCGGGTCGGCGATCAGGTGCAGCGAGCTGATCAGATCCGAGAGCTGCTGGGCCGCGGCGGCAATCTTCCGGGCGGTCTCTCGCTCGCGTTCGGTCCCGAGACGCTCGAAGAGCTGCTCGCTCCGCCCCAGGATCACGCTCAGCGGGTTGTTCATCTCATGGGCCGCCCCCGCGGCCAGTCGCCCGAGCTGCACCAGGGCCTCCTTGCTCGTCAGCTCGTTGCGAAGAGTCGCCATGGTGTGGTTGGCAGATGCGAGTTCCTCGCCCATTCGACGCATGCGTTGCATCGCGATCGACTGGACCAGCGAGCGCGTCCAGATCGCCCGCACACGCTCGAAATCGGGCGTGGCGATGATCCGTTCGCTCCCGCTGCCCATGCGGGGCATGATGATCAGGAACGATGGGTCCTGATCGCTTGTATCGAGATGTGACCCGATCAGCATGGGCGTGCCCGCATCCCTGACCGACGCGAAGAGTTCCCTGAGCCAGTCCAGACCGCTGAGATCCAGCGATGCGACGAAACCGCTCTCGCTCAGGTCCGCCGGGCGGGCTGTCTGGCCGTCTGATTCCGGCGCAACCACACGGGTGGGACGCTGCACGATGCGCCCCTGATCGATGACCATACTCTGCCAGGGTTCGCTGTGATCGTGCTGCATGATGACCGCGGCTCGCTCGGAACCCACGAGCACCGAAGCGCTGCTCACCATGGCACGGAGCACCTCCTCCGGACGGTCGTCGGGGCTCAGGTCGCGATAGAAGACATCGATCGCGTCGAGCAGACGCAGCATGGACTTGCTGTTGGCGGCCTTTGTTCGGAGCTCGGCGTTTAGGTTCGCCAAGCTGCGGTTCGCGCCCGTGAGCGATTCGATGAGCAGGTTCTGCTCGGTGTGCTCGCCTAGGCCCAGGATCTCGCCGCGGCTGGCGACAGCATCGATAATCTGCTTCGCGTTGTTCTTGAAGAAATCGACACCCACATCGAGGGTATCAGCGAGCTGGTAGAGATCGAGCGGCTCGCCGTAGTCGCCACACCAGCCAAGGTGCAGATCCCGCGCCCACGACTCGGCCAGCGCGATCACGCTGACCAGCGTCTGGTCCGTATCCGAGGGGAGCGTGGTAGTCTGCTGGGTGTGAAGCCACATCGCATCACGGATCTGGGTGGGCAGGTGCCAGTGCTCCGCCAGACGCTTGCCAGCGGTCAGGTGATCGATGCCCAGCATGGTGTGCTCGACGAGCGAGAGCGCACACCGCTTGGTGCTGGCCATCTCCAGCACGCGCGCGTACGCCTTGGGCAAAGTGATGTCGAGCGCAAGCTTGCCCAGGTCGTGCAGCAAACCCGCCAGGTAGGCCTGCTCGGGGGAGACACCGAGCGCGGGGTGGGCCTGCGCGATTGTCTCGGCAGCGCAGGCAACACACAGCGCATGCACCCAGAAACCGGAATGATCGAATGCTCCGTCTTGATCGGTGTTCTCTGAGAAGAGCTGGTACACATGCACGCTCAGGGCCGCGACCTGGACAGTCTCGAGCCCGAGCATGATGACCGCCCGTCGTACGGTCGTGATCCGATCGCCCAGCCCCTTGTCGGCGGTGCGGCACATGCGCAGGATCGTCGTGCTCATCGCGGGGTCAGACTCGATGAGCTGAATGATCTCATCAAGATTGATGTCGGCGGCATTGCCGATGCTCATCAGGCGCGTGGCCACGCTCGGGAGTGTCGGCAGGCGCTCAACCCCAGAAAGGATCGCCTCGATCTGGCGCGGATCGTGCGTGGGTTGGGATTCTTCGACGCTCATCCCTGCTTGCTCGGGATCTGCAGCAGACCCTCGATGCGGTCGACCAGTTCGCGCAGCTCGAACGGCTTTTTCAGGAAACCGTCGGCTCCCGCCTGCATGAGCTTCTCGACCTCGATCTGTTCGACAACACCGGAAACACAGAGCACGCGTGTATCGCCGCCCTGATCGTTCTCACGAACACGCTGGCAGACGATGTTGCCGTTGATATCCGGGAGCATGTAATCAAGCACGATCAGGTGGGGCTTGAACCGTTCGGTTTCCATGCCCGCGTCGTAGCCCGTCATTGCACTGCGGACCTCGAAGCGCCCGTCGCCCTCGAGCAGATCGGTGACGAGCGACACGATCTCGGGCTCATCGTCCACGATCAGCACCCGCTTGCGGTCCGAACCGATCGACTCGATCGGGATGTCATTCTCACGCATGAAACGGATCAACTCTTCGCGTGGGATACGCCGAAAGCGCGAGCCCGGCACCCGAAAGCCGTTGAGGCGTCCAGAGTCAAAGCAGCGGATGATGGTCTGCTGACTGACCTTGCAAACCTTGGCGGCTTCGCCGGTGGTGAACACCTTTTTCTGCGACCAGTCGTCGTTGTTCTGCGATGCAACCATGGTGAGATACCCTTCTGATGGGCGGTCGCGACCCTCTCGCGCGAGGCCTGCCCAATCGGATATCGTCGCAAGGTTTGCCTCACTTCACACCCATCATGACATCGAGAGCATGCTCTGATACATGGGTGATTGACCTCCGGGTTATCTGGACCCACGGGCCCGCCACTGCGTCACCGCGTCGGGCTCACGCGCGTAGAGGGGGGTCAGCCGCAATGGATCGATGGGCTCGACCCCCTCGGATGCCCGAAGCAGGTTGCGTGCGTCGAGCACCAGCTCGTGCCGATCGAGCCCGAGTGCCTGGGCCTGCTTCGCGAAAGTCTCGGGCAGGTGTGTGTCGGCAACGATGCTGCCAAGCCCGAACGATTCGAGCGAATCGGCACCGATCACCCCGATCTCGTTGATCGATCCGGGCTTGCTGGCGATGCTCGCGTGGGTCTTACCCTTTTTTGAAGCGAGCGTGATCAGCGCGGGACACATCCCTGGCGTCAGCGCGGTCGACGCGACGAGGGCGCTGGGGACCGGAATGACCTCGGCGTCGAGCGTGTGCGCCAGCAGCTTGGCGGTGGTGGTCGCGATGCGCAGGGCGGTATACCCACCGGGACCAACCGAGACGATGATGCGGCCTATCGCGTCGGGGCGCACGCCCTCCCCCTTACACAGCAGCTCAACGCCCCGCATGACACCGTCGCTGCCGCGTGTGCCCTTGGGCAAGGGCGTCGACGCGAGGAGCGTTGCGTGCTGGTCCGCACCCGACCACAGCGCAATGGCGTGCGCCGGGTTGTCTTTGCGGGTGCTGCTGGGGTTGGACATCTCGATGCCCAGCGTGTTCGGTGCTGTTGATTGATCGGGCATGCTTAGTCGTGATCCCGTGGTGGTCGTCGCCGTCGTTTCTTCTCGGCGTGCTGTGATTTATCTTCCAGTCGTCTTCTGATCGACCCCTTGGTTGGCTTGGTGGCACGCCGGGTCTTGGGCCGCACAGCCGCGCGTGCAACGAGTTCTCGCAGGCGTTCGATGCTGGCCTTTTTGTTTCGTGCCTGGCTGCGTGTTTCGTCGGCCTCGATCAGCAGCTCGTCGTCGTTGGTAATCGCGTTGCCCGCGAGACGCCGCAGGCGTGCCATGGCACGCTCATCGAGCGGGATCGACGAGAGGGCGATACGCAGCTGCGCCTTGGTTGCCCGTTTGTTCACATTCTGCCCACCGGGGCCGGACGACCGAACGAAAGAGATGTGGATTTCCTCATCACGAACACGCACCCCCGGCGCCAGCTGGGTGCCCGTCTTCTGACCCGCTGAGGCGCGTTCTGGGCTTGATTTTGGCTCGTGATCGTCGCTCATCAGGTCTGCCATAGCATGGTGTAAACAGAATTGCAAGTGCTTTGTCCGCTCGATCTTGCGCTTCAAAAGTCATGGCTGCCCCCATTGACCGGCGGGGTTGTGTCTGCCATACTCACGGTTGTGGGATCGTATCACACTTGCCGCGCTGATCCGGGGACATGATTGGATTTGCGGCTTGGCGACGGTGATCGAAGAACTCACGGCGATAGCAGAGCCCGGCACCCTTTTCAGGGCAAGGTCTCGACAACCAGTAACGACCCGCGCGCCTCAAGGCGTGGAAAGCAGAGAGCAATATGAGCAACACGATCACCAAGAAGATCCTGATCGACCGCATCGCAGACAGCACGGGCATGAAGCGCGTTGCCGTCAAGCAGGTTGTTCAGGAGTTTCTTGATCAGGTGATCGTCGAGCTCGGCGAGGGGAACCGCCTCGAGTTCCGAGACTTCGGCGTCTTCGAGGTCAAGCAGCGTGCACCACGCATTGCGCAGAACCCCAAGACGCTCGAACGCGTGCCCGTCCCAGCCAAGCGCACCGTGAAGTTCAAGGTCGGTCGCCGCATGCGTGAAGCGATGGACAGCGACGCACCAAACTCAGGCGGTGCGGCGCACATCGAGCCCAAGCCCACCACGCCAACCCCCAGCGCCGCGGCCCGCAACGAGCCCCAACGCGAAGTGCTCGGCACGATCCGCAACGAATCGAGCGAACGCGCTCACGAGACCGCCGCAGTGCGTTGATCACGCCGGGCCCATCCAGCATCCCAGTTCATGAAAAAGACCCGCGATGCATGCGGGTCTTTCCCTTTGTATTGAGCTTGTCTTGAGCTGATCGACAGATCAGCGTCCGCGGCGTTTGGCCTTGCCGCGCATCATCTTGCCGGGAAGCTTGGACGGGACGATGCCACCGGGGAACTTGGCGGCGATCTCCTTCTCCGAGAGCTTCTCGACCTTCGGCGGGTCGTCCTGCTGGAAGCGGTTCTTCTTGGGCTCTGTGGGTGCCCCCTTGACCTCGTAGGTCGGCCGCCCGCCCGTGGGCTCGTCCTTCCAATCGTCAGGACGCTCACGCGGCTCAAAGTCGTCGTACTTCCTGGCCGGGATCTCGGCGTTGACCAGCAGTTCGATCTCGGTCAGCAGCGATCCCTGCGCGGGGGTCACCAGCGACCACGCGTGCCCGTCACGCCCGGCCCGGGCGGTCCGCCCGATGCGGTGGACATAGATATCGGGGTCATCGGGCAGATCGTAGTTGATGACATGCGTGATCCCTTCGACATCGATGCCGCGTGATGCGAGATCGGAGGCAACGAGGACATTGAGATCACCGCCGCGGAACTTGGACATCACCGAGTTCCGCTTCGATTGCGACAGGTCCCCGTGGATTGCGTGGGCGGGGATGCCCTTGCGATCGAGGTAGCGAACCACCGAATCGACCGTCCGCTTCATGCGGCAGAACACGATGGTGAGCGCGGGCTCTTCGTGCGTGAGCAGGTGGGCGAGCATGCGTCGCTTATCCCAAGGCTCAACGGTGACATACTTCTGCTTCACAAGATCAACTGTCAACGCCCCCGCGGTGACCTCGAGCTTTTCGGGATCCTCCATGTAGGTCCGTGCGAGCCTCTCAATCTCGTCGGTGAAGGTCGCGGAGACGAAGATCGTCTGGCGGTCCTTGGGGCACTTCTTCAACAGCTTCTTGATGTCGTCGCGGAAGCCGATATCGAGCATACGGTCGACCTCGTCGAGCACGACGAACTCGATGTCGTAGAGGTGCAGGTAGCCGCGGTCGATCATGTCAAGCACGCGTCCAGGGGTGCCCACGATGATCTCCGGCCCCTTCTCGAGCTGCTTGGCTTGGACATTGATCGACTGACCGCCGTAGATCGCGCAGACCTTGATGTCGGTGTAGACCGCGAGCTCCTCGATGTCCTGCTTGATCTGGACGGCGAGTTCGCGGGTGGGCGCGAGGATGATGGAGATCATCGAATCGCCGGGTTCAATCATGTTAAGCAGGGGCAGCGCGAACGCGGCGGTCTTGCCCGTCCCGGTCTTGGCCTGGCCCAGGATGTCCACGCCGGTCATCGCCACGGGGACCAGAGCCGCCTGAATTTTGGTGGGGTGCCTGAAGCCCCGTTCGTCCATGGCCTTGAGGATGGAGTCTTTGAGATCCAGGTCAGCAAAAGTCTTGTCGGTTTCGAAGGTATCAGGGTTCCAGCCACCCTTGGGCTCGGAGATGGTGCGCTTGCGTTCGGGCTCTTTGTCGGCCCCCGCGTCGCGTTTGCCGCGCTTGCGTCCGCCGCCCCCCCCGCTCCGTCGTGATCGGCCCTTGCCGCCGCCTGATGATCGTGTGGGTGCGTCGCTGTCGCGGTATTTATCGCTCATATATCAAAATCCTGTGTGTATGCCCCGTTTCAGGGCGCTCGCCGAACCGGGATGCAATCCTCGCAACCCTCGGCCCCGTCAGCTTCCCCGACAGTGGGGATGCGTGAACAGCATCATAGGCGTTGTGGTGACAGGGGTTTGGGGTAATTGAGGGATCAGCCACTCGCCACTGAATGTCCCTCCCCGCGACCCCGCTGGGAAGTGCCGATCTGCCGAAGGCGGAGCGGCGGAGGGGCCAGTATATCGAGTGCGTCTGGTTATCCGATCCCCCTCCGACCCGCCTTCAGCGGCCCACCTCCCCCCGGGGCGGTGGGAGGCACATGAAATGCACCATGCAATCACCTCCCCCGCGCTTGCGGGGGAGGTGTCACGCGCAGCGTGACGGAGGGGGTAGTCGAATCACCGATCGCCTCCGATTTCTCACAAACGGGAGTGCCCGTACTCGCCCCAAGGGCGCAGTGCGGCGTGGTTCTTCAGCGTGCCTACTCAACCTTGTGCAATGAATACGAATCACAATTCACCGCACTGCGATCAGACCAACCCGAATCAATCGCGATCGTGCTGCATCTCATACAGCATCATGTGCTTCATCAATGACGCCGCGGCGGAGGTCGCGGCACACAACCAGCCGGCGTACCCGTCGCGCCAACTCCCCTTGAGCAGCAGCTGCTTGAGGAACGCGCCGGGCGGGGAGGTCATGAGCTTGATCGGGCTGCTGCGTTTGCCCGATGCGTGCATCGACTGGGCGCTCACCAGCGACAATCTCCGTGCATTCTCAAGGTGCTGGGCGAATGTCGGGAACGACTCGTGGATCAGCACGCCCTCGATCAACGGTGCGGCATGAGGAGGGTCAACCTCCAGATAGTCGTGCGGGTCCACCCCCGCGAATCGGGCCTTGCCGTGGCGCACCAGTTCGGTCCTCACCAGCCGCAGGCGGTGCTCGGGCTGCCAGCAATGCCGAAGGAGCTCGCCCTTATATTCGACCACGCGATTGACCGTCGCGCCATCGATGCCGCGTTTCATAGCGTCGCGGATGGACGCGGCCAGCTCGAGCGAAACGGGCTCATCGGAGTCGAGCCAGAGCGTGTAATCGCCGCTGCACGCATCGAGCGCGAGCTGCTTGGTCCTGACGAACCCCCGCCAGTGGGTCTCGATGAGCAGCACCTCGCACGCGTCATCGCCATCCCAGGATCGGCAGGCGTTGACCAGATCCAGCGTCCCATCGGTCGAGCCCGAATCGACAACGACGAGCTGGTCGGCTAGCCCACGAACCGATTGCAGCACGCGCCCCATCGTGCGATCGTTGTTCCTGCACGGGATCATCACGCTGAGCGTGGGCGTATCGGTTGTTGTGGGCGCGTCGGGCATTGCCCATAGAATAGCGTCGCAGAAGTGATAGGGGCCGACACATGAGCAACACGAACATCAAGTCGGTGCGGGTGGTGCGGTACTCAACCGATGGCGGATACGCAGCGATCGAGTGGCTCCGGGCCTTCGAGAGCGTTGAGATCCCCCACGCCATCAGCGATGGCGATACATGGCGCATCGGCGTACAGATCACCAAGAAACGGGTGATCGATGTCGTCCTGCGCATCGAGAAACTCGACGGCTTCGCCGATCAGCTCCGCGCTCGACTCGGGCGAACCCAGTCCGACCTGCTCTACAAACACCCCAAACGCAGCGCCCAGCTCATCCCCGGCTCAGGCCGCCCGCTGGCACTCCTCAGCGCTAAACACCTCGGCACCCCCGTCCGCATCCTCGTCTGCGCCGCGGCCAACTAACCTCTCCCCCCTACATCCTGTACCATGTCTCACACCATGAGCCGACTCCTCCACACAATCTGTGCCGTGCTCTCGCTGCTGACCCTGCCTGCGATGGCCCAGTCCGAAACGCCTGCGTTCGTGCATGAGTCGACCGACTCGTACACAACCCAGCAGATGCTCGGCTTCACGGTCCGCGTGTCCGCCGCCGCGATGGCCCACCCGGACACCACCAAGCCGGCGCTGGAGCTGCTGCGCGAAGAGCTCGACGAGGTCCTCACGCTCACACCCGAGCACACACACGAAACCCTCCGCCGGGTGACCATCTGGATCGAGCACAACGCCCCCGAGCACCCGTGCGCGTGCTATCACCCGGGCAGGCAGTGGCTGATCGACAACGGGTTCAATCCGGGCAAGGAGAAGGGGATCGAGATCGCCAACCCAAAGAACTTTGTCGAGTGGACGAAGCAGTCCCAGCCGCTGATGGTGCTTCACGAGCTGGCCCACGCTTACCACGATCTGGCCCTGGGCTTCGATCATCCGCTGATCGCCTCGTGCTTTGCCAAAGCCGAGCAGCGCGGCAAGTACGACGAGGTAATGCATGTCTCGGGCAACCCACGCAAGCACTACGCCCTGAGCAACGATCGCGAATACTTTGCCGAGCTGACCGAGTCGTACTTCGGAACAAACGACTTCGCGCCCTTCACCCGCGACGAACTCAGGGCCTTCGACCCCGACGGCTACGCGATGATCGAGGCGCTGTGGCTGCACCCGGTCCAAACAGAAACGACCAAGCACACAGAGAAGAACTCCGACTGAGATCCCCCTCTGTCAGCCCTGGGGGAAAACCAAACCACCACTGGCGCTCGCATCCTCACACGAATACACTCCCCCCATGGCCCCGAAGAAATCCGCCAAACCCGACCTGACGCACACGCACCCCGAGACGGGCGTTGTCGCCTCGGTGCGGATCGGTGACTGCCGCGAGAAGCTGCCCGAGTTCGACGAAGTCAGGAATGGTTCGGTGGACCTGATCTTCGCCGACCCGCCCTTCAACTGGGCCCGCGATTACGACCGCCACCAGACCGGCAACGCGTGGGACGACGCGGCCATGTCGCGCCAGGAGTACCTCGCGTTCACCGAGGACTGGCTCAGCATCTGCGCCGGAGCTCTCGCCCCCCACGGCTCGATGTGGGTGAATATCCCCGACGACAGTGCCGCCGAGATCGTCGTGCACCTCAAGAAGATCGGGCTGCACATGGTCAACTGGTGCGTCTGGCACTACCGCTTCGGTCAGAACACCAAGGGTCGCTTCATCAACTCCAAGGTCCACGCCCTCTACTTCTGCAAGGAACCCGCGAACCGCACATGGAACCCCGAACCCATCCTTGAGGTCTCCGACCGGCGCGCGATCTACGGCGACCCGCGCACCGAGAACAAACGCGATGGCATGCCCGCGGGCATGCGCGTGCCCATGGATGTCTGGTACGGCAAGTACTGGGGACGCATCCAGGGCAACAACAAGGAACGACGCGCCAAGCACGACAACCAGCTCCCCGAGGCCTACCTCCACCGCGTCATCGCCTCCTGCTCCAACCCCGGCGATACCGTGCTCGACCCCTTCCTCGGCTCGGGCACCACCGGCGTCGTCGCACACGCCATGGGACGCCACTTCATCGGCACCGAATACAGCAAGGCGAACGCAGAGATGGCCTTCGAACGGGTGATCAGTGGCCCGATCCGCGATCTCGATGCGTTCAGCGGCGATTCGACCGCGATCTTCGAGAAGCGACGCCAATCCAAGGCGCCCGCCATCGTCGATTGAACTGCCGTTCTTTGGGGCTCAGCGAGTCAGGCTGCATCCGATTCGGGCCCAAAGCGAACCCGTATCGGACTCCCGAGCCCCACAATCGTCCGTTTTATGCGTTCAACGGGCATTCACCTTGATCTTGTGCCCCATTCGTGGCATCCTTAGAGTGGCCAAACCCACCGATTTGCGACCTCGCGATCTATACCCCCAAAGCCCGTGTGCAGGGCCTATACGGAATCGATTCCATGACACAGACACGATTCACGCGTCTCCACAACTCGATGGTTCTCATTTCACTATGCGCGATCAGCGGCTCAGCGCTGGCCGTCGATCCTCACTTTACGCTTGTCAATACCATCGCAGAGATCAACGCGATCACCGTCCCCATCGAGTCGTACACAGGCCAGCATGATGTCATGACCGGCGGCGTGAGCGTGGGTGACTTCAACCTCGACGGCTGGCCCGACCTCTACATCCCGGGCCTGGGCAGCGTCCCCGACATGCTCTTCATCAATCAGCAGGACGGGACCTTCGAAGACCAGGCCGCGGCATGGGGTATCGATCGGCTCCACATGGGCCAGGGCAGTGCCGTGGGCGATGTCAACAACGATGGACTCCCGGATCTCTATGTGCAGTCCTTCGGCCCGGCCGACCATCAGGCCCAGCCCGGGCACGCACTCCTCTACATCAATCAGGGCCCCGATTCGATGGGGAACTGGACCTTCAGCGAAGAAGCCGAGGAACGCGGGGTCAATCGGGTCATGACCATCGTCGCGGGCAAGGGTGCCGCCTTCGGCGATGTCGACCTCGACGGCGACCTCGATCTCTTCGCCGCCACATGGCAGTTCACCCCGGGAGCCGACGGCAACCGCCTCTTCGAGAACGACGGCAACGGGTACTTCACCAACATCAGCGACGAGGCACTGCCCGAGCCGCCCTTCGCGCTGCGTGGATTCACGCCCAAGATCGTCGATGTCAATGGCGACCGCTACCCTGACCTGCTGCTCACCTGCGACTTCGCGACCTCACGCCTCTATGTCAACAACGGCCCCGACCAGCACGGGCGCATCAGCTTCCGCGATGAAACCGAGAACGCCGGGATCGTCAACGACAACAACGGCATGGGGTCCACGCTCAACGATTTCAACGGCGACGGGATGCTCGACTGGTTCATGACCAACATCCATGTCAGCAGCGCCAACTACTACAACACGCTCTACATGGGCATAAGCATCAGTGAAGCCGGCAACCCGGTCTTCCTCGATCAGGCACAAGTCCGAGGCGTGAGCGATAACGGCTGGGGCTGGGGCGTCGTCAGCGGCGACTACAACAACGACGGCGATGTCGATATCGTGGCGACCAACGGCTGGCCCCAATGGCCCAACGAGCCCACCCGCTACTGGAACAACGATGGCTTCGGCAACTTCAACGACACATCCTTCATCACCGGGCTCAGCTTCCACATCGACGGACGCGGGCTCGTCCAACTCGACTACGACCGCGACGGCGACCTTGACCTCGCATTCGTCGACAACGGTGGTCCGTTCCGCCTCTACCGCAACGATCTCGACGATGAGGAACGCCACTTCTCGCACTACCTGCGCATCGATGTCAATACCGACCTCCACCCTTGCCTGGCGCCCATGGGCTACGGCACACGGGTCATCGCGACCTATGCCGGGCGCGAGCACCTACGGGTCATCGACGGCGCCAGCAGCTACCTCGGACAGTCCGAACTCACCGTCCACTTCGGCACCGAGATCATCACCGAGATCGACTCGGTCCGATTTGAATGGGCCGACGGGTCAGTGACGACCATCGAGAACCCCGCGATCGATCAGCAGATGACCGTGTATGCCTACCACCCGGCAGACCTCACACAGGACGGTGAGTTCACCTTCTACGATGTCGCCGCGATGATCCGGGCGTACATCGACGGCGGCGACAGCGCCGACTTCAACGGCGACGGTTCACAGAATGTCCTGGACATCATGGACTTCATCAGCAGTTACCAGAACCCCTGCGAATAAGATCGCGGCATGAGCGAGCAAGCCGGTTCAGTGAAGCTGCGTGTGAAAGCGGTCCCGGGCGCATCGCGCGACGCCATCGCGGGGATGCTGGGTGATCGGGTGAAGGTCCGTACCAGCGCCGCGCCCGAGGGGGGCAAGGCGAACAAGGCCATCATCAAGCTGCTCGCCAAATCGCTGGGCATCAAGCCCACGCAGGTGACCCTTGTCTCAGGGCAGACCAATCCCGAAAAGATGTTCACGATCAGCGCACTCGATGCAAACCAGATCAGCGACGCCCTCGGGTTCGACGCCTCGGACGCACTCGGCTAAGCCCACACCTTATTGCCCCCACCGGCGCGACCCCGCTGACCTGCACAGAACGACGCGAATCGCCATTTCCAATGCTTCACGCACGCGATGGGTTGGTGCAGAACGGCTTCAGATATCACCGTTGCCCCTGTCTTACAAGCCCAGTTCTGGGTGTGCAGGGGATTACCAATATGCGTATCGATCTCGATGATGCGCCATCGGACCACGCTGTGTGTCCGCCGGCGAACCCAAACAAGAAGCCCGATACCGGGCTGCTCACGGTCAAAGAGGAGGACGGCGTGATCCGCGCCCGCCTCAACGACCGCTCGCTGCGTTCGCTCGATACCAACAAGCTGCGCGCCGAGCTGGCCAGGCTGTGCCGCATGGGAAGATCCCGTGTCATCGTGCTCTCGATGCGAAACACCGAGACCCTCGCATCCAGCGTGCTGGGCGCGCTGGCCCAACTCAGCGCAGATCTCGAACGCGCTGGAGGGGTGCTGGTCCTGTATAAGGTCCCCAAAGAAGTGTCCAAGGTGCTCAAGAAGACCAAGCTCGATCGCCTGATCCACACCGCCCGCGACCGAAACGCGGCCCGGAAGAAGGCCCTGGGACTGGCCAAGAAGCAGGGGATCAGCGTGCGATCCTCAGCCGCCTGAATCCCCATTTCACTGCATCCCCGGCTCGTTGAGCGTCGTATAGGACGCTGACGCCCATTCGGGCGGCTGTTGGTATCGCAAAAATCGCGACTCACGGGATGCTGTTCTTGTTTTGTCTTGTGCCCGCGTCTCACAATGCCGATGCCCGTATATCGACTGAACACCGGCAATCGCCGCTCGGAGACTCTGTCCATGCACCACAATCGACGCAACGCAAAACGGTTCCTCATCTCAAGCACCCTGCTGGCCATGCTCGCAGGATCAGCCATGGGTGCCCAGCCCCGCACACTCGATCTCAAGACCGGACCGGTCCAAGTCGACACCCTGACCAACATGCTCCGCCCGAATCAGGCCCGCCCCCAGCTGCTCCCTGAACGCATGGTCATGGTCCTCGACGGACCGATGAGCCCCGAGCGCCGCCAGAAGATCGAAGCCACCGGCGTCGCGATCGGTGATTACCTCCCCACCAACGCCTTCGTGATCGAGACGCGCGAGGCCCGCCTCGACAAGCTCCGACTGCTCGGCTTCATCGAACAACTCGTTGAGTTCGACAACGCATGGAAGATCGAGCCCACGCTCGAGGCACGCGTCCCCATCAGCCCCGAACGCAAGGCCATCGCCGATCAGGGCAAGATCGTATCGCATGTCTACCTCTTCTCCGGCGCATCGATCGTCGACGCCAGAAAGGACATCGAGCAGATGGGCGGCGTTGAGATCATCAACCACGAACTCCTCGATCGCCGATTCATGATCAGCATCGTCGCAACACCCGACAATGTCCGCAAGCTCGCGCAGATCAGCGATGTCCAGTGGATCGAGGCCGCGCCCGAGATCACCTTCCGAAACAGCAGCACACGATGGATCGTCCAGTCGAACACCAACGGCTTCTTCCCCGTCTACGACAACGGGCTCCACGGCGAGAACCAGCTCGTCGCCGTCATGGACGGCCGCGTTGACATCAACCACTGCTCATTCACCGACCCCGAGGGCGACCCCATCGGCCCCAACCACCGCAAGATCGAGGCCTACAACACCTCGACCAACAACCCCGATTACCACGGCACCCATGTCGCGGGCACCGTGCTAGGCGATAACGGCGTCGACGATAACACCCGAGGCATCGCCTACGAATCGCGACTGATCTTCGATACAACCCCATCGTTCAGCTTCTCAAGCTTGAACACCCACCTCACCACCCACTACGCGCAGGGTGCGGCCATCCACACCAACTCGTGGGGCGACGACGGCACCACCGCCTACACCGGCATGCCACGCGCCATCGACACCTTCAGCTTCAACAACGACGACAACCTCGTCATTTTCGCCGTGACCAACACCAGCACGCTCAAAAACCCCGAGAACGCCAAGAACTGCCTGGCCGTCGGCGCCAGCCAGGACGCCAACAGCCAGAACAACTTCTGCTCGGGCGGTCGAGGCCCAACCGCCGACGGGCGACGCAAGCCCGAGATCTTCGCACCCGGTTGCAACAGCCGATCGGCACAGGTCGGCACGAGCTGCGGCACCTTCGGGCTCACCGGCACATCCATGGCCGCACCCGCGATCGCAGGCTGCGCCGCACTCACCCGACAGTACTTCGAGGATGGCTACTACCCCTCAGGCGTCCCCACATTCGATGACGGGTTCACGCCCAGCGGCACGCTCGTCAAAGCCATGCTGCTCAACTCAGCCGTCAACATGACCGGCATCTCCGGCTACCCCAGCAACCAGGAGGGATGGGGACGCGTGCTGCTCGACAACGCACTCTACTTCCCGGGCGACGACGAGAAGGTCATCATCCGTGATGTCCGCAACAGCAGCCTCGACGCGCTCAACACCAGCGAGACCGACGAAATCGTCGTCACCAACGAGGACATCGCCGTGCCCATGCGCGTCACCCTCGTCTGGCACGACGCACCCGCCTCACCCAACTCGTCCTTCACCCCCGTCAACAACCTCGACCTCGAGGTCGTCATGCCCGGCGGGCAGGTCCTCCTTGGCAACAACATCGTCAATGGGCAGAGCACCTTCGATACCACCACCGACACCATCAACAATGTCGAGATGGTCATGCTCCCGGCAGCACTCGAGGGCGACTACACCATCCGGGTCCACGGCACAGCCGTCAACCAGGGCCCCCAGGGCTACGCGCTGGTCATCAGCGGTGCCGTCACCGAAGCCGCCGACCTCTGCCCCGCCGACCTCAACGGCGACGGCACCCTCAACTTCTTCGATGTCAGCGCCTTCCTGGCCGCCTTCAACGCCCAGGACGACGCCGGCGATTTCAACAACGACGGGGCATGGAACTTCTTCGATGTGTCCGAGTACCTCTCGGCATTCAACGCGGGCTGCCCGTAAACCTCGACACCAGTTTCGATCATCAGCCCCGGCATCCGCCGGGGTTTTTTAACGCCTACCGTTCCCATTGTGAGCACCACGACCACCATCGAACCGAGCCCCTCCAGCACACTGGCCAAGCTCCTCATCGCCATGGGCGACATCAAGCTCGCCCACTCGGTGTTCGCGATGCCCTTTGCGATCCTGGGGGCCTTCCTCGTCGCGCCACGCACGGGCGAGGGGCCCGCCCAACCCATCGACTGGACCACGATGGGCAAGATGCTCGTCCTCGTCGTGGTGTGCATGGTCTTTGCACGCAACTGGGCGATGCTGTTCAACCGCGTCGCCGATGCCAAGGTCGATGCCGACAACCCACGCACCGCTCGGCGGGCCTTCGCTTCCGGAGCGCTCAAGGCACGCGATGGCTACATGCTGCTGGGCATCAATGCCGTCGCGTTCATGATCGCCTGCTCGCTCTTCGGGTTCCTCTTTGCCAACTGGTGGCCCACCATCCTGGGCATCCCCGTGCTCATCTGGATCGCCTTCTACTCGCTCACCAAACGATTCACCTGGCTCTGCCACATCTTCCTCGGCGGGGCCTTGGCGGCTTCCCCCATCGCCGCGGCCATCGCCGTGGGCCCCGAGCTGCTCATGCACACCCCCGCCATCTTCTGGATCGCCGGGATGGTCCTGTGCTGGGTCGCGGGCTTCGACATCATCTACGCCCTGCAGGACCTCGACTACGACCGATCGGTCGGGCTCAACTCCATGCCCGCCAAGTTCGGCTGGCGCGGGGCCCTCTGGATCTCACGCCTCCTCCACATCGGCGCCGTCGCTTGCCTGCTCATCGCGCTGCGATCGAGCGAAGCACTAGGCACCGCCTTCACCATCGCAATCGTCCTGACGAGTGGGCTGCTCATCGCCGAGCACGCGCTGCTGATCCGCCGGGGCAAAGCAGGCATCCCCATGGCCTTCTTCACCCTCAACGGGGTGGTCTCGATCGTCCTCGGCCTGGCTGGATGCATCGACATCCTGCTCCGCTGACACCCCCTGACTAGCCGCGAATGGCAATGAGCGGCTGGTATGGGGATGCCCGACACGCCACTGGTTTTTCTATTTTCAGTTTCTGCTGAAACCTACTCGACTTTGACCCGCGTCCATGGGATACTTTGGAAGATGCCCAAACCCAGTTCGACCAACCCGAACCCCAGCGCCGAGGCGCAGGCCCAGCTGCGCGAGGCCCAGGACCGATTCATCGCGTCGTGGGGCCGCATGGGCTCGGTGTGGGGCATCAGCCGAACCATGGCCGAGGTCCACGCGCTGCTCTACATCACCGGGCGACCGATGTGCACCGACGACATCATGGCCCGCCTAGGTGTCTCGCGCGGGAATGTGTCCATGTCGGTCCGCTCCCTGCTCGAGTGGGGCGTGGTCGAGAAAGTCCGCCTGCCGGGCGATCGCAAAGAGTACTTCAGCGCCGAGCAGGATGTCTGGTCGATGATGCGGGCCATCGCCCGCGAACGCATCAAGCGCGAGGTAGACCCCCTGCTCGATGCGATCGACGAGATCGCCGAGCTCGGCCCTCAGGTCGGATCGCGCTCGCCCGAGGAGGCCCGCGAGCTGCAAAAGCGTCTGGACGATGTCCGCGACGGCTTCGGGCTCATCACCACCCTGGCCCACAAGTTCGCAGGCCCGCGAGGCGCAGGGCTCCAGACCGCCGCCAAGCTGCTCGCCAAAGCACCCGTCGGGCGCAAGGCCACGCACAGCAAATCACGCAAGCCGACGAAGGGGGGCGCATCATGAGTGCCCAGCCCGTCTCATCGTCACGCCGCCCGGTCGTCGTCGAGCCCGTCGCAGGGCTGCGGTCGGTCCGCATCGAATGGGGCATCTCCCGGCGCGCCTTGAGCGAGCACGCACCAGCGGGCAACGCCCCTCTGATCACGCTTCGTTACGAGGCAACGCCCGGCCAGAGCGAGCAGCTGACACTGCTCGACCCCATCTCACAGCAACCCTCCCCCTTACCAGACCACATCACCAGCGGGCTCGGGGTCCCAAACCTGCGATGCTCGGGCGGGCGACTGCACATCCAGAGCCCGTTGCTCTACGCCTTCCTCTCGATCGATCATCCCGCCACCCCCGAGCTGCTCTATGCCCGCACCCCGATCTTTGGGATGCTCGGCGTCGCGGGCGGGCGATACCAGCCGCTCGGCGTGCGGGTCGAATGATTCAGCTCATCAGCGCATGAAAAACGCCCGAGCACGATGCCCGGGCGCTTTGTGATATTGGATAGGTGCCGATCAGCTGCGACGCAGCATGGCCCAGCCAATGCCGCCGAAGATGATCACCACGCCCAGACCGCCGCCGGCGATCATGTACAGCATATTGGTGTCAACGCTGCTGAGCAGTTCCTTGGAGCCACCGGTCATGCCCAGGACCATGATGGCCAGCGCGAGCAGCAGCATCAGGACCGAGCCCAGTGCCATGCCGCCGAAGAGCCCCGAGGCGGGGCCGTCGTAGGCCTCGCCACCGACGGGCGCCATCATCGGTGCCGCCGAGGGTGTGAACTCTGACTCGCTATCGCCGCCCTCGAAGAGTGCGCCCGAGACCGAACCACCGAGCGCGGTATCACCGATGCCGGTGGCGTTGCCCATCGAGCCACCCGCCTGCGAATCGCCGGCAAGATCGTCGAGCAGGTTGCCGCCCAATGAGGTGTCGTCGGGCTCGAAAGCCAGCTGGGCCAGACCCGAGCCGGAAGCACCCGCGTCCATATTGAACCCGGACCCACCGAGCGCACCGCCCGAAACGAGCGTGTCCGCGTTGGCGTCGGCTGCCTCGCCGTCTTCGGGCTCGAAGATCGAGATGCCGGTGCCCTCGCCGCTGCTTTCCAGCGAGAGTGAGGTCGCGCTGCCAGAGGAACTCAGCGAGATGGGCTCGATGCCCCCGCTGGTATCAGCAAGGGTGATATCGTCGTCGATGTCGTCGCCATCGCCCGCGAGCAGATCGACCTGCTCGACCTTGAACATCAGCTTGTCGCGATCGCGGAACTCCTGAAGCTGCCCGGATTCGGCCAGCGACTGCACATCGCTCTCGCTCATCCCGAGCTTGGCGGCTGCTTCATCGAGCGTGTAGAACATCTTGGCCATGGTGCTGTTTCTCCTGACCGCAACCCGGCAGAACGCCTGGGTGCGTGCTCGGGTCGGCCATGCCAACCCGCTGATTTGATTGATGCTCGCCCTGCCCCGCCCACCGGAGCGCTCACTGGACGCAGTTCGACGACCGAACGCATGCGTCGAGCGATAAGGATAGCACACCCGCCGCCCGCTGTGTGGGGCTTTGGGAGCCATCTATACGCACCAGAGGTTGACCGGTTTCGACGAACTGACCCGCACAGAAACCCCACAGTCGATCCACAGGTCATCCACGCAGACCCCGCCTTGAGCCCCGCCCGACTGCGTCTCGTTCTGGGACGCGCCAAGTTCGGCCTGAAACGATTATGCCACTTCAGCGGGCACTCGGTTCGTCCGATCACGCTCTGAGGCGCAAGATGCCTGTCCCATCGCCTTGTCCGGGCTACACTTGGCACTCAGAGGCATGGATCGCTTCTGCGAGCCCAGCGGGAACCCTCCCGCCAGGTACGCTTCGGACGGAGCCGCGGATCGAGACCCGACACACAACGGGCCACGATCACACGAACCAAATCGAAGACACGAACCGAGGCTCGATTGTGAACCAACAACCCAAGAACAGAATGCACAGCCGATCCGGCCGCGTCGTCGCGGGCGAGATGCTGCTCTGGATCTGCGCCCTGACCATCGTCGTGACCAGCGCGATCTTTACCAAGGAGCGCGGCTCACTGCCGGCACTGGCACAGGTCAGCAATGATCGCGACGCCGCACTCGTGATGCCCGAGCCCGTCGAGCTCGAGCCCGTCGCCCTCGACATGGCCACCATCGAGAACCCGATCGACGAAGAGGCCATCGCCCGCGCCATCGAGCTCACCGCCGAGCCACAGGAAATCGAAGCCAGCGACACCTCGATCCGCTGGTTCGACGGGCGCGCCGTCCGACCCGTTCGCACCATCTACATGACCGTCACGGGCTACTCGCCCGACGCCCGGTCCTGCGGCAAGTACGCCGACAACAAGACCTCGATCATGTACAGCGTCTGGACCAACGGCATGAACCTCGTCGCCGCCGACCCCAAGGTGCTCCCCTACCGCTCACTCATCTCGGTCCCCGGCTACGCCGACAGCGAGATCGTCCCGATCATGGACTGCGGCGGTGCCATCAAGGGCAGCCGACTCGACCTCCTCTACCCGACCCACGAGCTGGCCCTCCAGTGGGGCATCCGCCAGCTCCCCGTGACCGTCTGGGAGTATGTCGACGAGAACGAGGGTTAAACGCCCCGCTCAAGCAACCTATAGATAAAGACAAAGACGCCCGCGGCTCGCGGGCGTCTTTTCATTCGATCACTCTTCCTCATCATCGTGCTCGGTCACCACGAAGTTGCGGGACAGGTCCTCGCGGGTGCGTTCGTGGAGGGAGTTATCGTCGAGTTCCTCTATCACCTGCTCGATCTTCTTGAGCGACCCCCTCTTGGGGTAGGTCAGGTGCACCACCGGGTCGCCCGGAGCGACGCTGGGGATGGTGGTCATGCCCAGCACGATCCCGTCCCGCGGGGCGCGAATCGTTTCGACCTCTTCACCCCCCAGGTCCCAGCTGGTCGCGATGGCCTCGTCCTTGTGCACGATCTCGCCCGGGGCGACATGGAACTCAAGGAACCCACCCGCGGTTGCTCGGACCCAGCTCGAAGAATCAGTCTCCAGCCGGTACGCGGGTCGGCTGGGCGTGCCCTTGACCATCTTGAGCGAGCGCAGGCAGTTGGTGATACCCCGCACGGCGTACTCGACGACCGCAGACTCGACCTTCCAGACCTCGCCTGCTTCGAGGATGATCGTCGGGCAGCCGGCCTTGGTCGCCGCCCGGCGCAACGATCCCTTCGGCCCCCCGCTGTCGATGATCAGCTCGGTGCCGAAGGCCCGGGCGAAGTCCCGCAGCTCAGGGATGCTCAGGTCCGCACGCACATTGGGAAAGTTCGTGCGACGCACCGCCGCGGTGTGCAGATCGATCCCGTAGTCGCAGTGCTTGGTTAGCTGGTTGAAGAACGCATGCGCCAGTCGGCTGGCCAATGACCCCGTCGCTGAGCCGGGGAATGAGCGGTTCAGGTCGCGCCGGTCGGGCAGGTAGCGGGAATGACGCTCGAACCCGAGCAAATTCACCACCGGAACCATGACCAGCGTGCCCGCGAGCAGATCGAAGGGCGGGTCGCTGACAATCGAACGGATCGTCCCGGTGCCGTTGATCTCATCACCATGCACCGCCGCGGTAACACAGACGATCGGGCCGGGCTTCAGGGCCTTCCAGACATACACCGGGATCGTGATGTCGCGCCCGGCGACGCTCTCACTGATCACCAGCTCGTGCCAGCCGCGTTGCCCCTTGGGAGTGGCGTCAGCAAACCATGGTGCGCTTGGGCGCTCGCTGTCGGCATCGGTGGTTGTTGGTGATTCGGCCATGGCTTATTCATTGCTCTGCTGGACTTGCGTCGAAAGGGTCTTCGGCTTGATGCGACGCTTCTTTTTGGTTTTCTTGGCAGCCAGATCGCGCATGTTCTCCAGCCGACCGTAGCAGAGCACTTTGTCCCCCGCTTCCAAAGTACGCGAGCTCTTGGGGTTCGAGATGATCGTCGTCCCCCGGTGGAGGTTGAGCACCGTCAGGTCCCGGTCCCACAACGACTCACTGATCGCCTTGCCCACCAGCTCCGAGCCCTCGGGGATGACGATGTCCGCCACGCCGAAGCCCTTGGACACGGTCAGGCGCTGACGCAGATCGATCTCGGGGAAGTCCACCTGATCGGCGATGTAGTCCACGATCGTGCCCGCGATATCCAGCCCCGTCGCGCCCTCGATGCCTTCAAGGCCGGGCGAGGAGTTGACCTCCATGATCAACGGCCCGCTATCCGACTCGAGGATATCCACCCCCGCGACGCGGAGCCCCATGATCTGGGCCGCCCGCACTGCGATCTGGGCGGTCTTCTCGTCGAGCGTGACCGCCTCGGTCGTGCCGCCGCGGTGGACATTCGATCGGAACTCGTCACCCGATGCCCTGCGGCGCATCGCGGCCACGACATTGTCGCCCACCACGAACGCGCGCACATCGGTGCCCTTGCTCTCCTTGATGAACTGCTGGATGAGCACATTCTGCTTGGCGGTTTGCATCGTCTCGATGATCGCCTCGGCGACCTTGGTCGAGTCGGCCAGGATCACCCCGACCCCCTGCGTCCCCTCCAGGATCTTGATGATGACCGGCGCGCCGCCGATCCGCTCGATCGCGGGCAGCACATCGGCCCGGTCACGCACGAAGGTCGTGTGCGGGATCCCGATGTCGTGACGACTCAGGATCTGCAGCGAACGCAGCTTGTCGCGAGAGTTGCTGATACCTGCCGCCGTGTTGGGCGTGTACACATCCATCTGCTCGAACTGACGCACCACCGCCGTCCCGAAGTAGGTGATCGACGCGCCGATGCGGGGCAGCACCGCGTCGTACTCGCTGAGTTGCTTGGATCGGAAGTGCAGGTTCGGCTCGCCCTCCTCCAGCTCGATCGAGAACCGCATGGTGTTGAGCACCTTCACCGTGTGCCCTCGCGCCATGGCGGCCTCACGCAGTCGGCTCGTGCTGTAGTTGTTGGGAGATGCCGAGAGGATGCCGAGCTTCATGGGTTTGTTTCCCCTTCGGGCTGTTCGATCGTGCGTTTGATGGCCCGCGCCCGGCGCTTGGCATCGGTGAGAACATACTTCTTCGTGGCGTCGACCAGCAACCCATCGAGCGCGGTCCGGCCCAGCAGCATGCGACAGAGCATGCCCTTGCGGCTGACCAGCGAGATCTCGACCGGCTTCTCGACCTGACCGATCCGCACCAGCGTCTGGCACACATATCGCTCCTGCGCCTCGCCGTGGCTCGGCTTGACCGTGCTCTTGCGCACCGTGTCCGCTTCAATCCATCGGGTGATCTTCTCGGGGTTGTGGTGGTACACCACCCGGAAACGAATCTTGCCCGCCTCCAGCTCCTCGATATCAGCCACATCGATCGCACTCGTCCGAGCGCCCGTGTCGATCTTGGCACGCACACGCTTGAGCCCCCACTCGGGCAGATCGATCTTCTCACGCCACCCGATCACCACCGGGGTGGAACCATGTTGTTGATGTGTGTCCTCGCTCATAGATCGCTCAGGTTGCGCTCGATCGCGCCAACCAACGCATGCAGGATCAGCATGTGCAACTCCTGAACCCGGTCACTCGTCTGGCCCGGCACGACCCATTCGGTATCGCCAATACCCGCGAGCTTGCCGCCGCCCTTGCCCAGCAGAAGCCCTGTATGCATGCCCAGGCCCCGCGCAACATCGACGGCCTTGATGATGTTGGCGCTGTTGCCGCTGGTCGAGAGCGCGATGAGCACATCGCCATTCTGCCCCAGCCCCTGAACCCATCGCGAGAAGATCGAGTCGAAGCCGTAGTCGTTGCCCACGCAAGTGATGTGCCCCGCGTCGCTGCAAGCGATCGCCGGAATCGGGGCCCGGTCGTCACGGTAGCGCCCCGTGAGCTCCTCACAGAAATGCACGGCATCGGCACAGGACCCGCCGTTTCCCACCGCCAGCAGCTTGCCGCCGCCCCGCACTGAATCGGCACAGACCTGGGCGAGCGACTCGACCTTCTGTGCGTTGACCGGGTCGCCCGCAAAATCCTGCGCCAGCGATGCGTAGGTATCGAACTCGTCCTGGATGGTCCCCGCGTCACGGGCCGTGTTGCTCATGGTGAATGATAGCAAGCGTAGAATCAGACCATGCAAGCGATCATTTTCGCCGTCGTCGCGGGCCTGTGCTGGGGGATCGGGGAGGTCTGCGCCAAAGCGGTGCTGCACACCCACAAGGTCGGCCCTTTCTTCGCCGTCGCGCTGCGCACCACCCTCGCCCTGCCCATCATCTGGGGCGCGTACCTCGTGGCACGCAAGCTCGCCCCGCAAGGCGCGGGCAAGGGGCTCTCGCTCAGCGGCGAGGACGCGCTCAGCATCAAGCAGTGGGCACTCCTACTGGGCGGCTCGGGCATTGTCGCCGGTGCCTTGGCCATGATCGCCTTCTACATCTCCATCTCGCTGGGCGAGGTCTCGAAGATGAAGCCCATCGCCTTCACCATCGCCCCGGCAACCGCGGTGATCCTCGGGGCCCTGTTCCTCGGCGAGTCACTCACGCCACGCAAAGTCGTCGGCGTGCTCATCGTACTCATCGGTGTGCTGGTGATCGCAACCAGCAGCAACACCACCCACGCCTCATAAAACTCACCCGATCGAACGAATCACCGACACCCCCGCGTACAGACCCGCGACCTGCTCGCGCGGGACCGTCTTGGGCGCATACGCGTTGTTGATCGGCTGAATGCGAATCAGTTCGTTGCCCGCCTCGTCGGTCTGGAAGTACACCCGCTTGAAGGTGCTCTCCGAATCAGGCTCCAGACGCACGAAGCAGTCGGCCCCGTTCTCGACCACCTTGGCGGGCGAGAACACCACGATGTCGCCCTCTTGGTAGGTGGGCTGCATCGAATCTCCAACCACCCGGGCCGCGAACGCGTCCGGGTCGTTAAGGTCGGGGGTGCGGATGTACTCGTCCGCAACCCGGGCAGGGTAGCCCATATCGGTGAAGCCCGCAGGGTACCCCGCGGGAACCTTATTGATGAGCGGGACCTGTGTGGGCAGGGCCACACGTCGCTCATCCGATTGTGCATCGTCACTGATGCCCGGATCGACGCGATCGATCACCTGCCGCAACATCCCCGAGGCATACAGCTCATCGAGCGAGGTGCCACGCTGGGCGCTGCTGGTCAGCAGACGCGCGAGCAGACGGGCATGCAGATCGCGCTGACGCAGATCTTGCAGATCGTTCCGGACGCGGTCCGGTGTGCGGTCCCAGTTCGCCAGCATCTGCAGCTCACCCGGCTCGCACGACAGGGCCTGCTCGATCTGCGCGATGACCGCTTCAGAAGGCGGCCCCTTCCTGCCGCACTCGATGGCGCTGAGATACGACTTGGTGCAGTTGGCTCGCTCGGCCAACTCGCCCAGCGTCATGCTGCGGCCACGCCGAAGACGACGAAGCCGCTCGCCAAGCACCCCCCCCTGGGTATGCCGCCCGCCTGATTCATCCACAATCTTGGTCGGAGTGACCGGGTCTGTGCGCTGTTTCGGTGACATACCAAACTATACCCAAACTTTCGTGTTCCGTTTGGTATATACTTGAAAAATCAGTCAACTCAACAGAGAACACCGCCGCAGACACGGAAAGGAGCGCGAGATGGGCGAGGCGATGGACGCAGGAGCGTACACAGAGCAGTACGGTGAAAAGGTTGACCTGCGCCGACGACGGGAGACCCGCATGACCGATCATCTGGTGCGAAGGGCACACTGGCTCGAGCAGGAAGACCGCGAACTCATCCTTGCGGTATTCGATCGCGGGCAGAGCGCTGTCTCCATCGCCAAGATGAAACACCTCCCGGTGCGTCATGTACGCAAGCAGATTCGCCATCTCGTCGATCGTCTCAACGACCCACGCGTCGCGTATGTCGTGGCCCATCACAATAGCTGGAATCCCACCATGCAGGCCATCGGGCATGAACTGTTCGTCCAGGGACGCACGATGCGTGAGGTGTGCAAAGACCTGGGTCTGAGTCTGCACTGTGTACGCAAGAACCGCGACGCCATCGAAGCCATGGCCCTGGCAAAGTATCGCCCCAGCCCCTCCAGAGCATGGAAGCGAGCCAAACGGAGCGGAGCATGAACAGCGATCGACGCGTCTCCCCCGTGTGCCTGACCCGGGTGGATGCTCCGGGCGTGGTCTCCCGCGAACTGCTGCGAGCGTGCGCACATTTCTGCGTGATCCCCATGCCCAGCACAACTCAAACACCCATCACATACCGGATCGACGCCACCACCCTGAATAAGGTGCTCGCGTCGCGTGTGGTGCAGATCGCCGGCCCCTCGGGCGCGGGCAAGTCAAGCCTGCTCCGAGCCGTGATCAGGGCCGTGCCAAGGCACCGGGTCCGTTCCGTGCCCGAGGCACTGAGCGAATCGCAGCAACACACCGCATCGTTCGACCTGCTCGCGGGCGATGCGACCGGGCGGGCTTCGACCCTGTCGCTTGCAGGGTTGGGTGAGCCGCGCCTCTGGGCCCTTCCCGCCGGGATGCTCTCTGTGGGCGAGCGTGCACGGCTCCGCCTGGCCATGACCATGCACGCCTGCCGAGCGGGCGATGTTGTGATCGCCGATGAGTTCGCATCCAATATCGATCGCGCCTGCGCCTACGCCCTCTGCCAAACCACAACCCGCTGGGCCAGACGCCTGGGTGCAACCCTCATCGTCGCCAGCGCCCACGAGGACCTCGAACCCATGCTCGCACCCGACATCGTCGTCGACGCGCGCACCCGCATCGCCCGATCGCCGTGCGAGCCCGAGACCCAACCGCTCTGGATCGAGACGGGCACGATCGATGATTACCACCAGTTGGCGCACCTGCACTATCGCGCGGGCAAACCCGCGGCCATCGTGCAGACGCTTCGCGCGATGCGCACGGTCCCGAAACACATCGAGCCATCAGGCCGGCTGCTCGCGGGGGTGCTGCTCGTCTCGATGCCGACGCTCAACGGCATCTGGCGCCGTCGTGCATGGCCCGGTCATTTCGAGACCCCGAACAAATCGGCCAATGCCCAACGCCTAAACGCGCAGATGCGCATGGTCTCACGGGTGATTGTTGAACCCCGCAGCCGAGGGCTTGGCGTCGCGACGCGGCTCGTCCGCGCCTATCTCGAAGCCCCACTGACACCCGGCACCGAGGCCGTTGCGGCGATGGGCAGCGTGTGCCCGTTCTTCGAACGCGCGGGTATGACACCCTACGAGATCGAGCCCGACCTGCCCGACTCACGCCTGATCGACGCGCTCGGGCACCTGTCACTGCCCCCCGAGACACTGATGCACGCACAGGTCGAGCCCCGCTCGATGCTCATGCGAGAGCTCGTGACCTGGGGCAAGGCACGCAAGCTGCTGCCCGCCGGCAAACCCACACATGAAGATATCCAGCGGCTCACCCCAATCGCCGCCTGTCGTTTGTGCTCGCGCCCCCGCGCTTACGCGTATACGAAAGGCGATTGGGGAGATGAACCGGACGATTGAACAGATACCAGCACTACCACAGCCGAGGATTGAACACCGAACCTCGCACCTGCCCACCGCGGTGACCTTCTTCATGACACGCGGCCAGCGCCGGGCCCTGCTCGATGCGCTCAAGCCCGTGAGCGACGATCGCAGCCGTGCGCTGCTGATCGCGCTGGGCTTGCACGAGACCGATGATGGTCGAGACGAGGGGGTGTGTTCATGAGCGAACCGCACGATACAACCCCACAGTCACCTTGGCATGTCGCACCAGAAACCCCCGACGATCTGCACGCGTGGCTGATCGAGCACCTTTCGATTATGGTCGTGCGTGAGCCGATGGACCCGAACCACAACGCGCCCTTTGAGTATCTGTGCCACGCGTTCTTCGAAGATCGCCTCCCGCGGGATTGCGTCGTCTGGGCCAACCGGGGCGGGGGCAAGACCTTCTATGCGGCTGTGGCAACGCTGCTCGATCTGGTCTTCAAGGCGGGCATCGAGATCCGGATCCTGGGTGGATCGCTTGAGCAGAGCAAACGCATGCACGCGCACCTGCGCGGGCTGTTCGCGATCGAGCCGTTCGATGAGCTGATCGAAGGCAAGATCACCGAGCGGCGACTGCGACTCGTCAACGGCTCGAGCGTTGAACTGCTGGCCCAGTCGCAGACCTCGGTTCGAGGCACGCGTGTGCAGAAGCTGCGCTGCGACGAGCTGGAGCTATTCGATCGCGAGGTCTGGGAAGCCGCCCAGCTCACCACCCGCGAGATGGGATCGGGCACCGGGCGGGTGCGTGGCAGCATCGAGTGCTTCTCCACGATGCATGTGCCGTACGGGCTGATGCACGAGCTGATCGAACAGAGCGCCGACGCAGGCACCGCCCGCCGAGTCTTCAAATGGGGCCTGGTCGATGTGCTCGACGCGTGCGACGAACGCCACACATGCATCAGCGATCACGGCCCCTGCCCGCTCGCGCCCGAGTGCGCTGGGCGGGCCAAGGGGCGAAAACGCCAGCCAACCAACCCGAGCCAGACACCGGGGCATATCAGCATCGACGATGCGATCGCGCTCAAATCGCGTGTCGGGCAAGACACCTGGAACAGCGAGATGCTGTGCCTGCGGCCGCAGCGGAGCGACTGCGTGCTGCCCGAGTTCGATGATGGCTTGCATGTGGTTGACCGGATCCCGCACGAGGCAGCCAGCGGCTTGTGCATCGCGGGCATGGACTTCGGGATCAGGTCCCCCACAGTGGTCCTGTTCGCCCGCGTCGATACCCACGGCGTGATCTGGGTCGTGGATGAGCATGTGCAGAGCGACCGATCGCTCGATGAGCACATCGCGGTGATCAAGGGCCATAACCCCGCGCCGGTCTGGCTGGGGGTGGACCCGGCGGGGCGTCAGCGGGGGTTGCAGACAGGGATCAGCGATGTGCAGGCGATGCGCCGCGCCGGGCTGGTGGTCAAGGACCGCCTGCTCGGGTTGCATGAGGGACTCAAGCTGATCCGGGCACGCCTCAAGCCCGCCAACGGCGGTGCACGCCTCTATTTCTCGAGCCGCTGTGAACAGCTAATCGATTCGGTGCGAAAGTATCACTACCCCAAGGACCAGCCATTTTGCGACACACCCGAGAAGGATGGCCACGATCACTGTGTCGATGCGCTGCGGTACATGCTGCAGAACCTCGACCGGGCGTTCAGCACGCAGGAAGACAACTACATTCAAACAGGGGGGTGCTGATGCGATCAGCTGGACATGGGTGCGATCATCGGGATCAGCACATTCACAAAGATCGTGAAGCCGATCGCCAAGAGCGCCATCACGCCGAGGATCTGCACGACGAAGAACACGACCTCTTTGGGGTAGTGCTTCAGGTTCGTGCAACGCACCGCCTTGTACCCGATGGCAAGGAAGATCGTCATCGGCACGATCAGCAGGTACCACGCGTCGTGCAGGGGCAACGCATCGATAAACGGCGTGTAGGCGAGCGTGATCACGCGTCACCCCCGTTCACGCTTGGGCGTGCTGCGGGCTTGGGCTTCTTCTCTGGAGAGGGCATCAACGCATCGAGAAACACGATGAGGTTGAGCATGCCCGCCAGCACGATGCTGAGCATCGCGATCTCGTTGATGCGCCCCAGCCCGGGGACATTGGGCGGGCCCATGCCCGAGGCGATCTGTTCTTCGGTCAACGGCTGCCAGACGGCACGCCCTTCGATGACCTGGCGGTGCTCACCCGGGAAGCCGGAGCGGAGGAAGCCGTTGTTCGGGTCGGCGGCTTTGAACTGGCTCTGGTGGATGTGGTTGACCGCGATGGTTGGCAGCCCGACCAGGACCTGGGCACCGAACCAGATCCGGTCGTTTCGACTATCGATGGCATCGATGCCCCCGATAAGCAGCCCGAAGGTAAAAAGCCCCATGACGCCAACGCAAATCAGGGCCGCCCGTTTGGTACGCCCCAGCACAAGGTGCCCCGCACCGGGGAAAATGAGGGCGGCGAGCCCCGCGAGGGGGTTGAACTCGGTTGGTTGCGGGGTCGACATACGCAGACAGTGTATCGGGGGAAGGGAATGCACGCGCCGGGGACGGAGCAAAAACACAAAGCCGGTGCACGGCGAGGTGTTGACACGGGGTTCGAGGGTGATACCGTAGGCGCATCGGTCGGGCTCGCGATTGCGGGCGATCGTCGATGGTCTATGGGATGGTTTCAGCACACGCCAGCGGCATCAGATGACTCTCGGAGGTGAACAGACATGGCATACAACCAGCTCTTTGAAGTACACGATCAGGACATGTGGCAAGCAGATCAGGGTGACAGCGGTACCGCCGTGCTCGAGCCGGGCCAGCAGGACGACTCGATGACCTGGTGGTCCGAGAACCCCGTGTGTGACGTCGACGACGACCTTGATGACGATGAGGCCTACTTCCTCGACGATGAGGATGATGACGATGATGACTTCAGCGACGATTACGACGACGACGATTACGACGACGACGAAATCGACGACGATTCGGAAGAAGAAATCGACGATGAAGACCTCTGAGTCCTGAAGAGCCCATTGTGGCGATCGGGACGAGGAGGCACCAGTCATGGGAAACGAAGCATCACCCGATCGCCAGAGCCCGAAGCACGATCGCCGTCAGGGCGGCACAGGCAAGCCACCACCCGGGACCGTGATTGATCGTCGCCTGGGCATCGATCGGCGCAACCTCAAAGACCCGCGGCGGGATGACACCTCTCGCGCTGATCACCAAGACTTCAATCCCGCCAACGAGGGCTACACCGGCCTTGAGCGCCGGCGCGGGCGAGGACGCCGACTCAGCGAGTTCACCAAGTCCGCTGAAGAAGGCGAGATGAACACGGAGCAGTTCCTGTTCCTGATGGCCATCGACGCGTTCAAGAAATCAAATGATCGCATGTTCCCCACATGGACCGATGTGCTGGAGGTTATCCGCCTGCTCGGGTATCGCAAGACCATGCCCAGCGAGCTGAACCTGCCCGCCGCGGAGGACTGGCTCGAGCGGAGCGATTCGCCGGCGAATGTGCGGCCCGATCGGTGGGCCGAGCGGTTTACCGAGACCGGTGCCAAGGCCGGCGGCAGCGAAGGCCCAAGAAAGCTCTCGCCCAAGAGCGAAGAAGAGCTGACCGACGAGGCGCTCGAAGCCTTCGAGGCGGCGTTCGGCGATGACGAGTTCGACACCGATCTCGACACCGATCTGGATTCGGGTCTGAACGAGGCCGCATAACCCCTCGTGGGAGGGGGACCATTGTGATGTACAAGCTGGACGCATCTCGATCCGAATCGCGATCCAAGATGGTCTACATCCCGATCGCATCGGGGCTGCTTGTCGCGACGGTCCTCTTTGTCTCATCGCTCATCTCGATCGCGGGCATGCGTCATACCGCCCGGATCGCGATCGATCAGGAAGTCCGCCGCAACCTCGCACGCATGGCGTCGATGGCCGCCGCGACGATCGATCCCTCATCGCACAGCACGCTCACCGATTCCACGCAGGAAGACGGCAAGACCTACAAGGCGCTCAACAAACCACTGGCGGAGGCGATCGAACGGGCCCAGACGGTTCGGTTTATCTACACGCTCCGTGCCGTGGGCGATGACCTGTGCTTTGTGCTCGACGGCACCCCGATCGGCGATGCGGACAACGATGGGATCGAGG
The DNA here is from genome assembly GCA_043100965.1 of Phycisphaerales bacterium JB052. Lineage (GTDB taxonomy): Bacteria > Planctomycetota > Phycisphaerae > Phycisphaerales > UBA1924 > UBA1924. The sequence goes on along the minus strand of JBICHR010000011.1, from coordinate 1,567,314 downwards.
ACCACTCGTTCCTCATGGATGTGTATGAAGACCCGGATCCGGCGGCTTGGGAAGCGCTCCGCAGCGGCGACACGACGATTACGCATGAGCCGTATCGCGACCGCTGGGGGACTTTTCTCTCCGGCTTTGCACCGGTTGTGCTCGATGACGGAACGATCGATGGGGTTGTGGGTGTCGATGTTTCGGTCGACCATTACCAGGCACAGCTAGCCAGGGTCGACCTGGCGGCGCGATTGGCACTGATCCCTGGCGGGGTGCTGAGTATCCTCGCGGGCCTGACCGCGTGGTGGATCTCGCGACGCTTTGTTCGGTTCGCTCGCCAGGTCGTTGAGCATCGCGAAGACGCGATCCGAGCCAACAACGCGAAGTCATCGCTGCTGGCGAGCATCAGTCACGAGCTGCGCACGCCCCTGAACGCGATCATCGGCTTCGTCGGGATCGCGGGCGACGAACAGAGCAGCAATCTCGAGCGCGCGGACGCGACCGATACCATTCGTTATAACGCCGAGCACCTGCTCACGCTGATCAACGACCTGCTGGACATCTCCAAGGCCGAGGCGGGGATGATTTCGATCGAACCGACGGCCGTCGATCTCCCCGAACTCATCGAGCGTGCGGTAGCGCCGTTGCGATTCAACGCCGAGCAGAAAGGGATCGGGTTTATTGTTGAGGGCGTGGACGCGCTCCCGAATCGGGTGATGCTCGACCGAACGCGTGTACGCCAGATTCTGCTGAACTTGCTGAGCAACGCCGTCAAGTTCACCAATGAGGGCCATGTGAAGCTGCAAGTTCACGCCGAGGCCGACATGCTCGTGATGTGCGTGCGGGACACAGGACCTGGCATATTGCGCAAGGATATCGAGCACCTATTCAGCCCGTTCACCCAGCTCGGATCCCGCGAGAACCGAATGAAGGGCACCGGTCTCGGGCTCACCATCACACACAAGCTGACCAAACTAATGGGCGGTGAGATCGAAGTTGAGTCGAAACCGGGGAAGGGTACGCTCTTTCGGGTGCGTCTCCCGTATCAGGACGCGACACCGGCATGCGAGCACACAACGCACGACACGCGTGCTGAATGGGAGATGCTCAGTGGCGTACGGGTTGCGATCGCTGAGGATGGAGTCGACAACCTGCGCCTGCTCAAGATGATCTTCATGCGTTCGGGCGCAAGCACGATCGAGTATCACAACGGGGAAGAGGCCCTGGCGGGGATCATGGGCGATCCAGACCACGCAGATCTGCTCATCACTGATTGGGACATGCCCGTGCTCAACGGGGAGGGGCTTGTTCGCAAGCTGCGTGAGGCAGGGTGGACCCGCCCGATCATCTCGCTCACGGCCCACGCGATGGCCGAGCAGCAGCGCCTCTGCCTGAGCGTGGGCTGCGATGCGCACATGACGAAACCGATCAATGCCAAACGCCTGATTCAGACCTGCGCCGAGCTGGTCGAGCAGCACGGGTGTTCATCCAAGGCGGCCTGAGGCGCGGTCAGCGATCGCGCCCGGCGAGCCCGTCGGTGGTGGTGAAACCGGAGCCGATCCAGCTCACAAAGCTGCGGTCGACGAATGGGCCGTCGATCTCGTTCATCCAGAGCAGTGCGGTGGACCCGTCGCCGAAAGAGTAGACGGCTCGGATGGTTGAGCCGTCCTCGTCGTTCTCGAGGTGATCCTGTGGGTTGAGACTGATGGACGCCCAGTTGTAGAGGATCATCTTGTCGGATGGGTATCGGATCTCGCTGGTGCGGGTGGCACGGAGCTGGTGGTCGTGGATGGGTTGTGAGTCGGAGAAGTAGGCGGGCGCGGCGAAGAGGGTGGCGGTGGCGATGACGCCGGCGCTGTAGTCGCCGGTCTCGCTGGCGCGTTCTCGCAGGTCGGGCCAATAGACGATCTGGGGATAGACGAGGTCGAGGATGGCGGGCTGGTTGCCCATGAGCGCCATGGGCCACCGGGTTGTCTGGTCGCCGGGCGAGAGCCCGTCGTTGGGGCCGACGGGCTCACGACCTACGAGCCCCTCGAACTGGCCAGCGACGATGTAGGGGTGGGTATCGCGGTTGTCGCTGGTGTACATCGCGAGCATGGTGACCAACTGGCGGGTGTCGCTGTGCGCGCGTGTGAACTTCGCGGTGCGCCGGGCGCTGGCGAGGGCGGGGATGGCGAGGGCAACGAGCACCCCCACGATCGCGATGACGGCGAGGAGCTCGATGAGGGAGAAGGCGCGTTGGGTAGTGCGAGCGTTCACAGGACGATCCCCCGCACCTTGGCGAGGTCGGCGTTGGCGACGCCGAGGCCGTAGATCATCCAGTCCTTGGTGGTCGTGTTCCAGACCAGGCTCAGGGTGATGGGGTAGCGTGAGCCGTCGGCGGCTTCGACGATGACGCCTGCGGTGGCGTAGAGGTTGACCTGCACGCGTGTGAACTGGCGTGGGTCTTCGAGTGCGGATTTGAAGTATGTGGAGAAGCCGCCCCCTTTTCCGCCGAGCCAGTACTGCTTGCCGCGCGGATGGTTGATGACGGGCTGGTCGTCCCATATGTGGTTGTGGACCCAGTAGGTCACGAGCAGCGACTCTGCGGGGTCGGCGCTGATGGCGACAATCCGGCTGGCTTGAGGAAGCTGCGCCTCGCACTTGAGGTGGATGTCGCGGTAGGCGCGGTCGAGGTTGTACCCCGGCGCGAGCGGTGTACCCATGATGAACTCGTAGTTCTCCTCCCAGTACATCCAGCGTGTATCGCGGGGTTTGACGATGTCGCCGCGGCTGTGACGCCAGGCGATGTAGCGATCGACATCGCGCTCGGGGTCGCCCATGGTGGTGAACCGGTAGTGCATGAACTGGGCGATGGTAGTGCGGAGCTTGCGCTTGGCTTCGGCGAGCTCGGTGTCGCTGACGGCCGCGGGGATCTGGGTGGTTGCGGGCTGTGGGTCCTGGATGGGGACTTGGTCGAAGTAGGCCAGCGATTGGTCGAAATCGCTGAAGGTCTCGAGCGGCGTCATCTCCAGCGCGTCGTACTCGCCTTGTGCTTCGCGGGCGACCTGGGCCTCGTCGGGGGTGGGCTCGTAGAAGCGCTCGATGCGGGTGGGGCGCGTGCGGAGCCAGTAGAACACGCTGGTCGCGGCGACGAGCAGCGTTGCGATGATGACCAAGGACCACTTGCGTTTCATGCGCACCCCATGAACTTGTTGTAGCTCAATCTGGTGTCGGGGTTGCATGAAAAAACCCGGCGTGGGCCGGGTGATTGTGAAGCTGGATTTGGAGATGGGGAAGACCCCATCCGATCCGCCTTCCCCGCGGGGCCGAGTAGGCACAAGAAGTGCCCGCAAGCGCGGAGTTAGGCGATGAAATCAGCCGCGTCGGCGGCGTGTGGCGGTCAGACCTGCGATGGCCAGCAGCCCGGTGGCACCCGGTGCGGGCACGGTCAGCGAGATGATCGCTTCGTGGTTGTTCGAGCCGTCGAGCGAAGCCAGATCGACCTCGACATACAGCATCCCGTCCTCAGCGAAGTCCAAACCCGGGCCGACGGTTCCCGTGGCGTTGAAGTCATCGATGACCCAGTCACCGATGCCGTCGTTGTCCTCATCAAACAAATCGCCGACCGAGAGCAGGGCGATGGCCGAGGAGATGTCCATGACATCGCTGGCATAGAACAGGGTTTCGGTCGCTTCGTCGGTGTTCCAGATGAACGCAGCCTGATCGAGGTTGTTGATCGAGAGCGCGTTGACCGAGCTGCCCAGCGTGAAGCCGTCGAGCGTCATGTCTTCGCGCAGCGCGATGGTGCCGTTGACCGCGATGAACTCATCCGAGCTTGACGCGCCGTCGGTGTCGCCAGAGAAGACGAAGTTGCCGCTGTTATTGATCGAGACATTGTCGAAGTTGTCCCAGTTGTCGCCCTGCCCGGTGGCGGTTGCTTCCTGAGCGACCATGGATCCGTTCACGGCAACGATGCCATCGTTGAGACTTGAACCGGTGTTGCCGAGCACAACATTGATCATGTTGCTGCCGTTGCCTGAGACATGGTAATCGAAGTCGATACCCGAGCCGGTGTCGATGACGAGCCCGCCGGAGTTGCCGATGGCATCGCCAGCGCCCATGACGCGGTCGATGGTGCCGTTGGGATTGCTCCGAAACAGTGCGCGCTCAACGGTACCGGTGCCGCCGGCCCCGTCGTTGATCCCGCCGACCCAGTATCCGGTGCCGTCGTCGATCATCTGCGGGCGAGAGTTGAAGGTACTCAGGAAGCCCATGTCGAAGCCGGGTGCCTGATCGGGCTCGGCGAGGATGAGGCCGTTCTGCCCCCAGACGGCGTCGTTGCCGTTGAATGAGGGCGAGTAGATGAACTCGCCGTTGTTTCCGATGCCCATGGTGCCCTCGCCGCCGGTGAGCGAGTCGGGGAGCGCCATGTCAGAGGTGAAGATGACCCCGGTGTCGTACCAGACGGCGCGTCGCCCGTCATCGAGTGTGAGTATGGCACCGACCTGACCGTTGCCGTTGGTGAATGGGCTGCCCATGGCGGTGACCAGTGAGCCATCGACCGTATCGCCCTCGCTGACGATGACATTCCCCGAGACGGTGTTCCCGGGTCCGGCGATGGCCAGACCGCTTGCAGCGATCAGGATAATCGATGCGGATGCTTTCAGATTCATGTTGCTGTTCCTCTCTCTTTGTGTTTTGAGACCCCAAGAAGTCAGGGCGACGCATGAATCACGCGGCACACCTGAGCGAGGTTATCGTACCTTGAGGGCGGGGTGGGGTGCAATCCCTATCTGGCGATTGCACCCGCCCGGGCGGCTATAGCATCGGTTCTGGACAAAAAAACCCGGCCTGGGGCCGGGTGATGGTGCTTCGGGGTGTGGCGCGAGGGAAGCCCCTCCGCTCCGCCTTCGGCGGACCACCTCCCCGCGGGGCGCGGGGAGGAGCGAGATCGTCACTTGTTGTAGTAGTCGATGTTGAGTTGGACGAAGTTGGACCACTCGTCGGGCAGGTCCTCGTCCTGGAAGATGGCTTGGACGGGGCACTCGTCGACGCAGAGGCCGCAGTCGATGCAGGTGTCGGGGTCGATGAAGAGCTGGTCGCTGGTCTCGAAATCCGGCTCGTCCTTGGTCGGGTGGATGCAGTCCACCGGGCAGGCGTCGACACAGCTGGTGTCCTTGGTCTTGATGCAGGGCTCAGCGATGATGTGCGGCATGGTCGTCTTCCTTATCGTTCAGCGCTGCCCGTGTGAGCGGCGCGGTGGTTCGTCAATACCCAGTATCACGCTCATCGGCGTCAAAGCAAGCAGAACTTGTGTGGAGAATGATTCTCAACACCGCAGCGTCCAATAAGTCATCGGGTCGGCCCGTTCATGCGGATTTCGCCAGCGCCCGATCGACGCCCTCGACCCCGATGCGTGATGAGATCGAAACGGCCATGCGTCGTCCGAGGTCGATAAACACGGCTGCGCGCTCTGGGCCAAACTCTTCGACCACGGTATCAGTGAATCGCTGGACCCAGTTGAGAAAGTGCTGGGGCGTCAGGCCTGCGATCTGGTGCTTCTCGATGGGGCGGCCCGAGTAGGTCCGGGCGCGGAGTACGGCCGACGACCAGAAGCGGGTCATGGTGTCGTAGTGGCGGTCCCAATCTTCAACACGCTCGGCGAAGATCGGGCCAAGCAGTTCATCGTCGCGGGCGTGCTCGTAGAAGCGTTCGACCATGACGCGGATCTCGTCGATCGACACGGTGGCAGAATCTGGGGACGGGCCGCCCGATTCGGGCGTGCCCAAGGGCAGGCGGGTGGGATGGTTTGGCATATCGGCCTCCAACCTAATTGGTAGGCGCGATGCGAACTGATGTCAGGAGTTCGCCCTGCCACGCATACCATGTTGTATGAGCGAATCCCCCACCATCGAAGCGAATCGGCACGAAATCCCCGAGAATCGGCGTCAGGCCCATATCGACTGGCTCTTGGGCGTCACGCAGGTCCCCACGGCCGCGGGCAGGGAGCAGCGGGTCATCGCCTGGATCGATCGTTGGCTTGCAGGGCGGGACGGTATCGAGAAGCGGGTGGATCCACACGGGAACATCGAGCTTTCGCTCAAGGATGCCCCGACGACCGAGCACCCCGTCTACTTCACCGCACACCTCGATCACCCGGCCTTTGTCGTTGAGCAGATCGTCGGCCCCAACGAGCTGATCCTCTCGTTCCGCGGCGGGGTGATGAGTGACTACTTCCCAGATGCAGAGATTCGGGTCCACAACAGTGAGAACGGATTCACCACAGCGACCGTCGTCGAGGAGTACGACCCCGACGGCAAGGCGTGGAGCGAGACCGAGACACGCCCGTTCAAGATGTACCGCGCCAAGAGCAGCGAGCCGCATGCGGCGAGCGTGGGTGACATCGGGACCTGGGCGCTGCCCGAAGCGGAGATCGTGGACGACGAGTTCGGCGGGATCATCCACACCAACGCGTGCGACGATCTTGCGGCTGTGGCGGCGGCGCTGTGTGCGTTTGACGAGATCCGAATGGCTCAGGAGAACGGTTCGGACCGGAACGATGTGCGTGTGCTGTTCACGCTGGGCGAGGAGATCGGGTTCATCGGCGCGATCGGAGCCAGCCGCGATGGGTTCATGCCCAAGGGATCGCGGATCATCGCGCTGGAGAACTCGCGGGCGTTCCCAGACTCGCCGATCCACGGCGGGCCGATCGTGCGGGTGGGCGACCGCATCAGCGTGTTCTCGCCCGAGTTGACGGGGGCGGTGGCCAAGGTCGCCGAGCGGATCGCCGGCGGGCCGGCGCAGCCCACGGCTTCGCAGAAACAGAGCGACATGCCCAAGTGGAAGTGGCAACGCAAGCTGATGGCTGGCGGGGCGTGCGAGGCGAGCGTGTACTGCGCGTACGGGTATACCTCGACCTGCGTGTGCTTGCCGCTGGGCAACTATCACAACATGGCTGGTCTGGCTGAAGCCCAGGCGGGCACGCACGAGGGCACGCCCCGGGTCGGGCGGGAGCATGTCGGGATCGACGACTTCCACGGCATGGTGGACCTGCTGATCGGTTGCGGGATGGATCTGCCTCAATCGCCCGGGTTTATTGAGCGTGTGGAGAAGCTGTGGAACGAGCGGAAGTTCGTGCTCGGGTCGTGAGCTGTCATTGGATCTCGATTCGCTGTATGCTCAGTGCATGAACATCGCAGAAAAGTACCGTGTTGGCATCGGCGAGCGGGTCGAGCTTTCGAAGTGGAAGAGCGACGACGCGGAGGGTGTTGAACGCGCCCGGGTCGAGGCCAAGACCGAAGAGAACACGATGATCATCGCGGACCTGCAGCACAAGCTGTATGCCGAGCATCAGCGCAGCGTGCTGATCGTCCTGCAGGCGATGGACGCGGCAGGCAAGGACTCGACGATCCGGCGGGTCTTCGGGCGTGTGAACCCACAGGGCGTGCAGGTGAAGTCTTTCAAGCGCCCCACCGAGGACGAGCTGGCGCACGATTTTCTTTGGCGGGTGCACATGCACACGCCCAGGCGCGGGCACATCGCCCTGTTCAACCGGTCGCACTATGAAGATGTGCTGGTGGCGCGGGTGGACGGCATCGTGCCAGAAGAGCGATGGAAGAAACGCTACGAGGTCATCAACGGCTTCGAGCAGGGGCTGGTCAACGGCGGTACGGAGATTGTCAAGATCTACCTGCACCTCTCGAAAGACCGCCAGCGTGAGAAGCTGTCCGAGCGCCTGACCGACCCGACCAAGAACTGGAAGTTTGAGTCGGGCGACATCGAGACGCGCCAGAAGTGGGACGCGTACATGAGCGCGTACGAGGACGCGATCAGCATCTGTAATACCGAGCACGCGCAGTGGCACATCGTGCCGACCGATCGCAAGTGGTACCGCGTGTGGGTGGTCTCCGAGATTGTCCGCGCGACGCTTGAGGGCATCGACCCCAGGTTCCCCGACCCCAAGCTCGACCCGGTCGCGGCGCTCAAGCTGCTGGAGCAGATCAACGGGCGCTGATCTCCATCACGGGGCGCAGTAGCACGATGAGGTCACGGTGACATCGCACTGCGAGAAGGCCTTTGCGAGGCGGGCATTGACATCTGGCACCTCGGCCAGCTTCCCCTGCTCGAGCAGGGCTTTGCGTAATCCTGTCAGGGCCCAGCCGTTCTCTCGATTGTGCTCGAGGTCTTCGCGGTAGAGCATCTCTGCCTCGGCGTACTGCCTGTCGGCCATGAGCAGTGCGCCCAGTGTGTGGCGCACAGGCAGCATCCAGGCCGGCGGCTCGTCGTAGACCAGCTTGTCCTCGTACTCGATTCCCTCACGCAGGATCGCGAATGCTTCCTCGTGCTGACCCTCACGGAAGAGCAGCTCGCCCTGCATCATGGCGCGGGCGATGGGAAGCACATCGTGGACGCTGTTGTTGAAGACCATCCAGTCGCTGGGGACTTGCTGGACGCGTCGCTCAAACTCGGCCATCTCCTGGCGGGCCTGCTCGGTGCGTCCCATGGCCGAGCAGGCGATGGCTCGGGCGTAGGCCCATGTCGCGCGGGACATGAGGCGCCACTCGGGGTAGTCGGGTTGCTCGAGGATTTGCTCCCACTTGCCGAAGCGGATCATCACATGCAGGTTGGTGGGCATGATGCCCTCGATCAGCCAGGCGAGCTCGCGGAGGTTCTCCTCGGGGATTTCGGCTTCGAGCTGATCGGCGGCGGAGATGGCCGTGGCGTAGTCGCCGCTCATCATGCCGGCGAAAGCGAGGAAGTGGATATTGTGGGCGTAGTAGATGGAGTAGAAGCCCGGCGCGGGCGCTTTGGCGAAGTATGCCTGATCCGCGGCGATCGCGGCCCGGTTGCTGTCGGCCGCGTCTGGGTAGCGTCCCACACGGATGAAGATGTGCGAGGGCATGTGTACCAGATGACCCGAGCCCGGGACAATGTTGGTGAGGCGCTCGGCCGCGGCGACGGCGCGATCGGGGTCATCGGACGCCTCCATGGCGTGGATGTAGAAGTGATTCGCACCCGGGTGCTCGGGGTACGCGTCCATCACTCCTTCCAGTGCGGTGACGACCTCGGTGATGCGACCCTTGGGCGAGCCGTCGCTCGTCCAGTAGTCCCACGCTTGCAGGTTCATGAGCGATTCTGCATAGAGGGTTGCGACATCGGGGTCGTTGGGGAACCGGGTGTACACACTCTGCATCGCATCGGCGTACGCCTGATCCAGCGGCAGGCGGTCTTCGGGCGCGGGCCATTCGTAGCGGGCGCTGACCGCACGCACCATCGCCTGCTCGACAGGCGACTCGCTGTCGAGCAGCGCCAGCGCGGTGTCGGCGGCTTCACGGGCGCGCAAGGAGCGTTCCTCGCTCATCGCGGGATCGTTGATGTTGATGCCCTGGCAGTAGGCGATCCCCCACCACGGCATGGCGGCCTCGGGGTCGAGCTGGGCGGCCATCTCGAAGGATCGGACGGCCTCGTCGTGGTTGAAGCCGTACATCAGCTGCATGCCCTGGTTGAACCACCGCTGGGCCTGGCTGCTGCTGGTGGTGATATCGCGGGTGTAGTTGCCGAAGCCGTCGTAGATCTGGGCGGTGGGCTCCTGTGCCGATGGCGTGGAGGTGCAACTGGGTGTCCCGGCAACGAGCAGCAGCAACGGGATGGACACGGCGGCCGCGGCCAGTGTGCGTTTGGCCAGCAGGGACGATGGGTGATGTATGAAATGTTTCATGACGGGCTCCGGGTGTGTTTGTCGGGTCAAGCAGACTCGAAAACCCCTCCCGAGCCGTGGTTCAGTATGAGGGATGCTGGATGCGCTGAGACCGCTGTACTGAGCAAATTCTTGGAAGATTTTCGCTCTTCAGACATCGAAATGCGTACGGGCCATATCCCAGTAAGGTGGGGAGGGCTGGTAAGATGCCCTTATCCCAATGCTCGGCGTTCGGTCGGGCAGGGCTGGCTTTGAATGGGAGGTGACGCGTTGAGTGGGATGATTCTTGTGGGCTTTCTGGGTGGCTTGGTGCTGCTGGTGGTGGTTCTGGCGGTCTTTGTCGCCGGGATCTACAACAAGCTGGTGGTGCTCAAGAACCGCTATCTCAACGCGTTTGCTCAGATCGAGGTGCAGCTCAAGCGTCGTCACGACCTGATCCCGGCCCTGGTCGAGACGGTCAAGGGCTACATGTCGCACGAGCGGGAGACGCTCGAAGCGGTGATCACGGCACGGAACCAGGCCGCGGGCTTGCTGCAGGCGGCCCAGGGCCACATCGGTGATGCCGGCGCCATGGGCAAGCTCGCCGGCGCTGAGCAGGCGCTGAGCGGGGCGATGGGCGGCTTGTTCGCGGTCATGGAGGCTTACCCCGATCTCAAGGCCAATGAGTCGATGACGGCGCTTCAGGAAGAGTTGACGAGCACCGAGAACAAGGTTGCCTTCAGCCGACAGGCGTACAACGACTCGGTGATGAACTACAACACCAAGCGTCAGTCGTTCCCCACGGTGGTCATCGCGGGCATGGTCGGGCACGGCAGCGACGCGTCGATGCTGGAGTTCGAGGACAGCGCCGCGATTCAGCAGGCGCCCGATGTGAGCATCAACAACTAAGCCGAGCATGAACCCGAACGCATCTGCCATGGACTTCTTCGCCCACCAGGACGAGGCGCGCAAGAACTCACGCCGCTTCGTGCTGCTCTATATCGGCGCGGTGGTGCTGATCTGCGGCGCGATCGCGGCGCTGGTTTTCCTCGTGTCGTGGTCGCAGTACGATGCCGAGCGTGGACGCCTTGCTGTGGCGCTGAGTGCCGCGGGCATCGGGGCGTTCGTCACCGGGTTCGTGATCGCGGGCGGGTCGCTGTACCGCATCTCGCAGCTGCGAGGCGGCGGGTCGGTCGTGGCCCAGGCCATGGGCGGGCGGCTCATCGACCCCTCAACCCGTGACAAGAACGAACGACGCGTGCTCAATGTTGTCGAGGAGATGGCCATCGCCTCGGGCGTGCCCGTGCCCCCGGTGTACATCATGGCGGGCGAGAAGGGCATCAACGCGTTCGCGGCCGGCTATTCGCCGGGCGACGCGGTGATCGGGGTCACCAGGGGCTGCGTTGAGGGGCTCACACGCGAAGAGCTGCAGGGCGTGATGGCCCACGAGTTCAGCCACATCCTCAACGGCGACATGCGCCTGAACATCCGGATGATCGGGATGCTCAACGGCATCGTGCTCATCTCGCTGATGGGGCACATCGTTATGGAAGCCGCGCCACGCACGGCCCACGGCAAGAACGGCTGGCAGGCGGCCCTGACCATGTTCGTGCTCGCGATCCTGCTGATCACCATCGGATCGATCGGGGCGTTGACCGCCCGGATGATCCAGGCGGCCGTCAGCCGACAGCGGGAGTTCCTTGCCGATGCCTCAGCCGTCCAGTTCACCCGCAACCCCGACGGGATCGGGAACGCGCTGCGCCGGATCGGGGGCCATACGCGGCGGGCCAAGATCAAGCACCCCCGCGCCCAGGAAGTCGGGCACATGTACTTCGGCGAGGCCCTTGCGAACCGATCCATGCTCAGCGTCTCGCTGGCATCGCACCCCCCGCTGCCCGAACGCATCAAACGCGTGATGCCCGACTGGGACGGCACCATGCTTGAGCCGCTGCTCGCTCACGAGAAGCCCGAGCCGGCGACAAAGGACGGCCCGCGCGAACGCATCGGGGCGGTGCTCGAAGGGCTCGGCGGCGGCGAGGGCGTCGGGGCCGTCGGCGAGCTGCTCCCGCTGCTGGCGCTCACGGGGACGATGACGCCCAAGCACATCGAGCACGCGAAGGGGCTGATCGAGTCGATTCCGCCGAAGCTGCGTGAGGCGGCACGCGACACCTCCAGCGGGCGGGCCGTGGTCTATGCCCTGCTGCTCGATCGCAAGGACGAGCAGCTGCGCGAGGACCAGCTGCGTCAGCTCGAGACCAACGGCGACCCGGCAATCGCTCGCCGGACACGCGCGCTCTCGGGCGAGGCGGTCACGCTTGAGCGTGCGCTGCGGCTGCCCCTGCTGGACATGACGCTGGGTTCGCTGGCGCATCTGAGCGATCAGCAGCACGCGACCTTCCGACGCAATGTCGATGTGCTGGTGAAGATGGACAGATCGATCGATCTGTTCGAGTGGGTGACGATGAACACGCTGCGTCGCCACCTCGACGAGCGGTTCGGGCTGGCCAAGCCCGTGCCGATTCAGTATTACAACTTGAACCGTCTCGGGCATGAGGTGAGCGTGCTGCTGTCGATGCTGGCCCACACGGGCGCCAAGGACGAGTACGCCGCGGGCGAGGCGGTGCTGATGGGCGAGAGCGCCGTGCAGGGCATCGGCGTGAAGCTGCTCCCACCGGGCGAGGCAAACATGCGGGCGCTGGACACGGCACTCAAGACGCTCAACCAGTGCGGCGCCCGGGTGAAGAAGCAGCTCCTGCAGGCCTGCGCACTGGTCGTCGCGGCGGACCACGAGATCACGACGAACGAGGCGGAACTGCTTCGTGCGGTTGCCGATTCGCTCGGCGTGCCGACACCTCCGCTGCTGCCGGGGCAGAAGCTGGCGTGAGCTTGGATTTCCCCCGCGTTCGCTTGCCATTGAGCATGGTCCCGATCGGTGTATATCGAACGAAGAGTTCGTAGCTGCCCATGAGCAGGAACATCGCGGTGGTGACGCCGATCAGCATCTCGATCAGCGGGTTCCAGTCGAGCGGATCGAAGATCCAGACGGCCATTGCGGCGACCAGCGGCATGTGCGCGAGGTAGACCCAGTAGGCGCTGTCGGAGAAATACCTGATCACGCGCGAGAGACGCGGGCCGGGCCCAGAGAGGAAGCGGGTAAAGGCACCGATCAGTCCGAGTGAGAGGCTCACGGTCAGCAGCCCGCGCGTCATGCTGGCGATGAGCATCGCGGGGGTGAGCCCGCTCGGGATATCGGTCACACTCTCCATCGTGGCGCTGAGCGACATGATATGGATCGGGAAGGCGACGGCGAGCGCGAGCGTCAGCGGCCACCAGAACCGCTTTGCGAGGATGTTGATCGCGCCCCTATGGTCATAGAGGTACCACCCCGCGAAGAAGGGGAGCGCGTAGTACACGAGCGAACGGTTATCGGGAACAAGGGTCGTGGCCGGGTCCGGGCCGTTGGGTCGCCCGATGAGGATCAATGCCACGCCCAGCGGGATCGCTAGAAAAAACGGACCGAACCAGGATCGCACACCCCACGCGATGAGTCTGCTTGTCGCGCGATTGAATGGTGCGAGCAGGTTGGAAAAGAGCATGTGCCCGATCAGCCCAATCGCGATGAGGTAGATCAGGGTGTAGAGGAACCAGAAGTGCCAGAGCCGACCGAACACCGCGTTCTCGCCGATGCCCCACCCGCCGAGAATCCACCCGACGACCCAATCGGAGGCCTTGCCCCCGAACATGTTGGCGTACCCGAAGCCCCAGATCGCGGAGCACGCGGTGCCGAGCGTTGCCATTGCGATCATGAAAGGGAACACGATGCGCCTGGTCCGTTGAGACGCGGTTCGTCGCACCCCCCACCGAATGACGAGCATCGCCGTGAAGAACCCCGAGAGCATGAAGAACAACTCCATGCGCCACGAGTGGATCAACAGGACGCTTACACCGATCAACGGATCGTCCTGTTCGTCGGCGGGCCAGAATCCCCGGGGGATCCCCTGGGTATACGGCATGGCCATGTGCAGCCAAACGCCAAGCATCATCGCCAGCGCGCGCAATGCATCGAGCGCATGGAGACGCTCATGCTTCACCGATCGATCAGTCTCGCGGCTCACCCCGGTCACGGAGTGAGTATACGGGAAGCAGCCGCCCCGATTTCAGCCATCTCGATCAGTCCTCGTTGCACCCAGCCGCGTATTCAGACAGGAACATCGACACATCGAAGAAGTTGTAATCGCCGTCGCCGTTGAGGTCGGCCATCGGGTCTGCGTTGTTGTACAAGCTCAGGAACGCGCTGACATCGAAGAAGTTCAGCTCGCAGATCGGTGCCGCGTAGTCCGAGGGGCAGGCAATCGCGACGGGGTCAACCGCGACCTGACCGAAGCGGATGTTGTCGAGACATATATCGTCGCTGAGGTTGCCCAGATTGCCGCTCTCGAACTGGATCCGCAGCTCGCGAGCTTGCAGCGGTGCCGACGAAAAATCGTATGTCGTGCGTGTCGTCTCGGAGATGACCGCATCGAGTTCTTCGAACAGCGGCGTCGATGCGCAGCCCATGACGCGTACGGCATCAATGGTGGGATCGGATGCGAATGCCGAGGAATATGCCGCGGCATCGAACCCGTATAGGACGACTTCATAGCCGTAATCGGCGGTCAGCACGATCTCTCCGCTGCCGATCCCATCGGCGTCCTCGAAGTAGACATCGACGAGATCGCCGTAGCCCGTTGACCAGTACGCTGGGGTCTGCCCGATGCTATCGGTGTAGCTCGTGACGACATTGGGCGTAAAGCCCTCGCCCTGCTCGTCGTAATGAAAGTCGCCATCGTCAATCGCGACGACCCGGTCGCCGTACGCCTGTGGCAACAGGTTGAAGTTGCCCAGGCCATCGATCATGAATGTCAGGACCGACCCCTGTGCGCCCGCGGCACACGCGAGCATTGACGATGCGATAAGCACATTGCTGAAGTTCTTCATCTGGATCCCCTCTCAAAGATGGTGTGTGAACTGATTCCATTCTAAACCTATCTTGGGGCATATAAAAGAAAAACCCCGCAATAAGCAGGGTTTCTTGGATCATTCACATGTAATTTTGCTCAGCTGTCCTCGCCCTTGGAGACCATCCATTCTTCGAGGTCGACGGGTGCCCGACCAACGCGCATGCCCGGCCAGACGCGAGGACACTGGCACATCGGTCATGGCCAACCCCATCTTCGTCGGGGTGGAGGCAATGGGCCCAGTATGGCCTTACGGGCACCCATCCAGGTACGCGCTGATGAATGCAGAGATATCGAACATGTTGAACTGGGTATCGCCGTTGAGATCAGCGATCGGATGCGATGCGCTGTAGAAGTTAATGAAGCTTGCGACATCGAAGTAGTTGAGCATGCCGTCTTCTGTCATGTCCGCTTCGCACCGGCCGCAGAACCCGGCGGCATCGACGATCTGCAAACCGTTCTCGCCAGAGGCGACAAACAGGATCTGGTTGTCGAAGTCCATGTTCACCGGCGTGCCGCCCAGGTACTGCCAGCACGCTCTGGCCGGGGCCGAGGGGTCGGACACATCGAGCTGGTAGAGGATCGGGGCGTCCATGACAAACATGGTCCCGGAATCGCCGACCAGATCGAACAGCCCGCCGGGCACAACGCCAGACGAAAAATCGACATACGCCGGCTGTGCCGGGTCGCTCACATCGAAGGTGGTGATGCCGGCGCTGCCAGTTAAGGCATAGGCATGGTCGCCGACGACCACGAGTCGCTCGCCACCGGCTTGCTGGGTTGCGCCGATCTCGACGGCCGAGGCCGGGTCGCTCACATCATAAATGGCAAGGCCAGAACCGAGCACATACATGCGGCTGCCCACGAACTCGATATCGACCGTTGCGCCCAGTTCGATCTGTTCGACCAACTCGACCGCGGCCGGATCGCGGACATCGTACACGCGGAGCTGTGTGAACGCAGCCGACAATGCGAGCATTGAGCCGTTCACGGCGACCGATGAGAACTCGGTCCCCACATCGATCGAGCCGACCTGCGCGAGGTTCATCGGGTCACTGACATCGATCAGCAGAATGTATCCCGTGCTGGGGGAGGTCACATAGGCGATGTCGTTTGCCACCACAACATGTTCCGCGCCGTCAACCTCAAGCTGACCCAACACCATCGGGGCTGCCGGGCTTTGCACATCGACGGCCACCAAGCCTTCGCTGGAGTCGACGATGTACGCCACGGCGTTTGACACCGCAACATCGTTGACCGATCCTGCTGTATCAACCTGGCCGAGCAACCCTTGGTAGGGTATCTGATCGCACTGAGCGTGTGTGGCGGCGAGCCCGAGCACCGTTGTCGCGGTGCATACGGAGCCCCATATGAGATTCGTGTTCATGTTTACCCCTTTATATAACACGGCGAATCGGATCGCGATGTCATTGAATACGCTCAAAAAAACGCGCCGGTTCCTGAGCACTGGGCGAATCACTCCATGCCGGAGGGGGGGTGTGGTGACCGATCCGCCCATGACCGAGCGCTCCAGGCGTCGTCTGAACCAACAGAATGCCCATAAAAAAACCCGCTCAGTTGAGCGGGCTGTGTCGTGTATCAATGGGCTCAGCTGTCCTCGGCCTTGGAGATCATCCATTCCTCGAGGTCGACGGGTGCCTGGCGCCCGAAGATAGAGACGAGGACGCGGACCATGCCCTTTTCGGGGAAGAGCTCGTCGACGGTGCCCTCGTAGTTCTCGAAGGCACCCTCGCGGATCATGACGCTCTCGCCCTTCTCGAAGGAGAGCTTGACGGTGGGCTCGTCCTCGGGCTTGCGTGAGTCGAGGAGCATCTTCTCGACCTCGTGCATCTGCATCGGGGTCGGTCGCCCGGCGGTGCCGATGAAGTCGCCCACGCCGGTGGTTTCCTTGATGAGGAAGAAGATGTCCTGCGGGATGCGTCCGTCTTCCTCAAGGCGCATCTCGACGAAGACATAGCCCGCGTAGAGCTTCTCTTCTTTGATCTTGGCCTTGCCGCCCTTGATGGTCTTGATCTTTTCGGTGGGCACGAGGATACGCCCGACGAGGTGGGTCATGCCCTCGATCTGGATCTTTCGGAGCAGGGTGTTCTGGACCGAGTTCTCTTTGTTGCTCGCGACGCGGAGGACGAACCACTGCATGCCCTCCTGGGCGAGGGGCTCGTCGGCACCGATCATGCCTTCGATCGTTGAGTCGGGCTTTTCGGTCTGGGCATCGCCCTGCGTATCGCTCTGGGCGTCATGCGTCTCGGGCTCGGGCTGGGTCTGCTCGTGCGTGTTGGTGTGTTCTTCCACGGGTGCGTTCCTTGCTGATCGCTCTGTGTCTGGTGCTTGGTGCATGATGTGCAGTGCTTTTCAGTGCTCAGCGTTCGAGAACATTAATGAAGCTGAAGAAGGACGAAAACGCGGTATCGACGATGAACAGGAACCCTGCGATCAGGAAGGTCGCGGCGATGACCACCATGGTCGATCCCTTGACTTCCTTGTACGAGGTCCAGTTGACCTTCTTCATCTCGCCATCGGTCGAAACGAGGAACTCGACCGATTTCTTGTTTGCACCAACGAAGATGTACAGCACTACGGCCCCGACCAGCAGGATCGTCCCCGCGACACCCGACTGGAGGTACAGCACGGGGAAGATGGGGGTGGGCGATCCGCCGCGCACATTGGCGGTCATGGATTCGCTGCCGATCTGCCCGATGTAGGCCCGGTCGGCATCGCTGGCACGATCCCGGATATGGACCGGGTTCTTTGTGCGGCTGGCGATATCGGGGTTGTCCTGAAAGTCGCTGATGACGATGGTGCCCGATGAGCCCTTGCCCGGCTCGAAGCTCTCGATCACGGCGCTGCCCAGGCGGGTGTGCGTGTTGGGGTCTTCGCTCTGGACATCGTAAAACTCGAGCACGACCGTGTCGCCTTGGGCGACGGGGCCGTCCACATTACTCAGCGCGATGGTCCATGAGCGTGCGGGGAGTCGGATGATCCCGGCCTGTGACCAGCCGAAGGCGGCGGCGGCGATGATGAGCACCCCGGCGACGCCGGCGGTCAGCACTCGCACCCAGTAGCCCTGTCCCTGCTTGTAAATTCCCAAAGACATGCTTCGCTGAACCTCGCGGCTGCGCGTCCCTGGGCTGTCTTGTGTGACGAGCGGGGACGCTCGGGACCCGAACCGTGTGCGGTTGCGGGCTTGTGTAAACACGGCAGGAAGGACTCGAACCCTCGACCGTTGGATTTGGAATCCAATGCTCTACCAACTGAGCTACTGCCGTAGGAAGCCACTAGCCACTGGGGACTAGCCACTGGTGAAGTGAAAGAGGAGTGCCCGGCCCTAGTCCCAAGTGGCTAGTGGCCAGTCCCTCTCTTACTTGCGCTTGATCTTGTGAAGCGTGTGCTTGCGAAGCCGAGGGCAGAACTTGTTGTAGCCCTCTTTGACGCGATCGGAGATGCCGCCCTTGACATTGATCGAGGTGCGGTAGTTCAGGTCACCGGTTTCGGTGCACTGGAGCCAGACATACTCGCGAGCTTGTGCTTTCTTCTTGGCCATGGTCGGCCTCCCATTCTGAACTTCTGCGTCGCCCCACCAGGCGGCGATGATATGGTTTTTCCGAAAATCGGCCTGACGGCTTTCACCGTCAGGCCGCGAGGTTTGAACAATCGGGCTTTGCGTGGCTCAGACGGGAAGCCTGAAGCTCTCGCTTACCCGAGCGAGATCACTCGATGATCTCGGTGACGGTACCCGAACCGATGGTTCGGCCACCTTCACGCACCGCGAAGCGGAGACCGGCTTCCATCGCCACGGGCTTGTCGCCCAGGTCGATTTCCATGGTCACGTTGTCGCCGGGCATGCACATTTCTGCCTTGGCACCGCCGTCACCGAACAGGTTCACGACCTGGCCGGTCACGTCTGTGGTGCGGAAGTAGAACTGGGGCTTGTAGCCTGCGAAGAACGGGGTGTGACGGCCGCCCTCGTCCTTGTTCAGGACATAGACCTGACCCTTGAACTTGGTGTGGGGCTTGATCGAGCCGGGCTTGCAGATGACCTGGCCACGCGAGATGTCGTTCTTTTCAACACCACGGAGCAGGACGCCACAGTTGTCGCCCGCACGACCCTCTTCGAGGGTCTTCTGGAACATTTCAACACCGGTGATGGTGGTGTTCTGGTTCTCCTTGGCGAGACCGACGATCTCGGCGGCATCGCCGACCTTGACCACGCCACGCTCGACGCGACCGGTTGCCACGGTACCACGACCCTTGATCGAGAAGACGTCTTCAACCGAGATGAGGAACGGCTTGTCGTCTTCGCGGGTGGGCTCGGGGATGTAGCTGTCGATGGTGTCGAACAGCTCGTCGATCGGCGCACAGGCGGCGTCGTCGGTGGGGTTCTCGAGGGCAAGCTTCGACTGGCCGCGGATCACGGGGGTGTCGTCGCCCGGGAACTCGTACTTGTCGAGGAGCTCACGGATTTCCATCTCGACGAGGTCGAGCAGCTCTTCGTCGTCGACAAGGTCAACCTTGTTCATGAAGACGACGATGTAGGGCACGCCCACCTGGCGAGCGAGCAGCACGTGCTCGCGGGTCTGAGGCATGGGGCCTGAGTCGGCGGCGACCACGAGGATCGCACCGTCCATCTGTGCCGCACCGGTAATCATGTTCTTCACGAAGTCAGCGTGACCCGGGCAGTCGACATGAGCGTAGTGACGGGTTTCAGTCTCGTACTCAACGTGTGCCGAGTGGATGGTCACGGTCTTGTTCGAGTCACGCACAGTACCACCCTTGGTGATTTCTGCGTACGACTTGGCGCCCTGGACAAGGCCCTTGGCGTCTGCGCGAGCAACCATCGCGGCGGTGAGGGTCGACTTGCCGTGGTCGATGTGACCGATGGTGCCGACATTGACGTGCGGTTTGTTCCGCTCAAAGGTTCCCTTAGCCATTGTTCATACCTCTTATCGTGGTTTGTGCTGG
Source organism: Phycisphaerales bacterium JB052 (assembly GCA_043100965.1). GTDB lineage: Bacteria > Planctomycetota > Phycisphaerae > Phycisphaerales > UBA1924 > UBA1924. Next base: position 1,547,697 of record JBICHR010000011.1, on the reverse strand, counting down.
GCCGTCGAGCCCAGCCGCATCCCTAAGTGCCAATCGCGATCTCTGCGTTCGGCGTGCACCCAAACGATTGAGCGGGCGCGGTGTTTGAGAATGCCGAGCTGTCCACAGTCGGCGTCCGATTCATACTTACTACCGAGGGCGGGAAAAACACAGGGGGCAGGCACAGAACGAGATGTTCCGGGCTGGTCCTGTGGGACCCACGATTCGGTAGAAAGCCGCTGGAGAGATTTGAACTCTCGACCTCACCCTTACCAAGGGTGCGCTCTACCACTGAGCTACAGCGGCGTCATTCTTCCGACCGGGTCCTGCGTTCTGCGTCATCCTGTCATGGTCATCGTATCAACGACACCCCGACCTGATGATGAACGCATCGCCCGGCATAAAAACCGCCCGGCTTGATGACCGAGCGGGGAGGAATGATACCCCCGCGCCGTACCCGGTCAACCAATTGCCCCCACAGGGTTTGCCCGCACAGCACATTCTTCTGAATATGCCTCGGATCTCCGCCGCCAACGCACCCACTCGGGTCACCCCGGCCCGGGTCATGGATGATCCCAATTCCACGAATTCCCGTCATAATTCGCTTGGCCGACCCGACAGTACACAGGTATCTTGGGTTCAGCGGGCAATTGCCCAGAGAGAAGCAAGCTATGGCTTTATTTGATCGCACTTTGTTCGCATCTGCCCGCCCACTGCTGCTCCTCGGGGCCGGAACAGTCGCTTCGATGGCTGGCACGGCCCAGGCAACCTGGTCCATCTTGATTGCTGACACCCGAACGGGGGAGATCGTCATCGGGTCGGCGACCTGTGTGGAATCGATCGATCTGCGTCGGGAGACCCCGGTGCTGATCTCGGGCGTCGGCGCGGTGACGGCTCAGTCGGCCGTGGACACCAGCGGGATGAATCGACAACTGATCCGCGATCGCCTGCTTCAGGGTGTCCCACTCGAGGCCATCCTCGATGAACTCGAGATGTCGGACGACGGACATGACAATCGCCAGTACGGCATGCTCAACGCCGCGGGCGAAACGCTCACCTACTCTGGCATCGAAAACGCCGACTGGGCGGGCGGCATGACCGGGCGCATCGAACGGGGCACGCCCGGACCACAGCAGGACATCGTCTACGCGGTGCAGGGCAACATCCTCTCTGGGAGCAATGTGGTGCAGGCCGCGGTCGATGCGATTGTTGCCAGCGACGGCGACCTGCCCGCGATGATGATGGAGGCGATGCAAGCCGCCAAGAGCGCCGGCGGCGATGGGCGTTGCTCATGCAGCAGCTCCGACCCAACCGGGTGTGGCTCGCCGCCGCCCGAGCCGTTCAAAAGCGCCCATGTCGGGTACATGCTGGGCACCCGAGCAGGCGATACCGACGCGATTCGCGCCATCTACCCCACCGACGAGTTCATTGGCGCCATCGCCACGCTCGATCTCGATGGCGACGGCTTCGAAGAGGTCATCGTCGGCAGCGCCAGCAGCGATGAGATCCTGATCTACAAGAATACCGCGATGCCGGGCGACCCGCTCTCAACATTGCAGCTCTGGCAGACACTGACAGGACCCGCGAGCGAGACGGTCGCGATGGATGTGTACGCGTCCAAGCTGATGGTCGCCTTTGCCAACCCGCCCCGCATGGCGCTCTACCAGCCAGACGAAACCGGATCGATCAAGCTGCTCGATGCCGTCGATCTGGCGGGCACACCGGTGGACTTTGCCAGCGGCCTCTTTGACCCGGAGATCCAGGGGGTCGCGCTGGAGAACTCCAATGAGATCCAGTTCTTCAGGGGATTCACCAACGAGATTGAGCTGACCAACGCGCTCACGCTCGACTTTGTGCCCGGGCAGATCGCGCTGGATCGACTCAATGACGACGGCTTCAACGACCTCGCCGTCGTCGACCCAGTGAACAGCATGGTGCATCTCTACGACGGCGGCAAAGGCGGGTTTGCACTTTCGACCAGCATCAGCACGGGCACCGACCCGGTCAATGTTCGCATCGTCGACATGGACCTGGATGGCGACGACGAGATCATCGTGCAGTGTGGCTCGAGCCGACGGGTCGAGGTCTACACGCATGAGAGCGATCAGTGGGAGCTGTGGGGCTCGGTCACGACCGCGGCGACCGGGCTGGCGTTCGATGTGGCGGACATGAGCGGCGATGGCTACCCCGACCTGGTGACCACGGGGCTGGCAACGAATCGCAACCTGCAGCTGTTCGTCAGCGACGGGCTGGGCGGGTTCACCATGCAGACCCGCACCCGGGTGGGCTTCAGCGCCCAAAGCGTGCTGCTGCGTGATATGAACAACAGCGGCGACCTGGACATCGTGGTCGGGACCGGCGGCTCAGACGGGCTGATGGTTTTGGACAACCCGGGCGAGCATGACCTGCCCCAACCTGGACAGTTCGCCGCGGGGGACTACTTCATGGCCCTGAATGTCGCGAATCAGCGTGATGATGATCCAGACCCGGTGGACCAGCTTCAGTCGCTCTACGACGAATGGCTGGAGTCTCGAGCGGGGCGCGTGGATGCGGTCCGCTCGGAGGTGCTCGGCAACGGGCTAGCTGTTTCGGGCTTCACCACCCGGTACTGGGTGGAGCTGCGTGATCTGGATGGTGAGCTGCTGCCGATCTCCGACCCGTCGATGGTGATGGTTGAGACCGGGGGTGTCGCGACTGCCTCGCCCGTGGTCTTTGACAGTCCGGGGTTTTTCCATTTCGACTTGGAGGGTGGCGATGAGACGGGGGTGTACAGCATCTCGGTGAGCGTGGAGGATTCGATGGGTCGGGTGGAGCTGATGCCCCGCCCGCGGTTGGTCATCACCGAATCAGCCGCTGATCTCAATGCCGACGGCCAGTGCAACTACTTTGATGTGGCGATCTTCCTGCAGGCCATGTCCACGCTCTCGCCCTACGCAGACATCACGGGAGACGGGATGACCAACTTCCACGATGTCGCCACATTCATTCAGGCATACACCGCCTGCAACCCCTGAACCCCTAAACCAAATGGAGGGGGAGCGGGCGGTGGAGACAACATGGAATATCTGAGCTGATTGATGGGATGGCGTGCTACGCTTATGTGGGGACTCAATCTTCTAGAAGGGCACAGGTATGAAAACAGCAATTAAAATCATCGCCGTCATCGTGGTGCTGCTGATTCTGGCAATCATCGGTCTCGTGGTGCTGGGCTTCTCGCAGGTCGATCGGATCGCCAAGGAAGCGATCGAGCGTGGCGGCACCTACGCGATGCAGGTCGATACCACGGTGGAATCGGTTGATGTCAACATCACCGGGGGCACCGCGAGCATGAGCGGGCTCAACATCGCCAACCCGGCGGGGTTCGATACTGAGCACTTCATGCACCTGGGTGGTTCAGACGCCTCGGTTGATCTCAACACCATCCGTTCGGGCACCATCGTGATGCCCTCCATCACCCTCTCGGGCATCGATGTCATCCTCGATAAGGGCGGCAACCCATCGAACTACAACACGATTCTCGAGTCACTCAAGCGGTTCGAGAACAAGACCGACGGCGGCTCGGAACCACAACCTACGGGCGAGGCCGGGCAGGGCACAAAGCTGATCATCACCTCGCTCAAGCTTCAGGACATCAATATCCGGGTCGCGAATATGCCCGGGCTTTCGCTGGCGGTGGGTGATGTCGCGGTGAACATCCCCGAGATCGAACTGCGTGATGTGGGCAAGGAAGAATCGATGACCACCGCCGAGGTGATCAACCTGGTCGTCAAGACCGTGCTCGCGGCCGCGGTGGAAGCGGGTGGCGGGATCATCCCCAGCGATGTGCTGGGCGAGCTGGGCAACGGGCTTGCGGGTCTGGAGTCACTGAGCGATCTGGGCATCGAGGCGATCAGCGAGCTGAAACTCGACGAAGCACTGGGCGGCGTGCAGGAGCAGATCGACCAGGTCAGCGAAGATGTGCAGAAGCAGGTTGATGAGGCCACCAAGGAACTCGAGGACAAGGCCAAGGACATCGAAGACAAGATCGATGATGCGACCGAGGAGTTGAAGAACATCTTCGGTGGCAACAAGAACGACGATCCCTGAATTGCCCAGATTCCCTCTGGGACCAACCCCCCCGCAGTCGGGGGGTTTTTTGTGGGCTGAATTGAGATTGTTTGGGCCGGAAGTTGACAGCGATATGCAACAATGGGCTTTCCCGGTGCGTATGTCCAATGCCGGGGTGTTTGTCCGGCTGGGCGGGGGTTCTCCTCGCCCTGAGACAGCAGCATGGGATCGGGCATCGTGGTTCATTTGTACATGAGCAACGATGTTTATCGGACGGGCATGAGGTGCGATCGCATCGCATCGCACGCTCATTGCAGCATGCACGAGGGCACACGGGCCCGGCGTGGTCTTTCGAGCCCTGTTTCGGGGGCTTCAGGTCGATAGGCCTGCTGTTGGTTCCGCGCTCGCGGGCAGGTTCAATGATGATCGCCGACGATGTCGGCTCGCAAGGGATGTAGTACGATGAAGAACAATCGACGCCGGGTGGGTATCGCGACCGCAGCACTTCTGGCACTGGCCAGCGGGAGTGCGTTCGCACAAATCGGCATCGAGAGCCCCACGCCCTTCGGGGATGGGGGCGCGGTGATCGACGCTGGCGTTCGTGTCTCGCTCGACGCGACGCAGCGGGCGGCAATGGCGAATGCCTTCGCGTGGTCAGCCCGCGATGCGGGCATTTTGAGCCGAACACTCAGCCCGCGCGTGAGCTTCATCCCCAGCCCTGGGTACACCGAGCGAACGGATTATCTCAATGTGAAGGTGAAGGACCGGGGCCAGATGATCTCGCAGCTGGCAGGCGAGGGGCTGAACTTCCAGACCGCCCCGGCCGACGCGGTGAACAACCGTGCCGCCAGCGCCGACGCAAGCTTCGCGCAGGTCGTCGAGCGGGTGCTGGCCCGCCAGCAGGAAGCACGCGATCGGCTCACGCCGTCGTTGCGTCAGGGCTACAGCGATATCGACTCGTACTCGGTGAAGATCCCCGCGGGCCTCAGCGCCGAAGTCGTCGCCGAGGCGCTGATGCAGACTGGTGATTATGAGTATGTCTCAATGGACTGGCTCTGCTACCCCACCGACACCACCCCAAACGACCCGCTGTTCAATCAGCAGTGGTACCACGCGCCCGGCCGGATCAACACTCCTGCGGCTTGGGACATGACCCAGGGCGATTCGTCCACCATCATCGCGGTCTGCGATTCGGGTGTCGATCTTGATCACGCAGACCTGCAGGCGGCCCTGGTCCCGGGCTACAACTCGACCGACAACCTCGCGCAGGTCGATGGCGGCAATGTCAATGACGACCTCAACGGGCACGGCTCACTCGTCGCCGGCTCGGCAGCCGCGATCGGCGACAACGGGACCGGCGTCACGGGCGTGGGCTGGAACTTCTCCATCATGCCCGTGCGGGTATCGAACCTGTCCAACGGCACGGCCCTGCTCAGCGAGATCCTGGAGGGGGCGCGATGGGGCTCGGACAATGGTGCCTACAGCATCAACTGCTCCTTCGGCGGTGCCAGCGACCCGGAGGCACGCAGCAGCGGCGGGCACATCCGGGCTGAGGGCCACCTGCTGGTCTTTGCCGCGGGCAATGACGGGCTCGCCAACCAGACGAACGACTGGGAAAAGGTCACGATCGTCGGTGCCAGCAACCAGAGCGACAACTGGGTGAGCTGGTCGCACACGGGGATCGGCATCGACTGTATCGCGCCCGGGACCAACATCCGATCGACCAACCGCACGGGTGGCTACTCATACACCACGGGCACCAGCTTCTCGGCACCCATTACCGCCGGCGCTTTGGCGCTCGTACACGATGCCAACCCGGCCCTGACTGCCGACGAGGTTGAGTTCATCCTGCTCAACTCGTGCGACGACAAGGAAGAGCCGGGCGAGGACAACAAGACCGGCTGGGGACGCATCAATGTCGGACGAGCCGTCGATGACGCGATCAACGGCCCATCGATCATCAACCTGCCCTTCGTCGACGACTTCAGCCACTCGACACTTTCGACGCAGTGGCGCAACCCTGTTGGTGATGTTGCTGCGAGCGATGCGGGCGTGAACGAGCCAACCGGGTCTTACAGCATGAACCTCGATGACAGCGACTCGATCGAGTCGATCTCGATCCGGGCCGCCGTCTTGGCGGGCGATCCCGGAGAGATCAGCTTCTGGGTCCAGCACCGGGGTGTCGAGGCGGGCGAATCACTCGTCGTTGAATACAACGATCTGATCTCCGGCTGGACCACGCTCGACACGATCGTTTCTGATGGCAGCAATCAGGAGGAGTTTGTTCACCGACGCTACCTGTTCCCGCTGCTGGGGATGCACAACGATATGAAGCTGCGTTTCACGGCCAACGGCAGTGACAGCACCGACGATTGGTACATCGATGATGTGCTCATGCAGGCATTCGCCGGCAACTCCATGCCCTGGCAGGACGGCTTCGAAGACGGCATCACCCCCACACTCGATTGGGAAACCAGCGAAGCCACCGCGACCGATCAGGCGAGCAACACGCCCGAGGGGTCGATGAGCGCACTGCTGATCAACACACAGTCGATGACCAGCGCCGAAGTTGATGTGGTCAGCCCCCCGGCTGCTGTCTGGGTCCGCTACCGCACGCAGCATCAGGGCGTCGAATCGGGCGAGTCACTGCTGGTCGAGTATCGTGATTTCAACGGCAGCTGGCAGGTCCTTGAAACGATCTCGTCCGATGGCAACGACCAGTCGAGCTTCGATCTGCATCAGCTCACGCTGCCCTTCCAGGCATACGGGGCGTTCACCGCGCTCCGATTCACCGCCCAGGGCGATGAGAGCGACGATGCGTGGTACATCGACGATGTCGCGATCAGCACCGAGTTCATCGTCGACGAGCCCGACTGTCCTGCGGACCTGACCGGCGACGGGCTGCTCAACTTCTTTGATGTCAGCGCCTTCCTGACCGCGTTCAACGCTCAGGACCCGATCGCGGACATCAACGGTGACGGGTCGTACAACTTCTTTGATGTGTCCCAGTTCCTGTCCGACTTCAGTGCCGGGTGCCCCTGAGCAACCGCATCCAAGCACAACTCTTTTCCGAAACCGCGATTCGAGGAGCCGATCGCATGCAATACCAGAAACGAACCCTCGCACTCTCGCTCGCCCTGCTCGCCGGCATCTGCGCCGGCGCCTCGGGCATGCAGTCCCAGCCCGACGCCCCCGCCGCGGTGCGCGTCGCGGTCCAGACGCTGGAACTGCAGCCTGGCGATCTGGAAGTCATGCAGCGTGCGGCCAGCACACCCATCGACTTCGTCGCCATCCCAGGCAACCGTGAGTTCCGAGGCGAGCTGATCGTGCATGCCAAACAGGGCAAGGTTCCCACGGCTGAGGCCCGGGTGGCACCGCTGACCCTGCGCACCAGTTCGTTCGTGCCCGAGCGTGTGATCAAGGTCCCCGACGGGATGAGCGAGGGCCAGCTGGCCGCCATGCTCATGGCCACGGGCGATTATGAGTTCGTCGAGCCCAACTGGACGCTCTACCCCGCGGTCCAGCCAAACGACTCGCAGTACGGCAGCAGCTGGCAGCACACCCGCCTCGACTCCGAGGACGCGTGGGATATCGAGACCGGTGGCAGCAACATCATCGTGGCGATCTGCGACTCGGGTGTTGATACCGATCACGCGGACCTTCAGGACGCGCTGATCCCGGGCTTCAACGCCGCATCAAACCGATCGCAAGCCTCGGGCGGCGATGTCGAGGATATCAACGGGCACGGCACCTTCGTCGCCGGCTGTGCCGCGGCCCAGGGCAACAACAACACGGGCGTTACTGGTGTTGGCTGGGATTTCTCGATCATGCCGATCCGTGTGACCAACAACACCGATGGCACAGCGAGCGCCTTCGCGATCCTCGACGGTGCGCGATGGGCCGCCGAAAACGGGGCACATATCGTCAACGCGAGCTTTTCGGGGGGGACCTCGGCCTCGAACCAGTCGGTCGGGCGCTACCTCAAGGAGCTGGGCGCGCTGCTCTTCTGGTCATCGGGGAATGACGGCGCGTACATCGAGCCCAACCGACCCGATTATGTGATCGTCGGCTCAACCACCAGCAGCGACAACCGGTCGGGATTCAGCAACTACGGCCCGGCCGTCGATGTCACCGCCCCGGGCTCGAGCGTGCGCTCGACGCGTCGCTTTGGGAGCTATGGCAACGGCTCGGGCACGAGCTACGCAAGCCCCATCGCCGCAGGCGTGGGCGCGATGATCTACTCGGTGAACCCGGACTTCAGTGCCGACGATGTGCAGGACATCCTGTACAAGTCCGTAGATGACCTCGGCGCTTCGGGTCGCGATGATTTGTACGGGCGTGGGCGCGTCAACACCTATAGCGCGGTGCTTTTGGCGCAGAGTTACGAGCGCCCAACGCTGCTGCCGCTGAACTTCGACTTCGAGGACGCCGCATGGCAGTCCCTCTTCTCGGTGAGCGCTGGCGATGTCGAGACGAGTTCTCCCGCTGATGCGCCCGAGGGCGTGAGCGTGCTGCGTCTGGATCATGGAGACACGATCGTCAGCGGACCACTCGCTGGACGCTCGCTCTATGACGACGCGATGTTCAGCTTTGCCCTTCGCAGTGAGGGGCTTGAAGACGGCGACACGCTGCTGGTGCAGTATCTGGAAGACCCCGAGGTCGCCGGCGAGGACAGCTGGGCCACGATCAGCCAGATCGATGCCCGCGGGCTCTCGAGCAGCTCGTTCGTCCGGTTCAACCAGGAACTCCCGGAAGGGATGCAGTGGCACGGCGTGCAGATGCGATTCGTCGCCAACGGCAGCGACAGCAGCGATGTGTGGTACATCGACGACCTGAGCATCGACCTGATCCCGGATTCGACCGTCCCGCTGGATCAGCAGTTCGAGAGCAACACCATCGATCCTGTTGCGTGGCGCACGGTGACCAACGCCGAGCCGGTGTACGACAACGACACCTTCGCTGTCCGGCTCACCGACAACGCGACGCTGCGCTCGCACGATATCCCGCTGCTGCAGTTCGGGTTCGTGCAGCCCTACCTGCACTTCGACGCGTGGGTCGATGCCTCGGCCAGCCCTGACGACACGCTCGTCGTTGAGGTTACGACGGTCGGCGGCGACTGGGAGACGCTGGCCACCCTCACCGCCTCGGAACTCTCGGACAGCCCCGAGTTCATCAACCTCGACATGCCTGTCTACACATGGGCGCTCGATGATATGGAAGTCCGGTTCACGACCGACACGACCGGCGGGTTCTTGCTCGACAACATCTACTTGGGCGTCGAGGCACCCAGCAGCGCCTGCAGCGCGGCGGATATCGCCGAGCCCTTCGGCGAGCTGAACTTCTTCGATGTCAGCGCTTTCCTGAGCGCGTTCAGCGCCAACGAACCAGCCGCGGACCTCAACGGCGACGGGCAGTACAACTTCTTTGATGTCAGCGATTATCTGACACAGTTCAACGCGGGCTGTCCGTGACTTTGATCTTTGCGGGTTTCGTCGGGTAATTTTCTTGTTTCATGGCTTGGTCGAGGTGAAGATAAGGCCATGATTGAATTGCTGCCCGCCCCCCGCAACCTGCTTGTTCCGACTGTCTGCTTTGTGCTTGCCCTGCTTCCGGGTGCCGAAGCAATCGGTCAGGCGTGTGATCTCAATGATTTCTACCCGCCCCGTGCAATCAAGTTCGAAACCGGGCGAACGCCGGAGGAACTTGTTTCCTTCGACTTTGATCAGGATGGCGATCTCGACATTGCCACGGCCAACTTCTCTTCTGAAGATGTCGTGGTCCTGCTCAACGATGGCACCGGCGCCTTCGGCGAGGGAATCTCGCTGGGTGTTGGGGGACGGTTCCTTTCGATAGACGCGGGACTGATCACCAACGACGCGATCCCGGATCTGGTTGTGATCGATCGGGAAACGGACATCATGAACGTGTACCGCGGGACCGGCGACGGTCACTTTGCTTTGCAGCTCTCGTACTCGTTGCGGTTCAGCCCCCGAGCCGTGCGGCTGGGCGACTTTGATCAGGATGGCGATCTGGATCTGGTTGTCGCTCACACATTCAACACCACGAGGATCACGCTCTATTGGAACAACGGCTTCGGCCATCTGACCGAGGGCGGCTCGTACGAAACTGACGATCGCATCGCCGATATCCGCGCCGAGGACTTTGATCTGGACGGCGATCTGGATCTCCTCCTGCTGGGCCTTTCCGACAGCACCTTCCAGTTCTACTACAACGATGGCGCCGGCGTCTTTTCTGATACGGTCATCGGCAAGCTCGATGGCTACATCGTCGCCAACTCGGTATCCGATCTCAACGGCGATGGCTATCCGGATCTGGTGACATCGGACCTCGACCACGGGCGACTGATCCCATACATCAACGACACCATGGGGAGCTTCATTGCTGCACCTGCGATCAATGTGAGTTCGGAGGTACTGGAGATCAGCACTCCCGACCTGGATGGTGACGGCGATAGAGACATCGTTTCGGTCTCCCGCGATCGTGCGGACATCGGTGTGTGTTTCAACCTGGGCGGCGGCGTCTTTTCTACACCGCAGTTCCATGTGGTCGGCGGGGCGGGCCTGCTCAACACTGGCGATTATGACGACGATGGCATCCAAGACTTGCTCTACACCGTCGGGAACAATATCTCGCTGCTCAAGGGCCAGGGGCGGGGTGAGTTCGATGCCCCGCGGGGATATCACGCGGACCTGTTCACCATCTCCATCAAAGGCGCGGATCTGAATCTTGATGGCTGGCCCGATGTGGTTGTGGCGAATAAAAAATCAGATGCCGTCGGCATCTTCCTGAATACCGGCGATGGCGATGGGACACTCAGCCCCCAGATCAGCTACACCGCAGACAATGGCACCGACTGTGTGGTCACGAGCGACCTCAACGGCGACGGGTGGCCGGACCTAGCAACTGCCAACGGCATCGGCGACACGGTCAGCACGCTGATGAATCGGGGCGATGGCACTTTCGAAGCTGCGCTGCATTACGCGGTTGGCGATGAACCCACATACATCGCCGCCGGCGACTTGGATAACGATCTGGACATCGACCTGGTGTCATGCAACCGTGGTTCCAATGGGTTTACCGTGCTCCGGAATGACGGGGAGGGCGGTTTCAGCGTTGAGCCTGAACGATTCGGCGTATTCGACCCACGAGCGCTGGTCATGCACGACATCAACGGCGATGGGTTGATTGATCTGTTCTTCGCTGACCATTCCCTCGACGCTGTGATGCTCTTTCTCAACCAGGACGGCGATTTGTTCAATGAGCCGATGATGTTCCCGGCCGGCAATGGCACAACCAGCGTGGCGTTGGCAGACCTCGACGGCGACGGGATCATCGACATGGTGAGCAGCCAGGAATACACCCGCCAACTCGCTCTTTGGCTGGGGACCAGCGACGAAGCACTCTTTCATGAGCCCATATTCATCGAAGCCGCACAACGACCACAGGATGTCAAAGTCGGCGATATCAATAACGATGGGCACCCGGACCTTGTTGTCGCTGATGAGGAAGACGGGCCTGCGGTCCTTGTCTATCTCAATGATGGAAACGCCGTCTTCACGCGCACCAGCGTGCATGGTGCAGGCAACGCGCCGAACGATCTGCTGCTCACAGATCTCAACGCCGATGGCGGCGTGGACATCGTCGCCAGCAATCACAGCAGCGATTCCGTCTCAGTGCTCATGCATCGCTGCACACGCTTGTGTGCGGCCGACATCAACGCTGATGGCGTGCTCAGTTTCTTTGATGTCAGCGCCTTCCTCGTCGGGTTCATCAATCAGGACCCGATCGCGGACTTCACAAACGACGGCGACCTCGACTTCTTCGATGTTTCTGCTTTCCTGATCCTGTACGGCAAGGGGTGCCCATGATTCGTTCCGCAACGTTCATCCTTATCTGTTGTACTTCGATCGGTTCGGCGCAGCCCTGTGACCCGATCGGGTTGTTCTACGGTGCTGATTCGGTTGTGAATAATCGGTTCCAGTCCGAGATCGCCGCGGGTGATCTCAATCAGGATGGGTACCCCGACCTCGTGGTGCCCGGATTCAGGACCATCCATTTCAACGACGGCAGCGGTCGCTTTGGCGATGGCGTCTATCTACCGAGCGTGGGCGCACGCGACCCAAACCTCGTCGATCTCGATGCCGACGGGGATCTGGACCTGGTCGTTCGGGACGGTGCCTTCATCAAGGTTGTGCTCAATCCCGGCGACGGCATGCTCGAGTTTGATGCTTCATACACCGATGCCGGAGGCATCAGCAATGTCGATGTCGTTGATCTCAATCTCGACGGCAGCCCCGATCTCGTTTGGACCAACAGCGAGCGGACGGGCATGCTGCTCAACGATGGCGATGGGCGTTTTACGGCACTCGATACCTCTACGAGCGACTTCGGTGACGGCGGAACGATCGTCGAAGCCGCCGATCTTGATGGCGACCTGATCCCCGAGATCGTACTGACTCATGAACGGTTGATCCGGATCTACCGAGCCGATGCGATCGGTGAGTACGCGCTCGTTCAGGCAATCAATATCGGGCTCGATTTCAGCGCCGAGCATGTGCAGAACCTGCTGCTCGAGGACCTCAACGGCGACGGCTTCCCCGAGCTGACTTTCAGCAGTCTCTCGATCGTTCCGTCCCGACCCGACTTTGTCACGGTCTACCGCAACCTGGGCGATGCGACATTTGTGCCTCGCGATAACCACCCGATCTTCGATGTTGCTGTCGGGCTCCAGATGAGTGACATCGATCAGGACGGCATCAACGACCTGCTGGTGTCAGATCAGAACTCCCACTCCCTCTGGGTTCTGCGCGGGAACGGGGCGGCACGCTTCACCGCGGTTGGACCAATCAACTCCTTTGGTGCGGCGCCACTTGATGCTCCGCGGCACATCCTCTGCCCCGACCTGAATCTCGACGGCGTTCCGGACCTTGTTGTTGGGAACTACGGCGGGAGCACGGTGAGTTACGCCTTCAACCGATGCGGGACGCATCCCTGCCCACCGGACCTCACGGGCGAGGGCACGCTTGACGAGCAGGATATCGACGCGTTCCTTGATGCGTACCTCGACGAGAACCCCGCCGTCGATTTCGATCGCGACGGCCAGCTCACCCATCGAGATGTGAGCGGCTTCATCGTCGCCTTCCAGTCCGGCTGTCCCTGATCATTTCTGTTGAGTCACCCTGCATCCCGACCGATACAGAGTCGGTAAAACCCAGGCCCGATCTGGGTTTTTTCATCGCCAAACGACAAACAAGCATCGAAAGAGGCACGGGATGAGCAAGTGTGTGAAGATGGGCTATCTGCTGGGTGCAACGACCATCGCATCTCTGACCATGAACGCCGGGGCGGCCCCGGGCAAGTTCGAGGACGCCGTCAAGGGCTATCAGAAGGTCCAGGTCGCGCCCGGCCAGGGCGAGTTCTACACGCTCTACACCCGTGAGAAGGACGCACAGGTGCTCGCCGAGCTGCCCCGGAACTTTGAGGGCAAGCGGTTCTATCTCGTGGCGACCGTGGCCGCGGGTCACCCGCAGGCGGGCGTGTATTCGATCTGGCACAACGCGGTGGGTGTGCCGACCAAGACGGTTTACTGGTCACGGCGTAACGACCAGCTCATGCTCATCGAGCCCAACATCGCGGTCCGGAGCAGCGGCGATCAGGAATCCAAGGCGGGCGTGGCACGGGTGAACACGGACCGCGTGGTGCTCTCGGTGCCCATCGTGGCGATGGGACCGGGCGGCGGGCCGGTGATCGACCTCGACCGCGCATTGCTTGGTGGCTCGAGCCAGTTCATCGGCGGCTTCCTGCGCGGGGCCAACACATCGCTGGCCAAGCTTACCAAGGCCAAGACCTTCCCCAACAATGTCGAGCTGGGCTTCGAGCTGCCACGAGCGGGCGGGCAGTTTGCCCAGGTGCGGTACTCGCTGGGCATGCCCGAGAAGTCCCGCGGGTTCAAGCCGCGTGAGGCCGACCGGCGCGTGGGCATCTACTTCGAGTCGTTCGAGGATCGGGCCATTAACGACGGCGATTCGCAGATCGTGCGCTACGCCAACCGCTGGCACATCGAGAAGGCCGACCCGAGGCTCAAGATGAGCCCCCCGCGTGAACCCATCGTCTACTACATCGAGCACACCACCCCGCTGCGCTATCGGCGCTGGGTCCGCGACGGCATCCTCGCCTGGAACAAGGCGTTCGAGCAGGTGGGGATCCTCAACGCGATCGAGGTCCGCCAGCAGGATGCACGCTCGAGCGCATTCATGGACATCGACCCCGAGGACATGCGCTACTCGTTCGTGCGATGGACCAACGCGGGCATGGGCTTTGCCATCGGCCCGGTCCACGCCCACCCGGACACGGGCGAGATCTACGAAGCGGACATCGTCATGGACGAGGGATTCATCGGCTCGTACGCCAACCAGTACATGCAGACCGAGCTGGCGAGCAACGCGATGAGTGTGCTCTCACCCGAGCTCGCGGGCTGGCTCGCCGATTATCCCGAGTGGGACCCGCGTGTGATCCTCGCCGAGCCGGGCCAGCGAGAACGGGCCGCGTTGCTCACCAAAGCCATGATTGAACAGCCCGACAACCTCGATGAGCTGCTGGTCGATGCGCCTGAGACCCTATCGCCCATGGTGTGGGAGCCGCACCGCACGATCCACCACGAGCACGATGCCAGCCACGCCATGTGCATGATGCTCCCCGGGCTCTCAGCCAATGTCGCCGCCGCACGCCTGGCGATGGATATGCAGCTGGGCTCGCTGCTCAAGCCGAGCGACGACCAGACCATGCTCGACGGGCTGCCCGAGGAGTTTGTCGGCCCGATGCTGCGTGATGTCGTCATGCACGAGGTCGGGCACACCATGGGGCTCACCCACAACTGGAAGGGCTCGGCCCTACACTCGATCGCCGAGATGAACAGCGACGGCTTCGACGAGCCGATCCAATCGACCGTCATGGACTACGCCCTGAGCAACATCATCGTCGAGGACGAGGGGCGCGGGCTGGTGCAGGGCAACTATGTGCCCAACGACATCGGCCCCTACGACATGTGGGCGATCGAGTGGAACTACACCTTCGGTGATCCTGAAGAAGTCGCCAAGAAGGCCGCAATGCCCGAGCACGCCTACATGGCCGAGGACGGCGCGTTCTCCCCTGACCCGCAGGCCAAGACCTGGGACCTCGGGCGTGATTCGATCGACTTCGCCGAGGAACGCATCCGCTTTGTCGACAAGGCCCGCGCTGAGCTGCTCACCGAGGTCGTCGAAGACGGCGAGAGCTGGCAGAAGGCCCGCCAAGTCCACCAGCAGCTGCTGGGCATGCAGTCGGGCGCCATCAGCATGGCCATGCACTGGGTCGGCGGGGCGCACATCCAACGCTCCATGAAGGGCGACCCCGACGCGCCTGCACCGATCCGCCCGGTCGATGCCGACCAGCAACGACGCGCCCTGTCCTTCATCGTCGATCACGCCTTCGACAGCGACGCCTTCGGACTCGACACCGAGACCCTGTCCTACCTGCAGAGCGACAACTGGTACGACGAGGGCTACGGCACCGCCCACGCCTGGCCCGTGGCCCAGAGCGTGCTCGGCATTCAGGCATCCGCCATGACCGGGCTCATGAACCCCCAGCGCTTGGGCTGGATCATGGACAACGAGCTGCGCACGCCCGAGGACCAGGACGCGCTGACCGTGCCCGAGATTTTCCAGGCCCTGCGTGAGTCGATCTGGGATCTGCCCGACATCGACGGCAGCTACACCAACCGCCAGCCGCTGGTCGGACAACTCGAACGCAACCTGCAGATGGAGCACCTGAGCCGCATGATCGACCTGGCCACCGGCATGCGTTGGCCCGGCGCTTCAGGGCGGACGATCCAATCGCTGGCGCGTCAGGAGCTGCAGACGATCCGTGCCAAGACCACGCTCTACGCCAAAGCCAAGGGCATCGACGCCTACAGCGCGGCCCACCTGCGTGACGCGAATGAGCGGATCGAGCGGGCACTGGAGGCGTCATACATGCGACGGGATTGACGCCCGATAACCAACCTCTCCAAGCACCCAGCCGATCCCGGTTGGGTGTTTTTTTCTATTTCAGTGCAATCAAACGCCGCGAAAGTCGTTTCATTGGTATGCACAGGTATACCACCGCGATCGCTCTGTTTATCTGCTCCGGGTACGGCGTGGCCGGGGAGATTCAGCCGCCCATGGGACTCTATTGCAGCTGCCCGCCCACCACGGGCATTGGCAACGGCTCGGTCATCCCCGAAATCGCCCAGCTTGATCATGTCGACGGCGTGCTGGTGCGCCTGGAATGGGGAACACTGGAACCCTCGCCGGGTGTCTACGACTGGTCGCTGCTCGACGAGCAGATCGCCCGGGCCGATTTGTACGAGATCAAGGTCTCGCTGGCGGTGGTCAACGGCAGTGCCGCGCCCTCCTGGCTGAGCGCCCTGGGCGTGGAGATGTTCAGCTTTCAGTTCGGAACGGAAACGCGCGAGATGCCCGTCCCCTGGGACAGCACCTTCCAGAGCCGATGGACGCAGTTCATCGCCGACCTGGGCGCGCGGTATGCCAATGAGGACACCATCTCCTTGGTCTACGCGACCAACTCGAGCCGCAACGGCTTTGAGATGCAGCTGCCCTTTTCGCCGACCGATCAGGTGAACTGGGCCGCCGCCGGGTACAGCGATGCGCTCTACGCCCAGTCGTGGACCGACGCGATCGACGCGTTCGTGGACGCCTTCCCCAACCACCCGGTCTCGCACGAGGTCCACCCCGTGCTGGGCAGCGATGATGTGGCCATTGAGGTGTATCAGCACGCGCGCGACACGCACGGCGAGGCGGTGGGCGTGCTGGCCGCGTGGTGGATGGTGCACAACGCGCTCGATGTCTACCCGGGCATGTTCGAGATCCTCAAGGACGCCTCGCACGAGAGCCATTCGCAGGTGCAGGTCGCCAACAGCTATACCAACACCCCCGATCGCTTCAGCGACGAGGGGTACCAGGGCGAGATCGACCTGGCAATCGAGTCGGGTGTTCGCTATATGGAAGTCTGGAACAGCGACCTGCTCAACCCATCACTGACGGACCTGATGATCGAGACCGCCGAGCGTCTCAGCACGCCGTTCTGCAACTTCGCGGACCTCGACCAGAGCGGAACCCTGGACTTCTTCGACGTCTCCGTGTTCCTGAGCGCATTCAACACGCAGGACGCGGCGGCGGACTTCAACGGCGACGGCGTCCTCGATTTCTTCGATGTGAGTGCCTTCCTGAGCATGTACAACGCAGGCTGCCCGTGATCGAGACGCAGGGCGTCTGCATCCTCGCGTGTTCAATCCGCGTCTGAGGGGCCCGAGCGGGATCAGGCATCCAGCATCCTACAGCCGAGCGAGACTGTCCGTGCCTTCTCGATTCGTCGGGCCCGAATGGGAGGCGATATCAGCGATTTTGTCTTGCATGCCGCCCAAATTATGCGAGGATATCACCGCACCTCACACACAGGTCGCTGTTCTTCTTTTTCTTGTGCCCGGGGGATCCCATGCCAACCTGTCGTTTGTTCATGCCGAGCGTGCTCGGCTGTGTCTGTTCGTTCGCGTCCATCTCGCACGCGCAGCTGATCTTTACCGAGCTCCAATCGAACGCACGCGTCGAAGCCGGTTCCGTCGATAGCCAGACCTTCGAGTCGATGCTCGATGAAACCGAGCTCGAGTTCATCACGCCCGGCCCGTACTCGGGCGTGCTCATCGCAAACTCCGCGGCCAACGGCGGCGTCGGATCCGCGGTTTCGAACTACAACATCACCCAGGGGGAGGACGGGTTCGTGTTCATCTCTGAGCTCGCGAACCAGGCATCGCTCGGTCAGGCATTCTCGATCAGCACAAACTCGTCTGCAGGAATCAGCGCGATCTTCAGCACGGTCGACACGATGGATATCGCGCTCTCCGGCGCGTTCGTGCTCGATCAGGAGTTGCCGGCCGGCTTCCTCGGCCCGATCGTTGATGTGCGGGTCCAGCTCCTGGGCGGCGCGGGGATGCAGCAGGATTTCGTCAACCTGCAGTACATCATGTCTTCGATCAGCGGCAGCACGGACAACGAACTGCGCTTCATTGACGTCGCGACACTCCGCCCCGACGGCGAGTACTCGCTGCTGGTCCAGGCCACGATCAGCGGGAATGTTGGTATCGCGGGGACGGCACAACCGGTCGATCTCTCGGGCCGCTTCGTGTTCCGTCTCGACCACATCGATGACGACGGCGACGGGCTCTTCAATACATGGGAAGAAGACGGCATCGACTTCGAGATGGACGGCACCCCGGAGCTCGACCTGCCCGGCGAGGGCGCCGATCCGCAGCGGAAGGACTTGTTCGTCGAGATCGATACCCACAGCGGGATCCAGCTTCCGCAGTCGCTGCTCGATGAGATCGCGACGTCCTTTGACGACGCGCCGGTTCCCAATCCCAACGGCGTGGACGGCATCAACCTGCACATGGCTATCGATGAGACAGGGCTCCCGAACCGTGATTACACAGAGAATCTCGTGACCGGACAGGGCGACCTAAAAGTGCAGATCAGGCAGCAGCGCGACATGTTCTTCGGGACAGCCGCGCAGCGACAGTCGGATGTCTCAGACGTGTTGATCAAGTCAAAGCTGCTCGCGTACCGGTACTGCGTGGTCGGTGGGTCGATCGAGTACACGTTCATGAATCCTAACCCGTGCCCGGGCGAGGATCCCATCGTGACACTGCGGCCCGGCGGCATGGGCGAGATCCCCGGCGATGAGTTCATCATCACGCTTGAAGATCCAAACAACAGTCCGGGCGATATGGCGCGATCTATTATGCACGAGCTCGGCCACTGCCTCGGCCTGCGCCACGGCGGGTGCGACAATGTCAACTTCAAGCCGAACTACTTCAGCGTGATGAACTACATGCACGCGCTCGAGATGCCCAACTGGGGGCAGCAGTGGAACGATGGGCTGCGCCTTGATTACTCCCGGGCAGATCTTCCGGATGTCGACGAATCCTCACTCTCCGAGCCGGTCGGCATCGGCTCGAACAGCGAAACAACCGCAGGGCGCCTCTTCGCGTTCGCCAACGACAACCCGATCAACCCGTCGGGCTCGACACGCATCTGGATTGCCGACGGTTCGCCCGGCGCTCCGGTGGACTGGAACATCGATGGCAGCACCACAGCGGTCGGCATCATGCTCGATGTGAGCCGATCGAACATCAAGTCGCCGGAGAGCATCGAGGTCCATAGCGGGCACGACGATTGGGCGAACCTTTACTACAAGGTCCGTGGCGGCGAGAACTTCGGCTTTGGCCCGGTCGCAGCGGGTGACAGCACGCTGAACCCGGAGGTGGGCGAGTTGTCGTTCGAAGAAGCCCAGGCCCTGAACGATCTCGACGTTGTGTACCTCGTCGGCGGCCAGCCATGCCCCGCCGATCTCAACGACGACGGGCAGCTCAACTTCTTCGATGTTTCCGCGTTCCTGACCGCTTATCAGGCATCGGACCCGGCTGCGGACTTCAATGATGACGGCGAGCTCAACTTCTTCGATGTCAGCGCGTTCCTGGTCGCGTACCAAGCCGGCTGCGGTTGAGCAGCCCCTTCCTCGCTGGCAGCGTGCTCTTTCGCCCCTTGAGAAGCCCAAAGGGGCTCGGTAGGGCCCGATAAGACCCTACCTAACCAGAAGTAACAGAATTTTTGAGATTCCGCGGGGCGCGGCCGGGGCGGTTCTCGCGTGGAGTGAGAGCGATGGACCGCAAACCCGTCGCGCTGTTCGCATACGCGTTCGGCTGTCCCTGCCACCGGAGCCAGATCATGCTGACCCTCGCCCGCAATCTCCCCCGTCTCGCCTCTCAGATGCTGTTGCTGTTCGCATTCTCGCTGGGCTTGCTCGCCTCGCCTGCGCGAGCCGCCGACATCCCGGTCGAGACCGAAGCCGACTACCAGCGCCTGCTCGATGCGATCCGGGCAACCGAGTACACCCGCCAAGGCTATCTCGAGGGCAACGCGAACCCCCGCATGGTGGGCGCGGTCGCGGGGCTCTGGGCGTTTGCCGAGGCGAACCCGCTGGCGACGCCCGAGCAGCTCTCCGCGTTTGTCGCCGCCTACGACGCTGCGCTGTCCACGGCGGTCGAGGGTGATGCAAACCTGACCGGATTCGGATCGGTGCTGATCGCGATGAACGCAACGAGGGTACCGGTAGAGGGGGCCCTTGTTGGGTCTGACACACGCATCGGGCAGCGGGCGATGCAGCTCATGGGGATCGCGCTCCCCGGGCTCGAAAGCTTCGAGCAATCGCAGAACCGGATGGCCCGTTTCGATGTCGGCTCCGTCCAGCGTTGGATCAATCGCAGTCAGAGTGCGGACATCCTGACCGCGACGCTCGCGGGTGTCGGGCCGTCGGGCGAGCGCATCGCTGGTCTGGAAACCACAACTGCCGCGTACCTCGAATCGCTCGGCTACACGCCCATGCTTGGGATGGTCGATCCCAACCAGCCCGAGGTCAACGCCGGGCTGACCGGGCTGCCCGACTTTGCCGGATTCATCGCCATCCGCGACGTCGCGGGTGCGCACGTCGGGCTCGAAACCGAGGTCTTCAGCCGCATCGAAGATATCCAGCTCGACGCCGAGGCACGCCTGGACGCCATCGGTAACGCCGAGATCCCCGAAGGCATGGGGCTCAACTCCATCGACCTCTTCGCCGCCGCCGCCGACCCAGACCACCCCGACCACGCCGCCGCCGTGGCCCAGCTCGAGGCGCGCCGCCAGGCCGTCGTTGATTCGATCCGCGAAACCACGGACGACCGGGCCGCGGTCTTCGCCCGCACCATGCTCTTGCAGCAATCCAGCTACCCCGATGTGCAGTACGTCGCCGAGAATACACGCTCGTTCGCCGGGCTGCAGTTGCAGGTCAACAACGATCTCGCGGTTGCACAGCAGTCGCTGGGCATCGTTGGTTCGCTCGCTGGGCTCGGGGCCGCGTATGCCACCGGCAATGTCTACGCCGGTGTCACCTCGACCGCGAGCCTCGTCTCGGGCGTGCTCGGTCTTGTCGACCTGCTCGGCGACGGCCCGCCCAGCGCCGACCAGCAGATCTTCGATCAGATCGCAGGGCTGCGCCAACAGGTCGAGGACCTGCGCGTCCAGATGAACGCCCGCTTCGATATCGTCGATGCCAAGCTCGACACCATCTTTGAGACCATGGTCTTTGCATTCGATCGCATCCAGGACGGCATCGACACGCTGATCGCCGACATCACCTCGGTGCGGAGCTCGCTCGATCGGATCGAAGCGGCGCTCTACGGCTTCGCACAGAACCTGCTGCTCGTGGACCTCACCACACAAACCGACTCCATCCTCGACTACCGCACCAAGACCGGCTTCGATCTCGCCTACGCCGACCAGTCGCCCAGCTTCGTCGGGGGTGCGAGCGGCTTCACCACCTTCGCAACCTTCACCGCCCAGACCTCCTCCTTCGCCGGCCCCGAGAACAACCAGAGCATGATCCTCACGCTTGACAACGCCGTCGATGTGCTCTCGGGCCCGGACGACGTGGTCTCACGACTGCTCAACGACTTCCGGCGTGTGCCGACCGGGCTGTTCACGATCGACGGCACCCCCGTCACCGGCCCGATCATCACCGGGCGTGTTGCGGCCCCTGCACCGTGGACCCAATCGGCGGCGGCGTATGCGCAGCTTGCACGCGAGAACCCGTGGTACTTCGCCTACATGCTCCGCAGCCAGCAGGACTCGATGGGTGGCGGCTCGCCGCAGATCGATCAGATCATCGATCAGGGCGAGCGCATCGTGTCGCTGGCCAGCGCCACGCGTGACCGCGACGATCTCTTCGGAGCGATGCTGCTCCGCGCGACCGATGGCGTGACACAGGTTCAGACGGCGATCGACGACGCCATCGACGCCGAGTTGGCCGCGCGAGACCTGGACAACGGCACCACCCGCATCGATCCGTGGGGACCGGTCGAGCAGACCGCAACCCCGCTCGTCAACCCGGTGGTCTTTGTGACGCTCGCGGGCGATGGGTGCTTCGATAGCCCGATCCCGTTCCAGCCCGCGCACATCACCACCAGCGGGAATGGCAGCGCCAGCTCGTTCTCGCACGATGGCTTCGAGGCCAGCATCAGCGAGAACCGCACCGGATCATCCGCGGCCTACACGCGTGCAGAACTCGCCGAGCGAAACGCGCTCGACTGGCACCTGCGCAGCAGCTCGACCCATCGCCCGCTCGTCGAGGTTGAGGAAATCGATTACCTCAGCTGGTCCAATGACAATGACAACGAGTTCGATGTCAAAGTCAGCTCAATCATGCAGGGCTCGCTTCGGAGCGTGAGAACCATCCGCGTCGTTGTCGAAGTTCAGCAGATCTTCAATGATGGAGACTGGGGCCCGCCAAACCCTGAGTACAATGTCATCGACGGGGATATCTGCGAGATGGTCCTCGACTACTGGCTGGGCTTTGTCAGTGGCAACGGGCTCACGCTCCTCTTCCCACCGCTGCAGGACGGCAACCTCGTGGGCGAAATCCTCCCCGCCGGCGAAGTGATTCTGGAAGAGCCGTTCGGTTGGCCTGTTCCTCAGCGTTTCTATGTCGATGCACGATTCCGCGTGATCTCGGATACCTCGACCTACACCCACGAGGGCACCGACTACCTGCCCATCCAGACCGCGTTCATCGCTGATGAGCTCGCGTCCATACGCGACGACATCCGTCAGTCGATCTTCGACGACATCAACGCCCCGCCCTCGTCCATCGACGACGCGTTCACGCTGCTCGACAACACCAGCGCCCTGCTCGACGGCTACCTGACACTCGGCGCCGCCGACGCCCTCAACCGAGGCGAGGCCCTGCGGTCCGCGTTCCGTGGCCTGCCCAGCAGCGACGGCATCGGCTTCCGCTCAGGCGATCTGATCTCCGTCCTCGCGGACGAGGCCGACGCGGACGACGGCTCCATCGGCGGTGCGCCCGCCCTGGACCTTCCCGGCATCGAAGCGCACTTCGCGCAGCGCATCGCGGCACTGGCGTCCGAGATCGATATCGCACTCGACACCCCCGCGCCCTCATTCCCCTACGTCGAGTTTGTCCTCGCGGACCTGCACGCGCTGCTGGATGGTGCCTTCGACTTGGCAACCGACGACACCTACCGCGCTGAGGGTTCGATCTCGCCCGACGCATCAACCGGCCTGATGGCCAACGACATCGGGCAGGAGGGACGCATCGACAACGACGACCTGATGATCGATCTCGACTTCTTCGGCTCACCCGAGCACACCCCGCCGACGCACGGCTCGGTCGCGGTGAACGCAGACGGCTCGTTCACCTACACCCCCGACCCGGGCTTCGAGGGAGACGATTCGTTCAACTACCGCCTCGTGGCCGAAGTTGGCGATCCGGACAACCCGGTGGGTGATCCCAATGTGTACAGCAACCCGGCACAGGTCGTGCTGCGGGTGAGTGCCGGTGCGTGCCTGGCCGATTTCAACGGCGACGGCGTCCTCAACTTCTTCGATGTCTCCGCCTTTGTTGTGGCGTACGGCGAGGACGACCCGGCCGCGGACCTCAACAACGACGGAGAGCTCAACTTCTTCGATGTCAGCGCGTTCTTGGTTGCCTTCCAGGCGGGGTGCCCGTAATAAACCCCGTTGTTATCGGCGCCAACTCGAGCGGCCTCTCATTCGGATTTCCCGCGATTTGGATTCTGCTGTTCATCGGTCCTTGTTGTTGCGGTATAGTGGCGGCAACCGGATGAGGAGAGGATGATGAAGCAGTTCACAATCGTGTTGGTCTTGATGTTCATAGGTTTTCAGGCGAATGCGCAGCATCCCTATTCCGTGACTCGCGCGTTCGGCGTCGATCTCTTCCCGCAATACTTCTACGCCATGGACACCAATGGCACGCTCACCTCGTTGACCATCGATGCGCCCGACTTCATCGGCTTTTACGGGTCGGACTATGACCAGCCACGCGATCGTGTGGTGCTGATTGCACGGGAAACAGGCGGCGCTCGGTTGATCTCCATCGACCCATCGCTCGCCCCCGGGTCGATGGTCACTCTCCGGTCCGGGCTCGATGCCAATGCGCAGCGGGCGCATGTGGACCCGGACACCGGTCGCATCTACTGGTGGCAGACTGACGAGATCCTCAGCGTCAGCTCCGACGGAACCGGCGCGCTGGTTGTCGAAGCGGACAGTGTTCCTGAGCCCACCGATATGGACATCGATGCGGGGCGCGGCTTCTACGCGATCGTCTCCTCGTCCGAGCTCATGATCGGCAACCTCGACGGCACCGGATCGGCATCGCCGCTCCTGATCCCGCAACAGATCGCGGGTGCATCGCAGGCCGGGGTTGGGATCGATCCGGTCTCAGGCGACATCTACTGGACCGAGATCGATGATGCCGGTAGTCTGGTCGGCATTGCCACGGCCGTGTATCGGGTTCCGCATGACAACCCGCTCGCGGCGGCCCAGCGCATGCTCGGATCAGAAGACCACATCCTCGGCCTCGTTCCCGTGTACCAGGATGTCGCGGCGATCGGCAATCAGGTGGCCGCGGCATCGATGACGGGGATCTTTCAAGGGCAGACGCTCACCATCCTGAACACAACAACGGACCAGATCGTCGCGAACATCACCCCCGCGGTGACATCCGATCTCTCAATCGCGTTCGATGTGGACCCCATCGTCCAGCAGCCCGTCGGGGGGATCGTGGATCAGGGCGGGACCGGGGTGCTCGAGGTGATCCCGTCCGATGCGCAGTCCACCTACCAGTGGTACCGCGACGGGATTCCAGTTCTCGAGGACGGGCGCGTCTCCGGCGTGACGACCAACAAGCTCTCCATCACGAATGCCCAACTCAGCGACACCGATTCGTATAGCTGCTCCGTGACCACCTCCCAGGGCGAACAGCAGATCAGTGACGATGTCATCCTCGCGGTCCGCGGCTCTCAGGGCCCTGAGTGCACGGCCGACCTCAACAATGACGGCGCGCTGAACTTCTTCGATGTGTCGGCTTTCATCGCCGCCTTCAACGCCGGCTGTCCCTGAGCGATCGGCACGCACCGGGGAAGACCCCCGAATACCGCGGCGGAACGGGGGAATTCGCTTGAGCCCGTAGGCGATTGCGGTATGATGCGCCAAACCACCGTGCAAGAGAGACCCCACCCATGAAAGTCCGATATGTACCGTTCCTCCTGCTGGCTGGCGTTGCGATGCCCGCGATGGCGCAGGATCTGTTGCTCAT
Organism: Phycisphaerales bacterium JB052; assembly: GCA_043100965.1. Taxonomy (GTDB): domain Bacteria; phylum Planctomycetota; class Phycisphaerae; order Phycisphaerales; family UBA1924; genus UBA1924. The sequence goes on along the minus strand of JBICHR010000011.1, from coordinate 1,522,395 downwards.
CCCCGATTCCGATGGCGACCGCGTCTGGGCCTTCAGTGCCTTCGACGGCGGGCTGGTCGATGACGATTTCATCAGCGACCCGGGGTCGGTCGGGGGCGTTGATGTCTTCAACCGACCGCTCGAGGTCCTGCTGGGCAGCGACGGCAACCTGCTAGTCAGCGACCAGTTCGCCGATGTTGTCTCCGAGTTCGGGCCCGACGGTTCATTCATCCGCGTCTTCTCGCTCGGCGGGGTCCGCGATACCAACATCATGGACAACATTCGGGGCGGGCATGTGCTCACCGCCGGCCCCAACGCGGGCGATGTGCTCATCGCCAACTCCGGTGCGCTCAACGACCTGGTGATCTCGCAGAAGAATGTCAAGCGTCTCAACCCAGACGACGGCAGCGAGCAGACCGACTTCGCGTTCAACCGCTACGGCGGGATCCGAGGCCCGTTCGATGTCATCGAGTACAACGGCGAGATCCTCGTCGCTGATGAGGGGCAGGACAAGATCGTCCGCTACACGCTCGAGGGCAAGTTCAACGAACGCTTTGCCAACAACATCTCGACGCCCCAGCTCGACTTCCCACAGCAGATGGCCGAGGCGAGCAACGGCAACCTGCTGGTGTGCGCCTTCTCCAGCGGGTTTATCCTTGAGTTCGATCCAGCGGGCACGCTCGTGGGCCAGTACGACCCTGGCACGCTCGAGCTGTATCGCGGGATCGCCGAGCTCGACAACGGCAACCTGCTCGTCACCACGACCACAGGCGTCTACGAGGTCACCCGAGCCGGGATCGTCGTCGATGTCGAGGCGACCGATGGCGACTTCCGCTACATCACCCGCATGCCCGTGATGGGGCGGGCGGCATCATTCACACCCGACACCGAAACACTCCCCATGCCCAAACCCGACCCGCGTGACCGGGACACCATCTTGGCCGACGAAAGGGGTGAATCATGAACCGCATCGCACCCGCACTGATCATGGCCCTCGCCGCCTCCGGCGCACTGGCCGGCGGCCCCACAAGCGCCTACATCATCGAGGGCTCGGCCTACTTCGGCGCACCGGGCATCGAGCTGACCCAGGTCGGACGCGTTGACCTGAGCGACCCGTCTATGGTGGAGATCCTGCCGACCGCGGGGATCGACCTGCGCTTCGGCGGCGCCGACCTGCGCCCCGGCACCGGTGAGCTGGTCGCCTTCGAGAACACCACCAACGCGATGCGCATCCTCGACACAGTCAATGGCGGCAACACGCTCATCGACTCCATCGGCTTCATGGACTCGGGCGTCGCGGGCATGAGCTACAGCAACGACGGCTCGCTCGCCTATGTCACCACCACCGTCGGCGCGTTCATGCGCATCCTCACGGTCGATGCCGACACCGGCGCGATGGTCGCGATGAACAACATCATCACCGACCCGATCTCCTCGCTCGCGGTTGTTCCCGAGGGGCATCCAACCCTCAACCCGGGCGACCTGTATGGCCTGGCCCTGACGGCGGGCGGATCGGTCCGGCTCGTTCGCATCGACCTGGAAGCCAACACCATCGCCTCGACACAGTTCGTTAGCGGCGTGGGCTTCAGCCCCCAGTTCGAGACCGGGCTCGACTTCGCCTCCGACGGCACGCTCTACGCCCTGATCCAGGGCTACGACGAAATCTCGCCCGATGTCTTCGTTGAGATCTCCAGCCACCTCTACACCATCGACCCCGCCAGCGGCGCGGCGACCGACTTGGGCGTCGTCCAGGGCGATGGCACATGGGACGCGGTCACGCTCGTCATCGACGACGCGGGCACAACATGCCCGGCGGACCTGACGGGCGACGGCGAGCTGAACTTCTTCGATGTCAGTGCCTTCCTCAACGCGTTCGCCGCAAGCGACCCCATCGCCGACTTCACGGGCGACGGCTCGTTCAACTTCTTCGATGTCAGCACCTTCCTCAACGCGTTCAGCGCTGGATGTCCCTGACCGCATCGCTCAAATCGCACCCTTATCGACCAACCATCGCGCGATGAATGAATTAACAGGAAATCGCCACTGAGCACCCCAGCGCTCAAGCGGCACGATTTCCGCTTCCTGTATCATCGGGCCATGATGCAGCACACAACGATTCAATCGGGAGTTGCGAGCATGCTCGCGCTCATCACCGCTTCCACACCCGTGGCCATTGCACAACAATCGCTCGGTGCCGACGCTTTCAGGGCGTTCACCCCGCTGCCGATCGGTGATGAGCCGGTCGATGGCGTGTGCGTTGATCTCAACGGGGACGGCAACCCCGATCTGGTGTCGCTCAACTCCAAGAGCCAAGACCTGTCGATCCTCATCGGGGACGGGACGGGCGGCTTTGAGCCGATGCGTTCCAAATCGGTCAAAGCGTACCCCGCGGGGCTTTGTGCCGCCGACCTGGATGGCGATGGCGATATCGATCTCGCCACGACCCACCAACACAATCAACACCAAGGCGTGGAGACGGGCCTCATCGGGATCCATCTCAACCGTGGCGATGGGCTGGGCTTCGCATCACGCTATATCGAGGGCGAGTTCATTCGCAGTCCGGGCCGCATCGTGGCGATGGATACCGACTTCGACGGCATGGTCGATCTGGTCTCACCCGATGCGATCGGCGGCTACCTCCATGTGCTGCGTGGTCTGGGTGATGGAGATTTCGAACCGGGATACACACGCGTGTCGTTTCCATTCAGCGGCCATCTCCGTGCCGGCGATATGGACCGAGATGGCGATCTCGATCTGGTCGTCACTTCATCGCAATCGAGCGACGCGACGGCCATCCTGCTCAACACAGGCAGCGGCAGCTTCGAACTGTCGCACCAGTACGAGACCGGCAACAACCCCTTTGCCCTCGATCTGGGCGATGTCAATGGCGACGGGGCCCTCGACATCGTGGTCTCGGCCTACACCAGCGCCGAGTACGCGGTGCTGCTCAATCGGGGCGACGGCAGCATGCTCCCGCCGACGCTGATGCCCGCGGGGATTGCGCCCCGGGATATCCGGCTCCACGACACCGATTTCGATGCCGACCTCGACCTGCTGATCTGCGATCAGGCCGGCGGCGAAGTCCGGGTCTTTACCAACGATGGCACCGGCACCTTCGAACTAACCCAACGCGTCGGGGCGGGCGTCGAGCCGTATGCACTCGCGATTGGTGATCTTGACCTCGACGGCTTCGAGGACATCGTCACGCTCAACCAGGCACACACCTATGAAGAGGACTACGCGGCCATGCTCCGCAGCGACCGCCAGGGCGGCTACATCAGCGATCATCGCATCGGGGCGGGCGCGTACCGCGATCGTGGCATCGGCATGAACATCGACAACGACGGCCTGCAGGACCTGGCCCTGATCGAACACGACACACCCCGCCTGCACCTGCTGAGCAATACCGGCCAGGGCGCATTCGTGCTCGCCACGATCATCCCGCTCGACGGGGAACGCGCGCAGGTGCAGACCACGGACCTCAATGGCAACGGGCGGGACGACCTCGTGATCAAGTACGAGGACCAGAACACCTACAGCGTGATTCTCAACCCGGCGTCGCCGAGTCAGGAACGGTACATGATCGATGCCTTCGCGAGCGAACCCAGCGAGATTGTCTTCGGCGATCTCGATCTCGACGGGCACACCGACGCGGTCGTGAATCTCCCGGACCAAGATCTCCTTCAGCTCCTGCGCAACGACGGGACTGGACACTTCAGCAACGCGGGGCAGATCGACATCAATCGCCACGGGGGCAAGCTGGTGCTCGCCGATCTCAATGCCGACGGCGACCTCGACATCGTGACCTGCGGGTACGCGCTGTATGTCCACAAGAACGACGGCAACATGTCGTTCCACTACCACAACCAGTTCCCATACAACTGGTGGGCGACGGAGTACAGCGTCATCGACTACGACCGCGACGGGCGGGACGATGTTGTTTCGGTGTATCGAAACGAGGCACGCGTGGGCATCACACGAGGTAAAGCGGACGGTGCGATGTGGCCCACCATCTACATCGACACACCCGTGCAACCCGACGAGATGGCGATCAGTGATATCGACCTCGACGGCGATGACGATCTCGTGCTGACCAATGACTACTTTTCGATCATGAGCATCATGCGCAACGAAGGGCCGATGACGCTCACGCCAGCCCGCGTCTGGCCGACGGCCGGCGATGCGGATTCACTGATCGTCGGCGACGCAACGGGCGACGGCATGCCCGACATCCTGACTTACAACACGGGGTCGTCCTCATTCTCCCTGCTTCGGAACCAGATCAACCAGGCACCGTGTGCTGCGGACATCACAGGAGACGGCCTGCTCGACCTGTTCGACATCAACGCGTTCGTGACGCTGTTCCTCAACGACGCCAACGATGCCGACTTCAACGCCGACGGTGAGACCAACTTCCTCGATGTCTCCGCGTTCATCCTGGCATACCAGAACGGATGTCCCTGAATCCCCCCAACATGACAAGCATGACAAAGGCCGACCCGCTTGGGTCGGCCTTTGTCATTGAGATCACGCGCCGATCACGGGCAGCCCGCACCGAACGCCTTCAGGAAAGCCGACACATCAAAGAAGTTCAGCACCTCGTCGTTGTTGAAGTCGACGCTCAGGTCGCCCGCATTGAAGGCCACCAGGAACGCGCTGACATCGAAGAAGTTCAGCTCGCCGTACGGTTCGGCGATGTCGGCCGCATTGCAGCCCGCGCTCAAGTTCAGGATCGCCATGCCGTCGCCGATCGGTGCCGCGACCGCGAGCGTGTTGCCGTCGGCGCTGCTGGCCAGGGCTGAGGGGCCAACACCGAGGTCGTAGACTTCAGTGCTGAAATCATCGGCATCGACCACGGTCACTGTACCTGACTGCGTCATCGAGAAGCCCGCCACACCGCCGAGCGAGGTGCTGACCGTGCCGTGGGCGACCCGCACGGTGTTGGTCGATGCGTCGAAGGTGAGGCCCACCGGCGGTGTGGCGAAGTTCACCGAACCCAGCAACGCCCCGGTCGTGCTGTCGTATGCCGAGACGCGGCTGTCGCCCCAGTTGTTCACCCACAGCTTCCCCTTGCCATCATCAACCGTCTGCCAGGGCGAATCGCCCACCGGGAGCGTGGCCAAGAAGCTAGGCACGGCCCCGCTGCTGTCGTAAAAACTCACGCTATCGCCATCACGGTTGGTGACATACATGCGATCGCCGTCGGGCGAGAAGCTCACCATGGTCGGGAAATCGCCCGCCGGCAGGTTCGCGGCCAGCGACCAACTGGCGGTATCGATGATCGACACCACATCGTCGAAGCTCCCCGCCACAGCCAGGACTGAGCCGTCGGGGCTCAGGGTGATCCCCGAGTTCTGCGAGAAGCTGTACCCCACGCCGCCCATATTGCCCGTGATGATCTTGGGTCCCGCGATGGCGTTTGTATTCAGGTCGATGCGCCAGACGCCATCGCCGCTGGCCACCACACCCAGATAGGCGTACTGCCCGTCCGGGCTGATCGCGACCGACCCGGCCCGGCGAGAGATTTCGACATCGGTGCTTGTGCCCGAGGCGAGGTCGACGATCGTTGCATAGGTTGAATCGAGATTGCCAACGACCGCCGTGGACCCATCGGGGGTGATCGCTACCGCGTTTGGACGCTCGCCCAGCGGCGCGACGCCGGTCACCGTGCCGGTGCTTGTATCCACGATCGTCGCGGTATCCGAGAAGATCGACACCCCTACCGCCGTGGAACCGTCGTGGCTCATCGCGATGGTTCGGCAGCGGTCGCCCTCGACCTCCGGCCCGCTGCGCATCAACGCCGTCAGCGACCCCATCGAACCCTCGACATCAGCGACAACGAGATCATCGCCGAAGGTTGTTGAGCACATCGCGGCCTGATAGTCCGTGGGCGACAGCGCCCCGTGCTCGGTCGAGACCACATTGTTCACCTGACGAACATACGCACCGGTCTGCATATCGATCACCGCACCCCGGAACCCCACGCCCACGGCGTAGCGGCCATCAAAGGTCGCCAGAAGCTCGTTAATGCTCGCAGTATCCAGCGAGGGGCCAAAGGTGCCCGAGGTGACATCGAACACACGGGCCGCGTTCTGTGCCGCGACCGTGGCGATCGATCCGTCGGCATTGATCGCCACCGGCCCCGTGAGATCGAACGCGGGCACCACCGTGTCGGTGATGGTCCCCGACGCCGTGTCCACGACGGTGAGCGTGCGAGCGCTGTAGCTGTGAGTGATGATGGCCGTCGAAAGATCGCCCGAGACCGCCAGTCCCGCGGCCGAATCGGCGATGGGCGTGCGTGCGACGCTGCCGGTGCGCACATTGATGATCTGCATCTCGTCGTCCCCGAGATCGGCATTGATCACGCGATCGTTATCTACAAAGAAGAACTTGGTGTACTGAATCGAGGACGCGGGCGGCTCGGTTGAAAAACTGAACCGCACGCCGTACCCGATGTCATCGATGGTACGAACGACCGAAGCGCTGGAGATATCGATCACCTGAAGCTGCCCATCGAAGCCGATCGCGACAGCCGCCAGATCACCAGCGGGGCTGATGGCCACATAACCCGGGTTCGTGCCCACGGAGATCACGCTCGTCTCGCTCATCGAACTCATGTCGACGATCGACACGGTGTTGTTGTCGATGTTGGCCACGACGGCCTTGCTGCCATCGGGGGTGATGGCCAGCGACTGAGCCGCGCCCGAGATCGGGATCGCGCCGACGAACGCGAGCGTGTCGGCGTCCCACAGGATCAGGTTGCGGCTCTCACGGTGCGCGATGACAATCGTGCGCCCATCGGGCGTGTACGCGACATCGCTGGGCGCATCGCCCTCGGGATCGCTGCCGGTGAACACGAACTGCGCTTCGGGCGCACCCTCAAACACACTCCCGGGCTTGCCATGCAGCACCGGGCCGCGTGCGTGACCAGACAGACGCATCAGCTCGAGCCCCGTGCTGGGCTGCCAGAACATCTGGGCCTGCTCGATATCCCCGTCGGGGTGATCTGCAACGGCGGGCAACGCGAACAACGAAACGACAACGGCAGCAGGCGCGAAGAAACGCGCAAATCGAACATCATGCATCATGGATCCCTTTCACGATTACTCAACCAGAACGGCGAGCCATCAGACTAACACGCACGCGATCGGTTCCGCAAGTGAAAAACCCGCCTGATTGGGCGGGCAGAACATTGAAATATGCGCTCCGATCAGGGGCAGCCTGCGTTGTAGGCCGTGAGGAACGCGCTGACATCGAAGAAGTCGTACGAGCCATCACCGTTAAAGTCGGCAACTGGGTCCATCGCGCTGTACGCAGTCAAAAACATCGACACATCAAAGAAGTCCAGCGAGCCATCGCCGTTGAGGTCCGCGGCACAACTCGGCAAAGTCAGCTGCATATCGACCTGGCTGCTGGCCGCACCGCTGTCGTTGATGCTGCGTGCGCGAGCGTACACATACAGACGATACCGCTCGCCCGCGAGCAGCTCGACCTCTTCTTCCACCGTGCCGGGCCCATCGGGATAGAGCTCGAGCGCGAAGAGCGTCTCAAGGATGTCCGGGTCATCGCCCTGCCCGATACGCCGCAGACGCAGCGCGACCTCGTCATCACCAACATTGGTATCGCCGTCGTACGCCACAGACACCGTCGCGCTCGTGTCCTCGGACACCGTGAAGAAGTGATAAACACGATTAGCCACATTAATCAGCGGGCTCGCATCACCGGTGACGGACGCGAAAGAAGTCAGATCGTACGCGATCGTGGTTTCATCGAAAGTCACATCCTGTCGTGCGTCATAGCTCCCGCTATTGATCCGATCGAAGCCGTCAGGCCCATAGAACAGATTACCGAGCACAAGCATGTCATCCCCGGAATCCAATCCCGCCTCCTCGAAAAACACCGGCCCAATCCCGCCTCCGGTATACCCCATGTCATACCCGAGGTTGGAACTGACCAAGATGATCTCGGATTCCCGCGACTCAGGAACGATCTCGGAGCCATGCACGGCCGTTGCTCCGCCCAGAAATCCGACGACAGCGAACGCCGATGCGGCGCCACAACGATTGCGTGTGTTCAACATAGATACCCTCTCAAAGTATTGTGTGTGCATACTCAATCTAGCGTGGTCAGCACATCAAAACAAGCAAAATCTCACCGAACGGCTGGCGTAATTTCTCAATCGATTTACGCACACTTCCCTTCGAACACACCAGCACGAGCAGGGATGCTCACTCGCCTCTCATACGGATTCCATATCAAAGAAAAACCGCCCTGAAGGGGCGGCCAGTGTGATTGATGATGAAGCTCGGCTTACGAGTTGATCACGCGCCCCTCGCTCGCCAGCGCGGCCTCGTGCACGGCCTCGTGCATCGTCGGGTGCGCGTGGACCGTCGCGATCAGCTCCTCGGTCGTCGCCTCGAGTCGACGCGCCACGGTCAGCTCGGCGATCAGCTCGGTCGCCTGATCGCCCAGGATGTGGGCACCGAGGATCTCGCCGCGGGGCAAGCCGCGGATGATCTTGACGAAGCCATCGGTATGACGCGTGGCGATCGCCTTGCCGAGCGCCATGTTGTTGAACACGCCGACCTCGTAGTCCTCGCCCTTCTTGAGCCCCTGCTTCTTGAGCGCCTGCTCGGTGTAGCCCACGCTGCCGACCTGCGGGTGGCAGTAGGTGCAGCCCGGGATCACGGTGTAGTCCATGGGGATCGGCTCGTGCTTCTCCTTGCCGTCCTTGAACGCGAACTGCTCGACACAGAGAATCGCTTCCTCGCCGGCCACATGCGCCAGCGCGGGCGGACCGATCACATCACCGATCGCGTAGATACCCGGCAGGTTGGTCGCGTAGCTCAGCGCCTTGGGCTCGCTGGGCTTATCGTCGCTCAGGGGCACATAGTCCGTCTTGATGAAGCCGCGCTCGGTCTCGAGCCCGAGTGATTCGTCGAACAGGCCGTCGAACCGACCCGCAACGCCGATCGCCAGCAGCACCTTGTCGCCCTCGATAACTTCTTTCTTTGACTCGTCGGGCTTGCCGTCTTTCCCCATCGGGGCAACCGTGACCTTCACGCCCTTGCCCTTGGTGTCGATGTCGAGCACGCCGGTCTTGACACGCACATCGAAGCCGTGCTTCTTGTAGATCTTCGTCATCTCCTTGCCGACCTGTTCGTCCTCGATGGGGACGAGCCGGTCCATCATCTCGATGATGGTGACCTCGGTGCCGAAGTTCTTGTAGACATACCCGAACTCCATCCCGATGGCACCGGCACCGACGATGATGAGCTTGTTGGGGCGCTCTTTATTGTGCATGGCCTCGCGGGCACCCCAGACCTTGTCGCCGTCGAACTTGGCAAACGGCAGGTCGCGTGCGACCGAACCGGTCGCGATGATGACCTTGTCCGCGGTGACCGTCTCGGTCGCCTTCTTGACCTTGACGGGTGCGGGCGTGAACTCTTCGTTTAGATCACAGTCGCTGACCTCGATCTCGACCTTCGGCCCGGCCTTGACGATCTTGGCGTGCTTGTTGATAAACTCGATCTTGTTCTTCTTCATCAGGAACTCAACGCCCTTGTTGAGTTTGTCGGCCACGCCGCGCGAGCGCCCGATGACCTTGTCCCAGTTGAACTTGACCTCGCCCGTTTCCAGCCCCCACTCTTCCTTCTCGGCCAGCTGTTCCATCAGGGCGGCATTGCTGATCAACGCCTTGGACGGGATGCACCCCCAGTTCAGACAGACGCCGCCAAGCTTGGCTCGTTCGATGATCCCGACCTTGTACCCAAGCTGGGCCGCTCGAATTGCCCCGACATACCCGCCCGGGCCGCCACCGATCACCACAACATCAAAGTGCTTGCTCGCCACGCTGAAACCTCGTTTCTGAATCGCCGATCGCGTTCTGTATCGCCCGCCCGGCGGGGAACTGACAAACGGCGGGATTATAGCGCCCGTGGCTTGGTAGACCGCCTGACCGGGGCATTGAGCACGCGCAAAGCGGGAAGCACCCCACCCGTGTTCACAATTTCACAATGCTCCGCGCGGGCCTGCCGATTCGGCAGCATTTGCCCCGATCTCAGGACACATTGACGCAATCAGCGCTCGCAACCCCCCACCAAATCGTGGCTTGGCTCGATCTGCAGCGACTTTTGCCCTTGAGTCACACTGGCACGCCCCGTGCAGCCGATATAAGTGGAAATCTGTGTGTGCTGGGCTTCCCCGAACCAAGGGATGCATCATTCCACACCGATCATGCGAACAGGATTGTGCTGGGAAGCGTTCTTCCTAGTGGGGTCCAAGAACCCAGGCGTCGGTAGGGCGTCGAAATGCGTCCCGGAGCAGGTACCCGGGGTGCGGGAGAACACCATGTTTGAACGATTCACAGATCGTGCCCGCAAAGTGATGGCCCTGGCCAACCAGGAGGCCCAGCGCTTCAACCACGAATACATCGGGACCGAGCATATTCTGCTCGGGCTCGTCAAGGAAGGCAGCGGCGTCGGCGCCAATGTGCTGAAAAACCTCGATGTTGACCTGCGCAAGGTCCGCCTCGAGGTCGAGAAGCTCGTTCGCGCCGGGCCCGAGATGGTCACCATGGGCAAGCTGCCTCAGACCCCTCGTGCCAAAAAGGTCATCGAGTACGCGATCGAAGAGGCACGAAACCTCAACCACAACTATGTCGGCACCGAGCACATCTTGCTCGGGCTGCTGCGTGAGCACGACGGCGTCGCCGCACAGGTACTCATGAACCTCGGGCTCAAGCTCGAGGATGTGCGTGAAGAGGTCCTCAACCTCCTCGGTGCCGGCACCGAGACCGATTCCGAGATGGCATCAAGCGGCGGGCCGTCCTCCGAGGGCGGGCCCAAGGGCAAGGGCGGCAAGTCCAAAACCCCCGCACTCGACAGCTTCGGACGCGACCTCACCCAACTGGCAACCGACAAGAACCTCGACCCGGTTATCGGTCGTTCCAACGAGATCGAACGACTCACCCAGGTCCTCTGCCGACGCACCAAGAACAACCCCGTCCTGCTGGGCGAGGCCGGCGTGGGCAAGACCGCCATTATCGAGGGTCTGGCCCAGCGCATCGTCAGCCAGGAAGTCCCTGACATCCTGCACGAGAAGCGTCTGGTCGTGCTCGACCTAGCCATGATGGTCGCCGGCACCAAGTACCGGGGGCAGTTCGAAGAACGCATCAAGGCCGTGATGAACGAGGTCCGCCGTGCGGGCAATGTCATCCTCTTTATCGACGAGCTCCACACCCTCGTGGGTGCCGGCGGCGCCGAGGGCGCGATCGACGCGTCCAATGTGCTCAAGCCCGCACTCGCCCGAGGCGAGATCCAGTGCATCGGCGCCACGACCTTCGATGAGTACCGCAAGTACATCGAGAAGGACGCCGCGCTCGCACGCCGCTTCCAGGCGATCCCCGTGGATCCGCCCAGCGAGGAACAGTCCATCGAGATCCTCAAGGGGATCCGCGACAAGTACGAAACCCATCACCGGGTGACCATCACCGACGACGCGCTGACCGCGGCCGTCGAGCTCTCGGGCCGGTACATCACCGGGCGCGTGCAGCCCGACAAGTCGATCGATGTGCTTGACGAGGCCGGTGCCCGCGTACGCATCAAGTCGATGCGCAAGCCACCGGACCTGGCCGATATCGAAGCCGAGATCGAACGCCTCTCGGTCGCCAAGGACGAAGCCGTCAAGGGCGCCGACTACGAGAAGGCCGCCGAGCTGCGCGATCAGGCCGAGCAGATGCGCAAGAAGAAGGAAGACATCCAGGCCGAGTGGCGTGCCAAGCAGCAGGAGTCTGCGGGCGTCGTCGATGAGGAGATCATCCGCGAGGTCGTCTCCAAGATGACCGGCGTGCCGCTGCAGAAGCTCGAGAAGGAGGAGGCCCAGCGCCTGCTCAAGCTCGAGGACGAGCTGCACAAGTCGGTCATCAGCCAGAACGACGCGATCAAGGCGATCGCCAAGGCGATCCGTCGTGCCCGCGCCGGGCTCAAGGACCCCAAGCGTCCGATGGGCAGCTTCATCTTCGTCGGCCCCTCGGGCGTCGGCAAGACGCTGCTGAGCAAGTCGCTCGCCGAGTTCATGTTCGGCGACAGCGATGCCCTCATCCACCTCGACATGTCCGAGTACATGGAGAAGCACACCGTCTCGCGACTGGTCGGTGCACCTCCCGGCTATGTCGGCTACGAAGAGGGCGGCCAGCTCACCGAGCAGATCCGCCGCCGTCCCTACGCCGTCGTCCTCCTCGACGAGGTCGAGAAGGCCCACCCCGATGTCTTCAACATGCTGTTGCAGATCATGGAAGAGGGCCGACTCACCGACTCGTTCGGGCGTCATGTCGACTTCCGCAACACCATCATCATCATGACCTCGAACATCGGTGCCGACCTCATCAAGGGCGGCGGCGGGTTCGGCTTCGGCAAGCACACCGCGGACGACAAGTTCGAGTCGGTCAAATCCGTGCTCATGAAGGAAATCGAGCGGTTCTTCCGCCCCGAGTTCATCAACCGTCTCGATGATGTCATCGTCTTCAAGCCGCTGACAAAGGAAGACCTCGTCTCGATCGTCGAGTTCGAAGTCGGCAAGGTCGCCGAGCGACTCACCATGCAGGGCTTCGCGCTCGAACTCGATCAGGCGGCCAAGGACTTCCTCATCGACAAGGGCTACAACCCCGACTTCGGTGCACGCCCGCTCCGCAGAGCGATCGGAACCTATATCGAGGACCCGGTCTCCGAGATGCTCTTGTCGGGCGAACTGCACGAGAAGAATGTGCTCAAAGCCACCCGCAAGGGCGAAGACGAGCACCTCAGCTTCGAGAGCGACTACATCGCCCCGCCCGAGCCCGAGAAGTCAGAAGAATCGGACGAACCAGAGTCCGAGGTCGAATCCGCCGGCTCACAGTCGACATAAGAACCGACCCAGTCTGACTCAGAACACTTGCACCCAACCAGCCGCACGCTCAACCAAGAGTGTGCGGCTTTTTTCTCTCATATCCGAAACGCATCGAAGATAGGCGCGATCGGGATCAAGTATGATGTGCCAAGATCACTTGTGCATATTCCTGCTGAATCTGCCCATTTCCAACTCGTATTGAACTCATTGGCCCGGGGGGGACTTGATTTGGCGCTTGCACGCTCTTTTACACTGATCTCGGGTACGGCCGTGATTGTCGCAAACATTGTCGGAACCGGAATCTTCGTGAAGACACGAGTGATGACCGCCAATGTCGGCTCCCCCTCGATGGTGATCTTGGTGTGGATCCTCGCGGGACTATTGTCGCTGGCGGGTGCCATGCTGTACGCCGAGCTTGGCACCATGATGCCGCGTGCAGGAGGACAGTTCCACTTCATCGGCGCAGCCTACGGCCCCCGCTGGGCTTTCCTCTACGCGTGGACACGCATGCTTGTTGCCGGCGCAGGGAGCGCGGCGGTCGCAATCCTCTTCGTCGTCTTCTTCAATGATTTGCTCGGCGGGAAACTCTCGCCCATACAGCTGCGCATCCTCCCGGTTGGGGTGCTCATTATGGCGGTGGTACTGAACTTCGCTTCCGCAAGGGCAAATGGAAAAATCGCAACCGCCCTCACGATCGGGAAGATCTCGCTCGTAATGGTGATCGCGCTCGGGGCATTCTTCTTCAGTGATGGATCCTGGCTGAACTTCGATAGCACAGCACATGGAGTCGTCACCGAAGGCGTACCCGAAAGTGCAAGAGGCGGCATCTCGGGTTTCGGTGCCGCGATGCTCGGTGCGCTGTGGGGATACAACGGATGGAACCTGATCGTGGCACTCGGCGGCGAGGTGAAGAATCCGGGGAAGACTCTCCCCAGGGTGCTCATCGGCGGCACCGCCCTTGTCATCACGCTCTATACACTCATCAATATCGCATACTTCTATGTCCTCCCCGCAGATGAGATCGCGAGTATCCCCGCCTCATCCTCGATCGCGTACGAGGTTTCATCGAAGTTCATGGGTGCGTCCGTCGCCGCCATGCTTTCGGCCGGGTTGATGCTCTCGGCCTATGGCACACTGCACGCCGGGATGCTTGCCGCCCCACGACTGCCCTTCGCGCTCGCACAACGCGGGATGCTGCCCGAATGGTTCACACGCCTCTCAAGCAATGCGGTACCGACCAATGCACTGATCGCGATGGGCATCTGGGCGATCGTGCTCACCCTGTCGGGCACTTTCGACATACTGACGGATATCTATGTCTTCGTGCTCTGGGTGTTCTATGGGATGACCGCTGTCGGGCTCTTCGTGCTGCGAAAAACCCACCCCGACGCCGATCGACCCTACCGGGTCTGGGGCTACCCATTCGTGCCAGCCCTCTTCGTCCTTGTGACCGGGTTTCTGCTTATCAACACCATCATCACTACACCGTTCAGAGCCCTGTTCGGGTTCGGCTTTATCGTGACCGGTGTACCGATGTATGCATACTTGACAAGACACGCAACGGACGACGACCAAGTGTTCCTGAACAAACAATAGCACGAGAGACCTATGCAGGCCGTTGGCCTTGGACGCTCACCCGTTCTCCACACGCAACCGAGTCCCTCCCCACGGCTGATTTCTATCCTCGATTCCCTGCACCCATCGCCCCGCACGCCCGTATACCAGAGGTGCCGGGTGCCCTGCTTTGAGCCGTCGGAGACCGACAAAGCAGGAACGGACACCGCCCGACTACCTGCTTTGCCCTGACGGGTCAAAGCAGGGCACCCATTCGAAGACACAGGACCCAATTCCCATATAAACTCCCACCATGCCCATATTCCTGCGATGGTTATTACGACTCGGCCCCGCCAACCCCATCGCCGTGCGATTGGTGCAGAACGCCTCACGCCGAACCAAGCACCTGTATGTCCGCAGCGCCTACCTCGCCGTGCTCATCCTCGTGCTGCTCTGGGCCATGCTGGGCAACACGCCAGGCGGCGGCGAGGTCAGCTACCGTGTCCTCGCCTCGGCCGGGGCCACCAGCTTCGCCTGGATCGCCTACCTCCAGGTCGGGCTCATCTGCGTCATCGCACCCGTCTTCATGGCCGGGGCCATCGCACAGGAAGCCAACCCCAAGACCTGGGACATCATCCTCACCACCCCCATGTCCAAGCTCGAGATCGTGCTGGGCAACCTCATCGGACGCCTCTTCTTCGTCCTCGCACTCCTCTTCGCCTCCCTCCCGCTCTTCGCCCTCACCCAGTTCTTCGGCGGCGTGCCGGGCAAATCGATCATCAACGCCTACATCGTCTCCGCCGGTGCCGCCACCCTCGTGGGTGCCATCGCCATCGCCCTCTCGGTCTCACGACTGGCCGGGCAACGCGCCGTCTTCACCTTCTATGTCTCCGTCGTCACCTACATCGCCACCACCATCGCCATCGACGCCTGGCTGGGCTCACGGGGCATGGGCATGGGCCCCAAGGGCAGCGGCGTGACGCTCGTGACCGCACTCAACCCATTCCTGGCCATCCGCGCCCAGCTCTCGCCCACGAGCTACCCCAGCGCCGACCCGGGCGCGTACGGCGGGATCGTCGGCTTCATGCTCTCATCCCCTGCCGCGGCTTGGAGCACCTTCTCGCTGCTTCTTTCCCTCTTGCTCGTTGGGTTCTCAACCCTCACCGTCCGAAGCGGCGGGCTGCGTCAGGTCACCCAGAGCGCGAGCAGCACCCCCTGGTATCGCAAGATATTCGGGCTCTCGGGCGCAGACGAAGAACACCGCCCGCCCCGCAGCGTCTGGAGCAACCCCATCGCATGGCGCGAAGCCGCGGCCCGAAACGCCACGCTCGGACGCATGATCGCCCGCTGGGCATTCGTCATCCTCGGCGCACTGACCGCCGTCGCCGTCGTGATCCTCTACCACACGGGCACGCTGAATATGAACGACTTCCAGTTCATCATCAAGTCCCTGGTCTTCACCGAGGTCTTCCTCATCTCCCTCGTCGCCCTCAACATGGCCGCCACCGCCGTCGCGGGCGAACGCGAAGACGGCACCCTTGACCTCATCCTCACCACCCCCATCACGCCCAAGATGTACCTAGCGGGCAAAATGCGCGGCTTGGTCGCCTACCTGCTCCCGCTCATCGCCGTGCCCGTCTTCACCCTCCTCGTCGCGGGCTGCTACGCCCTGACCAACGGGCTCGGCAACGCATCGCTGGCCCACTACGTACACAAGCCGCCCAGCACCAGCGTCACCATGCAGGTCCCGGTCGTCATGCCCGAGGCCGGGCTCGTGCTCGCGGTCATGCTGGTCCCCTTCATCGCCTTCTGCGTCATGATCGGGCTGCACTGGTCGCTCAAGAGCAAGGGCACCCTCAGCGCCGTGGTCGGCACCGTCGCCGTGGTGTTCATCAGCGCCGGCATCCTCGGGATGTGCGGCTGGGCCAGCGCCGCCGACATGCCCGTTATCGGCCCCGCTCTGGCCACCCTCTCGCCCGCCTCACTCATCGACGCCATGATCTCCCCGGTCGCCCGCCTCGACGAGACCATCAACCAGAACTCGGGCGAGGGCCTGGCCGTCGCCCGCATCTCCATGGCCATCGGTGCCGTCGCCAGCGCGGGAATCTACATCGCCATCGTCTACGGCGTGCTCACCGCGATGGTCCGCAACTTCGACTTTACCGTTCGCAAGCTGGCGGGGACGCGGTAAAGCTGGAACCATCGTCTTCCCTGACCGTATCTACACGCACAGAACCACATGTGCGCATGTGTGGATGCTTATATAAGGGGACAACATGATTCCATTCCGAGAAACAATGCTCGCGGCATGCATCGCCGCCTGTTCGATGCCCGCGCACGCCCAGCTCTTCCTACCCGACGACGAGGTATTGTCGCCACAACCCGATTCGCTGGATCAGTTCGGACGCGACTTGGCGATCCACGGCACACGCATGGTTCTTACCGCACCCGCCTCGCTCTCACCGACACCTCCCGCTGTATATGTCGTTGACTTGGATCAGAACGAAGTTGTTCAGACATTCGACATCATCGCCGAGCAAGTAGAGTTCAATGAATCATGCCTTGCTCTGGCCCGCACTACAAATCAGCTCCGCGACATCCAGATCGACATCTACAACCCAGACACGTACGAGTACATCCGAACCATCCTGATCGCTGGTTCAAACGATCAGGCCTACGACTTTGAGATGTCTCTCGAGGGAACTCGCTTGGTCGTCGCCACGAGGTGGGACGATCGCTTTGGAGACAACGAGGGCGCAGTTCTCGTCTACAACGCGCTCACAGGCGAACTTGAATATGAGATTTCGCCGCCCGACCCTTCAGAAACAATGTGGTTCGGTCAATCTGTTGCGCTTGACTCAAACAGAGTCGTGTTCACGGCATGGGATGAATCGCACGCAAACTTCTGGGGATCACGCCTGTACATCTACAACCTCGACGATGGCAGCCTGATCACACAGTACACAATCCCCTACAACGAGCTGGCGAGCCGCTCTCTCATTGAATCGGTCACACTGCGTGGCGAAAGGCTTGCTTTCCGGGTATACACCCGAATCCGCACCCCTGATCAAGTCTTCGACGAGGTACGAGTCGTCGATCTCAGCGCACCCGACTTTGAAACAAACTCGATACTCCCTCCGAACAGGGTGTACGACCCAACCTCTTTCGGGCACCAGCTCAAGATATTGGGCGATTATCTTTGCGTGAGCAGCTTCGCCAACTTCGGTCTCTTTGATACTGAGGGACGAGTCTTTGTCTACAACGACCAACTTGAACTGATCAGCTCGCATAAGGGATCACAGCCACGCCACGAAGCTCCGCAGTACTTTTATTACCCAGACACACTCGTGGACAGCACGCTGTATGTAGGTGCTGTCGGAAATGGGGTCGAAGGACCAGTCGGCGACGGTACGGTCTATGCGTTTACATTGAACCCTTGCCCGACCGATCTGAATCGCGACGGTGAAGTCAACGCCTTCGACATGATGCAGTTCCTGGCCGAAACACCGGACTGGAACGACGATCGCGCATTCAACTTCTTCGATGTCAGTCTCTATGTCGAGCAGTTCTTGCAAGGCTGCGATTGATCCCGCGATCATCACCGATCAATCCAGCCGCTTATCCCGCGACAGCTCCGCGTACGCGTTGTGCGAGTGGATCGACTCGAAGTTCTCGCTGCTGATGTCGTACTGCACGATCCGGTCGTCGCCGTTGAGCAGCACCGCTAGGTCGCGGATGATGTCCTCGACGAACTTCGGGTTCTCGAACGCCTTCTCCGTCACGAACTTCTCATCGGGGCGCTTGAGTACCGCATAGACCGGGTGCGAAGCCGCACCCTCCAGATGCTCGACGAGGTCCTCGATCCACATGGTGTCCTTGACACGAACCGCGGCCTCGATCCGGCAGCGCTGGTTGTGCGCGCCGTACTCGCTGATCTCCTTGGAGCACGGGCAAAGACTCGTCGCGGGGGCGGCGACCTTGATCACGAAGTCGTCCTTGCAGTTGGCCGTACACGCGAAGGTCACCTCGTAGTTCATCAGCCCCCGCTGCCCCGTCACCGGCGCGGGCTTGGCGATGAAGTAGGTGAAGCTCGCCTCGAAGTGCGCCTCCTGAGCGTTGAGGCGCTCCTTGATCTTGCGGGTGATCTGCGGGATGTCCCCAGGCGAGAACGCCTGGCACTCGTGCTCGTTGAGCACCTCCAGGAAGCGGGACATGTGCGTGCCCTTCTTCTCCTTGGGCAACGCCACATACATATTGATCGACGCGACCGTGGCCTGCTCCCCGCCGTCCTTGGTGGCCAGCTTCATCGGGTAGACAACATCCTTCACGCCGACCTTGTCGATCGCGACATTGCGCTCGTCCTTCGACGCCTGCACATCGGGCATGGCCTGCGGGTTGACTGATTCTTTGGTGGTCATGGTACTGCTCGCAAGTATCTGTGGAGAATGGGCTTGCCCGCTTCTTCCCGCCCGTCCCATCGGCGCGGCAAACGGAAGAAATCATAGGTGTCCACCTCGGGGAACACCCCTCAACCATGATGTATTTCGCCCGCCCCCGCATGCCCGATGCATCCACGCGCCCATATCCCTTCCCAGACACACCGTGAGAACCCTGTTTTCAGGCGCTGACGCGGGTGCCTTGACGCCCCTGCCCCATCATCGCAACCTCAGACTTTCCCCTTTGGAGCTTCAAGCCCCCCTGTTATCATCGTTCTTCCTGATCCACCCGCTTCCCTGCCGAGGCCACCAGACATGCCCAGAGCGATTCGTGCCCTTGCGTTCCTGATGCTGACTGTCGCTGCGCACGATGCGATCGCTCAGGAATACTGCGGCTCCAATACCCTCGACCCGCTCATGGTCGAAGAAGATGAAAGCCGCAGCGACTGGTTCGGCTACCAGACCGCGATGATCGGCGATCAGATGGTTGCCTCAGCCCCGATCGATCATGGCCTCGCGCCAGCCACAGGCGTGGTCTACATCGCCGCGTTCGACGAGGACGAATACACCTTCGTCCGACAACTCACGCTCCACGCCGACGACAGCATGCCCGGCGATCGCTTCGGGCAAGCCCTCGCCGCCACATCCGAGCACATCTATGTCGGCGCGCCCTACCACCAGGTTGGCGCGTTCCAGAACGCGGGTGCCATCTACGAGTTCACATTCGACGGCTCTCAATGGATCCAGACCGCCAAGATCACCGCAAGCACCCCCCAGCTCAACGCGGGATTCGGCAGAACCGTCTCGATCAGCGACGACGCGCGCACCCTGCTCATCGGCGCGATGGACGAAAGCTTCGGGGGCACAAACACCGGGGCTGCTTACATCTTTGAGCGTCAAGACGACCACTGGGCCCAGACACGGGTGCTGCAGCCGCCAAACCAAACCAACGGCGACAAGTTCGGATTCGACACCACGCTCTCGCCCAATGCCAACTACGCCATCGTCAGTGCCCCCGGGACCTCCAACTCGACCGGCAGCGTCTTCGCCTATCGGCAGATCAACGGGGAGTGGATCCTCCAGAATGAACTTACCGCGTCAGATGCCCTCCCCTACAGCTTCTTCGGGTGGTCGGTTGCCGCAACCAATCGCCAGATCATGGTCGGCGCCCCCAACGCCCGGGTTCCCTATCTCGACGAGCAGTACGACTCCCCGCTCCAATGGATCGGAGCCGCCTACGCCTTTCATCACGACGGACCGGATTGGGTCGAGCACCAACGCATCGAGTACGACCACTGGGAGCCAAACATCCATTTCGGGAAAAACCTCGACCTCCTCGACAACTATGCGATCATCACCGCGGAAGGCACAAACCTCGCGATGCTTTATGAGTTTCATGATTCAGAATGGGATATGGTGCGTTACCTCGATACCGAGACTTCAGGAAGCATCGCCGTATCACTCGGGAACCGGTTCATGGCGGTGAGCCAGCACCTCGGTTTCAATCACGGCGGCATTGTCTACCCATACATGCACGAATGCCCGCTCGCCCCCTGCACCGCGGACCTCAATGAGGACCAGGCGACCGACTTCTTCGATGTTGCCATATTCATCGACACCTACGCCACGGGCGACCCCGACGCCGATTTCAACGATGATGGCCGCCTCGATTTCTACGACATCGCCGACTTCATCGCCTCGTATCTGCGGGGATGCCCCGACTGATCCAATCAAGACCAACATCGTCGCCGACGCGCGCGAGACTCTCGCGACGCGCCCCCTATCCTAATGGCAGAACCCGACGATCAACTCCACCGCAGGACGCGCCCACCACCCATGCCACTCGACGACCTCCCCGATTTTCTCGCCGACGACGACCTCCCGAGCAAGCTGGGCGGAGGCGACACCGCACCCAATCCCATTCTCGACGGCCTCACCGAAGCACAGAAATCAGCCGTGCTCCACACCGAGGGCCCCCTGCTGATCCTCGCCGCCGCAGGTTCGGGCAAGACCCGCGTCATCACCCGACGCATCGCACAGATCATCGAGCAAGGCACACCCCCATGGTGCATCCTCGCCCTCACCTTTACCAACAAAGCCGCCGGCGAGATGCGCGAACGCGTCATCAGCCAGATCTGCGGCCCGCAGGCCCTCGAAGAAGGCGCCCCGCCCGATCCACGCCTGCGCGGGCTCACCATCACCACCTTCCACTCCCTCTGCGCCCGCCTCCTGCGCCGCTACGCCGAGCGCGCCGAGCTGCCCGGGCTCAAGCCCGACTACACCATCTACGACTCCAGCGACCAGATGAGCGCCATGAAACGCGTGCTCAAGCAGATGAACCTGCAGAGCACCAACTGGCCGCCCCGCACCGTGCTCAGCGCCATCTCCAACGCCAAGAACGAACTCATGGACGCCAAGGCCTTCGAGGCCAACGCGCACGACTACTACTCCAAGCAGATCGCCAAGATCTACCTCAACTACGAGCAGGTCCTCCGTCAGGCCGGTGCGATCGACTTCGACGACCTGCTCCTCTTCACCGTCAAGCTGCTCGAAACACACGAGGACATCCGCGCCGAGCTGACCTCTCGCTGGCGCTACCTCATGATCGACGAGTACCAGGACACCAACTCGGTCCAGTTCCGCATCACCTCGCTGCTGGCCGCGCCCCCACCGCCCATGCCGGGCATGGAAGACGCACCCACCCAGCCCAACATCTGCGTCGTGGGTGACCCAGACCAGGCAATCTACGGCTGGCGCGGCGCGGACATCTCCAACATCCTCGACTTCGAGGAGCACTTCCCCGGCGCACGCGCCATCCTGCTGGGCGAGAACTTCCGCTCCACCGCCGCCATCCTTCAGGCCGCCGACACGCTCATCAAGAAGAACGAACACCGACGCGACAAGCCCCTCTACACCTCCAAAGAGGGCGGCGAACCCATCACCGTCGTCCGCTGCAACAACGAACGCCACGAGGCCGAACTCGTCGCCGACTGGTTCCGCAAGCTCCACGACGAGGACAACATCGCCTGGCGCGACATGGCCGTCTTCTACCGCATCAACGCCTTCTCACGCGTCATGGAAGATGCCATGCGTCAGTACGGCATCCCGTACAAGATCGCACGCGGCACCGCGTTCTTCGAACGCGAAGAGGTCAAGAACGCCATCGCCTACCTCCGCGTCGTCGCCAACCCCGATGACACCGTATCACTGCTCCGCGTCATCAACACACCCACTCGAGGGATCGGCAAGACCACGCTCGATGTGATCCAGGGCGCCGCGGTGCGCGCCAACATCTCCCTCTGGCAGGGCCTCACCCGCGCCAAGGAACTGGGGCTGAACCCACGCGCACTGGCCTCGATCGACAAGTTTGTCACGATGGTCAACGACTGGACCGGCGGCGGCAGCTTCATGGGCGCCACCGTCTCCAACACCCTCCACGAACTCGTCGAACGCGTCATCACCGAATCCACGCTCGAAGCACACTACACCAGGCAGGCCAAGGCCAGCGGCAGCGAGTCCGACGAGGAACGCCTCGACAACCTCTCAGAACTCGTCACCTCCGCACGCGACTTCGAACGCGAGTACGACCCCGCCGACGACCCCGCCGCCTTCACCGACCCCGAGTCTGCACAGTCCGGGCAAATCGGCGAGGTCCCTGAACTCCTCGCCATGCTCCGCGCCTACCTCGAATCGATCGCCCTCGTCGCCGACGCCGATGCCGTCGATTCATCAACCGGCACCGTCACCCTGATGACCCTGCACGCATCCAAGGGCCTCGAGTTCCCCGCCGTCGCCATGATCGGACTCGAAGAGGGCTCGCTCCCCCACTCACGCGCCAACGAATCGCAGAGCGAACTCGAAGAAGAACGCCGACTGGCCTTCGTCGGCATCACCCGCGCGATGAAGCACCTGCAGATCACCCACACCAACCGACGCACGATCCGAGGCATGTCCGAACGCATGATCCCCTCACGCTTCCTCGAGGAGATCGGCAAAGAACACATCATCACCAGCGACCAGAGCGACACCTACATGGACGAGGGCATGGGCGAGTATGACGACGCCTTCGGCCCCAGCAGAGGCCCGTCGCCCAGCCGAAGCTTCCGCGCCGGCTCGTTCAAGGACTTCAAGCAGGACCCAAAGCACAAGGCCGACCTCCAACGCATCGAGCGAGCCCGTGAGCAACGCCTCGCCAATGTCCAGCCCCGACGCACCATCAGCCACACCAGCCCCAACCTCCCAAGCATCAACCCCGCAGCCAAGGCATCACCGAGCCCATCGGGCGCCTCGGGATCGGCCTACCCGCAGGGCTGCGTCGTGCGTCACCCGCAGTTCGGCGAGGGCGTCGTCATGAAGACCACCGCGGGCAGCAACGCCCGCGTCGTCGTGGAGTTCAAATCGGTCGGCCGAAAGACACTGGTGCTCGAGTACGCCCGCCTCAAGCGTGTGCGTTGAGTGAACGCATCAACGCATCGATCGCACGGCGATAGTGCCACGCACGCTCACGCTGGTCGTCTATCGCTCGCCCCTCACGCAGCGCCTTGGTCAGCATGCCGCGGGTTTCATCGCCCAGTTCGCCCTGCCCAAGCACCAGCACCGACGCGAGCGCTACCTCGTACACCGAAGCGCACGCCTCGGGCTGCCCATTATTAAACATCGGCACGCCACGATCGACCGCCAACGCACAGACTTCAATCACGCGATCCGCAAATGAAGCGTTCGTAAGAACCTCACGCCGGGGACTTTGCTCAGCTTCCGCCTCACGATCCGCCAGGATCGCACCCAGCTTGGCCAGCCGCTGGTTGTACTCGCCCCGCGTGCTGTACCCACGAATCGCACGGATCTCCAGATCGAATGTGCCCGGCTGCTTATCAGCCAGCGTGATGCCCACCGAGTTGACCAACGCCGGATTCATCTCGCCGACCACCGCCACCCGTCGCCCGAAACTGTGGAACGCGAACGAATCAAACGGCAGCCGCAGAGTCAACCACGTATTATCTGTGGTCTCAAACACCGACTGATAGGACGAGGCCATCATCTGAATATTCGATACACGTGCGTCGAAGATGTACGCACGCCCGTCACCGCGCACCTCGATCTCGATGCCCTCGGCATCGCCGAGCAATCCTTCTTCGATCGGTGTCCGAATCTGCGAGAACCCGCCGTTGTTCTCCAGCCGCAGCGAACCACGAAACAACATCCCCGCCTCGGTCTCCTCAATCACACCACTGGAAAGCCCACCCATCACGCCATCGAGCACCACCTGCCAGCGGGAATCGCCCTGATTCAATGGAACCGAGAACGGCTGCGCCATCGCCGTCGATACGACCGAAAAGAACGAAGCCAAAACAACCAACAAGCCATACCGATACATCATGTGCAGGTCTCCCATGCCCCCATCCCGGGGGTTCGAAGCACGGGTTCGTGCGGGAGACTCGATCCGATGCACGCAATCTCGATCCACCGATTCCCAAAGATCCTGCATGATGCGCCGTCCTCGACTCCCCAGAGCCAGAATCGCCGTGCCCCACTGCGTCATCAGTTGGTGCGCCTCCCTGCTCACAGCCCTCTGGGGCGGGTTCTGGCTCTGGTTCGCCCTGATGCACACGCTCGGTGCTGAAAGCTCCGCCGACGACATCATGCCCGTCGTACTCTTCGCGCTCCCCGTGCTGGTGCTCACCCTGCTGGCGTTGATCACGCCCCGAATCGGAGGCATCCTGCTGCTCCCCGCCGCAGTCTTCGGCGCTTGGTTCTTCGATGACCCCGGCGCACGCATGCTCCTGGCCACCCCAGCGCTGCTGCTCGGCACCACGCTCATCTACGCCGGACCCTGGCGACGCAAAAAACTCGCCCGCCTCCCGCGCCGACGCGCCCGACTCAGAACACCACAGTAAATCAGAACTGCTTCCGCATGCGAGCCGTGGGCAGACCGAGCTGGTCGCGGTACTTGGCGACCGTTCGGCGAGCGATCTCAATGCCACGCTCCTTGAGCTGCTTGACAATCGCCTCATCGCTCAATGGCTTGGCCTTGTCCTCGCCCTCGATGATCTCGCCGATCGTCGCCTTCACCGAGTTGGCGCTCACATCCTCGCCGCTCTCCGTGCTCAGACCGCCGCTGAAGAAACTCCGCAACGGCACGATCCCACGCGGCGTCATCAGATACTTCTCGCTCACCGCCCGCGACACCGTCGCCACATGAATCCCCAGCCGATCCGCGATCGTTTTCATCGGCAACGGCTTGAGCGCCTCGGGCCCGTAATCGAAGAACTCTCGCTGCTCATCAAGCACCGCGTTGATTACCCGTAAAAGCGTGTGCTGACGCTGCGCCACCGCGTCCATCAGCCACTGCGCATTCGACAGGTTCTTCTTCAGGAAGGTGCGGTCATTGGTCGGCACCCCCTTGTCTGCGCTCATCTTCGCGTACTCCTGATTGATGCGAACATCGGGTAATCGCCCATCGGTCAGGTACGCGAAATAGCGGTCCTCATCCTCGTCGTACTCAACAACCCCATCGGGAATCACCGCCTCGGGTGATTCATCAACCAACCGACGCGCCGGTGACAGACTCAGACGGCGAAGCAGCTCCAGCCCGCTGTTGATCTGGTCGAGATCCAACCCCGAGCGGGCCGCGACCTTGGGCAGCCGGTTCTTCATCAGCTCTTCGAAATACTCGCTCACCAGCTTGCGAGCCACCGCCAGCGACTCGCTGTTCACGCTGATCTGATCGTCCCGGCGTTCGCCCTGACGATCCCCCAAAGCATCAATCTGCAACAGCAGGCACTCACGCGCATCGCGTGCTCCCACACCAGCCGGCTCGAGAAGCAGCTGCACCGCCTGCAGCGCCAACTCCCAGTCCGCCTCGGTGGGCTCGAGCGCTCGCAGGCCCTGCCCGCCACGCTCCTCCAGCTCGTCAAACTCGACCCGCAGGTACCCATCATCCTCAAGGTTGGCGATGATCACCTCACCCATCAGCTTCACCCGATCGTTCACATCGGTCAGTGACCACTGCGCCAGCAGCTGCTCGCTCAGCGATGCCCCCCGTGCCGGCGCCGACGCCATCGCGTCGATCTTCGCGTCACGCTCACCCCCGCCACTGGCGCGGGTGCGGGGCAACTGATCGAAGTCCCGCGTCACACGCGAATCGCTGTATGTATTCTCTGCTGCATCAGGGTTGCTCTCGGTGTACTCATCAAGGCGCGCAAAGTCGCCCGCGCTCTCGGGCTCGATGTTCAGCGCCTGCTCATTGGCCGAGGCCCCCTCACGCTCGTCAAGCCCCGCGCCCGCCTCGATCTCGGCCACCTCCAGCGTCGGGTTCGATTCAAGCTCCTGCTCGATGCGCTCCCGCAGCTCCGCCAGAGGCATCTGCAGGATCTCCATCGACTGGATCATCCGCGGCGCCAGCTTCATGTGCTGGCCGAGCTTCATCTGTTGGGAGGTCTGGAAACGCATCAGCCACCGCCACCCATCGACTGACGCCCCAGGATCGCGTCCGCAAGCACCGCCTTATTGGCGTACTCCAGCGACCCGCCGCTGGGCAGCCCCCGCGCCAGTCGGCTCACCTTCACGCCCAGCTCACCCAATGCCTGGGCCAGGTACAGACCCGTGCCATCCCCCTCGACCGTGGGGTTCAGCCCCAGAACGACTTCTTCGATCTCGCCGCCCGACGAACGCACACGCTCCAGAAGCGCCCCGATCGTCAGGTCCTCGGGCCCAACCCCATCCAACGCCGAGAGACGCCCCATCAGCACATGGTACAGACCCCGGTACATCCCCGTCTGCTCCAGCGCGATCAGGTCCTTGGGCTGCTCGACCACCAGCACCCGCGAACGGTCCCGCGACCCGTCGCCACAGACCGAGCACACATCGCTGTCGCTCAGGTTGAAACACTGGCTGCAGTGACGCACGCTCTGCTTGACGGCCGCGATCGCCTGCGCCAACGCCATCGCGCTGGGCTCGTCGCTCTTGAGTACATGGAACGCCAACCGCTCAGCCGAACGCACCCCGATGCCGGGCAACTCGGCGAAACGCTCAATCAGTTCGCGCACCGGACCCGGGTACGCCGAAGCGCCCTTGCCCGATGACCCGTTCTGTCTGCGTTCTTCGCGACTCATGACACCAACTCTATTCGATACAACGAGCCCATCGGCCCAAAGGAATCCGCCTTTGTGCACAAAGCATGCCAATGAGGCGTCAACATCTGTTCACCCCACACAACCCGACCACGCCAACTCAGACTACCTATCTTACCAGAACCCACGCCATCCCAGATCGCGTCTGGCAAATCTTGGCCAGCTCGCTCGCCGAGAACTCAATACACCATATTTTTCGCCAGACCGAGCCACCGTACGGGTTGCAACGCTTGTTCGAATTCTGTAGTCTCACCGAGCACAGCGATGGCAGCTTTGGGGCTCTTTTGTGGAGAGAGGTAGGTCCCAGAGCTGCTGTCTTTTTTGAGCCCCGCAACCCTTCCCGCACAACTCATCGCACCACGATCTCGATCGGGATAATCGTCTCAGCGACCTTTTCGCCGATCAGGTCACGCATCACGATCTTCAGGTGATACCGGCCTACGCCCAGATTGGCGGGCAGGAACACCCGATTCGTCAGGTAATAGTCCCGCAGGCGATTGCGCGACTCATCCCGCACCGTCTCGGCCGCTCGGTTCCAGGTGTTCAGATCGTCCGCCGCGTGATACAGCTCCAGCCGCTGCGATAACTCAATCCCATACCGCGTCTGCCCATCGGGACCGATCGACTCGCGTTGCGTGAACCGATCAAGCTCGGTGTACACGATCACCTCGTGCGCCTGGCCAGCGGCAAACCGATAGCTCGGGAAGGTCTCATACCGCCCGTACCCATCGACCCGCGTGCACAAAGCCGCCCGCTTGATCGAGAGGCCCGCCCACGCATCAATCTGATGCTTCACCTGCTCAAGCCGCTCCGACATCTGATCGGGCGAAACCAGCTCGCCCTCGCTCGTCATCGCACCCAGCAACGATCGCACCGCATCGAGCGATGCCCGCTCGGGCTCAGAGAGCACCCCGTCATCAACCAACGCGCCGGTGTCCTCAGGCAGCAGTGTCTCGAGAGATGCCAGGGCCAACGCCGAGGCCCCGGGGTCCTGGCCCGACTCAACCAGATCCGACAGGATGCTGGCCAGCTCGTGAGCAAGCGTGTCCCGACGCGCGCGCGGGTCCTGCTCGATCTCACGCACGGGCTCGATCTTGGTCTCGGACTGCTCGACCGCATCGACCTGGGATGATTCCGCCGCTGCCTGTTCGCCGGTGCTGTTGTTCCCCGCGAGATCCAGCAGCGACACCCGCACGCCACCATCGTCCTTACCCGACCCCACATCGGGGTTGGGCTGCGATCGCTTGGGAGTCTGCACAACACGCTCTGGCTGCGTGGGCGTCTGCCGCGTGGTATTCTGCATGTCCGCAGCCTGCTGCGCCATACCCGACTTGCTTGTGGGCTTGGGCGCTGGCGTCTCACCCATGCTGGGCGGACCATCGAGCTCCAGGTTCGTGAAGTACACGCTCAGCTGACGCGCCGATTCCTCGATCTGAGCTCGGATCATCTCCTCGTCCCGATCGGGCTCCAACAGCCCCTCGTGCTCGGGCAAAGCCAACGCCGGCGATTCATTGATGTTCGCCAGCCCGGTGTTCACCGGCGTCTCATTGTCCTGAGCCCGCACCGAACCACCGCTCCCACAACCCTGAAGCAGCAGCAACGCCGTCAGCGTACCGACGACCTGGTGTGCGTACCCCCCCCTGATTCTGTGATGTGAGCATGTCCCGCTCATGTGGCGCTGCCTCCTGCATGCCGTGTATAGACCAAGACTCCTCATCGTCAAAGCAACGCGAAAGTGTCCAGAACTTGGTGGGATTTCGCTCAACGCACCGTCGCAGCAAACCGCAACGCCAGCACCTCAAGCGTCCGCACCGGGTCCGCCGAACGCTTGATGCTCATGTCCGCACGCACGCTCGCATCGAGCAGTTCGCGGGCCCGCTGCGGGCTCACCCGCTTGGAAAGACGCATGATCGCGTCTCGGCCGGGGCCCCAGAGCTTGAGGTCCTTGGCCACCGTATTGAGGTTCTGGCCGCTGGCCGCCCCCTCGCAGACCCCCACGATCTTGCGTGCCAGGTCGATGCAGGCGTACGAAACCGGGACATGCTGCCCCTTGCCCGAGTTCTCCAGCACGATGCGTAGGCGCTGGAGCGTGTACTCCGGGTCGCCGCTGAGCAGCGGCTCCTGGATCACCCACGGGCTGTCCTCCTCGCGGGTCAGCGCCACCATCTCCAGGATCAACCCCTCGCTGATCGGGTTGGGCTTGCCCTCGGTCTGGCCCGCGGCTGTCGCCAGCTTGCCAAGCTCCGCATCGATCTTCCCCAGGTCCGCACCCAATCGCTCAACCAGCAGCGACGCCTCACGGGGCCCGATCGACGACTGGTACGCCCGCTGGGCCCGCGCCTGCGTCCACTTGATCGCCATGCCCGGGTCGATCTGGTCGCATTTCACCACCACCCCGCACTTGGCAATCGACTTGTCCAGGTTCCCCGGCCGCCAGGTATTGGCCCGCAGCAGCAGCGTCGCCTGCTCGCTCGGGTCGTCGGCATAGCGCGCCAGCATCGGACGCGTGTGCTCGTTGACGAACTTGTCGGCATCATCCACGATCACCAGCTTGTGGCTGCTCATCAGCCCAAACGATCGGCACTCATCGAGCACGCTGGCGATCTCGACCGATTCGCCCTCGAACTTGAAGGTCTCGATCTCGCCATGCGCCGACTCAAGGGCCGAACGCAGCATGCTCGTGTACTGACCACGCAGGAACAGCTCCTTGCCCGCAAGCACGACGACCCGGTCGTCGCCATTGGGTGCCCGCGAGGGCGCTTTCGAACTGCTGGAACCACGCTTGGCCATGCCTACACGATAGCAATCCTGCACCCTACGCGCACGACACAATCACCCCGGGAATACCCATCGGGCCAAGAATCCGGTACGATCAGAACGCATGCTCACACTGACCATCATCGAGGGCCCCGACAAGGGCAAGGGATTCCAGCTCCCCACCGATCAGCCCCAGCTGCTGGGGCGATCCACCGAGGCCCTGCCCATCACCGACAACACCGTCTCACGACGACACGCCGAGCTCACGCCCGACGGCGACACATGGTACCTCCGCGACCTCCAGTCACAGAACGGCACCATCGTCAACGGCGTAGCCATCAAGGACCGCATCCGCCTCGAACCCGGTGACGAGATCCGCGTCGGGGCCACCGTCTTCCTCTTCGGCGACCCGGTCAACCTGGCCAAGAAGCCCAAGGTCCATATCAGCGACGACCTCGAAATGGAAACCGAGGTCGAGGAACGCATCGTCACCCAGGCCGACTCATTCATCGGCAGCGACGCGACCGAGGACCCCGACACGCCCGGAGCAGCCGTCGACCACCTGCGCGTCATCTATACCCTCACCGCCCTGACCGCACGCATCATGAACAACCGTGAGCTGCTCGAAGCGGTCATGGACCTCGTTTTCAACGAGTTCAAGCCTGAGCGCGGCGTGATCATGATCCAGGGCGTCAGCGACGACGAGCCCCTCGTGCCCGGCGTCATCCGCTACGCCAACCCGCCCAAGCCCGATGAGGACTCCACGATCCATGTCTCACGCACGATCCTCAACATGGCCACACTGGGCGAGGGCGTCCTCACCACCAACGCCATGACCGACCCCCGCTTCGTCTCGGGCGACTCGGTCCAACAGTACCAGATCCGCTCGGCGATCTGCTCGCCCATCCTCTTTGGCGACCATGTCTTCGGGGCCATCTACATCGACTCGTCAACCCAGAACCACGCCTTCGTCAAGGAGCAGCTCGAACTGCTCAACGCGATCGGGCAGCACACCGGCCTGGCCCTGGCCAATGCCGAGGAACACCTCAAGCGCGTCAACAGCGAACGCATGGCCGCCATCGGCGAGACCGTTGCCTCCCTCTCGCACTCGATCAAGAACATCCTCCAGGGCCTGCGGGGCGGGGCCGATGTGGTGGAGATCGGGCTGCACAAGAACGACCTGGCGATCGCAAAGAACGGCTGGGGCATCCTCCGCCGCAACCTCGACCGCATCGCCTCGCTCACCATGAACATGCTCGCCTTCGGTCGCAAGCTCCAGCTCGAACTCGAGCTGACCCCCATCAACAAGATCGTCGAAGAGTGCGCCCTGTTGCTGGAAAAGCCCTGCCAAGAAAAGAACATCGCCCTGATCGTCGACGCCGACCCGGAGATGCCTCCGATCATGATCGACCCGGGGCTGATCCATCAGGCGCTGATGAACCTGCTGACCAACGCGATCGAAGCGGTCCCCAACGACACCGGCGCGGTGACCGTGCGCGTCTCATTCAACGAGTCCCGACCCGACCCGGCCAAGCCCGGCAGCATGCTCCGCCCCGCCGTCACCATCAATGTCATCGACAACGGCCCCGGCGTCGAGCAGGACAAACTCGCCTGGATCTTCGAGCCCTTCAACACCACCAAAGGCCTCAAGGGCACTGGCCTTGGGCTGGCGGTGACCAAACGCATCGTCTACGAGCACAAGGGACGCATCCGCCTCGAATCCACCCCGGGCAAGGGCGCCAGCTTCAAGATGATCCTCCCCGCCGACCTCGACGCCATGCTCGACCCCAGCGCCACCAGCAACCGCGCCGGACACATGATGGGCGATTCATTGGGGATCCTTTGATCACGCCGCGGGCTTGACCGATCGTGACCGCAACCACGCCCCCAGCCCCACCACCAACAACAACCCCACGATCAGCACCACCACCAGCGTGATCGCCAATCGGAACGCCCGGTCCATCACCCGATTGGCCGATTCCTCGGCATTCATCAGACGCTGCTCGATCATCACCAAGCGCTCCTCAAGCGCATCGGGTGCGGTCGTGCCCTTGATCGACTCGCTCAGCTTCACCAGCTCCGCCGCCGCCGCGGTCGTCTCACGCAAGGCCTCGGTGAAGTCCTTGATGCTCGTGGGCTCGGCGTCGGGGTCACCGGGCTCGTCGAGGCGCAGCAGCTTGGCCAGCTCCTCGAACTGGGCCGTCGTCTCTCGCACCGAATCGCTCAACGCCGTGGTCGAATCGACCGTCTGGCGCAGGTCGGTGATCATCGGGCGCAGCTCGGCCTCCTGCTCCACAAGCTGGTTGATCAGCGCCTCACGCTCCTGGCTGAGCCCTTCGAGCGCCTGATCGATTGACTTCTCACGCTGCTCATCGATCGTCGCATTGAACTGCTCAAGGATCGCCTGGCGTTCCTGGCTGATCAGCGTCGGGAAGCGTTCGTTGAGGTCGTTCACATCCTTGGTGATCTGCTCGACCGAAGCCGACAGCGATTCAACACTGCCCAGCACCTGGCGCGACTCGGGCTCGCTGATGGTGTCCATGACCAGCAGCTCCGCCTGCCAGCTGATGAGCATGGGCATGCGCTGCATATAAAAGAACGCACGCTCGGCCAGCAGCCGCGCCTGTTCGATCTCACGCGTCGTCGGATCCAGCCCCGCCAGCGGATCAATAAAGAGGAACCCCAGCACATTGGACGCGCGCCCCTTCTGGGCCGCGGCCGTCGAAACCTGACGAGCCGCGGAAAACTCGGAGAGACGCACATACCCCGCGTACACCCGGTTCGGGTTGTTCTCAAGCCACTGGGCGATCAGCCGATCGATCTCCGCGAGCTGCTCGGGTGTCAGCGCCTTGCTCGCCAGCCCCTTGATCTCCAGCTCACTGGTCTGGAATGTCTCGAGCAGCCGATCGGCCTCGGGCCCGTAGTACTCCGGGATGATCTTCCGCTCGAGCAGCGCCCGCTGCAGCGAGATCATGACATACATGTCGACCAACGCGATCCGCGGGTTCTGGGCGGCCGCGATGATCGTCGCCCCGTGCGAAACCGTGTACTTGAGCCGGTGCGCCACCGTGCGCCCGTCGATGCTCTGCGCCTTCCCCTCGATCTGATCGATCGCCTCGGCCAGACGCAGCATCATCTCGTCGGCAAAGTCCATCACCTGCGCCTGCACCTGACGCGCATCAGCCAGCTGCGACACGGCCGTCGCCTGCTGCGCCGCCTCGGATGCGATCTGGTCCTGCACCACCTTGGCCTGCTGCTCCTCGGGCGTCCCCTGTTCCGCCGCCGGCACCTCCACGGGCTTCTTGGGCTCGGTCTTCGGGGTCGAGCACGAGACCAGCATACCGAACGCGCACATCCCAACCGAGCAACGAGCGATCATCAGAGAAGTCTTCATGCCCATATTGTGAGGCGGGCACGCCCCGCGATCAACAGCACAAAAACTTTGACATCACGCAATACGCCCCCCGGCCCCAGAACCAGCGGTCACCGGCCAAACCTAAACTCAGATTCATGCTCGCTTCATCCCGCGCCATCCTGCATGTCGACATGGACGCCTTCTTCGCCTCGGTCGAGCAGCGCGACAACCCGCAATACCGGGGCAAGCCCCTGCTCGTGGGCGGCGATGGACCGCGCGGCGTCGTCGCCGCCGCCTCCTACGAAGCCCGAGTCTTCGGCTGCCACTCCGCACAGCCCATGAGCATCGCCAAACGACGCTGCCCAAACGCCATCATCGTCTCCGGACGACACGGCGACTACAAGGCCGTCTCCAAGCAGGTCTTCGAAATCCTCGAACGCTTCTCACCCGCCATCCAGCCCATCTCCATCGACGAGGCCTTCCTCGATGTCACCGGCTCAACCAAGCTCTTCGGCTCACCCGTCGACATCGCCAAACAGATCCGACGACTCGTCCACGAGGAAACACAACTCACCTGCTCCGTCGGCGTCGCGCCCAATAAGTTCCTCGCCAAGCTCGCCTCGGACATGAACAAGCCCGACGGGCTCTTCGTCATCCAGCCTGACACCATCCAACACATCCTCGACCCGCTCCCGGTCACCAAGCTCTGGGGCGTGGGGCCCAGCGCCGAGCGATCGCTGGCCAAGCTGGGCATCCGCACCGTCGCCGACCTGCGCAAGATGCCCGCCGAGACCCTCGCTGCCCGCATGGGCGATCAGGGCCGACACCTGCACCAGCTCGCCCAGGGCATCGACGACCGCCCCGTGCGACTCGACCGCGAAGCCAAGTCCATCTCGCACGAACACACCTTCTCAACCGACCTGCAAGACCCCGATGAGGTCCGCGCCCTCATCGCCCGCCAGGCCCAGGATGTCGCGTCTCGGCTCCGCAAGCACGCACGCTACGCCAAGACCGTGAGCATCAAGGTCCGCTACGGCGACTTCGAGACCATCACCCGCGCCACCACCCTCGACAACCAGACCGACGAGACCCGCGTCATCCACGATGCCGCCCGATCGCTCTTCGACATATGGGCGCGTTCGTTCAAGCCCGTCCGCCTCATCGGCGTCGCCCTCGCGGGGCTCACCGATGCCCCCGCCGAGCCCGGACTATTCGATCAGACCGACGATACCGAGTCGAAGAAATCCCGAGCCGTCGACCGCGTGAGCGATGCCATCACCGACAAGTTCGGCAAGGACGCCATCGCCCGCGCCAGCACCCTCCGCGCCAAACCCCGCCACGGCGCCCACGGCCCGGGCTCGGACACGCCGCTGGACCAGCCGACCGAATAGCCCAACCAAGTCGGGTGCCCGTACTCGACGCACAGCGGCGCAGTGCGGCCTCCCCCGAACATGCGGGGGAGGTGGATCCGGCGCAGCCGGAGACGGAGGGGGCCTTCAAAGCGCAACACCCACCCCGCATCTTCCCCATCTACCATCTCCCCATGAATCCCATCACCTTCATCAGCACCAACAACCAATGGGAACAACGCTTCGGCTACGCCCGCCTGGCCCGATCCGGCAACCTCGTGCTCATCGGCGGCACCGTCGCCATCGACGATCAAGGCCAGCCATTCGCACCGGGCGACGCTGGCGCCCAGACCACCCGCTGCTACGAGATCATCGAAACCGTTCTACAACAAGCCGGGCTCAACCGGTTCTCGATCATGCGCAGCCGCGTCTTTACCACCGATATCGCGCAGGCAGAGCAGGTTGGTCTGGCCCACCACGCGTTTTTCGCGGCCCGCAACCCCAGCCACACCCCCGCGCTCACACAGGTCGGCACAAGCGAACTCATCGCCCCCGAGTTCGTCGTCGAGATCGAGTGCGAAGCTTGGGCCGGGACTGGCACGACAGAAGCATGACAAAAAAAATCAGGCCCGGCGATGCACACACAGAGTCGCCGGGCCCGGAGAGGGGGCAATGGGTTGTCAGGTCGAATGACCCGAGAAGTCGTGTCCGGAGCGCCTGCCGCTGTGATCTCTTCTTCGCGGTGCGCTCACACCACCTATTTCTATACGCTCGGTTTGGCAAAGATGTTCGCCATGTTGTACCTTCTGTGACCGAATGGGTTTTTCTCCTTATACGAATGTGTGATTCTGAGGCCCTGATGTGGGTCCCCGAATCCATCTTGCATCAAACCACGCTTCACTCAACCAGGCCCAGCACAGCAAACGATCGCATGCTGAGCCTGAAAAACAGGGGGTCAATACCTCACGCCAGTTCGAACACCAATACTTCACTATCTTCGTCGATGCTCAACTCCACCGAACCAATATCATGCAGCGCCAGCCCATCGCCGCTGGCGATCGCAGCGCCGTTGACGCTGAGCGCTCCACGCACAACCTGCACCCACGCATGCCTCAGATCACGCAGCGCGTGCGTGTACCGTTCACCGGTGCCGAAAACACCAGCCAGCACCCGCGCATCCTGCTGGATCACCAACGAGCCGTTCTCACCATCGGGTGATGCGAGCAGATGCAATCGCCCGCGCTGCTCGTGGATCGGGAACGCCCGCGATTGATGCCCAGGCTCAATCCCTACTTCCCGCGGCTCGATCCAGATCTGCAGCATGTGTGTCCGCTCACCAAGCGGATTGAACTCGCTGTGACGGATCCCCGAACCAGCGCTCATGTGCTGGATCATGCCCGGCGTGATGTCTTCCTCATTGCCAAGCGAATCACGATGACGCACCGCGCCCGAGACCGGGTAGGTGATGATCTCCATATCACGATGCCCGTGCTCGCCGAACCCCGTCCTGGGAGCGATCAAATCCTCATTGATCACCCGCAGCGAGCGAAAACCCATCCAGCGCGGGTCATGGTACGACCCGAAACTGAATGTGTGACGCGTGTCGAGCCAGCCATGGTCAAAGTGAGCCCGATCTCCATCGTTCCTGATTTGCGGCAGCATCGCGTTCATCTCGTGCCTTTCCAAGTAGCCGTTTATGCCGCTGCTGCACCCGTTGCCAGACGCGGGGTGCGAAAACGCTCACGCCATCCTGAGAGGAGAACCCGATCGAGCGAATAACGACCCGCGCCGGTCAGTGTCAATGCCAACGCGACCATCCCGAGTGTCAGCGGGTATTCCATGCCGCCGTTCTGCGACCCGAACGCCCCGCCGTGCACCGCAAAGCTTGCCACAAGCATGGTGAACGCAAAGTTCGCGCCAGCAAACCGCGTCAGCAGCCCGAGCACGAGCGCGATGCCGCCGAAGAACTCCGCCGAGCCCGCGGCCGCGGCACTCAGGGTTGGCAGTGGCATCCCCATCGCCTCCATCGCTTCAGCCGTCGACGCAAAGCCACCGCCGCCGAACATGCCAAAGAGCTTCTGCCCGCCGTGGTAGATGCCCACCACGCCGATCATCGATCGAGCGATCAGCAACCCGGCATCGTTGAGTGTGACCTGGATGTTGTTCTGTGTGCCCATTTCTTGTCCTTTCACTGTACATGGTTGTTCCAACAAATAAATACCCGTCACCCCAAGACTATTCAACCGGTTCGGAAAAATATTTGTTCCAACAATCAACCGGGCAAAAAACGCCCTCTCGGGATGAAATCGATGATTTCAATCAGTCCGGCCGGTCTTGCGGCCGCCTATGCCCCCGCGCCCCAACGGCATGCGGCCTGGGCCACACGCACTCCGAACGCTTCCGCCGTCGCATGATCCTCGGGCGGAGGCGTCTGTGTCGGGGGCGCACTGTCGGCCTGACACATCAACCCGATCGACGACGAGAGCCGATCGAGCCCGGGCTCGCTCACCCCCACGCCCATCGAAACCCAGATCATCCCGTGCTGACAGGCGAAGACATGCAACGCCTGCAGCGTGCTCTGCTTGTCGCCACTGAGCCCGCCACCGACCGTGAAGCCCGCGGCGAGCTTGTCCATCCAGGCCCGCTTGTACCATCGTGAACCGGTCTGGTCGATAAACCGCTTGAACTCCGCCGCAACGCCGCCCATATAAGTCGGCGAGCCCAGCACGATCGCATCGGCGGCATCAAGCCGAGCCCAGCTCGCGTCCTGCTCGTCGCTCGGGTCGCCAAATGACTCGACCGACAGAATCCCCGCCTCGATACCGGGCACAGACCCCAGGCCGCGATACACCGAACGCGCGATGGTTTCCGTGTGGCCCATGCTGCTGAAATAGACAATCTCGACGCGTGTCATCAGTCCGATTCCCCGGGTTGTTCATCTCGCGCCTTCTCCATGAGGCGGGATACGGTGCGCAGCTCCCGTTCACTCAGGTTCCCAAGCACACGCTTGCCCAACGCATCAATCTCCGGGTCAATGCGTTCGAGCAGACGCATTCCTTTCTCGGTGATGAAAACATATTTGACACGCCGGTCCTTATCGCAGCTGCCGCGCCCGACCATCCCGCGATCCTCCAGCCGATCAACAAGACGGGTGACATCGGGCACGCGAACAACCATCTGACCACCGATCTCCGAGGCACGCACACCCTCGCCCTGACCGCGTCGCTTGTGCCCGCGCAGGATCCGGAGCAGGTTGTAGGCCTGCGGCGTCAGCTCAAAGCGTTTGAAGAAAGCACGCTCGGCCCCGTCGATCATCGATGCGGTCCGCGCAATGTTCAGCATCGCCTCCTCTTCGGGATTGGCAAAGTCATCCTCTTTCTTGATCTGCTCTCGCAGCGAACGCGCCATACCCGATGATAGCCGTCACCGAGCGTTATTTGTTCACACAAATAGGTTCTGCACCACCATCATGCCGCCGGACGCCGGGTCTCAGCGATGTGCTCGGCAATCACGCTGAACAGGTGATCCCGGTTGATCGGCTTGGCCACATACTCGCTGCAACCCGCCTCGATGCAGTCCTCGCGTGCACCGTCGAGCGCATGGGCCGTCAGGGCAATCACGGGCAGAGTGTACCCCATGCGCCGCAGCTGACGCGTGGCGCTGTAGCCGTCGAGCACCGGCATCTGCATATCCATCAGCACCAGATCAAACTGATCCGGATTCTTCAGGAAGATATCGATCGCCTCCTGCCCGTTGTTGGCGATCTCAAAGCGATACCCCGCACGACGCAGCAGGTGCGCCAGCAGACGCTGGTTGTCCTTCCCGTCCTCGGCCAGCAGGATCATGCCGCCCGTCTCGACCGTTTCCGACTCAACACGCTGCGGGAGCGGCGTCATTTCAACCGGGTGCTGATCAAGCTCGTCGATCATGCGCACACCCTTCGGGCAATCACGGGGGATCACAAGCGTAAAGACCGACCCCACACCCACCTCAGAGCCCACCACAATCTCCCCGTCCATAAGGTGCGCCAGATGCTGGCTGATCGTGAGCCCCAGCCCGGTGCCCTCGTGCATGCGCGATACCGAAGTATCGAGCTGCTCGAACGGGTCGAACAAGCGGGAGATATCCGCGTTTGAAATCCCTACACCCGAATCAACGACCGAGAAATGCAGGTGCTCGCCGTCGTCGCTCAGCACCACATCGACCGTGCCCTGCTCAGTGAACTTCACGGCATTCCCAATCAGGTTAATCAGGATCTGGCGTACACGGTACGCATCGGTTCGCACAATCTCGGGCATCGGGGTATCGAACACCACCCTGAACTCAAGCCCCTTGCGCATCGCATTCATACGCATCGTCGTGTAGACCTCACGCACCGCCTCAATCAACGCGCAGGGCTCGTGCTCGACCTCGAGCTTGCCCGACTCGATCTTCGAGAGATCGAGCACATCGTTGATGATCCGCATCAGATGCTTGCCCGAACGGCGAATCGACTGAACCGCCTCGCTGTAGTCCTCGTCCTGCTGATGCAGGCGGACAAGATCGCCCAATACATCCGCGTAGCCGAGGATCGCGGTCATCGGCGTCCGGATCTCATGGCTCATATTGGCCAGGAACTCGCTCTTCGCCTTGTTCGCGCTCGCTGCCTGCAGCGCAAGCACACGCTGGCGTTGTTCGCTCTGCCTGATCGAGCTCGTCATGCCCTTGGCGAGCACAACCGCCTTGCGACGCGTCTGAGTCAGCGTCCATGTAATCGTCGTCAGCATCAGAGTCAGGAACATCCCCGTGATGAACACGGCGATGGTTGAACGCGATTGCAACCAGATGCCCTTCGCGTCCTTGGGCGATACGCTCAGAATGAACCTGCTGGAACTGATGTACATGGGCAGCCGAACACTGCCCGTGCGGTCCATCTCGGCGTTGCTCGTCTCAACCAGCACCTTGCCCGAACCGGGGCCGTCGCTGTTGGACTGCACACGAACATGAAACTGCTCCGCGAACTCGCTGATCTCCAGCTTGAACAGGCGATCAAGACTGATCGGCGCCGCGATCCAGCCCTCGATCGCCGCCCTTCGCTGCTCGATCGTTTCAAGAGGCATCCCCTGCCGGTACACGGGCAGGGTGATGATCACGCCGAGCATCTTGCGATCTTCTTGAACGAACTGGATCGGCTTGGATACGGACAGCTTACCCGTGTCCATCGATTGCTTATACGCCTCGCGGTTCGCCGCACGCCCGCCCACATCCACACCCCACGCATGCCTATTGCGTGAAGCCGGTTCATGATACCGAATGATGTACCGATCCTGACCGGTCTGCTTGATGTCCGCCCTGGGATGATCTTGCACCCGATACGCAGGGCCAAGAACGGCCTGCATCTCTTTCTCGAACGACTCGACCTCGGACTGCGGGACCGATTGCACGAACGCAAACCCCAACACGCCAGGGAAATACTCGTCGACATTGTCTTCGCTGTAGAAGGTCGCCCACTCGTCGCGTGAAACCGTATCGCTCGCGTAAACCAGCCCACGCCCGAACTCAAGACCCACGACATAATCGTGAACCCGCTCGTCGATCTGGCTCCGGATCTGCATCGCCTGCTTCTGAAGCCATTCCTGATGATCGATGCGTGCGTTGCGACCAACCAGCACCATCGCCACACACCAGGTCGCCAGCGAAATCACAAGAACAAGAACCACCGGCAGGTATCCATCGACCAAGCGGCTCCACACAGGACCCTGGCCTATATCAACAGTCTCGGGATTCTGACGCTCTCGCTCACTCATGCTGCATTTCACAGTTCACTCAACGGAACTCGTGCCCCCCTCGAGAGACAAAGAATCGACCATAATCGAGTGAATATGAATGCATACCCTCAATCACAGGGAGAAATCTCACACCCCATTGAAGCAGGAGCGCCGTATAGACCTACCCGCTCAAACCCGCCCCAAAACCGCCTGAATCTCCAAAAAACGCGGTTTTAACCACGCGACGACCAGCAACACCAAATACGCCCTATATCGATCGCTGGCGGCAAACCAATATTGCCACAAGATCGGGTATGCTCCAAGGCCCCATAACACATTCTATCGGAAGGTCAATAATGTCCCCGACAGCACGACTCGCGACATGCGTCTTTCTCCTGATCATCAGCTGCACAGCCACACGCCTTGCCGCCGAGACCGCCCTCATCCACTGCGGCCACCTCATCGCCGTCCCGGGCCAACCCACCCAGCACGAGATGACCATCGTCGTCATCGACGACCGCATCGACCGCGTCATCGCCGGCTACGCCCAGCCCGATAACCTCGGCTTCGACGAAAACACCACCGTCATCGACCTCGCCGAGCACTGGGTCACCCCCGGGCTCATCGACTGCCACACCCACCTCACCGGCCAGATCAAACCCGCACTCGAACGCATGCGGTCCAGAATGCAAGAAGGCGAAGCACACGCCGCCATCGACGCCGTCGCCAACGCACACAAAACGCTCATGGCCGGTTTCACCACCGTCCGCAATGTCGGCTCACCCGGCTCCGTCGGGCTCGCACTCCGCGATCGCATCAACCAGGGCGTCGTCCCCGGCCCACGCATGTTCGTCTCCGGCCCGCCCGTCTCCGTCACCGGCGGCCACGGCGACCCCACCAACTCCCTCTCACCCGCACTCCGACCCGATCTCGACGCCCAGCTCGCCCCGGCCGACGGCCCATACGAGGCACGCAAAGCCGTCCGCGCCCGCATCCGCGAGGGCGTCAACCTCATCAAAATCACCGCCACCGGGGGCGTCCTCTCCCCCACCGCCGCCGGCGTCGAACAGCAGTTCTTCGTCGATGAACTCGATTCCATCGTCCAGGCCGCACGCACCATGGGACGCAAAGTCGCCGCGCACGCCCACGGGACCAACGGCATCAACGCCGCCCTCCGCGCCGGCGTCGACTCCATCGAACACGGCACCTACCTCGATGACGAATCCATCGACCTCTTCAAGAAGACCAGCGCCTACCTCGTCCCCACCATCCACGCCGGCAAGTTCGTCGAAGAGAAATCCAAAGTCGACGGCTACTTCCCCCCATCCATCCGCGACAAAGCCGCCGCCGTCGGCCCGCTCATCCAAGACTCATTCGCCCGCGCATACAACGCCGGCGTCAACATCGCCTTCGGCACCGATGTCGGCGTCGGCGCCCACGGCACCAACGCCGAAGAGTTCGTCTACATGCACGAAGCCGGCATGACCCCCGAAGACTGCCTCATCTCCGCCACCATCAACGCCGCAACACTCATCGGCGCCGAAGACCAACTCGGCACCCTCGAAGCCGGCAAATACGCCGACCTCATCGCCCTGCCGCGTGACCCGATGGCCGATGTGACGGCGTATCAGGATGTGATGTTCGTGATGAAGGGCGGCGAGTTGTTCGCCAACTAACGAAGCAGGGTGCCACTACTCGCGGCAACGCCGCGCAGTAGTGCGCTTTGAAACGACTCAAGAACACACAGACCCCAGCTCACCCCGAACCAATCCAAGCCCGCATACGCATCGGGGCTCGACCCTGAACACCACATCCGTACACGTTCCGGAGTGTACACCCGCTTCGTGATCAGGTTCGGAACAACAAGCTTGCGCTCATCGAGCAGCACCTTTGGCTCTGCAAGATCGACACGCACGGTACCATGCGAATCGGCGGCAAGCCGGCACTCGTCACGCATCAGCTTGAAGATGCTGTAATGACCAAACAAAAGAAGCATGATGATCGTGAACGCCGGCGCCCAAACCATCATCCCCCTCCTTTCCAAATCCCCTGCACACCTTTCGCGCAGCGTACGACAACGCTCATAATAGAAAACATGCAGGAGACTTCGTCACCTGCATGCCAATCTCACTTTGGTTTCAACCGGCGTTACGCGGTCACTGGCTCCAACCCCATCGCCTTCGCCATCGCCTGACCCATCTCGCTCGGGTTCAGCGCGATCTCCGCGCCTGCCTCACGCAGCGCATCGATCTTGCTGTCCGCAGTCCCGGTCGGCTTGCCGCCCGCACCACTGCTGATAATCGCACCAGCGTGACCCATGCGCTTACCGGGAGGGGCCGTGCGACCCGCGATAAACGCGGCCACCGGCTTGGTCACATGGTTCTTGATGTACTCGGCCGCGGCTTCCTCGTCCTCGCCGCCGATCTCGCCGATCATCAGGATCCCGTCCGTATCCGGGTCTTCCTCGAACATACGAATGCAATCGATGTGGTTCAGCCCACGCACCGGGTCGCCGCCGATGCCCACACAGGTCGACTGGGCGATCCCCAACTGCGAGGTCTGCCAGACCGCCTCGTAGGTCAGCGTGCCGGAACGCGACACAATACCCACGGCCTTGCCGGTGCTGGCCTCGCTCACATGCGTGTGGATATACCCGGGCATGATCCCGATCTTGCATCCCGCGTTGGTGTAATGCGATTCAGCAGTGTCCTCGCCGGTCTTGGGGCCGGGGGTGATCACACCCGGGCAGTTCGGACCGATCAGCGTGAACAGCTCGCGGTTGTGCGCCGAATCCGCACCACGCGCTGCCGCGTTGCGATCGTCCATCACCCGACGCACCATGATCATGTCGTTGACCGGCACGCCCTCGGTGATGCAGCAGATCAGGCGGATCCCAGCGTCCATCGCCTCGAGGATCGCATCAGCACAGAAGGCCGGGGGCACGAAGATCATCGTCGCATCCGCACCGGTCGCGTCCACCGCGTCACGCACCGTATTGAAGATCGGCAGCCCGTTGTCATCCTTCTGACCGCCCTTGCCGGGCGTCACGCCGCCGACCATCTTGGTGCCGTAGTTGAAGCACCCCTTGGTATGGAGCGCACCGAAGCTGCCCGTGATGCCCTGACAGATGACTTTGGTGTCCTTATCGACGAGAATGGCCATGAAAAACTCCCGGCTGCGAGTTGCGTGATCGTTGAGGCCCCATTGTAGCGCCAGAATCCCCCTCTGCCGGGGCCTCACGCGCCTGACCGGTGCTTATTCAGGTCACATTTGATGCTCCAAACACAAGTCACCCGTATCACGAAACCCCCGTTCCTACCAAGACTTGCGGCTATCATTCCCCCCACTTTCGGAGACACACATGCGCGCAATCGTCACAGGCCAGGTCGGGATGGATAAGAAGTCGTACCTCAGCGAGGTCGACGACTTCGCCGCCTCACAGGGCGAAGCCATCGAGATGTACCATGTCGGCAACATGATGTACGACGAGGCACCCGACATCCGCCCCGGGCGCATCCTCGATCTGCCCATCAGCCGACTCAACTCGCTCCGCCGAGCCGCCTTCAAGGACATCATCGCCGACGCGCCCAACCGCGACCACGCCCTCGTCAACACCCACGCCACCTTCCGCTGGCGCCACGGGCTCTTCAGCGCCTTCGACTTCGACCAGATCACCAAGCTCAACCCCGACCTCTTCATCTGCCTCGTCGACAACATCGAGGTCGTCCACCAGCGACTCCACGCCAAGCACGACATCGACGCCACCCTCAAGGACTGCATGGTCTGGCGCGAAGAGGAAATCCTCGCCACCGAACTCATGAGCCAGGCCATCCCCGGCTCCAAGTTCTACATCGTCTCCCGGGGCCGCTTCAGCCAGACCTCCAAAACCCTCTTCCAGCTCATGTGCCGACCCGACATGAAGCGCGTCTACCCCAGCTTCCCCATGAGCCATGTCATCG
This sequence comes from Phycisphaerales bacterium JB052, assembly GCA_043100965.1. Lineage (GTDB taxonomy): Bacteria > Planctomycetota > Phycisphaerae > Phycisphaerales > UBA1924 > UBA1924. The sequence goes on along the minus strand of JBICHR010000011.1, from coordinate 1,478,245 downwards.
ACATGCCCGAGGTCATGGCCGAGATCGACGCCTTCCGCAACAAGCTCGCCGAACACTTCATCTGCTTCGACCCGGGCGATGTCGACGAGAAACTCCTGCTCGACCGCGCCCTGGAAGCCGTCAAGGAAGGCAAGGACTTCTTCGACCACAAGCCCCTCCAGCTCGGCGGGCTTGACAAGGGCGCCGAGCCCATCAAGATGCGCACACGCGAGGTCCTCGACATCGCCGGCGATATTGACGGTCAGATCTACATGCGCGACTTCAAGCTCATCGACCAGGCCGACATGATCGTCTCCTATGTCCCCGAACTCAAATCCGAGTCCGGCAAGATCATCCCCGGCCTCTCCTCAGGCGTCGAACGCGAACTCCAGCACGCATGGGAACACGCCAAAGAGGTCTATGTGGTCTGGAAGCCCTCCAAGAACCCATCGCCCTTCATCACCGAGACCGCCACAAAGGTCTTCGACTCAGTCGACGATGCCCTGACCTACTTCGAAGAGAAGGGCATGTTCGCCCAGAAAAACCTCTTCGGCAACTAGAATGCACTTTCTATGGCCAGAGCGAGCCCATAGAGCTTCTATCGCAACTTATTTTGAGATAAGAACCCCGTATTTCGCTTGACGCACCCTCGAACGCGCAGGATGCTAGACCGAAGGTACGCTTTCGCTTCGCATACCAAAATACCGATTTGCAACACAGCAGAGGGAGCTTATACATGCGTTCAGTACTGACTTACACCTGCGTCGCCGCGATGGGTTTCGGCTCAACAGCCATGGCCCAGCAACTCACCCCCGTCGTCGATAACAGAAACATGTATTTCGAGGCACAGGTCAACGCCGAACTCGGAGCAGACCAGGCCCAGGACTTCTACTCCGCAACAGACATCATCTTCAACCCGTTTGACCCGTGGTCATACAGCTTCGGAGTCAGCGCCGAGTTCCAGGCCGCAAACGCAAATACCAACGGCACAATCGACTCGGTCATCGGCGCCACATCCATCACAGCCAGCGGCACCGCCTACGGCTTCGCACAGGTCCTCGACCCAACCGCCTACGACGCCTTCGGTTCCACCAGCTCGATCATGGAAGTCGGCTTCTCCCTCGACCAGGCTTCGACCTGGGAAATCATCGCCAGCCTCGCCGCTGACGCCGGCAGCACCGCAGAGTTCACACTCTCGCACGGGCTCACCCCGGGCGGGACCACGGTCTTCTCTTCGACCGATGCGATGATCAACGAACTCGTCTTCCTCGACGCCGGTGACTACACCCTCACCGTTTACGCCACCGCTACCGCCAGTGTCTCAAGCATCGCCACCGCCGAGAGCAACGCCTCCTTCGATGCCCAGTTCAACCTCGTCCCCGCGCCAGCAACCGGCACCCTCGCCATGCTCGGCCTCGCCTTCGCTTCACGCAGACGACGCAACGCCTGAGACGCAGCTTCACCCCACGCGCACAGAGCCCGCTACACGCGGGCTTTTTCATGCCCGGACACAAACCAACGCACTCAATCAAACATGTGTTGATAGGATGCCCAATGTTGATCCCCAACGCTTCCGAGATCGCCCGGAGAAAATGGACCGTCCGCATCGGCGTGCGTGCCATCGCACTCCTCTTTGCAACCCTGAGTCTTTGGCCCATCGTCTCATGGCTCACCGAGGGCTACATGGACAACGATACATGGAACATGGGCTACTACGCAGACCGCGTCGCCATCGCAGTCTTCCTGCTGATCATCGCCAGCGTCGCATGGTTCACGCAGAAGCCCATCTCTCGCATGCTGGTCCCCATACCCAAAGGCACCCGCTGCCCCAAGTGCAACCACCGCATCGAAGGCATGACCGAACCCATCTGCACCGAGTGCGGACTCGAACTCACACCCGAGTTCATCACCCCAACGGGCATCGGGGACGCCCCGGACTCACGCAGCACCGACCCACGCACCATCCCGTTCCGTTTCGCCAACCGCCGATCAATCGCCGCAAACTGCTTCCGATTCGTCGGCATCCTCGTGCTCCTCTGGGCAATACTCTCGCTGATCGGCTCCATGATCATGGTCTATATGAACGATGCCGATTTCTTCCTCTACGCCGTCGCATCATTGGTGCGTGCCGTCCTCACCCTCATCATCGGTGCGGCGATGACCTTCGCACCTGCCCGCCTTGCCCGATTCTGCGTCCCCATGCCCCAAATAGAGACAACAAACACACCCCGCGATGAAACCACCCACCCCCAATCCCCAACCACCCCTTGCGGGGATGGTCCCGCCACAGGATAATCGGGCATGGCCGACGCACGCACACACACACAACCATACCGAACACCACCCGTCAACGAACGCGGCAGGGCCTACGACCCCGACGCGACCGACGACGAACGCACCTACGCGCTCCTCATGCACCTCTCGCTCCTGGCCCACCTCGTCCTCACCCTCATCGCCTTCGGCATCCCGCTCATCATGTGGCTCGTGAAAAAGGAAGAATCTCCCTTCCTCGACGACCACGGGCGAGAAGCCGTCAACTTCCAGATCTCCCTCTTCATCTGGTCCATCATCTTCACCGTCGCCGCCATCCCGATCTCCATCATCACCTGCGGCATCGGTGTCGTGGTCGCCTTCGTGCCCACCGTCGTCGCCGTGGTCGGCATGATCCAAGCCGCCATCGCCGCCAACCGAGGCGAGTTCTACCGCTACCCCATGACCTTCCGATTCGTCTAAACCACCCCCTCCTCCCCCGGGCCTCCCAGAGAAGTGTCACGCACCCGTGCCGCAGATCCGACGCTGATACCACTGATTCTCCACTTCTTCACCGATGGCCGATGGCTGATGGCTGATGGCCGCCCGTCCCCCTACACTCCCCCGTGGCACTCCTCGAAGCAATCGATCTCAAGAAGACCTACAACGAACGAACCGTCGTCAAAGGCGTCTCGCTCGAGGTCGAGCACGCCGAGATCGTCGGCCTCCTCGGACGCAACGGCGCCGGCAAGACCACAACCTTCCGAATGACCATCGGGATGATCGAACGCGACAGCGGACGCGTCATCTTCAACAACACTGAGGTCACCGGACTCCCCATGTACCGGCACGCACAGCTCGGCATGGGCTACCTCTCACAGGAACCATCCGTCTTCCAACGCCTCACCTGCGAGCAGAACCTCCTGGCCATCCTCGAGACGCTCAAGCTCTCCCGGGCCGACCGCAAACGACGAGCCGCCGAACTCCTCGAGCAGTTCTCCCTCTCACACAAGGCCAACGACCTGGCACGCACATGCTCCGGCGGCGAGCGACGCAAGCTCGAGATCGCCCGCGCACTGGTCACCAACCCCAAGCTCATCCTCCTCGACGAACCCTTCTCGGGCGTCGACCCCATCGCCGTCGAAGACCTCCAGGAAGAAATCCGCCAGCTCACACAACGCGGCATATCCATCCTCATCACCGACCACAATGTCCAGCAAACCCTCCGCGTCTGCGACCGCGCCTACATCATGACCAACGGCCGCGTCCTCGCCGAGGGCACACCCAAGCAGCTCATCAACTCCGAGCAAGTCCGCAACGCCTACCTCGGCTCCATGTTCCGAGGCGATGAGTTCGACGAACCCGCCGAGAGTCTCGAACGACACAAACAACAACAGGAGCCCGCCGATGCGTAACCACGCCCCCACCCATCGCGCGCCCCGCAAACACCCTCTCCTCCCCCGGGCCTCCGGGGGAGGTGTCGAGCGCAGCGAGACGGAGGGGGCCTCTTCTCCTTCCCCGCGCCCCGCGGGGAGGTACCCGCGCAGCGGGCGGAGGGGGCTCTTCTCTTCCACCACATCAGCCACAGCCCTCTGCCTCCTGCCCCTCCTCCTCCTCCCCGCCTGCGTCCAACGCAAAATCCGCGTCACCTCCACCCCTCCCGGCGCACGCGTCATCCTCAACGACCAGGAAATCGGCGTCACCCCGGTCGAAACACGCTTCACCTTCTACGGCGGCTACGACATCCAACTCATCAAGCCCGGCTACGAACACATCCACGAACTCCGCCAAGCCAAGGCACCCCTCTACGAATACCCCGTCGTCGACCTCGCCGCCACCGCAGCCCCGGCCGACCTCGAACACACCACCCAGTGGCACTTCGACCTCACCCCAGTCCCCGAAGCCACCAACCCCGAGGCCGCCCGCGAAGACCTGCTCACCCGAGCCGCCGACATGCGCGAACAAGCCCGCACCACCGACTAACCCAACAAAGCAACACACCCCTCTCGTACCCAATCTCCTCCCCGGGCCTCCGGGGGAGGTCCTGATGTAGTCGGCGGAGGGGGCCTTCACCACACCCCCTATTGCCTGGCGGAGGTCCGCCCCCGGCGGATCCCATCAAACACACCCACCCCCATACGCCACCACAAACGCCGAGATGTCCAGAAAATCAATGCTCCCATCCCCATTCAGATCCGCGCTCGGATCCCCCGCCGCATACGCCACCAACAACGCCGCCACATCAAAGTAGCTCAGCTCCCCGTCGCCGTTGAAGTCTGCAACGCATGACACGCACCGCGTCTCCAGATCCAGCACAGAGACCCCGCTGCGACCATGACCAAAGACCGGCCCGGTGACAAACGCCAACCCGTCCCGCAACGCAAACCTGCCGATACGACTCGACGAGGAGAACGAACCAGCATACGACAAGCCGCCATCCGCTTCGATCCGGTGAGCCTGCCCCACCCCGCCCGCTGTTGTATACACAACCCCGTCCTCGACTCGGAGAGAAAGCTCAGGGGAAACAAGATCATGCACCCGCACGAACCCGAGCCCGTCTTGGGCATCAACCGTAAACTCAACCACGCCAGAGTATGTGCTGGGGATGTATAAACGATCCTCAACCAGCGCCATGTCACGAGGAAAAGCATCCTCCGCACCGAGCTCGATGCCTTCAACACCGATCGCATCGATCAGCGTCAGCACACCCGAGCCGCCCATCCCATACATCAAAAGCTCATCCGCACCGGTCGTCACAAACAGGTACCCACCCGCAGCGTGCACACACTCCGCCGAGACCTCCAACTCATCGACAATCGTCGGCACATCCGGATCAGCGATATCAATCACCACCAGCCGGTGTGTATTGGCAACATACGCAAACCCACCGCTGACACACACATCGATCGTCTCACCGAAGTACTGATCCCAAAGGTTCATCGTGCCCCGCGCCCGGATATCGCTCGGGTCCGAGACATCAAGGATCACCAATCCGTTATACAAACTCGCCACATACACAATGGGCCACCGCACCGCAAGCCGCCGTGAGTGCCCGCTGATCTGCACATTGTCCAGCAACACGGGCGACCCCGCGTCAGAAAGATCAAAGGTGTTCAAACCGCTCCACCCCTGCCCACTCAGGAAAGTATCCAGCACGAGCGCGTGGTCCCCCTCAACCGCAACATCAACTGGAAGCCCCTGCGTCCCGGCACCACCGACCCAACTCACACCCATCATCCCGGTATCAATCACCTGCATCCTGTTCCGAGGCGTGACATACACATACCCGCCAGAAACCGCGCTCGCATCAAACGCAAACGCGTCTGTCCCGTACGAACCAACCCACACGGGCTCAAGCGGATCAGAAACATCAACCACCTCGACCGCATGGTGCCGCTTCATCAGCACCAGCCCCGCGCTGGCAATGGACTCGACCGAATCAGCATCAATCGGCAGCGACGACACAAGCACCGGCTCAAGCGGATCGGCAACATCATAAACCAGCAGCCCAGACTCGAGCGTCTGCTCATCAACACCAGCCCGGTACAGATAGAAACCATCCGAAGCGCTCTGCCGCGGCCCAACAAAGAGACCAAAGTCATCGATCAGATCAATCGACGAGGAATCGCTGATGTCATACACCATGCTGTCAAAGGACAATCCATACACAAGCCGTGAGCCCACAAGCTCCAAAACCGACGGCCCAGTCCCAGGATTCCGCGCCGCAACCTCCGATCGCACCGGGTTCATCACATCCGTGAAATCGAACGACAACAGCCCAAGAAAATCGCCCGCAAGAAACACCCGGTGACCCACGAACCGATACGAGCTGGCGTCCGTGTACCCGAAATCCAACGCGTTCAGCTCAATCAGGTTCGCCGCATCCTGCGCATCGAAGACCCGGATCACCGATCGGCCCACAACATACAACCGATCATCGTGCAGCCAGAGCCGGACCGCCACATCATCCAGCCCATACGCACGCACCAGCACCGGCTCGGTTGGATCATCCAAGCTGTACACGCGGAGCTCATCCCCGCTCAACGCGTACATCACCGAACCGTCGGCAAGCAGGTCGTCTACACGATCACCCGTCTCAATCTCCCCCACCACCGACGCGCGGCACAACGCACTCTCCACCCGCTCCTGCGCCCACGCAACCCAACCAGCGCACGCAACAACAACCGCCGAAATCAATACCCGTAAGCTCATATCAGTTCTCCATGCAATACATCCAGATACAAACCCAGTATCGGAAAACCGCACCGACAACCTTGATACCCCGCCCCAGCAACCACAAAACCACTACCCAAGTGCCCAATGGCTCGTAACCGGGTGCCCTGCTTTGATCCGCCGCAAGCGGACAAAGCAGATCTTCCCTACCGAAGGCCCGCCTCTGGCCAATCCCCCACCGCCTCTCGCCACACCCGCCCCGGCACACCCACCACCGTCGCGTCGCTGGGCACATCACGCGTCACCACCGCACCCGCGCCGACAACACACCGGTCGCCGATCACAATCCCCGGCAGCACCCGCGCACCAAGACCAACAAGCACATCATCACCAACCTCCACACCGCCGCCAAGCACGCTCCCCGGCGCAATATGCGTGTTCATACCCACCCGGCAGTCGTGCTCCACGATCGCCCCCGAGTTCACGATCGAGTGCGCCCCGAGCCGCGCATCGGCGTTGATGATCGCACCCGGACCCACAAAGGCCCCCTCGCCGATTGAAGCCGACGGCGAGATAATCGCCCGGGCATGAATCACCGGCCCGGCAACACGCACCGCCCCCAACCGCCCCAGCACGCGACGACGCGCCGCCACATCACCGATCGCCATGATCACCCGATCATCCTCCTCGACCGTATCGATCGAGCCCAGATGATCGAGCATCCCCGACAAAGGACACGGCGACTGATCGTCGACGAAGCCACGAATAAACATGCCCACGCCGCGCATCGCATCAAGCACAACCTTCGCGTGCCCGCCCCCGCCAATGATGGTGATTCCCTTGCTCATAACCCCATTATCGGGCATCGGGCAAATCGCCCAAGCCCAGAGTTGGGCAACTTGGCGAAAAAGTCGATCCAAACATGAGCGCAAAAAAATCGACGCCGGGCTGTAGCGCAACCCGACGCCGGGTGGGTAGGTAACTCGTACTGGCTCGGCCGGGGCCGTGGTGCAACGCACGGACCCCAAAATCTGTCCTTGGGACCCACCGATTGCGAGCCAGTGGTGGAGACTGTTCCTCCCACACTGAAATGTGACGAAGCGGATTGCCTGGTGCGTGCCTGGGTCCCGTAAGACCCGTTTCAGAGAGAGCGACCACCGACTTCCCAGCGATCTGACACCCGTCCCGAGCGGTTTTCCTGCCCCGTTCTGCATTCAATGTACGGACGATCAGCCCTTGTGCCAGTCAATGTATCGGTTGACCCGCCGAATTTCGTGATTCTTCGGCCCAAACTCCCCGAGGCAGCCCGCCATGTCCAAGAACACCCCATCCAGCCAAACCACCCCGCAATCGCCCACGCGCATCGCCGCAGTCCAGTTCCTCAACACCATCTCCCTCATCGAAGGCCTCGAAACATGGAACGGCTGCACCCTCACCAAGGCCATCCCCTCCCGAATCGCCCAGATGCTCGTGGACTATCAGGCCGACATCGGGCTCGCCTCCATCGTCGATGCCGCTGACCCCCAAAACGACCTCGCCCTCATCCCCGCCGGGATGATCGGCTGCGACGGACCAACCCTCACCGTCCGCCTCTTCTCCAGCGTCCCACCCGAGCAGATCACCCGCGTCCACGCCGACACCGACAGCCACACCTCCGTCATGCTCGCCGATGTGCTGCTCCGCGAACTCCACGCCGTCAAGGCCGAGTTCGTCCCCTACGACGCCCGCGAACGCATGAGCGACGACGACGCCCCAACCAACCCCGAGGAGGCCTGGCCCGAAACCCTCCTCCTCATCGGCGACAAGGTCGTCGTCGATTCCCCACCCGCCGTCCGTTACCCGCACCAGATCGATCTGGGCGAGGCCTGGCACACCCTGACCGGGCTCCCCTTCGTCTACGCCTGCTGGATGTGCCGACGCGCCGACCTCGACACACCCATGGTCGACGAGGCCAGCGCGATGCTCGAGCGAGTCCGCCTCCGCAACACCCAACGCCTCGACTGGCTCGTTAGCCGCGAGGCCAAGGCCCACCGCTGGCCGGGCGATCTGGCCCGCGAATACATCGGCGAGCTGCTCAAGTTCAACATCGATGATCGCGCCCGCCAAGCCGTCGCCCTGTTCTTCGACAAGCTCCGCACGCACGACCTCATCGACGCCCACCAACCCGTCTGGCACGAATCCCCTGCGCCCACGCCCGCCACACACTAAACTCTGAGCGTGCCCGCTGTCAGCAAAGCCCGGACGCCCAGCATCGCCCAGCTCGCCCGCGAGCTCGGCTATGCCTCCAAACCCACGCTCCAGCGACACCTCGCACGCATCGACGAGCTGGGGCCGCAGATCGATCCCGAGCAGCTCTACCCCCACGACTGGATCGTCTTCCGCGTCACGGGCTACCGACCCGATATCGACAACCCGGACCTGATCCCCGGCGAGGCGTTGCGGGGCGACCTGTCGGCCCTGGCCGAATCCATCTCCGAAGCCGCGGGTTTGACACCCGACGACATCCCCGCCGAACATGAAACCATCAACTCGCTCGCGGCACGATGGGGCGTGAGCCGAAAAACCATCGAACGCTACCGAAGACTCGGCCTGATCGCGCGACGCATCGACCTGGGCTCGGGGCGGCGCAAGGTCGTGTTCCTTCGTCCCACCGTCGAGTGGTTCGAGACGATGAACCAGGAGCGTCTGGGCAACGCCGCACGCTTCGACCGCATCCCACAGCATGAGGTCGCCAAGTTCGATCGCTGGGCCCACGCGTACCGCGCTCGACTCGGATGGTCGTGCTCCCAATGTGCCGCCCGCATCGCCCAACGCACCGGCCACAGCCACGAGGGCGTACGCAAAGTCCTCATCCGACTCGACACACAACGAGACCGCCCCGTCTTCAACGAGCCGCCACCGGCACGCGAGCGGGAAGGACGCCTTGTTCTGCGCGCCACGATGCGAGGCATCGAGCCGGGACAGATCGCCAAGCGAGAGAAACGGCGCGTCAACTCCATCAACCGTGCCGCACGCAAGGTCCGCACCCGCCTCCTGCGTGAGCTGGGCCTCCCGGCGCAGGAGATCGCACCCGAGCACCTGCAGACCGTGCTCGAAGCCGGGCCCGTGCAGGACATCACGCACATCGAGGGTGAGCACGAGCTCACATCCCTGATCGAACGCATGCGCGAGCATCAGCCGAGCGTGGCGTACGAGGAACACGCGCAGGCCGTCGCGATTGATGCGCTCAGAAAGCACTGCGGCTGGCGCATCGCCCAGATCGACGAGCACGCGCCCGGGGCGGTTGAGCTGGACGAGATCGAGACCGACCTGCGGTACATCACGATGATCAAAGCCACCTTGCTGCGATCCCGACTCGAGCAGGTGCTCTCGGCGATTGAGTCGCGACTCGGCGGGGCGATCGATACGCTGACGCCCGCCCGTGCGGCGCACCTGGTGCTGGGCGGGATCAGTGCCGCTTCGGGGGCGCTCGACCGCTACGACCCGGCGCACGGCGGGCGCATCGCCGCCCCGATCGGGCTGGCGGTCAACCGGTTCGTCGCGTCGCAGCCCGATGTGGCCCAGCCGGTGGACTCGGGTAAGGCGAGCCGACGCATCTCGGCGGGGTATCCCGTCGACGACTGGACCGCGAGCATCACGCCCTGGCAGCGCTGGCTCGATCCTGATCGGCGCATCAGCCGCGTGCTTGATCGGCTTGAGGAACGGGATCGGATTGTGCTGATGCTGCGATTCGGGCTTGGGGAGCACCGTCCGATTTCGCGGGCCCACCTCGCTGAGGTGCTGGGCACGACCCGCGTGCATGGGGTGCGATTCGAGCGTGCGGCGATTATGCGTGCACGAAATCTCGTTCGTGACGACGGGGCTGCGGAATAAGGCGGCTCATTGTCGATATATTCAGTTGTGATGTTCTCACGCCTGATACTGGCCATCCTGATGCTCAGCTCGCACGCCCTTGTGCTGCGTGGCGCGGTGCCATCAGGGGCGGCGCGTGAGGCGGTTGTCGAGGATTCCTGCTGCCCGCTGTGTGTGCCCGTTGAAGATGCACTCAAGGCGACCGGTTGCGGGTGTGGGTGCGGCGAACTGCAAGACGACAATCGTTTGCCCGATGCGCCCCGCGACCAGGCGACGGTTGTCAGCCGCGGGCTTGGGCTGCCGGCACCCGAGCAAGCGCCGGTGCGGCTCGGCTCGGTCGATGCGGTGCATATCAGCCAGTGTGTTGGCGTGCACGATGATGCGGCTGGGCATACGAACACGATGCGATTCCTTGCGCGTGTTGGGCACTGGTTGAACTGAAACACGGGATCGGTGCGCGCTGCGCACACGCTCATTGATGTTTCATTTCCCATACTCAACACATGATCTGCGCTGTTCATGCGCAAGGAGTTCCATATGTCATTCAATCGTATTTCAATGCTGTCGATCGCGATCGTCCCGCTGCTGCTTGTTGGCTGCGGCTCAACCCAGACGAGGGCCCAGGCACCGGGTGATGGCGGCTCGGTGGCCGTTTCCGATGCGCCGGTGCATGCCAAGGGGGCGACGCTTCGGGTTGATGGGCTCGGGTGCCCGATGTGTGCCGAGAGCATCTCGATCCTGATGGGGAATATCGATGCGGTCACCGATTCGAGGGTTGATCTTTCGACCGGGATTGTGCATGTCGATCTGGACCCGGGTGTCGCGGTCAGCGCTGCCGAGCTTCGTTCGGCGATCGATGATGGCGGGTTTACTTTCCGTTCGATCGCGTTCGAGAAATGAGGTCGGCCGTGCGGATTGGAAACGCTGTTGTCGTTTGCGCCATCGGTCTGTGCTCGTCGATCGGTTTCGCCCAAGAGTCGGCCCTGTCTTTGGCGGCGACCCAGCCGGCCAAGGGGCGGGTCACCTGGCGTGAGCAGGTGCGCTTCGAGCGGTATGAGCTTGGTGGTGAGTCGATCGATCAGTTCACGGTTGATACGCGTTTGGTGTATGGCTTGAGCAAGGACATAGCCCTGACACTCAATGTGCCGACTGTTGTGCGTGATCGTGGCCGCGGGTTTGCCGATCAGGACGGGCTGGGCGATGCGACCCTGGCGCTCAAGTGGCGTTTCTGGCAGCACGACCCGGCGCCGGTTGATACCAATCGGCTGGCGCTGGTCGCTGGCGTGCGGATGCCGACTGGTACCGATGGGTTGTCCAGCGATGGCTGGGATCCGATGGTTGGGTTGATCTTCACCCGGGTCGATGGTCGGCACGGGCTCAACGCGGCGCTGACCTACAGCGTCAGCACGGATGGGATCGCCGGCCCCATCACCGCCGGGACGGGCAACGCCGATCTGCTGACGCTTGAGGCCTCGTACTTGTTCCGGATCGCACCCGAGGCGTACACCAGCGAGACGGAGGCGTCGTGGTACTTCACGGTCGAGTCGTTCGTCGATTACGAGACCAACGGCGATATCGCCTGGCGTATCGCGCCGGGGCTGCTCTACGAGGCGCGCCGGTTCACGCTGGAGTTCTCGCCGATCATCCCGGTGTTCGATGACATCGACCATCGGGGCGAGCTCGATTGGGGCTTGGCGCTGGGTGTGCGTGTTTTGTTCTGAGCGGGCGCGCTGTGTCTTGTTTTTCTTCCGCCTCGGACTTTGGGTCCGGGGCGTTTTTTGATTTGGAGGGTGAGGGTACGCTGAGGTGACAGAGAGCGCGGAAGGGGGATGTGTCAGAGACCCCTCCGACCCGACTTCGTCGGCCCGCCTCCTTCGTCCGCCTTTGGCGGATCGCGGGGAGGTACAAGAAACCCCCTCCGCCTCGATTTGCTCGGCACCTCCCCCGTCAGGACGGGGGAGGAGATTGGAACATGCTTTGCGTTGGGTTTCGGCGTGGGCGGGGGTTTCGGGTTTGTCTTTGAGGATGTCGTGCGTGCGCACGAATGCGAGTGACTCGGCGTCTGGCCTGACGAATTTGGTGCGTGCGGCGTTGATTCGCTCCATGCACGACTGGGCGCGTTTGAAGTCGGGCGACTCGAGCAGGTCGGCGAGCGCGTTCAGTGAGAGCTTGTGGATGGCGCAGAGGTCGAGGGTGGAGATGGAGGGGTTGAAGAGGTCGTCGAGGAGGGCATTGGAGAGGGGAAAGGGACTTACCACTGGCGACTGGCCACTCGGGAAAGAGGGAGACCGGACTGTGCTGTCTGTATTGGTTGATTCGTGCTGCATGCGGGAATTTTCGCATGCGGCGTGTGCGGCTCAAGGGGAAAGTTGTGGAGTGCGCGCAAATGGCGCACGGGGGTGGTCAGTGCGCGTGAATTTTTTGGACGCGAAGGGTGCGGAGGTCGCGCAGAGGGGGCGTTGCGTGGTTTGACATGGTTTGGAGCAGCACGGTGGAACTCCGCGTGGTATTTGCATGCGATGGTGGGTTCAAGAATGGGTGTAGGATGCTTTGATGCGACTTAGTCGAAAGTTGATTGTGTTGGGCTGGCTGACCATCGTTGTGGTGTTGGTTGTGCCATTTTTGATCCTTGCTTGGGAGCATGAACATCGGACGCATGCACGGGTGCACTCGTTCCATATGGATGAACTTGGTGCTGTTGAGTCGTATGCATCATACTCATTGGATGATGTATATCCGGGGATGCGTGATCCTGAGTATCCGGTGGCGGTGATTGAGATTGAGACTGAAGAACTCTGGTATGCACCGCTTGCTCGCCGTAGCCGGATCACTTCATCGAGCCGGAGGCTTGTCCGAGTCGGGGTTGAAGAATCTTTCACGATCCGGATTCGGGATGGCGGGGATGGTCGAGCGAATGGTGGGATCTGGGATTTCCCGCCTTTGGATCAGCGTGTTGCCAAGAGGATTGAGCCTGGATCGATTGCGGATGAGGTGTTGAAAGGTCAGCCCGATGAGATGCGTGCGATGTTGGCGGACATTCTGGATGGGATTCCAGAGCCGGGTGATGAGATTGAGGCGGTGCGGCGGGATGCATTGGTGCAGGCTGTGCAGCGGGCACTTCGAGAAGATGGGTATGGATGGGTTGCCGATGGGGTTGATGCGGGGCGATGGTCGCGCAAGGGAGTTGATTTCGTCGGGGTTTTGAAGCTCGTGGGTTGTGTGTTTGTGTTGATTGGGGTTGTGGTGGTTTTTGAGCGGTTGTTTGCGGGGCTGAAGCAATCTGGAAAAGCGTGACGCGCTGTGCAGGGGGGCGTTTCCCTGCAACCCCTCTTGGGGAGAGGGGGGCGTGTGTGTGTATGAGTGAAGGATGCCGATGGATGTTGGGGGGCACGGGTTGTCCGCCTGCGGCTGAGCAACCTGTGGCACCCATGAGAAGACCCAATCCGTTCAGCCAGAGGCGGATTTGCGACACGCTGCGTTCGGCACCTCCCCCGAATGCCAGGGGGAGAAAAGTCGGTGTGGGGGGTTGTTGCAGGGCACTACTGCGTGGCTTTGCCGCGAGTAGTGGCACCCGGCGAACATGTGGTTGGTTCTTGGGGCCCCCTCCATCTCGCCTACGGCGAGGCACCTCCCCCGCAAGCGCGGGGAGGCGAGTGGGTGTGGATCGTTGTTGGGGGGCACCACTGCGCCGCGTTGCGTCGAGTGGTGGCACCCTGTGAATGAGTGGATGGTGAATTCAAGACCCCATCCGATCCGCCTGCGGCGGACCACCTTCCCTCGTCCGCCGGAGGCGGATCTTCGACCGGCGGGGAAGGCACGAAGATTAAGACCCCCTCCGTCTCGCTGCGCTCGACACCTCCCCCGACGGGAGCGGGGGAGGCACAGGAGGGGTTGCATGTTGATTTGTCGGCTTAGACCTTCGCCAAGCGGGTCTTCACGTTGTCGAGGACGTTCATGAAGTTGATGTAGCCGTCGTAGGGGGAGTCGTAGGGGGAGAAGTATTTGTGGACATCGCCGTCGGCCCAGTATTTGGTGCACATGTAGTAGAAGTGGTCGCTCGTGGTCAGCTTGCGCCAGTCGGTGACGATGTACTCGATGTCCTGGAGTTTCTTGGGATCGTTGTTTGATTTGGCTTCGATGAGGCGGTCTTTGAGGATCTTTTCGACGCGGTAGGTTTCTTCGAGGGCGTTGGACTGCATGGCGTTGCCGCGCCATGCGGTGAGGTCGCGTTCGGTGTCGGCCCAAGAGATGAAGTCGGGGACGTCGTACTCGCCGATGGGGTCGAACTGGGCGAGTGCTTCCGAGGGGGTGATGAAGTGGTTTTCGGTTGTGCCGTCGGCTTTCTTGGCGACATCGAAGATTGCTGTGGGGAGGTGCTGGAGGAACTGGAAGATTCCGGTGTCGGCCCACTGGTGTTCGCCGAAGGTTTCGTAGTCCATGAAGAGGTTGCAGAGGTAGCCGTCGCCGTTGATCTGGTGGACCCACTGTGCGAATCGTTCGGCGGAGAGGGGCCATTCTTCCCATCCCTTGTTGCCGAAGCGGAAGGCGATGTCGTCGGAGAGTTTGTAGTTTTTGAGGAGGAGGCCGAAGGGTCGGTTGTTGGGGCCGAGGATCTCACCTTTCTCGTTGCAGGGAATGCCCCCTCCGTCGGCTGCGCCGACACCTCCCCCGTCAGGACGGGGGAGGAGCGGTGGGCGGTAGACATAGTTGGGCGATCGGTAGCCGAGGTGGCGGTCGACGCCCTCGCAGATGGCGCCGAGGAATCTTGGGTCGCCGTTCTCGTCTTTGATCTGGGCGAGGGCGCGGGAGAGCTCGTTGGCGTAGATCAGCTCGGTGTTTCGGAAGACATTGGGGGTTTGGCCGAAGTGCTCCTGGATAAGCGCGGTGTGCATGTTCACCTGCTCGTGGAACTCGTCCTGTGAGTAGAGGAATGAGAGTGAGTGGTAGTAGGTTTCTGCGACGAACTCGCAGCAGCCGGTTTCGGCGAGTTCAACGAAGAGGTCGAGGACATCTGGGGTGAACTTTTTCCATTGTTCGATGACGGTGCCGGTGATTGCGTAGGAGACGCGGAAGTTGCCCTCGTGCTTTTTGATGAGGTCGAGGATGAGCTTTGTTGTTGGGCGGTAGCACTTGTTGGCGACCTTTTCGGCGATCTGGCCGTTGGCGTCTTCGTTGAAGTAGAAGGGGTCTGTGTGGAAGACGGAGTATGGCTTGAGGCGGTGTGGCTGGTGGACCTGGAAGTAGAAGACTGTTGATGCCATGGCGTGTGCTCCCTCGGGCGGCGTGTGCGACATTGTATTGTCGTGAATTTCGGGGGAGATACAAGAACTTTCGTGGGTTCTTGTGGGGATCTGAGCGCGGGGGTCAGGATCTGGTGATCACGCGTGCTGGAATGCCTACCGCGGTGGCGTTTTCGGGCACATCGCACAGGACGACTGCGTTCGCGCCGACTCTCGCGTTTGAGCCGATTGTGACTTTGCCCAGGATCTTAGAGCCAGCTCCGAGATAGACGTTATCGCCCAAGGTGGGTGCTCCCTGCTCGGCGGTCTGGCCGAGGGTAACCTGTTGCATGATGAGGCAGTTCTCGCCGATGATCGCGTCACGGTGTACGACAACGCCCGTGGGGTGTGGGAGGCGGGTCGAAACTGGGATCTTTGCGTCTCGGTTGATGTCGCACCCGGCGATGATCGACCAGAACTCGATACGGAGTTTCACGATCGCATTTCTGAGCTTTGGGAGCAGGCCACTATTTTTACTGAGTGACTGGTAGGTATTTATGGCAAGGAGCAGCTTGTCGGATTTCTTCTCATAAATCATTCGACGCGTTCTCTTTGGTTATAGATCGACGAAGCGCACGAGCGTTGCGGTATGCATGCCCTCGATGATCCTTGGCTGGAGCTCATCCAGGAAGGCGTAGCGTTTTTTATATAGTGAACGCTTCTTTGATTTGACCTCATCAATATCTCGACGGTATGGCGTTACTGACAGCTCATAAAACTGCTCACTGACACGAACACCGGCGCGGTCTTCCCAGATGGCATTATAGTTTGACCCCAGTTCTTTCTTCGCAAAGTAAGGGTGACGATGATGTCGACATTCGTCGGATACCGCAAAAATGCGCTTTGTATTTGTGTGGGTAGCGAGTATCTGAAGGGCGTAGATCAGGAGGTCTCGTGGGCGTATGCCGAAGAGTGACTTTGTCAGGTCGCGGTAGCAGTCAAGTGCCTCGTCGGTGCTTCTTCCTTGGAGCCCGCCGATGTAGATCGATCTGCCCCCGTCGTCCTCGGTGTGGAAACTGAATGCGATCGAATAGGCCCTGAAGTCGTCAACGAACATATTGAGGGTGAGTCCACCCTCGCGTTTGAACCATCCTGGTTGGTCCAGCATCAGTTTGAGGTCGGTGTACTGATCGCGTAGGTCGGCGACAACGAGACGGTCTTCGATGGGAAAGGGAAAGGGTGAGCCGATCTCATCGAGAACCGCGTAATGGGAAGCGACGCGATTGAGGCGTGTTGGGGCGTCCCAGTCTTTGCAAATGTAGGGCCAGATGACGGTGCCAATGATGTCGGGGCGCTGCTGGTAGAGAAGATGCATCGCGGTGCCTTCGGGGGCATCGAGAACTGGTGCAAGTTCTTTTTCGAACCTTTGACACTGCCGGAGCATGCGGAGCCGGCGCAGCACGGTCTTGATCCCCGGCTTCGGGTATACCGGCTTGGTCGCACGAAACAGTTTGAGGATTGGTTGCTTCATTCGTTTGAGATCGATCGGCGCTTGAGATATATCGTCTATTGGGTGGCGGTATACAAAGGAATAGTGTGAATTTTGCGTATTGGTCGGCGGTTTGAGCTGCTTTGAGACCAGAAGGATCGGAGGGAGACCCAACGGATTCGCGGGTGGATGGGCGGATGATTGGACCTTGCGAGGGACATGAAAACAGGTACACCACACTCGATTCAGAGTGCCATCGCGACTTGCCGTGTGCGATGGATCGAATCAGGGCACCGGGAGGGGGCGATGTACGGGGATTGGGAAGACCCCATCCGTCTTCGGCTGCGCCGAATCCACCTTCCCCGCGGGGCGGGGAAGGCACAAGAAGACCCCCTCCGTTCCGCCAGAGGCGCCCCCCCCCGGAAGTCCGGGGGAGGAGAGGTTGTGTTAGTTGGCGATGGCGACTTCGACTTTGCCGCCGGGTTTGTCCATGATGGAGAGGCCCATGGCGGCGAGTTGGTCGCGGATGGCGTCGGCGGTGGCGAAGTCTTTGGACTTCTTGGCGTCGGCTCGCTTTTGGAGGAGGGACTCGATTTCCTCGGAGGGGGTGACGCCGGGTTGGTAGAGGGCGATGCCGGTGTCTTCTGATTTGCGTGGAACGAAGATTACACCTAGAACACGATCAATTTGATGAAGAAGAGCCAACTGCCGTATCGGTCTCTGATTTGAGTTCAGCATCTCATTGATTTGATCTTGCTCCAGTGGCTGTTGTGGCAAGCTAGTTACATCACGAACCATATCAAGATCTATGAACGACCCATCTGGATTCCCAAGCCCTTGCCAACTCTTCGCTGCTGTATCTATGCTCGCGATAGCATCGGCAATATTCAGGTCATTTGACATCGCAAGTGTGAACTTCTCCACCGCTGACATCAAGCCTTGATAATCGAATGCGTGAATGTCTTTTTCTAACGCGTAATGCAGTCGCCTCGCCATTTCACGCCATCGCTCTAGTCGCAATTTTGTAATCCGTAGAGCCTCTTGCGATAAATCTGCGTTTGCTCGATAATGAGTCTTGATGAGCTCCAGCCTCACAACTGCAGGCTCAAATCCCTTGGCCTCAAGGTCGGCGAGGGTGTACATGGTGCCCTTGGATTTGGACATCTTTCGGCCGTCGACTTTGAGGAATCGTGGGTGGAACCAGTAGTTGGCGAAGTGGTCGGCGCCGGTAAAGCAGCAGGACTGGGCGATCTCGCATTCGTGGTGGGGGAAGATGTTGTCCTCGCCGCCGGAGTGGAGGTCGATGACGGCGTGTTTGGCCTGTGCGGCTTTGAGGCCGCCGGGGACGAGGCGGCGGAGTGCCATGGCGGTGCATTCGATGTGCCAGCCGGGGTAGCCGTCGCCCCAGGGCTCTTGATTGGGCACCTTTGGTGAGGGCCATTTCATTTTGTGGGTTGCGTCTTCTTTCCAGAGGAGGAAGTCGGCGGGGTGGTGTTTTTCCTGGGTGTTGGTGTCGTCGACGCGTCCACCGGCGCCGCCTTTGAGCTGGTCGATGGTATTGCCGGAGAGCTGGCCGTAGGCCTTGAACTTCTGGACATCGAAGTAGATGGCGCGTCTGCCTGGGGTGCCGGCTGGGTATGCGTAGTCGTGTGCGAGGAGGTCTTCGATGACCTCTTTCATTTGTTGGATGTTGTCGGTTGCGCGTGGCATGAGCGAGGGGTCATGCTCGGCCTCGATGGCGACCTTCATGCCCAGTGCGATGGCGTCGTCTTTGAAGCGTCGTTCGTAGAAGCGTGCGATGGCGAAAGGATCGTCGGGATCGACACCCGCATCTGGGGGGAGCTTGCCCGATTTTTTTGCTTCTGCGATTCGGCGTGCGGCGACTTCCATTTTGTCCTCGCCACCGCCGTCTGCGCTGTCGTCATCGGTCATGTGACCTACATCCGTGATATTCATAACATGAATCACGCGGCGAGAGTCGTTGTCTTTCGTGAAGTTTTCGTGCTGAATTGGGTCGGATTCGAGCGTGCAGAGTGGAGATTCGAGCCAGCGGCGCAAAAGATCTGCTGCAAGGAACGATCTGAAGTTACCAATGTGGGCGTCGTCATAGACAGTCGGCCCACAGGTGTAAAACCGAATCTCGCGGGGGTCTCGCGGCACGAATGGTTCGAGCCGGTTGTTCAGTGTGTTGTAAAGGTGAAATGACATACTGGACATGATAGGGCTGTGCACCGGAGGATCGGGACCGATCCGTCGGCAGTCTACCACACTACTGATACAGGTTTTCTCTCCACATGAATACCAATGACGAAACGACCGCGATGAACGCGGGTATCTGGAACACATTCACGACCGACCCGACGACGGGGATCACGATTTTGACAGCAGAGGGCGAGATTCTGTTCATCAACGAGCAGTCGACCCGCATCTTCTTCAACGAGTCGCGTGAGCCGGGGTCGCTGGTCGGTGTATCGATCTATGACATCGGTTTTCCCAAGGAATGGGCGGATGAGCGTGTTGCGTTGATGAAAGAGATTGTCGAGACGGGCAAGCGTCGTCTGCTGCGCACGGTGTGGAACGGCAAGCAGCAGTTCAGCTGGATGAGCCCGGTGCCTGGTGAAGATGGCCAGGACCAAGACCGGGTCATTGTGGTCACCCGACGCGTGCCGACGACTCATGAGCAGGAGTACCTGATGGACGACGAGATCGATGTCGTGCGTTCGGGGGTGATCTGCCTGGGCACGCTGAGCGTGCTCACGGCCCGCGAGCTTGAGATCCTCTCGCTGTTGGGTCAGGGCATGTCGATCAAGGAGATCGCGGCGACCCTGTACCGGTCGGTGAAGACGATCGAGAATCATCGCGAGGCGATCGGTCGCAAGCTCAAGCGCACGCGTGGGGTCGAGCTGACGGTCATCGCGCAGAGTGCGGGGCTGTCGATCGAGGACTCGAAGCGGATCCGGATGGATAAGGTTGCCCGTCCTGAGAGCGGCGGCCATGACGCGTCGAAGGACAAGTGATCATTTCGGGCTGTTCTGAGCATCGATCGCGTCGGGTTCCGGCTCGGCGCGAACGACGCGTACGCGCATGACGCGTGTGGGTTCTGCCTCGAGGATTTCGACGCGCATGGCGCCGAGCTGGATCTGCTCGCCCGTTTCGGGGATTCGTCCCAGCGTGGTGTTGATGAAGCCGGCGACGGTGTCGTAGTCGTCTGACTCGGGGAGCTCGATGCCGATGGTCTCGAGTTCGTCGTTGGCGTCGTCGATTTCTGTTCTGGCGTCGATGAGGGCGGCGTTGGCGTCGAGGTCGAGTTCGACATTGCCGCTGGAGTCTTCGGGGTCTTCGTACTCGTCCTGGATCTCGCCGAAGATTTCCTCGACGATGTCTTCCATGGTGACGAGTCCGGAGTTGCCGCCGTATTCATCGAGGATGATGGCGATGTGGACCTGCGCGGCCAGGAGCTGTGCGAGCAGTTCGCGGACGGTTTTGGTTTCGGGGACGAATGTTGGTTCTCGGAGGACCTGCTTGAGGATGAAGGGGGAGCCGTCCTTGCCGTGGGTCGTGATCCACCGGAGGAGGTCTTTGGCGTAGAGGATGCCCTCGATGTGGTCGAGGTCTTCGGTGTAGACGGGGATGCGGGAGTGGCCGTGCTCGTTGACGAACTCCATGACCTCTGAGAGATCGTCGGTGTACTGGAGGGCGTCGATCTCGGTTCGGGGGGTCATGATCTGCTCGACCGAGGTTGAGCGGAACTCGACGACGGCTTCGAGCATGTCGCGTTCTGTTTCGTCGAGTCTTGATTCGACCTCATCGTCCTCGACGATGGCGCGCAGGTCGCTGGCGCTGATGTTGATTTCTCGCCCGTTCTTTTCGGCGCCGACGAGTCGGCGTACGACCTCGTCGGTGAAGCGTCTTGCTGGGAGCAGTGGTACGAAGATCATGTAGGCGGTGCGTGCGATGGGGGCGAGGCGGATCAGGGTGTGCTCGCCTGCGTGGGTTGCGATTCCCATCGGGATGAGTGTGCTGATGAGCCAGATCAGGATGGCGCTGACAACGAGCCCCACGACGATTGAGATCAGGCCCGGTGTTTGCTCGTGGCGCATGCCCGATGCCCAGTAGATCAGGCAGATCGCGCCGGCCAGTCGTGTGAATGTGCGCAGGATCGAGAGCGAGGCGGCGTGGCCCTGGACATCTTCAAGGATGGATTGGACGCGCGCGGTTGTGCGTTCGTTCTCGCAGTCCTGCAGCTCGGCGGCCATGCGTACCCGTGAGAGGGTGTGCAATGAGAGGACGAGCGCTGCGAAGAGCGCCGAGAGCGCCATGCACGCGAGCGCGGCGATGAACCACCAGCCGGCCATCATGATTTGTTCTCCGTGTTGGTGTTGGTCGCGGGATTGAAGATCGCACCGATGCCCGCGTTGGTCAGCAGCTCGTCTTCGCGTGCGTGCATGCGTGTGTATGCCTGGTCGTCGTGGTCGTCGTAGCCGAGGCAGTGCAGCACGCCGTGGATGATGTAGAGCAGCAGCTCATGGATCGCGGTGTGCGGGCGTGGGCTTGACTGTCGTCGTGCCTCGTCGAGGCAGATGATGAGGTCGGTGTCGAGGGTCTTTGTCTGGAAGTCCTCGTGGTTGTGTGCGAGATCAAAGGTGAGGACATCGGTGGTTGTGGCGAGCCCGCTGAATCGGTCGTGGGCGGAGATCATCTCTTCGTCGTCGACGATGCGCACGCGTACGCTGCCTTTGTTTGGTAGCGGTGCCAGGGCGTGCTGTGTGAGCCGTGTGAGCGTGCGCAGATCGTCGTCTGAGAGTGAGCGTGTTGCATCGAACACATCGAGCTCAATCGGGCAGGATGCGCGTCGGCTGTTCAGACTCGGGGGGGGTTGGTCGTCGGCCTCCTGCGGAGGCTTCGAAGATCGATCGGGTTCGTCCATGGTGGTTTGAATCGTCCTGCTCATATCTGCGTCGGGAAATACTGAACCGCCCGAACTGGTGCAAGGGAACTAGTTTATCGTCACCGGCGTCAGGTTCCAAGAGTGTGTATCCACAATCCCTGCGCAGAAAACAACCCTAACATAGTATGAATCTTCGATGTTTCGCGTCAATTTAGAGAAACTTTTCGGGTGATAAGACGATATTGATGCTTGTCTTTACGAAACCTTTTACCTTGTATTCCGATCTCTCTCTCCTCCAGCGGGGCGCCTTGGACACATGGCGCCCTGCTTTTTTTATGGGTTTGATGGTGAATCCCGATCGTGTGTTTAGGATCGAGCCCCATGCGTTTGGGCTGGGCAGGGAGATCGCGTGTGACTGATCTGAGCAACGAAACTGTTTTGGTCACGGGCAGTGCGGGTTTCATCGGCTCGCATGTCAGCGCGGAAGTGCTGCGCCGGGGTGCGCGTGTGGTTGGGGTTGACAGCGTTACGGATTATTACGATCCGCGTCGGAAGCGGTTGAATCATCGGCAGCTTGCCGATGCGTTCGGCGATCGGTTCCGGTCGCATGAGGTTGATATCACCGATCAAGCGCAGCTCACGGGGCTGATGCGCGACGCGGGTGTAACGGGTGTGATTCATCTGGCGGCCAAGGCGGGGGTGCGTCCGAGCATCGCCGACCCGGTCGGGTATGCCTTTGCCAATGTGGTTGGGACGCAGAGCGTGCTCAGCGCCGCCAGCGCGTGCGATTGCGAGCGTGTTGTGTGCGCTTCATCGAGCAGCGTGTATGGGAACAACGAGAAGTCGCCGTTCAGCGAGGATGACTCGGTCGAGCGACCGATCTCACCCTACGCGGCGACGAAGCGTGCGTGCGAGCTGATCGGGCACACGCATCATCACCTGACGGGGATGCCTGTTGCGATGCTGCGTTTCTTCACGGTGTTCGGCCCCGGGCAGCGACCGGACCTGGCGATTAGTTTGTTCTTGAGCAAGGTGTCCAGGGGCGAGACGATCAACAGGTTTGGCGACGGGACCACGAGCCGGGACTACACCTTTGTTGACGACATTGTCGGCGGTGTGATGCGTGCGTATGAGCGGATCGAATCGCACGGGTATCGGATCTGGAATCTGGGTGGCGACCACCCGATTACACTCAACGCGTTGATCGAGACGGTCGGTCGTGTGGTGGGCAAGGAGCCGATGATCAATGAGATGGGGATGCAGGCGGGTGATGTGGAGCGGACCTGGGCGGATCTGACGCGGAGCCGCGCCGAGCTTGGGTACGCGCCATCGACGGGGATCGAGGAGGGCATCGAGCGTCAGTGGGCGTGGATGCAAGAACACGCGGATCTGGTGCTGGCGTGAGTGAGAAGAAGCGAGAAAAACGGAAGCCCGTGATGCGGATCGTGCGCCACATGGCGCGCTCGGGCGGGACGCTGTTGGGCAAGTGCCTGGGCAGCATGGACTCGGTGGTGCTGCTCAGCGAGATTCACCCCGCGGAGCTGCGGGTGACCAACCCGATGATGCAGGCGCAACGGTGGTTCGGGCTGATTGATAAAAAGGACATCGCGCGTTGGAAGGCCCGCCCGCCGAGCGTGCTGCAGTTCGTCGGGCTGTGTGATACACGGGCGCGGGCGCAAAGCAAGACGCTGGTCCTGCGGGACTGGTCGCATCTGGACTACATCGGGGTGCCCTATGTCAAGCCGATGCACGGCTTCGGTCTTGGCGAGGCGTTGGGATCGGTGTATGACCTGCGCGTGAGCGTGACGACGCGGCACCCGGTTGATCAGTATGTGTCGCTGCTGGGGCTGCCGGTGGTTGCCCGGTCGCTTGACTTTGATGCGTACTGCGCGGGGTGTCTGCGGTTTGCGCAGTACGCGAGCGAGCACGGGTTTCATCGCTACGAGGATTTCACGCGTGATCCGGATACGGTGCTCCGGGCCATGTGCGAGGAGTTGGACCTGGAGTTCGACCCGGGGTATGCGCAGCGTTGGTTCGAGTACACGACGATCACCGGCGATACGCAGCCCGGTCTGGGGCGTGGCTCGACGAAGCGTGAGATCGTCGAGATGCCCCGGCGGGAGATCGACGCGGGCCTGCTTGAGCGGTTCCGGGCCAACGCGGACTACCGGGCGGCGTGCGAGCTGCTGGGGTATGCGGTGTAGGTTGGCTCAGGGTTCGTAGCCGTACTCTTGCATGGCGTCGGCGAAGGCATTGGTGAATGCCTCGTCGAGCTTGGTTGAGACCGATGCGAGCGATTGGCCCGATGCGCCTTTGTTCACAAAGTAGACGCCTTTTCGAGCGGCTTTGGTGTCGCCGACGAAGAGGCGTTTGTTGTGGGCGTCCTTGGTGGGCTTTGCCTTTTCGCGGATCTCCATGGCGCGCATGGCGTCGAAGCTGCTGGCCTTGACGGCTTGGTCGAGTTTGTCTTCGTCGAGGTCGAGCTTGAGGAACTCGATCATGGATCGCAGCCCGGCGGCCGGGTCGTTCTTGAGGTCTTCATAGCGGAGGGCCAGGACTGGGAAGCGGTCGGTGGTGCGCCATGAGCGGGCGTGCTGGGCCCAGTTGCCGAAGCCGAGGCGGAGCCAGTCGATGTCGCCGCCGGCTTTGATGAAGCCCTTGAGGTATCCTGACTCGGTGAAGGCGCGGGCGCCCTCGCCGGTGAGTTTTCGGTAGTTGAGGGCGCTGAGTGCGACATCGCGTGGGTTGCGCATGATGTGGATCGCGCCGGTTGTCTCGCTCAGGCGTGGGTGCTGATCGCTGAGCATGAAGTGGGTCTTCATCAGTTCCAGCTCGCCCGGGGGGCGTTGTCCGGGGACGGTGCGGTGGAGGTCGGGGATGCGCTGGGCGACCTCGATGGACGCGCCGGGCGGGCCGAAGATGTAGGCGTAGAGCATGAAGCGGAGCCAGGTGTTTCCTGACTTTGGGTATGAAGCGAGCCAGACCAGTCCCATCAGACGCCTCCTGCCTTGGTGCACCATGCGCGCCAGAGCGCATCGAACGCATCGGCGACCTTGAGTGTATAGCCCTGCTCGTCGCACAGTGACGAAGAGGCGAGCTGGTTTCGCAGCTGGGCGCGTTGAGATGCGTCCCGCTTGCCTTGTTTGTGTGCGTCGGTGGCGATCCGGATGTAGGCCTCGCGGTCGTCGGCGATCCATTCGGGGATGTCGACGGCGTGCATGAGCGAGGCGCTGACACGCCCGGCGTGGGATTGGCCCATGAGGGTGACGGTGGGCACGCCCATGTGCATCGCTTCGCAGGTTGTGGTTGTTCCGGTGTAGGGGAAGGTGTCGAGAGCGCAGTCAATGCGGTTGTAGAGATCGAGGTGGTCGTGCATGGACTCGGTGCGTCCCATCAGTTCGACGCGGTCGGGGTCAATGCCCAACGACTTGAACTGCTCGTGGACCTGGTGGCGGACGGGCTCGTCGCCCAGGCGCGAGGTTTTGAGGAGGAGCTTGGCGTCGGGGCAGGCGTTGAGGATTGATGCCCAGGTGGCGAATGTGCTGGGGGACATCTTGCGGAGGTCGTTGAATGAGCCGAAGGTGAACGGGCGGCTGGGATCTGGGGTGCGCGGGTCGGGCGCGTCGGTCGTGGGTCGGTAGCAGAGGAAGCAGCCGGGTACGCGGACGAGGGACTCGGTCGCCCATGCGTCGGCCTGTGGCGCGGGGTCGGTGATGGCGTCGATGATGCGGGCGTCGATGGAGGGGAGCCCGGTGGTATTGGCGTAGCCGATCATGGAGACGGAGACGGGTGCGGGCTTGGCGGCGAAGAGGGGGAGGAGGTTGCCCGCGAAGTGTCCGTTGAGTTCGATGAGGATGTCGATCCGGTCGGCGTGAATCTGTTTGTGTGCCTGAGCGAGCCCTTCTGGGCAGTAGCGCCAGAGATCGGAGGTGGCCTTGAGGCGTTGTGACATGGCGTCGGCGTGTCGGCTGGTGTGGTAGCAGCAGACCTCGAACCGCTCGCGGTCGAGGTGCTCGATCAGCGGCTGGACGAAGTAGGCGATGGAGTGGGTGCGGAGGTCGGGCGAGACGAAGCCGATGCGGATGCGTCGCTCGGGGTCGGGGGTGTGCTCGTACCGGGCGGGTGTGCGGACGCGGGACTGGACGCTTTGGCCGAAGCGCTCGTGGATGGCGTGGACTTGTTCGGGGGTGAGCTGGTCGTCGTAGCATGCGAACATGCAAAGCGAATCGAGCAGGATGGGGTCTTCGGGGTTGTGGCGGAGGGCCTGCTCGGTGATTTCGACGGCTCGGTGCGCGTGGGCGGTGTCGGACTCGAGCAGTGCCAGGTTGTTGGCTGCTTCGCGATCGGCGGGGTTGGCCGAGAGCGCCTGGCTGAAGCATTCGCGGGCCTGGTCGATGTTGCCGGTCTGCATGTGGGCGGTGCCCAGGGGCACCATGATGCGTGGCATGTTCGGGTTGAGTTGGTGGGCCTTGAGCAGGTGTGGTCGGGCCTCGTGGTTTTTGTTCTGTTGCAGCAGCAGTGTGCCCAGGGCGGCGTGGTACTCGGCGATGTCCGGCGCGAGTTCAGCCGCGCGTTGCGCGTAGTACATAGCGCGTTCGTGCTCGCGTAGTGCGGCGTTGAGGCCTGAGGCGACATGGCAGACCTCGTGGACATTGGGGTGCTTGCGTAGCAGTGGTTGGAGGGCGGCGTTGGCCTGTTTGAGCTGGCCGCTCTGGATGGACTGCATGATGGTGCCCAGCTTCTGGCGGAGCTGCTGGTGCTGGGCAGGCGAGAGGGCGATGGGCTTGGCGGGGCGTTTGCTCATCGCTCAAGCGCCTTTCACGCTGCAGTAGTCTTCTGCCAGCGCGCGGGCGCGCCGATCGGCGTCGAGGACCTCGTCGATGGTCTCGATGCTGTTCGTGTTCCACTGCTGCATGACATGCTGCACGCACCGGTCGATCTGCCCGAAGGGGAGGCGGTTATTGATGAATGCGTGGACGGCGTGCTCGTTGGCGGCGTTGAGTGCCGCGCCCGCGTCGCCTCCGGCGTTGATGGCGTCCATGGCCAGCCCGATGGCGGGGAATCGCTCGGGGTCGATCTCGATGAAATCGAGGGAACCCATCTGGGTGACATCGAGTCGGGGGGCGCAGCCGAGTGGTCGGTGCGCATCGCAGAGGGCGTGCTGGATGGGGGCCATCATGTCTGGCATGCCCATCTGGGCGATGACGGAGCAGTCGGCGCACTCGATCATGGCGTGGACGATCGATTGGGGGTGGATGACCGCGCCGAGTTTGTCTGCTGGGAGCCCGAAGAGCCAGTGTGCTTCGAGCAGTTCGAGGCCCTTGTTCATGAGCGTGGCGCTGTCGATGGTGACCTTGGCGCCCATGTCCCAGTTGGGGTGGTTGAGGGCGTCGGCCATGCTCGCGTGTTCGATTGCCGCGCGTGACTGTTCGCGGAACGCGCCGCCCGATGCGGTGAGCACGACGCGGGAAACGCAGTCGGGGCTGTGCATGGGCGGGCAGGGGTGGTGTGTGTTGACGGCGGCGAGGCATTGCCAGATCCCGGCGTGTTCAGAATCGAGCGGGAGCAGGCGTGCGCCCGATTTGAACGCGGCGCGGGTGACCAGGTCGCCGGCGGCGACGAGAGATTCCTTGTTGGCCAGCGCGACATCGATCCCCTGTGACACGGCGCGGTAGACCGAGGCAAGCCCGGCGATGCCGACGATCGCGCCGATGATGAGATCGCACTCGATGTCATCGATCAGCTGGACCGCGGCGTTTGTGCCCGTGCGGAGGCCTGTCCCTGTTGGCGCGATGCCTTGTGCTTCGTTGATCGCCAGGTGCCCGACCCCCCACTGCTGGGCCTGCTCGAAGAGCGTTTCGTGATCGCTTCCAGCGGCGAGGCCCACGACCTCATACCGGGTTGCGTGCTTGCCCTGCTCGTGCAGCGTGTTGAGGTGCTCGATGACATCGAGGGTTTGCGTGCCGATAGACCCCGTGCTGCCGAGCACGATCACGCGCTTGTGCGACACGGGCAAGGCATGGTTTGCAGGGGCGCTCACGGGCGTCGGCTCCTGGTTGAACGAGTGGACCACGTGTTGAGTTTATTCGATACCAAGCTTGGCCAGTTCGCTCGCGGACAGTGTTCTTCTGGCATTCGAGTAGAGCCCTCTCTTCTTGCGTTCTTCGGGCTTGGGCTTCTCGCTTGCCTTGGGCGTGCTGGGCTTGGGGTTCGATCTGGGCTTTGTCTCGTCCTTTGCCTTTGTTCTGAGCTTGGGCTCGGGGGCGTTGGGCTTGGGCTCGGCGATCTGCTCACCCTCGCCCTTCTTGCCCTGCACGGGGCGTCGGCGTGGGCGACGACGGGGGCGTGGTGATTCCTCGTTCCGGTCGCTGTCACGCGAGGATCCGGACTCGTCGGACTCGGTTTGGCGATCGCGTTGAGGCTCAGCGTTGCGTTCGCCCGGATCGTCTCGCTTGTCGTCGCTGGCTTCGCCGTTCTCGTTGTTTTCGGCGTTCTCACCGGTGGTGCGTCCTCGGCCACCCCGGCGGCGGCGGCGGCGCTTCTTCCTCGGCTGGGCGTCATCTGAATGCTTCTCGTCGCCATCGGTGTCGCGATCAGCATTGGATGACGACTCGCTGTTTTCGCTCGCCGAATCGGCGTTGGACTCGCTGGTTTTCTCGTCGTTGCTGTTGTTTTCGCTTTCGCCCTCGGAGCGGCCACGCCCGCCGCGTCTGCGACGGCGGCGTTTCTTCTTGGGCTGGTCGATGCTCTCGTTCTCATCGAGTTCGCCCTCGATGGGCAGTTCGACATGCTCGGCCTGTTCGGCCTTGCGTGCGATTTCCTCTGCGAGCTTCTGGACGGTGGCCTCGTCGACCTCGTCGAGCGGGTCCATGGCCCAGGAGCCGTCGGGCGAGGTTTTGTCGAGCCATTCGACGATGTTGGGTTCGGGGTTGTGCCCGTTGGGGGACTTGAGTCGATCGATGGCGATGTCGTTGCCGTTGGCGTCGTATGCGTAGAAGGACACTCGATCAATGGGGAGCGATTCGCTGACGCGGACATCGAGCATTTTGCCCGAGACGAGTTCGATGCGGGTGAGACTGGCGCGTTTGGTCGAGAGCAGGGAGCTGGCGACGCGTGGGTTGACGACCAGTTCGGCGCGTTGCACCTTCTCGTGGGTAAGGAGCGCGGCCAGGTCACGGATGGCGGTCGATGCGACCGAGTCGGGCTTCTTGACGAGGCCTCGTCCGTGGCAGAGCGGACAGTCTGCGAAGTGCTGGGACTCCATTGAGCCACGCATGCGCTGGCGGGTCATCTCGAGGAGCCCGAATGGGGAAATCGGCGCGGTGGTGGATTTGGCCCGGTCGCGCTTGAGGCGTTCGTTGAATCGCTGTTCGATCTGCTTGCGGTGCGAGGCGAAGCGCATGTCGATCATGTCGCAGACGACGAGGCCACCCATATCGCGGAGGCGGAGTTGTCGGCAGATGGCGTCGACGGCTTCGAGGTTGGTCTGGTAGGCGTTGGTCTCGGCATCGCGTGCGGCGCGTGAGCGGCCCGAGTTGACATCGATGGCGACGAGGGCCTCGGTCTGGTCGATCACGAGGCGGCCACCCGATGGGAGCATGACCTCGCGGGCGTGGATCTCGTTGATCTGGGTTTCGATGCCGAAGGCATGGAAGATGGGCAGGTCGCCGGTGTAGCGTGAGAGCTTGGCCCCGCTGCGGGGCGCGGCGATCTTGATGAAGCGTGCGACGCGCTTGAGGGCGGGCTCGGAGTCGATGACCACGCGCTGGACCTCGCTGGAGAGCAGGTCGCGGATGGAGCGGACGAGCAGGTCGCTCTCGGTGTAGAGCAGGCGGGGCTTCTTGCCCTTCTTGCGCCGTGTCTCCATGTCTTTCCAGAGCCGGGCGAGGTAGGCCAGGTCGCGCTTGAGCTCGGCCTTGGTGCGGTCAAAGCCGGCGGTTCGCAGGATGAAGCCGAAGCCCTCGGGCAGCTCGAGCTGCGAGAGTATCTGCTTGGCGGCCTTGCGCTTGTCGTCGTCTTCTTCCTTGCGGGAGACGCCGACCTTATCCATGCCGGGCATCATGACGAGGAATCGCCCGGGGATCGAGAGGTAGCTGGTCAGGGTTGGGCCCTTGGTGCCCACGCCCTCCTTGAGGACCTGGACGATGATCTCCTGGCCCTTCTTGAGGCAGTCCTGGATTGGTGGTCGGCTGCGTCGCGGGGTCTTCTTGCCCACGCGTTCGGTCTTGTCGTCGCCCTTGGCGAAGTACTGCGGGTGGAGGTCGGAGATGTGGAGGAAGCCGTTCTCTTCGGTCCCGAAGTCCACGAATGCGGCCTGGATGGCTGGCTCGATGTTGGCGACGCGACCGACATAGATGTTGCCCACGCGGGAGACTTTGTCGGTAGGTTCGACCATGAACTCTTCGAGTTTGCCGTCTTCGATCATCGCGATGCGGCACTCTTCCCCGGGCACATAGTTGACGATCATCTCGGTGCGGGGCTGCTTCTCGTCGCCTTTGGTCGGCTTGGTCTGGCTGTCGCTGCTGGTTGAGGACGACTTCCTGCTGCGCTTGGCTGAACGCTTGCGGGTGGTCTTCTTGGCTGGTTCGGAGGCCTCGCCCGACGACTCGTTCTCGTCATCGTCACGATCGTCGGCTTGCGCCTGAGCGGATTCGTCCTGGTGTTCGTCTTGGGGTTCGTCCGCATCGATCTGATCGGCGGCGGTCACCTCGGGGGTGTCCTGCTCGTCGTGGGCTTCGGTGTCGGCCGGGTTTTCGTCGGTGTTTTCGACGGGGGGTTCGTCGGTGGGCTCGCTCTTGGAAGACGACTTCTTGGTGGTCTTCTTGCTCGCGGCTTTCTTGGTGGTCTTCTTTTTGGTGGTCTTCTTCGCGGCCGCCTTCTTGGTGGTCTTCTTTGTCGATTTCTTTGCGGTCTTCTTGCGCGTGGATTTCTTGGTGGTCTTGGCGGGCTGGCTCTCTTGGGTGGAAGTCTCGGCTGCTGCGGGCTCTGTGGATTCGTTGCCCGATGTCTTTGGTTCGTCTGTCATGTTCTGACCTTCGTGTTGGTCAGCGGGTTTGTGCGTTTGATCGACACAGCGACACCTGCCCGAGTCTCGCCATGGGCGATCGTCGAGAACGCGCACACGGTGTGTGTGCGTGATCGGGTGTGGTTGGGTTGCGATGCGTATGCACGCGAGAACTCGCTGATGATGTGCAGCGGCCGAGTAATGAACCGTTTGCCCGCGAGCGGGGTGCGAAGCACGCGGCTGGCGGGTGCGCTTCGAGACCACGCGTGAGCGTGGGTCTTGGCGCGGGTTCGATCGGCGGCCTTGCCCTTGTGCGTGCTCTTTGCAAGCGTGGGCGGCTGCGCGTGGTTTGTATGCCGAGGATCACATCGGGCTCAGCGGCTCTTGTGGCGTGCTGGCGGCCTGCGGTGTGTGTTCATGCGACGGGACGCCCGTCGAACACCTCGGGGACTCGTTTTCTCAGCCGCGAGAGCACATAGCTGCTCGCCTCGGCCTCTGAATCGAAACTGATCGCCTTTTTAACGATCCGTTCGCATTGGGGGACGGTGAGGCTGCGGATGGTCTTTTTGAGCATCGGCAGCGAGGACGCCGTCGCGGAGATACTACGCACCCCGAGCCCCAGCAGCAATGCCGCGAATGCCGGATCGGCGGCTGATTGCCCACAGCACGACACCGGGATGTCGTGTCGGCGTCCGGCCCGGGACACATCCCGGATCAGCTTGAGCACCGCCGGGTGGATGGGCGTGTACATGGACGCGACCCGTTCATTGGTTCGGTCCACGGCGAGGGTGTACTGCACCAAGTCATTGGTACCGATGGAAAAAAAGTCGACTTCTCGGGCGAAGGCCCCCGCCATCAGGGCGGCCGCGGGCACCTCAACCATCATTCCGACCTCGATATCCTTGTCGTAGGGGATGCCCTGCTCATCGAGTTCTTCCATCTCCTCACGCAGGAAGTACTGCCCGGAGCGGTATTCGGCGATGTTGGTGATCAGCGGGAACATGATCTTGATCGGGCCCAGGGTGCTGGCGCGCAGGATTGCGCGGAGCTGGGTCCGGAACATCTTCTGATTCTTGAGCGAGTAGCGGATCGACCGCAGCCCGAGGAACGGGTTTCGTTCGGGTATCTCTTCCTGGGCCTGGGTGTATTTGTCCGCGCCGAGGTCGACGGTTCGGATGGTGAGCGGCTTGCCATTGAGCAGCTCGACGCATCGCTTGTAGGACTGGTAGTGATCTTCTTCGGTGGGTTCGCGATCGCCCGTGAGGTAGAGGAACTCGGTTCGGTAGAGCCCGATGCCTGCGCCGCCCCGGTCTTCGACCTGTTCGACCTCATCGGGAAACTCGATGTTGCCCATGATGTTGATGCGGACGCCGTCGGCGGTGATGGCTGGGAGTTTGGCGAACTCGCTGAGGGAGAGCGAGACTTTTCGTGCCTCGATCTGCTCGTGGCGGTACTTGCTGATGGTTGATTCATCGGGGTCGAGGACAACGAAGCCGCGTTCGCCGTCGACGATGATCTTCTGACCCGTCCTTGCGTGGAGCATGACGCCGCTGGCCCCGACGACGGCGGGGAGACTCAGTGCGCCTGCGACGATTGCGGTGTGGCTTGTCGGGCCACCGAGGGCGGTGACGAATGCGGTGATCTTGTCGCGGTCGAAGTTGGCGGTTTGAGAGGGCGTGAGGTCGCGTGCGACGATGACGGTACCCTCGTCCATATCGGCAATGGTTTCCTGCCCGCCGTGCCCAAGGTCGCGGAGGAGTCGGTGTGCGAGGTCTCGGAGGTCATCGACCTTGGAGCGGAAGGTGGAGTCGGGGTGAGCCGCGAACTTCTCGGCGAGCTTCCGGAAGGTCGAGGAGATCGCAAACTCAGCATTGACATGATCTTGCTCGATGGTCTGCCGCACGGGGGTGAGTACGGACGGGTCATTGAGCACGCCGATGTGGAAGAGGAAGATTTTGGCGGCTTCCTTGCCCATCTCGACGGCCGCGGACTTGTGCAGTTCATCGAGCTCGTTGATGGCGGCTTTTCGAGCGAACTCGAAGCGTTCGAGCTCTGCGGCGACATCGGCCTGATCGATGTCCCGCTTGGCCACCCGCAGCGAGCGGGTGTCGTCGATGAGGAGGACACGCCCAATGATGATGCCGGGTGAGACCGCGATGCCGCCGATCTTGTGCATAAATGCGGGTCTCCGTTGGGAGGGTGTTGAAACTGGGTGTGAACTGGTCCGAGCTGACCCGGATATGGTAGCATGGGCCACGCAATCGTGGTTCTGGGGTCTTCAATGGCGTCGGGCCCGCTAGGTGCGTATACTTTGGCGTCATGCCGCGTGCGGCGATCGGTGGTTTCATACCGATCAGATCCCGACGGCAGATCACTCAGGCACCCGCATCTCTGTGCGTAAGACATTGGTGTTGGTGCACACGCGTTTGATACATCATGTCATCGACCACGCTTACCGGCATTCTGCAATGGCCGAAGCGATCGGAGGGTCGTATCAGGCAAATGTCTGATGCCCAGCAGATCGTGGAATCGCCAGACGACCCATTCGTCCCCGTACATTTCGGGGAAGAGCTCCCGCTGCGAGATGGCTTGCGCGTGGAGGTTGAGGTGGTCGAGAAGAAACCCCGTCGTCGTCGTCGTGGGCGAGGCGGCAACAAGCCCCGCAAGCCGCGTCCGGTGGTTGAGCGGTTCATCGAGATCGAGGGGATGAACCCGGATGACTTTGCGAGCCGCAAGACCTTCGCGGACCTGACGAGCATCGACCCTCAGCCGCGTATGACGCTGGAGTACCCGGGCTGCCCGCCGGCCTGCCGACTGATTGACCTGTTCTGCCCGATCGGGTTTGGGCAGCGGGGGCTGATCGTTTCGCCGCCCAAGGCGGGCAAGACGACCCTGCTGAAGAACATCACCGAATCGGTGCTGCGCAATCACCCAGATGTACATGTGATGGCGTTGCTGATCGACGAGCGTCCCGAGGAGGTCACGGACTTTCGGCGTACTTTCCTGGGCACGCCGGCGCAGCGCAATGGCGAGGCCGAGTGGGACAAGCCGTGGGCTCAGGACCAGCTCGAACTGCTGGCCTCGAGCAACGACCACGAGCTTGAACGCCACATCCAGTTGGCCACGCAGACCATCGATCGTGCCCGTCAGATGGTCGAGAATGGGAAGCATGTCTTCATCGTCCTCGACTCGCTGACCCGCTTAGGGCGTGCGTTCAACCGCTCGGGCAAGCACGCCAACTCGGGGCGCACCATGTCGGGCGGCATCGATTCGCGGGCGTTGGAAATCCCCAAGCAGATCTTCGGCGCGGCACGCAACACCGAAGAGGGCGGCTCGCTGACGATCATCGCCACCTGTCTGGTCGACACCGGCAGCCAGGGCGATCAGGTGATCTTCGAGGAGTTCAAAGGCACGGGCAACATGGAGCTGATCCTCGATCGGCGCATCGCTGAGAAACGCTTGTTCCCCGCGATCAACCTGGCAGCCAGCGGCACGCGTAAGGAAGACCTGCTCATTGAGGAGAAGGCGTTGCAGACCATCACGGCGCTGCGCCGACGCATGCTCAACATGCCACCGCCGCAGCAGGTGGAACAGTTGCTGGCAGCGTTGTCTCGGTTCGAGACCAATGAGCAGCTTGTGGGTGGATGAACGGGGTCGTGTTGGAATTTCGCCCTTGAGATTCTGGGGTGGATTCTGTACGCTGAACGGTCCGAACCCATTGCCGCGTTTGAAAACTGGAGAGACAACATGATTTGTACCCCCCGTATGCTCGTTCTTGGTGCGTCGCTGTGCTGTGTCAACACGCTGCAGGCCCAGGTTGCTCAGAACTGGACTATCGAACTCCAGGCGCGATCAACCCTTGAGGCCTCGCTCCCCGGCTACAACCTGCCTTACCCCAGCGCACTGTCGTCGCAGTATGTTTCGATTGATGACGACGGCGGGGTTGCGATCCGTGTCATCATGGGCAATGGACAGGAGGGGATCTTCTACGGCAAGAATCGGAAGGGCGGCATCATCGTCACCGGGAACGGTGGCGGCGATTCCTTCTGGTCCACGACGCTCGACCTCCGCAACGGCATGATCGCGATTGAGCAGGGCAGTTTCAATGATGGGGCGTACCTGTACTCGATCGATGGCACGCTGCTCCGGACCTTTGCCGCGGGCGGCAGCGAGGGGGTCTCGGGCTTCTCGGGTGTGACGCTGACCAGCGATGGTGCGTTGTGCTACCGGGGCGACTTCGGGTTCACGCTCGACAAGGTTGTCATTGATGAGTTCATCGGTGACTCACGGGTGCAGACGCTCATCACCGATACCGGCAGTGATTACACCTTCCTGATCTCGCCTGAGATCAACGATGCGCGACAGGTGCTGATGAAGACCTTCCCCGCAACCGGGCCCGCCCAACGCATTGTGCGATTCGAGCCCGATGGGAGCCCCACCACCGTTGCCGAAACGGGGGCCATGTTCAACTCGTTCGTTAACTCGACGGCCATCGCGCAGAACGGCGATGCGGCGTTCAGTGCTCGTCGTTCGAGCGATTCGATCTGGCAGGTCACCCGCTGGGATGGCTCGTCCTCCATCAATATCGCTGATGGGAGCAACCCGGATATCGATAACGGTTCGCTGGCGAACTTCCCGCCTGTGATCAACAGCAACGGCACGGTTGCCTTCCGAGCGACGGACATCGAGCACGATTCGACGGCCTTGTGGGTTGGCGATGGGACCGATCTGGTCAAGCTCGTTGAGTATGACCAGATGATCGAGACGGACCTGGGCCCGATGGCGTTGGGCTTTGACTTTGGTGGTGATACGGGGCGTCAGGTGATGAACGGCGTTGTGGATATCAATGATGCGGGGCAGGTGGCGTTTGCCGCGTTCCTGCGAAACGGGACAATCGGTGTCTTTGTCGCGACGCCTGATGGGGGTTGCCCTGCTGACTTTGACGGCAACGGAGCCGTGGACTTCTTCGATATCTCGGCCTTTGTCGCGGCATTCCAGGCCGGCGACCCTGCGGCTGATTTCACCGGTGACGGCTCATTTGACTTCTTTGATGTGTCTGCATTTGTGGGTGCATATGCACAGGGATGCCCCTGATTGATCCGCGCGTCGGTAGACCAGCTGTCACTGTTGGCCCAAATTGACACGATCGGGCTCGGGTTGCGGCCGAACCCGTATATTCGGGGTTGTGCGTGATCGCAACCTGCTGTATATTGTGAAGATAGAGAACCAGTCGGTGCTCTTGAGTATTTGTGACTGCAGGAACCCCGAGCCGCAGGATCGCCAAACTATGAAGATCAGAACGAACCCCAAGGGTTTGCATCGTTGTGCTGTTGTCTGCTTTGCTGCCGCATTGCTGAGTTGTGGTGCGTTTAGTTCTGACGCGTCGGCGCAGGACGGTCGGACTTTCCCGATGTTCACCCCGTTCTCTCCGCCTCAGAACCCGCCGAGTGCTGAGCGTCAGATCCTGGGCAAGATCCTGTTCTGGGACGAACAGCTTTCGAGCGACAACACGATGTCGTGCGGCACCTGCCATATCCCGAGTCACGCGAGCACCGACCCGCGTCAGGGTGTGAACCCTTCGTATGACGGGATCTTTGATACAGCGGATGATGTCGCCGGCTCGCCGGGCCTGATCTTGCAGGATCAGGATGGCGAGTACCTGCGTAGCGTGCTCTTCGACCTGCTGCCTCAGGCGACGCCGCGCCGGTCGATGCCCAACATCATGGGTCCCTTCACGGCGAACCTGTTCTGGGATGGGCGTGCAGAAGGTCTCTTTATCGATCCTGTGACAGAAGAGTTGCTCTCGGCAACAGGGGTTGCCGCAACCGAGATTCAGGCGTTGCACCCGCTCATGAACGACATCGAGATGGCGCACCAGAACCGGAGCTGGCCCGAGCTGCTGCAGAAACTCGAGGGCGTTCGTCCGCTGGCGCTGGCGAGCGAGATCCCTGAGGACATGCTCGAAGCAATTGAGCAGTACCCAACCTATCCCGACCTGTTTGCGCAGGCGTTCGGGACACCCGAGATTACTGCTGGACGCATCGGGTTTGCGATGGCGAACTACCAACGCACGCTGATGCCTGACCAGTCCCCATGGGATCTCTGGAACGCGGGAGACGACAGCGCGATGACCTCCGATCAGCTCGCTGGCTACATGCGGTATCGCGAGTCGACCTGTGTGGATTGCCATGTCCCCCCGATGTTTACCAACTTTGATTTCAATGTCGATGGCGTGCGACCGGTCGAGGAGGACCGGGGTCGGGCGGATATCACCGGTGCCAATCCTGAGCGGGGTGCGTTCAAGATGGGCACGATCCGGAACGCGGGGATCCGTGATCGGTTCATGCACACCGGTGGCCTTGAAACACTCGACGATGTCTTCGATTTCTACGCACACCGCAACGGGCAGCAGCCGGTGTTCGACAACCTTGATTTCCGGCTCTTCAGCCCCATCGTCTTCAGTCCGGAAGACGAGGCGTTGGTGAAAGAGTTCATCGTGGGCGCGCTGACCGACCCGCGTCTTGCTAATGAGGAGTACCCGTTCGATCGTCCGAAGCTGTACAGCGAGCAGGAAACACCGAACCCGATGGTGCTGCCGGGTGGAGCCGCGGGCACGGGCGGGTATGTCCCCGAGATCATCGCGGTCGTTCCCCCGAACATCGGCAACACCGAGTTCAAGATCGGCGTGGACTTCGCGCTCGGCGGTGCTCAGGCTTGGGTTGCGGTTTCCAGCAGCCCCCCCACTGATGGCAAAGTTGCGCAGGACACGCTGCTGGGGCCGATCGTGCTCAACGGCATGAGCGCAAGCGAGGGGTATGGAACGATGTTCTACCCGCTCGACGACACGAGCATGGAGGGCGAGACCTTCTACATGCAGTGGCTGATCGCTGATCCGAACGCGGCAGACGGCTTTGCCCGTTCTGAAATCGCCCAGGTTACGCCGTTCTGCTCGATGATCGCCTCGTGCAGTGTGGACTGTGTCGCGGATCTTACGGGCGATGGCGTACTCGACTTCTTCGATCTCAGCGTGTTTATTGACGCGTACAACGGTGAAGATGTCTTGGCGGACTTTGATGGCAATGGTGTGTTCAACTACTTCGATGTGAGCGCCTTCGTGAACGCCTTTGCCGCGGGCTGTCACTGATCGGGTCTAAGGCGGTTCTGCCGCGAGACCGATAAACATCGCTTCGATTCATGAAAGCCCCCGGTCATCGGGGGTTTTCTGTTGGGAATCGTGGGAGGCGTGGTACACTGGGTTTGAGATATCGGGACGATGTCTGTTCAGTTGTTGCGCTCCAGGAGAAGCCGCACCATGCGTCCAATACGAATTACTCGCGTCAAATCACCCTTGCTGCTCGCGCTCTGTGCGATCGGTTCCACCGCGATGGCCGACGAGATCGTTGTGCAGAACGACTCACTGACCGGCGGGAGTACCGCCGCGATTTGCCCGTGCTTTACCGCTGGCGAAGAGGCCGCGGTCTGGCTGACCAGCCCGTGTGATGGCGAGATCGTGGGGATCCAGATCTTCTGGATGTCGTTGGGCGGCGGCGCCCAGGTGTCGTTGGAAGACTCGATCATCATCTATCAATCAGGCACCTTCCCCAACCCCGGCCCGATCAAAGACAGTTTCGATGCGCCGGCAATGCAGGACGGCGGGTTGAATGAGTTCCGCTATGAAGATGAGAACCAGACCATCCCGATCTCGGTCCCGGTGAGCGCGAACGAAGAGTTTGTCGTGTCGTTCAAGTTCTACAACAGCAACAACACCAACCCATCACTGCCCAGCATCGTCTCGGACGCGCAGGGCTGTCAGCCCAACAAGAACGCGGTCCGGGTCAACGGCAGCTTCTGGGCTGACGCGTGCGCCCTGGGCGTCTCGGGTGACTGGGTGATCCGGGCCATCATCGACTGCGGGGGCGATGCGGTTGGCGCGGCATGCCTGCCCGATGGCACCTGCATGGAGGGGCTCACCGAAGCGCAGACGATCGACATGGGCGGGTTCTGGAATGGACCGGGCAGCGAGTGCGCTGATGTGCAGTGCCTCGGCGCGTGCTACATCCCCGCGACGCAGGAGTGCGTGCAGTTCGACAAGGCGACCTGTGATCTTGTGGGCGGCCTCTGGGCTGGTCCCGGCACGACCGACTGTGTTGATCCCTGTCCTGCGGATATCAACGGCGATGGCAACCTCGACTTCTTCGATGTCAGCGCCTTCCTGACGGCGTATCAGCAGACCAACCCGCTGGCGGACTTCGACGGCGACGGGGATTATGACTTCTTCGATATCAGCGCGTTCCTCACCGCATTCAGCGAGGGGTGTCCCTGATCAGTATTTGCTTTTTGTAAGGTATTTAAAAGTACAGAATCAGGTGAATTCAGAGTTGATTCAAGGCCCGGAGCAACCTGGGTTTATGTTCGGCCGAACAATAGAGAGCGGGGAGTTCTCCCCGACGGAGCAGTGTTTTTTGTATGCGATCCAACTGAGGGCCAGTGAGATCATGGTCCTTATCCACACCGCGGGCCCCGGAGGGGCTTGCTCACCAGACTTGGAGAGAATCACATGAATCGTGCAGCGTGCGCATGTTTGTTGCTGGCAGCCGGGGGCACCACCGCCCAGGCCCAGCTGACCACTGAAGTTTTTGTCACTGGCATCGACCGCCCGGTGTACATGACCCACGCGGGTGATGGCTCGGGGCGGACCTTCATCATCGAGCAGGAGGGCGCGATTCGCATTGTTGATGCGGATGGCAACCTGCTGCCGACCCCGTTCATGGACATCGACGGCACCGTGCAGGGCGGCGACAGCGGCGGCAACGAGCAGGGGCTGCTCGGCCTGGCGTTCCACCCTGACTACGCGAACAACGGCAAGTTCTATGTGAACTACACCGGCAGCGGCGGCGACACCCGCATCGCCGAGTACCAGGTGTCCTCGAGCGACCCGAATGTCGCCGACACCGGCACGGCCCGCATCATCATGTTCTACGACCAGCCCTTCAGCAACCACAACGGTGGCTGGTTGGGATTCGGCCCGGACGGCTACTTGTACATCTCGGCTGGCGACGGCGGCTCAGCCAACGACCCGGGCAACCGCGCGGGGAACCTGTCGAACTACCTCGGCAAGCTCCACCGCGTTGATGTCGACGGCGGCGACGACTTCCCTGCGGATCCCAACCAGA
This sequence comes from Phycisphaerales bacterium JB052, assembly GCA_043100965.1. Taxonomy (GTDB): domain Bacteria; phylum Planctomycetota; class Phycisphaerae; order Phycisphaerales; family UBA1924; genus UBA1924. The sequence goes on along the minus strand of JBICHR010000011.1, from coordinate 1,438,218 downwards.
ACTACGAGATCCCCGCCGACAACCCGTTCGTCGGGACTCCGGGCGCCCTGGAATCCATCTGGGCATATGGACTGCGTAACCCGTGGCGCACGAGCTTCGATCGTGAGACCGGTGATCTCTGGATCGCCGATGTGGGCCAGAATGTGCGTGAGGAAGTGAACTTCGCCCCGGCGGGTGACGCGGGCGGCCAGCACTACGGCTGGCGCTGCCGCGAGGGCTTCAGCAGCACGGGCCTGTCCTGTGGCTCGACCTCGGGCTTCACCGATCCAATTCACCAGTACACCCACGGTGCCAACGGCTGTTCGATCACCGGCGGCTACGCGTACCGCGGCTGCGAGCTCGGCGATGATTACACCGGGCTGTACTTCTTCAGCGATTACTGCTCGGGCCTGATCTGGACCCTCGATGCGAGCAACGGCTTTGCCCACACGCTCCAGTTCGACTCCAACTTCAACATCAGCTCGTTCGGTGAGACCGAAAGCGGCGAGCTGCTCGTTGCAAACCTCTTCGCCGGCACGGTCTACAAGATCGTCAACCCGGACAACCCCGACAGCAACGGCGACGGCATCCCCGACTCGTGTGACTCGGCGTGCCTGCCCGACCTGAACGAGGACGGCAACCTGGATTTTTTCGACATCTCGGCGTTCCTCAACGCGTTCAACGCGCAGGAGCCCCTTGCTGATTTCACCGGCGACGGCAACTACGACTTCTTCGATGTCAGCGCGTTTCTTAACGCGTTCAACGCGGGCTGCCCGTGATTCGGCATTGATCTGAACTCCGTCATACCCGCCTGAAACACGGCGGGCATGGCTTTTCACTCTGGATGGGGGCTCACGCATGCAACTTGGGATGTTCTTTCTGGCCGCACTCTGTGCCAACACCGGAATCGCGCTGGCCGGCAGCCCCGTCGATTTCATCGTCGACCCGGCGCAGTCATCGATCGACCTGACGATCGAAGTCGATGCCGGCGTTGCCAGCGATACCGACAGCGACAGCAGCCCGCTCTCGGGCACGCTTCGCGTCGAGCTCGACGATTACGGCACCCCCACGCAGATCACCCTGCACGACCTGTTCATCAATATCGATGACGACATGAGTTTCGACTGGTCGTTCGGTTTCTTTGGCGGTGCGGACGCTTCGCTCGTCAGTGGCGCGGTGACCTGGGGCATGACCGACGCGGTGGTCGGCCCCGTGCCCGTGATCAACGACCTCTACATCCTCCCGGATGTTCCCGTCGCGCTGCAGGGCGTCATGAGTGTCAACTATGATATCTTCCTCGTCGGCACCGGCAGCGAGGTGATCAACCTTGCTGATCAGGGCGATTTTTTCTCGACGATCGATGGCACACTCACCGCCCTCGACGGGACTGTGACGCTCAACAGCACGCTGCCGATCGATGCGAGCACCCCGCTCGTCGATGGCGATGGCAACACCCTGGGCACGCTGAATGTCACCGGCACCGCGACCATCGTCGCCACCGGCGCCGGGCCCACATGCCCGGCCGACCTCACGGGTGACGGGAGCCTGGATTTCTTTGATATCAGTGCCTTCCTCGGTGCCTTCAGCGCGATGGATCCCATCGCTGATTTCGACAATAACGGTGTGTACAACTTCTTCGATGTCAGCGCGTACCTCAACGCGTACACATCCGGTTGCCCGTAACCATGAATGTTCTTTGATGCTGTGCGGAAGTGAAAGTGAGCTGAAATGAAGCGCAATATGTTCCCCATCGCCCTTCTTGGTGCAATGTGCGTGTGTGTCCCCGGCGCGATGGCGCAGGATCTGGATTTTTCGATCGATACGAAGACAAGCAACGCTGCGATCAGCGCAACGACGAGCGTCGATGCATCGGGATTTCTCATCGGTGATTACGACGCGGAGACCAACCCAGACGGGACGCAGACGCGCGCCGGCCTCTTCGGCGGTTCGGGCAATCAATCGATCGACACGCTCACGGTCCTTGAGTCTTCCACGATGCTCGACGCGATGCCCGCAGGGAGCATGAACATCGTGCTCGACACGATCAACGCATCGGGCGAGATCAGCGGGTTCATGATCGATCTGCTCAACGGCGATGCCGCATCAACCGATCTCACCGTCACGGTCGGGTTCGATACCTTCCGGACATTTGATCCCAGCTTCCTCTACCTCGGGGGCATCCCCATTACCCTCCCGCTTGGTGAGGTCGGAAGCATTTCCAGCGCCACGCTCACCCAGTCGGGTGACGCGTTCATCGCCCTCTCACCCGCGGACCTTCCCGAGGCCTTCGAGGTCACGGGTGTCATCCCCGCGATGCTGGATATGAGCGTCGCCCTCGGGCTCCCCGGTGGCGAGCCGACCGAGTTCCCGATCGAGGACCTGCCTGTGCTTGTACCGATCTCGGGTCAGCTCGAAGTGTTCGGCAATGGGAACGCGTCGCTGACCCTCAGCGCGACGCCTGATCCGATCATGAACACGATCCCGCTCGAGGGGATCGATCTGCCCGAGATCCCCTTTGAGTTGCCGACGCTCGGCGAGGAGACCGCGGGGGTGCTGTTCACGCTCTCGCCTCAGTCGATCGCGTTCGACGCGAGCATCGGGCTGACGATCAATGCGCTCGGAGCACCCGCCGCGTGCCCGGCGGACCTGACGGGCGACGGGAACCTGGACTTCTTTGACATCAGCGCCTTCCTGGCTGCCTACACCGCGATGGACCCAGCCGCCGACTTCGATGGCAATGGTGTCTACGACTTCTTTGATGTCTCGTCATTTCTTGGCGCGTTCAGCGCCGGGTGCCCGTGAGCCGTATCGTCCTATAACACGCCGCATGGTTGTTCAACATCATGTGAATTCCCGCTTCTGGTGGAGGTTTTTCCACTGCGCGAATCAGGCTGTGTGATATCCTTGAGGACCCGGTGCCAAGGGAGTGCCGACTGAATCAACCTGGAGAGGGACAACATGCACACACGATGCTCGCTCGTTATCGCTTCGCTTCTTGCTGTCTGCGGCTCAACTGCCGGGGCGCAGGTGACCTCATGGCTCAACCCGGTCGATGGGAACTGGAACGAGAATGTAAAGTGGGATTCGGGGATGTCGCCCAACTCGTCGGTGATGGAGGTTGTGCTCGGGCTGTCCGGTCCATACACCGTGTTCACCACAAGCAACTGGAGCATCAACGATCTGACCATCAGCAACACCGCTGCGACGCTTTCGATCGGCACAAACCAGCACTCGATCTCGGGCGATGTGTTCAACGACGGCACGATTTTGGTGAACACCAACGCATCGATTTTCAATGGATCGCTCTACTTTGCGAGTGACCTGATGTTCAGCGGGAGCGGGTCGGTCGTGCTCAACGGGCCGAGTTCGCCTGATGACGCCATTTTCTTTGTCGACCCCGCGCGGGTGGTGACGCAGAACGCCTCGCACACGATCCGTGGTGCGGGGAGCCTGCGTGGAACGCTACTCAACAATGGCATGGTGCTGGCGGACGATCCGGCGGGGACGGGGCTACAGCTCGAGGGCGTGCTCGATCAAAGCGGCGGCGGCATGGCCGGCGCAGAAAACGGCGCTCGCCTGCTGCTTGGCAGCAACGGAACGACGATCGGCGGCGAGCTGTTCACGAACACCGGCGGCGAGATCTTCGTCAACCAGAACAATCACCACCTCGATGGCGTGAACCTGACGGGCGATCTGGTCATTCCCGGAAGCTCACGGACGCTGATCATCGACAGCACTTTCCAGAACAACGGGACCATGTCGCTGAACCCGGATCTGAGTGTCTTCAACGCGTTGATGCGTTTCGATTCCGACGCGACGATTGAGGGCAACGGTGTGGTCACGCTGTACTCAACCGGTGATCTGAACGACGCGAGGCTGCTTTCTAGCGGAGCGGTCACGATTACGATTGGCACCAGCCAGACGGTCGAGGGCAGCGGCATGCTCGACGCGGCGAGCATGGGCCTAATCGTGAACCGCGGCACGATCAACGCGAACGATCCGCTGCAGGCGCTCGGCCTTGCCGGTGCCCACCTCGGTGACGGCGGAATCTACCGTGCCGACGGCGGTGAGCTGAACCTGCGCAATGGCTCGAGTGTGAGCAACGCGGTCTTCGACAGCTCCGCGGGAGGACGCCTCGAGCTGGATATCAGCGGTGCCGCAAGCGTGAGCAACTCGACGAACCTAGGCGACATATACATCCGAGGCAGTGGTGGACGACTCGACATCGACGGCACGATCGTCAACGAGGGCGTGATCTCGCTCAACCCCGAGGGGACCGTGTTCAACGCAAACATGCGCACGCTGCTGGGCGCGACGATCGACGGCACGGGCAGCATCGTGATGAAGCAGGTCGGCAGCACCGGCGATGCGCGGATCTACGCGGAGGACGGGGCGGTCCTGACGATCGGCGCGAATCAGACGGTGCGTGGCAGCGGGCTGATCGAAACGATCGGTGACCCGATGGGAAGCATCGTGAATCTCGGGGTCATCAACGGCGACGATGCCGCGTTCGATAAGACGCCCGCGCGTGAGCTTGAGCTGCAGGGCCTTCACGACGGCATGGGCGTGGGCGTGTACCGCTCCGACGATGGGATCCTGCAGCTCGGCAACTCGCTCGATCTCAGCAACGGCACATTCGATAGCTCGGGTGATGGGTTCGTCGGCGTGATCAACGGCGGGACCGCGACGCTGAGCAACACGACCAACCTGGGCGATATGCGTATCTTCGGCAACGGCGGCAAGATCGTCCTGATGGACGACCTGACCAACGAGGGCACGCTGACCATCAACAGCAACCAGACGGTATTCAATGGACTGCTGGAGTTCGGCGCGAACGCAACGATCGACGGCTCGGGCACGGTCCGCTTGATCGCGGCGGGCAACCTCGACGATGCGCAGCTCGATGCGGTCGCTGGTGTTGATGGGACCATCGGGTTCGATCAGACCGTCGCGGGCAGCGGAACGATCGAGGGGCGTGGGGCTGACGGGCGGATCATCAATGTCGGGCTCATCCTGGCGGATGATCCGACGATGAACCTTCAACTCAAGGGCAACCATATCGGCACACCGATGGCGGGTGCCGGCACCTATCGTGCGGCGGACGGGTGCGTGCTCTCGATCGGTTCGGGTGCGTTCCTCGCCGGGGGTATCTTTGACTCCGACGGCACGGGCGAAGTGGCCGCGACCGGTGGTTTCTCTGATCTTGTCAATGGCGTCAACAACGGGACGCTGGGCGTTTGGGGCGAAAGCGCAACGCTCCGGCTCGCCGATTCGCTCGTCAACGACGGCACGATCCATATCAACTCGAACTCGAACGTATTTAACGCGAACATGCGTCTCATGACCGACGGCATGGAGATCTCCGGCACGGGCGATATCGTGATGACAACCGCGGGCAACGGCAACGATGCGCAGCTGGAAGTGGATACCGGTCTCAGCGCGACGCTCGGCGAGAACCAGACCCTGTCCGGCGACGGGCTGCTCAATGGTTCGTTGGAGATCCTGGGCACGATCGACCCGGACGGGCCCAGCCGCGTGTTCACAACGGACGACATCACGCTCGCGGACAGCTCGCATGTGATCTTTGATCTGGGCGGCGATTCGGCCCCGAACTACGATCGTTTCGAAGTTCGCGGTGGGCACTCCATCGCGCTCGACGGCACGGCGACGATCAACCTCGACCTGGGCTATGCGCCCACCTTCGGGGATACCTGGGATGTCATCGACGGTGCCACAACGGGTATCTTCGATGAGGTGATCACCGGCGATGCGCCGATCGGGCAGGTCTATCGCGTGATCTACGAATCGAACCGTGTCTTCGTGATCCTCACTTGCGATGCGGATCTCTCGGGTGACGGCGTGATCGACTTCTTCGATGTGTCCCAGTTCCTGAGCTACTTCTCATCCCAGGACATCCGCGGCGACCTCAACAACGATGGGCAGTTCAACTTCTTCGATATCTCCCTGTTCCTGCAGGTCTTCGGCCAGGGCTGCGGTAGCTGAGTACCCGAATATGAACAAGACAAATACCCCGCCACCGGCGGGGTTTTTCTTTGCGCCGACGGCTTCTAGTTGTCCGTTTATGAGCCTGGAATCTTTGAAATTGGCCCTGAATCTCCAGAATTCGTGGGAAGTCCTTGCAACAACGCCGACGATCGATAAGAATCTATCTGCACGGCGTATACCTGTGCTCAATACCCCCCCGGTTTGTATCTGTTTGGTGGAGCCCCCTTATGCAAAGCCCGATTCGTCAAAGCGCCCTGCTCAAGAAGAGCGGGCTTGTCTGTGGCATCACAGTTGGTGCCTCCTTCGCCGCACTCGCTCTTGCCGGTGGCGGCGGGAGTTTGCCCGTCCCCACGACGCTCAATGACTTTGCACTGCCGGGCACTCAGACCGGCGGGCTCAACCCGAAACATCCGATCGTGGGTGCCGACAGCTGTGCCAGTTGTCACGGCTTCTACGACTCGGAGCATGATCCATACTCAACATGGTCCGCTTCGATGATGGGCCAGTCGATGCGTGACCCGATCTTCCTGGCAGCGATGACCATCGCCAACCAGGACGCCGACTTTGCGGGTGCTCTGTGTATCCGATGCCACGCACCGAGCGCCTTCCTCGAGGGCCGCCATGTGCCAACAGACGGCTCAGCGCTCAGCGACATTGACAAGATGGGCGTGAGCTGCAACTTCTGTCACCGCATGGTCGACCCGGTCTATGAAGCGGGTGTTTCGCCATTGGTCGACAACCAGATCATCATGGACCTGGGTTCGGACGCCCCAACCGTCGCCCAGACCCATACCGCCGCGTTCATCGTGGACCCCGAGGACCGTCGTCGCGGGCCGTACGATGAGGGCCCCGATTTCTTCTACCACCAGTGGGAGCAGTCGCCCTTCCATCAGGAATCGCAGATGTGTGCCTCGTGCCACGATGTGTCCAACCCGATCTACTCAGCTCAACCCGACGGGAGCTACACCCTCAACGATCTGGATGCCGCACACCCGACGGGCAATGTCTACGAGACCTTCCCCGAGCAGCGTACCTACAGCGAATGGCTCATGAGCGACTTCGCGCAGGCCCCGATCGCGATCGGAGATCGCTACGAGACCCAACTCAATGAGGTCTCGAGCTGTCAGGACTGCCACATGCCCGAGCTTGAATCGCCGGCATGTCTCTTCGAAGACGATCGTCCGAACTATTCGAACCACGCATTCAGTGGCTCAAACAACTGGGTCCTCCGCGCGATTCGCAGCATGAACACCAACGACTTCGTCACCGGGCTGCTGCCCGAGCTGGTCGATCAGGCGATCGATCGCAACGAAGACATGATGCGTGCCGCGTCCGACATGGAACTCTCCATCGTCGACAACAACCTGAATGTACGCATCATCAATCAATCAGGCCACAAGCTCCCCACGGGTTACCCCGAGGGCCGTCGCATGTGGATCAACGTGAAGTTCTTCGACGAAACCGGCGCACTGCTCGCAGAGCACGGTGCGTACGACGATGCGACCGCCGAACTGACCACCAGCGACACCAAGGTGTACGAGATGAAGATCGGCCTCGACGCGCACGCGTCGGCGCTCACGGGCATCCCCGAGGGACCCAGCTTCCACCTCACGCTCGCCAACAAGGTCTTCAAGGACAACCGCATCCCGCCGCGTGGTTTCACCAACGCCAACTTCGAGTCGATCCAGTCGGCACCGGTCGACTACAGCTACGACGACGGCGACTTCTGGGATGACACCCAGTTCGTGATCCCCAAGGGCGCCGCCTCTGCCGAGGCACGAGTGCGTTACCAGCTCACCAGCAAGGAATACATCGAGTTCCTGCGTGATGAGAACACCACCAATACCGCTGGGCAGGATATCTACGACCAGTGGGTCGCCCACGGCAAGAGCCCCGTCATCGATATGGATGAAGGAACGATCGAGATCGCCCTGCCATGCCCCGCCGACCTCACGGGCGACGGGAACTTGGACTTCTTCGATGTCAGCGCGTTCCTCGGTGCGTTCAGCAACATGCAGCCCGAGGCCGACTTCACCGGCGACGGCCTGTACAACTTCTTCGATGTCAGTGCATTCCTCAACGCATTCAGCGCGGGCTGCCCATAAAAGCATCTGAAATCTGAACAGAACCCCTAGCACCGGCCTCGGCCGGTGCTTTTTTCATGCCTTGGGCTTGGCCCGGCGATCGGGGGCCATGAGCACGCCGATGTTAACCAGCCGCTTGCCCTCGCCCGGGTGTGTGCTCTGGGAGATTTCCCAGAGCCGATCAACGATCTCATTCACTTCTTCGAGCGACTCATCATCCACCCAGGCACTGAAGATGCCCGCGTAGGTATCACGGTTGGGACCACGGACCACCGAGTCTGGCTGAGCCGTCGCCCGCTCATGCAGGCGGGCCATGAGCCGCCCAACCGCGTTGCCATAGGACTGGTGATACGCGACATTGTCGGGATCCTTGATGTTGTGCTTGGTCGCGACGCTGCGGGCGATTGGGCGGTAGAGCTGCTCGTAGCGTTTGCCCGCCAGACGCTTCTCGTCTTCAAGGATCAGCCCCGCTTCGAGCAGCTGCTCGATATGCGGGTACAGTGAGGTGCGGGTCCTCCCGGTGAACGCGGCAATGTCGGCAACCGAGCAACGCTCGAGCGAGCAAACGGCGTTGAGCACATCGACACGGATGGGTGACGCAAGCACCCACATCTTGTCGGCGTCATAAATCACATGCAGGTCTTTGATGGGCTTTCGCTTCTTACTCATACGGTCACCACCTGTACACATCGTCAAAGAGCTCTATGCCCGATCCGGGTCGACAGCACGGCTACCCAGGGTCTCGGTTCAGAAGATTGTGTCAGGAAAGTCTTTCACACAGAACTCGTCGCGATGTGTTGGTATAGTACCAATAGGAACCCACTCTTGGGTTATTCACGCTGGGGGAACTCAAAACGAGAGCAGGACGGGGGAACTCGATCATCTGATGATCTGTAGTTGGTTCTGTTGTCATTTGCCCCCGAACATTTCAGTTGCGGCTGAGCCGCTGTATCGAGAGGGATACATCAGATGAAAAGAAAGTACGCTATCGTACCGGGCCTCGCGTTCATCGCGTCGCTCGGGAGTCTTGTGCTCGCAAGCACTGCTGAACAGCAGAGCGGCCAGCAGTTTGAACTGCGGGACGGCCAGCGCCCAGTGGCGATCGACGGCGCTCCCGTCATGCCCAGCTCGGGCGAACACAACGCCAACGCCTCGTTCTTGCAGCGCGCCTCCAACGATCAGGCCATCTCGCTCCCACACCCGCCGATCGATCAGATCCCCGAGATCCCGATGCCGACCCCGGACGCGCCTGGGGTCCGCCAACTCGCCGACGGGCCATCGACCATGACCTTCCATGATGCCGAAACCGGCGTCACCTACGAGCTGCCCGCCAACACCGTGAGCGGCGCCGACTTCGCTCAGAGCATGGAGGGTGAGTACCGCGGGTTCAACAACGCCGTTGATACCCAGATGGAAAACACCCGCTCATTCGGTTCCATGTCACTCGCCAGCGGGCTGGGCACATGGCCACGCTCAGGCAATGTCAAGCTCGTCATGCGCTTCACCGATATCAACGGCAACTTCCGCTGGTTCGCCTGCTCGGGCTCGATGCAGGACCCGGGTGTGGTCCTCTGTGCCGCACACTGCGTGTACAACCGCGACTCGGACATCGACGACTGGGCCGACATCATCTACATCTACCCGGGCTGGGACGGAGACAACAACAACGGGCCGTTCGGCTCGCCCGACAGCGATGAGGTCATCCAGAACTTCGGTGCCGCATTCGGCTCGTCGTTCATCGCGGGCACCAACTACATCAACAGCGGCGACTTCGACAGCGACTGCGGGCTCATCCGTATCTCGCGTGGCAGCAGCCGGAACATCGGTATGCTCACCGGCTGGTTTGCGTGGGCCTACGGCGGCAGCTGCGGCGACGCACAGTCACGGACTTACTACAACTTCTCCTACCCCAGCGAGAACTGCCCGACACCCGGGCTGCACAACGGGCGGGACATGTACTTCTGGGCTGGCACCATCGACGATTGCCCCGGGAACCAGTTCGAGCTTGATACCGGTGGCAACTGCCTCGACACCGTCTGGGGCGGTATGTCCGGCTCAGGGATGTACTACATCGACGGCGACAACCGATATGTTCACGCCGTCTGCTCGAACTCAAACCGGACCACGAGAGGACGCTACGCCAAGCTCTGGGAAACCTTCGTCAACGACATGATCGATTTCGAGAACGATACCCGCGGGAACACGCTCGACATCGAAGCGCTGCAGTTCAGAGCACGCGGGTCGACCACCGTGGCCCAGGGGCAGGCGATGGACGACGCGTGTGATGTCTCCATGGTCAACGCAACGAACGCAAATCCGGGCACTGACTCGTACACCGTCCGCGTCTACCTGTCATCCAACAACAACATCTCGTCGGCCGATACGCTGCTCGCGACCTGGACATACACCGTTGACTTCGCCGCCATGCAGAACTTCAACTTCGTGGTCCCGGCACCCGTGATCCCACTCGACACACCACCCGGAGACTACTGGATCGGTGTTGAGCTCGACACAGGCACCGACGCGTGGAGCAACAACAACGACACCGATACCTGGGACGCCCAGCCGATCACCGTCGTCGAGTCATTCGCAGACCTCGAAGCAGAGCTGTGCAACGCGGTCTCGGGCACCTACTACCCGGGTGAGACCATGAGCGTCACCCATCGCACATGGAACTACGGGGATCGCCCCGCAGACGATGTACGCCTTGAGTTCCGCGCCTCGACAAACACCATCATCTCAACGAGTGACTGGTTCCTCGAGGAGCGTTTCTACGGCACGCTCGCAGTGGACGACGATGTCTGGGTGATCTCAAATGTTCAAATCCCGGCAAACCTGCCTGCCGGTACCTACTACATCGGCACCCGTGTCGAGACGTCGGACAACGAGCTGACGACCAGCAACAACTGGGTCTCCGACACCGACACGATTACCGTGATCAACTGCCCCATCGACCTCACGGGCGATGGCCAGGTCAACTTCTTCGATGTCAGCGCCTTCCTGACCGGGTTCAACAACATGGCCCCGATCGGTGACTGGAACAACGACGGACAGTGGAACTTCTTCGATGTCTCCGCGTTCCTTTCCGCGTTCTCCGCGGGTTGCCCGTAAAGTAACCAATAACATCGCAAGATCATTCAACCGGGCCCTTCGGGGCCCGGTTTTTTATGGTGTTTACACAGGAATCCTCTATAGTGGTATCAAAGCCGCTCGCATGCGTATCTGCGTAGCGCTTGCTCAGGAGAGAGGAAACAACACATGCATCGAATGAACCAAACCCGTACGGGCGTACTCCTTACGCTCGTCACCCACGCCGCCATGGCCCACGCGGGCACCGGCCCCGTCATCACCGAGTCCGGCTGGAGCCTCGAATCGGACTTCGCATTCACCAGCCCCATGTCAGCGCTCATCAACCCCGACGACGCCATGATCTATGTCGGTATCCGTGCCGGTGATCTCTACCGCGCCGATTCGATCGGCAACACGGAGATGCTGCTCAACACCGACGACATCGCCGGGATCGCCTACGACCCCAGCACCGGCGCGCTCTTCTTCAGCGAGGACTTCCCGGGCAACATCAAACGCGTTGACATCAACACAGATGGCACCGCAACGCTGCAGACATGGGTCACCGGCTTCGCAGGCGGCGACGACGACCCCGTGGGCATCACGCCCGTCCCCAACGACTACACGGGCACCCTGCTCACCCCCGGCATGATGGTCTCGACCGATCGCGGATTCAACGGCACCGACGCCGTCTGGTCCTGGTCACCCACGATCAGCCAGAACGAGTTCTTCGTACGCGACGACAACGGCACACTTGAAGATCCCGTCGATATCGCCGTCAAGGGCAGCACCATCGTCATCGCCGACAGCAATGAATCGCTCAAGCTCCTCAACGACGACGCCACCGTGACCCCGCTGGCAACCACCGGCGCGACATTCGAAAACCCGCAGGGTGTCGTTTTCGATACCCGCAGCGACGACCTGCTCGTGCTCGATGTCGCGCTCGACGCGATCTACCGCGTTGATCTCTCCACAGGCCAGGCCACACCCATGTTCGAGCAGCTCGGGCTGGCGGTCACCAACTGGGGCGGGATCAACATCAACGACGACGGGACAACGCAACGCATCGTGGTCTCGGCAACCGATGCCGATCGCGTCTATGTCTTCTCCATCACCCCGCCATGCTCCAGCGCGGACCTCGCCGGCCCCTTCGGACAGCTCAACTTCTTCGATGTCAGCGCCTTCCTCGCCGCGTTCAGCAACGCCGATCCCGTGGCCGACTTCAACGGCGACGGGATGTACAACTTCTTTGATATCAGCGCATTCCTGACTGTCTTCAGCGCGGGCTGCCCCTAAGCCCATCCCAACCTCGCCCACAAACAAAAACCCCGGCTCAGACGAGCCGGGGTTTTCTGATTCAGTGTGATACGAGCGATCAGACAGGCACGCCCAGCAGTTCCATCACGCGGTTGACGATGTCCTGCGCCGTCAGGCCGCACATCTCGAGCATCTGCTCGGGTGTCTTGGCGCTCTTGGGGATGCGGGTGACATGCATCTGAGCCAGCTCGAAGCCGTCGCCGCTCTCCATGAGGGCATCGGCGATGGCGCTGCCCAGCGAGCCGCCGTAGTTGTCCTCGAGCGAGACGATGAAGCCGCCGTTCTCGCCGACGATATCCAGCAGCTTGTCGCTGTCGAAGGGGATCGAGTACATGTCCAGCAGCGTGGCGCTCACACCCGCCTTGTCGAGCAGCTCGACCGCCTTGTTGCCCTCGTGCACCATGATGCCGCTGGCCGCAAGAACCACATCGCGCCCCTGCGCGAGCGTCTCGAAGCCGCCGAGGTTGAAGACATGGTCGTCGCTGTAGAGCAGCTCGGTATCAGCCCGGATGGTCCGCATGTAGCACATCGATTCGTACTCGGCCATGACGCCGGTGAGGGCGTAAGCCGCGTACGCGTCGCTGGGCTGGAGCACATAGCAGCCCGGGTTGCCACGATGATCGGTCATGGTCGCGAACGAGCGGAACCAGGCGACATCGGGGAGCGACATCTGGGATGGGCCGTCGCTTGCCAGCGTGATCCCGCAGTGCGAGCCCACGAGCTTGAGGTTCGCGCCCGAGTTCATGCCCATCTCGATCTGGTCATACGCACGGTTCATGAACTTGGCGAAGGTCGAGCAGAACGGGATCTTGCCGGCCGCGCTCATACCCACGCCCACGCTGACCATGTTCTGTTCAGCGATCTTGCACTCGACGAAGCGATCTGCGAGCGAGGGATCCTTGGCGAAGGTCTCGGCAAAGGTCGAGTTGCTCACATCAGCGTCGAGGACGACAACATCGTTGTTGATCTTGCCCAACGCACGCAGCGCCACGCCGTAGGCCTTGCGGGTCGCGAACTTGCCGGTCTGGAGCACATGCTCCATATCCATCTCACGCATCGCCTCGCTCAAAGGCGGCAACTCCGCATCTGACGGGGTCTTTGCGGGTGCTTCCTTGGGCGGCTCGATGGTGAACTCGTCGGTCCCGCTGAGCGAGCTGGTCAGCTCGATGCGTCGCTCGGCCAGTTCGGCCAACGCCTTCTGCAGCGCCTCGCCCGAGGCGGGTTTGCCGTGCCAGCCACCGCCCTGCATCGAGGGTGCACCCCAGCCCTTGACGGTGCGGGCCACGATCGCGATGGGCTTGGTGTTCTCGTCGCCCGAAGCCGCGATGAAACGATCTAGCGCGTCCTTGACCTGCGCGGGCGCGTGCCCGTCGATGTCGATGACCTCGAAGCCGTACGCCTGGAGCTTGTGAACCATGACCTCGGGGCCCTGCTGACCCGAGACACGGTCGGCCTGACCGTACTGATTGCAGTTGAAGATCGTGCAGACATTGGTCAGCTGATGATCGATGATGAAGTCGAGTGCCTCAGCGACCTGCCCCTCGCGTGATTCGCCGTCGCCGACGATGCAGTAGACGCGACGATCACTACCATCAACACGGGCCGCCTTGGCGACACCCGCCGCGACGCTCAGGCCCTGACCCAGCGAACCGGTGGCGGCATCGAAGAAATCAACGCCCTCCATCGGGTTCGGGTGCCCATCGAGCACCGAGTGCCATTCGCGCAGCGTGCTCAGGTCATCAACCGTGAGCTTGCGCCGATCACCCTCTTTGCCAACCTCAACACCCAAGGTCGCCATGGCCGCGTACACCGCCGGGACCGCATGGCCTTCGCTGAGCACAAGACGATCGGAGCTTGGGTAGTTTGGATAATCGGGGCTCCAACGCATGGCTGAGAACATGAGCGAGGTGACGATATGCGAAATGCTCATCGCGCTGGTGGGATGACCCGAGCCCGAGGCGGCCGTCATTTCCAGGCTCAGCCGACAGAGTTCGATCGCCTGCGCGTGTACCGCTGCTTCATATGACATGTGTGTGTTCCTTCCGGTCTGATCGCGTCGCGTGTGCCTTTGCCCAAAAATGACCAACGCCGCGTCTGGTTTCAAACTGTCCCGACGCCTCGTCACGAGGATCAGGGGGTCCCAGAGCACGGCGTCGCGTACATTTCTAGCTGTGACAGCATCGTAGGTACACCGGCCCCGCTTCGCACCCCCCAGCCACGCGAAACTGATGCAAATCGCCATCTGGTACGCCGTTTGCACACAACCGCCCGACGCTCATCCACAGCTCGTCCCCAAACAGAGGGAGACCATCCGATCAACCCGGGACTTGATACACTGGAGAACCACTACGGAAGCGATTTTACCCAGCTTCAACCACAAGGTATTGGGATCAACCACGCGGGTTCAACACCGCTCCCCCGCCTAGGATTCAGGGATCGGGAACCGGTCAAGAGAACCCACGCAAAGCAGCCCCAAACACGGGCTCGCCATGGAGTTGCGCGATGAAAGTCATCTGTGAACGAGCCGCATTGCTCGAAGCCGTCAACCAAGTCTCGGGCGTCGTCGCATCAAGATCGCCACGCCCGCAGCTGACATGCATCAAGCTCAGCGCCGTCAAAAACAAAGATGGCGATGAACTCACGATCAGCGGCACCGATGCCGAGATCGCGTTGACCGTCCGCATTGGTCGCGTCGATGTCGTCGAAGAAGGCAGCTCGCTCGTCCCCGCAGATAAGATCCGCCAGATCATCTCCGCCGAAGACAACGAGTCCACGCTCACCATCGAGACCAGCGCCGACACCACGCACATCAAGGGCGAGGACGCGCACTTCACATTGCACGGCTTCGACCCCGCAGACTTCCCCGTCATCGCCGACTACAAGTCGCTCGCGGAGGGCTCTGCAGCCAACAGCCCCGCCAAGACGGTCTACAGCACCGAAGCGGGTGTGCTCGACGCCCTCATCGCACGCACACTCTTTGCCGCCGCACGCGAAAACTCCCGCTACGCGATCAACGGCGTGCTCATGGTCCGCGACGGCAAGAAGCTGGAAATGGTCGCCACCGACGGGCGACGCTTGGCGAAATCCGCCGTCACCATCGCCACTTCCGGCGAGTCGGCGCAGTGCATCATCCCCAGCAAAGCACTCTCGATGCTCCAGAAGATCGTCTCCGACGAGAACGAGCCGGTGCATATCGCCGTCACCGACAACCAGGGCGTCTTCGCCTTCGGCGACGAGCCCACCGATTCACGAGCCGTGCTCACGACCAACCTCGTCGAGGGCACCTTCCCACCCTACGAGGATGTCATACCCCGCGATCTGGACATCAAGGTGACCTTCAACCGCGATACCCTGGCCTCAGCCGTCAAGCGGGCCGCCCTGCTGACCAACGAGGAGTCCCGAGGCGTGCGCATGGCCTTCACCGGCGGCGATAAGTCCCTCATGCTCTCGTCCCGCGCCCCGGAAATGGGTGAGGCGACGATCAATGTGGACCTGGCCGACTACGACGGCAGCGACATCGAGATCGGGTTCAACCCAGCGTTCATCACCGACGCCCTCAAGGTCATCAACGACCCCCAGATCATGATCGAGCTCAAAGCACCCAACAAGCCAGGGCTCTTCAAAGCGGGCAACGATTTCATGTATGTAGTCATGCCCGTGAACCTGAGCTGATACGGTCAACACACCTGTTCGTGCAAGACGGCCTCACCGCTCGTCTCGCCGAGAAGCCGCGCATGCACCCGCAACGGTCGCTCGTGCGCATCATGTGTGGTAGAGCGAGTTTGCGTACAGCCATACTGTTTTCCCCACTCGGCCGACTTCACGGTCTGATGCTCATATCGCAGCAGCAGCAGCGTCAACAGCGGGAACACCGAGAGCACAACAATACCGAAGAGCTCGAGCGTGCTCAGCGATCCGAGCACGCTCGGGTTTGCCGCGTGAGCGGCCAGAATCAGCCCCGCCACGCTGCACAACACCGCAATCAGGCGGGTCAATCGGCGCTGGTGCGGGCAGGGCCTCGATGCCGCCACCGCATCATCGAACACATCGAAACTTGTCAACTCGTCCCTCACTTCCCTTGTGATGCCTCCCAACATCGGGAAAAGGCACTATGCTGCTGCACAAGTCGGGTCATGAAGTTCGACCCAGCTCGCATGAGACGCGTTTGCTGCGCCAATGATTTGTGCGTTCACACCAGTGCTGGTATTGTCTTGAGTCTGAGGTCCACTTGCCGACGCACCACCGAGCCCCATCCCGTCTCTCACCGCTCCGCCCAACGCTGGCGATGATCGCAGGCACCGTACTGGGAATCGGTGCGCTGACCCCCGCCAACACCTACGCCCAGAACGAGTCCCCCACCACCCAGCAACAGCCCGCGCCCGACGACCTGAGCGTCTACGAGAACCGCATCATCAGCGAGGTCTATGTCCGCCCCGCACAAATCGACGAGGTCGACAGCGAACTCTCCGACAACGCCGAGCAGCAGGCAATCAACAACATCCGCTCACAGCCGGGCACCGTGTTCGATGCCGAGCAGATCCGGAGCGATATCCGACGATTGAACCGCCTGGGCGCGTTCTCCCGCGTTGAGGTCTACGCCGGCATCAACGAAGACGGCAGCGTGACCCTCGTCTTTGAGGTCCTCGAGCGACGCCTCGTTGTCGATGTCCAGGTCGCAGGCAACGAGAAGATCAACGACGCTCAGATCTCCTCTGTTGTCGATGTGGTCACGGGCACCCCGATCGACCGTTTCCAGATCGACCGCTCCGCGCGACGCATCGAAGAGTTGTACCACGAGAAGGGCTACTACTACGCGCGCGTCAGCATCGACGAGGAAGAACTCGCCGATACCGGGCTCGTGCTCTTCCGCATCCTCGAGGGTGATCGGCTCAAGGTCACCGGGATCCGCTTTACAGGGAACGATGCGTTCAGCGATAAACAGCTCCGCCGAGAACTCGAGACCAAGGTCGCAGGGTTCTTCAGGAAGGGCCAGCTCGACGACGACAAGCTCGACACCGACATCGCCAACCTCATCGAGTTCTACCGTGACCGCGGCTACCTCGATATCCGGGCCGATCGACTCGTCCAGCCCGCGCCCAACGGGCGTGAGTCCATCGTCACCTACATCATCGAAGAGGGGCCGCTCTACACCCTGCGATCAGTCCAGATCCAGATCGGCAGCCCCCAGGGGCAGCAGCCCGTCTTCGATCAGAAGCAGATCGCTGGGCTCATCAGCATCAAGGCGGGCGATGTCTATTCGGTGCGCGAACTCAACAACTCCCTCACCACCGTACGCAACGCCTACGGGCAGATGGGCTATGTCGACGCGGCCGACACGCAATCAAACAATGTCTTCCGCGTTGAGAAACGCGATCCCGACGAGCCCGTCGTCGACCTGATCATCGTCATCGAAGAAGGCCAACGCTATCGAGTGGGCGAGGTCATCATCCAGGGAAACAACCTGACCCGTCAGGAAGTCATCCGACGCCAGATCGAGCTGCGACCAACCCGGCCGCTCGATACGACCGCGATGGAACGCTCCAAGATCCGCCTCCGCCGTCTCCGCCTCTTCAACGACCGCACCGGCGCCAAGATCACCCCACAGGAAGCCGGCGTCGAGTTCTTCGCCGAAGTCTGGGACGACGAGTTCCTGCCACGCGCTCGCCGCCCCAAGGCACCCAGCAACACGCAGAACGCCCGCGATGCCGACACCACACTCTCACTGAGCCCCGATCGCGAGGGCAACTACCGCGATGTGCTCATCGAGATCGAAGAAACCAACACCGGCTCCTTCGACATCGGCGGTGCCGTCTCGTCCGACTCGGGCGTCATCGGCCGCATCGCGCTCACCCAGCGCAACTTCGACATCCGGGACACCCCCGACTCGCCCGGCGAGTTCTTCTCAGGACGCGCCTTCCGAGGCGGCGGCCAGACCTTCTCCATCGAACTGCTGCCCGGCAACCGGGTCCAGACCTACTCCATCGGGCTCAGCGAGCCATACCTCCTGGAGAGCAAGTACTCGGGATCAGTCAACCTCTTCTACCGCAACCGCGACTTCGACGAGTTCGACGAAAAACGCGTGGGCACACGCCTGGGGCTCGGGAGACGCTTCGGCACACGCTGGCAGGGCAACCTCAGCGTCCGCGCTGAGCAGGTCGAACTCTCAGACATCGAGCCCGATCGCCCACAGGATGTCTTCGCCGTCGCGGACGAAAACCTGCTCGTGGGCACCGAGGTCTCGCTCAACCGGACCACGCTCGATTCGATCACACGCCCGACAAAGGGTGCACGCACCAACATCAGCATCGAGCAGGTCGTCGGCGATTTCGAGTTCACCAAAATGGAACTCTCCCACTCGGTCTTCATCCCCATCAGGGAAGACTACCTCGGACGCTCCACCGTGCTCAACCTGCGCGGCCGCATCGGCTACATCCCCCAGGACCGGGGCGACACCCCCACCTACGAACGCTTCTACCTCGGTGGCCAATCGTTCAGAGGTTTCAACTTCAGGACCGTCTCGCCCAAGGGCATCCGAAACGACAACGGGATGCAATCCGACGATCCGATCGGTGGCAACTGGCTCTTCTTCCTCGGTGCCGAGATCGAGCAGCCATTCTACGAGGACATCCTCTCCGTCGTCGCCTTCATCGACGCGGGTACCGTCACCTTCGACCCCGGCTTCGACGATTTCCGCGTCGCGGTGGGCGTAGGTGTGCGTTTCTATGTCCCACAGCTCAGCCCCGCACCGCTGGCGCTGGACTTCGGCTTCCCGATCCTCTCGGAAGACCTCGACGAGGACCGCCTCTTCACCTTCTCCATCGACCTGCCCTTCAACTGATCGCCCCGGAACCACCAAAAAGCATCGAAACAAACGGCACACCGGTGTCAACATGCGCATCTGGTGACGGTATACCATGTGTGTACCGGGCACCACAGGCCTTCGTGGTGCCCTGCAACGAGATCGGAGAACGAACACATGCTCAGCAACGCAAACCGAACCATCCACCCGCTGATTCCCGCACTGCTCGTGCTGATCGCCGCCGTCGCGTGGCAGGCGGGTGCAAACTCGGCCAGCACCACACGACCGCCAGCCACCCCGAGCGCCGTCGCGGTCGTCGATATCGTGACCATCTTCGACCAGCTCCAGGAACTCACAGACCTTGAAGCCCGACTCGAGCAGAGCAAGAACGCCAGCCAGGCCGATCTCGACGATGTTGCCAATCAGCTCAAGACCATCAGCGCCGATCTCGAGGTCATGACCCGAGGCACCGCCGAATACAAGAAGAAGGTCAAGGATGCCATGGAGCTCCAGGCCGTCCTCAACGCCCGACGCGAAGCGCTCAACCAGATCCTCTCCATCGAACGCGGCAACATGACCCGCCTCCTCTACACCAAGGTCAGCAACGCCATCGAACGCATCGCGGACCGCGAGGGATACGACATTGTCCTCTTCGACGACTCGCAGTTCATCGTCCCCGAAGACGCGCCATACCAGGATGTGTACCGCTCCATCGTGACCCGCTCGCTGCTGCACCGCGACGACTCGATCGATATCACCAACCAGATCGTGAGTCTCATGAACAGCGAGTACACCGCGCCCTGAGCACGCGGTTTTCACGACGATCAGCGCGCATGGAGCACCGACCATGACCCAGCCCGAGACCATCGACGCGACCGAGCAGGCACCACGCGTGCGTGCCGATGAACTCGCGCAGATCGTGCAAGGTGAGCTGGTGGGCAACCCGGATGTCATCCTCAGCACCCTGGCCCCAATCGAAGCGGGAACCGAGGGCGCACTCACATTCATCCGATCCCAACCCTTCGCGAAGCACTGGGGCGATTCAAAGTGCCAGGCCGCGCTCGTCACCAAGGGCATCGAGGTCCCCGACCACGACCCCGAAACACGGGCGCTGATTTTCGTCGACGACGCCGATATCGCCGTCGTCCGCATCCTGGAGATGATCGACCCGGGCGTCGCCCAGCCCGAGACCGGCATCCACCCCGGGGCCCACATCGACCCCCAGGCCCACATCGATCCCACCGCCAACATCGGCCCGGGCTGCGTCGTGATGAAAGACGCCCACATCGGCCCCGGCACCGTCCTCATGGCCAATGTCTACATCGGTGCGCAGGCACGCGTGGGCAGCAACGGGCTGCTGCACCCGGGTGTCGTCGTCGGTGATCGGTGCCAGATCGGCGACCGATCCCTGATCTTCGCCAACACCGTCATCGGAGCCGACGGCTTCGGGTTTATCACCGGCAACAACGGCTCGGGTGCCGTCAAAGTCCCGCAGATCGGAACCGTCGAGATCGGCGATGATGTCGAGATCGGCGCCTGCTCCACCATCGACCGGGCCAAGTTCGGCGTCACCCGCGTCGGCAACAGAACCAAAATCGACAACCAGGTCCATGTTGGGCACAACTGCGTCATCGGAGACGATGTCCTCCTCTGCGGGCGCACAACACTCGGCGGCTCGGCGACCATCGGCGACCGCACCATGGTCGGCGGGGCCGTCGTCCTCAACGATCAGGCGAGCGTCGGCAACGATGTCAAAATCGCGGGCGGCTCGATCGTCCTCGACTCCATCGAAGACAACCAGACCGTGCTCGGCGTCCCCGCCATGCCCGCACGCGTCGCGCTGGCCAATGTCGCCGCCCAACGCAACCTCGCGCAGTTCTGCCGACGGGTCGAGAAATCGCTCAAGAAGCTCGACCCCGGCTTCAAGCCGCCCAACGCCGAGAACAAGCCGTAGACCCGGCCATACACTCCCGCGTGCAACGCACCACCCTCACACAACCCGTCACACTTGAAGGCACCGGGCTCTTCAGCGCTATCCACACGCGCATGACCATCGCCCCCAGCGATCACACAGGCATCGTGTTCGATCTCATGGGCACCCGCATCCCCGCCTGCATCGACGCCCTCTCGCTGCGCCCCGTCCACCCAGTGTTCGCCCAGCTCAAACCCCGCTGCACCAGCGTGGGGACCGACACACACACCATCGCCACCATCGAACACCTCATGTCCGCCCTGACCGGGCTGGGCATCACCGACGCGACCATCACCATCGAGTCCGATGAGCCGGACACCGAGATCCCCATACTCGACGGCTCAGCCAAACCCTTCGTCGACGCCATCGTCGACACCGGGCTTCAACAACTCGATGAACATATCGAACCCCTGATCGTCCAGGAACCGATCACCGTCGTCGATGCCGACGCTTCGATCACCATCGAACCCAGCGAATCGCCCGAGTACACCTACCACATCGACTACCCCAACACCCCCATCGGCAGCGCCCGCGTCACATGGTCGGGTGATCGTGACGAGTACATCAGTCACATCGCCCCGGCCCGCACCTTCTCACTCCAGCACGAGGCCCAGCAGATGCAGGCCGCCGGGCTCTTCACCCACCTGACCACCAGCGACATGCTCGTCATCGGGCCCGAGGGCCCGATCGAAAACGCCTTTCGCCTCCCCGAAGAATGCGCCCGCCACAAACTCCTCGACCTCATCGGCGATCTGGCCCTGATCGGTCGCCCACTGCTCGGGCGCGTCACCGCGACCCGCTCGGGCCACGCGCTGGCGCACGAAGCCGCCCGGGCCCTGGTGGCCCAACGCTGAGCAAAAAAAATCCACCAGAGTGACCGGGCCTGTGCGCGATTATTGTGCACTCCACGCCGATTTATTTGAGCCGACGAACAAAGTGTGTACGATCGCTACGCCCATCGGTGCGCGGCGATCCGCTCACCGAAAACCCCGCATCTCCACCCCCGTCGAGCACGATGATCGCGTGCATCGCTCGACGAACGGTTCACGCGAACGGGGAGACGCGCCATGCGCATCAACACCATCATCGTTCTTTCACTGCTCGTTCTCACCACCCTGCTCGGCTCGGGTTGCGCCGATATTCAGGGTGCCATCGCGCAAACAAGCGCCTGGCGCGACGAGGCGGTCTCAGTTCGGGACACCCTCGACCAGCAGGTAGAAACACTGCAAACACAACAGGGCAACCTTGAGCCGGGATCGCCCGAAGCGATCGCCATTGAAACCGAGCTGAAACTCACTCAGGCCAAACGAGCCGCGCTCGATGCCGCCATCGCCCAGGCAAATCAGGTGCTCGACGAAGCCCAGCACCCGAGCGATGCGTTGACACAGATCGCCCACGGGATCTCCTCATGGGTCCCCGCGCCAGCGCAGGGACCGCTGGTGCTGGGTGCGGCACTGATCGCGACGCTGGCACGCTCGCGCCAGCTCAAACAATCGAGCATGTCGATCATCAGCTCGATCAGCCATGTGCTCGAACGCGATGAACAGTTCAAGTCAATCTTTGAACAGCACGCCGATACGATCCGGTCGATCCAGACGCCGACGGCACGCAGGCTCGTCGATCAGACCAATCGCAAGCGAGCGCTGTCGGCCTGACTTAGTTTGATTCGGGCGTGGTCTCGAGCGCCACCTCAAGCCACGATTCGCGCACACGGATCGCGACGAGTCGCGACTCGCGCCCATCGCCCAGCTCCAGCGTCCCCGGACCCAGGCGGACACGCCCAAGCTGCACATCACCCTCACCGAGCAGGCGCACCGCCCAGCCCGGGATCGGTGTACGCCCCACTCGCATCGAGTCGATGTGCGCCCACAGATCACCCCGCTCATCGAGCTCCAGTCGTACCCTGGCGCTGACGATGGCGCTGCCCGTCTGGTGACGCACCCGGGCACCGATCTTCATCTGGTCGTCTTCGATGTGCACATACACGCGCTCGAGCCCATCGCGCCAGGCATCATGACCCAGGTGCGTCTCGATCGTGTCGCGCAATCGCACCGAGAGCCAGGCGTTGGCCTGCTCATCGCTGACCTTGCTGAACCAGCGCGGGTCCTCAGGATCGCGCAAGGCCGTCAGCTGCGTCGTGATCGCGTTCTCGATACGCTCCGCACGCTCGATGACCGACGCATCACCGGGCTGGATTAACTCACGCTCACGCCACCATCCCGGGACCTCGTTGAGCCCTGAGAGCATGAAGATCAGCACCGAACCGAGCACCAGCACGATCGCCATCGCACCCAGCGCGATGTGCACGAAGTACGCGTGGGCCACGCTCTGGATGGTGCGCTTGCGTATGGGCACGCATGACTGTACCACGCCGGATCAGTGCGCATGAAAAAACCGGCCCAACGAATCGGGCCGGTTTGGATAGGCGTTCTATCAGCCAGCGCTGGGCTGGGTGAAAATACCGAGCGATCGAGTGATCAACGCTTCGAGAACTGGAAGCGTGCACGAGCGCCGGGCTGGCCGTACTTCTTGCGTTCGACCTTACGAGCGTCGCGGGTCAGGAACCCTGCGTCACGAAGGGCCGGCTCGAAGTTCGGGTCGTAGTTGACCAACGCACGAGCCAGACCGAGGCGGACCGCCTGGGCCTGCCCCATGTAGCCGCCGCCGTGGGCGCGGACAAAGATGTCCAGCTTGCCCTCGGTATCGGTGACCTTGATCGGGGCGACGGCGTCGTTCTGGTCGCGCAGCTCGCTGAAGTACTCTTCAACGCTCTTGAACTGCTTGCGGCTGATCTGCATCTTCAGCTCGCCTTTGCCCGACTCCTTGGCCGGACGGATGCGGACGCGTGCGACGGCGGTCTTGCGCCGTCCGGTGCCCCACCACCAGCCGTGCTTGTCAGCCGGCTTGGGATCGGGGAGCACGCGCTGCGCCTGCTCGACTTCGGCGGGACCAGCAACAGAGTCGCCGGCCATATCGGGGTTGGTGATGGTGGTCTCGTAACCTGCCATAAGTGTTCATACCTTTCATGAGCTGCCCGCATCCACGCTGTCGATCACTCGCCGACGCGCTTTGGGCAGGGGGTGTTCGTTCAGTAGAGGTCAATCGCGTTCACGCCCGCGTGGGGGTGATCGGTTCCCTCGTACACCTTGAGCTTCTTGAGCATCTGACGGCCGAGTCGGCTCTTGGGGAGCATGCGACGCACGGCATCCTCGATCAGCAGTTCGGGCTTGCGATCACGCAGGTGCCCGTAGGTCTCGGTCTTCTGACCGCCGGGGAAGCCGGTGTAGGTCTGACGCATCTTCTGCTCGGCCTTGCGACCGGTCAGCTTGATCTTGCTGGCATTGGTGACGATGACGAAATCGCCACAGTCGACATGCGGGGTGTACTCGGGGCGGTGCTTGCCCATGAGCACGGTGGCGATATCACTCGCCAGACGACCCAGCGACTGGTCGGTCGCGTCGACGGTGCGCCACTGCTTGGCAACCTCGCCGTTCTTGGCCATAAAGGTCTGGCGTCGGAGGTGGGTGCGCTTCTTTGTCGATCCCATGATCAATCTCCTTGCTTTCGTATGATGGCTCCCGATTCGGACATCGGGGCTGTTTCCAGTGACTCGACGCGGAGAGACACACAGGGTGCCGACAACGCCGGGCGTGCTTGGTACGCTGCCTACCGGGCAGGGCGGGCGATGGGGTCGTGACCACATCGCAGGCTTGTCGAAAACGATCGCCATGCAAACCACGGCGGGAAGGTAAATTAGACACCCCGCCCCAACAGGTCAACCCGCACAATCGGCAAGATGCAGCAATCACCACCCTCGACCATGCCCGAGCCAATACACTGGGTGTCGAGAATCCCAGCCCATGAGCCGATGAATGGGCAACAAACCCGGCCCCGCACGCTCCAGAGCCCATCCACATGCCCGAAGATCAATCACCACACGAACATGAGCCGCACAAAGCCGACGATCCAGCACCCCCAGCTGACCATCGTCAGCCCGGCAAGCTCGAGCACTGGTCACCCGTGACCGAGGCCATGCGAACCCCATCCGACCCGCTGATCACCAAACAGGGCAACCCCATCGACCCACCGGACCCGGGTACGCCGATGTCGCGCACCATCGCGATCCTCCTCACCATCTTTGCGGTCGTCTTCGTGGTGCTCTGGCAGAACTTCCCCGACGAATCCAAACAGAAGCTCTTCTTCCCCAACGCCACGCAGGTCGAGCATGAAACCGCGATCGATCAGCCCGCCGCAGGCAACTTCGGGCAGGTCGACCTCGTCGGGCGCCTGTTCCTGCGTGGGTACGAGATGTTCAAGTCTCAGGACATCATGTCCCAGTTCGATACGCAGGGCTCACGATACATCGATGAAGACCGCATTCGCATCATCATGCTCAGCGCCGAGTTCGAAGGCACCGAAGCAGCACTCGATCGGCTCGAGGCATTCCGCCTGGAATCGCTGGGCATGGAATCCGAAGACGACGAGGTCCGCATCGAGCTGAGCACCGACGACCTGGTGCTCAAGGAACTCAACATCCTCCGCACGCTGTACACCGACGGGCAGGCGGCCCTGACCGAAGACGAGACCATGCAGCTGGCCGAGCGCTACGGCTACATCGGACGCGTCGCCCTCACCCACGATCTGCCCGACACCGATCCCCAACGCGCCGAGCTGGTTCAGGGCTTCTGGGGGATCATGCTCTTTTTGATCATGGTCGGACTCATCGTCTTGGTGGGCCCGCTGACCGGGCTCGTGCTGCTTATCCTCGGCATGATCTCGTTCTTCGGCGGGCGCATGAAGATGCGGGCCCGCGTGCCCACGCCCGGCGGCAGCGTGTACCTGGAAACCTACATGATCTTTGTGCTGGGCTTCTGCGCCATGGCCGTCGGGACCTTCTTCGTCGGCAACTCGTCGATGCCCGAGCTGGCCGCGTTTTCATTGCTCGTGCAATGGTTGCTGCTCCTCACCGTTTTCTGGGCGCTCCTGCGAGGTGCCAAGGTCCGGGAGTGGCGTCAGTCCATCGGCTGGCACACCGGCGAGGGCGTGTTCAAGGAGATCGGTTGCGGCATCCTCGCCTACCTCGCCTCGCTCCCCGTCTACATCATCGGGGTGATCATCACCATGATCATCCTCATCGGCAAAGAGATGATCGCGACCAATGCGAACAACGGCGTGCCGCCTGAGCCCGAGCCCATGGTCAACCCTGTCTTCGAGATGATCGCCAATGGCGACCTGTTCGTCGTCCTCCTGCTCTTCATCCTCGCAACCACCTGGGCACCGATTGTCGAAGAATCCATCTTCCGCGGCGCCCTGTATCGGCACCTGCGTGGACGACTCCATTGGGTCGCCAGTGGCATCGTGACCGGACTCCTCTTCGCCTTCATGCACGACTACGGCCCGCTCATGGTCGCGCCCCTCATCGCCCTGGGATTCATGTTCGCCTTCATGCGCGAATGGCGCGGCTCAATCATCGCCCCGATGACCGCCCACTTCATCCACAACTTCACACTCATGGCCCTGATGGTCACCTTCGTGCAGATGATCAAGGATCCGGTGTGAGGGTGGGCACGAGCCTTCGATTGTGCCTCCCCCGCTCCTGGCGGGGGAGGTGTCATGCGTCAGCGTGACGGAGGGGGCTCAGACAACACGAAAGCGTCTTGATATTCGATCCCCCCTCCGACCCGCCTTCGGCGGGCCACCTCCCCCCGGGGCGGGGGGAGGCACAAAGGCACCCTGCACGACAATCACACATTGCACATCACTGAGTACCACAGGTGTGCCCGAACTCCACATTTGTTATTTCGAAGAACTCACACCGCCGCGGGCACGGGCATGGCTTCGTCGCCCGGTTCTCGGGTCATACGCAGCAGCACGCTCGCGGAGACCTTTGAGATCACGATCACCAGCAGGACCACCGCGGCGATTCCCAGCACCACAAGCCACATGGGCTTGTCCAAGCCGCCGTTCCAGCCCGTGAAACTCTTGCCGATCATGACGGCGGCCAGCGTGCGGGGCAGCATGCCCATCAAAGTCCCGAAGAAATAGGCCCAGCGTGGAACGCCGATTGAGGCCAGCAGCAGGTTCGTCAATGCGAAGGGAGAGCTGGGTGAGATGCGCACGAGCGTGACGATCAGCAACGCCCGCGCCGGACTTGCATGCAACAACGCATCGCGCAGCTTGCGGGCCTTGGGTTTGTTGACGATCTCCTGCTCAACCCGCGAGCGGGCGATCTTGGAGACGACTTCATAACCGACGAGCGATGCGCCGCCGAAGCCCAGCAGCGCCAGCAGCAGCCCCATCGGCACGCCGAAGGCATAGCCCGCAAGCAGGGCCTGCGAAACCGTAGGCAGACACCCGAACCCCGCCAGCAGCACGAACCCGACCAGATAGATCGACATGCCCGTGGCGATATGCAAGGCACTCGATCCATCGCCGATGAGCGCAAGCCGGATGGGTTCCATGTTCAGCACCAGCAGCACGCCGGCGAACGAGGGGAGGGTGGACCACGCCACGCCCAGGATGGCCGCGGGTCCGAGTCGACGCAGCATCGCGCACCCGCCCAGCACGCGCTCGCGTCCGAGCCGGTTCACGAACCCGATCGCGAAGAGCCCCGAGGCGAACACGGACAGCGTCCAGACCAGCCAGTTGCCGGGCGTGCTCAAGATATTGGTATTGACCCAGTCCCGGCTCGCCGGGCTGAGCGTGGGCAGCACGAAGGGGATGGACATCAGGGCTGCGATGAACAACACGCCCCAGTGAAGCGCCTGGGCACCGAGCCGGTTTGATAGTTTGGCCTTGGCCGAGCGTTCGCTGGCGTGGGCGCTGGCCCCCACCATCACGCACGCCGCGGCTCCAAAGAGCGAAGCACTCTGCGTCGAACAGTCATCACAGTTGCAATCGCCCTGACAGTCGGAGTTTGGCTCGTCTTCACCCGCGTACAAATCGAGATTGACCGGACGCTTGGGGAGCGTCGGCTTCTTCTGCAACTGAGACTCGTTTTCAATTGCGGCAGACATCGGGGGATGGTAGCCCCCTCAAATGCAGTTTCCAGCCCGATTTGCCCCTCCCCACCCAACAACCAATGCAGGGTGCCACGACTCGCCGCGAAGCGGCGCAGTCGTGTCGTTCAAAGAACCGTCGTGTTTGATTTCAGGTGTTCGTTGACGGTGGTTGTTGGTGGGAAGCACCCCCAGGTCGGTCCTCAGCGCACGGCTTGTCCGCCCTTGGCGGAGCAAGCCGTGGCACCCGGCGATGATCAGAATGAGCCCTTCTCAGGCGGCTCGGCGGGTGGGTGGGGCTCGTGGTCGGGGAGTTGGCCCGATCGCATGGCCTGTTCGATGGCCTTATTGGCCAGCTTGCCCAGCCCGACCAGGATCGCGATCGCCAGCACGATGCCGCCGATGATGAGCCACTTGGGCTTCTCGACCTCATCCCAGCTGCTGACCTGTGAACCGATCCAGACGGCCGCGAATGTCCGCGGGGCCATGCCCACGATCGTCGCGATCAGGAATGGCACCAATCGCACGCCCGAGACGCTCATCACATAGTTCATCAGCGCAAACGGCGAGTTCGGAGGTACCCGCAGCAGGGTCAGGATCAACAGCGCCCGCATGAATCCGTGCCTGATAAACGCATCGCGGACGATCTCGGCCTTGGGATGGTGGTGAATCTCGGCCTCGACCTTCTTGCGTGCCACGCGGTTGGCGATGAAGTAGCCGATGATCGACGCCCCGCCGAAGCCGACGAGAGCCGCGGGAAAGCCCCAGGCGATCCCGAAGGCGAACCCGGCGAGGATGGCCTGCGAGTAGGTCGGCAGCAGCCCGAGCCCCGCGCTGATGATGAAAATCGCGACATAGACCCCCAGCCCCGCAAAGAGCGGCAGACCCGGCTCGGTCTCGGTGCCCTTGAGCAAGCGGGTGGCAAAGTCCATGTTGGTCAGCAGCAGGATGCCCATCACGCCGGGGAACACGGCCCAGGCGATCCCCAGCCACGCGGCCGGGCCAAGTCGCTTGATGATGTCGCCGATGGATTCCTGCGATTCGCTGGGTGTCGGCTCATTCACGGGTTCTGTTGTGTTTTCGGGCATGAGGCGATGATAGGGGATGGATTGACTAGCCGCGAATGGCAATGAGCGGCCACGGCGACCACTCGATCGTCGCCGCCGGTGCATCACGAAGAAACCACCCAAGCGTCTGGTTCAAGTCAGCAAGGACGCATCCACACGACCCCGGTGGCCGCTCATTACCATTCGCGGCTGGTGAAGGAACTCGATCAAGTAATCCCCGTATAGCGTCTTATGGAAAGTGCGCGAGCGAGCCGGGTGACGATCGGGGTGTGGTATGTCATCCTGCTGCTGATCGTTCAGTTCGGTATCTATCTCGCTGTGCCCAAGGCGTACACCGGGTGTGTGCGTTACAAATTTCCTCCCAGCGAAACGACCACTTTACGCGATGGCGAGCAGTTCTATTGCCGCAGACAGAATCATGGGTACGAGATCGTGGGTGAGGACGAGTTCATCGCCTCCTACAGCGACCCAGACTACGACCGCGGCCCGATCGTCATCGCGGGGTTCTACTGGACCTATGCACGCACGGCCTTCCGTCACTTCTCGCTCTGGTCGCTCGGCAAAGATCACCGCTATCTCCACTTCGAAGCGCGGGAGGGGAGCCACGGGGAATATCAGCCGGTGAGCGATTCGCAGCAGTTCGCCCTGCGCCGGGATATCGCTGGGGCGAAGAGAAGTGTTCGGTACCTTCAACCGGCGAACGGTTCGGTCTTCGTGCCGATCGTGGATGTGCCCGGGGTGGTGATCAAGCTGCTGGTCAACGCGCTGCTGCTGTATCTCGCGGCCAAGATCGCACGCGCATATGTCCAAACACGGTTGTGGTGGTGTCGAAAATATCTTCGGCCGGATGGTGTATGTGTTCATTGCGCCTACGACTGCCATGATCTGCCCGGGCCGATCTGCCCCGAGTGCGGCCATGAGCATGGGATTCTCGCATGAGCCGCGTGAGAGTCATCAACCAGCCGCGAATGGCAATGCGCGGCCACGGCGACCGCTCGATCGTCGCCGCCGGTGCATCTGGAAGCGACAACCCAAGCAACTGACGAGACTCAACGGGGTCGTTCAAATGCACGGACCCTGCGGCCTGCCTATTGACTGACTATTTCAGTGACCACTACTGCGCGGCCACAAATCCCAAAAACACGCGCACATCATCGAGATCCAGCCGCTCGTCTCTACGAAAATCTGCGCGTAGATCTCCACCCAGATACCAGCGGAGAAACTGTGAGACATCAAAGAAATTCAATACACCATCCTGATTCAGATCTGCAGGGTGGACCTCACTTATGGTTCCGAGTCGTAAACCCTGGACCGAAAATGTCGGGACTTCAGTTGCAAATCCAATCTGATCTTGCGAGTACAGATCGCCATACTCATCATGAAAATCGCTCCCACAGAGCCGACGAAGATGCGCCTGCTCGACCCGTCTGGCGCTCTCGGTCAACTCAGACTGTCCACCGGCCATGTCGTACATACCCCAAGGGCTCCTGACATGGGGGTAGGACACAACGCCGAGCGGAAATAGGGGGCGTTCTCCCGCATTCCTCTCACCGCCATCGGCAGGCAACCCGATCCGGGGCTCAATATCAGATCCGTTTGGGTAACGCCAGTATCCTCCAGCCCCACCATTCTTTGATGGGTCCCAGTGCGCTGCTTTGGTCCACTCATCCAAAGTGGGTAAGAAGAAACGCGATCCCGGTGCCCGTGCGATTTGGTGCTGCGAGTTGCCGTTATCATCTTGCACGAATGTCGAGGTGTCGTAAACGCCGGATTCAAATGCCCACGATTCAACTACTTTTCCGTTATGTAGCCAATTCACATACCGTGCGGCGTACTCCCAACTCATATCCGTGGGGTCTTGAGGTTCATAATCTGGCAGGATATGGATCTGACCGAAGGCTGCTCGAATCGCTCTTCCGGTAAAATCGTTGAGTCCGACTTCTGATCCTGTGTTCACAACATTGAACGGGTAGTACGCTTCTACGAACTCGAGATGCTGCGCCACAGTGACTTCCGTGATCGCCAATCGATATTCATACTCGACGCCACCGATCCGTGTACCTGGAAAGAGCGGCACCTCGAACTCGTTGGTGTCGCGGTTCCCCGGGTCGCCGATCAGCGCGAACTCGAAGCCGTAGATCTCGATGACATCCTGCTAGGCTTGCGCTATCCCCGCACACAACCCGATGCCCAATACCCCGAATGCAATCCTTTGCATGCTCATCTCCCGATCAAAATGTATAAGTAGAACGACCTATCTGCGTGCCCGATTATGGGACTTTCTTTGGTTTTTCTATCGAGTGTGCAGACTCCTGCTGTACAGGATGTATCGCTGAGCCTGAACAATCGCGCCTAAACTTCCCTGCTCCATCGTCGGGGCACCACAACCTGCACTATCCCAGCGCGAAACCGCTGTGATCGGAGTTCACCCATGATCCCCAAACCACCACCCCGCGACGGGGCACTCGGATTCCTGTACCTGCCGCCGTTTCGTGTGCAGGGCTACTCGGTCGCGGGCGAGGCCACCACGATCAATATCCCCGAGATGGATGTCTGCTTCGATATGGGCTTCTCGCCCAGATCCGCACTGGCCGCCAAGTTCTGTGCCATCTCGCACGGGCACATGGACCACATCGGCGGCTTGGCGTACTGGTGCTCGCAGCGGAACTTCCAGGGCATGGGCCCGGGCACGCTGGTGTGCGATGCGCGCATCGAGAGCGATGTGCGTGGGATGATGACCGGGTTCCAGAACCTCGAGCGTCAGAAGACCCCCTACGAGTTGATCGCCCTGGAGCACGAGCAGGAGATCCAGCTCAAGAACAACATCATGCTCCGCGCCTTCCATACCGAGCACACCGCCCCCTCGATGGGCTATGTGATCGTCGAGAAGCGCACCAAGCTCAAGGAGCACCTGCAGGGGCTGCCTCAGGAAAAGCTCAGAGAGATGAAGATGCGGGGCGAGGACATCGTCAACCACCTGGAGGTCCCGCTGCTGGCCTACACCGGCGACACCCTCCCGGGCGCGCACCTGCTGCGTGATGATGTCCGCAAGGCCCAGGTCATCGTCAGCGAGTGCACCTTCTTTGAGCCCGATCACACCGAGCGGGCCAAGATCGGCATGCACATGCATGTCAACGACCTCGTCGAATGGCTCAAGGTCGCCGAGTGCGAGCACATGGTGATCGTCCACATCTCCCGTCGCACCCACCTGGGACAGGCACGCAAGCAGCTCAACCAGCTGGCGGGCAAGGAACTGGCGAGCAAGGTCCACTTCCTGATGGACCACCGCACCAACCGGGCCCGGTACGAGGATCAGGCCGAGGAAGCCCGCAGACTCGAAGAAGAACTCTCAAACCGGGACTGATCCACGCTGCCTCGCACACGGGAAGTGCGGATCGCCCCTATCCTGTACCCATGCTCTGGACGCTGTGGCGTTCCATCTCGCTCGAGTTCTGGCGCCTGCTGCTGCTCACCACGGCGGTGGTTGTCGCCACGATCGCCTTCGCCGTCACCATCAAGCCACTGGCCGACGGCAAGCTCAGCGCCGACCAGGCGCTCAAGTTTATGGTGCTGGCCATCCCGCCCATGCTCGCGTACGCGACACCCTTCGCCGCCGGTTTCGCTGCCACGATCGCGTTCCATCGCATGTCCAGCGAGAACGAGGTCACGGCCGTGTATGCCTCGGGCATCAGCCATAAGAAGTTCCTGATCCCCTCGATCCTCTCCGGGCTGATGCTCGGGGGCATCATCTTCGGGCTCAACGACCAGGTCATCCCGCGCTTCCTCAAGGAGATGGAGCGCATGATCACCCAGGACTTCGCCAAGATCTTCGTGGGCTCGCTGCAGAACGGCGAGTCGGCACGCATCGGCAGCAACGAGATCCACGCAGATGTCGTCCAGCATGTCGAGCCCGATCGCGGCTCGCCCGTCATGGACCAGTACATGCTCGGCGGCGTCGCGATCGTCAAAGCCGACGACAACGGGGTGGTCTCGATCGATGGCACCGCGCGGCGGGCGTGGATCCAGATCCGCCCCGTGTGGTCGCTCAACAACGAGGACCGGGCCCGCATCGGCAACGACGACGCCACCGCCGTGCTCATGAAGTTCATCGACCTGACCATCGACCGCGAGGGCTCGCCCATCACGGTCGACCCGTTCACGCTACCCGCGTTCCCCATCCCGCGCGTCTTCAAGGACGACCCGAAGTTCATGACCGGGGCCGAGATGGTCCAGCTCAAGAGCGACCCGGACCAGATGAACTTCGTCGATACCAAACGCGTCGATCTGGCCAAGGGCATCGCCTCGATCGAGGTCTACCGGGATGTCAGGCAACGCGCCGGGCGCGGCGAGAGCATCGAGCTGACCAGCCCCGCCGGGCAACGCGTCATCATCCTGGCCGGCGGGTTCACGGCGAACAACGACCGCTGGTCGCTGCACCCCGATAGCGTCACCGGCGCCATCGAGATTCAGGTCAGCAACCCGGGCTCCGGGCGCATCGATCGGCTCCGGGCCCAGAGCGCCACCCTCCAGCCCGAGCGGGCCCGGACCAACGACCCGCTGAGCAACCCCGCGTTCAACACCCCCACCCTCTCGTTCATGCTCGATCTCGAGGGCGTGATGATCCTGGGCGAGGACGGAACGACCACCGAGCAGAGCGCCACCCAGTATGCGGGCCTGAGGTTCGACCACGACCCGCTGAGCGAACTGCTGCAACTGCCGAGCTACGAGCTGCTCGAGCACGCGGCTCCGTATATCGACGAGTCGTCCACAAACTATGCCGAGTACCTGGTCAAGCCGGTGAACCGACTACGCCTGCAGATCGACGACCTGCAACGCGAGATCCTCTCCAAGCAGCACGAGCGCTGGGCCATGTCCTTGGCCGCCTTCACGATGGTAATCGCCGGCTCGGTGATCGCGCTGCGCCTGCGCAACGCGCAGCCTCTGGTCGTGTATCTGTGGAGTTTCTTCCCGGCGTTGGGGACGATCATCATGATCGCCAGCGGCCAGGAAGCGGTGCACGAGCGGGGCGCGGTGGGCCTGCCCTTCATTTACCTTGGCGTGCTGGCCTTGATGGTGTATACGCTGATCTCGTTCAGAAGACTCGCGAGGCACTGAGCCCATGCAAACCGGATCGCACGAGCCACAACCCACCCTGCATCAACCCTGGTGGGGCGCGATCATGCGGCTGGCACCGATGGGATGGGTGCTGATCCTAACCCTACTGGTCCTGCGTGTGATCTGGCAATACCTCTCGCCCTACACACTCATCGAGGACGAGGCCCACTACTGGGAGTGGGCGCGTCGTCTCGACTGGTCGTACTACTCCAAAGGCCCGGGCGTGGCGTGGGTCATCTGGGCCTCGACACGGGTGCTGGGTGACACCGAGTTTGGCGTCCGCCTGCCCGCGGCCATCGCCACCGCGATCGGTACTGTCGCGATGATGCGCACCACTTTGGAACTGCTGGAAGACCGTCGGCTCGCGTTCCTTAGCGCCCTGCTCTACAACTGCATCCCCGGCTTTGCCGTCGCGGCCATGCTGATGACCATCGATGCCCCCTACATCGCCTGCTGGGCATGGGGCGCTTTCTTTGCCCTGCGCGCGATACTGGATGGTTACCACCGCGCATGGCTGGGCTTCGGGATGTGCGTGGCGATCGGGTTCCTCTTTAAATACACCATCCTGATGCTGCTGCCCAGCGTGTTGCTGGCGCTGTGGGTGACCCGCGCCGGTCGCCCCAAGCTGCGCTGGGGCTGGCTGGGGATCGGGCTGGCGGTCTCGCTGCTGGGGCTGATCCCCGTCGGGATCTGGAACAGCCAGCACGACTGGGCGACGGTGCGGCATCTGCTTGGGCATCTTGGTGCCCCGGGCGGGGACACGGCCAATACGGCAGCCGGACCACGCGAGCCATGGACCATCGTCTGGTTCTTCGAGTACATCGCGCTGCAGTTGCTCGTGGGCGGGCCGGTCATCGCGCTTGCGGGCTTCGCCTGGTTCAATGCACCCAAGCGGGCGAACGAACGCACTGTACGGACGATCCGTGCGTGCGTCTTCATGGCTTTGCCGATGCTCGTGTTCTA
This sequence comes from Phycisphaerales bacterium JB052, assembly GCA_043100965.1. Lineage (GTDB taxonomy): Bacteria > Planctomycetota > Phycisphaerae > Phycisphaerales > UBA1924 > UBA1924. Next base: position 1,402,852 of record JBICHR010000011.1, on the reverse strand, counting down.
CCTGCTGATCTCGCTGGTCACCCAGACCGAGGGCAACTGGGCGATGGCGGCGTTCGTCACCCTGATCCCCCCCGCCGCCTGGGCGGTCTGGGACGGCGTCACCCGCGTCAGCCACCCGATCAAGTTCTTCTGGGGTGCGGCGATCATTGTCGGGATAGGGGCGATGCTGCTGTTCCCCGGCGCACAGACCATCGCCAAGGTGCCCGGCATCGGCGAGCTCATCCCGCTGTATCGCATGACCGGGATGCGTGAGCACGCGCTCGATGCCCAGCGGGTGCTCGACGATCTGCAAGCACAGACCGGGAAGCAGCCGTTTGTCATCACCAACCACTACGGGCGTGCCTCGCTGCTGGCCTTCTATCTTCCCGACCACCCGGTCGTGTACTGCTCCAGCGCGCACATCGGCGGTCGCAAGACGCAGTACGACATGTGGGATCAGACCGACCTGGGCAACCCGGACACGCTCGCACGACTGCATGGTCGACCCGCGCTGCTGCTCGGCGGGCCGCCCAAGCACTGGGACTCCGCGTTTGATGCGATCACACCGATCGAGCCGCTCAATAACGAACCCAAATCCCACGGCACCGCCTATACCGGTCTTCTATTCAAAAGCTTCGAAAACTGGGTCCCGCAGATGCGAGACAACTGATCTCACGAATAGACTTCTCGCTGAGGAAAGGGATCTGTTCTGCGCTATCTGAGCCCGAAAGAAAAACGAAACCGACGCGCCAAACGCGCACGGGTGGCCCTGTTCATCTTCAGCGCTTTTGTGCTGCTCTCGCTTTTCGACATCCCGCTGTTGCACATCTTCTACCACAAGCCCCTGCAGCACATCGAGTACCACGATTGGTATCGCCTGCTGCGCATCATGGGGTACATGGGCACATGGATCATCGTGGGCTCGGTCTACATCGCCCATGACCGCGATCGGCATCGGGGGCTGGCGATCTTTTTCTCAGCGCTTGTCTCGGGTGCAATGGCAGAACTGATCAAGCTCGTCATCGCCCGGGAACGACCGGTGCTCAACGGCGACATCCAGCCGGGCTGGTATCACTTCAGGGGGTTCTTCTCCGGGTTCAGCAACGGCTCGAACCTGGGCTTCCCCTCGTCACACGCCGCCGTCGCCTTCGGTGGCTGTATCATGTTTGCTTGCTTCCTGCCCAAAGCACAAAGGCTGCTGTTGATGCTGGCAATCGGGTGCGGCATCACCCGCATGCTCACGGGCGCTCACTTTGCCACCGATGTGTTCGGGGGTGCCCTTCTGGGCTGGGGATCGGCACGCATGATGTGCTATTTCGCCGGCGCCCATGTCGAAGGGCTCCGCCCCAAGTATCGCATGCCCTTCTGAGTCGCTACGATCTGGGCACCACTCATGATGATGCTCGATCGATATATCGCCAAGCAGTACCTGATCAATGTGATCGCGCTGATGCTGATCCTCTTCAGCTTTGTGGTGGTGATCGACGCGTCGCTCAACATTGATCGCTTCATGGAGATGGCCGAGCGCCTGGCGACCCAGAACGGGGGCGACGCGCCGGGCAGTATTCGGCGTTGGCTCGTCACCCTGCTGTTGATCGCGGACTTCTGGTGGCCCAAGCTCTTGCAGCTCTACAGCTTCCTCATCGGGATGATCCTCGTCGGAGCCATGGGCTTCACCTTCGCGCAGATGACCCGCAATCGTGAGTTCATCGCCCTCATGGCCGCGGGCGTGGGGCTGCATCGGGTGATGAAGCCCGTCGTGATCGTCGCGCTCATCTTTATGGGGCTGCAGATCATCAACACCGAGGTGCTCATCCCGCGTGTGGCCCCGTTGCTGGTGCGGGACCACGACGACATCGGTTCGCGGGCGCTTGGTGGTGCGAAGGTCCCGCTGACGCTGGACGGCTCGGGCCGCCTGTTCCGAGCCGCGGAGTTCGATGCCGACACGGGCACGATGAGCGGGGTCTATATCCTGGAACGCGATGAGAACGGCAAGGCCACCCGCGCCATCACCGCCGATCAGGCGATCCATCGAGGTCAGGGATGGGATCTGATCAATGGCGTCGCCCGCCAACGGGGTGTGTCGACACCGCAGCCACCAGCCCCCATCGATCGCATCGAATCATCGCTCGATCCCAATGAGCTGCGCATGAACCGTTACGAGTCGTACGCCCAGTCGCTGAGCTTCACGCAGGTCTCTCAGATGCTGGCGCGGCCAACCCTGACTGACCCGGTCAAACGAGCCCGTTACGCACGCATCAAGTGGGGACGATTCGCGATCATGATCTCGTCATTGCTGGCATTGCTCATCGCCATGCCCTACTACATCACCCGCGAGCCGCAGAACATGGTCGTGCAGTCGCTCAAGTGCGCGCCCATCGCGATCATCGCTCTGATCGGTGGCGTGCTCGGCGCCAGCGCGTCGATCCCCGGGCTGCCGCCGGCGATCGGGGTCTTCATCCCGGTGATGATCCTGTCGATTGTCGCCGTGGCGCAGGTCAGCGCCCTGAAAACCTGACGACCCCAGCCCAGTCACAGGCCCGGATCATTCGTCCTCGACACCCAGATCGCTCTTGGTGAACAGGGCGTGGAACTCGACGCCCGCGCCCTCGATATTCTCGCGAGCGCCTTCTTGTCGATCGATCACGCTGATGATTGCGGGGACCTTGGCACCCAATCCCTTGAGCACCTCGACGGCTTCGAGTGCCTGCCCGCCGGTGGTTGCGACATCCTCGACGAACACGACGACATCACCCTCGTTGACCTCGCCCTCGACCTGCTTGGCCGTGCCGTAGTCTTTCTTGGCGTTGCGCACGAAGATGCTCGGCAGCCCGGTCTCGAGACTCGCGACGGTGACCAGCGGGATCCCGCCCAGCTCCGCACCGGCCAGACGCACGACCGAGCCGTGGGCTTGGCTCACCTGCTCGACGACCTGTGCGAACAGCGGCCCGAGCTGCTTGAGCACCTCGGGTCGGGTCGAGAACTTGTACTTATCGAGGTAGTAGTTGCTGGTTCGACCAGAACGCAGGGTGAATGTCCCCCGAAGCAGCGAGGCATCGGCGATATCCTTGGCGAGTTTGGTCCGATCGGTGTTGTTGGGCATGAGTGTTGATTTGGTCTTGGTTGTGCGGTTGGTGTTTGGTCCGAGAAGAGCGGTGTCTGGACGAAAAAAACGCGAAAGGGCTACATCTCATGGGATCATGCGACATAATTGCCGGCCCGAGTCGTTGTACTTGGGTCAGCAAGCCGCTGAACCGATGATATCCCCGTTGAAGCCCATGGCCTGAGCCGGGGATCATCGCCCCGGGAAGACAGGCATCGGGGTAGAGACATATGTACAGCCACGACGGGCGTCCCCAGCGACTGGGCACCCCACCAGATTCGGAATCGGGAGGATTCAGATATGAACCGCCAAAGACAGACCCTTGTGATCGCGTGTGGACTCGCGATGAGTGTTTTCGCCGCAGCAAGCAACGCGCAGGTCGCGCCCCCACCAACTGATCCAGCGAGCGATCAGCCGACCTACACCCCGCCGCCGAAGCCAGAGCCCAAACCCGCGACGCGCCCGAACGAGGCACCGCAGCCGCAGGAAGGCATGCAGGTCCGCAGGCGTGACCGGGGCGACGAAGCCGACCTTCCGACCGATGTGCCATACCCGAAGCTCGCGCAGACCGGCCCGGACGGCCGCATCGCACGCCTGCGTCAGCTCCCCGACATCCTGGCGCTGCGTTCGAACCCAACGGTCGGTCCCAAAACCGCTGAAGCCATCATGCCGCTGATTTACCTCCGTCGCTACAAGATGGAAACCTCAGTTATCGACAACCTCGATCTGTACTGGGAGCTGACCAACGGCATGATCGAAAACCTGAACATGGGCGACATCAACGAGATGGGCCGAGCCGCCGACATGATCAAGCCGCTCGTCCCTGAGGTCACCCTGAGCCAGGACCTGCTGAATCGTCAGATCCTCACCCGCGTTCAGGGTGGCATGAACAAGTACATTGTTCGGGAGTACAAGAAGGCCATCACCGATGAGATCCAGGTGCTCGACGGCGAGAAGGGGCTCGAAGAGGTCATGCGTTTCGTGCTCGATGACTCGCTGCACGAAGCCAAGCTCGCCTACGAGGGCCTCCTCGTCGAGCTGATGTCCAATGTCAAAGCGATCGTGAAAGAGACAGGTCTCGAATCGAGCGAAGCACTGGCACTGGCCGAACTCGATAAGGTCCCCAGCACCGAACCAGCCCAGCAGATGCTGGAGATCGAAGAGTTCGACAACGCGTTCAGGAAACTCAGCTACGACGAGGGCATGAAGATCTTCACCGCCCTGCGTGAGAACCGCGAGTTCGAGAACCTCTCACCGACCATCTCTGCGATCGAAGTCATGCACGACCGCAAGAAGATCATGGAAGGCGACGCGATGGGGCTGAAGATCACCGATAAGCGCACCGACGAGGTTCGCTTCAACAGTGTTGATCAGCGCAAGAATGAGCAGGAAAGCGAAAGCGAGTCCGAAGAGGGCGAGAACTGATCTCATCTGTTTCAAGCCAGATACAAGAACACCCCGCTCCGTGCGGGGTGTTTTTTTTGCCCGGATCTGTCTACTCGAACTCGATCAGGACTCGGACGACGCGGGTTCGGTGTCCTGCTCGGGAGCTCCGCCCTGTCGCAAGGGCTTCATCATCGGGAATGGCAATACATCCCTGATCGTGCGCTGGTTCCCCAGCAGCATGACCAGTCGATCCATCCCCAGTCCCAGCCCACCCGCGGGGGGCATGCCCACCTTGAGGGCGTTGACGAAGTCCTCGTCGAAGCTTCGGAAGGTCGATTCCTCATCATCGACACCCGCCAGCTGTTCTCTGAACTTCTGCGCCTGCACATCCGGGTCGTTGAGCTCGGTGTACGCCGGGCCGATCTCCATGCCACCGATGAACAGGTCCCATCGCTCGGCCAGGGGCACCGGGTCCGCTTCGGTCCCGGTCTTGGGGCGGGTCAGCGGCGAGAGCGATGCAGGGTAATCGAGCACGAAGGTCGGTCGCGCCGGATCGATCAGATCCTCAGCGACTCCCTCGAACAGCTCGTTGACAAGGAAGATGTCCGCGATCGGGGTGCCGTCCTCGCTCTTGGTCTTGAGACCACGAGCCGTGCACGCCTCGCGCACCTTGTCCATGTTGCCCATCGAGAAGCCCATGGCCTTCTCGAACAGTTCGGCGTAGGTGATCTGCTCGAATGGCTTCTCGTAATCGATCAGCAGTTCGCCGAATGGCATCGCCGCGGCGCTGATGCCCTGCTCATCGGCCGCCAGCTGTGCCAGCTCCTGGATCAGCCCCTCGGTGAGCATCAGCATCGTCTCGTAGTTGCCGAACGATTGGTAGACCTCGAGACTGGTAAACTCGGGGTTGTGGCTCTTGTCGAGCCCCTCGTTGCGGAAGTTACGGCTCACCTCAAACACGCGGGGCATGCCACCGACCAGCAAACGCTTCAGGTACAACTCCGGCGCGATGCGTAGCGACAGGTCCAGGTGCAACGCGTTCATGTGCGTAAAGAACGGCTTGGCCGCCGCGCCGCCCGCCTGCGTCTGCAGCACGGGTGTCTCGACCTCGACAAACTCATGGCGTTCGAGATACCGACGCATGGCGCTCATCAGCTTGGAGCGCAGCAACAGCGTGCGGGTCGTATCGGGGTTCGACCACATGTCGATATAGCGCTGGCGGTAGCGGGCGTCAGGGTCCTGCAGGCCCAGTCGCTTTTCGGGCGGGGGCACCAGGCACTTGCTCGCGGGCTCGAGCGTGCTGGCCCAGCAGGTGATCTCGCCCGTGTTGGTCTTGGTCAGCGGGCCTTGGGCGATGATGATGTCGCCGTTGTCGAGCAGCTTGGCGAGCTTGAACCCGTTCTCGTCGCAGTCACGCTTGGACACCGCGATCTGAAAGCTGTCGTTGGTGTGGTCACGCAGGTTGAGCCAGATCAGCTTCCCGTTGTCCCGGCTGAGCACCACGCGACCGGCCACGCGCACGATCGGACGCTGGTCGACGATCGCAGGCAGCTCCGACTCGGGCGTGTCGGGATTGTCCCGCTTGGCCTGCTTGCGTGCCTGGGTCGATTCCTTGTTCTCAAGGTCCGCACCCTCGTCGAACGCGGCGTGCGCCTGCGCGAGCGTCATCAGCGCATCGCTGCGTTGCCCGTAGGGGTTGAAACCAAGCGTGCGCACCGCGTCCCGGTTCTCACGACGCTGCAGCTCAAGACGATGGATATCCGCCTCGCTCAGCTCGGGGGATTCGTCGACGCGTTCAGATTCGATGTTCGTTTGTTCACTCACGCACGATCGTACACGCACGGGCAGGCCGGGTCACTGGGAACAGGACCGGATCATCAGCTCTTCTTGGGATTGATCCCGCCAAGCGTGATGTCGACCCGGGCCGTCATCTCCGTGTTGCAGAGCGGGCGGGTCGTCGGGTCCTCGGCGAGCATGTCGTGCAGGGAGATGCCCCCGAACCGATCGATAATCGATTGTGCCGCCTCATCGAGGCGGGAATGCAGCGGGCAGAGCTTGCCCGTGTGATTCTCAAGTTTCAGGGGGCACTCGGTGATGCGTTCGATCGGGTTGATCGCGTTGATCACATCGAGCATCGAGATGTCCGAGGCAGGTCGCGCCAGGCGGTACCCGCCGCCCACGCCACGACGCCCAGTGATCAGATCGGCCTTGGCCAGCGATTGGAGCACCTTGGCAAGGTAGTTCATCGGGACATGCGTCACATCAGCCAGCTCGGCGGTCGAAACCAGATCGTCGGGCATGTAGGCCAAGCAGCTCATGGCTCGCAGTGCGTATTCAGTGGTTTGTGATAGCAAGCTCAGTTCCCTATGGTCACAATCTGTCGCCAAAGACAGTTGTTCACAGTCTATCGGTATTGCGAATGACTCTCAACACATAATCGACCATAGGGTCCAGATCGACATCGGGGCAGCCATTTTCCGTTCAGGATCGGATCGCCGGGTCACTGATCGCCCGGGATTGCTCGTCGCGAGCGTCTTCGGGGATCTCACGCAGCAGCGTATCGATGATCTGATCGATCCCGACCTGGTCGGCCTGGGCGTTAAAGTTGGTCAGCACGCGGTGACGCAGCACCGGATGGGCCACCGCCCGCACCGATTCGATGCTCACGATGCCGTTGCCCACGAGCATCGCGTGGGCCCGTGCCGCCTGGATGAGCGACTCGCTGGCACGGGGGCCCGCGCCCCAGCTCACATAGTCCCGGACGATATCGGGGACCGTGAAGCCCTCACCGGCGCGAGTCGAACGGACGAATCGCAACGCGTATCGCATAACATGCTCGGGGACGGGCACACTGCGGATGATCTTCTGAACGCGCGCGATCTGATCGCCGTCGATCACCGGCTTGATGTCGACCTCGTCCTTGCTAGCGCTGCGCCGGATGACCTCAAGCTCTTCTTCCTCGCTCGGGTACCGCACCAACACCTGCACCATGAACCGGTCGAGCTGGGCTTCGGGGAGCGGGTAGGTCCCCTCCTGCTCCAGCGGGTTCTGGGTTGCCAGTACAAAGAAGGGGGCTGGCAACGCGTGACGCGTGCCACCGGTTGTCACCTGTCGCTCCTGCATCGCTTCGAGCAACGCCGCCTGCGTCTTTGGGGGGGTACGGTTGATCTCGTCGGCGAGGACCACATTGGAGAAGATGGGGCCCTTCACAAATCGCAGCGAACGATGCCCCGTCGCCTTGTCTTCCTCGATGACCTCGGTGCCCGTGATATCGCTGGGCATCAGGTCCGGAGTGAACTGGATGCGAGAGAAGTCCAGCGACATGGCGCGGGCGATCGTGGAAATCAGCAGGGTCTTGGCCAGCCCGGGGACCCCCACGAGCATCGCGTGGCCTCGGGAAAAGATCGCCAGCAGGATCTGGTCAACGACCTCGTCCTGCCCCACGATGACCTTGGAGATCTCGCCCCGCAACGCGTCGTAGTGCTCTCTGACCTGCGCGAGCATCTGCTCGCCGTCGCTCTGGTTGCTGGGTCCTGATGGGTGCATGCAATGACCTCCTTGGTGCTGCTTCATCATACCGAACCCGCACAGCCGGGGGTTCATTGCACCGGGTCACCGAATGGGAATAAAAAATGGCAGCTGCGCGGGGTCTCTACACGCAGCTGCCGGGTTCGACCCTGATTAATCAGAGTCGGCGTCGTGGTCAGGATGTCGTCAGCGGCTGTCATTGACGCTGTTGGTCCGGGGCTCTCCCCCGAACATCTCAGCCGCTGATTTGTGGTTGGGACCAAGAGCGCCCCGTTTTCATCAATTACCGCGTTCGTGAACAGAAGTTTCGTGTGATTCACAATTTCTCGGGTGAATCAGCTTCTTTAGAACGATTCTTGAGGATGGTTTAATCGTCATCCTCTTCGAGCCGGTCCATGAGGCGCTCGAACATGCCGGTGATGCGATCCATCTGGGATTCGAACCGCGACATCTGGGCTTCCAGGCGGGACTCCATCTTGGAGAGTCGCTCCTCCAGTTTGTCCAGTTCGGTCTCCATCTGCTCGGCATTACGCACGATCAGACGCCCATCACGCATTTCCATAACCTGGCGTTCGGCTTCACGCATCGCCTGGCGGGCCTTCTCGCGGGCCAACGCGGCGAACTCCTGCTGCTGATCCTGGATGCGTGTGTGCAGTTCAGCGGCTCGTGCCTCCATCTCGCGGATATGCGCGTCGTTGTGATGCTCATCATGCTCTTGATCGGTCGAGAATGAGAAAGTCAGGCCGCCGTCGTTGCGCTGGAAGAATCGATCGAAACCACCGAGATGCTCATGCAGTTGTGACTGTACGCGTTCGATCTGTCTTTCGCTGAGGCCGGACGATTCGAGTGCTTTCAATACCTTCTCATGAATCTCGGGGCCGAAGTCCAGATCAAAGTCCAAGCCGAAGTCCCCGGGCAAGCGCTCGTTGATTTGCGGGAAGTCCAGGTTGCTTGTCGCCGGCACACCGACCGTGACATTCGCCATGCCAAGCTTCTGGGCATCGTACTTGCTGAGCTTGGCGGTCAGCTTGAGCTTCTCGCCGCCACGCAGGACCACGAGTTTGAGCGCGTCGCCCGCCTCCTTATCTCGCATGACCTTGCTGAGCAACTCGCCGTCGGCGTAATCGCTGCCATCGATCGAGAGGATGACATCGAAGTCTTCCAAGCCTGCTTTCTTGGCGGGCAGGCCATCGATGACCTTCTCGACCAGGATGACCTTCTGATCTGAGCCGAGTTTGAGCTGCTTGCGCATCGCATCGCTGGGCTCGCTGAGGTTGATGCCGAGCATGACCCTCGGCTGCTGGGTGTTGGCTGCGATGAAGAGGGACTCATTCTCGTCCGCATCGCCTGAGCGGGTGACCCAGGCGAGCTGCGCGGGCTTGTCCTGTGACCACTGAGCGATGCCCGGGGCCTTGAGTTCGTGCAGCACCTTCCCGTCCTCGCTGAGGAACATGATCTGATCGCCCTTGATCTTGATGAGATCGTGATCGATCTCCGCCCCGTCGAGCTTGGCCAGGTTCACGATGCCGTTGACAATCTTAACTTCGTACTCATGGTCATCGTCCTTGCTCTGGATCACGATGACCTGCTGTTCTTTCCTTTGATCGCCTTGCTGATCGTGCTTCGGCGCGGCCGCGGGAAGGCGTGCCTCTTCGCCTTTGGATTCGTACTCAACGCGGAACTGGGCCTGTGCCGCCGAGGTGGGCAAACCCGTTGCCGCGAGCAGGGTACCAACGATCGCGTGCTGTGCGAGTGTGGATTGAAGTTTCATGGCATTACTCCTGTAGGGTCATATCAGTTGTGTTGGGGTTTCGCCAGACTGGATGCGCTCACGCCCCCCCGCTGTCGGGTTTCTTGAAAATGTGTACCGAACTAGAACGCGTTGTTTGTGCTTGGCTGAAAGCGCACGGGCACGGCGATGGTGTTGCCCGCGTCGTCGTGCACCTGCCGGTATGCCTGATCGATCACGCGCCGTTCGATTACCTGACGCAGGTACAGCACCTCGATTGTGCCGTCGGGCCGCGGGGTCGTATCAACGACGACCTGCTCGGGCATCTCGGCGATCACCCGTCCGGTCCGCTGCCCGGCGCTCATGTACTGCTCGAACGCCTGCTCGGGCTCGGCCTCGGTAAGACCGATGCCGCCCAACCCGCCGACGGGCAGCCCCGCAGTCTGCGCACCGTCACCGGGATCTGCAGTGGTCGGCAGCACCGGGGAGCCCATCGACCACGCGAGCAGCAAGGCCGCCGCCATCGCCCAGCCGCCCCACTTGCCGACGATCCCCAGACGCTGACGCGTGTGGGTGTCGTCGACCGGGCCGACGGGCAGATCGACCTGATCGGCAGCCGCGACGGCACCGGCCAGCTCGCAGCGCACCGCTTCGTGCTGTTCCTGTGTCTCGGCAAGCTCGCACCAGATCTCCGGCTCGCGTGATGCGAGCGCACGAAAACGGTCCCAGTCGTTCGTGCTGGCACGCCCATCAATCACACGCGAGATCAGTAGATCCCGTGCGCTGTCGGGCAGCAACTCGTCGAGCAGATCGTCATGGTTCTGATTGGTGTTCTCTGCACTCATGGTGCACCTCCGGTCGCCGAGCCCTGCAATACCGCTCGGTGTTGTGATTCTTCGTGTTTCTTCTGTTGCGCGAGCATCTCCCGCAGCATGCGCCGCCCACGCGCGATGCGGGTCTCGATCGTCGTCACGGGCAGCCCCATCGCATCGCTGATCTGCTCGTAGCTCATCGACTGCATGCATCGCAGCAGCACCGGCTCGCGATAGCCCGCGGGCAGACTGCGAGCCGCGTGATAGATCCGCCTTGATTCCTCGCTCGCCTGGGCCAGCTCGTCGACCCGCTCATCGGGCGAGCCCGTCCCGCCCCGCATGCCAACCAGGCGGAGCATCGAACGCTTGCGTCGCGTCGTTTTTCTGCCCTCGGCCCGGGCGAGGTTGATCGCCATCGTGCGGAGCCAGCCTCGGAACGCCCTGGGGTCGTCGAGCGTCGAGATCTTTCGGCAGAGCTGCATCGCGATCTGCTGAAGCAGGTCATCCAGATCCGCCTCGCGTGGCTTGTAGGCCAGCACGATCGCCGCGACCCACCGCCTGGAATCATCCCAGAGCAGCGATAAGGCCTCACGATCGCCCTTGATCGCGGCACTGACGATGCCCTCGTTGATTCGCTGATCGTCCAAGTTGCCCAGATCCCTCCGCGTACGCTCGCACAAGACCTAAGATGCCCGACACGACCACGCCTGTCATGTTCTACCGATTTGAGCTTGAATAGTTCGAGCCCGGGAACAAAGCAGGCAAAGTCCGAAAACAACGCCATCCTGAGCCCCTAAGCCCGATCGAAGAAACACACACGACCAAGCATGCTGCGCAAGATCCTCAAAAAACGCGAGCCAGCCAACATCCCTGGTCGGGAAGACCCCCGCGGCTATGAGCTTGAAGAGGGGCTCATCATGTCGTTTGGCGATCACCTAGAAGACCTCCGCAAACGGGTCTTCCTGTCGATCATCGGCATCGTGCCCATCTTTGCCATCGCATTCGGGTTTGGACGCCCCCTGCTTCGCATGCTCATTGAACCGGCGAAGGAACAACTCACCAAAGCCGGCCAGGGGGCCCAGCTGCTGGCGACGGGCCCGTTCGAAACCTTCGGGGCCGTGATTCAGATCGCCCTGATCATCACCGTCCTCGTCGGGGCGCCATGGATCCTCTACCAGCTCTGGTGCTTCATCTCCCCCGGGCTCTATAAGCACGAACGCAAGATCGTCCACCTGCTGCTGCCCTTTTCGGGCATCCTGACCGTCTGCAGCGTGCTGTTCCTCTACTACATCATCCTGCCCGTCATCCTCGCGTTCTTCATCGGCTTCGGGGCCAAGGTCAGCGGCGAGGATCATGTCCGAACCGCACCGGTGCCCGAGGGCATCGTCTTCCCCATGATCCCGGTGCTTGAGGCCGACCCTCCGGACCCCACGCCGGGCATGGTCTGGATCAACGACACCCTCCTGCAGCAACGCGTCTGCGTCGGGATCAAAGACGACGGCGAGCCCATCATCCGGGTCGTCACGCTCACTTCCAACATCGGCATCGCCCAGCAGTACCGGATCAGCGAGTATGTGAAAACGATCCTCAACATGGGGCTCGCGTTCGGGATCGCGTTCCAGACCCCCGTGGTCGTTGTCATGCTCGGCTGGGTGGGCATCATCAACCCGAACATGATGCGCCGGTTCAGGAAGCACGCCATCGGGGTCAGCGCCGTGGTCGGCGCGGTGCTCACGCCCGCCGACCCGCTGTCGATGATGCTGCTGGCCGGCCCGCTGTACCTGCTCTATGAGCTTGGGCTGCTGATCCTGCGGGTGCTGCCCATCGAACGCGTGCTGGGCGATGTCTCGCACACGCACAACCAGGACGCATCAGCCATCACCCAGGAAGATGCCGGCGAAGGTGAAGGCGGGCGATGATGCGTCAGCCCGAACCCCCACAACCCAGCGAGACCGACATCGCGATGATGCAGCGCGCGATTGAACTCGCCCAGCAATCAGCCGACGCGGGCGAGGTCCCCGTGGGCGCAATCGTCTACGACACCCAAACCGGGGCGATCATCGCCCAAGCCCACAACACCCGCGAGATGCACAACAACCCCGCCGGGCACGCAGAGTTCAGCGCCATCCGGAACGCCTGCAAAGCCATCGACGACTGGCGGCTCAACCACTGCACGCTCGTTGTGACCCTCGAGCCATGCCCCATGTGCGCGGGGCTGATCGTCAACGCACGCGTGGGTCGCCTGGTATACGGTGCCAGCGACCCCAAGGCCGGAGCGGTGCGTTCGCTCTTTGCACTCTGTGATGACACCCGTCTGAACCACCGGTGCGAGATCCATGCCGGGGTGCTGCAGGACGAGTGTGCCCTGCAGCTCTCCTCTTTCTTTCAAGACCTGCGTGCCCAGCGCAAGGCGAGCAGGGACGGGTGAGACGCGATGCCCGAACTGCCCGAGGTTGAGACCGTTCGGCGTGGATTGATGCCCATCATCGGGCACCGGATCGTGAGATGTGATGTGCGGCGTCGGGATGTGGTCCGCGATCGCACACAAAACGCCCCCAATCCACGCCGGGGACGCATCAATCCCGAATCACTCGGCATCGGCAGCCGCATCTCAGAGTTGCTGCGAAGAGGAAAACAGCTGGCGCTGGTCGTGAGCGATGAAACGGACCACCAGCGTGTGATCGTGGTCCAGCTGGGCATGAGCGGGCAGGTGGCGTTGATCGATACCCGGACGATCCCCGATGCCAAGCATGCCCATGTCGTGTGGTCGCTCGATGATGCTCGTCGGGTCGTGTTCCGCGATGCACGCCGTTTCGGGGGTGTGACCCTCTTGCCAAGCCGCGTGGCTCTCGACGGCTTCTGGTCATCCCTGGGACCCGATGCGCTCTCGATCACCACGCCCCAACTGCGTAACGGGCTGAACGCGAGCACGCGCATGATCAAGGCCGCCCTGCTCGATCAAGGGGTGCTCGCCGGAGTGGGGAATATCTACGCCGACGAGGCCCTGCACCGGGCCGGGATTGACCCACGCACGCCATGCGACGCGTTGACCCCCGATCAGATCACCAAACTGGCCTCATCGATCCGCTCGGTGCTGCGAGCCGCGGTGAAGGCCCGGGGTTCTACGCTGCGTGACTACCGGGACCCGAATGATCAGCCGGGCGGTGCCCAGCTGCTACACCGTGTCTACAACCGGGCGGGCCAGGCGTGCCCGGACTGTGGGTGCCCCATCGAGCACACCCGCATCGCCCAGCGAAGCACCTGCTGGTGCCCAAGGTGCCAACCCCCCGCTGATGCCCGCTAACCTCGGGGTTGCTATCCACACCTTGTCCCATGCATGCATGTGACTGGGTTTGTGTTCAATCAGACGAGTGCTTGGGATTGTTCTGGGTGTCTCTTCTTCTTACCCATAGTGATAAGAAATTGGTGGTGGTGGTAATTAGAGCGCCCATCTCGGGGACAGCTCTCACTGCGGTGCCACAAGCGTCTGTATGTCAAGAGTTTGCGGCCATACCCTTGCCCTCCACAACCTGTCGGTTGTGTGTCGGTTGCGCTCGCCTGCGCGCCGACCCGCAGACAGGTGTTTTTCCGAGCTTGCCGATTCCCATTGTGGGCGGCGCGCAACTGAGCGCAACAGCGCGCTTATCCACAGCGTTTCCACACAACAGATGACAGGGTGTTTGGTCCCACTCTGGGCGCAGGATCGCCTGCACGGAGGTGGTCCGATCTGGGATTGGTGTGGTTGTGGATGCTCAGCGGGCACGCAGGCGGGCTTCGATGGCCCGGATCTGGCCCAGCAGCTCCTGGTCTTCTTTGCACTTGCGGGAGATGGTGCGCACGGCGTGCATGACCGTGGTGTGGTCTCGCCCGCCGAAGTGGGCGCCGACCTCTTCCAGGGAGTGCTTGGTCTGCTGGCGCGAGAGGTACATCCCGATCTGGCGTGGGTGGGCGATCGACTTATGGCGTCGTTTGCCCAGCAGGTCGGTGCGTTTGATGTGGTAGAAGCCGCTGACTTCGCTGATGATCTGATCGATGCTGATGCCGACCCCGGCGCTGGCGACGGAGCTGGCAAACTCTTCGCCCAGGGCGTCGCGGGTGAGGTTGAGGTCGATGTCGCACTTCTTGATGTTTGAGAAGATCTGCAGCTTGGTGATCGCGCCCTCGAGTTCCCGGATGTTGGAGTCGATGTGGTGGGCGATCTCGGTGGCCACGCTGTCGGGCAGTTCGAGCCCGCGTTCGTCGGCCTTGCGTTTGAGGATCTCAACACGCGATTCGAAGCCGGGCTTCTCGACCTTGACGACCAAACCCCAGAGGAATCGGGAGACGAGGCGTTCTTCGAGATCCGGGATCTCCTCGGGCGGGGCGTCTGAGCTGAGCACGATCTGCTTGTTGCCCTGATAGAGGGCGTTGAAGGTGTGGAAAAACTCTTCCTGGGTGCGATCGCGTTTGGCTAGGAAGTGGATGTCGTCGATGACCAGCAGATCGACATCTCTGAAGGTGTGGCGGAACTCGGCCATGCGTCCTGATTGCACGGCATTCATGAACTGAGTCATGAAGCCGTCGCACGAGACATAGTGCATGCTGATGTCGGGCTGATTCTGTTTGATCTTCAGGCAGATGGCTTGCAGGAGGTGGGTCTTGCCCAGCCCCACCCCGCCGTGGATAAACAGGGGGTTGTACGCGTGCCCGGGGTTTTCGGCGACGGCGACGGCGGCGGCGTGGGCCATCTGGTTGTTCGGTCCGACCACGAACTGGTCGAAGCCGAACTCGGGGTTGATGGGGAGCGATTCGTCCCGATCGAGCCAGGCGCGTTCGCTGCGAACCATCGTCTGGTTGGCGCTGGGCTTGGAGTTGGGCTCGCTGTCGGGCTTGGCGGGTGCTTGGTTGTTCTCGCTGCCCTGGGTGCGATTCGCCTGTTTTTTGGTTGAGCGTTCGTTTTTGCTGGCGCTGTCCCACTGGTCATCGGGGCCCAGCATGCGCACGGCCACGAGCTGTCCGGTGACGGATCGGATCGCGTCGTTGAAGGCATCAAGCCCGTTTCGGCGGAGATAATCACGGTGCAGTTCGGACTGGGCGCGTACGCCGAATGCGCCCGCATTGAAACCCAGCGGCTCGAGGTGGTCGAACCAGCGGCGGGCGACGGTCGGGTGCTCGCTTCGGATGTGCGCAAGAACATCTTCCAAGACCTTGGTGTGGTGGTCTGGCATTCGTGAACGACTTTCAAGCTTGTAAGCAGCGCTGGGTGTCTGCGTGTGCGTGGATCTTCTTTGGTCTGTCCACAACCGTGGGCATCCCTTTTGTTTCGCGACTCATACCGTAATCAAGAACAGCCGTTGATGTCAACCGTTGCGTGGATAACTCATGCACAATTGGGTTGTAATTCTCTCAAGCGTATCACCATGATCGGGTGTGAAGCTTGGACTTCTGATGTGTGGTACCCGTCGTGGTTTGACGCTACTCTTTATACATGCACGGGTTGAGTCAGCCATTCATGTCATTGAACCCAGACGAGCGAGCGCGTCGACTTGCCGAGGCGTCGCGCGTGCTTCGCGATGGTGGATGTGTGGTGATGCCGACCGAAACGGTGTACGGCGTGTTCACCCGCGCGAGCGATGACGGGGCTGAATACCTCGAGCAACTGACAGGTAAGCCACGGGTTATCAACACCCCGCCATTCACCCTGCATCTGGGTGATCCGGAGCCCACATTGCCGATGCTTTCGCTCGATTCTCCCGTTGCGCGACGCTTGGTGCACCGGCTGATGCCTGGGCCGGTGCGGCTGGTGGTTCGCCAGCCCGAATCGGTCATCGAAGCGATCTGTGAATCGGTCGGGATGAGCCGGGGCTATATCGACCGGGAAGACATGATCGCGTTGCGCTTGCCCGACCATCCGATCGCGCGAGCGGTGATTCGGGGCAGCGAACATCCGGCACTGGCCCGGGGCGTGGGTGCCTCGCGCTGGGGCGTGCCCGGCAAGGCGCAAGACCTTGATACGACAACTGTCTACGAAAGCGAGGACCCGCCCGGGATGGTCATCGATGATGGGCCGACCCTGCACGGCAAGGGCTCGACGACCATCAACATCTGGCCCGATGGGCGATTTGAGGTACTCAAGGGGGGATCGATCGATGAATCGGAAGCCATGCGGGTGTTAACGACACGGGTGCTGTTTGTGTGCACGGGGAATACATGCCGATCACCGATGGCGGAGGGGATTGCGCGGGCATGGGCCAGGAACCGTGCTCCGGACGGGCTGACGATCGAGGTTGGTTCTGCGGGCATCGCCGCCGGAGACGGTCACCCGGCCGCGGAGCAGGCGATCGAAACCCTGCGTGAGCGTGGCAGCGACCTGAGCACACACCAATCGAGGATGCTGACGCTGGAGATGATCGACCAGGCCGATGTGATCTTCACCATGACGCCCAGCCACGCGCAGGCGGTGATGCAGATCGCCCCGGGTGCCGTCCACAAGGTTTTTCCTATTGACCCGCTTCATCCCATCGGCGATCCCATCGGGCAGCCGATTGGGGTCTATCGTGAAGTAGCCGATCAGCTTGAGAGCTTGGTCGCCAAGCGATTGCAGGAGATCATCGATGAGTGATACGAAGAACACCACTTCGACGGGATCGGGGCTTCGCGTCGTGATCGGTTCAGACCATCGCGGTGCCCTCGCCGCCGAGCATGTGCTCAGCACGCTCGAGCGGCTCGGATACGACGGGTACATCATCGGCATCTGCGAGGGGAGTTGCGACTATCCCGAGCAGGCATACCTTGTCGGGGAAGAGATCAACAGCGGCAAGGCCCAGCGTGGTGTGCTGATCTGTGGCACGGGCATCGGGATGTCGATCGCCGCCAACAAGATCAAGGGCCTCCGCGCAGCGCTGGTACACGATGAGCTGACGGCCCAGCTCTCCCGCTCGCACAACGACGCCAATGTGCTCTGCCTCAGCGCCGACCTGCTGGGTGAGCGGCTCATCGAGAAGATCATCGAGACCTGGATGGGTGCCGACTTCGAGGGTGGTCGTCACGCACGGCGGGTGAACAAGATCTCCGCGATTGAGAACGGCGAGGATCCCCGTCTGATCAAGGATGCGCAGCCCGCCAGCTGATCAGTCGGCGGTCCGCACGAATACCGAGACCTCACCAAAGCCCACGATCACGCCCCCGTTGACAGGGACGATGTTGTCTGGTGTTCTGCTCATGAGCGCTGGGACACGCAGTTCGGTTGTGTCGAGCAGGCGCGCGTTGGTGTGATCGAGCATGGTGAGGGTGCTGACGATCGATTGCTGATCGAGTCGTGCCTCGCTCAGCTGGACCGCTTGGGTTCGACCCCAGGCGATATCGGTGATCGTGGTGTTCCCGACACCCGGGTCGCTTGCCAGCACCTGGTCCTGAGCATCGAACGAGACGATGCCCGCATTGCTCAGCACGGTGGTGCGACCGATCTCGCTGATGACACGCAACCAGCCCCGTGGGGTGACGCGTCCGCGATCGTCGATCGGCTTGGGCGGGCGTGAGCCGTCTGTGGGGTCGATGCCCCAGATATTGCTGCGTGCATCGAGCACGAGCAGGCGCGCGTCGCTGATCCAGGCGTGTTCGCTCTCGGCGATGTCCTCATCGTGCACGACCCAGTCGAGCACGCCGCGTTCGATGTCGATGGCGGTGATGCGTTCGGTGCTGGCGACGAAGAGCCGGGACTGATCGCCCACACGCACCCAGCGTGGCATGTGGCCGAATCGTTCGATGACCTGGCCGGGCTCACCCGTTCGCGGGTCGATGCTGGCGACGACGGGGGTGATCGAGCCGTCGCGTTGGGCCTGTGCTCGATCAACGATCATGAGCCCACAGATGCCCAGCTGACCCTGGCGCAGGTCCAGATCGTGCAGGCGGTTGACGGGCAGGTCGCGCTGCCAGAGCGCCTGCCCGCTGTGCAGATCGACCCCCAATGCCCGACCGACTCGGTCGCTGACGATGATGCTTTGCCCGTCGCAGGCGACCACGAGCTGCCGGATGGGCATCGTCCCGATCGTGGGGATGGGGATCATGGTGTCGACGCGAGCGATGTCATCGGGGACGCGGGCGCTGCCCTGTTCGAGGGAGAGGCGCAGGTCGGTGAGCGACCAGATCATGGTGCCGGTCGTGGTCTCGATGGCTTCTAGGGTGCCCGTGTCGCCCGCATCGAGACTTTCGGGCCAGAAGATGAGCGTGCGGGACGGGCCCTGCCAGACCGCGACGGGCTGCTGGGTTCCCGGCGCGTGGCGTTCCCAGACGGGTTCGATGATGTTGCGTCCCACGCGGGCGTATTGCAGACGCCCGAGCTGGGGGGCGTAGAGCAGGATGCCGCCCGGGTCCATGCGTTGGGCGGGGCGCAGCGGGGAACCGGTGAGCAGGAGCGGATCGGGGTCGTCGATGAACCGGGTGCCCAGCGTGGGCAGCGTGTTGGCCTGCCCTGCTGATTGAGCGAGTTGCTCGAGGGTAATGGTCCGCCCCTGATGGCGGAGCGCGAGATTGGGGAATGATTCGGTGATCGATCGGGCCGCGGCGTACGCGTCGCGTGCCCGGCTTGTGGCCAGCAGCCCCGAGATGAGCTGATCACCGAGCGCTTCGAGCGTCGCATGCTGGGTCTGCAGACCCAGCGCGACGAAGCGGCGTGCGATATCGATCCCCGATCGGGCGGCATCGATCGATGCGGGGATGCGGGTGGAGTTCGCATAACCCTCTGCCGCTTCGAGCATCAGCGACGGTGCGATGCTCGACCACGGGTAGCGTTGCGCGAGCGATTCCAGTTGCTCGGGTGTGGGGTTGTTGCCCAGCAGCGATCGCTCGGCCTGAGCGCGGGCGTTGGCGGGGTCGTAGGCGCTGAAGCCCGACTGTTCGATGATGCTGCCGATGCGTCGGGATGCTTCGAGACCGGCACGCACGGCGATGCCTGACCCCTCCCACATCGCCCGGCTCAGCTCGGGCTGGTCGAGCACATCCTGGTAGGCGTTGATGGCCTCGCTGGATCGCCCGTAGCGTTCATGCATCGCGCCCAGCGCCATGCGGTGGGCCACGACCTGCTCATGGGTACGGGCCAGCTCGCCCAGCGAACGCAGCAGGACGATCACCCGTTCGTTGCCCAGCTGTTCCAGCAGGGTGAGCAGGGTCTGCGGCTGATCGTCATCGCCCGGCGTCTCACGCACCATGTCGTGCAGCACATCGAACAGCGACGAACGCAGTGCGTTGCGTTGCTCGATCGGTTGGGCTCGGATGATCTTCATCGCGTGCTCGATGCTCGGGATGACCTCGTCGATCCGCTCAGCGCGGAAGGCGAGTTCGGTGAGCGTGATCGCGGCACCGGGATCGTCTTCGACGCGTTCACGCAGCGATCGCGAGGCCGTCTCCCACGAAAGGAAGCTCGAAGCGTGCATCTGGTCGACAACGATTAGCTGCCCATCGAGCGCGACGATGTTGCCCGAGGCATCGATCTCGATCAGCGTTGATTCTGCGGGCTTGTCCGGGTCGAGCAGCCGCACGCCCTGATCGACCGGGACCAGCAGGCGATCGCCCGCGAGCACCACACGACCGGTGATGCCCTTTGAATCTGCGCTAATGCCGTTGAGTTCAGGACTCCGGATGGGGCTGCTGGTGGAGAATCGGTCGGCATGGTAATAACTGATCCGCTCGTTGCTCACGCATACGAAGGTGTCGTTGTCTACGCCCAGCAGATACAGCGATTCACCGACACGGTCAGCGGGTCGGGTTGCGATGGTGCGCCCGGTCTCGGGCTCGATCTGGAAGATCTGCGTGCCGTCGCTGCTGAGCATGAAGAGCCCGTGATCGTTGATGACCGGGGCGTTGCCCGAGAATGCGGGGCGGGTGAAGCGTGCGTAGAGATCGGGCGGCGGCAGCGGTCTGGCCCAGAGCACCTCGCCCGTGGCGATGCGCACCGCGGCAGCCATCCCGATCAGATCGCTGTAGTACCCGACACCGTCGCGCACGATGGGGCTGTGCGCAAGCTGCCCCATCTGCTGGAAGGGGAGCGAGCCGGCCGACGCGAGCGGGCGGAGCCAGGTCATGTTGCCTGTGGCGCTGTCGATGCCCAGCAGCGAGAGACTGATCAGGCGCTGGCGTCGATTGCTGGTGCGTGCGGCGACGACGATCGTGCCCTGATCGACGACCACAGGGCCTCGGATCGATGCGCCCGAAAGCGAGGGGTCGAGCGTGCTGATGTCGATCGACCAGACAGTGCTGCCGGTTTCGTGGTCGAGTTTGTAGAGGTGAGATTCATCGGCTTGATCGCCATTTCGCGGGATTCCCGCGGCGACATAGATCGAGCCGTGCCCGTCACTGCTGACCGAGGTTGAATCCTCGATGATGCGCCCGAGTCTGGCGCGTGAATCAGCGTTGATGGGGATCTCGGTGTCCTGATCGCTCGTCTGCACGCGCCAGAGCGGTCTGAGTGTGAACCGGTCGAAGCAGGAGATGGTGTAGCCGTCGTTGGTAAAGAGGTGCGACCCTTCGACGAGGGGGGCGCTCCATGCGGTGGGTTTCCAGTTGGCGCCGGTGGTGCGTGTGTTGGTATTGGTGGTGCCCAGTTCCAGCTGGGTGATGGGGGTGAGCGTCGACTGGGCCAGCTTGCCGGGCACGATGCCCTCAAGGTTCACGCTGGGTTGAGTTGTGTTATCCCAGATCAGAGCGCGTGCGCGGGGCGGGGTGTCCGCGTGCGCGGGGACCATCCCGGCAAAGCGGTTGGCCAGTGCCGACAGTGTTTCGATGCGATCCCGGTGTGCCGACGCATCTGGATGGTCGGCTTGCTGATTGAGCAGGGCGATCCCGGCATGGAAGCGGCCCGCTTCGATGAGCGATTGGGCGTGGCGGAGCGACGCGATGAGCCCTGGTTCGGTGAGCCAGGCCTCGTCGGCGGCACGCATCCAGGTGTTGTCGTTGTCGAGCCAGACCTGTGCGCGGGGGGTGAGTTGTCTGCGATAGACGCCCAGCAGTTCCGGGTCGCTGCGCAGAAAGTCGTGAACACGCGTGCGAACGGGGATGTGCACCCGGTCCGGGTTGTCCGCTCCGATGAGCATCAGGCGGTTGCCGTGCTCTCGGATGATCTCGTCGCACAATCGGACGGCTTCATCGAGATTGTCCTGCGCCAGCAACTCGGACGCACGCTGCAGTGAATCGCTCGCGATGGGTGAGTCCGCGATATAGATCGGGTTCTCGTTGCCCGTGGGCTGGAACTGACGGGATTGAAACGCGAGGGCTGAGCACGAGCACGACGCGATCAGGCCCGCGATGAGCAGCATGCGTGCGGGTGGGTATTTGTGCTGTTTGGGTGGGTTGGTCACGGCAGGGGTGCTCTCAGGATAGAGGTGGCTCATTGGTACGATACCCGCGGGGGCGGGGTTGTGTTGCGTCCGAGTACAGAGTTGAATCTTTGCCAGTCGGCACAGATGGCGTGTTTTCTCGCGCCTCGAGCCGGTGCGCCTGAAATATCAACAGCATGTGCACGATTGACCCACTGATGCACCAACAGACACATCAGCCCGAGTTACGCGTGGGGGTGCCCCCCCTCTCGACAGGAACGCTGATGCGTTTGCCGCTGGGCTTGCTTGCCCGCCGGGGCTGTCGGGTGGGGCTTCTGGGGCTGGCGATCGCGATTATGAGTGGTGTCGATCTCTATCTGACGCTGCTCTATGTGACGCACACCGGCATGAACGAGATGAACCCGCTGGCACGGGCGATGATGGAGTATCAGTCGCCGGCCTTGCTGGCATTATGGAAAGCCGCGACGGTCACCCTGAGCGTGGGAATCCTGCTCATGATCCGCAAAAAACGCAGCGCCGAGATCGGTGCCTGGATCGCGTGCCTGTTTCTGGGATGGCTCATGTCGCACTGGATCCTCTTTATTGAGGAAACCCGCGGGATGAACATCGAGGTCGTGCACGAGCTCGCTGCGGGCGACCACACATGGGTGACGATCGACGCGTCGACCCGCATGCTGCCATCCCGCACGGTCATCGACTGACCCCGATCACCCGCCATTCTTGAACCGCTCTCAGTGCAGGATGGGCTCTTCTGTGCTACGCTCGTGGTGATGAACACCACGCGTCTGATGCTCGATCGTGCCCCGCTGCTGCTGACCGCCCTTGTGCTGCTGATGGGGCTGGGTGGGTGTAGCAATGCCCTTGCACCCAGCTTTGAAGCCGTCGGTGTGCGTGAGGTTGAGCGTGATGCTGATCGCTCGGTGCTTGAGTTCAGCGTGCGGGCCACGAACCCGAACCCTGACCCGATCCCGCTGCGATCGGTCTCGTACAGCGTGTCGATCGGCGATTCGATTGTCTTCGAGGGCGTGCGTTCTCCCGAGACCACGCTGCACACCTTCTCGTCGCACGAGTTTGTGCTCCCTGCGGTGGTGCCCAGCGCGTTGCTCGAGGGCTCGTTTGACTACGCGTTGCAGGGCAGCGTGCAGTACATCCCACCCGGGCGGTTGTCCGAAGTGCTCTTCGACGCCGAGGTCCGGGTTCCTGTGGCGCCGATCGAGATCATCGGCACTATCAACACAGGCAGCAACACGGGCAGCTGAGCCAGCCCGGATCAACAAACGCAGCCGCCATCAGCCCACGGTGATGTGGTCGTGATCGCTCGTGCTCATGACGAGTGAGGCGTCAGGGAGTTGCGCTGCCAGCTTCGCCTTGAGCCGGGGCAGGTAGCCACGCTCGGTGTT
This sequence comes from Phycisphaerales bacterium JB052, assembly GCA_043100965.1. GTDB lineage: Bacteria > Planctomycetota > Phycisphaerae > Phycisphaerales > UBA1924 > UBA1924. The sequence goes on along the minus strand of JBICHR010000011.1, from coordinate 1,379,606 downwards.
GGTATGCCCTGCAAGCAGGATGCTGATGCCCGATTGGCGGGCGGCCAGGATGTGATGGTGGGTCATCTCGCCGGTAACGAACAGCTCACAGCCCTGATCGCGTGCATCGTGCCAGAGCGAGCCGCCCGAACCAGGCACGACCGCGATGGTCCCGAAGACATGATTGGGTTGTTCGTGCCCTGGGGCCAGCGCGTAGCGGATGCGTGAACGATCCAGATGGTGCTTGAGGCGGTCGGCGATGCTCTTGATGTCGGTCGGGCGATCGAGCACCAGTCGCCGCCCCGACCCGATGCGCCGGATGGGCTCGGGCACCAGATCGAGGATGTCGTACGCCGGCGTTTCGTAGGGGTGGAACTCTTTGAGCGTCTCGATGACCAGCGCCAGTGCCCTGCGCGAGCAGACCATCTCGATGCGTGTTTCATTGACGCGTTCGAGCGAGCCGACCTTCCCGATGGTCGGGTTGGCGCCCTCGTCGGGCAGGAAGGTTCCCTCGCCAACGGTGCTGAACGAGCAGAGCTTGTAGTTGCCCATGCCGCCTGCGCCGGCGGTGCCCAGGGCGCCACGGAGTTGATCGACCTCGTTATTGGGAACGAAGGTGATGACTTTGACTTCGCGGTCGCGGTCGCCCCCGGTCGCTGGGATCAGGGCTCGACAGTCGCCGTGGATCATGCCCTGCTGGGCCTCGCCCGCCGGGGCGCTGATGCCCTCGCAGAGCCAGTCGGTGACGCCGTCGTGTGCGGCATCGAGGGCGGTGTGCGGCGTGTAGATCGCGATGCCCGCCTCGGCGCAGCCTCGGATGATGCGTTCGGTGTGGGTGCGGTCGGTGAGTGATTCGAGGGGGCTGAAGATGGGCGGGTGGTAGGCGACGATGGCGCTGGCCTTGGCGTCGATGGCTTCCTGGAGCACACGCTCGGTCAGGTCGATGGTGAGCAAGACCGGGCCGGTGAGTGTCCGCTTGGGGTCGCCCAGTTGGAGCCCGACCTTGTCCCATGATTCCCGGAGCTTGAGCGGGGCGATGGTTTCCATGGCGTCGACGAGGTCTTGTACGATCATGCGAAGTCTCCAATCGCCCATAGCACAGATGGGGAAAGAACAGCGTGCCTGAGCATTCTATGTACGATCTCGGGTCAGCCCGGTGCGTACAGTTTTTCGATGTCGATTCAGACAAGCCCTTTCACGACCCGCGCCTGCGCCAAGCTCAATCTCGCCCTGTCGGTCGGGGCACCGGTTGATGCGTGTGGGAGCCCGCACCACGGCTATCACCCGATCTGTTCGTATATGCACACGATCGATCTCTCCGATGCGGTCACGATCGAGCGTCTGGGTGAAGGCGACGCGAGCCGTTTCGATCTGGCGTGGGCGGATCAGGGGACGCAGACGCTGGCGATCGATTGGCCCATCGAAGAGGACCTGGTCTATCGGGCGCACGCGGCGATGGAAGCGCATGCCGGGCGAACGCTGCCCTGCGTGATCACGCTGCGAAAGCGTATACCTGCGGGTGGCGGGCTCGGAGGGGGGTCGTCCGATGCGGCCAGTGTGCTCATGGGCCTTGATCGCGTGTTTGGGCTGGGGCTTGGCCCGTGTGGGTTGTTGCCCATCGCCATGACGCTCGGGAGTGACATCGGGTATTTCATCGATGAGGCGGATCCCCCACGCCCGGCGATCGTGTCCGGGTTTGGCGAGCAGATCGAGCGGGTCGTTGGATCGCACGCGGGGACCGAAGTGACCCTGATCCTGCCGCCCTTCGGCTGTGCCACGGGCCCGGTCTATCACGCGTTCGATTCGGGCACGCCCGGGCGGGTGGATGTGGATGGGGTGAGACGACTGGTTGATGCTCCTGTGCTTGCAGATGATCTGTTGTTCAACGATCTGTCCTCGTCGGCGGTGGGGGTTCAACCCGGGCTTGGGGTGCTGATTGATCAGATGAACGCGGTGTTGGGTTGCAGGGTCCATGTCACCGGGAGCGGATCGACGCTTTTCGTTCTCGGACGCTTCGAAACGGCTCGGATTCATGAAGTCGCGCCCGATTGTCGGGTCGTGTGTACTCGATTGATCTGAATCACGGTACACTGAGCACCCTACGAGCAAGCGGGAGCACACATGAGCGACGAGCGAATCGAACACGACGAACCGATCGAGAGCGAGACGAACGCGATGCAGGAGGACGAACCGATTGAAGAATCAATCGAGGGGCGTCGCCTCGCGATGGGCATCGATCTTGGCGGGACGAATATTCAGGCGGGCGTTGTCGATGAGCACGGCGAGGTGCTTGGGCGGTCGAAGATCCGCACCGAATCGGACAAGGGCTTCGAGAAGGTGATGGACCGTGTGGCTGCTGCCGCACGCGATGCCTGCGAGGACGCGGGTGTGAAGATGTCGATGATTCACACCGCGGGCATCGGTGTTCCCGGCCCGATCGACCCGGAGAAGGGGATCGTGGTTGAAGCCGTCAACCTGCGTTGGACCAACGCCCCGGTGGTGATCGCGTTGTCGGATCGTCTGGGCGTGCCCGTGTATGCCGACAACGATGTGAATGTCGCGGTGTACGGCGAGTGGCGGGCGGGGATCGGCAAGATGCGTCCGAACCTGCTCGGTGTCTGGGTGGGCACGGGTGTGGGTGGCGGGCTGATCCTCAACTCGCAGATGCACCGCGGGGCGCACTCATCAGCGGGTGAAATCGGTCACATGATCATCCAGCCCGGGGCGCACCTGGGATCCCGTAGCGTGGAGCACAACTGTTCGCGCACGGCAATCGTGCACGAGCTGCTCAAGCTGATCCGGGCGAACCACCCGTCGATGATCCCGAGTCTTGTCGATGGCAAGCTCAACAAGATCAAATCCAAAGTGCTGGCCTTGGCATACGAGCAGGGTGATGACCTTGTGCGTACGGTGATCGACGACTCGGCGGATCGCCTGGGCATGGCGATCGCCAATGTGGTGACGCTGCTGAGTCTGGACATGGTGGTCCTGGGCGGCGGGCTGGTCGAGGCGATCGGGAAGCCGTATGTTGACATCGTGCGTGATTCGGTGCGTCGCGAGGCGTTCCCCGAACCCCTGCGGAAGATCAAGGTCGAGGCCAGTGTGCTGGAAGACGATGCGGGCATCGTCGGCGCGGGGCTGATGGCGTTCGAAGAGCATTGGAAATGATGCTGGTTTGATCGGCGCGCAGAGAAAACGCCCTGTGCTTGCACAGGGCGCTTGGTGTTGATGGGTTGATTGACTCGTTCAGAGCTCGAAGTTGATATCATCAAGCAGCTGGTCAGCCGCGGCTGAGAGCTTGTCATCGGTGAGGTATGTACCCGCATCGATTTCGGAACGAACTCGGTTGATCAGATCAGTACGGGGCTCAGGCTCGGCTTTGAGCTGGCTGAGGTACTGCGCAACGCTTGAGAGCTCAACGCGATCTGATTTCCGAGCCCCACCACGGCCCCGGACTTCTTCAGCGCTGGCATCTCCCGCGTACGCGGAGTCAACGCTGACCCGACGCACACGCATGCTCGATGAACTAATGGAAGAAATGTCACTCATGCAGCTTGCCTCTTTTCTTGTGTCCTCTGCGTGCCCACCACCTGGACACCACTATATGTTGTTGCTGAAACCACGGTTCCAACCATCCCTTGCTTGTGTATCGGAGCAACACCCGAGAGGGCTATAAAATCTGATCAAAATGACTGATCGGACTTAAGCAACTGGCTTGACGATGTTTACGAACAATAACATACGAGTGGACCCAAGGGGAAACCGAACCATGATTTCAAGAAAGTGCAAAACCCACGATCACAAGGGCGTTTTTTCTTTGTTCGGGTATGCGAATGCCGCTTTTCAGCCGCGTGTGGCGGTTTTGGTCGGCATGGGATTGCTTTGCCCCTGGCTCTGTGGATGTGGCGGGGATCAGCCGCGTGATGAAGATGACACCCAGTACTATACTGATCAGTCTAGCGCGGTCTTTGCGCCTGAGCCGGGCCCAGCGCCTCGGGATCTCAACGGCGGAGATGATCGTCCGATCTGGGAGCTGGGTGATTCGAGCGACGGGATCGATGGGATGGGCGATCGGGGTGCTCCTCAGGGGAACCCAGCGGGCGACACGATCGGCGGCTGGTCGATCGTGCTGACCAAGCTCGGCTCGGGGGACATGCGTCGGGCGCAGGAGTTGCTGCGGGTGATTCAGGACGAGGCCGGTCTTCGGCAAGCGTTTATCGAGGAGCGCAGCGAGGGGCTGGTGATCGCGTATGGCAACTACATGGGGCGAGACGCGGCCCAGAGCGATCTGGAGCGGGTGCGCAAGGCCACGCTGATGGGAACAACCCCGTTCGAGAACGCCATCGTGACCCCGCCATCGAGCAGTGAGCTGCGTGGATCGAACCCCGCGTGGGACCTGCGGACGGTCAAGCAGCGGTACGGCAGGCAAGCGGTGTACACGCTGCAGGTCGGTGTGTATGGGCGATCGGATTACCAGACACCCAGTGCCGAGGAAATGGTGCAGTTTCGCAAGGCGGCTGAGTCGGCGGTGCGTGAACTCCGAGCCGATGGCGAAATGGCGTTCTATTACCATGCGCCATCGCGGAGCATGGTGACGATCGGCGTGTTCGGGGAGAAGGACTTCGACTCGACCGTGCGTCCGGCGTATCAGTCACCCCGGCTCAAGGTCGTGCGTGAGCGATTTCCCAATAACCTGCTCAACGGGCAGGGCATCAACGAGACGATCAGAACCGAGAGCGGCAAGGTCACGCGTCTGCAATCGAGCCAGCTTGTGTCAATCCCTGAGAACTGATCAATACTTCTCAGGATGTGGGTTGCGCGACTCAGCTGTCTGGGCCCGGGTTGGCGTAGCCCTGCACCCAGATGGGCTCGATGTGGGTGACGACCCAATCGTCGCTGGTTTCGCTCGGACGGGTCCAATCAACCCGCCACCAGCTGAGTGTGGGGAACATATCGCCCTGTGTTCGGACCCGGATCTGCGTCGTCGCGACCTGTGGGCCGAAGATCCCTGCGTTGACTTCTCCCACATCGGCGCTGCGGACGACCCCCGTGTTTCGGGTGGTAGCGAGGGTGACGATGCGGTCGGCGCCCTGGGCTGAAGCGAACACGCTGGAGAGCTGGGCATCGTCGTCGAGCATGGCTCGGAGCGTGGTCCGGTCGCTCTCGGCGACCGATTGGACGAGATTGCGCGAGCGCTGGCGGAGCTGTTCACGATCGGTGATGGTGAGCGAGCCCAACAGGTAAATCCCGATCCCGCACAGGATGGCGAGCAGCGCGGCGGGGATCCCGATGCGTTTGAAATGCTTGGAGTGTCGGAGCGCAATGAGGGTGGCCAGGGCGACCAGCAGCAGGACGGCGGCCGGGAGAATGGGCTGTTCGAGCACCCAGTGCTCGAATGGGCCTGGTTCTGGGAGTGGCGGGAGACTGCTGGGTTCGAGGATGTTGCTTTGCATGCCTGGGTAGGGTATCGCGTTGGGGCGTGGAGGGAGACAGAACATGGAGCAGATGGGCCCGAAAGGCCGATAACTCATGGGCAGTGCGCCATCTATGCGCCCCGTTTGGTGGGGCTCAGGTTCGAGCGGCGCGTGTGACGATGGGAAGCGGCATGAATCTCGACGATCTGATCAGCATGTGCAACGACCAGTCCCCCCAGACGCCGGGGGATGGTGATCCCGAGCTTTTGGCTCGCAATCTCAGGGCGTTGGCGCTGCGTAGCCCCAGCGAGGCACGGCTGATCGAGTCGAGCCCGGGTCGGATGGACATCGCGTTCATCGAGAGCGAAGAGGGTCTCAGCGCCACGCTCGACGGCGTGGCTCTGGGCTCGAAGCGCCGGCCCGTCAGCGAGGCCAGGAAACTCGTGGGTTCGGTCGATGCGGAATCGGCGGCGATCGGTGGGGTGCTGGGCTTCGGGCTCGGGTATCACTGCAGCGAGCTGCTCGCGCACCTGGGAAAGACCTCGGTCGTGGTGTGCTTTGAGCCCGACACGGCATTGCTTCGCAGTGTGCTCAGCCGAATCGATTGCACCGAGCTGTTTTCCAGCGGGCGGTTTTTCCTTGTTTGCGACCCGTACGACAGTGTCCGCATCAGTTCGGTCTTTACGGGCAACGAGGCGTTGGTGGGCATGGGTGTCCGATTGCTGACGCACCCTCCCAGCGTGAAGCGTTTGGGCGAGTCGGGCGACCGGTTCGGGCGGACGCTGATGGACGCGTTGCGTGCGACGCGCACGCATGTGGTCACGACACTGGCCAACTCGCGTACGAGTTTTCGTAATGCGTTGATGAATCTGGATCACTACCTACGCACCGCGGGCATCGCGGGGCTCAAGGATGCTTGTGTGGGCAAGCCGGCGATCGTGGTGTCGGCTGGCCCGAGCTTGCAGAAGAACCTTGATTTGCTCAGCGATCCGGGCGTGCGAGATCGGTTTGTGATCGTGGCGGTGCAGACGGTGCTCAAGCCCATGCTCGCGCGAGGGATCAAGCCGCACTTCGTCGCGGCGTTGGATTATCACGAGGTGTCTGGTCGGTTCTACGAGGGGTTGACGAGCGAGGATGTCGACGGGGTGCGGCTGGTGGTTGAGCCCAAGGCCAACCCGGTGATCGCCGACGCGTTCCCGGGTGAGGTGCTGTGCGCACGCGATCAGCTGCTCGATGCCTTGCTGGGTGAGGACTTGCATCGCGATCGGGGCGAGCTGCCACTGGGCGCGACGGTGGCGCACCTGTGCTACAGCTTTGCACGCTATCTGGGGTGCGACCCGGTGATCCTGATCGGTCAGGACCTTGGTTTCAGTGATGGGCAGTACTACGCAGATGGTGCGGCGATCCACCAGGTCTGGGGTGGCGAGCTGAGCCCGCACCGCACGCTCGAGATGTTCGAGTGGGAACGCGTCGTGCGTATGCGATCGAACCTGCAGAAACGCGAGGATATCTTCGGCGGCCAGATCTACAGCGATGAGCAGATGTGCTCGTACCTTTCGTTGTTCGAGGCCATGTTTGCTCGGGACACGCAGCACGGGTTGCGGGTGATCGATGCGACCGAGGGCGGCGTGAAGAAGCAGCACACGCGGGTGATGACGCTGCGTGAGGCGATCGACGCCTTTGGGCATTCAACCACCGGGATCGGTGATCGGAACGAAACGATTCGGTTTGAGCCACTGGATACGCGGGTGTGTGATCGGATCGGTTCGGTGATCGACGATTGCGAGCGGATCGTGAGCATCAGCGAACGATCGATCGGGACGCTGGGCGAGATGCTCAAGCACCAGCAGGATCAGCGCCGGGTCGGCAAGCTGATTGAGAAGGTGAATGCCGGGCGGGACGAAGTGATGAAAATGCGTGACGCGTTCACGCTCATCGAGTTCGTGAACCAGATCGCGGTGCTGAACCGGCTCAAGCGGGACCGTGTGATTTCGCTGCGGAGCGATGGGGCCGATCCGGTTGAGCGTCAGCGTTTGCAGATTGAACGCGATATCGAGAATGTGCGGTGGACCCGAGACGCGGCTCGAGCCGTCGCCCAGCAGTTGCGGGACACGCTCACGGTGCTTCGTGGAGAGATGCCCAAGCAGACGAGCGATCGTCCCGATGGCGAGGACATGCTCTCTGGTGGCCGAGGATCGGTCACCCGAGATCGGGTGCACGCGATGGTGCTGGCGGACCCTGAGCAGGGGGGGCTGGGTGTTGCGCGTCCGCTGGGCGTGAAGATGCTGCCCGATCGGGCCGGTGGGTTCAATGTGCTGCAGACGACGATCGCCCGGATCGATCGGAGCGAGCAGATCGATGGGATCACGATCGTGACGCCCGACGCAGAGGGCGTGCGGGCCTTGCTGGGATCACTCCCGCTCCGCCACAAGCTTGATGTGGTCGAGGTCAATGCCCACACGCTGCGTTCGCACACGGCCCGGGTTGGTGCTGCACGCATGCAGTCGTCCAGCAGCTGGCGTGGATCACTGGGGATGCTGTGCGTGTATGACGAGATCGCCTGCCCCGAGCTGTTTGCGCATGTGATGTCCAAGCGGCAGATCGATGCGGCGGCCCTGGTCGGGGGCGACTGGGCGATGGTTGATCCGAAGTTGGTCGATGAGACGATCGATCGTGTTCGGAGACAGGACAATGAGAAACGCATCGCATTCTCCCAGGCGTGCCCAGGTTTCGGCACGATGGTGGTCGACATCAACACAATGCGATCGCTCGCCGATGCAAGCAGACGCGATTCGCGACGCAACCCGCTGGCGACGCTGGGGGCCTTGTTGGGTTACCTGCCGACCGCACCACAGGCGGACCCGATCGTGCGTGGTGTATGTGTGCAGATTGATCCGGAGCTACGCGACGCGGGCGTGCGTGCGATCTGTGACAGCGCCAGCCGGTTTGAAGCGATAAGAAACACATTTGCGGGGGTGGATGAGCCAATCAGCGCCTCCGCCTCGGTTTGTGTGCAGGCGTTGCAGTGCAGCAAGCCCACGACACCCAGCACGCTCATCCTTGAGACCTGCACCGGGCGTTTGGTCGGCGGGGACTGGGGGCGGTGGAAGCGCGGGTCGCTTGAAGCCGTCGAACGCCAGCCGATTGCACTGGGTGCGGCTCACACGCTGATCCGCTCGTTGTGCGCGGCTCGTGAGGACGCGTCGATCGTGTTTGATGGCGTGGGCGACCCGCTCATGCACCCCGGAGCAATCGACCTCATCGCGTTAGCTAAGGAAGACGGAGCCGCGTGTGTTGAGCTGCGGACAGACCTGCTGCGTGAGGGCATCGATGAGCACACGCTGATCGAGTCGGGTCTGGATGTGCTGGGTGTCGATGTGATCGCCGACCGCGCCGATGCGTACGCGTCATTGACGGGTGTCGATGCATTCACGCGTGTGTACGATCGCCTGCAAACGATCTATGACACCATCGCCAGCAGCGATGCACCCATCTGGCTCGCGGCCCGCATGACCCGGTGTGAGCAGACGCTCGATCAGATCGAGTCCTTCTACGACAAGTGGCTGCTGCTCACGGGCGCGGCCATCATCGACCCGCTACCCGCGTTCGTGCAGAACCAGCGCATCGCGAAGCTGACGATCCCTGAGCAGCGGCGCAAGCAGCTTGAGCGGGACATCATGCGGGTGCGTTGTGATGGCGTGGTTGTGGATCACAACGGGCATGCGATTGTCTCGCAGGGCGAGGAGATCAACGCGATCGACGAGGGTGTCGAGCGTGCATACCAGCGGGTGCGTGGTTCGATGCGGGTTGCGGAGCTGGAGATGAAGCTTTCCGCGAAGGAACCAGCCGCGTGAGCGAGCGAGGCCAGGCTATCGCGATCGTGCTGGCCCGGGGCGGGTCCAAGGGTCTCCCGGGCAAGAATATCCTGCCCGTGGCGGACAAGCCGTGTGTTCAGTGGACCCTCGAGGCGGCGCAGCGATCGTCGGCAATTGGGCGTGTGGTGGTCAGCAGCGATGATGATGCAGTCCTGGAAGTCGGCGAAGATCTTGGGTGCGAGGTTGTGCAGCGGCCGGGCGAGCTGGCGCACGACACGGCGACCATCGACGATGCGGCCCGACATGCCTATGAGGCGATCGGAAGCCCGGACGGGCCGATCGTGATTCTGTACGCCAATGTGCCCGTGCGGCCTGCGTCGTTGATTGATGACGCGGTTGCGATGCTGGCGGAGACCGGCTGCGACAGCGTGCAGAGCTACGCGCGGGTGGGCAAGCACCACCCGTGGTGGACGGTGCGGGTCGGTGATAACGGGCAGGTGCGTCCTTGGGAGGGGGATGTGCTGTATCACAACTGCTACCGCAGGCAGGACCTGCCGGCGGCGATGGTGCCCGATGGCGGGGTGATGGCGGTGACACCCGAGGCACTGATGTGTCGTGTTGGTGCGCCCGAGGGCCCCCACTGTTTCCTGGGGAACGATCGACGCGGGGTGATCACGGCCGAGGGTGATGTGGTTGATATCGACTCGCGGATTGATCTGCTGGTGGCGGATGCGGTGTTGCGGGAGCAGTCCGATTTGCAGGGTGCCACGACTCGCGGCACAGCCGCGCAGTAGTGCCGCTCAAGAATCAGGTGGCTGGTGTTTGAAAGACACTTCTGCGCCTCTTCGAGGCGAGTAGTGGCACCCTGGGATGGGTAGACTCCTGAGATGCGAATCGGCAACAGACAGATCGGAATCGACCACCCGCCCTACATCATCGCAGAGATCGGGGTGAACCACGACGGGGAGGTCGAGCGGGCGTTGTCGCTGACCGACGCGGCGGCCGATGCGGGCGCGGACGCGGTGAAGCTGCAGTTCTTCGAGACCGATCGGCTGATGAGCAGCGCAGCGAAGCTCGCGGCGTATCAGAAGAACGCGGGCGAGACCGACCCGATCGAGATGCTGCGCCGCCTGGAGCTCTCGATCGACGAGATGGCGCGGGTCGTCGATCGGGCGCACGAGCGGGGTATCCACGCGATCGTCACGGTGTTTTCGACTGAGCTCGTTGAGATCGCGGAGACACTCGCGTGGGATGCGTACAAGACGGCGAGCCCGGACATCGTAAACAAGCCGCTGCTTGAGGCGCTGGCGAAGACGGGCAAGCCGATGATTGTCAGCACGGGGGCGAGCACGCTTGATGAGGTGGTGCGTGCGGTGGTGTGGCTGGATGATGTGCGCGATCGGCTAGCGGTATTGCAGTGTGTGAGTAGTTACCCGGCCCCGGACGCGGCTTTGGGCGGGATCGCCTTGATCGCGGCGGCGACGGGTCTGATCGTGGGTTACAGCGACCACACCGAGTCGATCGAGACCGGGCGCGATGCGGTTGAGCAGGGGGCGTGTGTGCTGGAGCGTCACATTACCTATGACACCTCGGCGACGGGTCCAGATCACGCGGCATCGTTGGAGCCGAGGTCGTTTGCGCAGTATGCCGCCGCGGCTCGATCGGTGGCTCATGCTCAGGCACGCATCGCGGGACAGAAACGCGTCCTCGACTGCGAACGCGATGTTCGCGAAGTCTCCCGCCAGTCCGTCGTGACCACCCGCGAAATCGCCCCCGGCGAGACCATCACGCGCGAGATGCTCACGATCAAACGCCCCGGGACGGGGATCCTGGCGTATCGTCTCGACGAGGTCATCGGCTCGGTCGCGAAGCGTTCGATCGAATCAGATGTGCCCATCGTCGAGGAGGATATCGCGTGAACGAGAGCGGACAGCACAAGGTCATGGTCGTCACCGGCACCCGCGCGGAGTTCGGGCTTTTGCGCCCCGTGATGCACGCGATCCACGCGCACCCGGCGTTGGAGCTCTATGTCGTCGCAGCTGGGTCGCACCTGGTGCAGCCGGCGGTGACTTTTCGCGAGGTGAAGGCGGAGTTCGCGATCGCGGACTCGATCCCGATGCAGACGGCCGGCAAGGTCGGGCGGTTGCACGATGTGGAATCGCTGGGCAAGGGCATCGCGCGTTTCGGGCGCAGCTACGACATGAACAGCCCCGACATGGTCGTGGTGCTCGGCGATCGGATCGAGGCGTTCGCCGCGGCGTCCGCGGCGAGCGTGGGCGGGATCCCGCTGGCGCACATCCACGGCGGGGACCGGGCCGAGGGTGTCGCGGACGAAGCGATGCGCCACGCGATAACCAAGCTGGCGCATGTCCATTTCCCCGCGTCCAACATGAGTGCCAAGCGCATCGTGAAGATGGGCGAGGACCCGGCGCAGGTGTTCGTGGTGGGTTCGCCCGCGATTGATGGACTCGATGAGATCAACCCGCTCGGCGATGGCGCGTTCGCGCAGCTGGGCTCGCCTCAGATCGTGGTGCTGATGCACCCGATCGGGCGGAAGGACGATGAAGAGTCCGAGGCGATGCGGACCGTGCTTGAGTCCGTGACTGACAAGCGCGTGCTTGTGCTGCATCCGAATCTTGACCCGGGTCGGCGCGGGATTATGGAGGCGATTGAATCGGCACCGATCGATGTGCAGGTGCGTGAGGGCTTGCCGCGTGATGTGTTCGTGGGGCTGCTCAAGCGCGTGGGCGCTTCGGGCGGGGCGCTGGTGGGCAACTCGTCGGCGGGCTTGATCGAGGCGTCGGCGATCGGGTGTCCGAGCGTGGACATCGGGGATCGTCAGCACGGGCGGGAGCGGTGCGCGGGCTGGACTGTCCATGCGGACGAAGCGGTTGACTCCATACACGCGGCGCTGGCGCGGGCCACCGACCCGGAGGCGGAGCGATCAGCCCATCCATATGGCGATGGAACGAGCGGCATGCAGATCGCGGACCTGATATCCAAGGTGCTCGGTGACCCCCGATCGGGGCAACTGATGCGCAAGCTTTGTACATATTGAGCTGGGTCCAACCCAGTTATTTGGTGCTCTTGGGCGAGTCGGGGTGCGGTCGGGATGAGATTATCCTGATTGTCGGACCACGACCAAAGTCACACGGGATTCGGGCCGATCTGCGGGTGGAAGTAAGCGACACTCAGCCTCGGAGCCGACCCTATGCCAGCAACTCAGGAACAGCGTGAACAATCCGTGACGAGCGCCCTTAAGGAGATCTCGCACATTGCGACGCTCCCAGAGGTGACGCTGCGCATCATCGAACTGGTTGAAGAACCCAGCAGCACCGCTCAGGACCTGCACGAGGTCATCAGCAACGATCCGGCGTTGTGCTCACGCATCCTCAAGGTCGTCAACTCATCCTTCTATGGCCTGCCCGGTCAGATCGCCTCGATCAACCGAGCGATTGTGATGCTCGGGCTCAACGCCGTCAAGAACATCGCGATCGCCGCGTCGCTGGCCAAGCTGTTCCGCGGCGGGGAGCTGACGCCGTTCTTCAGCGCCAAGGAACTGTGGGACCACAGCAACGCGGTCGCGATTGCCAGCAAGATGATCAGCGATCGTCTGGGCATGGGCCTCGGTGATGAGGCGTATCTCGCGGGCCTGATTCACGACATCGGGATCATGGTCGAGATGCAGTACGACCGCTCGAACCTGATCGATGCGCTCGATCGTTGCAACGCTGATGTCTCGGGCAAGCCGAGTGTCTCGCTGCTCGACACAGAAGAAGAAGTCTTCGGTGCCAACCACGAAGACTTTGGCAAGGGGCTTTGCGAGAAGTGGAAGTTCCCGACCCCATTCATGGCGGCCGCGGGCTACCACCACTGCCCGACCGAGGCCCCGACCGAGGCCAAGAAAATTGTCTATGTCGTTCACGCGGCCGACAAGATCGCGGGCATGCTCGAGGGCGGATTCAAGCTCGATAACCCAAGCACCGAGATCCAGCGTGAGGTCATGGAAGACCTGAAGCTGACGCAGGAGCTTGTCGAGGAGATCTTCAACGCACTCATCGAAACCCTCGAAGACCCGGACCAGGCTTCGTAAACGAAACACAGCGCAGCGAACGCTGTTCGCGACCGGAGAGAAGGGCAGTCGCACGATTCATTTCGTGCGGCTGTTTTTCATAGATCGGGTTCTTGACCCAGGCGCTCACGCCAGAACGAGAGGCGGGCGTGGTTGGTCAGGTCGAAGCTCAACGGCGTGACGGTGATCTTGCGCTCGAATAGCTCATGGACATCGGTGCCGTCGTCTGTGCCACGAAAATCCAGCCCGTGGGCCGTCGACCAGTAGTAGTGCTTCCCCTTGGGCGATGTGCGGCGTTCGTACTGATCGACGAGCGCGTGGGTGTTCATCGGGCACACCTCGATGGGCGTGTCATCGCGGAGGTACTCGGTGGCGGGGATATTGATAGAGACCACCTCATGCTGGTTTGGGAAGCCGCCCTTGAGCAGTTCATCGATTGCGCGGCGCGCGTGGGCTGCACCGAGGGCGTGATCGGGTTCGGCCTGATCCAGGTGCAGCGAGACGGCGATGGCGGGTACGCCAAGGAACGCGGCTTCGATCGCGGCGGCGACCGTTCCCGAGTAGATCACATTGATCCCGCAGTTGGCACCCGCATTCATCCCCGAGATGACCAGGTCGGGCCTTGAGCCATCACCGAAGCGTTCGGGCCAGAGGTTGGTCAGCGCGAGCTTGCTGCAGTCCGCGGGTCGCCCGTCGACGGCGATTCCTTCGTGGTTGTTGATGCGGACGGGCTTGGTCATGAGCGCCGTGTGGAAGGTAATGCCGTGGGATGTGGCTGACTGCACCGTCTGAGGTGCTACGGTGAAGACCTCACCCAGCGCCTGCGGGTGGGCGTCCGAGCCCGTGAGCTGTTCGTGCATGGCCTTGATGCCGGGAGCGAAGATGCCGTCGTCGTTTGTAAGCAGGATCTGCATGCCCAGAGCGTAGGGCTCACCGGGTCGGTGGGGCGTGCGGGGCTGGCAGCGATTGCTCAGCCGCCGTGGGGACGGGCACGGCCTTCTTCGATGCCCCGCTTGAGTTCGTCCAGGCGGTGCTCATAGGGCGTGTACTTCTTCACCGAGCTGGTGTAGAGCGGCTTGCGCACCTGATCGCGTGAGGCGGTGTTGACGGTTCGTTTGGATTTGTGGAACTCGAGGATCTCGTCGGTCCATTCCCGTCCGAGGAACTCCATCACGCGCTTGGATTGGTTCTCAGGATCGCTGACGAGTTCTTCGTACTGCAGATCGATCATGTCGACCTCAGGGACCTCGTGCCATGCGAGCATGGTTCGCTCGTAGTCGGCGAAGAAGCGTCCGAGCCAGAAGAGGTTGTGTGTCTGCAGGTGCAGGCGTGCGAAGGCCTGCGTGAAGTTGGACAGGCAGCAATCGAGCGGGTCACGCTTGCAATGGATGATCTTGCAGCCCGGGAACATGTGCGCGATCAGCGGGACATAGGCGTAGTTGAACGGCTGCTTGTCGGTGATGGTGTAGTGTCGGTGGACATTGTTGTAGCCGGCCATGGCCTGCTTGGACATGCGGTTGATCCGGCCCTGAGTGTAGAGCTCCCGCATGAGCGGGTACCGCTGCGCGTGGCGCATGGTGACCTTGTCTTCGCGGGGTAGCGATCGGCTGACCTCGTTCATCTCACCGCCCGGAACGATCTCCTTGACCTGGGCGAGCATCTGCTCGGTGAGCGAGGTGCCCGATCGCATCATGCCGACGATGAAGATCAGGCGCGAGCCATCAACCCCCTTGGCCTTTGAGAACGGGATCGGGACATCGGTTCGCCAGCAGTCAATGAGCTTATCAATGCGTACGCTGTGCTCCTCGGGATCCCAGTTCTCGTCTTCGATCTCGACTTCTTTGCACGCGGTGTAGGCGTCGAACGCCTTGTCGTAGTTCTTGAGGTGGTGCTGAAGGCGGCCGAGCTGGTAGTAGCCTGCTTTCCTGAATGGGTTGTCGTCGGTGCTGAGGATCGAGCCTTCGATTTTGTCGATGGCCTCCTGAGCGTCGAGCAGTTTGGGCGCAAAGCGAGCGCCTGTGATGGCGATGCCCATGCGTTTATTGTCATCGATCTGGTCGTCTGGGAACTTCTCGCCGATCTCGCACCAGATCCGGTAGCCATCTTCCACACGCCCGAGGTCAGTGAGCAATGCCGATTTGTTTCTCAGCGCGTTGAAGTGTTCCGGGTTGAGGTAGAGCACCCGCTCGAACTGGAGCAACGCTTCCTCGTACTCGCCGCCCTTGTGCAGGGCGACCGCGTAGTGGAAGATGATCTCGGGCTCGTTGGGCGAGATGTCGACGGCCTTCTTGAAGGCCGCGATGGCCTCGGCGTGACGCGCGAGCTGGGAGTTGGCCCGGCCCGTGATCATGTGCACATTCAGGTTGTTCGGGAAGCGTGACTCAAGCTCGGCAAGCTTTTTGAGCGCCTCGGAGGCATACCCGGAATCGACGGCCTCGTTGAGCCGGACGAAGAGTGCGTGCATCTTCTTCTTCTGCTGCGGGCTGAGCTTCGGATCGGTCTTGGGCTTCTTGGCAGCAGCAGCGCCCGCACCTGCAGGGCGTTGCATCGGTCGGCGTTGTGGGTTGATCGGGGGCATACACAGACTCTATCGTCGCAAATGGGTCAAAGGTTCGGTCACAACGCCGGGATCAGCCCATCGGGCCCCTCGGATTGCCGGTGGGGTTGATCAGCAGGTTATCACGCCCTGGGATGATCAGATCCGCGATCTCCAACGCCTCGGTGAAACTCTCCAGGGCCTTCTCCCGGTCGGCGCACCCCGGCAGGACCTTGCCTTGCTCGAGGTGTTCGACGGTCGCGATGGTGTCGCCGCACACAAGCGTGGTATCGATGGTGCCCTTGAGCAGCAGCCCGCAGGCGCCGGGACTGTAACCCGGGAGCGGGAACAGGTCGACATCATCGCTGAGTGAGTCCGGGGCGGCCTGTGTGCGTGCGAGGATCGCGATATCGCGTTGCAGCACTTCGAGCGTCACCTGTTGGTCTTCGTGGAACTCTTCGCCGGTCTGCTTGGCCATCTCCTGGCTCTCGGCGAGCCGCCCCAGCGATTGGGCGATGGGCACGCCCACGGTTTCGCGTTCGGCCTCGCTGAGCATCCAGTCGGCGTGCTCGAAGAGGGTGATTCCCCGCCGGGCTTCGGGGTGGAAGCTGGTGAGGAACACATGGGTGACTTTGTCGGGGGTGATGCCGGCTCGCTCGCCCAGGCGTGCCTTGAGCGCCGGGGCGGGGAGTCCGGGGTCGACGATGATGGTCGCGTCGCCTGAGCGGATGAGGGTGGTGGTCGTGTGACCGGTGCGCACGGGCGATCGCTCGCCCCACAGCGGGTGTGAAGCGAGCGAGCCGATCGAGATGATGCGATATTCAAGAGCGCCGGACATGGTTCAAGCGTATGCCGACTTCATCGCGTGGGTTATGTGGATTCGCCGATGATCATCGCCGCGCCGACCGTGTTGTTGGTCTGTTCGTCCACGATGATGAAGCTGCCGGTGATGCGGCATTGGCGGTAGGGATCATAGAACAGGGGTTTGGTGGTCCTGATCGAAATACGCCCAATTTCATTGAGCGCGAGTGTGTCGACGCTCTCGTCGCGGTGGAGCGATTCGATGTCCATGCGGTAGTGCAGGTCCTTGATGATGCACCGCGCCTCGTTGCTGGTGTGGCGGATGGTGTACTTCTTGCCAACCACCATGGGCTGATCGGTCATCCAGACCACCATGGCGTCGATATCCTGCCCGCTCTGAGGCTTGTTGTTTGGCCGACAGAGCATATCGCCACGCGAGATGTCGATGTCATCCTCGAGTTGAATCGAGACGGATTGGGGCGGGAACGCGGACTGCTGCTCGGTGCCACCGATATCGATCGATTTGATCTTGGATTCCATGCCCGAGGGCAGCGCCACGACATCGTCGCCCTTCTGGAAGACGCCCGATGCGACCTGGCCGCCGTAGCCGCGGTAGTCGTGGTGCTCGTCGCTCTGTGGGCGAACGACCCATTGCACGGGGAAACGGGGGTCGATCATGTCGCGATCGCCGGCGATGTGGACATTCTCCAGATGGTGCAGCAGGGACGGGCCCTGGTACCAGTCCATGTTTTCCGAGCGGTTGACGACGTTGTCGCCGGTGAGCGCGGACATGGGGATGAAGGTGATGTCGTTGATCTCGAAGCGGGCGGCGAACTCTTCGAAGTCGTCGCGGATCTTCTCGTAGGTGTCCTTGTCCCAATCGACGAGGTCCATCTTGTTGACGCAGACCACGAGGTGCGGGATGCGCAGCAGCGATGTGATGAAGGAGTGTCGTCGGGTCTGCTCGATCACGCCGTGGCGTGCGTCGATCAGGATAAGCGCGAGGTTCGCTGTCGATGCACCGGTCACCATGTTGCGGGTGTACTGCACATGGCCGGGGCAGTCGGCGATGATGAACTTGCGCTTGGGTGTGGCGAAGTAGCGGTAAGCGACATCGATGGTGATGCCCTGCTCACGCTCGGCGCGCAGGCCGTCGGTCAGCAACGCCAGGTTCATGCGTTCGTCGCCGCGACCGACCGAAGCGCTCTCGGCGGCTTCAAGCTGGTCTTCGAAGATGGATTTGGAGTCGTAGAGCAGTCGCCCGATGAGGGTCGACTTGCCGTCGTCCACGCTGCCGCAGGTCAGGAAACGCAGCAGGTCCATATCGAGGTACGCGTCGGTCGAGAACTCCATGCCCATGTTGGCGTTGGGGTCCGGGTGACGGGCTGCGGTCGGGGTGTCGGTCTCAGTACTCATATTTAGAAGTACCCTTCTTTCTTGCGGTCTTCCATCGCGGCTTCGTTTGTCTTGTCATCCATGCGGGCACCGCGTTCGGAGGCACGCGCTGCGGCGACTTCTGCGACGATATCCTCGAGTGTCGAAGCGGGAGAATCGGTCGCAGCGGTGCAGCTCATGTCGCCGACGGTTCTGAATCGAACGGTGCGGTTGATGACCTCTTCGCCCTCACGCGGCCCGAACGGTGCCTCGCCGACGGGCACCCACTGCCCCATGCGCTTGACGACATCGCGCTTGTGCGAGAAGTAGAGATCGGGGATCTCGATGTTCTCGAGCATGATGTACTGCCAGACATCCATCTCGGTCCAGTTGGAGATGGGGAACACTCGGATATTCTCACCCATGCGATGGCGGCCGTTGTACAGGTTCCACAGCTCGGGGCGTTGGTTCTTGGGGTCCCATTGGCCAAACTCGTCGCGGAAGCTGAAGATGCGCTCTTTGGCGCGGGCCTTCTCTTCATCACGGCGGGCACCGCCGAAGAGCGCGTCGAAGCGGTACTCCTCGATGGCGTTGATCAGCGTGGGGATCTGTGCACGGTTGCGGCTGGGGAACGGCCCGGGGTCCTCGGTTGCCATGCCCTTGTCGATCAGGTCCTGGACCTTGTGGATGATCAGGCGTTCACCGATTTTCTCGACGAGCTGGTCGCGGAAATCGAGTGCCTCGGGGAAGTTGTGCCCGGTGTCGATGTGCAGCAGCGGGAAGGGGAACTTCGCGGGTCGGAACGCCTTGAGTGCGAGCGCGACCATCACGATCGAGTCTTTGCCACCCGAGAACATGAGCGCGGGGCGCTCAAACTGGGCGGCCACCTCCCGCATGATGTGGATCGCCTCGGCTTCGAGCGCCTTGAGGTGCGTCAGGCGGTAGTGCGAGATGGGTTCAGCGGCTTGCGTCATGCCGGGGGTCTCCCTGTCGGGTCTGTCATCAAGCCCCGTGCCCGAACGGCACCGGGTCTATGGGTCTGTTCTGATCATCAATCGGCCCAAGTTTCACGCCTCCCAAGCGAGAAACAGGGATTTGATCAAGCAATCAGCCGAAGTATAGACCGACGCTCGGGGGTTCTACGATGACTGGAGCGTATCAGATCGACAACGACCGATAGAGTCACGACTTTTCAGGCCCAAAGCAGGGAGCGCACCGGTGAGTGAGACCGATAAACCTACCAAGACCGTTGGGAAGGCCACCAATATCGCGTGGCACGAGGGCGAAATTACCCGTGAAGATCGCGCCAAAGCACTCGGGCATCGCGGTTGCACCCTTTGGCTCACCGGTCTCAGCGGCTCGGGCAAGTCCACCATTGGCGTCGCCTTGGAAAAAGCCCTGATTCAGAACGGGATCCTCGCCTATCGACTCGACGGCGACAATGTCCGCCACGGGCTCAACGCCAACCTGGGCTTCTCGCCCGAGGACCGCGAGGAGAACATTCGCCGCGTGGGCGAGGTGGCCAAGCTCTTCGCCGATGCTGGGGTGGTGACGATCTCCAGCTTCATCTCCCCCTACCAGCGGGACCGCGATAAGGTCCGGGTCATCCACGAGGAAGCCGGGCTGCCATTCCTCGAGGTCTTCATCGATACCCCGATCGAAGTCTGCGAACAACGCGACCCCAAGGGCCTGTATAAAAAGGCCCGCGCGGGCGAGATCAAGGGCTTCACCGGCATCGACGACCCCTACGAGCAACCCCAGCGACCCGAGGTGCATATCCAGACAGATCAGCAGACTATTGAGGAGTCTGCCGAGCAACTCGTAGAGGCGCTCGTACAAGGATCGTTGATCAGCCGTACAGACGAACAACTTTCCTGACTGCGAAGAATGCGACGATGAAGAAGAGGCCGAGTGATCCCAGCAGTGCGATTGAATCAGGAACTGGTGTGAAGCCAACCGCAATATCTTTCGCAGGAATTACGAGGCCGTGTGCGACATATGAAGGTAGCGAAAGAACACCACAGGCAGCGAGTACTCGCAGGCTGAACCCCCAGAAGCCTGACCTACCGACCATCGGGCGAAGCCAGCTGACGATCCCGAGCATCATCAGCACGAGTCCTGTGTAGCCAAGAATCGCGAAGAGCTCCGCATCTCGCATTGTGAGCCATCGGTCAAGCTGGCTGCCCATGTCGTATGTCAGCATGAGCATGGTCATGGTGAGAAGTGCGCCAGCAAGCAGGTATTGGCCTGCGGCTCGATCAAGGTTCGCCTGGTAGCGATAGTGGAGTCCGATTGCAACACCGATCATCACAATGCCGGTCATTCTGAAATAGTTGTACTTCGCTTCCAGCATCAGCCTGGCCAACTCTGCTGGGCCAAAGCTGAGTGGTGTAGTCCCGATAGCCTCGTTCAGTATGAGATAGATAAGATAGCTGCCAACTGCCGCTGTGAGTGCAAATAGAACTGGAGAGTATTTGTTGTAGATAATCTTGAACCAGATCGGAATGCTGAGCACAGCAAGCAGGTAGTAAATCAATACCGAGTAGAACATCGAACTAATAAAAGGGGATGGCAACGGGTCTGGCGAAGCTAGGGCTGAGCCGAAGCGGAAAATTGCTTGGATGACAATTCCAACACTGACGATGATCGCGGAGAGACGAACCCGTCGCCAGACATGGGCTCTCGAATTACTCATCTGGTAGAAATAGAAGTAGCCCACACCAAGGCCGAACACCAGAGCGAATCCAGGTGTTCCAAGTCGGTAATATGGGTGCAAGAGTGATCCGATGTACTCCGAATCAACTGGTAGTCTTTCCAAGACTCCCGGTAAAAAATGGATCGAAATCAGAATCAATACAAGCAAGCCGCGCACGATGTTGATCGAATCACCAGTGACGCGCTCATTCATCCGCTTGGGTTTGTCGGCGACCAGTTCATGCCCCGCTTCGGCGCGAACGATCTCTCTGATTGAGTTGCCATCGAATATCTGGGCGGTGATCTTTTTATCAATGCCTGCTTTCTCCAAGGCAAGCATCATGCTGATAGCGCTGAGCGAATCACCGCCACTGCTGTAAAAGTTTTCATCAAGGGAGATGTCGTCAGAGTTCAGCACTCGACTCCAGATATCGATCAGTTGATTTTGTAAATCACTCTCTTCGATTTCATCACAGCTTGTGTCGTTTGCCAGACCGGTACTCCGGGACGAATCTGTTTTGAGTTTCGTCCGGTCATACTCAGTGAGCGCCCCTGCGAGCCTGCTCCTCTGGATTTTTCCCGTTTCGGTTCGAGGAAGCTGATCGAGTTCGATGACCCGCAAAGCATCACCTACACGGAGACCTTGTTCCTCGAGTAGTGCAGTTATGGCTTTCTGAACCTGTGATAAATCATCAGCCACACCCTTTTCCAGTGCGACCACAATACCATCGCCGCGCAGCGGGTGAGCAAAGCGCCCTACACCAACCCCACTGGTGGCCTTGAGCAACTTCAGTATGTCCCGTTCAAGGTGGTCGGGTGGCAGCTTGATTCCGCCGCAGTTGATCAAGTCATCGTTTCTTCCGAGGTAGTAAATGTATCCATCTCTCAACTCACCGCGATCTTTGGTCGTGAGCCAACCTCCATCATGAACGATCGGCTCAATGCCGTGCTCTGTGAGTTGTCCCATAGCGACATGTGGCCCTCGCACCTCGATGAGACCTTCCGAGGAGATGCGGACCTGGGTCTCACCGGTAGCTCGCCCTACGGATTCTAATGCATCGCCTTCCGTGGAAGAGATGTCAAGGAAAGTCGATCGGGATGCTTCAGTGAGGCCATAGTGCTGAATGATCGTTGCTTCAGGGAACAACTCTTTGAGGTGCTCTTTATCCGCACGAGACATGTACTGACTGCCGATCTCAATCCACATTACTTTGTGGCCGAGGTCTTCAAAGAGCTGGGGATTGGCTAGAACTGTTTTCCAAAGTGTTGGGACAGCTGAAATGGCATTGATCTGGCCATCCCGGAGCATCTGGGCAATCTCGGTGGGATCAAATCCTCTCGGGGGGAGGTAGGTACGCCCTCCCACCGCGGCACACACTCGGTATCGGCCTAAGCCGAATGAGTACCCGGCTGGTACACCTACATACTCACAGATGCTTCCATCGATATTCGAGATGTCACGCAGACGATGAACAACATCACAAAGAGCCCGATGGCTGAGAACAATGCCCTTCGGTTTCCCTTCAGTTCCTGAGGTGAAGGTGACCTGTGCAGGCACATCTGCATTCGGGAAGTCGATCGGATCATGGGTGACCCAGCCTGATCCTGCCTCGGGTTCAATGACCCGCACGATCTTGATACCTGGAATGTCTTTCAGCTGGTCTCGGTTTTTGAGTATGACAAACGGTTGTTGTTTGGCGTACAGGCCGAATACGGTGCGGACGAAATCAACACTGTTGATTGCGAGAACCGCCACGAAGTTGTCGAATCGGGTATCCCCGTTTGCCGAGTTTTCTGAACTGGAAGGGTAGTTGCTGCTGTTCATGGTTGGCCTGTCGTTCGTTCATACCCCCGGCAGGCCGAGTCAAGGCGGTATAATCGACGCGTATCGAGTCTACACCCCGGGGATGAATCCCCCTGCTGACGGGCCATATGCATGCAACGCATGGCATCGGCCACTCTTTCGAGTCAATATCGGCGGAATAGTGGGGTCAGCCCAGAATGGACAGGAATCCTTTTACCATGATCGACCACGCAGAATACGCCAATGCCGGGCGTTTGGCCGTTGCCGCCGCTTCTATCGTTTGCCGCGAGGTGCAGAACAGCCTCGACGAGGTGCGTTCGATCACCAAGGATGACAAGAGTCCGGTAACGGTTGCAGATTACGCCAGCCAGGCCGTGGTTGCGATGATGCTCAAGCAGCATCTCGGTGAGTTTGTGATGGTCGCCGAGGAGGCCTCGACCTTCCTGCGTGATGAAGACAACGCCATGATCCTCGATGCCACGGTCGCGGCTGCCAAGGAGGTCTGGGACGATGCCAACACCGATGATCTGCTTGATGCGATCGATCTGGGAGCCGGGGATACCTCGCATAACCGCTTCTGGACCCTCGACCCGATCGATGGGACCAAGGGCTTCCTTCGCAACCAGCAGTACGCCATTGCGCTCGGCTTCATTGAGAACGGGACCCCCACCATCGGGGTGATGGGCTGCCCCAACCTGCCGGTTGATATGTCCCAGCCGCTCGATGAACGCGACCAGCACGGGTGCCTGTACTACGCGATCCAGGGCGAGGGCGTCTGGGAGTCCCGTGCAGACGACGGCAAGGCCGATTCGATCCGAATTACTCGCCTGGACCACGATTCCACTGAAGAAATCTCGGTCTGTGCCTCGGTCGAGAAGGCCCACAGCAATGTTAGCGATACCGATCGGATCCTCGAATGGATCGAATCGGAGGGCCTGGGGCAGGCCGGCGAGCCCGTGCGGCTCGATTCGCAGTGCAAGTATGCGGTGGTGGCACGCGGGCAGGCGGACGCCTACCTGCGTTTGCCGACCCGCAAGGGCTATGTCGAGCGGATCTGGGATCATGCTGCCGGTTGCTGCATCGCGTGCGAGTCCGGGGCGTTTGTGACCGATATCTTTGGCAACAACCTCGATTTCTCGCATGGGCGGGGACTTGAGAAGAACAAAGGGATCGTCTGTGCCCCACCACGGGTGCACGGCTTGATGCTTCGGGCGATCAAGGAGCTGGGGATCGGTCAGAACATCGACGACTGATCGGGCGTATGCCCCACACCCCCAGAAGGCGGGATTGCACGGGGCACACAGCGGGAAGCTTGATTGGGTAACTTCGATGCCATTCTGACCGGGGTGATGCTGGTGCTGATGATCGGCACCTTGGCGATGGGTCGGTTCTCGGCTGACATCGTCATGATGGGCGTCCTTTTAGTGCTGCTCGTCGCGGGGGTGCTCCAGCCCAATGAGGCGATCGCCGGCTTTGCCAATCAGGGCGTCATTACCGTTGCCATGCTCTACATCGTTGCCACAGCGATGAAAGAGACCGGCGCGATGGCCCGCATCACCAGCGTGCTGCTCGGTCGGCCCAACTCCGAACGCAGCGCACAAGTCAAGCTCACCCTCCCCGTCGCGGTGATGAGCGCGTTCATCAACAACACCCCGATCGTGGCGATGTTCCTACCCACCCTTGCCGGCGTGGCACGACGCTGCCGCATCGCGCCCAGCAAGCTCTATATGCCCTTATCGTTCGCGTCGATTCTGGGCGGTGTGTGCACGCTCATCGGCACCTCGACCAATGTCATCGTTGCCGGGTTGCTCAATGAGAAAGAGATCACCAGCGACGGCGGGCCCGCGACCGCAGATAGCCCGGCGCTCTCTTTTGGGATGTTCACCCTGGCCAAGATCGGGCTTCCCATCGCGATCGCGGGCCTTGCCTACATCCTCATCTTCGGGCGTAAGCTGCTGCCCGATCGGGCCGATCCGATCGACGAGGCCGAGGGGCAGGGCCACGGCTATCACGCGGCTCTGAAGGTGTGCCCGGGCAGCCCGATCATTGGCAAAACTGTCGAAGCCGCCAACCTGCGCAACCTGCCCGGGCTGTTCCTGGCCCGCATCGAACGCAGCGACGACACCGTCATTGCGGTGTCGCCTCAGGAAATCATCGAAGCCGAGGATGTGCTTGTTTTCGTAGGCCAGCTTGACTCGGTGGTCGAACTGCAACAGATCAAGGGGCTGGTGCCCTCGACGACCGATGCCCATGAACACGAAGACGAGGTGACCGACGCCAGCGCCAGCTATCGCCCGAACCTGCGCATCGTGGAGGCGGTGCTCTCGAACAACTCATCGCTGGTCGGGCTGACGATCCGTCAGTCAGGCATCCGAACCCGCTACGGCGCGGTCGTCGTGGCCGTGCGTCGACAGGGCCAGCAGATCCCGGGCAAGCTGGGCGAGATTCGTTTGCGGGCCGGCGACACCCTGCTGCTCGAAGCGCCTCCCGGCTTTGCCGAGCGATTTGGTGTCTCGGGTGATTTCTATCTTGTCAACGAGCGGTTCACCCCCGCTTCATTGCGTCATGAGCGTGCCTGGGTGGCGCTGGCGATTCTTGCCCTGCTGGTGACAATCCTGACCTTCGGGGTGCTCGAGCCCATGACCGGGGCCATGCTTGCGGCCGGGCTGATGATCCTCACCCGCTGTTGCACAGGGCCACAGGCCCGCAGAGGTGTTGATTTCTCAATCCTGACGGTCATTGGGGCCAGCTTCGGGATCGGGCAGGCGATGACCAACACCGGGCTGGCCGAGGACATCTCGCACTTCATGCTTGAGACATTCAGCGGCATGGGCCCTTACGCGCTGCTCGCGTGTGTGTATCTGCTCACCACGATCTTCACCGCGTGCATGACCAACAACGCCGCGGCGGTGCTGATGTTCCCAATCGCCATTGGCATGGCGATCGAAGGCCAGCTCAACCCGATGCCGTTCGTCGTGGCGATCACCGTCGCCGCCAGCTGTGAGTTCTCAACGCCGATCGGGTACCAGACGAACCTGATGGTCATGGGGCCGGGTGGCTACAAGTGGCTCGATTACACCCGCTTCGGCGGGCCGCTCACGATTCTCTGTGGTGTGATGTGCGTTGTGCTCGCGCCGATGATGTTTGGCGGGTTTTAGATCAACCCCTTGCCGATAACCACAAACCTAGGCAAGGATCGAGCCGACAATCAGTGTGGCATCGAACTCGGTCAAGCGAGTGCCGTATGATGCAGGGCATGATATGTGTGCGGCAAGGGGACAGGATTTGAAGATTCTTATCACAGGCGGTTCGGGTTTCATCGGTGGGTATTTCCACCGTGATTTGTCGGCGTTGGGCCATGAACTGGTCAATCTCGATCTCATCGATCCCAAAGGTCCCCAGGCGGAGATGACCTACATCAAGGGCGATATCCGTGACCCCAAGGCCCTCGACAAGGCGATGGAAGGCGTGGACATGGTCGTGAATCTGGCGGCCGCGCACCACGACTTCGGGATCGCCCACGATACCTACTACTCCGTCAACGAGCATGGCTCACAGATGGTCTGCGACGCGATGGACCGGGCGGGCATCAAGAATGTCATCTTCTACTCGACCGTGGCGGTCTACGGCGATGCGCCAACGCCGCACGAAGAGACCGCTCCCACCGCACCCAACACACCCTACGGCGGGTCGAAGCTCAAGGGTGAAGCGGTCTTCAACCGCTGGGTCCAGCAGGGCGACGGGCGCAAGGCGCTCGTCATCCGTCCCACGGTGACCTTCGGCGTGAACAACTTTGCCAACATGTACTCGCTGATCCGCCAGATCCATTCGGGTAAGTACTTCCGGTTTGGTCCGGGCACGAACATCAAGTCGCTCAGCTATGTCGAGAACATCGTGGACGCGACGCTCTTCCTCAAGGGGCTCAAGGACGCACAGCCCAGCCGAGAGATCGCGAACTTCGAGATCTTCAACTTCATCGACAAGCCCGATCTGACGAGCACGGAGATCTCCAACACTGTGAGCGCGTGCCTGGGCAGGAAGCCGGCCCCGGCGATGCCGTATGCCATGGGCATGCTGCTTGGGCTCCCGTTTGATGTGGTTATCAGGCTGACGGGCAAGAACCTTCCTATCTCGACCGCACGGGTGAAGAAGATGTTCCGGACTGAGACGAAGTTCGAAGCCGACAAGCTGCTCAGCGCGGGCTACACGCCCAAGGTGCCCCTGAAAGAGGGCATCGACCGCATGGTGCAGTGGTACCTGACCAGCGGCAAGGACGAGAATGCCGAGTGGCACCAGCCACCCGCCGAGCCGGTCATGATGGACTGAACACGCATCGCATCCAAGTTTCAAAAGAACAAGCGGGCCCTTCCGGGCCCGCTGTTCGAATCTTCTCAGAGAGAAGATTCCGAGGGGATCATGCAGGTGCACCCATCCTCAGGGGCACCCGGCGCTGAACGAGCTGACGAACTGGGACACATCGAAGAAATCGAACGCACGATCGGCGTTGAGATCCGCAGCGGGGTCCTGGCTTGCGAACGCGCTGATGAACGCGGAGACATCGAAAAAGTCGAGTGAACCGTTGCCGTCGAAATCGACCTCGCATCCGGCCTCGCGGCTGATGCTGAAGTTGTCGACCGAGACATCGAAGAAGGCGAAGAGGTAGAACTCCCGTGGGTCGAAGGTGCTGAAGACAACCTCATCGACATTCGAAACGATGTCGGCGAATGTTGCCCCCTCAGGGAGCACGGGGCCGTCCTGGTCGTTGTCGCCGCCGAACCCGCCCCACCCCTCGGGTAGCTCGGTGCTGCTCGGGTCGAACGAAACGGAGAAGGTTGTCCAGTCGGTCTGGTTCAGCTCTGAGATCTCGCGTGAGAGCACAAAGTACACGCTCCCGTACTGGTGGAAGCCACCCGCGTAGCGGTAGTTCCGAAGTTCCACGACGAGCGGGCGTGAATACGGGAATCCGCCGTCTGGGACATTCTGTGCGTTGAGCAGGTCGACTCTGATATCCATCGAGAGGGTGATCTCATCGCTCTGGGTGTAGTCGCCGAGGAACTCCGGGTTCCCGGAGTTGCGGTACCAGACGCCGAAGGTCTCATCGACACTGCGCAGGTGCGTGTTGCCTGTTCCGAGTTCAGTGGTGAGGAACGAGCCGTTGCTTGCTTCCCAGCCGTCCAACCCGGTATCGAAGGTGGTGACATAGGTTTGGGCGTTGGAGACACCTGCGAGCGTGGCCAGGGTGATGATGTGATTTGCGATACGCATGAACAAACAATCCTTGGTAAGAAAGAAAAACGACGAACCGAGCTCCAACCCGATCCGCCCCCCTTATTCAGATGACTGACCCGATCCACCACACCTGGGCTCCCCACCCAGTGTGCGTTGATGCGATTGCCGCACCAGCAGTTCGAGCGTGTTGAGCTGGCGTTGGTCAGCGTCGACGCCGCGTGCCGACGAGCCCGCTGAGCCCGAGCAGTGCCAATGCCGACGGCGTGGGGACCGTATGGGTGATCGAGATATTGTCGATGCCGATCGTGTGGTCGGTGAAGCTGAAGAAGAAACCGGGCTGCAGCGTGGTGAAGGCGATCTCGTCGACACCCGAGAGGACATCAGCGAAGGTCACGCCATCGGGCAGGGTCGGTTCGAAGGTGTTGGGGTCCTCAGCGCCGTAGCCGCCCCAGCCCGCAGGCAGGTCGGTGCTGTTGGGGTCGAAGGTGGTGCTGTAGGTCATCCAGTCGCTGTTGGCGGCTTGTGAGATGTTATCGAAAAGGAACCAGGCGCTCGTCCATGGGTAGCCACCCTGGGCGGTATCGAAGTCGCGCAGCTCGACGAGCCAAGGGCGTGAAACATCCTGCCCGAAGAAGTTGAGGTACTCGACCTGCACATCGATCGAGATGGTGATCTCTTCGGCGGTGGTGTAATCCCCCAGGAAGTCGGCGTTGGAGTTGTTCCGGAAGGTCACGCCGAAGTCGTTGAACACGGTGCGCATGTACTCGCCGTCGTTGCCGCCGGTGCCCTCTATGTTTGTGGCGCCGCCGATCCCGGATGGGCCGGTCCAGCCCTCGGCTCCGTTGCTGAAGTCCGTGGTGGTGGTCACCCCGGCCCCGGTGATACCGGCGGTGAATGCGAGCATGATGCTTGTGTTGAGAAGGTGTTTCATAGTCAATCTCTCTGTTCTTCCAGATGCCGATCGTGCTCCTGCTCGGCATGAACTCGGTCAATCGAATCCTGATCGACCGTATGAATGGATTGCATGGCCCCTGACATGCATCACCCGGACCCTGTGCCCTGGCTGCTCTCTTTTATACTCGACCATCGGGAGAAGTTGCAAGGAAGTTTCTCTGAAACTACAAAGAAATTGTGTGCACACGAACAGAATCTCGGTTATGATGCAAAAAACCGGGTTTATGAACACAGAAGGGCACCGTTGTCCCTGGTTTGATCCCCCAGCGTTGAGCGGCCATGTCCAATCCCAGCGAACCCATCCGATCACCTGACGCAGCCCCAGACGCGCTGCTTGAACCCAAGGACCCGGGGCTCTCGGGGCTTGAGCGCCGTATCAATGAGGCCGGCGAAGCCCTACTGAGCAGTTTCGTGCGTGTGATCGATCAGATCCCAGGCGGCGACGCGGGTCCCCAGCGCCTCGCCAAGGAACTGGGTATCGACAAGGTGCTCGCATCACGCATGCTCAAGGCCGTGCGCGCACCCGACGCGATGAGCGTCGTCCACCGTGTCCCCGGCCCCGAGCCCATGCGTCGGGTGCTTAAGGCATCGTCCAAGCTGGGTGTGAAACCCATCGATATCAAACATGCTGGCGAAGCGATCGATCGGTTCGAGACGCTGATCCGTACCGAGATCGGGGATCGGAGCGCGTTGGAGGCCATCCTCAGCGCGTGGGTCCCCGAGGCACGCAGAGAGTTTGAACTGCGACGCAAGCAGTCGGCCTTTCGGGCCATGAGTCAACTCAAGGGCGCCCAGGCCGAGGTCTACGCCGAGGCCGCGATCTTCTGGCCCAGCGACGACGGCGAGCGCATCGACATCGTCTGGATCAAATCGGTCTTTGGCATGCAGCGGCTCCGCCCGGGCATGCGGGTGAAGTTCTCATCGCATCGGCGGGTGGAAGACGGTGGCGGGCGACAGCCTCGGACCCTGGCGGGCGAGCCCATGGTTGGGGTAGACAGCGCCACGCTTGCGCAGTACTGCTCGGACCCGACCCCGTCGCTTGAAGCGCATGCCGCGGGAGAGATGGTGCACTACCTGCTCGAGCCCGGGGGATTCGGGGCGGGCAGCGCGATCAATCTGGTGACCTGCGAGGTCAACCGGGGCGAGATCCCTCGCTACATCCCGACCAGCCGAAACCGGAAGGCGTGGGCATCGAGCGAGATCAACATCCCATCTCGGCGCATGCAGTTTGATGTGCTGGTCCACAAGGACCTGTACCGCAACAGGCACCCGGAGCTGCGCATCTACGACACCACGATCGGTGGTCAGGCGGACATCAACGATCCGTCCCGCGATGTCGATCAGATCGATCTGCTTGAATCGATCGAGCAACTGGGCAGCGGGCTGAACCGATTCGGCAGCTCGCATGTCCCGCGCTACCGGGCACTGCTCGGTGAAGTCTGCTCCACGCTCGGGTACGACCCCGAGCAGATGCGGGGATACCGCGTCAGCAGCGACTATCCGATCTATGGCATGCAGACCGCGATGCTCTTTACGACCGAGGATCGCCCGGATGCGTGATCAGGCGCTGGACCGGAAGCTGTCGGCATTGGCCAGCGTCCACTCTCTGCGCCAGATGCTGGGGATCTCCGCGTCGTTGATCAGTGAGTCGGCGGGGATGAACTCGTAGAGGTCTTCAAAGGTCATGATGCGATGATCGCTGACGCGTCGGTAGAGCAGGTCGGGTGTGATGTGCTCTGGGAGATCAACCCCGATGGCGCTGAGTAGCTCGAGCATGCTCTCGATGGTCCCCTGATGGAAGCGGTGCACGCGCGGGGCCTTGTCCTCAACCACCAGGCCCTTGTACAGCGCCCGGTTCTGGGTCGCGACCCCGGTGGGGCAGGTGTCGTTGTTGCATCGCAACGCCTGGATGCAGCCCAGCGCGAGCATCATTCCTCGGGCGCTGTTGCACAGATCTGCACCCAGGGCCATGGCCCGGATCATGTGGAAGCCTGTCATGATCTTCCCGCTGGCAATCAGCTTGACCTGGTCGCGGAGCCCCGCGCCAACAAGCGCGTTGTGCGCAAAGGCCCACGCGTCACGCGCGGGCATGCCGACCGAGTTGCTGAACTCCAGCGGCGCTGCGCCCGTGCCCCCCTCGCCGCCATCGACGGTGATGAAGTCGGGTGACATGCCTGTCTCGCGCATTGCTTTGCATATGCCCAGCAACTCGACGCGACGCCCGACGCAGAGCTTGAAGCCAACCGGCTTGCCGCCGGATTGCTCGCGGAGCTGTTCAACGAACTCCAAGAGCCCTTTGGGTGAGTGGAACGCGCTGTGGCGCGGTGGGGAGACGACGGTTTCTCCGATCGGTACGCCTCGGATCTTGGCGATCTCTTCGTCGACCTTCACGCCCGGGAGCACGCCGCCGTGCCCGGGCTTGGCGCCCTGGCTGAGTTTGATCTCGATCATGCGTACCTGGTCGCGCGATGCGTTCTCTGCGAACATGTGCTTGTCGAATGTGCCGTCGCTTGCCCGACATCCGAAGTACCCTGTCCCGATCTGCCAGATGAGATCGCCGCCGCCTTTGATGTGGTAGGGCGATACGGATCCCTCACCAGTGTTGTGGGCGAAGTTGCCCATCTTTGCGCCGCGGCTGAGCGCTTCGATCGCGGTCGGTGAGAGCGAGCCGTAGCTCATGGCGCTGATGTTGAGCCGAGAGGCGCTGTAGGGTCTGGCGCAGCGGCCTTTTCCGATCTCGATGCGCGGCTCATGCTCGATGCGTTTGGTGTCGGCCATGGCATGGGCGACCCATTCGTACCCTACGGCGTTGGTGTCCCGCTGGGTGCCGAAGGGCTGTGTTTCCAGGTCGCCCTTGGCGCGCTGGTAGACGAGACTGCGGATCTCGCGTTCGATGGGGTAGGCGTCGGTGTTGAGTTCAATGAAGTACTGCTGGATCTCGGGTCGGATCTCTTCGAAGACATACCGCAGGCGGCCGATCAGCGGGAAGTTGCGCCGGATCGAGTGGCGGGTCTGCGTGGAGTCGTAGAGGCCGATCGCGATCAGGGGCACCAGCACCACCAGCACCCAGAGGATTGGGAGCCAGAACACCGCGATGGCGGAGACAAGCACGAGCACACATACGCAGATCGCGTAGAACCATCTTCTGAACATACCGGTCTCCCGGGGCTGGATTGACATGGCCAAGGGCCGGTGAGCTGGCTGGCTCAGGGGACGATGACCGACTTGTTAAGGCGTGTCGATGATTCGCGGGGCAGCAGCACGACCACGATCTCATCGCCCGGCACGGGCTTGGTGAACGCGAACTGGCGTGTCACGGTCTTGTCGGGACTCAGCGCGTTGATCGTTCGCCGAATGCGTGATTCATTGGGCGCGATCGCGATTAGCTCGAAGTGTTGTTCGCGTTCGTAGCTGTGCGAGATGTCGACACTGACGACCGTGATCCCGGCATCGTTTCGCTTGGCAGAGAGCACCATCTCGACTTCGGTGAGCCCGAGTTCGATCGTGCGTTCCACCCGCAGCATGGGATAGTTCTGGTCAGCGTGCAGTTCGACATCGAAGACGAGCTTCTTCTCCCCAGCCAGTTCACCCAGCGAGTAGGCGAAGTCGACGGGCAAGTCGCGCGTCTCGCCCGGCGACAGGTTGAAATCGAGCGTGCGGGGCAGGATTTCCCAGCTGCGATCGATTTCGCCAGGGTCGCCCGTGTATCCCCCGGGCTCCACGATGAAGACGCGTCCCGAGATCGGGATGTCCCACGGGTTGGAGATGGTCAGGTGGTGGTTGTGGAGCCCTGATCGAGATTCGAGCATGTCGGGCGTGAGCTGGAGCGAGCCCAGCAGCCGCACCAGCTCGGCGTTGACCCCCTCAACGATGATGGGTGAGCGGGAGATCGGGATGTGGTGCATGGGCACGCCGATGTTGCCCGTCGCGATAGGGTCCACGCGTGTTTCGTTGCCCATCACATCGAAGACCCGTACCGGCGCGTTGGCCAGCGGGAGCTTGAGCGTGACGGGGTCGATGCTTGGCTCATCGAGCCAGAGCACGAGTGCGCCGCCAGGATCATCGGTGAGATCGAGTTCCCGACCGGCTTGCGATTCGGGGGGCGAGATGACGAGCATGCGCACGCCAGGAAGCAGATCGACCTGCTCCAGCGGCGTGCGGTTGGACAGGTGCTTGGCGAGGGTGCGCCACATGAGCAGCTCGGGTGCGGGCATGACCTGGCCGCGTTTACCCTCCGAGACCCACC
Source organism: Phycisphaerales bacterium JB052 (assembly GCA_043100965.1). Classification (GTDB taxonomy): domain Bacteria; phylum Planctomycetota; class Phycisphaerae; order Phycisphaerales; family UBA1924; genus UBA1924. Next base: position 1,346,688 of record JBICHR010000011.1, on the reverse strand, counting down.
ACGCGTCGCAGATGCGGAGCTCGAAGCGATCACGATCCAGCCCGCTCGACCCCGCGGCCCACCAGAAGGTGATGGCCCTGCGTGCCAGGGCGCTCGTTGCCGACCACGCCTGCATGCCCCGTTGGGTCTCGGGTTTACGCAGCGGTCGAAGATCCATCCCGAGTCGAGCAGGCGACTCATCAGCACCGGTGCTCTCGGTGTGCAGGCGGACCCATTCGTCCACGACGCTGCTGATCGCTTCCGATGCGGTGGTCTGATCATCGCTGATTTGCAGCGTATTGCCCGGCGTGGCCAGTTGTGAGGGGATGGGGCGATCGATGGGCCAGGTGAGGATGGTGGTCGGGCCGGGAACAAACCCCGCCAGCGCTCTTCGTGCGTCCGCGAGGGTGCGTTCAAGCAGCACCGGTGATTCGAGCGTGGGGGTGATCCCAAACTGCAACGCGGTCACCCGCTGCCCGTACTGGTCGAACATCTGTGCACCCCACTTGGTCCAGGGGCCGTTGGGATCACTGAACGCGTTGAGCACCTCGTCGGGGTCGATGGCTAGATCGGTCGCAAGGGGCGTGGGGAGCTGGGCCAGCGTGAAACTGACCTGCGTGCCCGTGTTGAGCAGCTGGTTGATGATGCTGAACCTTGGCCCAGAGGGATTCAGGTCCTCAAGGGTCGTACGCTGATCCCAAACCCGCAACGCGACCCGATCGACACCCGCACCATCGACCAACGCCGGTGTTGCTTCTGCGAGTTTTTCATGGGTCAGCGGCGTTTGCACAGAGAACATGCCCGAGTCGGTATCGGATGGGTCCGGGGGTGCCCAGATGAAATCGAGTGTGCGCACCCCGACGACCCGGTTGTCTGCAACGACCTCCAGCAAGGCGCGATACCAGCCGTAGCCGGGCAGGCTGGTCTGGTGGTGCTGGTGAACGCGTCGACGATCGTCGCTGAGCGATTCCTCGTGCACCAGGCGGGTATGCACATCGAAGATGCGCAGGTTCGCGCTGATCTGCTCGCCCGTGAGATCACGAACGAGAACCTGCAGATTGGGCGGGTCCTCACTGACGACAATGTTGCCCGGCGAGCCGGTGGTGATTTCCAGACGCGGGAGCTGGGCGACGATGAGGTTGTCAAACCATGCGGCACCCTCGTAGTCCTGTTCCCAGACCTTGAATGCTTGTTCTTTGTTCTGTTCCTGCTGCTGGGGTTGCAGGAGCTGCAGCTCGATCTGCATGTACGCGGCATTGGGGTCCAGGCCCTCTAGCTCGATCGATACCTGCGTCCACTCGCCCTCGCTCTGCACCAGACGCGATTCGACCCGGGTGGAATCGAGCGCGACGCCGTGCTGATCGAGCAGCGTCGCGACGATCTGGGCCGATGCATGCTCCACCCCGTGGGTACGGACGCGGGCGCTGACGAGGTAATCAGCGTTGGGAAAGATGCTGAGTTCGCCGTACCGGAGCTGCAGTGAAGTTGATCCGCCGTTGGTTGGCAGCATGACGCTGCCCTTGCCCGCAAACGCGGGGGCCTGATAGTCGAGTTTGGCGTGGTTCCAGATCGGGAACCCCGGGCGGACGCGGGGGACCGCGGGGTCGTCCTGCGCACGGATCCACCCCAGTGGCACGGGCAGCGGATTGGTATCTTGCTCTTCGAAGTCGAACGCCCTGACAACGCGTCCGGCCGCAGATGGGCGGGTGGTGTTCTGTTCGATTTCGTTCTGGGCTTGGGCGAGCCCGGAGATGGCGCACAATATCGCCGCGGCCAATGTGCCTCGGCGTGTGGTGTGGGTACTTCTGCCCTGGCAGGTGCGCATGGGGTATTCGTCGGCGATTCTGCCCGGTTCTGACGACATTTCGCGCGTGCACCATGCGCTGATGCGGCAAGCCCGGTTCGCAGGCGCATTCGGCTATGATCTGAATGATCCCCCCCCAAGAGCAGGCCACGAAGCACTCCACCACGCATGTCGATACCACAGATTCCATTCAGCCCCTACACCCCCGAGATTGATGCACTCGATGCCGCCCGGTCGTTCTATGACATTGTTAAGCAGCGACGCACAGTGCGTGAGTTCTCAGATACCCCGGTTCCACGCGAAGTGATCGAGCAGGTGCTGCTGGCCGCGGGCACAGCTCCCAGCGGGGCCCACAAGCAGCCCTGGCGTTTTATCGCCGTGAGCAACCGGGAGATCAAACACAAGATTCGCATGGCTGCCGAGGAGGTCGAACGCGAGTTCTACGAGCAGCGGGCAAGCGATCGCTGGCTCAAGGACCTCGAGGTCTTCGAGACCTCGCCCGACAAGTCATACATCGACACCGTGCCATGGCTGATCGTCGTGATGGCCCTGCGCAGCACCGATGACGGTGGGCAGGTGTATTACCTGAATGAATCGGTCGGTATCGCGACGGGGATGCTGCTCACAGCCGCGCATCACGCGGGGCTGGCGACCCTCACGCACACGCCCAGCCCGATGAACTTCCTGCGCGAGGTGCTGGGACGGCCCGAGCACGAGCGCCCGTTTATGGTGATCCCGATGGGGTACCCGGCAGCGGATTGCACCGTGCCCGATCTGGACCGCAAGGGGATCGACGAGATCTCGGTATTTCTGGAGTGATCAGGCGGTGAGTTCGTCGTAGACGCCGTCGATCAGGCGTCCCCTGACCTGCTCGAAACCCAGCCCGTTCATGAAGTCCCAGCTCATCTTGACGACTTCTTCCTTGGCGGTGCCCTTGTCGATCTCGCCCTGGATCGATGCGATGAGCTGCTCGAAGAAGCTGATCTGCGTGTCGACGATCTCCGGGCCTGCGATCTCGCCGTGGCCGGGGATGACGGTGGTCTCTGCGTTGCAGAGCTTGCGGGTCTGCTTGAGTGATTCGAGCCAGCCGCGGGCGGTTGCGTTGGCGCTGGGGTCGAAGTACGGGTGGAGGCCGTTGAAGACCAGGTCGCCGGTGTGCACGATGTTCTGCTCGGGCAGGTGAATGACCAGATCGTTGTCGGTGTGCCCCGCCCCGAAGTGCTGGGTTTTGATCACGATGTCGCCAAGACGCAGGGTGTGCCCCGACCCGTTGATGGCGATCTTGGGGACGGCGGTTTTTTCGGTCCATGTGGCGCTGGCGTCGGCGGCTGCCTTGGCAAAGGGCATGTACGCCTCGGGCGCATCGGTGCGTGCCAGCTGCGATGGGCCCGCTTTGGCGCCCTGCACATACTTCTCATGCTGTTCCCGGATGCGTGGGAGCGCATTGGCGTGGGCGTATGAGGCACTCGCGATCGGGACGATCACCGCGTTGCCACCGGTGTGGTCGCCGTGATGGTGGGTGTTGATGAGGGTCAGCTCGATGCGATCCCTGGTGATGTCGGCATCGATCTGATCGGCCGCGTCCTTGAGCAGCCCGCCGGCGAGGTAGGGGTACTTGGTATCGACGAGCAGGGCTTTGCCGTCGGCAACAACGAGCATGGTGTTTCCACCCAACGAGAGGTCGGCGATGGCCATGATCCCGGGCTGCAGGACACGCCAGCCCATGACGCCAACCCGCTCGGGTTCATCGCCCTCGGGTTGGAGTACCCGTGCGAACGCGCCTGCGGGCAAGGCCGAGAGCGCGGCGATGGACAGCCCGCCCAGCGCGGCCTGGTTTATGAAGCGTCTTCTGGTGATTGGGCTCATCATCTTCATCTCAGTACTCCTGTCGAGTTGGGCCCCCATAAGGGGAAAGGGTACACCATCACAATCGAGAAGCCCAGCAAAGCGCTATGATCTGAGACCGGGCGACCGCCCGAAACAGGTGAATCAGAAACCGACCGGATCGGCGCTAAACAGGGATATACGAGCATGAAAGCGAATGAACTCCGCCCCGGGATGGGCATCAACCTCAACGGCAAGCTCTATGTGGTCGCAAAAACCGGGCATGTGAAGCCCGGGAAGGGCCCGGCGTACATTCAGGCCAAGATGCGAGCCGTCGATGGCTCAGGGATGACCGAAAAGCGGTTCAACGGCTCAGATGTTGTCGAGGGGGCCACGCTCGATCGGCGTGAAATGGAGTTTCTCTATGATAATGGAGACGGCGGCGGTACCTTTATGGACCTGGAAGACTTCGATCAGGTCGAACTGATGAAGGACCTGCTCGACGATTCGCTGCTCTACCTTGCCCCGAACTCGACCTGCACGGTCCTATTCCACGAGAGCAAGCCCGTTGCGATCGAACTGCCCTCGACAGTCATCGTGACTGTGACCGACACCCCACCGGGCATCAAGGGCGCGACCGCGACCAACCAGCTCAAAGAAGCCGAGTGCGACACCGGGCTCAAAACCCGCGTCCCCCCGTTCATCGGCAACGGCGAGAAGATCAAGGTCTCGACCGAAGACGGCTCGTACATGTCGCGTGTGAATGAGTGAGAGGGCGATCCGCCGGAGGCGGACCTTTGGTAGGCAATAGGCATCCATTGTGCCTCCCCCGCTTCTGGCGGGGGAGGTGTCGAGCGAAGCGAGACGGAGGGGGGATCGAAGTCCCAACACGACTCGTTCCCACAAAGCCCACCGGGTGAAGCGGGTCGAACAGGGCCGCACAGCTGCCTGACAACCGGTTGATGAACCATCCCGCATCCCGACAAGGGTTCAAGCGGGTACCCATCAGGAGTAACAAGCGATGCAGCAGCCCAATCTGATTCTGATCGGGCTTCGTGCATCGGGCAAGAGCACGCTCGGGCAACTGCTGGCGCAGGGGCTCGGGCGTGATTTCGTTGATCTCGACCGGGTTGTCGCCCAGCAGATGGACGCTTCCGGTCCGGGCGAGGTGATCGAGCGTGAGGGGATCGACGCGTTCCGTTTCGCCGAAACCGAGGCGCTGCGATCGGTGCTCGACACACCCGGCCAGATCATTGCCCTCGGCGGCGGGACCCCCACCGCTCCCGGTGCATCGGAGTTGTTGCGGGAAGCCGACGCACGCATCATCTATCTGTGTGCCACACCCGGGACACTGCGTGATCGACTGCGTGAATCAGACAACACGGACCGCCCCGCGTTGGTCGGCAGCGATCTGTTGGAGGAAGTCCGGACCCTCTTCGAACAACGCGACCCGCTCTATCGCCAGCTGGCCGAGAGCGTGGTGCATGTCGATGGGGTACGCGAAGAAGCGGTGCTGCAAGCCCTGCTGGCATTGGCCAAAGCCGACTGATCAGCTGTTCTTGAGTTCGTCGTCAACCATCTCGCCCACGGGGCGCCAGGTGAAGGACTTGAGCAGGTCGTCGAAGCGTGCATCGCACTTGTCAAGGTTATTGTAGTGGCGGAAGCGATGCGATCGCTTGAGCCCCTCAACACGCGGCTGCCCGGGATCGACTTCCCAGGGGTGGATGTAGAACACATAGGGGGTGCCGCTGTTGAGGATCTTCTTCACGCCCCGCTTGAAGATGGGGTAGGGGAAGAGGCGGAAGTAGCCCCCGCCGGCCCAGGGGACGCCCTTTTTGCCGAGCTTGAGGACCGAGACGCAGACTTCGTGGAAGCCGGGCCGGATCTCGACGATGGGCTTGCCCGAGTCCATGCCGGCGAGCTTGCCGTAGCGGTCGTGGGCGACGGTCGGGAAGGCAGAGGAGTCGTAGGTGAGCCCGAGTTCCTGAAGGATGTCGATCGACCAATCAGTGATTGAGAATGATGGGGCGCGGTAGCCTCGGATCTTGGCCCCGGTCAGGTCCTCGACGATCCCGATGCCGCGTTTCATGTCCTCGCGGAACTCGTCCTGGCTGAGGTTGTAGATGAGGTCGTGCCCGTAGCCGTGGGACGCGATCTCGTGGCCGGCATCGCTGATGCGTTTGATGAGCGCGGGGCATTTCTCGGCGACCCACCCGAGGATGAAGCAGGTGCACTTGACGCCGTGGGTATCCATGAGCTGGAGCATGCGGTCGGTGTTGGCTTCGACGCGCAGCTCCTGCTCGTCCCAGGTGTCGCGGGCGATGACACCCTTGAGGTTCTCGACCTGAAACCAGTCCTCGACATCGATGGACATGGCGGCTCGGGTTGTTTGGTATTGCTTGGTCATAGTTTGGTTGGAAGACCCCTCCGACCCCGGCTGCGCCGGGCCCACCTCCCCGCGAGGGCGCGGGGAGGCACATGATCGGTGCCTATTGCCTCAAATCATCCTGTGCCCACGCTTGCGGAACTGTTTGACATCCTTGGGCTGTGGGAAGCTGAAGTACTGTTTGTTGCTCATGTCCAGCGGCTCGGCGACCGCTTCGCCCTTCTTCATTTTGAGGAGGACATCGATCATGAGCCGGGCACCGTCCTGCTTGGTGCCGGTGATGACGCGATCGAGCGAGTCTTTGTCCTTGAGCGGCCATTCGAGGGTGCCGAGGATCCCGCCCGCGTCGAGCTTCTCGACCATCTCATGCACCGTGACGCACGCGGTCTTCTCACCCTTGAGCAGCTGCCAGAAGTTGGGCATCATGCCTCGGTAGATCGGGAGGCGTCCTGAGTGGATGTTGATGCACCCGACCGCGGGCGTGTCGATGATGGGTTTCTTGAAGATCTCGGGTGCGGCGACCGAGGCGATGACATCGGGGTTGATCTGTTTGACCCGCTCGATGTATTTGGGGTCGTTGACCGAGCCGCACTGCACGATCGGATGTTTCTTCTGCTGAGCGAGCTTGGCGATCGAATCGCCGCGGAGCTTGACCTTGAAGTAGCGTGCCAGCAGGCGGAAGAAATCGATGGGGCCGTAGAAACGGAAGATGCGCTTGGCGGTCTTCCACTTCGGCTCGTGGAAGGCCTCCTGCACGCTCACGCCGACGATTTCGATCTGGTCCGTGGGGTATTCGTCGAAGAAGACCTCGAAGAATCGGATCACATAGAGCGGGTCGTCCTCGGTGACGAAGAGCAGCTTGAGCGGGCGGTCGTTGATCGCGGTCATGCCGACTCCTTCGCTTGTGTGGGGGGTTCCGGCTGGTCCTGATGGGTGACGACCGCGGCACCGCCTGCGAGCCAGGCGGCGAGTTTCTTGCGCCGTTCGAGGGTCTCGTCGGCATCGAACTGCGGGTCGGCGAGCCGGAGCACCTCTGCGTATTTGGCGGCACAAACCTGTCGCGTGTACCCCTTCTCGAAGACCTTGCGAGCGTTCTCGCCCATCTGAGCGGTCTTGGCTTTGTCGTGGATCAGTGTCCGAAGTTTTTCAGCGAGCCCCTCAGCATCGCCCAGCGACGACCAGACGCCGCAGTCCGTGCCCTCGACGATCTCACGCAGCTCGGACCAGTCCTCGCTGAGCGAGACGATCGCTTTGCCGACTGCCAGCGAGGTGTAGAGCTTGCTGGGGAAGCTGATGCCCTCGATGCCCTTGGCGATGGTCACCAATGACGCGTCGCAGGCGTTGAGCGAGTCGTTGAGTTTTTCGAACGGCTGATAGGGGAGCATCACCACATTGGTGAGGTTGTTCTCTTTGATTTGCTCTTCGATCAGTGTCTTCTTGCCACCGCCGCCGACGAGCACGAGCTTGAACGGTTCGTTCTCGAGCAGCTTGGCGGCTCCGAGCACGGTGTCGAAGTCGTAGTACAGACCCATGTTGCCCGAGTAGAGCAGGATGAAATCGGCCACGAAGCCCTGCTCGATCGCGATTTCTGATTCGTGCTTGGGCTTGGGGAAAAGGTCCTCGCCGTCGGCCCAGTTCGGGATGACATGGATGTGTTCCGGTGTGATCGGGTAGGTCTCGGCCACAAGCTTTTTGGCGGCACTGCACAGCACGATCGCCTCGTTGGTGCGCCGGTACTTGCGTCGATTGAGGGCCATCCAGATGCGCTCGATCATCGAGCCCTCCTTGAAGGTCCCGACCCACACGCCCAGCTGGGGGTGGGCATCGTGCAGCAGCGTGACATAGTGATGGCGTCGGAAAAGCGACACGAACCACCCGATCGCACCCAGGAAGGGCGGGTTGGTCGTGTAGAGGTAGACGGTGTCCTTGCGCGATTTGAAGAGGACATTGAGGATCATCGGGATGACGAAGGTCAGGTAGTTGAACGCACGCCCGAAGAGGTTGTTCTTGTCGAAGCGGGCGACCTTGAGCCGACGCACCTTGACCCCGTCCACTTCTTCGCGGAGCGGGCAGTCCTGCCAGGTGTCTGGCGGGCCGTAGCTCGGTCGCCCGGTGAGCACCTCGACCTCGAATCCCAGCTGAGCCAGTTCGACGGCCAGCTCGTGCAGCAGGTGCCCTGTTGAGGCGACATCCGGAACATAGTACTGGTTCAGGATGACCACCCGCGTCGATCGGCGCTGCTTCGGGGCGGTATCTTGATGTGATTGTGTGCTTTTCAAGCCCGTGCTTCCCGTGCGAGTCACCAGTCGAGTGATTGTTCGTAGCCAAAGTCCATCAGGGTCTGCCCGATGACATCTTTGTACAAGGTTTTCAGTTCGTCGTTGAAATGGTTCTGCCAGTCACCCGCAACCCCTTTTCGGGCAAAGGCGCTCTCGTTCGCCTGTCCCTGGCTCCGCCCGCCACTCATGGCATTGAAGCTGTTGGCTTTGGTGATTCGTTCGACGGTTTCATCACTCGCGTCGAGCTCGAAGAGCTTGGCGATCTCTCGAAGCACGCCTGCGTCGTCCGCGAGCAGGTCCTCGTACCGAACGACGACGCTCCGTTCTGGATCGCGGTTGCGGTCCCATGAGTAGATCCAATCGCTGTAATCCTTCAGGGTTCGCTCAGCAAACAGCCGAAGCCCGTCTGACAGCTCGGTGTTCTTGTAGATCGTGTGCTCGGGGTGCCAGGGCGTATTGCGGACATAAAAGTAGTTGCTCACGGCCACATCACGCAGGTCGCGAAAGAGCACCACATAGCGGACCCCGGCCCGCTTGAGCAGTGACGCGTTGTGTTCTGAGCCGTGGACGTGCATCTTGGTGAGCACCAGTGCGTCATTGAATCGCTCGAACATGTCAGTCGGCAGGTCGTAATCATGAGACCCCCCGGTCCGCATCTCGTAGCGGGCCACCTCTGGGATCATGAGTTCGTGGAACCCCTCGTATGACGCGATCATTTTCTCCAGCCAGGTCGTGCCGCTCTTGGGCAGCCCCGCGACGAACAGGGTCGTCTGGGGGTATCGATCCCCAAAGTCGCGATAGCCGGCCCTGCACGCGGCAAGCTGGGACCGATAACGCGTGCCGACGCTCATGCGCTTGGCCAGACGCGCCCCGGCGGGCGGCAGACAGGCTTTGGTCAGGTGCTCGAGCTTTTTGGTCATCGACATGGGGTACCCAGTGTGCGTTTTCGGCTGTATCCGCCGAGTACAATAGACGCCCGACTCAACAGAGCCGGTTTTTTGACCATGAGAGCGACCCGTCTGGGGTCTTGCGTCCCAGTGGCCGATAGGACGAGTGTGAATCAGCCCGCCGATCCCAATCAGAGCCCCAACCAGCGCCCAGGCCAGCACCCCGACGGTGTCCCCGCGCCCAAGCGCAAGAGTGTATGGACACCCAAACAGAAACTCGTCCGTGCCCTCTGGGGTACGCTCGGGCGGGCCCTCTGGGTCATGCTCCCTCGCGCCAGGCCAAGCTTGCTGCGTCTGTTCGGTGGTCGGGTAGGCCAACGCTGTACGCTGGCCCGGAACATCGACATCGTGGTGCCTTGGAACATCACGATGGGCGACGATGTCGTGGTTGAAGATCGGGCCATCCTCTACGGGCTCGGCCCGATTGTCATCGGCGATGGCTGCGTCATCGACAGCAAGGCGCACATCTGTGCGGGTACGCACGACATGACCGATCCTATGTTCCCGCTCATTAAGCCGCCCATCACGCTGGGCAAAGGCTGTTTCGTCGGCTTTGACGCCTACATCGGACCCGAGGTCGTGCTGGGCGATCGTACCATCGTCCACGCCCGCTCGAGCGTCTATCGATCGACCGAGCCATGCAGCGAGTGGCGGGGCAACCCGGCCAAACAGGTGGAGCCAGGCGAAGAGGGCGCGGGGGAAGACGCGGCATGAGCACCCCGGCTTGGAAACAAACCCTCTGGCGTACGATCGGCACGAAGCTGTTCCGCTACTCGCCGCACATCGCCCACCGCTTCCGACGCAAGCTGCTGGGCTTCTTTGGCGCGTCGATCAATCCCCGCGCCAAGATCCGGCGATCGGCACGCATCGATTGCCCATGGAACCTGACGATGCATGAGTTGGCGATCGTTGGCGATCACGCGATCATCAACTGCACCTCGCCCGTGACGCTCGGGGCGCGCAGCGTCGTCTCACAGCTGGCGGTGGTGACCACCCGCATGCGTGATCCTCATGATGAGGGTTTTTCCCAGATCAACGAAGCCGTGCATGTCCAGAACGACGCGTGGGTCGCGGCCGACACGCTCGTGCTGCCCGGTGCTGTCGTCGCCGAGGGCACCGTCGTTGGCGCTCGGGGGATGGTCGATCGCGGCCAGCACACCGACCCCTGGCACATCTGCGTGGGGCAGCCCGCACGGGCAATCAAAGAGCGCGCGTTTTTTGCGCGCGATAGGGGGGGCTCACAATGAGCAACCCTGCCCCGAGTCCACACAGCACCAAGAACCGCGCGATGCGTCTGCTCTGGGGTGCGATCCAGGCGACGCTTTTTCGATTCAGCCCGCGCCCGATGCACGGCTGGCGGAACATGCTGCTCCGCCTCTACGGCGCCGATCTTCATCCAAGCGCACGCGTGTATCCCAAGGCCAAGGTATGGGCACCCTGGAACCTGACGATGGGCGAGCGGGCAACGATCGCCGATGATGTTGATTGTTACTGCGTTGAGCGCATTACCCTGGGTGATCGGGTGGTGGTGAGTCAGTACAGTTACCTCTGCGGTGCGACGCACGACTTTGAGCTGCGCAAGCGGCCGCTGATCCCGATGCCGATCACGATCGGGGCGGGGACCTGGATCGCCGCCGATGTGTTTGTGGCCCCGGGGGTGACGATCGGTGAAGAATCGGTTGTTGGTGCTCGTTCGAGCGTGTTCAGCGATCTCCCCGCGTGGAAGGTCTGTGTGGGCAGTCCCGCCAAGCCCGTCCGTGACCGGGTGATGAAAGACGATGATCAAGCCGGGAGTGCCGTATGACGATCTCCATCTTCATCCAAACGCTCAACGAAGAGCAGAACCTTCCCGGGCTGCTCGAGTCCGTGTCGTGGGCCGACGACATCGTGGTGCTCGATTCGCTCTCAACGGATCGCACGCGTGAGATCAGCGAGGCCGCGGGTGCTCGGTGGTTCGAACGGCCATACGACGGTCGTGGGAACCATCAGAACTGGGCGATGGAGCACATCGAGTTCAAGCACCGCTGGGTGTTCTATCTCGATGCCGACGAGCGCATGACGCCCGAACTCCGCGCCGAGATCGAGAAGATCGCTTGCGATTGGGAATCGGGGGGCAAGTCATTCGAGAAGAACGATCCGGTCGCGTATTACTGCGGGCGCAAGAACATCTACAAGGGGCGTTGGCTCAAGAACGCGATGCCCCCGGGCAACATCATGCGGTTCTTCCAGCCGCCCAAAATCCGCTTCGCCCGTGATGCCAACCCCGTCCCGATTGTCGATGGGGAGATTGGGTACCTGCATGAGCACTTCATCCACTACAACTTCTCTAAGGGCATCCGAGAGTGGATCGAACGCCATAACCGCTACTCAACCTACGAGGCCAACGAGACCATGAAGGCGTTGGCCGAGCACCCAGTGAAGCTCTCGAATCTCTTCTCGGGCGATCGCAACACGCGTCGGCTGGAGCTCAAGAACATCTCGTTCCGCATGCCGTGCCGACCGCTGCTCAAGTTTTTTTACATGTATGTGCTTGGGCGTGGCTTCCTTGACGGGCGTGCGGGCTGGACCTACTGCCGACTGCAGGCGATGTACGAATATATGATCGTGCTCAAGGTGCGCGAACTGAAAAGGCCCGATCTGGTAGCCGCCGATCGGGGCGAAAATGAAGCGAAGGGTGTGAAGTAGATATGAAGCAACTGGCGCTCCCCTATCTCCGAACGGCCAAGCTCATCAAGCTGCGACGCGATGCGCGTCGACAGTGCGCGTCACCGCACCCAGAGTCAGATCGGTTGCCGGTCCGGTTTGTAGTCGGCTGCGGCCGATCTGGCACCACGATCCTCGGCAAGGTGCTTGGCGCCAACCCGAGCGTGTACTACATGCGTGAACCCTACCACCTCTGGCATGCCGTTGATCCACGAACCGATGTCACGGGGCTGCATTCTCAGCCCGAAGGGAACCGGTTCTTTATGGACGCGGGTGATCTCGAGGCCGGGGTCCTCGACCGGTATGACCGTCTGATCGCCAGGAGCGGGCGGGCTGCCGAGCACTGTTGCGTGATCGAGAAGACGCCGCACAACGCGGGGAAGCTTGGCTGGATCCAGGCGATCGAACCCAATGCACGCGTGCTGCACATTGTTCGTAACGGATTGAGCGTCGTTCGTTCGATCGATCGCCTTGCGACCAAGCCCACATACAAGCTCGCGTTCAGGCCCGGGTACAACCAGTGGTGGGGCGAGCGGAACGCCAAGTGGACCGCCCTGAGCACCGAGGGGCCCGCTCGCGGGTACTTCGCTGATGAGGTGGGGTTGCTCACGGACAACGACCAGCGCGGCGCATATGAATGGTTGGTGAGCATCGGGGAGATCGATCGCCAGCGGGAGGCGCTCGGAGAGCGCCTGATCGAGATCACCTACACGCAACTGACCGCCGACCCCACGGCGACATGCCGACTGATCGCGGATCACTTCGAGATCCCGTGCACCAGCGAATGGACTGACGAGGCGTGCGAGATGCTCTCGGCTGAGCGTAAAAACAGTGGTCATCCGTTGCGTCTGCCGCCTGCGATGTGTGCGCAGTTCAATACCTATCAGGAACGATACGGCTTCGAAGGGCGGGCCATCGAGCTCGACAACGATGCGTGAGGAGCGAAGCAGCCCGATGAAGGTATTGCATTACAAATCGACGATGTGCCTGGAAGAAGGCGGCGTGGTGAAGGCCGTGCTCGACCTGGTACGCATGGGAATGCGATCCGACGAGGTCGCCGTCGCGACCATGGACCCATCGGGTATCCCTGATGAATGGCAGCATTCCGATGATGGGTCGGTGTGTGTGCATCATCTGACGGGGGCGCCCAGGCGGGGCATGACGCTCAGCGCATCCCAGCTCGGGCAGATGCGAAAAATCATCAGCGAGAACGATGTCGTGCATCTGCACTCGATGTGGAACCCCGCAAACCCACAGATCGCCAAACTCTGTATCGAGCTGGGCAAGCCGTATGTCCTCAGCGTGCACGGCATGCTCGACGACTGGTGCATGTCTCAGCGTCGTATCAAGAAGGTGTTCTACATGAAAACATGGGGCCGCCACCTGCTGCAGCATGCTACGGTGGTGCATTGCACGGCTCAGGCCGAGCTTGACCAGGCGTCGAAGTGGTTCGATCGTTCCAAGGGCGTTTCGGTTCCGCTCCCATTCGACCTGGATGAGTATGAAACGCTCCCGGGCAGTGGGCTGGCGTACGAGACCTTCGCCGAACTGGATCGCGAGAAACCAAAGGTGCTGTTCCTCAGCCGCATCAACTACAAGAAGGGTGTTGATCGTCTGATCAGGGCATCGGCCTTGTTGCACGCCAAGGGGGTCGAGCACCAGCTCGTCATCGCGGGCACGGGCGACGAGCCGTATGTCGAACAGATGCGATCACTCGCTCGTTCAGAGAAGATCGAGGACCAGACCTACTTCCTGGGCTTTGCCTCGGGTGTTCCCAAGGTCGCCTTGCTGGAGGCATGTGATGTATTCGCCCTGCCCACAAGCCAGGAGAACTTCGGCTTCGTCTTCTTCGAAGCCCTCGCATCTGGGACCCTCGTGCTCACGACCAAAGGCACCGACACCTGGCCCGAGATCGAGGGTTCTGGGGGGGGCGTCATCGCTGACAATACACCCGAGGCGTTCGCTGATGCGCTCCAGCATATTCTGGGCGATATTCAGCAGACGCACGCGATGGGACAGGCAGGGCGGTCGTGGGTTTACAGGGAAATGACCGTCGACCGCGTTCGTCAGCAGTATCGCGATATGTACCAACGCTGCCTTTCAATGGGAGAGAGATCCTGATGTCCAAGACCATGATGCTACAGCGATTCGCCAATCAGGCGACCCAACGCATAGCGATGAGGTACGGCGCATCGATCCCGATCTACCCGGTCATTGAGTATCCCAAGTCGGGCGGAACTTGGCTCAGCCGCATGCTTGCCGAGTGCCTCCGTACGCCCTTTGTGCAACACTCGCGTTTGCCCGTTGCGATGCCTTGTGTCGTGCATGGACACTGGCGTTATCACGCGAAGTTGCCCAACACAACCTACCTGATACGCGACGGGCGTGATGTGGTCGTATCGTTTTACTTTCACGCGATCCGCCCCTCGAAGAATCCCAACAACACGCATCCGAATCGCTCGATCGAGCGCATGAAGAGTCTCCTCGGTGCAGACGCCGATTTGAGTGATATCCGCAAGCACCTGCACAAGTACATCGAGTTCCTGTTCGTCAATCCGCAGGGCTGTCGTCAGAACTGGACGGATCACAATGCGGATTGGTTCGAACGCCCCGGTGTTCAGTACATCCGGTACGAGGACTTGCGAAGCGACTGTGTGGGGGCGATGACACGCTTGCTGCAGGGGTTGGGGCGTGAGATCGAGCCCGAACGGGTTGAGCGGGCCGTCGATAACTATTCGATGGAGCGGATGACCGGGCGCCGCCCTGGCCAGGAAGATAGCAGTTCGTTCATTCGCAAGGGTGTTGTTGGAGATTGGAAGAACCACTTCACGCGTGAAGCCGCCGAGACTTTTGACCGTCTCGCGGGTGATATGCTCATTCGTCTCGGTTACGAGCAGGACCGGGAATGGGTCAAGAACTGCGACTGAGCGCCTTGCTCCAGAAGATTCTGCCCCCGGCCGATCAAATTCAGTCCCAAGTTCGTACCTTTGATCCTGAAATCGGCCGGTTCGGTCGATAACCTCGACGAGACCGACACCCGAAGCGACCCAACCCACTATGGCCATACTCGTCTCATTCTATCTCATCGGCCTCGCCATCTTGCTGGCGGGCTATGTGCTGGTGCAGGTGGTTCGAGGGGACGAAGAGCTGGTATCGCTACGCAACTTTTTTATTGCGGGACTAATCGTTTTTCAGATCACCGGCCCGGCTTTGAGCATCCAAGCGGGGGATGTGGGGTACTTCATGCCCGCTGATCTCGATAGCAGTTCGATCAAATTCGGATTCATGATCACGGTATTCACGGCGATCTTCCTGTTCACCTATAAGCGCTCATCGGGTCTACTTGATAAGTTCTACGCGAGGAAGGCAGGCGACACTACAGCGTACTCGCCTCTGGGCATGCTCGTGATTGCAGGCATGTCGCTCGGCTTGGGACTCTTCTGTCAGTATGTCCTGTTTTACATCCCGGTGCTCGGGCCTGGCTTCTTCAAACTCGCTTTCGGGCTCTACGCGATCGGCGCGGGTCTTGCCGCATGGACCATGGCCCCACGACTGATGAACCCGATCTATCTGTTCGGGGGTGGCTCGCTGATCATGGTTTCTGCGGGGCTTACTTTCGCAGGCAACTTCGGGCGTCGCGAGATCCTTGGCGTGGTGCTCGCAATCCTCTGGGCGATGTACTTCAGCCATTGGCGGAACCTGGGCTTTAAGAGTGTCATCGCGCGCATCTCCGTTGTGTGTATTGGGGGGCTGATCCTACTCGGGCTGGTGACATCAGCCCGTTCTGGTGATTTCCGTGAGCAGTCCGCGATGCAGAATATCTCAACTCTCAAATCCGCATCGGCGGGCGAGGGTGTCAAGGAGATGCTCTACGGGCAGCGGGCTGGGCTCAACAGCATGTGGCTCATCGAGTCGCGACCCGATTCGCACGATTACGACACGCTCCATACCCTGAAGCTGATGATCGGCTTCCCAATCCCGCGTGCGGTCTGGCTGAACAAGCCCGACGCGCTGGGTATCACCATGCCCAAGCTTGAGATCAAGGTGCCCGGTAAGCCAAAGGGATGGAACATCGGGCCGGGGATAATCGGTCACATCGCCAACGACAACCCATTTATCGCCCTCTGGCTCTACCCGATCATCATCGGGTTCGTCTTCCGGATCTTTGATCGGGCGGTCATGTGGTTCTCGACCAACCCCTTCGTCGTCCTGCCCATGGGGGCCGCGATCGGGCAGGTCATCGGCATGCCACGAGGTGAACTGGGCAACTTCTTCTTTACCGCCCTGCTCAATGTCGTTGCCGCATTCGTGATTATGCGTTCCATCTCGTTCGTGCTCTCGACCATCGGTTGGATCAAAAAGGTCGACCAGTCCTGGGACGATGCATATATCGAACAGGAAGAAGAAGCTTGGGACGCAGCGCACGGCTGGGATGAATACCAGGGGCAGTATGGCGACGGCGAAGAGGGATACACGGCACAGCGTTGAGCTGGCCTACACAACCGAAGCGGAATCTCCCTTGACTGAATCGAAGCGACACCTGCTGCGCATTTTGGCAAACTATACCAGGCTGCTGACCACACTGGGGCTGGGGATCATCGTGGTTCCGCTTACCATTGCTTGGCTTGGCGACGAAGCATTCGGCATGATTTCACTGATGGGCGCCAACATCGGGCTCGCCGCAGTGTTTCGCAAGATCATTCAGGGATCGCTCGTCCGCGAGCTTGGTTCGGCATATCACTCGGGCGATGAGACCTTCAGATTCAACTACGCCGCAATATGCCTGATCGCATTCGCCTGCACCCTTCTCTCGATCGCTACATTTGCATTAGTAATCCTGCTGCTGCCATTGATGCAGATTCCCGATGAACTGCTCGCGGCATCGATGTGGTTCGTCGCCGGACAGGGTCTTAACTGCGCCGCGATGATCTTTCTGGCACCGATGCTGAATATGTACCTCGTGACCGAGCGATTCATCGGTTACAACATCTGGTTCATTGGGGTTCGCATGACGAACATCATCTCCGTGCTTGTCCTCGGTTACGCCATCGGAATCAAGGACCCGGCTACCGGCCTGATGTGGCATGGCATCCTCTGGTCACTGCTGGGGGTGCTCGGGTTTGTGATCGCCGCGGCATACATCTACAGCAAGGATCACCGTCTGATGATTCGGTTCAAGGGTGCGCGGCGAGAAGCGCTGCGTGAGGTTTTTAGTACCTTCTCCTGGAACTCGGGCGTGCAGGTTGTCATGAACATGCACGAGCAGATTCCCCCGGTGCTGCTCAACCTCTTTGTTGGTCCGCTCGCCAACGCTGCATGGGGTGTCGGGTTCAGATTCGTCTCGTACATCAGGATGGCCACCACGGGCATCCAGTTCGGGTCCGACGCGGTCAGCGCTCGCTTCGCCGCCGATGAGGACAGCGAGAAGGCCAGGGCGCAGCTTCAACGCCTGATCAATATACAGACCAAGCTCACCGCCATGATCGCCCTGCCCGCGGGGATCATCGTCTTCGTGTACGGCTGGCCAATCTTCCACCTCTGGGTCGGACGAACTCTCAAGAACTATGAGCTGGTGATGCCAACCGCCGTGATGATGACCCGCATCCTTGCCTGGGCCATTGCGTCCCGAGCGATCTCAGAGACATGGATGATCGTGCTCTACGGTGCGGGCTTCGTCAAGAGCTACGCCATGTGGATCGTCGCCGGCGGTATCATTGCCCCCATTGCTTCGATCATTCTGATGTTCACTCTTCCCAATGACCTCGCACCCTACGCACCCCCACTGATGCTGACTCTCGTGTTCTTCGGCATCCACTTGCTGGGCTTCCCCTTTATCGCGGGTCGTTGTCTGCATATCGCGCCGCTTAAACTCCTCGCCGCGCTCTTGCGACCCATCACTGTTACGCTTGTTGCGCTCGGGTTTGCCTTGGTGACCCTGTCGATCTGGTCGGACATCGGTGACCTCGGCTTTACGGCCAAGATCACCGCTGATCGAGCCGCCCACATCGACTGGCTCTGGATCTTTATCTCACTCGCTGTCTTCGGGTGCGTCTACACCTTGGGCTCGGCACTCTTCGTCATGAGCAGCGCTGAGCGTCAGCGGATCAGCAACATGATCCGTCGCAAACGACCTGCAAAGATCCAGGGCGAATGATCAATCGAGCATGAACTCGGCGAACACACCGTTGTGATCGCTCCCGATGATCTCGATCGATTCCCACGCAACCGGACGCACCCCCGGGGCAAACCAGACATCATCGATCTGCACTCGGAACGGCCTCGGCAAGCCCGTGTTGGCCGGGAAGCTCCCGCCAATACGAACCAGTGGCTTGCTCTGGCGGAGCCCGTGCGCACGCAGCACACGCGAGCGGGACTGCGCAGGCGCACTGTTGAGATCCGCACCGATGAGCATCGGCAAGTTGGTACGCTCGATCGTGTCTTCAATGGCGTCGGCCTGCATCTGAATCACGCCGTTGCCCAACATCCAGCGGCGGGTGCTGCGTGGCGAGAGCGGGTGCAGGAGCGCAACCACGAACGGGCCCTGTGGCGCATCAATCAATACATGCAACGCGTTCTGGCTCACGACCGGATCGCCCCCGGTGTCGAGCCGCTCGACGGGCCATCTGCTGATCACAAAGCACGCGGATGTCTGTTGTTCGACCCAGTAGCGTTGGGTCCAGTATGGGAAATCGGTGCCGTCGAGCCGGCCTCGATTCTTGATCGAGCGATTCAGCTCCGGGTGCACCTCAATGAGCACAATCACATCGGCATCGAGTCCGATCAGACGGGTCAGCGCATCGTCCCAGGACTCGTTCTCTGGGTTGATGTTTACGCTCACGATCCTGATCGATCCATCGGTCCTGGTGACCCCGGATTTGGGTAGTGTCAACGATCGGCCCGCAACCAGTGGGTAGAGGGCGAGACCAAGCAACACCAGCACGCACAAAGCATATCGCCAGCGTCGCAGCACCAGCCCGATCAGCAATACAAGCAGCACACCCCAGCAGAGTTGCATCTGGGCCGCGACCATCATGTCGATTACAAAGACCCGGTCGCTTAGCAGCCAGCCGAGGGCGATCAGCAGCACGAAGGGGAATAGCCCGCCCCAGAGCACGAGGCCCACCCATCGCGATCTCGGTTTGCCTTGCGGGGTATGCATACCCAGCACTATCGAACCAAAGGGTGCTACGCGACGAGTGTTGATGAAAAAAACGGGCGACTCTCGCGAGCCGCCCGTCGGGTATCACTGGTTGTCATTCACGAATCAGTTGTCCTGATAGGTGTAGTTGGCGTCGAGTGCTTTGCCGACACGCAACGAGATTTCCTCGAGGTGGGCACGGGAGTATGAGTCGAGACGGTCCTTGCTCTCGAGCACCTTATCGACGCCATCCTTGATGTGACGCAGGTGCATCGATGCGAGCATCTTCACCGGCTTGGATGACGAGTTGAACCCACCGTCGGCGAAGGTCATGTCGATCAGGCGATCGAGATGCTCACGCTGGAGGTTGCGACGCAGCGAGGAGATCATCGGGTTCCGATCGGTATGACCGCTGCCCACATCCTCGCCCAGCTCGCTCCAGATCGACTCGCTGACGGACTGCATCAGCTCGGCGAGCGTCAGCGCATCCTGATCGGCAGGAACGAACATCTCGTAGTCGTACACACGCTGCACCGTCTGCGGGTTGAGCAGCATCGTCAGTGCCGAGGCCTGCATGCCCATGATCCGGTCGTGGATCGGCAAGGCCGCGTCGGCCATGACCGAGTTCACATCATCCCACCACTTATCGACCGTGGTGTGGGTGAGCAGCTCGGGGGTGACGCCGTATGCCTCGTCCATGAACGCGTTGTCGATCACGAACTGCAAGGCCGCACGCTGACGCTCAGCGGGGACGACTTCGATGGGTGAGCGGGCACCAGGATCGCCCTTCTTATCACGATAGACATACGCCGAACCGACCCAGTTGGCCATCATCGACAGCGCCTGCATCTGGGTGTTGAGCGAGATGAAGTAGCCACGCCGTGCACGCGACCAGGAATCACCGTCCTCGACGAACTTCTCAAGCAAACCATCGCGGATTGTCTTGATGAACGCCATCTGATTGTTGGCGTAGTCGAGCGGGTTCTCGCTCAGGTCGTAACGACGTGTCCTCGGGTCTGGGCCGAAGGCATCCTCGTCGGTGCCATATGCCAGCTCGGGTTCGGACACGCGCGACAGCACCTTGTCGAGGTTCTTCTCAGGGCCGTACCCGTATTCGATGGCCCAGAAGTCATACGGGCCGATGTGGTATGAGGAGTAATCGCCCTGTTCGGTGCCGAAGCCGGGCATCATGATGTTGATCCCGTTGTAGTCCATCACGGACGCGGACCAGGGTTTCTTATTCTTCACTTCCTCTGAGTTAATCTCTTCGAGTGAGTAAGCGCTCGAGCCCTTAAAGTTGTGACGAAGACCGAGCGTGTGCCCGACTTCGTGCGCGACCAGTTCTGCGAGCATCGGGCCGACGAACCACTCGGGCACGCCGTCGATCAGGTCGCCCTGATCCTTCTTCTTGCTCTTGGGCGCTTCCGGTGCCTCAGCGACTTCGTCCGACTCGGCTTCGTCTTCTTCGGCTTCTGGCTGCTCGTCCTGCTTCTCAAGAAGGGCGAGGTACTCCGGCGGGATCATGGCGCGAAGACCCGGGTTCTCTTCGAGCTGCTTGCGAATCATCTCAAGCGTTTCATCGTCGATCTCGGGCTCTGCCGAGCCGGCCTCTGCCGCGACGCTGACCATTTCGAGGTCAGCCGCAAACATCTCGACCATGCTCAGGTACATGCGCATCATCGCCAGGTCGAGGGCTTTGCCCGTCGCGGCCATGCACATGCCGTTGACCTGCGAGGCACGCCCGCCAAGCCCGTCAAACTCATCGTTGCCGATCATGCTGGTGCCGGGGATGAACCCATCCATCGAGCTGAGCTCGTGCAGGTGGCTCTCGTGGCCAGAGGCCGAATGCTGATGGCGCTCATGGATGATCTGCTCACGCTGTTCAGGCGTTGCAAGCCGCAGACGCGGGTCCCAGTTTGGGTTCTCTTCGAGCCACTTGAGCGTCGCGGGCGCGTAGCCCTCGGTCGCAAGGGTGCCCAGCAGGTCTTCCCAGCGATAGGTGAACACACGCACCCAGCCATCGGTCAGCACCACATCGGCATCGAGGATCTCACCGGTCATGGGGTTGACGCGGGACGGACCGATCGCGGTGGACACATCGTTGCTGATCCAGCGGATGAAGTTGTAACGCACATCCTCGGGATCCTTTTCCATGTTGGCGCCGGTCGCCTTGTCCTGGTACTGGACCTGGATGGCACCGTCAATCCCGATCTTGCGGTACGCGTCGTTCCACTGCTCAATGCCCTCACGGACCCAACGCCGGTAACGGATCGGCACGGTGTGCTCGACGTAGTAGACGATCGGCTTTTTGGGCGGGCTCATGCTGAGCTTGGGGTCGGCTTTCTCGATGTGCCAGCGGTTGATCAGGCGTCGGCTCTTCTCGTTGGCATCGTACTGGCCCAGGTCGGTGTAGGTCGTCACGAAGTACCCAACGCGCTGGTCGGCCTCGCGGGGCTTGAAGCCGCGCGAGCCGGTGATCAGCGAGATCGAGTAGTGGAACTTCTTCATCGTGCCACCAGCGACCGGGCCCTCGAACTCGATCTCCACATTCTGAGGGAACGCCTTGATCGATGCGATGGTGGTCAGCTGCGGGTTCAAACCACGAGCCGAGCCGCCGAAGAAGTTGCCCGCCTTGCCCACCAGCAACGCGTCCATATCAATCACCGGCTGACCCGTTGGGCCTGTCGAGACGATCGGGACATCGAGCAGCACGCGATCGGTGAACACCGTCTCCAGCGAGTCCTTCGATTCCTGATCACCCGTTGAACGCACCGCGATCTGAGGCTGAATCAGGGCCATGCGATTCCCGATGCGCTGCCAGCGGGTGTAGATGTCGCCCGCCTGCAGGCCGGCGAAGATTTCACCACCAGCGACGGTCATCGCGAAGAAGTGATGCTGTTTCTCGTACCCGCGCGGCAACTCGGCGAGCACCTGGTTTGTTTTTCGATTGACATACAGGCCATAGAAGGACCGGCCATCTGCCGTCGAAGTCACGCGCTCGAAGCCTTCGGACACATCCTTCCAGGCCTTCAGCCCGTCGTTGCTGCTGGCGCTGCGTGGGCTGCCGCCCCGCCCGGCCATCGCGGCAAGCTGTGCCAGGTCAATGCTCTCCTCGGGAGTCGGTGTCGATGTCTGCGGCTCTTCGAAGTTGCCCTGTGCCAACGCTGAGCCGGTACTCAACGCCGAAATGCCCACCACGGCACTGGCAATGCTTGTCAGCGTACGCAGGTGCACACGCTTGTTGCTGTCCCTGTTCATTTCACAAACTCCCTTAAAAAGATGTTGCCGCCTGAAGCAGCGGGCTCGCTGAATACCGAGCCGGTACTGAAGAATGACATCAGCCGCATACGCGTTGTGCGGCTGTCGCCCACCATGTGTTCGAGTCCTCTATCGTCGCGCTCCCCGAAAAGAGGCGAGAACGAGACTATGTGGAGCGCAGAACATGCGCTCTTCCATGTAGGCAAGAATTACCATACCACGACCGAAAAGATTCAAGAAATCGCCGAAATCAGGCGGGATTCAGGTGAATCCATAACACAATCACCGTCGAGGCCACAAACACCAGCCCCGCAAGACGCACCATGTTGTCCTTCAACGCAATCTCGGTTGGGTCGTCGTAGCGACCACGCATCAGCAGCGTAATCGTCCGGAGCAACGCCAGCGTCGCTGGGGCGACCGTGACCCACATCAGATTGAATCCAAACGACTCGTCTATACTGCCTTGTCTAGTGGCGAAGGTGTAGACAAAGTCGTCATGGCGACTCTGCACATAACTGATGTAAGTTAAGAGCGTTGCAACGCCGGTCACCACCACGAACATACGCAGCATCTGGTCGGTGTAATGCTGTTGGACATCGCGAGCGGCCATCGCGGCCTCATCACTGCCCATGTGGCGACGCTCGCCCAGACGCTTGCCAAATGCCAGGAACATGCTTAGGAACAGCGTCGCATTGAGCAGCCAGGTTGATGGGGTGATCCCCACGGCCGCACACCCACCCAACACCCGGATCACAAAGCCAGACGAGAGGCACAACACATCGACAATCACGATGTGCTTGAGCCCGCCCGAATAGAGCATCACATTGGCGATATACAGGATCAAGAGCCCCAGAACCCAGTATCGAAGCTCACTGGGTACACCGAGCACGCTCGCCAGTGAGACGATCAGCAGCATGATCCCGAAGATCCGTGCGATGCCGAGCGGCACCTGCCCCGATGCAAGCGGGCGTTTGCACTTGCGTGGATGGGCCTTGTCACGCTCGACATCGGCGATGTCGTTGAAGATATAGCAGCCAGAGGCCGCGAGACAGAAGCCGAGGAATGTCGTACAAACCGCGATTGCCAGCTCAGAACGGGGCATCGTTTGCAGCTTGCCATCGGAAAGGGCAAACAGCGGCCCGATCAGGACAAAGATGCCTTTCGACCACTGATGCAGACGCATCAGCCGAATTAGACCGACCAGTACACCACCGCTTGGCGGCTGTGCCGATGGCGCGATATCCGAACTGTTGGGGGTGGATGGATCCATACGATGCTTTCTGCATCGTCATAACGACCGCATCGGCACAAGAGTTCGCACCAAGTGGGTGGAGATCGACCTCGAAATCGCCACTTTCCCCGCATCAACCCCCCTCTTGACCGATAGGGTGTGCACAATGCGAACCCAGACCAACCCGTTGCGGACCGAATCTGAGCCAGCCAAAGCACGATTGATCGCGCTGGTGATCACGCTGGTCATCACGATGGGGGTGTGCTGGGGTGTGATTTTCAGCGGCAACCTTGCTGGTCGTGGCGCATCTGATGATCTGCTCTACCACTGGGTCGCGATCAACCAGTTCGCGCAGGAATGGCCGACCCCGGATCTGGGTGATTACGCGTCAGCCACCACCCCCGGGTACCACCTCGTACTGGCCCCGCTTGTGCGATCGGGGCTCGGCCATATGGGCACCCAGCTGGTTGCCAGCATCTGGACGCTGGCGTTGTTTGCCCTGCTCAGTTGGATGATCAGCCGACGCTGGGGGCTCGCCTCGGCAGTGCTCATGCTCCCGCTGACCGCCTCGATGTATTTCGTCTACCCGGGGATCTGGCTGCTGCCGGACAACGCGGGCTGGCTTTTGGTGCTGGGTATTCTGCTTTTGGCACTGCAATCCCGATCGAGCTGGGGCGTCTGGGCACTGTCTGGGGTGTTGCTTGTGGCGTTGGTGTGGGCTCGGCAGGTGCATATCTGGGCCGCGGGCATCGTGTGGCTCACGGCCTGGCTCGGGAATGAATCGGAAACCCACACCGACCTCCGATCGCTTTTTCGTGATCCGGTGCGTCGCATCGGGCGGACGCTGACCGCACAGGGATTGACGATCCCGGCCTTCGTGACCCTGGTCTGGTTCCTGGGTACATGGGGTGGGCTGGTCCCGCCGAGTTTTCAGGATCGTCATCAGGGGCCCAACCTCGCAACGCCGGGGTTCATGCTGACCCAGCTTGCGATCCTGAGCGTCTTCTTTGCTCCGGTCCTGCTGACGCAGCTCCGCTCGCTCTGGGCACACCACTGGCGATTGGTGCTGCTGGCCATATTCGTTGGCTTGGTGCTTGGCGTGGTGCCCCACTCGTCATATTCCATCGAAGACGGGCGATACTCGGGCTGGTGGAACCTGCTGGGCAAGTTCCCAACCCTGGCCGATCGCTCGCCGATCTTCATGCTCGGCTCCATCGCGGGTGCCGTCTCACTGACTCTCTGGCTCAGTCTCGCTCCGAAGCGCGATGTCTGGATCTGGCTGGGTGTGCTCGTCGCATTTACCCTGGCCCAGACCGCCAACCACGCCAGCTGGCAACGCTACCACGAGCCGATGCTGCTGATGATGATCGTGCTGATTTTCGCTCGCTCGGTGGTCCTCGATCACCTTCGCGTTCGGGTGTTGCTCGGCTCACTGGTGCTCTCGATGGTGCTAGGTGCGATTACGATCAGCAGCATCATGGGGGCCAAGCCAATCCAAACCGGCACGAATTCGGCCCAAACCGGCTCTGATTGAGCCCCAGCGCGATCCGCAGGCGATTGGTTTCGTAAAACAAATCGCGTCATCGGCCCATGATCTTGGGCAAGAGGGGCAATTGTCGGTCAATGCGCTGGCTTTGCTCGCCGATGCAACAACAATCACTACACGCCCGGCTTCGGTTTCGTCCCGATGTGGTTATGCAGGGCGAACCGATAGGCCTCGCGGGAGAGACACGCACATGAGCGACAAACGCGCACTGATCACCGGCATCACAGGACAAGACGGCTCGTACCTCGCAGAGTTCCTGCTCAGCAAGGGGTACGAGGTGCATGGGATTATTCGACGCGCCTCGTCGTTCAATACCGAACGCATCGATCACATCTACCAGGACCCACACAACCCCGCGCCGAAGCTCAAGCTGCACTACGGGGACCTGTGCGACGCCAACAACATCAACAAGATCATCGATCAGGTGATGCCCAACGAGGTCTACAACCTCGGCGCACAGTCGCATGTGCGCGTGTCGTTCGACATGCCCATCTACACCGCTGATACCGTCGGCATGGGCGCCATGCGTCTGCTCGAGGCATGCCGCGACTTCCAGGAAAAATCAGGCCAGCAGGTCCGCTACTACCAGGCCAGCTCGTCAGAGATGTTCGGCAAGGTGCTCGAGACACCGCAGAAGGAAACCACACCATTCTGGCCTCGCTCGCCATACTCATGTGCCAAGGTCATGGCCCACTGGGCAACGGTCAACTTCCGCGAGTCCTACGGCATGCACGCGTCCTGCGGCATCCTTTTCAACCACGAATCACCGCGTCGTGGCGAGACCTTCGTGACCCGAAAGATCACCCGGGCCGTCGGACGCATCAAGCTCGGGCTGCAGGACAAGGTGTTCCTCGGCAACCTCGACTCGAAGCGTGACTGGGGTTTCGCGGGCGACTATGTCAAGATGATGTGGATGATGCTCCAGCAGGAAGAGGCCGATGATTATGTCGTCGCGACCGGGCGCACCATCAGCGTGCGTGAGTTCGCCGAGATGGCGTTCAACGCCGCCGGGCTGAACTTCGACGATCATGTCGAGTTCGATCCGCGCTACCTCCGCCCTGCCGAGGTCGACCTGCTGCTCGGCGACGCGACGAAGGCCAAGGAGAAGCTGGGATGGGAGCCCGAGACCTCGGTCGAGGAGTTGGCCAAGATGATGGTCGATCACGATCTAGAACTCGCATCACGCGAGAAGACCCTCAAGGACGCGGGCCACAAGCTGCCCGAGTTCTCCGGCCACGATCAGTAAACGCCGCTGTCCATACACCAATGAAAAACCCCGCGATCATCGCGGGGTTTTCTTTTGCTGTCAGATGAATACGAACTCAGTCCACGATGCCCACTGGGTGCTGGTTCTGCGTCGGGGCGGGCGCGGGCGTGCTGGTCGTGCCGACGACAGGCCTGATCCCGGTTTGATTGTAGTACAATTCCGGATCAACACCCGGCGGTGGCGGGTTTCGAAGGAACGCGTTCGGGTCTGCTTTGTAGACGACCACATGGAAGTTGTCTTGGATCGCGAACCCGTCGAGATCCCAGATGTACACGAGCAACTTGCCCGAGCCGGTGAAGTTGGTCGTCGTCATTCTAGGTTGAAACGAGTCGATCACATTGACGCTCACAATGTGTGTCTGGAAGGAGACGCTCTCTCCCGTGATCTCGATCTCGTACCATCCGGTTGGATTCCAAACAACAGATGCGATGTTTGAAGTCCCGGAGTACACACTCCCACTGGTTGATATAGATGCGTACGCGATCGGACCGATCGGGGAGAGTTCATTGCCCCCGAAGTCACGGACGGGTTCTCCCTCAACACGGAGGTTGCCGTTGACAATCACATCACCCGTGAAATCGCCGGCATAGTTCTCGGTGCCCAATCGGGCCGAAGTCCCCGCCGGGCTGTTGACCGCCCAGACGGCGACGACATCGGGCGAAGAGAAAAACCCGACATTGCCCAGCACGGCCGCCGAGACACCGGTCAGCGTGGACTCGTCACCGAAAAACCCCACGACCGAGAAGCGTGACCCCTCGCCGCGAATCGCGACTTCGTCATCTCTTGAATCCACCAGCAGCGCACCCGACTGGAAGCCAAAGCTGCTGCCAAACACGCGCTCGCCATGGATGTACACCGTGGGCTCATCGGTGACGGCGTTGGCGCTGAACTCCGCAACAGTGCCTCCGAACGCGCTGTTGAGCGACAGCATGGTTGCCGGGTCGCCCTGCTCATTGACATAGGTTTCGCTGTAGGGGAATCGAAGCGACTCGGCGATCCCCGCGAACTGAGCCCGGGCGCTCCAAGAGAGCTTGGTGCGTGATCCCAGCGTCGTGTACGGCCCGCCCTCGAACGCACCGACCCCGATCTCGAAATACAGCTCCTGATCCCCGACCTCGCGCCAAAACCGGCGTGCTTCGGACGCGGTCCCGCCCATCTGGACATCGACCTGGAAGAGCCCGTCGACGACCGCCACGGGGATCGACTCGAAGTACAGCTCATGGGCGATGCTGGGGCCGACCGCTTCTTCATACGCGTCGAAGCGGAACGAGTACATCCCGTTGGCAGGCTGGCCGTCGACTTCGAGACGCCCCTGATAGTTGAACGAGCCGCTGTTTTCCGTGATGACCCCTGACTGAACTTCATAGACGCGCGAAGCGTCGGGGCTGTGCTGTGCATACGCAACGCCCGCGAACACGGCCGTGGCAAGGACGGGTGTGAAACGAAACATGCTGTGAAATCTCCCTCTCAGTGTGATTGGAACTGAACACCGAGTTTAGCGGAGATTCACTCGTTTCCTAGAACGATATCCGCGATTTGGACTGAATGATCGCTGTTTTTGGAGGGGAGCAGCCGGTAACCGCTGACCCGATGCTGCGGGGCTACCAGCGTCAGGTCGATGTGCAGATCCACGACACTGAAGATCACATCCTCAAGACTGGACCCGTCCCGGATCACGAATGTTCGTCCCCGCCCGTGTCCCGCCGCCTCGAACGCGTCGGTGTACCCGGGGACGATCTCGTCGAGCGATGCGGACCCACGCGGGGTGTTGAAATCCCCCACCACCAGATCCGGTGTCGGGAAGTTCGCGTCTGGGGCTTGGTACCGTTCCCAGACATGACGCCCCATTTCCCAGCCCGAGCCATCCCACGAATCGATCGCGCGACGCACCGTGCGCATCTCTTCCACCTTCCACACGGTTGGGTTGCTCGGCAGGTCCACAAACCACAACACCATCGGCGGGTCGTCGATCCGATCGGGTTCCAAGTCGAACTCGGCGAACATGATCCACCCGAGCCCGGAGCTGGAATGGCTCATGATCTGCTGACGCTCACTGGTTCCGAACTGCACCCAGCCCGTGCGCGTCATCGGGTAACGCGAGGCGATGATCGCTCCATCTTCGACCCGGAAGTGCGATGGGTTCGCCATGAGGCGGTAGGAATAGTTCACCCACCGTACGCGGTCCTCGGGCGCGTAGTACTCGAACTGCTCGAGTAGTGCCTGGCGTGGCTCGCCCCAGTCGGCATTGGCGATGAGCACGATATCGATGTCCATCTCCCTGATTCGAGCTCCCCAGGCCTCCGTGTCGATCGATTTGCCGCCGTGGTTCCAGTGCAGCACCCGGATCGCGTGTTTGTCCTTGGAATCACTCCCGGTCACGACGCGATGCATGTGCCACACGCCAAAGACCAAATGCAGCGAGCACCCGATCGTGAGGACCAGCAGCACCGGGCGGAGGATCAGCCCGCCCAGTCGGCGAGCGAGAGCCGCGAAGATCGCCGAGAGGACCAGCATGAGCCACGCGCCACCGATCATCACGATCGGAGGCAGCCAGTAGAGGTACTGCGTCCAGTGATGCTCGTCCGTCAACGCCCGCCCAGTGATCCATGCGCCCAGCAGCACGATCCCGAGCAGTGCGGTGCCTTTGGCCAGCAGCGGGAACACGCGACGGCGTGCCCACCCGATCGGTCCGGGCTTGAACTCCTGTCGAACAAGTTGTTTGGATCGTCTGGGCATGGATTGGTCTGCTCGGGGGCTCTGGGGGATATACGCGATTTTACCGAACTATGATCGTGTCTCACGCAGTTCTTTCATGAGAGAGGTTTGTCGCATGTCATTCAACTGGTCCGATCAACGCATCATCATCACCGGCGGGTCCGGGTTCCTGGGTCGTCACATCGTCGAAGGGCTCCACGCCCGAGGCGTCGCCGACAACCAGATCGTCATCCCACGATCCGCGAACTACGACCTGACGGAGAAGGACGCCGTCGTTTCTCTCTATAACGACGCGTTCGGTGCGGACAAAGCCACCCTCATCGTGCACCTCGCAGCCGAAGTCGGCGGCATCGGCGCCAACATGAAGAACCCGGGGCGCTACTTCTACGCGAACATGGCGATGGCGCTGCACCTCATCGAGCAGGCACGCGTCGATGGGCTCATCGAGCGCGGCGGCAAGTTTGTGCAGACCGGGACGATCTGCGCGTACCCGAACCTCACGCCCGTGCCCTTCAAAGAAGACAATCTCTGGAACGGATACCCGGAGGTCACCAACGCGCCCTACGGCGTGGCGAAGAAGGCCGCGTGGCAGATGCTCGACGCGTACAAGCTCCAGTACGACATGAAGTCCACCTTCGTGCTCCCCGTGAACCTCTACGGCCCGTGGGACAACTTCAATCTCCACTCCTCGCACGTTATCCCCGCACTCATCCGCAAGTGCATCGAAGCGATGGACCGAGGCGACGACTTCCTCGAGGTCTGGGGCACCGGGAGCGCGTCACGCGAGTTCCTCTTCATCGAGGACTGCGCCGACGGGATCCTGACGGCTGCGGAAAAAATGGACGACCCGACCCCGATCAACCTGGGTACCAACATGGAGATCACGATCCGCGATCTCGTGCACCTGATCGCCAAACTCACCGGGTTCGCCGACGAGGACACGATCGAGCAGAAGATCCGCTGGGACTCCACCAAACCCGACGGCCAGCCGCGCCGTTGCTTGGATGTGTCGCGTGCGAAAGAGCTGATGGATTGGGAAGCGAAGGTCGGGTTCGAGGAAGGGCTCAAGCGGACGATCGAGTGGTTCAAGACGCATCGGGACAATCCTGAGGCGAGGATGTGATACTGACCCCGGAGGGGTCAAGGCCTGTAGCCACGGGCACGCAACGCGTGCCCGTGGAACGGTGATCTGTTCATCACACGCTGCCCCATCGGGGCAGAGGGGTGGATATCACTCATCGATCCAACGCGCATCGTACTCCATGCCGTGCGCATCGAGCATCTTGATCAACTCCTCCCGAAACCCCATCACCCGGTGATGCTCCACCTGCTTCCCGATGTAGCCACGCACCGCATCCTCCTGGGATTTGCTCACCGAGAACACCGCGTACCCTTCCTGCCATGCGAAGTCACTGCCAAACTCGGACTTCACCCATTTGGTCGATCGCGACTTCAGTGTGCGCATGAGATCGGAGATCGCAGCGTCCGCGCGCCAGCGGATCAACAGATGCACATGATCCTCGACGCCTCCGATCGCGTAGAGCGTTCCTTGCTCTGCGCGGACAATCCCGCCGATGTACGCATAAAGGCGCTCTCGGATTTCATCAGTGATCATCGCTTCCCGGTGTTTGGTCGAGAAGACGATGTGCAGAAGGATCTGTGTAAACGAACCGGGCATGAGTTCCTCCGTCCCTTCGGGACGGGTAAGTGAATGGGAACAGATTCCACGGGTTGCGCGTCGCCGAAGACGACGACGCTCTACCCGTGGCTACAGCCCGACGCCCCTCCGGGGCGATACCAGAATAATGGGTTGCACTTCTTCACGCAATGATCGATTGGATCGCATCTACACTGCCCTATGCCCATCCGCATCCACCCATACCAACCCGACACCCTCCCCGCCTGGCTCGCGATGCGTGCGAAGCTCTTCGACGACGAAGACCCCGCGCTCCTCGACGAAGAGGTCCGTCAGATCGCACGGGACAACACGCTCAAATCGCAGCCCTTCCAATGCCTCCTCGCGTTCGAAGGCGACACCCCGATCGGGTTCATCGAGCTCACGATCCGCTCGTCCGCGGAGGAGTGCATGACCTCGCCCGTCCTCTACATCGAGGGGTGGTATGTCGATCCGGCGCATCAGGGCAAGGGCGTCGGGCGGGCGCTCATGGACGCGGCCTTCGCGTGGGGACGCGAGCACGGGTGCGCCGAAGCGGCTTCCGACGCGCGCCCGGACAACACGGGCTCGATCAACGCGCACCACGCGCTGGGGTTCGAGGACGCGGGTGTGATCCAGTGTTTTCGAAGATCGATTGATTGAATAAGCCCCCACGCCGAGTATTCCCCGGCGCGGGGGCGTGAAGAGGAACGGTATGTTCTTCTTGGGATTATCCCTTCACATCATCCAACGACGCGCCAAAGTTGATATGCAGCGCCTGCCCATCCACCACTAGCGCGGGGACGGACACGACGCCCTTCGATTCTGCTTCTTCGATGCGATTGCGCGACTCGCCTAGGTGCACGATCTCGATGTCGTACCGATCGGTGTCGATGATCGTGGTGATGGATGTCTCCGCGGCGATGCACACGGGGCACCCGGCGTGGTAAAAGACTGCGTTCTTCATGGTGTATTCCTTTCGATGGGTTAGGTGGGCGCGATTAGAAATCGCCCGCGTTGACATAGGGGTAACTCCACAGGATCGATTGCATGAGCACGCTCTTGACCCACGCGGCGTGCATCTTGTCGACATCCGCGGCGCTGTGCCCGGAGCGCTCCAGGAACGGGCGCAGGGTCGTTGTCACGGGGATCGTGAGCGCGGGGAGGTGACGGAAGTGGATGTGATCGATCGCGTCCGCGTTGTCCGTGGCGTTCTTGCCCACGCGATGATGACGGCGCCCGATCTCGAACTGGTAGTTCAACCAGTCCTGGTCGTACTCCGCGCGTGCGGTATCGAGCACCCAACGCTCGAATCGTGCGCGGACCCGCGCGAGGTATTCGCCATCGGGCTCGCCCGCGTCGTTGGAGAAGTACTTGAGCAGGTGCGGCGATGACCCCACGAACCCGTACCACACGCCGACGAGCTCCTCCACATGCGGCTTGAGCACATCGTGCGACATCCGCAGGTACTCGATGTCCTCGTCCGTCATCAACAACGACGCCTTGAGCTCCTTGAGCTCCGCGAGTGTGATGGGCGCTTTCGCGACGGATCGAGACCCGTGCGTGTACCCCGGGATGTCCGGCGATTCGCGATGGACGCTGCTTGCGCACGCGGGGAGCGCGAGCGACCCCGCAAGGATCAGGGTGAATGGAATGAGACGGCGTGCGTGCATGGTTGCTCCTTTGGTGAGATGTGCATCCCGCGCCTTGCGCGCGGGTTGTTTCAGCAACATCCACTGTGTCCGTGTGCTCATTCCGCGCGGACGAAAGGTGCGATACGCACAAACTGGTGCCCGTGGTTTTCGTGCCATTCCGCACGACGGGCGGGCGATGAGAGGCAATGATGGGGTATGAGCGAGAACGACCCCAGCGCCGCGACCGGGTACGAGCAGAGCGAAGCCTTCCATCGTGTGACGGACATCCTCAAGTGCAAGTGGGCGCTCGCGATCCTCAACCTGCTCGACGAGCCCATGCGCCCGTCGCAGATCCTCGACGCCCTCCCGGGTCTCACGAGCAAGGTGCTTAACGATCGATTGCGCAAGCTCGAATCGTTCGAGCTCGTCTCGCGTGAGGTCTACCCCGAGGTCCCGCCTCGGGTGGAGTACGCCCTGACAGGCGAGGGGCACGAGCTCAAGCGGATCCTCGCGGACCTGATCGCGTTCATCGGGCGATCCGCGGATGTGAGCGCGGGGTGAAGTCCGATCATCGTGCTTGTTTCGAGTGACAGAATCCCCATAATGGTCACGGGCGCATGCTGGAGTGCGTCATGTCTGACTTCATGAGGGGAACTCGATGAATCTCAATACCGTTGCCGCCGTCTTTGCTGCGGGTGCTGTGAGCGCGCTCGTCTCGCCTGCGATCGCCCAATCGTCCACCCAGTTCACCTACCAGGGTCGCCTGTCCGATGGCGGCGCGCCCGCGGATGGGATGTACGAGTTCCAGGTTCGTCTGCTCAATGGCACGAACGCCCAGATCGGGACGACTCAGCTGCTGATGGCCGACGTCGTCGAGGGCGGGTTCATACTCAATCTCGACTTTGGCGCCAGCGCCTTCAACGGCTCGACGCGGTTCCTCGAGATCGGTGTCCGTTCCGTGATGGACGCCGGCCCGTACACGATCCTCTCCCCCAACACGCTCGTGACGAGCACCCCCGTCGCACAGTTCGCGATCGAAGGGAACGAAGGCCCGCAAGGACCACAGGGACCCACCGGACCCGAAGGACCTCAGGGCGCTCAGGGACCACAAGGCAACACCGGCCCGCGTGGACCCCAGGGCGATACCGGTCCCCAGGGGCCTCAGGGCAACGAGGGCCCGCAAGGACCACAGGGACCTGAGGGACCCGTCGGGCCTCCCGGCACCACGAGCTGGCTCGGGCTCAGCGGCATCCCCGCGGGGTTCGCGGACGACATCGATAACGACACGACCTACAGCGCCGGCGCTGGGCTGCAGCTCTCGGGTTCAGTTTTCGCCATTTCCAACGACGCGATCACCAACGCGATGCTGGCACCCAACGCTGTGGGCCCCGTCGAACTCCAGCTCAACCATCTCTCGCTCGCGCGGGTGTCGGGCAACGCGATGTCGCGCGACGCGGCGGGCAACATCTTCCTCGATCCGATCGCGACACTCAACATCGGCGCCAACACCCCCGCCCAGGCAAGGCTCCAGCTCTCCAGTTTCTCCGACGCATCCCTCGCCGGGGGCGGCGCGTTCATCATCGGGTCAACGGCCGGCACCAACATCGTGTTCGATGACAACGAGATCATGTCGCGGAACAACGCGTCATCCTCGCCGTTGATTTTCAATGCGGAAGGCGGCAACATGATCTTCGGGAACTCGGCCGATGACGGGTTGGTGGGCATCGGGGTCAACTCGCCTTCTGATCGCCTGCACCTGCAATCCGCGACGGGGCAGGACGCGATGCGTGTGCAGGTCGGTGGTACAACCCGGTTCCGCATCGGCTCGAATGGTGGCGTCGCGATCGGCAACTCTAACACCACCGTCGCGGGCGGTGATCTCTACGCCGCGTTCGAGGTCGGCATCGGCACCCCCACCCCGGAGACGAAGCTCCACATCGAAGTCGGCGAGGAGAGCGACGAGGGGATCCTGATCGCGGAGGAGGGCAACGGCTCATCCCTGATGCTCAGCACGCGCCAGTTCATCGCGGACAGCAACTTCACCTTCAACAATCCGTTCGATTACACCTTCCGCCCGATGGACTTCCTCGTCTTCGCGGACCGTCTCGTCGAGCTTGACGCGACGACATCGATCACCCTCGACGCGAACAGCAACATCAATCTTGATTCTGAGTCCACGGTGAACATTGATGGTGTCTCGGAAATCGATATCACCTCACCGTCCTTGGTCGATATCAACTCAGGCGGAGCGGTGGATATCGACGGGGCAACCGTCACCATCGATGGTTCATCGGTGAGCATTGAAGGCACAAGCTTTGTCGGAAACGATGTCACGGTCGCGGACGACCTGTTCGTGAACAACGACATCACCGTCTCAAGCGTCGCGACCATCGGCGGCGCCAAAGCGTTCGCGTTCACGCTCAACTGCTACGGCGACGCCGGCAAGCCCGGAGGCGGGCTCTGGTCCGTGTTCTCCGACGCACGACTCAAAGAGAACGTTCATACGCTGGGTGGATCGCTCGACACCCTCGATGCGCTCCGACCCGTGACCTTCAACTACAAGGACAAGGACCACTTCTCCTACATCGAAGGCACCGTCCCCGGGTTCATCGCACAAGAAGTTGAGCGTGTCATCCCCGAGTGGGTTGAGCAGGGCAACGACGGGTACCTGTACCTCAACCCCGTCGGGTACGAAGCCATGGTCGTCGATGCGATCCAGGAACTCCGCGACGAGAAGGACGCCCAGATCGAGGCTCTCCAAACCGAGAACGACGAGCTGCGTGCCCGACTCGAACGACTTGAATCCATCATGCTCAAGATGCAGCAGACCCCATGAACGGGAGTCAATCGTGGGGTATGCTCTGGTGTGTCTGAAGAACCTGCCAAACCGCAACGGGTACGCTTCTGCGTCAACAACCCCCGCACCCTCGCCGAGCGAAACAGTCTGATCGCGAAGGGATACGAGTGCATCGGCTGCCTGGGCAACTGCACCCGCTGCTTCGAGACCCGCTTCCTTGAGATCGAGAACCGATTGATCGAGGGTGATTCGTACGAAGAAATACTCGATCACAGAAGAGACTTGCCCGCTTCGGCCGAAAAGGATCAGGACGATTGAAACCGATTCAGGAGCGAACGCATGTCCGATAGCGAACTCAAGCCACCGATCATCCTGCTCGGCAATGTGCGTTCGGGTACATCGATGATCCAGGGCTTCTTCGGGCTCAGCGATGAGGTTTGCACCTGGTTCGAGCCACGCACGGTCTGGGCCTATGCTGCACCTGGACGCAAGCACGACCGATTCACACGCGATGACGCCTCGCCGAGGGTCAAGCGGTACATCCGTAAACGCATCCTCCAATACCAGCGCGAGCACGATGGTCGCCGGGTGATGGAGAAGACCCCGTCGAACATCATGCGGGTGCCCTATGTCCACGAGATCTTCCCCGAGTCGCGTCTGATCTACCTGCTGCGGAACCCACTCTCACAGATGTCCAGCAGCGAGTTCCGCTGGCAGAATGTGCTCAACAAGAACCAGTTCAAGACCCGCCTTCAAGAGACACCCAACACCCAGCTTCACTACTACGCTTGGCGGCTGCTGCACGACAACTTCCGCAAACGCGTGCTGCGCAAAAAGCATGTCTCCATCTGGGGCGTGCGCTACCCCGGGGTCTATGAGGACAAGAAGAAGCTGACGATCGAGGAACTGATCGCCAAGCAGTGGGTCAAGGCAAGCCAGACCTGCCGCGCCGATCTCGATGAGATCGAACGCGCCGAGCCCAACTCCGTGTACCGCATCCGATACGAGGACTTCATCTACGACCCTGCCAAGCACTTCGCCGAGATGTGTGAGCATGTCGAGCTCGATGTCAACCAACAGATCCTCGACGAGGTGGCCCAGCAGGCCGACACATCGAGCCAAGACAAGTGGAAGCGACTCGACCCCGAGGTCATCATGCGCATTAAGCCGATCGTCGAAGAAGAGATGCGGATCAACGGCTACGAGTTCCCGACCGAGCTTCCCACCGAGGAAGAACGCCAGCAAATCCTCAGCCGCGGACGGCTCACCGCGGGGGGGAAGGGGTCGACCGTGCGAGATCAAGGCACATAAAAAACACCCCGCAATCGCGGGGTGTTTGGAATCGAGATTCGATGCCGTCGTCAATCAGCGCCGACGAGCGATTCGAATGCCAGCAAGACCGCCAAGCATGCCCAACCCAGCCCAGACCGAAGTCGGAAGCGGGACGACATAGAGTTGGTCCTGTGCCCCGTCGTTCACTGCAGCGCGAAGGCGATTCTGCATCAAATAGAATGTCGATGTGTCTTGGCGAAGGTTTGTCAAATCAAGTTCACCCAGGCGATCACTGACATCGGAATCGCTTGAGGTCGCAGTGGCTCCGAATAACTGAGCCCAAATTGCGCCCTGAATCGCGGACATCCGATCGGCGTTGGTTTCGTTGTCTATAGCACCCGGTGTCGCCTGAAGGTTGATGTCGATCCAGCCGTTATCAATTGCTTTGGCGATCACAGCAACCACCTTGTTTGCAACTGCTGAGCCGTACATGCCTGGATCGCCGGGGTTGGGTGCCTGGGAAAGATCCACGATCTCGTAGTCCAGATTGCTCCCGGATGTAAATTCACCGAGTTCGATGCAGAATGTATTGAAACTGTTGCCGCCCTGGACCTGATAAGTCAGATGCCCGGCGCTCTGGTTGCCGTTATGATCAGATCCTCCAGCCAGGTTGATGTTGTTGAGACCGGTGTTAGTGACATACCGCATTGTGACAGTGTCCGCTGATGCGATAGCCCCACAACCCGCAAAACACGCGACCGCGGCAAGTTTGACAATTGGTTGTTTCAGGTTTTCCATAGTTCCCTCGTTTCTGGAATGTTAAAAATCAATAAACGGCAGCTTGCGACTGTCGCAAACCGAAGAGTACGCTGCTCTTATGGGTGAATCTATTCATTTCAGGAGCGCGGATCAAGGATAAATAACACTTCTTGTGGCATGATTGATCAATTACGCTTATTCCTCCTTCAAATATGTGGAAATATAGACATAGCCCCCTTTATTCAGGGTGTGTTTCGATGGTTTGCATGCTCAGCCCATCATGACAACGTCAATACCCCGCAACTCATTCCGACAGGGAATCAACCATTGAGCGATGGCTCGTGTGCACACAAAAATGCCCCCCGGGAATTACTCCCAGGGGGCAATATGTGTTGAGCCAAGATCGGGATCATAACCCGATCATGCAGACTCAGCGGCGACGCAGTGTCCGCACGCCAGCGATCCCGCCGAGCAGGCCCAGACTAGCGAAGCCGGCCGGGGGCAGCGGGACGATCCACAGCTGGTCCTGCTGACCAACCGCGACAGCCGCGCGAAGACCGTGCATGCGGCGGTTGCCATCGAAGGTGTTCACGTTCATGAGGATCTCGTACTGATCACGCAGTCCGGTGCTGGTCGCACTGCTGTTGACCTGGAAATCGTGCCCGAGGGCTTCCCAGATTGCGGCCTGGATTGCACCCATCTTGGCGAGGTAGTCCGCCTGGCCTGAGTTGGCCTGCAGCTTGGCATCGATCCAACCGAGTGCGTGGGCATTGGCGACAATCGCGCTGACCGCGTCGGCCTTGGCCTGGCCGTAGTTCAGCCCTGGGTCGGGGGCGTCTGCGAGATCGACGATCTCGTAGGTTGCCGAGCCGTTGCTTGCAAACTCACCCACCTCGATGCAGAAGGTGTAGAACGACTGGCCTGCCTGGCTGCCGCTGGTGATGGTGTGGTTCATATGACCTGCGTAGTAGGTGCTTGAACCGATACGCGCTTTCGCGGCGCTCGTTCCACCCGCGACGCCGATGTAGTTGAGATCGACGGTGTCTGCTGATGCGCAGAATGCGATCCCGGCTGACGCCACCAGGGCGACAATGCTGTTCTGACGAAACATGATTTCAAACCTCTCATCTTGAAAAACACAACAGGCAGCACACACTTCGCTGCCAAGTGCCCCCAATATAGGGTGGTTAACCCCTACGACCAATCAAAAACCCCCGAAGTACGGGGGAATTCAAGCCATCCGGTTGTTATCGGGCGTGAAATTCTGACACGCACTCAGCAAACTGAGACCCGCCTCAAACCCTGAGAGGGGCGATACTTAGCGTTTGAAGCCGCGGATGTACCGCACGCCAGCCACACCCGCGAGCAAACCGAAGCCTGCGAACGCCGCTGGTGGGAGCGGGACCACGAACAACTCGTCGGTCTTGGGCGAGAACAGCTCGCGGGCATTGATCCCGTGCTGCTGGTTTCCACGCTGAACACCGGTGGTTGTGTTGCTCATACCCGGCGTGTGGAAGCCGCCCCGCTGATTGCTCGAGTCGCTCAGGAGCACGGAGATTGAACCGGGTTCGGCGCCGTGATCGGTGTACTCGAGATGCATGGTTGAACCAAAGTCACTCTGCTGTGCCTGGGCACGATACTGATGCAGTGACATCGCGAACAAATCCATGCTCTGGCTCTGGGCCGTTGCAGGTGCCACGATGGTGCTGAGACTTGCGGTGACGATGAGATTGAAAGTAGTTCTGTGGCCAGCCATGGCGCGCTCTCTGTAGATCTGGGCTGCGAGCCCATAGGTCAACGAATACTGAATCCCTCTGCACGCGGCACCTATGCCGCACACAATTCAGTCGGGCTGTCACACCCGATTCGTCCCACCGTAATGTAGCCGATCAAGCGTCAAAACCAGCGTGTAAAGCAATGTGAAATAGAGAATTAGGGCGAACCACCCCCCGGATCTGGTACATATTACAGAGACCCAGCAGAACTCGGCATAAATTGCCTATCTTCACATGCCGGGGTTGGGGGGGAAGCGCATGAAAAAGCACACACCCCGGGGGTAAGCGGGGTGTGTGCCGAGTCTGTAGACAGGAAGTGTTTCGAGTGAAGGGATTACTTGCGGCGACGGATCGTGCGGACGCCTGCGATCGAGCCGAGTAGACCCAGACCTGCGAACGCGGCCGGGGGCAGGGGCACGACATAGAGCATGTCCTGCTGGCCATCGGCAACCATGGCCCGCAGACCGTTGACTCGAAGCTGGCCATCGAAGGTGTTCGCATCAGTCAGGACGTTGTAGTAGTTCTCGAGTGCGTTGGAAGTCGCGTGATGGCCAACATTGATGTCGCTGCCAAAGGCTTCCCAGATCGCGGCCTGAATCGCACCCATCTTGGCGAGGTAATCGGTCTGGTTCGTGTCAGCCTGGAGCTTGTTGTCGATCCAGCCCAACTCCACGGCGTTGGCAACGACAGCGTTGATCTGATCGGCAATCGTCTGGCCGTACGGCGTGCCGGGCATCGGTGCATCAGCGATGTCGATGATGTCGTAGGTCTTGCTGACGCCCGAGTGTGCGGTCTCAGCAAAGTCAATGCAGAATGACGAGAAGCTCTCGCCCTGACGAGCACCCGAAGTGATTGTGTGCTTCATGTGCCCGGCGTAGTAGGTTGAACCCGAAACGCTCAAGTGCATGGCGCTGCCGCCGCCGGCGACTCCGGTGTACTTGGCGTCAACTGTGCCCGCTGCTGCGGTACCGGCCATGGCTGCACAAACGACGGTGAATGCGATCTTGGTCTTCATATCTCTCTCCTCCTGTGATCTGTTCGACTCACCGCGGCGACTCGGCCACGGCGACGGGGTAAACATACACCCAAGTGCTTGAAACACAAGCACTTCAGAGAATCGCGAGATCCTTTGGGGGAGGTCTGTGCGGGTTATATCTCACGCAGCGCCTGATAACGCACGCACACCGAGGGCATTGGCTGTTATCGGGATCAGCAGGCACACATAGAACAACGCCGACCCGTGAGGATCGGCGCTGTCGTGGTTTCAAACAAAGAGAGAGGCGTGATCGGAAGGTGGGTCCGATCAGGCAGCGCGACGGCGACGCGTGGTGGTCTTGCGTGCCGCAGGCTTGCGTGTAATGCGACCGGCAACTGCCTTGCGAGCAGTGGTCTTGCGAGCGGTCTTGCGGACCGGGCTCTTGCGTGCGGTGTTCTTCTTTGCAACCGTCTTGCGTGCTGCGGGCTTCCGAGCCGTTGTCTTCTTCGCGGTGGTCTTGCGAGTAACTGGCTTGCGGGTGGTTGCCTTGCGAGCGGTGGTCTTCTTGGCCGCGGTCTTACGGACGGGGCTCTTGCGAGCGGTGGTCTTCTTAGCCGCGGTCTTACGGACGGGGCTCTTGCGAGCGGTGGTCTTCTTGGCCGTGGTCTTGCGGACGGGGCTCTTGCGAGCGGTGGTCTTCTTAGCCGCGGTCTTGCGGACCGGGCTCTTGCGAGCGGTGGTCTTCTTGGCCGTGGTCTTACGGACTGGGCTCTTGCGAGCGGTGGTCTTCTTGGCCGCGGTCTTGCGGACCGGGCTCTTGCGAGCGGTGGTCTTCTTGGCCGTGGTTTTACGGACGGGGCTCTTGCGAGCGGTGGTCTTCTTGGCCGTGGTTTTACGGACGGGGCTCTTGCGAGCGGTGGTCTTCTTGGCCGTGGTCTTGCGGACGGGGTTCTTGCGAGTGGTGGTCTTCTTGGCGGTCGTCTTGCGAGTTGCAGTCTTCTTCGCCGTGGTCTTGCGTGCGGTGGTCTTCTTCGCGGTCGGCTTGCGTGTTGCAGTCTTCTTTGCCGCTGGCTTGCGTGTCGCGGTCTTCTTGGCGGTGGTCTTGCGAGCGGGAGTCTTCTTTGCAGCGGTCTTGCGTGCGGTGGTCTTCCTTGCCGTGGTCTTCCTTGCGGTGGTTTTCTTCGCGGGGTGTTTCTTGGTTCGGGTTGCCATTGTGTGTACTCCGTGTGCCCTGAGTGTTCTCGGGCGGTGATTGGTGCTGGGCCCCGGCGATTGCCCGGGCCGAAATGTTCAGGTGCCGCCACTTCAACAGATGGCAACACACGGCACACCGCAACAACGGTGCGTGGACACTCAATCGACCCTGTTTCTGCGCATACTGAACTTTGCACATAAAGAAACACGCACAACATGTATACAAAGTTCACGATTGACCTTTTGTGCGCAAGAATCGCGCACAATCGAACGGTCTGTGTGTCAGTCACCCCGTCGGCGCGCCGCTTCTTCAAACCAGCGTTCCGCCTGTTCCTGATCGCCCATCACCGAACTCAGGTCACCCGCCCGCTGCGCGAACGCAGCGTTGATCGGGTCCGCCTCTGCCGCTTGCGCGACCCACTCGTAGGCCTCTGTCGTTCGTCCGAGCTGGTAGAGCAGATCGCCCAGGTCGTAGCTGATCACTGGGAACTCAGGGTGCGATTCGGCGACCCCTTCGATGATCGTCATGCCCTCATCGAGCATCTCCGGCGCGCCCAGGTTGGCGCCCGCGAAGACCATCCCACGCGCGATCGTGAACGCCTCAAACGGATCGTCGGCGATATCGACCGCGCCACGCAGCATCCCACGCCCTTCCTCAATGGTCTGCGCATTCAGGATGGCGTTGGCTGCACGCGCTTGGAGCATCGCCTGGTCCGAATAACCCTTCATGCTCTTGGCATGCTCGATCCGCGCCTTGCCAACATCAAACTGCCCGCTGAAACTCGCGATCTCCCCCGCGGCGACCCAAGTCATGACACTGGCGTGCTTGTGATCGACGGCTCGCTGCGCCATCTCCTGCGCGACATCGGCCATCCCATTCTGCAACGCGGTGCGCCCGATGTCGATCAGCAGGCCGGGCGTGTTCTCGGTATGTTCTGCGCGCTCGGCGGCTTGCTCAAACTGTGCGCGTGCCAGGTCGAACTTCCCCGAGAACGAGAGATAGCCCGCGTGGGACAAGGCAAACAGCGGGTCGTCCTCGTACCCATCGACCTCGAAGTACGCGTTGGCTTTGTCGTTGTCACCGACCGCGTACGCGCTCTTTGCAAGCTCGGTCCTGATCGCGTGCAGGTTCGGGTGTTCTTCGAGCGCCTGGGCGTACAGTGCCAGCATGGCGTCGCGCTTCGCGATCTCGTGGTCTTGATCGTTCGTGTCGCCCTGTTTGTCATCCATGGTTCGGATGAGCAGCTGCCCGGCCTGCAGCACGAGCCCCTCGGTGGGCTCGCCGTCGCTGATGACCTGACGCAGCTGCTCCAGTGCCTCGTCGTTGCGGTCGAGCACACTCAGGAAGTACGACAGGCGCAGGCGATGTTCGGCATTGAGCTCCCAGCCGACCCCGCCGTGTGATGGTGAATCGGCACGCTGGTAGGCCGCCACCGCTTCCTCGGCCTGGACGCGTTGCTTGCCAATCGGGTTGAAATCAGGACGCAGCAGCATGTTGGTCGGGATCGTCGCGGCGTTATAGCGCAGATCCCCCTGCCAGCGCAGGATCCGGGCGTTGCCAGACCACACGCTGCCGACGACAAAGACCAGACCGAGCAGGACCAACGCGTACCCCGCGGGCTTGATCGAGCCGCCCGCTTTGAACTGGATCTTGTAAAGACGCACATGCTGCTGGTGCAGCAGCTTGAGGGCCAGCATGACAATGAGCGTGCTGATCGCCGCCAGGCCGCCGGCCAGCAGCATGGGCACCGCGTCGAGCATCCCGCGTGTGGCGTAGAAGAACCAGAGCATCAGCACCGCCGCCAGGGTCTCTTCCCAGAGCGACAGGTCGTAGCGTCCCCGACGCTTCTTCAGCGCCGCCTTGCGCGATTCCTTCGCTGACGCCTTGGGCTTGGCACCCAGCGCCGGGCGACCAAAGCCCAGCGACAATGCGTCGTTGGGGCAGGCGCTGATGCAATCGAGGGTCTTCATGCAGCCCGGATCGACGACCATCCCGAAGTCACGCACCTCTTCCGAGACGCGCACATTGGAAGTACACACGCTGGTGCAGTAGCCGCACTGCTTGCAGTCGTCGTTGACATGGATGCGCACCGGGGCGAGCGTGTCGATGGGCTTGAAGAAAGCCGCGTACGGGCACCCGTAGGTGCAGAAGCCCTTGGCACCGAGGAAGTACACGCAGGCGAAACCGCATATAAAGAGGAAGGGCACCGCGATGTACCACGGGGGCATGGTTGCCCAGAAGTCATCGACGATCAGCCCGTTGGACCAGACCTGGATCGGCTCGACCGGACGCAGCCAGTTGGGCCAGTCAATCCCTGCGTTTTCCAGCAATGGCGAGAGCACCTGACGCTTGAAGGTGGGCCAGACAAACATGTACCCACCGAGCAGGATCGGGAAGTAGACCAGGAACCGCGAGCGGAATGCCTTGGGGCGGATCCCCACTTTGGTCATCATCCAGGCGCACAGATCCTGCAGGGCGACGATGTGGCAGAGCCAGCCGCAGAAAAAGCGCCCGAAGATCAGCGTGGCGAGGATGGCCACGAGGAAGAAGATCGCCCCGGCGTTGACCACCCCGACCTCGAGGGTCTCCATGCTCTCGCTGGGCTCGATGGGTGAGACGGTCATGCCCATGATGGCCCACTGGATCAGGTGTGCGATCATGAGCACATTCACC
This sequence comes from Phycisphaerales bacterium JB052, assembly GCA_043100965.1. Classification (GTDB taxonomy): domain Bacteria; phylum Planctomycetota; class Phycisphaerae; order Phycisphaerales; family UBA1924; genus UBA1924. Next base: position 1,302,876 of record JBICHR010000011.1, on the reverse strand, counting down.
AGCGTGAGGACACCGGCCCGCCAGCGGGCGATTCTGGTGCGTCCCATCATGGGGGCTTTGCTGCTGCCGCAGTCGAGCACGGGCAGCGAAACCGAGCGGGGAACGCCCTGATCGGTGGCATCATGGGATTTGAACAGGGTTTTCATGGGCACACTCTATCAGCACGGGCCGAAAGCCGACGAATCCTTTCTATAGTTCTTGCATCGCCGAGTTCGTACCTGTTGTCACCGAAGAAGTTGCCATGACCGATAAACCCTCGACCACCCCGATCCACGCACTCCCCAAGGGCTGGTCCCCGCACACATGGCTCGATCGCCAATCAGCCGTCGAACTGCAGTTCCGTTATCCGGACGAACAGTCGCTTGAATCGGCGCGCACCCGATTGGCCCAGCTCCCGCCGCTGGTCACCAGCTGGGAGATCGAAAAACTCCGCGAGCACATTGCCCTGGCCCAGCAGGGCAAGCGGTTCATTCTTCAGGGCGGCGACTGCGCCGAGATGCTCGACCAGTGCCGATCCGAGCCCATCGCCAACAAGCTCAAGATCCTCCTGCAGATGTCGCTGGTGCTGATCCACGGCCTGCGCATGCCCGTCACCCGCGTGGGCCGCTTCGCCGGGCAGTACGCCAAGCCACGATCCTCGCCCACCGAGACCCGCGAGATCGACGGCTCACCCTGCACGCTCCCGAGCTACTTCGGCGACCTGGTCAACCGCATCGACTTCACACCCGAGTCGCGCACGCCCAACCCGCACCTGATGGTCGAGGGCTACCAGCACGCGGCCATGACGCTCAACTTCATCCGATCCCTGCTCGACGGCGGGTTCGCCGACCTGCACCACCCCGAGTACTGGGACCTCTCCTTCTTCAACAACGCCTCCGTCACGCCCCAGCGACGCGCCCAGTACGAGAACATGTCCCGTACGCTGGCCGACGGCATCGCATTCATGCAGAACCTGGGCGAGCAGCGTCTCGAGGACTCCTCCCGCGTGGACTTCTACACCTCGCACGAGGGACTGAACCTCTACTACGAACAGGCCCAGACCCGCACGGTCCCGCGCCGCAGCGGCTACTACGACCTCTCGACCCACCTGCCATGGATCGGCGAGCGCAACCGCCAACTCGATGGGCCGCATATCGAGTTCTTCCGAGGCATCAGCAACCCCGTGGGCGTCAAGGTCGGGCCGACCATGCAGCCCGACGAGCTGATCCAACTGATTGACGCGCTCAACCCGGGCAACATCCCCGGCAAGCTGGTGCTCATCGCGCGCATGGGCGCGGGCAAGGTCGCCGACGGGCTCCCCCCGCTGCTGGAAAAGGTGAAGACAGAAGACCGCCATGTGCTCTGGATGACCGACCCGATGCACGGCAACGGCACCACGACATCCGGCGGCATCAAGACCCGCAACTTCGACGACATCCTCAGCGAACTCGAAACCACCGTCGATTGCCACGACGAGGCAGAAACGATCCTCGGCGGCGTGCACTTTGAACTCACTGGCGAAGATGTCACCGAATGCGTCGGCGGCGGCTCGGGCATCACCGAGGACGACCTGTGCAAGAACTATGTCTCGCTGTGCGACCCACGGCTGAACTACCAGCAGTCGCTGGAGCTGGCGTTTCTGCTCGCGCAGAAGATGGGTGTTCACTGAGTTGTCATCGCAATCCCTGTGGGTTCGGTATACAGAAAATGAGCCGCGCGAAGAACGCATCGCGCGGCTCTGAAGCGTGCTTTGAATCTGGGATCGTTGACCCTCTCTCCGAATCGCTCAGATCAGTAGCACGAAATGGATGATGTGCTTACGGGCAGCCCGCCGCGTAGCTGTTGGTGAAGACGCTGACATCGAAGAAGTTCAGCACGCCATTGCCGTCGAAGTCGACACTGAGATCGTTCATCGAGAACAGGTCGCTGAACATCGATACATCGAAGAAGTCCAGATCCCCGTCACCATTCAGATCGGCCAGGCAGGTACTGCCGTTTCTGAATCGTGTGTTGGTAATTCCGAGTTCGCGGTCGACCTCCTGCCAGACGGCGAAGACGCGATCACCGCTTGGGCTCAGGCGCAGCTGGCTCTCGAATGCCCCGCTGTCTGGCTCGGCATCCACATCGACATCATCGAGGATGACGACGGGCGCGTATGACTCGCCAAAATCATCGGTGTGTGTCAGGAAGATGTTGAGATCGAGCGTGCCGACAGACGCGTGTTCGTACTGGTTGACTTCGGTGCCCCACGCGACCAGGTATGCGCCCTGGTTCTGCGGCGTCGCGGGGTTGGAACTGAATGGTGCCGCCACGATGCGTGGCTCGCGAACATTGATCTTGTCCTCGGCCGGGATGTTCGACATGTTCCGAGCTTCGGTCCAGGTCAACCCGCCGTCGAACGACCGACGCATGTAGAAGTTGTAGTTTTCCAGGTCGGTATAGCGTGCGACCGCCCAGTCGGGGGTCCAGCTCCAGCCGAAGGCGAGGAAATCGCCACGCACCATGCCACGGTGCGCGCGTGAATCCTCGAAGAAGTTGTCCTCGGGGTGTGCGTCGAGCCCGAGTGAAGAACTGAGGTTGATTCCCAGTGCGTTATTGAACGCGTTCTCACGCATGGTCGCTTCGGGATCGATCGGTGGGTTGAGATCCTCGGGTCGTAAGCCGGTGGACATCGGGTCATCGGGGTTCTTGGTGCCGACTCGGCACATGATGTCTGAAGGGCCACCGTTGTCGAATGCGCCTTCCTTCCAGACCCAGACGATGCGTACATCGCTCTGGTTCTGCTGAGGGCCTGGTTGCGTCACAAAGCGAACGCGCCGTGCGTTCTCGTCGGGTGTGGACAGGATCCATCCCAGACCTTCAGTCTCGTCCGGGCTGCTGTCGTCGAACGCAGAGAAGGTGTGGTACCTGATGTACTTACCCGTATCGAGCCCTTCCAGCCCTTTGGTCTCTTCGTACGCGACGATCGCGGTCGATCCGAAAAGGAACGAGTTGGCACGCGCGGCACCCTCGCGGCCAGATTCCAGCCCATCGTTGTCGGTCATCGTGAAGTTGTTGGTGACACGCTGCCCGGCGGGGAAAGGGGTTCCCGCAACGAAGTCGCTTGTGCGAAGGGCCGTGTACCAGATATCAGTACCGTTGCTGACATTCGCCCCGGCACCGCCTTCACCCGGTCCGTCGGCATCGCCGGGCTGGAGCCCCTTGGGGTCTTCCTGCCAGGTGATTAGGAACCCGGCGCTGGAGCCCTTGCTGACATCCTGCTTCGCGTCCCTGTCGCCGTTGCTGTGCATTTCGGGGGCGGTCCAGGTCGCGCCACCATCGCTCGAACGCACGCTGTAGGTTGCCCCGTAGGGAACCTCAACGAGCCCGGACTCGGGGTATGTGACCGTCCGTTGCGCGCCACCGGGCACATAGTGGTCGATCCAGCTGATGATGAGGTTCTTGCCAACATTGAAGATGTTGGGCTTCTCAGAATCGCCATGATACGGGATCTCAGGGGTGAGTGGATCGCCATCATGGTCTGCGTTGATCGAGGACAGGCCCGCGGTGTTGGTGACATTCACCGGCTGTGACCAAGTCGCCCCGTTGTCGGTCGAGCGGGTGACAAAGAGATCTTTGGCAGCGAACATCACGCCGTCGAATCCCCAGACATCAGGCCCCTGTGCATCGCCGAACACGCTGACGAGCACGACCTCGAATCCGCCCATGCCGTCGGGGTATTCAAGCCGGACGAGTTTCCCCTTGTTGGCGTTTTCACCATCGAAGCCGGTGGTTGGACTGACCGAAAGATCGAATGAGTTGTTGAGCCGATACTCGGTGGGCATGCCCATCGCGAACGATGAACCAGCTGCGAGTGTCAGTAGTGTGTGTAGTGTCGTTTTCATACTTTGCTCCTTTGCGTAGTCATCGAAGCGGGCACCCCTCACGCTGAGCGCACCCCGAAACTCCAAAACGCTACGCGTCAAAAATAAACAAAGCAAAAAAAGACGAAAAAATCAAGATAGACAACAAGTCTATAAAAATGTCTATAGAACACGGGGCGGCAAGGTGAAAAATGCCCCAAAATCACGCAAATCGTAGCGGAGAATCAGTTTGCAAATGACCCGCAAGATTGTGCCGCACAATACGAGAAGTTATAGTCATAATGGTGGTAGGCAGCGATTTCTGCAACACTACCCCTATTTCAGGGGGTGGGCGTGTTCGCTCGCGCATACCGCTCATACATCAGCTCCAGCGCCGACGGGATCACCCGCACGCCCCCCACCGCCGTGATGAAGTTGGTATCCCCCACCCAGCGCGGCATCACATGCACATGCAGGTGACTGGGCACGCCCGCGCCGCCGGCGATGCCCTGGTTGATGCCGATGTTCAGGCCCTGTGGCTCGAGCGCTTTCTCGCACAATGCGACGGCCCGATCGACCAGTTCCCAGAGCCGCGCCCGTTGCTCGGGCTCGTAATCGCTCAGGGTCGGGCGCGCATCGCCCAGGGCGATGAGCAGGTGCCCGTTGGAGTAGGGGTACTTGTTGAGCAGGATCATGCCGTGCTCGGTGCGCACGATCACATGGTTCTGGGGGTCGTCCTCGGGGCAGCGCCAGTAGTCGAGCAGGAAGCTGCCGCTGCCCGTCTTGGGGCTGGGCTTATCGGGCCCAGAATCCGGGGTGTCGGCGTCATGAATTGACTCGAGATAGGCCATACGCCACGGTGCCCAGAGGGCATCCGGCCCAAACGGCACAGACCCATCAGCTCGATCTTGTGTTCCCATAAACCAGTCTAGGTCGCTATCCAACCGGCCGATCTTCCCAGAAGCACTTGGAGCATCTACCGTGAGCACACTGATCGTCAAAGACATCATGACCAGCCCCGTCGAGACCATCCCGATGGACGAATCGGTCGAGGCGATCAAGGAGATCTTCGACAACTCCCACTACCACCACCTCGTGGTGCTGGGCGATGGGGGCAAGTGCGCCGGCGTGATCTCGGATCGGGACTTGCTCAAGAACCTCTCGCCGTTCATCGGCAAGCTTGGTGAACGCACCAGCGACCTCAACTGCCTCAAACGCCGCGCCCACCAGATCATGACCCGCCAGCTCGTGGCCGTCCGTGCCAACACCTCGCTGCGGGCGGCGACCCGGGTGATGCTTGACCATCGCATCTCGTGCCTGCCCGTCGTGGACAGGGACAAGAAGTGCATCGGGATCATCACCATTCGGGATGTCGTGCAATGGGCGATGAACGAGCTCGAGAAAGAATCGACCACCGCAGTGCAGCAAGATGCGTCTGACAAGCGTGCTGCCTGATCAGGGCTGCTGATCGTTCTGAATCTCAACCTCTTCGATCGTCGTCCGCCTCAGGACGACTTTTTTGCCGTCGAGCTCCCCCTGGGACTCCTCGGTCTCTCGGCGTACCTCGTGGCGGATCGGCGCATCACGCTCCACGGGTTTGCTCGCCGAGCCCCAGAGGTGCCCAAAGAACTGGCCCACGGCTCGCGAGATCGAGATATCCTTATCGTTCTTGCTCACACCCGATCATACGCGAGCGACCCCATGCCCGACACCCCCGCGACAACACCCTGCCGATGCCAATGGGCCCGGTCCGCGTCGGAGATCGAATACCACGATACCGAATGGGGCGTCCCCAACCGCGACGAGCATCATGTCTTCGAGATGCTCACCCTCGAGGGGGCACAGGCCGGACTGAGCTGGGAGACCATCCTCAACAAACGGGCTGGCTACCGCAAGCTCTTCGAGAACTTCGACCCCCACAAGGTCGCTAGGTTCACCAAGCGGGACTTCGATCGGCTGATGCAGGACCCCTCGATCGTCCGCAACCGCCTGAAGATCGAATCCACCATCAGCAACGCCCGCGCCACGCTCGATCTCTATGAATCGGGCACGACACTCTCCGAGTGTGTCTGGTCCCTCGTCGACGACACGCCCATCATCAACCGTTTCCGATCACACCGGGACATCCCCGCCCAGACCGACCTTTCGAAGAGGCTCAGCAGGGAACTCAAGAAACGCGGCTTCCGATTCGTCGGCCCCACCACCATGTATGCCATGATGCAGGCCATCGGCATGGTCAACGACCATACGACCGACTGTTTCAGACACGGCGAGCTCTAAACCCGCCTGTGCCACCGACATGGGTAGCACGGGCAAGCAAGTCGAAGACCAGCAATCCCATTACACTGTTGGTATGTCCCAAGCCGAGCCCGAGATCCTCTACGACGAAACCCAGCCCTTTGGACGCAATCGGTTCCTGCGAATCATCATTGTGCTGGAAACGGTCATCCTCACCCTGATCCTCGGCTCGCTCGCGCTCAAGCACACCGGGCAACAACAAACCCATCTCATCCTCGCGTGGTTCATCTGCGTGATCGTCATGCCCGCGATCATTCTCAGCATTCGACAGCGCACCCAGATCGTCGGCACAACCCTCAGCGTGTGGTTCACTCCGTTCCCCAAGTGGACGATCGATCTCATGACGATCAAGCACGCCGAACAACGCAAGCTTTCGCCGATCGGTGATCTGGGCGGTTGGGGTTACAGGATCTCCAAGAAGCATGGTCATGCCATGAATACCTACGGCGAGCAGTTTGTGGTTGTCACACTTGCCGACGACAAGAAACGCACCATCGGCACGCAACGACCCGAAGAACTCCTGACCGCCATCAGGGTGCTGGCGGAGCTGCCGCCGGGTGAATCAGAAGTGGATGCGTATCAGGTTGCCACTACGCGCGTCGAAGATGCGCAGTAGTGCTGTCCAGAACACAAGAAGACACCACTGCGCCCTGCGGGCGAGTGGTGGCACCCAGATATTGATATCAGTGCTGAAGAATCAGAGATCTTCCTTCACCGCGCCGCTGCCACCGGCTTTGTAGCTGCCGTCACGGACCTGATCGATCATGTTGCAGAGACGATCGGGCGTCAGGTTCTCGTGCAGGTCGTCATCGACCAGCGCCACCGGGGCCGTGCCGCAGGACCCGAGGCATTCCAGCTCGACGAGCGTGAACTTGCCGTCGTCGGTGGTCTGGCCCACATCGATGCCCAGCTTGGCCTTGACCGCTTCGGTGCAGGCGGTTGCTTCACAGAACTCGCAGGCGATTGATCGGCAGACGCTGATCAGGTGCTCGCCCTTTGGGTGCTCCCAGTACTCTTCATAGAAGCTGACCGTATCGAGCACTTCTGAGGGTGCGATATCGAGCACCTTGGCGATCTCTTTCATCGCCTGAGGCGGGATCCAGCCGTAGGTGTGCTGGATCATGTGCAGGGCCGGGAAGAGCGCCCCCTTGGGCTTCTCATAGCGTGGCAGGTACACCTCGCGGAGTTGCTTTTCCATGTCGGCCGTCAGGTACGGCTCGTCGCGCAGCTCGATCTTGGTGTTCGCTGAGTCTTTGGTGATCCAGGCCATGTGCCGCTACTCCTCAATCCCGGTCTGAGACGCGGGATGATAGGGTCCAGAGTCGCGGGTTTCAGCCCGTTGGGCCGGGTCAATCGGTCATTCCATGCTCTCTTCCAGCGCGTGCATCGCCTGAGCGAACCGCTTACCCAAATCGAGATAGCCCGCGGTGTCGTAGTGATACGGGTCGCTGTAGTCGTATCGGTCCGTGGCTGACACCAGGATTGCCGACGGATCCTTCTTGCAGTAGGCCAGCTGTGCCGCCCGGATTGTCTCGCCCCATTTCCACACCGGCTCCCCGCCGCCCGTGACCCCCGAGTCGCTGATCCGTCCGATGACCACCGGCAAGTCATCGACCCGCAAGGCCGCCCGTAGCAGGTCCATCAGCTCGGTCAGGTTCTGCTCGTAGGCCTCGGCGGCCGCCTCATTGGTCCCGTCGCTCTCGCCCTGCATCCAAACGATACCGGCCGGGATGAGGGTGTCCTCCTCGCCGTCGCCGTCGATATCCCGCACGCGCATCGCTTCGTCGATGGTTTTGAGCGCGTGGTCAAACTGGTTGATCCCGACATGCTCGTTCTTGCGGCGTCGATCATCAACATCCCAAGTCGCCCCGCCCGTCTGAACCGAGAGCGACGACCCGCCGCAGGAATACTTGATGATCGCGATGTGCTCGCCCGGGCGGAGCTCCTGCATCTGGGCACCGAAACGCAGTTCGGGCCCAAAGCGGTTGCCGAACCGGTTGGTGAAGCCATCGGACGAGTACCCAACCCCGAAGCCCGGCTCGAGCGTCGCCCAGGCCCCGAGCCCCTTGGGCTCATCGCCGAACCTTTGGATGGTGCCCCGATAGATCATGCACCCCTCGACCGGGGCTTGCTGCTCCTCGGTGAGCTGCTCGGTCAGGCCGTAGCCGTCCATGTTGGACTGCCCGCCGAGGTAGTAGACACGGTAGACCTTCGCGTGGGCGTTGCTGGCGGCTGCGATCAGGAGTGTGAAAATCAGTGCGACACGGTGCATGGGTGTGTTCATCCACGCATCATACCAGAGTCTGCTTACTGACCCGCGGCTTCTTCGCCCGCATCCTCGTCCGCTTCTTCGTCAGGGATCAGGCCGTTCTTTGCCTTCTCGACATGCAGCTCGTAGGTGCCCCAGCTGGTCATGGACGCGGCCCCGATGGTGACCACCCACTCGCCCCGGCGCAGCTCGACCGACTCGGGCACAGCGTGCAAGTCAGTGCGATCGCCGATGACGATGTAGACCCGCTCCAGCGGGCGTGCCTCGCTGGGCCCGAGCACTACGAACGACCCGGGCTTGACCCGCGCCGAATCCATCCCAATGACCTCATTGATCGTGGGCCGCCGCTCCAGCGTCGCCCGGAGTGTGCGATTGGTCTCGTTGTCGATGCGGACGGTGTAGGTGGGGTTGAGGGCGCAGGCGGGGAGGAAGACCAGTAGGATCAGGAGCATCAAAGTGAGCAACGTGTGTGAGTGAGGTCGATCCATGAGAAATGATATGACGAGCAATCAGGGGCAAGCGTAGAGATTCGGGTTGGGAGATTCTGATTTTTGGGTAAGATGGATTGTGGTTCGAAAGGAAATGAGAATGGCGAATAACGATTTGTCCTTACCGACCGAGGAAGAAATAGCCAAGTTGCCCAAATGGGCAAAGTTGGCATTTGCGGCACGATGTGCTCGCAGGGTCTTGCCCTTGTATCAGTTTCATACTCCGGAGGCGAGCAAGGATGACTTGGATCATCTTGACTACATGGTGGGCTTGCACGAAGGTTTCGCCGCAAATGCATCATTCACATTGAGCAGCGATCACAAACATGTCCCCGGGGATGCGTCAGGGATTTCTGTTAATGCAGCCAACAGCATGGCAGCGGGTGTGGCGGGGGTTATTGATGAGCTGCGTGACATAAGGAGTCCGTTAGAGCACGATGAGCTTGATGCTAAAAGTGTCATATACCATCTAGTTAAACGATCTGCCCGATCGACAAATAGCGAGACGCATCTACAACAGATTCGCGCAGATTTGAAACTGCTTGAACTACTTTCTCTGCAAGAGAAGTGGACCGACGACACGCCTGTGCCGCCTGAGGTGTTCGGGCCGATGTGGCCGGAGGGGGTACCTGAACGGTGGCCAGAGGAAGATAGTCAGTATGAGCAGAACGGAAGCGAAGTATTGGAGTTTGCTTTCGCGCTTCCGCCTATGCCCAATTGCTCAGAAGTTCGCGATGCGTTGCGAACCCGAATTCGGGAAGTGCTCATGAAAGCCAACGCGGTTCACCTCGCCGAAGGAGGATCGGGACTTGAAATCAAAGAAGCACTCGTCTTCAGCGAAGAGGGCGTTCTCGTGGAGGACCCGCGATGACGAAAAGACCCAGCGAGAACTTTGATTCACCATCGAGCGATGATTCGATGAACGAAGCCGTTGAGCAACTTATGGCGCTCATCACCTCCGGTGATCCAAAGGATCCATCGAGGGGCCAGCATCTGCTCATTCGTATGTCACCTCGCGTGAGTTCTGACGATCCTCGATTGCTTGAGTTGATTGCGCTCTTGTCGAACCAATCGCAAGATTCACAAGACGCAAATTCAGAAATTGACTGCATAACCACGATCGCACTAGCACCAGGCCAAGTTGATCCTTGCGCCGCACAGCATGTCGTTACAGATGTTGTGAAGCGTGCGGTGAGCGAAGATCTTGATAGACAAGCCAAGGCGGTTGAAGAGCAACGGTCAATCGGATCGCCCAAAGCAAAGCCGGTCGAGGAACTCGTACAACTGCGTGGAGAATTCATGGATGCGTGCGGTTCAATGCACGCCTTTGCTTCGCATCTCGCGGATTATTGCGCAGATCAGCTGCGAAATGGATGTACATGGTGGCAGGATGAAATCCCAGAACCGCTCAGAACAGTTTTGACAACTGCTGCTGGAGCTGGTGCTGTAGGTTCATTGATAGCCGCACCTATGACAACAGTCGTCGTCGGAGTGGTGGTTGTCGCGTTAGTTACAAAGCGGAATAGAAAAAGTGTGTAGCAATTGTCAGCGATCCAGCTCCGCCGCCACGATATTGATCGAACCCATCACCGCGACGATGTCCGCGAGCATGTGGCCCTCGATCATCTTGGGCATCAGGGCGTAGTTGATGAAGCTCGGCGGGCGGGTCTTGACGCGCCACGGGACCTTGCCGCCATCGGCCACGACATAGTAACCCAGCTCGCCGTTGGCGGTCTCGTGGGCCTTGTACGCCTCGGCGACGGGGGCCTCCCAGCCGCGGTTGGTCATGATCAGCTCGAAGTGCTGGATCAGCCCCTCGATTGAGCCGTAGACCTCTTCCTTGGGCGGCTTGGACCACTTCTCATCGACATAGGTGTCGACGGGGCCCTGGGGGATGTTGTCGATGAGCTGGTCGATGATCTTGATCGACTGCTTGATCTCTTCGATACGCACGAGGAAGCGCGAGTAGACATCGCCCTCGTGGGCAATGGGCACGCTGAACTTGACGGCCTCGGCGCCGTTGCCGTCCCAGTTGTCGGCATAGCACAGGTACGGCTCATCCTTGCGGATGTCGCGCCGCACGCCCGATGCACGCGCGATGGGGCCCGTGACCGAGTAGGCGATCGCCTCGTCGTGGGTCAGGGTGCCGATGCCGACGGTCCGGTCGATGAAGATCCGGTTGCGCTCAACGAGGTTGCACAGGTCGGCGATGGCCTGCTCCAGGTCCGCGTGCAGGAAGTTCTTGACCATGCGCTTGAAGACCTCCTCATCGGGGATCTCCTTCATGATGCCGCCCACGCGGGTCCAGTCCGGGTGGAATCGCTGGCCCGAGATGTAATCGACGATGTCGTAGATCTTCTCACGCGGGTTGAACGCGTAGAGGAAGCCCGTGAACGCGCCAAGATCCAAGCCCGCGGCACCAACGCACAGCAGGTGGTCCTGGATGCGTCCCAGCTCGGCCATGATTGTGCGAAGCACCTTGCAACGGGGGGTGACCTCGATGCCGAAGAGTTTTTCGACGCAGTCGTGCCAGCAGATGTCGTTGCTGATCGGGCTCAGGTAGTTCATACGCGACACGATGGTCACATACTGGTTGTAGTCCAGATGCTCGCCCAGCTTCTCGAAGCCCGAATGCAGGTAACCGATATGCGGCGTGCAGCGTGCGATCCGCTCGCCGTCGAGTTCCAGAACCAGACGCAGCGTGGTGTGCGTGGCCGGGTGCTGTGGCCCGAAGTTCAAGACCCAGCGATCACCCGTATCGACATGGTCCTTGATGTAGTTGATGTTGTCGGCATCGGGGTCGATGCCCGTGTCGGGCGTCAGCGTGTACGGCATATCGGCGTCCTTGGGGCTTTCGGGGCCTCTGTCGGCTCGGTTCAGATCAGCAACCCCATTGTAGATCAGCAATTCGACACGGGCAGCCCTCAGCGACCACCCTGAGCTCCGCTACCCAAGCCGACCCCGGATCGTTTTGGCGACCTCAAACGCATCAAGCAGGGAGTTTTCGATCGCCGGCAGCGCCCAGTTGTCCTGATTCACAAAGTGCATCGATTCTTTGTATGGTGCCCGGATCAGATCAGGGATCCCGTCGGCGAGGAACCCGACCCGCGCCTCGGGCAATGCGTGCCCCCAGCGCGCCAAGCGGATCTCCATCACATCAGACGCGTCCATACCGATCAGATCGAGGGTGTTCTGGAGCACCGAGGTCAGTGCCTTGCCGTATTCCAAGATGGGATCACCCAGGAACAGCGTGAAGCGGGCATCTTCGAAGGCCAGGGGCCAGTAGAGCGTCAGCACGCCCGGCTGGACCGGCAGCTGCTTGCCGCCGGGGCTGGTGGTGTATGAGCCGTTGAGAACGTCGGTATATCGCCAGAACTGCCCGGCCTCAACCTCGTTCTGGGGGAACTGGCCGGGGTTTTCGAGCAGGAAGATGTCGTAGAAGGTGTCGGGTATGGGCTGGCTCATGATCACATTGGCCACGAGATAGGCCCGCCGATTCAGACGCATCGCGTTGTAGCGTGCCTCGTCCTCCTGCTGCAGTCCGGGAATCATGGCCCGGGCGATGTTCTTCGGGCACGCCATGACGACTTCGCGTGCCAACAGTGAGGCGAAGGCGCCGCCGGGCTCTTTCCAAGTCACTAGCCAACGCCCGTCGGGCTGCTGACGGGTATCGACCACATGGCGACCCGGACGCAGATGCGGGGCGTGTGCCGGGTCTTTGGCATCGAGCGGCTGCAACTCTTCCCACAGCCGGTTGGCCATCCAGGCGTTGCCGCCCGGGAGTACCCAACGACCGAACTCCTCGGCTGCGAGGAAGTTCCAGCCCAGCGTGGCCGAGATCTCTTCCCACCCAGCGCCGAACGACGAATAGCAGTACGCTTGGATTGCCGCCGCCAACGCATCGGGGATCGGGAGACCGACCTCCTGTTCGATGTGCTGGCGCAGACTCAGCCGGTCCAGATCGATCATCCACTGCTCGGGGAAGGGCACATCGGGATAATCGATCGTCATCTGCTCGACAAGCTTGCGATAGGCCTCATAGGCGGGGATGTCGCCCTTGGGCACGCCCATGCCGGTCCAGATGTCGTCGTTGATGGTGCCGTTGATCTCAACCGGCGAGGGCGATTCATCGACCCGCACGACATCGTGGAGCCCGAGGGCGCGATAGAAGTTGTCCAGCGGGAGCCCCGGGTCTGGTGTGATGAAATAGGCGCTGCCCAGCGAGAACTCCTCGCCATTGATCGTCCCACCCTGCGCATTGCCACCGAACCGGTCGTGCAGTTCAAAGACCACCGGGTTGTACTCGCGCAGCTCGTAGGCCGTCGCGAGCCCGGAGATGCCGCCGCCGATCACGACGACATCGATCTCTTCGCTCGGTGCTGGTGGCTTCCCGCTGGGGAAGTTGTTCTGTTGGGTATGGAAGGGGATGTCGTCCTCGTAATCGTCACCCTCAAACCAGTTCTTGAAGGGGAAGCCATCGATCATGCGTGGCTTGGGATCGAAGAAACGGGGTGCGAGCGGACGGGATGCCTTGAGAGAGGCCGGGTCGAACCCGTTGATCGAGCCGCTGCGCTGCTGCAGCGTTGGTCCATCAGCGAGCTGCTCGCCACACATCGGTGCGAGCAGGTGTTTGACCACGCCGGCCTTCAGTGGGCTTGCCGCCCCCCAGGCAAGAACACCAAGGCCGCCTTTGAGCATCGTTCTTCTCTGCATTTTGAATCTCCCGGGAATCATGGGATCGGCGGCTCGGTTGATATTTGAGCCATACCTACAATGCATACTGACAGACTGCACAAACCCATTCAAGATCAAAAACACTGATTTGAGATCTCATGCAAGCTTTCCTAACCGAACTCTGGATGATCCTTGTCGAATCCTCGCTCTGGCTGATACTGGGCTTTGCCATCGCCGGGGCCGTGCACGCGCTGGTCCCGAGGCAATGGATGCTCAAGCATCTCTCCGGCGGCGGGTTCTGGCCCATCGCCAAGGCCTCGATGCTTGGGATCCCACTCCCGCTGTGTTCATGCAGCGTCATCCCCGTCGCCGCGGGTTTGCGATCGCAGGGCGCCAGCAAGGGTGCATCGGCCGCCTTCGCCATCTCAACACCCCAAACGGGGGAAGAGTCGATCCCGATTACCTGGGCGCTCTTCGGCCCGGTCTACGCGTTCACCCGCCCCATTGTCGCCGTCATCACCGGGCTCATCGCCGGGTTGCTGATTGACTTCACGGGCAAGCGCGAAGAACCGACCACGCCCGGGCCCGATCTTGAATCCGACCCCGGCGCGGTTTCGCTCTCGATTACCAATGCCGACGATGCGGGCTCAGCCGTGGCCAAAGTGGACTCGTGCTGCTCCGCCAAGGCCCCTGATCCGGTCGGTTCATGCTGCTCGGGCAACACACCCCAGCCCGCCAGTTCGTGCTGTTCCAGCGAGGCCTCGCCCGCACCGACCCACACGGGGGCGTGGGACAAGGTCAAGATCGGATTCAAGCACGGCTTCGGGACCATGCTCATCGATCTGGCGGTCTGGCTGACTATTGGCTTGCTGCTGGCGGCCCTCATCGGCGCGCTGGTGCCTCAGGATTGGATCGCCGAGCATGTCGGCACGGGCATCATGCCCAAACTCGTCATGCTGCTGGTGGGCATCCCGCTCTACATCTGCGCAACCAGCTCGACCCCGCTGGCATGGTCGCTCGTGGCCGCGGGCCTCTCGCCGGGCGCGGCCCTGGTGATGCTCCTCTCGGGCCCGGCGACCAATGTCGCGACCATGAGCTGGCTCATCAAGGACCTGGGCATGCGGGCGCTGGTGATCTACCTGGGTGTCATCGCCGCTGTCGCTCTGACGGCCGGGATCGTCTTCGATGCCTTCTTCACCCGTTTCGTGCACATCGCCAGCGCGGCAGAGATGCACAACCACGCGAGCATGCTCCAGAAGTCCGCCGCGGTAGTCTTCATCCTCCTGATGGCATGGGCCCTGGGTATGCGAATGCGTCAGTACATGAACGACAAGGGCTGGGGCACGACCGGCCCCGCGCCAGTCGGCGGCTCATGCTGTTCGAGCAACCCGAGCCAATCCTCGTGCGGGTGCAGCAAGGCATGATCGCCACCAACGAACAAACCCGAGAACAGGACGACACCAGGCAGCGCAATGTGCTGGGCGGGCCGCTGATCGCCTGTTCGACCGAGCCACTGACCGGCTTCTACCGCGACGGCTGCTGCAACACCGGCCCAGAGGACGCGGGCAGCCACACGGTGTGCTGCATCGTGACCGGTGCCTTCCTTGCCTTCAGCCAATCCCGAGGCAACGACCTGAGCACCCCACGCCCCGAGTGGGGCTTCCCCGGGCTCAAGCCCGGCGATCGTTGGTGCCTCTGTGCCGTACGCTGGCAGGAGGCCTACGAGGCCGACCGAGCCCCGGGCGTGGTGCTCGAAGCGACCAATGAACGGGCATTGGAAATCGTTGACCCCGAGGGCCTGCTGGCCCACGCGGTGGACGCGGACTAAGCCCGGCCCGCTAGAATCTGCCATGATTCAGCTCGGCGTCAATATCGACCATGTCGCGACCCTCCGCCAGGCCCGCTACCCCGGCGTGCCCGACCCAATGAACTCGGGCTCCGAGCCCGACCCGGTCCGCGCCGCTCACGAGGCGGAGCTGGGCGGGGCCGACGGCATCACCGTCCACCTGCGCGAGGACCGACGACACATCTGCGATCGCGATGTCGAGCTCCTGCGTCGGTTGGTGCGCGTCAAGCTCAATCTGGAGATGGCCGCGACCGACGAGATGGTGGACATTGCCTGCAAGACCGGGCCGCATACTTCGATGCTGGTTCCCGAGGGACGCCAGGAGGTCACGACCGAGGGCGGGCTCGATGTCGCGGGGCAACGCGATCGCATGCGTGAGGTTGTCAAACGCCTCAAAGGTGGGGGCATGATCGTCAGCGCGTTCATCGATCCCAGCATCGAGCAGGTCGACGCCTGCGCCGAGGTCGGCTTCGATGTGTGCGAGGTGCACACGGGCCCGTACGCCAATGCCTTTGCACGCTGCGGCGGGGATATGCGTCACAACGAACTGATCGAACAACTGCGCCTCGTTCAAGACGCCGGTCATGCCATCGCTCACGCTGGGATGCGGTTCAACGCGGGCCATGCACTCAACTACCATAATGTACAGCCCATCGCGGCGTTGCCGGGCATCGATGAGCTGCACATCGGGCACTCCATTGTGTGTCGATCGGTCTTCGTCGGCCTGCGACAGGCGGTCGCGGAGATGAAGAGTCTTATGAACGAGGCGCGTTTGTAGACCTATAAAAATCTCAATAGCAAGCTCCTGATGCGGGGAATGCTCTTGTGTTTTTCCTTGTATGGGCTACCATCGACGAATGGCCGCGGTATCAGATTCAGACAACGGGGACAAACCACGCAAGCGCGCTTCATCGCGAGCGAGCGGGCTCTTTGTCAACCATGATGCGGCGATCGAGTTCCTCAACTCCACGATCAACATCGAACGCGTCCGCCCAGACAAGGTGACCACCGAAGTCTGGAAGCTCGATCGCATGCGGGCGCTCATGGGCGCGTTGGGCAACCCCCAGAACGGGTTGCAGATCATCCACATCGCCGGCTCCAAGGGCAAGGGCTCGACCTGCAACATGCTCGATGGTGCGTTGCAGGGCTGTGGATACACCACCGGCGTGTTCACCAGCCCCCACCTTGTGAATGTGCGTGAGCGGATCCGGATCGGTGGCCTGCCGATCACCGAATCCCTGTTCGATGAAGCCCTCGCCTCCTGCCGCAACGCCGCGGCCACAATCGAGAAAGAGCACGGCAAGGCGACCTATTTCGAGCTGCTGACCGCCCTGGCGTTGCTGGTCTTTGCCCAGCAGGCCGTCGATTTGGTCGTGCTGGAGACCGGACTGGGCGGACGCCTGGACTGCACGAACATCATCGAGCCGTGCGTGGTGGCGCTGACAAGCATCCAGCTCGAGCACACCCAGATCTTGGGTGACACGATCGAGAAAATCGCCGCCGAGAAAGCGGGCATCATCAAGCAAGGGTCATACTGCGTCAGCGTCCCGCAGCCGGCCGAGGTCGTCGAGGTGTTCAGGGCCAAGGCCGACGAAATGGGCGCCTCGCTCCAAGTGCTCGGCGACAACATAATCTATACCGAGCGTTTCCAATCATCAACTCGGGGCACACCATCCGCGATCATCTGCGTCGGGGACGAGGACCGGGGCTTCGAGCATGTTTCCGTGCCGCTCATCGGCATGCACCAGGCACCCAACTGTGGCTTGGTGCTGGCGATCATCATGCGTCTGCGCGAGATCGGGTACGAGCTTCCCGAACGCGAGGTGCTCGCGGGGCTCACGCAGGTGCCCGCCAACGCCCGCTTGGAGCAGGTGTTCGATCGTCCACGCATCTTCGTTGATGGCGCACACACCCCCGAGAGCGTTCGCTGTGTGATGCAGGCGCTGGCCGCCCACCTGGATTATGACTCGCTGATCGTGGTCTTTGGGTGTGCGGCCGACAAGGACATCGACGGGATGCTCGATGCGCTCTCGATCGGTGCCGACAAGATCGTTTTCACCAAAGCGGAAAACAACCCGCGAGCCGCCGACCCCGAGGAACTGCTCGCCCGGAGCGTCGCCAACGGCTCGCGCATGTGCGAATCGGCCCCGAGTGTTCGGGACGCGATCAACATCGCCGCCACGGCGTGCGACGATACGCAGGACCTGATCCTGGTGCTGGGCAGCTTCTACATCGCTGGCGAAGCCAAGACGCTGATTGAAAGCCGAGCGGCGCGTCGATAAGCTCTCAAACAAGCGTGCTACGCATTCGGGTGCTATTCTTATCAGTATGCGAAACTGAACATATTCACCCGCGGGAGACACGCCGTCGTGCTCGCTCGCGCCAAGTCATCGGAGTTTACAGATGTTCGAATCGATCAAGACCACATCACGCGGCAAAGCGGGGGTGCTCGTTGTCGCCCATTTCAGCGGCGAGGGTATCAACGCCGACACCAAGGCGCTCGATCAGGACGGGTCGATCGCCAAAGCCACCAAACGCCCCGACGCCTCAGGCGACCTGGGCAATGTGGTCGAGATCCACGACAGCAACGGCTACGAGCGTGTGCTCCTGATCGGCCTCGGTCAGCGTGACGGGTTCAAGCCCGGCGCACTGCGCACCGTCGCCGGTGCCGCGGGTCGCGCCATCGCCAAGGCCAAGGCCACCAGCGCCGAGTTCCAGGTCTCCCCCGCGCTCAACAAACTCAAGAAAGCCGATAGCGTCGACGCCTTCACCGCCGGGGCGATGATCGGTGAGGGGCTCGGCATGCTCTCGTGGCGCTACGACGATCTGCGCGGCAGCAAGACCGAGCTGACCCCCAAGATCAAGCTCAGCGTGCTGGGCTGCTGCAAGCAGTTCCTCGACGGCATCGAGCGCGGGCTCGGATTCGCCGAGGGCACCAACATCGCACGCACCCTCTCGCAGACACCGCCCAACATCGCCACACCCATGTGGATCGCCAACGAAGCAAAGAAGATGGCACGCAAGAGCAAGAACCTCAGCGTCAGCGTCTTCAGCGGCAAGAAGCTCGAAGACGAAAAGCTTGTTGGGCACATCAATGTCGGCAAGGCGAGCGAGAACAAACCCTGCATGATCCGCATCGAGTACACACCTGACCGCGGCAAGTCCAAGAAGCCCATCGTCATCGTCGGCAAGACCATGAGCTACGACTCCGGCGGGCTCTCCATCAAGGTCGGAGGCGGCATGCGAGGCATGAAGCGCGACAAGGACGGCGGCTGCGGCGCTTTCGGCGCGATGCACATCATCGCCAATGTCATCAAGCCCAACCGCCCGGTAATCGCCCTGCTCGTCAGCGCCGAGAACTCAATCAGCGACGAGGCATACCGCCCCGACGATGTGCTCGAGTTCCGCAACGGCACCACCGTCGAGATCACCAACACCGATGCGGAGGGCCGACTCGTTCTGGCCGACGGACTCTGCTACGCCTGTGACAAGGAAAACCCAGAGTATGTCGTCGATATCGCGACACTCACCGGCGGCGTGGTCGTTGCTCTGGGTAAGGTCTTTGCTGGGCTCTGGTGCGATGACGATGAGCTGCGTGAGAAAGTCGAAGCAGCGGGCGACTCCAGCGGCGAACGCGTTTGGCGTCTCCCCCACGACCCGCAGTACAACGCGATGATGCGATCGCCCGTGGCCGACATCCTCAACTCGGCCCCCGTGCGTGAAGCCCACCCCATTCAGGGCGCGGCCTTCCTCTCCCACTTCGTTCCTGAGGGGGTCAAATGGGCCCACATCGATATCGCCGGCACGCACGCCAGCGACAAGGAACAGCCCCACATGATCGCCGGCCCCACCGGCTTCGGCGCACGCCTGCTCGCCGAACTGGTCGAGCGCAGCTGATCCCAACCCAAATCACAACACCTCACGCCCCGGTTTGCCGGGGTGTTTTTTTGTGATTAGGACACGGTTGCAACCGGTGCTTGCCTCTGATCTGGCAAAGGCGGAGCGGCGGAGGGGCGGCGGTATTTCGGGAGCGGGCTTCTGTTCGATCCCCCTTCCGTCCGGCCTTCGGCGGGCCACCTCCCCCCGGGGCGGGGGGAGGCACAATCAAAGGCTAGTGGCTAGTGGCTAGTGGCTAGTGGCTCAACCCCACTCACCGCCGTACGCGCTCAATCGCCTGATCCAGCATCTTCGCCTGGTTCTCGTTGAGCCCCTCACGCAGGGATTCGAGCACGCGCAGGGCCGAACCCATCGACCGTGCACGCAGGCGCATCGCCAAACGCTCGGCATCGCGTATCTCCTGGCCCGGCCGCAGGTTTGAACGCAGAAGTGCTTCGACTCGGGACAGCAGCGTCGCGTCGTTCATCTCGCCGCGTGCCAGCAGGTAGGGCGATGCGAGCCAGAGCAGGTCTTGCATGAGCCCGTCCGCTCGCCCCGCTTCATCGAGGCGGTCGTAGCAGTCGACCATCGCGGTGAACTCGCCCGCGCGATGCAACGCGGGCAACGCAACCAAGGCTATCTCAGGCGTGAAGGCCTCGGGCTTGTCGTTGATGAGTGCCTTGGCCAGGCGGGCGGCATCGGTGTCTCGCCCGAGCAACACAAGATCCTGCAGCGATGTCGCGTAGTCGCCGTCTTTCAGACTGCGCTTCGACTGCTCGTCAAGATCGATGAGACTGTCGATCTGCAGTTCGGCCTGCACGCGTCGACCGGCACTGCCGAAGGTCATGAGCGGATCACCCAGCACCGCGATCTTCCAGACCCTGCTGAGGTCGTTGGGATTGGCTTTGGCACCGCTGCTCTGCCAGCGGACCGCGGCACCGAAGGACACGCCCGCGCCGAGGCGCTGGGCGATCGCGGGTGTCGGGACGAAACCGCTCAGGTAGGGCTCGTCGACAGAGCCGGCGTAGGCGTACACGCCGCGTTCGAGCAGGCGCCCCCCCACTGTTCTCCGGTTCATGGGCTGTTGCAGCGAGAACGAGTGCACGATGTGCAATGCGGTCGGGACCTCAAGCACGGGCAGGTCACCCGCGCGCCCCTCCTCGGCAACTTCCCCCGGGAGATCGAACTTGGTCGAAGCGCCCTTGGAGTTCATCAACATCAGCAGGGCCGATCCTGCATCCCCGTCGAGATCCCCGATGGGGTTGACCATGCGCTGGTACCAGTGGTCGATGGTGTGCTTGGGTTGATCGTTGAGTTCGACGCGCATCCCGATCCCCTCAAGAGCGGTCGCCGCCTCGCTGCCGTCGTACTGAATCCAGGGCTCTCCGCTGCCGTAGCCGTCCCAGATGAAGGCCTGGTCGAGTTCAAGAAACAGCGAGCACATGGCCTGGTAGGTCACCCGTGCTTCACTGCCGACGATCTGCCCGCACCATGCCCAGCGATCGCCCGCGCCATTATGCTCGCGTCGCCCGATCCGGTCGCTCGTCGCCAAGCGGGCGCGTGCACCGCTCCCGGTTTTGATCTGGGTCCCCGTATTCATGGCCAGCGTGATCGCGTCGATCTCATCGCCCTGAAAGGCCCACGAACGCCCGGTGCTGGTGGCCAGCCGCTCGGCCTCGCGTTCGATCAGATCGGCGGCTTCCGGTTCGAGCGGCTTCCAGACATGGGCGGGCTTGGTCATGAACCCGATGGGCTGGAATCGACCCGCCGCCAGAGCCAGGGCCGCGGGCCAGGCGCTGTCACCCGGGTCGGTGAGCACGATCCCGGGGCTGACGATGCCCTGCGCGTTGATAGATTCGATGCTGTCCCGCCAGTCGTTGCGTTGCTCGCTGAGGGCCTTGGCCAATGCTTTCTCGATGCTGGCCGCCCGCTCGTCTCGTCCTCGCCCGAACTGCCAATCGCCGTCGTCTTCCAGTCGCAGTACCTTCTCGGGTTGGTACGCGCGCACAAAGCGTGCGATGTGCTCGCGGGATTCGACGCTGCCGTCATCCCAGAGCACGGGAAATCGGAGCATCGCCTCCCACTGACTGATGGCGTAGAGATAGCTCGGCGCATCGTCGACCAAGACCACGAAGGGGAGGGCCTGTTGGACCTGTCGCAGCAATGCCGCCTTGAGCCCCGCTTGTCGCACGGGCTCGGCATCCTCGATGCGTTCGAATAACTCGCTCAGGGACCCGCTCAGCGCTCCGGACTTGGCGTCCGATGCTTCGGGCTGTGTCTGCCCGCCGTTCTGGGATACGGTCACCCGCGTCGTGCCCGGATCGCTCGTCTGCGAACGAGCACCCCCGGCACAGATCAACAGCGACAGACAGATCACGCAATGGGGGACTCGGTTCATACACCATCCTACGGGCGTCGCGACCCGTATGTTCTCCGCATAGACTTGATCCCGATGCCCAGCAGTGACCGAAACGAGTTCATCCAAGCCGTCCAGCACGCCAGGGCGTCTTCGCCCCATGCGTCGATGGTTGTGGTTCCGCTCGCGATCAGGGTGCTCGCCGATCAGCTCACGCCGGTGCTCGCGTATCGTCGCCTCGTCTCACGCGATCAGCGAACAGCCCCGTCGTTCCTGCTCGAATCGGTTGAGAATGGCGATCAGCAGGGGCGTCATTCGATCCTCGGGGCCCACCCGGTCATCGAGTTCACCGCTCGAAAGAATGCCGTCACCCTCGTCGACCACGAACAACAAAGCGAAACGACCAGCGGCTCGGGCGACCCGCTCGCGGATCTGCGTGCCATCAGCGAACAGTGGGCCTACCACACCCCACCCAACGCCCACGACCAGGGATTGCTGCCCGGTTGTGTGCTCGGTGGCTGGTTCGGCTACAGCGCCTACGACTCGGTCCGCTACGCCGAGCCCAAGAAGCTGGGCTTCGAGCACGCGCCCGCGGACGATCGCAACCTGCCTGATATCAGCTTCGGCTTTTACGACGAGCTGGTCATCTTCGATCATGTCGAAAAGCTCGTGCATCTGGTCAAGCTGGTGCGTGTCTCACCGAACGACGAGCCCGGGGAACGCTACGACCACGCATTGAAGGCACTCGATGCGCTGGCGACCCGTGTGCAGGAGCACTCCAAGCCGCTGACGCTCGGGCGTGTGCCCAGCAGCAAGCCGAGCAGGAACGAGCCGATGCCCTGCAACACGACGCTCGAAGAGCATGCGGCGATGATTGAGCGTGCCAAGGAGTACATCGAAGCGGGCGATATCTTCCAGGTCGTGCTGGGGCACCGCTTCCAGCGTCGCGCCAGCGCCGACCCGTTCGATGTGTACCGGTCGCTCCGAGCCGTCAACCCGTCGCCGTACATGGTGTACATGCAGACCGGCGGGTGCATCCTGGTCGCCTCGAGCCCCGAGATTCTCTGCCGCGTCCGAAACGACGAGAACGGGCGAGCGATCGTGACCAACCGCCCGCTGGCGGGCACGCGCCGGCGCGGGCGCACGCCCGAAGACGACCTGGCGATGGAGCGCGATTTGCTCAACGATCCCAAGGAGATCAGCGAGCACGCGATGCTGGTTGATCTGGGTCGCAACGATGTGGGCGTGGTCGCCAAGCCGGGCACCATCGAGCTCAGCGAGCTGATGCAGATCGAGCGATACTCGCATGTGATGCACATCTCCTCGACCGTCATGGGCGTGATCCGCGACGGGCTCGACTGCTGGGACGCCCTGCGTGCGGCTTTGCCCGTGGGCACGATCAGCGGGGCGCCCAAGGTGCGTGCCATGCAGATCATCGACGAGCTCGAGAAAGTCCGGCGCGGGCCCTACGGCGGCGGTCTGGGATGGGTCTCGCTCGACAAGCAGATGGACATCGCTCTGACGCTGCGCACCATGGTGGTTCCCGTCGAACGCTACGACGAATCCAACCCCGCTGGCGCATGGGAATACCACATCCAAGCGGCTGGGGGCATCGTCGCAGACTCAGTGCCCGAGCTGGAGTTCAAAGAGACCGTGAATAAGGCCGCGGCGCTCGGGGCCGCGATCGATCTCGCTGAGCGTGCGTTCAAAGACTCCTGAGTCGAGTTCAAGTTCGTGCTTGGATCATGCCGCGTTGTTTCGTAGCATGAGATCGACGGGCACTCGCCTGCAGAAAAAGCACAGAGAAACAGAGAGGGAAAGTATGAAACTTCACGGCATCTGTATCGGAACCATGACGCTCGCATTGTCCTGCACGATCGCCACCGCTGGCGGCGACAGGACCCTCGGCTCGTTCGACACGGACAGCGAGGGATGGTCGACCGATAAGGACGCTCGTGACTTCCGATGGGAAGCAACCGGCGGCAACCCCGGCGGGTTCATCGCTGCCGACGACATCGGCAGCGGTGAGTACTGGCGTTTCGCTGCTCCGAGCGCATATCTCGGCGATCGTTCATCGAGCTACGGCTTCGCACTCTCCTACGAGCTCAAGCAGCTCGGCACCGTCGGCACTGTCACCAACCAGAATGACATCGAAATCGTCGGCAGCGGCATGACACTCTCATATCAGTTCGCTGTGGCACCGGGTGGTGAGTGGACCGCGTTCAGTGTAGATCTGGTGCCCGGCGTCGGCTGGATGGTCGGCAGTGACCCCGCCAGCGAGGCCCAGATCCGATCCGTCCTCAGCGATGTCACGGGTCTGAGCATCCGCGGCGAGTACCGTGTGGGTGCAGACTCGTGCGGGCTCGACAACTTTGTCCTCGGCGGGCGCTGTACCGCGGATTTCAATCAGGACGGGGTGCTCGACTTCTTCGATGTGTCCGCCTTCATCGACGCGTACACCAGCGACGACCCAGCCGCAGATCTGGCGGCGCCGTTCGGTGAGCTCAACTTCTTTGATATCTCCGCTTTCATCGCCGTGTTCGGCGCGGGCTGCTGAGGCGAACCGTCACGATTCGGCGGCTACTGGGTGTGGATTCAGGGTGTCCAGATCGATTGGGCGATCGTGGTTGACCACGGCGCGGACCACAGCACCAGCGCCAAGAGCACATAGCACGCCACTATCACGCCCATCGTGCTCTGCATGCTGAAGCGGGCTTGCAGCAACGGGTGCGAGAGCGTCCGCTGCGCAATCGCGCTCAGGCGTGAGTCGGCCAGGCGTACCCGGATGCTCGCCCAGTCGCCCATGGATCTGGTCGCGACCAGAACCATGAAGGGGAACGCGGTCACGACGATCGCGAGGTAGAGCATGACCAGCGTGTCATCGTTCATCGAGAGCGTGGTGTTCCCGACAACATGCACGCTCGATGAGTTGGGATTGATCTGGGTGGAGCGGGCGATGAACGCGTCATCGACCCCGGTCCAGAACACGCGTGAGAAGGTGAAGGCGGCCGAGATGAACACGCCGATGACCATGACCATCACGAAGGCCCTGCTGACGCGTGTCTGCCATTGGTCCATGCCACGCCCCGAGACCATGTTGAGTTTGATCGCGACGAGGAGCGACCCGATGATGCATGAGAAGACGATCAGCGGGGCCGTGAAACTCCGCAGCACCTTGGCTGATTGGACGCCCTGCTCGCGTTGCCGTTGACGCACGCTCGCAGGGACTCGTTGCCCCGAGGACTGCTGCACAACGGGTTCCAGGCGGACCGCCTGATCGCGTTTGAGCTGAGAGCCCAGGTCTGAACCTTGAGGGAGCACGGACCCCGCTCGGTAGCCTACGCCATGAATCGAGTCGTAGATCACGCCCGAGCGGATCCCAGTGCTTAGCCAGACAATCAGCAGGGTGCAGAGAAGGAGTGCGAATAGTACTCTGAAGGCATTCATGTGTTTATCCCTCGGCTCTTGCCGAGGGACGAACACGCATCACCTCGGCATAACCGGCCTCTCGGGGCATTCGTCAATATCGAGCCAGTAATCGGTGTACTCTTCGATTTCTGTCCAAGTCGAGGGATTATCAGCAGTTCCCTCATCACACTCAGTGCAGTCGTCTGGGTACTCACCGTGTTGGAAGAACGTATGTGTGATAACGCGAGAATAATCACAACGGACCTTCTCGAACGGCGGTGGAATAAGCGTCATAGTTACCGTCCAAGGCCCGCGCTCGATCATAGCCTCATTCTCAACACACACGCAACCGCCACAGGCTGACATCGTTGATCGCAGGCAGTTCAGCAGCTGCTTTGTTGCCGGGTTCATGTTGTATGTCGACCCAGCGGTTCCCGTCACGAGCAGCTCGGACATCCCGGGGGCGACGGCATAGCTCACATCGGCCAGCAGATCGATCATCGGCTCAGGGTCCGACAACGCCGCGACCGTCTCAGTCAGCGGGTCGCCCTCGATAAACCCTTTCCAGATCAGGCCTTCCACGCCGCCGTCGACATCCTGATCGGTGAACGCGGCGATCGCCTTGCGCTCGCGGGAGTAGAAGAATGTCAGCGATTCTTCACTCATCCCCTCATTGTTATAGAGATCCGCCGCTTTCTGCATCGCGCTTACGGGCTCATAGGCGTAGACATTCCACTCGTCGTTGGGCATCGCCTCGAACCACATACGCCGAATGTTCCCCACACTCAGCGCCGAGCGAGGAATGGCCCAGAACCCCAGAAACGCGTCGTCGGTGTCTTTGACCGCGTTCAACTCCCAGTTTCCAACCTTGAACGAATAGTGTTCTGGCTCCATCGCCTGGGCGGAGCACAAGGCACTCAACGGCCCGGAAAGCAAGGCCAAACAAAGCAGGAACGACATTCGTAAAGTGTGATGCATCAAATACCTCCAGTATTTATGGTGAACACCGGAGCATCGCACATTGTTAGAAACTGTCAAGAGCTGTCCGAAAATTGCGCAATATTTGCCAAAAATGAGGCTTTATAAGGGGAGTCTAAGGCGAACAAAGTAAAAACAGACACAAACAGTTGCTCGTGCGTGCTCTCGGTTTTGCTCGATCGCCCTTGGACTAGCTTGTTGCCATCGACATCTTCGGCTCGTGCAGCGCGTCTTTGAGATGCTGCGACGGTTTGAATGAGCAGGTCGTGCTCTCGCCGATCTGGATCGGCTCCTTGGTTGCCGGGTTCATCCCGACACGCGGGGCTCGGTGCTTCTTCGTGAAGGTCCCGAAGCCGCTGATCGCGACTTTCTCTTCGCTTTTCAGCCCATCCGAGATCGCGTTGATCACCGCTTCGATCATCTTGCTTGCTTCAGCCTTCGAGCTTTCAAGCTCAGATGCCACTGCTTCGATCAGGTCAGATTTGTTCATCGCGAAGCCTCCATGCTGCGAGTGAGGGTTCATTCTGGGTGTCGAGTCGGCTTCGAAACGGCTCCCGTGTGCAGTTCACAGCATCGGCCCGCATCCCGCTGATGCTTGAATTATCCCCAATAGCCCACTTGTTATCCCCAAGCTCGGGCTCGGTCCGCACAATCAGACACGCGATCCGGGATAGCATCATCCCTGATGAACAACCCCATCGTGCTGATTACCGAACCGCTCTCACCCGGACCGCTCGCTTGGCTCGCCGAGCGTGCTGACGCACGGGTCGTCAATACGACCACCCCCAGCGAAACCCAACTCGCCCAAGCCCAGGGCCTGATCGTCCGGACCTACACCCAGGTTGATGCGGAGCTGCTCGATCGCGCACCCGAACTCCGGGTCGTGGCCCGTGCCGGTGCCGGGGTGGACAACATCGACATCGATGCGTGCCGATCACGAGGCATCCCGGTCGTTTACACACCCGAAGCCAATACCGGTGCCGTGGCCGAGTTTGTCTTGCAGACCATGCTCGCCGCGTTGCGTCCGCTTGCCACCATCAACGAGCCGCTCGACCAGCCCGCATGGACCGCCCTGCGTAAGACCTCCGTGACCGATCGTTCCTGTGTCGGAACCCGTCTGGGACTCATCGGTCTGGGCAAGATCGGCAAACGCGTCGCCCGTGCCGCGGTGGCGTTGGGTATGGAGGTTGTCTACTACGACATCGAGGACATCTGCCTGGACGAGCGTTGCAGCGCGATCCCCGTGCAACTCGATGAGCTGCTTGAAACCAGCGGCGTGGTCTCTCTACATGTCGATGCCCGCCCCGAGAACCATCACATGATCGGCTCAGACCAGTTCAGCCGCCTGCGTGCCGATGTCATGTTCATCAATGCCGCGCGTGGCAGCATCGTGGATCCGAACGCAGCGAGCGCCTTCGCTCGCGCCAACCCCGACGCGCGACTCATCCTTGATGTCCACGACCCCGAACCCTTCGGCCATGACTACCCGCTGCTCAACCTCCCCAATGTCACCCTCTACCCGCACATCGGCGCGGGGACCAAAGACGCCAAGGAGCAGATGAGCTGGGTCGTGCGTGATGTCATGCGGGTCTTGCAGGGCGAGCCGCCCCACCACCAGGTGGATTGGTAAGACCTATTCATCGTTCCACCAGCCGTGCGTGACCGTGCCATCGCGATCAACCGAGACCCAGAACGCCCCGTGCTGTGCGGTCGTATACCACACACGCCCCGGTCGCTGACCGTCCCACCGATCATCATTGAGCCGCGTGGGCCCGGTCGATTGCATGATCAATGCCGGGTCGAGCCAATCAATGAACGCATACGCGGCTTTGCGAGCGCTGCCGTGGTGCGGCAGCTCGATGATCCCATCACCCAACATCTCGGGCAGTTGCGCGTATCTCGCCCGCAGCTGCTGCATCGCGTCGGCTTCGATATCCCCCGTCAGGAGCAGCTTCGGGTCGTCATCCACGCCTGATGCCGGATCGATCAACGCAACGATCGAGGTGTCGTTGTCATCAAAGCCCTCGATCGCATCGGGCTCGGGCCAGAGCAGGTCGATCGTGGCTCCGCCCAAGCGGAGCCGATGCCCCGCCGAGACAACACGGACCGTGATCCCGCGCTGCTCAAGAGCGTCACGCACGCGGTGCCATGCGGGTGACCCGTCCTGGTCGAGTCGTGGTGAGATCAGCACACGATCGAACCCGAAGTTCTGGGCCAGCTCGGGCAGGGCGTTGTAATGGTCCAGGTTGTCGTGCGTGACGATCACATCCCGCAGGCGGGTGACGCCCATGGCCCGCAGGGCACGCGAGGTCATGCCGCCCACACGCCGATCGAGCGAGCCGCAGTCCCAGACCATCGCCTCGTTGCCCGATTGCAGCACGACGCACGAGCCGTCGCCGACATCGATCATGGTTGCCCGCAGCGGTTCGTTTGGGCGATGCAGCGTGGGTTGGGCGAAGCCCCACAGCGTGACGAGCAGGCAGGCCGCGATCACGATGGGTTTCTTCCAAGAAATACGCCGTACGACGATCAGCGTGATCAGCAGAGTCGAAGCGATCGTCCACCACACATCAACAGCGGGCACGCGCACCCAGGCGAAGGGGATCGCTTCCACCCAGCTGACCATGTCGAGCACCCATGCGCTGGGGGCTTCGATGAGCCACATCGTCCGTAGCGCTAGCGAAGGTGCGGCCATGCCGATGATGACCTGCGCGTAGCCCATGGCCATCAGCACCGCCACCATCGGGACCAGCAGCACGGAGACGACCGGGGCCAGGACCCCCACCACGCCGGCGTGATACATGATCACTGGCAGCGCGACTGCCCAGCAGGCGATGTTTATCTTCAAGAGCGACCAGGCCCATTGCACGATCCGTGTCGCACGACCGCGGCCTGTGCCCACCATCATGCTGATCTGGCGATCCAGCAGGGTGCGTTGGTGTCGATCGCTCAGCACCACCAGCAACCCGGTCACGCCCATGCTCAGCTGGTAGCCCATCGACGCCGCGTCCAGCGGGTGCCACACCAGCAGCAGCACCCCCACCCACGCGAGTATGGTGATCCGGTCATATCGGCGTCCGAACCGTGTGGCCAGCAGCATGGCCCCGACGATGATGGCCGCACGCACGATGGGTGGCCGCAGCGGGATCAGCAGAACGACACCCAGCAGCGCGAGGATGACCACGATCGCCTCCACGCGCGGGTGATCGCCAAACAGCCGCACACCCATCGCGAGCATGAGCACGACCAGCGCAAGGTGGAAGCCGGAGATCGCCAGGACATGCGCGACACCCACGCGTTGAAACCGGGTGAACACATCGTCGAAACCCGCTTCGCGCTGACCCAGCAGCAGGGCCGATCGCATCGAGACGGCATGATCGGGCGCAGCCGAGTGGTCCAGCCCGATGCTCACCAGCGCCCGCTGGCGCACGAACGAACGCACCGACAGGTACACCCCGAGCACGCGATCCCAAAGCCTGGCATAGACCCGTCGGCGCACATGCGTCGCGTCGTCGATGACCATCGTTCCAACTCGACCCTGCTGGGCCGACCATTGGGCCCAGTCGGGCTCGCCGGGGTTCCTCCGAACCCCGGGCGGCGCGTAGTTGCCCAGCAGTTCGACCTGCTCGCCGGCACGGAGCACCAGGTCGTTCGGCAGCACCACACGCAGCGTTCCGCTCGCGTCGACCCATTGCGATCGATGAGAAGACTCGTGGACCAGCACCGAGCGCACGCGCAGCTCGGCGTGGTTCGACGCCTCGGGCCACATCGGTGGGTCAGCCAAGCCCCTCACCCGAAACGACACGCGGCTGCGTTCCGTAACCACCCCCCGGACCTCGATCGGGACACGCGGGATCCTCGCGTCCATCTCACCCACGATCGAGTGCAGCCGGTCCGGGCGGTTGGGATCGGCGCGGAGCATGGCCCAGCCGCACGCGAGGAGCAACACGCACAACGCCAACATGGCTGATCGCGCACGCCTTGGCCCGAGCACACCCAACGCAAGCACCATCGCTCCCGCAGCGAGCACATACAGCGTGGGCGATGAACCAGCGATCGTCAGCATGCGCACGCCGATCACAGATCCAAGCGCGAAGACCGCGAGGGTCGTAAGCGCACGACGGCGCGCATGCGGCACTGATCTGACGAGACGCTCGCCCGACATGTCTAATTTGTAGCCGCTGTGTCACAATGTTGCACACAAAGAAAAAGCCCCGGGCGTGGCCGGGGCTCGTGGTTTGCTCGTGATTGCGGTCAGTTCACCGACTGAACGATGTCATCGAAATCGCTGATGATATCGTAGGTGATGTACTTACCGTCTTCGTCCTTGAAGCGTTCGTTTTCGTTCTTGAAGTTAAAACCGAAGCCGATGTGGTATTCGCCGCCGTCTGTATCTGCGTTTGCACCCCAGCCGGTATCAGAGGTCCCGAGGTAGTAGCCGTCGGCACCGGCGGAGTGGGCCACAAGATTGCCGCGTGGGCGGATCGGGAAGATATCGTGCAGATCTGTGTCATCGTCGAGGACTTCGCCGGAGGGCAACCCGTAGTAGGAGGGGCTTCCAAGCAATGTGGCGAGGGTCTTGACGCGGTCTTCCGCATCGACGGCGCTGGTGCCGTCCGACCGGTACCCGCTCAGGGCGCTGATGGCGCGTTGGTTGTTGCCGCCCTCACCGATCGATGTGGCGTCATCGCCGTAGAAGCAGTTGTTGCTTGCCAGATAGAACCACGCGGGCCCCTCGTAATCGCCGCCGCCATCAGAGTTGAGGCTCGCGAACTGCCCGTATGGATCAGGATCAGCCCCGTCGGGATCGATTGAGCCGCGTGCGGTCTCGTCCTTGACCCAGACAAGCAGGGGGTTGCCGAATGAATCGACGACATCGGGCATGAGGTGCTGCCCGTTGTTCCTGCTGGTGTTCTGCTGGCTTTCTTCTTCCCGCATCGTTTTGAAGAACTGCGTGTCGGGCGCGAAGTAGGCACCCGAGGAGCCGATGAGCTTCGTGTTGACGACGACCGCCCGGTCGTCGCTGTTGCTGAACGGGGCGATCGAGATGATGCCGCCGTCGGTGTCGTTTGTGCCTCGGTTCACTTCGCTGCTGTTGTCGGCGTAGCTGCCGAGGATCACATCGGTGCCGCCCAGCTCGAGCATGACATTCTCCATCGCGGACATGCCCTGATCCTCGTTGCTGCTCAGCCCCATCTCGTAAGGTGAGAAGTAGCCGGGCATGCGGGAGCCGTTGTCGTTGCTGAACGAGCTGACGGCGTTGGTGAACGAGTTCATCATGTTCTGCGTGGCCGACTTCTTGCCAGCTCGGCGCGCCCCCGCCAGGGCGGGCAGCAGCAGCCCCGCCAGAAGGGCAATGATGGCGATGACCACGAGCAGCTCGACGAGCGAGAAGCCTCGCGCGATGCGTGGGTTGTGGTTCGATGCGTGTGCGTTGTGCATACAGATGCTCCGTTGGGCCCCGTCAGGGGCGATTCTCTCGTCCGGCACAGATCGGCATTTCGTCCCCATACCGGCCGCGCTCTGGTGTCATCGACCCGCAACTATACGGGCCCCAACGCCTTGCGGATGCTCAGAACACCCAGAACAGCATCATGATGATCAGCCCGCAAACGCCGAAGATCACCCACAATGACACCGTTTTCTCGACTTCGCCCAGATACCAGCCGCACTGAGGGCACATCTCGGACTGGTCGTAGATCGTCGATTTGCAGTTGGGGCAGGTATCGAGTTCGTTGCCGAAGGTGTGGAGGTCCTCGGCGCTGGGGCCCTCGGGGTCGAGCCCCTCGCTGAGATCCCAGTCGCGATCGTCAGGGTCGTCTGTGCCGCCGCCCCCCCACTGCTGGGGGTGACGGGGGGGCTGATTGTCGCCATCGTGGCGGATGCGTCGCATGGGTCATCCTATACATTCCGCCTTGGGGTTCAGCGCCCCCGCGCGCGGGCCGATAAACACAGCGTGTACACCAACGGCCTTTCCAGCATGTTCAACTTCGGTCTGCGTCAGCTTTCGCAGAACCAGAACGCCGTCCAGACCTCCCTCGAGCGTCTGGCGACGGGCAAGAAGGTCAATCGCGCCAGCGATGATCCCAGCGCCATCATCCCGATCGAGAATCACAAGGCCGAGATCTATTCGCTCAACAAGGAACTCAAATCGCTCGGCCGTCACGAGGCATTTCTGGGTGCCAAAGAGGGCGGGCTGAGTGTGCTCAGCGACATGATGATCGAACTGCAGGGGCTGGTCGTGCAAGCAGCCAACACCGGCGGGAGCACCGAAGCGGATCAGGAAGCGATCCGCAACGACATCAACGGCATCCTCGGCGGCATCGACCGCATCGCCAGCACCACCATGTTTAATGGGCAGCAGGTGATGCAGGAGTACACCAGCGCGTACCTCGACGATGATCTCACGAACCTCGCGGATCTTGTGTTCGAGAACCCCGAGAAGGCGCAGGAAGTCGCGGACGCGGCCCTTGAAAAAGTCTCGACTACCCGCGGGGCCATCGGGACCCAGCTTCAAGAGATTGACTCGCGACGCAATGTGATCGGTGAGAGCTTGATCAATCTCAACGCGTCGCTGTCATCAATGGAAGACACCGACTACGCCGAGGAATCGGCCAAGCTGGTCCGGGCCCAGATCCTCGAGCAGGCCTCGATCGCGGCCATCGACATCAGCCGACAGAGCGCCAACCAGGTGCTGGGTCTACTCAAGACGAGCGCCGACTTCATCAAGCAAAGCAACAGCTGAGCAAACGCTGCATCGTGTGCGTGTGGCGGTGGTCACATGAAGCGAGTTGCGGAGCTTTGCATGCGCATAGAAAAAGGCGGTATCCCCCACGAGAAGACACCGCCCGTTGTGTTCTGAAGCTCAGATGGCCCAGGAGGAGTAGCCTCGCCCCAGAACACATATATTGCCGCACTTTTGACAGCATCGAGTGTGTGCAGTACTTCGATACCAGCCTCTCCTCAGAGACCCCATCTTGCGATCCCAGCTCGTGTGTGCATCGAGCCGCGTCGCGGAGAGGAAAGGTGCGGCAAACAAGTTGGAACGCCAAGCCACGACGCCGGCGATGTGACAGCATCCCCGAAATCGTGTTCGCTGTCAAAGGGAAACCCGCTGAATCTGCGCGCAAAATGCGTTTTTCGCCACTCTAATATGGTCAGGGAGCAGATTTGATGCTGAGCCGAACACCCGCGATGGGCACCTTGGCGAGGGCTGAGACCTCAGAAAGCCCCCCACTTCGCAACCAGCGGTCGGCCTGAAACTTGATTGCCGCGTTGGGGGCCTGGATCTCCAACCGACCTGAACGGATCCCGACCGGGACGCACGACTCGGCGAGCTGGTCGGGTGCGGCGGCCGACCAGGCCTTAAGCAGCGCCGACTCGGTCTTCGATACTTTGCGCAGCGTCTTCATCTGCACCTGCATGTCGGCGCTGAGGTCGCGTGCCCGCTCCGGGCGCACGCGGAGCCCGCGCAATCGCCCAAGCGGATCGCTCCGATGGGGCAGGTTCGAAGATGAAGATTGCTCATCACGCGCTGGCATCGGTCGAGTGTATCAGACGAGGCGAGCGCTGTTGCTATCATTGGCGACGATGGGCACACGAATCACGATCGAAAATCTCGTCAAGGTCTTTGGAAGCGGGAGCACCGCGGCGACAGCCGTCGATGATCTGTCGCTGACGATCGAGCCGGGTGAGCTGTTCTTTCTGCTGGGCCCGTCGGGCTGCGGCAAGACCACCCTGCTTCGCATGATTGCGGGCTTCATCGATCCGACGAAGGGCACCATCGCGTTCGATGGCAACGATGTCACGCACGCCCCGCCCAACAAACGAAACACCGGCATGGTGTTCCAGTCGTACGCCCTCTGGCCGCACATGACCGTGGCCCAGAATGTCGCCTTCGGTCTCAATGTACGCAAGGTGCCCAACCCAGAGAAGGATCAGCGGGTCATCGAGGCGTTGACGGCCGTGCAGATGGAGCAGTACGCCCAGCGCAAGCCCAATCAGCTCTCGGGCGGTCAGCAGCAGCGTGTGGCATTGGCGCGGGCGTTGGTGATCAAGCCCGATGTGCTCCTGCTCGATGAGCCCTTGTCCAACCTGGACGCGAAGCTGCGCAATGACCTGCGACTGCAGATCCGCAAGATCTGTAAGGACTCGGGCATTACCACGGTCTATGTCACGCACGATCAGAAAGAGGCGCTCTCGATGGCGGATCGGGTCGCCTTACTGCGTGACGGGCAGATCATGCAGATCGGGACGCCGCGTGAGTTGTACCGCGCCCCCAAGACCCGCTTTGTTGCCGAGTTCTTGGGTGAAACCAACCTGATCGAGGCCAAACCGAGCGAGGTTGGTGGTGATCGGGTTCAGTTCGAGGTCGAGGCCGGGAGCTTCGGCGCGACGCCGCAGGCCAACACGGAATACCTATCAAACACCGACCAAACACTGCTCTCGATTCGTCCTGAGGCCATCCGATTGCGCCGTCCGGATGATGGCAACACCCTGCCCGGCAAGTTGTTAGAGACGACCTACCTCGGTGAGACCGCACAGCACCTCGTGGAGGTCAAGGGGTGTCCGCCGATCAAGATCGCGGAGATGAACCCGTACAGCCCGAGCAGTGCGGTTCACCCTGAGCCGGGCGATTCGGTTTGGGTGGAGTTCCAAGCGGGCGACATCGTTCCGGTCGATCGACGCTGAACGATGGTGGTCAGGCCGCTCGTCGGGCCTGATCCTGATCGAGCTTGATCGCGGGGAGTTGCACGGTGATGCGTGTGCCCTGGTTGATCGAGGAATCGCAACGCATTGACCCCCCCGCTGCCGACAGCAGTTTCCTGCAGACCCGCAGCCCGAGCCCGTGGCGTTTGATGCTTGATGGCGAACGCGTGCTTGGCAGGTCGATGGCTTGGCCGCTGTTGAGCTGGCTGACCTGGCGGGGTGTCATCCCGATGCCGGTGTCTTCGATGATGAGTTCAATGCCGTGCGCGCCGGGTGCAGTGTTCCATGTGGAACATGCCGATGCCTGGATCGCGCGTGATTCGAGCATGATGCGATGGTGGGGGTCCCCTGGCGTGGGGTGTTCGTCGATGGCGCGCAGGGCGTTGATGATCAGGTTGGAGAGGACCTGCTCGATCATGATCGGCATGGCATCTGGGGCGTACCCCATGCTCTGGTCGAGGAGCTTGAGCCCGAGGCGATCGCGGTCGTCCGCTCGTACGCCGGCGACGACGCGTCGGTGAATCTCGCCGATTGAAACCCGTTCGCACTGGGCCCGGTCGTCGCCTGAGCCATCGGGCACGAGGAAGATCTGGGTCAGTTGTTCAATGCGTCGGCAGCAGTCCCCCACGGCTTGCAGGGTCTGCTCGGTCAGTTCGGGCTGGCCCGGACGCATCTGGGCCAGCTGGGCCCGTGCCGAGAGCTGCGTCAGGAGATTGTTGACTTCGTGGGCATAGAGCGGGGCCATGGCGCCGAGCTCTGCCAGGTGCGATGCGCGTGCGAGGGCCTGCGTGGTCGCCAGCTCCGCGCGCACCTCGGATGATGGATCACTCGGGTTGGTCTCGTCGGGAGCACGCTGCATCATGCCCGATATCGGGCCTATCAAGAGCCGGATTCACGCCGAGTCACGAGCTTGGGTCAGATTCAATACTGGGTGCCAGCTCTGGGTGTGCGCATTGGATCTCAGCTCTGGGTGTGCGTGGGGGCGGGTGATGGGATGGTTGTAATGAGCGGGCCGTGTGCGGGGTCAACGCCCCCGCCGCTCATGAGCCAGGCCTTGAGCTCATCAGGGCGGAGGTCGGTCTCATGCAGCTCGGCCAGCTCGATCCAAGCAAAGTCAATCTGTTCTTCGATGCTCTCGACGACAGCGGGGGGGGTGCGCTTGCCCGCCAGTTGTTCCATGTGGAACACGAGGTTGATCTCGTGGTGCGTTCGCTTCGGTCCTTGGAAGACCTGCTCGCTGCAGATCAGCATGGGCCCGACCACCACCGAGAGCCCGCACTCTTCGAGCATCTCGCGTTGCAAGGCATAGGCGGCTGGTTCACCGAACTCGACATGCCCGCCGGGGAGGTAGTAATAGCCCACCTTCTTATTCTGGCAAAGTAGGACTCGGCCTTCGTGGACGAGCAAGCCGCGTGCGATGATTTCGATCTGTGGTGCTTTCGGCATCTGGGTATGGTATCCCCTCCATGTGTGTGCGTGATGAACTATCATGTGGATACGAGATTGACACGCATACGCGTAAGGAGGTCCTGGCATGGCATCAGCAGAGAAGAAGACCAAGAAAACGAAGCGCGCACGGCTCGGGCGTGGGCTTGGGGCACTTATCGAGCAGGGGAATGCGCCCAGCGTTTCAATTGACCTAGAGCAGGGCCATGGTTCGAGTGAAGCCGTACAAAATACGAACACAAAGGATGCCGAGCGAGCCCCCAAACCCGAAGCAATGCCCAAAGCAATGGATGATCGCCAGCGTGTCCTGGAGATCGCGGTGGGGGACATCGTGCCCAATCCGCACCAGCCGAGGCGGGTGTTTGATGAGCAGGCGCTCGAGACGTTGGCGGCTTCGATCCGCACGCACGGGCTGATGCAGCCCATCGTGGTGCGCCGTTCGGGTGAAACCTATGAACTGGTCGCCGGTGAGCGTCGCTGGCGGGCGGCCAAGATCGCGGGCTTGGACACGGTGCGGGCCCTGCTGAGCGAGGCCGACGACGAACGGTCGGCTGAACTGGCCTTGATCGAGAACATCCTGCGTGCGGACCTGAACCCGATCGAACGGGCGATGGGTTTTGCCCAACTGATCGATCGCTTTGGGATGACGCAGCAGCAACTCGCCGACCGCATGGGGATGGGGCGTTCGGCGGTCGCCAACCTCATTCGGCTGCTGGAGCTTGATCCATCATTGCAAGTGTTGGTTGCACAGGGTGACCTGAGTGTTGGGCATGCGAAGGTCCTGCTCTCATGTCAGAATCATGATTTACGCATGAAGCTCGCCGAAGAATGCATCGCTGAGGGGTGGACTGTGCGTCTCTTAGAGCAGCGTATCAATGATGCGCATGTGATCAATCAGGAGACACAACCGGCTCCGAACAAGGTTGAAACATCGGAGCAGGGGCGATTGCATACGGTGCTGCGTGATATGGAGCGTCGCATGAGTGAGCAGTTGGGGACGCGCGTGACGCTCAAAACCAACGCTCAGGGCTCCAAGGGGCGTGTTGTGATCGAGTTCTACGACCTTGATCAGTTCGACGGGCTGCTTGCCCGCATGGGTGTTCAGGGCGACGAACTCTCTGCATGAATGCATAAACGCTATGATGATTCACTTCATTTTGCGATGTAAACAAATTAATCATCAGATGTGTTTGCTTCATTGACTTGGCGGACATAAGGTTGCTTGCTGCCCATTATTGAGTTGGTATTGCCACTTTGATGTTGCTTGTCTGGGTTATATCCCCCATCACTATTCTGTGATGAACCCGATTATCTTCACAATCGTCGAAACAAAAACGCGTCTAGCACTAGGAAGAAGTTGTCCACATGGCAAAGAAGAAAACCACCAAGAGGAAGTCGGAAGCAAAGTCAGCAGTGAGCATGTCCACCGCAGAGCTGCAGGCTGAACTGCAACGGCGTGAGCGGAACATCAAGAAGCTCGAGCGTCGTCGCGAACGACTGATGGAAGACCTGCAGGAAATCGAGAAGCAGCTCGCTTCAGAGGGGGCGCTCAGTGCCAGCGGCGGGATCCGTCGCCGCCCCCGCAACGAGATGAACCTCGTTGACTCACTGGCAGAGGTGCTCAAAGGCAAGGAAATGAGCGTGACTGAAGTCACCCAAGCCGTTCAGCAGGCCGGCTACATGACCACAGCCGCCAACTTCCGCACGATCGTCAACCAGGCCCTGATTCGCGAGAAGAAGCGCTTCAAGAAGGTCTCGCGCGGCCGCTACACCGCACGCTGATTCCGATCGGCTATCGAAACAGAAAAACACCCGCGTGTCCTCACGCGGGTGTTTTTGTATCGTTGCGTTGGTGCGGTGGCTTAGCGCTTGACGCCAGAGTGCAATCTGGATGGGCGATCGAGGAAGAACACCTTATCGATATCTTCCGAGAACGCGCGAAGGTTGGTGTCCCGCATGCGGGCGTGGTTGTTCTGGCGATCCGAGCCACGCTCTGCGAGGGTGTGCATTGCCGGGGATGGATCCCAGCGGATCGAGTCGATATCACCCGCATGCTGCGGCCCCGACGAAGAACAGCCGATCAGCACGGCGGGGAGAACGAAGATTGTCGCTGATGCCATCAGACGGCGGGTGTGGCGCTTGGTATTCATGGGTGAAAGCCTCGTGTGTATATCGGGTCCCTGTGGGGCTCGTGATTCGGTTGAACAACGAGCATAGCGAGTAGGCAGGGCTTTGTCACGCCTCCCAGCGTGCGAGCGTCCCCGCGTGTGCAGATCGATACGCACAAGATACAAGAGGTGTTCCCAGGGGCCAGGGTGTGATAAATCTCGTCGCAGCAACGGTTTGGTTTTCCACGACGAATGCACAATTTGAGCAGTTCACCAACTTCGTTTGGAATTGTGGGATCTGACCGATGGTGGTCGTGGTATGGTGATTTCGAGCGCGTCTTATCGCGGTCGGTCAGGCATGTTCGATCCCTTTGAGTCTCTGATTGGGAGCCGAGCGATCTAGGCGAAGACCAGGCCTCCTCCGAGTGGAAGGTCGGGATCAAGACCTGGGCACCCCCCTGTTTCATCAGGGTTTCGGACACTGACACCGACTGCGATAAGCCGCGCTTTTTCATGCGCTTGCAGCATCCAAGCACCACCACAACCAACTGCCAGAACGCACACGATGGCTGCCAGACCGGCAGCGTGAACGGGGCCGATTGCCAATTCCGGCCAAAGAGGGCCGAATTGCACGCGGTGGGGGCGTGTTGGGGTTTGGCGCGCCACTTGCATCTCTTTTTAGCAAGCTCGCATGGGGTCAGACCCGAGCGGGCGTGTCAAAAAGGAGGCACCCACCATGCGAATGGACAAACTCACCACACTTGCGCAGCAAGCACTCGCCCAGGCCCAGCAGTCGGCCATGGGATCCAGCAACCCCGAGGTCGGGTCGCTGCATGTGCTCGACGCGTTGATTGAAGACAAGAACGGCCCGGTTGTTTCGATTCTCAAGAAGATCGGGGTTAACACGGACCAGATCGCGCAGATCACCAAGTCTGAGCTTGGTCGGCTCCCGACCACGACATCGGGCGCGGGCAGCAGCGGACGCGAGATCATGGAGATCCTTGGTAAGGCCGACAAGGCCGCCGAGGAGATGGAAGACCAGTTCATCTCCTGCGAACACCTGCTGCTGGCGCTGACCGAGATCAGTGGGGGCGCCGGCGAGGTGCTCAAGGTTCACAACATCGACACCAAATCGGTCAAGAAAGCCATCGCCGAGATCCGCAAGGCCTCGGGCGTGGAGCACATCACCGACCCGAATGCTGAGGGCTCGTTCGAGTCGCTCAAAAAATACGGCATCGACCTGACTGATCGTGCACGCGATGGCAAGCTCGACCCGGTGATCGGGCGTGACGAGGAGATCCGGCGTTGTATGCAGGTCCTAAGCCGACGCACCAAGAACAACCCGGTGCTGATCGGCGAGCCCGGCGTGGGTAAGACCGCCATCGCCGAGGGAATCGCCCTGCGCATCGTCAACGGCGACTGCCCCAGCAGCATGAAGGACAAGCGCATCATCGCGCTCGATGTCGGTCAGCTCTTGGCTGGTGCCAAGTACCGTGGCGAGTTCGAGGATCGGCTCAAGGCCGTGCTTCGTGAGGTCGAGGGCAGCGACGGGCAGGTGATCCTGTTTATTGACGAGCTGCACACGATCATCGGCGCTGGCGCGGCCGAGGGCGCGGTGAGCGCGGGCAACCTGCTCAAGCCAGCGTTGGCCCGCGGCGAGCTTCGCTGCATCGGGGCCACCACGCTCGACGAGTACCGCAAGCACATCGAAAAGGACGCGGCCTTTGAGCGCCGGTTCCAGAAGGTTCTGGTTGATGCCCCGAGCGTCGAGGAGACCGTGGCGATCCTGCGCGGGCTCAAGGAGCGCTACGAGGCGCACCACGGCGTGCGGATCCAGGACAGCGCGATCCTCGCGGCCGCGTCGCTAAGCGATCGCTACATCACCGACCGGTTCCTGCCCGACAAGGCGATCGACCTGGTCGACGAGGCGGCCAGCGCGCTGCGTATGGAGATCGACTCCATGCCGACCGAGCTGGACGAGCTTCGGCGCAAGATCATGCAGCTGGAGATCGAGCGCGAGGCCCTCAAGCTCGAGGCCGACAGCGATTCGAGCACCAAAGAGATCGATCGCGTCGAGGCGGAGCTCGGCGAGCTGCGTGAGCAGAACAGCGTGCTCAGCGCCCGCTGGGAAGAAGAGAAGCAGGACCTGGATGTGGTCCGCACCATCAAGAACGAGATCGATGCCAAGCGCACCGAGCTGGAGCAGGCCCAGCGTGTGGGCGATCTGGAACGGGCGGCCCGGATCCAGTACGGCGATCTGGTCGAGTTGGAAAAGCAGTTGGGCGATGCCGAGGCGCACATTGATGATCGCCAGAGCAAGGGCAATGTGCTGATCAAGGAAGAGGTCGACCCGGAAGCCGTCGCCCGCATCGTTGGGCGTTGGACGGGGATCCCGGTGAGCAAGCTCATCGAGAGCGAGCGTGACAAGCTGGTGCATATGGAAGAGCACCTCAAGTCGCGCGTGGTGGGGCAGGATGACGCGTTGCTCGCCGTGGCCAACGCCGTGCGCCGCAGCCGTGCGGGATTGGGGGACCAGAGCAAGCCCATTGGTAGCTTCCTGTTCCTGGGCCCGACGGGCGTGGGCAAGACCGAGACCTGCAAGGCCTTGGCCGAGTTCCTCTTCGATACCGAGGACGCGCTGGTGCGTGTGGACATGAGCGAGTACATGGAGAAGCACGCGGTGAGCCGACTCATCGGCGCGCCTCCTGGCTATGTTGGCTACGAAGAGGGCGGTGCCCTGACCGAAGCGGTGCGTCGTCGTCCCTACGCGGTGATCCTGCTCGACGAGATCGAGAAGGCGCACCCCGATGTGTTCAATGTGCTGCTGCAGCTGCTCGACGACGGGCGTCTGACCGACGGCCAGGGGCGCACGGTGGATTTCAAGAACACCATCGTCGTCATGACGAGCAACATCGGCAGCCAGAAGATCCTCGAGATGGCCGAGCACGGCAGCGAGGACTGGGAGATCGAAGCCGCGGTGCGTGACCTGATCCGTCGCGGCCCGGGTGCCGATCTTGATGCTCAGGGGCTCAAGCCCGACATCGAGTCGGGGCGCATGAACGCGAACCTGAATGTCGGGATGCGCGATCAGTTCTTCCGCCCCGAGCTGCTCAACCGCATCGACGAGGTGGTGGTCTTCCACCAGCTCAAGAAGGAGATGCTCGTCGGGATCGCCGACATCTTGCTCCAGGGTCTGCATCAGCGCCTGAGCGAGCGTGATATCGGTATCGAGATCAGCGACGCAGCCAAGGAGCAGCTCATCAGCGAGGGCTACGACCCTGCGTATGGTGCACGCCCGCTGGCGCGGACGATCCAGCGTCGTATCGAGAACCCGCTGGCCAGCCGCATACTCAGCGGCGAGTTCGACGCGGGCGACACAATCGTGGTCGACGCGGCGGGTTCGAGTTTCAGCTTCACCAAGGGTGAGGCGGAGCACGCGGGGGCGTAAGCATCCCCGATGCTCAGGCCTCGCAGAGGCACATGTTCCAGCCGGGACCGATCAACAGATCGGTCCCGGCGTTTGTTTTTGGCTTGGTCGTCACATCGACTCGCCCCTTTGTTCTTCACCGGCCTCGTCCGGCGCGAACACGAATAGCGCATGCAAAAGCGGGCCATCCCTCCACGGCCCGCTTCTGAACACATGCGATTGTATTCGGCTCAGCGGCGACGGCGTGAGGCGATCAGGCTGCCCAGTGCCAGCAGTGAGGCCGACGCGGGGGTGGGCACCGTGCTCCAGGTGACTTCGTCAAAGGCGACATAGTCCGCGATTGAGTTGCTGTTGAGCACGGGGATGTTGACGCGGGCGGTATCGAACGACGCGTCTGCGACGAAGCCGAAGAACCCAACATCAAACAGGTCCTGTGTTGCGGGGATGAACAGGTCTTCAATCATCTGCCCGTTGCTGAAGAGCGTGAGATTGAAGCCGTCGGCACCGGCTTGCGGCTGGAAGCCCGAGATGTCGAAGCCGAAGGCCTGCACGGCCTGGCCGAAGGTGAAATCAACGCTGTACGAGCCGGTCTCGCCCGAAGCGCCGGGGATGTTGTTCCCGAAACGCAGGTACTTGCGCCCGCCGACGGTGGTGTTCTGGAAACCGTACCCGTCCGGGTCGCCCGCCTCGATGTATGAGGTGACCGCGCCGTTGAACAGGTTGGCCTGCAGGCCGGAGCTGAAGGCCGATGGCATGGCGAGCTGGGCCAGTTGCTCGGCTTCGAAGTCTTCGATGGTCTGCGGGCCGGTGTTGATGTTGAAGTCGCCTCGGTTGTCGTAGATCGACAGGCCGCCCGCGTTGGTGAGCGCGGTCGTTGTGGCGAGCATCGCGAGTGTAATTGTGCACAGGTTCATGGTGTTCCCTCTCTTGTCGTGTGTGTCTCGTGGGTGTTCTGGTCTGGCCCCGGCTGTGTGTCGTGGGCACTGCAAAGAACAAAGCGTGAAACTTGGCGTTGAGGGGACATGAGATGAAAAGGAATTTGGATGCGGCGTGGATTCTCGATGAACGCCTGATGACTGCTGGCTGCTGCTGGCCAATGTTCGGCAAATGATGCGGCCAGATGTGATCAATCACTGTTCCGAGACGAATTGTCAAACTGCGCTGCAACCCCGTCCGGAACCGGGTATGGCATGATGCGTATGGAACGGTGGGTCATGTCTGACCCGAACCCAACGCCGGAACGATTCTGCTCAGTCTCGAGCAATCCGGTGCGAACAGAATAAGGCACAGCAGGTGCTTCATCCCGGTTGTCGGATGTGTGTGTGCGATCCGCTGACGATAACATGAAGCCACCTTGCTCGTCGGCCCTGCGTCCCCGGGGCCGACGAATTCAGAGCTTGATGCGTAACCCGACGCCGGGTGGGTAGGTTTTACGATAGAGCGTTTGCTCATCGGCACTCGACAAACGGTCAACTGCGAATCAGCTGCTGAAACGACCGGGTACGCCGCGCGGTGTGTGGCGCGTGCGACCCGTCGATGACGCGTTTGTTTGTCCCGCGTGTGTGTGCGGGTTTCCCGACGGGACGAGCGAGCGCGAACAACGGGTCGGGTGTGTTCGGGGAGAGAGAAATGCCCCGACCCGACTGCCGACGCCGGGGTGGATGACCGGCGAAGGCCCTGCCGGGCTGAGATGTCCCCCTCAGCCCGGCCTTTTTCTGCGCATGCTCGACCGACGCAGGGCCGCGGGTCCGGGGATCAGGCCTTGTCTTGGTACGCGCCGGCCGAGTAGGTCAGCTCATAGCTGTGTGAGTAGATTTCGATGATGTTCCCGAACGGGTCCTCGCAGTAGACCATGCGGTAGGGCTTCTCGCCCGGGTAGTACTCGCGCACGGGCATGCGCTGCTTGCCGCCGTGTTCAACAATCTTCTGCGCGAGCCCCTCGACATCG
Source organism: Phycisphaerales bacterium JB052 (assembly GCA_043100965.1). Classification (GTDB taxonomy): domain Bacteria; phylum Planctomycetota; class Phycisphaerae; order Phycisphaerales; family UBA1924; genus UBA1924. Next base: position 1,259,224 of record JBICHR010000011.1, on the reverse strand, counting down.
GGGTCCTGCACACAGAAATGGAACACACCGGTCTTCCAGTACTCAAAGTTATTCTCGGGCTGCTCGGCGTTCTCGAACTCGAACAGCTCGACACCGACGCGATCGCCGGTGGCGAGGTGGGCGATGCGGAAGCGGTTCCAGCCCTTGCCGAACACATCGTCGCACATGACGCCGATGGCCGAATCGTCCGAGACGATCTCGGTGGGGGGCATGATCACATACCAGCCCAGGGTGCTGGTGTAGAACTCGACGGCTCGTTCCAGGTCTGGGACGGAGATCCCGATATGAGAAAAGCTGCGTGGGAAGGTCATGGGGGTGATTTCTTTCTGGGTAGGGCGTGGCTGATCGTGACGCAGCCGTGGTCAGAGGGCAATGGGTGTTCAACAACCCACCGGCACGGAGCTATTCCTCCTATTCTACAAGGTGGACACGATTTCCCCAGATCAGCCCGAACCGCACGCACGCCGAGCAGTGTTTCAGCGTCGCCATCGTTTGGCGGGGGGTGATTTTGCGCCGGTTTTCGAGTCGCGTCTGCGGAAATCACGAGGTCCGATCACAGTGCACCTTCGTCCGACCTTGCTCGACGAGCACCGCCTTGGCCTGTCCATTGGGCGTCGATTTGGCGGGGCGGTGCAGCGCGGGCGGTTCAAACGCCTGATACGGGAGGCGTTCCGACTCCATCGCGCCCAGCTGCCAACCCCTCCCTCGGGGGGGGCGTACGACATCGTGGTGACGACACGGGCGCACGAATCGGTGGACCTTGAGCGCTATGCGGCCTGGCTTCTGGAGGCGGTCCAAGCCGCCCATCGGGTGCATCGCAAGCGTGTGCAGGACCAGGGGGGGCGGGGCGATGACTGAGCATCGCCTGCCGATGTGGATGCGTGTGGGTAATGTGCCCTTCGTGCTGCTGATTCGGTTGTACCGGGTGACGCTCTCGCCATTCATCGGCGGGCAGTGCCGCTATGAGCCGACCTGTAGTCTGTACGGGCTGGATGCGTACCGGTTGTACGGGCCGATCCGAGGCACGCGAATGACGATTGGGCGCATCCTGCGCTGTCACCCGTTTGTCAAGGGTGGGTATGATCCCGTGCCGATCCCAGATGTGGAAGATGCAGACGCGGACCAAGCGGGTCCGGTCGCAGCGAGAAAGGGGCATCGCGAAGATGAGTCGACTCCCAGCAGCCAAACGCCGTGAGCAGCTGCTCGATGTAGCCGCCCAGTTGTTCTCGACCAAGGGGTACGCGGGTGCGACGACGGCCCAGATCGCCAAAGAGGCGGGGATCACCGAGCCCATTATCTACCGCCACTTCAAATCCAAGCGTGATCTGTTCGTGGCGCTGATCGAACGCACCGGACGGCAGACGCTCGAGCAGTGGGAGGGGGATCTGGCTGGCGTCGACGACCCTGGGGCACGCCTGAAGAAGATCATCGACGAGAACCCGATGGTCTCTGAGCAGGGACGCGCCGGGTATCGGGTGTTGCTCCAGTCGATCTCCGAGGTCGATGATGCGCTCATCCACAAGGCGGTGAGCGATCACATGACCCGCCTGCACGCGTTCATCACCCGCGAGATCGAGCGGGCGCAGGAGGCCCACAAGGTGACGGGGCGGTTCAGTGCCACGGTGATCGCCTGGGTGCTGGTCAATGTTGGCATGGGCTACGGCGTGCTGACGGCGATGGGCGTCCCTGGGCACGGCTTTGACAGCAGCGGCACGCATGTCAAGGACGTGCTCGCACGCATCCTCGTCGGGCGCGATGGTCAGAAGGAAGATCAGTCCGAGCCCAGCAACGCCGACAAGAATGAACGCTTCGACTCCGGGAACTGATCGGGGCCAAGTCAGATCATGGATCACATCTACCTCGACCATCACGCGACGACCCGCCCGTGCGACCAGGCGATCGAGGCGGTGAATATCGCCCTGCGCGAACACTGGGCGAACCCATCGAGCGTGCATCGCAAGGGGCAGGAAGCGGCCCGGGATCTGGAGCACGCACGCGGGCAGGTCGCCAAGCTGCTCGGTGCCAGGTCCCGAGATCTGACTTTGACTGGCTCGGGGACCGAAGCGATCGACCTGGCGATCCGGGGTGTGTTGGGCGCGATCGCTCGTTACGACTCAAAGAAGAATGTGGTGCTCACCAATGAGATCGAGCACAGCGCAGTTCGCAATCTGTGTAAACAGTTGCAGGACCTCGGGCGGGCCCGCGTCGAGATGATCCCGGTTGATCCAGGTGGAAGGGTGAGTGTCGAGGGGCTCGCTGCGCTGCTCCATGAACACGGCGATCGGGTCGCTCTGGTCAGCGTGCAATGGGCGAACAACGAAACGGGCGTGGTGCAACGGGTTGACGAGCTCGGTGCGTTGTGCCGTGAGCGCGGGGTGTTGTTTCACTGCGACGCGACCCAGTGGGTGGGCAAAATGCCAACCGATCTGGGGGGTGAGGATGCGCCGGCGATTGATCTGCTCAACTGCTCATCCCACAAGTTCCACGGCCCCAAGGGTGCGGGCGCGTTGTGGGTCCGTCGTGGGGTGCGGCTGTTGCCCACCACGCCGGGGTCGCAGGAACTCGGGCGTCGGGGTGGCACGCACGCGTTGCCCGCGATCGCGGGGATGGGCGCGGCTGCGGAAGTGGCGATGGAGTGGCTGCATGAGGAATCGAACCGTGAGGCGGTGGGGGCCTTGCGTGATCGGCTCGAGCAGGGGATCGTCGAGCGGTGCCCCGGGGCGCAGGTGAATGGGGATCAGGGGCATCGTCTTTGGAGTGTGAGCAACATCGGGTTCCCCGGGTTGTCTTCTGAGGCGTTGCTGCTTGGGTTGAGCGAGCGTGGGGTCTGCGTCAGCGCCGGGGCGGCATGCGCGTCGGGTTCGCTGGAGCCCTCACCGGTGCTCCTGGCGATGGGTGTCGATGAGCGGGTCGCGCACGGATCGATCCGCCTGAGCCTGAGCCGAGAGACGACCGAGGTGGAGATTGATCGGGCGATCGACGAGGTCGCACGGGTCGTGGCGCAGCTTTCGCGTGCCATGCCGACCTGATTTCTTGGTGTTTCGTGCGGGTCTGCTGGCTCAGGGGGCCGAAACCCGCTACGCTGGGCGTTATGAGCAACATGCCAGGCACGTACGAAAACTCCGATGTGAACCTTTATCAAGAACCTGAGCGGACGAGCATCATGGCGATTTTGTCGCTTGTGTTCGGCGTTTTGGGTTGTTGTACCTTTGTAACGGCCCCGGTGGGCTTGTTGCTGGGTATCTTTGGCATCTTCGGGATTTCCCGCAGCAAGGGGCGTGTCGGGGGCATGGGCCTTGCGATTGGTGGCTTGATCGTCAGTATTCTTTCGATGGCGATCTGGGCCGGCATTGTCTTTGGGGTTGGCGGTGCCATGAAGGTGGCGATCGGCCAGTTCGGGGCCACGACTGAGAGCATCCTGACCGATGTCCAGAATGGCGACTTCGACTCAGCCCGGGCTCAGATGATCTCGCCGGCTGCTGACGTGAGCGATGCCGATTTCGAGGCGTTCTATGCCGCCTACAAGGCGGATCTTGGCGAATATGTTGGTCTGCCGTCTGGCGTGGGTGAGCTGTTCAGCGGGTACGGAGCCGTGGGTCAGCAGATCCAGCAGTACAACGGTCGTCCGGGCTTTGCCCCGATGCCGGTCCGCTTCGATAGCGGCTGGGTGCTGGTGATCTATGTCATGGATGTCAGCGGCCAGAGCGGTGCGGGCCCCAACGGGATGCCCCCGCCCAAGATGCTGATGCTGATCGGTCCTGATGGGCAGGAATACACACTCCCGGCTGACGCTGGCGACAACAGCTCGGTGAATCGCCCTGCTGATGGGGGAGAAGTCCAAACACCGGACCCCGATCCTGCCGATGAATCGGGCAACGAAGACCCTGATGGGCCATGATGCCCGATCTGGGGTGCCCGCCGGAGCACGCGTGTGCGATGCCGGCGGTGCACGCATGAGGGACGCGCGTGGCCAGTGATCTGACGCAGACTGATATCAATCACACCCCGCCGGGGCGGGAGGGTGAGGAGCCGATCATTCGCCTGCGAAATGTGGTGAAGCGTTTCGGCGATCAGACGGTGCTCTCGGGCGTGAATCTTGATGTCTACCCGGGCGAGACCATGGTGATCATGGGGGGGTCGGGTTCGGGCAAGTCGACGATGCTGCGCACCATGATCGGCACGCACACGGCCGACGAGGGCAGCGTGGAGCTGTTCGGTCAGAATATCTGCGGCTTGCGCGAAGAGGCGCTCAACGAGGTCCGCAAGAAGTTTGGCATCCTGTTCCAATCGGGCGCTTTGTTCAACTCGATGACGATCGGGGAGAATGTGGCCCTGCCTCTGCGCGAGCACACGGACCTGGATGACGAGATCATCGATATCCAGGTGAAGATCAAGCTCGAGCTGGTTGGGTTGCGTGAGGATGCGCACAAGTACCCGGCCCAGATCTCGGGCGGGATGAAGAAACGGGCTGGGCTCGCGCGGGCGTTGGCCCTGGACCCCAAGATCCTTTTTTATGATGAGCCCAGCGCGGGGCTCGACCCGGTGACGAGCGCCCAGATCGATCAGCTGATGATCGCGCTGACACGCCAGCTCGGGGTGACGAGCGTGGTGGTAACGCACGAGATGGACAGCGCATTCACCATCGCCGATCGCATGGCGATGCTCGACCGGGGTGTGATGCTGTGCCTGCACGAGCGGAAGTGGTTCGAGCACCTGCGTGATTTGCCGGCGCCGGAAGCGGCCGAGCTTGAGAAGAAGCAGCGTCTGGTGCGTCAATTCCTGCGGGGCGATGCCGACGGCCCGCTGTCCGAGCGGCGTGATGAGGCCTCGTACAGCGCCGATTTGTTCGGGATGACGATGGACCGCGTGACACGCACGCCCAGTGTTGAGCCGACGCGCGGGTGATACAAAGATGATTCTGAATCGCTCGCTCGCATGATGCGGAACGGGCAGGGGTACGACATGAGCATGCAACTGGTCAGCCGAAACAACGTGGTCGCGGGACTGTTTCTGATACTGAGCATCGTGCTCGCGGTGTTTATCGCTTTCACGCTCTCAGATGTGCAGGACCGATTCGTGAAGCGAACTGAGTACCTCGTTCGTTTCCCCACGAGCGTGGGTGTTGCGGGGCTCCAGCCCGGCGCGGAGGTGACCTTCGGCGGGCTGAGCGTGGGCAAGGTCAAATCGATCGATGAGCACATCGAGCGCGACCCGGAGACCGGGATCGAGATCGTTCGTTCGCACGAGGTGGTCGTGGCGCTCAGCAGCGATCTGGTCTTGTACGAGGACGCGTACGCGGACCTGACACTGCCCCTTCTTGGCGGCGTGTCACGCATCAACATCGCGTCGCCCGGCAGCGGCGGCTTTGAGGGTGGCCCCGAGGATGCGAATATCACGCTTGACCCGGGCGAGGCGTTGCGTGGTCGGTTCGCCCCGTCGATCCTGACGCAGCTCGGATTCACGACCGAGGAAGCGCTGGCGATCAAGGAGACGATTCACGAGGTGCGGTCGATCTCCGAGAATGTCGGCGAGGTCTCCGAGTCGATGAAGCGCATGGCCCTGCAGCTCGAGCCCGAGTTCGGCAAGGGTGTCGATGATGGGCGCAGCACGCTGGCCAATATTCGAACTTTCAGCGAGAACCTCAATGCCGAGGACGGCTGGTCCTCGCGGGTCGATTCGATCCTGGCCAGCACCGACGACGCGGCAAAGAAAATCGAGCCGGTCATCAGCGATGCGAAGGCAACGATCAGCGAGGCCAAGTCGTTGATCGAGGAGAACCGCGAGAAGGTCGCGAGCATCCTGACGAATGTGGATGAGACAACCGAGCGTTTCAAGCTGGAGACGATGGACCAAGTCAACGAGCTGCTCGACAAGGGCACGATGGCGTTGGGGTCGTACCGGGATGTGGCGGACAATGCCAACTCCATCCTGCTGACCAACAAGCCCAAGATCGCCGCGACGCTCGACTCGACCCGGGATATCGGGGTGCAGGGCAAGCTGTTTGTTGAAGAGCTGCGTGCCCAGCCATGGCGGCTGCTCAAGAAGCCCAGCGAGGACGATCTGAGGCGTGAGCCGATCTACGAGGCCGCTCGCTCCTATGCCAGCGCGGTGTCGGACCTGCGTGTTGCCTCAGAGGCGCTTGACGCGGCCCTTGCACAGGCGACCCAGTCGGGTGGCGATGCACAATCGGTCACCGAAATTAGAAAGATCGCCGGCGTGGTCGACGAGGCCTACCAGCGATACAGCGAGGCCGAGCGGGCGCTGCTTGAAAGACTCCGCACCGGTTCACCAAAGCCAACCCCATGAGGCCCGTTTCAGCACCAGGGATATCCCGCCGCCGACGCATCGCGCTGGGCGCGATCGCGGTGCTGCTGACCATCGCGGCGCTGGGCGGGGCGTTGCTGGTTGGGGCCATCGGTGGGCGTGAGCGGCTGGATCAGGCATCGGCCAAAGCGATCGTCGGCGGCGTGACCAGCATCACCCAGGGGGTGGTCTCGGTCTTCGGACAGGTCGGCAGCGAGCCCGACGGGCTCGGGCACGGGCTGCGTCAATACGAGCCGACGCTTGACGCGTGGGTGCCCGTGGCGGATGGGGCGGGGCTGGGCACGCGTGCGGTGTTGTTGATCCACGGGCTCGATGAGCCCGGCGGGATCTGGGACCAGCTCGGCCCGGCGCTGGACGCCGACGGGCACACCGTGCTGCGGTTTGATTATGCCAACGATCAGGCGATCGCGATGAGTGCCGATGCGCTCGGGCTCTCAATGGGTCGCCTTGAGTCGCGTGGCGTGCGGGAGCTGGACCTGGTCTGTCATTCGATGGGGGGGCTGGTGGCACGCGATTGGCTGACCCGCCCGGGGTATGGCGCGGGTCAGCTGCGGGTCGAGACGATGATCACCCTGGGCACGCCGCATGGCGGTTCGCCCTGGGCCCGGCTGCGTGGCGTGGCTGAGGCACGCGAGCAGGTCCAGCGATGGGCCCAGTCGGATGATCTAGACCCTTCGCGCCTTCTTGGCTTTCTGCGGGACGGGACAGGTCAGGCGGGGGTTGATCTCTTGCCGGGTTCTGCGTTTCTCAGGGATCTCGATGCCCGGACCATGCCCGATGACCTGCGGGTGATCTGCGTGGTGGCACGCACCGATGAGCCCAGCACGCTCGCGGGGACGATCGGGTCGGCCTCGGCGCGGGCGGCGCTGCAGGATCTGCTGGGCGCTGATCAGGCGGGGGTGGTGCTCGATGAGATCGACCGTCTCGGTCGAGAGCTTGGTGATGGTGTGGTGCCCGTGTCGTCGGCGGCGATGGTGGGTGCCGATGAGATTATCGAGGTCCACGCGAACCACCGCTCGATGGTGCGGACGATCGAGCTGAATGAAGCGGTTCGGGCCCGTCAGGGCTGGCCCGATGCGCCTCAGCCGCCTGCGATTGAGATCGTTCGGGACCGTTTACAACGGGACTGAGTTTGTGATATGATCGGGGTATGGCGCAGCGTCGTCACCATTACGAGCACGCTTTTGAGCGTTTTCTTCGTGATCAGCGCATCCCGTACATCTCGGTCGATGAGGCGAAGAAGTCGCTGCTGCCCGGGCGGTCAGGGATGGGGTCTGGCGAGGCCGAGGGTGATCCCGGGAAGCTGAAGAACTTCGACTTTGTGATCTATGGCGAGGGCGGGAACCTGCTGGTGGAGGTGAAGGGGCGCAAGCTGCCCCGGATTCGGCTCAAGGACGGGCGTCCGGCCAAGCCCCGCATGGAGTCGTGGGTCACGCTCGATGATATTCATGCGTTGCGTCGCTGGGGGGCGTTGTTTGGCCCGGAGTTCGAGCCCATGTTCGTGTTTCTGTACTGGTGTGATGATGTGCCTCCGGACGGGCTGTTTATGGAGACGGTGTCGCACAAAGGGCGTTGGTACACGATGCGGTGCATCGATCTGGAGAGCTACTGCCGGGTCATGCGGGTGCGGAGCCCCAAGTGGGGGACGATGAGCCTGGGTCGGGCGGACTTTGAGCGTCTGAGTCGACCGTTTCGGGTGCCCGGCTGGGCTGACGGGGGGCTGCTCCGCACGGGCTTTGTTCGTGAGCCGGTGTTCGAGGCGCTGTGCTGATGCGGTGGGTCAATGCGGCTTGTTGGGCGTTTGGCGCTTGATGCGAGGCCTTCAGCGGTGTAGCGTGGGTGCATGAAGACCTTCTTTGCTGAGCGTGTGTGCCGACCGATCGTTCGCCGAAGCTCGGCGCTGGGTGTGCTGATGCTGTCGATGCTGATGACGCTCAGCACCAGTGAGGTGCTGGCGCAGGATGCGCCGCTGCGTCCGCCGACGACCAAGGAGCCGCCGAGCGGCCCCAAGTTCATCGTGCTGGGTGTGGCGTTGCTGCTGGCTGGTCTGGTGGTCTTTGTTGCGACGCTCAAGTCGAAGCGCGGGCATCAGGACTGACCTGACGGGCCGGACCGTGACGGGTTGGCCGCGGGCATGGAACGATGTGAATCTGGTGTGATTCATGGGGCCGGGCCCTGTCTTTGGCTTGCGCGTCGAACCGGGGCGGGCTGGTTGTGGTATATCTGGGTGCAGCCCATGGGCGATTCGACGCGATCCGCGCGCCTGCCCAAGCTGATGGAGATGAATATGAAGACCAACGACACACGCGGCACCCGGCCCCGATCGAAGCGATCCGGGCTGGTGGTGCTGAACCTGTTTTTGCTCACGGTGCTGGGCACGGTCGTGCTGGCTCCCGATGTCGGGGCCCAGATCCGTGGCGAGGTGCAGAACCCCCGTGTGCGCGGGGAGTACGCACTCGTGGGTGGCGAGACGCTGGGCGAGAACGCAAGCACCGTCTATGTGCTCGATTCGGCCAATCGTGAACTCGTGGCCCTGCGCTGGAACGACAGCAGCAAGAGTCTCGAGGGCGTGGGGTTCAGGGACCTCGTTCGTGATGCCAACAGCGACCCGGATCGGTGAACAGGAGCCAGCGATGCAGAAAGAACACAAGAGCACAGAGCAGATCGATACCCGACGCGTGCAGCGCAGCGGGGGCTTGCTGTGGGTCAGCGCGGGCGTCCTGGCGGCGCTGATTCTGGTCCAGGGCGCTGGGCTGCTGGATTCGTCCGCTCGGGCCGAGATGGCCATCAGCAGCGGCGCGTACGCGATGATGACCAGCGACGGCGGGAACGATGAGATTCTCGTCGTGGTTGATTCCAGCCAGGAGGCGCTGATGGTTTACCGCAGCGATCGCAACCTCGGGCTGCAACTGCTCGAACGCGAGAACCTGGCGGCCCTGTTCGAGCGGGCTCGTGCCCGGGCCACGGGGCGACCCTAGAGTCTGTTTGCCCAGGGCGTTGCGTAGAGCCCTCTGTTCCGATTGACTCACAACGCGAAACACCGTGCCGATCCACCCGCTGCCTCAGTTTGAAGAAGACCTGGCCGCCTATCTCAAGGAGAAGGAGGACCGGGAGGCCTATGAGCGGCTCAATGCGCCAACGAGCATCGTGGTGCGCTTCGGGTACATGCGCATGGTCGGCGAGTTCCCCTATACCGGGGAGGCCAAGCCCGGCTGTGGCTCCAAGCTCGTCGTCAAGACCCATCGCGGTACCGAGATCGGGGAGATGCTGACCAGCACCTGCCCCAACTCCGGGTGCAGCAAGAGCGTCAGCCGCAAGGAGATGCTCGAGTACATCGAGAACAGCGGCGGGCGTCAGTACCCGTTCTACGAGCGGGGCAAGGTGTTGCGTATTGCGACCCCGGACGACCTGAACGCCCAGGAGAAGCTCGAGCAGCAGAAGAACGAGATGCGCATCGTCGCCAAGCGACATGTCGAGCAGTCCGGGCTGCCCATGCAGGTGATCGAGGCCGAGCCGCTGCTGGGCGGCGAGCGGGTGGTGGTGTATTTCGGGGCCGAGGACCGGATCGATTTTCGGGATCTGGTGCAGGACCTGCAGCGTGAGTTCGGCACCAAGGTCGAGCTTCGTCAGGTCGGTGCCCGCGACGAGGCCCGTATCACGGCGGATTATGAGCGGTGCGGGCAGTACTGCTGCTGCAAAAACTTCCTCAAAGTGCTCAAGCCCGTGAGCATGAAGAGCGCCAAGGTCCAGAAGGCCACGCTGGATCCATTGAAGATCTCGGGGCGTTGCGGTCGGCTCATGTGCTGCCTGCGGTATGAGGACGAGACCTACGAGGCGTTGCGCAAGAACCTGCCACACCGCAAGTCGCGCGTCGGCACGCCCGACGGCGATGGGATTGTGATCAGCACGCAGATCCTGACACAGCTGGCGCTGGTGCGTCTGGACGATGGGACCGATGCCGCCTTCCCGATCGAGAACCTGACCCCGCCCGAGTCCAAGACCGCCCCTGAGCGTCCGGCGCCGGGCTCGTCGCGTGGGGCCAAGACCAAGCGTGCTCGCAAGCCCGAGCGGTCCGACTCGACCGACTCGGCCAAGCGTGAGCTCAGCGGCGATGTACCCACGACCAAGAAAAAGCGTCGTCGCCGTCGCCGTCGACGCTCGGGCGAGCAGGGTGAAGCGGGCCGCACCCCGACCGGATCGAACGCGGGCCAGACCCCACCCAAGGGTGATTCGGGGCCCAAAGCGGCGTCTAAGCCCGAATCGGATGCAGGTGGGGGTGGAGATCGCCCGAAAAAGAAACGGAGGCGTCGTCGACGCCGTCGTGGCGGTTCGGGTGACGGCGGGAATACCAACGACGGCTCGGGCGGCAGCAAGGACGCGTAGCACCGCGGGGACACATGCATGACAGATCAACAGCACGCGAGCAAGAAGAACAATGGCGCGGTCGGGATCAAAGAAACACTGACGAGCCTGCTCATCGCGTTCATGCTCGCGTTTTTGTTTCGTGGCTTTGTCATCGAGGGGTTCCTGATCCCGACGGGATCGATGGCACCCACGCTGCTGGGCAAGCACATCCGGATGCAGGGCGAGGAGAGCGGGTACAACTGGGCCGTGGGCCCGTGGACCTACCCGCGCGGATCCAGTGAGCCGGTGCGCACGCAGATGGGCGTCGCGGTCCAGGACCCGATGTCGGGGCTTCGCCTGACCGAGCAGAACGACCGCCGACTGGCGGCGGGTGATCGTGTGTTCGTGCTCAAGTACCTGCCTTGGTTGCATCACCCCGAGCGTTGGGATGTGGTGGTCTTCAAGAACCCGGGCACGCACGAGAACTACATCAAGCGTTTGGTCGGTCTGCCCGGTGAGCAGGTCGCCTTTGTTGATGGCGATGTGTTCACGCGTCAGTATGTTGAGGGGCAGACCGAGACCACGGGATGGGACGCGTGGGCGGCGGGCGACTGGCAGGTCCAGCGCAAGCCCGAGCGTGTGCAGCGTGAGATGCTGCAGGATGTGTTCGATTCGGCCTACGCGCCGAGTGATCCTACGGTGATCGAATACCATGCCCCGCTGAGCGGGGCCACTCCGGGGTGGTCCGGTGTGGAGTACGGCGGCGAATACAGCTACGAGGGCAGCGGGCGGACCGCGCTGGTGTGGAATGATCTTCGCCCGCTGACCGATCGCAACGCTTACAACCAGACCCGCAAGGGGTTCGACCTGTTTGATCGCAGCGACACGCCCAGCAGTATCCGTGCGTTCTGGCCATTCCCCGACGCGGACCTGGCGCTGTCGATGAATGTCGAATCCAGCGCGTCCGAGCTGGTCGTTCACCCCACGGTCGAAGCGCGCGGCATGATCTTCCGCGCCAGCGTTGATCTCAGCGCGGGCACCGCGAGCGTTGAGCTGCGGGACAGCGAGAGCCCGGACATGCCCTGGACCGTGCTTGACGAGGGGGGCTTCGATGCTGTGGCCCCGGGCGATTGGGCGCGGGTCGAGTTCTGGCACATTGATCAGGCGCTGTGGTTGTTCATCGACGACAAGCTGGTCGTGGGCGGGTCCGAAGCGGGCGCTTACGAGATGACGCCGGCGCAGCGGGCATCTGCGGCGACGGGTATGAGCTGGGGCGAGCTAGAGGACTATCCCGATGCCGGCGACGGGTACGAGACATTGGGTGTGTTCGCCGACAGCCGGGTCTATCGCACGCCGAGTCTGCGATGGGATTTCGAGGGCGATGCGTTCAGGGTGACCAATGTGCGGGTGCGACGCGACATCGCCTATCAGGTGAGCCCGCGCCAGCCCACACGCGGCGGGCACCCGAACTACTTCCCCACGCTCAGCGGCGAGCAGTTCTTCATGTGCGGCGATAACTCGGCCAACTCGCAGGACTCGCGTCTGTGGCGTGATAACGAGATCTACCCCTGGGTCCGCGAAGAGGTCGATAGCACGCCCGGCACGGTGAATCGTGACCTGATCGTCGGCAAGGCGTTCGTGGTCTACTTCCCCGCCCCGCTCGACGACGGGCCGCTGCTTACGCCGGACTTTGGGCGGCTGCGGTGGATCTGGTGAGTCGAGGGTGCGGGCAATCCGGCTGAGGCGGGCTTTGGGGGGCAATGGGCCTTGAGTGTGTTGGTGGTGTTTGTGTGCGCGGCTTTTTTTGCCTTCCCCGCCCCGCGGGGGAGGTGTCACGCGGAGCGTGACGGAGGGGGCTTTGAGAAGCTCACACATACCAAGACCCCATCCGATCCGCCTGCGGCGGACCACCTTCCCCGCGGGGCGGGGAAGGCACAGGCGTTTATGACCTCGCGGCGATCGCGATGCCGACATAGTTTTCGGCGGACGGGTCCACGCTGAATGAGCCGTGGGTGTCGCTGGTGATGGGTTCGCGGGTGTCCATGTTGGTCAGTTCGACTTTGTTGTCGGCGTGGATCTCGACGAAGAAGCGGGCGTGCTGTTTCTCGGCATCGCTGCGGAGTTTCTTGAGGTTCCGGGTGGACTTGTACGACACCCGCGCGTGCATCGGGGCGACGCTGTAGCGGTCGCGGTCCCAGGGCTTGCGGTCGTCGCGGGCCTTCCAGTCGTCGTGTTCGATGCCGCGTCGGAGACTGGCGACGAGGGTGTGCACGAGGGGTTCGTTGTCCTCATCGCCGTTGGGCACGACGAAGGCGACGGGGCGGATGGAGGCCTGGGGGCGCGCCACGGCGTCCATCAGTTCGGGGCCGGTGGGCATGAGCCCCTTGTCGTCGAGGAGGTTCCCGAGGACGACATCGCCCATGCCGAAGCCGCACGCGGGGGTGGGTGGGCCGCCGAAGAGTTCGATGAGGTTGTCGTAGCGTCCGCCGCCGGCGACGGCGCGCTCGCCGTCGGCGATGGCTTCGAAGACGGTGCCGGTGTAGTAGGCGAGGCCGCGCGCGATGGAGTGGTCTAGTTCAATCCAATCTCCGAGCCCATATGAACTGCATGTGGTCAAGATCGCATCTAGCCCACCAGTTTCGGCTATAGGGTGACCCTTTGTATCAGCTGCGGTGACGAATACTTCAAAGAGCTTCGGTAAACCAGCTTCGTTACAGAGCTCGATCAATACTTCGCTTGGTAGCTTAGCCTTCTTGTCAAGAATACCGAATGCTGTTTCAAAATCATCATCCGTGATTCCAATAGATGAAAACCATGATGTGATTGCAGCTCGATCATTGACATGCAACTTGAGATCCATCGATGTGATGCCAAGGAGTTCAAATAGCTGAGCGATGCATTGCATGATTTCATAATCCATCGCGGCCTGAGACCAAACAATATCCTCCACGCCCGGCAACCCGATCGCATCCACATTCCACTGCAGGAACTCCCGGAGTCGCCCGCGTTGGGGGCGTTCGGCTCGGAAGTAGGGGCCGGCGGTGAACCATTTGCAGGGCTGGGGGAGTTCCTTGGCCCGGGCGGCGTACATGCGGGCGAGGGTGGGGGTGAACTCGGGGCGGAGGGCGTATTCGGCTTGGCCGGTGGCTTTGACCTGCTCGATTTCCTTTTCGGACTTGCCGGAGAAGGCCTGGAAGAGCTCGCCGAGGATGCCCTCGCCGGATTTGACGGCGTAAAGCTCGGTGGTTTCGAAGGTCGGGCCTGCGATCTCGTCGAACCCGCACCGCAATGCGGCGTCGCGCCACGCGTTGGTGATGTACTGCTGGCGCAGCAGGTCCTCGGGGTAGAGGTCGCGGGTGCCTTTGGGGGGCTTGATCTTCTTTGTGGGCTTTTTCTGGCTCATGCTGTGGTAGGGTATGCGTGCGTGGGTGCAACCGCTTGGGGTTGGGCACGGAAGGATCTGTATGGGCATATCAATGCGGCATGTCGTCTGGTGTGCGGCGACATTGTCGCTGGGGTCGTTTTTCTATGTGCTGACCCTTGAGCCCATGGACGAGACGCAGAATCCGCGAGCGGCGGCCTTGGGTCGAGAGACCCCCCGTAGTGTGCAGGTGCTCCATATTCGGCGTTCGATGACGATGGGGCAGCTTGCAGCCGCCGAACGGCAATCGCGTGAGCTGCTCCGGCAGCACCCCGAGGATTTGTCGGCGGTGTTCTATCGGGCCCAGGTGATGGATGAGCTGGGGCATACGGGCGATGCGCGTTCGAACTGGGCGTTGCTCGGGCTGCTCACGCGTGGCTTGGAGTCCTGGGAGAACCGGTACACGCAGGAAGAGGTCGAGTATTTCCGAGCGTGGTCGCTGATCGGTCGTGGGCATACCGATGCGGGGCAGCGGGTATTTGCCCGTCTGGCCGACGATCTGGCGGCACGATCGCGGAACGGGGATGATCTGATCGCAAGTTCCGATGTGCACTACGACTTGGCGTGTTTTTACTCGATGGCGGGTCAGCTCGAGGCGGCGATGTTTCACTGGGAGCGTGCAATTGAGCTGGGCGACCTGGGAAATCACATCGAGCAGGGCTGGTGGGCGGTTGACCCAGATCTGAAGCCGCTGCACGAGGCGGAGCATTTCTGGGAGATCGGCAGCATGGGGATGGGGCATGGAGTCGGGAGGTCGCGTGGTGCGGGCGAGGCCGATGAGGGCTGATGGATCGAATTCAGACGCCTTGGGGTGTTGGGACGCACGCTTTCGGGGTGGGGCGCTATGATCTGAGAACCGATATTCAACGCGCCAGATCGGGTTCTGACCGAATGGCGCTGGGTGTGCCTGTGCCCGATACGGGCCGATTTGGGAACATGCGACGCCATGCCGACTGTCACGATCAACGGGATTGAGTGTGAGTTCACGCAGGGTGATCTGGTCATCGAGGTGGCTGATCGCAACGGGATCGACATCCCGCGCTATTGCTACCACCCCGGGCTCTCGCGCCCGGCCCAGTGCCGCATCTGCCTTGCGACCTTCAAGGCCCCCAACCCTCGCAACGACAACAAGCTCGAGCCCATGATGGGCGGCAAGCTGCTGCCGACTTGCGTGACCGAGTGCAGCGACGGCATGGTCGTGGAGATGGAGAGCGAGAAGGCGATCGCCAACCAGAAGGCGGTTATGGAGTTCCTGCTCATCAACCACCCGCTGGACTGCCCCGTGTGCGATCAGGCCGGCGAGTGCACGCTGCAGGACTTCAGCTTCAAGTACGGGCGTGGTCATTCGCGATTCACCGATACCAAGGTCGTGTCGCCCAAGAAGAACCTGGGCGATCACATCTACATGTACAGCGATCGGTGCATCATGTGCACCCGCTGTGTGCGGTTCACCGAAGAGGTGAGCGCGACCAACGAGCTGATGATCGATTCACGCGGCGACAAGTCCACGATCGACATCTTCCCGGGCGAGCCCATCAACAACCCGCTTGCGAGCAATGTGGTGGACTTGTGCCCGGTGGGTTCGCTGCTGGACAAGGACTTCCTGTTCGCTCAGCGTGTGTGGTTCCTCAAGCGGACGGCGGGGGTCGACCCGCTGACCAGCTCGGGCGACAACATCTGGGTTGAGCACAACCAGGGGCGCGTGTACCGCATCAAGCCACGCCAGAACATGGACATCAATACCTGGTGGATCACCGACGAAGTGCGCTACGGGTGCAAGTTCGTGCACAGCGATGAGCGGCTGGTCGCCCCTAGCCGACGCGAGCACGGGATGATGGTTGATGCGACCTGGACGCGTGCGTATAAGCAGGCGATCGAGACGATCAAGAACGCGGGCAGCACGGCGCTGGTGGTGTCGGCGACGCTGACGACCGAGGAGGCGTACCTGCTGGTCAAGGCCGTGCGTTCGATCAGCGATTCGGTCAAGCTGTTCCTGGGCCCGGTGCCGACCGATGGCGCCGATGTCGAGTACCCCAACCCGCAGGCGGGCAAGGCGTTCGTGCAGCGTGCCGAGAAGGTACCCAATAAGAATGGCGTCCGACGCGTACTGGAGGCGATGGGCGGCTTCAAGGAGTTTGACACCTTCGTGCGTAATGCCAGTGAGTTTGAAGCGGTCGTCCTGACGGCCAACTTCCCCAGCACCTGGGTGACGGACGATCTGGTCGATGCGCTCGATGGGCGCAAGACCGTGCTGATTGATACCACCGACTCGGTGCTCTGTGCCAAGGCGGAGGTGGTGCTGCCCAGCTCGACCTTCGCGGAGAAGGCGGGGAGCTATGAGAACTGCGACAACATCATGCAGCACTTCGATCAGGCGATCCCGTGCCAGCACGACAGCAAGAGCGAGGGCCAGATCGCGCTGGACCTGATCGAGCTTGCCAGCGGCGGCACACTCAAGGAGCATGCGCCGGGCTTCGGTGCCCAGATCGTCGACGAGCAGCCCGGGCAGGTCCCCGGCGCGAGTGATTCGGTATTGCTGCCCCGAGGCGAGTTGTACGATGCCAAGGTGGTTCGCGAGCGCATGGGTGCTGAGGTCGAGTCGCTCAAGATCGTGGGCGACAGCGTGCATGACGCGGCAGCCGAGGAACTGGTCGAGTCGGACATGGAGCTCATCGAGCTCTGACCGCTCGGCCTTTGGGACCAATCTCTGTAGTCAATGAAAAAGCACCCCGCTCCGGGAGGGACGGGGTGCTTTGCGTCAGGGTTACTGACGGCTTGTGGGGTCAAGATGACCCACGCACAGGGGCTTATTGCACATCGTCGAATCGGTCACGCCGGAATTGGCGTTGTTGCTGACGATATGGTCGTTGGTTCTCGTTTCGATCGAAGCGTTCGACGCCTTGTCCTTCATCGCGCTGTGGGCCGCGCCGGTCGAGGTCGGCGCGTGGGCCGCGTTCGCGCTGTGCGAAGCGTTCCTGCTGTCCGCGACCGAATCGCTCTGCCAATGCCCGGCCTTGGCGTTGCACTGCTCGGCCTTCGTTCAGATTCCGCCCTTGCATACGCATCGCGTGTGCTCTGCGTCGGAGCTGTGACCACATACCCATCCGGCGTCGAATCTGCTGACCTCGATCGGCTCGCTGCGGTCGCTCCTGCTCATCGAATCGCTCTGCGCGTTGCTGTGCTCTCGGGCCCGTGTCGCGTTCCTGACGCAGCTCGGATCGTTGGGCACCTTGCTCACGCTGACGATGGCCTTCCCAACGATCGCTTTGGCGTTCGGCCCGGTCTTCGAATCGGTCCTCTCGGGCAGCGCGACGGGTGTCGGTGTTTGCACGCCGATCGGTCTGGTCCTGAGCACCCTGACGGCGTTGAGCGCGTTGGCGTTGAGCGGGCTGATCCTGTTCGGCTTGCCCGTCTCGCTGGCCCCTGAAGGCTTCGCGTGCTGGGCGTTCGTGCTCGGGGTGCTGGATGAATTCGTGCTGCGGGGCCTCGTTGTCGAGGGCCTGCCCCAAGCTTATCGGAGCAAGCATCGCCAGCGATGTGGCGGCCAGCAGCCGCAGGGTTCGTGCATTCAGTTGGTTTCTCATAGGGGGGATCCTTTCGTCAGTGCGCACTGATACCAGGGAGCTTCCGGAGCATCGTTTTGCACGGTTGAAGTTGTTTTTACTCGTCGCGGGTCTCCGCCTCTGCGACAAGAGCAGAACGCGGCTGGAAGAAACGCATTGCCCACGAACAAGAAATTTGTGATCGAGCCGGAGCAAACCTACGATGGTGCATGACAGGTCTTGTAGTTCTCACCGTCGTTATCGCGGTTCTCACCGCGGTCATTACCCTTGTCTGGTGGAAGGTCGGCGATCAGTGGGCCGACGACGAGTACAAGAAGTTCGGGCACGGCGGCGGTGCGCCCAAGGGCCCGCCTCCCACGGTGGTCAAGGGCTTCGATTCTGCAGACGGCGACTCGCGTCCCGATGGAGAGTGATCGCCCATGCCCCGCTACAAGCTGACGGTCGCGTATGACGGGACCGATTTCTATGGGTGGCAGAAGCAGGAGCCGCCCGATCCCAACGCGCCCAAGCCGGCGCCCGGGCAGGAGCCGCAGCGTCTTCAGCTCCGCACCGTGCAGCACGTGCTCGAGCAAACAGTGCGCGAGGTGATCCGCGAGCCGATTACTTTGATGGGCGCATCGCGCACGGACAGCGGCGTGCATGCCAACGGTCAGGTCGCCAGTTTCATGAGCAACCCCGAGCCCGACAAGGGTGTCGGCTGGCCGGCCGAGCGCGGGTGTGATCAGTTGATGCGGGCGCTCAATGGTCGCTTGCCTCGCGATGTGTTGGTGCGGAGCGCCGAGATTGTTCCTGATGACTTCAATCCCATCGGCGACGCGGTGGAGAAGGAATACTGCTACACCATGGTGTCCGGCGACACCCGCCCGCTGTGGGATCGGCGCTATGTGTTCCACACCTGGTACGCGCTGGATGCCGACAAGATGGCCCGGGCGGCCAAGCTGATGGAGGGCGAGCACGACTTCGCGGCTTTCGCGCAGATCGCCCACGGGCGCAAGACCACGGTGCGGACGATCTACCACTGCTTGGTCGAAACCCCCAAGCCGGGCACGGTGGTGATCCGAGTCAGCGGGAGCGGGTTTTTGTACAACATGGTGCGCATCATCGCCGGCACGCTCATGGAGGTGGGGCGTGGAAAGATTGAGCCGGAGTCGATCCCGGAGATCATCACCAGTGGTGATCGCAAGCGTGCGGGGACGACCCTGCCGCCGCAGGGTTTGCGGCTGGAGTGGATCCGGTATGATGGGGAAGGGACTAGGGACTAGGGACTAGGGACTAGGGACTAGGGACTAGGGACTAGGGACTAGGGACTAGGGACTAGGGACTAGGGACTAGGGACTAGGGACTAGGGACGAGATTCGCCTTCCCCGCGCTTGCGGGGGAGGTGTCGATCCGCCAAAGGCGGAGCGACGGAGGGGGACTTCCTCACCCACCCAAACCAGCCGCGACAGGTATGGAGCGGCCTCGGTTGTGTCCATGGTCCTGAACCAATCCATTCCACCCATGCGTACAGTCTCTCGCCCCCCGGCCGAACACCCCGGCACGCACACGACGACAGAGCACTGCAACACCCCCGAGGCCGCTCATTCCCATTCGCGGCTGGTAGGTGACGGGTGACATGCGAATGAAACCGGCCATGAGGTTTGCGGTACCATCAACACATCATCATGCTGCACCGACGCGTACGAACATGGACCTCTCGGCTCGCGATCACGCTCGCGTTGCTGCTCATTGTGCTTGCGGTGGGCAGTGGGTGGTATTCGGGGGCCTATGCGATGCAGGCGGGGTCCCGTGTCGTCATGCTTGGGTTCGGCAGCGGGCAGGGGGCGTTTGTCATCGGCGAGCCGGGTGCCCAGGCGAGTCTGGGCTGGTCGTGGCAGCGGTTTGATCCAAGCTGGCGATGGTGGTTCTCGATTGCTCAGACGCCGCAGTCTTCGCAGATGCTGATCCCGCTGTGGGCACCGGCATTGGTGCTGCTTGTACTCGGTTGGTGGGCAAGGCCCAAGCGGCTGGGCGAGGGGCAGTGCGTGAAGTGCGGGTATTCGCTCGCGGGGATTGCTGGAGAGGACTGCCCAGAATGCGGGCCGGGTCGTGGGTAGGCTCAGGCGTGTGGTGCCGTGGGGTGTGCATGCGACCACGATCGTGCTGATCGTGCTGATGGTTTTCTCGTATCTACCCAACGGCTGGGTCGGTGCGTACAAGCATGAAACGGGTCAGCTGACGGATGGGGTTGCCGGGCAATACCTGATCTGGTCCGGGCGTATTGAGGGTGTGCTGGTGTTCGAGGATTACAGTGAGGAGCGGTTGAAAGCGGACCGAGATCGCGTATGTGCTCTGCGAGATCAGGGTGTCATCATTGATCGTCCGCGCTACGGCACACAAAGGCTTTGGTTCCGCGCGCCCATTCGGATGCAGCGTTCGAAGGGCGTGTTCGCGTTGCCCACGCTCCGTCACCGACCTAGGCAAGGGCAATGGGATTACGGCGAGCTGGTCATTTCTATGCCGATCAGCTACACGCTGCTGTTGAGCGGGGCATGCTCGGGTATGCTCATCTGGGTTCGGTGTCGGAGCGTTCCTGAGGGCGGGTGCCAATCATGCGGCTATTCACTTGAAGGGCTTCGGGGTGAGACCTGCCCTGAATGCGGGGTGGAGCGTGGGTAGGTTCAAGCGAGGCAAGGATGGTAAGCGTCAAGCATCACTCCTCCTACGGAGTTTGGCCGTCGTCCTGTTTACGGTCGTGGTGCTGACCATCATCAGTTCCACGCGCACATTTCGATTGATTGATTCCACGCACAAGGCAACACGGTTTGAAGTGTGGGCCGAGCAGGGGCGGGTTGGGATCATGGTGGGTGACGCTTCGATGCAACGCGGCGTTTGGGGCGGGATGTGGAATCGGAAAGGCATCCGATGGCGTCCGCAGCGGGCAAGAGCAAGCATCACCAATGGGCCAGTGGTTTCACGAGTTGATGGTGTCATCATTCCAGTCTGGTGCTTTGGTGCGATCGGTGCAATCGCTGCGACTTGTATCTGGTGGTTTCGGACGCGGAGGTTGAAAGCAGGGCTCTGCTCAACCTGCGGCTACTCCCTCGAAGGGCTTATGGGTAACACCTGCCCCGAATGCGGTGCAACAATCACCCATGCCTGACATCATCACCCAGACCGACCGTCTCACCCTGCGTGTGCCAACCATGGACGATGTCGATGTGCTCACGGCGTACTGGGGTGATCCGGAGACGATGAAGTACATCGGAAAGAGCGGCGAGGGGTGGTCTCGGGAGACGGTCGAGCAGCGGGTGGCACAGGCGATCGAGCGTCAGCGGCTCAGCGGCTATTGCTTCTGGGTGGCGGAGCTCAACGACACGGGCGAGGTCATCGGGCAGGGCGGGATTGTGCCCGTAGCCAATGAGGGGCCGGAGGTTGAACTGGGGTATCGGCTCGGGCGGGCGCACTGGGGGAAGGGGTACGCGACCGAGATCGCGCGGGCGTCGGCACGGTATGCGTTTGAATCGATCGGGCTCGATCGGCTCATCGCGGTGACCTACCCGGAAAATCTTGGTTCACGCAAGGTGCTGCTCAACGCGGGCTTTGATGAGGTGGGGTTGACCGATCGGTACTACGAAGTGACCTGCATGCTGTATGAGTTGTCGAGGGAGCGGTGGCAAGGCCAGCGTGACTAGCCGCGAATGGCAATGAGCGGCCGCCTGGGCCAATCGACAACCACCCCCCTCGTTCACTCGATCATCTCGAAACAAGGTTGCAACAATTCGGATGTCTCCTTTGTGATCGGGCCGCGCTTTGACGATGCGTGCAACCGTGGCCGCGCCATGCCTGTCGCGGCTGGTTCAATGCGTCGCATTCTTCTGTGCCTTCCCCGCCCCGCGGGGGAGGTGCCGAGCAACGCGAGGCGGAGGGGGTCTTGTTGAGCGTGCGTGACACGACACTTCGGGAATCATCCAAGACCCCATCCGATCCGCCTTCGGCGGACCACCTTCCCCGCGGGGCGGGGAAGGCACAAATGCGCACTATGAGAACATCCTTCCTGTCCACTCTGTCTTCTCCTCTGTGTGCTTCGTCTGCTCTGTGCGAACCGCTCCTCTTCCCCTGCGCACGATTTGCTACACTCATTCAATGCCGCTTCGCATCCTCCACATCTCGACGCGATTGATCCAGGGTGGGTCGCAGGAGAACACGGTCCTGTCGTGCGAGGGGCAGGCGGCGTTGGGGCACGAGGTGCACCTTGCGTACGGGCCGATCTTTGGGCCGGAGGGGTCGTACTTCGATCGGGCCAACGACTACCGTGGTCCCGACGGTGAGCGCATCGCGATGCACGAGGTGCCCCACATGGTGCGGGAGATCGCGCCGGTGAAAGACTGGCGTGGCATGCACGAGATTCGGCAGATGATTGAGGAGATCAGGCCCGACATCGTGCACACACACTCGTCCAAGGCCGGCGTGATCGGGCGTGCCGCGGGATGGAAGGTGTTTCGAGGCAGTGGCGATCATCGCCCCGCGGTGGTGCACACGATTCATGGCCCCCCATTTCACCGCTACCTGCCCGGGTGGAAGAACCGGATCTACATCGCGTCCGAGCGGTACGCGGCCAAGCGGTGTCACTTAATCGTCTCCGTCGCCGACGCCATGACCCGTCAGTTCCGCGAGGCGGGCATCGGGCGTGATGAGCAGTTCGTGACGGTGCGATCAGGGATGGAGACCGAGCATTTTCTCAACCCGGTCCCTTCCGAGACGCGCGAGGCGATGCGAAGCGAGCTTGGGTTCAGCGAAGACGACTTCGTGATCGGGACGGTGGCGCGTCTGGCTGAGCACAAGGGCCATGACGACATTCTCGATGGGCTGGGCGATGAACTCCGGAAGCATCCGAACTGGAAGTTGCTCTGGGTCGGTGATGGCTGGTGGTCCGAGCGTCTGCTGGGCCGCGTGGCGGAGATGGGCCTGTCCGATCAGGTGGTGACGACGGGGCTGGTGCCTCAGCACCGGGTGGGGGCGATGATGCGGGCGTGCGATGTGCTGCTGCACCCGAGCTATCGCGAGGGGCTGCCCCGGACGGTCCCTCAGGCCTTGTTGTGCGGCGTGCCGGTGGTCGCCAGCGATTGCGACGGCACACCCGAGGCGTGCATCGATCCGTCGGTGGACGCGTCCCGTTCGACGGGCAAGCTGTTCAAGGTGGGCGATACGGCGGGGCTGCGTGATGCGGTGGTCTGGATGTTCGAGCATCCGGATGAGCGGCGTGCGATGGGCGAGCGCGGGCGTGCGATGTGCGCCCAGATGTTCTCGACGCAGGCGATGGTGCAAGGGCTCGAGGCGGTGTATACGAGGGCGATTGAACTGGGCAAGAGTCAGTGATACGCGGCTTCGTTTCGGGTCTGTTGTTCGAGTTTGTTGCAAGGCAGGACGAGCAAGGCCACTCTGCCGCTCTGCCTTTGGCGAATCGGCCCCTCCCTGTGGGGGCACGGGGAGGGACAGTCTGTCGTCGGCGCAGGGCTTTGTCCAAAAACTGAAAACGCCCCCAGCGCTACCGGGGGCGTTCTCATGGTCATGCAACGAGTCGGACGACTGATCAGGTCGTCACGGTTGCCGGTCCGTCAGAGACGGGACCGATTCCTGACCCACCGATACAAATAGAGCACAGGTCCTGGGGTTTGCCAGTCAACTGGGTAATTTTTCCCGGACCCGAACACCGTACGGACAGGTGGTTAGGATTCCTCAAGTGTGTAATCTTCTGCAATAGCATCGCTTACGCGTCCCTGCAGCGAGGCGAGGATGCGGTCAACATGGATATGGCTGGTCTCAATGAACACCTTTGTTCGGCTCTGGGTCCCGGCTGAGCCTGTCCCGGCAACATAGATGCCCGCCACATTGGTTTCCATGGTCTTGAGGTTGTGCTTGGGCTTGCGGTCGTCGCCCACGAGTTCCACGCCCAACTGCTGAAACAGGTCTGGCTTCTGGACATAGCCCGTGAGCAGGAGCACGAAGCGCGACTCGATGGTTTCGCCCATGTCGATGGTCGCGTGGGTGGGGGAGATCTGCGTGACATTGGCCTTGGGGATGTAGCGGATCTTGTCCTTCTTGATGAGGTACTCGATCTCGGGGTAGAGCCAGTACTTGATGCGGTCCTTGTCGAACCATTCGCCGCGGTGGACCATGGTGACCTGGGCGCCGGCGCGGAAGAGGCGGATGGCGGCCTCGACGGCCGAGTTCTTCCCGCCGACGATGGTGACGGGTTGATTGGCGTACTGGTGCACATCGCCCAGGTAGTGCGAGACATGGGGGAGGTCCTCGCCCGGGATGCCCAGCATGCGGGGCAGGTGCATGTCACCGATGGCGAGGACGATGCGCTTCGCGTGGATGGGTTCGAGCTTGTCGAGGGCTGTCGGGTCGAAGGCGAGCTCTTCCTGCCCGCCCACGCCGTGGAACGAGCGGGCGGTGTGGAGCGTGAAGCCGTCGTCGTCTTTGTCGATCGACATGACGCGGGTGTAGGCCTCGATATCGAGGTTGTGGGTGCCGACGACGGAGCGGAGGTAGTCGAGGTAGTTCTCGCGGGTGGCTTTCTCCTCGTTGGCCACGATGAGCGGGACGCCAGCGATGCCGATGCGTTCGGGCGATGAGAAGTACTTGGTGCCCGGGGCCCACCACTGCATGGTCGCGCCGATCTGCCCGGCCTCGAGGTGGAGGTAGTCCAGCCCGGCCTGCTTGAGGGCAACGGCGAGCTCGATGCCGATGGGCCCGGCGCCGATGATGACGATGTCGGTTTCACGCATATTCAAACGGTAGGCTTGAGATGCACGGGTGCCACTACTCGCGTCGGAGACACGTAGTAGTGTTTTTTGAGGCCTTCAACAGTATTACTGCGTCGCTTCGCGTCGAGTAGTGGTACTCGGCCTTGATGCAGTTCGTATCATGTGGCGATGAAGCGCAGATTGCTGATTGGGATTCTGTTGTTCAACTTGATTGCTGCACTTGGTGCAGGTTTCTGGGTATGTATGTCATTCCTGATGCGTCGGACTTATGCAAGAGGCTTGCATAACGATCACGGAGATGGTGTTGTTTATCAGCAGGCTTTGGATGCGATTGAAAACCTAGCATCAGACATGTTCGTGCCGAGCATGGTGATGTTGGGTTTGATCTGGTTGACAAATGGGATCTTGCTCACACATGTTCTGAAACAAGATCCTGCAGTCGATCGAACGACATCCCGGCCTTGAGCTCGGGCTCGCCACGTTCGATGTCCCAGTCGCGGATGTCGCGCATGGTGTCTTCGAGCGGGCGGTTCTCCAGGCCGGCGGCTGTGGCTTTGCTGTAATCGACCTTGTAGAGCGACTGTTTGGCTTCGTCGATCCAGGTGGGGATGTTGCGCGAGGGCATGATGTCGTGCTGCTCGAACCACGAAGCGGGGGCTTCGAGGAGTTTGGTGGTTGAGTTCAGGGCGGTGTGGGTGCGGTTGATGAACTGGTGCAGGGTGAGTCCGGGCTGGGGGCCGGCGCAGTTGTAGGTGCCGGTGATCTTCTCGGTGATGCACTTGAGGAAGAAGGCGGCCAGGTCGCGCGAGTCGACAAACTGGGCGAGCCCGGCGGGTGGCTCGGGGATGATGACGGCGTCCTGCGTCGTCAGGGCGCGGGTCCACCAGGTGACGCGATCGGTCGGGTCGTGGGGGCCGGCGATGATGGTGGGGCGTGGGATGATGTGGTTGTCGGGGAAGTACTTGTGGATGACCTGCTCGCAGAGGACTTTGAGCCCGCCGTAGGTTTCGCCAGTGATTTCTTCGACATCCGGATCGTCGAGCTGGTTGAGTTGTTCCCACGCCCAGTCTTCGTTGGGTTGAGCGTCCGGGCTCGTCGGGTAGACGGAGATGGTGGACACGAAGAGGTAGAGGTCGGTGTGCTTCTGGAGCAGCTCGCACGATTCACGCACGACGCGGGGGGTGTAGCCGCACATATCGACGACGCAGTCGAAGCGTTCGCCGGAGTCGATCAGTGCCTTGATGGCCCCGAGCCCGTCGCCCTTGTTGTCGGGGTCCTTGGGATCGCGGTCGCCGATGAGGTGGCGGATGCCCTCGGGCAGCCCGGGTGCTTCGGGCGAGCGGTGGAGGATGGTGAGGTGATGACCCGCGTCCACGGCCTGCTCGACGAACGAGCGGCCTGAGAACTGGGTCCCGCCGAGAACGAGGATGTTCATGGGGGAGTGTATGGGACTCAGATGGCTCGGTTGCGGCGGGGGCTAATCAGGGTCATGAATGCGAAATTGATCAGCGTTGCGGGCGCGGGCACGACATGGAGCGTGACGCCATGCGCGTGGATGTCGGCCTCGAAAAACAACGAGCCGTCCAGTTCGGGCAGCGCGATCAGGTCGAAGTCGCCCGTGAGGGAATCGGCACTGATGATGTCGAAGGATTGTCCGAACTCGGCGATGAAGTCGTCGGCGATGTCGACCTCGAGGGTGCCGCCCGCGATCAGGTCGTAGACGCTCAGGCGGTCGAAGTCGGTGGTGGAGCCGATGTCGAAGTGGAAGGTGCCTCCGGTGACACTGGTATTGAACTCGAGGACGCTGTCGAGCTGATGGGTGAAGGTGAGATGCCCGTACTCGTTGTGCTCACCCGGGTCGATCGTCGAACCTTCGTAGAAATGCGCATCGCCCATCAGGGTGCCGGTGCCTTCGATGCGTGTTTGGGAGAAGAGGGTCATTGCTCTGCTCGTGTTTGAGGCGTCGAGCGTACCCCCATCGCGGAGCGTGAGGACAGCGTCGCCGACGGGTGGATGATCGTCTGGCAGCGTGATGTCGCGCCCGGTGTCGAAGTATGTCCCGGAAACCTGCACGGCGGAGCTTGGTCCTTCGATGATGAAATTGCTGCCCTGGGTAGTGGATGAGAGGAGAAGCCCGTTGGCGGTTTCGATCCGGCCGCCATCTCTGACATGTACGATGGCGGATCCGCCCGCCCCGATGGTCATGCCCTCAGGAGCGTTCTTGTCGGTCATGCGGATGAGCGAGCCTTCGCCGGCGACTTCGAGGAAGCCGGACCCGGTGAATGTGCGATTCGGGATGCTGCGAAAACCAGCGACGCGCAGTTCGCCAAACTCGACAATCGATCCATCGGTGATGTTGGCGATGCCGTGCCCCTCGTGCCCAACGGTGAGTCCGTTCGTCGCGGTCATCTGCGCACCGTCGTAGAGGGTGAGGTGACCGTTTACGCCTTCGTTCCTCCCAATCGTGATTGTGCTTTGGCCTCCGATGGTGGTGCTTCCGCCGTATTGAGAAAAGCCGCCGAAACCCAGGCGTCCGCCGATTGTTGTGCCGAGGATCATGGAGCTCAGCTCAATGTCCTGATGCATGATGTGGGCGTGCCCGCCGTTCGCGATGATGCCGATCTCACTCGTCGTGGGCACCGATCCGTTGCTCCAGTTTGCGGGATTGGTCCAGTCGCCTTCGGCGACGATCCAGTCGTTGGTGTTGCCGGCAAGGGCGGTTCCTGTGAGCGATAAGGCCAGGGCGATTGTGGCTGTGCGTGGGTTCATCATGTATGGATTCCTCAAATATCTATTATGACTGTTCAAAACTACATCTCAATACGGGCATCGTGCCAACCGGGTTTCTAGCACGGAGGGCAGAAATGAGAGGCAGATCGGGGCGATCCGGGTGCGGATCGGGCGGATCTGGACGCTAGAATCCCCAGATTGAACGCATCGCGGCGTGTGGGGGGATCGAACTCGGTTCCCGTCTCTTGTCGCTGACCCGGAGTGCACCATGCCCAGAACCCAGTGGGAAGACAAACTCACCCAGCACTACCTGCTCAAGCGCATCCCGACCGCGCCATTCGGGCATGTTCGCGATCGACATATCGTCGGCTACGACGAGTATGTGAAGACCGGCGGGTATGAGGGGTTGCGTAAGGCACTGACGATGAAGCCCGAGGATGTGACCAAAGAGGTTAAGGACTCGATGCTTCGCGGGCGTGGCGGTGCGGGCTTCCCGACGGGGCTCAAGTGGACCTTCCTGCCCGATCCGGACGGCGGGCCACGGTACCTGGCGATCAATGCCGACGAATCGGAGCCGGGGACCTTTAAGGATCGCCTGCTCATGGATTTCGATCCGCACGGGCTGCTCGAGGGCATCGCGATCTGCATGTACGCGTGCCGACTCAACAAGGCGTACATCTTCATCCGCGGCGAGTACCACCATCAGGCGCATGTGCTCGAGAACGCGATCAAGGAAGCGTACGAGAACGGGATCTTCGGCGAGAAGGGCCTGATGAACCAGTCCGGCAATGCCTCGGGCGATGCGTTTGTCGCCGACTGTTATGTCCACCGTGGCGCGGGTGCGTACATCTGTGGTGAGGAGACGGCGCTGCTGGAGGGCATCGAGGGCAAGCGGGGCTGGCCTCGCATCAAGCCGCCCTTCCCAGCGCTCAAGGGGCTCTTCGAGCGACCCACGATCATCAACAATGTCGAGACGCTGGCCCACCTGCCGTTTATTCTCAGCGATGGCGCCAGCGCGTTTACGGCTCAGGGGGTCGAGAGCAGCATCGGTGGCCCGCCCAGTTTCGGAACCAAGCTGATGGGTGTCTCGGGTCATGTTGAGAAGCCCGGCTGCTACGAGCTGGAGCTTGGTGTGCCCCTGCGGACACTCGTCGAGAAGTACTGCGGCGGGATCCGTGGCGGCAAGAAGTTCAAGGGTGCCATCCCCGGCGGCGTGTCGATGGGCATCCTGGGTACCGATCAGTACGACGCGTGCCTGGACTTTGACATCGGGCGCAAGCACGGCGTGCTGGGGCTGGGTACGGCCGGGCCGACGGTGTTCGATGAAGACACCGACATGGTCTCGGTGGCACGCAACATCGCCCGGTTCTTCAAGCACGAGAGCTGCGGGCAATGCACGCCGTGCCGTGAGGGCTCGGGCTGGTTGTACCAGATCATGACGCGTATCGAGGCGGGCGACGCCAAGACCAAGGATCTGGACCTGGCCAAGGAGATCGCTAACTCGATGGGCTCGATGCCCGGGACGACGATCTGCGGCTTGGCCGACGGCAACGCCTGGGCGGCGCGGACGATCATCGAGAAGTTCCACGGCGAGTTCGAGGCGCGGGTCGCGCGGACCTATGTGCCGGTGACACTCAACATGAGCGAACTCGCGGGCACCTGATCCCGTTTCAACAGAACGACATGTCACGCCCGATCGTTCGGGCGTTTTTCTTGTCGTGAGCAAACGAAAAACAAGGCCGCCCCTTTCGGGAACGACCTTGGACGGAATCGGGATCTTGACGCAGGGCGTGTGCTGGGTGCCGCGTGAATCCTTCATGCGGCGTGAGTTTCCAAAGGAGGACGGGATGGCCCTGCGTCAAGAGGATTCGCGTGGGTGATCAGTCTTCGACGGGCTCGCTGTCCCTGTTTCGTCGGTTGCGTTCACGCATCTGCTGGCGAACACCCTCGGTGTCATCCATTTCTCGGCGTGCGGGGCGTCGTTCTTCGCTGTTGGGTCCTGATCGCGACCCTTGGGCACGCAGTCGATTTTTGAAGACATGCTCTTCGATCAAATCGTACTGCTCATCGCTGAAGACCTTGCGGAATGAGGCCATGGCGGTCTGCACAGCGGGCGAACTGGCGATGAACTCGCGGAGCTGGCGAGCGGCTTTGCCCTCGGCCGGTGCTTCGGGACGCTCGTCGGCGGCCTGCATGGCGTCGGCTGGTTCGGCGGCTTCCTTCTCCTTCGCGGCTTCTTCTCGCTCGGCCTTCTGCTGCTCAATCATCTCGCGACGCTCTTTATTCATCGCTTCGCGGAGCTGGCGGATCTTGACCATGTTGTCCTGCTGGAAGGTGCGGAAGTCCTCGCGGTACTTCCTCAGGATCGCTTCAACCTGATCGTTCTGCTCAATGGTGAGGTTGAGCTCGTTCTTGCCCGACCTGATGTTCCCCAGAGCGCGGAGGGCGACCGACATTTCGCGCAGCTCCATCGGACGCTCTTCGAACGACTCCCGCATCTTGGCTTCGCGTTCTTCTTCGCTCATGGGCTCGGGCCGGTCTGGCCTGACGCCGTTCTCAACGACATCGGGCCCACGCAACAGATCGTTGTCGCTCTCCTTGGTCGCGGGCTGGGCCATCGCCAGCCCGGCGGCGGCGCTGAGGGTCAGCAGCATTGAGATCGTTGTTGTGCGTGTCATCTGTACTCCTTGTGCCCCATTTGGTGGGCGTGTTGTTCTCGATTCCACATGCTCAACGAGATGGGAGCCGGGCTATTGCACGCTGCGTGCGATGAATCGAATTATCGAGCTTTCAAGCGTGTGTCTATGATCATACAAGGGGAAAACGGGGACGCTGCCCGGTTGGAGGGCCAAGCGAGCGTCACGGCCCAGATGGGCCATACAGACGGCATGAATCCACCCGAACGCTTGTTCGGCTTATCGGAGCACCACGAACATGGCACTCACCAAAGACCATATCCTCGACGCGCTTCGGGGCGTCATGCACCCCAGCGGGGAAGACCTTGTCGCACGCGGCTGCGTCATCAATATCGCCGTCTGCGACGATCAGGCCTCGGTCCGCGTCTGCATGACCCAGGGCGAGCCCAACACCCCCCAGCCCGAGAAGGCCCAGCTCACCCGCATGGGCTCGGTCATCGACGCGACCGTCCGCGGCGCGGCCAGCGAGCAGGGCATCGCGAACCTCCAGCTCATCACCGAGTTCGTGGATCATGGCGGGAATGTCGTCATGCGTCTGTCGGGGGGCAAGGTCACCACGCCCGAGAGCAAGCGTCCCGAGCAAGACACGCCTCAGAATCAGGACGCCACAGGCGTGCCGGGCGTCAAGCACATCATCGCCGTGGGCGCGGGCAAGGGCGGCGTGGGCAAGTCCACCGTCGCGGTGAATCTGGCCGTCGGCCTGGCGCGCAAGGGCCACGCGGTTGGGTTGCTCGACGGGGATATCTATGGCCCGTCGCTGCCAACCATGATGGGGCTGGACGCGATGGAGCAGCAGGTGCTCGAGGGGGCGTTGCAGCCGTTCTATGTGCACGGGGTCAAGTGCATCACGATGGGCAAACTGGTTGATACCGACAAGCCGCTGATCTGGCGCGGCCCGATGGCCCACGGCGCGTTCAACCAGCTGGTCGAGCGGACGCAGTGGGGCGAGCTGGATTACCTGATCATCGATCTGCCCCCGGGCACGGGCGATGTGCCGCTGACACTGGCCCAGAGCGTGCAGTTGACGGGCGCGGTGGTGGTGTGCACGCCTCAGAAGGTGGCACAGGACGACGCGGTGCGGGCCAGCGGCATGTTCGAGTCATTGGGTGTCGAGGTGCTGGGCGTGGTGGAGAACATGAGCTTCTTCATCGGCGACGACGGCAAGGAGTACGACATCTTCGGTCGCGGCGGGGCGCAGACGATGGCGCAGAAACTGGGCCACCCGTTCCTGGGTGCGGTGCCGATCAATATGGCCCTGCGCAGCAACGGCGACAGCGGCAGGCCGAGCGACAACTTCGATCCCAAGACCGCCGGCGGCGAGGCGCTGCCCAAGGCGCTCGAGTCGATGGTGGATCAGTTCGAGGCGCAGGTGACGCTGGCGCAGATGGGCAAGGGTGCGTCCAAGCCAACGCTGAGTATTTCGTGATCCGCCGTTTGAAAATACACGGTACAAATCTTGTGTGAATAAATGCGTAGGGTGCTTGTGTCCACATCTTGCAATGGGTTGTTCTACGTATGTCATGATCACCATCGGCCAAGAAAGTCGACTCGGATTGTTTGGCGTTGTATTGCGTCTGAGCTTGGTCGCCTTGTTTGTCTACGCGATTATAAAAAAGCTTGCAGATCCAGCGCAGCTGCTGAATCCGTTTGAGCACGGTCTAGGGATGTCACCATCCCTAGCTGGCGCGATGTTTGTTGCGACTGTGTTAGCACTAATGGCCTGCATTATGCTGTTGCTCTTGCGTCGCGGCGGGGGCGGTTTCGCTGTCTCCGGAGTGTTTTTTCTCGTTGGGATGGTGTATTCGCTTTATTTGAGTCAACATCAGTATCAGGGCAGCTGTGGTTGTGGTGTGGGCATCACAAAGGGTGCTGAAAATGAGCTGGTCGTACATGCGTATCAAAATGCGGCGTGCGCCGTATCATGTTTTTTTATAGGAATTCGGGCACGAATGCTCGGGAAGGATGTAAGTCATGAGTAAAAAACTCGATCAATTGATTTTATTGTAGGTGCAGCACTGTTGGGTGTTGTTGCGGCAAGCGCATTGGCTCAAGTGGGTCCTCCGGTTCCAATCGGTGTGCCTTGTACTGGATTCACTG
This sequence comes from Phycisphaerales bacterium JB052, assembly GCA_043100965.1. Classification (GTDB taxonomy): domain Bacteria; phylum Planctomycetota; class Phycisphaerae; order Phycisphaerales; family UBA1924; genus UBA1924. The sequence continues at coordinate 1,227,297 of JBICHR010000011.1, read as the reverse complement.
TTTATCGACCCGTTGGTGCTCCGATAGTTGTAGGCGATTGGGATTGCCCAGAAGGGTCTGAGTGTGATCAGGTAATAGTTGTCGACGAAAATGATAACGTTATCGATGCATATGGCGGTTGCACAATCGTTAGCTAATTCAGGAACAGAATGAATGAGATATAAAATCACAATAGCTGTGCTTGCTGTGTTTGCAGTAGTTGGCTTGGCGGCGTATCAGGTTCAGCGATACTATATGAGTGATCGTTCAGATCCGAACGCGAAGCAAACGCGCGGTGTTGTGGTGAAGTCGCAGTTTGTGGAATATGAAACCGAAGAACTGCGTCGTTCTGGGAATGTGCTTGAAAGTGCTTTGTATCAACGTGTGCATGAAGGGCTGAAGGAGCTTGAGCCCGGTCATCGCCCATCTGATGTGCAGGCGGATCACATTGCCAAGGCGTATTCCCGATTTTTGATTCTTCGCAGGACCGCAACACGCGAAGAGTACCTTGCCGAAGCTAAGGGCGAGCCTATAAACGGTTTGCTCAGCGAGGATGCGGCGCTTGCTGAGAAGGCATGGAAGTACAACACGAGCTGGGCTCGGCATGCAGACATCCCCGTTGAGTCCATTCGGGTCACGCCAGTTTTTCTTCGTGGCAAAGCGGTTGGCGATGCTTCCATTCGTGGGAAGCGTTCGGTGCGCAAGCTCAGAAATGGGAAACTGTTTTCAGAAGATACTGTCGGGGGCTACAGCGTCTATCAGGTGTTCATCGACATGACCGTTCCCACGGTCGATGCAGCCGATGACCTTGATGTCACGGTTCGGACGATGATGATCAACGACGGCCCGAACGGGGAATGGATGCCCGCCGCGGTTGAGTTTATTGGCGTGCCTGAGGGGAAGTTCTGTTTCGTACCGAGTCCGTAAGCTTCGACGGGATATGGGAGTGCGTACATGCGAGATTCACGGGGATATGGCGCTGCTTTTACGCTGGTAGAGCTTCTTGTCAGCGTTGGTATTATCGCATTGCTGATCGCTATCTCAGTCCCTGCACTCGGAGCTGCAAGAGATCGCTCTCGTCAGCTCGGGAGCAATGTCAATCTTCGCAGTATCGGGCAGATCTTTGAGGTGTATATTCAAGGATCGAAGGGGCTTTATCCTGCGCCGGTACCTGACATTGGGTATCCCGATCCAAACCCGCATTTTCCGCGTATGAGCATGTCGCATTGGCAGGCCGCGAATCGTTGGGCCAATCTGTTTCTCGACGACTACCCATGGGCAGCGCACGAACAGATGTATCTGGCCCCGGGTGCGACGCGGGAGATGAGCTCCGGCCCACTCATCCCGACTACATTCTCCTCGTACCAATACTCGTCCTCATTTCTTGGGCAACCCAGAATCTGGAGTGGGGAGCCCGTTGGCAGCCACCAATGGGCGGAGTTGGAGAAGAGTGTTCGCCAATCAATGGTTCGGTACCCGGCGTCGAAGGTGTTGATGTGGGATGTTGAGTTGCCGACGATCCGACGGGACCTTGAGCGAGATATCTACGGTAATCTTATGGAACGATCGCCCATGCTCTTCACCGATGGGCATACCGAGGTGCGCAAGCCCGCCGAGGCCAACGAGGGGGTGACCAACTGGGCACCATTCGCGGCCCATGCCCATCCGTACCTCCACAACACCCGCGACGGCGTGTTTGGTAGGGATTACTAAATCTACTCGCCGGCATACGCTGTGATATGCTCTGCCAAGCATGTCACACACGAAGTCCAAATCGAAACGCGGCTCAGGCGCCACCAACCCCATCGGGTGTCTGTCGCTCTTTGGGCTGATCTGGATGCTCACCGTGTTGGGCATTGACGGGTTTCTTCTTCATTCTGGGTACAAGATACTCGATGCGCGGGAGCGGTATCTGAGTGTGCCCGGGGTGGTGGTGCAGTCGCGTGTGGACGCGCGGACGGATTCGGACGGGACGACCTACACGCCGTTGGTTGAGTACGAGTTTGAGGTGGACGGGCAGTCCTACCGTGCGGATCAGCACTCCATGTTTGTGTTCGGCACCTCGATGCGAAAGGATGCCAAGCGGGTGATCGATCGGTACCCCGTGGGCAAGGACATCGAGGTTCACTACGACCCGGATGATCCCAGTGAGGCGGTGCTGGATCTGAGTGATCGCTCGATCCCGTATGTGCTCCTGCTCTTTCTGACGCCGTTCCATTGTGTCGGGCTGGGCTTGTTGGGTGGCGGGGTGGTCTCGTTGCGCAAGTGGCTTCGCTATCGCAAGGATCAGGCGGTGTCGGCGTACATCGTGCGCAGCACCCCACGCCGGATGGTGCTCGAGGATGCCCACTGGGCGGGGTACATGGTGTTCTTCTTCGTGACCGGGCTGACGAGCTTTGTGGCGATTTTCGTTGTCGCGTTCGGATTCGGCTTCTCGCTGCAACGGGACGCGGCCCTGCTGGTGGTCGGCTCGTGCATTGGCGCGGGGATTCTGGTGCCGACGATCATGCGGCTGGTCCGCTCGGGCAAGCGTCGTCGTCTGGCGATCGACTGGGAGAGCGCGTCGTTCACACGCGCGCCCGAGTCATTGCACATCAGCATCGGATCGATCAAGACGATCCGGCTCAAGACAACCGGGACAAGCACCAGGGTCAACGAACGCCCCTGGTATAAGCACACCGTATCGGGCGTCACGGACTCGGGCCATGAGCACACGCTGCTGGTCGCCAAGGGCTATCGCGAGCTAGGCCAGACGGTGCGGGACTGGTTCGCCGAGCGATTCGAGGCGGCGGCCGAGGAATCGGATCTGCCGGGCGAGGAATCGCCCAGCATGCCCGTGGTGAGCGAGGTTGAGATTAACCGAACAAAAACCTGATTAATTGCTTGATTGCGGGTTGTGTGTCCGGTAATTTCACGGGACGCCGAGCGGGTGGGCTGCTCGGAGACACACACACTTCATCAGGAGATCTCCCATGAGCACCATGACCCAGGACCCCACGATTGTCACGATCGCCAACGACCTCGTCACCCACTGCAAGAACGGCGACGAGAACATGGACTATGTCGAGTACGACAGCAAGCTCTGGGACAAGCACTTCGCCCCGGGCTGGACCAGCATCGAGGGCGACGGCAAGGTCTACACCGGTCGCGATGAGGTTTCGGCCAAGTACCGCGAGTGGCAGAAGGGCGTCACGGTTCACAGCTGCAAGGTCGAAGGCCCGTTCGTGGGGCAGAGCGGGTTCAGCGTGGTCTTTGATATGGACATGGAGTCCAAGGACGGCTCATGGCCGCGCATGCGGATGAAGGAAGTCGCCAACTACACCGTTGAGAACGGGAAGGTCGTCAAGGAAGAGTTCTGCTACATGCCCATGGGCGACCAGTGCGGCGGCTGAGCCACTGAGGCCATCGAAAAGAGCGTGATAGAGCGCTCGAACGACTCGGAGAGGGGCGAACGCTCGCGGCAGGGATCATCGGTCCCCGTTGCGAGCGTTTTCGACCAGGCGCACGGCGTCTGCGATCGCGGTCTCGAGGTTCTCGTTGACGATGAACTCGTCGTAGACCTGGCATGATTTGGCCTCGCGGATCTCGTGCTGGGCCTCGGCGAAGCGTTTCTGGATGAGCTCCTCGCTCTCGCGTTTGCGGCTCTGAAGTCGGCGCAACAGCTCGTCCTCGCTCGGAGGCAGGATGAAGATGCCGAAGGCCTCGGGCATCTTGGCTTTGACCTGCTTGGCCCCCTCGACATCGATCTCAAGGATGACGAGGCGACCACGGGCGAGCTGCTCGTCGACCCATTTTTTGCGGGTGCCGTAGCATTTGCCAAAGACATCGGCCCATTCGAGGAACGCGTCGTCGTCGATGAGCTGCTGGAACTCATCGGGCGAGATGAAGTGGTAGTCGACGCCCTCGACATCCGCCTCGGTCTTGGCGCGGGTGGTGTAGGACACGGAGAAGACCGAGCCGGGGATCGATCGCTCGACGCCCCGGGTGATGGTGGTTTTGCCCACGCCCGAGGGGCCCGAGATGATGAGCAGCAGCCCGTTGTCGGTGTCGGTGGGGAGTCTCGGGTGCGCGCTTTCGGGTGGGTGATCAGCCATGGGTTGAATATAGCCGCCGGGATGATTGGGTTGGTTGTGTGCGCAGAAAAACAGGCCCGGCAAACGACTCGCCGGGCCTGCCCGCTCTCTGCGGCTTGAAGCGTGATCGGATCAGCTTCGTCGTCTTCGTCCCGCGGCAACGATCCCGATCCCGAGCGTGCTCATGACGCCGGGGGTTGGCAACGCGCCGATGGACGGGCTGTTCTTGACACCGATGCGCCCGGAGAGGTCCGGGCCGTACTCGAAAGCGAGGTCGATGGAGGCGCTGGTGTATCCATCGAGCGGGTTGCCGAAGAGATCGCCGACGAATACTTCATATCGCACCCAGTGTTCGCCGTGGGTCTCGGTGCTGTACCAGTTGTGGGTCATGGTGCCGTCCCATTGCCAGACATCATCGCTGCCATCGGTCCCGAGAATCGAGTCGAATGTCGATTCCTCGTAGACATTCAGATAGGGCGAGCTGACAAGGGTGCGTACGAAGATCCCGGACTCGGGGGGGAGTGAGATGAACCCGTTGGCGAGCCAGCCGAACTGGGCGTTGTAGCCCATGCCGTTGAGCACCGATGCGCCGCCCACGAAGTCGCCCTCGTTGCCTTGCATGGTGACGGTGGACATGGCGGGTGACTCGAAGGTGAGGTACACCTGGTTCTGGAACAGCGTGATGAGCAGGTGCGACATCGGCCCCCCGAGTGTGGGGGTTGATGCGGCGGCCGTGCCCACGCTGAGGGCGAATGTCAGTGGGATCAGGTATCGCATGGCTCATGCCCGCTTTCTGCGTGTGGCCACGAGCGAGCACAGGCCGAGCAGGGGCATGGGTGCGGGCGAGGGGACGGCACGGAAGTTGAGTGTGACCTCAGCGGCCGTGAATCCATCGACGGCGTTTCCGGCGCTGTCGCCGACATAGATCGAGTAGGTGGCTTCGTAGTCACCCGGTGCGGAGGCGGCGTACCAGTTGTGGGTCATCATGCCCGACCACTGCCAGTTGGCGGCGCTGGAGTTGGTGCCGAAGATCGGGTTGAAGGTCTGCTCCCCGATCATCATGCGCATGCCGCCCTCGTAGGTTTCGAGCCCATCGGTCTGCGAGACGAGTTCGATCCAGATGGTGTTGCCCATGCCGGGGTCGACGATGCCGTCGAGGATCCAGCCGTACTGATCGGTGTAGTACATTTCGTCGAGGGCAGCGGCGTTCCCCTCGTAGGTCTCGCCTTGAAAGCGGAGCATTTCGATTGGGTTGGCGGCACTGGTGTTGGCGTGCGCGTGCAGCGTGTATGTGTCGTCCATGGAGACCATGATGTGCTCCATGGGCCAGGTGTGCGCGGTGGGGAGTGCGGCCAGGGCGTTGCCCGAGAGTGCTGTGATGGATGCGATGAGAACGGTGTTGTTGATGAATGACATATGCATTTCCTGTTATGGGTTTGATTCGTTTGAAGTGGGGAACAGCTTGTGATCGCTGGGGTTCCAGCGATCGGTTTGGGTGGAGGGGTTGTAGGTTTCGCTGAACGCGTCGGTGCTTGCGTGCCCATCGAGCCATGCGTAGCCCGAGCCCGCGTCGTTGTGGCGTTGCACCGCGACTTCGGATTCGGGGTCAACGCCGAGTGTTCGCCAGAAGTGGGCCATGATGTGGTCACGCGAGGCGGAGTCGACGAGTTCGCCCATGAGCACGGTGCTCGATGGGCGTGGGATGCTCGTGAGCTTGGCCCAGGTTGGGCGCGAGGTGTGTGATTCCCTGCCGGGGTCGATCTCGCCCGGGGTGAGCTCGAAGTACACATTGAACCCGTAGCTGAGCGCAGGCATGGAGAACGGCAGTCCGGGCTGGGCGATCGGGCTCTCGCGCCGATCGTGTGGGCACCGGTAGTGCGTGTTCGTTGCTTCCCACCAGCCCGCGTCATCCCAGCTGTAGCTGGTGCCATCGAAGGCTCGCCCGGTAATCGGCTCATAGAGCGTGGCTGCCCAGGGCAGCGCGTTGTACCCGGCCGAGTGGCTCGATCGAGGCAGCGTGCCGTCGTGATCGTCGGCATACTGCTGGGTCGTGATCGCCAGCGTGCGAAGGTTGTTGGTGCAGATGAGCGAGCGTGAGCTGTCGCGTGCGCCCTTGAGCGCCGGGAGCAGCATGCCCACGAGCAGGGCGATGATCGCGATGACCACCAACAGCTCGATAAGCGTGAACCCGCGCCGCTGCCTGAAATGGCAAACCATGGCGGAACTCCTGAGAAGCATGTCCGTGCGTGTGCGTCGATCTTGGCCCAGAGCGGACGCAAGCATCGACGCGTTCAGCGAAACAACAACTCAGGATCGTGGAGGGGGCGTGGGTGCATCCCGGAGCGGATCGGGTGGGATCCGGTCCTGATCGTAGGAGATGCGTGCGGCTGATTCCTGTGACCAGTCACGATTCACCCGGTAGCCCAGCACGAGGGTCAGGAAGACGCACGAGCAACCCGCCTGGGTCGCGTCGCTGATCGCGTCAAACTCATCGGTGCGGGGGAGGCGTTTGGGATTGGGTGTCGACTCGGTCTCGCTTGAGCAGCCGGTGGTGTTATCTTCTTTAGTGATACACAACGGGCACTCGGGCTCGGTCGGCGTGGTGGGCAGGCAGGAACACATCTCCTGGCCACAGACCGAGTAGCTCGGGCGGTCGTGCAGGCCCATGGAAAGGATTGGTGCCCAGCCCGAACTGCTCAGCACAAAGCCCAGCACAAACAGGGCCATCGCGGCGAAATGGATGCGCGAGGATTGCATCTTGACAGGACTCTATGCCGTCACACAGGATATGGCAATGCGGTCACGCGGTGGAGGCCAGGATTCGGTCAGCCGCGTCGAGGACGGCATCGGTGGTGATGTGTTCGATGGCGCACCGTTCTGGGTGGTCATTGGCTGAATCGCTGGGCGGGAGTGTTGGATCGGCGACGATGATGTTTTCGCTTGGAGCGCCATCGGGCATGGGGAGCGTCGGTATGGTGGTCCAGCGTGGGTCGGTGGGGCCAAAGAGGGTGACGAGCGGGGTGCCGAAAGCAGCGGCGATGTGGCGCGGGCCGGTATCGTTGGTGACCATGATGCTGGCGCCATCGATGATGGGCTTGAGGGCACCCAGTGTGTTGCCCAGCGCGGGCAGGGAGATCGGGTCGGTCTGGGCGAGTTCGATGATCTGGTCGCACAGGTCGGCTTCGGGCGGCGAGCCGTTGATCAGGACTTTGAGGTTGTGGTGTTGGTGTAGGTGGTCGGCCAGTTTGGCGAACCGATCGGCGGGCCAGCGCTTGGCGGTGTTGTTGCCGCCGGGGTTGAGGACAGCGTAGCGGTCGTCGGCGGTGATGCTCGCTGCGCCGAGGATCGATTGGGCCTTGGCCCGGTCGCTGTCGCTGGTGCCCAGCTCCATGCGGGTGCCCTTGGGCAGGGCCAACTGCAGGTGCGTGCAGGTGGTGGGGGTGTGGATCGACCAATCGACCGGGTCCTCGCCCAGCAGGTGGGAGGCGAGGTTCCAGTAGTAGTCCACGGCTGGGGTGAGCTTCCACGACCGGTCCGCGTTGCGGGGCGGGACGACCGGGTCGGTCAGCAGCATGCCCCGCGTGTCGCGGTTGTAGCCGATGCGTCGGGGGATGAAGGCCAGGCGGGTGATGAGGGCGGTGGAGAAGGAGTTGGTCAGCAGCAGGGCGGTGTCGTAGCGGCGTGGGCGGACCTTGTTGGCGGCTTTCTTGGAGGCCATCATGCCGTGGGGCTGGAAGACATGCAGCTCGTCGAAGAGGGTTGAGCCGCTGAGGAGCTGGTCCATGCCCGGTCGACACAGGGCCCCGATGAAGATGCCCGGCATCGCGTCGCGGATACGCCGAATGGTGGGTGTTGCCATTACGATGTCGCCCACCCAGGAGGGGAGGACGATGAGGAGTCGGAGCGGGCGATCGGGCGCGGGCATGGGGGAGGGTAGGAATGCTTTTGCGTGGGTGGCACAGGCGTCTCGCCTGTGCATTTCGGAGTCGTTGAGATTGCACGGGCGGGACGCCTGTGCCACCGAGTATCTGTGGTTTAGATCAGCGGGTCGTTGGCGCTGGGCCAGAGGTCTTTGCCGGTGTGGGCGCGGTGCCAGCGGTTGGTGTCGCGGCGGAGCTGGGCCATGAAGGCGAGGGCGGCGAGCTTGTGTGTGGCGAGCTTGGCGGTGATGGAGGTATCGTTGGTATCGAGTTCGAGGAGCTTGATGCCGGTGCGTTCGGCCAGGGCGCTGGCCGCGGACTCGACCGTGCGTCGGATCTTCTCGTCGCTGAGCGGGTGGGCCAGCGGGTCGATGGGGTGGAGCGATGCGGTCGACGCGGGCTGATCGCTGGCGGGCTCTTCTTCGAGTTGAAGGATCAGGTGGGCGGCGTGGGCCAGGTCGCGCACGGGCGAGTCGTGGGCGACGCGGATGGTCTGCGATTCGGGCACGCCGGCGCTGATGGCGGCGTCGAGGTCACGCTGCTTGTCGCCGACCATCCATGAGCGGTCGGGGTCGAGGTTGAGTTCTTTGCACGCGGCTTCGATCATGCCCGGGTGCGGCTTGCGCCATTCGTGCTCGACGGCCAGGTGCGTGACCACACCTGTTTTGGGGTGGAAGGGGCAGCTGTACCAGCAGTCGATCAGCGGCTCGTCGAAGAGCAGGCGTTCGCCTTCGTACTCAGACTGGTGCAGGAGCTTGCGCATGCGATCGTTGCACGCGTCGACCTCGCGCATCGTGCCCCCGGCTCGGGCGACGCCGCCCTGGTTGGTGATGACGACGAGCGTGTACCCCGCGTCCTTGAGCGCGATGAGCGCTTCGCGTGCGCCGGGCACGAGCAGGGCGTACTCGGGCTTGAGCAGGTCGCCCCATTTGACGCCCTCCCACGCGCCGTCGGGGAGGTCGGCGTTGCGGTTCACGGTGTCGTCGCGGTCGAGGAAGATCGCGGGGCGGGGTGGTGTGTCGGGTGTCACGGGCATGTCACAAGCATACGCCGATTGACCGGAATGCGGTTCAGCAGAACGCGGCGAGCGGTATATTGAAAGGATGAGCTGGAACTTCGTGTATTGGGTGTTGTTGTCGATCGCGGTGGTGTTGCTGCTGCGTGGGTTGCTATGGGATCGCGCGGGTTTTCGTGGGCGGGCCAAGCGCCGGTGTCGCAAGTGCTGGTATGACCTGACGGGTGTTGATGGGGAGGTGTCGAAGGGGGCGGTGGTTTGTCCGGAGTGTGGCAAGGGGCACAAGACAAAGCGGGCGATGCGGAAGACGCGCCGGGGGAAGAAGTGGATCGCGGCGGCGGTGGTGGTATGGGCGATGGCGTACGGGGCGCGTGTGACGCCGAAGGTGCAGCAGCATGGTTGGGGTGCGGCGGTGCCGAGGGTGGTGCTGGTGGCATCGTTGCCGTTGCTCAATGATGACGAGGGTTCATATGAGGCCGGTTCGCTCCCTGGGGTTCAGAAGCAGAGTTGGTTGGCCGAGTTTGAGCGATGGGCGCTCCAGGAAGTTCATCGTGATGTCTTCTTTGCTGATCCGGGTGAAACGAGTTTGGGGTGGTTTTCAAGGCGTTTCGCATTTCTCCTGGCTCGGTATCAGTATCGAGATAAGTTCCCGGACAAGTCGAGTCTACAAGGTAGATCGTTTGCGATGGTAATAACCAAGCTCGTCGATCGTGGCTGGTGTTACGGGTTTGAATCAGATTGGGCAAGATCGATGGTTGCGTGCGAGGTTCAGTTAGATCGGCCTGCCGCGGACGGTGAAATGGTGTATGGGAGTTACCAGTTTCGAAGGTTTTTAGACGGTTCGTATCTGGTGCGTGTTGCTGGTATGGATGAGTCATTTGCGTGCCATCCACACCGGGGCATTTTCTGGGCGAGTCGTGGCCCTGTAGATGATGCGACGAGTCGAACAAAGCGAATGCAGTATGATTATGTAGGAGACACAAGGCCCAGGCGTGTTGGGTATGCCCGAGACCTCGGCAACGGCGTTGGGGAGGTGGATCTTGCGTTTTCGGTGTCCACGAACGCAGCAGGGCAGGGCGAAGTTGAACGCTGGGTTGAGGTGTCGCGTCACAATGTGACGGTGTCGGTGGATATCGACCCGGGCGTTGTTCCCGTGATCGATCAGTCGCAGCAGACGAAGGATGCGATCGAGTCTTCGATCCAAGCGAGGCTCACAAAGGCGTACGACAAGGATGCCGGCGAGTGGTATCCAACTCTGAGACTCATTCTGCCAAAAAGAACCACGCCGCCGAAGGAGACGCCTGAGGTTTTGTTCGGTGGCAAGCTGTCTCTGGTGGTGATCTGGGAGTTGGAGGGGAATTTTTACCCTTCCTTTATCGGGACAATGGGGCAGTACTGGTGGAAGTGGTCAAAGAAGGAATCGGAAGCGTCTGAGCTTGCTGAAAGCGATTTGTCGACAGAGGAACAAAGGCAGATTCAAGCGATGCTCGATGTCCGAGCAGAGAAGATGAGTGGCCTCTTTGAAGCTCGTATTTCGCGGTTCAACCGGGTTGGCAAAGGCTTGCAGCATCACGGTCGTACGCCCGTGAACTACACGAATAAGCCGTATCGAATCGTCGCGAGGATAGAGCCCATGCCATTGCACGGCGGGATCGAATACGGGGGGTTCACTTCAAAGGTGGTTTTCGATGGGCCGCTCGAGTTCGAGTTGAAACAATGGACGATTGAAGAGTTACAGCAGTTCATCGTCAACGGCATCGTCCCCGACCACGCCATGCCCTGATCTATTCAGAAAAACACAAAATACGCACAATATTCCTGTGAGCTCGCAACCGCGATTCTTAAGCCGGGTAGACCCTGCCCGTGCAGGAGATGGGAATACAGCATGGTCGGGGGCTGATGGCGCGGGTGTTCCCCGTGCGATCGGGTGAGTGGGGGCGGGTCGCGCTCAGCGCGGCGTGCTTCTTCTTTCTACTCTTTGGGTACTTCCTCCTGCGGCCCATACGCGAGGCGATGGGGGTGCAGCGGTCGATGAGTGACCTGCGCTGGCTCTTCATCACCACCTGCTTCGTGTCGCTGATCGTCACGCTGGCATTTGGGGGGGTGGTCTCGCGCATGGACCGGAAGCGGTTCATCTCCCTCGCGTACCGCGTGGTGATGGTGTGCCTGCTGGGGTTCATCGTTGCGCGGCAGGTGCTCAGCGATGCGCTGCTGGTCTACAGCGGGTATGTGTACTATGTCGGGCTCAGTGTTGTGAACCTGTTCATGACCAGCGTGTTCTGGGGGTTCATGGCCGATGTGTGGTCGCTGGAGCAGGGCAAACGCCTGTTCGCGGCCATCGGTATCGGTGGGACGCTCGGGGCGCTGTTGGGTTCGAACTTCGTCTGGTGGCTTGCGGCGCATGTTGAGCCGTGGGTTCAGATTGGGATCGCGATCGTGGCTTTCGAGCTGGCGGTCCAGTGCGTGCGCCTGATCGATCGTCGGGTTCGGCCCTCGCCCCACGAAGTACGGGTGATCGACGCGTCGACGGGCGAGCATCGAAACGACGAGGCGGAACCGGTCGGCGGGCAGTGGATCGACGGGGTGAGGGGTATGGTGCGCTCGCCGTATCTTCTGGGCATCGGGCTGTACATCACCATGCTGGCGATCAGCAACACGCTGATCTATTTCACGCAGGCGAATCTGGTAAGCAAGTCGAGCGATGAGTTGAGCGAGCGGATCGCCCTGTTTGCGCAGTTGGACATGTGGACCCAGCTGGCGACGCTGCTGGTGCAGCTGTTCGTGACGGCCCACATCATCAAGCGTTTGGGTATCGGGGTGGCGCTGGCGTTGCTGCCGATGGTGACGCTGGTGGGGTTCGGGTTGCTCGCGTGGGTGAGCCGGATCGAGGGCGTGCAGGGGTGGCAGGTGTTCGCGGTGTTTGCGAGCTTCAACGCGGTTCATCGCGCGACGCGGTATGCCGTGGTCCGCCCGGCACGCGAGACGCTCTTCTCGGTGGTGCCCTGCGATGAGAAGTACAAGGCCAAGCCCATCGTCGATGTGTTCCTCTATCGTGGGGGTGATGTCGCCGGCGCGGGTGTGGAGCGGGCGATTGCGGGATTGGGGTGGGGGCTGATGGGCATGGCGATGGTGGCCGCGCCTTTGGCGGTCCTTTGGGGTGGGCTGGCGTTTGCGCTGGCGCGGTCGCAGCATCGGCGTGCATCCGGCATGGATGAACCAAACGAGATTGAACTGAAATCAACATCAACGATCCCCGGCGGGGCGCTGGGGCCAACAGGGAGAATGACATGACGAGCACACGACGCGCGTTTCTGGGACAGGCGGGGGCGATCGGGATCACGGCCGCGATGGCGGGCAGCGCCATGGGGGCGGGGATGCTCACGCGCCAGCGCAAGCCCATGAAAATCCTGTTCCTGGGCGGGACGGGGTTCGCCGGCCCGCCGGCGGTCAGGCGGGCGATCGCCAACGGGCACGAGGTGACGCTGTTCAATCGCGGGCAGACCGGCCCGGACATGTTCCCCGATCTGGAGCATGTGCAGGGCGATCGGTACACCGATCTGAGCGGGCTGGAGAAGCTGGTCGCCGACGGGCGGAAGTTCGACGCGGTGATCGATACCTTTACTTATGTGCCGGAAACGGTGACGAACGCGATGGACATTTTGCTGCCGGCGATGGGGCAGTATGTGGTGATCTCAACGACGAGCGTGTACGCGAGTCGGTCGACGCCGGGCATGGATGAGACTGGCGAGAAGGCGATGGTCGATGATGCGACGGCCGCGGGGATCAAGACGCACCGCGATGTGGGGATGCACTACGGGGCGATGAAGATGCGCGTGGAGGAGGCGGCCGAGCAACGCTTCCCGGGGCGCGTGTGCGTGATCCGCCCCGGATTGATCGTGGGCGAGCGGGATACGACGGGGCGGTACAGCTACTGGCCGATCCGCGCCAGCGAGGGCGGGACGATGATCGGCCCGGGCAGCGGGGATGACTTCGTGCAGTACATCGATGTGCGCGATCTGGGCGACTTCATGATCCACTGCATCGAGCAGCGGCATATGGGCGCGTACAACGGGATCTCGCCCGCCGGGGCGCGTACCAGTCGGGACATGGTGCAGAGCGCGGCTCGGGTGGCCAAGAAGAAGCTCGGCGTCGACACGAAAATCGAGTGGGTCGATGAGGCGTTCCTCAATGAGCAGGGCGTGCAGGCGTGGCAGCACATGCCCGCGTGGGTACCCAACTCGGCCGAGGGGTATGAGGGGCAGGGGCAGCTGAGCACGGCCAAGTCGATCGCGGCGGGGCTCAAGACCCGTGATATCGAAGACACGGCGTGGAACGCGCTGAGTTACTTCATCGAGCGCGGCAAGGAACTCGAAGCGGAGCGCGGCAGCGAGTTCGCGGCTCAGTGGCGCGAGCGCATCCGTGGTGGTCTGCCGGCCGAGCGTGAGCAGGAGGTGCTCAAGCTGTGGATGGAGCGTGAGGGCTGAGGGTCCCGCCGGATCGGAAAACAATCAGGATCAGGTCCTCGCCACACGCGGTATAGTGGGTCGATGATCTGGTCCTTTTTGTATTGGTTGTTGCTCTCGCTGGCGGTGCTCGTCGGGCTCCGTGCGTTGTTCTGGGATCGCGCGGGGTTTCGTGGGCGTGCGAAGCTGCGATGCCGGAAGTGCTGGTATGACCTGACGGGGGCGGAGGGTGATCTGCGCGAGGGGCCGATCGTGTGCCCGGAGTGTGGGAAGAAGCACGCGTCGCGTCGGGCGATGCGGAAGACGCGCCGGGGAAAGCGGTGGATTGCGTTGGCGTTGGTGCTGTGGATGGGGGCGTATGCGATAAGGGTAACCCCTTCGGTGAAGATGAGGGGGTGGGTGGCGGCGGTGCCCGAGCCGGTGCTGGTGCTGACGATCCCGTTCTTTGATGGGACCCCCGGCTCGTCGTTCGATCAGACGATGTGGGGGTACAAGCCGAAACAGACGATCTGGGATCGGTTGGCGCGGGAGGCCCGGGGGGGTGCGTGGAATGAGCCGCGAAGCTGGGTGGCGGATCGGCTGGTGTTTCTGCTGGCGCGTCTGGATTCGCCGCGGGTCATCACCGACAGCACGAGTGATCGTGGCACGCTGTACGCCAGTCGGATCGGCTTGGTGATCGAGCGTGGCAAGGCGTACGGGTTCGAGGAGCGCTGGGCGCGTTCGGTGGTGTATGCCGAGTTTCACACGCGGGACCGGGTTGCGCCCGGCACGACAATCTTTGGGGAACTGAAGATACGGCGCTTGGTGCAGGGTGTGTACCGGGTCGATGTGGGGCACAATGCCGCGTGGTTTGAGGCGAGGACCCGGAGCGGTTCCGTCAGTCTGGGTGGTCGTGGCTCTGGCGGTGGCCCGGGCATTTCGTCGAGTGGCGAGTACATCAAGCTTGAGCAATGGGACACGCTCAAGCGGATGCCCAGGATCGCGTACGGCGAGTCGACCGAGGGGGAGATGATGGTGTCGCGGTACCGGCTCGACCCTGCGGCGACGGGCGTGCAGGATCGAACGGTGGCGGTGACGGTTTACGACCGATTCGGAGATCCACACCTGGGGACCGTTGGCTGGGAGCGGGTGATGAGCCGGGATATCGCATTCGCTTTCATCGCAGATCCGGAGGCGGGGCCGGAGGTCATCGAAGATGCGGGGCTTGCAGATATCATTGATTCATTTGTTGATGCTGAGCTTGGGCTGCGGTTCGATCCAGAGACTTCCCGCTGGCGGCTGGTTGCGTCGCTGACAAACGACGGCTTGCAAGAAACAGAAGGGGTGACTTTCGGCGGTGAGGTCTCGATTGAGGTTCAGCGGCGTGAAGGACAGCAGGTTTCATACAAGCGGTTGCTACGCGGGCCCAAGAAGTGGTGGCGGTGGGTGGCACCGACGCGCCCCCCAGCGGGTATGGACGAAAACAGCAGGGAATACTGGGAGCTATGGAGCGAAGGAGAGTTGGTCCCCAGCGGGTCGGAGAATGAGATTTGGTACTCCGAGGATGCGTGGGATGTACCCTTCGAGGACGACGGCTCGAATGTGGGGCTCGAGAACGGCGACGGGCGTCTGGTGCTGGTGGTGCGGCCCGATCCCTCGGGGTCGAACCGCATCGTGTTCGCCGACGCCAAGGCCCAGCGGGTGTTGGTGGGCGAGCTGGTGTTCCCGATCAGGGACTGGACGATCGAGGAGCTGAATCGCTATCGGGTCAGCGGCGAGATCCCCGAGCACGCGATGCCGTGAGGAGTGTGGATGATGTGGAGTGTGTGGTATTGGGTGCTGTTGTTGATCGCGGTGGTGCTATTGCTGCGTGGGTTGCTGTGGGATCGTGCGGGGTTTCGTGGGCGTGCGATGCTGCGGTGCCGGAAGTGCTGGTACGACCTGACGGGGCCCAAGGTGACCTGCGGGATGGGCCGATCGTGTGCCCGGAGTGTGGGAAGAAGCACGCGTCGCGTCGGGCGATGCGCTAGACGCGCCGGGGAAAGCGGTGGATTGCGTTGGCGCTGGTGTTGCTTTCTGGTGCCTATACCGTCCGAGCAACACCGGCGGTGAAGAAGCGTGGGATGTGGGCGGCGGTGCCGAGTTGGGTACTGATCCTCGGCGTGTATCAGACCCCGCGTTTCGTGGAGGATCCTGATATCGAGTGGGTGGCGGAACAGAGCAGAGTCTCAGCAATACCGATTACCCATGGTCGCTCACCATTCGCTCTGACCCGGAGTTCTGCCTGCGTGATTTCGAGGCAACGCACATCATCGATGGCCGATTCAAACTCGAAGTTTTCTGGACGAAGCTGCCGAGGGGGGCCATGTAGGCCAAGGTTGTTCTGGTGCGTGAAGCTCAGGGCACGATCTACGGCCCCACATCTTCCGGCACATCTGAATCTCCCGCATCCTCGCTCGGGACCGTTTCGCTTTGGTCGGCATTGGGGTCGCGCACTTCGATCAGGATCTCGGTTCGCTCGGAGTTGTAGTCATCGACATAGACCGTGATCGCGGCGTTGTAGGTGCCCGTCTGGCGTGGGGTGAGGACGAAGGTGAAGTCCTGGCTCTGGTCGGCGCCCAGCGGGGTTTCGAAGACGATCTCTCGGTAGTCGGCGTCGGGGTTCTCTTCCTGCGGCGTTGGTGTGATGGTACCGAAGTCCATGTTCTCGACGATGGTGCCCGACCAGTCGATGTCGCGGATGGTGCGCTGCGTGCCGTTGATGTCGGAGACCGTCAGCTTGACGGTGATGGGCTGGCCCACAGCCGCGGTCTGCGGCGAATCGGTGGTGATGGTGATATTCGCGGGTTCGAAGGCCATGTCGGCGAATGAGTCGGCGAACCCGCTAGCCGCCCCTCCGAACCAGCCGACGAGCAGGCCCGAGCCGCACCCGACGGCGAAGATCAGCGCGCCGATGAGCATCGCGGGGACCCATGCGGTGCCGTCGCGTCGTGATGATGAGCCGTCGGCCCAGTTGTGTGCCGGTGCGCCGAAGTTGTTCTTTGGGGTTTGTGTCATGGTTGTGCCCAGTTGGGAGTTCGAGAAACATAGATTCTTTGTTATACTGGCATCATGATCTGGATGCTTGCGAGTTGGTTGCTGCTCATTCTATCACTCATGCTGATCGGCGTCGGGTACTTCTGGGATCGCCCGGGCTGGCGTGGGCGGCCTACGCGGTGGTGCCGAAAGTGTGGTTATGACCTGAGCGATGCGGGGGATGTGCCGGTGACCTGCACCGAGTGCGGGAAGGTGCACGAGCGTGAGCGATCGCTGCATCGTGTGCGTCGTCACAAGCGGGTAATCGCGGCGGGGCTGCTGTTGCTGGTCTGTGCCCCGGTCCCGGTGTTGTATCCGGATTATCAGAAGGGCGAGGTGTTTCGGCGAGCGCCGAGTTGGCTGCTGGTTGAGTTGCTACCGTATTTCCCGACCCTGCAAGACGACGGCAACCTGTTCATCACGGGCAACAACCCGGGTGTAGAGATCTTGAAGCGACTTGCGGGTGGTCGAGGGCCAATGACGCACGATGAGACACGCTCGCTGCTCAGTCGCATCGCGTCGGGGGGGTTGCGCACCAGGCCCGGCTCTGTGCATTGGCAGGAGCATGTAGTCACTTGGATGCGCGGGCAGTGGAGGCGATTCGAGAACGGTGGTGCGTATCAGTATCTCGATGGCACGCCTGCCGACGAGGCGCTCAACGCGATTTTCAAGCGTTTCCACTCGATCTACCCCGAGCCGAACCCGAGCACCCGCGATCGGTGGGTGGTGGGCAAGCCGGTGGTCATCACCAGTGGGATCAGCGAGGCGCACTGGAGGGCGAGGCTTGATCGGCGTTTGCTGACGCATGTCGAGTGGGAAGTCGAGGGCACCGAGATCAGGGGGGAGTCAAAGTACGGTGTTTCCACGATCCGGATCAATGGCGGGCTGGAACTCGGTCAGTCCTACGCGATCAGGATCAAATACAGCATCTTCCCGAGCGATCGGGAGCTGGCAACGGGCGCGATGCTTGGCGACCCGGGCGCGGTTTTCTCGTACACATTGCGATGGAAGATGGTGCCGGGTTTGGATGAGGTCTTCGAGGGGGTTGATTCGGCGCTGATTCGTCAGGTGCTCATCGAGGAGGTGGTCCCCGCGATGCCGTACAAACAGGCGTATCGCGAGATCCTCAACAACCCACGCCTTGAGCAGCGCGAGTTCCAGGATGTGGCGATGGGCATGCGCGTGATACTCAGCGATGATCAGGGTGTCATTCGGGAGTTCTCGCAGAGCTGGTTGAAGGGCGATGGGCGGCTCAGCTATATGCAAGGCGGGATCGAGACGCCGATGAACTCGGCCAGCGAACAGGAGGAGGTCGAGCATCGTATCTACGACGCGATCGAGAATGATACTTTGCGTGTTCGGCTCATAGGTGACTTCGAACAGTCGCTGCGATTTCATGATGCCGATCGTGCCTGGAACGGTGAGATCGACATGCTGTACAGCGATGCAGTGAAGCAGCGTGACGCGATGCTGGCAGAACAGCAGAATGACGATCAAGACACAAAGGGGGAAGACGAACCATGATCTGGGGAATCAGCGCGGCTGTGCTCGCGTGTGTTGGGTTGTTGTGCGTCGGGATGGGCTTGTTCTGGGATCGCCCGGGCTGGCGCGGTCGCCCTGCGCGACGCTGTCGGAAGTGTTGGTATGACCTGAGCGAAGCCGGCGAAGCCCCGGTGACCTGCACGGAGTGCGGGCGGGTGCACGAGCGTGAGCGGTCGCTGCGTCGGGTGCGCCGACACAGGCGGGTTGTGGCGGTGGGGGTGTTGCTGCTGGTGGGGTTGCCGGTGTTCGTGTTGGCGCCGATGGGTGGCTATTACCAGCGGATGCCATCGTGGCTGCTTGCAGAGCTTGTCTCGGTGCATGGGACAGATGGAACGAAGCTTGATTCCAACCCGGGCGGTGTGCTCATCGCGCGTCTGGTTGCCACGATGCACCCAGATCTCAAAGAGCGGCCATACACGCGTACCATGACGAATGAGGAAATCGTGTCGGTGCTCCGCCGCGTGGCAGAGGGCAACATTTTCGCCCCGCCCGGTTCTCCTCGCTGGATAGAGAACAACGGCAACTGGATCGGTGGTCAGGCGTTCCGATTCAACGCACCGGGCGGCGGTTGGCAGTATCCGGACGGCACGCCCGCCGATGAGGCGCTCAATCAGGTATTCGCAAAGCTCTCACAAGTCCTGCCGCCGTGGAATCCGAGCACACGGGCCATCTGGCCAGCCGGATCTCGGGTCACAATCTATTCGGGGTTTGAGCGTCCGCGTTGGCCCGTGGAGGGTGAGCTGAACGAGCGTGCGATCCTTCGGATCGAGGGGCATGAGGACATTGTGGTCGACGGGTTCATCAAAAATTTCTCCATTGAACCCATCGGAGAACCGGGCGACCGCATCGAGGCAGAGCTGGAACTGAGCTTGTTCAGGGAACCCGTTTGGAATCGAACGCCTGAGACCGAGCCGGCGAAGACCGAGCGGTTCACGATCGGGTGGACCGTCGCTGCGGGTGTTGATCAGGTGCTCAAGACGACGGACAGTGATCAGATCCGAGACGCAATGATCGCGTTGGCGGTTCCGAGCATCGCCAGAACGCTCGATGACCATGCGTTTGATGATGCCTGGCTCAGCCCTGAGTTCGATCGCATCGCCTTCGCGATCGAGGCGGAAATCTTCGACGGGGATGAATCATTGGGCAAATCGCAGCACTGGTGGATGGCGAAGGATGGTGAATGGGTGACCCGGACCACGAGCGCGCAGGGCACAACGATGGACCAGTACAACGCGTTCGGGACTAGATCGATCGAGGCCCGCGACAAGGGGACGCTGCGGGTGGTGATTCGTGGTATGCCCGAGCAGGCGTTACGGATCACCGAGGCCGAAACGGCGTGGGATGGCGAGGTGGATGTGCTCTACAGCGAGGCGGTGGAGGCCGCGGAACAGCGGGAAAAGGCACAAGAAGAAACCCCGCCTGAGACGACGGGGCCTTGAGTGTTGATTGTGAATGTCGATCAGGCGATGGTAACGCTGTCGTCGAGGTACACATCCTGAATCGCATTGAGCAGCGCGGCACCCTCGCCCATCGGGCGCTGGAATGCCTTGCGGCCCGAGATGAGCCCCATGCCGCCGGCGCGCTTGTTGATAACGGCGGTGGTGACGGCCTCCTTGAGGTCGCCGGCGCCGCTGGAGGCACCGCCCGAGTTGATCAGGGGTGAGCGGCCCATGTAGCAGTTGGCGACCTGGTAGCGGCACAGGTCGATCGGGTGACCGCCCTGGCCCTTGTCGTCGCTGGAACAGAGCTTGGTGTAGATGCTGCTGTCGAACTTGCCGTAGGACGAATCGCCGGTGTTAAGGGCGGTGTAGCCGCCGTTGTTGGTGGGGAGCTTCTGCTTGATGATGTCGGCTTGGATGGTGACGCCGAGGTGGTTGGCCTGGCTGGTCAGGTCGGCGCTGCTGTGGTAATCGACGCCGTTGACCTTGAAGGCGCTGTTGCGGATGTAGCACCAGAGGACGGTGACCAAGCCATACTCGTGGGCCTCGGCAAACATGTCGGCGACATAGCGGATCTGGTCGTTGGACTCTTCGGAGCCGAAGTAGATCGTCGCGCCGACGGCGGCCGCGCCCATCTCCCAGCACTGCTTGATGGTGCCGAAGGGGATCTGGTTGAAGGTGTTGGGGTAGGTCATCAGCTCATTGTGGTTGAACTTGACGAGGTAGGGGATCTTGTGGGCGTACTTGCGGGAAGTAGCGCCAAGCACGCCGAAGGTCGAGGCGACGGCGTTGCAGCCGCCCTCGATCGCGAGCTCGATGATCTTCTCGGGGTCGAAGTAGTCGGGGTTGGGGGCGAAGGAGGCGCCGGCGGAGTGCTCGATGCCCTGGTCGACGGGGAGGATTGAGGTGTAGCCCGTGCCCGCGAGGCGTCCGGTGTTGAGGATGCGGTTGAAGTTGTTGAGCGTGTTCTGATTGCGATCGCTCATGGCCACGACGCGATCGACGAAATCCCCGCCGGGGAGGTTGAGGCGGTCTTTGGAGATCGCGGGCGAGTCGAAGCTCAGCAGCGCGTCATCTTCGAGAACCTTGGCGACATCGATCGTGAGGTTGGGCATGGTGGTTTTCCTGCGAAAATCGTGTGAGAAAGTTCTTGCTCAATCCCGGCACCAGTGTGCCGGGGGTGGAGTCAATGGTAGCCGCTCACCCCCAGAGCGTGGCGGGGCCAGCGTCCGAATCGGGCTCGATGAGCTGGGCATCGTCGTTGTTTGGGCTGTTGACTCGGGTCGAGACCCGGTGCATCGCCAGCACGCCCTCGGGCGCGGGGCGGAGCAGGTTACGGACTGTTCGGGGCTCGGACTGGCGATCGAACCAGGCGTCGAGCGATTCGGGCTCCAGGATCACGGGCATGCGGTGGTGCTTGTCGTGCAGCTGCTCGTTGGCATCGGTCGTGATGATCGAGAACGAGTCGGCCGGGCTCAGGTCATGCTCCGGGTCGAGCCAGGTGTCCCAGACACACGCCAGCAGCATGGGCGATTCGTCGGCACGGGAGATGTACCAGGGCTGCTTGGTCGATTTCTGACCCGGCTGCTTGGGGACTGCCTGCCACTCGTAGAAGCCGTTGATTGGGAGGATGGCCCGCCGAGACCCGATCAGCCCTCGAAACGCGGGTTTTTCCCACAGCGTCTCGCTTCGGGCGTTGATCATCTTGGCGCTGATGTAGCGGTCCTTGGCCCAGCTTGGGATGAGCCCGAAATGGGCCAGATCGGTGCGCAACAGGCGACGATCGTGGTCCGGATGAATGATCGCGGCGTGCTGGGTGGGTGCGATGTTGTAGCTGCGCGGGTGACGATCGGCAAGGGCGTTGATTATCTCGTCATCGAAATACGCGGCCCCGATCAGGAGATCGCGGAGCCGCTCGAGGGCGTGGGCGTCGAAGACTTGGGGGAAGCGGCCGCACATGGGGAAGGCAATCAGGTGACATCAACCAAGCGCGTCTGTTTGTAGTAATTCGCAATCCATTAGTAACAGGTCGACATGCGCATGTGTATTCGGCAGCTGGTCAAAATCCTCTCGTGTTAGGGGCTTGAATCCGTTGTTGTGATGGATGTATACTCGGGCGTAGGTATCAAAAAGAATGCGTGATATTATTTCGCGTTGCTCGGGTTTTAGGCGATGTGCCGAGTATTCAAAATATATTGTTGGTTTGAACTGGAGCAGTTCAGGCATTCCTTGGAAAACATTGGCCTCATGGCCTTCAACATCGATCCAAATCAAACGAATGTCGTTTGGTGTGACTTCAAGATCGCTGAGTAATTCATCGCCGCATTGCGCCTCAATTTGTTCAATCGTGATATCATCACTTTGTAGTTCGTCATAAAACTCCTCAACGGTGGATGCGCCAGAGTTGTGTGCATTTTTCTTAAGTTGGAGTGTGCTGGGTTTGTCTGATAGCGCGCTGTGTACAATCTCAACGCGATCCTCTAGGGCGTTTAGCTGTATATTGATACGAAGCAGGTTCACATTGTCAGAATCTGGTTCTATAGCAATAATGCGGTCAAAGTCATGTGATAGGGCTGCATAGATTGTCTGGGTACCGATATTCGCACCAATCTCAACCATGACTCCGCCAGGTTTATTCCCTATTGCTCTATTGATCACTTCGAGCGTTGCATTGCGATTAAAATTGCCGGTTAGTAGAAGGCGGCGTCCAATAGTCTCGTTGGGATCAAATATTAAGCGATGGTCTCCAAAGTCACAAAAAATCTTTGTGTTAAACAGGGTGTTCGAATTGAAAAATAGTTTGGATATTCGTTTCGATCTTATTGATCGATCTGCTGCCCATCGTAGTGTTTTTGAGAGATATTGCTTAATCATGAAGGCTGCTCGTGGATGTGTTGACGGGTCCCGTATGCGGGTGCATAAGTCATGTGAGTTCGTGGTTCGTAACAGGAAAATTGCGGTTCGGCTTGAGATTTTGGTATATCGTAGCGTTGTGTCTCATTAGTGTGGCTGGGCGGTTTCGTCATTAGTCAGTGTCTTTAAGGAATAAAGAAGCTGGCAGGGCGTATAGGTGGTCATGTTGCTGCGGGTATATTTTGTAAAACGCATTGTTGTCGATGTGTGCATCAGTGGTTCGGGATGCTAATGCTGCAAAGGCGTGGGATATTTGTATTTATTCTACCTGGTTCGCTCACTGCTCTCAAAATCAAGTCGAGTGCGTCAGGGCTTATCTTGTAGCATAGCGATTCAAATTTGCGAGGATGGCAATCGCTATTGAGTTTTTGCATACGTCGAAAATCAAAGTTGCCTACACAGCCGACCCAGTCCATGTTTTTTCTGGATGCTATTGCTCGTGCCCAATTATTTGAATATACACTTGAGAAAAGTTCGATCAGCTCTCCGCGTAAGCTAGGGTCTCTAAACATGAGGTAGCCAAGGGCGGCACCGTGCAAGCCTACAATAGATTTTGCGCAAGAAATAGTTCTTATTTGTTCAAAGATGTCCATGTCTTCAGCGTATATTGTTTTGTACCCATGGCTTCTGAGAAGCGTTTCAATTTCCCGCAAGTTGTTCAAGGAGCGCCTGCCTTTGCGAGCGATAAAAATCGGATCGCCAGGTTCGGGGGATTCGGGTATAACACCCAATTTAACAGCGTGTTTGTGCAAGTAGTCTCCTGCTATTGACCTGGAGAGAAACTCTGTAGGGTTAGATTTTATAAAACGACCGCCCACGGCTTTGTCGGTGCAAAGTGTGGTAAATCCAAGGGTCTCGTAAAGTTGTATTGCATATAGCGGTGTGTTTCTGTGAACAATAAATATCAGATTACGCCAGCTGCCTTCAAGCCCTAGGGTATCCAGGGCGCACAGTGCGATGCCTATCTGGTTCTGCAGGATGTGTGCAATGTTTGCGGTGGTGTCATGGCGGCAATCGTAATGCAGAGTTGAATCTGCGCTAGCAGAAGTATTGTCATGTATAAAAAATGTAATATCATGATTGTCGTAGATGAAATCCGGTGAATACATAAGAAGGGGGTTTTTTGTCCAAACATCAAGTAGTCTGGAATTTGGCCCAATTGTCCATCCGCCTGGAATTGAATGTTTTGGTACGTGTAATTTGCTGTTCATTTACTCGCCTGCCAACTGTGAATCAGTGTGTTGGTCGGTTTGGTGTTGCCGAATTTTGGCCCTACAATGGAAGTCTGCTTCGCTCCACTACGCCCTACACTTATCGGTCATGACGCAAACCCAACCCCAATCTACAGATCGGCAGCCAAAGCACCGCTATAACGCCCAGTTGGCGGGTCAGATCGAGACCCACTGGCAGCAATGGTGGGCCCAGCAGGGGACCTACAAGCAGCCCAACCCGGGTGAGCCAGGGTTCGATGCCGATCGGCCCAAGTACTATGCCCTCGATATGTTCCCCTACCCCTCCGGGGCCGGGCTTCATGTCGGGCACCCCGAGGGGTACACGGCCACCGATATCATCTGTCGCTACAAGAAGATGCGCGGCTACAACGTCCTGCACCCGATGGGGTGGGACGCCTTTGGACTGCCCGCCGAGCAGTACGCCATTCAAACCGGGGTCCACCCCGAGATCACGACCAAGAAGGCGATCGACAACTTCAGGCGGCAGCTGCAGCGGTTCGGCTTCTGTTATGATTGGTCGCGCGAGTTCGGGACGATCGACCCCGACTACTACAAATGGACGCAGTGGATCTTCGTCAAGATTTACCACTCTTGGTTCGATCCCGAGGCCGACGGGGGCAAGGGGAAGGCCCGCCCGATCAATGAACTGATTCAGGAGTTTGCCGACGGCACCCGCAAGGTGAAGCTGAACCCCGATGCCGCCGAGTACGCCGGCGCGGGCGATCTGCCCGACGGCACCGATGCGGGCGATTGGGAGACGCTGGACACCGAGACCCGCAAGGCGGTCGTGGATTCGTACCGTCTGGCCTACCTGAGCCAGCAGACGGTCAACTGGTGCCCCAAGCTGGGCACGGTGCTGGCAAACGAAGAGGTGATCGACGGCAAGAGCGAACGCGGGAGTTTCCCGGTCTATCGCAAACCGCTGCGCCAGTGGATGTTCCGCATCACTTCCTATGCCGACCGATTGCTCGATGGGCTGGCCGATGTCGACTGGCCCAACTCAACCAAGACCCAACAGGCCGAGTGGATCGGTCGCAGCGAGGGCGCGGAGGTCGACTTCCCGATCCTGATGCCCGGCGGGCTTGATCTGGGTGAGAAGCTGCGCATCTTCACCACCCGCCCCGACACCATCTATGGGGCGACTTATATGGTCGTCGCGCCCGAGCACCCCCTCGTCGAGATGGCGATCGAGAGCGAGCCCGAGGGCGTGGACATCAAGCGTCTGACCAACTATGTCGAGTGGGCCAAGAACCGCTCGGATGTGGAGCGTCAGGAAAACAAGGAAAAGACCGGCGTCGCGATCGGGATCAGTGTCACCAACCCTGTCACGGGCAAGGCGATCCCGGTTTGGACATCTGATTATGTCATGATGGGATACGGCACCGGCGCGATCATGGCGGTGCCAGGGCAGGATCAGCGGGACTGGGACTTTGCGACCGAGTTCGGCCTGCCCATTGTCCGCACGGTGCAGCCGCCCGAGGATTTCGAAGGCGAGGCCTACACCGGCGACGGTCCCGCCATCAACTCGGACATGCTCAACGGTTTGTCGATCGCGGACGCGAAGGCCAAGATCATCGACTGGATGACCGAGAAGAAGATCGGTGCCAGGAAAGTGAACTACAAGCTCCGCGACTGGCTGTTCTCGCGTCAGCGATACTGGGGCGAGCCATTCCCGATCGTGTTCGATGAGCGTGGGAACCACCATGCGGTGAGCGAGGATGCGCTGCCGGTGGTTCTGCCGCCTTTGGCCGACTACCAGCCCGTCGAGAGCGACACCCCCCAGCCGCTGCTGGCCAAGGCGGAGGATTGGATCAACACCACCGCGGGCGATGCGGGGGTGCACGGGCTGCACCGCGACGAAAAAGTGCGGCGAGAGACCAACACCATGCCCGGCTGGGCGGGCAGCTGCTGGTACTACCTGCGCTACTGTGACAGCAAGAACAGCGAGCAGCTGATCGGCGAGGATGCCGAGTCGTACTGGATGGGTGAGGATGGTGTGGACCTGTACATCGGGGGCAACGAGCACGCCGTGCTGCACCTGTTGTACGCCCGGTTCTGGCACATGATCCTGTTCGATCTGGGTATCGTGCACTCACGCGAGCCGTTCAGGAAGCTATTCCATCAGGGCATGATCACGAGTATGGCCTACCAGCGCGGCGACAAGACGCTGGTGCCCATCGACGAGGTTGAGAACCGGGGCAACGAAGAGCAGCCCAGCTACATCGAGACCGCGACCGGTGCACCCGTGGACAAGATCATCGCCAAAATGTCCAAGTCGCTCAAGAATGTCATCAACCCCGATGAGGTGATCGAGGACTACGGCGCGGACACATTCCGGCTCTACGAGATGTACATGGGCCCGCTGGAGGCGAGCAAGCCCTGGAGCACCCGCGATATCGTGGGGCTGTACCGCCTGCTGCAGAAGATCTGGCGTCTGTGCATCGATGAGGAATCGGGCGAGCTGCGGTTCGCCGATGCCGCCGACGACGCGACAGAGAAGCAGCTTCACCGCATGATCGCCAAGGTGGGCGAGGACATCGAGAAGCTGAGCTTCAACACCGCGATCGCGGCGATCTTCGAGTTTGTCAATATCGCCAAATCGCTGACCCAGCCGCAGATGGAGCGCTTTGTCAAGACAATCGCCCCGTTCACGCCCCATGTCAGCGAGGAGCTGTGGCACAAGATCGGTCACGAGGACTCGGTCGCCACGAGCGAATGGCCCAGCTACGAAGAGTCGATGCTGGTCGACGACGAGATCGAGATCCCGATCCAGGTGATGGGCAAGCTGAGATCCAAGATGTACGCGGCCCCCGACACCGACGCCAAGACCCTCGAAGAGATGGCGCTCGCGGACGAGAAGATCAAGGGTCTGATCGAGGGCAAGACGGTGCGGAAGATCGTCGTGGTGCCGGGTCGATTGGTCAATATCGTGGCAAACTGAGGGAAGAAGCCATCGGCCATCAGCCACTGGCCATCAGGGAAGAGTTTCCTACGGGAGCACTCTTGCTGATGGCTGATCCCTGATGGCTGATGGCTAAACTTCATCATGCCCAACCCCCACGACACCTACACCTCCCCGCTCGCTGCTCGCAACGCGTCTCCTGAGATGTGCAAGATCTGGTCGCCGCGTCATAAGTTCACGACCTGGCGGAAGATCTGGCTCGCAGTTGCCGAGGCGCAGCAGGCGTGCGGATTGGACATCTCCGATGAGCAGCTCGACGAGATGCGTTCGACCCTCGAGGTCACGGACGAGGACATGGAGGCGGCTGCGAAGTACGAGCGCGAGCTGCGTCACGATGTGATGGCGCATGTGCACGCGTGGGGCGATCGATGCCCGAAGGCACGCCCGATTATTCACCTTGGGTGTACGAGTCAGGACGTGGTGTGTAATGGGGATTTAATTGCGTTGGGACAATCTATTGGCTTGATTCAGTCAAAGTGTGCTCGTGCTATTGTCGCGATGGGCGACGAAGCGAACAAACATGTTGGATTGCCAACACTTGGATTCACGCACTATCAGGCAGCACAGCCAACGACGGTAGGGCGAAGACTCGCGGGGCACGCGTACGACATTTGGTACGCAATGCAGCGACTTCGTCCGCCACACAATGGGATGGACTTCCTCCTGCGTGGTTTCAGGGGCGCGACGGGGACACAGGCTTCATTTCTTCAGTTGTTTCAAGGCGATCACGATCGCGTAGAGCGGTTTCAGGGCGAGGCGGTATTCAGGCTTCGCAAGATGTTCGGCATGGAGTCCAGCGGATCTTTTCGAGATTGGATAGAGAAACAGGAAGAAATGGATCAGCGAAGCGATGATCTGTTCTCGAAAGAGCTTGAGGGCATCGTTGAAGATGTGCTGGAACTTTCGGAAGGCGAACTCGCGCTACCGAGAGACAATACTCCTCCCCTAGATGTATACATGCAGCAAACGACTTTTGCACTTACCGGGCAGACTTATCCCAGAGTCTTCGACTCGATGGTGTTGGCGGATCTCGCTTCTATCGCCTCCGTCCTCCACAAGATCGCCACCGACATCCGCCTGCTCTCCAACCGCAAGGAGATCGACGAACCCTTCGGCAAGTCACAGATCGGGTCGTCGGCGATGCCGTACAAGCGGAACCCGATGAAGTGCGAGCGGATTTGTGGGCTCACGCGGTTCGTCATGAACCTCGTGGGCAACGCGTACGACACCGCTGCGACACAGTGGCTCGAGCGCACGCTCGACGATTCGTCGAACCGGCGATTGTCCTTGCCCGAGGCCTTCCTCGCGCTCGATGGGGCGCTGGACCTGATGCACACGGTTGCGTCGGGGTTGATTGTGAACGAGGCGATGGTGAAGCGGAACCTGATGGCCGAGCTGCCGTTCATGGCGACGGAGAACATCATGATGGAAGCCGTCAAGCTCGGGCGGGATCGTCAGGATGTGCACGAGGCGATCCGCGTGCTCTCGCACGAGGCCGGTTATGCCGTCAAGCAGGAGGGCAAGGACAACGACCTGCTCGAACGGCTCAAATCAGAGCCGCTGCTTGAGGGGATTGATATCGATGCGCACCTGGACCCGATGGCCTACATCGGGCGCAGTGTCGAGCAGACCGAGCGGTTCCTCAAGGAGGTCGTTGAGCCGCTGCGGGAGCGCTACGGCGATCAGCTCGATGCGCTGGGCAGTGCCGATCGAGGCGTGTAGGTCTCAGTCCCCTTCAACCGAGTCGTTGAGTTCTTCGTCGATGGTTCCGTTGGCAAGATCGCGGACCCAAGGTGCCCAGAGCGTGATGAAGGCGATCGAGAAGAGCAGGAAGCCGATCATGTACTGCCCGACGCCCACCGCGGCGCCGACGGCGGCGGCGACCCAGATGCTCGCGGCGGTGGTAATCCCCTTCACGGTTCGCTTGGAATGCAGGATCGCTCCCGCGCCCAGAAAGCCCACGCCCGAGATGATGTACGAGAGCACGCGTGTTGGGTCGACGCGGATGATGTCGGTCCGGTTCGATGCGTCGATGATCTGCTCGCCGAGCAGTGCGAAGGCGGCCGCGCCGGCGCTGATCAGCAGCATCGTGCGGATCCCGACCGGCTTGTCGGCCCGCCCGCGTTCCCAGCCCATGAGCCCGCCCATGAGCGCGGCGATGCTCAGTCGAAAAAGAATCGCGTACTTATCGAGGTGGATCGGGTCGATCAGCGGCTGCTGCGCGAGCATGACGGCATCGGTGTGCATTGGGCTATTGTCACCGAACACA
Source organism: Phycisphaerales bacterium JB052 (assembly GCA_043100965.1). GTDB lineage: Bacteria > Planctomycetota > Phycisphaerae > Phycisphaerales > UBA1924 > UBA1924. The sequence continues at coordinate 1,198,436 of JBICHR010000011.1, read as the reverse complement.
GGTGTGGATGCAAGTCTGCACGCGGTCCTCGCCCAGCGCGGGGTCAGGACTGTTTGCGCAGTTCTTGTCGCACTCGGCGTGCACCCTCGACGATTGAGGACCAGTCTTCATCCGTGAATGACTGGATCCCGCGTTCGGTCGCGTACCGGACCAGTTCGGCTCGGCTGTGGGTGTTGAGCTTGGTGTGGATCGAGTTCACCTGTTTCTCAACTGTCTTGTTGGACCGGCTGAGCTGCGCCGCGATGTCGCCAGTCGAGAGCCCCTTGGCGATGTGATGCAGCACCTCCAGTTCACGGGAGGAGAGCACATTCAGCTCATACAGGTTTGGCGATGAGAGCACCTGAATCGGATCTTCGTTGCCCGTGCGGCGATCGACCGGGGCGTCTTTGAGCACAGCGAGAATCCCGCGATGCCCGAACGCTTCCTGATCAAGCGGAAAGACCGTTGCCAGCACACGGATGTCGTCGCTGAACTGGTAGTGGCTGATCGCCTTCTGGGTACTGATGACTTCCTGATGCAGGGCTTCCCGCTCGGCAGCCGCCGACTCGGTGAGGATGTCGCGCAGCGTGGTGCCCATCATGTCTTCTGGCTTCTCAGCGCCGAGCGTGAGTCGAAAGAAGGCGGGCGTGCACCAGAACAGACGCATGTCGGCGTCGCGTGCGACAGCCACGACGCCGGGCATCTGTTCAATAATTTCAAAGTCGTCGGGTCGGATCGATCTGGGTTTTTTGTTCAAGTTACGGTATCCTGAAGGGTCGCGAAGGTGCAGTGAGTGCGAGGTAGCTGCGCGGAACTCAACGAATCGAGTTCGTGCTATTGACGAATCATCGTGCCCAGATGGAGATACAGATTAGGGGCAGCCGGCAGAGAATTCACCCAGGAACATCGAGACATCGAAAAAGTCGAACATGTTGTCGTTGTTCAGATCGGCCAGGTCGTCGTTGGCGCTGAAGGCACTGAGGAAAGCAGAAACATCGAAAAAGTCGAGTGTGCCATCCTGATTCAGGTCCGCCACACAGGTATCGGCCGGCTCGCCGTGGGCGCGGAGCATCCATGCAGAGGGGAACGGGCCCTCGGACATGTGCAGAATATAGGGAGAATCCCCGAGGTTGTCGAAGTTCTGCTTGGGGTTGTAGAAGTACCAGCTCTGCGTGCCACCGGTGGGGGCGTTGGGGTCGGCGGAGGCGGGGTTGGCGTCCTCAATGACATCCATCGCGACGGCAACGAAGAACACGCCGTCCACGATCGTCGGGTCGATGTCGTAGGTGGCAAACTCACCAAACCCGGTGTCGACCCATGTGGCGTTGGTGATGCTCAGGGGGACGGCGTCGGAGGGGTCGTAATCGTTGTTGGGATCGTTGAGGATGGCGATGGCCAGGGCGTCGGAGCCGATGTTGCCGTCGTTATCCTCGATGTCGCCGAAGGAAACGGAAACCTGGGTGATCTGCTCACCACCCGCGACGGTATCGAACGCGTTGAGCCAGGTGACATTGGCATCGAAGGTGGACGGGCCGATGTTGAAGCTGCCAACACCGGTGTCGAGGACATAATCAATGCTCTGGGCGCTGGCGTGTGCTGTGAGAAGGGCGCAGAGACCGGCAACGATCGGGAGTTGTTTGGACATGATTGGCTTTCGAGGGAAGGGGATTGCCCGAATGGGCGGGGGCCGACACAACACATGAGCCGTCGGCGATGGCTATTCGATATGGATTCTTGGGGGGTTGGGGGTTGGAAGTCCACAGGTGGGGGGGGATTCGCTATACTCTTGCCCCGGTGTGATTCTCCACACCGGTTTGGGTATCGATGCGAACCGACTTTGCGATCGATGCGAATGGGATTGGCCCTCGGGCCTCGATGGGCTTGCCGTGCGTGCTGGGTTCTCGCGCACGCGGCAGGATGATTTGAAGTATGGTTTCCGAGGCGCCCCGGTCGGGCGAACCTTGGTGTGAGCGGCACCAGCCGCGCGATATCACGAACGATTCAGACTGGAGTGTCTACCTATGGCAGCCCGCACCGGAGCAAGCGTCGGCGTCGCCGTCACCATCACGATCCTGGGCGCGATGAGTCTCGCGTTCTTCGTGACGACGATGATCTTCTACGGCAACGCGCAGAGCGCCAAGACCGAGAAGCAGTCGATGGAAGAGGATGTCAAGGTCTTCGTCTCGCCTCAGGAACGCGAGCACGCGGCCATCCGCGCCATCCGTGACGAAGCGACCCGTGAACGCAAGACCGTGGTGGGCTACCTCGCCTCGAACCAGTCGGAACTGATGAAGACCGTGGTTGGTGACGCCAGCACCAGCATGAGCGAGCTGCGAAACGATTTGGGTGCGATCGATGGGGCCGAGGAGGGCTCCCTGATCGGGCTCGTGCAGAAGCTTCAGGGCGAGATCGAAACCCTGCAGGAACAGCTGGCCACCGCCGATGCCGAACGCATCCAAGCTCAGAAGAACATGGAAGCCGAAGCAAACCGCGTCGCGGATATCGAGGCCCAGTTCACCGCTTCGGCAGGGAGCATGCAGAGTGAAGTCGTCGCGATCATGGACGGCAACAAGCAGCTGAGCACCGGATTCAACGGCATCGAGCAACGCCTCAACAGCGAAATCGAGCGTCTTCGTGCGGACTTTGCAGATCGTGAACGCACCCTGCAGGACTCGTTCGATGAGCTGCTTCAGGAGAACATCCTGCTCCAGGGCCAGGTTGCCCGCCTCCAGGGTGAGGGTGGCGTCGATCGCCCGATGCCCCTCAACGAAGAGGCACTGGTCGACGGGCGCGTCAATCAGGTCAACCCGCTCGACAACGAAGCGATCATCTCCATCGGCCGCGACAAGAAGGCCATCCTGGGCATGACCTTTGCCATCTACGACGACGCGACGGACATCCGCATCGACAACGACACCGGCGAGTACCCCGCCGGCAAGGCCGTCGTCGAGATCATCAAGGTCGAGCCGACCTTCTCGCGTGCACGCATCATCTCCAGCTCCGAGGGCAACCCGATCGTGCGTGGCGATGTCATCGCCAACGCGGTCTACGACCCGACCAAGACCTACAAGTTCGTCGTTGACGGGCTCTTTGATGTGGACGGCGATGGCATCGCCTCGCGTTTCGAGCGTGACACGCTCGAAGCACTCATCGAGCGCTGGGGCGGCGTGCTGGTCTCGCAGATCCAGGGCGACACCGACTTCGTGGTGCTGGGCGAGAAGCCCGTGCTCCCGCCAGCGCCCGGTCGCGACGCACCCGTTGCCGCGATCCAGGAGTATGTGCGTCTGCAGCAGGAGATCCAGCGCTACGACGATCTGCTGCTCAAGGCCGAGTCGACCTCGATGCCCGTGCTCAACGCCAACCGCCTGCGCACACTCATCGGCGACTTCCCCAACTGACGCAGCGCACGGCGTAATGAGCATGTATGCCCACGAGCACGCCTATCCCATCGCGGTATGATCGACGCGACCCGCTGAGTCCGTTGCAGACCTATGTCACGCAACCGGCGATGTACACCGCCCTGCGCACGGCGCTGGTGGGAGTAAACACCCTCCCGCTCTCGAGCATGCTGCGCCTGGCCAGCGTCCTCGGACGGACCTACGGCGGTCTCGGGCTCAATCACGATCGCATCGAACGGGCGATCGAACGCCTCGAGATCGCCATGCCCGAGTACAGCCGGGCACAGCGGGAAGAGCTTGTCGTCCGCAGTTATGAGCACCTGGCCATGCTGGCCGTCGAACTGGCCGTGCTTCCACGCTATCTCACCGAGGACGCGTGGAGCGATTACATCGAGCTCGGGGCGCTCCAGCAGGTCATCCGCCCGCTGCTCGATGAACGCCCGTCGCTGCTGCTGACGGCACATTGCGGCAACTGGGAAGTGCTCGGCTACACGATGGCGTTGCTGGGGTTCCGCATGCACGCGATCTATCGCCCGCTCGATCTGCGTCCGGCTGACCGATGGCTCCGCCAGACGCGATCGCGTCGGGGATTGGAGCTTGTTGATAAGTTCGGGGCCATGCACCAACTCCCTGAGCTGTTGTCCAAGGGCGAGTCGGTCGCGTTCGTAGCAGATCAGAACGCCGGACAGCGCGGGCTCCAGGTACCCTTCTTCGGACGATTGGCGTCGAGCTACAAGTCGATCGGGCTCATGGCGATCCAGCACCGTGCACGCATCATCGTTGGGTGCGCCCAGCGACAGAAACCCGAAACCGGTAAATCGGTGTGCATGAAGTACAAGATCGAGATCGAGGACCGCATCGATCCAGAGGACTGGGAGGGGCAGCCCGACCCGCTTTTCTACATCACCGCCCGCTATCGACGCGCCATCGAGCAATCGGTTCGCAAAGCACCGGAACAATACCTCTGGATGCACCGAATCTGGAAGAGCAGGCCCCGCCACGAACGGCTCAACAAGCCCTTCCCAAACGCCCTGCGCGCCAAGCTTGAGGCCCTCCCCTGGATGACTCAGGACGAACTCGAGCACATCATGCACCGATCGGACCTCGACCGGGCGATGATGCAGGAGCAGGGTGTGAGCGAGTTTCGCTAAGATCGATGACGGGACATGTAGGGTGAAACACAAAGAAAAGGGGAGCAGACGATGAGCACCGACCAATCAACTGGGTACGGCGATGACATGATGGGGGATGACACCGGCGGCATGCTCGACGAGGTCCGCGTGCTGATCGTCGATGACGAGAAGGACATCCTGGACTCCATCGAAGCCGCTTTCCAGAGCGAGGGTGCGCTGACCCTCACCGCGATGGACGGCGACGAGGCGGTCCGCATCTGCGACCAGGACCCGCCAGACATCGTCATCCTCGACATGATGCTGCCCAAGCGGTCCGGATTCCTGGCCCTGGAGAAGATCAAGGGCAAGGAAGACTCACCCATCGTCATCATGGTGACCGCCAACGAGGGCAAGCGCCACCAGGCCTACGGCGAGTCGCTCGGGGTCGATGCCTACATGCAGAAGCCCGTCCCGCTGGGTCTGTTGCTCAATAAAGCCGCCGATCTTCTCGATGCCCGCGACGAGGCCGACGGCCTGCTCGACGACTGAGCCTGCTTGGTCGGCTATCCTTGCTGCGATGGCCAAGAAGAAACGCACCCTCGTGCTGATCAATCCGAAGAACCCCGAGGACCCCATGGCGGGCAACGCGCCGCTGGGGAGCGAGCGTGAGGTCTGCGATGCTCTGGCCCGGTTCAACACCGCCGCCGACGGGGCCGAGATCAAGCGTCTGGGCACGATGGTGCTGCACGGGCCCGGTTTTACCGTCGAGTACGCGATGGGCCACGACGAGATCATGCAGGCGATGGTCGTCGTCAACAACATGGATTTCGGGTACCCGGTGCTCTCAAGGATGTGCAAGGCACTGGGCTGGAAGATGCAGGACACCGAATCGGGGCAGATCTTCGGCTAATCCGAATGGGTCAAAGCAACGACCCGAACAGGCCGATGGTTCGTAGAGAACAAAGCAGCCCCTTGGAGAACACCATGCCGATCTACATCTACGAATACCTCGACGACAAGGGCGAAGGCACCGGCGAGCACTTCGAACTGGTGCAGAAGATGTCTGAAGACGCCCTGACCGAGCACGAGGGACGCAAGGTCCATCGTGTGCCGACCGTTCCCAACATCGCCGGCAAGTGGTCCGACATGAAGGGTAAGAGCCAGCTGAGCAACGAGAACCTCGAACGCCTGGGCTTCACGAAATACGAGAAAAAGGGCGACGGCTACATGGAACGCACGGCTGGCAAGGAAGGCCCGAAGTCGATCTCGTTGGATGATTGAGCCATCAGCCATCAGCCATCAGCCATCAGCCATCAGCCATCAGCCATCAGCCACTTGGGTGCCACTACTCGCGGCGAAGCCGCACAGTAGTGCTCTTGGACGGCGGTGAAGTCTGGGCTTTGCCTTCGGCATGCCGGATTTGATTACAGTTGATTCGCGACCTCATCAGCGATGTCTGCTGCGTCGCGTCCCTCGGCACTGATCCAGATCGATCCCGCGCGTACCCGCAGGCGCTTGAGCCAGGTGCGTTGGTTCTTGGCGAAGCGGCGGGTGTCGATCTTGATGCGTTCGATCGCTTCATCCAGCGAGCAGCGACCCTCGAAGTGGGCGATGAGTTGCTTGTAGCCGATCGCTTCGCGTGATTGCTCGCCGTAGGCCTCGGCCTCGAAGAGCGCCCGCGCTTCATCAACCAGCCCCTGCTCGATCATGATCTTCACCCGCTGATTGATGCGGGCATTGATGGTTTCGGTCGGCCAGTCGAGCCCGACGAGCACCGCCTCGGGGCGGGTGGGTTTGTCGGCATCCCACTGCTTCTGCAACTCGGTGATGGGGGTCCCGGTCTGCATGTAGACCTCCAACGCCCGCCGGGTTCGCCGATGATCCGCCCCGTCGATGCGTGCGTGGGCCTCGGGGTCAACCTTGGCCAGCATCTCACGGCGATCGGGCTGGGGCATCTGCTCGACCTGGGCCTTGATCGCGTCGCTGGGCTCGGGTGCCTGAAAGAGCCCGTCGAGGAAGGCCTTGATATAGAGGTTGGTGCCGCCCACCACCACGGTGGTGATGGCTTCGCGCTGAAGCTCGGCCACGAGCGGTTCAGCGCGGTGGAGCCAGTCGTGCACCGTGAAGCGGTCCTTGAGTCCGGCGATGTCAATCAGGTGGTGCTCGATACCCTCACGCTCATCCAGCGTGGGTTTGGCCGTGCCGATGTTCAGGTCGGTATAGATCTGGTACGCGTCGGCGGTGACAACCTGTCCGGGCGCATCATCACGCGAGCGTAGGCGTTTGGCCAGCTCAACCCCCAGCGCGGTCTTCCCCCCGGCGGTGGGGCCGACGATGACGGGATAGCGATTGGGCGTGGACACCAACGAGTCTAGGTTCGTTTCAGCTGGGCTTCGTCGCGGGCATCAGCCCGTAGAGCACCGCAAACAACCCACCTGCGATGACCCATAGACGGGCTTTCGGATTGGTGGTCATGCGTTCCAGCCGGGTCAGCGGTCGCTGGGTGTCGACGAACGGCTCGGGTACCGGTTCGATCGCCTCAATCAGCTGGGTATCGCCCGGTTCCCCCGGCGCAACCAGAGCCTGGCGGTTGCCCGGGATCTTGCCAAGCTGGGCCATCGCCAGAAGCTGGACCGTGTGCTCGTCGGGGCTGTGCAGTTCGTTGAGGAATCCACGATAGCGATCGATGCGATGTTCCTGAGCTCGTTCGAGATGGAGCGTGCGATCGCGCTCCGAGCGTGTGTTCCGCAGATCCGCCTGTGCCGGGAGCAGCAATGACGCGACCAACATCGCCAAACCAGCGGCGAAGATCATCCATCGCCCCAGCTCGCCGACGAGATGGTCTGCCTGATTGGTGCACACTGCTTCAGCCACGCACCGTGTATCGGCACACCCCGTCGGGCGGCTCGAATTGCGAGTGCAGAGTTATTGGTCGAAGTGTCAGGCCTTGACGGCCCCGCCGCCGGTGTGCTCGAGCATGCGGTTGAGCGCCAGCAACGCCAGCTCGGTCGCTTCGGGGTGCACGCTCACAACATTCCGTACCTTGATCGGCCCGCCCGCCTGATCGATCGGCGCGTCCTTGATGGTGCCGATGCCGCAGAGCCCGTCGAGCACCCACAACATGTGCGGCTCATCGATACGGTACATGGTGGTACACAGGCACTGGCAGTCGGAGAGCATGCGTACATGCACGCCCTTGTCCTTCATCTCGTTGGCCATGCGATTGACGAGGTGGACCTCCGTACCGATCGCCCACTTGCTGCCGGAGGGAGCGCTGCGCAGTGTATTGATGATGTATTCGGTCGAGCCTGAGTAGTCTGCAAGATCCACGACCTCCTTGCAGCACTCCGGGTGGACGAGGATCTGTGTGGGCTCTTCGCCGGCGGGAAGCGCAGCGTTTGCGCTCTTGATCTCGGCACAGTGTTCGGGTCTGAATAACTTGTGGACACTGCAATGTCCTGCCCACAATATAGTTGCGGCTGTGTATAACTCTTCTTCGGACGCTCCGCCGAAGGGTTCGCCCTGCGCCGTCAGGCGCGGGTCGTAGACGCATGTGTTGGCCTCGACATCGATGCCGTAGGCCGCCGCGGTGTTTCGTCCGAGGTGCTGGTCGGGCAGGAAGAGGATCTTGATGTCCTCGCCCGGCTGCTTGGGCTGCGTGCCGCCGTTCATCGCCCACTCGAAGACCTGCCCGGCGTTTGACGAGGTGCAGCACGCGCCGCCGTGCTGGCCAACGAACGCCTTGATGGCGGCGGTGGAGTTCACATAGGTGATGGGGATGATGCGCCCCTCCCATCCCTGACGCTTGAGCGAGTCGTGGATGATCTCCCACGCCTCGACCGTCTGGTCGTAGTCGGCCATGTCGGCCATCGAGCAGCCAGCGGAGAGGTCGGGCAGGATGACCTGGACCGAATCGGGAGTGAGGATGTCGGCGGTCTCGGCCATGAAGTGCACGCCGCAGAAGATGATGTGCTTGACCGCGATGCCCTTGCTCGCCCGGTCCTCGACGACCGATGAGGCGAGCTGGGAGAGCTTGAGCGAATCGCCCATGAAGTCGGCGTGTCGCACGACCTCGTCCATCTGGTAGTGGTGTCCCAGGATGACCAGTTCATCGCCGAGCTGGGCGCGCCGGGCTTCGATCAGCTCGTTGAGCTGTTCATCGCTGTACTGGTGGTACTGATCTGGGAGCGAGGGTTGCCAGAGCATGGGGTCTCCTGGGCGGGTCTGGGACATCTATTGTACGATTGCAGGTGCCCCAAGATCGACGATTGAGGTGAAATGAGGGCGTTCAGTTCCCGAACAAGCATGGTGTAGGGGTGGGTGCAGGGATGATTGCGATCTATGTCATACTGGGGGTCCTCGGGGCCGCGGCACTGATCATGCTGATCATCAAGGCCGCTGCGGAAGCAGAAAAGCGTCGGAAGCAGCGCATCGCAGAGATGCAGGCATTCGCCCAGTCGCTGGGGCTCTCGTTCCACCCCGGCCATGACCCGGATCACGATGAGCGGTACGATCATTTCGAGATCTTTCAGCGCGGGTTCGATCGGGCGGCGTACAACACGATCTTCGGCACCATTACGCTGGACAACGCCGAGATCGAGCTCAACGCGGGCGATTACACCTACAAGACCCGCGAGCGCTACACCACAACCGACAGCAAGGGACGAACCCGCACGCGCACACGCATCGTCAAGCACCACTTCAGCTACTTCATCATGGAGCTGCCCTACATCCGCATGCCCAACCTGCTGATCCGGCGTGAGGGGATATTCGACAAGATCGCGTCGGCGTTTGGGAAGAATGACATCGATTTCGAGAGCGCCGAGTTCTCGCGCAAGTACTATGTGAAGTGTGAGAGCCGCAAGTTCGCCTATGACATCGTTCACCCACGCATGATGGAGTTCCTGCTGGAAACGAAACCGGGGCTGGTGGACATTGAACAAGGCCGCATATGTTTATCCGACGGCACGGCCGTTTGGAAAGCGCCGCGGTTTTCGCAGTCGTTTGATTGGACAAAACAGTTTCTCGATCTCTGGCCCGATTTCGTGGTCAAGGATCTCACTCAAGGGAGGGTGCTATGAGCCCATTGATAATCGCACTACTGATCGTTGGCGGCGTGGTGTTGGCCATCCTGCTGATCGCGCTTCTCTGGGGCGTCGGCATCTACAACAAACTCGTCGGCCTGCGCCAGCACCTCAAGGACTCCTGGTCGGGTGTCGATGTCGAACTCAAACGACGCTACGACCTGATCCCCAACCTCGTCGAGACGGTCAAGGGCTACGCCAAGCACGAGAGCGATACGCTCGAGAGCGTGATCGCGGCCCGCAACACCGCCGTGGCCAGCACAGGCAGCCCCGCGCAGCAGGCCAAAGACGAGGGGGCGCTCATTGGTGCGATGCGGCAGCTGTCGGTGGTGGTCGAGCGCTACCCCGAACTCAAGGCCGACTCACAGTTCATCAACTTGCAGGGTGAACTGGCCGAGACGGAGAATCGTATTGCTTCAACGCGTCGCCTCTACAACGGCAATGTGCGCGAGATGAACAACGCGGTGCAGACCTTTCCGAGCAACATCATCGCAGGGATGTTCAGCTTTAAGTCCGCGGAATACTTCGAGATCGAGGACGCGGCGGTGCGGGAAGCACCGAAGGTATCGTTCTCATAAATCAGGCGGGTCGCCCGACCCTTGCCTGAGGCGGGTGCGATGTATTCCCACACTCTGGGCATGCGGCATCGGGGTCCAGCCCCTCTCGGTTGTAGCCGCAGAATCGGCAATGCCCCGGCATGAGCTTGGGGTACTCGCTCTTTGATACCCCCATGAGGCCGATCTTCACGCCGGTCTGCTTGAGCATCGTGTTCGCCTTGCCGTTGATCACCAGCAGGATGATCAGCGAGAGCAGCGGCACCCAGAAGAAGAGGGTCATCACGATGGGCCAGGCGATATTGGCGCGCATCGAGATGGTGAGCCGGTACACCTGGATCAGCGCAAGCAACTGAAACAGCAACGCGCCCAACATCGTGATGATCATCAGCTGTGGGCTGCGTGAGGCGGTCGCCAGCATAAAGATGTTCGCGAGAATGATGAACAGGATCAGCCAGAGCAGCAGGCGCTGCTGTGTCGCGACACTCTTTAAATCGATGGGCTTCTTTGGGGTGCTCATGGAGTGTCTTTCGTCAGATGACCTGAGGCACCCTTGTGCACTCGGGGCAGGGGTCGAGCAGGCCGATGCCGGCGCGGCTGTAGCCACACCCTCGGCAGTGGCCGGGGGTGATCTTGTCGCGCTCGCTCTGGGACATCCCGGCAAACCCGGTCTTGGCACCGGCGAGCTTGAGAATCGTGGTGGACTGCGAGATGACCGCCAGTGGCACCAGCATCGGCAGCATGAGGTTGACAATCGCCGCAAGCACGATCGTCACGATCCCGATGCCCATCGCGACCTGTAACAGGATGACCGCGACGACCTGCCAGATCATGACGCCCAGCAGCAGGAAGTTGAGCACCAGCTCGATCGGTGAGGTCGTCGCGGGAGAGTTGACCGACATGATGATCAAGGCGATGAGCAGCACCCAGAACGACGCGGCCGCAATCGTGGCATGTGTGCGTGCGCCGACGATCGCCAGCAGGTCGAGCTGAAAGATGTTCTTCTGTGCCATCGGTTCGGGCTCCTTGGGGCGTCATCTTAAGGGATTCCACGGGCATGATTTGGGCGTTTCCCCAAATTTGGGGGACATCGAGGGGGCAGGACGCCCGTGAGTGCCGATGCCAGCGTGCAATTGTCCGGGGCGTGCGCCGTTGAGCATTGCAGGGAATGAAAGGGGAAACCATGAGCACCAATCGACTCATACTCTTGCTGACGCTGTTTACCACGCCCGTCTTTGCGCTCGCTCAGCCACAACAGACACCAGCGGGGACCGATGTCGGGGAGGAGCAGATCCAGGTCCGGACGCGCTCGTTCGTGCTCCACGACGAAAAGCGCGGCAAGGACCTGCCGGTCCGGGTCGTCTACCCCGATGCCTTCACCACCGATGACCCCGTGCCGACCATCATCTTCTCACACGGCGCGGGCGGGTCAGGTAACTTCTACAACCCGCTCGCGCATCACTGGGCATCAAACGGCTACATCGTGATCCTGCCCACGCACTCAGACTCGCAGATCGGCGGCGAATCGGTGAATGATGAGACGACGCCCCGGAAACGCCTGCGTCAGATGCTGGAGCGTCGCCGATCAGGAACGCGGGGTCTGGACGACATCGACTTCACCGACTGGCCCAACCGACCACGCGATATCTCATTCCTCATCGACCAGATCGATGCGATCGAAACGCAGGTCCCCGCTATCGCTGATCGGATCGATCCCGATCGCATTGGCGTGGGCGGGCACTCATACGGCGCATTCACCGCCCAGCTCATCGGAGGCACCGATCCGATCGGGCCGGGCGAGTTCAGCGATCAGCGTGCCCAGTGCGTCCTGCTCATCTCGCCCCAGGGTGTGGGCGGCGTGTTGCAGGAGAACGCGTGGGATGACTTTGTCGGCCCGGCGCTGACCATCAGCGGGGACAACGACGCGGGGCGTGGCGGTGAGCCGGCGGCATGGCGCCGCGAGGGCTTCGATCGCTCACCGCCCGACACCCACACGCTGCTCTGGATCGACGACGCATACCACAACTTCGGAGGCATCAGCGGGCGCATCCTCCCCGGCCCCGACCAGGGCCCCGAGAACCCGCATCATGTCCAGCTGGTGCAACAGGCCACGCTCGCGTTCTGGAACCACCACCTCCGCGATGGCTCAGACAATGTGGACGCATTCGGCGCCGCATTGCAGGACGCGTTTAGGGGCGAGCCTGTGAGCATCGAATACAACTGAGCCCACCCATCCTTCCCAAAGCGCACAAAGACCCGACACTTGCCGGGCGTGTGAAAGTCAGGATCGGCCAGTTCAATCAGCTGCTCAGAATCGCCGCCTGCGCTGCCGCCAATCGTGCGATGGGAACCCGGAACGGCGAGCAGCTCACATAGTCGAGCCCGGCCTTGTGGAAGAAGTGGACCGACTTGGGGTCGCCCCCATGCTCGCCGCAGATCCCGAGCTTGAGTTCGGGCTTGACGCCTCGCCCCTTCTCGATGCCCATGCTCACCAACTGGGCCACGCCCGTCTGGTCGAGCGATTGGAACGGGTCCTCCGGGAGGATGTCCTGCTTGAGATAGTCGGGCAGGAACGAGTTGATGTCGTCGCGGGAGTACCCGAAGGTCAGCTGCGTGAGGTCATTGGTACCGAAGCTGAAGAAGTCGGCGTGCTCGGCGATCTCATTGGCGGTGAGCGCCGCGCGAGGGATCTCGATCATGGTGCCGATCTTGATGTCGAGCTTGCGTCTGAAGCCGTGCTCTTTCTTCACCTCGTCGATGACCCGTTCGGCTTGTGCACGCAAAGTGCGCAGTTCTTGGGATGTCCCCACGAGCGGGATCATGATCTCGGGTACCGCCTTGATCTTGTTGAGCGAGCACTCGATCGCGGCTTCAACAATCGCCCGCACTTGCATCGAGAGGATCTCGGGGTAGGTGATCGAGAGCCGGCAGCCACGGTGCCCCATCATCGGGTTGGTCTCATGCAGCAGGGCCACCTTGCGCCGGACCTCATCAACGCTGATATCCAGATCCGCGGCTACACGGTGCAACGCGTCGTCTTCATGGGGCAGGAACTCATGCAGCGGCGGGTCGAGCAATCGGATCGTGACGGGCAGCCCCTTCATCGCGGTGAAGATGCCCACGAAGTCCTCACGCTGGTAGGGCAGCAGCTTGGCCAGCGCCAACTCGCGGTCCTCGACGCCCTCTGCGAGGATCATTTCACGCATCGCGACGATGCGTTCGCCGTGGAAGAACATGTGCTCGGTCCGGGCCAGCCCGATCCCTTGTGCACCAAAATCGCGTGCCCGCCGGGCATCGTCGGGCGTGTCCGCGTTGGTCCGCACGCCCATGGTGCGGTATTTGTCGGCCCAGCGCATGACTTGGGCGAAGTTGCCCGACAGGGTGGGTTCAACCGTGCTGATTGAGCCGCTGAACACCTCGCCGGTCGATCCGTCGATCGAGATCAAGTCGCCTCGCCCGAAGGTCACGCCGCCGATCGCGAAGGTGCCCCCCAACTCGTCGATGTGGACCGCGCTGGCGCCGGCGACGCAGCACTTGCCCCACCCGCGGGCGACGACCGCCGCGTGACTCGTCATGCCCCCGGTGCTGGTGAGGATCCCCACGGCACTGTGCATGCCGTCAACATCTTCGGGGCTGGTTTCCTTGCGAACGAGGATGACTTTCTCGCCTTTCTGCGCCCGTTCGACGGCTTCGTGGGCTGAGAACGCAGGGTGGCCGACGCTCGCGCCGGGCGATGCGGGCAGGCCCTTGGTCAGCACCTTGTTCTCGTCCTTGGCCTTGGGATCGAAGCTCGGCAGCAGCAACTGCGTCAGGTCGCCTGCGGGGATGCGAAGCAACGCGGTCTTCTCATCGATGCGTTTCTCCCGGACCATGTCGCACGCGATCTTGACCGCCGCGGCACCGGTGCGTTTGCCCGTGCGGGTCTGGAGCATGAACAGCTCGCCACGCTCGATGGTGAACTCGATGTCCTGCATGTCGGCGTAATGGTCTTCGAGCGTGTTCTTGATGGTGCGGAGCCGGGTGTAGATCTTCTTGTTCCACTTGGGCATTTCGCTGATGGGCTGGGGCGTGCGGATGCCCGCGACCACATCCTCGCCCTGGGCGTTGATCAGGAACTCGCCGTAAAACTTATTCTCGCCCGTCGACGGGTTGCGTGTGAACGCGACCCCGGTTCCGGAGTCGTCGCCCATGTTCCCAAAGGCCATCGATTGAACATTGACCGCCGTGCCACTGAGCCCGGTCATGCCCTCGATGCGTCGGTAGCTGATTGCCTTCTCCGCGTTCCATGAACCAAAGACCGCTTCGATCGCGAGCTGCAGCTGCTTGATCGGGCTCTGAGGAAACGGGCTGCCGACTTCCCGCTCGTATACAAGCTTGTACGCGTCGCAGAGTTCCCTGAGCCCCGCGACGGGGACATCGGTGTCGAGCTTCACGCCCAGCCTGGTCTTGATGGTGCTGAACGCGTGCTCGAAGTGGTCATGGTGAACACCCATGACGACATTGCCGAACATGTTGATCAGTCGTCGGTACGCGTCGTACGCGAATCGTTCGTTCCCCGTGGCATCGGCGAGCCCTTGGACGGATTTGTCGTTGAGCCCAAGGTTAAGGATCGTGTCCATCATGCCCGGCATCGAGACGGCAGCGCCCGAACGGACAGAAACCAGCAGCGGGTCGGTGTTGCTTCCAAACTCTTTGCCGCGTTGCTTTTCAAGACGCTGCATGTGTGATTTGACATCGCCCATCAGGCCTTTGGGGAGACGCTTCCGATTCGCGTAGTACTGTGCGCACGCCTCGGTGGTGATGGTGAAGCCGGGGGGGACGGGCAGACCGATCGAGGTCATCTCCGCGAGGTTGGCGCCCTTGCCACCAAGCAGATCACGCATCGACCCGTCGCCCTCAGTCTTCTTGCCAAAGGCGTAGATCATCTTCCCCGCGATTGCCCGCTTGCGCGTGGCCTTCTTCTGGGTGGCCTTGCTGTCGGATTTCTTGGCGGCTTTCTTCGTGACTTTCTTGGCCACGCTCTTGCGTGTTGTGCGTGCTCGGACCTTCTTGGCTTTGCTGGTCGGGCCGTGGCGTTTGGCGCTTGCGGAGTTCTTGGGGGCGCTGGTCCCGGTCTGCTTCTTCTTTTTCTTGGTCGTCTTCTTATGAGCCGGGGTCGAACGCTTGTTGTTCGCGGAGTTCCGTTTCTTCATCGACATATCGATCCTCGTTTTCCCAGCACCCTCAGGCGGGCTGCCCCTGAGCGCATTCTATGTGCGGCAGGGGGTCTATGCGCATCGGGCCGTGTTCTTCGCGAGTTGATCGTGCGTTTCGTGCCCGGCGAGAATACGATCGCGCGTTGAGTTCCCAACCGTCACAACCCGATACGCAAGCACTTGCTCAGCCGTACGCCCACGCGGTTTTTCACGCGTCCGGCCTGGGTGGATCAGCCGGGGCACGGGTCGTGGAGGGATGCTGGTGCATCGATCAGGCTACACCCGACCCGCTCGAGACCATCGAACGGATCATGCATCAGCACGCATCGCCAAGGTGTACATGGGCCTTGATGCTCAGCTACGAACTCGGTGGCTCATGCGAGCCCCACGCTCAGTCCGCGATCGCCGATCCGATCGGGTTCCCGCTGTGTGTGGTCATGCGCCTGGGCGATGCATCACAGTGCGAGCGCAACCACACCGACAGCTACACCATCGGGCCGGCGAGGTCACTGAGCGGACGCTCGCGGTATATCCGTCAGGTTGAGCGCGTTCGGTCATACATCGGCGAGGGCGATATCTATCAGGCCAACATCGCGCACCACTTGGTGTGCCCGTTCCAGGGCGATCCTTTGGCGTGTGCGCACGATCTGCAGCACGGGGCGCAACCCCGGTACGGCGCGACCATGCGGTTCGAGCACCGGGGCACGAGCCACACGATCTGTTCAGTATCGCCCGAGCTGTTCGTACGCCTCGATCGTCTGAGTGGTCGCATCAAGACGGAGCCGATGAAAGGCACCCGCGCGATCGATGGCGATGCCGACGAGCTTGAGCAGAGCCCCAAGGATCGGGCAGAACTCAACATGATCACCGACTTGATGCGCAATGATCTCGGCCGCGTGTGCACGCTCGGTTCGGTGCGTGTGCAACAGGCCCGCAAGATTGAGCCGCACGCGTCGGGCGTGATTCAGGCCAGCTCGGTCATCGAGGGCACACTTGGCAGTGATGTTGGTATCGCGGCGCTCATTCGCGCCATCTTCCCCCCTGGGTCCGTGACAGGTGCCCCGAAGGTCCGCGCGATGCAGATCATCGATGAACTCGAGCAACGCTCCCGCCGGTCCTACTGCGGTTCGATGATGCACATCGATGAGCACGGCAACATTGAAGCGTGCGTATCCATACGCACCGCCCACATCTGGGGGGAAGCCAGCGCAGACAATCCGGATCAGATTGTCAACGGGCAGTTCATTTACCCGGTTGGTGCGGGGATCGTCGCGGATTCAGACCCTGAGTCCGAATGGGAAGAAACGCTTGTGAAAGCGGGGGTTCTCCGCTCGGTGCTCGGGCTCGATCTGGGTGATCTGGGGTAGATCCCCGATCGAATCTCATTTCTGTGTGTGTTTCGTATTGGATCGGCCTGCCCGCTGGGCCGATCTTCCCATAACGCAGTGGTTTACAACTGCAAGCCAGACAGCGAGGTACAGATATGAGCATGGGCGACAAGGTTGCAGAGCTCAAGCTGAGATCGTTCAGCGAGCGTCGCGTGTATCCCAGGGTCGGTATGCAGATCGATATCAAGATGCGACGCTGCGCCAACGCGATCTTCAGCTGTGGGCAAACGCTCGATCTGTCGATGGGCGGGGCGCGTCTGGAGATCATTGGCCCGCGAGAAGCGCACGCCGGCGATCGAATCGCGATTGCTTTCGAGAACGATCGCTGCCCCGTGACCCGTGCAACGCGCATGGTGGGGGCCCAGATCGTCCGGGCCGAACCGATTCATGCGGGACGGCAGCGTGTCGCGGTGCGATTCGATGCGCCGCAACTCGGCCTCGAGGGGCTGCGTCTCAAGACCGCGGCCTGACCAATTCAGTCGGTCAGGTCGGGTTCAGCGCTGTGTGGACAGCTTCACGAGCAGCCGCTACGAGTTCCTCTGCTCCGAAATTGCGCTCGATGCCGCGCTGAAACACGATTGAGCCGTTGTGATCGAGCACCACGATCGATGGGAAGACCCGCACTTTGAAAGCGCTGGTCATGCCCTCCGGGTTCACCGAGACGCGTGGGGTGGGATAGCTCCGCTCAAAGTTGTTCTTTGCCGCTTGCGGGTTGCCCTCTCGGATCGCCAGAGCGAAGACATCGAAGGTGGGGTCGTCGATCTCGGTCGCGAGCGATTCGATCAGCGGCGAGGTCTGTGCGCACGGCGCACACCAAGAGCCCCAGAAGTAGAGCATGGTCACGCGGTCCAGCTGTGAGCTGTTATTGATCTGGGCACCGTCGCTGGTGCTGAAGCCGAAGGTGGGCGCGAGGGGCTTGCTTGGGCGGGTCGGCTGATCGTCGCGTGGGAGGGAAATCGAACCCTGCTCGTCCTTGCCAGGCTTATTGGGGGCGGCCTTGGGTTCCTGACCGGGCATGCGCGAGTTGAATCTAAACCCGCTGGGACGGTTCACATCGAGCCACTTGGCTTCGGGTGCTTTGGTCTTGAGGTTGGTCATCTCGAACGAGAGGGTAATCTTGACCATGCCCGCGTCGGTGATGCGATCAACCCTGCGTGGCAGTTTGTCATCAAGGCCGATCCACCAGATGACATCGGTGTAGTTTTCAGCGGTGTTGCGTGAACGGGCCGCAGCTTCCGATCGCTTGATCACGATCTGGTCGCAGAGCACGCCCCCAACTTCCTCTGCGATGCCCAGTGAGATGGATTGGGCATCGTTGGTGTCCTGCGCGTACGCATCGTCATTGAGCATGGTGTCGATGAAGATGAAGGTCAGGTTGCTCGGGGTGCCGCGGGTGGTTTTCCCGCGCGGCACCTCGTTGATCACCTGCTCGGCTCGATCGACCCAGATATACCGGTCGCTCGCGATGAGCATATCGAGTGGCTTGGAGGGTTCGGTTTGCTTGTCTTTGCCCTCACCGATGACCCGGATCACGCGTCCCAGATCGCTGTTGGTGCCGTAGAAGAGCTTGCCGCTCATCGAGGGCATGGTCTCAGCGAAGAGTGAGCCGCCCTCGCCGGTCATTTTGAACTGGGCGTCAAACCCCTGGAGCTCGGCGATTGCCTGGCGCGACGCTTCAAGGACTTCCTCAGCACTCTGAGCGATCGCCGCTGGCGCGATCGAGAGCACGAGCGCGACCGCGATGCGGGCATACGAAACGATAGATACATGGCTCATGTGGACTCCCGGTTGGGTCAGTAAAGGGTCTGCTGTCGAAAAACGGGGCAGACAGGGGATTATTGCGATCAATCGGCGGGACGGAGCATTGCCTTGAGGGCTGCGCCCGGGTCGGGCTGGCGCATCAGGTGCTCGCCGATAAGGGCGGCGTGCACGCCGTGCGATCGAAGGTGAGCCAGATCGTCGTGGGTCCTGATGCCCGATTCGCTCACCAGCATTGCCGGGTCGGGGACGAGTTCCAGCAGATCGGTGGTCTGGCTCAGATTGGTGACCATGCGGTTGAGATCGCGGTTATTGATCCCAAGCAGGGTGCGAGGGTTCAGCGGCTCTTCGAGAATGGGCAGCACCCGCAGCAGGTTCTGGCGTGAGTGGACTTCCAGCAGGGCCGAGAGCCCGAGTTCGTTGCTCGCGTCGAGCAGCTCCCTGATGTGCTCGTCATTGAGGCACTCGGCGATGAGCAGGATCGCATCGGCACCGTGAGCGCGGGCTTCGATGACCTGATACGGGTCGATGATGAAGTCTTTTCGCAAGACAGGCAACGATATTTGGTCTTTGATTGGATTGATGAATGCGAGTGAACCGCCGAAGAACTTTTCGTCCGTAAGGCAGGAAATGGCCGATGCTCCGCCTTTGGAGTACTTCTGCGCGATGTCTGCTGGATCAAACCCATCTGCGTCATACTCGGGCCGGATCAGCCCCGCGCTGGGGCTGCGCCGTTTCACCTCGGCGATGACCCGCGTTTCGTCTCGGCCGGGCTTGGGCTCGGTCAGGGCTTCGAAGAAATCACGCGCCGGCTCGGCGTCCTCCGCTCGGGCGCGAAGCTCGCTGATGGGTGTCCGCGATTTGGCGCTGGCCACCTCGGCACGCTTGTGCTCGACGATCTCGCGTAGCGTCGCGGGCATCTCGGGGGGTGAGCTGGAAGAGGATTCAGTCATGCGGCTCAATCGTCGGCACAATCCAATCGGGCATGGCGGTAAACCCCTGATATTGGGGCTGATCGCAATCAGCGCGATCGGCATGATTGTATCGCCCGCGTTGGGCGGGGCCGATACGGCCCATACGCTGGCTCAGGTCGTCGATACAGGCGGGGTCCAGAGCCAGCGGGTGAGCGATGTCATTGAGACCATGCGCCAGTGGAAGCTGGTGACGCTGGTTGTCTCGATGGTCTTGGTGATCGCGCTGTTGTTCGCCGGCGGGCTGCTCCGCCCGGGCGGGTTCGCCAAGGCGGGCCTGCGCGATGTCTCGCTGCTTCCCGCGGTGGTCTGGATCTTCGCGGCCTTTGTCGTCATCCTGGCCCTCAGCTCGGCCCCAACCCTAATCAGCAAGATCGCTTGGGTCCATGAGCAGGGCTACACCGAGATGCAGCTGCAGACCATCGACACGGTCGGGGCCTATCTCTTTGCGATCGTCGCGGGCGTGGGCATGCTCTTCGTGCTCAAACGCAGCACGATGAGCGAGGGCGAGTGCAAATCGGGCCTGGGGCTGAGTCTCCTCGATGTCCCGGTGGGCCTTGGCTGCTTCTTCCTCGCCTACCCCTTCATCGAGTTGATGAACATGCTGGGTGTGTTCCTCTACGAGCAGACACAGAACGCGCCGCCAGATGGGATGGGGCACCCCACGCTCAAAATGCTCGAAGAGAGTCCGAACGACCCGTGGGTCTGGGTGCTCCTGGGAGCGGCGGTCATCGGGGCTTCGTTTTACGAGGAGCTGGTCTATCGCGTGTTCCTGCAGGGGGCCATGCTCAAGTGGCTCAAGAGTCCCTGGCTGGCGATCATCATCACGGCCTTGCTGTTCACGGGCATGCACCGATTGGGGCAGCCGCCTGTGCCGTGGCACGCGCTGGTTCCGATTTTCGCGGTCGGGCTCAGCTGCGGCATCGCCTATGAGCGGACCCGGCGCGTGGGCGTGCCGATCATGATCCACATGTGCTTCAACCTGCTCAATGTGATCCTGGCGCTGATCATCAGCGCCGACGCGTCGCAGACGGGCGTGTGATCGGACGCCTTACGGGCAGCCTGCGTTGAAGTCCGTAAGGAACGCCGAGACATCGAAAAAGTTGAAGAGCCCGTCTTCGTTGAAATCGGCGAACGGATCGTTCGCGATAAACGCGGTCAGGAACGCGGACACATCGAAGAAGTTGAGCACACCGTCGCCGTTCATGTCCGCGGGGCAGGGGTTGAAGAAGGCGAGGTTGTCGCCCAGCACGACCTCAAACTGTCCGAGCTGTGAGGGCGCCCAGTTCGAGTATGAGCTCACGATGATGATGTAATCCAGCCCGACCTCCAGCGGCACGCTGGTAAGGACATATGCGTTTGGGTAGCCCGCGCCGTCGTCATCGAGGTCCAGCAACGATTCCTGCGGGGCCGTCGGGTCGAACTCCTCGCAGTAGACCGCGACGAACGGATCGAAGTCGATCGGCTCGTCTTCGAGCGAGACGACCTTGACCTCCATAGGAACATTCACATCGGTCGCCCGGACATAGAACCTGGCGTAGGGAACCTGGTTGTTGACGGAGTCATCGGATGACGCGAGCCCGCACTGGCCCGCGTTCATGACGCTGTTGTCTGACGGGCGGTCCCAGGTCGGGGACTGGGCCGTCAGTTCACTGACGACCACGTCCGCGTGGGCGGGGAGTGCGAGCGAGGCGCAGGCGATCGCGATGAGATTCTTCATGGTTCGCTCGATTCAGTTGCGGGAGGGGAAGATCCCCTGGAGGCAGATGATGAAGTTCACGCAGTTGAACGGCGACATGTTGTCGTGGGCCTGGTTCCCGCCGGCGTTCCCGATGGTGGTGCTGGCGCTGTGCATCTGATCGCTGAGCTCGACGCTCGCGTTGTTCTCGTCAGCCCAGTCCGGATCGCCCGACCCGGACTTCGCGGGGATCGCGTCTTCCGGGTTGGTCAAGGTTCCCTCAGAGTCGGACGCTTCCGAGGTGACTTGGGTCGATGCGGGGTGCGTGTGAGATGGCATCTGTGCCGTTGTCAGGGTGACATTCTCGACGCCGCCCTTCTGCCCGAGCTGGCGTGATGACAGCCCTGGGCCGTGCCCGGGGTGCATGGGGAAGCGCCCACGCAGATCGGGCAGCCCGAAGGTCGTGCGCCCGTCGCCGCCGTAGGTCGTCCCGAGGATCGAGAAGAGCGCCGAGTACTGCGCGATGGACAGGAGCTGGCCATCGCAGAGTGCCCAGTTGCGGGGCGCGAAGTTGCCCGCGAACATCCGAATTTCACCTAAACATCCATCACCCGGCATGGTTTGCTCCTTCTGATTGTGTGTTGTTCTCAGAGATCCGAACCCCCATCAGCATGCACGAGCGTGCACGCGATTCGAAGAGGGATCGGACCTGGGTTGGTGTGTGCGTGCTGTCGAGTTCGATCGTGCTCGTGCGCCAGATCGGTGCTCGAGCGCCCGGCTCGGTCGGGATCGCCAGCAGGTATGATCCGGGCCGCGATGCGCTGATGTGGATCTGATGACGCTGCTCGTCCCCACCAACGCGCTGCGTGATGGTGAGCGAGAGCCCGCCGGCAGTGTCCGCATCGATCGGGGATGAAATCCCAGACGGGAACGCGCCGAGCCCGTGGTTGTGAGCGCTATACATGATTGAATCAATCCCGCACCCCGGGTGACGCAGCTCGATATCCACGCCGGAGGTGTCGGCGATCCGTGTCTGAGCACACGCGAGCGGTGTCAGCGTGATTTGGGGGTTGCGTATCGGCTCGGTCGCGATAGAGATCGGGAGTGCCCGCGCGACGAGAGCCCTGCCGGGTTGTTCCTCGCTCGCTCGGAGCTCGACCAGTTCCGGTTTGGCGATCCGCGGCGTGCCAGAGAACCTGGCCAAGCCCGGCATCCCCGACACGGTCGAAGCCGCGGCTGACGCGGCGCTGATCGCGATAAAATCTCTTCGGTGCATGTTGTCCCTCTCAGAAGACGATGGGATCGTGTTCATCCCGACCAGAGCGATGGCCCTGTTTCACTATCCTAAGCGACGGGATCGGGTTCTCTGTGTGGAGAATTCTCAAAAACAGTCGAGGAATCCTCAGAAAAGCGGTTGGGAGCTACGATGAGGACTCCCCGATCAAACCCCCTGAATAGGTCCGGACGACTATGAGCACCAAACCCCGCATCCTCACCGGCGATACTCCTACCGGCCAGCTCCATCTGGGGCACTGGGTGGGTTCGCTGGAGAACCGTGTCAAGCTTCAGGATGAGTACGAGTGCTTTTTCCTGATCGCCAACATGCACGCCTTCACGACCCGGGCCGACAAGCCCGACGAGATCCGGCGGAGCACGATCGACATCGTCAAGGACTGGATCGCCTGTGGAATGGACCCGGAGCGGTCCACCTTCGTGCTCCAGACCGAGATCCCCGGGATCGCCGAGCTGACCTGGTACCTGGCCATGCTCCTGCCCTTCAACCGGGTCATGCGCAACCCCACGCTCAAGACCGAGCTGGAGGACAAGGGGCTGGGGGACAGCTACTCATTCGGTTTCCCGATGTACTCGGTCGGGCAGTGCGCCGACATCCTGATCTTCCGCCCCGAGCTGGTGCCGGTGGGTGAGGATCAGCTGGCCCACATCGAGCCCTGCCGCGAGGTGGCACGCCGGTTCAACCAGCTCTACTGCGGGGTGAACCCGCACACCGAGGACGAGGACTATGTGAAAGAGGGCGGGCTTTTCCCGATCCCCGAGGGCAAGGTCGGGCGCGTGGCGCGTCTGGTGGGGACCGACGGCAAGCTCAAGATGTCCAAGTCGCTCAACAATGCGATCTTCCTCACGGACACCTTCAAGAAGATCAAGAAGAAGATGGGCGGGCTCTACACCGGTCGCACCGCGATGGACGAGCCGGGCGACATCCATAACGCCCTTTTCGAGTATGTCCGCGCGTTCATTGCCGACGACGAGCGGATCAAGGAGCTCGAGGAGGCGTACAGCAAGGGCGACAACATCGGCGATGGGCACATCAAGGTCGAGATCGCCGAGCATATCGACAAGCTGCTCGAACCGATGCGTGAGCGACGCGTACCGTTCGAGGGCGAAGCTGGCGATAAGAAGGTGCTCGAGATTCTGCGGGAGCACACCAGACAAGCCAATAACGCGGCCGAAGAAACCCTCTATCTTGCCAAGCAGGCAATGAAACTGGACTTCGGGAAGCGAACACTCCTCTTCGACTGAATGTAGAATACCGGTCCCCATGACCCACAGTCTCTTCCCAACCTGCCACCCCTTGCGTGCTTCGGACCCGCCGATTGACAGTGGTTCAGGGCTGCCGATCCCGCCCGCAGGGCATGGGACGCGTGACGGGACAGAGGATGATCCATTCTCGGGCGGCGTGGACTCAGCGGTACGCAAACACACCGCCGACAACACAGAGCAGGATCAGCCCCCGCGGTACCTGTTCGCAAGGGTGAGCGTGTTTCTGATTATGCTCATGTGGGTGATCTCCGGGTTCTTCAAGATCAAAGATATGTCTGCGTTCGTCGACATCGTCGAGACGCACGCTGTGCTGCCCGAGAAGTACGAGAACCTACTGTGGTGGGTCGGGCCCGGTGAGCTGGTGATGGGATTGCTGCTGGTCTTCGTGATGGGCAGCGAGCTGCGCAAGCCGTTCGGGAAGCTGGTGCTGCTGATCTCAATGACAGGCATCCTCGGGTTTACTTACTACATCTCGCTCGTCGATCCGGTCGTGCTCCAGGAGTCCGGCTGCGGGTGCCTGAGCGACTACCGCATCGCCTCGGGCATCGAGGGCAGCGAACGGTTCATCGACTATGGGAAGAACGGCATCCTGCTGATCCTGCATGTCGTGGCCCTTCTGGGGCCGGCGATGGTGGATTCGCGGCGCAAGTCGGCTGCATAACGCACGCTCGGGTCATACGCTCATCGCATGAGCGAACAACAGACAGTCTTTCTCAACGGCGAGTTTCTCCATCGTGACGAGGCCATGGTGTCGGCCTTCGACGCGGCTTTTCAGCATGGCGTAGGGCTCTTCGAGACCATGATCGCGCGAGTTACTCCCGACGGGATCGTGGTGCAGGATCTGGATGAGCATCTCGATCGCTTGCAGTCCTCGGCTGCGACGCTGGGGCTCAGCGATGATCTCAAGACCGGGCCTTTGGGCGAGGCGGTGGTCGAGACGGTCAAGCGGTCTGGGTTGGATTCGGCCCGCGTGCGGCTGACGCTGACCGGGGGCGACCTGAACATGCTCCAGACCACCGGTCGCAGCGGGCACCAGCCGACGATTCTGATCCAGGCCAACCCGGTGACCCCGTACCCCGACGAGATGTTCGAGAACGGGGTCATGGCGACGCTGGCGCAGGCCCGGGCCAACCCGTTGGATCCGACGGCCGGTCATAAGACGCTCAACTATTGGTGGCGCCTGCGCGAGCTGCAGGCAGCGGCGGCCAAGGGCGCGGGCGAGTCGATCGTGTTCCAGGTGAGCAACCACCTGTGCGGCGGGTGTGTCTCGAACCTGTTCGTCGTCGACGGCGGGCACCTGATCACACCGATCGCACGCGGCGAGGAGGACGAGTACGCGACGCCGGAGACGCGCGAGGGGCAGATCCCGTCGCCGGTGCTGCCGGGCGTGACGCGTTTGCGTGTCGTCGAGAAGGCGGGCGCGATGGGGATCAAGACAACCAAGCGGATGATGACGATCGACGATCTGCTCGACGCGGACGAGGTGTTCCTGACGAACTCGAGCTGGGGCGTGCTGCCGGTGGTCCGGATCGAGGCGGAGACGGTCGGGGATGGGAAGGTTGGCGAGGTGACGAAGAAGGTGCGCGAGGCGGTGGTGGGGTGACTCAGCCCCGTAGGGGCTGGGGGCCGTAGCCACAGGTGGAGCGAAGCGGAACCCGTGGGAGGTAGAGGCGCATCATGACTAGCCGCGAATGGTACTGAGCGGCTTTGGTTGCGCACGACAAGAGATAGTGCGCGGGTTGAGTAACAACATCCGCGATGTGTGAAACACCGGCTTTGTATTTGGGTGGGCTTTGAGCCGCTCATTCCCATTCGCGGCTAGTAGTGGGTGTGGCTTGTTGTGGGCGCGGCTCGTCGTGGGGGCGGCTCGTATCGGGGAGGGTCAGAGTAGATCCCTCATCACGATGAACACGAGCGGGTAGAGCGAGGCGACGGGGATGAGGTAGGTGAGGATCCAAAGGGGGATAAGGCCTCGGTGGTAGGGGCGGGGGTAGACCTTGGTCTGGTGATGCAGCTTTGACCAGGCGCTGATGGAGGAGATGAGCAGGGCGATGGGGTAACCCAACGCGAAGATGGCGATCAGGAAGAACGCGAACAGCGATTCATGAAGCGGGTCGGGTGCGAGGCCCAGTATGGTGATCGCCGACCAGATGAAGTAGGGCAGGGCGATTGATCTGATCAGCGACAGGTGCACATCGCGCCGGGTCATGGCCAGCCGGGATGAGGGGCGAAGCAGCAGCCCGCATTCGGGGCAGGTGACCTGTTTGTCTGAGTCAGGGATGGTGCCGGTGATGTCGTAGCCGCAGTGCATGCAGACGGCGTTGTTGAGTGGTGCGGGCGGTGTCTGCGTGTCAGTCATCGCGCTCCACCACGCGGACATTGCGTCGCCCGTCGAGGGGGCCGTTGGGATCGTGGGCGCGCCGGAAGGCAAACTTGATCCGGTACCAGGCGTATACGATCAGCCCGATGAATAGGAGCACGATCGCGAGCGGGACGATGAAGATGAAGAGGACCGCAACGATCGCCAGGAAGATGATGATCGCCAGAATTTGGGCGATCAGGCCAGGTCCCTGAATCGTGACGCTGCGTGTGGAGCCAAATTGTGGACTGCTGTCGTTCATGGGTGACCCCTTGATCCTACTGACATCATAGGGAAACGGTTCGCTGTCTTTTCGCTTCCCACCTTGACACAGGCACCGGATTCTTGGGTAGGATCAGTGCTGCAATCACGCTGTTGAACCCCTGGCCCAAGGTGTGCTGTGACCGAAATAGAAAAGCGCAACTCATTTGTCCATTTGCACTTGCACTCGGAGTACTCCCTCCTCGACGGCGGGAATCGGGTCGACAAGCTCGTTGATCGCGTCAAGGAACTGGGGATGGACGCGGTGGCCATTACGGACCACGGCAACATGCACGCGGCGGTGCAGTTCTACAACCTGGCGCGCAAGAAGGGCATCAAGCCCATTCTGGGTGTTGAGGCCTACATCGCGCCGGGCGATCGGCGCGACCGGACCTACACCGGTGTGGCCGACGGCGGCTTCCACCTGGTGATGCTCGCCGAGACGCTCAAGGGGTGGGAGAACCTGCTGTACCTGTGCAGCGAGGCGTATCTCAACGGGTTCTACTTCAAGCCCCGCATGGACCGCGAGATCCTGGAGAAGCACAGCGAGGGCATCATCGTCATCAATGGGCACCTGGGCTCGGAGATCGCGCACCACATGGTGAAGTACGAGCAGACCCGCGACCAGTCCCACTGGGACAACGCGGTCGAGGTCTGCGACTGGTACCGCAAGGTGTTCAAGGGCAACGAGAAGGGCCCGGGGTTTTATCTGGAGTTGCAGCACCACATCGGGCTGCAGAACTCGATCAACCCGCATGTGATCAGGCTGGCGCAGGAGCAGAACCTGCCCCTGGTGTGCGACAACGACAGTCACTTCCTGCTGGAAGAGGACTACGACGCGCACGACACGCTCATCTGCATCTCAACGGGCAAAGTGAAGAACGACCCGGATCGGATGCACTACCCGACCGAGCTGTATGTGAAGTCGCCCGAAGAGATGGAGCAGCTGTTCCACAGCGACGAGTACAACAACGAGGAGTTCGGCGACGCGGGTCGCGAGGCGATGGCCAACACGGTGGCGATCGCGGACCGCTGCGATGTCGAGCTGCCCATCGGGGCCAACCACGCGCCGGTGGTGATTGTCAAGGCCCCCGCCAAGAGCAAGCTACCGAAGCACAACGCCAAGAAGTACGAGGGCGATCTGACCGCGTGGTTCAAGGACTTCTGTACCAACTTCGAGCTCGATCCCGCGAATGATCCGGACCTGGATCAGGCGTCGCTCAAGGAGGAGTGTGACAAGACGCTCCGGTTACTCTGTGAGGCTGGCATGATCTGGCGCTATGGGCCCGAGATCATGGATCACCGCCACGAGCACATCGAGGGGGTCGATGGGACGCCCGAAGCGCGGGAACAGGCAGAGGATCCGAACGCGTTCGACAAGTGGGCGCGACTGAATCGCGAGCTCAAGATCCTGGCCGACAAGCTGATCTCCGCGTACTTCCTGATCGTGTGGGACTTCGTCAACTGGGGGCGTCAGCGGGGGATCCCGTCGCTGGCTCGTGGTTCGGGCGTGGGGACGATGACCGGGTTTGTGCTGGGCCTGTCCAACGCCTGCCCGGTGCACTACGGGCTGCTCTTTGAGCGGTTCACGGACCCGGACCGAACGGAGTACCCCGATATCGATATCGACCTGTGCCAGGACGGGCGCGGCGATGTCATCAACTATGTGCGCGAGAAGTACGGGCATGTGGCGCAGATCATCACCTTCGGGACGCTCAAGGCCCGCGCGGCGATCCGCGATGTGGCCCGCGTGCTGGAGATGCCCCTGTCCGACGCCGACAAGCTGGCTAAGTTGGTGCCCGAAGAGCTGAAGATGACGCTCGACAAGGCGCTCGAGCAGGAGCCGGATCTCAAGGACTGGTACGACAGCGACGAGCTGGTCCGGCGGGTGATCGATACGGGTCGGACCTTCGAGGGGCAGGCACGCCACTCAAGCGTGCATGCCGCGGGCGTGATCGTGGCGACGCGTCCGCTCCACGAGGTGGTGCCGCTGTACAAGGCCTCGGGTGCCGGCGAGAACGAAGTCATCACGCAGTGGGACGGCCCGACCTGCGAGATGATGGGCCTGCTGAAGATGGACTTCCTCGGCCTGCGCACGCTGAGCGTGATCGAGCGGGCCATTTCGATCATCCGGTCGTGTTTCAGTGACGACCAGATCTGGCAGGCCGTGGGCAAGAAGAAGGTGAAGGGAGCCGACCACCCGCTGGACCTGGACCGCCTGCAGTACACCGATCCCAATGTCTTTGCCATGTTCCAGCGTGGTGATACGACAGGCGTGTTCCAGTTTGAATCCGGCGGGATGCGTAAGCTGCTCAACGCGATGAAGCCCGACCGGCTCGAAGACCTGATCGCGGCCAACGCGCTCTTCAGGCCCGGCCCGATGGACCTGATCCCGGACTACAACCGGCGCAAGCACGGCGAGGAGCAGGTGCCCAAGGTGCACCCCATCGTCGATAAGTTCACCGCCGAGACCTACGGCGTCATGGTCTATCAGGAACAGGTCATGCAGATCGTCCACGAGCTGGGCGGCATCCCGCTGCGCAGCGCGTACTCGCTGATTAAGGCGATCAGCAAGAAGAAAGAGAAGATCATCAACGCCGAACGCCCCAAGTTCGTCGAGGGCGCGGTCTCGCAGGGGCTCGAGGCGAAGAAGGCAGAAGAGCTGTTCGAGCTGATCCTCAAGTTCGCGGGCTACGGCTTCAACAAGTCGCACTCGACGGGCTACGCGATCGTGGCGTACCAGACGGCGTACCTGAAGACCTACTTCCCCAGCCAGTACATGGCGGCCTTCCTGAGCTTCGAGAGCCAGGCGCAGAAGGTCAGCGATTGGATCCCCTACCTCGAGGACTGCAAGCGTCTGAAGTTCATCGATCCCAAGTCGGGCGACGAGCTCCGCACGGGTGTGGAGGTGCTCGCGCCCGATGTGAACAAGTCCTTCCCCGATTTCGGCGTTGTGTATGAGGACGATGAGGAGCACCGCCCTGAAACCGGTCAGATCATGTTCGGGCTCAAAGCGATCAAGGGCGCGGGCAGCAAGGCCATCGAGGCGATCGTCAACGAACGGGACATTGGGCCAGATCCTGAAGATCCCAAGCGGAAGACCTTCTCCAGTCTGTTCGATTTCTGCGAGCGGGTGCCCAGCAGCAGCGTGAACAAGGCGACGATCGAGGCGCTGATCAAGGCGGGCGCGTTCGATCATGTGTACTCGCGTGATGAGCGGGCGGCGTTGGTGGCGTCGATCGACCAGGCGGTGAGCGCCGGGCAGACCGTGGCCGCTGACCGGGCCGCGGGTCAAGGCGCGTTGTTCGGGTTCGGCGGGGATGAGTCGTCGGCAGGCGCGGAGCAGCCGGAGGCGGCGCTGGCCAAGGTCGAGCCATGGAGCGAGGCCGAGACGCTCAAGCAGGAGAAGGAAACCCTGGGCTTCTATGTGTCGAGCCACCCGATGGAAGAATGGAACCACTGGGTGCGTGCCTTCACCCATAACCGGGTGGGCGACCTGAAGAAGCTGGCCCAGGACAAGCGGGTGATCGTCGCGGCCATGGTACAGAGTTGCCGACTGATTGTCGTGCGCAACGGACGCAGCGCCGGGCAGAAGATGGGCATCCTGACGATCGAGGACGCGACGGGTACCGCCGACGCGGTGATGTTCGCCAATGTCTACCAGCAGTTCGGGCACCTGCTCGAGGACGATCAGCCCAAGTTCTTCATGGGACGGTTGGACCATTCCCGCGGCGACGCCCAGATCATCGTCGATCGCCTGGTCCCGGTCGATGGACACCCCTTGGAGCAGGGCACGGTACAGGTCATGGTCCGCCCAAGCAAGCTCAACGGGACGGCGATCGAGCGGCTGGACGCGGCCAAGGCCATTCTCCGCGCCCCGGTCGATCCCAATGACCTGTCGCTGGGCAAGTCACCCCGCCCGGTGGAGATGATCGTCGAGACGCCCGATTCGTGGGTCATCGTCGATGCCAAGGGTGCTGGGAAGGTCACGCTTCGCCCCGAACTGGTCAAGCAACTCAGCCACGAACTCGGCGAGGATTCGGTCCGACTCGCCGGTGGGGTGAGCGTGGAGTTGAACAAGGAAGACCCGCGACGGAGGCAGTACGCGAAGGCGTAGGGGCGATTTCAAGCCCAAAGGACTGTGCTGTAGTGTACACTAACCAAAAATATCGCTAGAATTTTGGCTCTGTGTGGTAAAAACCAATATACTTTGGTTGTGCAGCCGAGCGACTTCCAATCTGAAACTCCGATGGGGCGGCTGGTTCGCGCGAGCTTCGACTGGGTGCGATATGTGGATGGTCTGCCCCAGACCGAAACGGAAGAAGGGTGGGCATTCGTCCCAGCGCCCTTGCCGTCATTGGAGGCCATTCTCGCTGAGCTTGGTCCGCTGATGGCCAAGCACGAGCGGGCGGTGGCGTTGCTTGGGCGGCTCGATGGCAGTTTTCAGGATCACCCAGGCGGACTGAACTTCAATCCTTGGGTGCTGTATCGACCGCTCCGTCTGCGTGAAGCCCGTCTGTCTTCGAAGATTGAGGACACCATCGCGAGCGCTTCGGAGATCGAAACGGCGAGTCTTCTCCGCTTGGAGAGCACCGAGCCCTTGGAGGTTCGCAACTACATGACCGCGATCGACCGGGCCGTTGGGATCGCGGGGCCGTTGACCGAGTCGCGGATCCGCGAGTTGCACGGTGCATTGCTCGCGGGGATCCAGGGCGCAGAACGCAAGTACCCCGGGCAGTATCGACCGAAGCAGGTCATGATTGGCAATCGCCTGGTCTCATTTGCTGGGGCACGCTTTGTGCCACCGCCCCCGAGTGAGGTGCCGGCCCTGATGAGCGATCTGGTTGAGTTCATGCGTCAGCCGCCGGTCGGCATGCCAACGCTCATCGCAGCGGCGTTGGCGCATTATCAGTTCGAGGCCATTCACCCGTTCGCGGACGGCAATGGACGCCTGGGGCGCATGCTCATCACGCTTTCACTCTGCGAGGGGACGATTTTGTCCAAGCCGTTGATCTATCCCAGTGGCTATATCAACCAGCACAAGCAGGAGTACTACGACCGGCTGTTGCGTGTTTCGACACACGGCGACTGGGCCGCGTGGATCGATTATTTCCTGAGTGCTGTGATCAGTGAGGCGCAGGGGACGATGGATCGGATCCGGCGTCTGCTCGCGCTGAGACAGAACTTCATCGATCGGTTCGAAGACAAGAGCCTGGGCATGGCGTTCTACAACCAAATTGATTACCTGTTTGAACAGTCAGTCGTGACCGTGAACATGATTCACGATCGGATCGACGGCTCAAAGCAGACCGCACGCAACTATGTCGATCTGTTGGTCGAGCGAGGTGTGCTTGTCAAGGGTGTGCAGCGGGGTGCCGAGGTGTACTACTTTGCGCCAGAGATCCACCAAGTTGCTGATGAGGATTAGCCTTGGCCCCTTCGACATCGGGAGAAGCAAACTTGACCAGCCGCGAATGGGAATGGGCGGCCCGGTAGCGCACGGCCAGAGATAGCCGTGGGGGTTGAGCAGCGAATCTGGGTGGTGGTGTGTGAATCGACGGCGAGGTGTTTGTGGATGCGGCTTGGCCGCTCATTCCCATTCGCGTCTGGTTCGGGCGGCCCTACTGTGGGCGGAGGGCTGCCTGCCATTGGAATGATGGGGAGCTTGAGCGGTCAGGAATCGGTCGGCGCGGGCTCGATGGTGATGGTCATGAGCTTGCCGTCCCTGCGGATACGCAGCTTCAGAGTAACTCCTTCATCGATCGAGGGGCGGATGGTCTCCAGCGGGTCCGCGAGGTCGAATCGCTCGCCGTTGGCGGCGAGCAGCAGGTCGCCCTGCTCAAGCCCGGCCCGATGTGCGGGTGTGCCGGGCAGCACGCCGTGGGCGTACAACTGGTCGTTGTCATTGATGCCGAACGCGATCCCGATCGAGAAGTTGGGTGCGGGCAGGTCGAAGCAGAGGTCTTCGAGTGTTCGTGCGAAATCAGCGATGCTGTAGCCGTTCATGATGTCGGCGCTGTTGCAGTTGATGAAGAAGAGGTTGTCGATGCCTGTGTTGTACGCGGTCTGAAACCCGTAGCGGTTGCCGTTGAGGGTGACGCTGTCGCGAGGGAAGTGGTGGCGCACCCGGGCGGGGATGAGCGTGCCGTCTTTGATCGCTTGGGTGAACTTGTAGAGATCACCGGTGGTGCCCACCATACCGCCCGAGCCCATCACGAGCCACGAGGTCTCGCCCCAGTGTTCGGGCGAGTTGATCGTGCCCCAGGTGTGTGCGCCGTAGCCGATCGCGACGGTCTCGCCCGGGAACTGGTCGCCGTGGAATCCGGTGCGGGTCATGTCCGCGGGGCTGAGCACATGCTCGCGGATGTATTGCGGGTAAGACTGCCCGGAGACCACCTCGACGATCGCGGCGAGCACGCCCCAAGCGAAATGCGAGTGCTCCTCGCGCGTGCCGGGTGTGAATCGGAGCTCGGCTCTGGCGGCCCGTCCGATGAGCTCATCGCGTGAAAGCGGCGAATGGTCGGGGTCCTCGTCGACTCCCTGAATATCCGGGAAGTCGGGGAGCCCGGATTGCCCGGTCCGGAGCATGTTGATGGTGATCATGGCGTGGTCACCCTCAAACCGATCGAAATACTCCGTGATCGGGTCGTCAAGGCGTAGCTTGCCATGATGGAGCAGTTGCAGGATCGCGACATGCGTGAAATCGATCGGTGTAGAGCCCAGCGCAAAGATTGTGTCGGGTGTGTTGGGGATCTTCTGTTCTCGATCGGCGAGCCCGTAGCCCTTGTTCAGGACCACCTCGCCGTCACGCACGAGGAGCACTGCGCCCGAGAATCCATCGTTGACCTCTTCCTGGACGACTTGCTCCACTTCGTTCCAGTCCGGCTGGGTGTGGGCAGTGGCTGGAAACACGGAGGAGGTAATGGCGACGGCGAGCAGTGTGAGCATGGTGGGTCTCCTTGAGTGGACTGCTTGCTTCGATGCGCTGGTCGCTGTCGGTGGTCGTAAAAATAAAAAAACATCTTGTAATTTGAATATTGTACGATACGATCAGGCATGCCCGATACCCTCGAGATCAGCACCGTGCGGCAGTTGCGTCTGTTCAATGCCATCGAGACGCGGAGCGTTTTCGAGGCAATGCTTTCCATGGACGGACCGCTTACCGCACGCGAGGTCGCGGAGATGGTCGGCATGAGCGCCGAATCAGCACACTACCACCTGGGGAAGCTGCTCAAGCTCAAAATCGTGGAAGACCACGGTCGCCGGGATTCGGGCGCTCGCCCGGAACGGCTGTACGGGCTCCGCTATCGCCATGTCGAGCTCAAGCGTGGCAAAAGAAGCGCCGCCTACATCACGGAGATCATCCGGGGTGTACGCCTGATGCTCCGCAAGGCCGAGCGCGAGTACGAGCGGGGATGGGCGCGGCACTCGGAGGGCGACTTTCGTCCTCGGGCCGTGCGATCGGTCGCATGGCTCTCGACAGATGAGATCAAGGAACTGAAGACGCTGGAAGAGCAAATGGAACGGCTCATGAATCGTGGTGATGAGGCGTACCGCAACGGCGACACGCACGGACGGGAGCGCATGGCCGTGACGGTGACGATGGCGCCGATCGGGTGGCGGGGATGATCAGTCCTCGCCCCAACGCGTCTTGAGATCGTGCTCGATGTGCAGCAGGTCCAAGGCCTTGCCCACGGTGAAGTCCACGATGTCGTCGATTGATTGCGGGAGCAGGTAGAGCCCCGGGTTGCATGGGGCGATGGTCGCGCCCGCGAGCGTCAGGGTGCGCATGTTCTCGATGTCGATGAGGTTCAGCGGCGACTCACGGTGGCACACGATCAGCGGGCGGCGCTCCTTGAGCGTGACGGCCGCGGCGCGGGCGAGTAGGTTGGAGCCTGAGCCGTTGGCGATGGCGCCCAGCGAGGTTGAGGAGCAGGGGAGCACGACCATCCCGTTGTGGAGGAAGCTGCCCGAGGCGATGCTGGCGCCGACATCCTTGTTGGGGTGCAGGATCAGGCGGCTGGCGTAGGTCTGGGCATGGGGATCCTCCGCCAGGTGCGGGGCCATGGTCTCCAGGCCCACGCGGGTGATGCCCATCTCGTCGGCCAGCAGGCGCTTGCCGTAGTCGCTGACGACCAGGTGGACCTCGTGGCCCTTGGTGAGCAGCTGGTCGAGCAAGCGGGTGGCGTAGACGGCCCCTGAAGCACCGGTGATGGCGAGGATGTAGCGTTTGCCCGAGGGTGCGGGTGGCTCGCTGGGTGGCGGGGTCTGTCGGCTGGTCATGGGGGGGTGATCGGGCATCGTGTGATCCTATCGGCCTGGCGCAGGAAACGCGCCGCACCAGGCGGGGGTGGGCACTATGATGTTCGTGGACGACAACCATCAGACGCAGCGGAGCAGCCATGGCACCCCAGAAGCGCACGAGTTCTTGGATCACACGCACCACAATCGCCCCCGTCGCCGCGGGGATTTTGGGCACCCTGATGCTCACCGGGTGCATCAGCTATACCAATGTCCCCGAGCCCGAGAGCGCTCCGGCGTTCAAGAGCGCCAATCACAGTCAGGCGATCCGGGTGACACGGGTCGCCCTCGATGAGGTGATTCAGCGTTACCCGATGCGGGATGCGCAGGGGCACTACAGCGTGAACCTGCCTGTGGGGACGACGCTCGAATCGGCGCAGAAGATTGTGCAGGATCTGCCCGACGGGGTGGTGCTGCCGTATGAGGGCATGGACGACTCGATCCCGGTCTACCACATCGGTCGCATCTGGATCCGTGCCTCGGACGCCAAGGTCGATGTGCTCTACCCGGCGCGCAGCTTCGATGGCGACGCGTTCACGGGCAATGTGACCATCTGGCTCAACGGCGGCGTGCGGACCTGGAAGCTCAACCGCGTGCAGCACTGGGCACCGGGCACCATCGGCATCCCCCCGCTGTATGTGCCGCTGCCCGAGGAAGTGCTCGATCAGCGTGACACGGAGAATGAGGGGTCTGATTCAGACGCATCCTTCAGTGAAGAACTCGAGTCCCGCAAAGATGAAACGGAGACCGTGTCAGAGCCCGAGCCGATCCGGAACCCTGAGCCGGAGCCGCAGCAGCCGACCACCCAGCAGCCCGCGGCACCGCAGCAGGGCGCGCATTACCGCGAGATCCCGGTCGAAGATTAAAGAGGGACAGGGCGATGTGGAGCGGCCATCATCTGTTGGGCATGCACGACGCAGACGCGGCACAAGCACACGCGCTGCTGTCGATGGCGCACGCAGATGCTTTTTCGGGCGATGCACTGCACGGTCGAACGGTGGCCAATCTCTTCTTTGAGGATTCGACCCGGACGCGGGTGAGCTTCAGCGTCGCGGCGCAGGGGCTCGGTGCAACGGTCGTGGATCTGGCGAGCACCGGCTCTTCGATGTCCAAGGGCGAGACCCTGATCGATACGGCCTGGACGATCGAGTCGATGGGGGTCGATGCGCTGGTCGTGCGGGCGTCCCAGAGCGGTGCCGCCCAACTGATCAGCGAGCATGTCCAGATCCCCGTGATCAACGCAGGCGACGGCACCCACCAGCATCCCACACAGGCCCTGACCGATGCGCTGACCATCGGCCGGTCGCTGGGTCGCAGCGACAGCTGGAATTTCAGCGGGCTGCATGTGGTGATCGTCGGCGATGTCATCTCGTCACGCGTGGCCCGATCGGATATCGGATTGTTGCGGGCGCTGGGCGCACGGGTGACGCTGTGCGGGCCTGCGATGATGTGCCCGCCCGGGCTGGCGTCGCTGGGCTGTGAGGTGTCCAACGATCTCGATGCACTGGTCCAGGAGGCCGATGTGATGATGATGCTCCGCATCCAGTTCGAGCGTGGCGGTGGTGCCCGCTTGGCGTCGCAACGCCTCTACCACGCGTGCTATGGGTTGACGCTCGGGCGTGCCCAACGCATGAAGCCGGGTGCGATCGTGATGCACCCGGGTCCGATGAACCGGGAGGTTGAAATCGCCGGCGAGGTGGCCGATTCGGGGCGCAGCGTGATCCGGAACCAGGTTGCCGGGGGCGTGCTGGTCCGCAAGGCGGCGCTCGTGTCGGCTCTGGGGCGATGAACTGAATCAGGAGACGGCGGGCGTGCGGGTCTGCGGCTGCTGCGTTGGGCTCGGATCCTTGACCCACCAGCGTGTCCCCGGGAATCGCGTATGCAGGGCATCGAGCAGCTGGCGGGAGATCATGCCCACGCTGGCGGGCTGGGTGCCGATCCTGCTGATGACGCCCGACCGCGACTCAAGATAGACTTTACCAGCGGCGAGCACGGGCCTCTGAGGGACCCTGCTGGGGCATGTGGCAGTGTGTGTTGAGCCGTCGGGCTCGATCCACCAGTTCAGTTCGTTGTACGGGGGTGTCATAGGTCAGCTCCGGTCGTCCCGTGTGGTTATTCGGTCGTCCCAGCGGCCCGATCCAGCCCCATGCTGAGGACGGGCCAAAAAGGACTGCACTCGATATGGCTGCGCAATCTTGACCCGGCGAGTCTGGGCACTACGATTCGGGGCTTGGCAATCGCCGGGCCCCAAGAACGGGGACGTAGCTCAGTTGGTAGAGCGCTTGCATGGCATGCAAGAGGTCGAGAGTTCGAATCTCTTCGTCTCCACTTGAAGAAAACGCCCTTGGCAGACCGCCAGGGGCGTTTTTCGATGGGTCTGTCATCAGTTCGGACGCGCTCAAAAGGTGTCGAAAGAGCGGTGCTCCCTACACAGCGTTGCGATCCAGTGATTGGGTGGGGACTGCACCATGGATGTGTGCCGTAGGAGAATACCAGTGGATAATGAGGATTGAGGCAATCCCTCCTTTTCAACACGACACTGAGCATCGCGTTCATTCTGGTTCGTCGCCGACCCGACTCATGACGCGATGGGTATGGGCTTGCGACATCGTGGCTTCTCGCTGATCGAACTGGTCATCGTGGTGGTGATCATCGGGATCATCGGCGCGATCGCGGTCCCGCGCGTCAGCCGGGGGGCGGTTGGTGCCGCCGAATCGGCGTTGGTCCAGGACCTGCACATATTGCGATCAGCTGTTGCGCTGTATCAGGCAGAGCACAACGGGCAACAGCCACTCGATGCCAAGGTGACCGAGCAGTTGCTCGGGTATACCGATATCGATGGGAATGTTTCCCCCGATGGCACGAAGGTTGCGCCGTATATCTATGGCCCGTACTTGGGTCAGTTGCCCAAGCTCCCGATCGGGACCCGCAAGGGCAACAGCGGTATCCACTGGACCGACGGGGCCGGCGTGGGCTGGTTGTACAGCCAAGCCGCGGTCACGATGAAGGCGCACGCATCGGGTGAGTTCGATTCTCGCGGGCGTGAATACAGCGACTACTGAGCCATTCCGATTGAATCGTGGCAGCGACCAGTGGGGGAAACGCATCATTTCCGGTGCGGCAGGTCTGGAATTGTCTTTCTGTTGCAATCGGGTGTGTGGGGCCGCGTTTGGCCCGAGTGAATCGTGCAGAACACGGTTCCAGAGCACACGGTACCAGGAAGGTCGCACTATGAAACACATCTCAACCTATTCGAAGCATCTCTTCCCAGCCATCGGCTTGATGCTGGCAGGGCCCTCGGCCATGGGCCACCCCGGTCACACCAGTGAGAGCCAGGGGCAGGAAGCATTGGCCAGTGGGGTCCTGCTCCCGCAGCCCGGCCGGGCGCTGCCGGATAATCAGGGCCCCGAGCCGATGGAGGTCATCGAGCTTCCCGAGCCGACGGTCTCGATCACGATCAAAGATGGTCAGCGTGTGATCGAATCCAACGGCCTACCGGATCACGAGACGGGTGCATTCCCAAACCCTGGCAACCCCAACGCGCTGCGGCCGCAAACCCACAAGGTGTCGCTGCCCCTAGTCCCCAGCATCGCCGATGAACCGACGGTTGCCCGCCCGGAGTTCGGGATCGCGGTCAACGGGGTGATCTTCGATGCCGGGACCGGTGAGTTCTGGACCGAGGATCAGGACCCGGCCTTCGGTGGTGGGTCAGAATGGAACTACGAGGCGCTCGGTGGCGGCGTACCACTGGGATTAGATCAGAATAACGCCCATGTGCAGCCCACGGGCAAATACCACTATCACGGGATCCCGACCGGGCTGCTTGAGAAGCTCGGTGGTGATGAGGGCACCGAGCGCATGATCCTGATCGGCTGGGCGTACGACGGATTTCCGATCTACGGCCCATGGGGCTACAGCGATGCCTTTGACGCGGATTCCGAGTTGCACGAGCTGACCTCGAGCTACCAGCTCAAGGATGGGGAGCGCCCCGGTTTGCCCGACGGGCCGGGCGGTGAATACGACGGCACCTTCGGGCTCGATTACGAGTATGTCGAGGGCAGCGGCGATCTCGACGAGTGCAACGGGCGCTTCGGGGTCACCCCCGAGTTCCCGATGGGGACCTATTACTATGTGGTCTCGGACAAGTTCCCGCAGGTCCCACGCCTTTGGCGTGGTGAGCCGGCGGAGTCGGCCCGGCGCGGACCACCAGATGATGGGCAGGGCCGCCCCGATGCACAACGCGGTGAACGCCCCCGGGCACGACCCGAGGGCGGGCAGCGTCGCCGACCGGGTCGGGGGAACTGATCACCCGATTGAATAGAGAATCCAGTACAGTGCCCCGCCTGCACAGGGCGGGGCTTTGCATTGGTGTTCTGATGGAGGGCGCGGGATACTCGTGGCTTTGAACTCCACAGAGCGTCCGAAAAGGGCGATTCTCTGGGTGAATTGGACGAGAGTTGTAGGGATTGGACTGGGAAGCGAGCTGGGATTGTTGTAGTCTAGTGATTCATCAGGTGTGCTGGATGCATGGGGTGGGGCTGTGCTCGCGTATCGTTCGCGGGTCAGTGCAGAACCAGATTAAGTTGGAGTGTATATAGAGATGAATCGCGAGCAGAAAATCCATCAGTTCTCGGACCTTCTTGTGACGCCGATGATGCTGATCGCACTCTCGGCGGGTGTGGCCATGGGCGCTGATCCCCTCGTGTCAAATCAGACCGACGCGGCTGGGCTGGGCACACCCCACGCGAGCGTGGATGATGGTCTGGGTGTCGAGTTCATGACCTGTGGCGGGGCCGCGGGCGACTTCAACAATGACGGTCATCTCGATCTGTTCATCATCGGTGGCTCGGCGAGCACCGACCATCTCTATATCAACGATGGGACTGGCAGCTTCAGCGACGAGGCTGCCGCGTGGGGTGTCGATCGCGCCCACACGGGGAGCGGCGTCGCGGTGGGCGATTACAACAACGACGGCTGGCTCGACCTGATGGTCACATCCCAGGGGCTGCCCAACGATCCACGCCCCGATGTGCACATCCTGTACATGAACAATGGCAATGGCACCTTCAGCGATGTCACCGCAGCCGCCGGGCTCGGGGGTTCGTACAACCCATTCAATCTCGTCGACACCTTCAGCCCCGCGTTCGGGGACTACGACCTCGATGGCGATCTCGATCTGGCCGTCGCGGGCTGGTACGGCGGGAGCAAGCTGTTCCAGAACAATGGCGATGGGACTTTCAGCGATGTGACCGTCGCGGCACTGGACGCGGATATGACCGATGTCCGCGCGTTCGCCCCCAGGTTCGTTGATATGGACGGCGATCGTTACCCCGAGATCCTCTGGGTGTCCGACTTCGAGACCTCCAAGTACTTCCGGAACGACGGCGACGGGACCTTCACGAATATGACGCCCGCCAATGGCACCGGGCTCGACAGCAACGGGATGGGCAACACCTTCGGCGACTACAACAACGACGGCATCTTCGACTGGTATGTCACCAGCCGAATCGGAACCAACGGCATCCCTGGCCCGGGCGCTTCGGGCAACATGCTCTACATGGGGACTTCCACGCCGCATGTCTTCCAAGAGGAATCGATGGCTCGTGGGGTCAACTTCGGCTACTGGGGCTGGGGCGCGGTTTCACTGGACATCGATCACGATGGGTATCTGGACATTTTCGCAACCAACGGCTTCTCAAGCTCGGGGCTCGATATGACCCCCTCGCGCATGTACCTCAACGATGGCACGGCTAACTTCGTCGATATCGCTCAGCAGTGCGGCATGGACGATGCCGGGCAGGGGCGTGGCGTGGTGCACGGCGATTTCGATAATGACGGTGATGAAGACATCTTCCTCATCAACTGCCGACAGAAGCATGTGTACTACCGCAATGATCTCAACGGCGATGACATCAACTCGATCATCCTCGATTTCGATACCTCAGCCGTCGACAACCTCGCGCCGAACGGCTTCGGGACGCGCGTGCAGTTTGTCTCCGACAGCCACACACAGCTCCGCTACCTCGACGGCGGCAGCAACTACCTCAGCCAGAGCGAGCTCTCGGTCCATGCCGGCCTCGGCAGCGATCCCGACGCGGACATCACCATCAGCTGGGCCAACGGCGATGTGACGAACCTCGTCGGTGTTCAGCCCGGTCGGTACACCATCACCGCCCTCTCGTGCCCGGCAGACCTGACGGGTGACGGGAGTCTGAACTTCTTTGATATCTCGGAGTTCCTGACGATGTACCTCGCCCAGCACCCGCAGGCAGACCTGAGCGGTGACGGTCAGTTCAACTTCTTCGATGTCAGCGCGTACCTCGTGACCTACCAGGCCGGTTGCCCGTAAGGGGATCTGACAAGCATAGCGCATGAGACCAAGCCGCGGGGCGCTCGTCCCGCGGCTTGTCCTCAGTTGGATTCTGGGTTCACGCCGCGTGGCGGTCTTGGAGCATGCGACTCACCAGATCGTTGACATCGTTGCCCTCGCCAGACCTGATCATCTCGATCAGCTCAGTGGCGCTCACCGCGATGTCGTCGGTGCGAACAAGGCCGAGCGTTTGCTGCTCGGTGTCGGTCTTGTTCTGAGGCGTGGTGTTTGGTGTGGGTTGCTCCATGACTTGAAGCACATCGACGCACAACGAAGTCGACTTCAGCACGGGCATATTGTCGCGGATAAATCGATCAAATTCCTGTCTCGGGGCGCGTCCGATCAGGGCTCGACGAAGATCCCCGAACCGGGGCGGTAGGGCGTGACCCCCTCGCGGGCACGGGCATCGCCGTCCTCGTCCAGGCGCGGATCGCTCGGGGCCCA
This sequence comes from Phycisphaerales bacterium JB052, assembly GCA_043100965.1. Classification (GTDB taxonomy): domain Bacteria; phylum Planctomycetota; class Phycisphaerae; order Phycisphaerales; family UBA1924; genus UBA1924. The sequence continues at coordinate 1,157,025 of JBICHR010000011.1, read as the reverse complement.
ATCGACCTTGGTCTGCCCCAGCAGCGTGCCCGTGGCGAATGCCAGATCGATCTGCGCGACCTGGTACTCCACGATCGCCTGGATCTCGCTCAGGCGAGCATTGGCAAGGTTCGCATCGGCATCGAGCACATCGGTCGTGGTCGATCGCCCGACATCGAACTGGCGTTGCTCGGCTTCGAGTACCCGGGCGTTGAGCTCAACCGCCTGCTGGGCGGCGATAATGCGGTTCCAGGTGCTGTTGAGCTGGTCGATCGCATCGTAGACCTCACGGGTGATGGCCTGCTCGCGGGCCTCGCGGGTCGCCAGGGTCTGGAGCCGGGCCAGGATGGATTGGGCGAGTGATGACTTCCGCTGCTGGTTGCCCAGCGGGATCTCGGCGTTGAGCCCGATCGACCACGATTCGAAGTTGTTGCGCCCGAGTGTGTCGATCGAGTTGTCGAGGGTGCCCCCGAGCCCGTTGACGCCGTAGGTGTACTGCAGGGCCACCAGCGGCAGGGCCTGATTCTCAGCAAAGGCGATGTTGGCCGCGTCGCGGGCGAGGTTCAGCTCGAGTTCCAGCAACTCCATGCGGTTCTCCAGCGCGGCATCGGTCAGGTTCTGGGGATCGAAGGCGTACTCGACCGGGTCCGGAGGCGAGGCGGGTTCGATGTGAGTGGGGGTGTCGGCGTCAAGCCCCGGGATGTTGAGCAGCACTTTCAGGGCCCGTTCCTGCAGGGAGACATCGTTCTGAGCTCGGATGATCTGCTCGACTCGGTCTGCGACGCCCGAGCGGGCACGCACGATATCGACCTCGGTCCCGGTGCCCGCGCGTTCTTTGCGTTGGGCGCGTTCGAGCTGGGCTTGCGCGACATTGTACTGTTGCTCGACGACCTCCAGAGCCCTGATCGTGGCGTAGAGCCGCCAGTACGCCCGGTCAACCTCCGCGAGCGTGCGGGTGACTTCCAGCTTGGTCTGGGCCTCGCTGATCTGACGGTTGTACTCGGCGATCCGGATCGAGTGCGTCGCGGCGCGTCGACCGGCGCCCCGGAGCAGGTTCTGGCTCAGCGAGAAGTTCAGGTCGCTCGTGTAGGACGGGTTGAGCAGCGAGAAGGAGTTGTCGGTCTCGAAGCGGGAGATGGGCAGGGTGACATTGAGCTCGCCGCCGGTCCGCAGGGGGACGCGGATGCCCGGTGTGATGGATCTCACGGTGGACTTGGAGCTATCGAGCGCCGAAGCGACCGCGTCGTCGTTGTCCCGGACCGTCCCGCTGAGTGTGAAGATGGCCTCGAAGCGTCCCTCTTCCTCACTCACCTGTTCGGCGGCCACGGTCGGGGCGATCAGGGTCGCACCGAGGTTCAGGTTGTTGGCCAACGCCGCGATGCGTGCGTCGCTGAGGGAGAGCGCGATGCGCTCAACACCCGCGAACCGGTCGCGTGCGTCCTGCAGCGTCTGTTCCTTGCTGGGCTGTGCCTCGTCCTGATAGTCGCGTTGCTCGAGCACCAGCGAGTTGATCGAGCGAAGGCGCTGTGTCGAGGCGACGGTGTGCTTGTCGAGCGGGTCATCGCCGAAGGGATTGGTCATGCAACCGCCGGCAAGGAGCGGGAGCAGGGCGACGGCAGAGATGACGAGCGTGCGTGTGTGTGTCATGTGCGTGTTGGTCTGTTTGGGTCGCGTGTGCTTATTCGTGTCGGAGCGCGTTGATGGGGTTGAGCAAGGATGCCTTGATGGCGGGGAACATGCCGAAGACAATGCCGACGCCGCTGGAGAATATGAGCGAGGTCCAGATTGCCCATGAGGGAATGCTCAGCGATTCGATCGGGGAGTTTGGGATCAGGGGTGCGATGGAGACCAGGAGCTGGATCACCGCGATGCCGATGAGCCCGCCGGTGAGGCAGAGGACGACCGCCTCGACGAGGAACTGGGTCAGCACGACCGGCGGCTTGGCGCCCATGGCTTTTCGCAGACCGATCTCGCGCGTGCGCTCCGATACGGACACGAGCATGATGTTCATGATCCCCACCCCGCCGACGACGAGTGAAATGCCCACAACGACCGCGAGGACGACGGTGATGTAGTTTGACAGGGTATTGAAATCCTCGATCGCGCTCTGGATGACGAACATATCGAAGGTGTCTTCGTCGTCGGGATCGAGCTGGCGGTGGTTGCGCAGGATGAATCGGACCTCGGCCTGCGCGTCTTCAGCCTTGTCCGGGTCGACCATCTGCAGCGTGAAGTCCGTCCATGTGTACGGGTTCATCATTTTGTGGGTCGAGAAGGGGATGTACAGTTCTGTGCGCGATTCCCCGCCACCCATCATGGGGCTGACTTCCTTGGTCTCGACCACGCCGACGATCAGGAAGCGACGCCCGTCGACAAGGATGTAATCGCCAACGGGATCGGTGTCGAGGTTGAGTTCCTCGATGCCCTGCTCATTGATGAGGCAGACCTGGCGGTTCTCATCATCATCGATGCGGCTGAACGGGCGCCCGAAGAGCACCTGGCGATCCTCGATCTCGTGCCATGTGGGCCAGATGCCCGTGACTCGCACGCCCTGCTCGACCTTCTTGCCGTATGAAACATCCCAGCTTGTTCGGCAACCGGGTGTCAGCGTCTCGATGAACTCGGCGTGCTCGAGAATGAGGTTGGCCTCGTAGGTCGTGAGCTTGGCGTCGGTCCAGCTCATGACGCTTCGCTTTGATTCGGGGACCTGGCCCCAGAGCCACATTTTCTTCGCGCCGATGCCCTCGAACTGATCGAGGACATAGCTCTCCATCGCATTGAGGAGCGTGCCCACGCCGGTGACGCCCATGACGCCGATGATGATGCCCAGCGCCGTGAGCACCGCCCGGATCTTGTTTGCCCAGACCTGCCCCAACGCAAGGAAGACGGTCTGCCAGATCAGACGCAGCACGAAGAATACCGGTGCGAGCAGGACCTTCATGATTCGCCCTCGCGTTTGGTGCTGACCGCTTCGGGTTTGCTCTTGCGGGAGAAGAGCGATCGTTTGTTCTTCTTCTCTGCTTCCAGGCGTGCTCGACGCTCGGCGTCGGCCTTGGCGTTGATCTCGAGCTCGGCGTCGGTGATCGAGGCGCGTCCTTCGCTCATGCGTTGGACCCAGTCGAGGTGGATCGGGTCCTCGTCTGATGGGTAGTCCGAGATGATGCGTCCGTCACGCAATCGAACGATGCGGCGTGCGTGGCCCGCGACATCCTCCTCGTGCGTGACGACGACGATGGTCTGCCCTGCTTCGTGCAGCTTGGTGAAGAGATCGATGATCTCGACGGTGGTCTTGGAGTCCAGGTTGCCCGTGGGTTCATCGGCCAGGATCATGGATGGCTCATTGACGAGTGCCCGGGCGATCGCCACGCGTTGACGCTGCCCGCCGGAGAGCTGGTTGGGGCGGTGAGACATGCGGTCATCGAGCCCTACACGACGGAGCGCGTCCTTGGCGCGCCTGCGGGCGCTGAAGATATGCTGCTTGGAATACAGCATCGGGAGCATGACATTGCGCAGGGCGGTCGATCGGTTGAGCAGCTCGTAGCTCTGGAAGATGAACCCGATCTCCTGGTTCCGGACCTGCGCGAGCTTGCCCATGCCCATTTTGTGGGTGGGGTGCCCGTTGAGGATGTACTGCCCGCTGGTTGGCTTGTCGAGGCAGCCGAGGATATTCATCAGGGTGGACTTGCCCGAGCCCGAGGCACCCATGATCGCGACGAACTCGTTGGGGAAGATGTCGAGATCGATGCCATCGAGTGCGCGCACCCGTTCCTCGCCAACCCTGAAAACCTTCTTCAGCTGCCGAATGCGAATAATCGGGTTCTTGCCGCGAGGTGCAGACATATTCAGGGCTGCTCCTGATCGTTGGCCTCGGTTGCCGGTGCCTCTTCGGTGCCATCGGCGCTGAGTGCGTCGCCATCGGTGGTATCAGCTTCCGTGTCTGCCTCGTCCGCAGCGTCTGGGGTTGATTCCTCGCTCGTGGCGTTCTGGTCGCGCACCTTGGCATCGTGCTTGAGGTCCACCAGCACGCGGAACGGGCCGGTGACGATGATGTCGTCCTTGCTCAGCCCCTTGGTGATGACGGTCTGGGTCAGGTCCGAGGGTCCGACGGCGACGGGCGTGGCGACGGTCTTGTCATTCACCACTCGATAGACGACGCGGGTGAAGGTCTTGTTGAGGTCGATCAGCTCGTTGCCTTCCTTGATGTCTTCGGGCAACTCCTCAATGCGTCGGTCGACGACGGCCTGGGAGGGCACGATCATGGCGTCGTAGAAGTGTTCGACGACGATGTCGGTCGAGGCGCTGAGCCCCGAGTAGAGCGTTTCACCCTCGCTCAGGTCCATGAGGATCTCGACCTCGAAAGTGCCCGTTCCATCGGCGGCGACCTGTCGTTTGAGCCCGATTTTTTGGACGGTGCCGTCGTATTCGCGATCGGTGTAGGCGTTAATGAAGATCTTGGCGTCTTGGCCGATCTCGACAGGTGCGATGTTGGCCTCGTCGACCTGGGCCTTGAGGAGCATCTGCGAGAGGTCGGCGATCTCCATGATGATGGAGCCCGGGTTATTGGTGGTGCCAACGATGACGGTTTCGCCCTCCTCGGTGTTGAGCGATGTGATCACGCCGTCGATCGGTGAGGTGATGGTGGTGTTGTCGAGGTCGGTCTGGGCGCGATCGATCTGGGCTTTGGCCTGATCGATCTGGTGCACGAGGACCTGCCTGTTGGACTGGGCCTGGAGGAACGATGCCTCGGCGCTGTCCAGTTCGGATTTGGTGGCGTCGCCGGTCTCATGGAGCTGCTGGAGGCGTTCGTAGCTCAGGCGTGCATTGATGAGTGTGGCCTCAGCACCGCCGAGTGATGCTTCCTGCCCCGCAAGGGCGGCTTTGGCAGAATCGAGGGCCGCGACAAGATCCTGCGGGTCGAGCCGGATGACGACATCGCCCTTTTTGACCTGGTCACCCTCTTCAAAGGGCAGCGCGAGCACCTTGGCGGAGACCTGCGAGGAGATGTTGATCAGTCTTTTGGGTTCGATGGAGCCGGGGGCCGAGACGGTGCGTTCAAGATCGCCGAAGGCCACGGGTTCCATGATGACCGGCATGCCCAGCTCGTCGCCCTTGGCCTGGCCCATGAATCGCTGCCCGACGGGCGATTTGACGACCACGAAGCCAATGGCACCCAACACACCGAAGCCGACGACGGTGACCGCCAGTACTTTCCCGATTCCCATATCCGTAACCCCATAAAGCGCGTCAAAGACCTGCTTCAGATGAAGCGGCGTGTTGTTTTATGGGAATACGCGGGGAGAGTTTCGGCATTTGGTGGTGAACTGTCGAAACTGGGCCCATCTTTCGATCAGACCATCAATTTTCCATGAGGGGGAGGAGCAACTCCCATGCAAAGACCAATCATGCTGCTGCTCATCAGCAGTTCGGTATTCGCCGCTCAAGGCGGCATCATCACAACGGTTGTCCAGCTCGACGGGTTTCAAACGGTGCCCCCTACCGGCTCAACCGCAACCGGTATCGCTACGGTCACTGTTGATACTGAGACGAGAGACATCAGCGTGCAGGGGTCGTTCAGTGGTTTGACGAGTGCAGTCTTTGCTGGTCATATCCATGGTCCAGCGGACGCGGGCCAGAGCACGCAGATTGTGATTCTGCCGTTGATTCTTGAGCGTGACGACGATTTGCTGTCGGGCACATTCACGGTCGATGCTCGTCTGTCACGCGGGCAGTTTGAGAGCTATCTGGAGTCGCGCACCTATATCAATCTTCACACCGCCAACTTCCCCTCGGGTGAAGTTCGTGGACAGATCATCGTCCCCTCGCCGAGCGGGCTCGGCGTGCTTGCTCTGGGGAGTTTGATTGGGTTGCGTCGGAGACGCTGATACCGATTCGTCAGAGTCCGAGCTTCTGGGCCAGGTAGTCGCCCACCTTTTCGATCGCGATGCGTTCCTGTTCCAGCGTGTCGCGATTGCGCGCGGTGACGGTGTTGTCGGTGAGCGAGTCGCCATCGATCGTGAAGCAGAACGGGCAGCCGGCTTCGTCCATGCGGGCGTAGCGCTTGCCGATGGACTGCTTCTCGTCGTACTCGATGGTGCCCAGGTGCCCAAATCGCTTACGCAGCTCGGCGGCCAGGGGCGCGGCGACCTCGGGCATGCCGTCCTTCTTGACCAGCGGGAAGACCGCGGCCTTGATCGGGGCGACGCGGGGATGGAACTTCATGTACACGCCCGAGGCCCGCTCGGGATCGGGGGTGTAGGCCTCGCACAGCAACGCCAGCACGCCGCGGTCGAGCCCGGCGGAGGGCTCGATGACATGTGGCAGATAGCGCTCGCCCTTGGGCTGCCCGTTCTTGGCCAGCTCGCCCCGGGTGTTGTCGAAGTAGTCGAGCTTGGACTTCGAGTGCTCGGCGTGCTGTGTGAGGTCGAAGTTGGTCCGGTCGGCGATGCCCTCCAGCTCGCCATAGCCCGGCGCGGTGAAGGGGAACTTGTACTCGATGTCGCTGGTGCCCGCGCCCTCTTTGGCGTAATGGGCCAGCTCGTCGCTGTCGTGCTCGCGCAGGATCAGGTTCTCGCCCTCAAGTCCGAGCGACTGCCACCAGCTCATGCGCCAGTCGCGCCAGAAGACATACCAGTCCTTGGCCTCGTCGGGGTGGCAGAAGAACTCGATCTCCATCTGCTCGAACTCGCGCGAGCGGAAGGTAAAGTTGCGGGGGGTGACCTCGTTGCGGAAGGCCTTGCCCGTCTGGGCGATCCCGAAGGGGACGCTCACGCGAGTGGTGTCGACCACATTCTTGAAGTTGATGAAGATGCCCTGGGCGGTTTCGGGGCGCAGGTACGCGGCGTTGTCTTCCATATTGCCCGTCGCGCCCAGCACGGTCTTGAACATGAGGTTGAATGCGCGGGGTTCGGTGAGGGTGCCGACTTCCTTGGCGTCCGGGCCGACGGTGATCGCCAGCTCGTCTGCGGAGAGATCGGTGAGCGGGCACAGATCGATATCGTCCTTGGTGAGCTCGGTCTTCTTGTACTTGGAGAGCTTCTTGAGGGCGTTCTCAAAGGATTTGTCGTCGTTCTCGATGAACGCGTAGATCTGACCGGACTTGTCGCCTTTCTGACCCATGCACATCAGGTGATCGGCGCGGTAGCGCGACTTGGTTTCGCGGCAGTCGACCATCGGGTCGTTGAACCCGCCGACATGGCCCGACGCTTCCCAGACCTTGGGGTTCTGAATGATGGAGGTATCGACCGGGACGATTTCGACGGGCTTGCCGTTGGGTCCGAGCTGGCCGTCGCAGCCCTTCATAACCACATCGGTCCACCACGCGTCGCGGAGGTTCTTTTTGAGCTGAGCGCCAAGCGGGCCGTAGTCCCAGAAGCCGTTCACGCCGCCGTAGATCTCGGAGGCGGGGTAGATGAACCCGCGGCGTTTGCACAGCGACATGATGTCGTCCATGGACTTGACGGAAGATTCGGTTTGCTCGGCGTTTGCGGTCATTTCCTATTCCCTTTGGGTTGAGCGGAAGTGTAGGGGGGAAGGCATCAGGGATCAGGGATCAGCCATCGGGGGAAGAGGCGATCGGGCGGGTGTCGGGTTGCGGAGGAGTGGTAGATCGGTCACACTGGGCGGCATGTCGAATGAAAACGCATCGAATCCGTCTGACGCGCCCAAGGTGGGCATCCTGGGCAAGCTGCTCAATGGGGTGGAATGGCTGGGCAATAAGCTGCCCGACCCGGGATTCCTTTTCCTCATCGGGCTGGTGCTGGTGTTGCTGGCCAGCCATCTCGCGGCCCCATCGCTCCCGGACGGCTTCGAGGTCCGATGGAAGGTCGATGTTGCCAACGGCGGGGTCGATGAGCGCGTGGGCGTCATCGGGCGGGTGAGTGAGACACCAGACGGGGAGGTTTTCGAACCCGCGAGCATCGTGGTCGACAACGCGGACCCGGAGAACCTCAATGCTCGGTTGGTGATCGACGCGACAGGCGAGACGGTGCTCGATCCGAACGGGACCCCGATCAATGTCGCCGAGCACGGGTGGGCGGTGTTTGAGAAGGTACCCATGGATACAGACGGGGACCCCGAGACCCCGCCGGTGTTGGTCTCCAACGGGCGTGTGATGTTCGCTCGCTCACTGATGACGAGCGAGGGGATCTACTGGCTGCTTGCGAGCATGGAAGCGAACTTCCTCGGGTTTGCGCCGCTGGGTGTGGTGCTGCTGGGGATGCTGGGGATCGGCCCGATGGAGCGGGTGGGGCTGATCTCGGCGCTGTTGCGTGCATCGCTGTCGCGCGTGCCCGGCGCGCTGCTCACGCCGGCGATGATCTTCCTGGGCATTATGAGTTCGCTGGGCTCGGATGCCGGGTATGTCGTGCTCCCGCCGCTGGCGGCGATGGCATACCTGGCGGTGGGACGCTCGCCTCTGGCGGGGATCGCGGCGGTCTTCGCGGGTGTCGCGGCCGGGTTCAACGCGAACCTGCTGATTACCAGTCTTGAGCCGCTGATGAGCAACCTGTCGCAGGGCGCTGCCCAATCGATCGACGCGGACCGAGCGGTCGCGGCGACGGCGACCTGGTACTTCATGGCGGCATCGACCCTGATCCTGACCTTTGTCGGGTGGGCGGTGACCGCGATGTTTGTCGAGAAGCGCTTGAGCGCGAAATCGGTAGAAGACGGCGGGCCGGACCTGGCACACGCGTCCACGCTCGATGGGCACGGGACGCTCAAGCCCGAAGAGTTCAAGGGATTGATCTGGGCGGGTGTGGTCTTCGGCATCGGGCTCGCGTTCACGGCGATGCTGGTGTTCTGGAAGGGGTCGCCGTTGTATGGCACGGACGGCCCGTTCCCGCGTTGGGTCGCGGTGATCGTGCCGCTCATGTTCATCCTGACCATCCTCCCCGCGTGTGTGTATGGGGCTGTTGTCGGGAACATCAAATCGACCAAGGATGCTGTCCAGACCATGGTCGAATCGATGGCGTCGATGGCCCCGATCATCGTGCTCGCGTTCTTCGCCGGTCAGTTTGTTGCCGCGTTCGAGGAGTCGGGGCTCGGGCGCATGCTCGCGTTCTCGGGCGGCGAATGGCTGTTCAATCAGCAGTTCGGCGCGGGGGGGCTGCTCATCGCGTTCATCTTGGTGACGATGGTGTTCAACCTGTTTGTCGGGTCGATGAGCGCCAAGTACGCGCTGTTTGCGCCGATCTTCGTGCCCATGTTCATGCTCATTGGGATCCGCCCCGAGATGACGCAGACGGCGTACCGGATCGGTGATTCGACGACGAACATCATCACCCCTTTGAACCCGTACATGGTGATCATCCTGATGTATGTCCAGAAGTACGCGCCCAAGGCGGGGATCGGGACGCTGATCGCCATGATGCTCCCCTACACCATCGCGTTCACGCTGGTGTGGATGATCATGATCGTGGTGTGGAACGCGTCGGGTGCGCCGCTCGGTGTTGGCGACCCGGTTCAGGTCTTCAGCGAGGGCTACGGCTTGACGACTCCGTGATGTGATAGACTCGTGTCATGAATGAGCATGCGATAAAGGTTGATGCACTGGTTGAACAGGTCCTGATGACGATTGAGGAGCCGTATGAATCAGTGCGGTGGATGCTGGAGAGACACCCGTTCGAGACCATGGGTGACCCCGAACAGGAGGGCAGCGGAGCATGGCACCTAATGCACCTGTGCGAGGTGTTCCGGATCCATGCGAAGGCATTCATTGGCGCCGATGAGATCGGTTCATGGCCCACCATGCCCGACGCGCTCGATTCAAGCGTGGAGATGCTCAAAGCCGACGCCCAGCGGTTCGCGGCCTGGTGCCGGGCAAACCCTGAGCGGGTGGGCGATGTGCACCACGGCGAGGACCTGTCGTTTGAGATGATGATGGGGGTGATGCATCGTCACATCGTCTGGCACGCGGCAGCCGTGCATTACTGGTGCTTGTGGAAAGGGACATCAAGCAATCAGCCGCGAGAGTAAGGGAGCGGGCTTCGGGGCAGAGGGTCATGGAATGAAGGCGGGAACCGCTCCCGTACACGGTCGCGGCTTGTCCAGGCGGTCTAGTTGCCCAGAACGGCCGCGAAGATGTCGCGCCAGCTGACTTTCTCGACCTCATCATCGATCTGCGATTGCAGCTCGTCGAAGCTGCCGATCTCTGGTGGGGGCGCGAGGTTGATGATCTGGTCCTCGGGGACCTGGCTGAGCGCGAGCGCCCCGTCGCCGGTGGTGTTGACGACCCACCGCCCCTCACCCAGCTGCCGGTACACGGCCTGCCCGACCAGGGCGTTTTCATTGTTCCAATCCACATGTGCCAGCTTCGGGTTGATCAGGGTAGCGCGTGACGGCGGGGTGTCGGCATCGAACACACGCCGGATCCAGAGCCGTCCCTCGATCAGCGCAAAGTCCACATAGATCTCTTTGTCCGCGTTCGCATCGGTTTCGATGGTCTCGACGGTGCCCTCGATCGTTCGGACCTGAACCGTAACGGAGCGGTCTTGTACGACAAGCTCGGTCACGGCGGTCTGGCGCACCGCGTTGTTGTAGTGGGTGCGGAGGGTCTCGTACTCGCTCGAGATGTCCTGAAGTCGTGACTTGTAGACCGCGTTGGCCGCATCTGCCTTCGCGAACCGCAGCCCGACGACCGCGATCACCACGGTGGCGCCGACAACGGCCAGCCCGGTGATGGTGCCTTGGATCATCGCGAGTCTCGACATGGCAGCTGTATCGGCGAAACGATGGATTCTGCGTGAATCTGGGTGTTTTGGGGCGGTGCCGATAACAATCAAATGCATCGATGTGAAAGAATGCGTGCCAAATCTTGGGAACAGCGGTTGTGTTTGCGGCGAAGGTTTGTAGTATGCGTCCCATGAGCCAGTTCTCGTCCAATCCGATGACCACATGCATTTGCAAAGTCAATCCGGTCAATACCGGGATGGGCGAGGCATCTGGTCTGCGTTGGGCGTAACAGGCAACAACGAAAGAACCACAAGGGCCTCGTCACGGACGAGGCCTTTTTCTTTGGTTTGTGTGAACCTGGCCTGCTCCGAGACGAGTCCCGATGAGATCGAGCTTGGAGTGAGCAATGTGCGGTTTTCTAACGATCCTGGATACGGAACGCTCCGGTGGGGCGTCATCATCGTTGAGTGTGCGTGGGAACGAACTCCTGGACCTGCTCGAGCATCGCGGCCCTGACCAGCGCGGGATCTGGCGTGGCAAGGGTGGGTGGCTCGGGCACCGTCGCCTTGCGATCATGGCACCCGAGGACGGGTTGCAGCCGATCGACGACGGGCGCGGGGTCTGGGTCAGTAACTCAGAGATCTACAACGCCGACGAGCTGATCGACGAGCTGGGGGTGACCCCGGTGTGCGCCTCGGACTCCAAGTCCATCGGGCCGGTCCTGCAGCGTCACGGTGTCGAGGGGCTGGGGAAGCTCGACGGGCAGTTCGCGATCGTGCATGTCGATTCCCGCACTGGTTACTGGATCGCCGGGCGGGACCACATGGGCATCTGCCCCATGTACATCGGCTGGCACGCCAGCGGCACGATCTGGTTTGCTTCTGAGATGAAGGCGTTGGTGCACGACTGCGAGCGTGTCGAGCTGGTTGAGCCCGGCACGGCGTGGGTGCACGATCAGCAGGGGGTTCGATGCGTGCGGTGGTACGACCCGAGCTGGGCTCGGTCGGCCTCGGGTTTGAAGGGAGACCCGGGGCAGATCCGTGCCCTGTTGATCGACGCGGTCGCCAAGCGCATCCGCAGCGATGCGTCGTGGGGTGTGCTGCTCTCGGGAGGGCTCGATTCCTCGCTGGTGGCATCCATCGCCGCCCGCTTGCACCGGCAGCGGACCGGCAAGCCCATACATACCTTTTCTATAGGGCTGGATGATTCGCCCGATCTACTCAAGGCACGCGAGGTGGCCCACCACATCGGGTCGATCCATCACGAGTACCGCTTCACGATCGAGGAAGCGATGGCCGCCCTGCCCAAGGTGGTCGAGCACCTGGAGAGCGATCAGCAGATCCGCACCGGGGTTCCCACCTACCTGCTCGGGCAGTGCGTGCGCGATTCGGGCTTCAAGATGGTGCTCAGCGGCGAGGGAGCCGACGAAGTCTTCGGCGGCTACCTCTACTTCCACAAGGCCCCATCCCCCGAGGATTTCCACGACGAAACCGTTCGCAAGGTCACACGCCTGCATCAGTACGATGTGATGCGGGCCAACAAGGCACCCATGGCCTCGGGCCTCGAGCTGCGATTCCCGCTTCTGGATCGGGCGCTGATCGATCACGCGATGAACATCGATCCAAGCGATCGCATGATCCCCCGAGAGGGGATGTGGTCCGGGGTCGAGAAGGCGCTGCTGCGCGAGGCGTTCCGGGATGGTGACTGGCTCCCGGATTCGATCCTGCATCGTCAGAAGGAGCAGTTCAGCGACGGGGTGGGCTACGGCTGGGTCGATGCGCTGCAGGACCGGGCCGAGGTGCTCGTGAGCGATGAGATGATGGCCTACGCCGCGACGCGGCATCCGGTGCTCACGCCCGCCAACAAGGAGATGTACTGGATGCGCGAGCTGTTCCTCGATCGCTTTGTACGCGGCACCGCCAGCGGCGAATCAGCTCTGAACACGCTCGGCGACGGGCGCAGCGTCGCGTGCTGCACGCCCGAGGCCATCGCCTGGGATCCGCGATGGGAATCGATGGTCGGGGATATCTCCGGGCGTGGAGTTGAGGATGTCCATCAGCAGGAAGCAGAAAGAAGGGTGCGGTCTGTCGCCGGGTGAGGTAGGTGCGACTTCGCGACCCGCTCCGGGCCCCTCCGGGGCGCGGGGAGGGATGGAGGATCAGGAATGCGTTTGATCAATCACGGAACCTGCGGACACAGATCGTGTCGTTCTGCCCACCGAACCCGAAGGAGTTCGACAGGCAGACATCAACGCCCCCGCGGGGGTTCTCGTCGCGTGGTTCACCGGGAACATGATCGAGCCCGCAGACGGGATCGACATCGGTGAGGTTGCCCGTGGGCGGGATGATCCCGGTCTGGATCGCCTGGATGCAGGTGATCAGCTCGACCGCACCGGCGGCCTGGATCAGGTGGCCCATCATGGATTTGATCGATGAGAAGGGAACCTTGGGAGCGTTCTCGCCAAAGACGCTGCGTACGCCCGCTGATTCGGTTTTGTCGTTTTCCTGGGTGCCCGTGCCGTGCGCGGAGATGTAGTGCACCAATGGGCGGCCGGTTTCGTCGCACGCGTTGGGGTCGATTCCTGCCTGCTTGAGGGCCCCGGTCATGGCGCCGGCACCGCCCTTGCCGTCGGGATGGATATCAGTGATGCGGTAGGCGTCCGCGGTGGACCCGAAGCCCACGACCTCGCAGAGGATATTGGCCCCGCGTCGCTGTGCCGATTCGAGTGATTCGAGGATGACGATGCCCGCGCCCTCGCCCATCACGAAGCCCTCGCGGGACTTGTCGAAGGGGCGTGATGCCGTCTGCGGGTCGTCGCGCCGGGTGCTCATGGCGGTGAGGCGCATGAAGCCGGTCATGCCCAGCGGGTGGATCATGGAGTGCGAGCCGCCGGCGATCATGGCGTCGGCGTCGCCGCGCCGAATGATCTCGAAGGCCTCGCCGATCGCCTGGGTCGATGCGGCGCACGCGGTCATGCAGTTGAGGGTCGGGCCCATCGTGCCCAGTTCGTAGGCGATGTGGGTCGAGGTGAGCTGGGGTTCCTGCTCAACCTCAGGGGCGGGGCGCATGCCCTTGTAGGCCGTGGCGGCCCATGCCGCATCGTCGAGCTTGCGGGCTTCGCTGTCGTAGCCGCTGATGTTGGCGGCCATGTACGGCTCGTAATCCAGCACGCCCTCACCAGCGCCCAGATAGATGCCTGTGCGGGTCAGGTCGGGTGGTGTGGTGTCCATGCCCGCCATGCGCCATGCGTTCTTGGTGGCGCAGAGGGCGAACTGGGTCGCGATGCCCGCATCGGCGTGCGCATCGGCTCGGTCGCCCATGTGCGCTCGAAGATCGAAGTCTTTGACTTCGGCGGCGAAGTTGGTTGAGCAGGTCGACGCATCGAAGCGGGTGATCGGCCCGACGGCGCTCTCGGCGTTGAGCAGGCGCTGCCAGGTCGTATCGATCTCGTGGCCAAGCGGGGTGACCCAGCCCATGCCGGTGATCACGACGCGGCGCGTGGGCGGTGTGTGCATGAGTTGATCACCCGTGAGCATGGCTGGTTACTCCTCACCGGCTTGTGCGTACTCGTGCTCATCTTCTTCTTCGTACTCATCGTCGTCGCGCAGGGCGTCGGGGTTGAGCACGCGAACGAGCCCGTCCTTGAGGCGTCGCTGCCCGAAGTTGATGATCAGGCCGAGCTCAAGGTCTGCGGCACGCAGGGTCGCGCGAAGCTCGCTGCGGGCCCCGCCGTCCACTTCGTTGCTGTCGGCGAGGAGCTTGAGCAGGAAGCGGTCGCCGACATACATGTCGGCCGTAACTGTTCCGATGTCTTCGCCGTCAAACTCGACCTTGAACGACTTGTCGATCTCGTGCGCGATTTCTTCGTGCTTGAGCTCATGCATCAGGGCTTTGCGGTAAATGTCGAGCGGGTAGCCGGGACCAAGTTCTTTGTGGGTTTCGATGGCACACCCGATGACGCGTCGGCTGATCTCGGTCAGGGCTGGGTCAAGATCGGATAGAGGGACCGATCGCCGCCCTCGCGGGCTGTGGTTGTTTTCATGCATGAAAATGACTCCTGAATGGTATTTGTATGTGTTGCAATGAATGATGTAAAGGTAAAGTATACAGGCGGAAACCGATTTGGTTCGCTGCGCAGTGCCAGAAAGTGGAGAACGGGCTCAACTGATCTGTTCGAGGATCAGCGCCCCGGCCTGCCCACCGAGCGATGGCGAGCAAACCAGCACGCGACGGAGGCTGTCCACCGGTGCGTTATCGTTTCGAGTCACCATGGAGCGGGGAATCTGCTGGTTTTTCAGACAGAGCGCACCGGCGGCGGTCAGCAGCCCGGCATGCCCGGCCATGGTGTTGCCGGTGATATGGACCAGGGTCGCGATGGGGATGTCCTCTGCTCTTGTTCCGAGTGCATCTGCGATCGCGCCAAGTTCCATCTCATCGAGCGTTGGCTCGCCGATGCCCAGCGTGAAGACGGCGTCGATCTCGTCGGGCCCGATCCCGGCGTCCCGCATCGCGTGGCTGATGCCCGCGCTGAGCCCGCGATCGATCTCGTCGTGCTCACGCATCGATCCGGTCGCGGGGATGTAGGGGCGGGGGGTCTGGGCGGCTCCGAACCCGATGATGCGTGCGTATGCCTCGGCACCCCGAACCTGCGCGTGCTGCTGCGACTCGATGATGAGCATGCCGCCCGCTTCGCCGATGAGCCCGCCGCGTGAATCGGGCTGGTAGGGTTTGCAGACGGTTGTCGGGTCGTCGTCGCGAGTGACGGGCGTGAGGCGGGCGGCGTATTCCCATCGCAGCAGCCCGAGGTGGTTGATACGAGACTCGGCGCCGCCGGTGAAGCAGATGTCCGCGCTGCCGCGCTCGATGACACGAGCGCTCTCGCCGATCGAGAGCAGGGCGCTTGCTTCGGCACCCATGATGGTGTTCGAGGGGCCCTCGAGACCGTGGATGATCGTGACATGGCAGGCGAGCATGTTGGGCAGATACTTGAGCAACCAGAGCGGTGGCAGGTTGTTCATGCCCGATTTGCCCTGGCCCTCTGTGCCCCAGCCGTCCATCGAGAAGCGGCCTTGGTCGTCCTGAGCGCTCACGACGGCACGGGCCAACTCCTCGGTCTCGGCGGCGATCAGCCCGGCGCCGATCTGGCAACCGGTTCGTGCGGGGTCGAGGGTGAAGCCCTCGGCGTCGTCTTCGCTGCCCCGTGTCTTGAGCCCGGCATCATCAGCGGCGAGCTTGGCCGCGATGACGGCCAGCTCGGTATCGCGTGCCATGACCTTGGTGGCTTTGCGATAGGACTTGGGTACGAACTCCCGGATGTTCGCGTCGCGGACCTCGCCGGCGATCTGGACATGGAATCCGCTGGGGTCGAGCGATTGGATGGGCTTGATGCCGATCACCCCTTGGAGCAGGGATTGCCAGAATGCATCGGGGCCCAGCCCGAGGGCGCAGACGGGTCCGAGCCCGGTGATGAGTGAATGTGAGCGCATGGCGCAATAGTATGCTTCAAATCATGAATCGTCGGCTCAGATGCTCGGGCGATTCCCGCTTGCCCTCTGCATGAGCGTCGCGAAGGTGCCCAATCGCTCGGGTGAATCCTCGGGTGCGTCGCTCGGAGGGGTGAGTCGCAGGTACCGGCCGTTGGGCTGCATGATCCACGATTTGCGCTGATCCCGGATCACCGTGTCGAGCAGTTCCCAGATGCGTCTTTTGGCGTCTGGGTCTTCGATGGGGCACGCGGCTTCGACACGATTGGAGAGGTTCCGGTACATCCAATCAGCGCTGCTGATGTAGTAGCGGAACGCGCTCGGGTCCTCGTTGCCGTCGGCAAAGGCGTACACGCGTGAGTGTTCGAGGAAGCGCCCGATGATCGAACGCACCCGGATATTCTCGCTCACGCCCGGTATCCCGGGTCGGAGGCAGCAGAAGCCACGCACGATCAGGTCGATCTGCACGCCCGCCTGCGAGGCCTCGTAGAGCTTCTCGGTGATCATGCGGTCTTCCATCGAGTTCATCTTCGCGTAGATGTGGGCGGGCCGGCCCTGCTTCGCGTTGGCGATCTCGGTGTTGATCAGTTCGATGAACCGGTTGCGCATGTGGTCGGGGGCCACAACAAGGCGGTCGTAGTGCTGCCCGCTGCTGAGCCCGGTGATCATGTTGAAGAGGCGGACGACATCGCCGGTGATGGCCTCATCAGCCGTCAGCAGCCCCAGGTCGGTGTAGAGCTGGGCGGTCTTGGGGTGGTAGTTGCCCGTGCCAAGGTGCGCGTAGCTGCGGAGACCCCAGTTGCCATCGATCTTTTCGCGTCGGACGACGAGCGAGCACTTGCTGTGGGTCTTGAGCCCGAGCACGCCGTAGGCCACATGCACGCCCGCGGCCTCCAGCTGGCGAGCGAAGGTCACATTCTTCTCTTCGTCGAAGCGGGCACGCAGCTCGACCAGGCACGCGACCTGCTTGCCGTCCTCGGCAGCGCGCACGAGCGAGTCGACGAACGGCGAGTCCTGGCTGGTTCGGTACAGCGTGAGCTTGATGGCCAGCACATCCGGGTCGACGGCGGCGGAGGAAATGAAGCGTTCGACCGAATCGGAGAAGGACTCGTAGGGATGGTGCACGAGGATGTCGCGTTCCCGGATTTTCGCGAAAATATCCGCCTCGGGATCGGCCAATGCCGGCGGGCGCACGGGCTTCCACGGCGGGGTCTGCAGGTCGGGACGGTCGATATTGGCGATCTCAAAGAGATCGACACACGCGATCGGCCCGGGGCGTGCGAAGTGGTCTTCCTGCGAGAGACGCAGCTCATTGAGCAGGAAGTTGAGGATGCGGGGTGAGGGATTCGGAGGCGTCTGTATGCGCACCGAGTTGGCGAAGCGGCGCATGCGGAGTTCTTCCTCGACATGCTCGAGCAGGTCCTCGACATCCTCATCGTCGAGTTCGACGGCCGCGCTCCGTGTCAACCGGAACGGGAGGACCTCGGTGACGCGCATGCCCGGGAACAAATCATCGAGGTTATTGATGATGATCTGGTCGAGGGGGACGAACCGAGCGGGCGCATCGAGGGTCGGCTCGTTTGGCTCTTCGTCACCCGTGCGGAGGTGATCGACACGGATGAAGTAGGGGAGCACCGCGGGAACCTTGATGCGGGCAAAGCGGGGCTCATCGCTCACCGTGCCCGGTTCCTTGGGTTCCACAAGCAGACCCAGGTTGGTCGAAAGGTTAGAGATGAAGGGGAATCGGTGCCCCGGGTCGACCGCCAGCGGGGTCAGAATTGGGAAAACCGCGGTATTAAACCATTGTTCTACCGCCTTGCGGCTTTTTTTCCCGAGTTGTTCATAATCGATGATCTCGATCCCCTGAGCCGCCAAATCGGGGATCAGGCGCTCGGTGATGTTCAAGGAGAGTTCGGCCTCCATTTCGCGGATCAGCTCGTAGCAGGCATGGAGCGTCTGCATGGGTGGGAGCTCATCGGGGCGGTTTGGCGAATGCGGGATATGCTGACGATGGCGAGATTTCAGCAGCCCAATTCGCTTCATAAAGAACTCATCGAGGTTTGATGCGAATATGGCAATGAACTTCACACGCTCCAACAGGGGGGTGGAGTCGTCGAAAGCCTGTGCGAGCACGCGACGATTGAACTCGAGCCACGAGATATCGCGATTCATGAACCGGGCTTGTTCTGGGTCGGGCATATCGGACTTCATGGTGCTCACTGTAACGAGAAAGTGGGGGGTTTTATGCACTTATTGTGCCCGCGATTTCTGCTGATGAATCAATCATATCGGCTACACTGGTAACTGCACATGTTGGACTCGTCGATCTCGGGCTACACAGACTATTGATGCTCATTAGGCGCGGCCACAAGCGAGGGTGAAGCCATGCTGAACGAACAAGAAGATCACAATAAGAAAATGCTCGTCCGTTTTATCCGGATCGGCTTTGTGGCGCTGATGCTCATTGTGGTGCTCCTCTATGTCCTGAGCATCAGTTTCAATGCCGACGAGCTTGAAGTTGGCTTTGCCAAGAACTGGTGGATCCCTGTTCTGACCGCCCTGGTGCTTGCTGGGGTGTTCCTGGCCATCGACCTCCTCACGCCTCGGAAGAAGATCTCGCTTGTCTCGGGCGTGGTGTTCGGGCTCATGGCGGGCCTGATGGCCGCGTGGGTCTTCTCGACCGTGATCGATCTGGTCGTGCAGTCGTGGGACATCCAGACCGGGACCTTCATAACTTCAATCAAGATGCTGCTGGGCGTCTCGCTTTCTTACCTGGGCATTACGATGGTGCTGCAGACGCAGGACGAGTTTCGCCTGGTGATCCCGTATGTCGAGTTCGCCAAGGAAATGCGTGGCCCGATGCCGTTGGTGCTGGATACCTCGGCGCTGATCGACGCGCGTATCGCGGATATCGCCGCTTCGGGGCTCATCCAGCAGACCGTCATCATCCCCGAGTTTGTGATCGAGGAGTTGCAGCTTCTGGCCGACTCACGGGATCGCATGAAGCGGAACAAAGGGCGACGCGGGCTCGATATCACCAACAAGCTGCAGCGCATGAACAGTGTCGATGTCGTGATCGACGCCACCCCGACCCAGAAGAAGGGGGTCGACCTGGCGCTCGTGGAACTGTGCAGCCGACTGCCGGGCATGATGGTGACACTCGATGTGGCGCTGGTCCGCATCGCCACGATCCAGAAGATCCGGGTCATCAATGTCAACGATCTGGCCAACGCGCTCAAGCCCGTGGTCATCCCCGGCAAGATGATCAGCGTTGAGCTGATCAAGCCCGGCGAGCAGCACGGCCAGGCCGTGGGCTATCTCGAAGACGGCACGATGGTCGTGGCTGAGGACGGGTACCCCTTCATCGGCGAGACCCGAGACCTGGTCATCACCAGCTCGATGCAGACCGCTGCTGGGCGACTGTTGTTCGCACGCGTAGATATGGCAGAGATGGACGGCTCGGAACGGGAGCAGGCTATTCAGGAGCATCGCCCACCTCATTACGAGGGTGAGGGCGAGCCCGAGGCCAGAATAGAAGATGCGGCCGACGAGGGCGATGATGAGGGCGACAACGACGACACGGGGGTTCACCCTGTGAAGCCGGCGAACATCAACGGGCCGCGCATTGTCAACCGTTCCAGCGGGTTCAAGGGCACTCCCCGCAATCCAAGGCGGTAACACCAGATCTTCTTGACCATGCGTGCTCCAACGCGTGGTTTTTTGTGCCTTGGCCGATCAGGGCGTATACGGTTTCTTGACCTCTGCGAATGATCGCCGCACACTTGGGTAGGACTGCACCGTATGGAAAACTTGGAATCGAAAGTCGCCACGCCCAAGGGCTGGGGCGCGATCTCTGCCAAGGGATTTCTTGGCAGTGGTATCAAAACCGAAGTGCTCTCGGGGCTCACCGTCGCCCTGGCGCTGGTCCCCGAGGCGGTGGCCTTCGCCATCATCGCCGGCGTGAACCCCCTCGTCGGGCTCTATGCCGCGTTCATGGTGGGTTTGCTCGCGTCGCTCTTTGGCGGTCGCCCGGGCATGATCTCTGGAGCGACCGGGGCGATGGCCGTCGTGATGGTGCACCTTGTCGACGAGCATGGCGTGGAGTACCTCTTCGCGACGGTGGTGCTGACCGGCTTGATCCAGATCAGCGTCGGGTTGCTCCGGCTCGGGAAGTTCATCCGCATCGTGCCGCACCCGGTCATGCTGGGGTTCGTGAATGGCCTTGCCATTGTGATCTTCTTGGCGCAGCTGGCGCAGTTTAAGGTCGATGACGGACAGGGCGGTCAGACCTGGATGAGCGGCACGCCGATGCTGGTGTTCTCGGGCTTTGTGGCCTTGACCATGGGCATCATGTTCTTCCTGCCCAAGCTGACCAAGGCCTTCCCCTCAGCCCTGGCAGGGATCCTTGTTGTTTCGCTGCTGGTGATCGGGTTCAACATCGACACCAAAACCGTCGGCGACATCGCTTCGATCAAGGGCGGCTTCCCCTCGTTCCACCCGATCAGTTCCGAACTGATGAATCTGACCGCGCTGAAGATCATCCTTCCCTACGCGTTCATCCTCGCGGCCGTCGGGCTCATCGAATCACTGCTGACACTGACGCTCATCGATGAGATGACCGACACACGCGGACGCGGCAACCGCGAGTGCGTGGGGCAGGGTGTCGCCAACTCGGTGTGCGGCCTTTTCGGCGGCATGGGCGGCTGTGCGATGATCGGCCAGAGCATGATCAACATCAACTCGGGCGGACGCGGGCGACTGTCAGGTGTTTCCGCGGCCCTATTCCTCCTCGCCTTCATCCTCTTCGGCAGCGACCTGATCGAGAAGATCCCCATGGCAGCGCTGGTGGGCGTGATGTTCATGGTCGTGATCGCGACCTTCGAGTGGTCGAGCTTCCGCATCCTCAAGAAGACCCCGCCCAAGGACGCGTTCGTGCTGGTGCTGGTTTCGGGCGTGACGGTCATGACCGATCTCGCGCTGGCGGTCATTGTGGGGGTGATTGTCTCCGCGTTGATCTTCGCCTGGGAGCACGCGCGTCACCTGCATGTGATCAAACGCGACGATCCCGACGGCTCCCGTGTCTACGAGCTCAACGGCCCGCTGTTCTTCGGCTGCATCAACGAGTTCCGCGACTTCTTCGACCCGGCAAACGACCCGGACGATGTGGTGATCGAGTTCCGCAACTCGCGCGTGGTCGATCACTCGGCGATCGAGGCGATCGACAACCTCGCCGAGAAGTATCGACAGGCGGGCAAGACTCTGCACCTGCGTCACCTGAGCGAAGACTGCCGACTGCTGCTGCACAAGGCGGGTGACATGGTCGAGGTCAATGTGCTCGAAGACCCGGACTACTTCGTGGCTGACGACGAGCTGGCGTAAGCGAGCTGTCCCTCCCCGCGCCCTCGCGGGGAGGTGCCGAGCGGAGTGAGGCGGAGGGGAAACTGCTGACTGAAACGCGTTCGCGCCGTTCCCGTACACTGATGTGATGACGCCACGCGACACCAAGGGTGTACAAACACTCCCCAACTACCCCGCAATCAGCAATACGACCGTCTTCGGGTGGTCTGCCGTCGGGATTGGGCTGCTCCCGATGATGGTCGGCGTTCTGTGCGTGTTGCGTTGGCAGGGCGTGATTGGTGGCAAGGTGGGTGCCCCGCTGTGGGTGATCGGAATGGCAGGAGTTGTCTTTGTGCTCGCGGGGCTGATGCTGGTCATGTATGGCTTGCAGGATCTCCGCCGTGATGCACGCCGAAGGCGGGCCCTGCTGACCCACCCGAGAGAGCCATGGCGAGGCGATTACGACTGGTCGCGGGCCATGGCGTTGCGTGGGATGCGCAGCCGTGATGCTCGCCGATGGTGGGCGCACGGGCTCGGGCTTGGCATCGTGCTGGCGATGGCATCGATCACCAACTGGGTCGCGTTCGATGCATGGGGCAGCGGGATCGGTGCGTGGTTCATGCTGATCATGGCTTTCTTCATGAACCTGATTGCGGTGCTGGTCATCGCCCTGGCGATCCGGCGTGGATTGATGCGTTGGCGGTACGGCTCGCCAAGGATCATGTTCGATCGCGTCCCGGTGCGCCCGGGTCAGACGCTCAGGGCACGCGTCATCACACGAGGGCTGCGAAGAGCCGATGGCCTGCGCGTGACGCTGCGCTATGTGATCGAGGTGTACGGCGAGCGGAAAACGAGCCACGGTAAGGCCAAGCAGGTCATCGAATGCCAATCGCACGACACCTACGAGTGGGTCAGCGAGGATGTCGACGCGCACCTGGGTGGCGATGGGACGCTGCCGATCGAGTTTGCGATCCCCGACGCAGCGCCCGCATCCCAACTGCACCAACGCCCGGCGAGGTTCTGGGATCTGGAAGTCCACGCCCAGATGCGCGGCGTGGACTTTGTTCACCGTTTCGCCGTCCCCGTCTATTCATCGGATCTGCCCACGGGCTGACGCGTATACCCGTCGGGGAGTACGCACCAATGCCAACAGATCATGCAAAGATTCACCGTGTTCGGGCCATCGTGCTTGGCCTTCTTCGCCTCGTTGGGCTGTCGATGGTCACCATCGGTTTGGTGATGGTCACGAACCGCCTGCTCTTCGGGCTCTGGGGCACGGGCAACATCGCCCAGGGCTGGAGCAACTGGTCGGGCATCGGCCAATGGCACGGGATCTTCCTCGGTGTGCCGCTCGTCGGTGCTGGTGTCCTGCTTGGCTTCTTCAGCACCCGTTTGTCGGGCTGGATCGTGCGAGCCCCCGGCATGGGTTGCGCCCGCTGTTCCTATGAGACGCTCGATGATAACGGGCGATGCTCGGAGTGCGGGTATCGGTGATGTCGGACGAGTCCGGTCGCAATTATGGCAACGCGATCTGAATAGCAAAGTTGAGCATGACGGTCGGAATGATCGACAACGCGGCGAATGCAAGCGCGGATCCTTTCGCGAACCCGCGTTCAAAGTTGTCTTTGATGATGAAAACACAGATCGGAGGTCCAAGGAAGAACACACCAAGCCCCAGCGTGGTCGCGAGATCTGTCCACGCGTTGCTCCGGAGTGTCCTTGAGCTCATCTGATGGAGGATGACGTGTGCAGTGGGGAAAGCGATCGCGATCAGGGTGATTAGCAGGCGTTGCGAATGTGTAAAAAATCTGTGGGTGTAATCACGCGGCGCCTGGCCACATTCTGGGCAGGGATCTGAGCTGACCCAAGTGTCGAGTTCGTATTGACATACTGGGCAGCGGGGCACATAGAGAGTGTACGTAATTGGTTCTAGGAACGGTTCCGTTCGCGTATCGATTGTGAGCCTGCATCCTGCCGGCTCCGGAGGAGCCGCGGGCTGTAGCCACGGGTAGAGCGGAGCCGCACCGCGGTCCGCCAGAGGCGGACAACCCGTGGAACGTTGATCAATCAAACTCTTCCCTCGCCCCTCCGGAGCCGTGGGATGAAAGGGTGGCATGCATGTGACGGAGTCTCCTGCATGTGTTCTGCGGTGATCTAGATCATGCAGGAGCCTGGTGGCACCAGCATGCCACCCAGCTTAGTTCTTCGGGGGTTTGAGAAAATGGCTAGTACGGCCACGCAGGTGCTTGCGGGCTGTTTCGTACGCAATTTTGGGTAGTTCGCTCTCTGAGAATAGGATTCCCAATACACTAAATTTTCCGGGCTTTAGTATGAATTCATCTGGCAATGCATGGTTTGTATCTGGTGTAATCAGAATTGAGATATCGAAGTTTGGGATATTAATTTTGCAGTATTTGTGACCATGGTCGTTTGTGGCAGTGTGTGGGTGCAGAAGGAACTGTGAGGTAGGTTTGGAACGATCGCTTTCATGAAGCAGTCTAAAAACTGTGCTGGGAAACTCTTTGTAATCGCCTGGTTTCTGATTTCTTACTAGCTCTGACAGTTGTGATTCTTCTGTATCACTGAGGTTGACAGCGGCGAAAAAGTCGTCATCTGAATGGTGCATTCGCCAGATAGAGTTCAGGAGAAACCGCTTGAGCAAGCCATATTCAGTATCGGTTTCAGTGCGAATGAATAGGGTGCTACTAGACCGATCAGGTGGAGTTCCGTGTACGGCTGAAAATGTCATCAAAGACCAGTTGTTATCACGAAAAAATTTAGCAGCGTAGGTATCGGGGTCATTGAATAATTTTTCACATTTCGAGCATACAAGATCTGGAGCATGCAGCCCGGATTGAGTGATTCTTGGTTTGCTAACAGGGTCGTCTTGAAGGACGATTTGCTGTTTCTCGCCTAGAAAGGATTTGTAAATCCATCTTGGTAGAATGTGAGCTTTGGGAGTGCATGCTGCATCTCGGCAAAGTTTGCAGGTTGGCCTCTGACTGCTCACAGCTTCTTCAACGCCTCAACCAACTGATCCACATGCTCGTTCTCATGGGCCGCCGACATCTGGATGCGCAGGCGTGCCGTGCCTTCGGGGACGACGGGGTAGCCGAAGCCAATCACGAAGATACCGTGCTCGAGGAGCTTCTTGGACATCGCGATGGCCTTGGCGGTGTCGCCGACGATGATGGGGCAGATCGCGGTGGGGGATTCGAGGACCTCGAACCCGGCTTCGGCGAGCTGCTTGCGGGCGTAGGTGGTGACATCGCGGAGTTTCTGGACGCGCTGCGGCTCGTTCATGAGCGTGCGGATCGCGGTGTTCGCGCTCGCGGCCACGGTCACGGGAAGGGCGTTGGAGAAGAGCGTCGGTCGTCCGCGTTGGATGATGAGCTCGACGAGGTCCTTGGAACCCGCGATGAAGCCGCCCGCGCCGCCGCCGAGGGCCTTGCCCAGGGTGCCGGTGAAGACATCGACCTTGCCGATCATATCGTAATGCTCGTGGGTGCCGCGTCCGGTTTTGCCCATAACGCCGTGCCCGTGCGAGTCATCGACGACGAGCAGGGCGTTGTACTCATCGCAGAGCTTGCGGAGCCCGGGGAGGTCGGCGATGTCGCCCTCCATGGAGAAGACGCCGTCGGTGATGAGCCAGATCTGCCCGGTGATGTCCGGGTCGTTCTTGGCTTTTTCCAGCGCTTCACGCGCGGAGTCCATGTCGGAGTGCTTGAAGACGCCTTTCTTCACGCCCTTCTTGATGACGGGTGTGAGTCGCATGGAGTCGATGATGCACGCGTGGTTGAGCTCGTCGGAGATGATGACGTCGCCCGCCTCGCAGCAGGTGGGGAAGAGCGCCTCGGTCGCGTTCCAGCAGGAGACGAATGTGTACGCGGCCTCGGTGCCCATGTACTCGGCGATGGTCTGCTCGAGGGTGAGGTGCGGGGTGAATGTGCCGCAGATGAACCGGACGGAGGCGGTGCCCGCGCCGTACTGGCGGAGTGCCTCGATGCCGGACTCGACGACGTCGGGGTGGTTGGCAAGCCCGAGGTAGTTGTTGGAGCACATGCAGATCCGCTCGTGCTTCGAGCCGTCGTCGTCGACCATGGTGACGGTGGCGCCCATGGGCGAGTCGAGCGTCTGGAGGTGCTTGAGCTGCCCGGAGGACTCGAGCATCTCGAGCGTTTCACGGGTGCGGACGGCGAATGGGGTGGTGGTGGCGGTCGACATATCGGTACTCCTCGTTTGCGTGCGGGATTGTAGGAGCAAAACTCTCCTCCCCCACGCGTGTGGGGGAGGTGTCACGCGCAGCGTGACGGAGGGGGTCTGGGGAGTAGATTGGTCAAACCTCGGAGCTGGATTCATCGAATACCCCCTCCGCCGCTTCGCCTTTGGCAGATCGGCACCTCCCCCGGAGGCCCGGGGGAGGAGAGTGGGTTCGGGCGGATACCATTGAGTCTTGAACAAGCACCAACGAGCCAAGCTGGAAGGGATCCTCGAATCTTTGCCCAAGGACGAGAAGGATCGGTTGTACGATGAGGCGCGCCGGGCGCGGTCCGAGGCGCAGAAACGCCGCAGGTCCAAAGCCCGCGAGACGATCGATGGCGAGCGGGTGGGGCGCGGGAAGCGAAAGCCCGATCCGTTGATCGATTGGGTGCTCCGCCTTGTCGATCGCGAGTACGCGCACAAGAAGACGAAGGACAACGCGCCCGAGCCCGAGCTCACGCAGGGGTTGGTGGTTGGGTTGACGCGTCGGCGCGCGACGGTTTTGCTTGAGGGTGAGGATGAGCCAATCCTCTGCCGCCTGAGTGCTGATATGGCGGGCAAGCAGCAGTCCGCGATCGCGGTGGGGGATCGCGTGAGCGTGGTCCCTCTGGACCTGCCCGGCGAGGAAGAACAAACGGAGGTGGTCAATGTGCTGCCCCGAACCAGCAAGCTCGCCCGCCCCGATGCCCACAACCCGCAACAGGAGCGCGTCGTCGCGGCCAATGTCGATGTGGTCGTGATCGTGGTCTCGGTGGCTTCGCCACCCCTGCACCCGCGCCTGATCGACCGGTACCTCGTGGCGGTCGAATGGGGCGAGTGCGACGCGATCATCGCGGTGAACAAGGCAGACCTCGTCGATGCGGACGAGCTGACGGAGACGCTCAAGAAGCTCGACCCGTACCGCGATGCGGGGATCCCGATCGCGGTCTGTGCCGCGGCCCCCGGCGACGATTCGTCCACACGCGTCGATGAGCTGCGCCCGTTGTTGGCGGGCAAGACCTGCGCGTTCGTGGGGCACTCGGGCGTGGGCAAAAGTTCGCTGGCCAACGCGCTCGACGCGCAGCTGGGCATCGAGACCGGCGCGGTACGCGGGCTCGACCAGCGAGGTCGCCACACGACCACGGCCAGCGCCATGCACTTCATCGACAACCCCGACCAGTTCGGAGGCGGACAGATCCGGGTCATCGACACCCCCGGCGTGCGATTCTTCGGCTTGGCCGATGTCAGCCCCGACGAGCTGCGCTGGCTGTTCCCCGAGTTCGAGCCCTTCGTGCATTCGTGCAAGTTCAACGACTGCTCCCACGAGCACGAACCGGGCTGTGCCGTCAAGGAGGCCGTGGAACGCGGCGAGATTTCCTCGGCCCGGTACGACACCTACCTGCGCCTGCTCGAAGAACTGCGAACAGGCGGCAAGCCCAAGGATGTGTCAGAACGCATCCGTCCCAAGCTCGAAGATCTCGATCTCTAAGTGCCGACGGAAAACCGCACGGGTGCAAAAAAGCCACAGGTGCCGTCTCCCCCCCGAAGTATCGGCACCGTGTGGCTCGTGTGGTCGCTGTCGCGTCCGGTCTCAGGGCGTATTGATGTAGTCCTGAATGAACGCGGCGATGTCGTAGAAGTTGAGGCGCAGATCGCCGTTGTGGTCCGCGCCGAGGTCATTGCTCTGATACATCGAGATGTAGCTCATGATGTCCATGACATCCGTGACGCCGTCGGGCGCGTAGTCGACGCGTGTCGCCGGTGCATCGATGGTCAGGCGCTGATTCACGGGGACCTGCGTCCGTGTGGTATACGACCCGTCAGCCCAGCGCACCTGGAGCACATCAATCACGCTCGTACCCCCAAGCCCTGCATGAACCTCGATGGGCGAGCTGGACGCGTGGTTCGCTCCGCAGTGCATGGGTCGCACCACGGGCTGGTCGTTGCTGAAGATGCTGATCATCGCGCCGATGCCCTGTGGCGCAAGGTTATCGTTGGCGCTGGTGTTGAGTTCGATGCGGACCCAGCTTTGGTCATTGGCGGTGGCGTCGTTGTCGATGAGCAGATTCTCGTAGAGGCGGAGCTGCCCGACATTCTCGAAGATGGCGATATCAAGATCGCCATCGTTCTCGATATCCAGCCGCACCATGCCACGCCCCTGCCCGTGGTGCACGAATCCGGATTCCGATGCGACCTCGTTGAAGACGGTGCCGTCGCCCATGTTCTCAAAGAGCACGGCGGGGTCGCCGCCGAAGGCCCCGATGAAGCCGTTGGTCTCGGCGATATCCAGATCCCGATCGTGGTCGAAGTCCTGCATCAGCACGCCCCAACCCCAGAACCCGGCGTTGGTGCCGCTATCGCCAGCGGTGTCATTGAAAGACCCGTCGTGATTCTGAACGAGCAGCACATTGCCGCTTGAGCCAAAGTCATAGGTGATGGAAGAGATGTACATGTCGAGCATGCCATCGTTGTTGATATCACCGACATCAATCCCCATAGCGCTGGCGGTGCCGATGCCATGAGCGGTATCGGTCGCGTCGGTGAAGGTGCCGTCGGTGTTGTTGATGAAGTAGCGTGACCGCCCCGCGTCGGCAACAAGGATGAGATCCGGGTAGCGATCGTTGTTCATATCGACCAGGTGCGGGATGAACCCGGGCACATCGATGACTTCGATGCCCGCTTCGGCCGTGACATCAGTAAAGGTGTAGCCGCTGTCAGGACCATCATTTCTGAAGAGCCGATTGCATGGGCGTGACTGGTTGTAGCCGCTGACCATCAGATCCAGGTCGCCATCGAGGTCGTAATCGCCCCAGCCGGATCCCAACCCGTCACGGGTGGTGCCGAAGAGTCGATTCACGCCAGAGACCACGGCTACATCGCTGAACGACCAGTTCCCGTCGTTGTCCGGGCCGTTGTTTTTGTACAGCACCATCTCGCCCGCGGCAGGAGCGAACGAACCGTCGCCGTAGGCCGTGATGAAGATATCGAGGTACCCGTCATTATTGAAATCGACGGCTGAGGCGCCAAAGGAGTGCTGGGTGCGATCAACACCCCACTGGGTTCCCTGTTCGCTGAAGGTGCCATCGGTGTTGTTGATATAGAAGAGGTCGGGCGCGCCGCCTCCGGTGAGGACGAAGATATCGTGGTACCCATCATTATTGAAATCGCCCGCAACACCACCGCCGTGCATCGCGGAGTATCGGCTCAGAGGTGAAACAGCACGAACCGCATCCGCAAGGCCCGCCTGGTCGGTGACTTCGGTGAAAGCGAGGTTGGTTTGAGCCAGCGCCGGGGTGATGCTGATTGCACCGAGGCCCACGGCGACACGGAACAGAAACTGAGAGGACAGAACAGCTTGGCGCGACATATGGAAGACCCCATACATATCCGGTTGTTCCATGCGATACCATCACACGCCAAGCGTGCTTGATCACAGGACAACACATCGGGTTGCACTCGCGTCTGACCCACACGAGTCATCAGACGGACGAAACGGGACCGGGCGCTTGCCTCGGGCATCGTTTCGAGCAACACCATGTGGGGATCTGCGGCAGCACGGCGCGTCTTTGCCGGGAATCCGGCTCGGCGCAGGCCTCTACGAGATCGGAGGCCCATATCATGGTCTGGCGGGGAAACTCCTGTTCAGTGTGAACGCAGAAACCCGAGTGAGCCGCACTGCCGAGTTCAGGCAGGCGGTGAACACATCGCCAAGTTCATGTCGTGCTCTCAAATACCCCCACGGTGTTCGAGAACGGAACCACCTAGGTATACCAGAGTGTTTCATCCTTTGCAAGCACAAACTGAGTGGATTGAGGCAGTATGAGTGGACAGGAGCCAAATGGACCCAACCACGCCGGTTCTGGCCTGGGCACTGCGGGGTACAGCGCAGAGCAGTTTTCCAAGGCCTTGGCCCATCTCGAGCACTGGGCCGGATCGTACCTCGGGTCGCTCGAAGATCGCGATGTCGCCTCCAAGCGTCAACCCGGCGAGACACTGGCCATGCTCCCCGAGCACCCGCCCGAAGCGGGCGAGGGGATGGCACTCTGGGAACGCGTGGGCGATGAACTCCGAGAAGTCATCGAGCCCGGGCTGGTCCACTGGCAATCGCCGAACTTCTTTGCCTACTTCCCCTGCAGCGGGTCGCTCCCGGGCGTGATGGGCGAGCTGGCCAGTGCCGTCATGAATGTCAACGGCATGCTCTGGTCGACCTCCCCCAGCGCCACCGAGCTTGAGATGCGCATGGTCGATTGGTGCGCCGAGCTCTTCGGCTTGCCCGAGGCGTTCCGATTCGATGCCGAGGGAAGCAACGGAGGCGGGTGCATCCAGGGCACCGCCAGCGAGGGCGTGCTCGCCGCGTTGTGTGCCGCACGAAAACGCAAGGTCGACAGCGGTCGTGATCGGGGCAGCATGTGCGTGTATACCTCAACCCAGGCCCACTCGTCGATCATGAAGGCGGCGATGGTCGCCGGGCTGGCCGATGGGCCCGATGACCATTCGCGGGTGCGATTGATCAAGACCAATGCGCACCTTCGCATGGACCCCGAGGCGCTCTTCGAGTCAATCGAGCGTGATCTATACACCGGGCTGACCCCGTGCATGGTCAGCACGACGCAGGGAACAACCTCTACCGGAGCGATCGACCCACTCGGGGATATCGGTGCGTTGCTCGCCGCCATGCCCAGCAGCAAACGCCCATGGCTGCATGTCGACGCGGCCTGGGGTGGCGTGGCCGCGGCCTGCCCGGAGTTTCGTGGCCTGCTCGACGGGGTCGGCCACGCCGACTCGCTCTGCATCAACCCGCACAAGTGGATGCTTACCAACTTCGATTGCGACCTGTTCTGGGTCCGCGATCGCGATGCGCTGACCAGCGCCATGAGCATCACCCCGGAGTACCTGCACAATGAACAGAGCGAGCGGGGGCGCGTGGTCGATTTCCGAGATTGGCATGTGCCACTCGGGCGGCGTATGCGTGCATTGAAGCTGTGGTGGGTGCTCCGATACTTCGGTGTCGAGGGGATCCGCGAGCATGTCCGCAACCACACCCGTCTGGCCTGGCGGTTCGAGCAGTTCGTCGAGAACGAACCACGCCTGCGCATGGTCTTCGAGCGGTCGCTCTCGCTCGTCTGCTTCCTCGTTGAGGGCGAGGATACCCAGACCATGCGCCTGATCGAAACAATCAACGCACGCGGGCGGGTCATGCTCTCGCACACTCGCGTCGAAGTCCCCGATTCGGGGGCTCGCTATGTGGCTCGGGTCGCCATCGGCGCCAGCGGGGTGTGCGGTCACCATATCGATCTGCTCATCGAGGAGATCGGCACAGCATTGGAAGAGGTGCTACATTGATGCTCGTGAAATACACACCATGCATCCTGTTGGCAACGCTGATCGCCACCGGTCTCCCGGGCTGCCAATCGCACAGCGCCCGCCATGACACGGATCAGGCGGTTGGGCACGAGCCCCCCAGCGCCATCGTGCAGGGTGACGGGCAACCCTATGAGCGGGTCTTTGACGCCGCCCGCGAGGTGCTCATGGACTACCGGTTCGCGATCGATCGCGTCGATGCCCGCCAGGGCGTCATCACGACTTTCCCCAAACGCACCGCGGGGCTCGCCAGCCCATGGGACCGGGAGCAGTCTTCGATGAGTCAGGAGTGGGAAGACCTGGTCAATGAACAGCGCCGCATCGTGCGGGTCGAGTTCGATCAGGACGAGCAGGGTGGGGCATCGGCAACGGTAAGCGTCGAGATACTGCGGACGCATCGTCCCGGTTGGCGTGTCCAGACCGAGAGCGTTCGCCTATCGAACCATGCCCTTCGGCGGGATGTGCTCGGTGAGCTTGAGCCCGGCTCATACCGCGAGCAGGTCGGCCTTGACGCTCACTTTGCGTCCAGGCTGGCACTGGCGATCGAGGAACGACTCAGGGACGCAGCGGGCGAGCCATGACATTCGTGGGCTTCATCTCGCTGAACTGATCACCCGAGAATGGCAAAAAGACCGGATCGCTCGTCTCACGCTTCTCCAGATCCTGCCTGTGCCCAAGGGCCTTGGCGATCAACTCTCCTCGGGACGAGGCCCCGATCTTCTTGTGCAGGTTTTTGACATGGTCATGCACCGTATGGGCACTGCGACCAAACTGTTCAGCGATCACCCGCACCGAGTGTCCCTCGATCAGCAGGCCCAGAACGCTCTGCTCGCGATCGGTGAGCCATGCGCGTGGGTTCGTCACCTGATTGAGCGCCTCGCTGACCCGCTCGCTTAGCGGCTGGTGCAGCGCCCGAAGCAAGCCCAAGCAGCGACGGGCGACAACACGCTCGGTATCGGAACTGAAACCGATGATATTGAGCAGGTACAACCCCGTCGTGTTTGCGGTAATGGGCACAATATGAATGAGTGCGTGGGTTGCCTGATAGTCCGAAAGCAATCGCGTGAGCGGCGAGGACGACTTCGTGTTCTCAATCGCCTCCAGCGGCGCAACAAGCCCGGCCTCCAGCGATTGTGGCGGCAGGGTGAATCCAAGACGAGACAGACGCTCGCAACGATCCTGCAACGAGATAATGCGTTGATCCTGAGGCACAGAGGATGAAAAAGCAGACCCGAACGCAACACCCGATGAAACAACACTAACGCGATCCGCATCATGATTGATCGTGCAAACAAGCGAGATGACCATACTCTGATCAGCGACGCCGGACAGCGCCTGGGCGCACTTGGAGACCCAATCTTGCGTAGGGATGGCTGGCAACAGCCCAACTCGGTA
This sequence comes from Phycisphaerales bacterium JB052, assembly GCA_043100965.1. GTDB lineage: Bacteria > Planctomycetota > Phycisphaerae > Phycisphaerales > UBA1924 > UBA1924. The sequence goes on along the minus strand of JBICHR010000011.1, from coordinate 1,124,563 downwards.
TGTTGTGCGCACGGCACAGCCTACCGCACTTGAAATATCAGCCATTGCATTCCCCCTTGTTTACGGCAGCGGCGATTTCCCTCATCGCCATATGGCTTCCCCCTACCTTAACAAACTTCAAGGGACCATAGCAGTCTCTTGTTCATAAGTTTCATTGAAATATGTTGCCGTGCATATATTTTAACGATGCATTGGTCAGAAGTGGCCGTCCTTCGCGGAGGAAATGGCTGAAAATGCACTCTCACCCCACCCTTTTCGGCCAAACAGGAAGCCGAACGACGACGAACGGGCCTTGTGTATGCGGGGAATTCATCGCCCCAAAGTTCAGATTCTGTGGTCTTGGCCGGTTTTGAGGGCATATTGGGGGGGTCGAACGGGTCTGGGGCCCGCTTGATACTGACTCCACCACCACCCCAGAAATAGAAGAGCGGAGGTCTCGCCGCATCGCGTATGCGTTGTGACGAGCGGTTGTATGTCGATCCAGTTCGGGACATCTCGGTTTGTGTTTGCACCCATCAGCTGGGAGCCGGAAGTGCTCGCCAAGCTGGAAACCCACCACATTGTGGGGTGGAGCGCACAGGCATCGCAGCGAACCCAGTTCGGCGCACGCATGAAGCAGTTCCTCGATGCCCAAGCGGGCTGTGAGGTGCTGGTGCTGCACGGGCGGGGCATACTCGATCTGGAGGGATTCTGTGGCCAACTCGAACGCCTGATCCCAACCGATCATCTTGCACGCAGCATCGATGGGGCCCACGGTGTGGCATCAATCCTACGATCATCCCCTGATTCGGTGGTTGGCGCATCAGTCCGGCAGCGTTTTCTGCTCTGGCATGATGCCGATGTGCTGCTGCGAAGCGACCCCGTCCTCTTCGATGCCCTCGTCGAGGTCATTGCGGGCGTCAGCGCGGAGCTTGAGTTCAGTGGGGACAGCGGCCTGCTGCTCCAGCGGGCGTTGTACCTGGGCGGGCGATCCCTCGCCGAGCATGCCAAGAGCCCCGAGTCCAGGTTCCATTCCTGGGAACCCGATGGGCCCGGCGTGCCATTCTGGTCGCTGGTCAGCGGCGAAGACCGACCATGCACCGCCCTGTGCTCCATCGACACGCTGCTGCGTGACTGATCGATCTCTAAGGCCTGAGTTGCCCAGCCTCGCCCAGATCCCCTCACAATCGATGATTGATTGCCATGGCCAGGGTGCTGCCCGGGCTTGACTTTGTGCCCGTATCGCGCTTGGCTGGGTGTCCATGCGAATCATCAGCGGCCAATATCGACGACGCAAGCTCCTCTCGCCCCCTGAGGGATCGATCACACGCCCTTTCCCGGACATGGTGAAAGAGGCGATGTTCAACCTGCTGCGCGGGCACTTCGAGGGCGAAGCCGTGCTCGATTGCTTCTCGGGCGCAGGCACAGTAGGGCTGGAGGCGGCCAGCCGGGGGGCCTCGCGGGTCGTGTGCATCGAACGCGATCGACGCGTAACCAAGGTGCTGGACCAGAATGTCGAGATGCTCGGGGCCGAGGAGGTCGTCGAAGTCGTCGCGGGCGATGCGTTAGGGCCCACCGCGATTCATCGCTGCCCCAAACCCGTGCACATCATCTTCTATGACCCGCCCTACGCGATGGTCTGGGATCAGGAGGACTGGGTGCGAGTCCGCACACAGTTTGAACGCCTGATCCAGCAACTCGACGATACCGGCTACGCCGTGCTCCGAACGCCCTGGCCCCTGTTTCATAAGATCCCGCGTACACAGGGCGAGGAACCCGTCAAGGCGTCCGGGAAGAAGTCCAGGAAGAAGCAGGCCGCTCCGGTCGAAGAGATCGCGGGCGAAGAGGTGATCGAGATCGACCTCAACGACCCGGACGCTGACGCGATGATCGAGGCCTTCGAGAAGGACATGTCACGCGACGCGAGCACGCCCAACTTCGAAACAATCGATATCGACCTGCACATGGACGGTGCGTTGGGGCCAGAGACGCACGCGTACGGCGGCATGGCCTTGCATCTGTACATGCGCGACCCGCAGGCGGGCTCATAATCGATACACTATCTGTATGGATGATCTGTTCACAGCCCATGAGCCCGATGCTTCGACCGGGGCGGATACCGAATACCACAGAGTGATTGCCGGGCTCAGCGAGACGCAGCGACGCGCGGTGACCCATGAGGGTGGCCCGCTGATCGTGCTGGCGGGCCCCGGGACGGGCAAGACGCGTGTGATCACGGCACGCGTGGCCCACATGATCAACGAGCGGGGCATCGAGCCCGACCGCATCGCGGCGGTGACCTTCACCAACAAGGCCGCGGGTGAGCTTCGCCATCGCCTGGCGGGGCTGGTGGGGCAGACCCAGGCCGCGCGGGTGCACGCATCGACATTCCACAGTCTGGGGTTCGGGATCGTTCGTCGCTTTGCCGATCTGCTCGGGCTGCCAGGCGAGCCAACGATCCTGGATTCGTCGCAGCGCAACCGGCTGATCCGCGACATCATCCACGAGGAGCGTTTGTATCGCCGATCCCTGAGCACGGGGATCGGTGCCGCGGTCGATCACGCCCGCGCCTGCATGGAGTCGCTTCGGCACCTGGGGATGGATGCCCAGGCCGCCCGCGCCTGGCTCGAAGGCGCATTGGATTCGGTCGCAACCTGCAACGCAGAGGATCGCGACGCGCGCGAGGCGGAGCTGGAGCGTTTCGGGCAGGCGGTGGAGGTTTATGGGCGGTTCGAGTCCCGCTGCCGCGAGCTTGGCTGGGTGGTGATCGATGATCTGATCATGCTGCCAACAAAGCTCGTGCGGTCCAACCCACAAGTTGCATCGATTGTGCATCACGACCATCGCCATCTGGTGGTGGACGAGTTCCAGGATGTGAACCTGGCCCAGATCGAGATGATCCGGGCGTTGTGCCCCCCCAGCGAGCGGGCGGATGTGTGCGTGGTCGGCGACGACGATCAGAGCATCTACGGGTTCCGGGGGGCCGACGACCGTGCGTTTGCACACTTTGCCGGGATCTGGACTCACGCCCAGACGGTCCAGCTTACGACGAACTACCGCAGTGCACGGGTGATCGTGGACGCGAGCAATGCATCGATCACGCGTGCCGAGTCCCGCTTCGCCCCCGACAAGGAAGCGGATGCACACCGGGGCGATGTCGATGGGGCGTCGCTTGAGCTGATCCGCATGGACGACGACAACCAGGCGGGCGATGCGATCGCGTCGATGCTGCTGCAGATGGCCAGCGCCGGAGGCGAAGAGTTCAGCTTCAGTTCTTGCGCCGTCATCGCCCGCTCAAACCCGTTCCTTGAGCAAATCGCCCGGACCCTGATGCTCGAGGGCATCCCGATCGACATGCGGGAGAAACCATCACCGATGGAGGATGAGGGAGCGCGGGATGTCTTCGCGTGGGCCCGGTTGATTGAGGACCCGGACTCGGTGCCCAACCTCCAGCGGGTGCTGACACGCCCGCCCTACCGGGTGAACCCGATGAAGCTCAAAGCGCTGTTCGCCTCATACCGAGCCGCCCGATCACTGTATGAAGAGCAGGCCGACGATCCGGACGCGTCGGTGCGCGACCCCGGCACGCTGATCGACTGGGTGCTCGAGCGCAGCGAGGGCGAGATGCGCGATCGGGTCGAAGCCATGCGTGGTCTGCTGACCGAGCTTGGGTATGTGGCCGGCGAACAGCGAGCCGTCGAAACAATCACTGAAATCGTCAAACGCACCGGGGTCGTGCATCGGGACCTGAGTGACGCCCGTACGCGTGCGCGGCGGATCTCGGCGATCGCGGCGATCATCAAGTTTGCCCGGACCCGCGCCGACCGGTTCGATGCGCCGGGTGACCTGGCCTCCATGCTGGCGTATTTCGACGACCTGGACGATCGCGATCAGCGTCTGGGTGACTTGCCCGAGGATGTGGTTTCGGCGTTCGAAGAGGATTCGCCGGCCCTGGGCGAGGAACGCGGCGCGGTCGCGATGCTCACGGCCCACTCATCCAAGGGGCTCGAGTTCGATACGGTGTTCATTCCCCGGGTCGGGCAACACGGGTTCGCGCCATCGGGCAAAGGGGACGACCCGTGCCTGCCGGAGGGGGTCGAGGATCGAGGGGACGACGATCGCGACGAGAAGGCGAGGACAGCCGACGAAGAGCGTCGTGTGTTCTTCGTGGCCCTGACGCGGGCCGAGCGACGCGCGATCATCATGGCCAAGGTACCCAAGAAGCCCACCGCCGCGAACTACGCCTTGGAACTGCGTGAATCGATGGGCGAGCGACTACTCGAGCGGGATGTCGTGGATGTGATCGACGAAGACCGCGCGGGCGACGCCGTGAGCCGACTCAGCGCCGAGTTCAAAGCGATCTCACGGGTGCGTGACGCGTTCGATCAGGCCGAACGCGAGGCACGCCGGGACGCGGCCTCGGCGATCGATGCCCACGAACTTGGCGAGATCGGGCGTGACGAGTTGCAGGACCGGATGCGAGCCGCGAGCGATCGGGCGGCGGCGGTCCACGAGGTGCTGCGGACCGGGCAGATGCCCGCATGGGCCACGGACGAGCAGACGCGTGGGTATGCCCAGCAACTGCTTGAGGTGCTCGAACAACAGGACGCGCCGGGCACCGAGGCCCCGCTCTACCCGGGGCTGCGTTCGCCACTGTCACTGAGTTTCTCGAAGATTTCGAGCTACCTGCACTGCCCGCGCTGTTTCCTCGCTCAGTCGGTCCTCAAGCTGCATCAGGACGACGATGCGCAGCGGGTGCTGGGCGTGGCGGTGCACAAGGGGCTGGAGCTTTTCTATAAGGATTGGATGCGGGCAGACGCCGAGGGCGGAGACCGACCCGGCTACACCGAGCTGCGCAAGCTCACACGGGGCGTGTATAAGCACCAGTGGCCCCGCGAGCGGGAAATCGATCAGGGGCGACTGGAGCAGCTCGATGCGATCCTGGATGTCTACTGGCATCAGATGCACCGCGACGATGCGCACATCCTGGAGATCGAGCGAGAGATCGAGATGCCCTACGCATGCGACGGCGTGACGCACACCATGCGGGCCAAGATCGATCGTGTCGATGCCAGCGGCGACGGCTGGCGTGTGGTCGATTACAAAACGGGGTACCCGAGCAAGAAACTGACCGAGCCAAAGAAGACCGATCAGCAGATGGGGATCTACACGATGGTGCTCGAGCACGCGATGGGCCAGCCCGGCCCCGGGAGCGTGTGCGAGTACTGGTGCCTCCAGGACGGCTCGGTCGGAACCATCGGGTTCGACGCGCTGGACATGAAGAAGATCCGGGCGTCAATCGACAAGGCGATCCGCGGCATGATTGCCGGCGACTGGTCTCGATCCAATGCCTGCGTGCGTGAGCGGGGGAACGATTCGCCTTGCATGATCCTGGAAGCGCCGGGAATGGTGTTTTCGGACAGGGATGAGGGTGAAAACAACCCGAATTGAGGGTGTGGGGCGTCGTTCCTGAAGCGGAACCGATCTTGGGCGGTAGACATGAGCGTGAAATCGGGTCTGTTCAGTCTGATATCGGTGCGAGCGGTGGTGCTCGTCTGCGCGGCGGTCCTTGCGGGGATCGCCAGCGGGGCGATGGCCAATGGGCCGATCGAGGACGATGAAGGCGTGCGCCGCTTCAGTCTGAGCAACGGGCTCGGGGTGGTTACCGTCCCCATGAACGCGGGCGATGGGCACGACGCCGATGCGGGCGGGTTGCAGATGTGGCTCGTGGTCCGGGCTGGCAGCATGGATGAACGCCCGCAAGAGCTCGGCGCGGCATACATGGCCAACGCGATTGCTCGCGCGGGGCTGGCCGGGTTCGATCGGGACGAGATCGATTCCATGCTCACCAGCGCCGATGACTCCATCCCTGTCTTGGCACGCGGCTCCCTGGTGACACTCGATCAGACCATCTTCATGGGGCGTGCGAGCCACGCAGATGTGGAATCGGTGCAGCGGCTGCTGAACTACTACGCCGGTGTGCTGAACCCGTCTGGGTGGCCCGTATCGGATGATCGCGTTCGTATGGCCAGGCAGGCGGTCATCGAAGAGGTCGAGTCGATGATGAGCCCCGACATGCGTGCCCGACAGCACTGGTTGCCCAAACTGCTCGGTGAGCAGGGGATCGGACTCCACGCCCGGCTTCCAGAATCCGATGAGCTGGGCTCCGTAGAGCGTGAGCAGGTACGGGCGTTTATCGAACGCGGGTATCGCGCCAGCCGAGCGACCCTGATCGTGATGGGGGATCTGGAGCGGATGGAACTCGATGCGATGATCGCCGAGTCGCTGGGTTCGATCGGCAGGGCTGATCGTGGCGTGTTCACCGACCTGCGTGGGGACATCGCGGGTTCACGCTTCGTGATGGGGCTGGACCCTCAGATGGAGAAGCACCAGGTCGCGATGGTCTGGGTGCGTGGGCTCGAGGACGCGTGCTTCGAGCCCTGGGATGTGTGCGCGAGCCGGTTCGACGATGACAAGCTGCGTGAGCTGGTGCTGCGTCGCGTCTCGCTGGAGCTGATCCGCAACCGCATGGAGCGCCTCCTGGTCGCATCGCTCGGGGGAGAGATCCAGGTTTCGATCGATGGGCTGCGTCTTGCAGGCCAGGCCGAGCTGCTGCAATGCGTGATCGAAGCCCAGGGCGTATCTGAGCCAGACTGGGCGCGATCGCTCCGGGCGATGGTCAGCGAGGCCGACCGCTTGGCGATGGGTCAGGTGGGCGCAGACGAGATCGCCCGTGCCCGAGGCTCGCTGCTCGCGCGTTGGCATCGAGAAGCGATCGAGTGGGAGACGATGGCGGGCCACGAACGCATGTGGCTGGTGCACTGGCTGGTGACGGGCGGGCGTCCGGTGCTGGGCGCGACGCGGTGGGATCAGCATGCCACCCGGGTGATGCAGACAATCAGCGATGCGCAGGTGAACCAGATGGTGCGTGCGATGCTCAATCTCGACAACGCCCGGGTACTGGCGGTGACACGGGGCGTGTTGAACGATGTGCCCACCCTGAGCAAGCGGGTCCGAGAGATCGTGGAGGATGAACGCTCGGGCGAGCTCGAACCCCTCGATCCCGACTGGATGCGCACGCTCGGCGGGGACCTGCTGGTCGACGAGCGGTTTGATGGGAAGATCGAACAGGTGACACAGCACGCGGCTTCGGGTGTTTGGGGCGCAACGCTGGGCAACGGGGTGCGGGTGTACGCCCGCCCGGTCGAGAACCAGCAGGATGCGCAGATCGAGATCAGCGCCATGCTCTCTGGCCCGATGTTCGGCAACGGGACGCTCGGCGCTGCGGAGATCGACGCCGCCATGCTCGCATGGAACGCGCCCAGCAGCGAGAAACGCGACGCGGGCTGGCTCGCGGTGTTCTGCGAAACGCACGAGATCAAGGTCACTGCCCGGCGCGAGGTGGGAGGCATCCGCCTCCGCATCGGCGCACCGATCGCGGCCCGTAAGGATGCAATGGGGTTGCTCTACCTGCTTCTCGATCGCCCCATGATCGACGCGGGTGTGTTCGCCCAATGGCAGCACACCCAGGCAGACCGGGCCCCCATGGAACCCATCGAACGCGGGCTGGCGCTGTTATACAACCCCGCGTACGCGGCTGGGGCTCACGAGCGCGTGCCAACCCCGGATGACGCCCAGCGCGTGCTCTCACGCATCGTGCGCAACGCCCAGATCACGGTCGGTATCGCCGGTGACATCGATGCGGGGGCGATGATCGAGCAGGCCGGGGCGATGCTCGGCGAGCTGGCGATGCGGGACGACCACGCGGGTGGTGTGGCAAAGATGGATCTGTCGGCACAGGGCGATCGCATGTGCGAGATCGATCTGCTGGGCGATGAGCCCGTGCAGATCTCGGGCGTGCTGGGCGGCTCGGTCGAAGACCTCGACACGCTCCGGGCGACGATCCTGGCATCCATGGTGCTCGGCGAGCGGATCCGTGCGGCGACCGAGCGACACGGCGTGGAGGCCTCGGTCGATGCGCAGGTCGTCACGAGCGATTCGCTGCTCGATCGCTGGGCGTTGATGTTCCGTGTCGAAGGGCCCGGCGACGAATCGGTGATGGAACTTGTGCACGATGTGGCCGACGAAATGCTCAGTGACGGGATCAACCCCGATGAGCTTGAACCGATCAAAGACGAGCTGGACCGCACGCTCGGTCAGTACACCCAGAACGCCCGCTACTGGAGCACACGCCTGAGCGGGGTGGGCCTGAACGGGCGCACCATCGAAGATGTGTGGTCGGTCCGGGCCGGCTACGCCGGTGTGGACGCGGACGAGGCGACCACGGCCCTCCGAGCGGCATTGGGCGGCGGGCACCGATTCGTGATCCGGGTGCACGCCGAGAACCGGTAAAGAAATAGTGCCGTAATGGGCGCATGAAAAACGCGATCCGATGTGGATCGCGTTGATGGTGGTCTGGAGGACCGATCGGCTCGCCGACGCGCTTATTCGAGTGCGGCGGCACCGGAGATGATCTCGGTGAGCTCGGTGGTGATCTGTGCCTGACGCATGCGGTTGAACTGGCGCTTGAGCGAGTGGCCCATCTTGCCGGCGTTGTCGGTCGCCGCTTTCATCGCGACCATACGCGCGATGTGCTCGGAGACGATCGCGTCGTTGAAGCACTGGAAGAGGACGGCCTTGACCGCGGCCGGGAGCAGGAAGTCCAGCAACGACTCGGCGTCGGGTGAGAACTCGTAGATATCGTTGTACTCCGAGGCGTCCGCCTGCTCGGTGTTCTCTGGGGTCGAGAAGGGGAGCAACTGCAGCACGGTGGGCTCTTGCTTGCCGGCTGAGATGTACTTCATAAAGACGATGCGGACGGCCGAGATCTCGCCGTTGGCGAACCGCTCGATGTAGTCGGCGGCGAGGCGTTCGACATCCTCGTACGCGGGCTTGTCACCAAAGGCAGGGAGGTGCTTGAAGTCCTGGTAGCCGTTGAACCGGAGTGCTGTTGCACCCTTCTTGCCGACGACCTCAAGCTTGGTATCGGATGTGGCACGCAGGTGTCGCAGCGAGGTGCGGAGGATGGTGCCGTTGTACGGGCCGCAGAGTCCTCGTTCGGCTGAGATGACGAGCGTAAGCTCCGGCGCGTCGGGGTTGAGCTGGTTGAGGAGCGGGTTTTCCTCACCCACACCCGCGGCACTGAGCTTGGCGACGAGCCCGAAGAGGGACTCGGTGTAAGGCCGCGATGCGACCGATGCCTGCTGGGCGCGTGCGAACTTGGAGGTGGCGATCATCTGCATCGTGCGGGTGATCCGCTTGATGTTGCCGACCGCTTTCATGCGCTTCTTGATGTCTCGTGTGTTACCCATGGGAGGGGATGGTAGGCCGGGATGCGGGTTTGGTCATATGAAAGAAGCCCCCTTAGGGGGCTCAATTGTGTGAATTTGGGTGGTCATTGGCTGCCCGGAGAGGTCACTCGCCCGCGTCGTGGCGGTGGGGGCTGCGGGCCTGGGCGGTGTTGTTCGAGCGTTCGGTGCGGGGTGAGGTGTTGCGAACGGGCTCGCTGGATTCGAAGTGCATCGGGAAGGCGGTCGAGAGGGAGGTGACCTGGGGGGCGGGCTTGGCGGCTGGACGCTGGTTGAACGAATCTGTCATGGCTGGGCTCCTCTCTCTTGGTTGTCCATATGCGCCCGAACGATCTGGGCGACAGGTGGAGAATGCCACGATTCGCGCGGCATGCAAGAAGAAAGTGTTCAGAAGCCGCTTTCTGGGATGACCAAGCCGTCGTACGCGAGACTGATGTCGTCTGGGAGCGTGGTATCGGTCGTTTGATGCGCCAGATCGTGGGTCATGTGGATCAGATAGGTCCGAGAAGGCGCAATCCGCTCGGCGGCCGCGATCGCCTGGTCGACGGTGAAGTGCGTCCGGTGGGGTCGGTGACGCAGCGCATCGAGGATCAGGGTCTCCACGCCATCGAGGTGTTCGTAGGTGTCCTTGGGGATCTCGGAGGTATCAGTGCAGTACGCGAGGGGGAGCGGGCCCGGGCTTGAGGGGTGGTCGAAGCGATATCCCAGGATCGGGAGTTTGCCGTGCATCAGGGTGATCGGTGTGATACGCAGTCCGAAGAGTTCGAACGGCTCGTAGGGGAAAATGATTGTGGGCTCGAGCGAGGCGATGAAGGAGGACTGGATATTGGTGTGCGGCGAGAAGATGTGCTGATAGACGCGACCGAGGGCGTTCATGGTGTGCTCGTCGGCGTAGATCGGGATGCTCTGCTTCATGACCTCGTTGAAGCGGCGCACCTCGTCGAGCCCGAAGGTGTGGTCGACATGGTTGTGCGTAAAGAGAATGGCGTCGATGCGTGTGATGTTCTCACGCAGGACCTGGGTACGCAGATCGGGCGAGGCATCAATGAGGATCACGCGTTCGACGCCGGTCTCGTCGGTGAACTCGAGCGTGGCTGAGCAGCGTGTGCGTGTATCGCGCGGGTCTGTGGAAGTGCAGACGCTGCAGTCGCAGGCGATGACCGGGATGCCCGCGGAGGTGCCGGTGCCGAGGAATCGGAGTCGCATGGGGGAGGATAGGAGGGAGGGGAGGCAATAGGGACTAGCCACTAGCCATCGGCCATTGGGGGAGCGTGGAGGAGAGGCGATCATTTGTCCCTCCCCGCGCCCCGGGGGGAGGTGTCGAGCAGAGCGAGACGGAGGGGGGATCGGAGAGACGGATGGTGGTGGTGTGTCGGCCCCCCTCCGTCACGCAGGTGCGTGACACCTCCCCCGCATGCGCTGGGGAGGCGAGGGCGCATGAAAAACCTCCGCCGGGTGGGGGAGGTGTGTGGGCGTTGGGTTATAGGTTGCGGATCAGGCGGCCTGGTTGAAGTTGGGGTTGTAACCGCCGTTGAAACCGGAATTGAAGTTGGGGTTGAACCCGCCGTTAAAGCCGGGGTTGAATGAGCCGGGGAATGGTGCGAAGCCGTTGGCCGACTCGTAGCCCTCGCCGGTGAACTCGGTGGGTTCTGACCAGTTGTTCCAGTTGTTGAAGCCAACGAAGCCGCTGTTGAACGCGGGGTTGAAGCCCCAGTTGTTACCCGGGAAGGGGAAGCCGGCGAAGCCCCACGCGGGGTTGAAGCCACTGTTGAATGCAGGGCTGAAGCCCCAGCCGGTGTTTGAGTTGAATGGGGTGTTGGCCCAGGGGGTGATGTTGCCGCCAAAGCCGTTGAACCAGTTGGTGGGTGCCCAGTTGCCCCCGCCAAAGCCGCCACCGAAACCGGCGAATACCGGATTGAAGCCCCAGGGTGTGGTCGGCCCCCAGTTGTTGGTACCGAAGTTGTTGCCGCCACCGAAGCCGTTGAAGCCCCAGTTGTTGGTGTTATTCCAGTTCCAGTTGCCGCCGTTGAATGGTGTGTTGAACATGCGCATGGTTCCTTTGGTGTGTGGTTGATCGATCAGTGCGCAGCGGTACAAACCGATGCACGGGGTGGTGATCGGCGGGTCGAATCTGGTGGTTTTGTGGGTGTGGGGAGATTGGCCCAGATTGGTAAGGGCTGTGTGGGGGCGTTCGGCAGAAGTTGCGCGGGGGGGTTAGCGGGTGTAGGTGGCGATGCAGCCGGGGGCTTCGGTAATGGAGACGCTGTAGACGCTGGCGTTGGGGGCAAGGGCATCGTCGAGGCGGTTGGCGAGTTCGTCAGCGATGTGTTTGGCGATGAGCTCGGCGGAGGGATTCGTGGTGTCGAAGGGGGGGGTCTCGTTGAAGTTCTGGTTCGTAAAGGGATTACAGATCTCGACGAGGATGTCGTGGACGGTGTGGAAATCGCACAACAGCCCGTCGTCGTCGAGGGTGTCGCCGGCGATGGTGGCTTTGGTGATGAAGTTGTGCCCGTGGAGGGGTTCCTGGGTGCCCGCGATGGAGATGGTGTGTGCGGCGCAGAACTCATGGGTAACGGTGATGGTGTAGGTGGGCATGGGGAATGGTAGGGGGAGAGATGGAATCGGCAGTGGGCCTCCTCCGCCTCGCTGCGCTCGGCACCTCCCCCGTCAGGACGGGGGAGGAGATGGCGCGTTCCACTTGGAGAGGGATCGGAAGGCCATGACGGCGATGATGAGGTTCGCGATCACCCCGGCGGCGGAATGGGCGATGAGGTTGAAGGCGATCCAGCAGACCGAGGCGAGGGCCGCGAAGACGAAGCCGTCTTTTTTGTGGATCCCGAGCCGGTACATCGAGAGGAACATGAAGACCGCCGCGGCCCAGTCGAGCCCGTAGTAGGAGAAGAGGAAATCGTGGACGCTTTGCGGCATGGGGGAAGGGTAGGGGTGATCGGGACTACAGTGGTCGTGGAGATGGGCACAAGGAGCTGTGTATGTCAGATCATCGAGTAGCATTGGTCATCGGAGCCGGGAGCGGCATCGGCGCGGATGCGGCCAGAGCGCTCCACGATCGTGGATATCGCGTTGGCGTGATGTCGTCGTCCGGGAAGGGCGAGGCACTCGGGAACGAGCTGGGCGGGCTCGGCTACACGGGCTCGAACCTGGAGCCGGACGATCTCAAGCGGTTTGTCGATTCGGCGGTCGATCGGTTCGGGCGCATCGACGCGGTGGTCAACAGCACGGGGCACGGCGCCAAGGGCGGGGTGCTTGAGCTGAGTGATGAAGAATGGCACACCGGGATGGACATCTATCTCACGAGCGTGATCCGTGTGGCTCGGCTGGTGACGCCGATCATGAAGCGTGGCGGGGGTGGGTCGATCGTGAATGTGTCATCGTTCGCAGCGATCGAGCCCGACCCCGATTTCCCAACCTCGGCGGTGTTTCGAGCGGGGTTGTCGGCATTCACGAAGATGTTCAGCAACGAGTTTGCGGGCGATTCGATCCGGATGAACAATGTGCTCCCCGGATTTGTCGATAGTCTCCCGGAGACAGAAGCGCGTCGTGAACGCATCGCGATCGGGCGGTACTCCAGGGTCCGTGAGATTTCAGAGGCAATCGTCTTCCTCGCGTCAGAAGCGTCGAGTTCGATGACCGGACAGAACATTCGTGTCGACGGCGGTCTGACACAGTCGATTTGAAAGTGAGTGGATGCGATGAGTGATGCGCCGTTGATTCTGGGTGTGAGTGGCTTGCGGGGGATTGTGGGGGAGAGTCTTACGCCTGAGGTGGCGGTGCGGTATGCGGGGGCGTTTGGGCAGTGGATCCAAGACCAGTTCGAATCATGGGGTGGGGTCGTGGTTGCTCGTGACGGCCGGGCTGGTGGTGAAGTGATCTATCACGCGGTGATTGCTGGTCTTCGGGGCGTGGGGTGTGATGTGCTTCCGATCGGGGTTGCGATGACTCCAACGGTCGGAGTGGCCGTAGATGAGAACGGCTACATGGGGGCTTTGATCGTGACCGCAAGTCACAATCCGCAGGAGTGGAATGGGATAAAGGGTTTGGTCTTCAAACACGATGAGGACCGAGATGGAAAATCAGTTGTCGCTCGTGCGCCGAGTGGAGCAGAAGCCGGTGAGATCATTGAGCGGTTCCAAGGGCAGCAGAACTGGTCGAGCGCAAAGTGGCTTGGGAATGAGAAGCGCACTGTTGATGCGGTGTATCAGCATGTATTCAAGCTGCGTCGAGCAATGCTCGGCAAGCAGGTGTCTGGCCAGTTGAAGGTGGTGCTGGATTCTGTGAATACATCAGGAGCTGAAGCAGCAATGCAGTATCTCAGCACCAGCTCCCTTCTTTCCGAGCGTGAGCGACATCAGGTCGTTCAACTGCACGGCGACGGCTCGGGCATCTTCCCCCACACCCCCGAACCCACAAAGGAAAACCTCTCCGGCGAGGGCGGATTGTGTGATGCGGTGCCCGGCCTCAAGGCCGACGTCGGCTTCGCGCAAGACCCCGACGCCGACCGGCTCGCGATCGTGGATGAGCGCGGCGAGTACATCGGCGAGGAGTACACGCTCGTGTTGTGTGCGATGGCGTTGATGGAAGCGCGGGTTGGTCAGGGTGGTTCGGGTGATGGGAAGCCGGTGTTTGTGGTGAATCTTTCGACGAGCCGCATGATCGATGATGTGGCGAAGCACTACGGCGGAGAGGTCGTGCGGACAGCGGTGGGCGAAGCGAATGTCGTCGAGGCGATGAAGTCGCTCAAGGCTTCGGGGCGCGATGTGGTGCTCGGCGGCGAGGGCAACGGCGGGGTGATCTGGCCCGAGGTCACCTATGTCCGCGACTCGCTCTCCGGCATGGCCCTCGTCCTCTCCCTCATGGCCCGCACCGGCAAGACCGTCTCCCAGCTCGTCGAGATGATCAACGCCATGGGTCCGACCGACGAGGTGAAAACCAGCGGCTACACGATCATCAAGAAGAAATCAGCGCTGGCGAAGAAGTCCGACGCCGACCCGGTCGTGCAGCACCTCAACGCCATCTACAGCCAGCAAGGCGACTGCCGCGTCGATCTGCAGGACGGCATCCGCATCGACTGGGACGCCAAGGGCGTCTGGGCCCATGTGCGGGCGAGCAACACCGAGCCCATCATGCGGGTGATTGTCGAAGCCCCCAGCAGCGACGAGGCCCAAGCAGTCGCCTCTGAAATCGACGCCCAGATCGCCTCCATGGGCGGCTGAACACCCATCGCAAAGGATCTATACTGTGGGCATGAATGACGCTGCTGAGGCATACACGGTCGGTTCGAGGGTGCGCGTGACCAGCTCGCTGGCGCGGGGGGCGGAGCATTCCCCCTTCGTGATCGAGGGCGAGATCCTGCGCATGGGGCAGCAGAAGACCGGGTCGTGGTACGCCCACTCACGCGACAAGAAGCTCTGGCTCGATCGGCTCGAACTCCGCAAGGACGACGGCGAGCTGGTGGTCGTGAACCTCGATGACCAGTCGGTGGTTGAGGTCATCGCGTAAGCGAAGATGATTCATGAACCCTGCATAACCCGGGCGATGGCTCGGGTTTTTTGATTGTGTGAAGCCACCCGAGACCCAGCATCACCCCTCTGGAGTGACAGGGTTTTGCGCACAGGATGGTCGCGGGGTGCGCGCGCGTTTTATTTTTTGCAAATTTTTTTTATGGCTTCTGCGCCATGGGTTTATCGCCGCGCGGGGGGTGTTGGAGTGACCGGGTTTGTGCGCACAAATCGGGTCGGGGCCTGAAAGGGTGAGGGCGTGCGACATGTGAGACACGCCGGGAGTGGAGGAGGCAAGCTCGATGAAGGACCAGCTCATGACGATTGATGGTGACGCGAAACACATCTGGCGAAAAGCGAGGGAGGCGATCGGGGCGCATGCGCGTCGGTCGAGGCCTCGCTACGACAAGCTCTGGGCGTACTACCGCAATCCGATTGAGCTGGTCCGCTCGTCGGGCGCTGCAATGGCAATGGGGGTCACGCGTGGGTGGTACCGCTCGGCTCAGGAGGTCGGGCTGCCCCACCGCATCGTGGGCAGCGGGCTGCGGGGCGACGAGCGCGGGCGGCGCGAGGTCGTGATCGAGAACGACATCGGCTGGCGCATCGCGGCGATGGTGGACTTCATGTTCGGCTCGCCGATCCGCATCGAGTCGCTGGCAAGCGAAGATTCGACGAAGAATCAGATCGAAGAGGTGCTCGAACGCGTGTGGGAAAGCAGCGGCGGCATCGGGCTGCTCCAGGACATGGCGACGCTCGGGCATGTGTTCGGCCATGTCGACCTGCTGGTGCGGGTCGACGAAGCGGGGCTGGTCGGGTCGCAAGCATGGGACGCGGATCGTTGGGTCTCGATCGAGCCGATCGATGCACGCCGGGGCGTGGCGGTGCTCAGCGAGCGGGATTACCGCGAGATCGAGCTGTACGCGTTGCATGTGGGGGGCGAATCGCGTGGCGCTGAGCTGCCCGGGCGTGACGCGGCCCGGAGGGGGTGGCTCGATCGGTTCCGCAGCGAGACACGAGCAAAGCGGAACACCGAAGCCGGCGACGACGCCAGCATGAGCGAGGTCTTCACGCCAGGCGGCTGGTTGCGCGTGGTCGAGGACGAGGTCGTCGATCAAGGCGAGTGGTCGCTGCTGCCGGGCGTGCTGCCGATCGTGCATGTGCAGAACATGAGCCAGCCGTTCGTGTACGAGGGGATCGGCGAGGTCGAGGCGCTGGTTGCCTTGCAGGACGAGCTGAACACACGCCTGAGCGATCGGGCCAGCCGCGTGACGATGCAGAGCTTCAAGATGTACCTGGCCAAGGGCATCGACGGCTTCCGGGGCAGCAGCGTCGGGCCCGGCACGGTCTGGAGCACGGACAACCCCGACGCGAGCATCAGCAGCTTCGGCGGCGATGCGAGCAGCCCGAGCGAGGAGTCGCACATCGCGGAGATCCGAGAGGCGATGGACAAGATCAGCGGCGTGCCGCCTCTGGCCGGCGGCGTGGTCCGCGCCAAGATCGGGAACCTGAGCAGCGCCAACGCGCTGCGCATCACCCTGATGAGTCTGATCGCCAAGACGATGCGCAAGCGGGTGACCTACGGGCGGGGCATCGAGCGCGTGAGCGCCATGGTGCTCGACGCCCTCAACGCGGCGGGCGTGCTCAGAACCGATGCGCGTGATCGCGGTGTGCGTGTGGTGTGGGGCGCACTGCCGGTGGTCGACGAGCAGACGCTCGTCGACGCGGGGCGTGCGAAGGTCGAGCTTGGTGTCGATGAGCAGCGGGTGCTTGATGAACTGGGGTACGGCGAGAGTGACCCCGGCGTGGTCTGAGTGAAAGGAGAACGCACATGAGCAAGAAGGATGTCGGGAATGCGGGCAGTCTGGGAGGTGGCGGCGAGGCGCCGGTTGAGACACACGATGTGGATGTGAACGAGGAGGTGATCTGGAAGGCACGGGCCGAGGAGGCCGAGTCGAAGGTCGAGCAGCTGCAGGCCCAGGTGCGCGAGCTGGAATCGGCGTTGAGCCGGGCGCAGGAGACGATCGCGCAGGTTGAGCGGCGCGGGGAGATCGACCGGGAGCTGACGGCCGCCAAGGCGGTGGATCTGGAGACGGCGCGATTGCTGACGGAAGCGGTCGTTGGGGAGATGGACGAGCCCGATATCGGGGTCGCGGTGCGGGAGCTGTGCGAGCGCAAGCCGTTTCTCTTCGCGACAAGGCCGCAGGGCGTGCAGCGGGGCGTGTCGATGTCGCCCGCTGTGCAGGGTGACGGAGAGGAGGGGCTTGATGTGATGGCGCATCGGGCACGCAGCAGTGGCGATCGTGGCGCGTTGCTTCGCTACCTGCGGGCGCGTCGCGTGGTGTGAGTGTGGTTTTCGTGTTTCAGAACGAACAAGGGACAGAAGACAAGGAGATTGAGACATGGCATTTACGGGGAAAGCAACATACTCGGCGGGTTCGAATCTGCCTGAGCTGGTGGAGGATGTGAGCGACATCATCGGGATCGTCAGCCCGCACGAGACGCCGCTGCTCGACCATCTGGGCGACGCGGCGCGGGCGGCGATGTCCACGGTGCACGAGTGGGTCGAGGACGCGTTGCTGCCCAACAGCGGGCAGATCAATCAGAGCAGCTTCTCGCCGAACCCAGAGTCGGCCTCGACGATCACGGTCGATGACGCGAGCGTGTTCCGCGAGGGCGATCTGATCCGCCCGGGGCAGAGCGGCGAGGTCATGATGGTCGCGGCGGTGGTCGGCGGGTCGAATCAGCTCGCGGTGATCCGTGGCTACGGGGCAACAACGGCGGCGACGCTCACCGATGACATGCCGCTGACCATCCTGGGCAACGCGGCGCTTGAGGGTGACGCGGCTCCCGAGGCACGATTCACCAACCGTGTGCGCAGGAGCAACTACACACAGATCTTCACCGCGGGGATCGAGGTCTCCGGCTCGATGCAGGCGAGCCGCGCGTACGGCGTATCGGACGAGGTCGATTACCAAAAACAGGAACGCATGCGTGAGCTGCTGCGTGATCTTGAGAACTGCGTGATCAACGGCGTCGCGCCCAGCAGCGATGGGCAGGGCAGCTCAACGGTGCGCCGTTCGATGAACGGCATCCTGCACTCGATCGAGACGAACCAGTTCATGCCCGGTGTCAATGGCATCCCCGATGGCGATGGCACGGGCGATGACGAGCTCAACGAGGCGGTCCTCAACGCGGCCCTGAGATCGATCTGGGAGCACAGCAGCGGGAGCGTAGACACGATCGTGGTTGGCGGCGCGCAGAAGCGTCGCATCAACGGGTTCGCGACAACGAGCCGCGCGTACCTGCCGGACGACCAGGTGTACTCGGACATGATCAGCGTGTACGAGAGCGACTTCGGCGTGTGCCGCGTCGTGCTCAGCCGCTGGGTGCCGAGCGATACGGTGCTGCTGCTCGATTCCTCCCGCATCAGCGTGATGCCCTTGCAGGGGCGGAGTTTCCAGTACAAGCCGCTGGCGGCAACGGGTGACTCCATCAGCGGGCAGGTGCTCGGCGAGTACACGCTTGAGTTCAAGAACGAGAACGCGCACGGCGTGATCTCGGGGCTTGGTGTGTGATGTGTAAAGCCCCCTCCGTCACATATTCGCGTGACACCTTCCCTCGTGAGCGTGGGGAAGGCGAGGGGAGGCCGACCGAAAGGTCGCCACAAAGACGCGGGGTTTCAGCGGGGGCGCTGGGGCCTGCGGCTCGGGCGGGAGGGGTGCCCGCCCGGGCCATTGAATGACTGAATGAAAGGAGGCGGGCATGTTCTCGCAGGATCGTGATTTGGTTGTACATGAACCGGGGCTGATGCGTGATGTGGGGTGGGCGGGCCAGCGCCGACTGTCGGTGCAGGGGAGCGTGGTCGGCACGCAACTGACGCTCGCAAGCGGTTCGCTTGAGGACGCGGGCGTTTCGGCGGGGCACGTGGTCGTGTTCGATGATGTGACGCTTGAGATCGTGAGCGTTGATAGCGTGACCACGGCAACAGTGAGTCTGATGCGTGGGGATGTGAGCGGGGCGGCGGTGCCTCCGATCGCGGCGAGCAACCGCAGCGTGGTGGTGTACGACTTCTCGGCTCAGCGGGCAATCGTCCACACTCAGGTGCTGGCGATGCTCGGTATCGATGCTGAGGGGGACGCGGTGTTCGGCCTCGATGAGACGCTGATCACCAACCCCGGGGCATTGACGCGCCTTGAAGCGTTGGGGACGCTGCACCTGATCTACGCTGGCGCTTCGGCGCCTTCCAGAGCAAGCGACCGGTACGCCCAGCGTGCGGAGTTGTATCGCCAGCGCTATCAGCGGGAGCGGGAATCCGTGGTCGCGATGATCGATACCGATGGGGACGGGATCGCCGAGGTAACCCGGCGGCCCAACGCGTTCGTCCTGGGGCGTGCGTGAAGCGAGGAGGTGGGCGATGATTGTGCTTCGACCCGATGAGGTGAAGTTCGACGGGCAGGTCTGGGGCGGGGTGGTGCGTGTGGCGGTCGATCGGCTCTCGGCACGCACCATCGAGGGATACGACGAGGAGGGGGCGTACGCGACGCTGGTGGATGTCGCCCGGCAGCGGATCGTGGTGCGGGTGACGCAGGAGATCGAGGGGGATGATCTCGACGCGCCCGTGCCCGGTTCGCTGGGCGAACTGGTGCTGATCGCGGGGAGCGGGAGTGACATCGGGCGCAAGCGGGTGTCGTGTGATTGTGTGATCGAGTCGGTGGTCCACAAGATCAGCGACTACGGGGCGACGCGGAGTGTCACGCTGATCGCCCAGAGCGAGGCGGGCGATGACGATCCGGTGGTCGTCTCGGCGGTGTAAGGAGGTGAGGGATGGGGAGTTCGTTCAAGGGTGTGGATCTGTTTGGCAGCGGGCCGCATGTGTTTGAGGTAGGGCGTCAGGGGCGAAGGGTGGTCTCGCTGAGCGTGGTCAGCGGCGACGCGAGCGTGGCGGGGACCTTCGAATCTGGCGATTACGAGCTGCGGGTGACGGTAAAGGGACGCCTGGTCGCAACCAGCGAGAGCGGGTTGTGGAGTCTGCGGGATGCGATCACGGCGCAGGCGGCGTATGAGGTCAGCGGCGGTGATCTCATCGACCAGCACGGGCATACCTGGAGCGGGGTGAAGCTGTTCCAGGTCGAGTGGGCGGGAGCGGTCGATCGGGGGCGGGTGCTGAGTATCGGGTACGAGGCGCTGTTCGGGGTGACAACCTGAGGAGGATGCGATGGACGCGGAGATTATGGGGGCGTTGACACAGTTCGGAGTCGCGGGTTTGGTCTGCTGGATGTGGCTCGTCGAGCGCCGGGCAAGCGCAGAGCGTGAACGCCAGATGACCGAGGCGCACCGGGCATTGATGCAGCAACGCGAGGAGCGGGAGGGGCTCATCGAGGTGGTGCGTAGCAATACCAGGGCGCTGACGGCGATGGAGGTGGGGCAGCGGGAGCTGATCGGCGCGATCGAGCGACTGGGGCATGGCGGGAGCGAGCGTCGGGCATCATGAATAGTGGGACGCTACGATTGGGCATGCAGCGAACGCGTGCACGAGCGATTCTGGGAGCGGTGTCATTGACGCTGGCGGCGGTGATGATCGGCTGTCAGGGCTCGATGATCTTTCGTGAGCAGGTCGTGCGGACCGATGACCTGCTGGTTGTTCCAGGGCCGTTTCGCCCGACCGCGATGCGGGTCCACCCGCTGACGCACACCGAAACCCGCGGCGATGGTGAGCCGACGATGGTGCTGCATGTCGAACTCAAGGACCTGTGGGGTGACACGGTCAAGGGCGTTGGTGAGGTGCAGGTGCAGCTCCGCAAGGCGACCACGACCACCACGATCGGCGATCGCGGCACGCGCTGGGACATCGACCTGCGTGACATCGAGACCAACATCTCGTACTTCGACTCAGCCACGAGGACCTACCGCATCGTCCTTGGCGGATTGCCCGACTGGCTCGATCAGTCGGTCCGCGAGGGGACGCCCGATGCCTCCCGCGTGCGGGTGCTTTTTCGCACCAGCAAGGTCGACGGCGAGGCGGTCGTGCTGCAGGACGAGTTCGTGATGCGGTAACGAAAAAGCCGCTCCCGGAAGGGCGCGGCTCATTTGAAGGACATTATGGAAACGGATCAATCCTCGATGATCTCGAGCTGGCGGTACTTCTCGCGGTACTTGTCACGCAGTTCGGTCTGCTTGTTGCTGAGCTCGATTTCCCGTCCGGCGATCCACGCGTGCTCAACGATCGAGGTGACATCGAGGATGTCGGCATCGGTTACGACGAGGGTGGCGTGCTTGCCGGGTTCGATGGAGCCGAGCATGTCGCCCACGCCGAGGATGTTGGCGGCATCCAGGGTGATACCACGCAACGCGGCTTCGTGGTCGAGCCCGAAGGCGACGGCCATGCCCATGGCCTCGGGGAGGTTGCGTTCGTGGGCGAAGCGCCCGGACATCGTGACGGACCATTGCACGCCCGCGGCCTCGAGCTTGGCGGGCAGGGTGTAGGGCTCGTCGTAGGCGCCATCGTTGCGCTTGGGGAAGTTGTAGAGCCCCCCGATGATGACGGGGGTCTCGGTGGAGGTGAGCAGATCGGTGCACAGGTGCGCGTCGCGCCCGCCGACGATGACAGGGTCGAGCTTGAGGTCCGCGGCCCAGTTCACCGCGGCGGTGATCTGGTCATACGAGTTGGCGTTGATGAACACCGGGTTCTGATTGTCGCCGGGCAGCGCGGTCGCGATGGCTTCGAGACGCAGGTCGCGGTCGGTGTGTTCCTCGGCGTAGGCGGCGGCGTTGCGGAAGACCTCGTTGATGCTCTCGATGCGTTCGTCGCGTCGCTGGCGTTGGCGCTTGGCGTTCTCGCCGGAGTATCGCATGCGTGGCCAGTTGATAATGAGCCCGGCGTCGCGTTGCAGTGCGAGGTCTTCGGTGGTCCAGCCGTCGGCGTTGAGGATCGATGCCCGCCCGGGGATGGTGCCCCCGGTGGGGAAGACGCCGAAGGACAGGATGCCGTTGGCCCGGGCGGTCGGGATGACGGTGGAGTCGGGGTTGACGGCCACATACGCGCGGACCTCGGGGGTCATGTCGCCGACCTCGTTCTTGTCGAGCGTCGCGCGAACGGCGGAGACCTCCTCGAGCCCGAGGACGGTGACGGAGTCGATGAGCCCGGGGTAGAGGTGCTTGCCGGACAGGTCGATGATCTGGCTGTCGGGGGATATGGAGATGCGGGGCATGATCTCGTCGGCCTTGCCGACGATGCCGATGATCCCGTCGGCGAAGGAGACGACGCCGTTTTCGATGGTGTCGCCCGAGACGGTATGAACGGTGGCACCGACGAGGAAGATCGGGTGATCCTGCTTTGGGGCGGTGCGTTCAAGGTCCTGGGCCAGGGCGCCGGCAGCGGCGATGGCGAGGGTGGTGATGAATGTTGTTGTGTGTTTCATGATGGGGATCTCATGTTGATATCTGGATTTGGTGGCACAGGCGTCGGGGTTTAGTATCCGGTGTGGAAGGCGGGGAGGAGTTCGCCACAGCCACAGTCGCCTCGGTCGATGTTGAAGTGGGTGTGCCCGTGGTCGTTGTGCCCAGGGTCGACGAGGTCATCGTGTTCGTGGTCATGATCGTGCTCAGCATGCGTGGGTTTCTCCTCGGCGGGCTTGCCGTCGCGGATGATGAGCTGGATCAGGCGTTGCCGTTCGGCCTCGTTGTGTGCCCGCATCTGGGCGTCGAGTTCACGCGAGAACAGGAGCTTGCCGTCGACAAAGGTCATCTCGGGTCGCGAGAGCGAGGAGAGCGGGTTGCCGGTCCAGACGACGAGGTCTGCGTCCTTGCCGGGCTCGAGGGAGCCGACGCGGTCGTCGATCATGAGTTGTTTGGCGGGGTTGAGGGTAACGAAGTTGAGGGCGTCTTGCTCGGTCATGTCGATGCCGCTGAGCTTGGCGTATTTGAGCGCCTTGCCCGCTTCGACATTCATGCGTCGTGCGACATCGTCCGAATCGGAGTTGAAGCTGGTGAGCAGCCCGACCTCGTGGTTGATGGGGCCGGCGAAGGGGATCGCGTCGACGACCTCGTACTTGTAGGCCCACCAGTCGGAGAAGATGGATGCGCCGATTGCGTGCTCCCTGACGACCTCGGCGACCTTGTAGGTCTCGAGCCCGTGCTGGAAGGTGCCGATGGTGAAGTCGAACTCCTCGGCGATGCGGCAGAGCATCAGGATCTCGTCCTGTCGGTAGCTGTGGCAGTGGACGAGGCGCTCGCCTCGGAGGATCTCGGCGAGGGCTTCGAGTTCGTAATCGACGAACATCGGGCGGAAGGGGCCCAGGCCTTCTTTCCGGAACGCATCGTCAAGCCAGTCTCGCTGGACATCATCGATCATGAGCCCGGCGAGTGTTGCGCGGCTGTTCTCATTGATCGCTGATTTAACATTATCGAATGGCGAATGCCAATCGGGGTTTTGGGAGAGGAGTTTGGTGAAGAGGTCCCAGCGCGCGTCGTATTCGCGTGCGCGGATGAAACGGTCACGCATGAGTGTTTCGACCCCGAGGCGGGTTTGCGGGTATCGGGTGCCGTCACTGTTCCAGTTGGATTGCTTCACATTCTCGCCGAGTGCGAACTTGATGCCGGGCTTGGCATCTTCGAAGAACATGTCGCTTGGCTTGTCGGCGTTCCATCGGAGCTTGACGGTTTTGGACTGGCCTCCGATTGGGTTGGCCGAGCCGTGGAGGAGGTTGGCGGTGGTGAGCCCGCCGGCGAGTTCGCGGTAGAAGCCGGGGTGGCCTGGGTCGAGCGAGTCGCTGATGCGGCACTCGGCGGTGACGGCCTGTCCAGACTCGTTGACGCCGAAGCGGAAGAGCCCGGTGTGGGAGTGGGCGTCGATGAGGCCGGGGGTGATGTGCATGCCCTTGGCGTCAACGGTTTCGTCGACGGCGATGCGTGGGTAGCCCCCGGTGCCGACCGAGTTGATCTTGCCGTCGCGTACGAGTACCCAGCCGTCCTCGAGTATGCCCTTGTCGGATTGCGTCCAGACGGTGGCATTGGTGATGAGCACGGTGTGCTGTTCGGGCGTTTCCTGATAGGCGAACGGGCCGAATCGTGTCTCGGGGAGGTCGGGGAGTGTGTGGACTGGGTTGGGGTCTTTGGTTTCCTTGGTGGCGTCGAGCGTGAAGCCCTTGCCGCTGGGGAGGGTGCCCATGCCGGTGAGTGTGTTGTCCTTGGTGGGGGCGGTCAGCGCGATGCTGAAAGTGCCGGCCGAGCCGAAGGGTTCGTGCTCGAAGGTGAAGGTGAGTATGCCGTCCTTCATCTGCATGTCGGACGCGTCCTGTGTGATGTCGTCTGCGTCATCGACGCGTTCGATGATGGTGACTTTGTCCTTGGTGATCTTGAAATCGAGCTTGTGTTCGCCTGAGAGCAGGGCGTTCCATGTGCCGTAGAAATCGGACGCGTTGGGTGTGCTGTTCTTGTCGCCGTACCACTGGACGACCATGCCGCTGGGCGCGACGGACGAGCCGCGGATGGTGCCGTCGGGCGAGATGGTGGCGGAGCTGACGAACGCGCCCATGTCGTCGTCTTTGTAATCGACGAGGAATGAGATCGTGTTGCCGTCGATTGTGACCTTGGTTGCTTTGGTCCTGACGGGTTTTTCAACGCCGAAGGAATCGATGATGGTGAGGGACTTGCCGTCGATCTCCATGCCGACCTGATGGTCGACGCCGACGAGGTTGAGTTCCCATGTCCCGTCGAATGGTGCTTCGGTGATGTCGTTGATGTGGTGGCGTCGCCCGTCGATCCATGTGTCGATGATCTTGGCGTCATCGTGTGGGTCGAAGAGGTTGCCCGAGGCGACGACGAGGTTGGCGATGGCGTTTGTGCTGATGGTGCCGTGGCCTTCGAGATTGAGGATCTCTGCGGGGTTGGTGGTGATCATGGCCAGCGCGTCATCGGCGGGGAGTCCCTTCTCGATGGCGGTGTGGAGGTTGTTCCAGAACTTCTCGCCGGAGCGTCGCTTGCTGGTGGTGAGGGCGACATTGAGCCCGGAGTTGAGCAGCCATCGTGCGTTGGCCGGTGCGCGTTCCCAGTGCTGGAGCGACGCGAGCTCGACGCTATCCATCGCGCCGATGCTGAAGACATCGGGCGTATCGGGGAAGGTCAGTGGGACGATGACGGGGTGGCCCATGTCCTTGAAGAGGTCGAGGCGTCGGTGGGCGGTGCCGTTGTCGACGATGACGATGTTGGGGTGGCCGAACTCGTTGGCGACATTGTCGGCGAGTGCGGCTTCGAGTTCCTGTGAGATGTCGTAGTAGAAAGTGGTGTCTTCGGGGTGGATGTGATCGAGGATGTTGGCGTCGTTGTGGTCGGGCCTGGCGCGTCGGGTGTCGGCGTCGGCGAAGGTTTGTCGCATGAGTGCGACGACGCCCATGTGCGAGGTGGGGTAGCCCCGGTCGCCCCAGCTGCCGCGGTCGAATCCCATGGCCTGTCCGGCGTGGGCCTTGTAGACGGGTGGTTCGCCGAGGGAGGGGTCGCTGAGACTGTCGGCGGTGGAGACGATGCCGGTCCAGCCTCGGAAGATGCCCGTGTCGGGGGCGATCATGGCGGTGGTGAAGCCCATCTGGCGCAGTGATTCTGCGGCGTCGCTGCCCAGCCCGACGCGGAGGGCGTTGTCGTTGGGTCGGATTCTCTTGGACCAGTGTGTGCCTGCCTGACCCGTGGGGAGATCGGGCGTGTGGACTTCGATGTATGGGTCGATGAACCCGGCATAGATGTGGGTGTCGGGGTCGAGCTCATGGATCTGGTAGCCCGTGGTCATCATCTCGATGAAGCGTGTGTCGGGCATGATATTGATGATGCGTCCGTCCTCGATGACGATGGCGGGTGTGCCCTCGGGGCTGATGGTCTGACCCGGCGCGGTGTGGATGGTGCCACCGATGAGGATGTGCTTGCTGGGATTCGCGGGCGACATGCCGTTGGGTCGTGGTGCCAGCGGGTTCTGTGGCTGTGCGAGTGTGATGGTGGTGCAGCCCGCGAGCAGGATGATTGACGCATAATTCATGGGTAGAGGACTCCTTGTGAGGGTCTATGGTAACGAACTGGCGTGATTTTGGT
Organism: Phycisphaerales bacterium JB052; assembly: GCA_043100965.1. Lineage (GTDB taxonomy): Bacteria > Planctomycetota > Phycisphaerae > Phycisphaerales > UBA1924 > UBA1924. The sequence goes on along the minus strand of JBICHR010000011.1, from coordinate 1,098,687 downwards.
GCAGAAAGTGTGCGGACGGGCCCAGGAATTTGGGCCTACGCTCTGGGTTCATGGCGTGCAGCGCGTGCGTCACGATGAGAAGCGGTAGAACGCCCATCCCGGTGTGGGCCATACAGATACGAGGGTGAGTGATGTCGATCGATCTGGTCAAGGGAAACGCGGTCATTGGGCAATCAGGCGGGCCGACGGCGGTCATCAACGAGTCGCTTGTGGGTGTGATTGAGGGTCTTCGTCGTGCCGGTGCTGGCAACCCGGGGAGCCCGATCAAGAAGATCCTTGGCATGCGTCACGGGGTGACGGGGCTGGTCAACGGCGATCTGTATGATCTGACGGACTACCCGCACGATCGCCTGCAGCTTCTGGCCCAGACCCCCAGCGCCGGTTTGGGCTCGACGCGTGACAAGCCCGACGCGGCGTACTGCGAACGCATCCTTGAGGCATGCAAAGAGCAGGGGATCCGGTACTTCTTTTATATCGGTGGCAATGACAGCAGCGATACCTGCCGCATTGTCAACGAGATGGCCAACGAGACCGATTACGAGCTGCGTTGTTTCCACATCCCCAAGACGGTTGACAACGACCTGATGATCAACGATCACACGCCGGGCTTCCCGAGCGCGGCTCGGTTTGTGGCCAAGGCGTGCATGGCGGACTTCCTGGACAACATCTCGCTGCCGGGCATCAAGATCAATGTGGTGATGGGTCGTCACGCGGGGTTCCTGACGGCGGCCAGCGCGCTGGCGCGTCGTGACGACCGGCTTGATTTTCAGGGGGGGACGACCGATGGCCCGCAGCTGATTTATCTGCCCGAGGTGCCGTTCGATACCGATCGGTTTGTGCAGGATGTGGCGAAGATCTATGACGAGAAGAAGCGGTGCCACATCGCGGTGAGCGAGGGCATCAGCGATAAGGACGGCAACCCGATCGGCGCGATGCTGATCAAGAACGCCCAGACCGATGCGCACGGCAATGTGCAGCTCTCGGGGAGCGGGGCGCTGGGTGATGCGCTCTCAGACCTGCTCAAGGAGAAGCTGGCGCCGGTGGGCGGCAAGGCCCCGCGTGTTCGTGCCGATACCTTCGGCTATGTCCAGCGGTGTTTCCCCGATCAGTCGATCGTGGATCAGAAGGAGGCGCGGGGTGTTGGTCGGTACGCGGCTCGCCTGGCGACGAGCGGCGATCTGGACGGGTCGGTGGCGATCATCCGGACGAGTCCGATCGGCGAGGGTCAGCCCTACGCGGCCCAGTACAAGCGGATCGAGCTGCGTGATGTGGCGGCCAAGACCAAGCACATGCCCGAAGAGTTCATCGAGGGTCACAACAATGTGAGCCAGAAGTTCCTGGACTACTGCCGCCCGTTGGTGGGTGATCTGCCGCTGTACGAGCGGATCTGACCGCGTTGCTCAGAAAAGCATGAGCACGAAACCAGAAACCCACAGGGTGAGCATCACGATCAGATAGACCAGCATCGGTGCTGCGACGGATGACACTGTGAGCCGGTTTCCTGAACGCACTTTTCGTCTTGTGCGCAGGGCGATGACGAAGATGGTGAGGTGTGCGATGACCCCGATGACTCCCTGGATGAGGTAGAGATATCCGTACAAGCCGGGCATCCCGCCGCTGATCGCGATGCTCAACCAGAAGTACACGCCTCGCCCAGATACCAGGGCGTGAGCGATGGTGAGCACCATGAGTATGGCGAGGAATCGGGACGCGAGAGTGGTGAAGTTCTTCTTCCATCCGCCCTCTTCGTGCAGGATCGCGAGCGTGAACCCGCATTCGGGGCATGCAGCGGATACCCCATCGCGCCGGTTGTAGTCGCATTTGGGGCAGGGGATGTCTCTGGATTTCAGGTAGGCGGCCGCCAACTCGTCGGAACTGAGTGGCGCGTCGTTCATGACTCAGGTTGCCTGCAGCGCGGTCTGGAACTCTTGCACGCGTGCTTTCAGGACGCCCTTGGTGATGGCGGGGTCCTGTGCGGCGATGGAGATGGCGTCTTCTTTGGTGGGTGCTTCGTAGAGCATGATCCCGACATAGGGCGGCTCGTGTGTGCGTCCGGCCAAGTGGAGCGAGCCTTTGTCGAGGAGTTTTTGGTAGTAGGCGAAGTGGGCGTCGATGGCGCTGGTTTCTGCGGCCGACGGGTTTTCGGGGAGGTCAGGGCGTGCTGGCTCGAGGAAGCAGATGAACTGAGGCATGTTGGGCTCCGATCGGGTGGACTTGGCCTCTACTGTACGAAAAAACCCGCTCTCAGGTCGAGCGGGTTCTGGGGAGAACTTCGATTTTTGGATTACTTGCGGGTGTAGGTGATGCTGCCCGAGTTGAACCAGGTGCCGTCGGGCATCTTGTCGTAGAAGTGATCGGTGAAGTGGTCGTCGTCCTGACGGGAGGTGACGATCTTCATGGGGTTATCGCCGGCGGGTGTGGAGGAGATTCCCTCCATGACGAGGTCGCCGTCTTCGTTGTAGTTGCCCTCGAGGTAGGTGATCTTGGTGGACATGGTGTCCATCCAGATGGAGACATACTGCTCGTGGTATTTGTCGTAGCCGGCGTAGGAGAGGCCTTCGAATGGGAGGCCCATGAAATCCATGCTGAAGTCGCACTTGACGAATCGCCCGCCCAGCACGGATTCGATGTTCATGGATCCCATGCTGACCGTGGGTGGTGCTGCTGGGTCCATGATGAAGCTGGACTTGGCGGACCACTGGCCGCAGGTTTTCATGAGTTCCTTGTGCTCGTCGCCGGGGGTGCCCATGTTGGACATGGCGGCCATCATTTCCTGTGGGGTCATTTCCTCCACGGCTTCTGGCTGGTGGGTGTCGCCGTGCGAATCGTGTTCGGGGCCCGAGGCGATGAGCAGTGCGAGTGAAGAGGCGGCGAGGGCGCCGGCACCGAAGGCGATGAGTGATCGGGTGGTCATCGTGTTTGTCCTGTGTCCCCTGGAGTGTGTATTTGTGTGCCCGCCGTAGGGGTGACGGGGGGAACCGGTATTGTGACTTGTTTGGGTGTGCGTGTCTAGAGGGTTATCGGGTGTAAGGGCCGAGCGCGGGGTGCACGGGGCTCTTATTAGGGTGGAATGTGAGATTTGGTTGGTGTTTGGGCGGCTGAGTGGGTAAATATTGATATCTCATCTGTATCTGGTCTCGAGGAGTACCGTCCGTGCGAATGGCTTCAATCATTGTTTTTGGTACGGCTTTGGGTGCTGCCGGTGGGCTTTGTACAGCCCAGACGGACGGGTTGCCTTGCGGCTACTCGAGTTATGTGGGCGAAGTGACAGCCCATGGCGGTGACACGCTGCTTGTTACTGGGAATCGTCTGTACGCGGTTTCAGGTACTGGGTTGAATATTTACGATGTCGATGAGCCGCGGTCTCCCGAGATGCTGGGTTCATTGGAGTTCATGTTCGGCCTGAGCGACGGGGTGCTGGTGGGTGATTGGGTTGTGGCATTAACCAGACGCGAGCTGGTGGCGATCAACATCAGCGATCCGGCGCAGCCGTTCATTGATGGCTCGGTCGACTTTGATGATGATGTGCTGCAGATCGAGGTCTTGGGCGATCACGCGTATGTCAGTTCTGAAGATGAGACGGAGATCCATGTTGTTGATATCAGCAACATGTTCTTCCCGATGCTGGCGGGGACGATCGAGCTTGAAGATTTTTGCACGGATATGGAAGCCCGCCACGGGCTGCTGAGTGTCTATGACAGCGGCTTTGGTCTGCGTGTGTTTGATCTTGTGGATGGGGCGATGCCCACAGAGGTTGGTGCGATCGGCCAGCCGGGGGTGAACGCGACGATCGCGTGGCACGGTGATCGGTTGTACATGATGGGCTCGCTGGGTGGCCTGCAGGTGGTTGATCTGGACGACCCGACGGCACCCGTGATTGAGCAGTGGTTGTATCCCGACTATGGGATCGGTGGTTTGTTTGAAGTCGGTGATCGGGTGTTTGCGCCGGTGGGTGGGGTCGTTCGGGAGTTGGATCTGCAGACCGGTGCGGGCTTTGCATCGGTGATCAGTTCGAGGTACGGCATCAGCTCGATAGAGCATGCGGGCGAGACGATGTATATTGGTGGGAACAACGGGATCCAGCTGGTCGATATCCCATCGCTGCCGCGGTCACCGATCGTGTACGAGGACGCCTACCGCGTCATTAGCCCGGGGAATGTGGTGGCTGATGATGGCTTTGTGTATGTTTCGGACATGCGTGAGGGGTTTGCGGTGTGGGATATGCGGGAGCCAGAGACGCCTGAGCTGGTATCCACGATCGACACGCTGAGTCTTGACGCGGTGCTGACGAAGAAGGGTGATGCGATGTATGTGCTGCAGCGGCATCAGTCGCCGGCGCTGTTTGATGTCAGCGATCCGGCGTCGCCGGTGGAGGTTGGGTCCTTGGGGCTCGAGTCGGTGATGGGCGTTGAGTATCTGGGCGTCTTCGGGGATCTGTTGTTTGCTTCGGAATATGACGGGGCGCGTCTGTACGATGTGAGCGATCCGTTTGCGCCGGTGCTGCTGAGTGAGCTCGAGACGACGATGTACCCGCAGTGGGCGGCTCGTGAGGGGGATTGGTTGTATGTCATCGGCGGTGTGAACGGGATCGATGTATTTGATATCAGTGACCCAGCGCAGCCGGTGTTTGTGCTGAACCATCCTGTGCCGAGCCTGCTTGAGTCGGTGCATGTGGAGGGTGGGATTCTGTTTACTGAGGACTATCCCAGCCACCCGCTGAGTGTGGTGCGGGCGTTTGATTTCAATAATCTGGCGGATGTTCAGCAGGTGGGGATGTTTGAGCCGCCGATTTGGGACCGGGTGGATCAGGTGCGTCTCGTGGATGGTGTTCTGTATCTTGTCAACGGCTCCAGCACCTTCATGCTCGATGTTTCGGATCCCTCGGCAATGCGTGAGATCGGAATCCTCCAGGGGAGCGGCATCTACGCGGTCGAGGATGATTTGCTTTTCGGCTTCGACGGGTTCAATATGCGGGTGCTTGATGTCAGCACGCGGTGTGGGGCGTGCCCGGGCGACCTCAATGACGACGGGGTGCTCAACTTCTTCGATGTCTCGGCGTTCCTGGTGGCCTACCAAGCGCAGGGGCCTGTCGCGGATTGGAATGGGGACGGTGATTGGGACTTCTTTGATGTGTCCGGGTTCTTGCAGGACTATCTCGTCGGTTGTCCTTGAGAATGTGATGTGAACTTGCTCTTGATCTTGCTCGACGCCCTGTTTGGGGGGGAGGGCATGTGTGGCCGTGCGCGGTCTGAAGTGTTATGTATTTTATGACAAGTTGAAGGTCCGTATATGCGTTTGGCGAACCGTTGATGCGGGGATTGCTGGGCATAACGGCGATTGTCACGGGGAATTGTGGGTCGTTCTAGGTACTGCCGTGTGTGGGTTGTTGTGCGCAGCCGATGTGTTCTTTGGCACCAGATGTGGTGTGTGATATTTGGAGTTTCTTATGGCGCGTATTGATCAACAACAAAGTGGTGAAGGTATCGAAGGGCTTGGATTGGCCAAGACGAGTATCGGGTCAGCATATTTCCCGGTACCGATCGATGGTATTGGCGAGCATGAGCTTGGCGTCGATCTGTATCTCAGTCATGAGCATAAGGACCCCGTGCTGTATCGGGCGAAGGGGTCGAGTTATAGCAATGCGGACTTTGTGAACCTGCGTGAGCAGGGGATCACGCATTTTTATATCCCGAATGTGCAGCATCGGCAGTTTCAGGAGATGTTGCGGAGCCGGATCGGCGAGGCCATCGGCGACGACAAGGTCTGTCGGAACGAGCGTGTTCGGATCGTTCGTGATTCATGCGGAAAGCTGATCGAGGATTTTACGAGCAATGCATCGCTCCCGGGTTTGAGCGACACGATCAGCGAGATCGCGGGGCAGTTCAGTCAGTGGTGCGAGAACGAATCGACCGAGTTTGAATACCTCTACGAGATGTCTGAGCATGATTTTTATACCACCACCCATATGGTGAATGTGGGTGTGGGCTGCACGCTGCTGGCAAGCGAGTTGTTGGGGGCCGGTCACCCGCAGGTTCAGCGGATCACTCTGGGCGGGCTGATCCATGATGTGGGCAAGCGCGGGGTGGACACGGAAATCCTCAATAAAGAGGGGAAGCTGAGCGACGAGGAGTGGGACCAGATCCGCAATCACCCGAGGGTGGGGTACGAAGTGCTCTGTCAGCAGCAGGGAATGGACCCGCTCGCGATCGATATGACGCTGAACCATCATGAGCGATTGGACGGTAAGGGCTATCCCAACGGGATCACTGGCGACGAGATCAGTCTGCCTGCGCGGATCTGCTGTGTGGTTGATATTTACGACGCGCTCAGTTCGGCACGCCCGTACCGCGGGCCGATCCCGCCGTGCAAGGTGCTGGAGATGATGAGCGAGGATGTGGGCACCGCGATCGACAGCACGGTGTTTGAGGCGTGGAAGCGGGTGCTGGTACGCATGCTCGAGGCCGATCCCGATCGTGCGGTTCCCGACAAGCCCGGACTGAAGGTGCCCGCGATGCGGAGCATGCTCCCGTCGCAGCTGTGTCAAGAACGCCCAGAGAGCGGGTGCGTGAAACTCCAGCGATCCAACGGTGAGTTGCTTGAGCTGACGATTGATCCGCTGCGAGCGCCGGGCGATATATGCCTCGTCTGTGACACGAAGTTTGCTGCTGGCGAGCAGGTGCAGCTCTGCTTTGAGGACGGTATCAAGGAGCAGGTGGGCTACAGTGGGATCCGGTACAACGCCAAGGGGCAGCTCCTGGCGGTGTTCAAGCTCGGGAAGTTCAGTCTGCACGCGGCCTGATCGCATTCACCCCCTTAATGGCACGCGCTTGGAGATGTGCTGCTCAATCACTTCGAGCTGCGGGTGGGCGGACAGGGTGGATAGTAATTGTGCCCCCCATATTGTGTTCGCAACTACAGAGTCTGTTGTGCAGAGCAGAACAGATCTTCTGCCGTAAAAGAAGTTGTGGACGGAGCACGCAGTGTCGAGAACAGAGCCATTGTAACGCATCTGGATCGCGCGTATACTTGGGTGCGTGCTGCTGATTTGTTCGTGGTTTTTAGAGAACTGGCTTTGGAATCGGGGCGAGGCTGATGAGATTCTATATTCTGGTGTGCCTGGCTTTGTTGTGCGTTTCTTGTCTTGAGATGTATGGTCAAGACGGCGCAGAATGTGTCAACGCGGCCAGGCTTGGCACATACGAATACCAGCCAAATCAAGTTCAATCATTTCAAGTGCAATCCGGCATCATGTTCGTGAGAGAATCTGGTCGACTCGTTCTTGTCGATGTCCGAGACCCTGCAGGCGCTGAGGTGATTGATGCTACAGATATAGTTTTCCCCGGCGGGATTGACAATATTGTTCCCTTTGAACACGCTGTGCTGGTGATCGCTGGCAGTCGCGTTTACTACATATCCATGAGCGATACGCATGAGCTCGGGGTCCCCGAGGTGGTGTATGAGTTCTCGCGAAGCCCGCACGAACGATCGGTTTATCAGAATGGGTATCTTTTTTTCGTTGTTCAGGGTGATATAGAGGTGCTTGACATTCGCGACATGTTGAATCCGCAGCTTGTGGAGACCTTTCAAAGTGACCAGGTTTTTTCTTCTTTGATTGGGGATGGTGGGTTTCTCGCATCGAGATACACAAGCAAGACGGTCATCTACGATGTGACCGACCCGCTTGATCCGCAGCAATCAAAGGAGATCGAGACTCCCGCTGGGGACGATATTCTGGACATGGCATATGTCGGCGGGGTTCTTCACTTTCTCACGCAGTCCCGGCTGTTTGGGTTGGACCCATCCGATGATTTCTCGTTCATGTATGAGCTTGTGATCCCTGGTGGGTTTTTCACAACTCAGTTGCTGGCGCATGGCACAAAGCTTTATGTTCCGGTGGGTGATTATGGCGTTCTGATATACGAAACGAGCGGGCAGGATACGCCAGTTCTTGTTGGTTCGTATGGAATGCCGAAACGGACGCATCAGGTGGATGTTGATCAGGGGATCATGTATTCAGAGGCGGGGCAGGATCTTCTGGTCTTTGACGATGTTTCGGTGCCAGCGAGGGTGCTGATTGGATCCCAGCTCACGCCATCTGGTCGTTCTATACACGGCATCGTGTCGCACAACGGGTATGTTTGTGTGACAACGGGCTACGGCGGATTGTTGCTGTATGCTCCAAATGAGTTGGGAGTGCTTGAACTTGTTTCGCAGACAGACATCCCGGGTGCGTCCTGGGATATGGCTACTGATGGCTCCATGCTGTATGTAGAATCAGAGTTTGGGAGTCTTCAGGGGGTCTATGCTGTAGAAATATCAGATCCACACACTCCTGTCGTGAGGGGGTTCTGGGAGTTCTCTCCGGATATACGATCGATGGCCGCCCATGATGGATGGCTTGTAGTGGCGTCAGGCGGGTCGGGCGCGGGTACATACTTTGTGAACTTCCAAGATCCTGATGCGCCTTTTCAGGTGACCTGGCGGCCGAGTTCGTCAAGTGTGAATGATGTGGAAATCTATTGGCCGTATGTCATCGTGGCAAACAACAGCTCGGGCATGCGTGTTTATGACTGGGGTGGCCGGGGTGTTGCACGAGAGCACAGTTGGATTTTTTCAGATGGTGTTGTTGGTCAATGCGAGGTTGTTGGAGATCGCCTGTATTTTAATAGTGGCAGCGATCTGGTTCTGGTGGATTTAGCTCACTTGACCACCAATCAGGACCTCATCGAAGTTGATCGGGTCCACCATGCGGAAACGATATTCGATATTTATGCGGTGGCAGGTGCTGTGGCAACAAACTCGCATTCTGGCGACTTCTTTGCGCGTCCAGCTTTAAATGTGTACGAGTTGGATAGCATCAGCGAAACTCTTGTGTCAAGAGGATGCTATCAAACAGAGGCGTCGATTGGTCCTCTTCTGTTGCAGGGCGATATGCTGTGTGCCCCGTCGTATCATAGACTGCTCGCATTAGATTTCAGCGCATGCGTGGACTGCCCCTCCGACCTCAATAATGATGGCGATCTCAACTTCTTTGATGTCTCAGCGTTTCTCGTAGGCTATCTGGGGTCCGACTCGGTCGCAGATTGGAACGACGACGGCGCGTGGAACTTCTTTGATGTTTCTGGGTTTCTCGTTTCACTCAGCGAGGGCTGCCCCTGACTGCGCTCATCCATCCACCGCCACACGCTGTGAGATGCTCAGGCCGAAGGCCTCGAGCTGCGGGTAGGGCGTGTTTGAGTTGGTGATCAGCTTGAGGTTGTGGATGCCCAGGGCGCGGAGGATCTGCGAGCCGGTGCCGATCTCGAGCATGGCGGGCGAGATTGACTGGATGGGCTTGTCTTCGGTGTCGTGATCGAATGGTCGGCTGAGTCGCTGGGAGAGTGCGTCGCCCACGCCGTGCGGGCGGAGGTAGACGATCGCGCCGCGGCCTTCCTGCTGGATCATCTTCATGGACTCACGCAGCAGGTGCCCCGTCGAGGTCGTGTCGTCGGAGCCCGAGCTCAGGTCGTCGAAGATATCGCCCAGCAGGTCGCGCCGGTGGACGCGGACGAGGGTGGGGTCGGTTGTTTCGATGGGGTTGCCGCTGGAATCGAGGGTGCCCACATCGCCGACGGTCAGGGCGAGGTGCGGCATGGGGTCGACCATGGAGCGGAAGGCGATGAGGTTGAACTCACCGTAAGGCGTGTTGACCTTGGTGCCCTCGACGGGGTCGACGCGTGAGATCAGCGAGGACTCGGCGAGCCGGTGCTCGATGATCTGCTTGACCGAGCACATCTTGATGTTGTGCTCTTTGCAGAGCGCGACGAGATCGGGGACACGGGCCATCTCGCCGTCGTCGCGCATGATCTCGATGATGATCGCGGAGGGGTGGAGCCCCGCGAGTCGGCAGAGATCGAGCGAGCCCTCGGTCTGCCCGATGCGAACGAGCACGCCGCCGTCGCGCGAGCGGAGTGGGTTGATGTGCCCGGGCTTGACAAAGTCCTCGGGTTTGGAGTTGGGGTCGATGGCGAGCTGGATGGTTTTAGCGCGTTCCTGGGCGGAGACGCCGGTGGTAAAGCCGTGCTTCGGGTGCCCGTCGATCGAGACGGTGAAGGGCGTGCCACGCACGGAGGTGTTCACGGACGACTGCGGCTCGAGCCCGAGTCGGTCGCAATCAGACTCGGTGAGCGAGAGGCACATGTACCCACGCGCGACGGAGAGCATGAAGGTGACGGCCTCGGGCGTGATGAACTGGGCGGGGAGGACGATGTCGCCCTCGTTCTCGCGGTCCTCGTCGTCGGTCAGGATCACCATGCGTCCGTTGCGGAGCTCGTCGAGGATCTCGTCAATCGGGGAAAACACGGCGTCGTCGGAGAGCGTTTGGGGCATGGGGGATGGTAGGGGGGAGGCGATAGGCAGTGGGCAACGGGCGATAGGCACCCGGCGATTGTATGGTGCTTTTTCTTGTGCCTCCCCCCGCCCCGGGGGGAGGTGGCCCGCCGCAGGCGGGACGGAGGGGGGGGGGGGGAAACAATCAGATGCACTCGATATGCTGACCCCCTCCGTCACGCTGACGCGTGACACCTCCCCCGCAGGCGCGGGGGAGGCGAGTTGACACCCGGAGTGTGTCCCTATCCTTACCCTATGGACATGACACCCAAGCGTTGGACCAACACCTGCGAGTACCTCGATGCCGTCTTTGGGCAGGAGGATCAGCATCTGCATGATCTCATGCCCGCGGCGGTTGCGGAGGGGGTGCCGAGCATCGCGGTTTCGGCGAGCGTGGGGCGGATGCTTCGGGTGTTGCTCAAGATGATCGGCGCGAAAACCGTCGTCGAGGTTGGGACCCTCGCGGGGTACTCCACGACCTGGATGGCCCGCGCCCTCCCGGACGACGGCATGGTCTACGCGATCGAGCCCAACGAGCTCCACGCACGCATCGCACGCGAAGGGTTCGAGCAGGCGGGCATCGCGCACAAAGTGACGGTGATTGAGGAGACGGGGCTCGATGCCCTGCCGCACCTGCTGAGCGATCTGGGCGATGGGGCGGTCGATGCGGTGTTCCTCGATGCGATCAAGAGCGAGTACCCGGACTACTTCCCAGCGAGCAAGCGGCTGTTGCGGAAGGGTGGGTTGTTGATCGCCGACAACGCGCTGGGCGGGGGCGATTGGTGGATTGACGATCCCAGCGGGCACAACCTCGATCGGGACGGGGCGGATTCGCTGAACGATCTGATGACGCGGGATGAGGACTTTGATGCGTTCTGCGTGCCGATTCGGGAGGGTGTGGCGGTGGGGATGCGGGTGTGACCGAGGCTTTGAGCGTTCATCGCAGCAGGTCCAGCACCACCACGCGCACATCGGGTCGGACTGGGAGATCCTGATCGCGGGATTGAGCGATAAGGCGAAGGCCACCGAAACGCTCGGGTTCCTCGACAAGGTCCGCTCCTACCCGACGCTGATCTTCCTCAACGAGCGCAACGAGGTGCAGGCCGTGTACTCCGGGTTCAGCGGCCCTACGACGGGCGAGGTGTACACCAGGCAGCGCGAGCGGTTCGAGGCCCTGATCGAGGCCCTGATCGAAGAATAGTGATGATTCGTGACAGTTGGAGACCGCCGGCTCATCTCTGTAGCTGTACACCAGCCGAGGAGCCGAACCATGATCCAGCTTGCGATATCGATTCTCTTGTTCACGATTGGTGCGGCCGAGCCCGCCGATTCTGGAGCCCCCGATCCGGGCTGCGATCCGCAGGCATACCGGGAGGTGGTCGAGGAGATCATCCGCACCGATCAGCAGTACCGCACGGCGATCTCGTGGGGGACCACGGACGAGGCGGAGCTGGCGCGGCTTGAGGCGCTGCCCGATGATGAGCAGATGGAGGAGCATGTCCGCCGGAGCCGCGAGGGGATCAAGCTGGACCCGGACTTGGAGAAGCAACTCTGGGAAAAGCAGATCGCGATCGATCGGGCGAACACCAAGGAACTGATGAAATGGGTCGAGGCGTGCGGTTGGCCCAGCGAAGAACTGTTGGGTGAGGGCACACCGAGCATGGTCCCGGTGCTGATCCACATGCAGATGGAGGATGCCGAGTGGGTGTTGCCCGTGCTGCGGGAGGAGGTGCTCGCGGGTCGGATGCCCCCGAGGCCTTATGCGATGATCTTTGATCGCAAGCAGCACCATGAGGGCAAGCCGCAGATTTATGGGATGACCCAGGCGTTCGACTCGGCGACGCGGACGGTGCTGCCGCCGGCGATCGTTGATCTTGATGCGACGAACGCCGCGCGTGCCGAGATTGGGATGGAGCCGATCGAGGAGTATCGCATCACGGACGAGGCGACGGCCGCGGGTCGATGAGCGGGGTCAGTCCCGCCATTTCTTGATGGCGACGCCATCGCGGAACTTCACATGGACCGATTCGTGCACGGTCTTCTCGCTGTTGCCGGCGAAGATGAGGAACACGGTCCCGGAGCCGTCGGTGGTCTTGGACCAGTTCCATGTCCAGGTCTCGGTGCCGTCGTCGTTGACGGTGGTGTTGCTGGGCTGGCCCATCATCTCTTCGACCTCGGTCATGGTGGTCTGGTTGAGGCGGACCTTGGAGACAGTATTGGGCTGGATATAGGCCCCTCGGATGGTCGAGTTGTTGGACGAGGAGACCAGGCAGCCTGACATCGTCATGGGTGCGAGGGCAGCGGCGACGGCGAGTGCGGCGGTGCGGGTGCGGAGCATGGGTTCAACCTCTCAGGCTTGTGTGTGCGGTGATATTGAGCAAGTATATTGGGATTCGTGGACGCGGGTTGCACGGGTCATCGGCAGCGTCGGCAGCCGCAACCGGGGGGATGGCCGTGATGCCCGTGGCCGTGGTGGGGGCGGTGGTACTTGGGTGGTGCGGGAGGTGGACGGTGGTATCCATGGCGATGATCATGGACGGCGTAGCGGATGCCGCAGCCCGTGAGTGCCAGGGGGAGGGCGCAGAGGACCAGGAGCAACGACTTTGTTCGGTGCTTTCGCATCGTGAGTTCCTTTCGGTATGGCTGTTCACGAGCGATACCGCCCCGGTTTGTGCGCACTGACACGAAAATCATCATCGGGGCGATCATGGACGGGCACGATTTTCTATCATGGGCGCATGAGCAATACCACCGCACGCAGTTATGACGAGTACCAGGCCTTCCGCGCGGAGCTGAACGAGAAGATCCTCTCGCGTGGTACCACGATCACCAAACGGTTCTTTACGCTCGATACAAAGACCTATGAAGCGGGGGCGCTCGATGGAAAGTCCAAGGAGCTGCTCGGCCTGAGCGCCTCGATGGTGCTGCGGTGTGATGACTGCATCGCGTACCACATCGACCAGTGCGTCCAGGCGGGCGCGAGCGATGAGGAGCTGTTCGAGACCTTCGATATCGCGTTGATCGTGGGCGGGTCGATCGTGATCCCGCACCTGCGCCGGGCGGTGGCGTTTCTCGATGAGTGCCGGATGCGGCAGGGGCGTGATGGATGAGCGAGGAACGAAGGGTCACGCTGCGCGACGGGCGCGAGGTGTGCGTTCGCTTGTCGCGTCAGGGCGATGCCGAGCGTGTGCACGCGTATATCTGTGCGTTGGGATGCTCGACGGACACGATTTTGACCTGTGCCGAGGACCTGCCTCCGATCGAGCGTATCCAATCGCATATCGAGATGATCCCCAAGGGGCGGTTCTATTCGCTGGTGGCGATCGATCCTGAGAGCGATGCGGTGGTAGGGAACGCGACCTTTCGGTTTGCGGTGCGGAGGAAGCTGATGCATGCCGCGGATTTGGGCATGGGCGTCCTGCCGAGCCACCAGCGTGTCGGGTTGGGGCGATTGTTGCTGGGGCGGGCGATCGAGGACATGCGTTCGTACGAGGGGATCGAGCGTCTGGAGCTGACGGTGCTTGCGACGAATGCGCATGCACGCCGGATGTACGAGCGCGCGGGGTTTGTGGAGGAGGGTGTGAAGCGGCGATCACTCAGGCAGCCCGACGGGCGGTACGAGGACGAGGTGATCATGGCGATGTGGGTGGGGGACGAGGCAGTCCGCTAGGGGGGGATCTTCGGGGGGTAATGGGCAATAGGCAATGGATGCCACGGGTTGACCCGCGTTTAGGCGGACCGAAAGCGGGTCGGAGGGGGCGAGTAATCAGACGCACAAGATATGCTGGCCCCTCCGCCTCGCTGCGCTCGGCACCTCCCCGCGAGGGCGCGGGGAGGAACAATCGTTGCCTATTGCCTCACCTGCTCCCACGGCCCGGTGATTGCGAGTGTGTAGCCCGGGGTCTGGACATTGACGAACAGGGTCGAGCCATCGGCGCTGAAGGTTGCGCCGGCGAACTCGGCGTTGCCCTGGGCGTTGCGTCCGAGGACATAGAGCTCGCCTTGCATGGTCACGCCGATCATGCGTGGCGGCTCGTTCTCGTCTTCGCACACGATCAGATCGCCCCATGGTGAGAAACAGATGTTGTCGGCCCGGTGGAGCACGCTCGGATCGTTGGGCTCGATGAACAGCTCGAGATGGTCGACCCCGGTCTCGGGGTCGGGGACGATGCGCCAGATCTGCCCGTGGTAGCCCTTGCCGCCGGTCGTAGCGGCGAAGTACGCCCCGTCGTTGCCCCACCACATGCCCTCGCCTCGTGCGAAGCGGGCGGCACCGGCGTTGAAGCCGCGGTATCGCAGGTCGTCACTTGGTGATTCGACCTCGTCGAGTGTGATCCATGACACGGTGACGGGCTCGTTGGGTTTGATGGCCTCGGTGTCCCAGTTGCGGGTATCGAAGCTGGGGGTGTGGTCGACGCGCAGGGCCTGGAGCTTGCCGCCTTGGTGCAGGTCATCGGGGTTGTTGGGCACATAGCGGTAGATCAGTCCGTCGTGACGGTCCTCGGTCTGGTAGACGATGCCCGTGCGCGGGTCGGTGCAGCAGGCCTCGTGCATGAACCGTCCCATCGCTTTGATGGGCTTGGGGTCTGCGAGTGCGGGGCTGGTCGTCGCGGGGACCTCAAAGACATAGCCGTGGTCGTACTCGAATCGTTCGCCTTTGACGCTGGCGGTCTCTTCGCAGGTGAGCCAGGTGTTGCGGGGGGTGATGCCGCCGGCGCAGTTGCGTTCGGTTCCGGCCAGCGACATCCAGTGTCCCTCAAGCTTGCGTGTCTTCGTGTTGTAGACCATCGTGGTGGTGCCGCCTCGTGATGGGCGGTTGAATCCCGGGTCGTACAGCTTGGCCTGATCGAAGCCGAGCAGGTCGTCGATATGCCTGAACGGCCCGGTGGTTTTGTGCGCATCCTCGATCTCGTGGTTGCGGATCAGGATGGTGCGGTCCGGGTCGGTGGAGCCGTCGTCGTTGATGTAGGGGAACGCGCCCATCGCGTCGTGCTTGCCCGGCACGCTCAGCCCGTCGTCCATTCGCTCGCCGGTGCGCGAGAAGAGCGTGTAGCTGAACCCCTCGGGCAGCGCGATGATCCCGCGTGGGTCCTCGATCAGCGGCCCGAATCCCAGCGCGGGGTTGGTCGCGGTGCTGTCGGCGAGCCGCGCGAGCAGCGAGGCGGTCGAGCCCCGCGCGAGCGACGATGACAAACCCGCAAAGCCGAGCGCGACGGAACTGGATCGGGTCAGAAAATGACGGCGGGAGACAGAACTCATACGAGCATGATATCGACCGGACCGAGGGGGAAATCGGACACAATAGGGATCTTTACGCAGTTCGAATGCGGTGCGTGTTTACAGGATCGTTCCGCGCAGCAGCACCATCGCGACCACGAAGTAGATGGTCAGTCCTGAAACATCCATGAGCGTCGCAACCAGCGGGGAGGATGATGCGGCAGGGTCAAGCCCCACCCGATCGAGCAGCAGGGGGAACATCGAGCCGATCAGGGAGCCCCAGATCACGATCATGAACACCGCCCCGCCGACGGTGAAGGCCAATGGCCACAGGTGCGGCGTATCGACCATGGGCGTTGCGGACAGGATCCAAACCACGCCCATCCCCAGCACCGCGAGTGTGATGCCCAGGCAGACCCCTGTCAGGATCTCCTTGCGCATGATGCGCCACCACGAGTTGAGCGTGACCTCTTCGACGGCAATGGCGCGCACGAGCAGGCTGGCCGCCTGTGTGCCGGTGTTCCCGCCCGATGCGATGATCATCGGGACAAACAGCGCGAGCACGACGGCTTTGTTGAGCTGCTCGTCGAAGAACCCCATGATGGAGATGGTGAAAACCTGCATCAGGAAGAGCCCGGCCAGCCAGCCGCCGCGTTTTTTGAACATGCTCATCACGGGCGAGGTCATGTAGGGCGCATCGAGCGCTTCCATACCACCGAGCTTCTGCACATCTTCCGTGAACTCTTCCTCGGCGACATCGGCGATGTCGTCCACCGTGACGATCCCCACGAGCAGCCCGAGCGAGTCGACTACGGGCAACGCGGAGCGGTCGTAGCGGTTCATGATCCGCACGGCCTCCTCCCGGTCGTCGGCGGCAAACAGTGCCACATACTCGTTATCCATCAGCTCTTCGATGGTGGACTCGGGGTCCGCGAGGATGATGTGCCGGATGTGTATGTCGTCGATCAGCTTCTGCTCATGATCGATCACGAAGACCCAGTTGATGGTCTCGGCGTCGTGGCCGTACATGCGGATGTGCTTGAGCGCCCGCTCGATGGTCCAGTTCTTGCGGACGCGGACATAGTCCGGGGTCATGAGGCGCCCGACAGATTCGGGCGGGTAGCCGAGGATTGCCTGGGTGACTTTGCGGTTGGTGGGCGAGAACTGGGCGATGAGGCGCGTCGCGATCTCCACGGGCAGCTCGTCGAGCAGGGCGACCCGGTCGTCCGGGTCCATCATCTCGATGACGCGGACCGAACGCTCGGTGCCCAGCTCGTTGAGTAGCGATTCCTGCGCCTGCTGATTCAGCGACGCGAATGTTTCGCCCGAGACATCACGCGGGAGGACACGGAACGCCACCACGCCGGACTCGGGCGGGAGCGTCTCGATCATGTCGGCGATGTCCTCTGGCTCCATCACGCCCAGCGCATCGCGGAGCTCACGGTATGAACGATCGTCGATCAGACGCTGCAGCTCAGGCTCAAGCAGATGCGTGAAGGTGGTGGGCACATCGAATCGTAGTCCCGATAACGCCCGACGCTCGCTTGAACATTCATCGCCGATATGCGGGTGAGGCTCGATTGGGTGGTCGGGCTGGCCGATCAGGGGTGCATGAACCGAGCACTCCATGCATTCACCTTCGTCGAAGCAGCCGTGGTCGTGGTGATCGTCGGGCTGCTCGCGGTGATCGTGGTGCCCCGCTTCGCCGGGGCGGGCGAGGACAACCGGGCGTTCAAAGCCGCCGAGGATTTGCAGCAGATCGCCGGCTCGTTCGACCGTTTTCGCGCGTCCAACGGGTACTGGCCACCCGAGATCGGCCCTGGACAGATGCCTCCCGAGATGCGATCGGCGTTCAGAGATTTCAATCCCTTCGCCCAACCCACACCCATCGGCGGGCTCTACGACTACGACAACGCCAAGGATGAAGGGGCCGTGATCATCGCGATCAAGACCGCTTCGGGCACGGCCGCGCCGAATGTCGACGATGCCAGGGCGATCGACGCCCTGCTGGACGATGGCAACCTGCGCACGGGCAACTTCCGGGCCATGAGCGATGGCTACGCCTTCGCGTTCAACCGCAAATGATCTCAATCACATCTTGAGCGCATCGAAGCCCGTGAGCCCCACGGGTTCCTTTGTATAGAACGGCTCGCCGGCCTCAGCGCCGATGCGTGAGCCGAAGTAGGTGGCACTGGCCTCGATCCATTCGAGGGCTTTGCGGTTCTTCTCGGGCTGGACGAACTGGGTGTCGTAGGCCCGGATCGAGCGCATCTTCTGATCGAGCGCCCCGCTGATGTCCATGACGAACTTTGGGTCGGCCACCCAGCGCAGGTGGGTCGCGTAGTAGTAGAACAGCCACTTGGGGTAGAGGGTCGGGCCCAGCTCCTTCTGCTGCCCTGTCCACGCGTCGACCGGTGCGGGCATCTCGATTTTCGAGAGCTTGGCGTCGAAGCGGGCGTCCTCGACGCAGCGGGTGACGGCCCGGTGATCCGGGTGGGCGTCCTCGGGGAAGGTCGTGAAAATGATCTGCGCCTGCCAGGCCCGGATCACGCCCGCCAGCGCGTGGCGGTTCTCGATGGTGTGTTCCACGAAGCGGTTGGGTAGGTCCAGCAGCCAACGCTCGACACGCCCGGTCGCACCTTCCTTGAGGATCTCCAGGGCGTCGGCGGCTTCCTTGGCGCGGGTCTCGACGCTGCCCAATGGTGTGGGCTCGCCGTTGGTCACATCGAGCAGCAGGATGTCGTGCCCATGTTGGGCGAGCTTGATGATGGTGCCGCCCATCCCGAGTTCCTGATCATCCGGGTGTGGGCCGACGACGAGTATGCGTGCCATAGGTTGGGCCTCGGGTTGTCTGGGGTGGGGTCAGTCGTACTTATTCTGGACGACCACGAGCCCGAAGAGGAGCTGCTCGCCCTCGTTGCCGGGCAGTTCGATCTGGGCGAGGACCACGGGGGCTGGCTCGCGCTGGGCGAAGAAGCCGCCGGCCTTGTAGGTATCGCCGTATTCATCCACAAACTGGCGCAGGTCCATCTCGATGGTCTGGCCCGAGGCGACCGGGGGCATGGGGGCCGAGTAGCGTTTGTTGAGCCACAGGGTGCCCGCGGGGAAATCGGTGGTGGTGGTGTTGGTGAAGCTCAGGGTGGTGACATCGCGGAAGAGCTGGACATCGAGCACCTCGACCATCGGCGCGTTTTCGGGGTAGATCGGCCCGGGCTCGGCGGTGAGTTTCTCATTGAAGAGCTGGCAGCCGCCCAAAATAACGGGGATCAGGGCCAGGGTGATGGCAAGCCGGACGCGTCGGGATGTGGGTTGTGGTGTCTTCACCCTCCTATCGTCCCATGTATGGGCTGTCAAAGCAACTCATCCAGCCAGAATGCGACCGCGCCGGCGTTCGCGATTGCTCAGGGGGCGCAGGAGATCGACCCCCGCGCGGTCGCCTCGGACTTGGTGGAGCGTTTCGGCCCGGGCGGCATGGACCCGCGGGTGAAGCAGCACATCCCCGCGTTCGATGCCCCGTTCTTCCAGGCCGGGCTCGCCGGCTATTCAGACGCGGCCATGCGCATCATCGCCCGACGCCACGGCTGCCCCATCTGCGTGACCGAGGCGCTTTTGGACCGGACGCTGCTCGATGGCGGCAAGGGCTTCGCCAAGGCCGACCTGGGTGAGATCCACGACAATGTGCCCGGTGGCGACGAAGACCACCCCCTCATCGGGCAGATCATGGGGTCCGACCCCGCCGAGATGGCCGCCGCGGCGATCAAGATGATCGAGCAGGGGAAGCTGCGGACGAATAAGGAGTATCGGAAGCTGGCGGAGGGCGAGCCATCAGCCATCAGCGATCAGCCATCAGGGGAAGAGACGCGAAAACAAGGACTGATGGCTGATGGCCGATCCCTGATCCCTGCCGATCGCGGCTTCGCCGCGATCGATGTCAACCTCGCCTGCCCGGTGAAGAAGATTTCCAAGAAATCACGCGGCGGGCATTGGCTGCGCGAGCCCGAGGGCGCGATCGAGATCCTCAAGGCGGTCCGCGAGGCGGTGCCGGAGTCGATCCCCGTGACGGTGAAGATGCGCCGCAGCTTTGACGACACGGAGGAGATGCGCCAGAACTTCATGTACCTCTTCGACGCGGCCTACGACCTGGGGTGCGCGTGGGTCGTCGTGCACGGGCGCACGGTCGAGCAGAAATATGTCGGCCCGTCGCGCTGGGACCCGCTCAAGGCGCTGGTGCAGCGCAACCCTGAACGCATCATCATGGGGTCCGGCGATGTCTGGGATGTCAACCAGATCTTCCGCATGATCGCGTACACTGGGCTTTCGGGTGTGAGCGTGGCGCGCGGGTGCATCGGGAACCCGTGGATTTTCCGTCAGGCGCGGGACCTGCTCGAGGGGCGCGAGCCGCGTGACCCGACGATCCAAGAGCAGCGTGCGGTGCTCGAGCAGCACTTTCAGCTCGCGCTCGCGGTGAACAAGAACTACCGCGACCCGGAGCTGCACACCGCCAAGAACATGCGGAAGTTCGGGATCAAGTTCGCGGCCCATCACCCGCAGGCACAGGAGGTGAAGAAGAGCTTCATCTATGTGAAGTCGCTGGATGATTGGCGGATGGCGTTGGATAAGTGGTACGCGTGATGGGCTTCGTCCGGTTCGTCTGGATGCTTGCCAACGCGCCGTACCGCCTTCGTCGCGTTGAGACGGATTTGTATCGCGATCCATCCAGCAACGAGATGCGCCTGACCAAGACTGATTACATGATGGAAGTGCCGGATGCCTTTCTGGTTCTGTTCATGTTCATCATTGCGTGCGTGTATTACGGCCTTCTCAGTTTGCCGGTGACTTGGCTGATATCGAATCAGATCACGCTCCGGCAATGGCCGGCGATCCTCATCCTTGGTGTCAACAGCACATACCGCTTTGTGCTCAAATATCAAGAGCGTGCTGCGTCTTTGGTCGATTGGGGCGATCCGGTGGGGCGTGAGTCGAAGCCGCGATGGGTGACCGCGATTTTGATCGGTTTTCTCGCCGGAGCAGGGTCTGGCGTGCTTGCCGATTGGTTGACTTCGAATGGCCAGTTCACGCCGAAGGGGCTTGGCTTTGCGGCTCTGCTCGGCGTGGCGGAAATGGTCTGGAATGGAAAGCGGATTGGCGGGGGAGTCATGTACGATGAGGTTGAGATGCCGCAAGTTGTGGTGAAGAAATCAAACATGATCGTGCTCGAGGAGTAGGTGTATTTGCCAATGAGTCGAGTTCTCAGTCGGTTGCTGATCGGTTGACTCTGTCTCCGTGGCAAGGGAAAAACATTGCCATTCGTGCATCATCGAATCCTCATGTTCACCATGGCGGTATATTCAGTCTATGGCGCGTCGATCAGTTCGCATCAGTCTTGTGGTTGTGCTGTTTCTGGTGCTGGGGTTCATCGGCACGCTCTTGCAGACATGGTTCGCGGTCAACTTCTTCGAGAACCGGTACGCCCGCGGCTGGGCCCATGTGCTGCGTTTCGCATCGTTCCGTGTCGCGGATCCATCCTCCACGGGCTGGATGCTCGGCGAGCCTACGCCCAATTGGAAGTGTTGGCGCGTCTTAGTCACACGGGATCATGCGGGGCGGTTCTATCAGATCCGATACCGGCTCTGGGACGCGGGCGTTGACAACGGCGAACGCGATCTGCGGCCGGGCATGATCCCCGACTGGACCCGCATCAAGCCGGTGCCCTCGCCAGCTGAAGTGCGCGGGCTCACACAGATATTGGAACAGCGCAACGGCTGGCCTTTCCCCGCCTGGCGTGGTGAGGTGCGCCAGAATCGACGGGGCGGGGTGGCGGAATACAGTTACTGCCTCCCCATCAGCCCGACCGGCTTTCTGGGCGACTGGGAGCAACTCATCGTCATTCCCTACGAGCCCATTTTTCCGGGCGTGCTCTACAACGCCGCGATCTTCGGCTCGGGGTTCTTCCTCATCGTCTTCGTCTTCAAGCACTACCGACGCCGCTTCGTGCGTTGGTCGCGTCTGAGCCAGCTCGAATGTCCCAGTTGCAAGTACAGCATCCGAGGCCTGTCGACCTGCCCCGAGTGCGGCGAGGAGATCGACCCCGAGATGCTGCCCACGCACCTGGGTCGGGCAAAAGCAGGAGGGGCCGCTGAAACAAACGCTGATCCCTAAGATGGGATATGAACACCCAACAATACACCACCCCTCTCCCCAACGACCTCATCGCCGTCTGGATCAGCGTCTTCGAGCGCCAGAAAGCCTTCGGCGAGCACGCGTTCAATCAGCTCGCCGACGAGCAGTTCTTCGCGATCCTCGCGCCGGGGCTCAACTCGTGTGCGATCATCGCCAACCACCTCGCGGGCAACATGATCAGCCGCTTCACCGACTTCCTGACCACCGACGGCGAGAAGCCCGATCGGGACCGCGACCGCGAGTTCGAGCCGCCCGCACAGCACACGCCCCAGGAGCGGGCCCGGATCATGGCCCGCTGGGAGCAGGGCTGGGGGGTGCTGCTGGGCACACTCAACGAGCTGACAATCGACGACATCGGGAAAATGGTGACGATTCGCTCCGTCCCCCACCCGGTCCACGCGGCGATCGCGCGTCAGCTCGATCACTACAGCTTCCACATCGGGCAGATCAATATCATCGCCCGCCAGCTCATGGGCACGGACAACTGGCAGTGGTTCACCCTCGCTCCCGGGGGCACACAGGCCTTCAACGCCAAGCTGATGGGCGGGTGAAGCGCCGGGTTGCATCGGGCCGATGAGAAGGGTATGTCCGAGCTGTTCCCTGCCCATCCTGCCGACGATCTCGCCCGTGCCTTCGTGGTCGGGTGCAAGAAATCGGGCACCACCTGGATGCAGGCCCTGCTGGAAGTCCACCCGCAGGTCTGTTCGCGGGGTGAAGCGGGGTTTGCGCCGCTGCTGGCAACCCCCATGTTCGAACAGCTCAACGCCTACAACCAGCAGCAGCGAGCGGGGGCGATCAACACCTATTCCGGGGAAGATGCCCTGACGCTGGCCCGGTTCGCGATCGACACCCTGCAACGCAAATGGATCGACTTGCTGCCCGAGCCCGAGCAGCGGGAGGTCCGTGTCATCGCCGACAAATCGCCCGAGCACGCCCTGTCGCTCGATGTGCTGCACGCGATCTACCCCGAAATGAAGACGATCCACATCATCCGCGACGGGCGCGACTGCCTCGTGTCGGGCTGGCATTACAACATGCGCGGCAACACCAAAGCATTCCGATCCCAGTTCGTCAGCATGGAGAGCTACGCCAGCTACTTCGCCAAGTCGCAGTGGGTGCCCTCGATCACCCGGGCCCAGCAGTGGGGCGCTAAGCACCCGGATCAGTACCTTGAGCTTCGGTACGAGGCGTTGCTCGCTTCCCCGGATGAGCAGGCGCAGCGGATCTTCGATTTTCTCGGGGTCGACACATGCCAGCCGGTCATCGAACAGATCATCGAACGCACCTCGTTCAAGACCCTCTCGGGCGGGCGTGATCAGGGTGAGACCAACAATCAGTCCCATTTCCGCAAGGGCACAAGCGGCAGCTGGCGGGAAGAACTCGACGAGCGAAGTGTGCTCGTCTTTGAACAGATCGCGGGCAGTATGCTCGATTCCCTTGGCTACCCACGCGCAAACGCCGTGAGCGTCTGATCGCTCGGCGTGGGTTTCGTGCCCAAGGGCCGCCCGTGCCGATAGAAAAACCATGACCGCGCCCACGCTCACCCATCCCGCCGACACACTCCCCCGCGCGTTCGTCGTGGGGTGCCAGAAATCGGGCACCTCGTGGATGCAGGCCCTGCTCAACGCCCACCCCGAGATTTGCGCTCGGGGCGAGGCGTGCTTCGGCAACACCCTGGTCCCACGACTCGGTGCGCTCACCGATGCATACAACCGGTCCCAGCGTGCAGGCACAACCAACGCGTTCGAACCCGCCGATGCGCTGCAGATCATGCGATTCGCGATCTGTCTGCTCCAACGCAAATGGTTCGATGCCGTCGAGTCAAAGGAATCGATCCGGGTCATCGCCGAGAAGACGCCCGAGCAGGCGTTGACGCTCGATTCACTCGCCACCATCTTCCCGGGGATGCGGGTGATCCACATCATTCGCGATGGACGGGACGGTGTCGTCTCCGGCTGGCACCACAACCTGCGGGAAGACGCGGCCACCTTCAAGTCCCGCTTCCCCACGCTCGCGTCGTACACACGCTACTTCGTCGAGCACCACTGGGTGCCCTACATCACCGCTGCCCGGCGCTGGGGACGCGAGCACCCCGAGCAGTATCTCGAGCTGCGATACGAGGATGCCTTGGACTCCCCCCACGAGCACGCACGCGACATCTTTACTTTCCTCGGCGTCGACGCCAGCGAGGTGCCGGTGCGGCAAGCCGTCGAACGCGCCTCGTTCCGGTCGATGTCAGGCGGTCGTGCTCAGGGCGAGACGGACAACGCCTCGCACATGCGCAAGGGCACCAGCGGCGGCTGGCGGGAGGATCTCGATCAGGCGAGCATCGAGGTATTCGAACAGATCGGCGGCACCATGCTCGACACACTGGGCTACCCCCGTGCCGCCGCGATGAGCACCTGAGCGAAAGATTGTCAAACCAGTGTCACAAACCGCGGCGTTCGGCGGTATCGTCGTGCATGCATACCAATCACATCATCCGATCCCGTCCGTTCGCCCTGCTTGTGTGTTCACTTGCAACATTGGTTCCGCTCAGTGGGTGCTTCTCGTATCAGCGTGCCCAAGGCGAGCCTCTGTCCGCCGAGGCGCTGGCACCCGATGCCTGGCCGGTCTTTGAGACCAGCCCCGAACTGCGGGAGTTGATGGATACGCCCGAAGTGATCGAGCGATATGTCTTCGATGTCGAACGCTTGCCATCAATCTGGCAGGAGAATGAATCGGATCTTGAAGTGATGCGACGGTTCCATACACAAGAGCTTGTACTGTCAAACCTCGATGATCATGGTTTGTTGCGTGTGTGGCGGGATCAGAGGCAGCACACGAACAATGCGTTGCCCGGACCGTCTGATCAGAAGCCGCGGAGCTTCGATCGAAACGGGCGATACCTGACGACCCCCATCCTCGAATGGAAGCAACGAGAGCGGGAGATCGAGACTATGTATGGCGGGGGACGCGGGATGAGTCTCCCATCCCGCAGTATCTACGGCTTACTCAAGTCCGATTTCGATGCGGTCTGGAAGCTCCATGAGGGGCTTGAGGTGGCAGTGCCCGAGTCGGTTGGAGACGATCCAAAGGGGCTCGTCATCCATATCACGGGCATGTTTGAAACGAAGTATGAGCAGTCGCTGACCAATCGTCTCAGGTCTTACGGCTTTGTGGCTGCATATATCCAGTCGGATCCATTTCTGCGCTCGCCGCGTGAAGAAGAGCGTGCGATCCAATCAGCACAAAACGAGAAACACTTTTACGAGCTGATGGACGAGTCGCTGGGCGAAGCAGGAGAGTCACTCACAGACTTCGAAAAGCATATACAGCTTTCCGCTGATGAGGTCATTGCGTTATCGGAGAAAGCGAGGGAGGCGTATCCACCCGTTCGTGGGTTCGCAATCTACCCCGATACCGATCTTGTGGAGTACGGTCGCGTGATAGCTGAACTCAGCGATGAACTCCTCGCGACCCATGCTTACGCCGCTGAAGCATTGGTGCGAGCAAGCGAGCAGCAGCACCCATCACTCAAGGGCAAGCCGATCATCGTCATTGGGTATAGCGCCGGTGCGCTCAGCGCCCCGGCCACCACGGCCCGCCTGGTCAATGCGTATCCGGAGAGACCTATCCGGTTGATCCTCGTGGGCGGTGGCGGGGATCTGATCACGCTCGCTTCCCAAAGCACGCTGGGGGACATGGTGATGAACTTCACGCCTTACGATGGTCCGGAACCCAGTGAGGCCCAGCTTTCCGAACTCTCCAGCGCCTATCTCACTCATTCACGCTTGGACCCGCTTGTGCTTGCTCCTGCATTGCGCTCGGTGCCAACGCTCCATATCTACGCCAAGAAGGACAACGCCGTGCCCACCGCCGCTGCCGAACGATTCAACGAAGCCCACGGACATGTCGACCGGCTGGTACACCGCTGGAACCACGGCACGCTCTTCTACTTCATGTCCGGCCAAGCGGGCAAGATCCGTTCGTGGCTCCGGGATCACGGGGTCGAGTAGCGATCAGGGCGATTCAATCACAATCGTCACCGGCCCGTCGTTGACCAGCTCGACCCGCATGTCGCCACCAAACACGCCGCGCAGGACTTCCAGCCCCTCGCCCGCGATCAGCTCGCACACCCGCTCGAACATGTGCTCGGCCTGGGGCGGCTTCATCGCGCCGGTGAAGTCGGGGCGGCGTCCCTTGTGCGCGCTGCCGGCGACGGTGAAGTTGGGGACCACCAGCACCTGCCCGGGCGGGTCGTGATCCAGGGGGCCCAGGTTCATCTTCTGATGCTCGTCCTCGAAGATGCGCATGTGGGCGATCTTGCCCGCGATCCACTTGGCGTCGGTCTCGGTATCCTCGGACGCGATCCCCAGCAGCACCACCAGCCCGATCCCGATCTGCGTGTGCAGCGTTCGCTCGCCCTGGGCATCGACAAGATGCAGCTTGGCGTGTTCGACCCGCTGAATCACCGCGCGCATGAGCAGCCCTGCCCGCACCCGCCGCGATTCCGATCGGGGTGGGTGAAGAAGAAGTTGTTGCCGTAGTTTGGCTTGTCATCCGGGTCGGCCTGGTGGGTGTCGTAGTCGAACTCGTCGATGGGGATGAGTCTGCCGCCGCAGAAGCACTGCCCGGCGTATCCAAGGTCCTTGAAGATGGCCCACAGCTCACCCACCGGGTCGGTGCCGTCGTTGCTGTGGCGGCGTTCGCACTCGACGAGGACTGTGGGCTTGAAGCGTTCGAGCACGGCACTGCCGGCCTCAAAGATCTCCCGTTCGGCACCTTCGGTATCGCACTTGATCAGGTCGATCCGATCGAGCCCATGCTCACTGGCGATCGATTCGAGGGTGAAGCAGGGCACCTCAACCTCGCGGATCGTCACGCCGTTGCCGCCCTCAAGCTCCCGGATCGTTGCTCCGTGTGATGGCCCCTCACCGGGGATGTGCAAGGTGATGGTGCCGACGCTCGAACCCACCGCGCCGTGCTTGACCTGCACATCGTTTGCCGAGCGATACAGGGCGCCCAGCTTGTGGGCCAGTTCGGGCTGCGGCTCAACCGCGATCAGTCGCCCTTTGGGACGCACCCAACGGGACATCCAGTAGGTGTACGCGCCTTTGTGCGCTCCGATGTCGAGCACGGTGGACCCGGGGTGAAGCGAACGCCTGATCGCCTCGAGTTCTGCGGGGTCGTGACGGGTGCGGTATCGGTGCGCACGCTGGATGAGCCGGAGCTTCTGAATCATGCCCAAGTGTAGTGTGTCCGGGCGGCCCTTGCGTCGTGTTCGCGTGCTGGGGTATACTGGGCCCGACCCGCGCCGGGTCAGGAGACGCACATGCCCGCCTGGATGCTCATCACCCTGCTCGTCATTGTCGTGGTCTTCGTCGGGATTTCGCTGATCGCGATGTTTACCGAGATGGGCACCAAACGCACCACAGGCACCATGAGGGGCAGCCATAAGTCGTCCGGGCGTCAGGGCGGGAAATCGAAGAAGAAGCGGCGCTGATCCGGTAACTCGGATTAAGCAGACCGGGCCGGGGTTTCATCGCTCGGGGGTGTACCCTCGCCCGTCTTGTTCTTCGCCTTGGGCTGCGATGCCTCTTCGCTGTCGCTCCCGTATTGAATTCGACCGTGATAGATGCTCGCCACGCTCTTGGAGATGGACTCGCAGATCATCGAGAGTTCCCTGAAGGTCAGG
Organism: Phycisphaerales bacterium JB052; assembly: GCA_043100965.1. GTDB lineage: Bacteria > Planctomycetota > Phycisphaerae > Phycisphaerales > UBA1924 > UBA1924. The sequence goes on along the minus strand of JBICHR010000011.1, from coordinate 1,071,245 downwards.
TCGCACTCGTCGAACTGGCCGTCCATGAGCCGCTTGTTCGCCAGCGTCCGCACCAACGCGTCGATGCGAGCCGGGGTCGGGTCGGTCAGGGTGCGCGTGGCGCTCTCGACCGCGTCGGCCAGCATGACGATTGCCACCTCTTTGGTCTGCGGCTTGGGCCCGGGGTAGCGGTAATCCACCTCATCCGGGAGCTGCTCGGCCTGTTCCTGCATGATCTGCTCAGCCGTGCGATCCTCGTCGGCTTGGGCCGCCTGCTCGCGAGCGCGTCGGTAGAAGTACTCCACCAGGGTCGTGCCGTGGTGGGCCTCGATGAAGTGACGCAACGACTTGGGCAGCCCGTGCTCGCGGGCCATCTCCACGCCGTCCTTGACATGCCCGACAATGACCAGCAACGACATGGCGGGGGTGAGCTTGTCGTGCTTGTTGGGCCCGCCCGACTGGTTCTCGATGAAGTAGCCCGGCTTGTTCATCTTCCCGATATCGTGGTACAGGCACCCGACATAGGTCAGCAGGGCATCGGCCCCGATCGATTCGGCCGCGCTCTCTGCGATCGACGCGACATTGAGCGAGTGGTTGTAGGTACCCGGTGCACGCTGCTGCAGTTCACGCAGGATCGGCTGCTTGGGGTCACGCAGCTCGATGAGCGTCATGCCCGTGGTAATGTCGAAGACACGCTCGATGAAGGGCAGTGTGAACAGGGCTACGCCGCCGACGAGCAGCCCGGCGATGCTCGCCTGAGCACCGGCACTCAGGACAGAACTCAGGTACGCCCCGGCGGGCACCCCAGTCCGGGGAAGCCCGATCAGCTGGTCGAGCACGGTCACGCCGCCGAGTGCAGCGGCGATGATGATCGACATTCGAATCAGGGTGCTGCGTTCACGCAGCTCATCGAGCTGCGCGATGGCCCCAGCGACACCGATGAGCACGATCGCCAGCAGGCCCATGTGTGCACCGAGCGCGGCCATCACGATGAGCGTTGCGACACCCGTAATCGCCAGGCCCGTGCGCTGGTCGTACGCGATCGAGATGAGCACCGCGATCAGCACCATGGGCGTGATCGTCGCGATCCAGATCAGGCGCGGATCGAGCGCGCCCGTCACGCACGCGATCACGATGGCGCTGGTCACGAGCAGGGTCATCCAGCCAATACGGGCGGGCTTGGAGATGATCTTGGCGCAATAGCGTGAGATGTACCCGCCGAGGAGTACGCCCAGTGCCGCGATCATCGCAAAGACCGCCAGCCCCTTGATCAGCTTGTGCGAGAGCTTCGCACCATTCGCGTGATACTCGGCGTTCTCTTTCCATGCGAGCTCGTACGCCGACTGCTCGAGCACATCGCCACGAGAGTAGAGACGCTGCCCAATCGTGATGGTGCGCCGGACCGGGAGCACCTTCGATGCGGCTCGGTCCATCTCGTTATTGGTCACAGTCGCGTCGTAGACGAATGTCGGGCGTTGGTCGTGCAGCAGGCGTGTGCGCACAAGATCGGTCAGCGTGTCTGTGAAGCCGGCGATTCGGATGATGCGGCTGAGTTCGGCGACGCGCTGATCCTTCTGGTCGATATTGATCGCATCCTCGCGGCTGATGCGCTGCGAGGGGAAGGCCTCGGTCATCTTGTTCGAGTTCGATCGCAGCATGTAGCGGAGCTCGATCTGAGTGTTCTGCCCCTCCTGCGTCGCGACCTGCCACGCCTGCCGATTCAGCAGCGGGCGCCGTTGCAGGATATCCACCAAGGATAAGACCTGGTTTGTCCAAGCCTCTGTACGCTGCTCATCGGCGCTGATCTCGCGTAGGGCGCTGAACGAGGCCGGGTTGAGCCCGAAACGCAGCCGGATCTCATCGGAGACCTCGGTCAGTTCCCCAACACCGCCGAGCGTGCGGGGCAGGTTGTTGAGGTCGGCCTTGATCTCGTCGATCACGGGCAAGTCGGCGCTGAACACGCGCGGGACATTCATGCGTGCTGCTTCACGCTGGGTCTGCGTCAGCTGCACATCCTCGGTTCTGAACTCGACGCGCGAGATGCGGGTCTCACGCATGATCTGCCCGACATCGACTCGGAGCCGACCCATCGACCAGATGGTGGTGCTTCCCACGATCAGCACAAACGCGAAGAACGCGATGCCGCCCCAAACCAGCTTGGGATCGGCGATCCAGTCGGCCATACGCTGGCGCAGCGATTGTTCTTTGATCTGGACCACGGCGCGGCGTGTGCCCTTGGGGCTCCCGCTTCGAGCGGTGCCCTTCGTGCCCGGCCGATTCACGGGCTTGGTACTGGGTTTGGATCCGTCTTTACCCATACACGGCGGCTTCTGAGCGCCTCTCAATCATATCAGCGATCCCGGGCTTTCGAGCAGATACACACGACACTCTCTCAATCGACTCGATTCAGTGCCCGCTGTGCCAAAGAAGCGATATCGGGCTTCGGATACCACCGCAAAGGTCCGAACTGATTATTCGTCGCTGCTGACGGGGGGTTCCTGAATCTCCGCGATGGGTGCAGCCACCACGCAGCGGGGGAGCTCGATCGAGATCGTGGTCCCACTCTGGTATACGCTCTCGAGCGTCACCGCCCCTCCGAGGCGGCGGGCTGCGTGCTTCACGATCGCTAAACCCAGCCCGGTTCCCCGTTTGGCCGCCGTACCGCTGCGGGCCTCGTCGACCTGATAGAAACGCTCAAAGACGCGTTGCTGATGCTGGATCGGGATCCCCACGCCCTTGTCGATAACCCGGATGAGCACCCCGTCGTGGTGCTCATCGAGCCCATCGGGCACGCCGAGCGTGCGATCGATCGGTACCGACGCGATCTCAGCCACCACTTTGACCGCGGTCCCCTCGTGGGCAAACTTAATCGCGTTGCTCACCAGGTTGCGCAGCATAAGCTTCAGCAGGACCGGGTCCGATCGGATGACACCCAGCCCCTCACCTTGCTCGGTCACCAGACGAAGCTCCCGCCGCTCTGCCTGCGAGAGCAACTCGGCGAACACCGAATCGATCAGCTCGGAGAGGTTGATATCGCACACATTGACCGGCAGATCGTCTGCCTCGAGTTTCGAGAGGTCGAGCAGGTCCCTGGCCAGCAGCTCCAGGCGCACCGCGTTGCTCGAAATCATCTCGATCAGCCTGCCCGACATGCGTTCGTCTTCCCGCGCGGGGCCCATCAGGGTTTCGGCGGCTCCCTTGATGGAAGCGATCGGGGTGCGAAGCTCATGGCTCGCGTTGGCCGCGAAATCCGCCTTGAGCGTGACCGCACGCGAAAGCTCGGTGATGTCTCGGAAGGTCATCACCGCACCACCAATTTCGGGGATTGGGTCCGCGGAGATATCGAAGTCGCGCATCTCGCCTTGGATCGGGATCGACGCGCGTGCATGTCCGGGCTCGCCCCCGCGTGCCAGCAACTCAAGCTCGTGGAGCACCCGCTGCGTGAGCAACTCGTCGATGCTGCGCCCGATCATGCGTTCGTTGATCCCCAGGACCGCGTTGGCGCGGTTGTTGCTCCGCACCAGCGAGCCGCCCTCATCGGTCGCGATGATCGGGATATCGGCGGCATCGAACATCCCACGCAGCAGCACCTCCCGCGTTTGTTCGAGCTCGACCTGCTCGTGAAACGCGGTGAACGCTCGTTCAACCGATCGCAAATGGCTCAGATCCCGTGCGGCAAGAAACGGGATGGCCAGTGTGCACATCGCCGCCAAGAGCAGGAAGATCGGAAGGAAGACCCCGATGATGACCGAGCCGAGGATGATCGAGAAAACGACCCACCAGAGCCCCAGGGGCTGTGTGTTTTCAGAGCGCATGCGCATGGACCCATCATACTTGGAGTGGGGCGGGCGTGTTTATCGCTCAGCAGGTTGTGGGGCATCGGCCCGGTAGCCCACGCCTCGCACGGTCGAGATCATGCTCGAATGGGGGGCGATTTTCTTGCGAAGGGCCGTGACATGCACATCGATGGTCCGCTCGGTGACCGTGACGCCCGGTCCGATGGCGCTGGAGATCAGCGCGGGTCGGGTCATGACCTTGCCCTCGTTTGCGATCAGGGTCGAGAGCAGGCGGAACTCGGTGATCGTCAGTGAGATCGGGTTCTCATCCACGCTCGCCTGGTGCTCGTCGAGATTGATGCTCACAGGACCCAGGTTCAGGACCGAGTCGCGACCGCTGGGGTTCTGTCCTCGTGTGCGTCGAGCCATCGCTTCGATACGGGCCAGCAGCACCTGCATAGAGAAAGGTTTGCTGATGTAATCGTCCGCCCCGGCGCCCAGGCCCTCAAGCTCGTGCCCCTCTTCGGACTTCGCCGTAAGCATGATGATGGGCAGTGACGCCGTTTCGGTCTGGCTGCGGAGGCGACGCGCGACTTCGATGCCGTTGATCTCCGGCATCATCACATCGAGCACCACAAGATCGGGCTGGCGCGATTTGGCCAGATCCAAGGCATCCCGCCCGTCCCCTGCGGTCAGCACCGTGTGTCCCTGCTGCTGCAGGTTGTACCCGATCAGTTCGACCAGGTCGGGCTCGTCATCGACAACCAGGACGGTCAGCGGGCTGGTCGACTGAGAAGCGGGCTTCTTGCTCATCTGGTGTGTTCCTTATTATAGGGGGCCGCGTAGTCTTGAAACGCAAGAAGATCGGCTTGGCAATCGTATTCACACACCGAATCGCCCAAATCGTTTCATCTGAACAGTTTATCGAATCTGAACATTGCGACGCCCCCTTGTGGGGCATCTTTCGTGCTTCTGGGCGAGAATTGCCGAAGTTGATGGGTATCCCTGCGATTCTGAGCGTACGACACAAGGGCGTCACCCTGTCGCTACAATCGCTCGAATCGCCGAACCAACCCACGCGACTATTCGCGTGCTGACACCGCAGGACCACCAGATGCTGAAGCGTTGTGTGCCACCCGTCATCGCCATGACCACGCTGCTGAGCGGATCGCCGGCCAATGCCGATGATCTCTCATCGCTCGCCCGCGCTTCAAGCCTGCGCGCTCAGCCCGATTCTCGCCACGAACCGGCATGGTTCGTCGATCGGGCAGACAACAGCAGCCTGCGTCTGAGCGTGCTCACCCAGACCCGATACACCCTCAGCAACCGCGAATCGGGCTTCACACCCACAGACAACACCGCGACCATCGGCTTCTCAATGCCTCGCACCCAGGTCGCGATGGAGGGGAACATCGTTTCCTCGCAGTTCAACTACAAGGTCAGCTTTGACTTCGGCGATGCCGAGCTCTCACGCGGGCGAGGGAACGCCCCGGCCCTGGCTGGCTCCACCGGGACCCCGATGCTGCTTGATGCGTACGCCCAGTACAACTTCAGCGGCAAGCGCGAGGGCTACTACCTCAAGTTCGGTCAGTTCCAATCGATTGTCAACACCGAAGAGGCCGTCGATTCCAGCATGCAACTGGCCATCGACCGCTCGATGATCTCCGAGCTCTTCGGGCCGGGCTACACCCAGGGCATCGCAGTGGGGCGGGTCCTTGAGAGCTACGCGTGGGAAATCTCGGTGAACGACGGTGGGCGATTCATCGGTAAGCGTGAATCGGACAACACCGCGTTTAACAGCGGGAACGAGTCGGATCTGGGCGTCTCCGGGCGTTTCGACTGGAAGATCAAGGGCGATTGGCAGCAGTTCAGCGATTTCACGAGCTGGCGCGGCTCAAACGAAGCCGCCAAACTTGGCGCCGGGTTCATCTACCAGTTCAACGGCCAGACAAACCCGGGCATCAACAGCCCACCCTTCCTCGCGGTGATGACCGATTCAGGGCAATACGTGACCTGGACCGTTGATTACCAGTACGAGAACGATGGCTGGAACTTCTTCGCCGCGTACACCGGCATGTGGGTCGACTTTGAGTTCGCAGGCGGCACGCTGGGCTCTTGGCACAACGGGCTTCTGGCCCAGGGTGGCTGGTTTATCAGCGAGAGCAGCGAGTTGTACGCCCGCGCTGAGGTGTTCTGGATCGACAAGGACTACCGAAACGGCTTCGGGCTCCCGAACGGGTACATCCACCGCCTGCTGACGGTGGGCGTCAACAAGTACCTGATCCCCGAGAGCCATGCGGCCAAGTTGTCTGCCGATTTCAGCTACGCGTTCGACTCGCTCAGCGTGCTGAGCGTGGGCCCGGATTCGATGGTCCTGCCCGACCCGGGCGTGACGGGCTTTCTGGGCCTGACTGACGAAGAGTTTGTCTTCAGAATGCAACTGCAACTCCTCTTCTGATCTCCAAGCCCCCTTTCAATGGCTTTGAATGCGTATTTTGCGCTGTTGGTGCAAAGATTTTTGTATTGAGGACAACTTGGTCGTTTGTAGGTGCTAGTATTCGCGAACTGGACCGATATCAGGGTTGGTGCCCGCAAACATGCCGGTACCAAGTGTAAGAGTAAGGTAGAGTGTCAAACCATTTGACTTGAAGAGGAGGCTCATCAATGAGCAGCACAATGCAGAAGACAGGCGTAGCCATCGTTCTGGCGACTCTCAGCGGCATGGCGTTCGGTCAGAGCGACATCGATCTCGATCGCGCGTACGCATCACAGCTTCGCAGCGATGCCCAGACCCGTTCGAGTCTGCTGGGCAACACCAACAGCGCCAATGTCAATGTCGAGGTCATGACCCAGATCCGGTACATGTACAACTCGCGTGACGAGATGACCGCTGGTGCCCTCGGCGACAGCGACACCACCATGGGCTTTGATACACCCCGCACGCAGGTCCGCCTGAGCGGCAGCGTCACCGACGATATCTCGGGCCTGATTGTGTTCGACTTCGGCTCAGCCGAGAACGGCACCGCGCAGGGCAGCGCGAACCTGCTCGTGGCTCAGGCCGCCTGGTCGCTCAACGACAACTGGGCCGTGCTCATGGGTCAGTGGCACAACCCGGTCATGGGTTCGGAGAACTTCGCCCCCGAGCACACCCTCGCTGTGGACAAGTCCTTCACCAACGAGTTCTTTAATGTTGGCTACACCCAGGGCGTGGCGCTGGCCTACGCCAGCGACAACTTCAAGTTCGTTGGTGCCTTCTCAGACGGTGCCGAGTACATCACAAACTATGGCACAGTCTCGAACTCGGCATTCAACGGCGCCGGTGAGAACGACTTCGGTATCACCGGGCGCGTTGATTGGCTGATCGAGGGTACTTGGGACCAGTTCGCAGACGCCACCAGCTGGCGTGGGTCGAACTACGGCATCAAGCTCGGTGCCGGTGCCCACTGGCAGACCCAGGGCGACACCAACCCCGCTGACAACTCGGGTGGCACCATTCCGGGCTACGAGGACACCGAGGTCACCTTCTGGACTGTCGACGCTCAGGTTGAGGGCGACGGCTGGAACGCGTTCGTTCAGTATGTGGGCCACGATGTCGACATCACCGCGACCACCGATGTGAACTACACCAACCACGGCTTCATCGCGCAGGGCGGCTTCTTCGTCAGCGATCAGGTCGAGCTCTTCGGTCGCTACGACATCATCATGCTCGACGATGTCCTCGTTGCCGCGGGCACCGATGACAACTACCAGAGCATCACCGCGGGTATGAACTACTACTTCGTGCCCGAGTCGCACGCGGCGAAGTTCACCCTCGATGCCGTCTTTGCTGTCGATGAGAGCACCAATATTGATGCGATCTACGGCGGCGTTGGCAGCAACGATCCGAGCGCGACAGGCCTTCTTGGGCTCTCAGACTCAGAGTTCATGCTCCGTGCCCAGATGACCCTGGTCTTCTGATCGGGAAAAAGCCCCTCAGACGGGCTTTTTTACAAACTCCGAACAGACTGTCAGGAAATTGTCAAACGATTAGTTTGTACTTACTTGACTTCCGGTAAGACCCCTCTAGGGTTCTTACCGGTTGTTTTTTGCGCTCTCGGGTGGAATTCCCGTCCGATAGCCGAAGAATAGTGGTGACAAACATTGGCGTGTACAAACAAAACAGCCGATGAATGTCAAACGCGTGCTTCGGTGTGTACCGGCGCACAACCAAACGGGCTCTTGCATGTTGGAGATCGCAAGAGCATCAACTTGTCACGAATGGCCGGATGCGATCAACGGAGCACTCGGCCGCTCATGTAGGAAGTCATCCGGAGATTGACACCATGAACAACAGCGCTCAAATCACAGCTGCCGCACTCATCGCCGCAGCAACCAGCTTCGCAACCGCGGGCTCACTCGACCTCGACCGTGCATACGCATCAGAGCTCAAGGCAGATGCCGGTGCTCGCTCGGTTCTGAACCAGGGCAACTTCGGCAATGTCGAAGTTTCGGTTGGCGTTCAGTTCGGCTACAGCTACAACAGCCGTAGCGACGACGCAGCCAGCACCCTCGGCGACAACGACACCACCATGGGCTTCGGCACTCAGGAAGCCACCGTCGCCATCGAAGGTGATGTCACCGACAACATGCACGCACGCATCAGCTTCGACTTCGGTCCCAACGACACCGATTCGACCATGGGTCAGGGCTCGGCTTACCTCGAAGACGCGTTCGTCGACTGGGCTGTCAACGACAGCTTCGACCTCCGCATCGGTCAGTTCACCCCTGCGTACTCGGCTGAAGCAAGCACCTCGACCTTCCACACCGTCAACGCCTACCGCTCAGTGACCCACGAGTTCCTCGGCACCCCGTCGTGGACTCAGGGCATCCAGGCAACCTGGGGTGGCGACACCTGGGACTTCAGCGTCGGCCTCAGCGACGGCCCCGCAAGCTCGAACACCGCGTTCAACTCGTCGTCAGAAGCTGACTTCGCGCTCAACGCTCGTTTCGACATGTACAGCGACTCGAACAAGGATCGCTTCGCCGATCAGAGCTCGTGGCGCGGTTCGGACGCCGGCTGGCGCTTCGGTGCAGGCCTCCTCTACGCGAGCTACGGCAGCACCAACCCCGCTTCGACCGCTGCTGAAGCTGATGTCCTCTGGTACACCATCGACGGTGCATACGAGGCCGACGGCTGGTCAGCTTGGGCTGCCTTCTACGGCACCGACGTTGACCCCGATGTCGGTACCGACCACACCAACTACGGCTTCGAGATCGGTGCCGCAATGTTCTTCAACGACCAGTGGGAAGGCTTCGTCCGTTGGGACACCCTCCTGCTCGACGATGATGCAGGTGCTGGCCAGACCTCAGGCGAAGATTCATTCAACTTCCTCGCCGTTGGTGCCAACTACTACTTCGTTCCCGAGAGCCACGCTGCCAAGCTGACTTTCGAGATCGGTATCTCGCTCGACGAGACCTCGGACATCACCAACACCACTGGTGACACCGGTACCACCCCCATCGGTGCTAACGGTGGCTCGACCGGCTTCCTCCCCGATGTTGCGGGCGAAGACGGCCAGTTCATGGTCTCGGCTCTCATGCAGTGGATGTTCTAATCTGCTGCTGATCGCCTAGGCCTTGGCCTCGGCATCACATAGCCATTGCACCGGCCGACCCGAATGGGTCGGCCGGTGCTTTTTTGCCATCATCCAAGCCAAGAGCAAGCGGGCTGGGCTCGCCGATTCCGCGCGATGTGAAGATTTCATGAGGGTTCTCGGCAGCGTTTGGATGGGTCTCGAAATTAGCTAGTATGTGCCATATGTACCAGTCCGCATGGGCGTGCTGGACACGCATCCTCTCTTGTTTCAGGGAAACACACATGAACACCAAGATTGCCATCGCTGCGGTTCTCGCGGCAACTGCAGGCCTCGCTCAGGCCGAGACCGATCTGTCGCTGGCTCGCTCATACGAGCTCACCAACGCCGCTTCGGGTTACGACTCACTGCTCTCGAACTACAACGCGAGCAATGTCAAGGTCAAAGCACAGATCCAGGCTCGTTACCAGTACAACGAGCGTCAGATGAACGACGACACCGCCCCTTACAACTCCGACAACGACACCACGATGGGCTTCTCCATCCGTCGCACCAAGGTCGAAGTCTCGGGTGATGTGACCGACAACATCAGCGCCAAGGTCAAGTTCGCCTTCTCGCGCAGCTCGGGTGCAGCTGCACTCGAAGACGCCTACGGCAAGTGGAAGATCAACGACGATGTGACCCTGAAGATCGGTCAGTTCAAGCAGTCCTTGCTGCGTGAAGAGAACATGTCGTCGTCCAAGCAGCTCGCCAGCGAGCGCTCGGCCGTCAACGAGACCTTCAACCAGGGCTTCAGCCAGGGTATCGAGGCCAGCTTCGGTGGTGACTCGTGGCGTGGTGCCATTGGCTTCACCGATGGTATCGGCAACGCCGCCACCACCGGTACGGCCAACACCGCGTTCAATGCGAGCAACGAGGCCGACTACGCCCTCAACGCCCGCTTTGACTTCATCTTCGGTGACGCCGAGTGGGGCCAGTTCGGTCAGTTCACCTCGTGGCGCGGCAGTGCTTCGGGCGGCATGATCGGTGCGGCCATCGCCTTCCAGAGCATGGGCAGCACCAACCCAGCCCTGGCCAACGATGTCGACATGACCACCGGTACCATCGATTTCTCGTATGTCAGCGACGGCTGGAACCTCTTCGCCGCTGGCGTCTGGCGCAACATGGACACCGGCGCTGGTACTGATATGGACGACTTCGGCGTGATCGTTCAGGGTGGTTTCTTCATCACCGATCAGGACGAGCTCTTCGGTCGCTGGGACGCGATCTTCCCCGACAGCAACAACGCACCCGCTGATGAGGACTTCAACGCCCTCACCTTCGGCTGGAACCACTACCTGGTCCCTGAAAGCCACGCGGCCAAGTTCACACTGGACCTCAACTACTACCTTGATGCTTCTGACTCAGCAAGCACCATCGTCAGCACCTCCAGCTCGGGTGGTCACAACCTGCTGAGCGACACCGATGACGGCCAGTTCGGCATCACCGCTCAGTTCCAGTTCCTCTTCTGATTCTGCTCGGGAAACCGACTCCATCGCAGAATCTTCACTCCGGATGACTCTGCCGACGGCCACGGGAAACCGTGGCCGTCGTTTTTCTGCGCCCAAACCGTTTCACACCCCTGGGTGCCACGGGTTGATCCGCTTCTGGCGGACAACGCGTGCGCTGAGGATCGATTTGGGGGTGCTTTGTGCCGAGGGCCTTCGACAACAGCTTCAAGATCGAACACAACAGCCGTTCCCACGGCACGACTGCGCCGCTTCGCGGCGAGTCGTGGCGCCCTGATGCGGTAACTGCCTCCCCCGCTGGGAGCGTGGGAGGTGGTCCGCCATTGGTGGACCGAAGGCGGGAGGGAGGGGGCGGTGATTGGGTTTGAGGGATCCCCCCTCCGTCACGCTGGCGCGTGACACCTCCCCCGTCAGGAACGGGGGAGGCACAATGCGATCACTATTGCCTATTGCCCACCGAAGGTCCGCCTCAGGCGAATTGCCCATCGCCTGAACTTCACATCCGATCAACCGTCGGGATCCCGAGCGTCTGCAGTGCATCCTCGAGCACCCGGCCTGTCAGTGCACACAGGCGCAGGCGTGAAGCCCGGACCGACTCGTCATCGTTCTTGAGCACCGGGCACTGGTCAAAGAACGAGCTGAATCCCGAGGCCAGCTCGTAGGCGTAGGCGCACAGGCGGTTGGGTTCATGGTTTAGACTCGAGCCCTCGACGACGCCCGGGTAGCGCAGCAGCTTGAGGGCCAGAGCCTTCTCGCTGGGCTCACGCAGGTCGAACGGGGCCGAGTCGATGCCGCCGACATCGATCCCCGCTTCCTGTGCCTTGCGGAAGATGCTCTTGATGCGGACCAGCGCGTAGAGCAGGTACGGGCCGGTGTCGCCCTCGAAGGCGAGCATGCGGTCGAAGCTGAAGATGTAGTCCTTCACCCGCTCGATCGCCAGGTCGGTGTATTTGACCGCGGCCATCGCGACCGCCTCGGCGATCTGGTGGCGCTCGTCGCCCGTGATGTCCGGGCTGCGCTCGCTGAGCGTGGCCTCGGCGCGGCTGACGGCTTCGTCGAGCAGGTCGCTGAGGTTCAGGTTCTCGCCCGAGCGTGACTTGAGGGGCTTGCCGTCCTCGCCCATCACGCTGCCGAACATCGCGTGGACGAGTGTGGCGTCGTGGCCATCGCTTGTCTTGTCGTAGCCGGCCTTGTGCGCCGCGGCGAAGACCTGCTTGAAGTGGAGCGATTGACGCGAGTCCACGCAGTAGACGACGATATCCCCGCCGAGCTTGTCTACCCGGCGCTTGATGGCCGCCAGGTCGGTTGTTGCGTAGAGATAGCCCCCGTCGCGTTTGCGGATGATCGTGGGTTCTTTGATCCCGTCGCACTTGACGACCAACGCCCCATCGTCTTCCTCAGCGATGTTGCGGTCGATCAGGTCCTGCACCACCGACCCCAGCTCGTCGCGGTAGGTCGATTCGCCGGCGCTGTGCTCGTCTGTGACATTGGCGTGCAGGCGGGCACAGGTGTGCAGGCAGGCGCTCATGGTGATGTCATAGATGCGCTGCCAGACCCGGACCGACTCGCAGTCGCCTGACTGGAGCGCCACCAGACGGGACTTGGCCCGCTCCATGGACTGGTTGGCATCTTCGATACGCAACTCCAGCTCGGCCATGGCCTTGGGGTGCCCGCCGACCTTTTTGAGCAGTTGGACGGCCTTGGTCTCGGCCTTGCACTCGCTCTGGGCCTGCTTGTACATGGTATTGAGCTGGGCGAGCGTGACGGTCTGCAGGTCAAGCCCGGCATCTTCGCGTTCGATCAGTTTCTGCACGACCATCGCGATGGGCAGGCCCCAGTCGCCCACATGTGATTGGCGAATGACCTTGTAGCCCATGCGCTCGTAGAGGCGAGCGATCGCGTCGCCGATGACGGTTGATCGCAGATGCCCCACATGCATCTGTTTGGCGAGGTTGACGCCGCAGAGATCGACGACAACGGTGGGGGGGCTGTCGGGGGGCGTGATGCCGAGCTGCGGCGTGTCGAGCGCGCCCAGCGCATCGCCGATGGCGCTGGGGAGGAGCGTGATGTTGATGAAGCCCGGCCCGGCGATGCTCGACTCGTCGATGGGCTCAGCGATGCCCGTAACGTCGATGGCCTCAGCGATCTTGGCCGCCAGTTCCCGCGGCTGCATCCCAAACCGCTTGGCCAGCGGCATGGCGCAGTTCGACTGAAAATCGCCGAACTTGGGCTGACGGGAGGGGGTGATGTGCGTCTGGATCTGCTCGCGTGGCAGGTCCGGGAGGACGGACGCGATCGCGTCCTGGAAACGCTCATCGAGGACAGCGGAAGGATCGACAATGCCGGCGGATTCTGGGGTTTGCGTGCTCATCGGGCAAGTGTAGGTGCGCGTGCTCGGATGGGTGCGCGATGCGTCCTGCCGGTTATTCGGCGGAGGGTGCGGGAACGCTCATCGCACAGAACTCCGGGTGTCACGGGTTGCTCCGCCCCTGGCGGACAACCCGTGCGCCAAGGACCGACCTGGGGGTGCTTTGTGCCAAGGGCCTCAGACAACAAACATCTAATCATCAAAGACTACAGGTTGTTCCAGCGGCACTACTGCGCCGCTGCGCGGCGAGTCGTGGCACCCTGCAATCTCGACCACCGTGCGCCAACGGCGGTGTGGCGGAGGAGGCCGGTATATAGGGGCAGACTGGTCATGCGATCCCCCCTCCGTCACGCTGGCGCGTGACACCTCCCCCGTCAGGAACGGGGGAGGCACAATGCGATGCCTATTGCCCACCAAAGGTCCACCTCTGGCGGATTGCCGATCACTGGCCATTTGCCAGAGGCACGCACGACCGGATCTCAGCATTCATCACTGATCCAGCCGGCCCTCGTCGACCGGGTCCTCGTCCAGCGGGTGGTTGGCGAGCGCTTCGACTTCGGTCTCGCTGAGCAGCGCGCCCTCGGAGCTGGCCACCACGGCACAGACCATGGCGTCGCCGGTGACATTGCAGCTCGTCCGGCACATATCGAGGATGCGGTCCACGCCGAGGATCACCGCGATGCCCTCGAGCGGGATGCCCACGCTCTGCAGGACGATGACGAGCATGATCATGCCCACGCCTGGCACGCCGGCGGTGCCGATGGAGGCGAGCGTCGCGGTCAGCACGATGGTGAGCTGGTCGGCGATCGTCAGGTCCATGGCGTAGAGCTGGGCGATGAAGACGGCCGCGACGCCCTGATAGAGCGCGGTGCCGTCCATGTTGATCGTTGCACCGATGGGCAGCACGAACGAGCTGACCTCTTCCTTGACACCCAGTCGCTGCTCGGCGCACTCCATGGTGACGGGCAGGGTGGCGCTGGAGCTGGCGGAGGAGAAGGCGAGGAGCTGGGCGGGCGACATCGCGCTGAAGAAGCGGCCATAGCCCACGCCGCCGAGCAGCTTGAACCCGATGGGGTAGACCACGAACATCATGGTGGCGAGACCGGCGACCACGGTAATCGAGTAGACGGCCAGCGAGCCGAGGATATCGAAGCCCAGCTCGGCGATCTGCTCGACGATGAGCGCGAAGACGGCGAAGGGCGCGATCATCAGGACGATCTCGACGACCTTGATGACCACATCGGTCATGGCGTCGAAGAAGGCGATGACGGGCTGGGCCTTCTCGCGCTTGATCATGGTCAGGGCGATGCCCACCAGCAGCGACGCGAAGACGACCTGGAGCATGTTGCCCGCGGCGATGGCCTCAAAGGGGTTCTTGGGCACGATGTTGAGCACGGTGTCCCAGACATCAGGCTTCTGGGCCGCGAGTACCTTCTCGCCCGCTTCGACTCCGAAGCGATCGATGAACCCGTCGCGGGTCTCCGCGCTGATAAAGCGGGTCGAGCCGGGCTTGACCACATTGGCGAACACGAGCCCGACGGTGATGGCGATGGCGGTGGTGACGATGTAGATGCCGATGGTCTTGCCACCGATCCGCGAGAGCTTGGAGAGGTCGTTGAGACTCGAAGCGCCGACGATCAGCGAGAAGACGACGATGGGGACCGCGATGAAGCGCAGCCCGCGCAGGAAGAGGTCGCCGATGAAACCGTTGGCGTTGCCGATGAACCGGGCGCTCCAGGCAACGAATCCGGCATCCGGATTCAGATCACGAGTTTCCAGGTCATATCGCTCGATCAGTGATGAGGAGATGGAGTACTCGTTCACATTCTCGAGTGCCTTGTTATTAGGATCTAGATCTGCAAATGAACCTACACCCTCCGGTAAGACCGCCGCGGATGACTGCCCGCTGAGATACGGTTTAACCTCGTCGACTCCCACAGAAGCCCACGCCCCGGCGTCCCACGCAGCGTTGATAATCAGCCCCACGATGACGCCCAGCACAAGCCCGATGAGGATCTGCCAGTGTAATGCCAGCTTCTTGCCGTCGCTCATGGTGTGGTGCCCTTTCCGTGCCGGTGTTCAATCGCGGACCCATACCTTACCGGACGCGGGTCATCCCCGCCACTTGCCCGGTCAGTTGGGTTGTGCGGGCCGGGCCCCAGTTCTATGCGATTCTGCACGGACGGCGTTGGCAACCACACGGGTTGCAATGCACGCTTGGGGTGAGTTCTGTTCTTGGGGACAGGCGTGAGACAGATACCCAAATCGGAGGGATATGCCATGAGAACAACGATCAGGTACAGCGCGGTCGGTTTCATCGCGGCGATTGCGGCGCAATCGGGCGCGGGGATCTATGTCGCACAAGATCCGGGCATCTTCTCGCCGTTCGATAACGCGCAGGTCGATGTGATCTGGGGCGGCTCCAGCGCGGGGTATACCGGCGAGTTGCAGTGGGTTGAGACCGCGTTCGAGAGTGCCCCGCAGACCCTGTGGACGAACAAGAACGCGACGCCGAGCCAGACCTTCCGTGTGCCGCGTCTCTTCGCTTCGGGCGAGCGGGTGGATTTCCGCTATGAGATCATCTCCGGCGGGATCGATGCGTTCTCAACGAACATCGTGGCCGACTGGCCCCAGTTTGTCGTCGATGACAGCGACCCATTGAATGTGATTGTCGGCGTCGAAGACATCCGGTACCCATCGGGCGATATGGACCACAACGACGCGATGTTCCGCGTGGTCTTCAGCCAGGCGGTGGTTCCCTCCCCCGGTGCGATGGCGCTGCTGGGCACCGGTGGGCTGTTCATGGCTCGTCGTCGGCGATAAGGCGAGAAACCAAACAATCACCAAGCAGTTGAGGCGCACGTCGGATACGATCTGGCGTGCGCCTTTCTCGTTCTTCAAGCCGATCCCGTTTCCGCAAGTACCTCGAGCAACGCAAACAGCGCGACGCCCAGGAGCGCGTGCATGAGCATGTCGACGAACGCGCCGAAGCCAAGCGTGCCCGCCGTGCCAAGCGATCGTTCACGGGGCTCCTGCGTGCGTTTCTCTCGTTGCTGACGGGGTTCCGTGGCGTGGTGGTCATGTCGCTGCTCACGCTGAGCGTTTCGGTGCTGCTCGGGTTGCTGCTGCCATACTCCTCGAAGGTCGCGATCGACTACATCATCACCGATCAGCCCGGCCCCTCCGGGCTGCCCGGCGTGCTCGGTGAGTTCACGGGCGAGCGGGCGGACCGCGTTCGGCTGATCTGGATGCTGGGCGGCGCCATGGTCGTGCTCGCTTTCGCCTCGGTGGTCATCGGCATGTGGGGACGCTGGCAGTGCACCCGCATCACCAAGCGTGTGCAGGTGTCGCTGCGTCGGCGTGTGTTCGAGCACGCCTCGCGTCTGCCCCTGCACCGCATCTACCAGCTCAAGTCCGGCGGCGTGTCGTCGATCCTGCGCGAGGACGCCGGCGGCGTGGGCGACCTGATCTTCTCCCTGATCTACAACCCCTGGCGTGCCATCACCCAGCTCGTTGGCACGCTGGTTGTGCTGCTGCTTATCGACTGGCGACTCGTTGTCGGTGCCCTGCTGGTGCTGCCCGTCATCTGGTTCTCGCACAAAACCTGGATCACCAAGATCCGCCCCATGTACCGCGATATCCGTTCTCGGAGGCAGGGCATCGACGCCATGAGCGCCGAGGCCTTCTCGGGCATGCGCGTGGTGCGGGCGTTCAACCGCAGGCACTCCGAAGCCGCCCGGTTCACCAGCGAGGGGCACCTGCTGGCGCGTCAGGAGCTCTACACATGGTGGTGGGCCCGGAGCGTCGAGATGATCTGGATGATGCTCATCCCGCTCGCCTCCGTCGCGGTGCTGGTCTACGGCGGCAGTGCCGTGATCGACGGCGTGCTCACCATCGGTGACCTCATGGCCTTTAGCGCCTACCTGCTGGCCCTGCTTGGCCCGCTCGAGGCGCTGGTGGCCAGCGCGACCAATGTGCAGAACAACCTGGCGGCCCTCGATCGGGTGCTCGACCTTCTGGCCGAGGAGCAGGAGTTCGCCGATACCGAGCCCAGCGCCAGCATCGACCCAGCGCAGGTGCAGGGACGCATCGCGATCGAATCGCTCACCTACGCCTACCCCACCCGCAGCAAGAAGAGTGAGATGAGCGACACGGGCCAGACCGAGTCGGCCGCCCGCGGTGAGCCCGTGCTGGTCGACATCAACATCGAGGTCGAGCCGGGCGAGGTCATCGCCCTCGTCGGCGCATCGGGCGCGGGCAAGACGACACTCTGCAACCTCATCGCCCGATTCGACGACCCGGCCGAGGGCCGCATCACGATCGACGGCATCGACCTGCGCGAGATCCCCATCGAGCAGTACCGGGCGCTGCTGGGCATCGTCGAGCAGGATGTCTTCCTCTTCGACGGCTCGGTCAGCGACAACATCGGCTATGCCCGACGCAACGCCACGATGGAGGACATTGTCGCCGCAGCCAAAGCGGCCAACGCCCACGGCTTCATCACCGAACTCGAACGCGGCTACGAGACCCGCATCGGCGAGCGCGGCGTGCGTTTGTCCGGCGGGCAGAAGCAGCGTCTGGCGATCGCGCGGGCGATCCTCGCGGACCCGCGGATCCTGATCCTCGACGAGGCGACCAGCGCGCTGGACACCGAGAGCGAACGCCTGATCCAGCACTCGCTGGCTGGGCTGATGCGGGGGCGGACGAGCTTCGTCATCGCCCACCGATTGAGCACCATCCGACACGCCAACCGCATCGTTGTGATTGAGCAGGGGCGCGTTCGGGAGATCGGGACGCACAGCGAGCTCATGGAACGCGATGGGCGGTACGCGGAGCTGCTCAAGATGCAGCTTGAGGGTGAAGATAACGAAGCGGCGCAGGAACACGCCAAACGATGAATGGTGTGGAGTCCATCTTGGGCGAAGCCGGACCGATCGCCACCATGCTCGGAGATGGCTACGAACCCCGCGATCAGCAGATCGCCATGTCCCGAGCCGTCGAACGGGCATTCGAGGCCAAATCGCACCTGCTCGTCGAGGCGGGCACCGGCGTGGGCAAGAGCTTCGCCTATCTGGTCCCCGCGATGATGCGGGCGATCCAGAATCGTGAGACCATCGTCGTCGCCACCAACACCATCGCGCTGCAAGAGCAGATCGTCAAGAAAGACATCCCCCTGCTCGATCGGGCGATGGAATCCTTCGGCTCGTGCAAGTCCGTGCTCGTCAAGGGGCGCGGCAACTACATGTCGATCCGACGCCTCAAGCTCGCCAGCGAGCGCAAAAACAAGCTCCTGGGCGACCCAGCAGAACGGCGCACGCTCGACTCAATCGAGGACTGGGCGTACGAAACAACCGATGGCACCCGTTCCTCGCTGCCCCAGCTTGAACGCCCGGGCGTGTGGACGCATGTGATGAGCGACAGCGCCAACTGCATGGGTCGTAAGTGCCCCAGCTACAACGAGTGCTTCTACCAGAGCGCCCGGCGCGAGATGGACGGGGCGCAGTTGCTGGTCTGCAACCATGCGCTGTTTTTCAGCGATCTGGTCCTGCGGGTGATGGGGACGGGCTTTCTGCCCCAGTACGACCATGTGATCCTCGACGAGGCCCACGGCGTGGAGGACGCGGCCGCCGACCACTTCGGGCTGCGACTGACCGAATGGCGGGTGACCTTCCTGCTCAATCAGCTCTACAACTCGAAGACGGGCAAGGGCTATCTGAGCGACCTGACCCTGCAGGCGGGCGACATCGAGCCGATCGAGAAGGCCTACAAGCTCGTCGAGCACGCCCGCCGATGCTGCGAGCAGTTCTTCGACATGCTCTACCGCCTGACGATGTCGGGCAAGCTCGTCAACGGGCGCATGCGCGAATCGGGGATGATCGAAGACACGCTCAGCCAGGCGATGAACGACCTGTCGGTGCGTCTCAAGCGACTCAAAGATCTCGTGCCCCGCGAGCCGGACCAGTTCGAGCTCAATGCCTACAGCATCCGAGCCGCCGAGATCGGCGATCAAGTCCACGCGTTGATCGAGCAATCGATCCCCAACTGTGTCTACTGGGTCGAGTCCTCATCGGGCACCGGGCGGGGCGGTCCCAAGGTGACGCTCTCGTGCTCACCCATCGAGGTCGCGCCGTTGCTGCGTGAGCACCTGTTCGGGCAGGAGTGCAGCGTCGTCCTCACCAGTGCCACGCTGAGCACCCGCCAGGTCCGCGAGGATGAGGAGTCCGAGCACGCCGAGACCGCCTTCGCCCACACGCTCAACCGCCTGGGTGCCGAGGGGGCAAGGACGCTGCAGCTGGGATCGCCCTTTGACTATCAGCGTCAGGTGCGGGTGATCGTCGACACCACCGTGCCATCGCCCGGCTACAAGCGCAACAGCACGCCCGGCCAAGAGAGTTTCGATGACGCGATCGCTTCCCGCGTCCACGATCAGGTCGTCGCGACCGACGGCGGTGCGTTCGTCCTCTTCACCAGTTTCAAGCTGCTCTACCAGACCGCCGACCGACTCCGAGGCCCGCTCGAGTCCATGGGCATGCGCGTCTGGGTCCACGGGCGCGGCGGCTCACGCACGCAGATTCTTGATGAGTTCCGCCAGTGCGAACGCGGCGTGCTCTTCGGGGCCGCGAGCTTCTGGCAGGGCGTTGATGTCCGAGGCAGCGCCCTGCGCAATGTCATCATCACCCGCCTGCCCTTCGACCCGCCGGACCGACCCATCGTCGAAGCCCGGGGCGAGCGCATCAAAGAAACCGGCGGCGACCCCTTCCGCGACGACGCCCTGCCACGCGCCGTGATTCGATTCAAGCAGGGCTTCGGACGCCTGATCCGCAGCGCGACCGACACAGGCCAGGTCGTCATCCTCGACCCACGCGTGCTGACAACGGGCTACGGCAAGTCCTTCCTCAAATCGATCCCTGGCGGGGTCGAGATTGAACGGCTGTGACGGGTCATCACCCGTACTGGCGCGACGACCTGATCCACCGACACCCTGATGAGCCACGCTCCCCCGATGGTTGATCTCCCAACATTCGCCTCCCCCGTCCCGGGGGGAGGTGTCACGCGCGAGCGTGATGGAGGGTGGGATCGAATCACTGGCGCGCGTTCGATGTTTCAGAAGGTCCCATCCGACCCCGGCTGCGCCGGGCCCACCTTCCCCGCGGGGCGGGGAAGGCACAAAGTTTACGCGGGGCGGATCCCGCGTTGCAGTTGCATCACACGCTCCGCTTCGTCGCGGCGGACGCGGTCGAGCGTGTGGCGGGCGATGCGCCAGCGGCCGTCCTCGGCCGTGACGCTCGCGCAGTGTTCGCTGAGCACGCGGTACATGAACTTGAATGCATCACGCGGTTGCTGCATGTTGTTGAGCGCTTCGACCAGGTCGTTGCGTGTCACATCCTCGTCGAAGACGTCGATCAGCGAGATTGGCTCGGCGTTGGCCGGTCGGCACACGCCCAGTCGGGCGTTGCACAGGTCGTAGAGCATCGCGCCCGTCCAGCTCAGGCGTTCGACCATGTTCTGCTTGTCGAGGCGGGCCTCCTGGAAGAAGGCGCTCGATTCTTTGAACAGGGCGTGACGCAGCTCGATGGGCAGGAGCATCTTGATGCCCACATGCTCCAGTTGGAGGAACTTGTTGTTGAGCAGCGGCCAGATCACGCTGCGCATGCGGTCAGGGTCGCCGTTAATCAGCGTGGGCTCGTCGACTCGGTCGATCACGACGAGGATGCCCGTGTACCCGAAGTGTTCGATGAACCGGCGCAATCTCCCGAGCATCGCGTACCGCTGTTCGTCGGAGTCATCCAGTGGCAGCTCACCCGATCCCAGCACGCCACGGGGCATGCGTCGCAGCGAGCCGAGGAACCCGCTCGCTGGCCGGTTCACCATGCGAAGCTGCTTGCTCAGCTTGCCCGCGACCCGGTTGACGACCAGGCGGTCGAGCAGGAAGGCCTTGACCATGATCGCGGCCCAGGCAAGAAACAGCAGGCCCGAGACGATGTCGGTGCCCATCACCCACATGCCCTCGAACTCGGCGAACATGCGTGCCCAGAGGAACAGGGCGATCGAGGGCACCCACCCGATCCAGAGCAGGATGGCGATCAGCGGGTTGATCCCGCCGGCGGGGAGCTTGAGCATGTGACGAAGCTGAGCGGTGCGCTGCCCGCTGGTGTCGGCGCTGTCATAGACGGCTTGGAGCAGGAGCATGTCCTTGCGCACGCTCTGAGGCAGCTTGCGGGCCGCCTTGGTGGGCTGGTCGCCCAGATCAGCCGTCGGCGTGTCGTTGCCCCCGGGCAGAAGCGTCCCGAGTACTCGTGAGACCCCGTTGCTCAGGATCGCGTCGATGTGGTCAACCAGCCGCATCCCGGTGAAGGGGTTGGTATCTTTCTTGCTGCCCACGGCGGAGTTGTAATGATCGAGCGCCGCATTGAGATCGTCGTATGGGATCAGGAAGACCTTGCGGTCCGGGTTGGCGGCATTGTGGCGTTCGATTTTGGAGGCCAGCTGCAAGCGGATCGCTGTCTTGCCGGACCCCTTCTCGCCGAACACGATCGAGGTTGAGGGCTGGGCGACATCGCCGAGGATCTTCTCGAAGTCGGGGTGCATGCTCTGCATGCGGGGCATGGCCAGCGGCTGTGCGCCTGGTGCCGGTTCGCGTATTGCCCCTAGGTTGGGGGTCGGGCTGATCCCCATGCGCGCAAAGATCGCGTCGTGTCGGGCCTCCTCGTCGCGAAACGGGTTCTCGACGATTGACCAGTGCTCAAAGAACTGCGAGAGATTCATCAGTGCTCCGCGGGTAGGTGTCCTACGCGTCCTTGCGTCCATTCATTATAGAGTTTCTCTACCCGACACGCGCACCACCACCAGAAACCCACTGATCCTCAATCTCTAGTAGGTAAAGTGCTTGATCGGCTCGCCCTGCGTCCCGATGTGGGTCATCGCTTCGATGCCGATCTCCAAGTGCATTTTGGCGTAGAGGGCAGTTACGCTCTTGTCCGATTCTTCGGTCTTGACCCCCTCGGGGGTGATCGGGACATCGGACACCAGCAGCAACGCACCGCGGCTGATCTGGTTGTGGTGCCCAACGATGAACACCGTCGCAGTCTCCATGTCGATCGCCAGCGCGGTCATGCGTTTGAGACGCCCCCTGAACTTCTTATCGTGCTCCCAGACGCGCCGGTTGGTGGTGTAGACCACGCCGGTGCGGTATTCCAGTTCGCGTTGCACGATGCGATCGGAGACAAACTTGTGCAGCTTGAAGCTCGGCAGCGCGGGGACCTCGGGCGGGAAGTAGTCGTCGCTGGTGCCCTCGCCCCGGATCGCGGCGATTGGCAGTACGAAGTGCCCGATCTCGGTCGAGTCTTTCAGCCCGCCGCACTTGCCCAGGAAGAGCACGCCGTCGGGCATGCGGGCGCTGAGCAGGTCCATGATGGTCGCGGCATTGGGTGATCCGATCCCGAAGTTGACGATTGTGAGCCCGGCGCTGTTGGTCGCGGCCTGCATCGGGCGGCCCACGCCATGGATATCGCAGTTGAAGCGTTCTGCGAACTCGGTGACATAGTTGGAGAAGTTGGTGAGCAAGACATAATCGCCGAACTGGTCGATGGGCATCCCGGTGTAGCGGGGGAGCCAGTTCTTGGCGATGTCGAGCTTGCTCTCCAGTGAGGTGGGTTTGGGCAGCGGGTCGTTGGGATTGATGGGGGAGGGCATAAGGCAGTATACGAAAAGACGCCCCGGCAAAGGGCCGGGGCGCGTGTTCTATCAAGAAAGTAGGGGAACCGGGACTCGAACCCGAACTAAGGGAATCAGAATCCCTCGTGCTACCAATTACACCATTCCCCCGAATGGTCCGGCTCGCAGGGCGAACCGGGGTGAATCGTACGCCCGTGCAGTCGGCAAGCCAACGCACAACGCTTGAAATTGGTGCCAACCGCCCGCCTGCACTATGCTCTGGCTATGAATACCGCCCCCCGACTCACCCGTCTGATCCTGCTCGCCCTGGCACTGATGCTCCCAGCCACACATGCGGCGGCTCAGGACTACCTGCCTCCCGTCCCCGAGGGACGCGACCCGGGGCTCTGGGACCTGATGAACCGGGCGATCGACCAGATGTACGAGGCCAGCCCGGATGGCATCGGCCCCCTGCTCAATGATGAATCCCGCAACGATCAACTCGGAGACGGCTCGGCGGCTGCGATCGAGAAGCAGAACCGCCAGACCCGGGCATTGCTCGAGGAACTCCAATCGCTCGACCGCTCAGGATTCAGCGATGCCGATCATCTGGCCGCCGACCTGCTGATGTATCAGTGGACGCAGGACCAGCGACTCGCCAAGTTCAAGAGTTGGCAGATGCCCGTTAACTCGATCGGAGGCCCCCAGGTCTGGCTCCCGCAGATGGGCGACTCGGTCCCGCTCAACACACGCAAGCACTACCAGGATTACCTGACCAAGCTCAAACGCGTCCCGATCGCGGTGGGGGACGCGATTGACAACATGCGGCTGGGCATCAGCGACGGTCGGGTGCCCCCGCGTGTCGTGGTCGAGCCCGCCGTCGCACAGTCGATGGCCCAGGCCGCCCCCGAGTTTCGAGAAGACCCGACCAAGTCGCCTTTCTATGGCCCATTCCTTGATCTCGATCAGGACGACCCGCTGGCCGTCGAAGCCCGTGAGATCATCGCCCAACGCATCGTTCCGGTGTACATGGAGCTGGCGGTGTTCCTCAACAATGAGTACCTGCCCGCCTGCCGAGAAACGGTCGGGGCGGCCCAGGGTGTCGATGGCATCGAGTCCTACAGCGCCATGATCGCCTCGCACACGACACTGCCCGAGTACGACGCGAACGATGTCCACCAGATCGGGCTGGGGGAGGTCGATCGCATTCGCAAGGAGATGATGCGGGTCATCGATCGTTCGGACTGGTCGGGCAACGCAAAGAGCTGGGCCAGCGACGATGCCAAGTTCCAGGCATTCACCGCGTATGTGCGCACTGATTCGCGCTTCTACTACGACACCCCCGACGATCTCCTGAACGCCTACAAGGTCATCTGCAAGACCATTGACCCCGAGCTGACCAAGCTCTTTGGGACGCTCCCCCGCCTGACCTACGGCGTGCGCCCGATGCCTGGGCTCAGCGCCGAATCGGCACCCACGGCCTACTACTACCCGGGATCGCTCAATACGGGCCGCCCCGGATACTTCGTCGCCAACCTGACCAAGCTCGATCAGCGTCCCAAGACTGAGATGATGGCGCTGACCCTGCACGAGGCCGTGCCCGGGCACCACCTTCAGATCGCGCTGGCCCAGGAGATCGAGAACCAGCACCCCATTCGCAAGACCATGGGATTCACGGGCTTCGTCGAGGGCTGGGCCCTGTACGCCGAGAAGCTCGGGCTGGAGATGGGCGAGGGCGAGTTCGGACTCTACGAAGATCCATACAGCGATTTCGGTCGACTGAACATGGAGATGTGGCGGGCCATGCGTCTGGTGGTGGACACGGGCATGCACAGCAAGGGCTGGTCGCGCGAGCGAGCCGTCGAGTACATGCAGAAGAACAGCGCCCTGGCGTTGCACAACATCGAAGCGGAGATCGATCGCTACATCGGCTGGCCCGGTCAGGCGACGGGCTACAAGATGGGCGAGATCGAGATCCTCAGGATTCGCCGAGACGCAGAATCACAGCTCGGCGATGCATTCGATCTGCGTGCGTTTCATGATGAACTGCTGGGCGACGGGGCATTACCATTGCCCGTGGTGCGCGAAAAAATGAGCCGCTGGATTGAAACCCAGCGGCCCTGATGGTTCGTTTGAGCGTGTGTCCTCAGCCGATGAGCTGATCGTCATCGCCGGGCGTTTGCCACTGGCGTGGGTTCTCATCGCCGCGGTTCAGCGGCTTGGCCCGCCCGAAGCTGGCACCCTTGCGTTGCAACTCGGTCTTTGAGGCCGGGGTGCTGGAGCCACCGATCTCACGATCGAGGTCTGACGCGTTGGGTTCAACGGCCGATTCGGTGGGCAGCGGGTCCCGACGCACGGGCTGGTCCGGTTCGAGGCGCTTGGAGCGGGCCTCATCGATCGAGCGATCGAGCTTCCCAAGAATGGCCCGAACCTCGTTGAATGCGTTGGTGTTGTTCTTCCCGCTCATAGATCAATCTCTCCTCGTACAGGCTCTATCGGCCCTGTGCCGGCAGGACTTTTCCCCAGAGTTCGTCCAATACACACACGCCAATACACTGTGCGGGCTGTGCGGTTTGGTCACGATGTGCCGTGCCAACGGGGCAAGGTCTGGTCGCGTTATCCGCGTGCGTATGCTTCTGACATGACCGAGCCGTTTGATCAGCCCAGAATCGAGTCCCGCGCCAAGCATGATCTGGGGCAGGGCTTCCCTGAAGACAGCCCCTCTCCTGGCACGGTATATGGCCACGCGCCCCAAGCCAACACGCCGGGCATCATGCCTCCCGCCACGAGGGTGCAGGCCCGGCGCGATGTGTTTTGGCAGAATATCTGCCGCGAGATCTTGATGGCCCTCGCCAGCGCTGCCGCCGAGAGCAGCGGACGATTGGGCACGGGTGTCAGCGATGCCCAGTCCAGCGGCTCACCCGTCAACGAGCTCTTCGACGGGCGTATGGGGGTCATCACCACGCTGGGCCAACGCATCCCGATCGCCGATGTCACGCCGGTTTTCTCCTGCTCGCTGCCGGATACCGAACTCGACCGTTCGATCAGCTCCGATGTGCAGTGCAGCATCTTCCGGGTGACCACCCCGACGGGCGAGACCTATACATTCCCGATCAGTCAGGTCGTCGGCGTGCACTCCGTTTCCCCGTCCCTGCTCGAGGGAATCGAGGATCAGCAGGAGAGCAACGAGGAGAAGGTCCCCTTCGGGTTCGCGGCGTATACCTCGCTGGCACGCAGCGAACGCGAGAATCGTGCTCAGGATCAGCCCGGGAACCCCGATTCAGGCGAACAGTCTCAGCCGAGCCCCGCTTCGGACGCCTGAACTGGGAATAATCTGCTCAGACTGATCGTTCAGGTATCTGCGTGGCGATTTTCGTCGAATCTTTACGCACATCACCCTGCACAGGAGTCGAACTTCATGCGCACACTCGTCGCAATCCCCGTCTACAACGAAGCCGACCATGTTCAGGATGTCCTTGAGCAGGTCCGCGTGCACGCCCCCAACATGCTCGTGCTCGACGACGGCTCAAGCGACGCCACGCCCGAGGTGCTCAACACCCTGCGCCAAGAGATGGGCTTTGACCTGATCCGGCACGAGGCCAACGCCGGTTATGGGCGTGCGATTCGGGAGATCTTCCAGCGTGCCCATCGCGACGGCTACGACTGGGTGATCACCATGGACTGCGACTTCCAGCACGAGCCCGAGCGCATCCCAGATTTTCTCAGCGAGATTGAGAACACGGATCTCGACATTATCTCCGGCTCACGGTATCTGAGTGCCGACGAGCAATGGGCCAAGGACCTGCCACCCGGCGATCGACGCGCCATCAACCTGACCCTGACCAAAGAGATCAACGAACGCCTGGGGTTCGAGCTCACCGACTCGTTCTGCGGCTTCAAGGCCCACCGCGTCAGCGCGATGCAGAAGCTCGACCTGACTGATGACGGCTACGCCTTCCCGATGCAGCTCTGGGTGCAGGCGGCGGCCAACAAGCTCAAGGTCGGCGAGATACCGGTTGAGCTGATCTATAACGATCCCAACAGGACCTTCGGCGGTGGGCTCGATGACCCGCAGACTCGCCTGAACCACTACCGCTGCGTGCTTTACCGGGCGATGGACCGCGTGCGTGATCGTTTGCCTGATCGTGCCTTGTGTTCGCTTCAAGCCGACTGTTGATCGG
Organism: Phycisphaerales bacterium JB052; assembly: GCA_043100965.1. Taxonomy (GTDB): domain Bacteria; phylum Planctomycetota; class Phycisphaerae; order Phycisphaerales; family UBA1924; genus UBA1924. Next base: position 1,044,206 of record JBICHR010000011.1, on the reverse strand, counting down.
GCATACGCATGACCACGGTGAGCCACGCCACAGATCAAGCCGAGCCCGCGTGTCGGGTGATCGGAGTGCGCATCGAGCCGGCCTGGGATCAGTGGGCCTCGGCTTTGGGCAGCCATCACCCCAACCCGGCACGCGAGGAGCTGGGGATCCCCAACGATCGCCCGGTGCTCTTCAGCGGGCATCAGCCCGTCATCTTCCATAACGGCATCCTTGCCAAACTCATCGCCCAGCACGAGGCGGCCAAGCGGACCGGTGCCCACCGCGTCTGGATCATCGCCGATCAGGACCACGCCGAGCTCGATCGCCTGCGCGTGCCGACGGGCCACGCCGGCTCATTGTCCAGCCGCACAGTCCAGTTGCTCGCCTCCGATTCGATCCCCGCGGGCGTGCCCAGCGCTTCGCTCCCGGCCTTGCCGACCGAGGCGGTTGATGATGCACGCCTTGAGCCGATGGTCGAGTACCTGCTTGGATATACCCACGAATCAAACCTCGGGCGTCAGTTCGCCAGCGCGACCAACGGGCTGGTGTGCGATCGGCTGGGCATCGAGCCGCCTCAGATCATCTACGCGAGCGAGCTGTTCGCCAGCGATTCGTTGTGGTCGATCTCCGAGCGGATGCTCGACGATCCCCGCGCGTGTGTGGAGCGGTACAACCAAGCCGTCCACGGGCATCCACAGGCCCGCGTGCGCCCGCTGCTGATCGAAGACGGCCGTGTGGAGCTGCCCATGTGGGGGCTGCGTGAGGGGCAGGCCCGGGTCGCGATCGACACACGCAATGTCGATCAGTTCAGCCACGAAGAGCTGGCACCGCGCGGACTGTTCATGAGCTTGCTTGTGCGGGCACACCTGGGTGAACTCTTCATCCACGGCACTGGCGGCTGGCAGTACGACAAGATCACGCAGGATTGGGCCAAGTCCTGGTTGGGCACGGAGCTCTCGCCCATGGCCCTGACGACCGCGACGCAGCACCTGGATCTGGGCTGGGACCCTGAAGAGGCGGTGGGGGTCCACGAAGCAAGCTGGCGCTTGCACCACGCCCGCCATACGCCGGGCATGCTGGGTGACGAGTCGGCCCAGCGACAGAAAGATAAGCTGGTCGAAATGATCGAGCAGGCCAAGGCCCGCGGCACCAACCCCGACGCCCCGTATCAGCAGTTGCAATCGTTGCTGGAGCGGTACCGGGCCGAGCATCGCGAGCAGCTCGAAACCTTGCGTGCCAAGGTCGATCAGGCCCGGGCGATGCAGAAACAGATCGAGCTGGCCAATGACCGCACTTGGCCCTTCGTGCTCTTCAGCGAGCAGGAGCTGGGGGACCTTCGCCGGGCGGTGGTTGGTGCGATGCACTAAGATCAGCTTCGATGCGCTCTACCCGATTCATCCTGTCGCTCCTGTTGGTCTGCATGGTCCTCTGCACGCTGGTCGCTTGTGGGAGCAACGCACCTTCGAATCAGACGCAGGGCGGGCAGGGTGCAAGTGCGGACGAGTCGGCGCCTGAGCCGCGCTTTGCCGTCTTTTCGCCGGCGATCGGGGTGATGCTGCGAGACCTCGGGTTCGAGGACGACATCGTCGGGCGTCACAGCTTCGATACGGCGCTGTCCGAATCGATCCCGGTCGTGGGCTCGCACATCGAGATCGACGACGAGATGCTCATCGAGGTCGAGCCGACCATCCTGATCTTCCAACGCGGCAGCGTGGAGATCCCCGAGCGGATCACGGCGCTGGCCAAGGAGCGGGGGTGGACGATCTGGACCTACCAGCTCGAATCGCTCGACGACATCGCGAACACGCTCGATGACCTGTACCTCAAGCTCGTGGGCTTCCCCGCAGATGCCAACAGCGACAACGACCCGACGACCTTCGAGGTCGATCCAACCAAACGATTCGATATCGAGCTGCCCAGTGCGCGTCTTGCGCGGGCGTGGTCGCCGATGGGGCGCGATGCGCAGGTCGCCGGGCGGGCCCTGCTGCTGGCGGGGACCGACCCGGCCGGAGCGTTGGGGCCCGGCTCGTTTCACGCCCAGCTGGCCGAGCGTCTGGGCATCACCAACGCCCTGACAAGCGGGGGCATGTGGCAGGAGCTTGATCTGGAGGACATTGTGGAGCTGGCGCCCGATTCGATCCTGATCTTCGACCCGAGTGAGATCGAGCCGATGATCGGTGAGCCCGAGCCCATCACTTGGGCGCAGGTCGAGGCGGCGCTCGGCCCGATCGCCTCGCTGCCCATCCCGGCGGTTGAATCCCGTCGCGTGGGGATCATCGACCATCCCCAGGCCCTGCTGCCCAGCAGCACGCTGGCGCAGGTGGCGGACGAGATACGAAAAACGCTCGCGGCTTGGCGCGAGCGTGACGGTGAACCATGAGTCTGAGCCGGTGCCGACGATGATCAGTGCTGATTCGACGGGACATGCACCGAGTGGCCTTCTTCGAAGGCCTTCTTGTCGAGGGTCTTGCCGTGCATATCGAGCAGTTGCTCGGCGGTCAGGTGCGTGGGGTGATCCATATTGATCGCGTACAGGTACGCGGCTCGTGTGCCCTCAAACACCGTGTCCTGCTCGTCATCATTGAATGGCATCGCGTCGAGCGCCGCTTTGAACTCAACCCAGCCCACACGCTGCTTCTCCCCGAACGGGTCGAGGTAGCGGGTGCCTTCGGATTCACCCAGCGTATAGGCCTTGCGGACCACGCGGGCGACGAACCGGTTGCCGTTGCACGCGCCCAGACGGACATAGTGCAGGCCGAGCAGATGCAGTGGGTTCTCACGGTTTGAGTTGATGTGCTCGATGTAACGGGCCGTGCCCGAGGTGGGCTCGATGGAATCGATATCGACGCCGAAGTACGCCAGGTCCTCCGCAATGTACGGCGAGAGCATCTGCTCCTCAAGCACCAGCTCGCTGACGCGCGGGTCGGCCTTGACCGCATCGCGGAGGGCCGCGTCGAGCGTGGTATTGATGAGCAGTTGTTGCTCAAGCATCCCAATGTAACCGGCTTTGGGCATGGTGCCCTTGATGAGCGAGCCGGGGGTTTCTTGGCGTTCAGCGATCTGGTGCAGTGCCCAGTTGTCGTCTTTGAGGCGGTTGGTCAGCATATGAACTCCTCGTATTGAGAATGAGTCTCAATGGTATGCGATTCTTTCCTCTTTGTCATACAGATTGTGAAAGAAACGCGTTCGAGCTGCGCGGGCTGGAAAGAAAAAAAGGCCCCGCCGTGTGAGGGGGCACGCGGCGGAGCACTCGTGGGGGAGAGCGAGGATGGGGTTCGAGGGGAATCGAACCTCTGCTCACCCCCTGGGGGGAGTTTGTGATGCAGTCAGCTCTGGCTGAATGCGGCCAGGAAGGCGCTGACATCGAAGAAGTCGTACGAACCATCGCCGTTGAAGTCGGCGGTGGGGTCCTGATTGCTGAACGCGTTGAGGAACAGACTGACATCGAAGAAATCCAGCTCGCCGTCGCCGTTAAGGTCGGCAGGGTTGGTGCTGCATCCGACTGCTTCGATACGCAGGTCGTCCACGCCCGCCTCGACGATCGAGCCGCTGCCGAGGTCCGAAGCGATGAAGCGTACTTTGATCATGTCGGTGGGTTCGACGAAGTCCGCGATCCTGAATCGTGCCTCGACCCAATCACCCGCGTTCTCGCTGACCTCCTCGAGGGTGGTCCACGAGTTGCCGATGTCGTTGCTGATCTGCACGAGCATGGTGTCCTCGTTGGGAGATGCGCCGGTGTTGTTCGAGTACCAGCGCCAGTAGACGAGCTCGGCGTCGTCACCCAGGGCGATCGCATCGAGGATCGGCGAAGTCAGGGTGGTGGTGCCGCCGTCGATGTCCCGGTCGCCCAGGCCCGTGCCGGCGAGCCCGTCGGTGACCCAGCAATCGGTGCCGGTGCCCGGGGTGTGGTCGTTCTCGGGCTGGGCATCGGTGCCCTGCGGGTTCATGCGGTTCCAGACGCCGGAGCTGGCGGTATCGCCCGAGTCACCCACGACCCAGCCGGTGTCGGTCTCCATGTCATCGCTGAAGCTGATGCTGAACTCTTGGGCGAGGGCATCGAACTCACCGGTGCTGGGGTAGTCGATGGTGTCGCCATCGGTGGTCTCGAGCAGGAACCCGTAATGCACGACCGTGCCGCAGGGAACCGCGGGCAGATCGGCGCTGTACTGGTTGTCGCCCAGCGCGGTCATGGGCGTGCTCTTGATCGCGTCGCTGGCGCCGATTCGGGTGCTCAGCGAGACGCTGCTGGGGATGTGCGTGGCGATGACATCGCTGACGCTCAGCGTGATCGTCGTTGGTGTGTCGGCTTCGATGATCTCGGCGTGCGAGAAGTCAAAGGCGACCGGCTGGGTGGTGCGTTCAACGAAGAGTTTGGCGGCTTCGTAGTTCTCCCGGGCCGTGGGCAGGATCACGCTCGGATCGGGATCGAACCCACCAAACCCCGCGCCGTCGGCGGGGCGAAGTTCAATGGTCAGGGACTTGGCGCCAAGCTCGCCATAGAACCAATCGGTGCAAGCGCCCGATGCGGGGTAGAGGTCGACCGATTGGATCGGGTTGTAGAACACGCCCGAGACATCGAGGATCTCATCGCTCATCGCGGTGGTGAGTTCATCGAAGAAGGTGCGGTCGGGCTCGGGGGTTTGCACGCCATCGGCGTAGCCGAAGGGCCAGAGGATGAGCTGCGAGTAGGTGTGGTAGTCGATGTGGGCGACGAGGTCGTCGCCGAAGGAGAGCGCCAGATCGCGCAGGACCTGGGTCTCGGGTTCAGAGAACGGCCCGGGCCCACGATAGGTGTCGTCGTTGGGTGAGGTTGATGCGCCCTGCCCGCCCCATTCGTATGCCCAGTTCCGGTTCAGGTCGACGCCGAAGCTCCCGCCGTTGTTGCGACGGTTTTTGCGCCAGTAGCGCTCGTTGGACCATGTATAGAGGTAGCCGTCGGGATTGATGACCGGGAGGATGACGATGCGTGTGTTGTTGAGAATCTCGGTCACGCGTGGATCGCTGCCGTAGTCATCCACAAGTTTGCTCGCGATGTAGGAGACGGTCATGGGCGAAACCCACTCGCGTGCGTGTTGCCCGCCGTTCCAGATCACCACGGGTCGTTCGTCGCGGGGGTTCCACGCGGTATCGGGGCCCGTGATCGTGAGGGCGTAGATGTCGTTGCTCTGAAGCGAGTCGCCCACATCGCTCATGGTGGCGATATCCGGGCGGGTCGCGGCGATGTTGTTGAAGTAGCTGATGATGTCTGAGAACTGCTTGTAGTTGCTGAACCATGCGTCGCTGTGCACGCCGGCGCCCCGGGGTTGGGCGTGGTCGAGTTGTTCCAGGCGTTGCATCTGGGCCCATCGCTGCGCCTGATGCGCTTGCAGGTCGTTGATGAGGATGTCGTAACCGATGCCCAGCTTGGTCAGGGTGGGCAGGTGCGATCGGTTGATCTGCACATCCATCAGCCCGACACCCGTGCGTTCGCTCCATACGGACTCAACGAGCCCCAGCAGCGTGTCGAGCTGGGATTGGGTCGTGGTGCGGACGCTGAGCACGACCTGATCGGTGTAAACCTGTGGCGGGGTATGGGTACGCAGGTCGATCTGGGGCAACTCCGGTAACGCGATGGGTTGGGCGTGCAGGGTGCCGGTGGCGGCGGTTAGTGAAGCGATCAGGGTGAGGCGTGCACTGTTCGTTCGAAACATGGCGGAGCTCCATGGCGTAGATGAATAGAGGATGGATTGTGCATCACCCTCCGGGTTGGGAAGGGGATCGACCAAAAACAGTGCTTACCGCAGCGTCTGACTTACTCTTTGGGTGCCAATCTGGAACGACGAGCACCATGCGATACCGACAAAAGACCCGTGGCATCACCCGGCTATACGCCGAGTATGGGATTGGGTTTCAAGAATACCATATATCTGAGCCCCTGTATGCACCCTTGCGTTTTGTTTCGCTGTCGGTCACAATGGCGACTTCAATCACGCGGTGCCCGTTCTGGGCACGCGGGTCGTAAGGGGTATGTTTGTATGGGCGTGCAGAGCATCGGTCAAGAGCACGGCGGGCAGGAGCATCGCGCGGCGATTCAGCATGTGCTCAATGACCTGCGCGCGCTTGAGCTGATGCTTCAGCGCGGGGTGTTCGAAACGGGGGTTCGTCGCATCGGTGCCGAGCAGGAACTGGCACTGGTGCGCAAGGATTTCGCCCCTGCGCCCGTCGGCCCTGAGGTGCTCGAGGCCCTGAACGAGCCCAAGGCGACCACAGAGATCGGCCGCTTCAACATGGAGTTCAACCTGGACCCCGCCCTGCTCACCGGGGCGGTGCTCAGCCAGATGCAGAAGGAGACACTCGGGCTGCTCGCCAAGGCGCGGACCGCCGCCGAGGCCCATGAGGCGCAGCCGATCCTGATCGGCATCCTCCCAACGCTGCAACAGGAGCACCTCGCGGCGGAGTACATCACGCCCAAACCCCGCTACCACGCGCTGAATGAACGCATCACCAAATCGCGGGGCGGCCAGTACAACATCCGCATCAAGGGCATCGATGAGCTCAAGTTCACCCATGACAATGTGCTCGTGGAAGGTCTGAACACCTCGTTCCAACTGCACTACCAGGTCTGGCCCGAAGAGTTTGCGATCGCCTATAACACGGCCCAACTGATCACCGCCCCTTGTCTGGCGGCAGCGGCCAACTCGGCGGTGCTCTTCGGCAAGCGACTCTGGCACGAGACACGCATCGCGATCTTCGAACAGACGGTTGATACCTCGGGCAGTGACATGCCCGCGCAACGCGATGTGCTCAAGCGGGTGCGATTCGGCGAACGATGGGTCGAGGACTCGGTGCTGGAGATCTACCGCGATGATGTCGTGCGGTTCCGATCTCTCTTCGCCGCGGGCACCCAGGAAGACGCCATCGGCATGGTCGAGCGTGGGGAAACACCCAAGCTCTACGGCTTGCAGACCCACAACTCGTCGGTCTACCGCTGGAACCGGCCCTGCTACGGGATCACCGATGGCAAGCCGCACTTGCGTATCGAAAACCGGGTCCTGCCCGCCGGCCCGAGCGTCAGCGACGAGGTCGCTAACGCGGCCCTGTGGTTCGGGCTCATGACCCAGATCCCCAAGGTCTACCCCGACCTGACCGAACGCATCCCCTTCGAGCACGCGCGGGCGAACTTCCTCGCCTCGGCCCGCAACGGGCTGCATTTCAAGATGCACTGGTTCGACGACGCGACCATCTCGGTCCGGGACCTCCTGCTCGAGGAGCTGATCCCTTTGGCTCGTACCGGGTTGCGATCCAATGGCGTCGACGATCAGGATATCGAGCACTACATGGGCATCGTGGAAGCACGGGTCGCCTCGGGGCGCAACGGCGCCCGGTGGATGCTCGATTCGGTCGCCAAGATCCACGAGTACGGAACGCGGGCAGAACGCCTGAGCACGCTCACCGCCGCGACGATCTCTCGCCAGAACGAGGGCGTGCCGGTTCACGAGTGGTCGCTGCCCGAGCTGGGTGAGGGCGGCTGCTGGACGCAGCACTTCGGGCGCGTCGGGCAATACATGCACACCGAGCTGTTCACGGTGCAGGAGGACGAGCTGATCGACCTGGCCGCATCAATTATGGATTGGGAACGCATTCGTCATATCCCAGTTGAGGATGAGCAGAGCAACCTGGTCGGTTTGGTGAGTTACCGATCGATCCTGCGTACGGTGGCCGATCCCAAGCTGCGCAGCCGCATGCGGGATGGCGGCTCTGTGGCTGTCTCCGAGATCATGCACCCCAATCCGGTCACCGCGACGCCCGAGACCACGACCCTTGAAGCCATCGCCCTTATGCGTGAGCACGGGGCGTCGTGCCTGCCAGTTGTGCAGGATCGGAAACTCGTTGGTCTGGTCACTGAGCACGACTTCATGCGTATCGCCGGGCAGCTTCTTGAAGAGCAGCTGCGCGACAAGCCCGGGTCGGGTGTCAATGATCCCGTATGACTGAGCACACGCGGCAAGCCCATGAACACCGCGCCGGGGTCGATCTGACCCGACGCGAGCTCGGGCACCACCGAGCAGGCCGGTCGGTCAATGACGCAGCGAATACCACGCTCGTGATCGTCGCCGGGATGCACGGCAACGAACCCGCCGGCGCACACGCCGCCCATCGCGTCCTCGATACGCTTCAGCAAGAGCAGCCCAGTGCCTTTGATGGCGAGTTGGTCGTGCTGCTGGGCAACCTCGCGGCGCTCAACCATGAGAAAGCCGATGCCCGGTACATCGAGCATGATCTGAATCGTCTGTTCACTGATGAGCAGATCGCCTTACCCCCTGAGACGAGCACCGAACACGGCCAGATGCAGGAACTGCTCGCCTCACTCCGCTCGATCCGGGCCCGCTGTCAACGCATGGTCGTCGTCGACCTGCACACCACCAGCGCCGACATGCCGCCCGTGGTCGTGCTTGAGGACTCAATCCCAACACGGCGTATGGCTCGCAAGCTCCCGCTCCCGCTGTATCTGGGGTTCGAGGAGGAGCTGGGCGGATTGCTCATTGATCGCACAACCAGTGAACTGGGCGCGATCTCTATGGTCATCGAGGGCGGGCAGCACAACGACCCGATGGCGATCGATGTCCACGAGGCCGTGATCTGGTCCATGCTTGATGCGTGCGGGGTGTTGCCGCTCGATGCGATGGCTCATGAGCAAGACCCCCGTGCGCTGCTGCACAAAGCCGCGGGCAACGAGCGGGGACGGATCTTCGATGTCCGCTATCGCTACCCGATCGGTGATCCCGATTTTTGCATGTGCCCGGGCATCGAACACGGCGATTGGATTCGGCGTGAATCAACCCCAGTTGCAACCGAGCTGGGGAGCCCGGTTACTGCACCGGTGCATGGCATTGTGTTCATGCCCAACATGCAGACGATCAAGCGTGTTGGCGACGATGGGTTCTTTATTGTGCGACCGGTCGGCGAGGGCTGGCTCGGGCTCTCGGCACGCCTTCGTCGTCAGCGATGGCTCCACTGGCTCATCGCCCACATGCCCGGGGTCTACGCGTGCGACGATCACACGCTGTGCGTCGATGCCGACCTGGCAGCGGTTCTACGCCGCCAGGTCCTGCACCTGCTGGGCTACCGGCTTGTCCGCCACGATGAGCGTCGCGGCGGGCACGGGCTGATGCGTGTGATCATGGGGTTCAGGGCGTTCTTCAAAGCCCTGTTTCGCGGCCCCATCCCGGGCGGGCCTGATCAGACCGATCCGAGGTTCTGGATCGTTCGCAGGCACAAGCTCGATGGTTGATCGCCCAGACCTGCCAACGCGTCATCGGGTAGACTGAACGCATGATGAACCGACTGCTGCTTTGTGTCTCGATCGTCCTGCTCATTCCGCTCTGCGCCTGTACGACGGCCCCATCCCGCACGAGCGATATGGTGGTGCACGAGAACGGGATCTATGCCCAGGGTGCCGTCGCCGCGGACCACGCCATCGCATCCGAGGCCGGGGCGCGCATGCTGGCGATGGGCGGCAACGCCGTCGATGCCGCGGTCGCCGCGTCGTTTACCCTGAGCGTTGTCCGTCCCTACTCATGCGGGATCGGAGGCGGCGGGTTCATGGTCATCCACTTGCCCGATGATCCAACTCATGGCTTCGTGCACACGGCCGTCAACTACCGCGAGCAGGCGTATGTTGATGCGGACTACTTCGAACGCACGGGCAAATCGAGCACCATCGGCGGGGCCGCCGTCGCGATCCCCGGCTCGGTCGCGGGTTTGCTCCACGCATTAGAGACCTACGGCACGCTCGATCGCAAGACCGTGCTCGCCCCGGCGATCCAGGCCGCCTATGACGGGTTTGCGGTCGATGAGCACTACATGATCATTTCGCGTGAACTGATTCAAAGGTTCGAAGCAGCTCCTGAACTGAAGACGCAGGCCGGGTTGGTGTGGGAGCATTTCCTGCGTCAGGGGCAGGTGCGGCTGGGCGATCGCATCACCAACAGTCTCCAGGCCAAGGCGCTGGAGCGCATCGCCCGCGATGGGGTCGACGGGTTCTATCGCGGTCCGGTGGCTGAAGCAATCGTCCGGGCCATCACGGAAGCCGGCGGTGAGATGACGAGCGAGCAGCTGGCGGGTTACACACTCGATGAGCGCGAGCCGCTGGTTCGCGAGGTCGAAGGCCGGAGCTTCATCGCCATGCCCCCGCCCAGCAGCGGGGGGGTGACGATGCTGCAAACGCTGATGATCCTCGAAGCGAGCAACTACGACTTTGCCAACCCGATCATGGACGCCGACCGGGCACACCTGCTCGTCGAGGCCCTCAAGCATGCTTTCGCTGATCGTGCGAGATATCTGGCAGATCCCGACTTTGTCGAGGTGCCGATCGATGACATGCTCGACCAGTCGATCATTCAGGAACGGGCCCAGCTCATCACCGATGCGGTTCACCCGCCGGCGTACTACGGCACGCCCAACCTCATCCCCAACGACGCCGGCACCAGCCATGTCTCGGTCGTCGATCCCTATGGCGGGGCGGTCGCGATGACCGAGACCATCAACCTGAGCTTCGGATCGCTCGTCGGGGTCGATGCCTACGGCTTTGTGCTCAACAACGAGATGGACGACTTCACCACCGTGCGGGGCAAGCCCAACGCCTTCGGGCTGGTGCAGTCCGATCGCAACCTGCCTGCGCCGGGCAAGCGCCCCCTCTCGAGCATGTCGCCGACGATCGTGCTGGATGACGACGGCGAAGTCTTTGCGGTCGCGGGCGCCTCGGGTGGCCCGCGCATCATCACCGGCACGATGCAAGCGTTGCTCAACACAATGGCGGGGATGGACGCGACGCCCGCCGTCGCCACCCCGCGCTTGCACCACCAGTGGCTCCCCGATGTGCTGTACGGCGAGCCGGGGCTGATGCCCCTGCTCTCCCGCCGGGCCGCTCAGGGCGATTGGAACGAGGTGAAGCTGCGTCGCGATGTGGGCAATGTCCAGTTGATCCGGCGCGATCCCAATGGTCGGGGATGGCAGGCCGCCAGTGATCCTCGAAAGGGCGGCATCCCCGCTGGCGTGGACTAACCCGTCTGTCCCTCCCCGCGCCCTCGCGGGGAGACTGGGGGGCGCCCCCAATCTCACGCATGATCCCTAATTCATTGATCGTCGAAGCGTTCACGAGCGAAGAATACCGCTCATGAGCACCGCCACCAATCCCGAAGCGATCACCACGCGCCCGGCAACCCGGGCGACGATCACCATCGGCACGCACTTTGTGGTCGATGTCTTCTCATTCGTCGGCGTGTCGCTCATGCCCCTGCTCGCGGTCATGCTGGGCATGGGCACCGAGCAGAAGGCCCTGCTGCTGGCGCTGGGCTCGCTCTGCAGCGGGGTGGTGCAGCCACTCGTCGCATGGGTCAGCGACAAGTTCGACACCCGAGCGATCGGGACGCTGGGCTTCGTGGTTGCCGTGCTGTGCATCGGGAGCTTCGGGTTGGCCCAGAACTTCACCCAACTGGCGATCCTCTACAGCGTCGGCGCGATGGGCATCGGCGCGTTCCACCCGCCCGCGGCCGCCATCACCGGGCACCTGGGCGGGCCCAAGCGATCCAAGTATGTCGCCTTCTTCTTCCTCGCCGGCATGATCGGAGGCATGACGGGCAATGTGCTCATCCCCGAGTATGTCGCGATGATGACCCCACGCATCGACGGCGTACCCGACACCACCACCGGGCTGCGGTCCTTGCTCTACCTGATCCCGATCGGGCTGGTGTGCGCATTCATGCTCGCGCGGGCAACCCACGGCGTAGGGCATCGCCACACGAGTGCCAAGTCGAGCCACAGTGAATGGGACCGGTCCGAACGCCGGCAAAGATGGTTCGCCGTCGGTGTGCTGTATGTAACCAACATGCTGCGCTTCAGCGTCAACATGGCGCTGGTGTACCTGTTGGTCGAATGGGCGGGCGAGATCACGCTCATCAAGAACGATGCGAGCATCATGACCGAAGCGCTGGGCATCAAGGCCTCCAAGCTCAACGGCATCATGCAGGCCTCGATGCAGGTGGGCATGGGCGGCATGGGGATCGTGCTCGGGCTGATCCTCTCGGCCAAGTACGAAAAGCTCGTGTTCACCCTCTTCCCGCTGATCGGCTCGCTCGCCCTGTTCATGATCCCGCGGGCACACATGGTCTTCGAGGGGGCCGAGGTCCCGTTCGCGATCGGCGCGACCGTCATTACCGGGATGGGCTTCGGCGCGGTGATCCCTGTGAGTATCTCGCTGGCCCAACGACTGCTCCCGCACCGCACAAGTCTGGCCTCGGGCCTGATGCTCGGCGGCGCATGGATGCTCGCGTTTACCGGGCCGTTGATCGCCGAGCTGATTCATAAGGGGCTGCTCAACAAGCCCAGCGCCCCGCAGTGGATGCTCGATGGTGCCCGGTCGCTGCCCGAGTGGCTCGGCACCGCCTTGCTTGAGGGGATGGGGCTGACGGCGGGCTTCACGATCACCGCCGGTGTGCTTTTGAGCGCCGGATTGATCGCTTTGTTGCTCCCGGGCCAACTTGTTCGACGCGTTGCTCGCCACTGAGAACTTGTCAGAAAAGCGGTTTCACTCGGTTGCGGGCGTGTTCGTGCACTTTGTCACAGCTTTGCAACATCGCCGTGACACGGCCGTGACAGCCGCGTGCTGATCTGGGTTGTATCTATTGGCGTACAAGAAACGGGTCTCGTCCTCAAACGCAGGAGCCAGCCACATGACACGCACGAACACACGCCGCCCAACACCAGCCATGCTCATCACCTCCGGGTTGACGCTCATGCTGCTTGCGGGCTCCACCCTGGCCCAGAATCAGACAACCACGGTGCCTGTTTCGACGGCTGACCCCGTGATCCGTGAAGCACCGACTACCAACTTCATCCTGCCCCAACGCCCCAACCAGCCCGGCGTCATCACCCGGGTCAAGGCGGTCGATGTCGATGTGCGCATCACCGACACGCTCGCAACGACCGAGATGAAGGTCGTGGTCGAGAACCACGGCACAAGCACCACCCAGGCCCGACTCGTCCTGCCGGTCCCGGCCGGCGCGACCATCCGCACCTTCGGGATCGATGGGATCGGTGATGAGCCCACCGCCCAGTTGCTCCCCCGAGAAGAAGCCACGCGACGCTACCACGAGATCGTCCGCTCCATGGTCGACCCGGGCCTGCTCGAGTTTGTTGGCAACGCCCTGATCCAGTCCTCGGTCTTCCCGGTCAATCCGGGCGAGTCACGCACCATGACCATCGTCTACGAGCAGACGCTCGATGCCCACAAGGGACGGGTCGAGTATGTGCTGCCCCGCTCGGCGTCGCTGGCCAGCAGCACCGTCCAATGGTCGATCGATATCGAAGTCGAGAGCAGCGGCGCGATGGGCCCGGTGTTCTCCCCCTCGCACCCGGTGGTGACAAAGCCCGTGACCGATCGCCTGATGCGCGTGGGCGTGCCCGTGCTCAGCGAGCCCGGCCCGTTCCGGATGTACGCGATGCTCGGCTCCGGTGATGAGGCCACGGCCCTGCTCTACCCCGATGCCGACGACCCGGAATCGGGTTACTTCATGTTCGTTGCAGATGCACCAACGATCGACAAGGCCCAGCAGCAGATCAAGCGCGAGATCACCATCGTCATCGACCGCTCCGGTTCGATGGGTGGCGAGAAGATCCAGCAGGCCCGCGAGTCGGCCAAGCAGATCGTGCAGGGCATGGCCATGGGTGAGTTCGTCCGGGTGATCGACTATGCCGGCGATGTGCGCTCGTTCAGCGATCAGGCGGTCGAGCTGACCCCCGATTCGATCAAGCAGGTCGTTGCGTACATCGACAACATCCAAGCCCGGGGTGGGACCAACCTCCACGGTGCCCTCGTCGAGGCGCTCAAGAGTGAAGCGACAGCCGAAACGCTCCCGATGGTGCTGTTCCTGACCGATGGGCTGGCCACGGTCGGCGTGAAGAACGAGACGCAGATTCGTCAAGACGCGCAGGCAAGCAACGCATCGGGCAAGCGCGTGTTCACCTTCGGCGTCGGGTACGATGTCAACGCCCCGCTCCTCGACGGCATCGCCATGGACTCCAAGGCCGAATCGACCTTCGTCCTGCCAAATGAGGATGTCGAGATCAAGGTCGGACAGGTCTTCGACAAGCTCGACGGGCCCGTGATGATCAACCCGGCCTTCGGTGCCCATGCCTCGGATCCATCCCAAACCGACCCAACGCTGTTGGAGGTTGAACCCCGGGAACTCGGCGATCTCTTCTCCGGGTCACGCGTGGTCGTGCTGGGGCGATACAGCGAGCTGCCCGATGGGGGGAGCAACTTCTGGGTCGGGCCGAACCGTCTCTTCTGTGGCACCGGTATGACCCCGGAGCAGATGCAGTCCATGAACAAGCCCCGCCTTCAGGCGGCTGTGGATGCCAGCGACGCCACCGTCAAGCACGCCTTCGTCGCCCGCCTCTGGGCCCAGCAGCGCATCAACGCGCTGATCAACGAGATCCGACTGGCCAGCGCCGATGGCACGCCGCCCAATCAGGAACTGGTCGATGAGATCGTGCGTCTCTCGCTTGAGCACGGGATCATGAGCGAGTACACCGCCTTCCTGGCCGACGAATCGATGGACCTGGCCCGGGCCAGCTCGTTCACCGGGACCGTGCAGGTGGTCGACGGGATGCTGGAGTCTAACCGGGACCGATCGGGTGCCGCGGGCGTGTCACAATCGCAGAACCGCAAGAACCAGGACAGCTCGATGGCCATGAAGGTGGTCCAGGAACAAGCGGATCAAGACGGCGATGGCTATGCCTACACCGGCGGTCAAGTGCAGAGCACGGGCAGCATCGCCTCCAACACCTACTACGACAGCAGCATGCGCCAGGTCCGGGTCCAGACCGTCCAGCGCGGGCTGCAGGGCACCCTGTATCGCAAGAACGGCCAGTGGGTCGATGCCATGCTCGGTGAAACCGCCGACCAAGAGCCGCAACAGATCATCGAGTTTGATACCGAGTCCTACTGGGCCCTCGTCGATGATCTGGCCAAGCAGGACCGCCAGTGGGTGCTGAGCAACCGCGGCGAGATCTACCTCATGAACCACGGACAACGCGTCCTCGTCAAGAACCCCCAATGATGCCGATAGAGCCCATGACGGGCGTATCGTGAACACACCGATTCGTATGAAAGGATTCCAGCCATGATGATGAACACACGCACCATTGCCGCCGCCACCATCGGGGCCCTCGGACTCGCCGCCGGATGTGCGATGAGCGACGATGTCGCCCTGACGATCTACTCCACCGCCACCCCCGGGGCCATCAACCCCGACCTCTACCGGCCCGTCCCCGGCAACGGGAGCATGGGCTATACGGGCTATCGCCAGATCCCCGGCTACGCGATCGTCAAGCAGGAGCGCGAGCTGGACATCGAGCGCGGCGTCAGCAGTCTCAACTTCCAAGGCGTCGCTGCGTTGCTCGACCCGACCACCGTTCACTTCGAGTCGCTCACCGATCCCGACGGCACCACCGTGCTCGAACAGGATTACCGCTTCGACCTTTTGAGCATGGACAAGATGCTCGAGCGCTACATCGACAAGGAGATCGTCCTCAACGGCAACGAGGTCACCCTCATGTCGGTCTCGGGCGGCGGCATGCTCATCCAGGGCGATGACGGCGCGATCCAGTTCGTCAGCGGCTACGACGGGGTCAAGTTCCCCGCCATCGCCGATGGGCTCATCACAAGGCCCACGCTCAACTGGATGATCAGCTCACGCCGCGGTGGCGAGCAGGATACTCGGATCTCGTACGAGACCAAGGGCATCACCTGGTGGGCCGACTACAACCTGATCTACGAAGAAGGACGCACCCCCAACGAGGGCACCATCGACCTCAGCGCCTGGGTCTCGATCCTCAACCAGTCCGGCGGGAGCTATGAGGACGCGAATCTCAAGCTCGTCGCGGGTGATGTGAACCGAGCACCGACCGGAGGGTACGGCACGTCAACATTCAGTCGTGGGAATGAGATGATGATGGCCGATACCATGCAGAAGGGCTTCGAAGAAAAATCATTCTTCGAGTATCACCTCTACACCCTCGGGCGCCCGACCACCATCCCCGATCGCTCCACCAAGCAGATCGAGCTCTTCGAGCAGGCCACCGATATCCCCGTCAAGAAGCGGTTCATGTTCGACGGGACATCCCAGTACATGTACTACGGCGGTGGTCGTCAGGAGAATGAATCCTTCGGCATCGGTGGCGACACCAAGGTTCAGGTCTTCCTGCAGTTCGACAATAAGGAAGACGAGGGGCTGGGCATGCCCCTGCCCAGCGGGCGTGTGCGCGTCAGCCAACTCGACGATGCCGACGGCTCCTTCGAGTTCATCGGCGAGGACACCATCGATCACACCCCGCGCAACGAAGAGGTCACCATCAAGATCGGCAACGCCTTCGATGTCGTAGGCGAGCGCCGACAGGTCAGTTTCGAGCGTGGGAACCGTTGGATGACCGAGACCATCGAGGTCAAGATCCGCAACCAGAAGGAAGAAGCCGTCGAGGTCCATATCCAGGAGCATCTCTACCGCTGGTCCAACGCGAAGATCACGGAGATCTCGCACGACCACGAGATGCTCGATTCGCGCACGATGCACATCCCCGTCACGGTTGATTCCGAGGACGAGGAAGTGGTGACCTACACCGTTCACTACACCTGGTAAGGAGCCGTATGTCGCTTGGCGTGATTCTTGTTGTTGAAGACGACGACGCGATCCGGCGCGGGATCGCCGACGCGTTGTCGTATTCGGGCTACACGGTCCACGATGCCCCCGATGGGGCCGCGGGGCTGGAGCTGATCCTGAGCACCGACGCGGACCTGGTGCTGCTGGACATCATGATGCCCAAGATGGACGGGCACGAGGTGCTCACCCGCCTGCGTCGGGCCAAGCCCGCCCAGCCGGTGATCTTCCTTACTGCTCGCGGAGAGGAGTACGACCGGGTCAAGGGGCTCAAGCTCGGGGCCGACGACTACATCGTCAAGCCCTTCAGCATCGACGAGCTGATCGCCCGCATCGAAGCGGTGCTGCGCCGCTCACCGGGACGCCCGACCGGGCAGCGGGGGACCAAGATCGCCGGGCGCGAGATCGACTTCGAACGCCGCGAGGTCGTGCTCCCGGGCGGGGTTCGCCGCTCACTCACCGAGCGGGAGCACGAGGTGCTTAGCTTCCTCTGCGCCAACCCCGGGCGAGCGGTCTCCCGCGAGGAGCTGCTGCAAACGGTGTGGGGGCTCGACCCACGCGGGACGCACACCCGCACCATCGACATGACGATCGCCCGCCTGCGTGAGACCCTCGATGACGAGCCGGGCGACCCGCAGGTCATCAAGACCGTGCGGGGCAAGGGCTACATGCTCGCCATGCCCGATCAGGAGCCGTCCGCGTGAATACCCGTCGTGTCATGACCTGGCTGATCTTCTGGAGCAGCGTGGCGCTGGCCCTGAGCGCGCTGGCGTGGGTGAGCGTCGAGGTGGTCGCGTTGGAACGGCGCGAGGCCGAGTCACGCGAGCAGGCATCGCGTCAGGAAGCGATCCGGCGTGCCCTCTGGCGGCTGGATTCGACCATGGCCCCCGTGCTGGCCGTTGAGGCCGCACGCCCCAGCACCGCCTACACCACGCTCCAGGCCACCCAGCAGACCATGCGGTCGCTCGAGCAGGCCACCGAGTCACTCACGATTGGCATCAACCCGGACGGCTACGCCAAGGAGTATTTCAACTATCCCTACGGCGAGGAACTCAACAACGAGATCGCCCAGCAACTCCAATCCCCGCCGATCCTCGAAAGTGACGAGCATAGGGACATCGACGGCGATGGCCCGTCACCCGAATCAGGCGCCATGGTGAAATCCACCAAGCAGATCGACTCGGACTACGACGCACGCAACCGCATCGCACAGATGGTGACACAGAACGCGGCACCCACGATTAGTCAGCACGCGGCGACACCCAAAGACGCGGAGAACGATGCAGCGCTCGTGCTTGAAGATGCGGGAGCATTCACAGGCCAGATCCAGGCCAAAGTCATGGATACCCGAGATTCGGGGGTCTCTGCCCTTTCGATGAGGACGCACGACACGGAGAGCACCCCCGTAGCGGTGCCTCAGAGCGCCGGCTCGCTGACTCCCAAATGGATCACCAGCGACAATCAGCCCCGCCTCGTGCTTGTCCGTGACGCGATGGTCAACGGGCAGCTGGTCGTGCAAGGCGTCGAACTCGACTGGGAATCGCTGCGCGAAGACCTGCTGCGATCGATCAGCGATGTCCTCCCCGGCGCCACGCTCACCCCCTCGGGCACCCAGTCGCTCGGGGCCTATCGCATGGCCACCATCCCCGTGGCCCTGGTGCCCCCGCCCTCGACGGCCTTGCCCGCTTGGTCGTGGTCACCCGCACGCGTCGGGCTGCTCGTCACCTGGATCGCGATCATCGCGACGATCATCGCCGTGGGCGTGGTGCTGCGAGCCGCGATCGTGCTCTCAGAGCGTCGGGGACGCTTCGTCTCCGCCGTCACCCACGAGCTGCGCACGCCATTGACGACCTTCCGTCTCTATTCGCAGATGCTCGCCGACGGCATGGTCAGCGACGAACAGGTCCGGCGTGACTACCTGAGCACCCTCAAGCGCGAGAGCGAGCGCCTCACGGGAATCGTCGAGAATGTCCTCGAGTACGCCCGCCTCTCACGCACCCGGTCGGGCAAATCCAAGCCCGAGGGCGAGCAGACGCTCTCGCCGGGCGCACTGGTGGCACGCTTTCGTCCCGCCCTTGCGCGCCGATTGGGTCAGCACAATATGGACCTCGTTGCTTCGCTGGATCTGGAAGAACACCAGGACCGGACCTTGACCGTGGACCCGCAAGCCGTCGAACGCGTGATGCTGAACCTGATCGAGAACGCGTGCAAGTACGCCGCCCCAAGCGATGACGACCCCGAGGGCGAGGAGCACGACACCCGGGTCCACCTCGATGTGGGTGTGCGTAACGCCATGCTCGAGCTGCTCATCGCCGACCACGGCCCGGGCATCGCCCACAGCGAACGCGCCCGGATCTTCGGTGAGTTCCAGCGCGGGCTCCGCGGCCTGGGCAACGCCCGCTCGGGGCTGGGCTTGGGATTGGCCCTCTCACGCGGGCTGGCCCGCGAGATGGGCGGCGATCTTCAGCTTGTGAATCGACGCGGGCACGGGGCGGAGTTCCTGCTCACCATCCCGCTCGATGCCCCCGCGATCAAGGCATAACCCCGCTCGCATTCGAACGGGGTGATGGATGTGAATCAGGTTCGGTTGGATGCGTATTGTGTGCGCTCAGCGACGGCGACGAACCGTAACCAGGCCACCCATCAGCACCACGATGCTCGCGGGCGCAGGGACGACATTGATCGTGATGCGATCAAATCGACCCTCAAACGATGACAGCGAGAAACCAAGGATTTCCTCGCCGATATCACCCGTGCTCAGGGTCCAGGTTTCTGAGGAACCGACGGCCGCGTTGAACTGGGTCGCGGTGCTTGTTGCACCGAACACCTCGATGCTCGTACAACCGATGCCACAGAAATCGGTCCACTGCACCTCAACGGATTCGATGTACTCACCCGCCGTGAGCGAGTTGACGCTGATATCTACCGTCTCGGGCCAGAGGTTCAGCTCTCCCGGGAGCAGATCCCAGGACCCGCCCTGGAAGCTGTATTCGAGCTCTGCGTCGAAAGCGGCTCCACCCATGTCATCGAGAAAATCCTCGATAATCAGGCGAGCCGATGCGTTGCCAGCGATTGCAATCAGGGAACTGATCGCGACGATACGATTCATCTTCTTCATGTGTGTGCCCTCTCTTGGCTTTGACTGTGTAGACCGATAGGCCAACACATAGTGGACATACCACATGCTCGCATAAAGACAACAAAAGATCTGAAAAACCGAACGTTACAGACTCGCTTCAGGCCAGAAGCACGCCCACGCCGTCTCTTCGTCGATCGCATCGTCCATGTTGATCGCTTGTGATTCGTCCATGTCCGCCCGGCGGCGGTGCACGGCTGCCTGGACTGAATCCAGCGGGTCGGCACCCACGATGGGCACATCGGACCCGAACAACAGGTCCACACCCGGGGCCAGCCCGGACTTGAGCAGCGAGCGGATCGGCAGCACCCGATCGAGCCGGTCCGGGACCGCGCGACGCAGCGCTTCGATATCCGGCAGCAGGTGGCAGGGTTGCAGCGAGACCTTCACGCCCTGTTCAACGAATCGGCGCAGATCGGCCTCGTCGATCAGCTCGGCGTGCTCGATGCGGCACCCGCTGTGATCGCATCCGGTCTTCTCGATCGCGTCCAGCACCGCTCGGACCGCCGCATCGCCGATCGCGTGCGCCGCGATGGGCAGCCCACTGTCTTTGCAGGTGCACAAGGCCTCCTCGATCTGGGCAGGGGTCATCATGGGCGTGCCGTTGGGCCGGTCCGGGTGCCCGTCGGCGTAGGGGTGGAGCATCCACGCGGTGCGTGAGTTCAGCGTGCCGTCGACAAAGATCTTCCCGCCCGCGATGCGCACATGCTCATCAAAGCCCTGGCGCTGAGCATCAAGACTCGCTTCCAGATCGGGCACGAGCGGGTAGAGCTCGAAGCGCATATTGCTGATCTCGCCCGCTCTGAGCAGTTCGCTCAGGACCGTACCCAGCCAGGGCTGGGCCTTGAGGTCATGCACCTCAACATAGCCAATCGCCGAGAGGTGCGCGCAGGCGGCCCGGACAAGCTTTACGCGTTGCTCATCGTCGGGCTCGGGGACCCGGTTCCACATGTGCAGGGCCGCGTGTTCCAGGAGCAGGCCGGTCGGGTGGCCATCGTCATCGAGTTCCACCACGCCCGATTCGATGCGCGACTCCGCATCGATGCGGGCGTGGCGCAGAGCGCTGGTCGATGCGAGCATCGCGTGATAATCGAAGCACCAGGCCACGACGGGGCGGTTCCCGCTCGCCAGATCGAGCTGCTCGCGGGTGGGCCAGCGGGGATCAGCCCAGCCCTCGGGGCGGGCGCTGTGGGCCAGGACCCACTCGTCCTCAGCGGCTGCCGAAGCACGCGCCGCGATCGCGTCGAGCATGCCCTGCGGGCTCTCGCAGTCGCCTAGGTCGATCATGGTCAGTGATCGCCCGAGCTGGAAGATATGGGCGTGGGCTTCGCGAAGCGTGGAAGTAGGCGGCACGCTCATCACAAGACCCCTCCGAGCAGCGATGCGATGACTTCTTCGCATGCGTGGGCATCGGGTACAGGCGCGGGCCACTGCACGCGCACGATGCCGAACTCGGCACGCACATCGCAGCCCTCCTCATCAACGCCAACCGCAATGGGTTGTTCAATCTTCACCTTCGACAGCAGCAGGCATACTTCACGCAACGCCCTGGGGTCGCTGTTGAGACGCTTGCACAGGGCGGTGATCGACGCGTTCAGCGGGTTGGGGATCATCAACGCCTCGCCGTCGGCCACGCCGCCTGAGTCGACCTTGGCAAACGCGATCCGGCCCCGGGCCCAGCGTGGGCGGTCCTGCTTGCGGTGGTACGCCAGATACCGATCGCTCGAACCGCTCTCGGGTTCTTCCTGCATCGACAGCGTGACCCGGATCGGTGCATTGAACCGGTCCTCAGGGATCACCAGCACGCAGTCCTGGGCCTCGAACATCTCGCTCTCTGCGCACATGACCAACGCCCCGTCATCGGGATCGATGATGTACCGCGTCTCGTACGGCGTCCCGTCGCACAGGAGCGTGCCGGTGGTGTGCGACCGCAGCAGCGTGCGTGCACGCGTGAGTGTCTGGTGTGTGTCGTGTTCGCTGTTCATGAGTTGACCTGACCCGTTCCCTGAAGCTCATCCCATACGCCTTGCACATCACGAATCGGCAGCGGCGTGTCGGTCTCATCGCATGCGCCGAGCAGCTTTTGGTAGATCCGGACGCTGACCCAACGCCCATGCTTATACCCCGCCGGTGCGATGTCACCCACCGTGCTCATCCCCATCGTTTCATGCAGGCGTTCACTCGCAGGGTTCGGGACCGACACACCCGAGAGCACGATGCGGTAGCCCTGCGCTGCCAAGAGCGTAAAGAGCGCCTCGTACAACGCCTTGCCCACGCCCATGCCGTGCGCCCCCTCGACGAGGTAGATCCCCGACTCAACGGTCCACGCGTACGCCTTGCGGGACTTCCAGGGCGATGCCTTGGCGAACCCGATGAACGAGTCGTCGTCGCTGGCGGCGACGAGCCATGGGTAATCGTTTCGGGACGCATTCCAATCGTCACGCACCTCATCGGCATTGGTCAGCACCGTCCCGAAGTGCGCAACACCCGTCGAGATCGCGTGGTTGAGCACGCCAGCCACCCCCGCACAGTCGTCGCTCTGCATCAGTCTGATTCGCATCGCTGCCCTCAATGTACCCGAACACGCTAGACCCGGAAGATCGAGCCCAGCTTTTTGCCAAGCATCAGCGAGGCCCCGATCAGGGTGATCGTAAGCAGGGTCATGCCCCACACGCCCATCGCCGAGGCGATGTAGATCCCATCGCCCAACCGGTTGGTGAACTCGAAGATCATCTTCGTGATCGGGAAGTGGTCGCTCCGCTGGGCCAGGATCAGCGAATCGGAGACTTCCAGCATCGAAAAACTGAATACCAGCAGCCCGCCCGCGATCAGGTTCGCCATGATCAGGGGGACGATGACCTTGCGGACCGCGGCCACGCGCGAGGCACCCAAGTTCACCGCCGCCTCCTCAAGCTCGCCCGAGGTCTGCTCCAGACCCGAGACGGTCGATCGCACGATATACGGCAATCGGCGCACGGCGTAGGCGATGATCAGCAGCGGGAAGGGGTTGGGGTTCTCGCCAAAGACCTGCAGCGTCCCCGCGAGCGGATCGCCGCCGCCGAACGGCCAGCGCAGCGTCATGGCCACATATCCAAAGGCCATCACCAGTCCGGGTACCGCCAGTGGGAGCATGCACAACGCATCGAGCAGCGAACGCCCCTTGATCGTGGTCCGCACGATCAGATATCCGATCAGCACGCCGAAGCCCATATTGAGGACCATCGCCAGCAGCGACAGGATGAGGGAGTTCTTGATGGAGTTGAACGATTCGGGGGCCGTCAACGCCTCATTGAAGTGGTCCAGCGTCAGATCGTGCGGGAGCACACTCGCGTACCACGAGCTGGGCTCGGCCAGACTCGTCAGCACCACGCCGACATGCGGCACAACCGCCAGCACCACAACGAACCCAAAGCCCAGTGTTGCCAGCCAGCCCCACATGCCCGAGAGGGCGACCTCGCCACCGGCTCGCGAGGCCTTGGAATACATCGCGTAGCCCTTCTTCCCGAACACCATCTTGCCCAACAGGTAGAACAGCACTGCCGCCACCAGCAGCACGAGGGTCAGCGCGTAGGGCTCGGCGTTGTTCTGCACGTCCTTGAGCCCGTAGAAGATCTGCACGCTCGTGACGCCGTAGTAATCGAACATCAGCGGCGTGCCGAGTTCGGTGAAGCTCCAGATGAATACGATCGTCGCCCCGGCAAAGAGCCCGGGTCGGATCAGCGGCAGCGTGATCTTGAAGAACCGGCGCCAGTCGCCCGCACCAAGATTCTCGGCGCTTTCATCCAGCGCCGGGTCGAGATTCGCCAGCGAGGCGGTCGCGTTGAGGTAGATGATGGGATAGAGATGCAGTGCCATTACGCTGACCACACCCCAGAACTTCGCCTGCCCCAGGATGTCCCAGTCTGTACCAAGCAAGGCGTTTAATGCGCCCTCACGCCCCAGCAGCGCGCGGATCCCGATCGCACCAACAAACGGCGGCAGAATCAGGGGCACCAGAATCGAGGCATTCAGGATTTTTTTGCCCGGGAAGCTGAAGCGGGCGCTGAGCACCGCCAGCGGCAGCGAGATGATGATGCACAGCAGCGTGGTCGCCACGGCGATCTTGAAAGCGTTGATGATGCCGTTGAGCAGGTTCGGGTCCTGAAAGATCAGTCGCAGGTGGTCCAGCGTCCACCCCTCGCCCGTTGCTGGGTCCTCGGCGAACCCGCCCCGAACCGTCAACCCGATCGGGTACAGGAGAAACAGCGTGAGCACGAAGAGAATCGTGCCCATCAGCCCATACTGAATCAGATTGCGCATCGTGCGTGCAGACATGAAAGCCAGTGTATGTGTGTCGTGGTGCCCGGGCACCCCCCGTTTATGTCAAACCGCATCCTCGCACCCCATTGGGCTCTGGAACGGCCCCGCGTGCAATTGCGCCCGGCTTCCCCTAGAATAGATCAGTTCGAGCCGGCTCTGGGGAACTCCACTCACCAGAAGCGACGGGCTCGACGGGTTTGAAAGGAGCACACCCATGCGGACCAATGTTGTTGCCAGGCACATGGAAGTCACCGATCCCATTCGCGAGCACGCCGAGAACAAGGCCAAGAAGCTCGATAAGTTCAACGATCTCATCCAGCAGATCGATATTAAGTTCTGGAAAGAAAACTCGGCACAGGAGAACTTCTCTGTCGAGGTCGTGGTCGATGTCATCAACCACGCCGATTTCATCGCCAAGGCCGACGGGCACGACCTGTACCTCGTGATCGACGACGCGATCGGCAAGGCGGCCCGACAGCTCAACGACCATCGTGAGAAACTCAAGGTCGAGCATCAGCGGGGCTGAACCGCCCCGTGACCGAGGACGCGTGACCAAGGACGCATCGCCATGAAAATGACCGAGATCATCAGGCCCGGTTCGATCAGGGTCCCGCTCGAAAGCACCGAGCGGGACGACGCGATCAGAGAACTCATCGACGCACTGGTCGAGAGCGGGGCAGCGCCAGCCGAGATCAGGGACGACCTGCTCGAGAAGGTGCTCGAGCGGGAGCGCAAGCATTCGACCGGGTTCGGGCGTGGGGTCGCGGTGCCGCATGTCAAGCACCCAAAGATCGAGAGCATGGCCGCCGCGATTGGGATCTCGCCGGGCGGCATCGAGTTCAACTCACTCGACAAGCAGCCGGTCTACACCATCTTCCTGCTGCTCAGCCCGCAGAGTCGCCCCGAGGAGCACCTGCAGGCCATGGAAGTGATCTTCAAGAACCTCTCGAAAGAGACATTCAGGCGCACCCTGCGTCAGACGGATGATGCCCAGAAGATTCACGATCTGCTCGACGATGCCGACAACCACCGCGTTGTTGGCTGAGTGCTGACTGAGTGCTGATAGAGACCAATCCGGAACATGCCGACCGACGCCGCCGAAACCCGGCGGGATAGGCCCATCGTGAGTAACACCTGCTCGTCCAAGATGAAGATCGTCAATCGCTACGGGCTTCACGCCCGCCCAGCGACCGATTTCGCGCAGGCAGCCGCCGGATTCCAGGCCGATGTCCTCGTTCGCCACGAGGACAGCGAAGCCGACGGCAAGTCGGTCATGGAGTTGATGATGCTCGCCGCCACGCAGGGCGCGGAGATCGAAATCCGCTGCTCCGGACCCGACGCCGAGAACGCCCTGGATTTCCTTGCCCAGCTCGTAGCACGCGGGTTCGATGAGGACGGCGACGAGTAACCCCCGATAAGAGTCTCAGCCACCCGTCGACGCGAGACCCCGCTCGCTGAGCTGATCCTCGGTCATACGCGTGATCGAAGCACCGATCGAGCCCAGACGCTCCTCGAGCTTCTCGTATCCCCGGTCGATGTGGTAGACCCGGTTGACGATCGTGGTGCCCTGAGCCGCCAGGCCCGCGATCACCAGGCAGGCGCTGGCCCGCAGGTCGCTGGCCATCACTGGTGCGCCCGTCAGCCCGTTCACACCGGAGATCACCGCTGTTGTTCCGTGCCGGTGCACTTGGGCGCCCATGCGAACCAGTTCGGCCACATGGAGGAACCGCTCGGGGAAGATTTTCTCAGTGATTACCGAGTTTCCGCTCGCAAGACACATCATCGCCATGAACTGGGCTTGCAGGTCCGTCGGGAATCCTGGGTGGGGCTGGGTGGTGATTTGCACCGGCCGCAGCGGCTTGGGCGCACTGATCGTGCAGGTGCGTCGCAGGGGCTGATCCGGCGTCACCCCGCGAGGGTGGTCTGTGGGGTCGATGTGCACACCGACGGCTTCGAGCCGATCGACCGCGGACATCATCGCGTCCAGCGGGCAGTTCGTCAGCTCGATCGTCGAGCCCGTCGCTGCCGCGGCGCACATATAGGTCCCGGCCTCGATGCGGTCGGGGATGATGGTGTGATCCACCCCGCCGAGCGATTCGACGCCCTCGATCGTCACGCGGGGCGAGCCGGCTCCGCTGATCTTGGCGCCCATTGCGTTGAGCATGTCCGCCAGATCGACGATCTCGGGCTCGCAGGCAGCACACTCGATGACGGTGGTCCCCTGCGCCAGCGTCGCGGCGGACATGACATTGGCTGTGCCCAGCACCGTCGAGCCGAAGGGCCCGCCGAGGAAGACCGTGTCGCCGATCAGTCGTCCGGATTTGGGGACGCGGGCGATGATGTCGCCGCCGTCGAGCTCAATCGTCGCGCCGAGGGCCTCGAGACCCCGAAGGTGCAGATCGACGGGGCGTTGCCCGATGGCGCAGCCGCCGGGCATCGAGACCCGTGCCGAGCCGCGTCGGGCCAAGACCGGGCCCAGCACGCAGATGCTCGCCCGCATGGTGCGGACGATGTCGTACCGGGCGTGAACCTCTGTCTCATCAACGGCTTGCAGCTTGACGCTGGTGCCTTCGCGTTGGACCTCGACACCCAGCTCGCCCAGCAGACGAATCATGTTCCTGATGTCAGAAAGTTCGGGCACATCACGCAGGGTGACGGGCTGATCGGTCAGCAGCGTCGCTGCAAGCAGCGGCAGGGCCGCGTTTTTCGACCCGTTGACCCGCAACGAGCCGTTGAGCTTGCGTCCACCCTCGATGACGAATACATCCATGCGTTGCGTCTCCCGCGTTCTGCGCTGCTGAGTGTACCACGCGAGACCCGTCCGAACGGGGCCGTCGCCTGATTCTGCCCGAAACATCGGCTGAATCGCCCGGTCCGCTCCTGAAACGATCCCTGCGATGGTTCTGATCCCACCTCGCACGCGGGCTTGCCCAATCGGGACAACCCGCAGAGGCGTTCCAGATGACCGCCGAATCGCGCAATTCTCGCTCGAAGCGTTTGCGTGAGTCTGGGCGAAATGGACATTCTCGTATGACACCACCGCGAGCCGCGTGAGCGAGCGGGACAGCATGCACGACCAGGAGCGGCCCAATGAGCACAGCCGATCAGCACATCTCCGAACGCTCGAGTGATTCGCAGTCCTCAGGCAACCGCCTGATGCAGGCGCTCCTGATCGCGGCGATCGTCGCCTCGGGTGCATCAATGGTTTTTTCAGTCGGCACAGCCGTGGTCTCAGCGGGGCAGCAGCCCGCTGCGGGTGTGGCAACAAGTGAGTAGCAAGCGGGGTTCGCGGCGAGCACGCCGCAGGAGCAGGCGATGAGTCCATGACAACACCCCACCTGTCAGCGTGCCCGACCGATCGGGCGACAACCCCCAGCAGCACCCTTACCGAGCCCATTTGGAGGTCTCAGATGAACACTCCGATTACCACAAACCGTCCACGCCACCTTCTCGCTCTCGCCGCACTGGCAGGGAGCGCACTCACTATCGGTGCCGGCACCGCGGGTGCCGCGACTCAGGATGGCGATGACTTTGCCAACCTCCCTGAAAAGGTGGTGCTCACGGGCATCGTGCGTGACTTCAAAGAACGCGGCGTCGAGGGCGGGCACACCGACTTCGAGTACCGTCCCGCCGGCGGCTTCGGGCACTACATGGGTGTCGTGTCAGATTACCTCGGCGAGGACGACAAGCCCGTATTCAACTCGACCGGAATCCGGGTCACAAGAGACTGGAAAGACGGGCAGAACAAGAAGATGATCTCGGCTAAGCCGTACATCACCCAGCTCGATGGCGACCGTTCCGGTTCGCTGAGCAGCTCGGCCGGGGCGATCCACGACGCCTCTTCGTTCGACAAATGGTTCCGGGATACCCCCGGGGTCAATGTCTCCAAGCCCCTCGATCTCACCCTCGTGCGTCAGTCCAACAGCAATGTTTATGTCTTCGATGACAAGCAGGACGCGACCTATTCGAACTTGGGTGGGTTCTTCCCGATCAATGGTGAGTTGTTCGGTAACTCCGCAGGCGACAACAAGAACTTCCACTTTACCTTTGAGCTCCAGACCGAGTTCACCTACGACGAGGACGGCGACATGAGCTTCACCTTCACCGGTGACGACGATGTCTGGGTCTTCATCGACGGGCACCTCGTGATCGACATCGGTGGTGTGCACTCGGCCGTTTCGCAGACGATCGATCTTGATCGCCTCGACTGGCTCGAAGACGGGCAACGCTACAAGCTGAGCTTCTTCTTCGCCGAGCGTCACCGCACACAGTCGAACTTCCGCATCGAAACCACAATGCAGCTCCGCACCGTGCAGCTGCCGCCCACCGCGGCACTCTACGACTGAGCAGCGTTCCAATGGCGCATGTTGGTGTTGGTGTGAGGCCGACTCGTTTCAGACGGGTCGGCCTCCTCCTTTTTGGTGCGAGATCTCTGTTGCGAGCCGATCCGATGCGAGCCAGGTCCAATGAGCTCAGCGTACCCGACGGCGCGGCGTGTGGTGCGAGCCCGATGAACGATGACGGCTTGATCCCGACACCGTCCGGTCGCGGCCGGGGTAGGCGTACGAGTTCGGGTTGCGGCTGGTCGAGAAGTAGGCCCGGTCATTGAGCGAGGGACGCTCAGGCAAAGACCAGTTGTACCAGCCAGCGGTCGGGTCCGGGTTGCCCACGCCCAGGTCGTCATCACGCCGAGCGATCTGGGGTGCGACTTGGCGCTGGTAAGCGTACCAGGCCGGGTCAGCCTCGGCACCGGGGGAGAAGATGACCGCGCTGCTGTCGCCAGAATGCGTCATCATCTGGGCACGCTGGGCCTGCTGCTCGAAGGGCAGGGTGTCCCACACGGGCACATCGCGCCGAGCATGTCCGCCCGAGCCGGCACAGCCGACGAGCATCACGCTGACGAGCACGGGGAGCGTGGCGAGCGCCACGCGACGATTCAGGATCTTCAGTTGGGGTGCCATACATCTATACACAACCACAAAGCGGCCGTTTCTGCCAACAAACTCAGCAGATCTTGCGCCGGGACCGGCCTAGAGGCCCAGAGACGCCCACTTATCGGGTGGCCATCGGGGTGGATCAGCGTCCGAACAACCGATCCACCCGGGCCCGGCTCTGGGTGAGCCGCTCCTCGCCGCGGGAAATCCGTCCGGATCCGATCGCTTTGGCGATCGCGTTGGCGATGCGGACCGGGGCCTCGGGCTCGCGATACCCCGGGGCGTTGAGCCCGTCGATCACAAGGTCGCACCCGGCGGAGATCGCCATCGCCGCGCTGCGTCCGTCGCCGTACTGGTCCAGAACCGCGCGCATGTCCAGCGAGTCGCTGATGATCAGGCTATCGAATCCCAGCATCGAACGCAACGCCCCGCTCAGGTGGGCCGACGAGAGCGACGCGGGCAGGCGCTCGTCGACCCGCTTGTCGATCAGGTGCCCGGGCATCACCGCGATCTCATTCCCGAAGCGTTCGATCAGCGAGGCAAAGACGCGGGTCTCCTCGGGGGTGTGGGTCTGGGTGATGTCGCACAGGCCCAGGTGCGAGTCGATCAATGAAGAGCCATGCCCGGGGAAGTGCTTGATGCAGCATCGCACGCCCTCGTCCATGTGCCCCTGGATCATGATGGATGCACAGCGCACCGTGTCGTCGTGATCCACGCCAAACGACCGCCCCTTCTCCGCGATGATCGGGCTGTGCGGCTCGACCGCCAGGTCCACGCACGGTGCCAGGTTGAGATCGATCCCCAGCTTTTTCAGTTGCCGTGCCTGGCGTTGTGCGTACTGGCGCTGGTCGATCTCTTCCCAGCTGGCAAACTCCTCGGCACTCACGCTGGGCAGGAACCCGCGCTCCTGCTTGAGTCGGCTCACCTGCCCGCCCTCCTGATCGATTGCGACGATCAGGTCCTCGCCCAACTCATGGCGCAGGTCCGCGATGAACTTCTCGAGCTGCTCGGGGCTGATGATGTTGCGCGGGTGATTGCCCGCGATGTCGTGATCGAAGAGCACAACGCTCTTGCAGTGGATCGCCACCAGCTCGTCCAGGTCGGAACGCGTCTCGCCCTGATTGACGCTGCACCCGCGAATCCCGAGCATGAGCGATGACCCGATGAGTTCCGCCAGTGTCATGCCCCGCCTCCGCTGACCTGTTCTCCGATGATCTTGGAAAGGTGCCCGCCCGCCAGCGCGATCAGCTGCTCGGCCTCGTCGCGATCCACGCCCCGCGAGTGCATCACGATCGCGTGCTTCACGCTGTTGTCCGCGGCATCGAGCAGGGCAAGCGACCGATCCCGACCCAAGCCGCAGATTGTCGAGATGATCCGGGCCGCCCGGTCGCGGAGCTTGTCGTTGCTGGCCCGCAGGTCCACCATCATGTTGGAATAGCACTTGCCCAGCCCGACCATCGCGCCGGTGCTGATCATGTTCAGTACCAGCTTGGTCGCCGTGCCCGCCTTCATGCGCGTCGAGCCGGTCAGCACCTCGGGCCCTGTGCGCACGGCGATGAGCACATCGCACCAGTCCGGACGCTCGATGGGCGTGCAGGTCAGCAGCCCGGTACTGGCGCCGAGCGACTTGGCCAGCTCGACCCCGCCCAGGACATACGGCGTGGTGCCGCCGGCCGCGATGCCAAGCACCGAATCGTGCTCACCTACATCAAGCGCCTCCAATACCTCGTGGGCACCGTCGGTCTCGTCCTCGCGATGCTCCGATGACACCCGCAGGGCCCGGTCGCCGCCGGCGATGAGGCCGACCACCTGTTCAGGGGTACTGCGAAAAGTGGGGGGGCACTCCGAGGCGTCCAGCACCCCCAGCCGACCGCTCGTGCCCGCGCCGAGGTAGATCAATCGCCCGCCCGCGCTCAGCGAAGCGATCACCCGATCGGTGAACGCGGCGATATGCACGATCTGCTCACGCACCGCACCGGCGATTGTCGCGTCTTCATCGTTGATAAGCTGGAGTACCCCAAGAGTGCCCATCGCGTCCAGGTCCTGAGATCGTTCGTTGCGTTGCTCAGTGAGCAGGTGCCCGCGATCGGGTGGGGACGAACTGGGCGTGTGATCGGACACGCAAACATCCTAGCGGTTTTCATGCCGCGGCGTTGTGGCTCGATGACCCCAGCAGGTCCGTCCGCATCCAGTCCCATCGCTCTTGCACCCGCTCCTTGCTTCCGAGCACCGAACTGGCCCGGGCGGGGTGGGGCATGGCGTACACGGGCAGCCCATCGAAGCGCGACGGGCAGCGGTACTTGAGCGCATGGGACAGCGGGATGTGCTCACGCTCATCAGCGTGATGACACAGATCCCACGCGGCAGAGCCCATGCACGCGATCGCGCTGAGGTTGGACATGTGCTCAATCGTGAACCGGAGCACCTCGCTGAGGTGCCCTCGCATGTGCGACCAGCCCGGGAGCCCTGAGTTTGAGCCACCGATCTTGAGCATGCCGGCGAGGGCCGAGCCGTAGAGCATCCCGCAACCAAAGCCGCGGGTGTGGAGTTCCAGACTCCTGTTGGTGATCATCGTCGGGTTGTGGGCAAACACCCGTTCGCGTCCCTGGTTGATCCATTGCTCCACATCGTCGGTGCAGCAGAAATCCTGCCCCAGCAGCAGTAACTCTCCGTCCCAGTCACCGAACATCGATTCGGTGCCGTAGAGGCGGGACTCCTCGGGGGCGTACTCGTAGATATTGCGAAATCGACCCTTCGGGCAGCGATACGAACGGATCCAGTCGGGAATCGGGGGTGTCATACCCAGAACCTCGACGCATCATCCCGGGTGATCGAGCAGAATCGAAGAAAACACCCCCGGCAGGGATCGAACCTGCGACCTGCGCTTTAGGAAAGCGCTGCTCTATCCAACTGAGCTACGAGGGCATCGAAAACAAGTGTACTCCGATAAGGCGTTCATGAGAAGCCCACCCCAGATCGTGTTGAATCGGATCGCACGATCTCGTCGAACCCATCGATCCATGCAAGCCAACCCCGCACTCCAACTCGTCCCGATCTGGCTCAAACGCGTCCTGATTCTCGCGGGGCTGTACAACATCGTCTGGGGCGCATGGGTGATCCTCTTCCCGGCGTCGCTCTTCGCCACCATGGATCTGCCCAGCCCCACATATCCCGCGATCTGGCAATGCGTTGGCATGATCGTCGGGGTCTACGGGGTCGGGTACCTCATCGCCGCCCGTGATCCCATCACACATTGGCCAATCATCCTCGTCGGGCTCCTCGGGAAAATCCTCGGCCCGATCGGCTTCGTCTATGCCGCGCTGATCACCGGCGACCTGCCAATCCAGTTCATCTGGACCATCATTCCCAACGATCTGATCTGGTGGGTGCCATTCACCATGTTGCTCGTCCTCGCCGCGAAGTATCATCAGGGTCTCAATGACACGGGAGACACCACCATGAACCTCCGGGACGCGATCCAATCCCATCATGATCAGCACGGCACAACGCTCGAAGATCTCTCCGATCAGTCCCCCGTGATGTTGGTCTTCCTCCGCCACCTCGGCTGCACCTTCTGCATGGAAACGCTTCAGGACCTCCAGTCCCAGCGGGACCAGATCGAGTCGGATGGCATCCAGCCCGTCCTGGTACACATGAGCGACGAAGCCGCGGCCAAGAACCGATTCGCCAAGTACGCCCTCGACGATCTCCCCCGCATCGCCGACCCGGATCAGGACCTCTACCGCGCCTTCGAACTCAAGCGGGGTTCGCTCTGGCAGCTCATCGGCCCGCGCGTCTGGTTCCAGGGGATCCGCGCCATGTTCAGGGGCAACGGCGTGGGCAAGCTCCAGGGCGACGGCTTCCAGATGCCCGGCGTGTTCATCCTCCACAAGGGCAAGATCATCAAAAGCTTCAAGCACGCCGCCGCGGGCGATCGCCCCGAGTACGCGTGCATGTCGGGCGAATGCAAGGTGCCGGCGGCACAATGAACGAATCCCTCGTCATGACGATCCTGCTCGTGCACGCGGGCAGCACCTGCGCGATGATGGGCCTGATCTGGTTCGTCCAGATCGTTCACTACCCGCTCATGGCCCGTGTCGGAGCCCAGGATTACTCCCTCTATCAGCACGCCCACATGAGCCGGACGACCTTTGTCGTCGCCCCGCTCATGCTCGCGGAGATGGGCACCGCGATCCTGCTTCTGTGGCTGCTCGGCCCGGATGCCTTCCCGCTGACGATCGCGGGGTTGGTGATGCTCGTCCTGAACTGGATCTCCACCGCGGCCCTGCAGGTCCCGGCCCACAAGGGGCTGACCCAGGGCTTTGCTGAACGCGCCCATCGCCGTCTCGTGGCGACCAACTGGATCCGGACGATCCTCTGGAGTCTCCGAGCCGTTCTCGCGTGCGTGTTGATCGCGATCCACTGACTACAATCTCCACCCCTCCGGAAAACCCCGCGAGCTATGGAGATATCCCATGAAGGCAGGCATCGTCGGTCTCCCCAATGTCGGCAAATCGACCCTCTTTAACGCGTTGACCAATGCCGGCGCGCTGGCCGCGAACTACCCCTTCGCGACGATCGACCCCAATATCGGTGTCGTCCCGATCCCCGACCCGCGCCTGGAGATCATCCAGTCCTACATCAAGACCCAGAAAATCATCCCCGCCGCGCTCGAACTTGTTGATATCGCAGGGCTTGTGCGTGGTGCGTCCAAGGGCGAGGGCAAGGGCAACGCCTTCCTGGGTCATATCAAGGATGTCGACGCCATCATCCAGGTCGTCCGGTGCTTTGAGAAGGCACCCGGCGGCGAGGATATCACCCATGTCGACGGCTCGGTCGATCCCCTGCGTGATATCGAGACCATCGAGCTCGAGTTGATCCTCGCCGACCTGCAGACCTGCGAGAACGCTCTGCCCAAGGCCCAGCGCAACACCCGCTCGGGCGATCGCGATGCCATCGCTCGCGTGAAGGTGCTCGAAAAACTCATCCCCGTGCTCGAAGAGGGCAAGCCCGCCCGCTCGGTCGAGTTCGCCGACCCCGAGCACCAGCGCGCCGTTCGCATGCTCAGCCTCATCACCACCAAGCCCATCCTCTACATCGCCAATGTCAGCGACGACGATCCCAACGGCGAGGGCGAGCTGGCCCAGCGCGTCAAGGCACATGCCGAATCGGTCGGCTCGGAGATGGTCCCTGTCTGTGCCCGCATCGAGAGCGAGCTTGCGGAGCTCGACGACGAGGACAAGGCCGAGATGCTCGCTGATATGGGCATGGAAGAACCCGCCCTGGCGTCGCTGGCCCGGGCCGCCTACCGCCTGCTGGGCTACCAGTCCTACTACACCGCCGGCGAGAAAGAAGTCCGTGCCTGGACCGTCCCAATTGGCTGCAAGGCCCCCCAGGCCGCGGGCGTGATCCATACCGACTTTGAGAAGGGCTTCATCCGCGTCGAGTGCTACAGCGTCGACGACCTGATCGAGCACGAGAGCGAGAAGGCCATCAAGGAAGCCGGCAAGCTCCGCATCGAAGGCAAGGAGTATGTCATGCAGGACGCGGATGTGTGCCACTTCCTCTTCAGCCGCTGAGCTCGCCTCCCCCGCGCTTGCGGGCGAGGTGGCCCGCCACAGGTGGGACGGGGGGGTTGTACCTTCCCCGCCCTGCAGGGAAGGTAGATCGGCGAAGCCGAGTCGGATGGGGGCTTCAGATGCGTTTGAAAGCCGGGTGCACTACCGCGACCGCCTCGATGCCT
The DNA here is from genome assembly GCA_043100965.1 of Phycisphaerales bacterium JB052. Classification (GTDB taxonomy): domain Bacteria; phylum Planctomycetota; class Phycisphaerae; order Phycisphaerales; family UBA1924; genus UBA1924. The sequence goes on along the minus strand of JBICHR010000011.1, from coordinate 1,009,418 downwards.
CCGCGCTCCGGCTCGATCCCAGGTCGTAGAGCACCGCAATGACCATCCCGAGTATCCACAGCGGCGTGAACTCGCCGTCGCCGTAGACATGGCACAGGCCAAAGGTCAGCGTCGCCGCGGGGAGGAAGAAGAATCCCAGCAGCGGGACGAGCCAGCCGTTCCACGGGTCGGCCTTGGCGAAGGTGCCCGTGATCCAGTAGACGAACAGCAGCACACGCGGCATCAGCAGCGTTCCAAGCACCAGCAGGCATCCACGCATTGTTTCCCCTTTCAACAGACCACTGGGAGTGTAGCACGCGGGGTGTTTTCCCCGCGTCCGAGCCCGTGTCGGGTGGATCAGACAATCGGTGGTCGATCTTGGACAAATGAACCTCCGAAGCGTTGGACGGGTGTCCGATACGCACCATGTCGAGGGTTCCGCGCCTCCGCGGCGTGTGCCGCACGCGGAACCTGCTACGAAAAAGGAGGCTCGTCATGAGCACCATCTCCAGTGTTGGCTCGGCCGCCAGCACCTATCAGGCGCAATCGCTCCAGCAGCAACAGCCGCAGCGCCAGCGCCCCGCCGGCCCACCGCCCGGGGCCCAGGAGCAGTTCACAAGCGTGGCCGAGTCCTTCGGGCTCAGCAGCGCTGAGGCATCATCGCTCTTCGGCGAGATCGATTCGGTCATGCAGGATGCGATCGAGAGCGGTGCCAGCCGCGAGGATGTCCAGAGTTCGATCGAGTCGATCCTCGAGGAGAACGGGATCGATGCCGACGAGTTCAAGGCCCAGATGGACGAGGCCTTCGCCGCATCGGGTCAGCGCCCCCCGAATGGCCCACCCCGGGGCTTCGGTGGCGACGATTCAAATGATGGCTCGTCATCCCTCGCGCTCAGTATCGCCGAATCGATCAAGAACCTGCCTGCAGGGTCGCTGCTCGACTTTGACGCCTGAGCTTGTTACATCTGCATGTTGAGTGCGGCGGAGCCGCTTCAATCTGCTTTGATGCCCGCCTTCGCAGCCGGCTTGGCCTGCTGGCGGTAGGCGCTGGGCGAAATGCCGAACGATCGTTTGAACGCGGCTCCGAAGGCGGTGTCCGATCCGTACCCCACGCCGCACCCGATCTCACGAATGGACTGATCTGTCGAGCGGAGCAAGTCTTTGGCCGCATGCATGCGCAGCTCGCGCAGGTGCGATGCGGGCGAAACGCCGAGGATCGCCATAAAGCGTGCGTGGAACCCGCTGCGTGACAGCCCTGACTCCAGCGCGAGCGATTCCACGCTCCAATCGTGTCCAAGACGCGAACGCATCAGCCCAAGCACCGGCCCGATGTACGGGTCGTTCAACGCGCGAAGATAGCCCATGGTCGGCGGTGTGCTGTCAAGATGCTGCTTGATCGCTTCTACCACAATCAGCGCGATGTGGCGATTGATGCTCGCTCGATCGCCCGGGCGTTCCACGCGTGCATCATTGCTCAACCAGCGCACGCAGTGCGAGAGACTCGTATCACCGTCCTTGTCCCATCGGACACGCAGGACCGGGGGGAGCATGTTTCGCACAAAGGCATCGTGAGGGCCCGTGAACCGGATGGCCGCACCGATATGTTCCACGGCTTGCGGCCCTTGGGTTTGAAAGCCGCGGTGCGTACGCATCTGCCCCGGTTCCAGCATTTCGGTGATCAGGTTCGTCGCTGAGTGTTCGCTTGTTTTGAGCGTAAATCGCTCGCCTCGCAACACGATGAGCAGGTCGCCCTCCTGCAGATCGAAGCGGACTTCACCGCGGTCAAGCTCGAAGATCAGGGAGCCCGAGCAAATCGCGATCATCCCGCCGCCCGCGACGGGGATCTCGACGCCGAAGGGATCGCTCAGACGCGAGCGGCCGGCGAACCAAGACTCGATGCGGAGCTGGTCCAACACCTCAGAGACAGCATCCCCGGCCAGACTCGCTGGCGAGGCGCCGTTCGATGTAGCCCATTCGAAGACCGGGTCTCTCGTCATACCACCACAACGAAACGCTTTCGCATCTATTGCCCGGCAATGTCCCTATTTGTCACGAGGTCAGAAAAAACGCACCCGCCGGAGCAGGTGCGTCTGGGTGATTGATTCTCGATGGTGGGCCTCAGTCGCGTGATTGGAGCTTGCTCAGCAGGCGCAGCAGCTCGATATAGAGCCAGACCAGGGTGACCATCAGACCCCACGCACCGACCCACTCCATGTACTTGGGAGCTCCCTGCTCGACGCCCTTCTCGATGAACTGGAAGTCCAGCAGCAGGAACATGCTCGCAAGACCAGCGCAGAGCACGGTGAAGCCGATGCCCATCATGCCCGTGTCGGCGTAGCCGTTCCAGATCCCGACGCCGAAGATGCTCAGGACCCAGATCAGCAGGGTGTAGCCAATGAGCCCGAAGAGGGCAGTCATCATGATCTTGCTCAACAGAGGGCCGACCCGGAACACGCCTGTGGCGTACCCGCCCAGCATGACCGCGGTCACCGCGAGTGTCGCGGTTGCTGCCTGCGCGGCAATCATGGCGCCGGGGTTGGTGGACATGCCCTCCTGCATCGGGAGGAAGCGCATCGGGATGATGAAGCTCGCCACGCCGACGAACGCACCCTCGAGGATCGCGTGCAGGGGCGCCACGATTGGTGCGGTCTTGGGTGCTTTGTAGATCACGATCGAGACAATGATGCCGCCGATCAGGGTGGCGATCATGACCGGCATGGCCCAGCCCGGGATCCCGTTGCCAGCGAGGAAGGAGCTGTTGATCGCTTGCCACGACAGCACGCCCACGACCGCGACGATCGAGAGCAGGATGCTCGTGGCGGTGACGGTGCCGCCCAGCGTCATGACCTTGGCGCGTTCCACGCCGAACGGTGTTTCGGATTCAAGGACCCGCATCGCGGGGTTTCGTGACTGTAATACGCTCATGCGTTTGGTCTCCCATAGGAACAATGTTCAGCAGCTATTCTACTGCTGAACACGCTTGTTGGTTCATCGGCTGATCGTGTTTCAAGACTGCCGATTTGGCACGCGGCGCATACCTATTTAAGAGCAAGCTGAGAGGCTCGGCATGCCTAGATCGTGTAGTTGGGCGACTCTTTGGTGATCTTGATGTCATGCGGGTGGTTCTCGACGACCGTTGCGCCCGAGACCTTGACGAATCGCGCGTTGGTGCGCATCTCGTCAATTGTCGCGCAGCCGCAGTAGCCCATGGCCGATCGCAGTCCGCCGACGAGTTGGTAGGCGAACTCGTTGAGTTTGCCGCGATACGCGACGAGCCCCTCGACCCCCTCGGGGACGAACTTCTGGGTTTGCTTGCCGCCGCCGAGCAGTTTCTCGGCCTGGCGGTACCGGTCGGCGCTGCCCGCGTTCATCGCGCCCTCCGAGCCCATGCCACGGTAGCTCTTGTATCGGCGTCCGCCGCTGATCACCAGCTCTCCAGGTGATTCGTCGAGCCCGGCAAAGAGCGAGCCCATCATGACGCAGTGGGCCCCGGCGCCGATGGCCTTGGCGATGTCGCCGCTGAGCCGGATCCCCCCGTCGGCGATCACCGTCACATCGCTGTTGATGCTCGCCAGTCCTTCGACGGCGTTCATGATCGCGGTGATCTGAGGCATGCCCACACCCGTCACAACACGGGTGGTGCAGATCGAGCCCGGCCCGATGCCGACCTTGACCGCGTCGGCCCCGGCCTCGGCCAGGGCAATCGCCGCCTCGCCCGTGGCGATGTTACCCGCGATCACGCCGATGTCGTACTGCTGCTTGATCGCCCGGACTGTGTCGATGACCGCGCCCGAGTGCCCGTGGGCCGTATCGACCACCAGCACATCGACCTCGGCTTCGATCAACGCCTCAACGCGGTCGAACTGATTCGGTCCCACGGCCGCGCCCACACGCAGACGCCCGCGCTGATCGACACACGCGTTGGGGAACTGGCTCTGACGCTCGATGTCCCGCATGGTGATCAGCCCCGACAGGCAGCCCTGGGCATCGACGAGTAGGAGCTTCTCGACTTTGAGCTCGTTGAGGATCCCCTCGGCCTGGGCCAGGGTGGTGCCCTCCTGAGCGGTGACCAGGTTCTCGCTGGTCATCACATCGCGGATCGGTGTGTTCTGGTTCTGGGCGAACTTGAGGTCGCGCCGAGTCAGGATGCCCAGCAGGCGTCCCTTGGAGCGCAGGTCCTGTGAGCCGTCCTCGGTGATGGGGAAGCCCGAGACATTGTGCTCGATCATCAGCTCGATCGCCCGGCTGATGGGGTCATCTGGTCCAAGCGTGATCGGGTCAGTGATCACGCCGTTGGCGCTGCGCTTGACCTTGATGACCTCGCGTGCCTGCGACTCGATGTCGAGGTTCTTATGGATGATCCCGATCCCGCCCTCCTGCGCCAAGGCGATGGCCAGCTCGGATTCGGTCACGGTGTCCATGGGGGCGGAGACCATGGGGAAGTTGAGCGTGATGTCCTTGGTCAGGCGCGTCGAGGTGTTGGCCGTGGCCGGCATGACACTCGAGGCCTGCGGAATGAGCAGCACATCGTCGAAGGTGATGCCTTCCATGATGATTTTGCCCGCCTGCTGGGACAGATTGGACGACGATGTCCCCGCCGATGCTGCGTGCTGCTCACGGGCGGGGTCATTGCTGCTCTGCTGTGCTTTGGTGATGGTCTCCATGAGAGAGTATCCCACCCTGGCCCTCGTCTGTCTACCAATGCATGCCCGAATGCGCCCATCTATGCGCGTTTCTGACTATTGTGGTTGCAGATGCCCACACCGCTGCCCGACAACCCCGATATGGATCTTCCTCGCAACGATCTCGCCTTCGACCCGTCCCACCCGGAACCGGGCGTGGGGCAGCGAGAATGGGTGCTCGCCGACGCCAGGGGCGGGTTCGCGATGGGCACCGCCCAGGGCACACCAACCCGGCGTTACCACGCAATGCTCACCACCCCGCTGGCCCCGCCCGTGCGGCGGTGGTCCATGCTCACGGCGATCGACGAGCACCTGCATGTGCCCGTGGGCGGGCAGTGTTCCTGCGACCTCGGGGTCCACCTCACCCCGTTCTGCTTTGCGTCCTTCGAGGCCCCCCCGAAGCCCAGCGTCTACCTGCACGCCTTCATCCACGAACCGGGTCGATGCGCCTGGGACTACGCGATCCCCACGCAGGTGGGGATCATCCGGGTCCGCAAGACGCTGACCCTGGCACAACGCGCCGATGCCTGCCGCATCGAGTACGAGATCGAGTCGGGCGTGCACTCGCCCGAGCCCGACGACCCGGTCACCCTGACCCTCCGCCCCCTGCTGGCGATGCGCGATTTCCACGAGCTCAACCACCCGGGGACTCTGGATCAGCACGCGTTTCGCGTCGAAGCATTCGAAGAGCCGGCCGTGCAGGCCCTGCGTGTCACACGCGAGGGGCTCGATCGTCCCCTCACGATCCGAGGCGTCCACCTTGATGCCACGCCCGCCCCTGATGTCTGGCGTGACCTTCGTTACGAACATGAGACCCAACGCGGGCAATCCGATCGTGAGGACCTCTTCTGCCCGGGCGCCTACACCTGCATCATCGAACCCGGCAGCACGACGAGCGTCGTGCTCGAGGTCACCCTGAGTGATCGGCCCGTCTTCGATTGGGAGGGTGATCTGACGAACCGGCGCACCCGCGTGCGATCATGCATCGACCACGCACTGGTCGCGGCGGGCAACCCCGACGATCCCTCTACGCGAGAGCACATCGCTCAGCTCGCTTCGGCGGGTGATGACTTCGTCGTTGATCGGGTCGTCGAGGGGATCAACTCTCGGTCGATCATCGCCGGCTACCCCTGGTTCAGCGACTGGGGCCGCGACACCATGATCAGTCTACCCGGGCTGCTGCTGACCACCGGGCGGTTCGAGGAAGCCCGCCTCTGTCTCCGTACCTTCGCCGCTGCCTGTCGCGACGGGCTGATCCCCAACCGATTCGATGATTTCGATGGCCCCGCCCATTACAACACCGTCGATGCACCGCTCTGGTTTGTGCACGCCTGCGATCGCTGGGCCCACGCGACGGGCATGGTCCTTGATCCTGAGCTGGTCGACGCGTGCGATGACATCATCGATGCCTACACCCGGGGCACCATCAACAAGATCGGGCTCGACACACAGGATGCCCTGATCCGAGCCGGTGATGCCCAGACCCAGCTCACCTGGATGGACGCACTCCGCAACGGCATCGCATTCACGCCCCGTCATGGCAAGCCTGTCGAGATCAACGCCCTTTGGATCAACGCCCTGCGTGCCCGTGCGGGGATGGGCTCGATCGGCGAGTCGTGCGTCGAGCAGTTGCACCACTTGGCCGATCACGCGCAGCGGTCGATGCTCACGCTCATGGGCGACGGCCCGCACGGCGGGTTGGTTGACTGCATCACCCCGGTCAGCGCGGTGCGCAGCTTCAGCTGGCAGCGCAGCGACGAGTGTCGCCCGAATCAGGTCTTCGCCTGCTCGCTGCCACACCTCAACCTTCCCTGGCATGTGCTGGAAGGATCATTGGGAGCGATTGATCGCATGCTGCGGACGCCGGTTGGCTTGCGCACGCTCAGCCCCGACCATCCCAACTACGAGCCGCATTACCGGGGCGACATGATGCAGCGGGATCGGGCTTACCACAACGGGACCGTCTGGCCGTGGCTGCTGGGGGCCTACTGCGAGGGCGTGATGCGCCACCGAGGGTATGACGAAGAATCAAGGGTGCGAGCAGGGCGACTGCTAATCGAGCTGTCGAGCCAGATGCAGGTCGATTCGATCGGTTCGCTCTTTGAGATTTACGATGCCGAGCCCGATGCCATTGGCAAACACGCCCCGCAGGGCTGTCCTGCGCAGGCCTGGTCGATCGCAGAAACCCTGCGTGTGCTCGTGATGTCTTCCAAGGGCGGGGACTAGCTGTTGCGTCTGCCCGGCCCGGCGTTGAGCAGCCGCTCGCCATCATCCGGGGTCATTGAGCCCTCGGCGATGTAGGCGGCGATCTCGCGGCGGGATTTCTCGACATTCGAGCTGATCACCATTTTTCGCACCGCGCTGAACACGATCGCGACAACCGCGATGACCATCCCCGTCCCGAATATGACAACCGGGATCAGCACATCTTCATCGCTTGTCAGGTTGTGAATCATCTCGTTCATGCCGGTGCTCTCTCTTTGTGCGTACGGGTACTGTGGGCTCAGGTCGCCGAGCAGTACTTGGCATCCTTGGCCATCGCCACATCAGCTGGGTTCTTGTCATTCCCCGCGTTCAGCAGGCGTTCGCCGTCTGCTGCGCTGATCGAACCCTCTGCGATGTATGCGGCGATCTCGCGGCGTGACTTCTCACGCTCCTTGACATGGGTCGCCTTGGTGATCGAACCGAAGAAGATCCCGAAGAGGGCGATGAGTCCGCCGATCCCGAAGATCATAGCGATCGTGAACATGCCCCGATCGCTGGTGATGTTGAGCATAATTTCTTGCATTGTGAGTCCCTGTGTGTGTGTGTGTCAGCCGCACATATTGACGCCGTTGTTTCGTTTTCCTGCGGCGAGCAGGCGCTCGCCTTGTTCGGGAGACATCGAACCCTCTGCGATGTAAGCCGCAACCTCTCGCCGTGTGCGTTCGTGCGAGAGCCGAGCAATCATGCCGGTGAGGGATTTCATCACCGAGACAATCGTGATCGAGCCCGCGATGACGAGCGCGATGAAAAGCTCTTCCTTATCAATGATCTCGTGGATGATGTCTTCCATCGTCGTTCTCCAGATCGGGCTCCATCGATCTTGACGCAGCCCGTCCACCCTGATTGGGAAGACTTTCGCCCAGGTTTCATCGCTGAGTTCGTACCGCGGTAATTGTACACGAAAAACACGATTTCTGATCAAAAAAGGGGTAAGCCGTGTTCAATCGCCCATCGCGATGCGGATCAGGGCCAGCCAGGACGAGTAAAACGACCAATACTCGAGCTTTTCGATGTTGCTGTCCCCGCCCCATTTCGTTGCACGCCCACGCAGGCTCGCTGGGGGGTCGAAGTCCAGAAACTCCCGATCGGTGCGGGCGTTGGGCATCATGGCTTCGAGGAGATCCGCTGGTTGGGTCCGGTCCAGCAGCGACGGTCGGCTCGTATCGCCCACGATCCCGACCCGGCATCGTGGGCCGATCAGGCGGGCCACACGCCCATGGGCACCGTGGCGTACATGCAGATCGATCACGGGCTGGATGCGGATCTTTCGGCTTGCCCTTGGCCCGCCATCGCTGAGGCGTCGTGCCAGTTCAGACTGGGCACTCTCAAAGCCATACGCCGTGTTCGCGTCGTCTTCGATGGTCACACGCGTCTGGCGCAGTCGCCCGCAGGTGATCAGCCAGACCTGATCGCAGGTGAATGTCCACGCATCACCCTTTCGGGGGGCAACGACGAAGCGGGCCGGGTCCGCATCGGGGAACTGCTCGATTGACAGCATGGGTTGGGCTTCGGGATACGCATCGATCTCGGCCTGGGTGGGTGCGATGCTCAGCACGCCGCGTGCATGCAGTGCATTGAGCACCCGGTCACGAAAGGCCCCATCGATCTCACGCATAATCCCCGGGGTGTTGCGTCGGGAGGCGAGGCGAGCGTGGTACGGATCGAGCCCCACGCACTCGACCAGCGCGTTCGCCTTCTCCGTTTCACTGAAGTCTGCCGGCCAACTGATGACTGTGAGGAAGGCGTGCACATCTCGTCCCATCAGCTCGTATAGGTTCTGATTTCACAAGAAAACCGGGGGGTGTTTGGATGGATATTTTATACTTTCGTTCGCGGGATTTCATCAGGATCTGCTACTTTGGAGTCCAACAAGTTGTGATCGGATGTTTGAGATCCTGTGTGCATGGGGAATCAGCGCGGCCAAGCCGCGCGATGCAGGGAGACACGGATGCCAGGTCGATTCTTTTGTTTTCATCGTACTCCACCGGTTGGGGTTCAGGGGATTTCACACACGACGCTGCGAGCGCACGCCGCCTTGATGGGCGTGGGATTCTGTGCAAGCGCGATCATTGCCAACCCGTTGAACTTCACCAGCGAGGGGATCGCACGCGGCGTGCCGTTCCGGCTGGGTTTCAACTACCATCAGGTCGGCGCAGGCAACATGCTCGTCGATCTTGATAACGATAAGGACCTCGATATCGTCATCGCCGGTGGGCTCGGGGGCTCTTGGGGAATCTACGAGAACGACGGCACCGGGCACTTCACCGATGTGACGGCTATGACTGGGATCACGCCCATGATCAACGCGTCGGGCCTGTCCGCCGCCGATTATGACAACGACGGGGACCTGGATATTCATGTCCCGGGCTGGTTCGAGCCCAGCAAGCTGTACCGGAACAACGGCGACTGGACCTTCACCGATGTTGCTGCCGAGGCCGGGGTCGACCTGAGCGCGCCCTCGATGGCCGCGGCCTGGGGCGACTACAACCAGGACGGCTGGCTCGATCTCTATGCAGCCGTGCGAACCTTCACTGACAATGTCGAGATTGAGAACCACTTCTACCGGAACAACGGCGACGGAACATTCACCGATGTTGCCGTGCAACTCGGGGTTGAAGCGCCGGGCGATCCATCGTGTATCCCCGCGTTCTACGACTTCGATCGCGACGGGGACGACGATATCTACATCGGGACCGACAAGGGCAGCGACGATCCCGATGGGCGATTGCTCCACAACAAGCTGTACCGGAATGATGGCAACGGCAACTTCTATAACGCGACATACGACGCGGGGGTCGAGGCCTACATCTTCTGTATGGGCATCGCCGTGGGGGATCTGAACTTCGATGGCCTGTTCGATCTCTACCTGACCAACATTATGCAGGGCAACATCTTGTATATGCACAATGGGGACGGGACCTACAGCGACCAGACTGAACCATCGGGGATGGCCAGTTACCGTGTCGGGTGGGGCACCGTGTTCGCCGACTTCGACAACGACACGCACCTGGATAACTATGTATGCAATATTCAGGAGCCCAATCGCCTCTACCGGGGCAGCGCGACTTGGCCGCTGATCGACGAGGCGCCCGACGCAGGTGTTGATGTGTTCTGGGATACCTACTGCGTCTCAGTGGGGGATATCGACAATGATGGTGACCTGGACATGCTGGTGGGGAACACCAACCGACGCGTGAACCTGTTCATCAACAACTCGGCAGATGCCAAGGGGAACAACTGGGTCCGCATTGATGTCGAGGGGACCGCGCTCAACCGCTACAGCGTCGGGACCTGCGTGGAGGTCGAGACCGGCGGCAAGACCCAGACCCGCGAGGTCCGCAGCGGGACCAACTACAAGTCACAGGACGAGTTCACCTTGCATTTCGGGCTCGGTGAAGCCGAAAAGATATCCGAGGTACGCGTATATGTGCCCGGCGGTGGGATGCGGGTGCTTACCAACATGCCGATCAATGAGCGTTGGACCATCTACACTCCAGACCGCCTTGGGGATGTGAACAACGATGGCACGATCAGTGTGGACGAGATTCGGCAGGCCATGAACGCCCGGACCGGGCCCGGGGGGGTACTGACACCCGGTAACGAGATCTTCGACATGGATGGGGACTTCGATATCGATACCGCTGACATCCAGTTGATGGGCATCGGTGTGCTCGAGCCCTCGCCCAGGTAAGGTGTTTGGGGCCAGATGTTGGGTTTCTGTGTGCAGGGAATGGACCATATATGGGCCAACAACCATCTTCTGGATCCAAGGTCTACCGATTTGTGCTGATCTTTCACACGCTGCGCTTCCATTGACTTTCCCGATCGGGTAACTTGGACGCACCGAAGGGGGGCTTCCTGAGTCGTTGGGAAGCTTGATGTGCGAAAGCCGGTCTCGCGATGTGTGGGATGGGCTTCGTGGGGTACCTCGAATCGGTTTGGATGAGAGATAGGAGAGCTGCGCACATGCGTTCCGTACTGATCACCATGCTGGCCCTTTCGGCCGGCTCGTTGCCCGCGTTGAGTGAGCCGCTGAGCTTTAGCGATGAAGCACTGGCGCGGGGATTGAACTTCAACATCGGTTTCAACTACCTGCAATACGGCGCGGGCCTGGTGCTGGCCGACCTTGACGGGGATGGCGATCTCGATGCCGTCATCGCCAATGGCAGCGGGGGGAACCTGGGGCTCTTTGAGAATGATGGGGCGGGGTACTTCACCAATCGAAGCATTGGCTCTGGTTTCACCAACATCTCGGTCGCTTCGGGCATGGCCGCGGCGGACTACGACAATGATGGGGATCTCGACATCTTCATCAGCGGGCGTTATACCAACAGCCGCCTGTACCGCAACGATGGCAACCTGACCTTCACCGATGTGGCGGTCAGCGCGGGCATCGTGGACAACGGCCCGATGTACGGCGCCTGCTGGGGCGATGTGGATCAGGATGGTCACCTCGACCTCTATGTCGGGGTGCGCACCGGGGATAACGGGTATACCGGGTCCAATCATCTCTACATGAACAACGGCGACGGGACTTTCACCGACCAAGCCATCGCCATGGATGTGGATGCCGAGGGTGATCCAACCCTGGTCAGCGCGTTCTATGACTTCGACCGAGACGGTGATGACGACCTGTACTTGGGCACCGACAAGGGCTCGGGCGGGTTCTGGAAGAACCGCCTCTACCAGAACAACGGCGGCTCATTCACCGAAATCACTACCCAGGCCAACGCGCAGGCCCATATCGACTGCATGGGTATCGCCGTGGGTGATGTCAACTTCGACGGCTTCTACGACCTCTACCTGACCAACATCATGCATGGCAACAAGCTGCTCATGCACGATGGCGTTGGGGCGTATGTCGATCAGACCGTTCCTGCGGGCGTGGGCAGTTACCATGTCGGCTGGGGCACGCTCTTTGCCGATTTCGACAACGATACCGAGCTGGATATCTACCTCTGCAACATGCAGGGCCCCAATCGTCTGTACCGCGGCTCGCAGACCTGGCCGCTGATCGATGAGGGTCCCAGTGCCGATGTGGACGAGGATGCGGATGTCTTCTGTGTCGCTGAAGGCGATGTCGATGGGGATGGGGATATCGACCTCCTCGTGGGCAATACCAACGGGCGGGTCCACCTGTACATCAATAACTCACCGGACTTGGCGTCAAACAACTACGCCCGGTTCAATGTGGTGGGCAACAACGGTGATCTCAACCAGTTCGCAGTGGGTACCTGCGTGGACATTGTCCACGGGAAGAAGTCCCAGGTCCGCCAGGTCCGCTCGGGCACCAACTACAAGACGACCAGCGAGTACACCCTGCACTTCGGGCTTGGTGATGCGGCCGTGATCGATTCGGCTCGGGTCATCTACCCTGGAAACACCGAGATCCGTCACCTGAGCAATATCCCGGTCAACCGTGAGTGGACGCTCTACCCGACGGCTCGGCTTGGGGACAAGGACAACAATGGGCGTATTGATGTCTGGGAGTTGCAAGAGGCCATCGTGGCCCGAACCGGCGATGGCAACCCCATCGAGCCGGGGTTTGAGATCTACGACATGGACGGCGACTTCGATATCGACAACGAGGACCTGGGGCTGATGGGGCTCGGGACTCGGACACCAACCCCGAAGAACATCGGGCACCAGCACGGGCCATAAGCCAGGCCTCAATCCAGAGGCGAAGCCCAACTGTATAGACAAAGAAACCGATCGGGCCCTCGCGGGCCCGATCGGTCTTTGTTTGCATGCCGATCAACGGTTCGGTGCAATAGAAAACCGGACATGAGCTCTCGCCTTCTCATGCCCGGCCTGGAGTTGACCCGTTCGATCGCCGGAGCGTTCATTGGGTCTCATCCTCTCGAAACTCCGATCGGGTGTGTCCACCCGATCGGGGCGGGCTACCGGGTCGGTTGGGGACGATGACGATCCTCCCCGGCAGCTTGGTTCGTTTTCTGTTCGTCACTGGCGACAGTGCGCTCAGCGAGTCACACCTACCCACCCGGCGTTGCGGGTGCAGTTGTGAAATAGGTGACCCAGGGGGCGTGACCACGACGCCGACGCTGGGGGGTGTCGAGCATCGCACGCCCCCGGGTACCTACTTGTAGATCATCGCCAGCCGCGCTCGTATGGCCGACGATGTTGAAAGGTTCCTGTTCCAAATCCTGACCTCACACTCCTGATTCCAAGTCGCCCTCATATTCACGCTCGGTGAGGGCACAGCGATAGCAGCTCAAGCACTGGGGCTTTTTTCCTCGTTTGCCCATCCTGGGCAGTCATTCTGGTTGAGCGAGTTTCCCCTCGGCTCGTCCCGTTGGCGTCTCTGTCATTCCGCCTGAGACATGTCCTTCTTCGCAGAATGCTACGGACTGGTTTCGTGCCTGTCGAAACTTTGGATGAAAGAAAGGGCCGAAGAGGCCTCCTGAAGCGTTGCGACAAGTAGAAATATGCGATCACAAAGCGTGTTCCTGTTCGCCAATCGCCGATTTCATACCAAACTGTCCATGATGTGCAACTTCCATGGATTTTCTGCTGCATCGCGCGAAACAGTTGCATGTGAACCCGGCGTCGCATGAAATCGTCGGCCCAACTTCGCGTATGATGTACGCCATGGCCCAGGCCACACACAGTTCGAATCTCGGGGCTTGCCATTGCTGTGGCCTTGTTCATGAGATCCCGGTGATTGGGTCCCGTTCGGTTGCTTGTTGCACCCGATGCAACGCGGTCATCAAGCACGGAGTCCATCCCCGAGCCGTCAACCGTGCCGCGGCCCTTGCGTTGGCCGCCCTCATTCTCTACCCGCTGGCCCTCTGCCTCCCGGTGATGGAGATTGAGCGGCTCGGCTACGAGTCCCACGCCTCCATCTGGTCAGGCACCATCGCCCTCCTCGCCGAGGGGCACCTCTTCGTCGGGCTGGCGGTGCTGCTGTTTAGCGTCATTGCCCCCATCGCCAAGCTTGGGCTCATCTTCGCGCTCTGTACGGGTCAGCGGCTGATCGCTCGGCAGGACCGAGCCCGGGCGTATCGGCTCATCGAGATCATCGGGCGATGGGGGATGGTGGATGTGCTGCTGGTGGCAATCCTCGTCGCGGTTGTGAAGCTGGGCGATCTGGTGGAGGTGACGCCCGGGCCTGGGGTGGCGGTCTTCGGGGTCGTGGTGATCCTGAGTCTCCTCGCCTCTGCTGCCTTTGACCCCCACGCCATCTGGGAGGAACCCGATGCCTGAGCCTGAATCAAATGCCCCAGCCCAATCAGAATCGGGCGCGATCCCGACGGCGGTCGTCAAGCGTCGGCGGGTGTCGAGCGTGTGGATCGTCCCGGTCCTCGCGCTGGGGGTGGTGGGGTACCTGATCTGGGCGCAGGTCATGCGCGATCGTGGGCCGATGATCACGATCGTGTTCAACGACGCGGGCGGGCTCGAACCCGGGTCCGAGATTATCCATCGCGGGGTGACGGTCGGGGTCGTACGCGAGATGGCGCTGACGACGGATCTGCAATCCGTGTCCGTGACGGCCGAGCTCCGACCCGACGCGTCGGGGCTCGCGGTGGACGGCACATCGTTCTGGGTCGTGCGCCCCGAGGTGAGTCTGGAGCGGATCGCGGGGTTGGAGACCTTGGTTGGGCCGCAGTACATTGCGCTGCAGCCGGGCGATGCGTCGGGGGAGAGGGTGGGCTCGTTCGTGGCCCTCGACGCGCCGCCTCGGACAGCCCCTGCTGACAGCGACGCGTTGCGTTTGACCCTCCGCAGCGATCGCCTCGGCAACCTGAGCGCAGGCAGCCCGGTACTCTATCGTGAGATACCGGTCGGGGTGGTGCGGCACGCCGTGCTGAGCGATGATGCGACGGGGGTGTTGGTGACGATTGATATTGAGCCGCGTTATGCGCCACTGGTGCACACCCAGACGAAGTTCTGGCGCACGGCCGGGGTCGGGTTCGACTTTGGGTTGTTCACGGGCCTGAGCGTCGAGGCCGACTCCCTCGACGCGCTCCTCCAGGCGTCGATCTCCTTCGCCACCCCCGAACGCGAGAGCAAGCGAGGCGATCGGGTCGAGTCCGGCGCGAGCTTTGAGCTTGAGGACGGGGCGGATGAGGATTGGTTGGAGTGGATGCCGGTGGTGGAGTTGGGGCAGCCTTGACGATGTATGGGTTTATCCGACTTGCTTCGGTGAATCGGTGCGGAGGGTGTTGATGCGTTCTGGTTTCTTATATCGAGCAGTGCGGCTGCAATCTTGTGTACTCGCGTTGTTTTCCCTTGCTTGCACGTGCATGCATGCCGGTGCTCAGGGTCTACATCAATACGAGCCGGGTAGCGATGTCGGAGCGTCTGCGCAGATCAGCAACTATGTGCGTGAGGTGTTTCAGGACCGTGAAGGGCGGTACTGGTTCGGGACCAATGATGATGGTGTTGCCCGCTTTGATGGGGAAAGCTTGGTGTTCTTCACTGTGCGTGATGGATTCGGCGGCGTGGCCGTGCGTGGGATCGTGCAGAGCGACAATGGTGATATGTGGTTCGCGACCGAAGGCGGCGTCACCCGTTTGCGTTCGGGCAAGTTCACGAACTACACGACAAAGCACGGCCTGAGCCACAACCAGGTGTGGTGTCTGATGCAGGATCGTGAAGGAACGATCTGGGCGGGCACACAACGAGGGCTATGCGCGTTCGACGGCACATCATTTGCCCCGTTGCCAATCCCAAGCATGAAGAAGGATCAGCCTTCGCTCTCGACTGCTCCGGGTACGGTCTATGCGATGGCCGAGGATCTGGATGGTCGACTCTGGTTCGGCGTGAACGGACGAGGCGTGTATCGATTCGATGGCGAGTCGTTCGCGAGTTACAACTCTGAAGACGGCCTTGCCAGTAACGATGTGCGATCGATATGCGCTGATCGCCAAGGCCGGATCTGGATCGGCTCCGATGGCGATGGCGCGAGCTGCTTGGAAGATGGTGCGTGGAAGTGCTTCACGAAAGAAGACGGGCTGAGCAATAACCGCATCTACGAGATATATCAAGACAAGGCCGGCGACATGTGGTTCTCGACGCTCGGCGTCGGTTCATCGCGATACGATGGGAACACCTTTCATGCATTTCGTGAGGATCACGACCTGATGATCAACGGGTTTCCTGCACGCGGGCATGTGCAGGAGTTCTACGAAGATCAGGATGGAGTGCTCTGGATCGGGTGCTCAGGCGGGTTGTTCCGATTCGATGGTGCATCCTTTGTAAATGTGAAGCGTGGTGGTCCATGGCCGCAAGGCGCGGAGATGTCTGAGCCTGTCGATTCATCGTCGTGACTAGGGTTATCGATCGGGCGAATGCGGCGGATGTGGATTGGTTGAAGTGGATGCCGGTGGTGGAGTTGGACTAAAAAACCCGACGCGTCTCGTGGGATCGCGTCGGGCCTCCCGGGGGTCTCACGGCCGGGATCAGGGTGTGGGTTGTGTTGCTCGGCGATCGTCGATCAGACATTGACCCAGCGGGATCGATCGAGACTCTCGTACATGATGTTCACGATCGACCATTCGCCGTTGACTTTCATCATGTGGAAGTAGTCGAACCAGACCGCGCCGGTCATTTTGACGGCCGCGATGTTGCCTCGGATCTCGTAGATCTCGACCTCGCAGCGTGCATCGGGCTCGAAACCCCAATGCGTGTTGAATGTTTGGCCGAGGAGGTTGATCTCTTCCCATGTGATGCCGCTCACATGCTCAAACGCTGTACCATCGGAGAGTTCGGCCTGCTCGACGGATCGTTTGGAGAGGGAGGGGTGGCAGGTGGACTGGACCTTATCGCCGTCGATCTCGTAGAACCCGACGCAGTAGTCGCGTGAGACCTGCTCGACCGTCTGGGCGTGACGATCGGAGAGCGCGGGCGGCTTGGCGCCGCTCTCCTTGAGGAGGATGACGGCCGAGTCGACGACCACCCATCGCCCGTTGAGGTGGATCATATGGAGGTAATCGACTGCGTCTTCCATGATGACACGGGCAGAGGCGGTCCGCTGCTCAAGATCAAATACTTTGATGTCGCATCGCCCTTCGGAGGGGTTGTCGAGTCGCTGGGCGCTGTTCGGGTCGGCGTAGAACGCGATCAGGTCGCGTGTGAACGGGCGGACCCACTCCTTGCTCGGCTGACCCCAGTAGGTGTCGGCGACCATGCGCCGGGCGATATTCTCGTGCAAACGCGAGGTCGCGGTCTCGACATCCCCCGCGTATCGTGCGCGGACATACTCCTCGATCGCGCGGGTGACGGCGGCTTCGGTGATGGGCTCAGGGCTGGGCGCGAAGGACTCGGTCGTGGTGGATTCGCGTGCATCGCCCTGGTTGGCGGCGACAAGCGTGCCCGAGAGGGACGCGATCATGATCGCAGCGGTGAGGGCGAGCGGGGATGGGAAGCGGCGGCTGATACTGTTCATGTTCACTCCTATACGTGAACAGTGATACGGGGCCGGGCCACTCGGGTTGCAGGGTGTGTTTGAAGTTTTTCAAGAAGATCTTGCTTGCTCCGCTGGGTGCCCTTGTTTCCACGCAGCCCAGAGCGATCCGGCTCGGCGTACCCACGAGCAGTCACCGCGGGCCTCCAGGATCTCAAGGCCACATGGCGCGGAGTTCTATGAGCAGGTCTTCGGAGCCGTCCAGGGCGGCATCCTCGATCGCGGTCAGGAGGGAGGCACGCTCCTCCGGATTCAGATCCTGAATCAAGACCAAAGCGATGCGTCTTATGCTGGATACACACTTTTTCCGGGCTTGTTCGGCACGGATTGATCGATTCAGCCGCACAGCGTTGGCTCTGTTCTTGCGCAGCATGTCTTCGTACGCTGCACGGATTTCAGGTTCCCGAATATCGGCGGGTGAAATGCCTGAAGGGTATGCGCCACCTGGGGGGACCATGTTGCGATAGACGGCTTCGGTCGGGCGCGGATTCGCGGCGGCATGTTCGTCGAAGCGTTCCCAGATGTTGAGAATCAACGAAGCCGTCTTCTCGATGTCCCCGCCCGATCGCTGGTGATACTCGGGGATCTCATCGACAAGCCGGACTTCTTGAAGGAGTGATGTCGGATCGGATTCAAGTAGGAGTCTCTGCCGCAGCGCGTTGGTTGTTAAGTCGTTGAAGCCGAGGCTCTTGATGCTCGCTCGGTATGCGTCGTACAGCGTTGCGGTCAGTTGCTGCTCGTTTTGTTGGAGTTGCGTTATAGCAGAGGCGAAGTCGGTGCTTGGCTCGGCCGCGGCGTTCGTGCTCGAGTGGCTTGCAAGTGCAACGAGCAGCGCGACGCATACGGGTTTACTCAATGCGGTCAATGTCATGGTGTCCCTCAGCATGCATGATCGGATTTACGCTAGTCGATACCGCTCGATCGTCGCAGCGGGTTCGGTCTTTTCCATCATTTCGAGAGATCCACGCGGTGGGTGGTGTTTCTGCCTTTCTCTCATTGCTGCGCAGATTCAGCGATCTGCTCTTTGGGGTGATGTTTCAGCCATTCGTGCCTGCCGTCGGCAACGACCCCGTTTCGCGAGATGGATGTTCCCACGAACCCGTTTGCGACGGGCACGATTGATTCCAGTTCCTTGCTCCTCAAGCGTCGCAAACCCCGGACATTGCGCATGTCGAGGGCGTGTCTCGTGCGGTTCGGCCTTCTGTGGTTCTGTGCATACTTGTTATCGAACGGTCAGGTCTGTGTTGCGATCGTGGGCTGTAGGGGTGGGGGCACCTCAAAGTTGGGGGATATGTGCTCGATATGGCGGTCTTTGCAGTGTTGGTGCATTGCGGAATCGAATCGGTCGAAAGACTTTCGTGGATGAGCCTGCGCCAGTTGATGATTTGGGAGAGGGATCAATGCTCAAGGCGGTACGCAAACGATGGGAATATGCATTGCTGGGGGTTTGGGGCGTTGCCTGCGGGGTGGTGCTGTTCAACCTCATGTCCTATGCCAATGTTGCTGGGGCACAGGGGGCGCTTCCGACCGGGTGGACGCCCATGGCCCAGCTCGAACCGCCGCACGATCGACCAATGCTGCTTGTGTTTGCGCATCCCAAGTGCCCGTGCACACGCGCGACGATGACGGCGATCGAGCGGCTGCAACGCGAAGTGCCCGATGTGTTCGCAACGCGTGTGGTGTTCTACGAGCCCACCGATGCGGACCCGTCATGGCGCGAGACCGACCTTTGGAGCCGGGCGGACGAACTGATTGATGCCAAGGCGATCCCCGATCCGGGTGGAGCATTGACGAGTGATGCGGGGGCCGTGGTTTCTGGGTGTGTGGCCCTGTTCGACCGGGACGGGGCATTGCGATTCTGGGGTGGGGTCACGCCATCGCGTGGGCATGAGGGCGAGAGTGTTGGGCTGAGTGCGATCCGTTCGGTCCTGCGTGGGCAGGAGCCGATGCAAACGCGTGCGCCGGTCTATGGGTGTGAGATCGTTGGTGCCTGTGTCCTGTCGTTGGAGCGTTGCCGTGTGGAGGGATGCGATGCAAGCACCGAGAACTGATCACGCAGACACGCTTTTTCAGGAAGCAGCATCGCGGGTCTATCGTCAGACCGATGCGTTGTTCGGTGTCCTCTTTGTGGTGCAGTTTTTTGGGGCCGTTGCTGCGGCGCTGATCCTCACCCCACGCACTTGGGCCGGCAGCGAGAGCTCGGTGCATATTCATGTCACTTCAGGGTTGGTGCTGGGGGCGTTGCTTTGCCTGATGCCGCTGACGCTCATTGTTCTTCGTCGAGGCGAGGCGGTGACGCGATACACGATCGCGGTCTCGCAGATGCTGTTCTCGGCGTTGCTCATCCATCTGATGGGCGGCCGCCTTGAAACACACTTTCATATCTTTGGCTCGCTGGCGTTCCTTGCGTTCTATCGCGACTGGCGGGTGCTTGTGCCTGCGACGGTGGTGATCGCGGTCGACCACCTCTTCCGGGGGGTGTACTGGCCCGAGTCTGTGTTCGGGGTGTTTGTGGCCAGCCCGTGGCGTGCGTTTGAGCATGCGGGCTGGGTGCTGTTCGAAGATATCTTCCTTGTGGCCAGTTGCGTGCAGTCTCGTCGAGAGATGAGGGCGATCGCGGCGTCGCAGGAGCAACTGGAAGTTGCCTATCACGAGACCGAGCGGCAGGTACAGGAGCGCACCGCGGAGCTGAGTGCTCAGGCCGAGTCGTTGGCTCGGAGTGAGGAGCGGTTCCGCTTGGCCGTGCAAGGTTCGCAGGACGGCATCTGGGACTGGGACTTGCGGTCCAACAGCGTGTATTTCGCTCCGAGGTGGAAGCAGCTGGTGGGGTGTAGTGAGTGGCAGATCGGGAACTCGCCGGACGAGTGGTTCAGCCGCATTGCTTCGGGTCACCTGACTCGATTCCACGAGGCCATTACTGCGCTGAGCGAGGGGAGTACAGACCTGCTCGACATCGAGCTCGAGATGACCCACGCCGACGGTGTGAGCAGGTGGATGCTCTGTCGTGCGACCTCTGACCACGATGAGCACGGGAATGTGACGAGGTTGGCCGGTTCGCTCGTGGATATTTCGGAGCTGAAGGCGGCGCAGGAGCGTCTGCGTGTGCTGGCGCACCATGATCGCCTGACGGGGCTGCCCAATCGTGCGGTGTTCACCGAGCGGGTCAGCTACGCGTTGGCGTGCGCTCGCCGAGACCCGGGGCGGAGCTTCGCGGTGCTGTTCGGCGACTTCGATGGGTTCAAGAATGTGAACGATTCGCTTGGCCATGCGGTCGGTGACGCAATGCTGATCCGAGCCGCGGAATGTTTCCAATCGATGCTGCGAGAGGTGGATACGGTGGCCCGCATGGGCGGCGATGAGTTCGCGTTGATCCTGGAGGATGTGCAGAACCCTGAGATCGCGATGGAGACCGCCGAGCGCCTTATTGATTCGTTCCGCGAGCCCTATTCCCTCAAGGGGCATGAGGTCATCTCGACGCTGAGTCTTGGGCTCGTGATGAGTGGCCCCAAGTATGATTCGGCCGAGGCCATGCTCCGTGACGCGGACGCGGCGATGTATCAGGCGAAGACCAGCGGCAAGAGCCGCGTGCAGATCTTCGATGAGAAGATGCATGAGGCGGCGATGCGTCGCTTGGACGCCGAGCGTGAGCTGCGCGCGGCGACCCGTGACTTTGAATCCATGGACCGGGAGTTCAGACTTCAATATCAGCCCATCGTGGAGCTAGCTGACGGGCGGATCGCGGGGTTTGAGGCGTTGGTGCGATGGGATCATCCCGAGAGCGGGATGGTGCCTCCGGACCGGTTCATCCCGATCGCTGAGGACGCGGGCATGATCATCCCGCTGGGCGAGTGGACGCTGGTCCGCGCGTGCGAGCAGGCGGTCAGGTGGAGACGGAACATCGGTGCTACTCGGCCGTTCAAGGTCAACGTGAACCTGTCGCGTCGCCAGATGATGCAACCGGACCTGATCCCCATGCTTGAGCGGGTGCTCGAGCAGACTGGCGTCCGCCCGTCGGACCTGGTGCTGGAGCTCACCGAGACCTCGATGATGGACGATCGCATCGACGCGGTCGAGATCATGAACCGGATCAAGGACCTCGGGATCGGCATGGCGATGGACGACTTCGGGACGGGGCACTCCTCGCTGAGCTGCCTGCGCCAGTTCCCGATCCAGACGCTCAAGATCGACCGGGCGTTTCTGCTGACGATCACCGAGAAGCGTGAGTTCAGCGCGGTCGTGCAGGCGATTATTACGCTTGCCTACAACCTGAATCTCAAAGTTGTGGCCGAGGGCGTCGAGGACGATGCGCAGCTCGTGCAGTTGCAGGCGATGGAGTGCGGCTACGCCCAGGGCTTCTACTTCAGCCGTCCGGTCGACGCGGTCGACGCCACCCGCCTGCTGGACGCGGGGATCGATCTCCCGAGGCTGCGGGCGGCTTGAGGGGGCAGCGATGGGCTGTTTCGCTGACCGGCGATGCGGAGAGGGACTGGCGGGGTGTTACGGCCCCGCATTCGCTGGGCGGCGCTGGATGGTGCGCTATAGTCCATGATGAGCTTAATTGTCACAGGCACGATCGGGATCGACACCGTGGAAACACCCGGTGGCGGTCGTCATGAGGATCTTCTGGGTGGGTCGGCGGTGTACTTCGCGGCCGCGGCTTCCTTCTACTGCCCCACACGCATGGTGGCGGCGGTGGGGGACGACTTCCCCGCACCGTTCATGAAGACACTCGAGTCCTTCAACGACCTCGACCTTGAGGGTTTGGAGGTCCGCAAGGGCTCCAAGACCTTCCGATGGGGCGGCAAGTATCACGACGACATGGACCAGCGGGACACGCTGTTCACCGATCTGGGGGTGCTCGAAGAGGCCCCGCCCGTGGTGCCCGAATCGTTTAAGGATTCGCAGGTGGTGTTCCTGGCCAACTCGCACCCGATGGTCCAGATCGGGATGCTTGAGCAGGTCAAGGAGCCGACGCTGAGCGTTGCGGACACGATGAACCTGTGGATCGACATCGCCAAGCCCGAGCTGACCCAGCTGCTGGGCATGGTCGATGGTCTGGTGCTCAACTTCGATGAGGCCGAGCAGTTCACGGGGCATCGCAACCCGGTGAGCGCGGGCAAGCACCTGCTGGAGCTTGGCCCCCGGTTTGTGGTGATCAAGAAGGGCGAGCACGGGTGCATCTTGGTGCATCGCGACGGGATCTGTGCGCTGCCCGCGTACCCCACCGAGGATGTGGTTGACCCGACGGGCGCGGGCGATTCGTTCGCAGGCGGCTTGATGGGGCGACTGACCGCACGCGGCGGGCACGATCTGGGCTCGTACGAATCGGTGCGTGAGGCCCTGGCCCACGGCACGATCGTGGCGAGCTTCAATGTCGAATCCTTCTCGCTCGATCGCATGCGGGGTATCAGCCGCGCGGATGTGAACAAGCGTTTCGACGAGTTCGCGCAGATGGTGCGTCTGGATTGAGTTCGATTCGAGGGTGCCACTACGCGTGGCTTGCCGCGCAGTCGTGTCTTCTGAACTGACCAAGAGCACTACTGCGCCGCTTCGCGTCGAGTAGTGGCACCCGGAGTATGCTCATGGCGTTTGGAAAAAAGAAACCCGACCGCTCCTACCTGAAGCCCTATGAAGACGCGACGCGTCGCGGGGGGGCTGGCTTTGAGTCGCAGTTGTGGATGAGCCGGGATGCCCAGTGCACCCGGTTTGGGGTTCTGTGCGATCTCGGGCGGTTCAGCGATCGTGTTGTTGCGGACCTCGGGTGCGGGGTCGGGGACTTCCCGGTCTATATGCAGGGCCATCGCCCCGAGGCGTTTCCCAAGTCGTACATCGGGATCGAGGGCGTGCACGCGATGGCCGCGCACGCGCACGAGCGGATTGAGCTTGAGGGGATCGGGCGGACGCTGATCGAGGTGGGGGACTTCGTGGCCGACGAGTCGCTGCCGGATCTGCTGGTGACGGACGCGGGTGCGGAGGTATTTGTGTTCTCCGGCTCGCTCAACACGCTGGCGCAGGAACGGGCCCAGGCGGTGCTCGGGCGGTTCTGGGATGCGCTGGCCCGATCGGGTCGGGGCACGCTGATCTTCAACTTCCTGTCCTTGCGTCATAACAAGGAACGCACCCCGGCCAACCCCCCGGCGGTCCGGTTTGATCCGGTGGAGATGCTGGAATGGGCGCTGGGGTGTACGCCTCTGGTTCAGCTTCGCCATGAATATCTGGGCGGGCATGACGCAACGATCGTGATGGATGTTGGGGCATCGGCCGAAGCGTAATCAGATCCACTGCTGATCGGTCACTGTGCGTTCGAGGATCTTATTGCCCGTGTGTTTGGTCGCGGCGGGTTCGAAGAGCAGGCCGCTGGTGCCTGGGTCGGCGATGGGTCGTGCCGAGCTCTGGCTGAAAGTAGAAGTCTGGCAGTATGAGATAGTGGGTTGTATATCGGATTCAGGGGCGGTATGGTGGTCTGGCGCGTGATGCTGTAAGTGGTTGTCTTCATAATTGAGTCGTTGTTTTGGGCGGGGGCGGCAATGAAGAGGGGAAGCAATAGAAATACGGCTTTAGATGTTGGTCGATTACTTTGGTGTTATTTGATTATTCAGTTTCACACTGGTGGGGTTGGGTTTAGGGTGGCGTATGGGGCTCTTCCTGCGTTTATAATCGTGTCGATATATTTCGGCCTGCAGAGTTCGTCAGAGGGCAGGTGGGTCAGTGGGGTTGTAAGGAAATCACAAAGGCTCTTACTGCCATGGGTATTTTGGTCATTGGTTTATCTTGCCAGTGAGTATTGGCGGTCGGGCTTCAAGGGTGGTGAAGTTACAGTGCGAAATATATTCTACGGTGGTGAAATTCATTTATGGTTTTTGCCGTTTATATTTTGTGCTATAGTACTGGGTGACTTGGTAGCGATTTGGTCGATGCGGTTTGGTCTTCGGGGAATAAGCGTGGGCGCAGCGATAGGTATGTGTGTGGCGATCATGGTGTATATGGTCCTTGATCGGCTACCGGCTGTAGTTCCAGTGAGCCAGTTTAAATTTGGCACGGTCTCTGCTGCAATGGGATGGTGTTTTTGGAGTTTTAGATCGTTGGCTCACCCGCGGGGCATAGCTGCGTCGTGTTGTAGTTCTTTAGTAGTGCTTGTGGTAGTTCATTTGCTCGGCGAGCCCTTGAGGGAAATCTATCCGCAGATGATTGGCGCTGCCATGGTGTGTATAGTTTTAGTGCTTCACTCTGGCCCTTTGTGTTTGTCACGCATTGGGCGCAAGTACACATTATTTATTTATTTGGTACATGTGCTGGTTTGGCAGCTGTTGTACAAGTTTGTGGGGTTAGACGGTAGCGCAGCTGCGATATTGGTATTCAGTGTCTCTTTGATTTTGGCGTATATTGTAGATTTTTTCTTGTCTTCGTATCAAGATAGTTTGCCTAGTCGATTGCGCATCTTGATCGGTTTGTAGGGTTATTCGCAGCTACGAGATCAGATCCACTGCTGATCGGTCACTGTGCGTTCGAGAATCTTATCGCCCGTGTGCTTGGTGGCGGCGGGTTCGAAGAGCAGCACGCTCGTGCCGGGGTCGGCGATGGGGTTGTGTTGCAATCCCCTCGGGATGACGATGATCTCGCCGGGCTCGATGACCTGTTCGGCGATCTCGCCTTGTTCGTCGAGCATCTGCATCCGCAAACGACCGGTGAGGACGAGGAAAAGCTCGTCTTCGTCGGCGTGGTCGTGCCAGGTGAACTCGCCCTCGAGTTTGGCGAGTTTGACCTGCTGGCCGTTGAGTTGGGCGATGATGTGGGGCGTCCAGGTCTTGTCGAACTGGCTGAGCTTGTCGTCGAGGTTGATGGGTTCAATCGTCATGGTTTGGCTCGGATTCCTGCTGGTCGGTGCCGAAGCGGGTGTTGATCCAGTCGGCGATGAGCTTCATCGCGTGTGGGGCGAAGGTTTCTTCGATGTCGTTGTACTCGCCCAGGGCGCCGGTCTTGGCGGTCTGGAACATGTGGTTGAGGCCGGGCAGGGCCATGATGGTCGCGTCGCTGTGGTTGGTGAGCAGCTTATGGAGCCCGGCGATGTTTTCCTCGGCTGGGACCTGCTTGTCGAGTTCGCCATTGATCGCGAGGATCGGGCATTGGACACCTGGGAGGAAGTCGGCGGGGTCGTACTTGAGGAAGTAGCGGGTCCAAGGGGTGATGTTCTGGGCGACGATGGCCTCGAGCTGGGATGCGTCAATGCCATACTTGGTGAGCGTTTCGGGGGTCAGGATGGCGCGGATGCGTGCCTCGGCGTCCTCGATTGAGGTTGACGCGGCGACGGCTTGGGAGATGGTCATCGAGATCGTGGCACTCTTATTGATCTCGTCTTCGTTTGCGCCCTGCGATTCAGCGATAAGCCGGTTCTGTGATTGGACGATCTGCATGGCGGGTGTGCCCGGTCCTGCGAGCATGACGAGGAAGGCGACCCGCGGGTTGTCGTTGATGCCGATGGGGCCGATCAGGCCGCCCTCGCTATGGCCAACGAAGCCGATGGCATCGTGGTTGATCTCTGGGCGGGTGGTCAGGTAGGCGAATGCGGCGTTGGCGTCGGTTGCGAAGTCGGCGGAGGTGGCCTGGGCGTAGTCGCCGGTGGATTGGTTGATGCCGCGGTCGTCGTATCGCAGGACGGCGATGCCGTGGGTTGTGAGATAGTCGCTCAGCACGAGGAAGGGCTGGTGCCCAAAGACGGTTTCGTTG
Source organism: Phycisphaerales bacterium JB052 (assembly GCA_043100965.1). Lineage (GTDB taxonomy): Bacteria > Planctomycetota > Phycisphaerae > Phycisphaerales > UBA1924 > UBA1924. The sequence goes on along the minus strand of JBICHR010000011.1, from coordinate 983,342 downwards.
CGGTCCTGTGGGCCTGAGCCGGAGATCAGGATGGCGGCGGGGAAGGGGCCTTCACCCTCGGGGATGGTGAGTGTGCCCGCCAGGGTGACACCCTCTGCGTTGGGGTTGTTGTAGGTCACATCTTCGGACTTATAGGGGTAGGGCTCGGTGGGGACCTGCGGTCGATTGCGTGTGGTGGCGGGTTTGTCGTCGGCATCGCGGGTCAGGGTGATGATGGCGTCTTCACGCCCGGGGAAGGTCCAGGTGCCGGTGATGGTGCCGTCGTTGTTGAATGAGCCGGTGAATGTGCCCTGCGCGGCAGGGACGGCGTACGAGACTTGGCCGTCGGTGTTGGTGAGATTAGTGACGGGGATGTTGTTGGCCATCATGTCGGGCATGTCGAGCTTGGCGTGGGTCCCGGTATCGGTGGTTTCGATATGCAGGATGACGCGGAGATCGACGCCGTTGCGTGTGATGACGGAGCGCCATGTGCCGTCGAGTCCTTCGACGACGGGTTTGTTTGGCGGGAGCCCGCGCTCGAGGGTCAGCGGGAGATTCGCGCCCTGGGAAAAGGTGCCGGACCAGTGCTGGGCTTCGTCGTCCCAGTTGGCTTCGTAAGTCGCGTTGATCATCGCGATGACCAAATGCATGTGGTCGTCTTCGATGGTGATCTCGGTGACCGGGATCTTCTGGCCGGGTGCCTGATCGGGAGACTCGAGCACGGCCGAGAGGTTGCCATCGTCATCGGTTGTGATGGTGACGATGAGCATCAGCTTGCCGGTGGGGATGGTGAGGGCACCGTGCCAATCGTCGGCGACGGGCTCGGGCGAGTTTGCGAAGGCGGTTGAGGCGGTGATGAGCAGGCAGAACATGATTCTGAAGATGGTCGGCATGGCGTTGATCCCTTGTGTGCGTGTGTTGTGTTATACGGGATGGTCGAGGCGCTCTTTCGAGCGGGCGTTGCGGAGGGTGGCGAGGCGGGCGAGGATGATGATGGCGATGGCTGCAGGGAAGGCGAAGAGGACGGCGGTGCCGGTCATGTCGAGATCGATGGTGATCCAGATGCCCATATAGATCAACCCCGCAAGGACGAAGGTCCATCCCATAAAGCGCTGAAGCTTCTGGGCGCGTGCATGGTTGGTGGTGCGGCACCCGTTGCAGTCCGTGGGGGCGAGCTTCTTCGGCATCGCGTTGCCCATGACGACGAGGACAGCGCCGATGACGACCCCGACAAATCGCTTTAAGAGGTCACCCTCGATTGCTCCGGCATCGCGCAGTGCGATGGCGATCGATGCGCCAAGGAGGATGAGTGAGGCCATGATGATTGAGCCGACGATTTCTCGTCGTGCCTTGCTGGTGGACCAGTCGCAGCCCTTTCGTTTCGCGAGCAGGCGACTCAGGAGCCAGACTGCAGCGAATGCGGCCACAGTGATAAGCAGGGCCAGCGAGCGGCTGCTGTTGTCGGGCCAGAGGACAATGGCCATGGTGGCGTTGAGCAGCAGCAGGAGGGTTGCGAGGATGGATTGGGTCGTTGCGTTCATGACGGGTTCTCTGTTGAGGGCTCGGATTGTGGCTGATCGTGTGTTTCGGCTGGGGTTGGTGTGTCTTTGGGTTTGACATCGAGGCCGAAGACTTGGGCGAAGCCCAGCATGGCTTCCTCGAGGACGGACATCTTGATGTGGTAGGTGATGGTGCGTCCGGACTTGATGGGTTCGATGAGGTTGGCTTCTTTGAGGACGCTGAAGTGTGCGGACATGGTGGGCTTGGAGACTTCGAAGTGCTCGGCGAGCTGGCCTGCGGTCATGGGGCGTTCCCGAAGGAGCTGGAGTACTTTGCGGCGGGTCGGGTCTGAGAGTGCCTTGAAGACGGAGTTCATATTCGATTATTAGCCAAATATCGAAATGATTTCAAGCAGATGACCCCATTTGCTCCGAAATTCTTGGAAGTCAGTGGTTTACGGGACGAAAGGGCTCATTTTGGGGTAGAAAAGCAGTTCGGGACATATTTCTTGTATTGTTTCTGAAACAGGTCTTGTATCAGAAACAGAAATGAGTATGCTGAGGCACGATGGCAGTTGAATCTGAACAACTCGAATCAGTCGGCGAGGGCTTTGAGGCCGACACGATCGAAGCGGTGACGCAGGTCCGTGATGCGTACGCACGCATCATTGAAACGAAGTGTCCCGGCTCGAAAGCGGTCACGGCGATCAGCGATGCGTTCGGAATCCATCGCAAGCTGGCGTGGCAGGTGGTCAAGGTGGCGTATGCCGACGACCCGTTCGTGGCAACGCGACACATGCCGCCGAGCAAGAGCGTCCAGTTATGGCTCAAGAGTGCCCGCGAGGTAGGGGTTGAGCATGATCTTATCGATGTGGCCCGGAGCGCGTGCGATCGCCTGGAATCGGTGATCAGCACGCACGCGAGCAGCCGATCAGAGTTCGAGATGCTCATTGAGAGCATCGGTGAATCAAGCGATGTGCAGAGTGAAGAGAAGTGGCGTCAGCATACATTCCTGGGCAACAGCTACACGCTCGGGGTTCAGTGCCGAGCATTGATGTCGCTGAATGTGCTGATGCCCAGCGCAGAGAAGAAGGATCATTTTCATTCAGCGCAGATCCGCGGGCTGATGGGCTATCGCCAGACGCGTGCGAATGTGCGTTGGGTGGTGAACCAGTCGGTTCTTATTGATGACGACAACGCGGACAAGCAGACGATGACGCGTCATCCGATCGACCCGGAGGGTGCGGCCAAGTATGGCGGGGTGCCGGTGATCTGTGATTTCTGCAGCGACCCGATGCCCGCGTTGGAGCGTGTCGAGGCCGATCGTGGGATGATGCAGGACGAGTTGCTTTCTGGCGAGGTGGGCCTGACCGGGCAGCGAACGCTGGTGACGGGCGAGGTCCTCCGGAACATCGCCCCGACCTACGCGACCTCGGAGGGGAAGCGGGCGCACTTCGGTGTCGCGGTGCGGATCCCGACACAGATGCTGCACTTCGACCTGTTCGTCTACAAGGGGTTGTTTGGCAAGGTAGATCGCGAGCTGGTGGTCTTCTCCGAGCTGGTATCCCAGATCGCGTTCGATGAGCGTGATCTTCTCAGCGTCAGCGATGAGATCAAGAAGCTGGGCACCGGTGTATCGCTCGCTCAGGCGCCGGATATCGCGGGCTACCCCGATCTGGCACGGTCGGTCTTCGATCGCCTCGAAGCCGATCCGGATGACTACGAGCTGTACCGGATCCGGATGGCGTACCCGCCAATGCCGGCGTCGGTGGTATACAGACACAAGATGCTCCCCAGGGATGGGGCGCATTCATAAAGGTTTGGTTCTTTCTTTCGTATGCGTGCCGAAACGAGGGGGGCACGGTGGATTCACAGTTTAGGAAAATGGAGGCAGAGGTATGAACAAGGCAATGAAACTGACAGTACTGCTCGGCGCGTGCGCGGCCATGAGCAACGCGGGCACAACCAGTGTCAGCACCTACGACGACCTGAGCGAAGACTTCTACGGCGAGTCATTCCACTACAACGGTGTGACGTACTCGGATGTCAACAATGTCGCGGGCGTGTTCCCCGGCGGCGATACCTTTGACGCCGATGGCATCAATGGGCTCGGTCACACCGTGATCGTTGAGAACGCGGCACTGCTCTACAACGACTTCCCTGACTTTGGCAGCGCCAACAACGCGCTGACTTTCGGAACAACCTTCGTTGTCGGCGACAATCTGTCGCTCGGTGCGCTCTCGACCGTGACCATGACGCTCGACAGCGTCGCGGACTTCGCGTCGCTTGAAATCGCGTACTACGAGAACGGCCCCTGGGGCGGCATCGAGTACCACCTCGACGGCCTGATGGGTGGTTCGGTCGTTGCATCCGACTCGTTCTCGATCTCCGATCTGGGCGGTCGCGACAACATCGCCTTCGCCACGCTGAGCGTTGACGGTGCTGAGTTTGATTCGCTGCACCTCTACGCGACCTATGGCAACGATTACTCGGGCCCCCGTGCGTTGCTCGACAACCTGACCATCCACTCAGTGCCCGCTCCTTCGGCGCTGGCGCTGCTGGGCATGGGCGCGATGGGTGTGAGCCGTCGCCGCCGCTGATTGAATACCTCGCGCTAGAGCGCGAGACCGGTCCCCTCTTGTACGCGTGGGGTCCCTCACGGGACCCCGCGCGTCTTTTTGTGCGTGTGTGTCGGGGGGCGTAGGATGGGTCATGCCCGGCAGTACCATTACCATCAAAGTTCGCGGTGATTTCCATCTCGCTCGGGATGTGTGCAGCTACGGCTATTTCGTGCTGATGCCCAACTACTGGGATGTAGGCAGCCAGACACTTTCACGGGTGCTCAGCTTTGAAGCTGGACCCAGTGCGTGTGTGATCGATCAGCGAAGCAATGACTCCTTGCGGGCTCGGTTCGATCGTCGCCTCGACCGGAGCGAGCAGTCCACGGCTCGATCGCAGATAGCTCGTATGCTCAATCTCGAGATGAACGCCGATGAAATCCGTGATTTCCACCGGGTTGATCCACGATGGAAAAAGTCCGGGCGGGCACGCCTGTTCAGGTCGCCGACGCTGTTCGAGGATGTCATCAAAACGGTGACCAGTTGCAATGTTGCCTGGCCGAACACGGTGAACATGAACCGGCGTCTGTGCGAGGTGTGCGGGGGCAAAAGCGCGTCTGGTGCGTACTCGTTCCCCAGCGCCAGGAAGCTGTCGCGCACGCGGGTGGGGACGCTGCGGGGTCGGTGCCGGGTGGGGTATCGTGACCAGCGCATTGTTGATCTGGCCAAGCTGTTTGTGAAAGGCCATGTCGATGAGCGATGGCTCAGCGACCCGGCGACGGATGATGATGAGGTGTACGGGTTTCTGCTCACGCTCCCGGGCATCGGGCCGTACGCGGCGGGGAACATCATGCAACTGCTCGGGCGGTATTCGCGTCTGGCGATCGACACGGAGACGATTCGGCACGCAAAGAAGGTGCTCGGGTACAGCGGAAGCGATGCGCAGATCACCAAGCAGATCAGGGCGCATTACGAGCCGTTCGGTGAGCACAAGTTCCGAAGCTACTGGTTTGAGCTCTGGCGCTTCTACGAGACCAAAGCCGGGCCATCGCACACCTGGGAGCGTGAGCAGGTGAGCACGACCTTTACCGCGGCGAACCTGTAGCAGAAAAACACCGACTAGCAGAAAAACACCGACGCAATGCAAACAAGCGTCGGTGTCGGCGCGAGACGAGGGACGCCCGCGTTTTTCTTCTGGTCGTTGAAACCTGATTAATCGAATACGGGCAGGCCTGACGGGACGCGCATCGGGATCGCGTGGCGGATATCGATCGAGTCGGGGTCTGTCAGTGCGTGCAGGAACTCAAGCAGGTGATCGATCTCGGTTTCGGTGAGGTTCACCGGTGCGAGCTCGTTGGCGGCGGCGATGCCATCGACCCGCTCGGGGGTGCTCATGACCAGGAAGTCGCGTGTGTTGAGGCTCCCCGCATCAGGAAGAACCGCCTGGCTCTGGTCGTAGTTGTACAGCGCGTTCACAGGGTCAAGGTGGTGCCGGACGACACCCTCGAGCGTGGCGTACGCGCCGTCGTGCCCCCATGGGCCGGTGAGTGCGACATTGCGCAGCGAGGGAACGCGGAACTTGAAGTTGTCCTCTTCGAGTTCGGTTTCGCCACCCAGCCCGAGGTCATCGAGGCCATCGATGTAGCCCGGCTGATTCTGCCCTTTGCCCGGGCCGATCTGCGGCATGGCGATGGCACGGAATGAGTGGTCCGTCTGGAACTTCCCGCTATGGCATTCGGCACAGCCCGCCTTGCCGTAGAAAAGGATCATCCCATTGACGGCGTTCATGGACATGGCACCGGTGTCGCCACGCATGAAGCGGTCGAAGGGCGCGTTGTCGGCCCGGCCAACAGCTGATTCGTACGCACCGATCGCATTGGCGATGTGATGGTACCTGATGTCGTTGTTCGTCTGGACATCGTCGTAGATATCAATGAACATCTGGGCGTATTCAGGCACGAGTGCCACGCGTTTGGCCAGGATCGCCCATGCTCTGGGTAGGTTATTGGAAAACACACTGTTGGCGACAGTGTTCTCGCCCGGCTGCCCCGCCATTTCTGCAAATGAGGTTACGGGGAAGCACGCCTGAGCGGAGACGACCGAGTCGATCCCGTCCATGAAGTCCTCGTCGGCGGGAGTGTCGAAGCCGGAGGGTTTGCTGGGGTCGACCTTGATGCGGCCGTCGTGCATCATGACGGTGAACTCGTGCGCGCCAAGGTTGAAGATGTGTGGCGCGTTGCGCGGGACGCGTTCATGGACCGCGTCATCATCGAATCCGTTTTCCCGTGCCGGGCCGAGGCCCTGACCACCCTCGCCCAGCGGGAGGGAGAGGCCGTCGCTTGTGTCCGTGAGCATGTTGTGGCATGTGGCGCAGGAGATGTTGTAGTTGCCCGAAAGGATTTTGTCGTGGTAGAGCAGCTTGCCCAGCTCGACCTGCGCGGGATCGAGCGGCCTGAAGTCGGCATCGGTCACGGGGCTCGGGAGTCCGATGCCGCGCGCGTTGGGGTTGGTTTGCTCGAGCGATCGCACAATGCGGCGCACGAGATCGGTATCGGGTGCGGTCGTGTGATTGGGTTGTACACGCGGTGTCGCGGCGGCCTTGTTGGTGCCGGCACCTTGGGCGCTGGTTGTGACGATGCCGGTGGTGGACATCAGTGCGAGAACCATCGCGCAACCAACGCGCGACACGATGAATGGTGGTGCCTGAAGCATGATTCTGTACCTCTTCTCTTCGCATGCGTGTGCAATCAACAGAAGTTGCACCCGCATGGAGACGCCACCATAACGCGCCGAGGCGAGCGTGTGAAGAGACAACAGGATGTTTTCGTATAGAATCTATTTCTACTGAAACGATTCCTGTACTGATAAACAGTTGTTGACTAGAACGACTGTTTACAAGCTTCGGGTTTCAGGCGTGCAACTCGGCGTGCATCGCGGTGAGGTCCTGCAGCGCGGTGACATCCCAGAAGCCGGCTTTGAGTGCTTCGATGGCATGCACGGCTTGCAGGGCCGCGGTCGCGGTGGTGACCATGGGGATGCCCAAGCGCACGGCCGTGGATCGGATCCGGCCCTCGTCGGTCTGCCAACCCGTGCGGGTTGGGGTGTTGATGACGAGTTGGATCTCTTCGTTCTGCATCAGGTCGATGACATTGGGGCGTGCGCCTTCCTGGATCTTCTTAAGGATCTTGGGACGCAGCCCGTGTCTGGCGAGCAGTTCGCCGGTGCCCTTGGTGGTGAAGACCTTGAAGCCCATGGCCATGAGCGAGCGGACGACGGGGATCATGACATCACGGTCGCCCTGTCGCACCGAGACGAAGACGCCGCCCTCGGTGGGGAACCGGGTGCCGGCGGCAAGCATGGCCTTGAGGTAGGCGTTGGGCAGCGAAACATCGACCCCCATGACCTCGCCTGTGGAGCGCATCTCTGGGCCGAGCACAAAGTCAACGCCCGGGAACTTCTGGAAGGGGAACACAGGTGCCTTGACGGCGTGGTAACCTGCGTCGGGGATCTCGCGAGCGTGCTGCGATCCGAGTGTCTGGCCCATCATGGCCTTGGCCGCGATCGATGCCCACGGAGCGCCCTTGGCCTTGCCCACATAGGGGACGGTGCGAGACGCACGGGGGTTGACCTCGATGATGTAGACCTTGTCGTCCTTGATCGCCATCTGGACATTCATAAGCCCGCAGACGCGTAGTTCTCTGGCGAGCTTGCGTGCGGTTTCTCGGATCTCCTCGACGAGGGCGGGGCGGATGTTGGCGGTGGGGATCATGCAGGTCGAATCGCCCGAGTGAACGCCGGCCTGCTCGATGTGTTCCATGACGGCCGCGACGAGCGCGTTGCCGTTGCCTTCGCCGTCGAAGTCCGCGACAACATCAACATCCAGCTCGGTCGCGGCTTCGAGGAACTGGTCGATGAGGATCGGGGCATCGTCGAGCCCGGATGCGTCGACAGCGGTGGACATGTAGTGACGCAGTGCCTTCTCATCGGGGCAGATCTCCATGCCGCGCCCACCCAGCACATAGCTGGGACGCACGAGTACGGGGTAGCCGATGCGGTTGGCGATCTCGACGGACTCGTCGATCGAACGCGCGATACCCGAGCCCGGGCGTTTCAGGTTGAGCTTGGTGAGCATCTGATCGAACCGGTCGCGGTCCTCGGCTCGGTCGATCGCATCGAGCGATGTGCCGAGCATCGGGGTGCCGGCCTGGTCGAGCCCGTGCGCAAGATTCAGGGGGGTTTGTCCGCCAAACTGGACGATGGTGCCCATGAGCCCGGTGCCGAGCTTCTCGGTGACATTGAGCACATCCTCGAGCGTCAGTGGCTCGAAGAACAGCAGGTCGCTCGTGTCGTAATCGGTCGAGACGGTCTCGGGGTTCGAGTTGATCATGACGGCCGCATGCCCAAGTTCTTGTGCGGCGAAGGCGGCGTGGACGCAGCAGTAATCAAACTCGATGCCCTGGCCGATCCGGTTGGGGCCGCCGCCGAGGATCACGACCTTCTGCTTGGGATCGGTCTCGGCGAGCAGACGGTCACGCAGCTCGCACTCGGGGGCGACATCAACGATGGTGCCCGACTCATCCATCCGCTTGGATCCGGGCTGGTAGGTGGAGTAGTAGTAGGGGGTGATGGCCTCGAACTCCGCTGCGCAAGTATCGACGCATTTGAAGACGGCTTCGACGCCGAGCTCTTTGCGTTTCGCGCGGACTTTGAGGATGTTCTCCGCGTGTATGTCGCCAAGGTAGAGGTTCGCGAGCTGGGCATCAGAGTAGCCGAGCTGCTTGGCGCGTTGCATGAGATCGCGTGTCATGGCATCGAGCGAATCGATGGCGCAGAGTTCGTCCTCGAACTCGACCAGTTCGTTGAGCTGGTGGATCCAGAACGGGTCAATTTTGGTGTATTCGCAGACCTTATCGACGCTCCACCCCATTTTCAGTGCGTAGCGGATGTAGTACATGCGGCCTTGGGATGGGACCGAGAGCTTGCGGGTGAGCTTGTCGGTTTCGATTGGCCACTCGATGAGCTGCCCGTCGGCCTTGCGTCCGTCAGACGATTGGCGTGCCAGAAGCCAGTTGTCGTTCTTGTCGAGCCCAAGCCCGTAGCGTTTGACATCCATCGAGCGGACGACCTTCTGGAAGGATTCCTTGAAGGTGCGACCGATGCTCATGGCCTCGCCCACCGACTTCATCTGGGTGGTGAGGGTCTCGTCGGCTTCGGGGAACTTCTCGAAGGTCCAGCGGGGCATCTTGGTGACGATGTAGTCGATGCTGGGCTCGAAGCAAGCGCTGGTGGTGCCGGTGATGTCGTTGCGAAGCTCGTCGAGCGTGTACCCGATCGCGAGCTTGGCGGCGATCTTGGCGATGGGGAAGCCGGTGGCCTTGGACGCGAGCGCGGATGAGCGCGACACGCGTGGGTTCATCTCGATGACAACCATCTCGAAGGGCTTGTTGCCGTGCTCGTCGGGCTCGGGGTTGGGGTTGATGGCGAACTGGACATTGGAGCCGCCGGTCTCGACCCCGACGCCGCGCATGATGGCGAGGGATGCGTCACGCAGGACCTGGTATTCCTTATCGGTGAGCGTCATGATCGGGGCGACGGTGATGGAGTCGCCGGTGTGGACGCCCATGGCGTCGATGTTCTCGATGCCGCAGACGATGATGCAGTTGTCCTTCTTATCGCGTACGACTTCGAGCTCGTATTCCTTCCAGCCGATGAGGGACTTGTCGACCTGGACCTGACCGATCATGGAGGCGCGGAGCCCGCGGGTGACGAGCTCTTCGAACTCGGCCCGGTTGTAGGCGATGCCGCCGCCCCAGCCGCCGAGCGTGAACGCCGGTCGGACGATCATGGGCAGCCCGTGTACCTGTAAAAAATCGAGGGCCTCGTCAAGGTCCTCGACTGTTTGAGATTCAGGAGTTTTGAGCCCCAGATCATCGCAGATATCGGCGAATGTCTTGCGGTCCTCGGCCTTGTGGATGACCTCGCGGTTGGCGCCGATCATCTCGATGCCGTGCTTCTCGAAGATGCCCGTGTCGTGGAGCTCGCAGGCACAGTTGAGGGCGGTCTGTCCGCCAAGCGTGGGGAGCACCGCGTCGATCGGGTTGCCCAGCTCTTTTTCCTTGATGATGATCTTTTCGACGGCTTCGGGCGTGATGGGCTCGATGTAGGTCCGGTCGGCAAAGGCCGGATCGGTCATGATCGTCGCGGGGTTGGAGTTCACAAGCACGACGCGGTAGCCCTCGTCACGCAGGGCCTTGCACGCCTGAGCGCCCGAGTAGTCAAACTCGCACCCCTGACCGATGACAATGGGGCCGGAACCGATGAGCAGGATCGTGTGCAGATCTTCGCGTCTGGGCATAGCTGGGGTGATCCTCGGGCCGCCTACCCGTCGCTGGGCAGGGTCCAATAAGTGAATGCTGCGTCTGGTTGCGCCTAAACCACATGAGTGTATGCACGATCCCGTCAAAGAACCCATTCGGGCGATGGTTTGGGGTCGATATATGGGCAATGAGCGATTGTGCGGCTTGGCGATTCGCTGGGACGATGAACCCTGCCCAGCGGAGGCCGTACGATGATGATCCCGGGCGACTGGGCCGATGAATGAGATACCCGGGGGTACTACCCCGTTCTGGAGAGTTCAAGCATGTGCGGAATCGTCGCCTATATCGGGAACAAGCAGGTCCAGCCCCTTCTGCTCGAGGGGCTCAAGCGTCTGGAGTATCGGGGATACGACTCGGCGGGGGTTGCTTCGATTGACAACGGCAAGCTCCATATCGCCAAGGCCGTCGGTCGGGTGGCGAATCTGGAGGATGAGCTGGACTCGATCGGGGGGATCCACGGGACCATCGGCATCGCCCACACCCGCTGGGCGACCCACGGCGGGGTGACCCAGATCAACGCCCACCCGCACCGCGACCGCGACCACGGGATCGCGCTGATTCATAACGGCATCATCGAGAACTATGCCTCGCTGCGGACGCTGCTGGAGGCCAAGGGCCACGAGTTCCAAACCGAGACCGACACCGAAGTGCTCGGGATGCTGATCTCGCACCTGTACGATCCCGCAAACGGGATTGATCTGGAGAAGGCGGTCCAGGCGGCCTTGCGTGAGGTGCGTGGGGCGTACGCCATCGCGGTCATCTGCCAGGAAGAGCCCGATGTCATGGTCTGTGCCCGCAAGGGCTCGCCCCTGCTCATCGGGATCGGCAGCGGCGAGTACATCGTCGCCTCGGACCCCAGCGCCATCATCGCCCATGCCTCGCAGGCCATCACGCTTGATGACTACAGCGTCGCCCGCCTGACCCGCGACGGCTTCCGGACCACGACGGTCGACGATATCGAGCTCTCGCCCAAGGTGATGCAGCTTGAGATGGACCTGGAGGAGATCGAGCTGGGCAAGTTTGAGCACTACATGCTCAAGGAGATCTACGAGCAGCCCGAGACCCTGCGCCGGTGCCTCAAGGGGCGACTCGATAAGAACGAGGGACGCGTGGTGCTTGGCGGGCTGATGAGCTTTGCCAAGGAGCTGGTCAAATCCAAACGCGTCATCCTCACCGCTCAGGGCACCGCACTGCACAGCGCGATGATCGGCGAGTATCTGCTCGAAGACCTGGCCAAGATCCCCGCCGAGTGCGAGTACGCCAGCGAGTTTCGCTATCGCAACCCAATCATCGAGGACGGGACGGTGGTGGTGGCGGTATCGCAGTCGGGCGAGACGGCCGATACGCTCGCGGCCCTGCACGAAGCCAAAGACCGTGGGGCGTTGTCGCTGGGTGTAATCAATGTGGTCGGCTCGACCATCCCGCGTGAGACCGATGCGGGCGTGTACCTGCGTGTGGGCCCCGAGATCGGGGTCGCGAGCACCAAGGCCTTCACCGGGCAGGTCGCGGTGCTGACGATGATCTCGCTGTTCATGGCCCGGCGACGCATGATGTCGCCCGAGGCCAGCGCCCGCCTGATGACCGAGCTTGATCGCGTCCCCGACCTGATCGAGCAGATCCTGCAGACCAACGACCTGATCCGCAAGGTGACGGAGAAGTATGTCCACCGCGACAACTGGCTCTTCCTGGGTCGCGGGTACAACTACCCGACGGCGATGGAGGGGGCATTGAAGCTCAAGGAGATCAGCTACATCCACGCCGAGGGCATGCCCGCGGCAGAGATGAAGCACGGCCCGATCGCCCTGATCGACGAGGGCATGCCCGTGGTGTTCATCGCCAACCAGGGCAACCAGTACGACAAGGTTTTGAGCAACATCGAAGAGGTCCGCACCCGCGGCGGGCATGTCATCGCCGTGGCGACCGAGGGCGACGAGCAGATCAAGACCCTGGCCGAGGATGTGCTGTATGTGCCCGCGGTCGAGGAATGCCTGAGCCCGATGCTGACGGTGGTGCCGCTGCAGTTGCTGGCGTATCACGCGGCGGTGCTGCGCGGGCACGATGTCGATAAGCCCAGGAACCTGGCCAAGTCGGTGACTGTGGAGTGATTCGTTGGATGGAAGCAATCCATCGAGTCAGCTCGACGAGCTCACCAACATGCAGCTGTGTGGCATGTACCGGCACACATTTCTGACCCGCTGGTCTGACCGATTCATACGATGGTCGCGCCGGTGTCTCTTTGTTATCCCTGTATCAGTTCTTGCCTCTGGAATTTTCTATATCGCGACTGAAGGATCCTATAAAGGTCTTGTTCCGCTCTCTATCATGTTTGCGATCGCCTGGGGTGTGCTGTGCTTCGCGGTGTTCTGTGTCTTCGAACTGGTTCTGTCGCTCGGTAAGCAGCGAATGGTTACAATGGTGATTCAGTCGAGGTGCTGCCGTTGTCCGGAGTGTTTCTACGACCTCTCGAAACGCCCCCGCGACGACGACACCTGCCCTGAATGCGGTTTCATCGCACCCCGTCGTGAATGCGTGCGGCTGTGGTGCAAAATGCTGCGGTCGCGGTTCTAATATTGGATCGTGAGATTCGATCTCAAGCAATTCCTGACCTCGCCCTACCCGCGCCGGCCGTGGTCGTTACGAGCACGCGCTGGTTATGTTGTGCATCCGATTCCGTATCGGAGACTCAAACGGGTAGAGCCACTGTATCGATGGGCGCGGTGGGCGCTGATTCTCCAGATGATACTGCCGTTGGGTTATCTTCTCACGCTCGCGGTCGTTGTGCAACTCCCAAGAACTTCCTCGATGCGCCGGTGGTACTTTGATTTGTTTGGGCCGATATCTTCTTTCGTGATCTGGGGGAGTCTTTTCCTCATGATCGTTCTTCACACAGTCCTTGGACTCATGGCGCGGCGACGATTGAAGCGGAGATTGATCACCTCGCGGTGCTTGCTGTGTCATTCATGCGGGTATGTTCTGAAGGGGCAGGGTTGCGATCGGCTCGCGTGTCCCGAATGCGGATACGAACTCACTCGCCGTGAATGCGTGCGGCTATGGTGCAAGATGCTGCGGTCGCGGTTTTAAGCGAAAAAACCTTGATCGTCGTGTCGATATATGTCATAATCGACGCATGCCGCAGCACACTTTCAATCTCTCCCTCACCGATGAACTTACCGCATTCATCGATCGCCAAACCGGGCCGGGTACGACCTGGTCGACCCGCAGCGAGTACCTGCGCGGTCTGATTCGTGAAAAGATGGAACGCAGCGAAGCCGCGACAATGCGTGAGCGCATCATCGAGGGCTTCGCCGATGCCAGTGCCGATCGCGTCGTTGAATACGAAGGCGACCTGAAATCGCTGATGAATGATGCTCGCAGCGACAAGGGCGCATGACCCGTCTGTTCCTTACAAGACGAGCCACGCTCGATCTTATCGAGATCGAAGACTATTCGATCGAGACATCGGGAAAGCAGACCGCCGAGGCCTACATCGGCAAGTTTCAGACGGCCTTTGGCCTCCTGCGTGAGTCGCCAGATCTGCTCCGCAGGGTGCCCGAGTTCTCGCCGCATCTGTATTTCTACCGCGTTGGGCAGCACTGGATCATCGCCTGCCGCACTGATGACGCGACCTTCGTCCTGACCATATGTCACGGCTCGATGGATCTGCCAAGCCGGGTCGCTGAACTCGAGCCGCTTCTGATGCAGGAGGTCGAAATCCTCGTGAGCCGTTTGCGGAAAGGGTAGAAGCGGGCTGTCTTGAAGGGAGATGCTCTTCGAACAATCATATGAATCGACACTGTTCCTATGCGCTGGTACCAGTTCCAACTCCGAAAGCCAAAGCGATGGGCACGACGCGCCAAGTCGGACGGGAGCGCGGTGCCGAAGATCAAGAGGGTCAGGTTCAAGCTGTTTCGGTGGTATCGCTGGTTTCAATGGGTTCACATATCGGTTGTTAGCCTTGCGGCGATACCGGTGCTTGGCATTTTCGCCTTTCTTCCGATTATGAGACTCGACCTTGAGGGCGTGCCGTTCTCGAGTCTCTGCTCCTATTTTGGACTCCCTTCCCCATACGATCTCTTTGGATATTGGTTGAGGGGCTCACTCATTGTTATGCAGATCATTGTTGTGTTGGCTGTCTTCAACATGGCCATGTTGATTCTGGGAATACGAGCGGAACGAAGAAACGCCATCGCCCACCGCTGCAACCTCTGCCCGCGCTGCGGCTATTCCCTCCAATCCCGCATCGATGATGCCCAACCCTGCCCTGAGTGCGGGCAGCGCATCTCCCGCCGGGAGGCCATGCGGCTCTGGGCTCGATTCTTGCGATGAACAGCAGCATTATCGGCCCCTTTTAGTTTTCGGATATCCGGACCTGCTTTCTCTTCAGATGCGCCCGCAAATCGACGATCTATCGGACACACCAAAAAGGAGTCCGATACATGAGCGCATCACCCGCACAGTCCATACGACTGAATACGAAACCCTCGTGTTCGATCACGGGCAAGCGGGTCATCGATCGTCGTGTGGTCGAAGTCCTTCCCAAGCCCGATCTCACAACCCAGCGTCTGGTCTTTCGGCTGCTGACCACCCGCGACGAGCAGGCGTTCACCGATGCGATCGCTCATTCCCGCGAGCAGGTTCGGCGATGGGTGCCCCTCAACCATGAGAACGAGAGCGATTCCCATTTCTTCCAGCGCACCCTGACCAAGGCCCGCGTGCAGGACATCGAGGGCAACGCCTGGCGTCGGGCCGCGTTCATCGAGCGCGGCGAGCACGCGGGGCGCTTCGTGGGCATGTTCAACCTCATCAAGATCGAACGCGGGCTCGAATGGTCCTGCGAAGCGAACTGGTGGATCGATACGCGGCTGGTGGGACAGGGCCTGGCGACCGAGGCGGTGCAGGGGATGACCGACTTTGCACTCAGCGAACACCCGGTCGGGCTGGGCATGCATCGCGTGCGGAGCTTTATCTGTGCCGACAACCCGGCTTCGGTGCGTGTCGCGCAGAAAAGCGGCTACGAGCGGACGGGCAATCGTGACCTGCTCGATATCGGCAAGGCACTCATCCACCATGATGAGTACGAACGCTGGGCGAGCTGAGTACCCGAAATATATCCAAACACTTTGGGGTTGATTTTCGACCATGCCGAGAAATTTCAAAGTTCTCCGGGCGGCGAGCACGGAATTGTGTGCCCGAGAAGCCGCGGACTCGCAATCAGTTGTAATGCACTGAAAACAAGCGTTTTATGCCGATCAAAGCCCTTGCGGCATGGCCAATGATGGCTGGGCTCGGGCACTCGGGTCGGGTGCTGAAATTTGCCTTTTTTGCACATGCTCATAGGGTCTAGACCCATGCCTTTGATCGCTGAGCGACCAAGGGCTCGCACCCGGCATGACGACGCCGGGGCGCGCACACGATCACGCCGCAAAGCGTTGTCCCAGAGGTACTTCTATGGCATCAGTCAGCTTTGACAGTCGCACCCTTTCGATCGATGGCAAGCGCATCTGGCTCGTTTCGGGCTCGATCCACTTTCAGCGCATCGCACCCAGCGAATGGGCTGATCGAATCCTGCAGGCCCGCCACGCGGGGCTCAACTGCATCGAGGTTCCGATTTTCTGGAGCCAGATCGAGACACGCCCGGGTCACTACGACTTCAAAGAGAACAATGACATCCGCCGCTTCATCGAGCTGATCGGTGAGGCGGGCATGCACTGCGTGCTTCGTGTCGGTCCATATGTTGGTGAGGGCTGGGATCTGGGCGGGCTGCCTGCCTGGCTGCTCAACATGCCCGATCTGGAGCTGCGCAAGCCCAACCAGCCGTTCCTCGAGTCGGTGGGCAAGTACTTCAACGCCCTGGCCAAGCAGGTCAAGGATCTCCAGGCCTCGGTCACCCGCGGCGGCCCCATCGTGCTGGTGCAGAACGAGAACCACTGGTTCTGCGGCGACGCGGTCGCGGCCAAGGGGTACCTCGGTGAGCTGGGACGCTACCTTCGTGAAGCCGGGTTCACCGTTCCCAAGATCAATGCCAACAACCTCTGGGAAGGTGTCGAGGGCGACATCGATTCGTGGTCCGGGGCCGGCGATATGTTCGGGACCATGCGTCAGCTCAAGACGGTGCGCCCCGATCAGCCACAGCTCGTGATCGACTACGGCGTGCGCAGCCGACCGGTGTTCGGTCAGGCGGCCCCGGAACCGATCGACGGCTTGCAACTGCAGCGTCAGCTCGCCGAGATCGTCTGCGCCGGCGGTCAGTACAACCTGGGAACCTTCAGCGCCGGGATTACCCCCGGGTTCTTCGCCGGTCGAGCCCAGCGCGGGGAGTTCTCGCCGTTCACCTCGCTGAGCGAATCGAACGCGATGCTTGATGAGCACGGGCGTTTCACGCAGACGGGGCTGCCCGTGCGTCGACTGAATATGTTCGCCAGCAGCTTCTCGCGTGTGCTTGCCCATACCGAACACGAAGCACCGCCGATCGTGATCGATCCCGCGAGCGATGAGAACGCGATCAACGGCCATGTCGTGACCCACATGCGTGGCACGCAGGGCTCGGTGGTGTTCATCTTCTCGCCGCCCAAGAGCAAGTCGGGCACGCTGAACCTGCTGCTGAGCGACGGCTCGTCGCTGCCGGTGCGCCTGGGGCACCAGCGGGTGCACTGGTGCCTGCTGGATGTCCACCTGTCGTCATCGCATACGCTCGACTACACCGCGTTCAACGCGTTGACCTACACCGACAAGATGCTGGTGCTCTTTGGCCCGGCCAACGCGGTGGGCGTGGTCTCGATCAACAGCACGCCGCTGGAGGTCGAGGTGCCCAAGGGGCGCAAGCCGCTGGTCGTTGAGCATGAGGGCATGACCCTGGTGGTGATGAGCGACGAAATGGCCGACGAGACCTTCCTGCATGGCAGTGATTTGTATGTCGGCGTGGGCGGGATGACGCCCGAGGGCGAGCCGCTGCCCTCGACCGGTGGCAAGACCCACACGCACATCGACGCCACAGGCAAGGCCAAGTCGCACTCGACCAAGATCCCCGAGGGCTACGCGGGCGAGAAGCTGCCCAAGGTCAGCATCGGCAACTGGGAGTGTGCGATCCCCGACGAGCATATCGATGGCACGAGCCCACGCTACGCCCAGATCCCCGGGCCTGCGGATCTGTCCGAGCTGGGCACCCCCTACGGGTACGGCTGGTACCGGGTGGAACTGAAGAACAGCTCGACGAAGAAGCTCAAGGTCTGTGCGCCCGAGATGAGCGATCGTGTCGGCGTGTTCGTCGATGCGGAGCATCAGGGCGTGCTTGGGACGGGCCCGGGTGCTGACCGTGAGATCACGCTCTCGGCCAAGAAGGATGACCAGTATCTGGTCATGCTGGCCGACAACATGGGCCGCGTCCACGCGGGCACGGACATGACCCAGCGCAAGGGCGTGTACGGGCATGTGATCGAGCGGACCGCGTTCAAGCCCGGCAAGTGCTCGCTTGATGTGTGCGACCCGGTGGATCTGCTCGCGTTCAAATCACCGATCTTCGGGCTCCGCCCAGGCGACACGACCCTGCCGGATCGCGTGACCTGGAACTTCAAGCATCTGAAGAAGTCGTCGATCGTGATCGAGATGCCCACGCTTCCTGTGCGGGCATTGGTACTGCTCAACGAAGAGCCCCTGATGCTCCTCGAGGCCGACCGTCCTGCAACGATCGTACTCGATGACGAAGCGACCAAGCGTGGGAACAACACGGTTCAGATCGCGTTCGAGGACAATGCGCTCAGCGAAAGCGACGAGAACTTCGCCAAGTCGATGCACAAGCTCATCAACGACAAGGCGGTCTTTATCGAGGCGTGCGATCCGATCACCGACAAGGGATCATGGTCCTTCGCCAAGTGGGAGCCGCCAGCCGAGATCGATTTCGACGCGGTCAGCAAGTCGAAGCTCTCGAGCACGCACAAGCCCTCGTGGTGGAAGTCCAGCTTCCCAACCCCTGACACACGCGTGGCGCTGGAGCTCGATTGCTCCGGGCTGAGCAAGGGGCAGGTGTACATCAACGGCCAGGCGTTGGGGCGTTACTTCGTAAGCGATGCCAAGGGCAAGGGTGTCGACCCGTCGCTGCCATTGCCGATCCCATTCGCGTGGCTCAACGAGGATGGGCCAAACGAACTGCTGATCTTTGATGAGCACGGCTTCGCGCCCAACAAGGTCAAGGTCGGGGTCACCCGGCGCTGATCGAGCGACAAACTTCACACAAACGAACGCACTTGCCCAACGCAAGTGCGTTGTTTGATTCTGTGGCGCTCGATATGCTCACACATGACGCAAGCCCTGAACCCTGTGAAACCCCGCCTCTACCAGCTCGCCGCCTCGTACGCTGCCCGGGCGCACAACCATCAGTACCGCAAGGACAAGAAGACCCCGTTCGTCGCGCACCCGTATCGGGTCGCGATGGTGCTGCGTGATATCTTCGGCTGCGATGATGAGGTCGCGATCTGCACGGCGCTGCTGCACGATACCATCGAGGACACCCGCACAGACTTCGACGATCTGCATAAGCGGTTCGGACGCAAGGTCGCCGATTGTGTTGCGTGCATGACCAAGAACATGCTGCTGATCGAGGAGGAGCGGGAGCGGGACTACGACGCCCGTCTGGCCAGCGGGCCCTGGCAGGCACGCATCGTCAAGCTCGCGGACGTGTATGACAACGGGCTCGATCTCACCCGCCCTGGCATGCGACGCAAGTGCATCGAGCGGTGTGAGCGGGCTTTGGCGCTGAGCGAGGGCGATACTGATCGCGCGTGTTTTGTCACGGCCAGAAAGGCCGTGGAAGAGCTGTTCGAATCGCTCAAAGCCGAAAAAACGAAATGATGCTCACGGTGACTCAATCGGCCGTGTCAGCTCGATCTCACGCGTGATCGTGTCCAGTCGGCGGGTCAACCCGTTGAGCTGACTGATCAACGCGTCGCGTTCATCCGCTTGCTCGGCGGCTTCGAGCCCCTCTTTCACCTGCTCGCGTTCTTGTTCGAGGAGCAATCGAAGGGCGATCAACGGCTGCGCGCGTTCAGCCGCGAGCAGCTGCTCACGCTTGGCCGCGTCGGAACGCAGGATCCCCGGGTCCGCCCAGACATCGATGCTGGCGCGGGACCAGCCGTTACTGTTGGTCGTGGTGGGGAGGTCGGGCCCGATGACCCAACCCCGTGGTGCGTGCAGGTCCGGCTCGCGTGCGTCGGGTGTCGCATCCTCGGGGAACGCGGCATTGCGCCAATCATCGAGGTTCAGTCCCTCACCGATCGAGCCCTGGGGCTGCGAGACGATGCCGAGCCGCTTCCATCGCAGCGACAACGCGTTGTTCAGCAGTTCGCTGTCCATGCGCACAGCACCGGTCAGGTCATCAAAGGAACCCAGAGGCAGGTCCAGGTGCAGGACACGCTCGTCTCGCACGACAGTAATGGGGAGGATCTCACCGGGCTCGCGCGAAAGGATCTCGACCCGCAGCGAGAACAGGCCGTCGATGACCCGATCCCCAACCATGGCGATCTGATCTTTGTCCTTGAGGAGCATACTGGCGGGGAAGTCGGGGCTGGCCGGGATGGGCTGGACCTGGATTGCGCCGATCCTGATGGTCCCGAAAGAAACACCCAGGGCACCCTTGGGTCGCAACGCGAACCGACGCAGACAGGCCAGACGCAGCCGGGCACGCTGCTCAACGCTCAGGTCGGTGCGATGCAGGTAGCGTTCGAGCATCTCCAGCGAGACACCCGGATCGAGTTCGCCCAGCTCGAGTGTCGCCAGGTCACGCATGAGCCAGTCCTCGTTGTCGAGTTGCTCGACCCAGTCATCGACGATCTCGGGCTCGGTTGGTGGTGTTTGTGATTGCCCTTCCGGCTCCGGGTTCCCCACGATCTGGGCAAGGGTCGCGGGAACAGCAAGCCCGATGAGCAGGGCGATCAGCATGGTGTTTCGTGCGCATGGCATCACTGCACTATACCGCACCGGTGTGCGGCGGGTTCAGGCGCTGAGCAAGTCGATCAGGGATTGTTGGTGCGCATCGAGCCATTGGGCCTTGCGCCAGATGGCCGTCAGGAGCGGCAGGTGCTGCTCGCCCAACTGGGGGCCGACCGAGGCGAGGGCTTCGTCGACCATCGTCGCGGGCATCAGACCCGCGATGGTGCGTGCGTGCCCCTGCCCGTTCTGCTGCCGAAAGCCGTTCCAGAACGCGTCGAGTCGTTCCCGGGAGGGCTCGGCGGGGGTCTGCGACGCGGTCTGCCCGGGTGTTGGGGTCACGAGCGATGCGTGCATCAGGGCCTGGGCCACTTCGCGCTCACGCGAGCCCATGCGCGTGTTGTCGAAATCGCAGACCGCGACAAGGGTGTCGCCACGGTAGATCATATTGCCGGGGTGCCAGTCGCCATGCACGATCGCAGGGGGACGCGCGTTGGCCTGGGCCAGCTCGTGTCCGTACTGCATCACCCGGGTGAAGCCCTCCACGAGGCCCGTCGGCAGATCCAGTGCGGCGCTTTGCAGCGGGGTCAACCGGCTCAGATCAATCGTTTCGGTCTCGCTGGCGGGCTCAAAGGTGGTTCGGATATTGTCCATCGCCCGGTGGGTTTCGCTGAGCAACGAGCCGAGTTCCCGGGCGTGCGCCGGTTGCCTGGGGTTGAACCGTTCCCCCTCAATAAATACAAACAGCTCGTAGATATGGTCGTTGTGCTGCACCATCGAGTTGCCAGTGTCCTTGGTGGCAAGCAACGGCGGCACGCACAGGCCCTGCTCCAGGCACCCGAGCAGGACCTCGTGCCCGAAGCACACCAGCCCGGGCATGTCGAGCCCGCGGGCGCGTCGTTTGAGCAGCAGCGGGCCCCGGTCGGTGTCGAGGATCACCTTGGGTGAGTACACCGAGCCCTCGGGCAGCTCCCTGATGTTGTTGACCTGGCCTATCTGGTAGTGACGCAGGACCTCGTCGATCTCGCGTTGGCTCAGTTGCTGACGCGACGATGCCACGGCGGGGCCTCACATACGCTGCGCGAGCCCGGCGGGCTCACTCGACATTCTGGACCTGCTCCTTGATGCGGTCGATGGCTCCCTTGATCTCCACGATCAGTCGGCTCATCTTCGCATCGGGGCTCTTGCTGGCGATGGTATTGGCCTCTCGCAGCAGCTCTTGGGCCAGAAAGTCCATGGTGCGCCCGATCGGACGCCCGGACTCGTCGCCCAGCATATCGCGGAAGTGGACCAAGTGCTCGCCCAGTCGAGAGATCTCCTCGGCGATGTCGGTCTTCTCGGCATAGACCGCGATCTCTCGGATCAGATCGCCGTGGTCAATCTCGGCGCCGCTGTCGCTGATGAGTGATTCCATGCGGGCCTTGAGGCGTTTCTCGTAGTCACCGACCACGCCCGGGGCGAACTCGTTGATCTGTGCCAGCCGCTCAGCGATGAAATCCAGGTGCCCGGCCAGGTCATCGTGCAGAGCAACACCCTCGCGGGTGCGCATCGCGATGAGGTGCTCCAGAGAGAGTTTCACGAGCGGGATGATCCCGTCACGGGCACGCTGAAGGCGTGATTCGCTGTCGCCGGGGGGGCAGAGGACGCCCGGGAGGCTGACCAACTCGCCCACGCCGATGGCGTCGATCGCGACCCCGGTGGCTTGGCTGATTTGCTCAGCGTACTTGCGTAGGGCACCGATGTTGATGTCCTGTGCGGCGCTTTCATCGGTGTCGGTGCATGAGACCGTGACGGTGACCGAGCCGCGTGAAAGCGTGGCACGAACGACCTGTTCAATCTCAGGTTCGAGCGACGCGAGCCGCTCGGGGATGCGTGTGCCGATCTTGAGAAACTTGTTGTTGACGCTGCGCACTTCGACGCTGTACACCGATCCGGTGTCGCTGCCCGACGCATCACCAAAGCCCGTCATGCTGCGAATCAAGTGGATGCTCCAGTGCGGTCAGTTGTCGTTGCCGGTCGGCTCGTTGTTCACGGGCTCGTCGGCTGGGATGGTGTTCGATGCGTCTTCGGTTTCGGGAGTCTCGCCCGATTGGGTCTGGTCGCTCTCGATGCCCGGGGTGGTGCTCATGGCATCTTCGATCGCTTGTTCCGGGTCGGCGATCGCGCCCTCGCCAGCAACATCGGCGTCTTCGCCGTTCTCGCCCTCGATGGCTTCGCCCACGGCCCCGGTGCCCTCCTCAGCGGGTGTGCTGATGGTGGCGGTGCCCGATGCGGCCACCTGAGGACGGGTGCCGAAGTTCAGCACGATCGCGGTGATCAGGAAGAGCACGAAGATGGTGATGGTGGCCATGGTGAGCACATCGCCGGTCTTGGTGCCGAACGCCGTCTGGCCGGCTCCACCGCCGCCCCCACCGGCGCCGAATGCACCGCTCAGCCCGCCGCCCTGCGGGCGCTGAATCAGCACGAGCAGGACCATCGCGATGGAGATGATCATGAACACGCCCACAAGCAGGTTCGTGAGCACGGGGCTCCATGTGTACGCGAGCGTCAGTGAGCTTTGCGCGAGTGTGGTTTGGATCGGTAAACTCAGGTCCACGATCGGCTCCCGGTGTTCATTCTCGTGTGTCGCCCGGGCCCGAGCGGGCCGTCAGGGGCAGGGGCAAGTCTAGGCGCTCAACCGACTTGCTTCAGATATTCGATGGCTCAGACCTGATGGGCCTGGCCTGCCTTGATGATGCTCAGGAAATCATCGGGCTTGAGGGAAGCCCCGCCGATGAGCCCGCCGTCGATATCGGGCATGGCCATCAGTTCGGCGGCATTCCCGGGCTTCATGGAGCCGCCGTAGATGATCCGGATCGCATCAGCCGCCTGCTGGTCGTACATATTGGCGATCAGCTCCCTGATCTTGGCGTGGGCGTCCTGAGCGTCTTCGGGGGTCGCGGTCTTGCCCGTCCCGATGGCCCAGACGGGTTCGTAGGCGATGACGACCGATCCGAGCTGGTCCTTGCTGACGCCCTCGAGCCCGGCGCGGGTCTGGTGCTCGTTGATCGCGTCGGTTTTGCCGTTCTCACGCTGTTCGAGGGTTTCACCGATGCACAGGACCGCCTGGAGCCCGGCATCGAGGGCGGCGCGGGTCTTCTTGTTCACGAGCAGGTCGGTCTCCCCGATCACATGGCGGCGCTCGGAGTGACCGGTGAGCACACTCGAGACCCCGCAGTCCTTGAGCATCTCCAGCGAGACTTCGCCGGTGAAAGCCCCGTTGGGCTCGAAGTACGCGTCCTGGGCCCCGAGGGTGATACCAGCCCCGTTGAGCTTGGCCGCGATATCGCGCAGGTAGACAAACGGTGGGTAGATCGCGACATCGACACCGGCGTCGGGCTGGAGCCCTGATGCCAGCGCCTGGGCGAGCTGGATCCCGCCCTGTGCGTCGGTATTCATCTTCCAGTTGCCGCCGATAAAAGTGGTGCGATTGGCCATACTTTGGGCTCCGAGTCGTGTGATGCTGTTGGCTTGCCGATTGATACGATGTATGGTGTGAGTCTAGCGTGCAATCGCCCGCAACTCCCCCTGATACCTTTTCGAGCGTCGTTTTGGAGAAGAGCGCATGATCAGTCAGCCCGAACAATGCACGGAAGTCGATGTCGTCATCGTGGGCGGGGGCCCGAGCGGCTCAACCGTCTCATCCCTGCTCAAGAAGTACAACCCGGATCTGAGCGTGATGATCCTGGAGAAGGCCAAGTTCCCGCGAGAGCATGTGGGCGAGTCCCAGCTGCCGGGCATCAGCGCGATCCTGGACGAGATGGGGGTCTGGGACAAGGTCGAAGCCGCCAACTTCCCTGTGAAGCTGGGCGGCTCGTACACCTGGGGCAAAGACGCCGACGCATGGGACTTCGACTTCTACCCCGCAGAGGAGTTCGAGGACCAGGAACGCCCCGCTAAGTACGAGGGTCAGCGTCGTCACACGGCTTTCCAGGTCGAGCGGGACCGCTACGACGAGATCCTGCTCCGCCACACCGAGGAAATGGGAACGATCGTCCGCGAAGAGACCATGGTGCGCGAAGTCATGGTCGATGGCGATCGCATCGAGGGGCTCAAGCTCACCACGGGCGAGGTCATCAGGGCACGCCACTATGTCGATGGCTCGGGCGATGCGGCGATCCTGCGCAAAGCGCTGGGAGTCGAGAGCGATGCGCCGACGCATTTGCGCAATGTGGCGTTCTGGGATTACTGGGACAACGCCAAATGGGCCGTTGAGATCGGCGTGGGCGGGACCCGCGTGCAGGTCCGCTCGCTCCCCTACGGCTGGATCTGGTTCATCCCGCTTGGCCCCTCGCGTGCTTCGGTGGGTCTGATCTGCCCGAGTGCGTACTACAAGGAATCGGGGATGAGCCCCAAGGAGTTGTACCTCAAGGCCGTTGAGGAGCAGCCAGAGATCCGGGAACTGCTCAAGGACGCGAACAGCGATACCGATGGCAATGTGCTGACGACCAAGAACTGGTCGCATCTTGCCGATCGGCTCGTGGGCGAAAACTGGTGGATCTGCGGCGAGGCCGCGGGTTTCGCCGACCCGATCCTGGCCGCGGGCATGACGCTGGCGCACGGCACTTCTCGTGAGGTGGCGTACTCGATCCTCGAGGTTGAGCGGGGCGAGCTTGACCCCGACTGGGTCAAGAAGATCTACGACGAGAAGGGGCGGCGCAATATCCGCCAGCACATCCGCTTTGCGGAGTACTGGTACGCCGCCAACGGTCGGTTTACCGATCTGCAGGAGTACTGCAAGGAGATCGCCAAGGAATCAGGCCTGAGTCTGAATCCTTCGCAGGCGTGGCGATGGCTCGCGCAGGGTGGCTTCACGAATCAGACCATCGAGCAGGCCGGCTTCGGTGCGTTCGATGTCGGTTCATCCAAGCAGCTCATCAACCGATTCAGCGGTCGCGAGAGCAAGTTCCAGATCACGAAGCTCAACGAGTTCAAACTCAACCTCAACAACGCGGAAGAGGTGTACCTGGGCGAGCTGCGGAACGGCCGCATCAATCGGGTCATGTGCTACAAGCGTGGCGAGTCGCTGCTGCCCATGACGGGCGCGTGGAAGACCATGGTTGATATCCTCAAGCAAGAATCAGACCTTGAGACGATTTACAAGGCGCTTGGCGAGGGTGTGGCCAGGAAATCGACCGGCGGTGCCAAGAACATCGGCGTCTTCGTGTTCCTCCAAACGCTGGAGGTCATGGTCAACGAGGGCTGGGTCATCGGTCGCCATAACAAGAAACGCCCGCTGGGCAACCTGCAGGGTAGCCGAATGATCCGCTCTGAGAAGGATGCCCGCGAGGCGCTCAAGGACGCCAAGGCGACGATCAAGTTCGCGTTTGATGAGCCGATCGAATCCTGATTGAATCAGAGCCAAGAAGCAATGTACTCACAATCACTCGCCTTGAGCGAGTGATTTTTCTTTGCCGCTTACCTGCTTCTTGGTGCGTGGCTTGGAATCTGCTGCTGCGGCGTGGATCTGTGACTGGCGTGCGACCTTGATCGCGTAGATGCCAATGTACGAGGCCATCATCAGCGCCAGGGCGTAGATGAGGCGGCCGCGGAAGTAGCTGAGCATCACGCCCATGATCGCGAACACCAACCCGATGCCATAGAGTGTGAAGACAGCGCCCTTCACGCCGAATGCCCGCTTGAGCATGTGATGCAGGTGATCCGCGTCGGGGTCGGACATCTTCTTGCCCGCCAGCTTTCGTCGGATGATCGCCAGGGCAGTATCGATGATCGGGATGGCGTAGATAATCAGGCCCGCGGCGACCAGCCAGGTTTTGCCGGTATCGCCCAGCGACAGGATCATGACCGCGCTGCAATAGCCCAGCAGCAGGGAGCCCGTGTCGCCCAAGAAGATTGATGCGGGGTTGAAGTTGTGTGGCAGGAAACCCAGGCAAGCCCCGAGCACGGCCAGCCCGAAAATGATGCGTGGGGCATCGAAGACGCCATCGTCGAGCATCGCCAGCGTGAGTGCGATGGCCAGCAGGCCTGCCATAGCGATGGATGTGACGCCCGTGAGCAGCCCGTCGAGCCCGTCGATGAAGTTCGAAGCGTTGCAGGCGCCAAGAACGAAGATGGCGATGATCGCCGTGCCGGACCAGTAGATCAGATCGAGCTCGATGCTCGATCCCAAGCCGGGGATGTCGCCCGGGAGCGGGATGTGATAGACGAGGTCCTGGTTATTGAGCAGGTTGCCGATGGGTGAGAGAATGCCCGCGGCGACATTGATGCCGATATTGCCCAGCGCAAGGGCCGCGGCTGCGATGAGCTGCCCCCCGAGCTTGACGCGTGGCGGGATGCCGGTGACATCATCCAGCAGCCCGACAAGGACGATCGAGGTCATGCCCAGAGCGATCCAGAGCGGGACGATGGGCTTGGAGTAGCCATCGATCAGGTGCTCGGGTCGGATCTCGTGGTACTGGACGAGCAGCGGGATGTCGGCCCCGAAGTAGCTGAAGATGATGCCGGCGACGATGCCCAGATAGACGGCGACGCCGCCCAGGTATGCGATGGGCATCTTATGGATCTTGCGCGCTTCTGATGGGTGGTCGACGATCCCGTTGGCGATAGCGAGCTTCCGGACCAGCGGGGTCATGAGCACCGTGACGATGAACGCAACGGCGAAGACCAGGATGTATCCCGAGAGGATATCGAGCTGGGTGCCCGCCGATTCGGCGATCGATGAGGCGATGGCGCTTGGGTCCGCCTGCATGGCGGGGGCCGCATCGGTCAGCGTTGAACCCGGGCCGAACGGGTCGGCGCTGATCTGGGAAAGGGGAGGCATCATGACACACCCCCTTCGACCTCGGCTTCAAGGACGAGCTGTTGGTGCAGGTCCCGGATGGTTTGCTCGAGCGTGAATCGGGGTTCGAAGCCGATGGCACCCCGAATGCGATCCAGATCGGGCTTGCGGTGGCGCAGGTCCTCGAACCCCCGGGGGTAAGCGTCATCGTATGGGATCAACTCAATGCTGGAGTTCGAGCCCAGGGTCTGGATCACCCGCTCGGCGAGTTTGCCGATCGCGATGGGGTGGTCTGAACCGATGTTGTACACCCTTCCTGTGCACCCCGGGGTTCGGAGCAAAGCCGGGAGGGCGCGGACCACATCTCGCGCATCACAAAAGCAGCGGGTCTGGGTACCATCCCCGTAGACGCGGAGGTTTTCGCCAGCGTCGGCGGCTTGGACGAATCGGGGGAGGACCATCCCATATCTTCCGATCTGGCGTGGCCCGACCGTGTTGAAGAATCGGCAGCAAACCGTCTCAAGCCCGTGCTGCTGGGTATAGCCCAAAGCGAGGTGCTCGTCGATGGCCTTGGCGTGGGCGTAGGACCATCGTGTGACGGTGGTGGGGCCCAGCAGCAGGTCGTCGCCCTCGGAGAAGACGCTTGTGCCCGGCTTGCCGTAGACCTCGGACGAGGATGCAATGAGCACCTTGGCGTTGCCGTGGTCGAGCGCGTAACGGAGGACCTCATCGGTCTCGATGATGTTGGATCGAATCGACCCGATCGGGTCGGAAAGGACGAGTTCGACGCCCACCGCGGCCGCGAGGTGATAGATCTCGTCAAAGTGCTGATTGTCGAGCTGCGGGAGCCCGTCACCGACGCTGGCCTCGATGAATCGGATTGTGTCGCGGACCCCTTCGAGGTTGCTTCGTCGTCCGGTCGACAGGTTGTCGATGATGGTGACCTCGTCCCCGTTGGCGACGAGCAGGTCGAGCAGGTGCGAACCGATAAACCCGGCGCCGCCGGTGACCAGCACACGCTTGGGCGTGCTGGGGTGTTCGTTCGATGGGTCCTGCACGCCCAAAGCGAAAACTCCTCGATCCGGTCAGATCGCCTGCGGTGCGTCCTCGGCGTGGTACTTGTGAGAGGTGCGGATGTTCTTCCGCATGTACCCGCCGGCGGAGCTTCGGACCCCGTTGACCAGCACACCCAGGAACTCGGCCCGCGTATCGCTGAGCTCGTTCTTGAGACGGGCGACCTGCCCGCGTTTCTCCTGCATCGCCCGCGCCACCAGCAGGGTCGAATCGACCTGTGCCGCGAGGGTTGAGGCATCGCCGGCAACGATGGCGGGTGCTACATCGAGCAGCACGAGGTCGTACTTCGCCGAAACCTCGGCGAGCACCTGACCCATGTGTTCGTTGCCCAGACGCTCGACGACGCGAAGGTTGCGTGAGCCGGCGGGCATGATGTCGAGCCCGTTGCTGAGCGACTGGATGGCGTCGCTGCATTCGCTCTCACCCGCGAGGACCTCGGCCAGGCCGGGATGGTCCTGAATGCCGAACTCGGTGT
This sequence comes from Phycisphaerales bacterium JB052, assembly GCA_043100965.1. GTDB lineage: Bacteria > Planctomycetota > Phycisphaerae > Phycisphaerales > UBA1924 > UBA1924. The sequence continues at coordinate 954,684 of JBICHR010000011.1, read as the reverse complement.
GGATGCGGGCACGCCTGAAGTTAGTGTCGATGACCAGAACCTTCTTGCTTGTGGCGGCACACGCAAGGGCCAGGTTGGTCGTGACGCTTGTTGCGCCCGAGCCGGGCATGGCACCGACGACGAGCAGTGTGGTGTGGCCGTGGTCGCCCATTTTCTTGGCGATCTTGGTGCGGAGCTGTCTGTAGTGTTCTGCGAGCACCGAGTTGGGGCTGTCGCTGAAGACGGTCGCGAGTGATTCGTGCTTTGCGGGGTCTTCCTCGGCATCGGGGATGAGCCCAAGGATCGGGGTGCGTGGGATCAGGGCGATGTCCGCCGGGCTCTTCACGCGCTGGTCCAGCATCTCGAACACGACCAGGGCACCGCCAACGAGCCCGGTGGTGAAGATAACCCCAAGGGGGACCATGATGACGAGCACGGGGAACGATGGGCGGTCGGGCACATTGGCACGCTTGACCACCGTGATTCGGCTGGCGGTCTCAAGCCCCGCGTTCTGATTGATGGTTGAAAGGTTGGTCTGGTGCTCACTCTTGAGTTCCAGAGCGCTGTCGAGCTGACGGTTGATCTCGGTCATCTCCTCGGTGAGCTTGGTCAGCTGGTTCAGGCGATCAGCCAGTTCCTCTCGCTGCGTCGAGAGGTCCTCAATCTGTGCTCTGAACTGACTCAGGGCCATTCGGGTCGCACCGATTCTTGACTCGAAGGCCTCGAGCAGCTTCTGCTCACGGGTTGTTTCGAGCTGGCGCTTTGTTGCGTCGAGCGACTGCAGGGCCTGCTTGTAGCTGCGGTGCTCGCGCCCGATGCCGCCCTGTTCAAGGGAGATCAGCGTGGATTCGAGATCGATCACACGCTGCTTGAGCGTGAGGATCTGCGGATCCTGCTCGACCCGGTCGCGGAGCGTCGAGTCGTATTCAATCGGGGTGTCCTTCTCAAGCTGGGCCTCATCGCTCGAGAGTATGACTCTGTAGGCCTCGATCTGCTGCTGCACCCCGATGATCTGGGCGTTCACAAGGTTGAGCGCCTCTGCTTCGGCAGAGTCTTTGACATCGATGGTGTCAATATCCTGATGCTCAAGAATCCGGTTCTTGCGGTTGGTGAGTTCTTCGATTGCCGCGTCCGCATCACTGATCGCCTTGCGGATCTGCTCCTTGCGCTGGGTCACACTGGAGCTGGTGCCGGATGAGACGGTCCGGATGTAGTTCTCTTGAACGAGCCGTGCCAGTCCGGCGGCGTCTTCGCGATCACCCACACTCACGGAGAGTTGGATGAGGTAACTGTTCGGGATCGCGTTGGCCTTGATGATCTTCTTGATGTCCTCGCTGGCCTGAACGACATCGAACCGCCCGTTCTTGATGTATTGCTTGTACCACCCGGGGGCTTCGCCCGCCAGACGCCCGTCTTCGAGCACCGCACGGCGAACGAGCTCACCCTTGATGTTCTCCACCTGGGTGCCCATGAAGCGGGCCATTTCGTCTTCGTCGATCTGGTCACTACCGATGGTCGCGATCTCGTTCTGTACCGGTGAGCACTCGAAGAGGACCTCTGACCGGAACTTGGGGAAGAAGGTCAGGAAGAAGAAGTGTGCCATGACACCGACGACCGCCCCGAGGACGACTGCGCCCACAAGGAGATACTTGTACTTCTGCAGCAGCTTGAGCGGGTCAAATGTGGGCGCATTGCCAGAGCCACCGGGTGCCGAGCGGGGTGGACCCATCGGGGGGCGGGTGTTGGGTGTGCTGCTCATATCGCTGCTCCAAAGAGAATCGCCAATACCTTTGAGTAGTTATTGGACCTGTGCTGTCATGCCCTACTGGGTCGAGCATGTGGTTTCATCGGTTCGATCAGTTCTCACCTGAGTTGAGTTCTGCCTCAAACTCATCGATGCTCTGCTCCAGCTCCGGGTAGCTGGTGGGAGCCGATCGTAGCACCGAGCGAGCGCCGGTGATACTGGTACGGGCTTCCTGAATATCGCCACGCTTCATCGCCAGGCGGGCTGAGGTGATCTGCATCGCGATACGCGCTGGGATCGAGTTGATGAACTCACTCCCGGTCTTGATCATCTGGTCGGCTTCATCATACTTCCCAAGCGCGATATAGATCCCCGCCATCGTTTCGTACGGCTCACTGATCGCCTGGTTCTTGGAAATGGCCTTCTCGGCGTAGCTCAGGGCTTCCTCCGGGCGTCCGAGCTTGCTCGAGAGCACATACGCGAGATTGTTATTCATTTCCCAGTCGTCCGAGAACTCCTCAAGCCCCGAACGCCAGATCTGCGCGGCCTGCTCGAACTCATCGTGGTTGAAGTGGGAGGTGCCGTGCATCCGGTAGGTGCGGAGTCTGATGACCTCGGGAATGGCGGGGCCCTTGAGCGACTCGATGATGGGGTACGCCTGTGGGTCAACCTCATCTTCTCGCAGCATGCGATTGGCGATGAAGTAGTTGAGCCAGTGGCCGATGCGTGGGTTCGTGTTGCGGCGTTTGAGCGTGTTCAGGTACGCGATGTGCTCACTCGCGGGCCGACCCTCGAAGAAGCGCGAGAGATTGACCGACCAGTTCAGCAACTCCGAGTCATTGCCCAGAGAGATGTCAAACGCCTTGGTGATCTGCTGCTGGGCGAAGTCGTCGCGGCCTCGCGCCTGGAGCACAAGGGCCTGTGCCGCCAGCAGGCCTGAGCTCTGATTGATGTCACCCACGAGCTTCGCCAGCTCTGTGATGACCTGGTTGGCGGTTGCCGCGTCCGGCGGCTGGCGCCGGACGAGTGAATCGATGTAGGTGGCACCATCGGCCACGGCGCGACGCTTGTTCCACGCCATGCCGTAGAAATCAGACGCGTGATCCCAGTGGTCGCGACTGGCGAACAGACCGGCGATGCGTGAGATCAGGTTGGCATCGTCTGCGCGTCGGGAGATGATGTCCCTGGCGATTTCGGCCGCTTCGTCTTCGCGGTTGGGCTGCGTGAGCAACTCGTTCAGCAGCGAGTAGATCGAGCGGTCGAGCAACGGGTTCATCTGCACAGCGGTCTTGAGGTTGTCTAACGCTTCCTCTTGTCGACCGATGGCGAAGAAGCCCGCCGCGCGGACGCGATACGCACGCCAGTTCTCACTGTCGAGATCCAGTGCCCGCTCGATATCAGAGAGCATGTCGTTGAGCAGGGTCTCGTCGCCGATCATCAGCTCCGCACGCTTGATGTAGACAAGCGGCTGGTTGGGATACGCAGCGACGGCCGAGTCAAGGATGTTGTTGGCACGCGCCGTATCACCCAGGCCGACCGCGATGTCCGCACCCTGGAGCATCGTGATCATCTCACGACGCTTGGAGTCGGGGAGTCCGTCGTAGACCTCCTGGGCTTCCTGGAAGTTCTGGACACGAACGAGCGTCTCGATGAGTCGGCTGCGGACGGTGTAGTCCTCGTTATCTGCGCCCGCGTCCACCACCTCGCGGAAGGCCTTGACCGCCTCGGCGAAGTTGTTGACTCGCATCTGGAGGTCGCCCAGCAGGACGGTGCCCAGCATGGTGTCGGGTGATTGATGCTTGACCGCTTCGTTGGCAGCCGCCAACGCCAGGTCCGGGCGTCCACGCGAGAGCATGAACTGTGAGCTTGCCATGTACGGCTCGGGGCCGACGGGCGCCGGAAGCGAGTTGATGTACGTGGAGAAAACTTCATTTGCGGCCACGATCCCGCTGCGGCCATCGATCGTGCCCTGGTCCGCGTGCCAGGTCGCGTCGAGTTCGACATATTCAAGGCGGTCGTTGGTCGAGCGGAGCTGGTCGATGAGGGCACGGGATGCGTTCCACTTGCGGGACTGGATGTAAAGGCGTGCGAGCTGGTAGGCGTTGTCCATGTTTCCTGGGTTCAACTCGAGCATGCGTTCACGCTGACGCCCAGCGAACTCGCGTCCTTGTGTGCCGCCGAACTGGGCTTCGAGGTTGAGCCAGAGGTTCATGAACACCGGGTCGTTCGTGCCGTAGCGTTGGAGGCGACGAGCGGTGCTCAGCGCTTGCTCGTACTGCTGGGCTTGGACCATGGTGATGACATATTCCCGGATCACATCGGTCTGGTCCGGTCGGATTTCCAGTGCCTCCTCAAAAGTCGCGAGGGCTTCATTCATGCGGCCTGAATCGCGTTGCAGCATCCCGAGCATCTGGTACACCGAAGCGTTGGCGAGACCCGATGCGGCAGCCTGCTTGAGCAGATCGATCGCCTTGTCGGGCTGCTGCTCGGCAACGGCGATGCGGGCCTGGTACGAGAGCGACTCAACCGGGGTCAGCCCCTGATTCTGGGCGATCGTGCGCCCCAAATCGATGTCGCCTCGTTGCATGGCATCGACAAAGGTCATTTCGATGACGCTCTTGTCGTCGGGGGCGATCTGATTCAGTTCCCGGACCGTCTCTTCCAAAAGCTCGGGCATGTTCTTGGTTGAGGCGATCCTTGCGATCGAAAGCAGCTTGTTCAGCTCTGGGCGGTCAGACTCTCGGATCAGCTTGATCAGGATCTCATCGGGGTTCTCGGCTTTCAGCGCCGAGAGCATCGACTGCGTCGGTTCGCTGTCTGGGTGGATTTCTGCGGTGCGTTCCATCAGTGCCCGCGCGCCGGCGACATCGTTGTTATCGATCAGCTGCGAGGCAAGCTCGCGTGCGACGCGGGGCTCGTAGTTGAGCCGCTCGACCGATTCACGAAGGTATTGCACTGCGCCGGCGTAATCGCCCGCGGCCTCGTCGGATCCCTGACGCATGCGTCGCGCGGTGTAGATCGCCTCGAGCGCGGGGTCCTCGTTCAACTCGGGGTTGATGAGCCGGTTGACCTTGTCGAGGCCTTCCTGAGCGAGCGCGTAGTTCGGGCTGTTTGACAAGACCTCTTCGTAGTACTTCGCGGCAGTGTCGAACTCTTTGAGCTGCTCATGGATCTGGGCAAGCGTCATCATCGCCAGCAGGCGACGGGATGTGGAGTCGAACGTGATCAACTGCTCAAGGGCCTGCTGTGCAACGCCGTACTGTCCGAGCTGTGAAGCGGTCAGGCCCTCGAACCAGAGCCCCTCTGGCCTGTTTCGTTGGGTCTGTTCATTGTATCGTTTGAACAGGCGCAGGGCCTCTTCGTTCTGGCCCTCGGCTCTTGCGAACTTGCCGTCAAGCATCATGAGCTGGAGGTCGTCTTCCTGTACCTCCGCTGCGAATGTGTTCCGCAGGGTGCGTGCCTGGTCGAGCATCGCCTGAGCATCTTCATCGTTCTCGGTGTTGACCGACTGCTGCAGGCGGATCTCGGCTTGCGTGAGGATTGATTGGCGCTGATACCAGAACTGACGCATCCCGGCGATGCTCAGGGGCTTGGTGCCGAGCTCGCGGACCCGGTCGAACCAGGCGTATGCTTCCTCGAAGTCGCCCGCCTCATTCGCGAGCGACCCGGCATAATACAGCAGATCAGCGTTCTCGCGATCATTCTCGATCATGACATCGAGGATTCGACGCGTCCGTGAGAATCGGGATTCCGCGTCGAGGATCTGCTCCAAGACACTGTACTGCTCGATCGTATTAACACCGGGCATTGTCGAGCTGCTGGTTATGCTCGAGGCGATGTCGGAGAGCCTCTGGCGGTAGTTCTTATAGATAGCTTGCAGGGATGCCACGCGTTCGGGCCGGCTGAGGTTGGGATCGATCGAGTTGCGTTCAAGATCAATCTGGACGCGAATAAGCTGGAGCTTCAGTTCCAGCTCATCGGGATGCTCGCGCAGGGCAGATTCGAGTGCCTCCGCTGACTCCTGGAGTACTTCGATGCGGGGTCCGGACTGACCCTCGGGCGTCTCACGATCTACCTTGATGGTGCGCAGGTTCAGCAGCTTGACGAGCGACTCAGTATCGTCGGGGTTTGCGCCAATTGCCCGTTCAAGATCATCGATGCCCAGCTCGAGCTGGCCCTCTTCCAGCACCCCGTTGTGACGCGCGATCTCGGCGATGGCGATGCCTCGGAATCGCTTCAGGCGTTCCCATTCAGCAACCTCCGCTCCTCCGCTGGCACCCATGTCCCGGTCAAAGAAGGACAGGACCGAGGTGGTCTCTTCGATAAGACTGTCAGCGTAGCTGCGGTTGTAGCGGTTCGACATGATCTGGTATGTCATATCGAGCGACCGCTCGTGGGCATCGATATCGTCGCGCAGCACCGTCGCCGCCTGACGAATCACACCCCGGTAGTCGGTGTAAAACCGCGAGGTGTACTCGGTCTCGGTCTCTGGGATCAGCTGCTCGAGGGAGCTGATCCACTTGTCGATGTATTCAATATTGCTCGAGTCTTTGTTGACGGCCTTGGAGTACACGAACTCGGCTTGCTTGAAGTTTCCCTGCTGCATGAACTCGTCGCCCTTGGCGGCAAGGTCACTCGCACTCTTCATGACGACGCTGTATGCGACCACGACCAGACCGAGCAGGACGATGACGCCCAGGGTCAGGAGAACAACGAAGCGTGTGTTAACGCGAGATGCCATGGAATTCATCCTTCAGTCCGCCCGGTTGGGCTTGCTTGTGCGGGGCGTCGTCGCCCCTCAGTTGTGCCGATCACGCGCCATGCACGCCCCGGCGGGTCATCATCCTTGTTCGTCTGACGCGCTCGACGGCGCGTCCTCTATGGGGTAGTTCCCCTGCTGTACCTCGACCCAGTCGGGGACACAGCGCATGATCTCGCCGATCAGTTCACCGACGAGTTCTCCAGAATAGCGTGCGAACTCGTCGAACGATTCGAAGTCATTGCCGCTGACCTGCACCTTGAGGTAGTAGGCGTAGTCGTCCTCGAGATTGAACGCAAGCTGCCGGACATCGTTGGCGTTGGCCTTGGTCCCGCCGTTGGCGATGAAGAAGTACCCCGCGTAGACGTTGCCCTTGCCCGGGTTGATGAACTCCGAAGCGCGGAACTCGAACGGGGAATCCGGGCCGATGTCCCTGGGCAACCGGACTCGTTTGCCCGGGGCGTCGGTCATGTCCGGGTCGTTGCTCAAACGCACGCTGTAGATCGCACCCTGGTTCCCACTCAGCGATTCGGGCACACTCTGGTCGATGCGCCAGCTGCTGCTGTCCATGGGCAAGGGGATCACGCGGGAGGACTCGCTCTGCTGCAGCCCGCCGCCGACGAAACAGCGTTCGGGCACATGGGGCACCGTATCGATCATGCCCGTGTAGTACGCGGCATGGAGATCGATGATAATCGGTTTCTCAGATTCGCCGTCGCTGGTCCGCAGATAGTGGCGAGAGACATAGTTCTCTGTGCCAAGCGTTTCCACGATCTCGGCGCCCATGATCTGATCACTGCCCAGCTGACGCCAGTTCGGTGTCTGGGTCGGGATCGAGGCAACCTGCCTGTTGTTCTCGGGGTAGATCGGCGTCTTGCTCAGGTGCACATCTTTGATGCTGATGTAAGCCGTGATGCCGCTGGCAAACGCGACCATCGCGCCCATCAACCCGCCTGCGAGCATGATTCGGGTACGGGATTGTGCTGATGTGGTGCTCATGAGGTGGCTCCCTCCAGCGTGTTCGTCTCGGGTGTCTCGATCAACCGATTGAGCATCCAGGCGAGCCCAAGGAACAGCATCAGCGAGGGCACGAGGAGGATCGTCCCGATGACTGTGTGCGCGTCGCCCTCAGCCAGTTGCGGGTCAATCAGCATCAGCAGTCCGAGCACGGTCACTCGGACCATGTTCATGAGGACGGCGACCGGCCCGGCGAGCAGCACCAAGGCGATCCTTTGCCACCACTGGGTCGATCCCAGCAGGGCCACCGCGATCGCCAGCGCGAAGAAGGCCACGACCATGCGCATGCCCGAACAGGCCTCGGCGACATTCATCGGGAGGGTCTCGCCGCTGCCGGTGATGATCATGAGCGTGTTGCCATCGATTTCGACGGTAAACCAGTCAAACGGAGCGCCGATGAGGTTCAGCATCAGCCATGACCCCAGCGAGGCGAGCAGCTGGAGCTGGAAGGTGAGCGCGAGCATGATCGCCTCAGCGATGGTGATCATCAGCACCAGGTAGACGACCGGGAGGAGAAGGAACCGGAAGATGCCCGGCCCGAGCAGCAGAAGCAGCAGCGAACCAAGGCTGAGGATCATGCTCATGCCCTGGAGCATGTGATTTTGCACCATAAACAGGTTGTAGGCGTAGGCGTGGATACCCAAGAGAAAGGGAATGAGCGCGGGCCAGAAGATGGTCGGGCGGGTCTTCAGAATCTGCTCGCGACGCTGCCAGATCATGTACCCGGCGATCAGCGGGATCACAAACGAGTGCCCCCAGTCCTGCGGGTGCTCGATGCTGATGCGTGCCTGGTGCATGAACCACCTGAAGAACACCAGCAGGAAACCAACTCCCACCATGATGGCGATGGCCATGCCGGGGCGGGTGAAGAGCCCCAGGATGCGATCCTGCGACTCATCGCTCACGAGGGTGTGCTCGGATTTGAGACTATTGCTGGTCATACGCTGTCGACACGAGGTCGCTGCTCCTGTGAGGTGATTCTGAGGCGATCGATCTCGCTTCCCGCATCCCGATCGGCACGATTCTCGGTCCGCTTTCGCACGATCCCCGTCCCGGCATGATTGGCGCGAAATACCCGCAGCACAGTCAAAAGAGCGCTCTGAGTGTGAGAACGGGAACTGGGCGAACACCAAACGCGCAAAAACGAAACGATCCCTGCCCGGTGGGCAGGGATCGGTACGAAGTACTCGTTGGACGGGTTCGTCAAATCAGCCAGCTCAACTGAGACGATTTTGCCGAGGGATCAGCGGGTGATGTTCGTCGGCGGTGCACCGAACACATCATTACCAAAGTTCCGGTCAAGCAGGAAACCAAACCCGTAACTGGTTCTGAAGCCGCCTCGGATGACCGCAAGCGGGGTCGCCCAGAAGCTGGTGCCGATGTTGATCATGTCATCACGCTTGATGTAGATATCGGGCTGGGTGCCCTCCGCGATCGCACGCCCGTTGAGCATGATGGTCGCCTGTTCGTCCGGCCCAACAATGCGGGTCAGGTCGATCCGCTCGGGGATGGCGGTGGGGGCGAAGTCGCCACCGGCCGCGATGGCACGCAGCAGGGTGAGCTTGCCCACCGAAGGCAGGTTGTACACGCCCGGGCGAATCACTTCGCCACGCATGTAGTAGAAACCTTGGGGTGATGGGGGGACCCGGATGATGTCGCCCGGGCGGATCACGATGTTGTAGCGGGCATCACCGGCGATGAGCGGTTCGACGGGAACGCGGATGACGCGTTGCGTAAATAGTTGTCCACGCGAGTCTTGCAGCACGCTGTCGTCGCTCTGGCCGATTGTGCGGCGGGAAGCGATCGGGATCGACTCACGCACCCACTGGCCATCGACAAAGCGCCAGCGTGGCTCGGGGGGCATCAGCGACTCATCGTTGCCGCTGTCGCTGACCTCGTTGCTCGGGGTGGAATCGCTGTTGCTGGGCTCGATCAGGTCGATAATCGGGTCCTGATTGCTTGGCTGACGCGTTGCGTTGGCAACGAGGCCGCTGCTGCTGGTCGTGCCCGACATCATGCCCGGTGCCGACAGTTCGTCGATCACATCAAGCAGGTTCTCGCCGCTGGGGTTGGAATCGTCCTGATCGGGATCGAGATTGTGGTCGTTGGGGTCTTCGGGGGACAGGTTGGTGGTGCCCTCATCGAGTGGCACTTGTCGAATCACGAAGATCTCGCGGGTGAACTCGGGGAAGCCGCCCGCGGCGATCAGTGCTTCGTAGAGTCGGTAATCCGCGTTGAGGATCGAGTATGGGCCGGCCGCTGCGACGCTGCCCGTCAGGTGGAAGACCTGCTGGCGACGCTGCTGCACAACCACCGAAACAAGGGGGTCTGCGACGAGCGGGGCCATTTTTTGGGCGATCGCGGATTCAACTTCGCGTTCGGTCTTGCCGCTGACGAAGATTCGGCCCAGCTGCGGGATCTGAATATACCCGTTTTGGTCGATCTGACGCGGGAGCGGTTCGGCCTGCCCGCGCGTAATCAGGTCGTAGATCGTCAGATCGAGGAAGTCGCCCGGTCCAACGCGGTACACATCGGTTTCAGGGATGAGGTCATCGGGTGTGATCTCTGTGACTTCGACATACTGCGAGCTTGGGTCTTCGATCGCGCCAATATGGTTCAGGATCGGGACACTCGTAGGGGTTCGTTCCCAGCGTCCGACGATCGAGGGGTCCATGTACGAGTCCCAGGTGCAGCCACCGAGGAACACGCCGCCGATTGTCGTCAGCCCCATCGCGACGAGCGAGCCGCGGTTTGCTTTTCGATTCTTTGTCTTCTGACGCACGGGCAACTCCTGCTTTTCGTGTGCGTGATGATCGAGTCGATCTTCAATGCGTACGGGACTGGCCCCTGAGGGTTCGTTCCAAACGCATCATAGCGACACCACCCAACCAATGCGGGCGGGTTCGCTGCACTACCAATCGACCAGCAGCGGTCGATCAGTTGATTCCGCGTGGCGATTTTCACCCAAAAGGTCCGAGAGAGATGCCGATCTAACTCTGTGCGGGGTCCATTTCCCGATGCGAGGGGCTTGAGCGGGGAATCGGCATCCCGGGCTTGGGATGCATAGAATCCCGTCGCAGCCGAGAGCACCCTGATATGACCCCACCGAGCACGCCTTCCCAAACCGACGCCCCGAACGGCACCGCCCCGTCACCTCATAAAGGGATCGAACGCACGGTGGCCCGCCATCCTCGACGACTTGGGGGCGACCCGATCGCCAATGCGCGGGCGGTGGTCTCGCTGAGTTCGATGGTGCTCAATAACGCTGATGACCAGGTCCAGCACCTGGCGCCCAAGAAGAAGCCGGACTGGCTTCGTGCGAAACTCCCTGGCGGAGCAGGGTTTAAGAAGACCCGCGACAATGTTCACGCCCATAAGCTCCATACGGTCTGTGAAGAGGCCGCTTGCCCCAACATGGGCGAGTGCTGGGAGCGTGGCGTGGCGACGATGATGATCCTGGGCGATACCTGCACCCGGGCGTGCGGCTTCTGCAATGTCAAAACCGGCAAGCCGTTGCCGATTGACAAGGACGAGCCGCGTCGGGTGGCCGAATCGCTTCGTGGCGCGGGGCTTAAGCACATCGTCATCACCAGCGTGGACCGCGACGACCAGCCCGACGGCGGCGCGGGGATCTGGGCCGAGACGATCATGCGGACCCGCGAGGCGTGCCCAGATATGTCCATCGAGGTGCTGATCGGTGACTTCAAGGGCGACGAGGCCGCCCTGCAGATGGTCATCGACGCCCAGCCCAACATCATCGCCCACAACCTCGAGACCGTGAAGCGCTGCCACCCGGCCGTGCGTCCCAGCGCCCGCTATGAGCGTACCATCGAACTGCTCAAGCGTGTCAAGGCCCAGGGCGGCGTCGCCAAGACCGGCATCATGGTCGGTATCGGCGAACGCAAGGAAGAAGTGTTCGAGCTGTTCGATGATCTCGTCGCGATGAGCGCCGATCACAACGGGCCACGCGACCCCGACGATGCATCACGCGGCGACGCGTGCGACATCATTACCATCGGGCAGTACCTCCAGCCCACACGCAACCACCTGCCGATCGATCGCTGGGTCCACCCGGACGAGTTCGCCGAGTACAAGCGTGTCGGCGAGGCCGCGGGCATCAAGCTCGTGGTCAGCGGCCCGCTCGTCCGCTCGAGTTACCTCGCCGACGAGCAGGCGGACATGTTCTCGATGCTGCGGCGCGATCGCTGATCAGTTCTCAACACCCGTCCGAACCGATCGGTCGCTGTGCCCTTGCGCATACTGCCCGGTCACAGCGATGATGTTTCCCGATGTGTCCCGGTCGAACTTCAGGATGAACCCGTCGACGCCCTCGATGATGAACTGGTCTGCTTCGATGCACACAAGCGGACGAAAGTCCGAGACACCGACGCGTCGGTATAACAGCCGGTCGGCATCCACCCGGAACTCACGGTCGGTGTAGTCGCCTGCATACGCGTTGAGCTCGGCAGCGCTGCATGGCAGGGGCGACAGGCGTGCGTTAAGGGCTGCGATCCCGAAACGGACCTGCTCGTTCCCCGATGCGAGCAGCTGGGTGTACGCAGCATGGAGCGCCTGATCGAGCGCCTCGTCGGCATGGCAGGCGATATGGGGCGTGACGCCTGTCCCCTCCCAGTTCGTCTTCGTGATCGGGCTGATCGCGCGGGCGTTTGGGAGCACCAGTTGGTAATAGCGGTGGGTCTCGTCGGAGCGGAGGAGCATGAAGTCGACCGGGTGGGCACCGCCTCCGGTTGTTTCGCCGACGATGGTCGCTCGCTTCAGATTGCGAAGGTTGTAGCTGAACTCTTCAGCAGCAGAAAAAGTTCCACGGCTTGTCAGGACATACACCGGCACATCGGGCATGGCGAGTTCGGTGTTGATCTCGGCGTGCGTCCAGTACTCCTTTGTTGTGTTGTCTGGTCGTGAGTACAGCGAGTTCAGGTGGACGGGCTCGCTTGGGTCGTAGAGGTAAGAGGTGATGAGGGCGACGGCGTTGGGGTCGCCGCCCCCGTTCTGACGCAGGTCGAAGATCAGTGCTTCGCAGCCCTGCACGAGTCGCATCGCTGCCTCGACGGTATCGGCGATCGCGTCCGCGCTGGCGAACCCGTGCAGGTCGATGTACCCGATGTTCCCATCGAGGCGCTCGATGGATTGAAAGCCAAACGGGGGTTGTGGGGCACGGCGTTGCTGCGCCTCTTGCTCCGAGTTCGGCGGGGTCCAGTCCTCCGGGAGTGCACGCACCGCGAAGTGCAGGTCGTTGGTATGCCCGATGAGCATCGCGTGGAGTTCGTTTGCCAGCGCGTTGCCCTCAAGCTCGTCGAGGTCGCCGGACTCGAGCGACCCGCGCAGAAGTGCCGCGGCGCTCTCACCCATGTCCGGATACACATAGTTCTCCTCGACCGCTTGGGCGATGGCTTCGACGATCTCGTGCTCGATCGCATCGCCTCCTTGGGCTGGGAGGCGGGGCGCGATGGCTGATACGAGTGCGAGCGTGAATACTGATCGATTCATGGGGGTTCTCCGCATCGGGTGTAAGATACCGGGTGCGGATGCGCTGAGAGAGCGGTGCAGGCGTCGATTGGACAGAAAAATCAAAAAATATGAATAGAATATGACGCAACGCTTTGCGTCCCGTGTGCGTTCTATTCATGAGAAGGAGCCCCGTTGTCACCAGAGCAAGTGCAGCAACTCGTCCAGGAGATCGAGTGCAAGGATCTCTCGACCGCCGCCCACACATGGCGGGTGGTGTTGTACACGCGGGCGCTGCTCGAGGAGTTTGGGGTCGATCATGAACTGATCGATCTGGCCACGCAGGGGGCGGCCTTGCACGACATCGGCAAAGTGGTCATCCCGGACGAGATCCTGCAGAAGCCCAGTAAACTCAGCGATGAGGAGTTTGAGATCATCAAGCTGCACCCCGTCGCGGGATACGCACGCATGCTCCAGATGGGGGTAAGTGAGGACCCGATCCTGAATCTAGTGCGGTACCACCATGAGCGATGGGATGGGAGTGGATACCCGTTTCAGGTTGGCGGCGAGGAGATCCCGATCGGGGCGCGGGTGTTCGCGGTGATCGACGCTTTCGATGCGATGACGAGCGTGCGTCCGTATCGGAGTGAACTGGGCGAACAGGCAGCCGATCAGGCGTTGGTTGAGCTGAAATCGGGCACTGGTACGCGGTACTGGACCGATGGGGTCGAGGCGTTCATCAACCTGTTCCAGACGGGCAAGCTGGATTACATCCTGCACTATTTCAACGACGAGGTGCCCGTACCGTCGTTCGCTGCGGCGCGACGGGACGAGTTCGATGCGATCCGGCGTCGGGCCAGCCGTCGGGATTAGAGCCCGGCCATCTTTCGGATCAGCTTATCGAGCTTGGGCGGCACCGGCATGGCGCTCAGGCGTGAGAGCCGAACCAGATCGAAGTCCTTGAATCGGTCGTCAGCTTTGATATCCGCGAGGGTGAGGGGCTTGGTCGCGGGTGCGATCGGCTCGATATCGAACAGCGGCCCCTTCAGGTCACCCTTGCCCGTCAACCCCGGGTTGTCGGGGTCCTCGTAGACATCGCTGACCACCCGGGCGAGCCCCGCGATGCGGCGTTCCTTGCCCGTGTGATAGATGTACGCTTCGTCGCCTTTCTTTGCTGTTCGCATGTGCATCAGGGCGGTGGGGTTGCGGACGCCGTCCCAGTGGGTGCGCTTATCGCGAACAAGGTCGTCGAAGCTGTAGTTATCGGGTTCGGTCTTGAGCAGGAATGTGGTCATGTGAGATGATACGGCCTTCGCTGCGATGACCGGTCGTAGCGGATACGCAAGTTCTGCGAATGGCCAGTTTGGGTGTGTCGGGAAGTGTTCTGAGTTCTGGCCAAGGTCTCCCTGCTTCGGGCACGATATACACGGTGTCCAGACCCCGGGGGGAGCTTCATATGCGCCATGCCTTTACACTGATTGAAGTCATCATCGTTATCGTCGTCATCGGTATTCTGGCCGCGGCGGTGATTCCCAAAGCCATCAATGCGCAGCAGGAAACCGCGTTGACGGCTACGGCTGCGGATCTCAAAGCGATCGAGAACGCTGTTTCGTTGTACTACTCAGAGCACGGGGCATACCCACGGGATGTGAATCGCCGCCAGGTGGTGAGCGTGCTCGATCCGTACTTCAAAAGCGAGAACCCGTTTTCAAAGCCCGCGCCGATCGGCGGCGTCTACGACTACGAGGGCCCACCCAACTGGTCGCCGGTGCAGATCTCGATCCGTTCGGAGAACTCGAGCAATCACTCAGAAGAGAAGGCCATCGAACTCGATGCCTACATGGACAACGGCGATCTGTCGAGTGGCTCGATCCGTCGCAACGGAAACCGAACCTATTACATCGTCGGGAACTAAGGCCCGGCGGGCCGCTGGTTCAACTCATGGTCTCAAAGACCATGCGCGTCGTCGTCCGGAGGGTTTCCCCGGGCTGGAGCACGCGAACGCCCGTGCCCTCGCTGCCTCGTTGCATGAGGTTGAAGCCATCGTTGACCATGGTCACGGGCTCGATGCACACGAACTCATTGGGTGAGCCGTCGGGTTCCCTGGGCGTGTAGATCACCACATGCCCATAGTTGTCGTCGCATCGCATGCGCATGCGGACATTGGACGCGGCCCATTCGAGCACCGCCTGCCCGTTGAAGCCCGCAAAGACATCGTCGAGCCCGGGGTTCCCGATCGGAGCGCCTTCCCTGAGCGATGCGCAGGTATCGTCGTCGAGGACCTCGCCGCTGGGGATGCAGTCCTCACAGACATAGCGCCCCGTCACGCCCATCTGCACTCGGAGGCGGTCGGCGTCGCTGAACAGGTGACGGTGGAAGTAAGGGTGGTGCCCGCAGCCGACCGGGATGGGGTGCGGGCCAAGGTTGGTGATGCTCAGGTCGATCTCGACCCGGTCGGGGCCGATCTCGTATCGGACCACCCCACCGAAGGGGTAGGGGGTGCCCGGGTCGTTGCGGGTATCAAGGATGAGGCGTGCGGTGATGGGCGACCGGTCGGTGATGGACCATGCCCGGTCGCGTCCGATGCCATGGATCGCGGTCCCGTCGCCATGGTTGGCCATCAGGGGGTAATCCCGGTTCTCGAAGCTGAACGAGGCATCCTTGACGCGGTTGGTCCACGGCAGCATCAGGAACGAGGCCGCATCGGCGGGGTCGGTCGATTCCTGAGGCATCTCACGCAGGACGGGCGCCCAGCGATCACGATCGTTGCGGAGCTGGAGTGAAACGATCGATGCACCGATCTGGGGGGTGATGATCAGGCGCAAGGTATCGAGTTCCAGTGTGATATCACCTGTTCTTGGGGGCATCCCTGACTGTAGGGGCGGGCAAACGCTGCGGCGTATACCGGTCTGGCGTGTTTATTGCGGTGTGATGGGACCTTGTCGATTCGTTGCAGACGGAATGCTCGGCACAGGCGTGATCGGCAATGCGCAAATCTCGCGCTGCAATGCATATCGGGGTTGGCCCTGTCGATATCTGGTTTGTCTGCTTCGGGATGACGAAACCTGATTGGCGGGGCGGGCGTGCCGACTTTCGAGCCGGAAGGAGCAGTGCATGGACCCCAAGCAGGATCAGACAACCAACGAGGCACCGTCGATGCGCAGCAAGCAAACCAACTCGAGTGGGCAACCCGAGCCCCGTGCGGAGATGAAAATCCGCAAGCCCGAGGAGGATGTGCTCGATGTGATCGAGAGCGTCGAGTCCCAGCTCGGGGCGCTGCGCAAGGCCCACGAGGAGCATCGCCGAGCGATGCAGGCGCTCAATGAGCAGCGGGACGCGCTGAAGCAGCAGGGCACCGAGCTTGAGGTGCGCGAGGAAGAACTGACCAACCGCGAGGTTGAGCTGGCCGAGATGCGTCAGCAGTTCGAGCAGCGCGAGATGGACATCGTGCAGCGTGCCAGCGGCCTTGAGCAGCGCGAGTCCAAGCTCGCCAGCCAGGCCGAGTCGCTCGAACAGCAGGAAGCCGAGATCGAGTCTCGCTCGCAGGAGGTGCAGCGCAAGATCGCTGAACTCGACGCGCAGCTTGCGGGTATCACCCGACGCAAGGGTGAGCTTGAGAAGCTCGAGGAAGAGATCAAGCAGAAGATCGAGCGTGAGGACGAGGCGTCTCGGAAGCTCGAGAAAGCGATCGAAGAGCTGGAGCAGGCCCGTCGCGAGATGGGCGAGAAGGACGCCCGGGTCGATGCCCTCAGCGGTGAGCTCGAGAAGCTCCGCAAACAGCACGAGGAGACCGCCTCGGAGCTGAAATCGACGGTCTCCAAGCTCCGCGGGCGGGAGATCGAGCTCAACGAGCGCAACAAGGCGCTCGAGGAGCTTGCCGAGAAAGCCGGCGACATCGAGCAGGAGCTCAGTGATGTGCGTGGGCAGTACGAACAACGCTTGGGCGAGACCGAGGCGAACCTGGACAAGATGAAGGAGCAGCTGACCCGCGAGCAGCAGGTCAGCACCGGGCTTCGCGCCCAGATCGAATCCATGGAGCAGCAGCAGGGGCTCGAGAGCGATGCCCGCGTCGCCGAGCTGCAGTCGCAGCTGGGCGAGCGTCAGCAGCAGCTCGATGAGGCGATCGCGCGCGTCGAGGCCCTCGAGCAGGCGGGTCACGAGCGGAGCGATGAGGATCAGCAGCACATCGAGACGCTCAGCAGCGAGCTTGAGTCTGCACGCGCCCAGCTGGAGTCGCTCAACAACCAGCTCGCGAGCATCGGTGAAGCGTCCAATGAGGAGCTGACCAAGCAGCGTGAGCAGTCGCAGCAACTGCAAGAGCAGTTACAGGCACTGCAGGTCGAGCTGGAGCAGTCCAAGTCCCAGCAGGATGAGCTTCAGGCCAAGCTCGACGAGGGCGCGGGGACCGATAGCGAAGAGCTTGCCCGTGTGCGTGCAGAGCTGGAGCAGGCCACCACCCTGGGTGATGAGCTTCGCGGGACGATCGAGAAGCGGGAATCGCAGCTCAAAGAGCTTGCCGAGCGCATGACAACGCTGGAGGCCGAGCTCGAGGAAGCTCGGGCATCAGGTGGGTCATCGACCGCGGCGTTGGATGAGCAGGATCAGAAGAAGCTGGAGTCACTCGAAGCGCAGTGCAGCGATCTGATCGCGACGGTCGAACGGCTCAACACCGAGCTCGAGAAGGCGCGCGAGCAATCGCCCGGGCATGTTGATGACGAATGGGCTCGCAGCAGGCGTACACGCCTTCGCCGCATGCGCGAGATCCTGAAGGGCGACGCGGAGAAACTGCGTCTTGCCAACGGGGCCCTGCGTACCCGCTACGAGCAGTGTGAGCAGGTGCTCACCAAGCGTGCCGAGCTTGCCGAGGCATACGAAGCGATCGCCACGGCTCAGCGCAAGGTCCGCAACAAGGAAGTCCGCTCGGGTGTCTTTGTCGGGCTCTTCGGGCTGATCGCCATCGTGATGATGCTGGGGGTAAGCAGCTGGTTTATTGCCGGGCGTGTGGCGCCGGGTATGTATAACTCGCGTGCGACGCTGACCGCCAACTCGCCGGACGGCACACTGACCGAAACGGATCTCGCTGAGTGGGAGGTCTATATCACGGCGTTGACGAACGACCCGCGATTCCTGGAAGTTGCGGCCGAACGCATGAAGCGGCGTGGGATCGGTGCTTTCGCGACACCCGGCGAGCTTGGCAATCGCATGGGCGAGTATCTTGATGTCGCGGTTTCGATGCCGGGCGAAATGGTGCTCGAGTACCGGGATACGGGCAGCGAGCGTACCCAGCGTGTGCTGGACACCTTCACGGTGGCGTTGGCCAGTGCCGCCAATAACGCCCGTGCCCGGCGTGCGGACGCGGCGATCACCAGCGTGGAAGAGACCGCGACCCTGAGCGACGCACCGCTGGATACAAAGCGTCTTGAGATGACCGGGTTTATCTTTGGCGGCGGCCTTTTGGTCACCATGATCGTCGGCGGGCTGCTCTGGAGAAGACTGGCTGCGGCCAAGGCCCGCTTCGAGAATGACTCGCGGGTTCAGGTGCTCTTCGATGAAGACGAAGCTTGGAAGATGCCCAGCTGACTATCGATTTCGATCTGAGCAATGTCAGGCGTAAGAAAAGGCCGTCCCAGAGGGGGACGGCCTTTTTATTGAGCTGTGTTGTGGGTCTTAGAGTGAGCCGTTGGCGCTCATGAGCACGGGGCTGGTTGCCTCGACGATCTCGTTCTGCATCGCGGGGTAGATAGCCAGCTTGCGTTCGGTGCTCAGGTTGACCTGCACATCGAAGTCTTCGAGCTCCCCGGTGGGGGTGAATGTCTGGATCTCACGCACGATATTGTCGTTCTCGTCGAGGACCACGAGCCGCAGTGGTTTGTTCTGCTCGCTGGAGAGGTTCTTGACGAAGAGGCGTGCGGTGTTCCAGTCCGGGTTGTACCACACCGCGGCAACGGCCTTGTTTGACGAATCTGTCGAGGTCAGTGCCACGCGGCGTGTGTTGGCATCGAAGATGGTCGATTCGAGGTACTGGGCCCCGATCTGGTCGTAGAGATTGTTGACCAACGCACGACGATCGGCATTCTGGAAGTCCTGATTGATCTTGACCATGACCACGCCCATGGCGATCGATGCGGCGGCGAAGCCGATCGCGGCGACGCGCCAGATGCTGTGCACGCGGGTGCTCATGGAGATCTTGGGCTGTGTTGTTGCACGCACGGGAGCCGGGGTGTTCTGATCGATGCGGGCGATCACCGGGGCGGCACCAGCAGCGTGCTGCTTGGCGATGCGGGCCTCGTTCTCGTCTTCACGCATCGCGGCGCGGACGGCTGCGAGCACGACAGATCGCAGTTCGTCGTTGGGTTCAATCTCAGGGAACAGGTCGCCAAGGTCGGCCATGCGCCGTGCCTCAAGACGCACCTGCTGTTGCACCGAAGCGGGAGCGGCATTGAACGCGGCTTCGTAGGCCTCACGCTCGTCGTCTTCGAGCAGCCCGAGGGCGTGCAGCATGGTTGATTCGATCAGTTCGTGGGTATTCATGACTCGGTTTCCTCTCCGGTTCGTTCACGCAAGCGAACCAGTGCTCGGCTCAATGCCGATTTGATCGTCCCCAGCGGTGTATCCAGCTCTTCGCTGATCTGTCTCAGCGTCTGTCCGCCCAGGTATGCACGCACCACGACGGTCTGTTGCAACTCAGGCAGGGTTTCTATTTTCTTGACCAGTGCCGAGAACTGTTCGTCGTTGACGAGGCGTTCGCCGGCATTTGTCTCGATCCAGGCACCGACTCCGGACGCGAGCGCGTCATCGAGAACGGCGGTTTTGATTCGTGCACGCTTGCGACGCAGCTTGTCGACCAGATGTCGACGCGTCAGAAGCATGACCCAGGTGACCAACGCGGCTTTCCTCGGGTCGTATCGGTCGGCAGTACGCCACAGGCGAACGAATATTTCCTGCACGGCATCTTCTGCTTCACTCCGAGTCGGCATCGACTGGTACGCCATTCGAAAAACGAGCGACCCAAAGCGGTCGTAAAGCTCGCCGACGGCGTTCTCGTGATTGATCGCAACACGCTGCATGAGCTCGTAGTCGATCCTGTCTTGGCCAGACAAATCCGAAGCCGATAGTGGCTTGGGGATCTGCGCCCGTTCAACCGGACTCTCGGCACCGTTGCTCGAAACAGACTCAACGGGTCGTTGGTTTTGATCGTTCTTATCCATTATCCACCGGGTTCACGAGCGCGCCCGGGGCCTGTGAAAACACCCCACAGACCACCGACATATACGAGTAACCGATCGTACGGATGCTTGCAAGCCAAGTGTTTACAGAGCATTTTGGTAATTCTTGCTCGGACACCGAATAAATCCCCCTGAAGCGGGGTGTGAATATTGGGCTTTGTTCGGCTCAGTTCGCCCGGGTGGTCCCCAATTCGAGAAAGGGGACTTGCGGATATCGGATCGAGTCGATACTCTAGATTCGGTTACAGGCGCTGCCGGAAGGTCGCCGTGGGGAAATGTACACCGATTCGCACGCATCGTCGTGGGCGTCTCGGGTACATCAAATCAGATTGGGTCAGTGTTGTCTCACACCACGACCACAACTCGTAATAGGCTTCGCCGCGCATTCACGATGATCGACCTGATGGTCTCATTGGCCATTGTGAGCATTCTGATTGCGTTGATGTTCCCCGCAATCTCGATGGTTCGTGAATCAACCCGAAAAGTGGTCTGTGCCTCGAACCTGCGGCAAGCCGGTTTGGGGATGAGCCTCTTCACACAGGACCGAAACGATCGCCTGCCTGATAGCATCTTCCTGCCGCCTGCTCCGCGGGCGCAGACGACCGCAGTGGGCTCGTATGACCGCATGGACACCGTCCTGCTCCCGGTCGACGAGTTTCCTGAGCGTCGCGCTGATCGCTGGGACGGGTTGGGGATCCTGTACAACGAGGGATATGTGAGCGCCCCGAACATCTTCTACTGCCCGAGCCATCATGGGAGCTTTACTTTCATTGATGCTCAGGATTCGTGGATGACCCCACGCAAGGCGCCGCAGATCATTGTCAACTATCTCTATCGCGGCATCGGCCCCAACGGCGAACGCGTGATGTACAACATCGATCCCAACGCGGCGCTGGTTTCCGACACCATGCGTTCGTATTACGACCTCAACCACGACAGCGGCTTCAATGTGCTGCAGGCGGGGCTCGCGGTGGCCTGGTTTGATGATGTCGGCAACGAGATTGCCAACGACATCCTGTTGCGTGGCGAAGAGGACGGCAACAAGTCCACAAGCGTGCAGAACGCCTGGGGGCGTCTGGACAACATCCCCAACGCCGACGATTGATCCAACTCATCGCTTCACGGTGAACCCTGAATCCCAGAACTGGGTATCCTTTGGGCATGCACCACACGAACACGACCTGTCGTCGCCACCTGATTCCCATCATCATGCTGCTGCTGTTCATGGGCAGTGCTGGTCAAGCATCGGGGCAGATTGTGCCGGATCGCCTGTACTATGGTGTCGGGCAGCGTGTCGTCGTGCTCGTTACAACCCCTGAGAACTCGATCGCCGAACCCAGCATCAAGCTCCACGACGCACGGACCCTGGAAGTGCTGGCCAGTGCGCCCGCCGCGGACGGGCGGGCTGATCTGGCGAGTCTTTTCCCAATGCTGTGGACAGAGAAGCCCGAGCAGGTCATGCTCGCCCAGCTGTATCTCGACAATCGGGCGTATGGTGCTCCACTCGTGCTCCAGCCGCTCGTGACGCCCAACACCGCGACCCGTGTTGAAGAGCGCACGCTGCGTGTCAGTGAGAATGAGCAGGCGATCGTGATCTTCGAGGATGATCGCATTGCCAGTCTTGAGGCGCAGGGGCAGAAAGCCGGCGAGCGCGAGGTCGCTTTTTCAGGGCTCCGGGTGTACATCGAGCAAGAGGCCGTCATTGAGACCAGTATGGGTCAGATCGCGTTTCGCCTGCGCCCTGATGCGGCACCCAACACCGCGTACAACTTCATGCATCTCGTCCAGGGCGGGTTCTATACGAACATCATCTTTCACCGCATCGTTGCGGCCTTGTCCGATGGACGCCCGTTTGTGATCCAGGTCGGGGACCCGTCGGGCACGGGCTCGGGTGGGCCGGGCTACATGGTTGATCTGGAGAAGAGCACGCTGCCGCATGACTTCGGGGTGCTCTCAATGGCCCGGGCCGCGGATCCGAACACGAACGGCTCACAGGTCTTCGTGTGCTTGAGCAAAGAGGGGACATCGTTTCTCGACGGGCGTTATACCGCTTTCGCACAGGCCGTCTCGGGCGCCGATGCGATCCTGAAGATCGCGCGTGTTCCTGTTGATGTGAACGATCGCCCGCTCGATCCGCCGATGATTGAGCGGGCGTACCTGCGTGATGCGCCGCCCATCAGCGAGCGCGTCAAGCCCGTGACGCGAGAGGATGCGGGTGCCTTCACGCCACCCGAGCCCGATCGGTAACTCGGGCGATGTTTCGTTTTCAGAACCGGAATGACAGCGAGAGCGATCCGTAGACCCCGGCGTCGAGGTCCTGCTTGGTGACATCGTTGCCGTTGGTGTCGAGGAACTCGAGTTCCCCGCCGAGGGCTGCACCGACTGAAGCGTCGATGATGATGCGGTCACTGGCCTTGTACTGGGCAAAGAGCGACACGGGGATGCGTCGGTGGGTGCCCATGCCTTCAGGTACGCTGGCGTGGGTGTCATCGAGCCGGAAGCTCTGGCTGCGGTACTCGCCCGAGATGCCATAGGAGAGGGCATCGCTGCTCTTATAGGTGAGTCGGACCCCCAATCGCTGAGACGCGAGTGTCCAGCGTTCGTCGATGTTCCATGTGAACTGCGGCGTTGGCACGACGAGGACATCATCTTCAAGACGGCTCTTGACCAGCACGCCCAGTCCCCATGAGAAGGTGTCGGACTGTTTGTACATGAAGCCGGTGGTGAAGAGCCAGTCGAAGCTCTCGCCGAAGTCCGCGTCCTTCTCGCCGCTGAACCCAAAGCCGCCGCCCACGAACCAGCTGGTGGTGTCGTTGACGCGGTCGCTGTAGATGCCCATGAGGGAGAGTGTCTGGATCTCGTCGAGCTCGGCACCGATGCTCGCGGCGTCGCCCGCGACAGAGGTCGAGGAGGGTGTGATGTCGTAATCGAGCAGCCCCGCGCCCAGATCAAGGTTCAGTCGCCCAGCGTCCTCGATATTCCACATCGCGTTGAGCCCGAGTCGGTATTCGGCGAGCGAGAGTTCGCCGATATCGGCGTCGAAATCAGCGTCGGCTTGGAAGCTCGCCGAGGCGCTGGCACGCAGGGTGAGCCCGGTGGTCGGCTGGCGCTCGATCTGCTCGGCTGCCCTGGCTGAATCGCTCGACTCGGGCTTCTCGGCGGGCTGGGATGCCAGCAGCGGGGTGGTGGCGATGGAGAGAAGCAGGGGGGTTACTCTGGGCGTTGGCATGGAAAATCCTTGATCGGGAGAAATTTGGTTCTTCAGATCATACCGATTCGGTGCTGGGCTCGCCCAGACGCAAGAAGGCGGCTACAGTTGCCCCCGAAATCACCCGATATCGGGTACCCCACGGGGGACTAACTCAATTGGTAGAGTGCCAGCTTTGCAAGCTGGAAGTTAGGGGTTCGAGTCCCCTGTCCTCCACTTTTTCAAACATGCGACCCGCGCTCCGCGAGTCTGCCCGCCCCGGTCGGTTTGTCCCCGATGGGTCGAGTAAACAACGCGTTGAGCATGGAGCAACCCACAATGAGCGAGCAGCACGCGTCAACACGCGAAGTGGTGTACGACATCGCGGCGTTCTATCTGTTCACGCCGATCGGTGACTGCGATGCGTGGGCACCGCAGCTCAAGCAGCAGATGATCGACCGCGATGTGCTGGGCACGATCCTGCTGGCCCACGAGGGCATCAACGGCACTATCTCGGGCACGCCCGAGGGTGTGGCGGAAATCCTCGAGATTGTTCGGGCCCACGAGGGGCTGGGGGACATGAAGCACAAGACCTCGCACGCGCCCGGGCATGTGTTCAACCGGGCCAAGGTGAAGGTGAAGCCGACGCTCATCAACCTGGGGCCGGAGGTCGACCCGAACCGGCGCGTCGGGACCTATGTGCCCCCAGCCGAGTGGAACCGGGTCATCAGCGACCCGGAGGTCGTGCTGATCGATACACGCAATGACTACGAGGTCCACGCGGGGACCTTCGAGGGCGCGATCGATCCCAAGATCAAGCGGTTCAGGGATCTCCCCGGGTTCGTCGAATCGAACCTCGATCCCAGCAAGCACAAGAAGGTCGCGATGTTCTGCACGGGCGGGATTCGCTGCGAGAAATCGACGGCCTGGATGCTCGAGCAGGGTTTCGAGGAGGTCTATCACCTCGAGGGTGGGATCCTGAGTTATCTCGAACAGGTGCCCAAAGAGCGGAGCAAGTGGCGGGGCGACTGCTATGTCTTCGATGAGCGCGTCGGGGTCGACCATGAGTTGCGGCCGTCGGACAATGCGAAGTTCTGCCCGGGGTGCGGGCATGCGTTGACAACCAAGCTGCGTTGTGCACCCGAGTATGTTGCGGGGGAGCGGTGCCCGAGATGCCCGTCGACCGCCGCGTGTGACTAGGCCGCCCGCTCGTTCTGGGGATCGGACATGGTCTGCACGCGGACACGATCGTCGCTCTCTTTTCGCATCTCATAGAGCCCGTCACAGAGACGATCGCACACCTGACCGGATTCACAGCGGTTCTGAGGCGGCAGGTGCAGCCCGAATGCGACCCCTTTGCGTGCGTTTCTGATCGGGTGGATCTCATCGCTGAGTATGCAGAGGGTATTGAGCAGTGAGGTGAACTGCGATCGGTGCTCGTGCATGGGCAGTAGCATGGCGAACTCGCCCTCATCAAGGCGCCCAATCGAGATGCTCGAATCGCACAGACGCATCGCGCGGCGAACAAACTCTCGCAGGTATTCCTCGCCTTGGTCGAGTCCGAGTTGTTGCACGATCTGCTCGTACCCCTGCAGGTCGAGGACCGCGATGCCCATGCTCTTGGCGCGATCCCGGTGATAGCTGATTGACTCGGCCATCAGGGTCAGGATGCCCTCATGGTTCCAGAGCCGGGTCAGCGGGTCGATCATGCTCGATCGCCACGAGGCGCCGATCTCGCTGATCAGCGCCTGCTCGATCGGGTTCGAGCGCTCGGTGTGTAACTCCTGTTCAACCTGTCGAGCGAAGTCGTGCAGGGTGGCCATATCGCTCTGAGGCATGCGCCTTGGATGGGTGTCGTAGACGCACAGCGTTGCTACGGGCAGGTTGGCCCGGGAGAAGATCGGTGCCCCGGCGTAGAAGACCATGCCCGGGTACCCCGTCACGAGCGTGTTGCTCGCAAACCGCTCGTCGTAGCGGGCATCGGGGATGACGAGGACCCGGTTGTGAATGTGTGTGTGCTCACAGAACGACAGTGAGCGGTCGGTCTGTTCGATATCGAGCCCGACGATCGACTTGAACCACTGGCGGTGCTCATCGATGCAGGTGATCGCGCAGATGGGCATGTTCAGCGTCTGGCTCGTCAATCGGGTGATGCGATCGAATCGCTCTTCGATCGGTGTGTCCAATATTTGCAGCGATCGCAGCGCTTCGAGGCGTTCCTGCTCTCTTGGATGTTCCTGGGGATGGTTATACATCAGCGATGCCCTCATGCATGGGTATCGCTAGATCGACAAGAGCCCGGGGCTTGTTGGCCCCCGGGCTTGAAAAAGTGCAATTCTGAACACTGATATGCCGTTCGCTCCGGCAGGGTTTCCCAGGCTTATCGCTGATGGTGCCCCTGAGACCGGGCGGGGCGGGGAGCGATCAGGTGTTGGCGGGTTCGATCATGCCCCGGCACTCGCCGAAGCCGATCCGCCGATAACCCTCGCGTTCGCAGTAGGCCTTCATGATGATCTCGTCGCCGTCGGCAATGAACTTGCGTTCCTCGCCCGTGGGCAGCTTGATCGGCGTGCGCTGCGTGCCGGGCACGAGCTTTGGCGGATTGGCGAAAGGGTCGCCGTCCCAGGTGAGCTCCAGCAGCGAGCCGCGGGATTCGCGGGTGGTGCCCGATACGGTGCCCGAACCGAGCAGATCGCCCCGGTTGAGGTTGCAGCCGTTGACCGTGTGGTGGGTGACCATCTGAGCGATGGTCCAGTACATGTCGCGGAAGTTGCCCTTGGAGAGGCGGATCGGCTCCATGCCCTGCTCACGCATCTGCGCCGAGGCGATCCAGACCTCAAGGGTGATGTCGAAGCCGCCTTGCTTCTGGTTCTGTTCGTTGAACATGTAGGGCAGCGGCTGCGGGTCGCCCTCTGCACGCTCGGCGACGGGGCAGCGGAACGGGGCCAGCGCCTCCATCGTCACGATGTAGGGCGACACGGTGGATGCAAAGTTCTTCGCGAGGAACGGTCCGAGTGGGACATATTCCCACTTCTGCAGGTCGCGGGCCGACCAGTCGTTGAGGATGCACAGCCCAAGAATGTGGTCCTCGGCTTCTTCGATCGAGACACAGTCGCCCAGCTCGTTGCCGCGCCCGATGATCGCGCCCATCTCCATCTCGTAATCCAGCAGCTTGCAGGGCCCGAACTGCGGCGACCCGCCGTCTTCCGTGGGTGCCTGCTGCCCGATTGGGCGCTTGATCGAGGTGCCCGAGGGGACGATGGATGATGCACGCCCGTGGTAACCGATGGGGATGTGCTTGTAGTTGGGCAGCAGCGGGTTGTCGGGTCGGAACATGGAGCCGACATTGGTCGCGTGATTGATGGAGGCGTAAAAGTCGGTGTAGTCGTGTGGGAACACCGGGAGCATGAGGATGTCGCCCTGCTCGGAGATGTCACCCCTGAACTCGATCAATGCGCGTGCGCGCAGGTCTGCGTTGTCTCGCAGCTGGGCGTTGTCGGCAGCGAGCAGTTGCGAGAGTCGCTTGCGGATGAGGTTGCGATCCTCGGGGTCGAGCTCGCTAATGGATTCGACATCGGCGCCGTTGATCCAACCTGTGCCCTCAAGCAGTCCCGCTTCGTCGAGCTCGTCGAGAATGAGGACACAACTGCCGATGCGCACCCCGGTCTGGAGGGTCTCGTCTTCGTCATCACGGAGGACCTGGCACCAAGGCAGATTCTGAATCGGGAAATCGCTCTGCGGGTCGTTGGCGCTCTCGACCCATGAGGTGAGCTTCGGGTCGTGTGTCTCGTCGATCGCGTAGGGCATGCGGGGTCCTTCCGGTGGGGCTTATGATGCTTCAAGATAGGGTATGCCGACGGGAACGGGCGGTCATGCAGTCTGGGATCCTGGCTCGCCACGCCTCGAACGCCCATCGGGTACAGTTGACTCGATGAACCACCCCGCAGTCCAGAACGCATCATCGTGGGCGAGGCGTTGCCCGCCGGTCCCGGGGTTTGCCAAGACCATTTTCGTCGATCGCCACGCCACGGCCAGCAATGTCAGCGGGTACCCGACCACCGATCAGAACAAGCTCCGGTATATCGAAGGCGTGGGGAATCGGGTCACGCTTGCTCGGCAACTGCTCTGCACGCTCACGCCCGAGGCACGGTGTGATGACACACTCGTCGTCGGCGCGGGCGACGGGTGCGAGTGCCTCTGGTTGTCGCGGTTGGACGGCGGGCGCGTGACCGGGCTGGATCGCAAAGGCGATGGTGGGGCGATCGAGCAGCGGTTGCTCGATGACTTCGGGCAGCTTCAGTCGATGCCCGAAGCCGGTCCGGAAGCGATCGAACTGATCAGCGACGATATCTGCGCCTGTTCGCTCGCGGACGCTTCATTCGATCGGGTCCTAAGCTGGCAGACCTTCGAGCACATCATGGACCCGGCAGCCGCGCTGCGTGAGATACACCGGGTGCTTCGCCCGGGCGGGGTGGCGTTCATCGAGTACAACCCGTTCTTTTCGATCGACGGCGCCCACTGGGTCGGGACGATCGATATCCCTTGGGCCCACGCACGCCTCGCCGACGATGAGTTCGAGGACGCGGTGACGACCTTGCACCCGGGGAGGCCGGCATACGCGGGTCGTCTGGTGCGTAAGGGGATCAATCGCATGTCGCATGCGCAGTGCCGGGATTTTGCGCACGAAGCGGGCTTTGAGGTGGTGGAGTTCCTGCCTCGTGTTCGGACCGAAGACGCGCTGGTGCTCGATGATCGCATCCTGAGCCAGGTGCTGGCCCGCTACCCGCAGGCCCGCCCGATCGATCTACTCTGCCGCATTGTGCGTGTGGTGCTTCGCAAGGGTGATAAGGGCCAATCGGGTCTGCTTTGAGCGATTCTGACCCTGCATGGACACCCTCGAATTAAGTTGTATTTGATCCCTGTTTCTGTACGATGGGGACCTGTTTGATGTGAAGATGATTGCTTGTGGGTGGATGACCAATGCTGAAGAAGAATGCGGGCGTGCTGTGTGGGGTTCTTGTGTCGCTGTGCGCAGGCGGGGTTTCTGCTCAGCGGTACACCGATGAGCGCTACGACCTCGCCTTGATCCAGCAGGAGTCGAGCATCGAGCCCGACGGTGTTGCCGGCGGCGACAATGTGGGTGCTTCGCTTGCGATGAGTATGCAATACATTGTGGTCGGCACACCCGGGCGTGAAGTCGATGGGGTGAGCGATGCCGGTTGCGTGTATGTGTACGACACGCAGACACAGGCGCTGCTCTACACACTCACTTCGCCAACACCTGGTGTGGGCGATGAGTTCGGCTTCGCCGTGGCGCTGGATGGTGACCTGCTCTGCGTCGGCGTGCCCAATGATGACCAGCTTGTTGAAGACGGCGGGGCAGTGTTCCTATTCGACTTGTCGACGGGCATCATGCTCGAAAAGCTGCTGCCGGATAATCCCGACGCGTTCGACCGGTTCGGGATCAGCGTTGCCGTCAACACAGAGTACATCGCGGCGGGGAACCTGAACGACAACGATGCCGGTCAGTTCGTCGGCTCGATCGAGGTATTCGATCGCGTGTCGCACGCCCATATCGGGAAGCTCCTGCCCGATGACCCCAGCGATCTGACTGGTGTGGGGCGAAGGATCGCCATGAATGGCGACGGGCTTGTCGCCGGGGCCGCCTTTTCGAATCTGGGAGGAGTGGACGCCGGTGCGGCCCTGCTCTTTGAGCTGAGCACCATGTCGCATGTATACACGGTTCAGGGTGGTGATACCGCGTCGGGTGATCAGTTCGGCGGGGCGGTGGCGATTACTGATGATCGGATCTATGTCGGTGCGGAGAATAACGATGACTACGGCGTCGATGGCGGCGCGGTCTATATGTTCGATCGCGCGACGGGCGAGGAACTCGTGCAGATGTGGCCGCATGACTTTGATCAAGGCAACAGCTTCGGCAGCGCGATTCATGTCGATGGTGATCGCCTGATCATCGGGGCAAGAAAGAACGACACCGAGGGCATCAACCGGGGGCGTGTGTACCTGTTCAATGCCCGCACCGGGCAGCTCCAGGCCAGCTTTCAGCGAGATGCGGCTTTTAACAATGATCAGCTCGGCGTGGCCCTCGCGGCTCTGGGCGACGAGGTCATCGCTTCTTCCGTTCGTGCACGGGCAGACGGGAATCTCGGGGGGAAGGTCTACCGCTTTACCATCGGCAACGAGCGGTACCCGGACCGGATCTTCGAGGGTGAGGACTGCTCAAACTTCAACTACAACATGCTGGGCGAGGCGATCGATATCGACGGCGATACGCTCGTCGCGTCGGGCAGCAATGCCGGATTCTGTTTCGGGGCCGGGCCGGGCGTCTATGTGTACGACATCCCGACGATGACCCGCCTGCATGTCATCACCAACAACCCGGGGACCAGCGGCAACTGGTTTGGCGAATCCATTGCGGTCGGCGATGGCGTGATTGCGGTCGGGGCACCCTATGACAGCACCATCGAGGACCGAGCGGGCGTGGTATACCTTTACGATCAGGGATCAGGTGCGTTCCTGATGGAACTGCGTCCGGATGACATCGAGGGCCACGATGAGTTTGGAGCGTCCCTCGATATCGATGGGGGTGTGCTCGCGGTGGGATGCAAATATGTTGACGATGGGGATGTCCCTGGCACGGGTGGTGTCTACCTGTATGCACTCCCTTCCGGAGAGTTCATTCGAAAGCAGGTCTCGCCGACCCCGGGCAATGCGGACGAGTTCGGCTGGGATGTCCACCTGGACAATGGGATGCTGCTCGTCGGCTCGCCGCGTGATGATGATCTCTTCGTCGGGCGTGGGGCCGCGTTCCTATTCGATGTCCAGAGCGGCGAGCATCTCCGCACATACCTGCCCTACGACACCGATGATACATTCCCGGATGAGTTTGGGCGGAGTGTGTTCATGCGGGACGGGGTCGTGATCGTGGGGGATCCGTACGCGACCGTTCCCGATAGCGAGGGGGACCCGGTGGATGAAGCGGGTCAGGTGCATGTGTTCGATCGCGATACAGGGAACGAACTCGCGCGCCTTCATGCAGAAACCCCGTACGCTGAGCAGCTCTTCGGCTGGTCAGTCGGAGCTGACGGTGACGCGATCTATGCCGGCACTTGGCGACTGTACGGATTCAACTCGAACTACGGCCCAGACAATCCGCGGGTCGAGCGGTTTGATGCGACGACATTCGAGCGCATGTCGCAGGTGCTCGCTTCGTACAGTTTCGATGAAACCTACTTCGGTCGATCGATCGCAGTGAGCGATGCGTACACCGCGATCGGGATGTCCAACGGGCACTACCAGTACGCCCCCATCCCAGAGCTGGGCGGCACCGTCTTTGTCTACGACAACCCCCAGGGCGATACCTGCACCGTCGACCTCAACAACGATGGTGAGCTGAACTTCTTCGATGTCAGCGCTTTCATCGTGGCATTTAGTCAGGGCGATCTTGGCGTCGACTTCACGGGCGACGGCGAGCTGAACTTCTTTGATGTTTCAGCCTTCATCATTGCCTATAGCAAGGGGTGTCCCTGATCCCTGATCTGTGTCACGCTCGAAGCGTGTGCATCACTTCGGGGAGGAGATCGCCCAGCTCGCTGGCGATGAGCCCGCCCTCGTCATGGTGTGATTTGGCCCACGATTCGCCCGCCAGCGCGTGGGCCTGCACACCCAGCGCGGCCGCGTGCAGGAGGTCGAACTCAGGCAGATCGCGGGTCTGGGCGATGATCGAGCCGATCACGCCCGCCAGCACATCGCCCGTGCCGCCCGCGGCTAATGCCGGCGACCCGTGTTCGCAGACCCAAACACGATGCCCGTCGCTGACCACCGTGCCCCTGCCCTTGAGCACCACTACGCAACCCAATCGCTGGGCGAGCCGGGTGCAGGCATCGGTGCGTTGGGCCTCGTCGCCGGCGGGGTTGCCCTCGATAGACAGGGCCGAGAGCAGGCGTTTGGCCTCGCCGGGGTGAGGAGTGAGGACAGCGCTGGCCCGCAGGTCGCGATCGAACCCGGGCAGGTCACACAGCGCGTTGAGCCCGTCGGCGTCGATCACCACCGGGCAGTCCTCCTGGGCAAGCAGGCGTGTGATGATCTGGCCGGTCGCGTGCGAGGGGCCCATGCCCATGCCGGCAACGAGCACCGAGCAGGTCATGCAGAGGTGGTCGATGACCGGGGCGGCGTGGGCGGCGATGATGCCGCGTGCGTGATCGACCTCCAGCCCGAAGCCCGTGGCGAAGGGGGCGAGGGTCAGCACCTGCTCGATGATGGGGGCCGGGGCGGCGATTTTGACTAGGCCGCAGCCCGAGCGGATCGCACCCATCGCGGCCAGGGCGGGCGCCCCGAGCATGGTGGGCTCGAACTCGTCGTCGTGATGCATGCCCGCCGAGCCGGCAACGATCGCGACCGTGCCGAAGGTCCCCTTGTGCCCGTCGGCAGGGCGAGGGGGGAGCGTGGGCAGGGCGTCGATGCGTTGGGTGGTCATGGTGCATTGTTCGCACGCGCATCGCTATGATCCTGTGTGATTGACACCCATGCGCATCTCTGCTTCCCCGATTACGCGGGCAAGATCGACGAAACCCTCGCCCAGGCCCGCGATGCGGGTGTGATGGGGGTAATCAGCATCGCCTGCACGACCCAGGATTCACACGATCAGCTCCGGCTGGCCCGTGAGCACGAGCACATCTGGTGCACGGCCGGGGTGCACCCGCTGTACAGCGATAAGGAGCCGCATGATTGGGCGGCCATCAAGGAGATCGCCAAGGACCCCAAGTGTGTCGCGTGGGGTGAGTTGGGCTTGGACAACAAGCACGATCACCCACCCCGAAGTGTGCAGGACCCGGTGCTGGCGACGGAGCTGGCGTTCATCGAGTCGTGCAAGGACGACGGGATCGATCTGCCCATCGTGATCCACTGCCGCGAGGCGTTCGATGACCTGCTGCCGATCCTGCGTGCCACCACGCTCGACCCGAGCCGGTTCGTGTTTCACTGCTTTACGGGCAATGCCGACGAGGCCCGCAAGGTGCTGGACTTCGGTGCGACAATCTCGTTCACCGGGGTGGTGACCTATAAGAACGCCAAGGATGTGGCAGAGGCGGCCAAGATCGTGCCCAGCGATCGGATTCTCATCGAGACCGATGCGCCTTTCCTGTCGCCTGATCCCAAGCGGGGCACCTGGCCCTGCGTGCCCGCGTACAGCCGATACACCGCCGAGTTCGTCGCCAAGCTGCGGGGCGTGCCGTTCCCCGAGTTCCATGAGCAGATCGATGCGAACACCGAATCGTTCTTCGGCATCACCGTTCCAAAGCCCGACCCCGAGGTGATCGCCAACCCATGCACTTGCTGACACTCGCACAGACGACCCAGGACCTCGGCGGCTGGTTCCACGACCTCTCGCCCTTCGCCTTTCGCATCAGCGGGGGCTTCGGGATCAGGTGGTACGGATTGTCATATGCGATGGGGTTCCTGGCGGGCTTCCTGCTCCTGCGCATGCTGGCCAAGCGCGGCGCGACCGAGATCCCGCTGTCGCGTACGGCCGATGCGATGATGTACTTCATCCTTGGTGTGCTCATCGGCGGGCGGTTGTTCTATGTGATCGGGTACGAGCCGCACCTGCTGATTGATTTCAGCAACTCGCCCCCATGGTGGGGTGTGCTGGCGATCAATCGGGGAGGCATGGCTTCTCACGGCGGGATCGTCGGCGTGGCCCTGGCGTGCTGGCGCATCTCGCGCGGGTTCAAGGAAGAGACCGGGCGGATCATCGGTCGAACCAGTCCGGTGTGCGTGCTTGATACCGCGTCGATGATCGCACCTTTGGGATTGATGTTCGGGCGGCTTGCGAACTTCGTCAACGCCGAGTTGCTGGGCGCGGTGGTCGCCAAGCCGGGCGAACACGCGCCGTGGTGGGCAGTCCGCTACCCGCAGGAGATCCTGTCGCTCCCCGATGAGAAACTGGCGCAGACGCCCGGGCAGATGCAGCAGATCATCGATCTCTCGAACGCCCAACGCCTGCCCAGCCATACCGACTGGGTGCAGGGCTATGAACGCATCCTTGAGCAGGTCCAGCAGGGGAACGCGGGCATACAGGCGCAGCTTGAGCCGCTCATCGCGGCGCGATATCCCACGCAGCTGCTGCAGGCGAGTCTGGATGGCTTGCTCGTGCTGGTCTGTGTGTGGATCGTGGCGATGAAACCCCGCAAACCGGGGGTTGTGGCGGGTGTGTTCGCGATCGTGTATGGGTTGGGACGCATCCCGATGGACCTGATTCGGCTCCCCGATACCGGGGTGTCGCAGTTCGGCGCAATCACACGCGGGCAGGTGTACTCCGGGCTCACGCTCTTGGCGGGGGTGCTGCTGATCGTGTGGGCGATGCGAACCAAACACGCGAAGCACGGCGGGTGGCTGAATCGGCCCGAACCGGTTGCAAAGTAACAAACAGCGCCTTGCCTGCATCCGATTGTGATTCGCCCCGTATGGATGTTTGACAGGGTGTCATGTTACATATTGGTTTCAGAAAAGAAGGAGTTCTTTCATGCGCTCACGCTCTCGCCGCGCTTGTGTGTCGTTCTCTCTCTCGTTCGTCGCTTTTGCGGGCATCGCTGGTGCGGGGCCAGATGTTCAGCCCATGCTCGGTGCGGGCACGCTCGGGCCAAGCTTTGAAGGTGGTTTCACCGGGTTGCTGATTCAGGTTGGGGATTTTAATCACGATGGGAATACGGATTATCTCTATCGCAACAATGAGCTTTCAGAACTACTGGCCATGATGGGTGATGGCTCGGGGGGACTAATCCAGTATGGTGCGATCGAGATGCCGCTGGACGAGAGCGCGATCGTCGCGGCACAGCTCGACTCTGACAGCGA
Organism: Phycisphaerales bacterium JB052; assembly: GCA_043100965.1. Classification (GTDB taxonomy): domain Bacteria; phylum Planctomycetota; class Phycisphaerae; order Phycisphaerales; family UBA1924; genus UBA1924. The sequence goes on along the minus strand of JBICHR010000011.1, from coordinate 920,434 downwards.
ACCCGAGTTTGTGGTGCGTGAGGAGGGCAGCGGATTCAGCATCAAGCCGGGTTTGAACGAGCCGACGGTTTCTGTGAACGAACCGGGCATCAGTTACGACAGCCACTTTGGCAGCATCGGTGATGCCTTTGTCGGGTTGGTGCGCGCGGGTGACTTGGACAGTGACGGTCGCGACGAGTTGGTCTTCAATACCAGCGACGATCGGCTCTTCATTCGCAGGGCGGATACCGAGACGGCCTTCGAGGTCGCGGTGCCCGGGCTGGGTGAACAGAACACGCTGTATGAGGTTGCGGATTACGACGGGGATGGCGACCTTGACCTGCTCCTCTTCTCGCAAGATACCGAGCATTTTTTCCTCGTCGAGGGCACCGGGACGCTGACGCTTGGTCCAGTGCGTGAGATCATGCGTGCGTACCCGAGCATCGCCGACGACGAGCGCCCGGTCTTTGCGCAGATTGATGACAATGCGGCGATGGACATGGTGGTCGTGGACACGACCAATGCGTCGTTCCGCATCGAGTACAACTTCGTGGTCGATGCGTTCTCGGTGCAGGAAATCGCTGCCGATGAGATCGCGATCCCGCTGCATGTGGCGGGCGATCTGGATGGATCGGGCGAGCCGGACCTGGTGGTATACCGGATGAATCAGTATGTCTACGGCGTTGGTAGCCCAATCTACTACCCCGCGATCATCTATGACTTCGCAACGCCTAGCCCAACGGTTGGCGAGCGGATCGTCGGGCAGCCACGCTCGTTCAATCTCTACGCTGTAGGGAATGTATACAACGACTTCCCCAAGCCGCTGGTGACGAGTCTTGATGCCGACGAAGATGGTGATGACGACATCGTCTGGTACGGGTACGGTGGCACCGTGAATCTGGGCGCTTGGTATATCGAAAACCGTGACGGGGTTCAGGGCCTGCCCCAGCTGGGGATGGACTCCTATGACATCAACAGCGATGTGATCTACACGATGCCGCTTGATGTCGATGACGACGGGTACGATGAGTTTGTGCTGTCTGGTGAGACCAACCTGCGCATCCTCGACATGCAGGACGGTACGCTGGGACGGGTGAACGCGTCTGCCGATTCGTTCATGGTCTGCGCCCCGGACCTCGACGGCGATGGCATCCCGGAGTTGGTCAATGGGCGAGAGAGCGCCCAAGAGCTGCGCATCTTCACCAGGCAACCCGACGGCGCCTACGGGGGGCGGATCTTCGCGGATATTGAGGATCGTGGCCCCTTCTATGGGCTTGAGGTCGCGGACTTCAACAACGACGGCTTCGATGATGTCGCGGCCATGGAGTTCAACGGGGGCGTCAGCATCTTTGTCGGCGGCGTCGGCCCGACCCTGACCCGGCTCGTAGACATCACGGCGAGCAACCCTTCGGGGATCAAGCCGGCCGTGCTCGATTACAACGGGGACGGGCTGATGGACCTGGCGCTCGGTGGTGACGGGATCGTCGGGGTCGAGCTCTTCCGAAACGAGGGCGACGGGACATTCACACCCGGGCCCGTGATTCCCATCGCTTTCGAGTCCGGCACCCCCTACTGGGTGACCGCCGGCGATCTGGATCTCGATGGCAACACCGATCTGGTGGTGACGGATGACGACTCTCAGGTCGGGATCGTGTTCCTCGACGGTGCGGGCAACCCCAGCCACACGCAGTTGATCCCCGCAGAATATGCGGTGGAAGTGGTGATCGCGGACTTCAACGATGACGGGATGCCGGATATCGGTATAGCTGAAAGGGTGGTCACAGGCGGACGCTTGGGCGGGGCCTTTGTGGTGCCTCAGCTTGAGCCGCGCCAGTTTGGTCGTCCGATCTCGCTTCCCGTATACGGGGCGCAGGGGGTGGCCACGAGCGACCTGAACCTCGACGGTGTCCCCGATCTGGTTGCGGTCTCCGAGAATGAACTCCGCATGCGCACCTATTTCGGAGTGCCGACCAGTAGCTGCCCCGCGGACCTGACGGGCGACGGCGAGCTGAACTTCTTCGATGTGAGCCAGTTCCTGATCGAACAGGTCGATTACAACAACGACGGCTCGTTCAGCTTCTTCGATGTCAGCGCCTTTCTGATCGACTTCGAGGCCGGTTGCCCGTAAGCATCCCGCGTCCGGGTTCACGCGGGCCTGGGTTCATGTCACTGGCCCGCACAGAGCAGAAAGAAAAAACACCCGCTCGGTACCAAGCGGGTGTTTGGTGTTGTATACAACCTGTCGATCAGCGATCAGCTGCGACGCAGGCGGCGGGCAACGCCCAGGCCACCGAGCATGCCCAGGCCCGCAAGGACAGGGGCGGGCAGGGGGACGGCCTGGATCGTCTGGAAGTCGTAGAAGCTGAAACCATCGTTGTACGATGTGCCGTTGTTTTGGGTCAGGGTGATCGAGTCGATCGTCTCGCCAGCGGCGGCGACGAAGGAGATGAAACCCTGTGCCGAGTTGGCGTTGATGTTCTCAACATGGAGAATGCCGGTGACGCTGTCACGGAAGGTGACGCTCAGGGTCGCGGGCTCAAGGTCGTCGTAGTTGAACGCGAACGCGGTGACGCCCGGGTTGAAGTTCATGACGACTTCGTTCGAGTTGGTGTCCGCCTGGGTGTTGCCGAAGGCAAGCACGAAGGTGCCGTCGACTGGACGCGATGCGCCGCCGCCGTCGAACCAGTTGGCGTTGCTGCCGCCGTAGAGGTTGGCAACATCACCGAGGAAGTAGTTCAGGCCGTCGGTCGATGAGACGTTGACATCGAAGATGGCGTTGCCGGTCCCGTAATCGGTGCCGGAGAAGTTCATCTGGCTCCCGCTGGTGACGCCGTCGATCTTGTTGATCACCGTGTTGGTCGTGGACTGAGCGAGTTGGAAGTTCGTGATGAACTGGCTGTTGTCCGACAGCGTGGCGGCGATATTCACCGAACCCGCCATGGTGGTGCCGGCCAGCAGGCCCAGCATGACACCGGATGACTTGAAGAAGCGCATGTGTTCTCTCCGTTATGGAACTGTGCATTTGCTTGTACTGGCTGAGCTTCCCTCGATGCTCATTGAATCCGGCACATGGCTAATGTAGCCCCCACGGGCCGTGCAACCGCATCAAGATTGAGAGATTCTCAGGAATTCGAGTCATTCGGTACTGGAACTCTCTATTTACATGCTTATAGGGCGTGACCCCCCCTTGTTATAGGGGATGGCGGGAACACCTCAATCTGGTGCATGACATACGCATGGGGGTGATTGGGCCCATGTCCTGCGGCGGCCTACTTGCCCCAGAGAACACGGGTCTTACTTGATGAGCATGTCTTTCAGATACTGACCGGTGTAGCTCGACTTGGTCTTTGCCACGGCTTCGGGTGTGCCCGACGCCAGCAGGGTGCCGCCCAGGTCGCCGCCCTCGGGGCCAAGGTCGTTGATCCAATCGGCGCACTTGATGACATCGAGGTTGTGCTCAATCACAATCAGCGTATTGCCCGCATCGGCCAGGCGGTTGAGCACGCCGATGAGCTTGTTGATGTCCTCGAAGTGCAGCCCCGTCGTCGGCTCGTCGAGGATGTAGAGTGTGTGCTCGCTGCTCGGGGTCCCGTCGTAGCGGGTGCCCTTGCCCAGCTCAGTCGCCAGCTTTACCCGCTGGGCCTCGCCGCCGGACAGGGTTGTCGAGGGCTGTCCAAGCGTGATGTACCCGAGCCCGACATCACGCAGGCATTCGGTGAAGCGCAGGATCTTGGGGTGGTTCTCGAAGAACGAGCAGGCGTCCTCGACGGTCATGTCGAGCACATCGGCGATGTTCTTGCCGCGGTAGGTCACCTGCAGCGTCTCGCGGTTGTAGCGTTTGCCGTTGCAGACCTCGCATTCGACGAAGACATCGGGCAGGAAGTGCATCTCGATCTTCTTGGTGCCCTGCCCGGCGCAGGCTTCGCAGCGCCCGCCGCCGTTCTTGGAGGCGACATTGAAGGAGAACCGCCCGGGCTTGTAGCCGCGGATCTTGGCCTCCTTGGTCGCGGTGAAGACCTTGCGGATCTCGTCGAAGATGCCCGTGTAGGTCGCGGGGTTGGATCGGGGTGTGCGTCCGATGGGCGACTGGTCCACCTCGATGATGCGGTCGATGTGCTGCAAGCCATTGATCCGTGCATGCTTGCCGGGCTTGGTTTTCGAGCCCATGACCTCACGCTTGACCGCAGGTAGCAGGATCTGGTTCACGAGCGTCGACTTGCCTGAACCCGACACCCCCGTGACACAGATCATCCCGCCGATGGGGAAGGCGACATCGATGCCCTTCAGGTTATTCTCCGCGGCTCCCTTCACGACCATGGCCTTCTTCTCAGAGAGCTTGCGGCGTTGGGCGGGGACCTCGATCTTCTTCCGCCCCGAAAGATAATCGCCCGTGAGCGATTTGGGCGTGCTGATGATGTCCTCGATGGTCCCCTGTGCAACCACCGTTCCGCCGTGGACGCCAGGGCCGGGTCCGATGTCGATCACATGGTCTGCGGCCCGGATTGTGTCCTCGTCGTGCTCGACCACCAGCACCGAGTTGCCGATGTCGGTCAGGTGTCGCAGGGTCCGGATCAGGCGATCATTGTCCCGCTGATGCAGCCCGATGGTCGGCTCGTCGAGCACATAGCACGCGCCCACCAGCCCGCTGCCCACTTGCGTCGCCAGGCGGATGCGCTGGGCCTCGCCGCCGCTGAGCGTCGCCGTGCGTCGGTCGAGCGAGAGGTACTCGAGCCCGACCGATTCGAGGAAGCGGAGCCGGTTGGTGATCTCACGCACGATCGCCTCGGCGATCACCGCCTGCTCCTTGGTGAGCTTGAGCCCCTCGATGTACTTCACCGCGTCGGTGATGTTGAGGCGCGACAGCTCGGAGATATTGAGAATCGTGCCCTCGTTGGTGGGGCGTCCGATCACTGTGGGCGAACCCGCTTTGCTCATGTCGGCCTTGTGATTCGACTCGATCGTGACATGAAGGGCCGAGATGCCCAAGCGGTCGCCACAGCATGTGGGGCAGACGATCTCGTGCTGGAACTGGTGCAGGTGGTCCTTGACCCAGCTCGACTCGGTCTTGTGGAACCACGCATGGAGCATGGGCATGACGCCGTCCCATTGCTTGCGGGTCTTGAGCGCCCCGGGCGCATCGTTGCCGTGCATGAGCAGCGTGAAAAGCTCATCGTCCATCGCGCTGAGCTTGGTGCTGGGGGTGATATCGAACGCCCGGCAGAAGCGTCGCAGATACCGAGGGTAAATCATCCCGCCCGGGCCGTTCTTCTTCCACGGCTGGATCGCATTGTTCAGCAGCCCGACTTCCATGTCCGGGATGACCAGCTCCATGTCAAACTCAAGGATCACGCCGAGACCATGGCAGTCGGGGCACGCGCCGAAGGGGGAGTTGAACGAGAACAGGCGCGGCGACAGCTCGCTCAGCGAGATCTCCGGGTGATCGGGGTCCGCGAAGTGCTCGCTGAAGGCGTGGTCTTCCCATTTCTCTCGATCATCCGCGTCGTTGACACTCACCGTCACCGATCCCTCGGCGATGCGGAGACACGCCTCGACCGACTCGACCAGTCGCTGTCTTGACTCGTCGTCATCCCGGATTACCACACGGTCAACGACCGCGTCGATGCTGTGCTTCTTGTGCCTGTGCAGCTTGAGCGGGTTCTCGTTGTCTTCCTTGAGCGCGTCACGCAGGTCGATGAGTTCGCCGTTGACCCTTGCACGCACCCAGCCCTGCTTGAACAGGTCCTCGAGTGTGTCCTTGTGGAAGCCCTTCTTGGCCCGGACGACCGGGGCCAGGATCATCATGCGGGTGCCCTCGCCGAAGCCGGTGATGTGGTCGACGATCTGGGACGCGGATGATGACTCGATCGGTCGCCCCGAGCGTGCGACAACGGTGCCATCCTTCTTGGTCTTGGTCGGGGCCCACGAGCGAGGCGTGCCGCAGCGTGCGAAGAGGAGGCGGAGGTAGTCGTAGATCTCGGTCGTGGTGGCGACTGTCGAGCGCGGGTTGTGGCTGGCGCTGCGCTGCTCGATCGCGATCGTGGGGGGGATGCCCTCGATCTCCTCGATGTCCGGCTTCTTGAGCTGGTCGAGGAACTGACGCGCGTAGGCGCTCAGCGACTCCATGTACTTGCGCTGGCCCTCGGCGAAGATCGTGTCGAACGCCAGCGACGACTTCCCCGAGCCCGACAAGCCCGTGATGATCACGAGCCGATCGCGGGGGATGTCGATATCAACCGATTTGAGGTTGTGCTCCTTCGCACCGCGGATCCGGATGGAGCGTTCAGGGTCACGCGTGCGATCCGAGCTGGCGGCTGCCTTGTGAGCCTGCTTCTTGGTTGTTATCTTGGTGGTTCGTTTCTTCGTCGATTTCTTCGTGGATGTCTTTGGACTCAAGGCCGCGCTCCCGTCTGGTCGCTGCCGGTTTCCTGCTGCTGCTGTTCTTGGGCTGCCTGTCGCTGCTGCTGATCTCGCTTGACGGCTTGCGCCTTGAAGTAGTAGACCATGCCAAGGAATGTGAAGCCGATGGCCACACCGGTCAGGTAAGTCCCCAGCTTCGAGCGAAACTGAGCCGGGGTTGATTTGGCATTGTTCTTTGTAGGCGCACCCATGAACCATTCTAGTGAGTCGGGGGTGGGTTAAGCGACCATTTTGATCGAAGCGACAGCCAGAATCAGCGCGATCACCAACTTCAGGTGGGGGAGCTTGAGCTTGTGCGCCAGTGTCGCCCCCAGATAGCCCCCAACCAGCGCCCCAGCTCCCATCGGCACGGCAAATCCCACCGCGTCCATGATGCGCAGGTGGGTCCCGTCGGCCAGCACGATGCTGGGAAGCGTGTACATTTTCATGCTCGCCCCGATGATCGAAGCGATCCACATCGCCCCGGCGCTGCCCGCGATGGCGTGACGCAGGGGCAGTTTCATGAGACTCAGCAGGGGCACGAGCAGGATCCCGCCCCCAATACCCAGGAACCCAGAGACGGTCCCAACACCGACCCCAACGATCAGGATCTTCCACGCCGCGGGTGTGGGGCTGTCGTCGGGGTGGTCGGGAAGTCGGATCATCGCCGTGATGATGTTGTACAGGCAGTAGGCCCAGATGAACGCGGCAAAGGCCCAGATCGACCACTTGCCCGCGCTGTGTTTCGAGAGCTGGACCCCGAGGATCATGCCCGCCCCCATTGAGGGGATCAGGAGGCGGAGCAGATCGGCACGGGCGGCCTTCTTCTTGGCGTGGAGCAAGCTCGACGAGAGGGCGACGACAACATTGACGCACATCGCCGCGGCCATGTAGACATGGTGCTCATTCTTGAGCTTGTCATCCTGGTACCCCCAGAAGACCGCCAGCGCGGGGATCATGATGATCGAGCCGCCCAGTCCCGCGAGCCCACCGACACAGCCGGCGACGAGGCCAAGCAGCGCGCGAAGCAGAAACTCATCAATCGGTGGCATGCGTTCTCCCGGTGGTGTTGATCATTCGCCCAAGATTCAAGATAGCGTGAGCGCTGAATAAAAGCACCCTCAGGGGGTGCTTTGGTTCTAAGTTCTCGCTGAACGAGTCCGCGGTGAGACCGATCACAGCGGCGCATCGATGCGGCTGCGGACGCGTTCGTCGAATGAATCGATGTGGCGACGCAGCGACGAGACATCGATCCGGTCGGGGAGCGACAGCCCGAAGTGCTTGACCGCCAGTGCAAACGCGGCGAATGCCACCCGTTCGGGAGCGATCGAACCGTTTACAAGGTGCTCATGATCAACCCAGCTGAGTGTGAGCTCGTGGTGCTTGCGTTCGTTCCCGCGTTCGACGCTGAAGGTGTAGAGCCAGCCGGTCGCTGTCTCGTGCTCGCCGTCGAGTTGGAATGCGGAATGTTGGAGGTCGTGGTCTGTCATGTGTTTCCAGTTTACAGGGCTGAGCCCAGAACGACGGCTGCGCCGATCATCAGCCCGAATGTGATGGCGAGTGCCACAGCACCCACCGCCAGTGCCTGTCCGAGCGTGTAGCCGATGATTGACATGAACATAAAGACATAGACCACATAGGTCAACGCGAGCGAGACGCTCAGGATGAGCCACTCATTGCCCTCACCCATCGCCAGTCCGAGCACAAACTGTGATACACCGTTGACGATCGCGGCATAAAAACAAGCCTTGAAGGCATCCCCGAACTCGGGTGGGTCTTGAAGCACCAGCTTGCCGGCGATCATGGTTACCAGTCCGACGATGAGCCCGCTGATGGCCGCGGCGATGATGAGCGTAACCAATCCAAAGATCATGATCCGATTTCCCCGCTCCAAGAGCATGCTTCAAGAAAAAACACCCTGAAGGGCAGGGTGCTGTTTGTGTCAATATACCGGAGATGGAAGGCGGCGGAGTTAGATCTCGCCGAGGAGGTCGGCGACCTCGTCGTCGACCGGGTTGTTGGCCCGGTCGTCCTTGGGGCCTCGCTTGGCCTTCTTTTCTTGCTTCTTCTTTTCCATCTTCTCTTCTTCGGTCATGCCCTCGTACTCGTCCTCACGCTCGTCCTCGGCGTTCTGGGCGGCGACCTGTGCCTCGAGTGCTTCCAGGTCGTCCTCATGGGCTTTGCCCTCTTGGATGAGACGGGACTTGATTGCCTTGATCTTGTCCTTGTCGGGCGAGAGCACCAGGGTGATGGAGCGACCCATGGCCTTGGGGGCCACATCGATCTTGGCGATATCGCTCAGGTCCTGGCAGATCTGGAACAAGCGTTCTTCACCAAGCTGCTTGTGCATGAACTCGCGCCCGCGGAACCGCTGCGTGATCTGAACCTTGTGGCCCGCCATCAGGAAGCGTCGTGCCTGATCCACGCGGATCTGCACATCGTGGGGGTCGATCTTGAGCGAGCGGCCGAGGCGAATTTCCTTCAGATCGTTGCCGTGTGTTCGCGCCTTGGCCTCTTTTTTCGACTGATCGTACTTGTGCTTGCCATAGTCCATGATCTTGCACACGGGCGGGCGTGAGTCGGGCACGACCTCCACGAGATCGAGGCCGGCCGCTTGGGCCATGCGCATCGCCTCGGCGGTCTCCACGACGCCGCGCTGCTCACCCTCCTCGTCGATCAGTCGGATCGGCGAGATACGGATCATGTGGTTTACGCGTGTCCGGTTAACCGGGCCGCCGCCTCTGTAGAATCGTCTGCGAGCGATATCCAAACTCCTTCACAAGTCATCTTGTCCTGCCGACACACGCCGGGCTCGGTTTCTATTGAACCAGCGCGGGGAGGGGAAAGCAAGCCTGCTCTCGAATCGCCCACGCGAAATTGATCATGGTCAGTTCACCAGATTCAGCACCAGTGAGATCAGCAGCAGGGCCACAACCACGATAAACGGAGGCCAGATCAGGTGATCGACCAGCGAGGGCTGCCCCGTCGGGTTCGTGTTCTCGGGGATCTCAGCAGGGGCTGCCTGGGCCTCAGCGGCGATCTGGGCCAGATCGTCGGCCTGAAAAACATCTTTATGCGCCAGCGGGGGCGTATTGCCCTGCTTGAGCTCTCGGAGATCCATGAGCAGGTCGGCACAGTTCTGGTAGCGATTGCTCACCTTCTTGGCCATCATCATCTCGATGACCTCGCTGATCCCCGCGCTGAGCTTGGGATTGACATGGTCCGGGGGCACCAGCTCGCTCTTGAGGTGCTTATGCATCACCGAGCTGGGATTCTTGCCCTCGAAGGGAACCGACCCCGTCACCATGTGATAGAGCGTGACGCCCAGCGAGTAGATATCAGCGGGTGGGCCGATGTCCTTCTCGCCCCGGATCTGCTCGGGCGAGATGTAGTAGGGGGTGCCGAACGCCCGCCCGGCCTCGGCCTCGGCGGCTTCGACATCGCTCATCGCCCGCGCCAGGCCCATGTCCGCGAGCTTCACGACACCCTCTTTGGTGATCATGATGTTCTTGGGCTTCACATCCCGGTGGATGAGCCCGCGGTTGTGCGCGTGCTCCAACGCTTCGGCGACCTGGATCGCGATGTCGACGGCTTCGCTCTCCTTGTACCGCTTGTGTGTCACGATGTCATCGTGGACGCTTCGCCCCTCGACATACTCCATCACGAAGTAGTACAGGTCGCCCTCGTTGCCCACATCGAACGCCTGCACGATGTTCGGGTGGTTCAGCTGGGCCGCGGCTCGGCCCTCGGCAAAGAATCGTTCGATGAACTGCGGGTTGGAGCTGAACTTCTTGGGCAGCTTTTTGATGGCCACGATGCGGTCGAGCGAGATCTGCTTGGCCTTGTACACCGTCGCCATGGCACCGGCGCCCAGCTTGCCAAGGATCTTGTAGCCGCTGATCGACGAGCCGGAACGCTCGGCTTCGATCGCCTCGCGAAGGCGGGCGATCTGTCGCTTGGTGACATATTCCTTGTTGACCAGCACCTGCGCCAGCGAGCTGCTCAGCGTTTCGGCACTCGATTCTTCGGTGCGTGTCAGCGTCAGGCAGTGCTTGACTTCCTCGGGGGTGGCCAGGCCCTGGTCGATCACCAGACGCCCGATCAGCGTGTCGATGTTCGTCCCGTCCTTGGTCGCCGCCATGATCGACTTCTCGGCTTCAGCGACCGAGATGGGATCATCATTGCTGATCGCCTCGGCACCGAACGGCGTCGTGTCGTCTGGGGCGCCGTTTTCGGGTTTCGGGTTGGGATTCGCTTCGTCGCTCAATCGGGTGGTTCCGGGATGGGATCTTGTCTCTTGCACGAAAGTCTATTCGGCATTCACGCCCTGCGTGTTTCTCGATACGCCATCTGATTCAAAGGATATCGGATGAACCCGACTCGGATTTGATCAGAACCCGTGGATCTGTCCACAACAAGGATAGGGAGGGTCCGATCATCTTTGGGCTCGGGGCACTATACTCAGGCACGCTGACCCGATGCAGGAGTTCGCATGCTTGTCACTGAATCCAGGCCCCGCAACCTCCGCTGGGTCCATGCCGGCCCCTTGCTCTACGGGGATTGGGGCACTTCCCGCCTGTATGTACTCGGGCTTGCCTTCCTCTACACCGCACACGCCAGCGTGGTCTATCTCGCAGCCATCGGGCTGCTGATGCTCGCGGTCTCATGGGCCTATACGCACATCTGCCGATGCTTCCCCGACGGCGGCGGTGTATATACAGCTGCCCGCCAGCTCTCGCCCACCCTCTCGGTGATCGGATCGACCCTGCTGCTCAGTGGTTACATCATGACCGCCGCGATCTCCGTGATCGAAGCATTCCACTACTTCCATGTCCCCGATGCCTGGGTGCTCCCGCTCGCCGTCGCCTCGATCGTGCTCATCGGAGGGGTGAACTACCTGGGCGCAAAGTCTGCGGGCAAGTTTGCGCTCATCATCGCGATGGTTGCTCTGGGCGTATCCGCGGTGATGGCCGTGCTGGCGATTCCGTACTTTGTCGAGGGTATCAGCACCATCGAGTTTGAGTATTTCGAGATCACCCCGCCCACCGATGCATGGGTGAACTTCACCAAAATCTGTCTCGCCCTCGCGGGCGTGGAGGCCGTCGCGAACATGACCGGGCTCATGAAGGAGCCGGTGGGGAAGGAGGCCAAGAAGACCATCTGGCCCGTCTCCATCGAGGTCGTGGGTCTGAACATGATCTTCGGGCTCGCCCTCACCGCGCTGGCCTTCTCCGTGATCGGGACCTCGCTCCACGACATGCATGTCCCCGACGAGATCCGCCTGATGGAGAGCCGGCAGGGAGTGATCGAGACCTTCCCGGAGTCGTGGCAGGCCGAGTACGAGAGCAGCGGGCACTTCGAGCTCTCGGAAGAGCAACTCTCAACGCTTTCGCCCAGGACCAATCACGCCTACGAGCACTACGAAACCCACAAGGAGCAGGTCGAGCAGTACACCAACGCGTCGATGCGTGTCATCGCCGAGGAAACCGCGTCCAACGCGATGGGCACCCAGCTGGGGATGGTTTTCGGGAACATCGCGGGCATCACCTTCGGGCTGCTGCTGCTCAGCGCCACCAACACTGCGGTGATGGCGATGGTCTCGGTGTTCTTCGCCATGGCCAGCGACAATGAGCTCCCCAAGAGCTTCACCAAGCTCAACTACTCGGGCGTGCCCTGGCTCGGGCTCGTGGTCAGCGTGATCATCCCGATCCTGGTCATCCTCGTCGAGCAGAATGTCACCGTGCTCGCATCGCTTTATGTGCTGGGTGTCACGGGCGCGATCACCGTGACCGTGCTCAGTTCAGCGGTCAATAAAGAACTGGACCTTGGGCCCAAGACGCGCATCTTCTTCTGGGGGCTGGGGCTCTTCCTGCTGTCGATCTCGCTGACCATCGCGATCACCCAGCCGATCTCGACCGCATTCTCTGGTACGCTCGTTGCCTTGGCGCTTGGTGTTCGCACCATCAGAGCCAAGGCCGTGATCGACACCGGCGAGGCGCTTGAAGCCCCGACCACGGGCTGGCTGAAGGTCCTCCAGGACATCGAGATCAAGATCGACCCCGACAAGCCCAAGATCATGCTCGCCGCGCGTGGTCGCTATCAGAGCGAGTTCGCCGTCGATCTGGCCCAGCGGCGCGACGCGACGCTCTTTGCGATCTTCGTCCGCCCGATCCGGGTCATGGACCTGCGCCCCGGGCAGGCCCCACGCATCGAGACCGACGAATCCGCTCAGGAAGCGCTGGGCACCATCGCCATGCTCGCCAAGGAAGCAGGGGTCAACTTCGTGCCCATCTATGTCACCAGCCAGGAAATCCCCGAGGAGATCCTTGATCACACCGTGACCTACGGCTGCGACACACTCATCATGGGTAAATCCCGCCGCTCGGTCTTCAGCCGCAAGCTGGAGGGCGATGTCGTGAGTGAGATCTCGCACGCCCTGCCAGATGGCATCACCATGATCACCCGCGCCTCCGACACACCACACGCCATGATGCCCCCCGGCATAGGCACCGGAATCACCAAATGACCGACACCACAACCAGCCCCGGCCCGATCGCCCAACGCGTGCAGCGCATCCTCGATCGTCAGGACCCACAGCTCATCGCCGAGATGCCCAGCGGCTACGCGATCTTGGGCAAGTACCAGCCCGAGCCCATCACCGGCTGCTGCATGCTCCTGCCACGCCTGCAGGGCGATGGCTGCGTGCTCCCCTCGCCCAACGACCTCGACCACGAGGCCCGGGGCCAGTTCTTCAGCGACCTGGTGTTGCTGGGCGACGCGATCATGCAGGTCACGGGCTCACAGCGCATCAACTACCTGGTCCTCTGTAATCAAGTCCCCGAGCTGCACGGCCACTGCGTGCCCCGCTTCGAGACCGAAGACCCCGAAAAACGCAAGCAGGGCCCGTTCGAGGCCTACGACTTTGGTTCCGCCCGGGTCGCCGACGCCCACGGGCAGGACCAACGCCTGCACACCGAACTGCGTGCGGCACTGGTTCGTCTGCTCAAAAACCGGGGTTAATACAGCCGAGTCGGACATGCGGTATAGTGGTTTGCAGTCTCCACTACTCTGAATCGAGAGGAATACTCATGTCTGATGTCAACGAGAACACCCTTCTGCTCGTCATTATCGCGATCCTGCTCCCACCTCTCGCTGTTGGGCTCAAGGCCGGGTTCGGGGGCACCTTCATCCTGAACCTGATCCTGTTCTTCCTCTTTTATGTGCCTGGATTGCTGCACGCGCTCTATGTCGTCCTCAAGTGACCACCCGGTATGCGAATGAAAGAAGGCCCGGGCGATTGGTTTGCACCACCTCACCCGGGCCTCACGCACAGGACTGGTTGATCTTCATCAGAACAACCGATCCCGGGCAGCCAATATTCCGCATCGCACGCAATTGATCCTCAATCGGCGTAGGGTTTGGCATGGACATCCTCAACGCCCTGCCCCCGCACGATCCCGATTCCCGCGACGGCGTTCCTATCTGGACCCCGCCAGGAGGACCGCCTCAGACCGACCGCATCCCCGCGGCGGTGTATGAGACGATGGGCGTCGAGCAGATCACCGCCTTCTTCCACGCCTTCTATCGCCGATTGGCCCAGTCGAGCATCGCCCACATGTTCCCCAAGTCGGAGAAGAACCTGATGCGAGCCGCTGACAAGAGCGCCGCGATGTTCGTCTTCCTCTTCGGCGGCCCGCACATGTACCAGCAGAAATATGGGCGTCCGATGATGCGGGCCCGCCACCTGCCCTTCGTCATCGATGAGCCGGCCAGGCAGGAGTGGCTGCGTTGCTATCGCCAGACCCTCGACGAGGCACCCGAGCGGTACAACATGCCCGCGGAGCATGTAGAGAAGGTCTGGAAGTTCGTCGAGGACTTCAGCTGCTGGATGGTCAACGCGGAAACACAGGCAAACGGAGAGTCCTGATGCACCCTCGCCTCACACTCGTTTTGATCGCTTCATTGTCGATGTGCACGCTGCTCACGGGATGTTCGACGCAGCCGACACGGCATGCATACGAAGAAAAGCTGGATCGGCTCAAGGTCAATCTCGTTCTCTCCAGCTGGCACCTGGCGGCGTCACAAGGGTTGTACGACCTGTATTTCGATGCCATGACCGACGATGCCGTCTTCCTGGGGACCGACGCGAGCGAGCGGTGGACAAAGCAGGAGTTCATGAAGTACGCCCGCGAGCCCTTCAGCGACGGGAACGGCTGGACCTATGAGCAACTCGAGTACCACATCGCCTTCAACGACGTGTACGACACCGCCTGGGTCGATGAGATCCTCGAGAATGAGAAGTACGGGACCATGCGTGGCACCGCGGTCCTCGAACTCATCGGCGACGACTGGAAGATTGCGCACTACTCGCTGACATTTCTTGTGCCCAACGAGAAGGCGGCGCAGGTGGTTGAGGTCATCGCCGAGGAATAATCGCCTCAACTCGCGTTGTAGGCCTTGAAGAAGCTATTGCGTGCTTCCCAGTCCCCGATCATCAGCATCTCGCGTCCGGATTCCAGCACCGTATCGGGGCGGGGGTTGGGCTCGAGCGAGCCGTCCTTGTGGTAGCCGATGATCGTGCACCCGGTTTTTTCCCGGATCCCGCACTCGATGATGCTCTTCCCGATGACCTCCGTGGGGACATTGACGCGGAAGACATCGAGCCCCTGCGTGACGGTGACCACGCGGCTCTTCTGGAGCAGGTTAAAGATGCTCGAAGCGCCGATGGATGCGTATGACTGAACAAAGTCCGCGCCGGCTTTGTGCAACGCCTTCACATGCTTGTCGAGCGTGCATCGGGCGATGATCTCGACATCGGGGTTTGATTGTCGGCAAAGCAGGGTCAGGTACAGGTTGGTGTCGTCGTCGTTGGTCGTGATGATGACCGTGGGCGTCGTCTCGATCCCCGCCTGCTGAAGGATCTCCGGGTCGGCGGCGTTCCCGACGATGGTGATGTCCGGGTTGTTCACGCGTCGCCCGTTCTGCTCAATGACACGGTAGCTCACGCCGCGTGCTTCCAAGGCCTCCGCGGTGGCGGTCCCGATGCGTCCGGATCCGATGATGATGACGGGCTCACCCGAGACGGCGTAGATGGCGAAGTGCTCGTCGTAGTTGAGGAGCTGCTGCTCGGAGCCGACGAGCATGAGAACGGTGTTGGGGCTGACCACGCTATCGGGGCGTGCGGGCTTGAAGTTGCCCCGTTCCCAGAGTCCCACGACGCTCACGCCCAGATCGCCGATCCGGTTCTCCCGCAGGGTCTTGCCCACGAGCGGGGTCTTGGTCGCGTTGGCCTCGGCCAGGCGGAGGGTGTCGAAGTTGGCGACGGTGTGGGTGATGGCGTCGCCGCCCGAACTGCAGCGGGCGAGGGCCTGTCCCATGATCTCGGGCAGGCGGATGGTGTTACTCGCGCCGGCCATCTCGTGGATCTGGGTCGAGACGGGGTCCTCGACGGTCGTCACGATCGGGGTCTGCTCATTCACCCCGCGCGCGGTGATGCACACCGTGGTGTCGGCGGCATCGCTGAGGGTGGACACCAGCATCGAGGCCTGATTCAGGCGGGCCGATTCGTATGTCTCCGGGTCATCGAGGTCGCCCCGCATGACCCGGTAGTTCTGGTCGTGCAGTCGACGCGCTTCGTCGATCCCCTCGACGATCAACGCGTAGCGGTGCCCGAACTGCTCGAGCTTCTTGATGAGCGCTTCGGTCACCGGGTCGAGCTGGGTGAGCAGGACATGATCCCGCTCGTTCTCGGGTAGGTCCTGAGGCGTACTCGCCTGGGCCTGCGATTCAACCCACGGGGCGTAGAAAAACTGGATGAAGGTGAACGGGAGCAGGACCAGCAGGAACAGCGTGCCAGAGAGGATCACGATGATCGTAAACGCTCGCCCGAGGTCGCTCTGGAAGGTGATATCGCCGAACCCCAGCGTGGACATCGTTACGAGTGTCCAATAGAGACCGGAGAGCCAAGAGTGATGCTCTTGGCCTTCATAGTTCATCCGGACCTCGTACTCCATGATCAAGTGGAAGATCACCGTGTAGGTCAGGATCATCCCGATGAGCACCGCGAGGAACTTGGCGAGGGCCTTAAGGTTGCGCCGTGAGCTGCGCTGGCGGGTGAGGATCAGGATCTGGGCGGCGATTGATTTCATACGATCCCGGGTTCGTGGGTGTGCGGGGGGTGGACGCGCCCCAGATCCTAACACATACGCACGATCGGGGCGTGTTCGTTGGGCGAGCTTCCCATCGGGCGAATAGGATACACACGCCCCTGGGGACCGAGAGGGGCACGCAGGCACAGGCAGCAAGGAGCGCGACCGATTACCGAGTTCTGGCACACGATCCTCAATATCCTCGTCCTGCTGGGTGGGGCACTGGTGCTCGGGCTCATCTGTGAGCGCTTGCGCCAAAGCGCCATCCTCGGGTATCTCGCGGCAGGGACGCTGCTAGGGCCCAACGCGATCGGATTTGTCTCCGACGGCGAGCATGTGCAGCACCTGGCCGAGCTGGGCGTCGCGCTGCTGCTCTTCACTATCGGGCTTGAGTTCTCATGGCCACGCCTCAAGGGGCTGGGCATCGCGGCCCTCGGCGGCGGTGCGGCACAGATCCTCGTCACGATGGCGGTCGGGCTGGCTTGCGCCAAAGCCCTCGGGCTTGGATTCAATACCTCGCTGGTCATCGGCGCGATTGTGTCGCTCAGTTCAACCGCGTGTGTGCTGCGATTGCTGATTGCTCGAGCGGAGATCGAGAGTGTCCACGGGCGCTACGCGCTGGGCATCCTGCTCATGCAGGACATCGCGGTCGTCCCGCTCTTCCTGCTCGTCTCGGTGTTGGGTGGCGAGGGCTCCATGGGCGAGGTCGCGATCGGGATGCTCAAGGCGGTGGCCCTGGCCGGCGTGCTGGTCGTCGTGCTGCTGGTGCTGCTGAATAAGATCGCGCCGCTGGTGCTGGGCATGGAGGCGCTGCGTCAGAACCGCGACTTGCCCATCCTGCTCGCCTTCGTCGTGGGCATCGGTGCCGCCTGGGGATCGCATGAGCTCGGGCTCTCGCCCGCGTTGGGTGCGTTCGTCGCGGGGATGATCCTGGCGGAGTCCCCGTTCGCGACGCAGATCCGTGCCGATGTCTCCTCGATCAAAACCCTGCTGGTGACGCTGTTCTTCGCATCGATCGGCATGCTCGGCGACCCGGTCTGGTTCGTGGAGCACATCGGGGCCGTGATGGCGCTTGTTGCCGCGATTGTCGTGGGGAAGGCGCTCATCATCTGGGGCGTCCTCAAGATGTTCGGGGTTGCATCGCGTGCCGCGCTGGCCGCGGGCATCTGTCTGGCGCAGGTGGGGGAGTTCTCGTTCGTGCTCGCCGCCGCCGCCGCTGGCGGGGAACTGATCACAGAAGATTCGTTTACCCTCATCGTGTCGGCCACCATCGTCTCGCTGTTCGTTACGCCGTACCTCGTCATGCTCGCCCCGCGTCTCTCCGCTTCGATTCATCGCATGATCGGGCTCGGTGCGTATTCTGCTGACCATGACGAGGGCGTGTCCGAGAGCGATATACGCAAGCATGTCGTCATCATCGGTTTCGGGCCGGCCGGTCGGGCGATCGGCCAAGCCGCGGGCAAGCTGTCTTTGCGAGTTGATGTTGTGGATATGAACCCAGGCATTGTCCGCACGGCCCGTGGGCTCGGGCTGCACGGGCATGTCGCGGATGCCTCGCATGCTGATGTTCTTGAGCACCTTGGGATCAACCACGCCCACATCGCGATCGTGACCATCCCGGATCCGATCGCGGCGATCACAGTGATCAAGCAGATCCGCGTGTGCGCACCCAATACGCACATCATCGCCCGCGGTCGCTATCACCGCCATGTGCAGGAGCTCTTCAATGCCGGAGCACAAGAGGTACTCGACGAGGAAGAACTGGTTGGGACACGATTGGCGGCAAGATTGCGCCGGCAGCTTCGTGTCATCGACACGCCCTGAGACGCCTCACTCTGCTGGGGCCTGCTCGTCGAGCAGGTTCTCATCGCCCTGCTGATCCCCGGTCTGTTGTGACATGGTGCTGATGGTGTCATCGCGGCTCACATCGCTCGTTGTGTTTGATTTCGGCGGTGAATCCGGTTCGGGGCTCTTCGTGGGGGGCGGGGTAGGCGTGTGTGAGATCTGGCCTTCCTCGATCCTGATTTTGTATATCGGCTCTGGCATATCGATGCTCAGGCGGTCGTACTCCGCCTTGACATTCTGCATCGCGATACTCTGCACCTTGCCGAAGCTGTGTTGGGACTGGTCGACCCAACCGTAGAGCTGGACCGTGATGCTTGAATCACCCAGCTTGGTAATCAGCGCCGCGGGCTTGGGCGTCTCAAGGACGCCGGGTGTGCCCTCGATGATATTGGTGCCCACCTCGATCGCCTGGGCGAGATCGACATCGGACCCAACCCCGACCGCGAAGCCGAAGCGTCGTCGCGGGTCGGTGGTGTAGTTGATGATGGTGGTCTTGAAGACCGTCGCGTTGGGGATGCGGACCACATTGCCATCGAAGGTGGTCAGCACCGTCGTGCGGGTGTTCATCGCGGTGACCAGCCCCTCGTGCCCGTCGATGAGCACATGGTCCTGCGGCCGGAACGGCTGACGCAGCGACAGCAGGATCGAGGCGATGTAGTTCTCGATCAGATCCTTGAACGCAAAGCCGATCGCGATGCCCGCGACCCCCGCCGCACCCAGCACCCCGCCCACGAGGGCCATGGCGTCGAGGATGTCCAGCGCCAGCAGCACGCCGCTGAGCATGACAACCGTCTGGGCGAGCTTGCGGACGATATCCTGCAGGAACGGGTTCCTTGTGAACCGAGCGAACGGCCAGTGCAGCTTGCCCAGCAGCCAAGCCAGCAACGCAAAGATCAGCACCACCAGCAACGCGATCGGGATCACCGGCAGGTATCCGATCCACGATTCCACACGCAGCGAGACCCGATTGGCGGCCCCGCGGGTGCGATCCTGCAAGTCCAGCGAGAGTGTGATGTCGTTCTTCACCCGCTCAGCACCGGTGGCGGCGATGACTGCCCGCTCGGCGGCATCGATCACCGAGGCGTCGTCGGCGGTCCCGGTGATGGTGATAACGCTGCCCAAGACTTGGGCTTCGCCATCCTCGAGGCCCTCAATCTGCGAGAGCGCCTCTTCTGCGGCTTGCAGGGCCACCTCGGGCTCGACGAACCCGCTTGTTGGGGTCTGCTGCTCATCGGGTGTGTAGGGCTGCGCACAGACACCATGCGAAAACACCGCAGAGATCAAGAGTGCGATCAGTGCGGTGCGTGTTCTTTGTATTGGGCGAGTCATGTGGTGACTGTAGCGGATCCTCACCCCAGCGTGCGTGGTGCCGCGGTCGACTGGCGGATGATCAATGTTTCGTCGAGCGTCACCGTTCTCGACGGGATCGGCTCTTCGCTCGCCAGGCGACTCAGAAGCAGCTCGCCGGCGGTTTTGCCAGCCACGGCCGCGGGCAGTGCGATCGTGGTCATCGGCGGGGTCGCTACCTTCGCGGGCAGCTCGTCGTTGAAGGCCACGATCGACATGTCGCGGGGCACGCTCATGCCCAGTGAGTTCATGGCCTGGATCAGGTACAGCGCCGTGATATCGTCGTACGCGACAACAGCCGTGGCTTCGCCCTTCTGCAGCACCATCTGGCAGTACGACATCGCGTTGTGATCGAACTGGTCGTAGCCCGCCACGGGCTTGAGCCCACGGTGCTCCAGAATCGAGACATACGCGTCTTTGCGCTGCTTGACGGAAGTGTGCGGGATCCCGCGTGGGTTGAGGCGTTTGGTGTCGATGTAGGCGTAGGCGATCTTGGTGTGGCCCAGCTCGAGCAGGTGATCGATCGCCTGGTCCATGCCGTGCGATTCGTTGAAGTTCACCGCGTCGCCGCCTGGGCCCGCGAGCCCGTTGATGGAGACATAGGGCATGCTCTGCTCTTCGAGCTCGTTGAGATCGGTGGTGTCACGAACCTGCAACGCGATGGCCCCGTCGACACGCCACGAGGGCAGCTCGTGACCCGAGTAGTCGGGGTCGAGGAAGGTCGTGCAGACATGCTTGTCGTTGTCACGCAGCACCCGAACAGCTTCCGAGAGTGCGGTTCGATTCACGCCGTCTGATGCCCAGCCGACCACCGCGACAAGGTTGGTCTTCTTGGCACTGATCGAGCGCACCATGGGGTTCGGTCGGTAGTTGAGTTCTTCGGCGGCATCGAGAACGCGTTGGCGGACCTCCGGGCGTACCCGGAAGTTGTGGGTGTAGCCGTTAATCACGCGGGAAGCCGTCGATTCGGCTACGCCGGCCCGTTCTGCCACTTTCGCAAGCGTGACGCGCTGAGTCTTACGTTTTTGCATGTGCTGCTGTCCCTGCGTATGAAGAACGAAACCCCAGCGTATACGCAACAGGTTTCTGGAATGCCTGTACCTGAGTGTAGGGGTTTTTGCGGCTTTTTGCGAACACAAACGCAGATTCTGGATCCAATGAATAATTTACCTGAATGGACGGTTAGAATGGAACGCGGCTCTGGGGGCCGCCCAGGCGGGTTATTGACGCCAAACCACGAGATAGAGGCACCCATGCGAAACCGATTGATCACCACTGTCCTGCTGTTTGGCGTCTACGCCCTGGCCCCGCTTGCACACGCACAGGACGGCTTGCCGCCTGCGAATGTCACGATCGATGCGGTCCAAAGTGAAACACTGGTGCGGCGACGATCGGTCACGGGTGAGATCCGCTCACGCCTTGTCAGTGCCCTGGCCTCTCAGGTTGAGGGCCTGCTAATCGAGCTTGATGTCGATGAGGGCGACACCGTCACCAAGGGGCAGGTCATTGCCCGCCTTGATGCAGTCCGTGCCCAGATCGAGGTCGATCGCGCCAACTCGGATGTTGCCTTCGCCCGCTCGGTCATCGACCAGCGACAGGTGGAACTCGATAACGCGATGCGGGATCTGGAGCGACTGGAAGAACTCGATCGGCTGGGTTCCTCGGGCGTTTCACAACTCGACGAAGCACGCACACTGGTCGCGTCACGCAAAGCCCTCCTCGCGCAGGCCAAGTCGGCCTTGACAACAGCACAGGGCGACCTGGCCCTGGCAGAGCGTGAACTCGCCGATATGACCATCGAGGCACCGTTCAGCGGGCGCGTCGTGAGCAAATCGAGCGAGATCGGGCAGTGGGTGGGCACCGGCGACGAGATCGTCACCATCGTTTCGCTCGACCAACTCGAAGCCCGCATCGATATCCCCGAGGATGTCTACGCCGTGGTCAGCGAGACCATGAAGAACAACGAGCCAATCGAGATGCGTCTGCCGTCGCTGGGTCTCGGGTCTGGGGAGGAGATCTATGGGCAGGTCATCACGATCCTCCCCGCCGCCGATACGCTCAGCCGACTCTTCCCGGTCCGCATCGCGGTCAACAACGCAGGTGGCCTGCTCCGCCCCGGCATGTCGCTCAACGCGATGGTGCCAACCAACACGAGCGAGCAGTACATCACGGTCCACAAGGACGCGATCGTGCGGACGCCCACGGGCGAGGTCGTGTACTTTTCAAACGACGGCGTCTCGGCGATCGCCCCCATCGAGCGTTTGTTCGCCATCGGCCAGCGCATGGCGGTACGCAGCCCCGTGCTCCAAGCGGGCATGAGCGTGGTCACCAGCGGGAACGAACGCTTGTTCCCGGGGCAGCCTCTAAATATTCTCCCCGCCCCGAAGGCACCCGATATCGGCGTGCGTCAGTCGGGCAACACGAGCGATTCAGGCACGAAGTCACAGGTCGAAGGGAACTGATATGGATCTCGTTCGTTGGTGCATCTCGCGCCCCGTAACCGTCGCCGTAGGTGTGTTCCTCGTGATCATGTTTGGCATCATTGGTGCCCGCGAGATCCCGGTGCAGCTCACGCCCACCGTGTCCAAGCCGACCATCACCGTGACGACGCTCTGGCCCGGGCGTAGCCCCAGCGAGGTCGTCGATGAGATCACCAAGGAGCAGGAAGAGCAGCTCAAGAATGTCGAGAACCTCGACCGGATGATCTCCAGCACCGAGCAGGGCCAAACGGTCATCACGCTCGACTTCGTGGTCGGCTCTGATATCACCCGCGCGCTGCAGGAGGTCTCCGATGCGTTGCGTCAGGTCGCTTCGTACCCTGATGAGGTCGACGAGCCGACCGTGGTTGCCGCCGACGGCGTGAGCGACCCCGGCAGCGCGATCGCCTGGTTCATCTTCGACTTCGACGATGAAGCCTTGGCCAAGCATGCCGATTACGACATCACCAGGCTCTATGACGAACTCGACCGGGAGGTCAAGCCCTACCTCGAGCGTGTGCAGGGGGTCGCAACGATCAACATCTTCGGCGGCCGCGAGCGTGAGGCCCGCGTCTTGGCCGACCCGGTTGCCTTGGCCCAGCGCGGACTCAATCACGTCGATGTCGTTCAGGCCCTGCAGGGTGAGAACACCAATGTGTCCGCGGGCACCATTGCCGAGGGCAAGCGTGACCTGCGTGTGCGTCTGATCGGACAGTACGAAGACCCAGAGCAGATCCTCGACACCATCGTCGCCTATCGCGACGGACGCCCTGTGCGTGTGCGTGATGTGGCGGAGGTCGAGATCGGGTATGTCAAGAAGCGGGGGTTCGTTCGTTCATTCGCCCGACCCGCGATGGCGATGAATGTCATCCGCCAGAGCGATTCGAATGTGCTCGATATCATGGAAGAGCTCAAGGTCCGCATCGAGGATGTGCGTCAGAAGATCCTCCCCAACCTCGGCGGCTCTTCCTCTGCGGGGCCCATCGGCCCTGACCTGCGACTGCGTCAGGTCTACGACGAAACCGTCTACATCAATAGCGCCATCGGGCTTGTGACCCAGAACCTCTGGTACGGCGGCGGTATCGCGACCGTCGTGCTGCTGCTGTTCCTCCGCAACTGGCGGGCCACGGGCATCATTGCCATCGCCCTGCCCATCTCCGTCGTGGGGACCTTCCTGATCCTGCTGGCCCTGGGACGCACGCTCAATGTCATCTCGCTGGCCGGGCTCGCCTTCGCGGTGGGTATGGTCGTGGACAACTCGATCGTGGTCCTGGAGAACATCGACCGGCGCCTGAAGCTCGGTGAGACGCCCATGATCGCCGCGTGGCGTGGTGGTAAAGAAGTCTGGGGCGCGGTGCTCGCGTCGACCCTGACCACCGTCGCGGTGTTCGTGCCCGTGCTGACCATCCAGGAGGAAGTCGGACAGCTCTTCCGCGACATCTCCATCGCGATCGTCGGCTCGGTGAGCTTCTCACTGATCGTCTCAGTCGTCGTGATCCCGACCGCCTGCTCACGCTGGCTCAAGCCCGAATCGGCAAAGCCTGGACCCGTCAAGCGACTCATCGGCGGCATGTTCGGCATCCCCGCGCTCTGCAACAAGGTCATTGGTCTCGGTGTCGCCCAGCTCAAATGGATGATGACCGGCTGGCGCGGCTGGTCCATCAGGCCCGCGGCGATCCTCCTCCTCACCATCATCAGCGTCTGGGGTGGCCTGACCCTCATGCCCCCGCTGGACTACCTCCCCGCGGGCAACCGCAACCTCGTCTTCGGCGGGCTGCTGATCCCACCGGGCATGTCGGTTGAGGCACGCGAGGGCATCGCCAACCGCATCGAATCTCGGATTTATGACTACGCCAAGGCGGACATCAACAAGCCTGAGACCCTGGCGAACCTCCCGGACATCCAGATGATGCCGGGCATGCCGATCTTCGAGCCCGTCCCCATCGATAACTTCTTCATCGGTGCGTTCGGCACCCAGATGTTCATGGGCGCCACCAGCCAGGACGAGCAGGTCGTGATCCCCATTGGTCACCTGCTCACCAGCGCCATGCAGGGCATCCCCGATGCCTTCGGTGGTGCCCGCCAGAGCTCGCTCTTTGGCGATGTGCGTGACGGTGGTGGCATCAAGGTCGAGATCTCCGGGCCAGACCTCGATCAGGTCAACGCCGCGGCAACCATGATGTTCATGACCGGTGTGGGCAACTTCGGTCCGGGCAATGTCACACCCACGCCCTCCAACTTCACGCTCGAAGAGCAGGAGATGCAGCTCGTCCTCAACGACCGTGGCCGCGAGCTTGGGCTCACGACCCAGGGGTTGGGCGTGGCGATCCGTGGCCTCTTCGACGGAGCGTTCGTCGGTGATTACAAAGTTGGCTCGGAGAACATCGACCTCGTCGTGCTCCCTATGGGCGGACGCATGGACACGCTCGAACAGATCCGCGATGTTCCGATCGCCACACCCGCCGGGCCCGTGGTGCCCGTCGATAGCGTGGTCACCTTCAAGCCAAGTCTGGCCGCTCAGGTCATCCAGCGCATCGAAGAGCTGCCCAGCGTGACCATCGCGGTCAACCCGCCCGAGTCCATGCCCGTGCAGGAAGCGATGGACTGGATCCAGGAAAACATGATTGATGCCGCGGAGGCCGGCGGGCTCATCGACCGCACCATGCGTGTGCGTCTCGAGGGTTCGGCGGCGGACCTCGAACAGGTCCGCACCTCACTGCTCGGGTCCAAGCCCGACGCCGCGTCGATGCGTTCGGGGCTCCCGATCATCTCAGCGCTTGTGATCACCATGCTCGCGGTGCTCGCATCGGTCTTCGTGTACATCCGGGGCGTGCGGAGCAAGAACACATATGTCTACTACGGCGTTGCGGGGACGATTCTGCTCGGGGTCATCATCGCCTCGCTCGCGTGGCTGGCCGTTGGTCACCCCGAACTGCTCACCGCCCGCATGGTGTGGGCGCTGCTGGTGACCTACCTCGTCATGTGTGCCCTCTTCGAGAGCTTCCTTTACCCGCTGGTGATCATGTTCTCGGTGCCCTTGGCGGTTGTTGGCGGCTTCGCCGGACTCTCGATCGTGCACTACTTCTCGATGCAGAACCCCGCTCAGGCGCCACAGAAGCTGGATGTGCTGACCATGCTGGGATTCATCATCCTCATCGGTGTCGTGGTCAACAACGCGATCCTCATCGTGCATCAAGCACTCAACTTCATGCACGGCGACGAATCGGACTCGGTCTACAAGGACCCCATGCAGCCGATCGATGCGATCGTGACAAGCGTCAAGACCCGTATCCGCCCCATCTTTATGTCCGTCCTGACCTCCGTGGGTGGCATGCTGCCCCTCGTGCTGGTCCCGGGTTCGGGTTCTGAGATGTACCGCGGTCTCGGTTCGGTCGTCGTCGGCGGGCTTCTCGTCTCCACCGTGTTTACACTTCTCTTGGTCCCGCTGCTCTTCTCGCTCGTGCTCGACATGTGGCGAGGCACCCAACACGAGAGCGCCGCGGTCCCATCGGCAGCCGCCGATCCGTTCGCGGCTTGAGTTTCAACACGACCCATCCACGGGGGAGACGACATCATGACCATCCGAACCGCTTGCCGGCTCCTGACCTGCTGCGCCCTGACCACCCTGCTCACGGGCTGCACCACCCAGACCCGAGAGGATGAGCAGGCCATGCGCGCATCCATGCGTGATTCGGCGCGGAGCGTGGTGATCCTCAACGGCGACGGTTCGGGCACCACGACCTGGTCGCAGGCGATCGCCGAGATGGCCAGCGCCGATGTCGTCCTCATGGGCGAGGTCCACAATCACCCGCTGGGCAACGCGGTGCAGCAGGAGATGTACGAGGACATCCTCACGGCCAACCCCAACGCCCTGCTGAGCATGGAGTTCTACGAGCGGGATGAGCAGGTGGCCCTCGACGACTACCTCGCGGGGATCACCGACCGCGAAGCGTTCGAGAAAGCCGCGGACCGCAACCCCGGCAACAACCCCTGGGCCCACGCGCGCATGATCGACGCGTCCAAGGAGGCCAACCGCCCGGTCATCGCGTCCAACGCGCCCCGACGCTATGTCAAGCTCGCCCGCTCCGAGGGCTTCGAGCGCTTGCACCAACTCAACGAGCATCAGCGGGCGCTGGTCGAGATCCCGACCCAGACCCCGCAGGGCGCGTACCGCGATCGGTTCATCGAAGCGATGGGGGGCATGGCATCCCACGGCGGCGAAGAGATGATCGAGGGCTTCCTGCGCTCACAGGCCACATGGGACGCGACCATGGCCCAGAGCATCGTCGATGCCATGAGTCAGGGCACACCCGTCGTGCATGTCGTGGGCTACTTCCACGCCCAGTTCCCCTTCGAAGCCGGTAGCAGCGAGCTGGTCGATCAGCTCCGCGCCCGCGCTGGGCGAGCGATCAAGATCGTCACCTGCATCACCCTGCCATCGACGCACGACGAGATCCAGGACCATGATCGCAACATCGCGGATTTCGTGGTTTATGTCGGGTCGCCGGACGCGCACGACTGATCGAGTCGATCCTCAGGCCGCTGCGCTCACCAGTGCTCTATGCGCCTTGCCGGGGCATGGCTTGAAACCGGTGGCTTGCCGGTATTGCCCGGTTGAATGCCCGTTCCGGTCCTGTACATTCCGGCGTCGACCGAGGAGGGCATGGTGAAGATAATGCCGAGCGATATCACTGGCGATGCTCGGATTTCGAGGATGTTGATCGGGGCAGGCTCGCGAAGACACGCTCGACGATGCGATCGCATCGGGCACCGTCGAAAGACAGTTCATGTCTGAGTTGATCACAACTATTCTTGGTTAGGGTGTTGGCCAGCTTGATTCTGGTACGGTGGAGAATGACTTTGACATTGCTCTCGGACAGCTGTGTGCATTCGGCGACCTCGTGCGTGCTGAGCCCATGGATGAGACGCAGCATCACGATGGTCCGCTCATTGTCGTTGAGTGTGGCCAGTGCCTCTTCGAGCCGGCCTTGGTCTTCGTTGCGTGTAGTTGCTGCGAACATCTTTGAATTCCCGGTCACAGCGGCCTGCAACGCATGATCAGATCCATGAAGCCTGCCTAGCCTGGTGTTTCGTTCTCGCAGACGCAGTGCCTCATTGATCGCAATCCGGGTGAGCCAGGTTGAGATGGCCGAGCGCCCCTCGAAGCCCCGGAGTGATTGAAACGCGCGGAGGTAGGTCTCTTGGAGCGCGTCCTCGGCATCCGCGTCGCGCTCCAGCACAGATCTGGCGGCAATGAACAGTCGCTGGTTGTAACGCCTCATGAGCAGCTCAAAGGCACCGACATCGCCATCGAGAATCCGCTCGACGACTTGCGGGTCGGAGAGCGGTGAGAGCTGCTTGAGTTCGGTAGCGCCGAGTCGGGTCATGAGCGGATCCGTGTGCATATCCATGCGGCTTGTAGTATTTGATCTTAGTTGGCAACGATCCGCGTGCTGGCGGCGTCCTTCTGGTTGCCCGGGATCAGCGACTGGCCGCGTGCTGCGGCGAGCCCGGCGAGTGTGTAGGCACCCAGTGCCATCACGAGATCTCGTACAGCGATATCTAGGAAGCCGGCCATGGCGACGTTTATGGCGATGAGCACCAGCCAAACCATGACAACATAGGCGCCAAGGCGGGTGAGCTTGGAGAGCACGACGATCCCGGCAACGATCTCGATGACGCCTACAACCATCATGAAAGCAGCGGGGGAAACGGGCAACAGTTTGGTTGCTATGCCGGGCAGGTACTGTGTCCAGTCGGTCAGCAGGTTGGTGAACTTGTCGAGTCCGGCGACGATGGGTACGAGCCCGTAACAGAGCCAGAGGGGGTTGTAAAGTGCGTTGAGTGAGTTGTTGTCTGATGACATTGATTTGCTCCTTTCGTACCTGTTCGACCGGGTCAGGCGGGGGCTCGTTACATGAAATCAACAAACTTGTCCTTCGGGTTCTTGTGCACCTGCGTGGCAGAAGTGCAGCCCGACGGGGCGGAAGATGCGTCGGGGTGGAGTGATCGCCGATGGCCCGGTTTCGGGGGGGAGCCAGGCTGAGAACGCGATTGTCCAAATGGGCTTGCAAGCATGCCGGTGAGCGTATGGACCTCGTGGGGCTGATAGCCGTCAAGCCCGGGTTCGATGGCATACGGATCAGCGCTTGATCGCAGGGTTCGGAACAGACGGTCCCAGATTGAGAAGACGGCGCTGTAGTTGCTGTCGGTTTCAGGCTGCCAGCGGGAATGGTGCACGCGGTGCATGCCGGGGGTCACCAGCACCGTGCCCAGGATGCGGTCCAGGTGCGTGGGCAGGCGGAGGTTCGCGTGGTGGATGATCGACACCGGGGTGAGCAGGAGGTTGTAGACCATCAGCCCGTCGAGGCCGATCCCGGATACGAGTAGCAGAACCATCATGGCCCCGTTCTGGATGGTGACCTCGAGCGTGTGGAAGCGGAACGAAGTAGTGGCCTCGTAGAGATCGGCGTTGTGGTGCACCGCGTGCAGACGCCAGAGGATGGGCACCCGATGCATGATGATGTGGCAGGCGTATTGCCAGAAGTCCAACAGCAGCAACACAGCAACGAACTGGGCCCACTGCGGCAGATCGATTAACCGCAGCAGCCCGGCATCGCGCAGTACGGGGATGCGACCGACTTGGACCATGGCCCAGACCATGGCCAGCCAAGGGATGATGTTGAGCATCCCCAGGGCCAGGTGGCGTGCACGCGCCCTGCTGAGCATCGGGCCTGGGCGCATCGCTGGGAGCATTGACTCAAAGCCCCAGCATACTGCCAGGGCGCATCCGGTAACGGTTGTGCTGGTCAAGTCCATGATCGATCCAAGTCGGTGTTCGTGATGCGGCCGTCTCTCTAGACCCCTGCACGTCGGTTTTGGTTACACGGCTTGGGTGCACGTCGCAAAAAATCGAGTGATTGGGGCGGACTCTGTAACCAGTCTCGTTTGGCGGGGTTCTAAACGGGCAGAGCCTTGCAGCTATGGGGTTTGATATGAAAGGACACACATAATGACGCATATGCAACTCGTCAAGATGGGTACCGTTTTCACCGCCGGGTTGTTCTCCGTGCACGCGAACGCGGACCTCATCGGGATCAACTACACCAGCGGGCAGGTCTTCTCAATCAGTACTACCGATGCCTCGGTGTCGTATCTGGGCGACACCCAGCAGGGGATCATGGGGCTGGATCGATCATCG
Source organism: Phycisphaerales bacterium JB052 (assembly GCA_043100965.1). Taxonomy (GTDB): domain Bacteria; phylum Planctomycetota; class Phycisphaerae; order Phycisphaerales; family UBA1924; genus UBA1924. Next base: position 891,041 of record JBICHR010000011.1, on the reverse strand, counting down.
GACGGAACGCTGTACGCGACCACCGACGGGCTCCTGGGTGGGCTTGGCACGCTCGTTGATCAAAGATGGTCGTTGGAGATGATCGGGAGTCTCAACGCCGGGTTCACCTCTGAGGGCGGGCTGGCCTTTGATGCCCAAGGACGGGCGTTCGGGGGAAACACGCTGGCCGGTGGCGGACGCGCCGTGTTCCAGATCGACCTGACGACCGGGCAGGCGGGCAAGCGGATTGTGCTCTCTCGCTCCTCGATCGATCTCAATGGGCTCGCGTTTCGATCCGACGGCGTGATGGTGGGCATCGACCGCGTCACCAACGAGCTGGTGGAGGTCGATCACACCAGCGGCGAGGTGAACACCGTGGCATCGCTGATCTCCTCGGGGATCGGCTCGGTGGGTGGCCTGGCCATCGACGCCGGCGTGGGGTACTACACCACCGCGGGCACGGTTTCGGGTTCCGATGGCGACAACAGTCTCTACGGCATCAATCTCTTCAGCGGGGAGCAGTGGTTGGTGGGTGAACTCGGTGATCAGGCTGGTGCCGGGTTCGGAATCGGTGCCCTGGCCTCCGCCAGCGTGCCTACGCCGGGCGTAGCTGGGATGATCGGCATTGGCGGGATGCTGGGTGCGCGACGCCGCCGCTAAATATGATCTCCACATCAGGGCATCATGTGGCGATTTCATCGCCGTGCCCCTCGCGCGGGCATGATTTGGCGAGGGAGGCGAGTCTTTCGGAACCGAGCATGCCGCGGCCCGGCTCCGAATCATGTGGGCTGCAGGGGTGCGAGGCTCACACCGCCCCGCTGACGTGCGCGACATGCAGCGTGTCGGCGTACTGCTGGAAGCGCGTGGCCTTGCCATTACTGACCCGCCAGACATGGACGAGCTGCGTGCGTTGGGGCTTGCCGGTTGCTTTGTAGGTGCCGGTATAGTGCCCGAGCGCGACGATGGTGTCGCCCGCATCGAGCAGCTCGTCGATCTCGACGCTGAACCCATCCCACTCGCCGATGCAGCGTGCGAACACGCCGTTGAGCACCGCCTCGGGCCCGATGTATGGGTTCCCGTCGGCGTATGGGAAGTTGTTCGCCTCGTTCCACTGGATCTGCTCGTGCATGCGTCCCAGCACCGCGGGCACATCGCCCGTGGCGAAGGCGTCGTAAATACCCTGCACGACCTGCATGGGTGTTTCGCTCATGTTACCGCTCCGGTTCAGTTGCCCGAAGCGGGCAGGTCCGAGTTCCACGCGTCGCGTGCGACCCGCCAGACGCCGTCGTCATCGTAGTGGTAGATGATGATCCCCTTGCCCGTGTCTTGCAGGCGTGGCCCGCCGGCTTTGGGGGTGTCGTCTTCGCGGTAGCTGTAGAGCGAATAAGCCCAGTCGCCGTTGACCACCAGCTCCAGCTCCGTCTTCTCCCATTTCACGGTGTAGGCGTCGAGATAGGGCGTGGCCCACGCGCGGAGCGTGTCCTTGCCCGTCATCATCGGGGCGTTGGGGGCCATGAACACGATGTCATCGGTGAGCATGCCCAGGAAGTTCTCGAGGTTGTTTGAGTTGATCGCCTCGACATAGGCATCATGCGCCAGGTGCGCCGATGCGTCGCGATCTCGCGTGCTTGTGGTACTGCAGCCCCAGAGCATCCCCGCACCGGCAAAGGCGCACAACAGTTGGATCGGTTTCATCGGCTCGTCTCCTATGGTTGACATGGGAGTCAAACCGACGCTCCCTCATACTGGGGATGATACTGGATATGGGACGAGCGTGCGCGTTATCGCAACCGTCGCATCCGCCACGCCCATCGGGCGTACTCCATCGCCAGATGCATCCGAGCGATCTTCCCCTCGGGTGCGCCCTGAGCGTCCAGCGCGGTCTTGGTGCGCCAGTCCCAGTATTCGCCGTTGAATCGTAATTTGGTCGCAAATCCGAGCGTCAGCAAGACCCACAGCGCGCCAAGCGTGTCAGTGACTCGCCCGATCATCACGCGGCTCCCTCGCGCTCTTCCCGCAGCGCCTGCTTGTACCAGTCCACGGTTGTCGCCAGCCCGTCCTCGAGGTTCGTGATCGGTTCGTAACCGATCAACTCCCTGGCCCGGTCGATATTCGCGACGGAATCGCGCACCTCGCCCACGCGCTCGGGCGCGTGCTCGGGGTGGAGGCCCTCGACGCCCATGCGAGACTGGATCTTGGATGCAAGTCCATTGACGCTGGTGCGGACGCCGGCGCCGATGTTGACCACCGTGCCGTCGAGTGCTGTGTCGCTCGCCCCGGCCAGCAGATTGGCCAGCACGGCGTTGCTCACATGGGTGAAATCGCGGGTCTGTTCACCATCGCCGAAGATCGTGGGGGCCTGCTCATCAACCCAGCGCCGGATGAACGCGGGGATCACCGCGGCGTACGCCGAGTCGGCGGCCTGGCGCGTCCCGAAGATGTTGAAGTAGCGCAGACTAATCGTGTCGATCCCGTAGCACTTGGCCCATGATCGGCAGAGCGATTCGCCGGCGAACTTGGCCGCCGCGTAGGGCGATTCGGGCTCGGGGGCCATGTCCTCACGCTTGGGCAGGGCCGGGTTGTTGCCGTAGGCACTTGATGAGGCCGAGTAGATCAGCCGGCTCGCGCCCGCGCGCTGGGCCGCCTGCAGCACCCGCATGGTCCCAGTCGCGTTGACCAGCCAGGTGCGATCGGGCTGCTCGACGCTCTTGGGAACGGATCCCAAGGCCGCCAGATGGAACACCCGCGATGCCCCGTCCATGGCCTCGTCGAGGGCCTTGGGGTCGAGGATGCTGCCTTGCACGAAACGAACCAGCTCGGGTGCTTGGTCGATCAGCGATCCGATATGGCGGGTGTCGGAGTTCGAGAGGTCGTCGATGATCGTCACGCGAGCGCCGAGCGAGACCAACGCATCGCACAGGTGCCCGCCGATAAAGCCGGCCCCGCCGGTGACGCAGACCGTGGCATCATTCAATGCCCCGCCAACACGCTCGCGCAGGTGAGAAATCAGTCGTTCGGCTTGGGTGTTGTGCTCGGGCATCGTGGACATATCCTATGGGCACTTTCGTCCGAAACCCCGTCCAGTTGCCTGAAACTCACGATCGGGCACCCTTTTGGCATCCCTGTCTCTGCCCTGATCGAGCCGCGCATGAACAAGGCGCAGCAGATCAAGGCCGTGATGAAAAACGGCACCCGGTGTGCGATCCCAATCTGATTCCCTCGGGGGCTTTAGCGATCCAGCTCAATCTTGAGCGCCTCGCCCAGCTTCTCGAAGTCTTCCAGCGTGTTGTACAGCTGCGCACTGATGCGGGTCATCCGATCGCACACGCCCGGCAGGTCCCACACGGGCACCTGCAGGCCGTGGTTCAGGTACAGCCGGTCCCATAGGCCCTCGCCCAGCAGGTTGCTCGGTTCGCACTTGCCCGGGAGCGGGATGCTCACCATGGTCCCGATCATTGATTCGGGCACCTGCTGCTCGATCCCGAGCATATCGCACACGATCTGCGCGCCCTGGACGACCATGTCGTGGTTTCGCTTGCGCAACGCGTCCCAGCCGCCCGGGAGCTGGGCACCCATGTGCTCGATCGCCACGGGGATCACCAGATTCCCCGTGTAGTCGTTGGTCCCGGTGTAGTCGAAATCGCACAGGTACGCGGCCCGATCCTCCCGCGTCTCGTGCACGCGGCAGGACAGCACCATGGGCTTGAACCCCGCCTTGCGGTTGGGCGAGGTGTAGATGAACCCCGTCCCCTTGGGGCAGGCAAGCCACTTGTGGCAGCTGGCGGCGTACCAGGTCGGGTCCAGATCCCCGATATCCAGGTCGATCTGCCCGGGTGTATGGGCCCCGTCGAGGAAGGTCTCAATCCCGCGCCGCTTGGCGGCCGCGACAATCTCCTTCACGGGCATCACCAACGCGCTGGCGCTGGTGATGTGCGACACGAGCACCATGCGGGTGCGGTCGGTCATCTCGGCAACAAACGATTCAACCACCTGCTCGGGGGTGACGGCGGGGTACGGGATCTTGGCAACCCTGACGATCGCTCCTGTCGCCTTGCAGACTTTGCCCAGTTCGTTGAAGGTCGCCATGTACTCATGGTCGCTGACGAGGATCTCGTCGCCGGGTTTCAGGTCCAGGTTGTTGAGCACCGTCGCGACCGCGAAGGTCCCGTTGGGCACCAATGCGATGTCTTCGCCCCGGACCCGCGTGAAGGCAGCGATCGCGCCGCGAGTGTCGTCGCAGTAGTCTTCCAGGTCGGCCTTGAAGAATCGGACCGGGTCCTCTTCGAGCAGGCGTTGCAGCTCAATCTGCGCATCACGCACCACATCGGGGGTCAACCCGTAGGACCCGTTGTTGAGCATCGTCAAACCGGGTTTGATCGGGAACCGGGCCGGCTCGCTGATGCGGTGGCGCACGAACTCCAAGATCGGCTGGGGACGATCGGCGCGAGGCAACGAACCCGACCGGGCGGGTGTGCGGGGCTCGGTCGAATCAACGGAAATCATCGGTGGGTTGGGCATATCCAAGCGTATCGGCGTGGGCCTCGGGTTTCCCGCAGACGATAACGAACGGACCTTGAGAATGTGGGGAACTCGACCTCACCGTGTATAGTCTGTGCATGAATCTGTACCATTCTTTCACAGCCGTCGTCGCCATTACTGTCCCCGCCTTGCTGACCCCTTCGCTGCACGCTCAGGGCGACAGCGTCGAGCCCACGCTCAAGCAGATCACCGCCGAGCAGGACTGGATCGCACGCTCACCCGGAAGCCCCCGCTGGTTGATCGACGGCTCGGGCATCATGTACAGCGCCCGGCGAGAGGGACTCGTCGGGCGCAACTTCAACGACAGCTACCTCATCTTTACCCGCAGCGCCTTAACAGACGAACGACCCGTTGCCAACAAGATCACCCCCGAAAACCCGGGGCCCTATTTCACCGCCAGGGGCGACTGGGATGCCGATGCCAACCGGCGTTTGATTTCCCACAGCGGGGACATTTTTCTCTACGACGCCACCATCAACACCACCACACAGCTGACCCGCACGACCGACCGTGAGGGCAGCGCGATGTTCTTGAGCGACAACCTGCGAATCGCCTACACCAGGGGGGGCAACTGGTACATCCGATCCGGCTCGGCGGTGGGGCCCGTGGAGATGCAGTCGGCCGATATCCGCTATAACGAAGCCCCCAAGGATCCTGCCGAGCAACGCGAGAAGGACAAGGAGAAGCGTGACGACCTGCAGAAGCAGCAGCGTGAACTCTTCGAGATCATCCGCCTGCAGGACGAACGAGGCGCGGTCCGCGAGGACGACCGCTACGCGTGGGAACAGGCCGAGGACCCGACCGAAACACCCGGCCCGTTCTACCTCGGCAAGGACATCCGCGGCATGGGCACCTGGCTCTCGCCCAGCGGTGCCCACATGCTCGTGGCCACCGCCCCCAACAACCGCAACAACGACAAACGCGACATCATGCCCGACTACATCAACGAGGACGGCTATGTCACAACACGCAGCGTCCGCTCCAAGGTCGGTCTTCAGAGCGAGACCCCCGTCTCCTACCACCTGCTCGAACTGGAAGGCGAGCGCGTAATCGACATCTCGTTCGACGACCTGCCCACCATCAAGGACGATCCCCTCGCCTGGCTCAAGGAAGAGAAGAAGGATCAAGACGCAACCGACGAGGACGCAGCGGACGAGCCCCTCGATTCAATTGAACAGGCCCAACGCCAAGCCGAGCAGGAGCGGAAGGATAAGGAAGCGAAGCAGAACGCCAAGCCCCGCCCGGTCTCGGGTCTGGGCGTACGCTGGTCCGATTCGGGGCGTTATGCCGCCATCATGCTGCGGTCCCACGACAACAAGGACCGCTGGATCGTGCTGATCGATACCCAGACGCTCGACGACGAGGGCGACCCCAGCGTCACCTGCGCCCACCACCTGCGTGACGAGGCCTGGATCAACTGGGCCTTCAACGAGTTCGGCTTCATCCCCCACACCGACACGCTCTGGTATGTCTCCGAAGAATCAAACTACGCCCGGCTCTACACATATGACACCGAATCGGGCAGCGCCGAGGCCCTCACGGGCGATCTGCACGAGGTGCGGAACATCACCTTCACCAACGACGGCTCAGCCGTCTACTTCCGCAGCAACCGCAAGCACCCGGGTGTGCAGGAGATCGAACGCCTGCACCTGGCGACCCGGGCCCTCACGCCCATCACCAAGATGGAGGGTTCTGTCTCCAGCTTCGCCCTCTCGCCCGATGAGTCGAAGATCGTCTTCCGCTACTCCAACATCAACCTCCCGCCCGAGCTCTACCTCGTGGATGTCACTGTCCCGGATGTCACGCCCAAGCGGCTGACCTTCACGATCACCGAGCAGTTCCAGGCGATGCACTTTAACACGCCCGAGATCGTCCCGGTCCCCTCGACCCACACCGAGCAGCCCATCTACACCCGCGTCTATCTCCCCGACAGCGAGAAGTTCCCCGGCAAGCGCCCCATCGTCGTCTTCTCCCACGGCGCGGGATACCTCCAGTTCGCCGACTATGAATGGGACGACTACACCCGCGAGCACATGTTCCACACCATCCTTAACAACGAGGGCTTTATCGTCGTCGCCCCGGACTTCCGCGCCTCGGAGGGCTACGGGCGCGACTGGCGCACCGCGATCTATCGCCAGATGGGCTACCCCGAGCTTGAGGACTTCAAGGATGTCATCGACTGGGCCGTGGAAAACCACATGGGCGACCCCTATCGCGTCGGGATCTACGGCGGCAGCTACGGCGGGTTCATGACCCTCATGGCCATGTTCCTCGAACCCGAGACCTACAAGGCAGGGGCCGCGCTCCGGAGCGTCACCGATTGGCGTCACTATAACCACGGCTACACCAGCAACATCCTCAACACCCCCGACATCGACCCCGAGGCGTTCGATATCTCCTCACCCATCAACCACGCCGAGGGCTTGCAGGGCCACCTGCTCATGCTCCACGGGTTGCTCGACGACAATGTCGTGGCCCAGGACATCATCCGCTTGTCACAGCGGTTGATCGAGTTGGAGAAGGAGAACTGGGAGCTGGCCCTGGCCCCGATCGAGCCGCACGGGTACAAGGAGCCGAGCTCGTGGCTGGATCAGTTGCGGCGGATTCATAAGTTGTTCCGAGAAGAACTCCTCGAAGATTAACCCGCACCAGTTCAATCCCAGCAGGGTGCCACGGCTTGCTCCGCATCGGCGGACAAGCCGTGCTCTCCGGCAAGCTTGGGGGTTGGTGTTCACAGGTTTTTGCAGCGGGTGTCACTCGTTGGCCACACGCACACGGCAAAGGCAGCGCACGGGTTGTCGGCCTATCGGTCCGCCAGAGGCGGACAACCCGTGGCACCCGGACTGTTGGATTCGGTATACTCGCGCATGCGAAATTTGATTCTGCTCCTCGTCTTGACCCTGCTCACCACCCTCACCCACGCCCAGGGCACCCGCGCCGACTATGCCCGTGCTGACGCCCTCCCCGGTGAGTGGAATACACTCGTCCGCAACGCGGAGGTCCGGGTGCGGTGGCTCACGCCGACCTACCCCGTGTACCAGTTCGACCTACCCAACGGCTCGTCCGAGTGGCGGACGGTGGATATGGAGACGGGCGAAGTCACCCCCGCGCTCGACATGGGCCGGATCGCGGCACAGCTGCGGGAACTCGGCGTTGAGGACACGCCCCGGGTTACCTGGTTCGATGCCGTCGAGCAAGACGGGCAGGGGCTGATGATCGTCTTCACACTCGAGAACCAGCCCGGGCTCTGGGGTGTGGATGCCGACGCGACCAACCTGCATCGCATCGAGCACGATCAGATCCCGCTGGGCTTGAGCATCGAGCGGGCCAATGTTGACCGCTCCCAGGGCGGTGGCCCGAGCACCAGTGTCCTCGTCCTCAACGCCCACGATGAACCCATCGAGTTCCAATGGCTCGACAGCTCCGGCAACGCCAAGACCTACGCGACCCTCGAGCCCGGCCAGTCCCATCGCCAGGGCACCTACACCAACCACGCGTGGCGCGTGCAGACGACATCGGGCAGGACGCTGGGTGTGTATCTGGCCACCGAAGACCCCGGCGTGATCATCGCCGTGGAGCGGACAAAGCGGGAGACAGACAAGGCGCTCCAAGAGACCCTCAACAAAGTCGGCTTCCGTCCAGAGCGGCAGAACCCATCTCCGGACGGTCAGTACGATGTGCAAATTGGGATGTATCAGGTCGCCCTCGTCAACAAGGAGACGGGGGAACAGACCTATCTCTCAGAGCATCATCAGAGCGAAGAAGTCGAACACGAGGGCGTGTACTGGTCCCCCGACTCCACCAAGTTCGTCAGTCTGCGTGTCGAGCGTGCTCCACGGCGCAAGGTCCACATCGTTGAGTCCACCCCCGATGGCCGCACCCCCGACGACCTCCAGCCCGAGCTGATCACCTTCGACTACACCAAGCCCGGCGACCCAATCGACCAGCCCAAGCCCGCCCTCTTCTCAGCAGAACGCCTCGGCGAGATCAAGCTCAACAACTGGCCCATAGACGACACATGGAGCATCAGCCGCATCCAGTGGGCACCCGATTCCAGCGCCTTCTACTACCTCTACAACCAGCGCGGCCACCAGACTCTGCGCGTTGTACGGGTCGATGCCGAGACGGGCGACTCCCGCGTCATTATCGAGGAGACCAGCGACACCTTCATCAACTACTCCAACAAGACCTATCTCAACATCCTCCACGATCGAAACGAGATCATCTGGATGTCAGAGCGCTCCGGCTGGAACCATCTCTACCGCTTCGACGCAACCACGGGCGAACTGATCAACCCGATCACCGAGGGCGACTGGGTCGTGCGGGCCGTCGATCGTTTCGATGCAGAAACCGGCGACCTGCGACTGCGCATCATGGGTTACCACATGGATCAGGACCCGTACCACATCCACTACGCCCGCGTGAATCTCGACGGCTCTGGATTCACCCTCCTCACCCAAGGCGACGGCACGCACGACATCGACTTCTCGCCTGACGGCTCGTACTACAGCGACCGCTATTCCCGCGTCGATCTCCCCCCCGTCACCGAGCTGCGACGCACCATCGACGGCTCCAAGGTCGCCACCCTCGCCGAGGCCGACTGGTCCGAGCTGATCAGCGCCGGCTGGAACCCGCCCGAGCGATTCGTCGCCAAGGGGCGTGACGGAAAGACCGACATCTGGGGCTTCATCCAGAAGCCGACCAACTTCGATCCGCAGATCCGCTACCCCGTCATCGAATCCATCTACGCCGGCCCGCACGGGCAGCACGTCCCCAAGTCGTTCAGCATCTGGCGCGGCTCACGCTCGATCAGCGAGCTCGGCTTCATCACCGTCCACATCGACGGCATGGGCACCAACTGGCGCTCCAAGGCCTTCCACGATGTCGCGTGGAAGAACATCAAGGACGCGGGGTTCCCCGACCGCATCGCGTGGATGAACGCCGCGGCCGAGACGCGCCCGTACATGGACATCGAACGCGTCGGGATCTACGGCGTCTCAGCCGGAGGGCAGAACGCAATGGCCGCGTTGCTCTGGCACAACGACTTCTACAAGGCCGCCGTCGCCGACTGCGGCTGCCACGACAACCGCATGGACAAGATCTGGTGGAACGAAGCTTGGATGGGCTACCCGATCGACGCGTCGTACTCGGCCAGCTCTAACCGCGACAATGCCCACCTGCTCAAGGGCGATCTGCTGCTGACGGTGGGGGAGTTGGACCAGAATGTCGACCCGGCCAGCACGATGCAGGTCGTCGATGCGCTGATCAAGGCCGACAAGGACTTCGAGTTCATCAACTTCCCGGGGCTGGGCCACGGCACCATCGGCTCGCCCTACGGCAAACGCCGCATGCGGAACTTCTTCGTGCGTTCGCTGTGGGGCGTCGAGCCGCGTCGGGAGTGATCAGGATTCTGTCGGCTTGCCGATCGCATAGACGCAGGGGACTTTGGTCGATCGGTCAACGCCGAACGACCATTGGTAGGTATCACTGCCATCGATCGATCGCACGATCGATTCCAGCTCCTCCGGGGTGTAGGTCCTGAGCACGGAGACAACCCCATCCCACCCGATCGCGAGGGGGACGATCGGGATCAGATAGGTGAAGAGCACCCTGCTGAAAGTGATAGGCCGGATCATCAGCGTGAGGATCAGCACGAAAATCGGCGAGAGCGCATACTGTACCGCGTTGGAGAGTGTTCGTTGCTGGAACTCAAACACCGCGATCGGGTGATTCCCATTGATCGCGTTCTCGAAGATGCGCCTGACATCGTCTTCTTGAAAATGATGCAATGACAGGAACTGCGTGCGGATGCCGCCGAGTTCCTCGGGCACATCCCGGGCATCGATCGATTCATTGCGCACATCGAAGATGTCGGGGTTCCTGGCACGCACGCGCTCGAGCGCACGGAGATTGGGATATCGATCTGTCAGAACGACTTTGATCTCTGGGTGTTGAGATTGCAACGCCGGCCCGAGCTTTGGCCATGGCCCGCCGCCGCCCGACGCAAGATCGATGATGCGCGTGTTGCCCGTCGATGCGATCAAACGCGATAACAACGGGACAACCGGCTTATGCATGTCGAAGAGCGCGACGACATGGCCGAGATAGTCGGTCATGAGGTTCCGAAAGACCGTGGGGAACCAGGGCTGGTCCTCCAACTCAAACAGATGTTTTCGCTTCAACGGGTGCTCCAAGCGTCATGATCCAACCGGGTATGCAACAAACCCACCCGCTATCACGATCCGGTGATACGCGGTGGCAGCGAATGAGCGAGCCGATTGTATTCAGTGCATCTCAGGTACGGGCAGATCGCGCAGGAACTCGATCAACCGCTTGCGGCTCGGGCTCGCCGCGTCGCGCACATACGCGCCCGCTACACCGCACGCGGCCGCAAGCGATTCGCCCAGACCCAGGCCCGCGATCTGCGCAAAGCTGAAGCCGCCACCGAAGTGGTCGCCCGCACCCGTCGAGATGCGTGGGCGTCGGGTATAGGGCCCGGTGAACCAGTACGATTCGCCCTCGGCATTCGCGCCGCCCGCGCCGGTGTGCTGATGGATCACCACGCAGTCGAGCCCGAGCTTGGCCCGGATCAGTTCGGCCGCTTCTGGCACCATCTCCGAGAGTGTCCGGTTGTGGTCGTCGTCGTACGCCTCAACCCCGATCACACGCCCCACGCGCCCGCTCTCGGCGAGGTTGAGCCCCAGCGTCACGGGCATGAACTGCTGCAAGGCGCTGATCTTGTCCATCGCGCGAACGATGTCCTCGTCGGTGCGCTTCGCCGGGTCGCTCAGGTCAATGAAGATGCGCCGTTCGCGATCGTTCGTGAGTTTGGGGAACACATCGCTGCACAGCCCTTCCCAGATGCCCTCGACGCCGCCGACGAGCGTCCAGTTCACGACCGAGATCAGTCGCACCTCGTTGATGGTCTCGATGAGCTTCTCGAGCCCGACGACTTCCTTGATCCGATCCCAGGTCACCCGCTGCACGCTCTCGGGCTTGCCGAGCATGATCTTGCCGTCTTCGAACTCCAACGCATCGGTCCGCCCGGGCGGGCACAGCGGGATCACTGAATCGCACTTGTCGACGAACGGCTGGTAGATCGGATCGACCTTGTTCCAATCGTCCTCGGTGGAGACAGCACCGATAAAGGTGACCGGTGCTCCCAAGGCGCCCATCGCGCTGCTGAGCAGTGGGCCATTGCCCCCATACCGGGTATCGGTGACGACCAACTCGATATTCGCCGAGCGGTTGGCGGCCGCACCGCACCGAGCCGCAAACTCCGGGATCGTGCGAATGCGTTTGTAGTCATCCTGTTTCATCGAGTGGCGCTGGTCGACGACATGGATGATCGAATCGACAAAGCCGTCGAAGCCGACGAGCGACCGGAGTGTTAATGTGGTCTCCGGGCAGATCGCCTCGAGCGCATCAGCCGCGCGTTGCGCGAGCGATGTGCGAGTAACTGTTTCGTCCGCCGGGACACCGGCCGGGCTGTGAACTGGATTCATCAAAGCGCTATCCTCACGGAAGTTCTTTCGCCAAGGGGTGATAGCATAGCATAAACCCCCTCTATCGGTCGAAGGAATCCGCATGCACAGAATCGTTTTCGCATCCCAGAACCCCGGCAAGATCCGCGAGCTCCAAGCCCTCACAGCCGATCAAAACATCGAAATTATCGGACTCAACGACCTGGGAAGGCCCTTTGCAGAGCCCATCGAAGACGGCGAAACATTTCTGGAAAATGCCACCATCAAGGCCGTCCAATACGCGAGAGAGACCGGTTTGCATTGCCTCGCTGATGACTCGGGGTTGATCGTTGACGCCCTCGACGGCAAGCCGGGCGTCATCTCTTCCCACTTCGCATTCGATGGCGACACCGAGGGCCAAGCCGCCGGCTTGAGCCGGCAGGAACGCGACGATCGCAACAACGCCAAACTCCTCCGCGATCTGAAAGGCGTTGCGGACGCCGACCGGACCGCCCGATTCACCTGCACGATGGTCTTGGCCAGCCCAGACGGGCAGGTCTTGGCCCATACTCAAGGCGATTTCGAGGGACGCATCGGCCAGCCCGGCGATGTCCCGCGTGGCGACCACGGCTTCGGCTACGACCCGCTCTTCCTCGTCGCGCCCGACTTCGACCGTGCCAGCGCCGAACTGACACCCAAAGAGAAGAACAGCATGTCCCATCGGGCCAAAGCGGTGGGGGCGATGATGCAGAAGCTTGCATCAGTTTTCAATGAATCGTGAAAGTTGCCGGTGCCGACGCTATGATCGATCATGACGACGATCGATGCCCCAAGCGTGCTTCCCGAGCCCATAGGCAGCGGCAACTTCGACCCGCGCCTTGAGCCCATCCGTGCCAAGGTCCTCGCGGGCCAGCGCCTCTCGCTCGATGACGGTGCGGTGCTCTACGACACACCCGACATCTGGGGCGTGCTCGATCTCGCCAAGCTCGTCCGTGATCGCATGCACCCGGGCGTCGCGTACTACAACATCAACCGCCACCTCAACTACTCCAATGTCTGCGCCCTCTCGTGCAAGTTCTGCGAGTTCTATCGCAAGAAGGGCGAGGACGGCGAGTACACCCGCGATCTGGAGTACATCCGCGAGCAGGGACGAAAAGCCGTCGAATCCGGCGCGACCGAGTTCCACATCGTCGGCGGGCTCAACCCCTACCTCCAGTTCGAGTACTACACCGACATGCTCAGCGCCCTCCGCGAGGTCGCACCGGGCGTGCACCTCAAGGCGTTCACCGCGGTTGAGCTCGTGCACCTGGCACGCATCGCCAAGGTCTACAAGCGCGACGACACCAAAGCGGGTGTGCGCTGGGTACTCCAGCGCCTCAAGGACGCCGGGCTCGGCTCACTGCCCGGCGGCGGGGCCGAGGTCTTCGACGAGCGCGTCCACAAGGAAGCATTTAAAACCAAGATCGGCGCCCATGAGTGGCTCGATGTGCACCTCGTCGCCCACGAGCTCGGGCTCAACTCCAACTGCACCATGCTCTACGGCCATGTCGACAAGATCGACGAGCGCATCCGTCATTTCGAGATCCTCCGCCGCTCGCAGGACCAGGCGTTGCAGCGCCTCGGGTATGAGGGCGACCCCGATGGGTACATCGCCGAGGGCATTCCGGAGTCAGCCCCGTTCGACGCGCCGGTGATTACTTTGAATGGTGAGGGAGCGACCCTGCCTACCCCGAGTATGTCCGAGCGAGGCGGCTACTACCAAACCCTGACCCCGCTGCCCTTCTTCCCAGACGGCTCGGCGCTGGAAAATCTCCCGGGTCCCGCCGGGCTCGAGAACCTCCGCACGATCGCGGTGGCACGCCTCATGCTCGACAACTTCCCGCACATCAAGGCATTCTGGATCATGCAGACCCTCCCGATGGCCCAGCTCATGCTCGAGGCCGGAGCCGACGATATCGACGGCACCGTCGTCTGGTACGACATCACCAAAGCGGTGGGGGAGGGCACGCACCAAGAGACCACGGTCAACGACCTGCACAAGGCGATCGAAGAAGCCGGGTACGAGCCGGTGGAACGCGACACGCTGTACCGGCGGGTTGAGCGGGATGGGCGCGAGTGGTCGATTCGATCGTAAAACCATCAACGACCAGCCCAGTTTGATGAACATCAACACATGATGTTGGCTTATCCAATCGGCGTGATGTAAAACTTCCGCGACACGCCTTCGACATCGTGGTGGTAATAGAACGCGTCGGGTGAGGCGGCCCGGACCGATTCGAGCACTTTGGGCAGTTCCTCACGGGTGATGATGGTTCGCACCATCTTGAGCTGCTTGTTGAGCCGACCATCGATGTCGGCCTGCACCGTGTAGGTCCGGTGCGGCGAGGCCTTGCGGATCGCATCCCCGATCTTCTCGGGGTTCTCGTCGATGACCACGAGCATCGTGATCTTGAACTTGTGGTAGATCGCGTTGAGGGTCTGGGCGCTCACAAAGATGTACAGGCTGGTGTACATCAGCGTATTGATGAGGGCCGGGAAGTCCGCGACCTTGAGGTACTGCAGCAGCAGCCCGAAAGCCGTCGAGATCATCCCGGCGATGATGGCGATCGAACCCACAGGGCGCAGGTACTTGACCGCGTAGTGGGCGGCGATGATGTCCTCATCGCCCGTTGATCCCCGGTTCTTGAACGCGATGGCCTTGGCGAACCCCGCGATGATTCCCCCGAAGAGCACCAGCGTGATGCGTTCGTTCTGCGGCGCCGGGTCCGCGAACGACATCTCAGGCAGGACCAGCAGCAGTGTCACCACCGTCGAGACCACGATCGCAGAGCGGATCGCAAACCCCCGGCTGATTTTCTTGAAAGCGAAGATGATCAGTGAGATCTGGAACAGCGCGTAGAGCAGGACGAAGATGGATGTCTTCTCGAAGTAGTACGAAATCGAGACCGCGATACCTTCGGTACCCGTGAGGATGATCCCCGAAGGGAAGACAAAGTACTTCAACGCGATCGCGTACACGATCCCGGCAAAGAGCATGTACACCGCCTCCATCGGGTTGATTTGGACTGGGGCGCGTTTGGATGAACTCATGCGGATCGTGCCTCGCTCCTCTGTGGTGCGCGTTCTGATACTCTAGTCATGAAAAAAGCACAGCCGCATGGGCTGTGCTTGTTCGATCGGGTTGCCTGATTCGATCAGAAGCTCCAGCCGAGCCCCATGTAGTACTCGATATCGTTGGGCTTGGTGCCCGTTCCGGGCTGCGAATCGTGGCGGTGCTCAAAGCCGGCGTTGAGCGTCATGCCCGATTCGGCGTCCATGATCACCTCGATGCCCGCGCCGGTGTTCCAGCGGAACTCGCCGAAGTCATCGAAGCTCGGGTAGTAGGTTGTGTTGGCGGTCAGGGTGGTGTTCTCGGTCCACCGGTGACGCAGATCAAGCCCGATCAGGCCCTCGGGGACGAACTCCTCATCGGCGTTGCCGCCCATCTCGTAGTAGCCGCCGAAACCAATGCGCCCGATCAGCAGCGTGGTGTCCTCATCCTTGTAGAGCTCGTAGCCAACACCGACTGCACCCGAGAGGCGGTGGTCCCACTGCTGGAACTCGTCGTACTCGTACTTGCCCTGAGCGAAGTAGCGCCACTTGCTGTCGGTGAGCCAGTCGTTGTTGATCTGGGCGACGCCACGCGAAGTGTTCTTGGTGCCGTCTGATGTGCCGTAGGTGTAGCTCAGTCCCAGAGTGGTTTCGTACTTGCTCGTGAAGCGTTCGCCGTGGATCGATGCGCGGGCGCTGAAGTTCTCGTTGTTGCCCGAGGCGCCGTTGAGTCCGACGACGGCCTTGAAGTCCCACCCGTCAGCCCACGAGTTGGGGTCATCGGGCATCTCTTCTTCTGCCGCGGGCTGCAGGTCGCCATCGTCTTCGCTGGTTTCGCCATCGGTCTGGATCGTCCCACCCGTGACGGCCGCGGCTTCACGCTGGGCTTCTTCAAGCTCAGCCCGGGCGGCTTCAAAGGCAATACGGGCCTCTTCGAGACGCTCCAGAGCGGCTGCGCGGTCTGCCTCGGTGTCATTGCCCAGTGCGGCGGCGCTCAGGCCGGCACATGCAATGATGGTGGCAAGGTAGCTGATCGGCTTTGTGTAGTTGGTTTTCATCATTTGATCCTGTGTTCAATGTTTGCTGCCGAAAACACCCGATCGTCCCATGGGTCGGCCCCGTAGGGAATGCACCCACCCCGCACGAGTCAACCCCCCGGGTGAAACTGCTTGCTTGGAAAACCGTATGCCTCTATCAGATGTCTAGGTCACATATTTGCCCATCCTGTCTGACCGAACTGGGGCGCGTTCGAGCGTCCCCTGACCCCCATTATGGGCTCGCCATTATCGTCTGCCCACGATGCCAGCTCGCCACGGTGCGTGTGAAACACCCCGACCGGGTCTTCTGGAAGCAGTTTCATCAGCTCAGGAGCAGTCTGGTGCGTTTCTGGCTTGCCATGCTTTTTACGGCCCTGAGCATCGGTTCGCTGGTTGGTATGGCTTTCTGGGTCCAGGACGAACTGACCCTCGTGCAGGGTGGCTTGGTCATGCCCGAGTTGGCCCGCCCGCAGGTCGTCACACAGTTACTTGTTGCCACGATCATCGTGCTGCTGACCGGTTGCATCACACGGGCCATCTATGCCCATCGCAAGTTCATCGAGGTCGTTGGACTCTTCCTGCTGCTCACACTCTTTTTTGTGACCATCGACGCCAGTTTCGGGGGGTTGATGCGCATTGTCCGCGACCTGGTGGGCAGCGATGTCAGGATTGACCTCCCCAGCGGGCGGGAACTCCAGCGCCGGTTGCTCACCCTGCTGGTGTTCGTCCCCGTCCTTCTGGCGGGCATGGGGCTGGGGGAACTGCTGAGCCGGGTGCTCGTCAAGGGCGAGCGCAAACGCATCTCTCGTATCCGCAAACGACTTCGCAAGCGCCAATCACGCCAGGACTGATCAGGAGCCACCATGGCTGAATCGACTCAACAGCATCTCCGGGATGTCGAACACCCAGACCAGATCCGCGCCGATCGAGCCTGCATCGGGTGCGGGTTCAACCTCTTTGGCCAGACCGTCACGAAGGAAGAGCAGTACGGGCTGGCTATCGCACGCTGCCCGGAGTGCGGCACCGTCGCGGCGCTCCAGCAGTACCCGCTCATGTCGCACTGGGTCAATCGATTCCGCGCGATCCTCGCGGGGCTGTACCTGATGCTCCTGCTCGGCACCCTGGCACTGAGCGCCATGATCGTCTCCGGATTCTCGTTCGCGGTAACCAATACCGCCAGTGAGCGGCTGGGGGACTATCTCGGGTTGAGTTATATGAACTGGGAGAAAGGACAAGCCGCACAAACGAACCAGAATGCGGCGGTGCAGTACAACGGTTCAGGGCGATGGATGTCGCTCTCTCAAGTCTGGGTTGATGAGCACCTCGATGAAGCAGTCGATTCGTTCGGGGGGCTCTGGGCGAACATCAACCCCGATGCGTTCGTCTTCATACTCCCCGTCGGGCTTGTATCCATACTGATCGGTGTGTACTGGAGTGTCACGTTGCTCGGTGCCACGAGAATGCGGGCATGGTTGGTGCCCGTATTGGCGGCCATGATTGGTGCGGTGTTTGTCATCGGGATGAACATGGATCCCGGCACCTACCCCCAGGCATCGGATCAGGCCTTGCGTCTCTACCTGCCCCGCATTGTGCCCGTGGTGATGCTCTACCAGATCATCTTGATGGGGCTCGGTGTGCTGATCGGGCGTCCCGTCGCACGCTTTGCGGTGTGCATGGCCCTGCCACCACGCTCACGCGTGCCGCTGGGTGTGCTCTGGACGCGTGATGGCTTGGAACTGCCAAGGCCATGAGCCATGAAAAACGCCCGCACATAAGTGTGCGGGCATTTGAAGTGTTGAGCGTTGTCAGGACTTAGTTCTCGTCTTTGACCTCGTACTCGGCATCGATGACATCGCCATCGTTGCCGCCCGATGCCTCGGGCTGATCGCCTGCGGGAGCACCGGCGTCACCCGCGGCAGCGGCCTGCTGCTCGTAGATGACCTTGCCAAGCTCCATCGAAGCGGTTTCAAGCTCCTTGAGCCCGGCTTCGAGCGCTTCCTTGGAGACCGAGTCGTCCTTGAGCTTGCTCTCCAGGTCGGAGATCGCCGATTCGATTTTGCCGCGGACTTCGGGGCTGACCTTCTCGCCGTGCTCTTCGAGCGACTTGCGGACCGAGGCGATCATCCCGTCGCTGCGGTTCTTGACATCGACCAGCTCGCGCCGCTTTTTGTCTTCCTCGGCGTGTGCCTCGGCGTCGGCCTTCATGCGATCGATCTCGCTTGAGTCCAGCCCGCCCGAGTTCTCGATGCGGATGTCGGCCTGCTTGCCCGTGCCCTTGTCGACCGCGGTCACCTGCAGGATGCCGTTGGCATCGAGCGCA
Organism: Phycisphaerales bacterium JB052; assembly: GCA_043100965.1. GTDB lineage: Bacteria > Planctomycetota > Phycisphaerae > Phycisphaerales > UBA1924 > UBA1924. The sequence goes on along the minus strand of JBICHR010000011.1, from coordinate 872,613 downwards.
AACTCGACTTCGATCTGAGGCGTGCCGCGTGGGGCCGGTGCGATTCCCGCCAGCTCGAACTGACCGAGCGAGCGGTTGTCCTTGGCGAACTCACGCTCACCCTGCAGGACATGGATCTGCACGCTGGGCTGGTTGTCGGCCGCGGTCGAGAAGGTTTCCTTCTTGCTCGTGGGGATCGTGGTGTTGCGCTCGATGAGCTTGGTCATCACGCCGCCCATGGTCTCGACACCCAACGACAGCGGGGTGACATCGAGCAGGAGCACATCCTTGACATCGCCCGAGAGGACGCCGCCCTGGACCGCGGCACCGATGGCCACGACCTCGTCGGGGTTGACCGACTTGTTGGGCTCCTTGCCGAAGACTTCCTTGGCGATCGCCTGCACCTTGGGCATGCGGGTCGAACCACCGACCAGGACGACCTCATCAATCTTGCTGACATCGATACCGGCGTCCTTGATCGCATTGAGACAGGGTGCCTTCACACGCTCGAAGAGGTCATCGCACAGCGACTCGAACTTCGAGCGGCTCAGCGTCTGCTGGAGATGCTTGGGGCCCTCGTTGGTCGCGGTGATGAACGGCAGGTTGATCGTGGTCTCCTGCGAGTTGGAGAGCTCGATCTTGGCCTTCTCGGCGGCTTCCTTGAGGCGCTGCATCGCCATGGCATCGCTCTTGAGGTCGACGCCCTCGGTCTTGCGGAACTCATCAGCAAGGAAGTCGATGAGGCGCTGGTCCCAATCGTCGCCACCGAGGTGGGTGTCGCCGTTGGTGCTCATCACCTCGAACACGCCGTCACCAACATCAAGGATCGAGACGTCGAAAGTACCACCGCCGAGGTCGAAGACCGCGATCTTCTCGTTTGCCTTCTTCTCGAGCCCGTAGGCGAGCGCGGCGGCGGTGGGCTCGTTGATGATCCGCTTGACCGTCAGGCCCGCGATCTCGCCCGCGTCCTTGGTTGCCTGACGCTGTGCGTCGTTGAAGTACGCCGGGACGGTGATGACCGCCTCGGTGACCGTTTCGCCCAGGTAGTCCTCAGCGGTACGCTTGAGCTCGCCCAAGATCATGGCGCTGATCTGCTGGGGGGTGAACTCCTCGTCGCGGATGGTCACCTTGACGAAGTCGTCCGAGCCGCCGGTGACTTCGTAGGGGACAAGCTTCTCTTCAGACGAGACTTCACTGTGGCGACGCCCCATGAAGCGTTTGATCGAGAAGACGGTATTCTTTGGGTTGGTAACCTGCTGGTGCTTGGCCTGCTGGCCGACCAGACGCTCACCCTTGTCGGTAAAACCAACCACCGAGGGGGTGGTGCGGTTGCCCGAACTATTGATCAGGACTTTGGGATCCTCGCCTTCCATGACGGCGACGACCGAGTTGGTGGTCCCGAGGTCGATTCCGATGATTTTTCCCATAACTGGCCTCCTTCTGGCTACGCCGTACTGGTGGCTCTGGGCACCGACGACGATGATTGTGTTTGTTCTGGGAGAACCTGTTGCAATCATGGTGCCAATCACGGCCCCGCCAGAGCGAGAGCATGGGGCCAGCCAGAGGGGGCAGGTACCGTTTCGGGTGCCGAACCGGGCGATCCCTGCCAGACTGGCAGATAGACTCGGTCATGGCTGATGTGCTGTGTATCGGAGCGACGGGGATGCTCGCGGGATGCGTTCGGGCCCTGATCGCACGCGGCGACCGGGTCACAGCCCTCGCACGCACCCAATCGAGTCTCCGTGCCCTCAGTGAGTCGGTCACAGAAGCCGACCGGGAACGGCTCCGCACTCATCCTTGCGACTACCGCGACCTCGAAGCGCTCACCCACGCCCTTCGCTCGATTCCCGTTCACCCCACTGCGGCCATTTGCTGGGTTCACACCCCAGCCGAGCCCGTTCTGAAACTGGTACGCGCATTGTTTCCAGACATCGACCTGCTGCGAGTTGTCGGGTCTTCGACCGAGGTCCCACACGGTACCGGAGCCCGCCTCGATCGGATCGTCCGCCTCGGCTTCGTGATCGAGGGCGATCATACTCGATGGCTCACGCACGAAGAGATCTCCACCGGAGTCGTCAGTGCAATGCTGTCCGGTCAGCCGTCAACAACGGTCGGCACCGTGACCCCCTGGGACGCCCATCCATGATCACCCCGCCGGTTCGTATGTGAGCGCCGCCTCCAGCGCCGGGTCTTCGCCTGAGAACAGCGGGGCCGAACGCCACGGGATCAGGACATCGGGGTGGACCGCATCGGGGTCACCCTCGACTTTTTGGAACCACTTTGTCGAGTGCGAGATCGTGATCCCCGTGTTGGGCAGCGTGAAGCTGGAGAGCTGCCCGAAATGATTCGGCTTGCCGCCTGTGGGCTCGCCGATGAGCACCGCACCGCAGTTGTCTCGCAGCTGATGGCTGTTGCTCATCGCGCTGCTGAAGGTCTGTCGTGAGATCAGCCCGATGATGTTGCCTTTGTCGCTGAACCGTTCGGACTTTTCCAGCGCCTGCCAGAGTGGCCAGATGACCGTTTCGTCCCCGCCGCCGTTGAAACGCAGATCGATGATGATTCGCTGCGCATCCAGCTCGTCGGATTTGGTCATGATGAACTCGACGAACTCGGCCATCGGCAGGTCTTCTGCCTCTCGGCAGCGGTTGTAGGCAACATACATGGCCTTGTGCTCGGCGATGAAATCGCTCTGGTAATATCCTCGCTGTTTACGAAACGCCAGAGGCCATGGCTGGGGCAACTGCTGCACGAACGAAACCCACTGCTGTCCACGCGTCTGCGGCAGGCAAGGGAGCATGTGTTTCGTTTGCTTGCCATTGTGTTCCAGCAGCACGGGTATTTCGTCCGCTTGGTGATCCTTGATCACCCCGACCGCCCGCAACGCCGGCAGCAGGGTCGCGTACCAAGCACCGCTGCCAATCTGCTTCGAACGATTCTCATAGGCAAAGAGCACACTGACCCGCTCGATCACTTCTCCGATGGGGACAGTGTTGATCGACACAACTCGTTGGCTGACCAGCTCGTCATGCTCGGCGAGAGCCGAGGAAACGAAAACGCCGTCCTCCAGCACGAGCAGTTGCACGGGCAGGCGCTTCATTGTCGAGCCGATTTCGCCCATGCCCACGGTGGTGTGCGCATCACCCCCGAGCGAGATCAAGCGTCCCAACTCCATCACAATCTGCTGATCATCGAGTTCATCGAGCGTGTTGTACAACGCGTCGAGTGCATCCTCGAACTCCTCGACCGTGTGCTTGGTGTAAAAGTTGGGATGACGAGCCAGCAACTGCTCGGCGAGCGTGTCGAGGTCCTGGGCCCAATGCTCAGGCGGCGTCTGAGCCGTAGCGGTAACTGCGAAGAGTACGATCGATAGAAAGCAACCCCATGCGTGTTTCATGGGGTTGAGTGTACCAGATCGGTTGTATGAGACGAAGTGTTTACTGCCCCTGCGCCAGCGAGTAACCCCGCTGGCCGTCGTACATCTTGATCGGGATGAACTCGGTCACGCTGAACTTCTCGGCAACCTTGGCCAGCAGGTGGACCGTGGGGCCCTGGCCGATCGTGCTGCGCTCGAGCAACTCGAAGCGGACGCAGCAGTTGTTCACGATCTCGGTATACGGCGAGCCCGAGGGCCAGACCTGGGTGCCTCGGTTGGAGATCACGGTCAGGCGGAATGGTGTGCCCTCGCAGATGCGCTGCAGCCGGGCGGCCAGATCGAGCGGGGTGAGGACAGTCTCGAGGAAGATGTCGCAGCCGACGATCTCGCTCTGGACTTGCTCGTGGGTGACCATCATTTCGTTGACGCTCGGGCGTGTGGGTGGGGTGTGGCAGAGCATGTCGCCACCGGGCACGGTGCAGCCGGCAACGGTGCTTGGAGTCTTGCCAAGGTTCTCGGCTACGGCCTGCGCGAACGCGGTCGTGCCCACCGGGTCGCCCTTGCCCTTGACATCGCCCGTGTGCACACCCGATTCGAGGGTATAGAGCAGCGAGTTCTCAATTTCCGCCGCGGTCTTGCGCAGCCCGATGTGCCGCAGCATGATCAGCCCCGAGAGCAGCAGACTCGTGGGGTTGGCCAGGTCCTGGCCCGCGATGTCCGGCGCGGTGCCGTGTACCGCCTCGAAGATGCTGATCTGATCGCCGATGTTGGCACTCGGGGCAAAGCCCAAGCCGCCCACCAAACCCGCGGCCAGGTCGGACACGATGTCGCCCTGCAGGTTGGTCAGCACGATCATCTTGTAGCGATCGGGGCGAAGCACAAGGTTCATGCACAGCGCGTCGATGATGACATCTTCTGTTTCGATGTCGGGGTAGTCCTGGCTCAGGAAGCGGAAGCGGTCCAGGAAGGTGCCGTCCGTCATCTTCATGATGTTGGCTTTGTGCCCGCATGTGACCTTGTCGATGCCGAAGTTCTTGGCGGTCTCGAACGCGAAGCGGTTGATCTGATCACAGCCGGGCGTGGTGATGAGTCGTTTGGCGGCGTAGGAGTCGGGCGTCAGGCGATGCTCGATGCCGCCGTAGGTGTCCTCGACATTCTCACGCACGACATAGAAGTCGACGGGCACGCCGGCCTGCGAGTAGACGGTCTCAACGCCCGGGAGCGACTGGAAGTGGCGCAGGTTGGCGAAGGCGCCGAAGGTCTTGCGCAGGGTGACATTGATCGACTTGCCGCCGCCACCGATTGGGGTGCCCATGGGGCCCTTGTACAGGATGCCGGTGTGCTCGATCGCCTCGATGGCTTCATCGGTCATGCCGCGCGTCTCGCCCTTGGCGAACACGCTCTGGCCCATCTCCACCTCGTTGAACTCGACCATGTCGAGCACGCCGGCGGCTTTGAAGATGTGCAAGCAGGCGCGGGTGATCTCGGGGCCGATCCCGTCGCCGGGTGCGAGTGCGATCTGGAGCTTGTCGCTCATGGTGTCCACCTAATTCGGGGGGTAATGGTCTGGGTCTATAGCGTCTATCGACAGGATAGGCCCCATGAGTGAGTTCTTCGGGCGTTCTGGTGCGAAGAAGCGGGGGGATTCAGCGTTGCGTCGCACGCCTAAGCCGCTCGCGGAGCGCCTCGGCGATCGCCCGTTCGTCATCATCGCCCGCCTGGGGCGGCTGTTCGACCCAGATCTGGTCGCCCCGGGACCGGTCGCCCTCGTGCAGGGCTCGGTAGATGGCCTGCGCGTACCTGTCCAGCCGCTGAGGCATTGTGATGCATTCGCCGCCGGCAGGGTGTGATTCGATGGACCAGGTTATGAGCACCGCCGACGACGGGGCCGAGGCCAGATCATCGCCCGTGACGAGTCGCGTAGGTGTGCGGGGCTGGTAGTGGGCCCCGATGAGCCCGGGTGAGCGTGCGTGTTCCTGGTTCTCATGCGAGCCGCGAACTTCGACGCGGCGCCCGAGTGCTTCCGTGATCCGGTGGGCTCCGATGACGCCCATTCGCAGGATGGTCGGCGTATCGCCGGTGAGATCGAGCACGGTCGATTCGATGCCGGCCCGGCAGTGCCCGCCGTCGATCACCAGCAGGTCCTCCTCGGCGAACGCGTCTCGCACATGCTCGGGGGTGGTGGGGGAGATGTAGCCCGAAGGGTTGGCGCTGGGGCCCACGATCGGCCTGCCAAAGGATTCAATCAATGCCAGGGCAACGGGGTGCTCCGGGCATCGCACCGCGACCGTATCACCACCAGCGGTGACCGCATCAGGCACATCACCCGCCTTGGGCAGCACCAGCGTCAGCGGCCCCGGCCAGAAGGCGCGTGCAAGCGTCGTTGCTGATTCGGGCCACTGTCGAACCACTCGCTGGGCCATCGCCTCGTCGCTGACATGCACGATCAGCGGGTTTTGGCTGGGGCGTCCTTTGAGCGCAAAGACGCTGGCGACCGCATCGGGGTTGAGCGCATCGGCGCCCATCCCGTACACCGTCTCGGTGGGGAACGCGACAAGATGCCCGCCTTCCAAGAGGCGCACTCCCAACGCGATCGCTTCGGGGCCAGCGACGATTTCAGCCATCGTCCTCGGTGCTTTCTTCGGGCTCGCTTTCGGGGGCTTCATATTCCAGCGCCGATTCACCCGGGGCGAGCTGGTTGGCGTCGGGCACGACAAAGTCGATGCGGTTGCGTTGCAGGATCGTCCCCATCGCGGCATGCAGGTCGACGATGGCCTTGCTGTAGTTGGTCAGGGCCGCGGCCTCGCTGATTTCTGCGGCCGCCAGCGTCTCCTGCTGGTTCAGCTCGAGGTTGAGCCGTTCGACGCTGTAACCCGCGTTGGTCAGTTCTTTCTCGACGATCAGCGAACGCAGGGCCTCCCCCTGGGCCACGCGCGAGAGTGTGGACTGCTCGATGAGTTCGATGTTGGTGACCACCGCGTTCAGGGCGTTTTTGATCTCCAGCACGATGTCCTGCGCGGTTTTGCGATACTGCACCACCGACTGCATGCGTTGCAGGCGTGAACGCCGGTAGGCCGACTCGCCCGCCTTGTTGCCGATGGGCTGCTCGAATCGAGCGCCGATGAGCCAGTCATCGATAAAGCGCGAGTTGCCCGCGTTCTCGTAGGCATCGCCGAACGAATCGTCGAAGCCCAGCAGGCGTGCCTGCGCCTGGAGATCAAGGCGGGGCAGGCGCTGATTCTCTGCGAGTTGTTGCTGAATCGTTGCGTCATCGATGTTCAGCAACGCCTGCTCCATCTCCGGGCGTTCCTGGACGCCCGCGGTGATCGCGTCGAGCAGGGAGTACGAGATGGGCTCGGCGATCGCGTCCTGGCTCGGAACGATCAGCGTCTCGGAACCGACCGGAAGCGATGGATCGTTGATGAGCGCCTTAAGCCGGTCGCTCGCCAGACGGAGACTGGCCCGTGCCGCGAGCAGATCCGATCGGCGGCGTTCGACGCGAGCCACCGCGTCGGCGACCTGCGCCTGGCGTGCGTCCTGCACGCGGCGGGCCTTGATGTCGTCGCGAACCTCGATGCCCCGATCGAGCAGCTTCGCCCGGATAATCAGCTCCTTGTACGCCTGCACGAGGTCCCAATAGGCCTTCTCTGTCTCGGCGGCGGTGTCGATCAGCGTTGATTTCAGCTGCGAAACACTCGTGCGCTCGGCGTTGCGGGCGAGATTGATCTGCGCCATGTTCGCGTCACGACCGAAGCCCTGGAGCAGCGGCTGGGTGAGTCCAACCGTGAAGTCCGCGTTGTGCGCCGGGTTCGGGTTCGGGGCGGTGCCGAAGAACGAGCTGTCAACATTGGTGTACCCGATGTCATTGCGCAGCTCGATCGTGCCGCCCGTGTTGAGCTGGCGCGAGACGCCGACCCCGGCCGTGGCGGTCTGCGAGTCCGCGAGCACGACACCGGTCGAGCCGCCGAAACCCTGACTCGCCTGAGGGATCGACGAGTCCTGATAGGTGCCCTCTGCGAAGAAGAGCCAATCGAACTGCGCTTCGGCTTCAGCGAGCGTCGCCTGGGCGATCGCCGGGGAGAAACGCGCGATTTCCACGCTCAGGTTGTTGCCCACGCTCGACTGGATCGACTGCTCCAGCGACAGGCCCACCAGCGTAGTGGGCTGACCCAGCAGGTCCTCACCCACCAGGTGTGCGATCGGGCTCTCGCTCTCGGGGTGCTCGGCACGAAGCTGCTCAAGGTAGCCATCGGGCGAGTACTCGCTCTCGATTGTTTTGAGGTGATCGTCGCGGATCTCAAGCTTGGCCAGATCGAGATTCGTCGTTGGGGTGCGACGCTGGGGGTACTGCTCGGCTTGGTCGATCTCACGCTGAATCGCGTTGACCATGGCGCGTTGCATCGCCTGTTCACTGCTGCGATCAATGGGTGAACTGCAACCCGAGGCCGCGATGAGCGACGCGATCAGGGTACTTACAGAAAAAACGACAGGTCTGGTAGGGCGCACAGGCTTGGTCATAGCCAAACGATAGGTTGGATACAATGCGGTGTCATCGACCATCGCCCAGAACCTCGCGCCGGGGGCATCGGTCGCGTACACTTGCGATGAGCGCGACCAGTCGCGCCCCAGACGCCGGGAACATGTACAGGTAAGGAGGCCCGCCGTGCGAACCGACCAGATGAAGATGCTCGAGACCCGCTATGCCCGACCGATGCTCACGACCCTCGTGATCGTGGGTGCGGGTGCCATCTCGGGGCTCGCTCCCGCCGCACTCGCCGCGTCGTCGGCCGAGGCCCTCATCGCCCAGGACGGGGCCAGCCATATGGTGGTTGACCGCCAGGATGAGCCCCTGCGGTGCGGCGATCAGGATGTTTTCTACGCGATCGCACGCTTGAACAAGGGCACCGTGCTCCAGACCACGGGCGAATCAGGGGCGTACACGCTCGTGGTGATGCCCGACTCGATCGGAGCGCTGGTACCCGCGACCGAGGTCGAATCAGCCGGCTCGGGCAAGCTCAAGCTGCGGGTCGATTCCAAGCTCCGGGCCCCGTCACAGCTCATGGGGCTTTCGGGCTCATGGAAGCAGCTCTACACCACCGCCCTGCCAACGGGCACCCAGCTCGAAATCCTCGAAACGCTCAAGAATGACGCGGGCAGCGTCGTTGGATATCGGGTAAAAGCACCCAGGAGCCCAAGCGGCGAGTTGCCCATCGCATACATCAAAACCGACGCGCTTCGCCCCGCGCTGGCAAGCGAGATCAACGGCTCAGCGAGCGACCCTACCCCGCCAAGCGACAATGGCAATACGGGCAGCGAAACCAAGCCCGAGACCAAACCTGAGACCAAGCCGGAAAACAGCACGCCGCCGGTTGAGGTGACCACCACGCCGGTTGTTGAGCCCGAGCCGGTGGACACCTCACTGCTTGAAGAGCAGGTCACGGGCGATCCGGTTGAGATTACCAACGAGACGCCCCGGCGTGACGAGCCCGCGATCCGCACCGCGTACGAGGCACGCATCCCAACATCCAAGCTCGAGGATCTCGAAGCGGCCTTCACCAATGCACGCTCGATGCCCCGCGCCGAGTTGGACGAGGCGCTCGACGAACTGCTCGCGGAGTTCGGCCGCGCTCGCGCCGAGGCCGAGGGCGACGAGTCGCTCCAGCGTGCGCTCGATCAGCGCATCGAGTGGGTAAAGATCCGAATCGAGACCCGGGATCAGCGTCGGCGCATCGCGCAGGCACTGGCCGAGTACGACTCGGGTGCCGACCAGACCGCCCAGGCGATCGAGGCATGGCAGCAGGGGCGTGCGTACCAGCTGGTCGGGCGCATGGTGACCTCATCGGTGTACACCGGGGCGAACCTGCCCTTGCTCTACCGCGTGCAGGGCACCGACCCGATCACCGGGCAGCCACGCACCATCGGGTACATCGCCCCCAAACAGGATCAGGACCTGCGCCACATGCTCGGTCGGGTCGTGGGCGTGTTGGGTGTCATGCGTGAAGACGCATCGCTGGGACTTCGCATCGTCGAGCCCGAACGCGTTGACCTGATGCCCGAGTGATGGCGGGCGAGCACCCAGGCCATCACGAGCACGATCCGGAGCGCCAGCCCGATCAGTCCGAGTCGGACAATCGCGGCATCGCGATCGCTAACGCGCTGTCGACGCACGAGGACCCGATCGAGGCCGCGGCCCATGCCGCGTCCCGAATCCACGAGCAACTCGACGCGTCGCCCGATCTACTCATGGTCTTTGTCACCCCGCACCACGCCCAACGCATGGGCATGATCGCCGATACCCTGCGTGATTCGCTCAGCGCATCACACATGCTGGGTGTCTCCGCATCAGCGGTCATGAGTGGTGAGACTGAAATCAGCAGCGGCCCGGGCATCGCGATCCTTGCTTGCTCCTTCCCGGGCGTGCGGATCAGTCCGTTCTGGGTCGATCACATCTCGCCAAGGGATAGCCACGATGAACGAGCCGCCAAGCTCGCTGAGCAGATCGATGCTGGCGTTGATATGCGTGCGGCGTTCTTCTTTGCTGATCCGTTCTCGGTTCCCTTGGTCAAGCTCATCCCCGCCCTCTCCGCGGCTCGCACGCAGCACATCACCGCATCGGGACGCATCGAGCAGATCGGCACGATCCTGGGCGGCATGGCCTCGGCCGCATCCCGCCCGGGCGGGAACTCGCTGCTGCTCGATGGCGAAATCCGCAGCAGCGGGGCAATGGGCGTCACGCTCTCGGGCCCGCTCCGTGTCGACACCGTCGTCTCGCAGGGCTGCAGGCCCATCGGCCACCCCATGATCATCACCAAGGCTCGCGGGAACCTGATCCTTGAACTCGCAGGCGTCAAGGCCGTCGACGCTATCCGCGATATCGTGCATGAACTGCCCGATCCGGAGAAGGAGCTGCTTGGTAACGGGCTGCTGCTCGGGCGGGTCATCGATGAGCACAAGTCACACTTCGGGCGGGGCGATTTCCTGATCCGCAATGTGATGGGCGGCGACGAGCAGTCCGGTGCCGTCGCGGTCGCGGATCTGGTGCAGGCCGGGCAGACGGTGCAGCTGCATCTGCACGATCAGCAGACCGCCCGTGAGGATCTCTCGCTGCTGCTCGATGGGCAACGCCTCTACGAGAAGCCCGCGGGCGCGATGCTGATCTCGTGCAGCGGGCGCGGCGAGAAGTTCTTCAAGGAACCTGGCTACGACGCGCGAGCAATCACGCACGCCTTCGATCCGGCACCCGACGGGGCCAATCGGGCCAAGTCCGGGCAGGAGGTCAACCCGGGTTCGGGGATCCCGCTTGCGGGCTTCTTCGCCGCCGGCGAGATCGGCCCGGTCGACGAGCAGATCTTCCAACACGGCCACACCGCGGTCGCGGGCCTGTTCAGGTCGCCCGAAGAGGTTCCTGGCGGCTGATCTGGGCTGATTAGAGCAGTCCGAGCGATTTAAGGTCGTCCGTGGGCTCTTTGAACGAACATGAGCCGTAGCCCGTGGCGAACGACTCGCGAGACTGGGCCAGCTGCGTGACATCGATCGCAAAGTCACGCCAGCTCACACGCTGGTCTACAAAGCTGAACGCCTTGGCGTCGGTCTCGTTGAGCAGTTCGATGGCGTGGGATTCTTCAAAGCCCTTGGCGTGCTGCACCATCGATGCCGCGATGAAGACATTGATGAACCCGTGCATCACGCCCCGCGGCGCATCGGGCTCGTAGGTCAGAGCGTGCTCGCTCCGGATCGGGTGATGCAGCCCGGCGGTGGCCTTGAACGCCACATCGCCCCGGTGGCACGCGACGATGAAGCGTGCGATGTCTTCTGACGAGGGGTAAAGATCCGGGGTCACTCCGCCGCATCGGATCTTGGCGACCCCGCCGCTGCCCGCGATCGCCGCGATGAACCCGCGTGGGTCGCCATCGAAGACCGCCTCGCGGGGAAGCTCGAACGCGGGGACAATCAGTTCGGGGATGAGTTCGAGTGCGTCATCGATGTCATCGGGCTTGCTGACCCGCATCTCGATCGCGTCGACCATCGCCAGCCCGTTGGCCTCGTTGTCGTGGTGCTCGTTGAAGGCGTAGATGCGATCGAGGTTCTCTTGCAGGTCTCCGATGATGATGGCGCTGATCTGCCACGGATCCTGAAAGTCAGCGTGCTCGCGGTACCCGCTGGTTGCATGCGTGCCAGGCATAAGCGACGACGCGTGCTGTGTCAGCTCTTCGAGTCGGTTGGCGGGGCAGATGAAACGCGAGAGGAATCGCTCGTACTGGCTTCGCAGATCCCGCGCGTAGTTCTGGGTCGCCGTGGGCATATCGAGCTTGCTCGGCGGGAAGAGCCCCGCGTAGTCGATGAGCCCGGTCATCAGGGTCTCGATGCTGCGCAGCATGGTCGACTGCTCCTTGCCAGATTGGGCGCTGTGATGATTCATGCCTGAACTCCAGATTCGTTACGCGTCGTCCATGGGGATACCCACTGGGGGCGTGAGCCCTTGATGCATCAGCGGCTCCCAGTTTCGCATCGAGTGTATGGGCGTCTGCTTGGGATCAAAGAAATCGCACAATGCCCGAGCATAGAGCGCGATGCGTCGGTTGTTCGTCGTATCGCCGTCGTGGTGCCCCTGATCGATCAGGAACCTCCACTTGCGACCCGGATCGGCATCGATCGCGTTGAAGACCGCCGCGGCGCACTCGGGCGAGACGACCTCATCCCGCTTCGCGAGCATCGCGAAGGTCGGGACGCGCACTTTGCGCCCGTGGACGATCGCATCACACAGCCGCAGTCTCGAAAGCAGTTCCTCGCGCCGGTCGGGGTTGGCCTCGATGACACGCTTGAGTTGCAGGGCGGTGCCCGTCGGGCGTTCGAAACGGCAGGCCCAATCGCCCAGCGAGGGGTTTGCGATCGCCAGACGATCAATGATCGACTCCCCACGCAAACGCCCGATCAGTTGTGAGGCGCTGATCACCGCCAGCCCGCCCCCCAGCGAAGAACCGTGCAGGTAGACGCCGTGGTGCTCGATCGAATCATCGATGTTGATATCGATGTCCGTGTCGCGATGAAGCAACGCGTTGCGCATCACCCGGCAGGCGTTGCAGACATCGGCGACCGCGTGCGGCAGGACCCACTCATCGCACGATTCAGCGTCGAAGCCGTGGGTGATCCACGCGTGCTCGCCGCTGCTGTGCCGGGTCAGATCGCCGGTCGATTTGCGCGATCCTGGGTATCCCCGCAGACGCACCAGCAGCACCGCGACCCCTCGATCGGCCACACGCTGCCATCGTCGCGCGTTGACCTCCAGCGGGTCGGGGATGTGGTCGCCATGGACCGAAACCAGCGAGGCACCGATCGGAATGTCATTGCTGGGGAGCACGAGGCGGGCACCTATGCTCGCCCCACCGGCAGAGTCGAACTCATGGGTCGCGCCGGGATCGCTCGGGTCGGGCGTGATGCGATGCACCAGCACAGGGCTGTACTCGATGAGTGATCGGAACCAGTGCTTCCAGAACGGGGCGTGCTCAGGCACGGGCACAGGGTCCCCGATGTGCGCGAATGTGCGCACGGGATCGGGTGGTGTGCTTGGTGCGCTGTCCATCGGGTATGCTCCCCCAGTGGTGACGCGAAATGGTACGCCGAGCGATCAGTCGTTGGGCGTCAGCTTCTTCTGCGCGGCCTTGTAGTCCCGGTCGATCGCGTCAAGGTCGATCTTGGCGGTCCAGAGCTGGCTGCCCGGCTTCTCACCCTCTGGTGCGGCACCACGCTGGGCGGTCCAGATCATCCACTGCCCGTCGCTGGTGAATGCGGGCAGGCCGTCGAATCCGCGTGCCTGGGTGATACGCAGTCGTGCGGTGTACTCGGGCTCGTAGGTGCCCTTGGCGTCGATGGCGTAGATCTCGTAGTTGCCGTGGGAGACCTCGCTGGTCGCGTAGAGCAGGTACTTGCCGTCGGGCGTGTAGAACGGGCACCAGTTGACATGCTCGTTGTCAGTGAGCTGGAGTTCTTCTTCGATGCCCGTCACCTTGCCGCTGTCGTCGAAGGCGAGGGTCGAGACGAAGATCTGCAGCAGGTTGTCGCCGCGCCGATCGCTTCGGTAGCAGATCGACTTGCCGTCGGGTGAGAAGAAGGGCCCGCCGTCGTAGCCGTCCGCGGTAACCAGCGGGGTGTGCGAATCATCGGTGGTGTCGTAGATCCAGATATCGCCGTTGTTCGTGCCGGGCTCGAGCTGGGTGTAGAGGACGAAGCGTCCATCGGGCGACCAGGATCCCTCGGCGTCGTAGCCCTCACGCTCCCAGAGGGGCTTGGCGTTGGTCAGCTCCGGCACGCTGATGATGTCGTCCATGGCGAGTTGCGGCGGGTTGGTATCACCCGCATCCTCGTGCGCCTTGGCGCGGGCTTTGGCCTCGTCGCTCAGGTCGTACCGCATCTTGATCGTGCCGGCCATGATGTCCATCTCGACCGGGAACTGCCAGGAGTAGCGAGAGTTCTCACGCTGGTAGCCCGCGACTTCGCCGCCCGATGGTGCCGTGACGGTCGTGCCGAAGAGGATCTTCATGGGCTCGTTCGGGTGGAACCAGCCGCAGGTGTTGGCGCTGCTCGGTGCCGAGACCATGCCCGCCGGGCCAAGCCCGGTGATGTGGCCCTGATCGTCGCGTTGCACCCCCGCGACATACATGGCGTAGTGGGCCTCGGCCTTCTCGCCCTCGGGCGGCACCGGGATCGCCTGGAAGATGATCATCTTGCCGTCGGGTGAGAAGTACGACTCGCCCGCCTTGATGAATTGTTCGCTGTGGGTGAGCTGGACATAGTTGCTCAGGTATTCGCTTTCCAGCGTGGCCCACTGATCGTCCCAGCTCGGGTTGGGATTGATCGGGGCGTCCTGGGCGAGTGCCGGGGCACCAAACGCGCAGAGCGCGCCGATGGTCAGTGTGGTGATACGCATTTCAAAGCTCCTGGGGGGTCTACACTGCTCCTGCATGGTTGATACTAGGTCTCAATACCCGATTACTCGCGTCCATGAGGGCCCTGTTCCCATGTTCGAGTATCGCCCGCCCAGCGAACCGCTGCGGGTGCTGCACAAGGACGACTGGTTCGTGGTGATCGATAAGCCCGCGGGGCTGCTCTCGGTGCCGGGCATCGCACCCGAGAAGCAGGACTGCATGCGTTCGCGTGTCCAGGCGATGTACCCCGATGCGACGGGACCGATGACTTGTCACCGCCTGGATCTCTCGACCTCGGGGGTGATGATCCTGGCCCTCAACGCCAAGACGCACAAGAACTTGTCGGTGCAGTTCGAGTTTCGGCGCACCCAGAAGCGGTACATCGCCCTGCTTGAGGGCCACCTGGAGCAGGACGAGGGACAGATCAACTGCCCCATGCGTAAGGACATGGATGTGCGGCCGCTCATGCTTGTGGATTATGCCCAGGGCAAACCCTCACAGACCCAGTACCGTGTTCTGGCTCGCGAGACGTATCGGGATCGCCCTGTGACCCGTGTGGAGTTGCTTCCCCACACCGGGCGGACACACCAGCTCCGTGTCCATGCCGCCCACCCCCATGTCACAACCGTGGGGACGCTGGGGCAGTTCAACGAGGGCGAGACCACCGGGCTCGGGCACCCGATCGTTGGTGACGAGCTCTACGGCGACGCGACCAACGCCGACCGGCTGATGCTGCACGCGTCGATGTTGACGATCCACCACCCGCGCACGGGGAAGCAGTTGACTTTTAAAGCGCCGGATCCGTTTTAGGTTGGGGATCAGGGATCAGGGATCAGCCAACGGCCATCAGCCATCAGCCACTAGGGACTAGCCACTAGCCACTAGGGCATTTGCTGGTGGGGGGAATGGCTCAACAGGTCGAGGTCAATCGAGGGGGCTGGTCGCGCTAGTCCCTAATCCCTGATGGCCGATCCCTGATCCCCGTCTCAGTACACCAACGCTGGGCGGTGGGGGGCGGGCCAGCTGAGGGCGGTGGATTCCATGAGCTTGCGTAGCTCGTAGACATCTTGTTCGCCGAAGGCGTTGCGATCGAACGAGTCGACATCGAGCACGCCGTAGCAGCTTCCGTCGTCGTTGAAGAGTGGGATGATGACCTCGGAGCGGTCCTTGGGATCGCATGCGATGTAGTTGGCGCCGAGGTTGTGCACATCGTTGACGATGATGGGGCGTTTCTTCTCCCAGCACATGCCGCACGCGCCGTGGAGCTCGATCGGCGAGCAGGCGGGCTTGTCGCGTGAAGGCCCGAGGATCATCTGCTCTGCGTCGGGGTCCTTCTCGTAGAACCCGACCCACGAGACGCCGAAGTCTTTGAAGAACCGCCAGAGTACATCGCAGACCTCGTGCATGCGTCGATGCCGATTCCCGGAGACATCGGACAGGGCCATGGCAACTTGCTTGTAATCGCGTTCATAGACAGGCATGGTGGATTCTAGATTCGGATGCATGAAAAAACCCACCTGGCTGGGCCGAGCGGGTTTGGTTGTTCATGCTGCCAAGGCGACCGGTCAGATGGTTGCGCTGGTGAAGGGGAGCAGCCCGAGGAAGCGTGCGCGCTTGATGGCGGTCGCGACCATGCGCTGCTGACGGGCGTTGGTGCCCAGGCGCTTGCGCCCGTAGATCTTGCCGTTGGGGGTCATCATGCGACGCAGGGATTCGACATCCTTGTAGTCGACATACTCGATGCCCTTACCGCTCTCAATGGTGACCTTGCCGGTGGGAGCGCCGAAACGATCTGGCTTTGGGCCTCTGCTGTCTTTCATCTATGGTTCTCCGTCGTGGACTTCGTGGCTCGGAACGGTCACCAACGCGGCGACGCACCCGAGCGACGGAACTCATTCATGGGCAGGGACTTTACGCACGGGCCGCGTCGTGGTCGACCGTTCTGGGCCCAGAATCGTCGTATTGGATGGTTGGCGGGCTGGTCGATGGCGGTGCGGGCGGGTTCTGGTCGGGTTTGTCGCAGCGATGATCCAGCGACAGGCGCCCCGG
The DNA here is from genome assembly GCA_043100965.1 of Phycisphaerales bacterium JB052. Classification (GTDB taxonomy): domain Bacteria; phylum Planctomycetota; class Phycisphaerae; order Phycisphaerales; family UBA1924; genus UBA1924. Next base: position 856,290 of record JBICHR010000011.1, on the reverse strand, counting down.
ACCACGCCAGACGAGGTACGCCGTGGGGATGAGGAGCACCAGGTTTCGGATCACCTGGCACCAGCCCACGCTCGACTCACAGATCAGGTTGGTATCCCCGAAGCACGAGCAGTCGGCATCGACATCGCTGAAGATGACATGAAGCAGCCCGGCGATGAACATGATCAGCAGCAGCCCGATCCCAAGAGCCGCCGAGCGGGCACGCAGACCCAGAACGAGCATAAGCCCCGCGAGCAGTTCAAACCATGGGATCACGAAGGCCGCGATGATGATCAACTCCGGGTGGGTCTCACTGTCGAGCACCCCGAAGCCCTTGATCGCCTCAGCAAACGATTGGATCGCGGGAATCTTGTTGTACGCGGCGTACACGAAGATCCCGCCCAGCAACACACGAAGCGGGAACTGGAGCAGGATCGATTCGGTCAGCGAAGTCTGTGGCTTCAGCGTCTTGCTCATGGCTCGCTCCCTTCGGTGATCGGGAAGCCGGCATCGACCCAGTCGCCGTACCCAACGCCCATGATGCGGAGATCCGTGAAACCGATCTGTGACAGGCGACGGGCCGTGTTCTTGGACGCATCGCAGTCGCCGCCCACACAATAGATGACCACGGTCGCGTCCGGTGGCATCGAATCCACGACAGCGAAGGCGCGATCGCTATCGGTATCGAAGAGCGTCGAGGGGAGCCAGAACGCGTACTCGATATGGCCAGCCTCGTACTCATGCTCGTGGCGGGCATCGATGAAGTAGACATCCTGCTGAAAGAGCGAGTAGCTTTCACGCAGCGTCAGCGTACCCTCGGGGACAGGGGCGTCGAGCATCGCATCGTCGGGGAGCCCGGGCTGATCGGGCTGCTCCGTGGGCTCGTCGACCGGCTCCACGACCGGCACGGGGGCCTCGCCCTCATCGGGCGTGCCGTTGGGCTGCACGCGCGGGGTGACATCGCCCGCCCCCGCCTTGATGGGCGGCGGGGCGAGGTTCACCGGCTCGCGCACCATCGCATGGACGGTCGCGAAAAGAAAGGCCGCCCCGATGATCGAGAGCAGCCCACTACAGGTCTGAATCAGGCGCATGGTGTACTCCAAGCGTCGAGCATGATGTGGTGCTTACTGAGCACGGAGCTGCCCGTACATCTGTACGGTTAGTTCGCTCTCATCTTCCACATCGGTGGTGATGAGGATCGGGGTGTTGAACCGCGGAGCAGCGTGGGACACCTTGCCGGTGATTTTGACTTTCCACTCGCTCTTATCTTCGTTGGCGGGCTCGTAGGTGATCTCGTGCTCAAGGGCGATGGTGCTGAGGCCAACACTGTTGATGTTGAATCCGGTGCCGCTCTTGGAGCTGACAACGAACTCCTTCTCGAACTCATCACCGACGACCATGCGTCCCATGGTGACACGCACCGGATCGATCTTGAGATCGCCGAGCACGCGTGCGATGGCGGTGGTGGTCACGATGGGCTTACGCTCGTCGTTGGTCCGGATGGTGATGTCGGTGCGGTGGTTGTCGGGACGGGCGTTGTCTTTCACGGTGACTTTGACGATCGAGAGGCGCAGGGTCTCGCCGCGGTACTCGGCCTCGCCCTTGTCCTCGATTTCGATGTCGAAGACATCGGGGTCGCTCGCGGTGGCGCGGGTGACCTTGAAGTCATCGGTGCGGCCGTAGATCTTGAACTCCTTGGTCGCGCTGTTGCCCTTCTGGATCGCCTCGAAGGGGACGACCTTGGGCTCGATCACGACCACGGGCTTGACCAGCGCGCGGACAATGATGGTCTCGCTGGGGGTCGATTCGGAATCGGTGAAGATCGTGATGTTGCGTGCGATCGCGCCGGCCTTGCCGCGTGGATCGAACTTGACATTGAGCGTGCCCGACTCGCCGGGCATGTAGGTCTTCTTCTCAAGCTCGGGGACGGTGCAGCCACAGGTGGTCTTGACCTGGGTGATGGTCAGCGGCCCGGCGCCGGTGTTCCTGAACAGGTAGGTCAGGTCAACATCCTCAAGGTCAAGGATCTCGCCCGCGTCCTGGGTCTTGCTCGACATGACCAGGATGCCCTTGTTCTTTACGCTGGGGTTCATCACAGCCGGGCTCTCTGGCGCAAGGTCCTTGCGGTCGAGTGCCTGGGCGTGGCCCATCGAAGCGCTCCCGGCGATCAGTCCCAGCCCGAGGGTGAGCAGTGTGGTGCGGTGCATATTCATTTCAATGGCCTCCCGAATCGGTCAAAGTGCACGGCTCGACAACCCAAGCCGTTGGCATCGCTTCCTTTTCTCATCGCCCAATCGCGTGTGAAAAGCATGCGATGCCGGTTCTTCATCTCATGTTGATCAATTCTGGCCCACAGAACCCGCAGAGTCCAAACATTTCAGGAAAAAGCGGACCAGACCCGATCAATCACCATACATACGCGTGAATCGCGTATGCCTACAAGAAACGCCCCAGGTCGGGCAATATTGCGGTCGCTGGGGGGGATTCGTTGATTCTTTGTCCCTGTGTGGTCAGCACCCACCCGCGCTGAACAGCACCAGGAACGAGCTGACATCAAAGAAGGTGTATTGGCCGTCCCCGTCGAGATCCGCCGTTGGGGCCTGGCTGTTGAAAGCGGTCAGGAAGGCGCTGACATCGAAGAAGTCGACCTCCCCATCACCCGTCAGATCCGCAGCGGGGGCGCAGGCATCGACCGTGAAGGTGCGTGACTCGCTCATGAAGTTGCTGCGGATCATCTCGTTACGCACCCAGGGGGTCGGGTCGACCACATCGACCCGGATGGTGTTCTCGCCGTCGAGCAGCATCAGCGTCGAGAGATCGAGCTGGGTCTGGCCGATGGCGCTGAGGATGATCTGGTCGTTGAGGTACCAGGTCACGCTCAGGTCATGCCCGATGGGCTGCATGGGCTGGACCCAGGCCATGGCATCGCGTTCAAGGACGCTGCCATTGGGTGTGCCGTCGTCGATCGGGTCAACCTCGAGGTAGATCTGCCGGATCAGCCGCTCGGCACTGGGCAGGTTGAACGGTCGGCTCAGACTCCGCATCATCGAGTTGTTCGAGGCGCGATAAATCCCTGAGGCCGAGTAGTTCCCACCCTCGTAGGTGTTCACGGGGCCATCGAATCCTGAGACCGAGGCGTCCATCCATTGCCACCACTTGCGTTGCTGATCGAGTTGCTCGTCACGGTCATAGATCGAGACATTCGCGTCGCTGGGCTCGTTCCCGCTGTAGTTGGTCGGGCCGCCGTAGGTGTACTCGTCGGCCAGATCGCCCAGAGAGTGCCCCATCTCATGGATCGCGATTTCGACGGCCGCGCTGTTCTGGCCCGCGGCGGTGCCCAGGTTGCTGCTCGGGTAACCCGCCCCGCCGTATTTGCTGGAGTTGGCGATCGCGATCACCTGGTCGATGTCGGGGGCGCTGGCCGCGGCGGTGTAGGCCTTGCTGACATTGACACAGAGCAGGCGCTCGGTCCCGCCGCACCAGTACGCCATATCCAGCGCGGTGTTTCGGCTCACGCCCTGGTTGGGATCGTTGTCGACACCCGATTCGAGGGAGACCACTTCGATCTGCGTGATGCGGAAGTACGGCTCATAGCTGATGAACGGCTCGTAACGGAAGAAGTTGTTGGCAATCGCCGTCGCATCGGTGTGGAACTGGGCCTGTTCGCTCGCGGTGTACCCGTCGCCGACGATGACGAAGTCCACACGGTTATCGGGCACGCCACGGTTGGCGATCTCGACGGCTTCGATGACCGCCCGTGCATCCTCATCCATTGGGAGATAGAACACCCCGCCCTCAAGCTCGCCGTTGGTGCCTTCCCAGCAGCCATGGACCTTCTCGGTGTTGTTGAGGTCGATATCGACCCCGGGGCCCTGTGCGGTGGGTTCGTGGGCGACAGTGCTGCCTGCGAGGGCGGCGAGCAGAATGAGCGAAAACGGACCCGATGAGCGCATGGGGAGCTCCTGATTCAGTAAGGAATTCGACTTGATGAGGCGGGCACAGACGCGAACGCGTACAGAGCCAGCGCGTACGCCAACTGTGCCCCTTTCGGACAGATCAAGATACGGGTGCAGTGGCGTTGCGGTTGCGACTGATTCCGGACGGTCCCTCCGGTCCCGATCAGGGGCAGCCGCCCTTACTGAACATCACCAAAAACGCGCTCACATCGAAGAAGCTGTACTCCCCGTCATTGTTCATGTCCGCCAGCGGCTCTTGCGCGTTGTACGCGGTCAGGAAGGCGCTGACATCGAAGAAGTCGAGATTGCCGTCCTGGTTCAAGTCCGCGTCGGAGCGGCACACACTGACCGTGTAGGTCCGCACCTCACGCATGAACCCACGCCGGATGACCTCGGCCCGGACCCACGGGGTCGGGTCGATGACCTCGACCTTGATGGTGTGCTCGCCGCTGCCGAGCGAGAGGGTGGAGAGATCAAGTTCCGTCTCCTGCACCGCACTGAGAATCACCTCGTCGTCGAGGTACCAGAGCACCTGCAGGTCGTGGTTCAGCGGCTGCATGGGCGTGACCCACAGCACCTCGTCGGGTTCGACCACGCTGCCATCGGGTGTGCCGTCGTCGATCGGGTCGACCTCGCGGTAGATCATGCGCAGCAGGCGTTCGGCGCTGACGACATTGAACGGGCGTGAGAGATTGCGCATCATCGAGTTGTTCGATGGGCGAAATACACCGAACTGCGAGTAGTTGCCGCCCTCGTAGGTGCTGATGGGGCCGTCGAACTCGCTGAACGACGCGTCCATCCAACGCCACCATTTTCGTTCCTGTTCGAGTTGTTCGTCGCGGTCGAGGATGGACACATCGACCGGGCCCAGTTCCCCGCCCGTGTAGGTTGTTGGCCCGCCGTAGGTGTACTCGTCGGCCAGATCGCCCAGCGAGTGGCCCATCTCATGGATCACGATTTCGACGGCAGCGCTGTTGTGCCCCGCGGAGGTGCCCAGGTTGTTGCTGGGGTAGCCCACCCCGCCGTACTTGCTCGAGTTCGCGATCGCGATGACCTGGTCAATGTGCGGGGCGGCTGCCGCGGCGGCGTAGGCCTTGGTGACATCGACGCACAGGGCGCGCTCGGTCCCGCCGCACCAGTAACCCATGTCCAGCGCGGTGTCGCGGCTGATGCCCTCGGTGGGATCGTTGTCGACGCCCGACTCGTTGGAGACGACCTCGACCTGCGTGAACTTGAAGTACGGCTTGTAGCTCTTGAACGGCTCGTAGCGGAAGAACGATTCGGCGATGTTGGTGGCGTCGGCGTGGAAGATATCCATCTCGTCGGCGGTGTAGCCATCACCCACGATCACCATGTCCACCCGGTTGTCAGGGATCCCGCGATTGGCGTGTTCGACGGCCTCGCGGATCTCCAGCGCCCGTGGGTCAGCAGGGACGAGGAACGGCCCGCCCTCGAGGTGCCCGTCAGGGCCCTCCCAGCAGCCAAAGACTTCCTGGAACTGCCCGTGCTCGTTGATATTCGTTCCCGCTGGCTCGTGTTGGGGCAGGGCCTGCTGGGCGAAGGCCTGACCAGAGAGCGTTGCAAGTACAGTGATTGAAATCAGACCCAGGCAGTCCATGGGGTTTCTCCGGCTTGATATCGCGTGAGGGCTCAATCGCGAAGGCGAGAAGTCGGCACACATATACCGACCAGCCCTATTTCGGTCGAAAAACGATACGGGTACAGCCAAGTGACGGTTGCGTGGGAAACCAGTCGACACAGCCGGCAGCTTTGGCGAGTTCGTGGTCTCAGGGGCAGCCGGCGACATACTCGTTGAGGAACTGCGAGATATCGAAGAAGTTCAACTCCCCGTCCCCGGTGAAATCGGTGTTGAGATCCTCTAAGCCAAACGCGTTGATGAAGGTCGAGATGTCAAAGTAGTTCACGACCAGATCGCCATTCATATCGATCCGGCATGGGCCGCTCATCGGCGCGACGATCTGCGCGACGACCGCATCAAGCCCGTCGTCGTCGAACATGCCCAGCTCGGCGGCCTTGGTGGTGGGGGCGTACGGTGAGACCATCGAGAACGAGTAGGTCGTCCCCCAGCGGATCGCGTTGGCCAGTGGGTTGTCGTCGAAGTGCTGCCCGGTTGTCCATCCCGCGTACCCGCCCATGTTGTCGAGCATCCAGTCGGTGCCGTCGATGTCGCTGTCCACATCATCGAGGTAGGTGATGTCGTGGAACGACTGATCGCTCACGAACCGGTTGAGGCCGATCGGGATGCTGAAGCTGCTGATGCCCCGCTCGCTGTTCAGGTTGTGGACCGCGTAGTCATAGCGCCAAGTCCCGTCGCCCAGATCGGTGGCGTTGGAGGCCACATGCACCAGCCCGTCGCCCGGGATCTGCACCGGAGTGATCATCACGCTTGGTTCGATGCTCTGCCACGCATAGATAGCCGCCTGCCCGGCAAAGGTATCGCCTGAGAGCTGCGGGGTGTTGGACCCGGGCGTGAACGAGAGACGCCGATAGCTGGTATTGTTGTTCCGAGCCGCGTCGGTCTGCTCCTCATTGCTAATGTACTGCGTCTCGACGAAGTACATCGCGCTGATATCACTGATGTCGCCGACGATGGCCTTCACACGCTTGTACACCGGGTTGCCGCTCTGGTTGATCGTGGTGAATGGGTACGGGAAGTCGCCAGAGTAGGCGCTGACCTCACTGCGCGGCCCGAGTCCGGCTTGCGATCCGGCGAGTCCTGCACCCATCGTGTCCGAGCAGCCGTCCCCCAGCATGCCAGGCGACGCGGGGTTGCACCCGAGATCGCACGCGTTGGATTGGAGTGGGAAGAAGGTGTGCCCCACGAACCCGAGCCCGACCTGCTCGAAGCGTCCGTCACGCAGGCGATAGATCGATGATGTGAACACCGGATGCTGATTGGTCGAATCGACATAGGTGAATGGGGCATCCCCAATATTGCAGGTGATGTCACCGAAGCTGAACGACTGGTAGTCGTTGATTGCACCGTAACTTTGTGCACCCGTGATCTGCGAGACGAGAATGTCCGGCCCGGCGAGCGATGTTCCTGCGAGCAGCGTCATGGTCAGCGTTGCGATGATGTTCATACCGAAGTGCTCCCTTGCGTTCAGCGCATGATATCTATATTTGACAACGCATGCGAGGGAAAACTATGGACACCCCGCCTGATACAAACTCAGGAACGCGGATACATCAAAAAAGTCGAACGATCCGAAGGGGGCGGCCAGATCGACGATCGGGTCCTGGGCCTGATACAGGTTGATAAACGCGGAAAGATCGAAGAAATCGATCACACCGTACGGCTCGGCCAGATCCGCCCGTGAGCAGTACAGGACACGCACGCTGACCCGGTCGGCTTCGTACACCACCTCGGCGGGGATGGCGGTGCCCTCGAAGACGATGTTCGAGAATGTGCCCGTCGCGGTGGTGTTGGTGGTGGTGATGATGTCGTAGGTGGTGCCCGGCAGGGGCTGGGCCGCGCCGGTGACGAACTCGAGGTGGAGCTCGCCGTCGAGCGTGACGCTCGGTCCCTGAGCATCGAGTGTTGTGGAGCCGACGGTGCCGAGCTGGAACTTGGTGACGCTGTCGGGGCCGCAGGCCAAGGCGCCGGTGACGGTCATGATCGTCGGCTCCAGCTGGGCGTCGTGATGGAGGTCCGCGTCGATGGTGCCTACGCCCGAGATCATGCCGAATGCGTGATCGATTGGCGTGGTGACGCTGAGTGTGCCCTCGTCAAGGATGATGTCATTGAAGTTGGTGAGACTGCCCTCGATGGGGAGGTGTGAACCGGATTCGATCGTGATGATCGAAGAGTTGGTGACATTCATCTTCATGATCGCCCCGGCGTCGGCGGTCACGGTCAACGGAGCCTGCAGGTCGAGGGTGCCCGCGGTCAGGTTGTTGATGAAGAAGGGGCCCGAAAGGGACGGGGTGCCCGGGCCGAACTCGAGCGGCCCGCCGTGGTGACGAAACTCGCGGGTGCGGAAGTCCGCGTTGTCGCGGATGTGTGTGGAAACCGGAGCCACTGGGCCGATGGTTTCGTAGTAGCCTTCGATGAGGCCTCCGATTGCGGTGATCCCACCGGAGTAGTCGGCGTCGCCCCCTGCCTCGACACGCGACGCCGAGAGCAGCCCTCCGGATTGCTCGATTTTGACGGATTCAAAGAAGTCCTGAACAATGATCGCGTCGGCCGCGAGCGTGCCGCCCGTGACATTCACCTCCGTGTCACCTCCTGGGGAATCCAACAGAACCGAGCCGATGGACAGGCTCAAGGTATTGACGGTGCCATTCTCGGCAACCAACAGGGTCGCCTTGGAATCCCTATGGCGTGTGGCCGTTGTGATCGAGCCCGTGTTGAAGACGGCGTCGCCTCGTACGCACAGCATCGCGTCGGAGTTCTCGCTTTGCCCGATGCGTACGGAGTTATGATCGGCGAAGCCGCCGCTCATTTCGTAGGTTGCTCGCATCGGAATCGTGTTGATCGGGCCGGTCCCTACCCCAACCGAGCCAAGGATCAGTACCGAGGAAGTGAAACTCCCGCCCGTTTGCGTGACCTCGCCGACATAAGTCTGCCCGCTGTTGCCCGAGCTTGCGATGCTGGCGACACCCTCGACATCGAGTGTGCCCGATTCCAAGGTGAGGTAGCCCCAAGACTCGAACCCGCCGACCAATATCGAGAAGGTCGAGATGTCGGTTCCGTCAATACGCATCTCGCCCTTCGCGTACGACTCGAACAAGTTCTGGTCTCGTCCGACGATAATGAAATATGCACCGAGGGTGCCGCCCGTGTGGTCGGCGGTCTCGGAGAACCCCGCGTCGCCGCCGAGGACCGAGCGTCCCGTGGTGCCGATGTCGTAGTTGGTGACCTCGATATGCCCGCCCGTCTGGACGAGCGACGCGTCGCCGTTCTCGCCCACGATGATGGACTCCGCGTCGAGGGTACCGCCCGTGATCGCGAACGAGCCGCCCAACCCGGGGTGGGGCTGGGCGATCCCGAGTGTGAGGTCTTCGGCTCGCAGGGTGCCGGCGTCGAGTTCGACCGTTCCGACACCGGACCCCACGCCGATCTCGAGGGAAAGCGTGTCGATCAGCCCCGAGCCGCTGAGTCTGAGCAACGCATCGGTGCTGTTGGTACCGACGCCGACTTCGATCGAGTCGGACACGAGCTGGGCGTTGGTGACAAGCAGCTCGCAACCGTCGGCGTTCTGGCCCACGACGACCTCGGTGATCCCCATCGCGCCCGAGCCCATGTTGAGTTGCGTCACGCCCGAGCCCGAGCCGGACATCTCCAGCGAGGCGAAGTTCGGGTTGCCGACCCCGGCGCCGTTGAAGATGGCGATGGAGCGTTGATCCATGAAAATCCGCTCGCCGCCCATCGGCAGACCCTGCCCGCCGGGCCCGCCCGAAGACTGTGACCAGTTCGACGCATCGGCCCAGGTCCCGATGATTGGCGCGACCCAGTAGCGATCCGCCGAGGCGGCGCTCGACGCGGCCATGCTCAGCAATAACACACCCGCCAAAGGACCAAGGTCCATGCGATAAGCACGATTCGATAATGCATTCACTTTTGATTCCCCTCTTCTTCCCCTGTGATACTGAGTGAAGCTATCAAAGCTTCAGGGACGAATCAAGGGTGCGGCGTGGAACCGATGACATTATCTGGGGCGTGTTGCACGCTCTAGGCGTCCGAAACCGGGGCCGGCCGGGGCTGCAATCGAAGCGTTTCCACGCTCAGGTGTGTTTCCCGCCACCCCTCGATCGCGTCGTACACATCCTGCACGCTCTTGGCCTCGCGTAGGGCGTTCTTGAGTGGTCGGCAGTGCCCCCCATTGATCGGCTTGCCCAGCAGGTTCGCCTTCTGACGGAACACATGGCGCGCGTGGTGCGCATCGCGGTACTCGATCATGCGATCGAAGAACCGCCGCAGCATGTCGAGTTTCTCGTCCTCGCTGGGATACAGGTCGCTCAGGTCAACCGATGCCACGGCGTCGGTGTCGGTCGGGTCGATGCCCAACTCGACCACGCGCCGTTGCAGTTCCCAGGCGTAGCGGAACAGCCACGGGTTGCTGAACGAGCCGCGCCCGATCATGACGCCTGCGCACCCGGTGACTTGCAGCATCTGGATCACATCGGTTTCGTGCTTGATATCCCCGTTGCCGATCACCGGCACATCGGGGAAACGCTCACGCACATCATCGACCACCCGCTTGATGCCCAGCAGGTCGCACGCACCCTTGAAGCGTTGCTCGGTGGTGCGCCCGTGGACGGTGATCATGGCGGCCCCGCGTTCGATGAGCCCGAGCGAGAGTCGGCTGGCGACCCCGGCTTGTTTGGCCTGCTCATCCCAGCCCAGGCGCATCTTGGCCGTCAGGGGTACATGCCCGGGCAGGGCCGCCCGCACCCGCTCGAAGATGGCGAAGGTGTTGTCGAGGTCGCACATGAGCATCGACCCGCCGTTCTTCTTGGTCACCTTGTCGACGGGGCAGCCCATGTTGATGTCCACGACGGTGGCGCCGTGCTCGGCGCACCAGGCCCCGCCCTCGGCGAGGATGTCCGGGTTGCTGCCATAGAGCTGCATGCCGATGGGTTTGTCGAGTTCGTTGGTCTGGGCCAGGTCACGGCTGGTCTCGGCACTGAGCAGCAGCCCCTTGGGGCTCAGCAGGTCGGTGCACGCCAGCCCGACCCCGCCGAGTTCGCGGCAGGTGATCCGCCAAGCCAGCTCGCACCAGCCGGCGATGGGCGCAAGCAAAAGGTTCGATTCGAGCTGAACCGATCCTTCGGGGGCCTGAAGCTGGAGTGGGCGGGCGATCACGAGCGGATAATATCGGTAAGTGCTTGCCCGATCATGCTTTCGGCGAAATCAGTTGATGACATTCAGGATGATGATCAGGGCGATGCCGGCCATGATCCCGGCGAAGATGTCATCGAGGAGGATGCCCCAGCCGCCGGCGATCTTCTGCATTGCCCCGGCGGGCCATGGCTTGAGGATGTCGAAGCCGCGGAAGAGGAAGAAGGCCCCCAGGACCGCGCCCATCGTGGTCAGCGGGCAGTTGCACATGCCCGCGGGGATCATCATAAGCGTCAGGCATTGCCCGGCGGTTTCGTCGGCGACGACCTCTGATGGGTCCTTGCCCCATTTGGCCTCGGCCTCGTGTCCCAACAGGACGCAGGCGCTGCTATAGATGATGAAGATCAGTGACAGCACGAGGTAATAGACCCAGGCCAGCTCATGGCCCGGGCCGATGCCCAGCACCAGCAGGGGGTAGGCGATGATGATGGGGGGCAACGAACCCCATGTCCCCGAGGCGGGACGCATGTAGCCCAAGCCGCCTGTGGTCAGGAGCATCTCGCTGGGTCGTGACATCGTGATCATGCGTGTCCCTTCGTCGTGGTTCGTTGGATGGGTTCAGCGTTTTTTGCTGCGTTGCCCGCCCTTGTTGCTCTTGGGGCGGGGTTTGGCGGACGGCCCGCTGACCTTCGTGGGCTTGCGGGCCTTCTTGCCCCGCATGGCCTCGAGCATGCGTGCGTTCTGCTCAACGGTGTGCCTGAGTGCCTGTGCGATGTAGGGGAGCCCCGAGATGAGGGTCGTGACGACGGTGGCCCAGACAAGGAGTCGGATGATCAGGTAGCCCGTGGTGCCCTCAATGGGCGACCCGAGCGCGACGATGAGCAGGACGATGGGGATGCAGATGCTCTGAAGGATCATCTTGGCCTTGCCCAGCGAGCCAGCGGAGAAATCGACTCCCTCGGCCTCGTAGGCCCCGCGGATCGAGGTCACCAGCAACTCACGCATGAGCATGGCGACGACCATCCAGCCGGCGACGGCGGTGATCTGGAACTGGGTGTCGTTGGGCATCAGGGTGGCGTGGAAACTGGGGGTTGCCAGCATCACGAAGCCGCCGAGGATCAGCAGCTTGTCAGCCATCGGGTCCATGATGCGTCCAAACTTGGTGATCGCTTTCCATTTGCGCGCAAGGTGCCCGTCGAGCGCGTCGGTGATCGCGGCGATGAGAAAGACCACGACGGCGGCGATGATCAGCCCGGCCGAAGGGTGGGTAATCTCTCCAACTCGATCAATACCAGTAGGTTCGGCGTTGAGCGTGCGGGGCTCGACGCCCGAGAGCAGCCCCACGAAGACCCACGCGAGCACCACCCGTGCCATCGTGAGCAGGTTGGGGATGTGGACCTTGCGATCGGGCTGTTGCTGCATCATCACTTTGGGTGCGTTCATGGCGACGATGATAGATCCGAAATGCGCACAAAGCCGGGTTCTTGCCCGAAAGCGCGGGACGCAACCGGCCCCGCATAAATCGGCGTTTGGGCAACGCGAAAGGGGTTGGTGAGTGGAAGCCAACCCCCGGCGGCTCTATCCTCTCGGTCACAGAAACCCGCGTGGATCAAGCGCGGGTGCTGTGGGTGCATGGGGCTTGCTGATGCGATCGCATCGACTTCCTTTTGTACCCAGATGCACAGGCGGGTCGGGCTGGTCCGATCCCGTATTGAACTCTCGATTCTCACCCTGTTCGGGGCACGAAAGAGACACGGTGGAACAGATCATCGATCCGATCGCGTTGTACACCATCTGCGGGCTCGGCGCCGCGGGCGTCGCCATGGCGTTGCCCCGACGAGAACGCGATGGCGGGCGCACGCTGACAATCGTGGGGGGGCTGCTGCTGGCGGCGACCTTTGGACTGGCGGCACTGCTGCTCGGACTCAAGGCCGGCGACAACAACGCGGCGTTGCCCAACTTCTTCTTCTACCCGTTCGCAGCCATCGGGCTCGGTGCGGCGTTACGCATGATCACGCACAAGCGCCCCGTGTACTCGGCGCTGTACTTCATCATGACCATCATCGCCAGCTGCGGGATGTACCTGCTGCTCAGCGCTGAGTTCATGGCTTTCGCCCTCGTCATCATCTACGCGGGCGCGATCCTCATTACCTACCTCTTTGTCATCATGCTCGCGACCCAGGCGCCCACGGGTGAGCAGGACGAGCTGCTCGACGAGGTCGACGCGGAAGCTCGCGAGCCCATCCTCGCCTGTGCGATCGGCTTTGTGCTCGTCGGGTTGCTGACGGCTTCAATGTTCAGAGGCATCGGCGATCTGCCCGAGCCCGGCAACGGTGCAACGCCCGCGCAGGCACAGAACGGTGTGCTCGCGAACCTGCCCCGCAAGATCGACAAGGAACTCGCACGCCACGACATGCTCCCCACGGGCTGGCGGGTCGCACGCGATCCCGAAACAGGCAAAGCGATCATCGATGTCGACGCCCGCACCATCACCCTCGAGCTGGTCGACGGCGAAGACGTCAACGGCGACCCCGTGATCACCGCGACCCGTGTGCTCACCGGTGACCAATGGCCCGAGTCGCTCAGCGCCAACAACCTCGATCGGCTTGGCTACAACCTGCTCAACGACCACCCCATGCTGATCGAGATCGCCGGCATCATCCTGCTCATGGCCATGCTCGGGGCGACCGTGCTGGCACGCAAGCATGTCGAGCTCGAAGAAGACCTCAAGGCCGCCCAGGCACGCAAGCTGGGCACCATGTTTGATGAAGAACCCCAAGGGGGCAGGGCATGATCGACACACTCGTTCATTCGCTGACAACGGCGCAGCTCGCCTTCCCCGAGGAGGTGGGCGCATCGGCGATCGCGCCGTACCTGTTCGTCTCGACGGCCATGTTCGCCATCGGGCTCGTTGGGTTCCTGACCCGGAAGAACATGATCATCATGTTCCTCTGCACCGAGCTGATGTTCCAAGCCGCCGGCCTGGCCCTGATCGCCTTCGGGCGTCATCACCTGGGCAGCGACGGGCAGACCTTTGTGATCTTCGTGCTCTGCGTCGCAGCCGCCGAAGCCGCCATGGCTCTGGCTCTGGTCGTGCTGCTCTTCAGGCACCGTGAAACCCTCAGCGCCTCGGCCTGGAAGGAACTCAACGGATGATGATCTCTTCGTTGTTCACCACGCTCAACTCATCGCTGGGGTCCGGGCTCGCGACGCTGGCACCCGATGCGGGCGATCACGCCGGCGATGGGCACGCCGCCGCCTCGACCCACCTCGAGCACCTCGTGGCCCACATCGGGCACGGTCCCAAGTGGGTCCTGCTGATCCCCTTCCTGCCGCTGCTGGGTTTCGTGCTCAACGCGATCTACGCGGCCATGGGCATCAAGACCAAGCTCCCCGCGTGGACCACCGTTCTGCTGCTGGCCATCGCCTTCGTCGCGACGCTCAACATGTTCCTGAGCTACGACGGCACGCCGTACACCGTGCAGGCCTTCGAGTGGTTCAACCTGCACTACGGCGAGAAATCGTTCGTCGCGAACTTCTCGTTCTATGTCGACAAGCTCACCATCCTCTGGATGCTCTTCGTCACCGGGCTGGCGACCATGATCGCGCTCTACGCGAGCGAATACATGTCGCACGACCTCGGCACGGGCTATAACCGGTTCTTCGCCGCGTTCTGCCTCTTCGTTGTCTCGATGTCCTGTCTGGTGATGGGTGACAACCTCATCATGCTCTACCTGGGCTGGGAGGGCGTGGGCCTGTGTTCGTACCTGCTGATCGGGTACTTCTACAAGAAGCCCAGCGCCGTTGCCGCCGCCAAGAAGGCGTTCATCGTCAACCGAATCGGTGACCTCGGGCTGGCACTGGGTGTCTACCTGACCTTCGTGCACTTCGGGACCGTTCAGTACAGCGAGCTCTTCCAGAGCCAGCAGCTGCATCACTACATCAACATGGCCGCCACGGGCGACTTCTCGGCGATCCCCGGCACCGCCCAGTGGATCGCCCTGCTGCTCATGATCGGCGCCTTTGGCAAGTCGGCCCAGTTCCCGCTGTATGTCTGGCTGCCCGACGCGATGGAGGGCCCGACCCCTGTTTCGGCGCTCATCCACGCCGCGACCATGGTGACCGCGGGCGTCTACCTCATCGCTCGCATGTACCCGGTCTTCCTGGTCAGCGAGTTTGCCCTGCCCACCGTCGCATGGGTCGGCACGATCACCGCGGTCCTGGCGGCGACCATCGGCATGGCCCAGTTTGACATCAAACGCATCATGGCTTACTCGACCGTGTCCCAGCTGGGATACATGTTCGCGGGTCTGGGGCTGCTCACCACCACCGGCGCGGCCTTCCATGTGCTGACCCACGCCTTCTTCAAGGCGCTGTTGTTCCTGGCTTGTGGTGCGGTCATGCACGGCTTTGCAGGGCAACTCGACCTGCGCAAGCTCTCGGGCGTTGCCTGGATGAAGGGCTGGGGGATCGTCGGCATCACGATGCTCGTGGGTTGCATGAACCTCGCGGGTCTGCCCTACATCACCAGCGGCTTCTACTCCAAGGACATGATCCTGGCCGAGGCCTTCATCACCCCGGGCTACGCGCTCATCGGGTGGCTCTTGGTCGCGACCGCGATCCTCACCGCGTACTACACCTTCCGCGTGTACTTCCGCGTCTTCGTCGGCCCGCAGCACGCCGAGCCCGGCGATGAGCATCACGACGACGAGGCCCACGGCGAGGAGCATCACCACGACGCTGGCCAGCACGGTGATCATCACGCCGACCACTTCCACCCGCACGCACCGGGCTGGGCCATCAACACGGTCCTCATTGTCCTCGCCTGTGCCTCCATGCTCTCGATTTCGCTTGCGTACATCCACAAGGCCGAATCACACGGCTGGGTCGGCTCCATGGTCGCCGATTCAACCGCCAGCTACCACTCGCCATACGCCGAAGCCGCCCACCACGCCCATGTCGAGCATACCGAGATGCATGCCGTCGACGGCCCCGTGGGCCACGCAACCCCCGGCACCGTGTTCGGGATGGACGCCCATCAGGGCATGATCCTGATCTCCGGTCTGGGTGCGATCTTCGGCGTGCTGGTCGCGGCCTACTTCCACGGCCCCAAGGGCTGGCAAGGCCTGTTCATCGGCGGACGCGAGAAAGCGAGCGAGTGCCGCATGGACGCGATCGCCAAGCGTGCCGGACCGCTGCCCCGCTGGGCTGAAAATAAGTGGTATGTCGATGAGTTCTACCATGCGGTGCTGGTTACCCCGCTGCGGGTGATCTCCCATGTCTTCCACTGGGTCGACAAGCTGCTCCTCGATGGGCTGGTCAATCTCTTCGGCTTCCTGCCACGCGTGTTTGCGTGGATCATCCGTCCGAGCCAATCGGGCGTGCTTCAGGGCTACGCCGTGAGCATGGTGGGCGGCTTGGCCGTGATCCTGTTCGTGGTGCTTGTGATCGTCATGCGAGCAGGAGGTGCTTCATGAGTCTCGAAGTCTGGTCACTGCTCGCCCTGATCTTCTTCCCCGCGTTCATCGGGGTCATGATCGGGTTTGTCAAGAACGAAGACAACGCGTATCGCGTCGCGCTGGCCACAACGCTGGCGTTGTGTGTCCCGGCGCTGGCGCTGCTCACCAAGTTCGATTTCTCCAACGGCGCGGCGACACAGTTCGAGCACTCGATCTCGTGGGTCGCCGGTCTGGGGCTTGAGTTCTCGATCGGCATGGACTCGGTGAGTCTGCTGCTGATCCTGCTGAGCGTCCTGCTGGGCCCGATTGTCGTGCTGGCAAGCAAAACCGCGATCACCAGCGACAAACGCATGTACTACGCGTGGCTCACGGTGCTTCAGGGGGCGATGGTCGGCGTGTTTGCCGCCCAGGACCTGCTGCTCTTTTACATCTGCTTCGAGTTCACGCTCCTGCCGATGTTCATCCTGATCCGCAAGTACGGCTCGACCAACCGCATCGCCGCGTCGACCAAGTTCTTCCTCTACACCTTCACCGGCTCGATGCTGACCCTCGCGGGTCTGGTCTATGTCGTCTGGTTCGTCGCCCAGCCCGAGCAGTACGGCAGCTGGACGCTCGATATCTCGCTGCTGACCGCCTACGCCGGGCAGATGTCCAGCGTTGAGCAGGGCTGGGTGCTGGCCGCGATGCTCGCGGGCTTCGCCGTCAAGGTTCCGCTCTTCCCATTCCACACCTGGCTGCCCCTGGCCCACACCGAAGCACCAACCGCGGGCTCGGTCATCCTCGCGGGCGTGCTGCTCAAGCTGGGTACCTACGGCTTCTACCGCTTCGCCATCCCGTTGGCTCCGGAGGCCTTCTTCGAGTACGCCCCGGCCATCGCGGTACTCTCGATCATCGGCATCATCTACGCCGGGCTCATCTGCTGGGTCCAGACCGACATCAAGAAGCTCGTGGCCTACTCATCGGTCAGCCACCTGGGTTTCTGTATCCTCGGTTTGGCGGCGCTCAATGTGACCGGGCTCAGCGGTTCGATCCTCTACATGCTGAGCCACGGCTTCTCGACCGGCGGCTTGTTCCTCATGATCGGCTTCATGTACGAACGCTACCACACCCGCGACATGGACACGGTTGGCGGGCTGGCATCCAAGATGCCCGTCTGGGCAACCTTCATGGTCTTCTTCGCGATGGCCTCGGTTGGCCTTCCCGGGCTCAACGGCTTCCCGTCCGAGCTGCTATGTCTGATCTCCGCGTTCCAGTCCGACGCCGCGTGGAACGCAGCGGGCGAGCCCGGCGCGTGGGGCGCATCTCTGGGCCCATGGTTCGCGGTCTTCGCGGGCACGGGCATGGTCATCGCCGCGATGTACCTGCTCTTCATGGTCGGCAAGATCTGCTTCGGCCCGCTGCGCGAACCGGCAGACCACCACCCGCACGAAGAACTCCCGACCGACCTCAACACCCGCGAGATCATGACCCTCACACCACTGGCGATCGGTTGTGTTCTCTTTGGTCTTCAGCCCACCATGCTGCTCGATGCGGTCAACGAACCGGTGAACAACACGGTCCGACTCGTCGAGGCCGCCAACGGCTTTGAATCGAGCGAACCGGTGACGCGACCGGTCATCCATCAGGACCACACCGACGATCACGGAGGTACCGCGCATGACTGAGAAACTCGCGATCCTCTGGCCTGAGATCTTCCTCTTCATCGGTACCTGCCTCGTGATGCTCACGGGTCAGTGGCCATCCCGCGCCATCCGTCAGTTCACGCCCTGGATCTGCTTGGTGGCCCTGCTCATGGCGTTCTTCGCGGCGATGACCTCGCCGACGACGCAGGGCATGTTCCCCGCGATCGTTCCCTACGCCAAGATGGTCATCGCCTTCGTTGGCATGCTGATCCTGCTGCTGCTCTCGGGGACCGTCGATCGTCAGCTCGAAGCCGATGTCGACAAGGGCAAGCTGTTTCAATCGATCCGCTCCAACCGGGGCGAGTTCTACGCCTTCTTCATGTTCTCGCTCACCGGGCTCATGCTGACCGCTTCGGCTAACGACCTGATCTGGCTGTTCCTTGCGTTGGAGCTGACATCGCTGCCGACCTACATCATGGTCGCTATGTCGCGCGATGAGGACAGCTCGCTCGAATCAGCCGTCAAGTACTTCTTCCTCGGTGCCCTCAGCGCCGCGATCTTCCTTTATGGCTTTGCGCTCATCTACGGCGCCACCGGCTCCACGGACCTCAACGAGATCGCCGAGGCCTTCGCGGCCGATGGGATCAGTTCCATCGGCATGATGGGCCTGCTCATGGCGGTCATCGGCGTGTCCTTCAAGATCGCCGCGGTCCCCATGCACTTCTACACGCCCGATGTCTATCAGGGTGCCGCATCGCCCGTCAGTGCCATGCTCGCATTCGTGCCCAAGACCGCTGGCTTTATCGCCCTCATGTTCCTGCTGGGCACCGCCGGCTGGGGATTCGGCACGAGCGGTGCACACCTGCCCGTGCCCATCGAGGCGACCCTCTGGATCATGGCCGCATTGACCATGACCGTGGGGAATGTGCTCGCCCTGCTGCAGAGCTCGGTGAAGCGAATCCTTGCCTATTCCTCGATCGCTCACTCGGGCTACATGCTCGTGGGCATCATCGCCGGCCCGGGCCTCCCCGGTGGCCCTTTCTACGAGAACGGGCTGGCCGCCGTGCTGTTCTACCTCTTCACCTACGGCGTCATGACGATCGGCACCTTCGCCGTGCTCGCCTCGCTCGAGCATCGCAACGGCAAGGAAGCAGACCACATCGACGATATCCGAGGCATCTGCAAGTCCCACCCGGTGCTGGGCTGGACCTTCGTGATCACAGTGCTCTCGATGCTGGGCTTCCCGCCCCTGCTCGGGTTCATCGGCAAGCTGGGCCTGTTCACCTCGGGCATCGCCGCGGGCCACTACGCCCTAATCGTGATTCTGGGCATCAACTCAGCCATCGCCGCCTGCTACTACCTGCGTCTGGTCGCCGTTTCGTACATCGACGACAGCGAGAAGAGCAAAGACCCGGTCTACGCGACCCCGTTTTTCCTCCGTCCCACGGCTGGCGTGCTCAGCGCCGGCGCGGTGCTGTTCTTCATGGTCTTCTCAGGCCCCGTAGTCACCGGCGCGATGAAAGCCGCGTCTTATGTGGCTCCAGTCGGGGTTGACCATATCGAGCACCACGACGACGGGCACGCGCAGGACCAGGGCGAGACCATCGACGAGGTCGCCCTGCTCAAAGAATCCCACGACGACTGACCCCGAAGGGGAACCATGCTCGACGCGATTTTCACATCGCTGCTGCCCGCACTCGCTGAGCCCGCCGCGACCGCGACGGTTCAGGATGTCGCCTTCTTCTCGGGTGCGGGGCTGATCGCGCTGCTGACGCTGACCGTGCTCGAGATCGTGCTGGGCGTCGACAATGTGGTCTTCATCGCGATCCTCGCCGACAAACTCCCGAAAGAGAAACAGGCACGGGTGCGCACCATCGGGCTGTTGCTGGCGATGGTGATGCGTCTGATCCTGCTGGCCCTGGCCTACCTGATCGTGCAGCTGACCACGCCGCTCTTCACGGTTATGGACCGCGATATCACCGGCAAGTCGCTGCTGCTGATCGTCGGCGGGCTCTTCTTGATCGGCAAGGCAACGCTTGAGATCCATCACCTGATCGAAAGCGTCGAGCACGGCACGGCCCACGAGCCGGACCCCGAGAAGCGTGCGGGCATGAAACGCAAAACCGTCACGGTCGCCTCGGTCCTGACCCAAGTCCTGCTGCTCGATCTTGTCTTCTCGCTCGATTCGGTGATCACCGCCGTGGGCATGACGGGCAACTACTGGATCATGGCCACCGCGGTCGTGGTCTCGATCGCGGTCATGCTCGCCTTCGCCGGCCCCATCGCCCGCTTCGTGAACACGCACCCGACGATGAAGAACCTGGCCCTGTCCTTCCTCGTGCTCATCGGCGTGCTGCTGGTCGCCGAGGGCATCGGTCAGCACTTCCCCCGTGGTTATGTCTACTTCGCCATGGCCTTTGCGATCTGCGTCGAACTGATCAACATGAAGACGACCCGACGCAAGAACAAGCCGGCTCAGGGGTGAGTGGGGGAGAGTCACGAGCCATCAGCCATCAGCCATCAGGGCTTTGCAATGCGCCTTTGATGTGCCTTGCCGCAAGCGCGGAGGAGGCGATTGCAGGGTACCACTACTCGCCGCACTGCGCCCTTCGGGCGAGTACGGGAACTCCCGTTGGTGAGAAAACGGAGGCGATCGGTGATTCGCCCCCCCTCCGTCACGCTGGCGCGTGACACCTCCCCCCGGGGCGGGGGGAGGCACAATTGAAGGCTAGTGGCTAGTGGCTAGTGGCTAGTGGCTAGTGGCTAGTGGCTAGTGGCTAGTGGCTAGTGGCTAGCGGCCAACACCATCACCGCGTGCGGCCCGATCGCCTCGATCTCAAACACGCCGCCAACGATCTCAAATCCCAGCTTCTGGTAGAAACCGAAGGCACTCTCACGGGCGTTGCACCAGATCGGGTCAGGTGCAGTGTCCCATGCCCGGTCGCGTGCGGCTTCAACGAGCCGTTTGCCCAGTCCGGTGCCGCGGGCTTCGGGGACCGACGCCATGCCTCGGATGCGCCACGCCCGCGGCTCACCAAACGGGTCGCTCGGCGGCTGCGCGTGGCGGTACATCGACAGGATCGCCAGTACCTCATCGCCATCGACCGCTCCGAGGTGAAATGTATCGGCATCGTCATCGCCGGGATACACCAGTTCTTCTGCACGCTGGTGGGGGCGGAGCACCCGCTGGCGGACCGGGCGGGCCTGCTCGGCGCTGATCTGTTGGATCTCAATCGTCATCGTTCACCTGCATCATGTGCTGCTCGATCGCATCGAGGAACACCCGCCCGAACTCGTCGAGCTTCTTCTGCCCGATGCCCCGGATCCCCAGCAACTCATGGCGGTTGGTGGGCTTGCTCAGCGCCATCTCCCGCAGCGTCGAGTCGTTGAACACGACATACGGCGGCACGCCCCGCTCGGCCGCGATGGACTTGCGTAGTGCCCGCAGTGATTCGAACAGGGCCTTCTCGTTGTCGTTCATGGGGCGTCGTTCGACCACACGCGAAGCGCGCGTGCGCCGGTTGCGTTCGCTCTTCTCTGAGCCCGTGCCGATCGGGCGGGCCAGGGCGACCGGTTCGAGCCCTTTCATGACACCGATGCCGCAGTCGCCGAACGAGAGTGTCTCGAACCGATCATCGACCACCCGGCGCAGCGCGTCGGCGGCGATCAGTTGATCGATGAACGACATCACCTCGGCGCGTCGCCGTTCGCGGAGCATCCCGTGCACCCGGAGGTCGCTGTGCCCCGCGTTCTTGATCTTCTCGCTCGCACTGCCACGCACCACATCGCAGATGTGCGAAGCCCCGTAGCGCTCGCCCGTGCGTGCCACGGCGCTGAGGATGATCTGCCCGATGCGTTTGGCGTCCTCTTCCTGGGCCGTCTCGCCTAAGCACACATCGCACGCCCCGCAGTCCTCCTGTCCCTCGGGCGGGGTGTACTGCTGCCCGAAATGCTCGCTGAGGTACTTGTGTCGGCAGCTGAAGCTGGCCACGAAGCGGCGCATGTCCCGCACGAGCTGGATCTGCGCGCTCGGGTCGATCCCCGAGTCGTTGGCATTCATCTCGATCAGCCGCTCCCACCGACCGCCATCGCTCGGGGCGTACAGCAGCAGGCACTCGGCATCGAGCCCATCGCGCCCGGCCCGCCCGGTCTCCTGCTGGTAGGCCTCGATACTCTTGGGCATGCTCGCGTGGACCACCAGGCGCACATTGCTTCGGTCGATGCCCATCCCAAACGCGACCGTTGCCACGACGATGTCCAGCGTCTCGTTGCTGAAGGCCTGCTCGATGCTGTGCCGCTCGGAAGCGCCGAGCCCCGCGTGGTATGCATCCGCATCGAGCCCCATGGCACGCAACTCGCCGGCGATCTTCTCGGTGTCCTTGCGGCTCAGGCAGTAGACGATGGCCCCGCCGCCGTCGCCTGCGCTGGCATGACGCCCGACCGCCGCAGCAATCTGTTGGGCCGCGTTCTCCCGTGCCTGCACGCGATAGGTCAGGTTCGGGCGATCGAAGATCCCGACCATGACCTCGGGCTCGCGCAGCCCGAGCTGATCGACGATGTCCTGACGCACCTTGGGTGTGGCCGTCGCGGTGAACGCCTGCACGCTCACGCCCGGCGCGACCTGGCGCAGCTCGGCGATGCGCCGGTACTCGGGCCGGAAATCATGACCCCACTGGCTGATGCAGTGCGCCTCGTCGATGGCGATGCAGCCGAGCCGATCCTGATCGCACATCACCCCGATCAGGGTCTTGAACGAGGGCGTGACCACCCGTTCGGGTGCTGCCAGCACCAGATCCAGATCGCCCATGACCAGCTGTCGGGCGATGTCCTTGGATTCTTCCAACTCCAGTCCCGAGTGCATGGCCGCCGCTTTGTAGCCCTGAAGCTCCAAGCCGCGCACTTGATCACGCATCAGGGCGATCAGCGGCGAGACCACAATCGTTGCCTTCCGCGTGATCAGCGGGGGGACCTGATAGCACAGGCTCTTACCACCGCCTGTTGGCAGGACCGTCAGGCAATCGCGACCCTCGATCCCGGCCCGGATCGCTCGCATCTGCATCGGGCGCAGCTCGTCGTAGCCCCAGACACGCTGAACCGCCTCAGCGATGGCATCGCTGGTCGCGTCGGCGTTCAGGGCCGCGGGTTCACGCTCATTCTCGGTGACGGACATGTCAAGATGATAGTTCACCCCGCTCATTTTGCCGGCGGTTTGCGGGCGAAATCGCTGTTCTGGTGCAGCAAAACGACGACTTGGCGAGATGAATCCATTTTCACTGCCCGCTCACTCGCAATCAAGACTCGACCGGCATGATGACTTCTGAACACACGGGGTCCAGCAGCACCCCTGATACGACACCAACCCAATTTGAAAGGACATTCATGTCAGACAAACTCAAAGACAGCAAGGTCGCGATTCTCTCAACCAACGGCTTCGAGCAGAGCGAGCTGGAGCAGCCGCTGGAGAAACTCCGTGAAGCCGGGGCCACCGTGATGATCGTGTCGCCCAAGTCGGGTTCGATCAAGGGATGGTCAGGCGACAACTGGGGCGACTCGGTCGATGTCGACCTGACGCTGCAAGAGGCGATGGGGCGAGTCGACGAGTTCGATGCCCTGGTGCTGCCCGGGGGCGTTGCCAACCCCGATTCGCTTCGCCAGAACGATGACGCGATCGAGTTCGTTCGTGCCTTCTTCAAGGCCGGCAAGCCCGTTTCGGCGATCTGCCATGCGCCGCAGCTGCTCATCGAGTGCGATGTGCTGCAGGGGCGCGAGATCACCAGCTATCCCTCAATCAAGACAGATCTAAAGAACGCCGGGGCCCGCTGGGTCGACAAGGAGGTCGTCTGCGATCAGGCGCTCACGACCTCGCGGGACCCCGATGATCTCCCCGTCTTCATTGAGAAGACGATCGAAGAGATCGCCGAAGGCGTACACGCGGGACAGAAAACGGCCTGATCAGCGGCTCCAACCCGCTGGCCACAGATGAGGGTGCCATCGCTCGGTGCCGCCTGGAACACTGCTCCGTTCCTGTTCCAGGCGCACCGGCGGGGCATGGCCCCGCGTGCATACCATCGTCCTCCACCAACAGAGAGGCGGTTGTGATGGGACGATTGAACCAGAAAACAGCATTGGTCACCGGGGCGGCGCAGGGTATCGGTGCCGCGATCGCCAAGCGATTCATCGACGAAGGCGCGGCGGTCATCCTGACCGACATCAACGACGAGGTTGGCGAAGGCCGGGCACATGAACTCGGCCAGTCTGCCTCATACCAACACCTCGATGTCCGCAGCGAGGACGATTGGCGTTCCGTGCTCGGCTCGGTTGAAGCACTCCACATCCTCGTCAACAACGCGGGGATCACCGGGTTCGATCCAGCCAACCCCAGACCGCACGACCCGGAACACGCATCACTCGAGGACTGGCAGGCGGTACACGACACCAACCTCGTCGGCGCCTTCCTGGGATGCAAGCACGCTATACGAGTGATGCGTTCGGCCAAGCAGGCGGGGTCAATTATCAACATTGGTTCACGCTCGGGTGTCGTGGGCATTCCCCGTGCTGCCGCGTACGCATCGAGCAAGGGCGCGATCCGCAACCATACCAAGACCGTCGCCCTGTACTGTGCCGAGGAGGGGCTCCCGGTTCGGTGCAACTGCATCCAGCCCGCAGCCATCCTGACCCCCATGTGGGACCCGATGGTCGGCTCAGGTGCCGATCGTGAAGCCAATATCGCCAAGCTCGCCTCGGACTGCCCGATACAACGCTTTGGCACGCCCGAAGAGGTCGCCCATCTGGCTGTGTACCTTGCCAGCGAAGAGTCTGCGTACACGACCGGGGCGGAGTTCACCCTCGATGGGGGCATGCTGGCGGGGACCGCGCAGACACGATCCTGAGCCGCGATCAGATTCTTCCCATGGCGACTGGCCAATCTGAACGGCATTGTCTATAACTAGAATGATTCTAGAAAACATACGGCGTGGTGCCGCCTTCGGTGCCACGGGGACCCCTCATCTTGGAGAGACGCATGTCGGACAACAACGAACCCAAATGCCCATACATGACCACTGCTGAGGGCGCACCGCTCGGGCGTCAGCAGGCGTTGACCGCAGGCCCCAAGGGGCCGCTGCTCATGCAGGACACCCAGCTCCTTGAGCAGATGCAGCACTTCAACCGCGAACGCATCCCCGAACGCGTCGTCCACGCCAAGGGCAGCGGCGCCTACGGCACCTTCACGGTTACCCACGACATCACCAAGTACACCAAGGCCTCGCTCTTCGCCGAGGTCGGCAAGAAGACCGAGTGCTTCCTGCGCTTCTCGACCGTCGCCGGCGAGCGCGGGGCCGCCGACGCCGAGCGCGATGTGCGCGGGTTCGCGCTCAAGTTCTACACCGAAGAGGGCAACTGGGACCTGGTGGGCAACAACACGCCCGTGTTCTTCATCCGCGATCCCTACAAGTTCGCCAACTTCATCCACACCCAGAAGCGCGATCCCAAGACCAACCTCCGCGATAACAACATGCAGTGGGACTTCTGGTCCCAGTGCCCCGAATCGCTGCATCAGGTGACGATCCTGTTCTCCGATCGCGGGATCCCCGCCTCATACCGCCACCTCAACGGCTACGGCAGCCATACCTACTCGTTCATCAACGCCGAGGGCGAGCGTGTATGGTGCAAGTTCCACTTCAAGACCAACCAGGGCATCAAGAACTGGATGGACGAGCAGAGCACCGAGACCATCGGCCAGGACCGCGAATCGCACCAGCGTGACCTGTTCAACGCCATCGAGAAGGGCGACTTCCCGAGCTGGAGCGTGAAGGTTCAGGTCATGACCCAGCAGCAGGCCGACGAGTGGTCTGCCAAGACCGGTTGGAACCCGTTCGACCTGACAAAGGTCTGGCCACACGCCGACTTCCCCCTCATCGAAGTGGGGCAGTTGGAGCTGAACCGAAACCCGGAGAACTACTTCGCCGAGGTCGAGCAGGCCGCATTCAAGCCCAGCGCCACCGTGCCGGGCATTGGCCCAAGCCCCGACAAGATGCTCCAGGCCCGCCTGATGAGTTACGCCGACACCCACCTGCATCGTTTGGGCGTCAACCACCACCAGATCCCGGTCAACAAGCCCCGCTGCCCCGTCATGCACTACATGCGCGACGGGCAGGGCGCGACCGCCGAAACCTACGGCTCAGCGCCCAACTACTACCCCAATACCGTCACCGGTGCCCCGCAGCCCAACGACCAGTTCAACGAACCGGCATGGGACTTGGGCCAGTCCATCGTCGATCGGTTCGATTCGACCGTTGAGCACGACGACTTCACCCAGGCGGGCAACCTGTATCGCATGTTCGACGAGGATCACCGCGATCGCCTGACCACCCGCCTGGCAGGCGTGCTCGGCGATGCGACCAAGGAGATCCAGATGCGTCAGCTCTGCCACTTCTTCCGGGCCGATCCCGACTACGGGGCACGCATCGCCTCCAAGCTGGGCATCGATGTGGAGGGCATGATGTC
Organism: Phycisphaerales bacterium JB052; assembly: GCA_043100965.1. Classification (GTDB taxonomy): domain Bacteria; phylum Planctomycetota; class Phycisphaerae; order Phycisphaerales; family UBA1924; genus UBA1924. The sequence continues at coordinate 829,964 of JBICHR010000011.1, read as the reverse complement.
TGGCGCTGGATCGCACGCCGTCGAAGGCACACGCAACACCTGAGCCAGCAGCTCCACCGGTCCCCCAGGGTCCCGGTTCTTTTCCATTTCACAGCGAATACGCACGCCCGATCTGTTGGGCGTGCGTTTTCGTATCCCGCGTCACGCTCCACCCCGGATACCATTGCCCATGCACGCCCACGACCAACGCACCATCGCCCATACCCTCCGCACCGCCTGCACCCATGTGGGGCTCGCGGAGTCACTCGATCGGGCGCACGCCTTGGCCGCTTGCTGCAACTGCCCGAGCGACGCGATCGGGCATGAGGGGCTCGAGTCCGCGGCTGCACAGATCGCGGCGATGGACACGGCGCAGATCAACAATCTCATCTGCGTTGGCACGGCGCACTTTCATCTGCTCAACAAAGCCGAACAGCTCAACATCATCCGTGTGAACCAGCAACGCGAGCGAGACAGCGAATCGGGCGACCCACGCCCCGAGTCGATCGATCAGGCGATGCACAAACTCCGGGAGCACGGCGTCAGCGTTGAACGCACCAAGGAGCTCCTCGAGCAACTCGACATCCAGCCCACACTCACCGCCCACCCCACCGAAACACGCCGACGCACGATCCTCGACAAGCAGATGGATATCGCCACCTGCGTCATCGCATTGCGTGACGAGACGCTCTCCGAGCGGCGACGCAAGGACATCGCCGAGCGTCTCGATCGCATCGTCTCGGTGATGCTCCTCACCGACGAGATCCGCGCCCAGCGCCTGGGCGTCCCCGACGAAGTGATCAACGGCGTCTACTTCCTCTCGACCACCATCTGGCAAACCGTGCCCCGCCTGTTCCGGGACATCGTCCACGCGGCTGAACGGACATTCGGTGAAGACCAGGCACAGATCGTTGCCAACGACCTCCCCGCCCTGCTCCGATACCGCTCATGGATCGGTGGCGACCGCGACGGCAATCCCAATGTTACCGCCGAAGTCACCCGCGATACCCTGCACCGCATGCGACAGGCCGTCCTCAAGCTCTGGGACGATGAACTGAGCAAGCTCCGCCACGCCCTGAGCGTTTCGACCCGTCGAGCCGACCTCGGCAAAGCGATCACCCAGCGTGTGGAGGAGGACCTGCACTGGATCGATGACATGGAGCACTACGGGCAGCGTCAGTACGAGCCCATCCGCGTCCGCATCGTGCAGATGCAGGCTCGCATCGCACGCGACCCGGAGTACCGAGCCCGAAACTTGCTCGATGACCTCCTGCTTATCCGCGACGCCCTCCACCACGCAGGACTGTCCGATGTCGCCGAGGAGGGGCTGCTGAGCGACGCGATTGTCCGCGCCCGCGTGTTCGGCCTGCACCTGGCGACGCTCGATATCCGACAGCACTCCCGCGTCCACGAGCACGCGATCACGGAACTCCTCCGCATCTCCGGCGTCAGCGCGGATTTCACGGCACTCAACGAAGCCGATAAACTCGAACTCCTCCGCCGCGAACTCCAGACCGCCCGCCCGCTGACCCCACGCGGCGCGACGCTCTCGGACGAAACCCGCGAGCTGATGGACACACTGGCTGTTGTGCGCGATGCCGTCGAACAAGAGCCCGACACCGTGCGATCGTGGGTGATCTCCATGACCCATGATGTCAGCCACATGCTGACGCTCTTGCTGCTGATGAAGGAGGCGGGCATCTACCGCCCCGCGACCAACGGCACCGAATCCATCTCGCGTGTGCATGTCGTGCCGCTGTTTGAGACCATCGACGACCTCGAACGCGCGCCGTCGCTCATGACCGAAACCCTCACGGACCCCGTGTTCCGTGTGCACCTCGAAACCATCTGCGCCGATGGGCCGCTCGAACAGGAGGTCATGCTGGGCTACTCGGACTCGAACAAGGACGGCGGGTTCCTGATGGCCAACATCGCGCTGGCACGGGCGCAGGATGCCGTCGCCAGGGTCTTCGCCGAGCAACGGGTGCAACTGCGATACTTCCACGGGCGCGGGGGCACCATCGGTCGCGGTGGGGGGCGTGCCGGTCGGGCCATCATGGCCGCGCCGCCCAATGCCCGCACCGGACGCATGCGCTTCACCGAGCAGGGCGAGGTCATCACCTTCCGCTACGCCATGCCCGACATGGCCCGTCGCCACCTCGAGCAGATCGTCCACGCGGCCCTGCTCGCCTCCTCCGATGCGTGCGAATCACCCAGCGATCCGGCGTTCGATGAACTCCTGTTCCGCCTCGCGCAGCACGCCCAGACCAGCTACCGCCAACTCATCGACGACGCGTCGTTCTGGGGTTGGTTCGTCGGCGCTTCACCGATCGAGCACATCGGGAGCATGCCCATCGCGTCACGCCCCGTCTCTCGAGCACAGGGCAAGGCCCTGACCTTCGACCGCCTCCGCGCGATCCCCTGGGGTTTCTCATGGATCCAGATGCGGGCGCTCGTCCCCGGCTGGTACGGGATCGGGACCGCCATCGCAGAAGCCTCAGAATCAGATCGTGCATCCCTGCGCGAGCACGCAGGGCGCCCGCTGATCTCCACGATCCTCGAGAACGCCTCGCAGGAACTCGCCCGCGCACGCATGCCCATCCTCGAACGCTACGCGAAGAACGCGCCGGGGGGCAGCGTCATGTTCGACCGGATCTACGCCGAGTACCAGCGCGCCCGAGACGCGATCCTCGATGCGACGGGCAACGACGATCTGATGGCCCACTCGCCCGTTGTCGGCCGTTCAATCAATGAACGCAACCCGATGACCGATGTCCTGCACCTGACGCAGATCGAACTGCTCAACCGATACCGCGACGCACCCGATGACGCGACCCGCGCCACCATCGCACCGATCATCCAGGCCAGCATCAACGCCATCGCCGCGGCGATGCAATCAACCGGGTAACCCGTCTTATTCATCAACCGTCGAGTGCAGCGCCATCGCGTTGCCCTCGCTGTCCTCGATCAGCGCCCGGCAGCCATGCGGCCCGATCGCGTGGACATCCTGCATCACCTTCCCGCCCAGCGCCGCGACCTGCTGCACCGCTTCGCGGATCCGCCCGTCGACATTCAGGTAGACCAGTGGCCCAGATCCACCCTGACCGGGACGACGCGGGACCAGGCACCCGCCGTTGCCATCGTGGTGATCCAGCACCGCGAACTGGATGTCACCAAACGACTCGCGATGACACCCGATGCCCATCACCCCCTCGTAGAACGCGCACGCCCGGTCGAGGTCGTCGACAGGGATATCGCACCAGACGAAGCGGTTGTTCTTATTGTTGAAGTCGGTCATGGCGTGTATTTCCAGTTCTTCCTTGTACGCGTAGGAAAGCGGGGTCATGGACAACGATGTATACATTCAAGGTGCCGGACGCACCGTCCGCTCAACCGAGCCGGGATGCCAGACGCATATTGAAACGACGAATACAACCTGGGATCAGGAAGGCATCAATGAACCACCACATCGCCACGACCAGCAGCCCCAGCCAGCCGATGATCACGAGGGTCAGCACCATCGATCCCAGCGTCAGCAGCAGCATGAACACCGCGGACAGCGGCTGGTTCATATAGAACCGGTGCGCCCCGAAGAACCCCAGGAACCACCAGAGAAGATAGGCAATCAGGGGCGATTTCTTCTGCGCGTCATATGCCATGATGCGTTGCGCGTCCGTTGGCTGCATGTCGTCCTCCGTTTCTGAAGACCAGTATACAAAGTACAACCTATGTACGAGTCGAGTAAGCGTTCAGTATGAGGAAACGAGAAAGGGCACACTCTTTCGAGCATGCCCTCGGTATGACTTGAGAAGAGTGTGACTCTACCTATCCGTTGACCGAGTCAACCCGTAGCAATGGGGCAAGAAGCCGGGTATGGAATCGAATCAGACCAATCCCCCGTTCGCCCTGATCGTTTGCCCGTTGACCCAGCCACCATCAGGCCCGACAAGGAACGCGACAACGCCCGCGATATCCTCTGGCGTACCCAAGCGTTCGAGCGGAGGCGCTTTCTTTGCCTGCGCGATCATGTCATCGGATTTGCCCTTCAAGAACAGCTCCGTCGCGGTTGGGCCGGGTGCAACCGCGTTCACGGTGATACCCCGACCTCGGAGCTCCTTGGCATAGATCGCAGTCATGGTTTCCACTGCGGCCTTCGCACCCGCATACACCGCGGTGCCCTCAAGCCGAAGCCCAACAAGACTCGACGAGAAGTTCACGATCCGCCCATGGTCACGCAACTCTGACGACGCGGCACGGAGCGTATGAAACACGCCTCGCATATTGACATCAAAAAGTCTGGTAAACAGTTCGTCATCGGTATCCACGATCGGCACCCGACCCGGCTGGATGGTCCCCGCATTGTTGATGAGAACATCAATCCCACCAAACGCTTCGCTGGTCTGCTCAAACAACGAAGCAACATCATCCGGATCGGACACATCTGCACGGACGGCCTTAGCGATGCCACCGTTGGCCTCGATCTCAGAAACCACTGATTCCGCCTCATCAGCGCTGTGCGCATAGTTCACAACGACCGCGAGACCGTCAGCGGCAAGGCGATTGGCAATAGCGGCACCAATGCCGCGGGAGGCACCGGTCACGATCGCGGTTCTTGTCTGATCGCTCATACTCATATCAAGCATAATGACGATTCGCGTGGGTTATTTCAGCGTTTCACGCCATCTGCTTGCTCTCATTGAGCTTCTTGCGAATGACCGTGTGCAGAATCCCGCCGTTGCGGAAGTACTCGATCTCGACCGGCGTACGAGCCATCACCTCCAGAAGTACCCCCAGTTCGCATCAATCTCCATGCTCTGTCCGGGCTCGATGGTGATGTCCCAGCTGATCCGGGCCATGCCGTTGAAGCGGCTCCACCACCATGGCCAGCTGTACCCGTGCCACCAGTTCCAATCGCGTTTGCTGCCCAGCCGTGGATCGTAGGGGCTGAGCATCTCGATCTGTGCGCCCTGAGCCGCCTCCGGGCGCTCGCCGAACGCGATCTTCACGACTTCTATGCGGATGGGCTTTTCCTTGCGGTTCGTCAGCTCGCCCACGAAACTAACCCGGGCGCGGGCGTAGTCGTGGTTGTTCCAGCGCACGGCCTTGAGCTCACGCTCCTCCTCGGTCTCACGCACCTCCACGCCGATCTCGACGCCCTTGCCAACCTCAAGGTCGCATGCCCCGCCCGGGGCGGTGAATGTCAGCATCCCCTGGGCGAGGGTGCGTCCGCCGCTGAGCACAAGCGCCGGTGCGGTCGTGATCGGGTAGCCGTGCTCGTTGTTGTTCACGATCCGCAGCACGTGCGTGGGGATCGGGCGTGAAAGCGCCAGCTCGATCGCCGCTTTGCGCGGCTCCTGGATCGAGTGGGCCATCTCGAACGGAGGCCGAGCCGGGATCTCAAGCCGGTACAGCGACTCGTAGCCGACCTCGTACGAAACCAGCGGCACGACCATCCTCGCACCACGCTTCAGCGTGATGTGCTCCACCGTGTAGACGAACAGGTCCTCGGCACGCTCCGATCCGCTCAGCTCCGGTGTCGCCACCGCCGGCGCAGCAGGGCCAGCGGCATCAGAACGCATCATCGCGGTCTGAGACATGAGCGCGTTGGAGAGCATCGAGCCGGTGCCGGACGACGAGCGGAAGTGTGGTCCCAACCCAGCGAGGGCGTCTCGCAGCGCCATCGGGTCGAGCGAACCTGCAAAGGCGAAGCTGGGCACGCCCACGGCAAAGTTCATGGTGACATCATGCAGATCGGTCAACTCATTGATGATTGTTGCCTGGAGTTCGAGGCGAACGCGATCCCCATCGATCAGCGTCACGCGGTAGGAGGGGATCCAGCGCACGCCCTTCTGCACATACATCAGGCGTACAACACCCAATTCGGGTGCGGGGCTTTCCCATTGGAGATCCAGTGTCATCCGCTCACGCTGCTGCGTGATCCCCACCCGTGTATTGGGCGAGCCATCGAGGAATCGCAAGCCGTGAATCTCGTTAATGGGGATTGTGGCGACTCCGGAATCGGTCTCGAACACGACGAGACGCGAAGTGGCGGGGGAGCTCTGAGGAAAGCGCAGGTGCTGTTGCCACTGCGCATCATTCCAACCCACAGGGCGGTTTGCGGGCGTTGCACCGCCGGGGCCGCGGTGGAGGATTTCTCGCAGCACGCCCTCACGGGGTTCGTTCTGCCTGTCGAGAAAGGCAATGCGTGTGCCGAGGTTGGCTTCCAGCAGTTCCGGCAGGGTTATGGCGGGCACATCCTGGCATTCCTCAACCCGCTCCGAGATGACCGATGCCAGAGCGGCCTTCTCCTCGAGTTCGTCCGCCCAGAAGGTGCCAAGCATTGGGTGGGGCAGTTCTGTCAGAACCGCATCGCCCTCTTCGTTGAGGCGAACCGGTCCTTCCCGGACCACCATCGCGTGCCCGTCCTTGAAGGTTGTGATCTCGGTGATCGGCAGTTCTGCGGGCTTTGAATCGGCAACGCAGCGCGCCGAAACACAGCAGAGTATCACTGAGAGGGACAAGAATGGGCGGGCAAGCGGCATATGCATCATGAGTCTCCGGTGCGCGGTTCTGTTCATCCCGAAGATACGATGGACTCGAGCGGAGATCAGTCACGCCTATGTAACGGCGTCTCAGGGCCTGGTGCATCGTTGCGCAAATGAAAAGGGGATCGATTGCATCGATCCCCTCGTGGACTGCATATGTCTATTCCAGGCTTTACGCCATCTGCTTGCTCTCATTGAGCTTCTTGCGGATGACCGTGTGCAGGATGCCGCCGTTCTTGAAGTACTCGATCTCCACCGGCGTATCGATGCGGCACACCGCGACGAACTCAAAGCCCGTCCCGTCCGGACGCGTCGCCTTGACCGTTACATCGCAGCGCGGCTCGACCGGGTCGGGCATGATGATGTCGAAGGTCTCGTCACCCTTGATGCCAAGCGATGCCGCGTTCTGACCGTCCTTGAAAACCAGCGGCAACACGCCCATGAACACCAGGTTGCTGCGATGGATCCGCTCAAAGCTCTCCGCGATGACCGCCTTCACGCCAAGCAGCAGCGTGCCCTTGGCCGCCCAGTCGCGGCTCGAGCCCATGCCGTAGTCCTTGCCCGCAACGACCACCAGCGGCACGCCCGCCGCCTTGTAGTCCTGGGCCGCGTCGTAGATGTACTCGACCGGGGCCGACGACAGGTCGTTCCCCTTGGTGAAGTTGCGGGTCCAGCCACCCTCGGGCTGCGTGTCGCCGTCCCGCGCGATCTGGTTCTTCACACGCACATTGGCGAAGGTGCCCCGCGTCATCACGCGGTCGTTGCCACGCCGTGAGCCGAAGCTGTTGAAGGCCGACTTGGGCACGCCGTTCTCCAGCAGGTACTGACCCGCGGGTGTCTCGGGCTCGATGCGACCGGCCGGAGAGATGTGGTCGGTCGTGACCGAATCGCCCAGCAGCGCCAGGCAGCGCGCCCCGCCGATGACTCCGAAGCCCGGTGCTTCCGCGGTCATACCCTCAAAGAATGGCGGGTTCTGGATGTAGGTGCTCTTCTCTTCCCAGGGGTACAGCTCACTCTCGCTCACGGGCACCTTGTTCCAGGTCTCGTTCTCGGTGTAGACCGCGCCATACTTCTCTTCGAACTGCTCGGTCGTGACCGCGTTGCCAACAACCTCGTCGATCTCCGCACGCGTCGGCCAGATGTCACGCAGGTACACATCCTTGCCGTCCGCGGTCTGCGCGATCGGATCGTTGGCCAGATCCAGATCGACCGTGCCCGCGATGGCGTACGCCACGACCAATGGCGGGCTCGCAAGGTAGTTCGCCTTCACCGCAGGATGCACACGACCCTCAAAGTTGCGGTTCCCCGACAGCACCGAGGTGCACACCAGGTCGCCGTCCACGATCCCCTGCTCAATCTCGGGCGGGAGCGGCCCAGAGTTGCCAATGCATGTCGTGCACCCGTAGCCGACGGTGTAGAAGCCCAAGGCCTCAAGGTCGTCCGCCAGGCCCGCACGCTCGAAGTACTCCGTAACAACCTTAGAGCCCGGCGCCAGCGAGGTCTTGACCCACGGCTTGCGGCTCAGGCCCAACGCCTTGGCCTTCTTAGCCACCAAGCCAGCCGCGATCATCACATCCGGGTTGCTCGTGTTCGTGCAACTCGTGATCGCCGCGATCACCACCGAGCCGTGTCGCAGCGTCACCTCCTGACCAATGTGGTCGGGGTGCGCCGCCTCGGTCAGCTTCACGCGGGAAAAGCCGCGATCCTTGCACGAAGTCATGCTCAGCTGCGTGTCACCGTTGGCGGGCTGACCGCCCTCGTTCGAGTAGCCGCTGAGGTCGACGGCTTCCTCGGGAACCGCCTTGCCGAAGGTGTCCACCATGTCCTTGTGGAACTGCGGCTTCATGTCCTTGAGCCCGATCCGATCCTGCGGCCGCTTCGGACCGGCCAGCGAGGGCTCGACCGTCGAGAGATCAAGCTCCAGCGCACTGGCGAACTCGGGCTCGGGCGCGTCGGCTGTCCAGAAGAAACCAGACGCCTTGGCCCACGCCTCGGTCAACGCGACCTCTTCACTCGTCTTGCCGGTGAATCGGAAGTATTCAATGGTCTTCTTGTCGATCGGGAAGAACCCGCAGGTCGCCCCGTACTCGGGTGCCATGTTCGCGATGGTCGCGCGGTCAGGGATGCTCAACTCCGCCATGCCGTCGCCGTAGAACTCCACGAACTTCTCCACCACGCCGTGGGCACGCAGCATCTGCGTGACGGTCAGCACCAGATCGGTCGCCGTCGCACCCTCGGGCAGCTTGCCCTTGAGCTTGAAGCCGACAACCTCAGGCGTGAGCATGTACACCGGCTGCCCACACATCACGGCTTCTGCTTCGATCCCGCCGACACCCCAACCGAGGACGCCCACGCCGTTGATCATGGTCGTGTGCGAGTCCGTACCAACGAGCGAGTCCGGGTAGACCCACTGCGTCCCGTCCTGGGTCTTGGTCAGGCAGCCGCGTGCAAGGTACTCCAGATTCACCTGATGCACGATGCCCGTCGCCGGAGGCACCGCGCGGAAGTTGGCCAGCGACTCCTGCCCCCACTTGAGGAACGAGTACCGCTCGTTGTTGCGCTCGAACTCCTTCTCCGCGTTGATCGTCAAAGCAACGCGCGTCGCAAAGTCGTCCACCTGCACCGAGTGGTCGATGACCAGGTCGCACGCAACCGCAGGGTTGATCTGCTCCGGGTCGCCGCCCAGGTTCTTCATCGCGTCCCGCATCGCAGCGAGATCGACAACACACGGCACACCCGTAAAGTCCTGCAGCACCACACGCCCAGGCATGAATGGCATCTCGACGCTGTTCACGCTCTTGGCGTTGTAGTTGGCCAGCCCGGCGATGTCATCGTTGGTGACGATGAACCCATCAAGATTCCGCACCATCGCTTCAAGCAGCACGCGGATCGAGAAGGGCATCTTCTCAATATTCCCCACGCCCTGCGCCTGCAGCGACTTGAGGTTGATGTAGCTGTACTCATTACCGTTGACTGAGAGCGTGTCTTTCGCGTTGAACGGGTCGCCTGCCATGGTGTTGCTCCTTGAGGGTGAAGTGGGGGACTTCTGAATCCACGAGAAGTATGGGATCCATGGCGGCATGAATCAAATCAATCCGCTTTACGATGTGTATCAAAAATATTGATGCAGTGCGACCCGGTCGCAACGCTTAGAGCAAGTCGATCAGCATTTCTTCAAAGACCGCCGATGCTCGGCTCGGTAGGCGATCGAGTGTCCGGATGACACCAAGTTCCCGCGTCAGCCCACCGTCCTTGCACCGCACCCCCATCGAGGCGGGCAGCCCGTGCTTGCTCACGAATCCCACCCCGATGTTTGCCCGCACCATCTGCACGATGCTCTCGATCGAACGCAGCTCCATGACGACTTCCAGATTCACCCCGTGAGCCGCGGCCGCCTGATCGATGATCTTCCGCACCGCAGACCCCGCCTCGAACGCGATCACCGCCTCGCCCTCCAACTCTTGCCAGCGAAATGTCTTCCGCCCGTGCAGGGGATGGCCCTCGGGGACGATCAGCATCAGCTCATCACTGATCTCCTTGACCACCATCAGCTCATCGCCCCGCGGGTGCTCGATGGGCAGCGTCACAACCCCCAGATCCAACTCGCCAGAAAGCACGCCTTGGGCCACGGCGCTGCTCCCAGCTTCACGGATCGAGAACCGCAGCCCCGGGTGCTTCTCCCGCACCGCCTGAATCGCCCCGGGCAGCAGGTACCCCGTCGCCGTCGCCCCCGCACCCACCCGGATCGAGCCCGTCTCCAATCCAACCAGCGATCGCACCGCCTCGGCGGTCTGCTGCGAGGCGCGGAGGGTGATCTTGGCGTGCTCGACAAAGACCTTGCCCGCCTCGGTCGCCTCGACGCCGTGCCCGGTGCGGTGGAACAACTCGGTCCCCAGCTCCTCTTCGAGCTTGCGCAGGGCCGCCGACAAGGCCGGCTGGGTCACGCCCAGTTCCTCGGCTGCCCGGGTCATATGCCCGTGCTCGGCCACCGCGATCATTTGCCGCATGCTCTTGAGGTCCATCACCGATCACCCGTGCCCAACGCCTCGATCAGCACCCCGATGTGCTGCTCATAGTTCCGCCAACGCTCCTTGGAGCTGGTGTACATGGGCTTACGCACCTGATCGCTGCTGAGCGTGCTCACCGCCCGCTGGGTCTCGTGCGATCGGGCGCAGGCGTCGTCCCAGCCCAGTCCGAGGAACTCGATGATGCCTCGCGCCCCGCCCTCGGCATCGCCGATCAGCTCTTCATACCGCACCTCGAGCATCGGGATCGATTCGATCGAACGCCAATGGGCCATGTACCGCTGGTAGACCTGGTACTGATGGGCCAGGTGCTCCAGGTTGTAGGAGTAGCCGTGGTTGTGATCGCCGACGAAATCGAGCAGAAAACAGCTGATGCACACATCCAGCGGGTTGCGCACGCAGTGGATGAATCGCGCGTTGGGCAGCATCTTATGAATGATCCCAACCAGCTCGAAGTTGTTGGGCAGCTTATCGGTGATCCGTTGCACGCCCTTGCCCTTCTCTCGTGATGCCGCTCTTTCCATCACCTTGAGCACGCGCCGGGCGCAGCGATCAAGCGCTGCCGGCTTGAGCTGGTCGACCTTCGCGACCCGGTCCGTCACCAACGCATCCGGCTCGCTCAGCTCAAAGCCCGCATGCCACGCATCGAGCAACTCGCCACACCCATAAGCCAGCGGGTGACTGGCGATGATCTGCTCCACCAGGCTCGTGCCCGAGCGGGGCATCCCGATGATGAACACGGGGGCATCGCTCTTGACCCTTGAAGTGGGGATGGCATCGAACCGGTCCTTGCTCCAGGCCGCGAGGCGATCGTCGCATTTCTGCGCAGCCCTGTGGGGGTCGTATTTGGTCTCTCGCAGCGAGCCGCCGATCCGGGCCTGCTCGAAGGCCTCGTCGTACCGCTCCGCCTTGTCCAGCAGCTTGGCCAGGTACATGCAGCATTCCGAATGCAGCAGCCGGGGCAGATCGCGTCCGCCGTCGTGCTCGTCGAGCAGTGCCCGCAACGACTCGATGCCGTCATCAAGCCGCCCGACCTCGGCGCACACCAGCGCATGCACGCTGCGCAGCTTGGGCGATACCGCCCCCCGTGCGATCGCGTCGTCCAGCAGGTCGTGCGCCCCCCGGGCATCCCCGCCGAGCCAGATCACCATGGCCGCCGGCACCAGCACATCCGGGTTGTCTGGGTCCAGCTCGACCGCCCGCGATGCACACACGGTCGCCTCTTCACGATGCCCAAGCCGGTTGAGCACCTCGCCATGACGCACGAAGTAGCCCGCCTGTTTGTCATCGCGGCTGATCGCCTTACGCAGCGATCGGTCCGCCTCGTCGAGCATCCCGTTGCCGCACTGCCCCGAGCCCAGAAAGAAGTGCCCCAGCGACCACTCGGGCCGGGCCCTGCTCATCTGCTTTCCAACCTCGATCAGCTCGACATAACGCCCAGCGATCTCAAGCGCTTGCGCATGTTGTGCCAGACGCTTCAACTCCTGATCTGAATGCCCCGAACGCGTGCTCATGATCCACAGTCTAGCCGATGCAAATCACAACTCCCACGACGCACACCGAGCGAGGCGACGCTATCCTTATATGAATCGCACCGAAGCCACGCCGCGACGACAAGGACGATCACGATGCCATGTACGCCACAATCGACACGCTTGCTCGCGATCCTCACCATGGTGCTGGCCACGCCCGCCATGGCACAGACCTCGGAGTTTGAGCTCGACGAGACCGGCGATTGGGCCCAGACCGCAGCCCCGGAACCGGGCACCGACGCCTATGTCATGGCCGAGGCCACACGCCTGATCGCCGAGGAGAGGCCTGGCAAGGCCAGCTCCATGCTCGCCGACTGGCTCGAAACCCACAAACGCACCCGCAACGACTACATCGCTCAGGCCTACTACCTCCACGGGCTCGCCCGCTTCAACAACGGACGCGAGTACAAGGCCCTCTTCGATCTCGAATCGATCATCCAGGACTTCCCCGAGTCGCCATACTTCCTCAAAGCCGTCGAACTCGAGTACCAGATCGGGCTCGACTACATCAACGGCAAGAAGCGTCGTTTCCTGGGCATGCGCATGGAAAACGCCCGCCCAACAGGTGAAGAACTCCTGATCCGCACCCAGGAACGCGTCCCCGGCTCGGCCTTGGCTGAAGAGGCGGCGATGCAGCTGGCCGACCACTACTACAGCCGACGCGAACTCAAGCTCGCCGCTGAGATGTACGCAATCTTCCGCGAGAACTTCCCCGAATCGCCACGCGTTCAGCGTGCCATGCTGCGAGAGATCGAGGCCAACATCGCCCGCTTCAAGGGCCCACGCTACGACGGCTCGGGCCTGCTCGATGCCAAGCTCCTGATCGAAGAATACCAGCGGGCCTTCCCCGCCGACGCGATCCGATCGGGCATCACCGAGGGCCTCAACGCGTGGATCGACGAGTCCGCCGCCCAGCAGGTGCTCGACACCGCACGCTGGTACCTCAAGGTCCACGACGAGGCCTCCGCCCGATTCACCCTCGCGCGGCTCGTGCGTCGCCACCCCGCGACCGACGCCGCCGACGAAGCGCTCGATCTCATGATCGAACGCGGCTGGGTCGTCTTCGCCAGCGACAACGAGCAAGCCGAAAGCGAGAACAGCGCCGAGTCATCGAACGAGGATCAGGCGCCTGAGCTGCCAGAGACCCAGGGAGACCAACCGTGATCGGATGCTTCCCATCCCTGCTCGCCGCGTTGGTCTTCATGCTCACCGCGACCCTGCTGCCCGGTTGCGCCAGCAACCCCAATCAGGGCTACAGCTTTGATACGACCTTCGACGAGTCCATCAAAACGATCGCCATCCCGATCTTCCGCAACGAGACCACCTCCCGTGGCATCGAGGTCCAACTCACCGAAGCGATCATGAAGCAGGTCCAGCAACGCACCCCGTGGCGGCTGGCCCCCCTCGATCGGGCCGACAGCACGCTCGTCGGCGTAGTCACCTCGACCGAACTGCGGGCGCTCTCGGATGACCCCCAGACCGGTCTGGTGCAGGAGCAGGCGGTGCGGATCACCATCCGGTTCGAGTGGCGGGACAACCGATCGGGCGATGTGCTCGTCGCCCGAGACCGCTACAGCGCCTCAGCCGTTTTCTCGCCCGCCCGCAATGTGGGGGACCGGCTCGAAATGGGACAGCGGAACGCAATCGAAGAACTGGCCAGCGATCTTGTCTCGGAAATGCGTTCGAGCTGGTAACCCCCCAGAAATCACCCCATACGCGATCCCAACCCCCGTTGAGTGCGTACAGACACACAGAGTTCACCGCGCGCGGTGCGCTATGATTCGTACGCAGAGCACCGTTCTCGTGTATTCGGGCTCATACAGGGAAATAACCGCCCCCGTTCGCCCGATGTTCTGAGTACGAGAAAGCACCAATCTCACGCCCGCCGGTACAACAAAGCCGGATCCGAAGCAGGCACACGGGCGAAAGCAACCACGAACCACCATGACTGATCAGAATAAAAACAACGACCAGAAGCCCTCCGACCCCAAGGGCAACAAGCCCCCAACCCCGCCCAAGCCGCAGGGACGCGGGATGTTCGGCTTCTTCGCACTCATGCTCATGGTGCTCATGCTTGTCATGTTCCTCTCCTCAGCAGAGAAGGGCAGCAAGATCTCCTACGCCCAGTTCGAGACCTCCTACGAGCAGGGCAACATCAAACGCGACAGCGTCATCCTGCACGACAACGCCATCACCGCCATCGAACGCCAGCCCGAGGTCGACAGCAACAACAGCGAACGCGCCGTGCGTGTTCCGCTCAACAACGCTTCACGGGCCGTCGTTGCAAACAAGCTCGACAAGCTGACCGACGGCGAGTTCGAATCGCCCGCGCCCTCGGGCTTTGTCAACTTCCTCTACATGTTCGGCCCGGTCCTCCTCCTCGTCGGGCTCATCTGGTTCATGCTCGCACGAGGCATGCGTGCCGCCGGCGGCGGCGGGGGCATGATCGGATCCTTCGGCAAGTCCCGTCACAAGACCATGACCAAGGAAATGACCGGCATCACCTTCAAGGATGTCGCCGGCATCGAAGAAGCCAAGTCCGAGGTCACCGAGATCATCGAGTTCCTCAAGAACCCCAAGCGATTCACACGACTCGGCGGCCGCATCCCCCGCGGCGTCCTCCTGGCCGGTCAGCCCGGCTGCGGCAAGACACTCCTCGCCAAGGCCATCGCCGGTGAGGCCGATGTCCCATTCTTCAGCATCAGTGGCTCCGACTTCGTCGAGATGTTCGTCGGCGTCGGTGCCTCACGCGTCCGCGACCTCTTCAAGCAGGCCAAGGACTCCGCACCATGCATCATCTTCCTCGATGAGATCGACGCCATCGGGCGTCGCCGAGGCGGCGGCTTCTCGGGCGGCGGCAACGACGAACGCGAGCAGACACTCAACGCCATCCTCGTCGAGATGGACGGCTTCGGCTCGGGCGACGGCGTCATCGTCATCGCCGCGACCAACCGACCCGATGTCCTCGACCCCGCACTCATCCGACCGGGCCGCTTCGATCGCCAGATCATGGTCCCCCTCCCCGATGTCGCCGGGCGACTCGAGATCCTCAAGGTCCACGCCAAGAAGGTCAAGCTCGGCCCCAATGTCGACCTCGAGAAGATCGCACGGGGCACGCCCATGTTCTCCGGCGCCGATCTGGCGGCGATTATCAACGAAGCCGCGATCTCCGCGACCATGCTCGACAAGGAGTTCATCGAGCACGAGGACCTCGAAGAGGCCCGTGACAAGGTGAAGTTCGGCCGCGCCAACAAGTCACGCGTACGCGAGAAGGACGAGAACAAGCTCGTCGCTTATCACGAGGCCGGCCACGCCGTCCTGCAGGCACTGCTCAAGGACGCCGACCCGCTCCACAAGGTCACCATCATCCCCCGCGGCCAATCCGGCGGCGCGACATTCTCGCTGCCCGAAAAGGACCGCATGGGCTACGGGCTCAAGTGGCTCCACGCCACCATGCGTGTGATCTGCGGCGGGCGCATCGCCGAGGCCAAGGCCATGGACGATGTCAGCTCCGGCGCATCCTCCGACATCCAGCAGGTGACCCGCCTCGCCCGCGCCATGATCCTCGAATGGGGCATGAGCAGCAAGCTCGGCTTCATCAACTACGCCGGTCAGGACACCCGTGAGATGTACATCCCCGAGAAGGATTACTCTGATGACACCGCCCGGGTGATCGACGAGGAAACCCGCCGCATCGTCGACGAGGCCTACGCCGACGCCGAACGCATGCTCCTGGACAACTGGGAGAAGGTCGAAGCCGTCGCCCAGGCCCTGCTCAAGTACGAGAACCTCACCGCCGACGAGGTCCACAAGCTCATGCGAGGCGAAACCCTGGGCCGCTCAACCGTCGCCGACCTCCTCGGCTCAGGCACCTCAGGCCCCGCCAAGGGCAACAAGCCCGCAGAACCCCTGCCCGCAGAAGACGGCGAGACCGACATGCCGGGCGATACGGTGCCAGACCCGGCATAAATGTAATCCAAACGAGAACTCAAGCCCGGCGAATCGCCGGGTTTTTGAATGCCTCCAGCGATCTCACCTAGTAAAGTCAATGTTTGCTTTCACCAGGACTTCAGCGATCAGCAAGTGGGAGTGATACTCGAAACGATCACGAACAATCCATCACTCGCCTGCGTGCATGGGTTCGCGATGACCAATCAAGGCCGCCCGATCCCTCGTTCACTCCCATGACCTCTCTGCGCCCTTTGCGTGAACTCTGTGTCCTCTGCGTTCAAAACGAAAAAGGACGCCCCCGCGCCCTCTGAACATTGCGTTCAACCCAAACACTCACACTCCCATCGCCACGATCGCGTCCGCAAGCTTCACAAACCCCGCACGGTCCGCGCCCGCGCCGTAGTTGACGATCCCGTTCTCCTTGGGCGCATGCTCCACGCACTCCTCATGGATGTGCAGCATCACCTCATTGAGCTTCTCAAGCGAGCGATCCTTCGCCCAAGCATCGTGGGCCGCGTTCTGGTGCATCTCGAAGCACGAGGTCGCCACACCGCCCGCGTTGGCCGCCTTGCCCGGCCCGAAGGTCACGCCGCGATCATGGAACACCTTCCGCGCCCCGTGCGTGCACGGCATGTTCGCGCCCTCGGCAACGAACAAGCAACCGCGGTCTGCGATCACCCTCGCGTCCCCCTCCTCGATCTCGTGCTGCGTCGCGCACGGCAACGCCACATCATGATCGACATGCGACCAGGGCTTGTCCTCGCTGTAGAACGAACAGCTATCGCCCGACCAGTCCTTGAGCCGCCCGCGTTGCACCTCTTTGTACTCGACCAACTCCTTGAGCTGCTCTTCCGTGAACCCCTTCTCGCAGATCAACGCACCGCCAGAGTCTGAGAGTGATACAACCTGCGCATCCTTCTGATGCGCCAGCTCTGCGGCGTACAGCGCCACGTTCCCCGCGCCCGAGATCGCCACGCGTTTCCCATCAAGCTTCTCGCTGCGGTGCTTGAGCATCTGCTCCACGAAGGTCACCACGCCATAACCGGTTGCCTCTGTCCGCCCGTGCAGCCCGCCGAGCCCCATCGGCTTGCCCGAGAGCACGCCGTCGCGCCGTTTGGTGATCTTCATATACTGCCCATACAGGTAGCCGATCTCACGCCCGCCAACCCCGATATCGCCCGCGGGGACATCCACGCTCGCCCCGATGTGCCGGTGCAACTCACGCATGAACGCCTGGCAGAAACGCATGACCTCGTTGTCGCTGCGTCCCTTGGGATCGAAGTTGCTCCCGCCCTTGCCGCCACCGATGGGCTGACCGGTCAACGCATTCTTGAAGCACTGCTCGTACGCCAGAAAATGCAGCGTGTCCTCGTCCACCGTCGGGTGGAAACGCAGCCCCCCCTTGTACGGGCCCATCGCGTTGCAGTGCTCGATCCGCCACCCGAAGTTCAGCTCAACGCCGCCCTCGTCGTTCACCCACTCCACCCGGAAGCGGATCACCCGGTCCGGGATCAGCAAACGCTCGAACACACGCGCCTTCTGGTAACCCTCATTCTCCGCGATGATGGGCTCCACCGATTCCGCGATCTCCTCGATCGCCGACCGATAAAGCTTCCCGGGCTCAATCGCATCGATCAGCCCGCCAATATTCAGATCCGTATTCGCAGTTGTCATGTCACCCTCTGTATCTGATTGATCGTGGAGTCCGAACCCATGCCCATGACCACGCTTTCGCTTACAGAAGAGCAACAGACGCGTACGCAGACCTCGGCGATGAACGATATCACCGTCACACCCGCCCACGACCCGTCACGCGGGCGAATCTGGGTGCTCCGTGCCGTCCAGATCCTCGAGCAACCGCGCGAAAGTGTTTTCCCATTCTTCGCAGACGCACACAACCTCGAGAAACTCACCCCAAGCTTCCTCAAGTTCAAAGTTCTGACCCCAAAGCCCATCGACATGCGATCTGGCTGCGAAATCCGCTACAAACTCAAAGTACGGGGGGTTCCCATCCACTGGAAGACCTCCATCCTCGACTGGGACCCGCCGTACCAGTTCGTCGATAACCAGGACTCAGGCCCATACGCCCTCTGGCACCACACCCACACCTTCGAACCGACCGAAGACGGGCGCGGCACCATCTGCACCGACACCGTCCGCTACCGCCCTGCCGGCTGGGTCCTTGCGCCGATCGTCAACAAGTTCTTCGTCCAACGCGATGTGGTCAACATCTTCCGCTACCGCTTCAAGATGCTCGAAGAGATCTTCCCGCCGAGCCCATGACAGTCATAAGACAACCCCACGTAAGTGCGCGGGGTTGTATTCTGCATCGAGATGTCAAACCCGCTCAGCGGCTCAGGCGTCGCCGAACACCCATAACACCCAGCAGCCCAAGCCCCGCCCACGCCGCCGGGGGCAATGGAACGACCGACACATTCTGGGAAATCATCGAGGTCATAACGAGTTGATCGTTCGCAGGCGAATCTCGGTGTGTGTTCAGGATGCCTGCCGGTGCATTGCCTGGAAGACTCGTACTCGTCGGCCAAAAGTTGAACCCTTCGAAGCCCGCCTGTCCGATCAGTTCGGTGCCCAGATCCAGCGGGCCCGTGGCATCCCAGATCCCCAGACTAATATGGCCGTCGGCCACTGAATAAGTCCCGTTGTTCGTCTGCGCGTCCTCGATCGTGATCATGAAATCGACAAACGGGCTACCCGAGACGCCAAAGGAACTCACTGCGCTCGCGCCAGCGGCAATGTCAAGGATGGATGTGTCGATCGTCAGGCTCCCAGTGGCGCTGGCATTGCTGCCGTTGATGCCCTCCCAGATCATGTCGAAAGTCACATAATCAGCCATCGCGACAGAGCTGGTGAGGGTGGTGGCAACGAATGATGCCGAAACAATGAGTGTGTGCCGAGACATATAATGCTTCCTCTCTTACTTCCAAAGCATGACCTGCCCATCGGATGACTGAAGTGGTCCGGGGCAGGGCAACGAGCGAACATCATACAGCCAATCCACCGAGAGTGGGGTAATATCCCTACAATTGGGTGTTATTTTTAACTATTTCCGAGAATGAGATACCCCAGCCCATGGTACATGGATTACTGAGAAGCATCCTGGTCCAACCAAAGCGTGAACAAACGAGTTCCTTCCCGACCCAAGCTGAACCACCACCGCTCGCATGAAGTACGACCCACAAGATGACAAAGCACATCATCATCGCCGCGCTCGTGCTGATTGCCACCACCACCACGCTCATCCTTGCCTGGCCCGAATCGTCAAACTCCGACCGCTGGGACGAAGAAGCACAGCAACTCACCATCGAGCGAGCCCAGCCGATCATCCAAGCGATCGATGCATACCGCGTAGACCACGCCGACGAACCCGATTCGCTCAATGACCTAATCCCCAAGTACCTCGACGAACTCCCGCTGCCACTCGTCGGCGGACAGGCATGGGAGTATCACAACACAAAGCGCAGCTACGAGCTCACGGTTCCCTCATCCAACCCGGACCCGCCCTCACTCCTCTGGATGATGATCTTCGGCCCGTCCTTCGACGACCGCTACTTCGTCTACTACCAGAGCCAAGACACATGGGGCATGGCTGATTTGTGATCGCTATGACCGCTCATCAGGTTCTTCGCGCCCTTCGCGATCTTCGCGTTGAACCCAGCTTTTCTTCTCTGCGCCCCTTCGTGATCTTCGCGCCCTCTGCGTTCAAACACAAACACCAGCTGCGCATTACTCCTCAAACAACGCCGTCCCGCTCGCCAACTCCCTCGGCACCGAATCAAGCTTCTTCGGCTCCGTCAACGCCTTCCCGCTCTTGGCGCCCGCATCCTCAAACTTCCGCAGGGTCGGTACCATCCGGGTATCGATCGACCCGACGAGCTTGTTGTACCGATCCACCGCCTGACGGATCGAGTCTCCCAGCTTGCTCGCGTGCTCGAACGCCGTCGCCGCACGATCGTGCAGCTCCTTGCCAAGCTCGAAGAGCTCCGCCGCCTGCTCCGTCAGCGCGTGCTCACGCCAACCGACCGCCACCGCGCGCAGCAACCCGATCAGCGTGCTCGGAGAGGCCAGAATCACACCCTGCTGCGCCGCCACATCCAGCAGGTCCGGGCGACGCGACAACGCCGCGTCAATAAAGTGATCGCCCGGCACAAACATCACCACGAACTCCGCGCTCTTGCCGTCGAACATCGACCAGTACTTTTTGTCCGCCAGCTTCTTCACCTGCTCAAAGGTGTGCCGGGCAAACCGCTCCATCTGCTCCTCGCGGATCTCGTCGGTGGGGGCGTTCACCGCCTCGATGTACGCGTTGATGTTCGCCTTGGCATCGACCACGATCACACGCTCATTGGGCAGCGTCACCACCATATCCGGCCGCAGCAACTGCCCCTGCTCATCCCGCACAGAAGTCTGCTCGCTGAAGTCGCAGTAACTCGTCATCCCCGCCAGCTCCGCCACACGCCGCAGCTGGATCTCGCCGTACTGCCCCCGCACCTCAGGCCGTGAGAGCGCCTTGGTCAGGCGTGCGGTCTCTTCCTTGAGCGATTCATTGCTCTCACTCGACGCCTTCACCCGTTCATCAAGCTGCGTGATCTGCTCGCGTGTCTTGTGCAGCGTCTCGCTGATCGGCTTGACCATCGCCTCGATCGCCTGCTTGCGCTTATCCAGCTCGGCCTGCGACAGCGAGTCCGCGTCCTTGAGCCGCTCGGTAATGAACTTGCCCAGCGCCTCCTGGTTCGACTTGAGCGTCCGCGACCCCAGCGCCTCGAACTGCTGGACCAGCTGCTCGCGATTGGCCTTGAACTCCTCGATCAGCTTGCCCGCCGCATCCAGCCGCTCGACCAGTTTCGCCTGCTCGACCGACAGCGCCGTCACCCGCTGCGACGATGCCTCCGCCTGCGCCCGAGCCAGCTCCAGCTCCCGCTGAGCTTCCTCCAGATCGCCCGTCAGATGGGCATTTTCGTCCGACAGTCGATCCTGCTCCCGCTGAGCCGCGTGGGCCGCGGCCCGCGCCTCGCTCCCGCTCCGCACCAGCACGAACACCCAGCCCGCCAAAGCAAGCACCAGCAGCCCCAATACACCGATCGCGATTTCCATGTCAGGAGTATATCAGGGTATATCCGTGCGCGTGTATGCGCTCTTCATATCATCACCAGCCCATGCCGCACACCGAAGCCATCCATTCTGCCCTCCGCTCCGCAGGCATCACGCCCGCGCTCCGCACAACAAGCACCCTCTCCGCCGACGCCCACCAGCAGGTCATCGCCCTCACCCTCGACGACGGCTCATCGCTCGTCGCCAAGATCACCCCCCATGATGCGGGTGATCGCCTCCATGCCGAGGCCGATTCCCTCCGCGCCCTGAGCAAGCCGGGCATCCTGCTCGTCCCCCGGGTGCACGCACTCTGCGACACCAACGCCCACACCGTCCTGCTGATGGACAAGCTCGAGCACGCGCCAAGAGCCGACGACAGCACCTGGGCAACCTTCGGGCGCGACCTCGCCGCCCACCACCAAGCAACCCCGCTCGCACTTTTTGGCTGGTCCCGAAACAACTTCCTCGGCCCAACCCCACAACCAAACGCCCAAACCGACGACTGGGTGGACTTCAACGCCACCTCCCGCATTGGCTATCAGCTCGAACTCGCCAAGACCCACGGCCGTCTCACCGCCCGCGAATCAGAACCCCTACAACGCGTCATCGACCGCCTCCCCGACCTCATCCCACGCCACCCCGCACCCGCCCTGATCCACGGCGACCTCTGGTCCGGCAACGCCATCGCCACACTCGACCCCGACACCAACACCCCCCGCATCGCCGTCATCGACCCCGCCGTCTCCATCGGCGACCCGTGGGCCGACATCGCCATGATGCAACTCTTCGGCGGCTTCCCAAAGCCCTGCCTCGACGCCTACATCCTCGCCAACCCCGACCACGACCGCCTCGAATCCCGCATCGGCGTCTACCAGCTCTACCACATGCTCAACCACCTCAACATCTTCGGCACCAGCTACAAACACTCCGCCCTCTCCATCGCCCAGCAACTGCTTGCCCTGTAATCCCCCCTCTCCATACCGCTCCATCCCCTTGCCCTGCCAACTTGGCACCCCCAACCCCCGTTCCACCCCCCCTGACACCATCCCAAGCCCCCAACGCCCCGAATTCCACCGAATTCACACCCTCCCGGCCCTCCACAATGGCACGCCCTTTGCCAGAAGTACGGGCACATGATGGTCTCAACGACCCATCCCGATGCCGCCAACCCCAACGGGCGACTCAACCTCCTGCTCTCCTACGCGGGCTGGCAGGAGACCCCGTGGGTGGACCGGCTCCCGGCCATGCTCACGCCCATGGGCATCAACTCCCATGTCGCCAGCTCGCTCAGCGGGGCCCAGCGGGTCATCGAGACCAATCCGATCCACATCGCCGTCGTCGACCTGGCCCTGCCACTCGACGACGCCGGGGCCGCCACCGCTGAGGAAGCCGGCACCCGCATCCTCAACCTCCTCGCCCGCCTCGCCTCGCCGCCGCCGACCGTCGTCATCAAACGCCGACGCACCGCCCGCGACGATGCCCGCGAGATGAACGCCGCCCTCCGCTCGGGCGCCTTCGCCGTCGTCGACCGACCCATCGCCCAGCGCGACATCGAATCACTCCTCGATGTCCTCCGCCGTTGCATGTGCCGCCATTACAAAAACCGCTGGCCAGGAGCCAGCTAACCGTTTCAGTTTCACACCAATGCCAAGCCCAAGTGGCTAGTGGCAAATCGCTAGTCCCTTTTCGAGAAAACAGGAGAACAGATCCATGGCAACCAAGACCAAAACCAAAGTCGCCGTCCGCCCCCTGCACGACAAGATCCTCGTCGAGCGTGATGAGGCCGAAACCGTGACCAGCGCCGGCATCTACCTCCCCGAATCCTCAACCGAGAAGCCACAGTTCGCAACCGTCCTCGCCGTCGGCGAAGGCACACTCAACGACGCCGGCGATCGCATCCCCCTCGATGTCAAGCCCGGAGACCGCATCATCCTCTCCAAGTGGGGCGGCACCGAACTCAAACTCGACGGCGAAGACTACCTCATCATCAACGCATCCGATGTCCTCGCAATCGTCGACTGAGGAAGAAGCCACTAGCCATCAGCCACTAGCCATCAGGGAAGAGTCTTCCCCTAGTGGCTAGTGGCCAGTCCCGAGTCCCTTCCCATGAACCAGGACCAACTCCGACAAGCCCTCAACGAACTCAACGGCGAGCGCAACGCCCACTTCGCCCTCACAGGCATGCACGAGTCGGCATCAATCCTGACCATCGCCTCAGCCATGCTCATACCCGAAGAGACAGACAAACTCGTCAAAGTCACCGACGGCAAGAGCGTGTACATCATCGAAGCCGAGCGAATCGCATACATCCGCATCGGCCTGTAATCAAAGAACCCTCGTCCCTAGTCCCCAGTGGCTAGTGGCCAGTATCAAAGGAGCCAACCAATGGCCGCAAAACAAATCGCATTCAACACCGACGCACGCGAACGCATCCTCCGCGGCGTCCAGAAACTCGCAAACGCAGTCAAAGTCACCCTCGGCCCCTCCGGCCGCGTCGTCATCCTCGAGAAGTCCTTCGGCGCACCAACCGTCACCAAGGACGGCGTCTCCGTCGCCAAGGAAATCTCACTCGACGACGCATACGAAAACATGGGCGCCCAGATGGTCAAGGAAGTCGCTTCCAAGGCCTCACGCGAAGCAGGCGACGGCACAACCACCGCAACCATCTACGCAGAGTCCATCTTCACCGAAGGACTCAAGAACATCACCTCCGGCGCCAACCCCAACCAGATCAAGCGCGGCATCGACATGGCCGTCGCCGCAATGATCGAAGAACTCCACAGCATGTCCAAGCCCATCAAGGACTCCAAGGAGATCGCACAGGTCGGCACCTGCTCCGCAAACCAGGACGCAGAGATCGGCAAGATCATCGCCACCGCCATGGACAAGGTCGGCAAGGACGGCGTCATCACCGTCGAAGAAGGCAAGTCCCTCGAAACCGAAGTCGAACTCGTCGAAGGCATGCAGTTCGACAAGGGCTACCTCTCCCCACACTTCGTCACCAACACCGCCACCATGGAAGCAGAGCTCGAAAAGCCCTACATCCTCATCCACGAAAAGAAGATCTCCAACGCCAAGGACATCCTCCCAATCCTCGGCAAGGTCGCCGAGTCCGGCAGCCAGCTCCTGATCATCGCCGAGGACATCGACTCCGAAGCACTCGCCACCCTCGTCGTCAACAAGCTCCGAGGCACACTCAAGGTCGTCGCCGTCAAGGCACCCGGCTTCGGTGACCGCCGCAAGGAACTCCTCCAGGACATCGCCATCCTCACCGGCGGCACCGCCGTCATGGAAGAACTCGGCATCGACCTCGAGAAGCTCGAACTCTCCGAACTCGGCCGCGCCAAGAAGGTCACCGTCTCCAAGGACAACACCATCGTCGTCGAAGGCGCCGGCTCCTCCGCCGACATCAAGGGCCGCATCGACATGATCCGCAGCCAGATCGAGAACTCCTCCTCCGACTACGACAAGGAGAAGCTCGAAGAACGCCTCGCCAAGCTCGCCGGCGGCGTCGCCCAGGTCAACGTCGGCGCAGCCACCGAGGTCGAGATGACCGAGAAGAAGGCCCGCGTCGAGGACGCACTCCACGCCTGCCGCGCCGCAGTCGAGGAAGGCATCCTCCCGGGCGGCGGCACCGCCGTCCTCCGCGCACGCCGCGCACTCGACAAGATCCGCAAGAAGGCCACCGGCGACGAGCGCATCGGCATCGACATCGTCAGCCGCGCAGTCTCCGCACCCATCAAGCAGATCGCCAAGAACTGCGGCCTCGACGGCTCCGTCATCGCCTCCAAGGTCGAAGAAAACGACGATAACACCTTCGGCTACAACGCCCTCACCCACGAATACGGCGACCTCGTCGCCATGGGTGTGATCGTCCCCACCAAGGTCGAACGCGTCGCCCTCCAGAACGCCGCCTCGGTCGCAGGCCTCCTGCTCACCACCGAAGCCGCGATCGTGGAGATCAAGGACAAGCCCGTGGGTGCAGGCCACTCGGGCGAGGACTTTGATTACTAATAGAATTTGACCGGACCTTGTCCGGTGGGTATAACCCCTCGGCACTGCGTGCGAAAGCATGCATTGCCCTTTCAATGAATGGTTTATGGCGAGACTCTCAGTTCGAGAGCAACCACACACGATACGTACACACAAGGGACGCTTCCTGAAGGGGAGCGTCCCTTTTTATTTTGGGGGCTGTGATGGCAAAGAAGACCGCAAAGAAAACCGCGAAAAAGAAAGCAGCTAAAAAAACAACGAAGAAGAAGCAGGTAAATCGTTCTGCTGGGGGTGACGGCGCAGTTGATACGAAAGGTGCAACTTGGAATTTCCCCAAGCATACGCTTGAGGAGTCGTTACGTGTCGCGCAAGCAATTGAGGATAAGTATGCAGGGCATCCAACGGAGGCGCCGCATATTGCCAAAGCGATTGGTTTTAACAAGGCCAGGGATTGGCGCTTTCTGAATTTGCTTCGCGCTTCTAGTCAATACGGTTTGACTGAGGGCACTGGTGCGAGGACATCTGTGTCACTTGAGCCTATTGGCGAGGGAGTCGTATCGCCAAGTGATCCCAGTGAGCGAGTAAAAGCGCTTTGGAAAGCATTCTATAATGTCGACTTATTCAAAAAAGTCGATCAGCATTATTCAGGAAAGAAAATTCCTGAAGATGAATATTTTGAGAACACCTTGGTTCGGACATTTGATGTAGCGAGAGACAGGGTGTCGCGATTTATTGAGATTTTCACTTCCAACCGTAAGTACTTGGCCTCCTTTACAGGTGGCGGGGCAAGTGACGAAGTGTCAAAGGATCCGGCAAAGCCTCAAGATCATGTGTCGGTCAAGCGCGATCCTCCCGCTCGTCGCAGGCAGTACTTGAACACGTGCTTTGTGCTGATGCCATTTGGCGGTTACTATGACACATATTATCGAGAGATCTACACTCCGGCAATTGAAGCGGCAGGTCTGGAGTCTGTGCGCGCGGATAGCTTGTTCTCGTCTGGAAGCGTAGTAGAACAAATTTGGGATGAGCTGAATAAGGCTCGGGTGTTGATCGCCGAGCTGACAGACAAAAATGCAAATGTATTCTATGAGTTAGGCCTATCTCACGCTATTGCTAAGCCGGTTGTCATTGTAACAGGAAATCTAGAAGATGTTCCATTCGATCTGCGACATTTAAGAGTCATCGTGTATGATGTTCGAGCGCCAGGTTGGGACGACAAGCTTCAAGAGGATTTGACGGAATACATCAGGGCAGCCCAAAAAGATCCGCAGCGATCTATTCCTCAGCCATTCAGGGATTTAGTGAGCGATGTTGATCTACAGGATGACGACGAAGATGATGAAGATTAGTGTTTTAGTGGAAAGTGGCGGTAATTGCAGGAACAGTGGGCAGCGGTTTCAGTGCATAGGAGAATAGAGCGTGAGATACTTGTGTGAAAAAATGAGTAATGGGGTTTGCTCGCTGGCCTCGTCGGTGCCATCCCAGCGGCAGCGACTGGTGTACGCGTACATGGAAGCCCAAGCAGCGCTGTTTGAAGAAAAAGACTGGCCTAGCGATGAGGATTTGGTTTCATACCTCAGTCATCTACGAGATGCTGCTCTATCAGTCGAGAACCCAGGTCCGAATCAGGGTCGCATTGATGCATCTGTTGCGGCGATGAGTGATGTCGAAGTCGATCGTTGCGTTGAGATATGGCTAATGGCTGATCGCAGGCTTCACGAGCTAGAGTTTGCAAGTAGCTGATGAATCGCCGGGTGCCCTCCATCCGTGCCCTCCTTCGACTCAAAGAGCGAAGGAGGCCAAAGTGCAGCCGGATCCGATTCGCCAGCCCCCGCAGCAACCAACCCACCCGATCCGCCTTCGGCGGACAACCCCCTTCGTCCTCCGGATCGAATGAGGCCACACTCTCATCCCCACCGCCCCAAGAGGGGTTGCAGGGGACCCCTCCCCCGCACACGCGATCCCTACACTCCCAAATGCCGGGTGCCATGCTTACGCCCTGACGCAGTCAGGGTTTAAGCATGAACTCATCCCCCAACCCAGCTCATGCCCCAAGTGAGTAGGCCACCCGCCTTAATATTTGAAGAATTCTTGTTTGGCCGCTATGTACTGACCGGACGCTCGTAGTAGCTGTGTAGAGATAGAACGGAGTCAAGGGGGCAGGATGGCGCAAAAAGTTATTTTTGAATCACAGCAAAGCGCGAATCAACGATTTGGGTGCGGGTGTCTCGTATTTCTGATTGCCATCATCTTCGGCGTACCTGGGTTCGCAGGAGTAGCGATCGCGAATCGGATCGATAACGAGTTTGTGGGCACAATCCTGCGTAACTATGACAAAATGGTTCCGGGTTGGGTAGGTTTAATCGCACTCGTAGTTGGGGTTGTGATGTTAGTCGGGAACCTTGACTGATACCCTAGGTGCCCTCCTTCGACTCAAAGAGCGTAGGAGCCCAAAGTGCAGCCGGGTGCCGCGCTTACGTCCTGACGCAGTCAGGGTTTAAGCGTGATCGCGCCCCCGGAACATGCTAAAACTCTGCCGGGGGGCTAGCGCGAGAAGTTGGATTCAATACGCTTACTTGGGGGCGCCATTGTCTATGGCGGTGCGTGATGTCAATCACACCAATTAAGGTGCCCCAAAACCGGGTATATTTATGCGTATGCAACATGTATCGGATTCTGAATCGAGCTTTACAGCCATAAGAAGGTATCATGGGTTCTATGAGCAATGCAAACATCAACAAGCCGGCAGGGGAATCACTGGTTTGGAAAATCACACTTGTGGTCATTCCAGTGGCGATATCAACTATTGTCCTCTTTGCGATCAGGCACATGGACAGGGCCGAGGCTGCCAGGCAGCGAGCCGACGATAAGCGGTATGTCTACTTGGTGGGCCAGAGAGAGTTCAACCGAAGACTGGTAGATGATTTTCGTCATATCAGCATGATGTTCATCTTTGAATCCATGGCAGATCATCGGCATGCCGGAAAACCCAGGCCGCTCGTTGACCGTGATGATGTGCTCAGCAGGCAAACACAGCAAGTGTATGCTGAGATGACATCACTGCTGGAATCGTTGGAAAGCAGACTGGCTCCAGAATCACCCTTGTGTACCGAAATTGAAGATTTTCAAACGCGTGCGAAAAAGTGGAAAGTCAATCCTTGGCAGTCCAGCGATGATGGGTTTCATACAGATCGGTTGGAACTCGTTGAGGAGCTAGAGGAGTGGGCAAACTCAGAACAGGAACTCGAGGATTAGCCGGGTGCCCTCCTTCCCATCTTCCCTGCCCTCCTTCGACTCAAAGACCGAAGGATACCGAAGTGCAACCACCCACCCCCGTTCCGCCCTCCCCCTCAAACTGGGGTTCCAAGTGACCCCGCCCCTCCACACACGACCTCCAAAGACCCTTTCATCGACGCGCCCGATCTGGTACGCTTCTCCCTCAACCATGCACCACCGCACAGTGAGAGGGGATCCCCATGCGCACATGCATCATGCTTGTCATCGCCGCGCTCCTGACACGAGCTGCCCAAGCACAATCAACCTTCACCTACCAGGGTGAACTCCAAGAAAACGCCCAACCAGCCAACGGCACATACGACCTCCGCTTCGAGATATACGATTCCCAGACCGGCGGCGTGCCCCTCGACTCAATCAGCCAAGCCGTGAACATCACCGACGGGATCTTCAGCGTCGAACTCACCACCAACGACACCCTCGAGTCTGACCGCTGGCTCGAGATCGCCGTCATCCTCACGCCCGACGCCAGTCAGATTCAGATCATCTCCCCGCGTCAGAAGATCACCGAGGCACCGCGCGCCAGCTACTCCATCCGAACAAGAGGCATCCATGTCGATGCGCAGGAACGCGTCGGTGTGGGAACCGCATCACCCGGTGTCGCGCTGGAGGTCGTGCAAAACCCCAACGATGTGCAGGTCTTCCGCCTCACCGATATGCTCCAGCAGTTCCAGCTCCGATTCCGTGTCGCGCTCCGCAACACGCTGATCCAAGCATGGAACTTGGGCAGCGACGCCCCGGAGACGCTCTACCTCAATCCAATGGGCGGCCTCACAACACTGGGGCCATCCGGGCTCGCCTTCAACGACGGCACGGTTCAGACGACCGCCGGCCTGCGCGTCATCGCCACCGCCTCAGATTCCGGGTCCGCCCAAGGCGGAGAAAGTACCACCGATTTCGTCAGCGTGCCCGGCACCCTGCCCGGCGATCTCGTGCTGATCACTGGGGGGGCAGTTGGCAACGAAGTCATCCCACACAGCCCAGTCGCACTCACAGACGAGGTTCGTGTCACGATCACAAACGCGTCGAACAACTTCAACTTCGCCTCAACAAACTACACAGTAACCGTGCTCCGACCCTGAGCTGCACGCCGGGTGGCCCGACAAAGCCGGGTGCCACGGGTTGATCCGCCAAAGGCGGACAACCCCTGCCCTCCAACCAACCTGGGCGTCGATCAACGCGAACCATCGAGCAACCCGATGTACGCCCTGACCCACTCGGCGTCGAGCGTTCGCGCGCGATGTTGATCACGCCAAAACAGAAAAAACGGCCTACCAGTCTTCACCGCCAGGCCGCTCTCTCCATTCGTAAGGTCTTTGGTTCAGTCACTCAGGCATGGGCTCGCTTGAGCATGAGACGCCTGCTGGGGAGTCGGCTGATCGCGCGGGCGAGAAACGCCAGGGCGATCGTGCCACCGATGATCCCGACGAGCATGGTCATGCTCATCGATCCCCCCGCGAGCGAGACGCTCGCGCAATCGGTACAGGCCGAGGCAATGTCATTGCCGATGGCAGCGGTTGACGAACAGTTCGGGCAGCATGTGGACATGGTGTGGCTCCTATAGAGAATGAGTTATCATTATCATACACATCCCCCGCCCCCTGTCAACCGCCATTTTCGGCCCATCAGTGCGGGTTATCGATGAGGATCACCGGGTGCCACGGGTTGCTCCGCCAAAGGCGGACAGCCCCTGCCCTCCAACCAACCTGGGCGTCGATCCATGCAAACCCACATCGCCCCGTGCCACACACAAAAAAAGGCGGCACCCGCGTGCCGCCTTCCCATTGTTTGTTCAACATGTTCAAGTCGGCACCGACCCGCGCCCTTACCGCCGCCGTCGACGCTGCGCCAAAAGCCCACCGAGTCCAAGCACCGCCACGCCAGCGGGCGCCGGAACGAGCGTCACCGTCAGCGCCCCAGCAGGGAAGTAGTCGTTGCCGTCAAAGACATCGTCGAGATGGAAAATAAACGCCGAGCCGTCGGCGAAGTGGCCCTCAAGAACCATCCCACGCGCATCAACGACCGTGGTCACGCCAAACTCAAGGTCAAGCGCCGTGCCATCACCAAGCAGGGCATCGGTCACAAACAGATTCGCCACCGAGCCCGACTCAACACTCAGCGTATTGGTGATCAAATCAGCACCGATATTGCCGCCGCTGATATTGAGCACGCTGTTGTTGGTCGCAATAAGGAAGTTGCCAAGGTCACCGCCCGTGATATTCACCATCGCGTTGTCGGCCTGAATGATGTCCGTGAAGGTGCCCCCGTGGATATTGAGCTCACTGCCAGAGAGGGGCTGAACGAAGTCGCCAATCTGCCCGCCATGAATATTGACGACGCCCCCATGATCGATCAGCAGATTGTCACCGACCGTCCCGCTGTACACATTGAGCTCGCCGCCAAACGCCACGAGGAACCCACTCGGAAGCACCCCAGTATCGAACACATTCATCTGTGTCGTCTCGCCAGCCACACCGCCAATGCGTCCGCTCGCCGGCACAGGGTCCGGCGGGATATTGATCACATGCGTGAAGCCACCCGCCGATGCGCAAGCCGCAAACGCCCCGCAGGCAATGGTGAACAGAACAGATCCGTTTCGTGTCTTCATCTTGATGCCCCTCCTGCATACCAAACAAAGGCCATGCAACATGCGTGGCACCAATAAAAGCATGCGAACGCAAAGCATAACCCACCGAACAAGGGGGTGCAAGCATGTTTTCACAACTCAGGATTCCCCGACAGACCCACCCAAACCCCGCGTAAGCAGGCCACCCGGCGTGTTTCTATCCCCCTCACAGTGGGGCGGTGGCCTGCGCCCATGCCGTCGCCACGCACGCTCGTATTCAGTCGGAACCAATATGGTCAAAGCAACATGCAACCGGTTGCATAGTCAAGACGAAAAGTGGAAGGGATACATTCATTTCACGCACTCTGGGGGTACACATGCACACCAAGACCATGGCGACAATCGCAGGGTTCGCGGCTTTCGCTGCGGCCACAACCGCAAACGCTGGCTTCACCACCATCGACTTTGGGCCGCAGTATTTCAAGGGCACGCCCGGCATGGTCGCGCTCACGGATCAGTTCGAGCACTTGGGCGTCCGTTTTTCGTCGCTCCTGCCCAATGACAATGTCTACTGGGACCTCGGCTCCGGTTTGGGTATTCCCTTTACCATCCGTGGTCGCAAGCCGCCGCGATTTGTAAACCAGAACTCCGAGTACGCCATGCGCATCGAGTTCATCGACCCGGCGAGCATCGTTTCGATCAGCGCCTACGACTCGGGCGGTGACACCGACACCGTGCTCCTGGAGGCATTCAATGCCGCGGGCGATCGTGTCAGTTTCGACACCGTGACCTCAACGCTGAGTCAGCGCGAAACCCTCGCTGTGGTCGGGGAGGGTATCACCTCGGTGACCATCACCGTCACCTCCTCGTCCGGGCGCGGAGCATCCATCGACGACCTGTTCTTCTATACCCAGAACTGAGTTGTACGGGTCAATGTGATCACACCGATGCCGGTGTCCGTCCCTGCTCAAGCTGCGCGTGAGCAGGGCACCCGGCTCGTTGTGATTGATTGCCCTCATCCTCCACGCAGAATCTTCTCCATCTTCCGCCCCCGCGCCAGTTCATCAATCAGCTTCTCCATCTGCCGACACTTCCGAGTCAGCGGCGTCTCGATCTCCTCGATCCGATACCCACAGACCACCCCCTTGATCTCCTTCGCCTTCGGGTTCAGCTTCGCCCGCTTAAAGAACTCCTTGAAGGTGACCTCCTCATCAATCAGGTCCTGGATCTCCTGCGGGCTGAACCCCGTCAACCACCCGATCACCTCGTCAAGCTCCTCCTCCGTCCGCCCGTTGCGCTCGAGCCGGTCCAGATAGAGCGGATAGATCTTCCCAAAGATCATCTCCGCGACGCGTTTGTCATGCTCCGGCGTGGTCGTCGCCATGGCTTACCCCTTCTGATTGAAGATTTCGCTGATCTCGTCCTTCTGCGCCGCATCCGCACCACCCTCGGCCTGCTGACCGAGCATCTGCATAAACCGCTTCGTGTCCTCCATCGAGTTCACATGCGGGTACGGCTCATCGGGAACATCAACCCCCAAAAACTCACATAGCGGCCCGTAGCCATCTCTGGCCTCGAAGACCAGCAGCCGATCCGCCGCCACGCCCGCGACCACCTCGGCGCAGTGCCGCTCAAAGCAGTCCATCATGTGGTCCCGATCATCCAGGCGATCATCGAACAACCGATTGATATTCCCCGCGAGCATCGGGCCCATCGGCGACACCGCAAGCTGCTCGTTGACCGCTGGGTTCAGAATCGTCTCGTTCACCGATGTGAACCACTTGCTCGCATCTCGACGCGTCAGGATCATCTTCGCGTCGGGATAATGGGCCATCAACGACCGCCAGTGCGTGCACGCCGGCCAGTCCACCGTCGCTTTGTAACCCGCAAACGCTTGGTCCCACAGCGAAGGATCGCCCTCCGCTTCCCCATGCCCGATCCGAGTCCACAGCGCCACCCGCTCCGGGTCGGGCAGCACCTCGCTCATGTGATGACACGGCCCGAACCCGAGCTTCTCCAACGCCAGCTTGAGCGACGCCGTCCCTGTCCGTCCATATCCGGCCCCAATGACCTGCAATGTCATACGCTGTCCCCTTTCCGAGTGGTGTGTGATTGAGCGGCCAGCGTAACAGAAAACCGATCATGCGGGTAAAACACCCCCTGAATTGTGGTATGCTTGCGCTGAATATCACCCATGTACACGAATGGCGCCTTGGTGACATCCACCCAATACCCGAGTGTCGAGCAGCTCGGCGACACGGCCTTCCTCCGCCACAATGCCTCCATCGACGAGATCAACAACCGTGAGGATGATGACATGAAACCAATCATCGTTTCCGAGACGATCAACGCCCCCATCGAACGCGTCTTCCAGATCGCATCCAACATCCCCCAAGCCGCTGAGAACATCGAAGGCATCACCGCCATCGAAACCCTCAAAGAAGCCCAGCCCGCCCCCGACAACAACGGGATCGTCGGCCTGGGCTACGCATGGCGCGAAACACGCATCATGTTCGGCAAGAAGGCAACCGAAGACATGTCCATCACCCAGTGGACACCGCCCAACGCCTACCGCGTCGAAGCAAGATCCCACGGCACGCACTACCTCACCGACATCACCTTCGATCAGACCGACGAGCACACAACCCGCATCACCATGTCCTTCAACGCAACACCCGAGTCCTTCATGGCCAAGGTCATGATGAAGGTGTTCGCAGCGATGACCAAGCACCTCGTCAAATGCCTGCAGGCAGACCTCGCAGACATCAAAGCCAAAGCCGAATCAATGAACTGAATCAACCGTTCTGCCCAAGCCCGAATCAGATCTCCTCAATGATCTCCGAGTACGGCAGACGCGACTTGGGCAGCTTGGCGTTGTAATCCTTCGATTCGTCGTGATACCCCAGTGGCACGATCACCAGCGAGTGCATCCCCTTCGCATCAAGCCCCAACTCCTGATCGAGCAGCTTGGTATCAAACCCCTCCATCGGCGTCGCGTCGATCCCCAGCGCCGACACCCCAAGCAGGAACGAACCCAGGTTCAGATACACCTGCTTGTCAAGCCAGTGCACATCATCACCGAGGTCTTGGTGCAGGCCGTAGAACATCTTCCGCCCCTCATGCATCTTCTCCTTCGATGCCTCCGGCGCGTCATACCGCCCGTCCTGGGCCTCCTGCTCGAGAACCGTCTGCAGAAACGCCTCGCTCAGCTCATCACGCGCGGCAAACACCACGACATGCGACGCATTGAGAACCGCGCCCTGGTTGAACGAAAAGAGCCCCTCAGTCGCCTTGGCAACACGCGCCTTGCCCGCATCGCTCCCCGCGATCACAAAGAACCACGGCTGCGCATTCGTGCTCGAGGCCGACAGCCGAAGAAGATCCTTGATCTTCGCAAGATCCGCATCGCTGATCTTCTTGCTCGGGTCGTAGGCCTTGGCGGTGTGGCGTGATGCTGCTGATTGAACAATGTCCTGTTGCATAGCGGTGCTCCTGTTTTGCTAGGTTCCGTCTTCACGACAAACCACGAGGCATCAAAGCCTATTCCCAACCAATCAGTCAGAAAATCGGTTGACGCAAATTTCAGGGATTCCCCGCATACCAGACACCAGACTTCAATGAGCCACGAGCGAGAGCAACCTCCAAAATCTCACCGCTACCATCCACGCATGAGTACCCCCCAGGGCAGCATGCGGGCTGCCGTCTACACAACCTACGGCCCACCCGATGTCGTCACCGTCCGCGATGTCCCGCGCCCAGCAATCAAACCGAACCAGGCCCTTGTCCGCATCCATGCGGCACCCGTGACGACCGGCGATGCACGCATCCGTGCCTGGGATATCCCCTCATTGCCGATCTCAATTCTCGCGCGGCTCATGTTCGGTGTGTTCAAGCCGCGTAAACCGATCCTCGGCACGGCTTTCGCGGGCACGATCGAAACGGTGGGGGATGAAGTCAGTGGGTTCGAGGTGGGGGACCGGGTCTTCGGTGCCAGCGAGAACCCGATGGGGGCACATGCGGAGTTCATCGCGACCGATACCGCGAAGCACTTGTGCAAGATCCCCAATGGGCTCTCATTCGAACAAGCGGCGGCTCTGCCCTTTGCTGGTTCGGCCACACTCTACTTCTTGCGTGATCTCGCCAAGGTCCAGTCGGACCAGCGGGTGTTGATTGTCGGGGCTTCGGGCGCACTGGGTATCAGTGGGGTGCAGTACGCCAAGCACATCGGTGCCCATGTCACCGGGGTGTGCTCCGGTGGGAACGAGGCCTTTGTGCGAGGACTCGGCGCTGACGAGGTCATCGATTACACCCGGGGCGATTGGACCAAACACGAGGCCGAGCATGGTCGCTGCTTTGATGTTGTCTACGACACGGCGGGGAAGACCAGCTACACACGCTGCAAGCACCTGCTCAAAGAGCGGGGCGTGTACATCCCCGCGGTGATGCGGATCCCTGAGTTGCTGCAACTCGTCTGGACCCCTTTGCTTTCCAAGCGTGCCGTTAAATCGGGCGTTGCGTTCAGCAACGCCGAGTTTCTGAAGACACTTGCTGAACTCGCCGATTCGGGGGCGACGGTCCCACAGATCGAACGCACCTACCCCCTCAATCAGATCGCTCAGGCCCACCGCGATGTCGATACCGGACACCGATCCGGCATCATCGTCGTACGCATGGTTGACTGAGCAGAACCCGCCGCCGCACCACCCAACGCTGGACTTTTTGAAGCGCACTGACCACCCATGTGCGCGATCAGCGCGCACTCCCGGGTTTTTCCCTTGAGCCGCCAAAAACACCATGAGACAATTCCCGCATGATGGTCAACGCAGCAACACAATCGAACCCAATCGACACCACCACGCACCTCCCCCGCGCTTGCGGGGGAGGTGCCGACGCAGTCAGCGGAGGGGGGCTTCATCCCCAAGTCAGTGAATCCCCCAAGGGCAGCCAACTACCCGCCCCGCCCCCAGTGCCAACCCTCACCAACCACCTCCTCGAAGACCTCCTCAACCCCTCCATCAGCGCCCTCGACCTGTGCAACTACCACGACCTCTCACTGAACCAACTCACCGACATCATCAACTCCGATCAGTTCAAAGCCGCCAAAGA
Organism: Phycisphaerales bacterium JB052; assembly: GCA_043100965.1. Lineage (GTDB taxonomy): Bacteria > Planctomycetota > Phycisphaerae > Phycisphaerales > UBA1924 > UBA1924. Next base: position 793,864 of record JBICHR010000011.1, on the reverse strand, counting down.
GATGATCGAAACCATCTCCGATGCACGACGCCAACTCATGCAACCCGAGGCCGAAGCCCTCGCCCTGGCACGCATGATCGATCTCTGCAAAATCAGACCCGAAACACCATCCCACGCCGAAAGCGCCCGCAAAGCCGCGGCCAAGCTCCTCACGACCCCAGCCAGCCCCAAAGCCACACAACCAACTCCATCATCAGCAGCAGGGCGAAGCCAACCCCAACAACGGCAACAACACACCGCTCGACCGGTCCCACAGCGTCAGGACCACGCCTCGCTTCCCGAACCAAGCCACAAGCCCAACCGCCATGGTCGATCGGCAAACACTCAATCTCATTCAACAGCGCCGATCCCATGCCCGCCACGCAACGCGTCCCCATCATCAGACACGCTGCAAACGACGGCTTGTTCGGCGTCTTCAGTTGCCACAGCACCTTCAACACCGATCGGAACTGATCAACACATGAATTTCGCATTCAGCTTGCCACGAATCACTGATTTAAGATCGAGCCCATGGTATAGTCGGCATGTAAGTATGCCTCATGCATGGAGTTATCGGCGTATGCGACCCGAGTTATATCTTCCCGTTTCAATCGTCACAGCCGCAGTGCTCAGCGCGAGCTCACCCGCCGCACCCATCGAATGGGAGGTGCCCGATTACGGGCTCTGGGAAGATGCCTTCAACTGGTCGCCAATGCAGATCCCATCGTTCAACGATGAAGCCATCCTGCCACACGCAACACCCTACAGCGTCTACATGCAAGATGACCACCTACTCGGGGGGCTGACGATATCGAACCCCTTCGCAGGGCTTGATCTGCTCGCCGGGAGCGTGCTCGAGCTGCGCGGCTCGATCCACAACGAAGGACTGATCCGAGTCAATCCAAAGCGATCTCCGCTTGAGACACAACTGCTGATCAACGCAAATATGTCGATCACGGGTTCGGGGACGATCGAGCTGAACCCAGGGGATGATGACGAGCCGGTGCTGTTCTCGAGTGTCAGCGACACGATCACGCACGGCCCAAGCCACACACTCACGGGCGGGGGGCGCGTTGAGGTATCGATGATCAATCAGGGACGCATCGTTGCCAATCTACCACAAGCACCACTCGTGCTCGATGATGTTGATCTCCAGAACGACGGCGAGCTGACGGCATTGGCGGGCACCTCGCTGGTGATCGATCGCTCCGAAATCGATCAGGGCCCAGACGGTGTGATCCAGGCGGTTGGCCCCGGTGCGGAGGTCTCGGTGCACGGGAGCCAGATTACAGGCGGCGTGCTCCGAACCGGTGTCGGTGGGGTCATCCGGTCGACGCTCGGCAGCTCGCTGATCGGAATGACCTTCGATGAACCGCTCTCCCTCGTGCTTGATACCGCGTTCGTATTGTTCGATTCCAGCGTGGTGAGCACCACTCTCGATCTGCGTGGGGAAAGCGCCCTGATATTCGAGGACGGGAGCGAACTCGTGGGCACAGGTGTGATCAACCTCATCAGTGAAAACGGTGTAGACCCTGCGGTGATTTTCAGGCCAGAAATGGCTATCGAGAGCACCTATCAGATCCGAGGCGCGGGCTCCGTTCAAGGGGAGTTCACAAACCGGACCACGATCGCTGCCGATCAGCCGGGCGAGGTCCTCGTCGTTGAACGACTGCTCAACGACGGATCACTGCGTGCACAGCAGGGTGGGACGCTCCGATTCACCTATGTTTGTGAGCAAACCGAAGACGGCGTGGTTCAGAGCGTCGGGAATGCATCGGTCGTCGATCTCAACGGTGGCTTCGTTGGTGGAAAAATACAGCGAGAAAGCGGCGGAGAGTTTATCTCGAGCACCGGGAGAGTGTGGTTCCAGAACACCGAGTTCGATGGCGAGCTGGATATCTCCGATTACATCAGCTTCGAAGAACATGTCGTGAACAACGGGGTCGTGCGCGGACGCCTGCACACTTCGCTGGGCGTGGTCATCGATGGGGACGGTCGTTTCGAGCTCGTTGATGCGAACACCTCAACCGGGAACAACCAGAGCGGGACCTCGTTGATCCAGATGCCCGATCACACACTCACCGGCTGGGGCCGGATCAGTGGGCCGATCGAGAACAGGGGACTGATCTCGGCCGATGAGTTCGGTCAGACGCTGCTGCTTGAGTCTGGTGACCTGCTCAACTCAGGAATCATTCAGGCGGTTGGAGGGGCAACACTGCGCCTTGAGCACACGGTCATCCAATCGGAAGGCGCCATCATCCGGGCGGCGGGCCCAGGGAGCATGGTTGAGTTTGGCGGGCCTGGGGCCGGGCAGGAGGCGGTGGTCCGCGGGGGCACGCTGCGTGCCTCCACGGGGGGCATGTTCAGACTCAATGATCGGCTTCGCTTCGAACACACCCACTTCGATACAACGATGACACTCGACGCGTTCGGTTTCATGGAGGTGGGGGACGGCTTCGTGAACGACGGCGTGATCGAGGTTGATCCCCAAATGATCGAGTTCTTCGGTGCTTCGGTCATCCTCGATACCACCGGGCCGATCGAGGGCGATGGCGTGATCCGGCTCATGCGAAATGATGGCTTCACGACCATTTCCAATGGGCTCAGCGTCATCCGTACCGAACTCGGCCCCGGCCAACGCATTGAAGGGCTCGGGATTGTCCGTGCCAACCTACTGATGCGCGGGACACTCAGCCCCGGATTGCCCATCGGTGAGATGCTGATAAACGCGGACATCGAGCTCGGCGATACAGCACGCGTCGAGATCGACATCGCCAGCGATGAGCACGACCGCATTTCCAACACCAATGCGCTCACGCTCAACGGGACCCTTGAGATCCGCTTCGCCGATGGCTTCGAGCCGGACGGCTACTGGGCACGCCAAGTGATCGAGTCGGGGAGCATCCTCGCCCAGTTCGATTCGATCGAGGTTCCCTCCACACCACCCGGCCTCATCACCCGCACCTACAACACCGGCACCGAACTCCTCGTCGGGCAGACCTGCCTCGCCGACTTTGATCTCGACGGCGACACCGACTTCTTCGATGTCTCGCTGTTCATCACCGCATTCAGCAACGGGCTCAACAACGCGGACCTGAACGACGATGGGCTGCTGAACTTCTTCGATGTGTCCGACTTTGTCGTGGCCTACAGCGCCGGGTGCCCAGCTTCGCCAGGCCAATGAGCGCAAGAAAAACCCCGCCGTTGAGCGGGGTTCCCGGCGAGAACTTGGTTTTCACCAACGATCAGCGACGCCGACGCAGGCCGACGAGCGCCCCCAGCCCCAGCAGACCGGTGGTGCCCGGTGTGGGGGTGACGCGGAAGTTGAAGCTGTAGATCTGGCCCTCGGTGCCCTCGCGCAGGCCGACCGTATAGTCGCCCTCACCCAGCGGCCCGCCGAACAGCGGGTCATCGAGCAGGTTGGTGCCAACATAACTGGTGTCCATCGCGATCGACGCGATCACAGCGGGATTGTTAAAGTCGCCGTCCCAGCTATTGCCAAAGGCCATGTTGAAGCCCGACGAGGTGTTCCCGCCGACCACGATGTAGGTGACCACATCAATGGCTTCAAGCGTCTGGCCAGCCCCGATGGAGAAGGTAAACGCGTCGTTGAAATCTCCAACCCCGCTGACCCCACCGATGACGCCGCTGACAAAGTTATCGCCGGCGCTCATCGCAATGAAGGTCGGCGTGGCCTCGGAATCCGACAGGTCGCCATCGACGCCCTCGTCCCAATCGGCCAAGGCCGGCAGAACAATCAGCGCCGACGCGAGGGTCGCGAACTTCCATGTGTTCATCATGTGTTCCTCTCTTTCACTTTCCCCATAGATACACCGTGGGGGAACGAATGGGTGGAACGAACCCCCACAACATGCGCAGGATACAGGAAGAAAAACACAGCACAAAGGGTTGCCAATAGGTGTGCGAGACAAAGGCCAGATTTCATCTCACAGCGCACCCCGAATGGGTGTGTATCGGTGGCGGAGGGGGTGCGGGGTATGCCCTATTCTGGGGATGCATGGTCATCGGGCACGCCGGCGTTCTACACTTGGCAATCGGCTTGGATTTGGTTGAGAAACAACTTGCATGAGGAGATTCGTTATGCACACGCGCCCGCTCGGACAGTCAGGAATTGAAGCTTCGGTCGTTGCCATCGGCACCTGGGTGATGGGTGGCTGGATGTGGGGCGGTGCAGACGAGAACGACTCGATCAAGGCCGTCCACGCGGCGCTCGATGCGGGGATATCGCTGCTGGACACCGCACCGATCTACGGCTTCGGGCACAGCGAGATCGTCGTGGGCAAGGCGATCAAGGATCGGCGCGACAAGGTGGTGCTGGCGACCAAGTGCGGCATGGTGATCAATGCCCCGGGCGGTCGCAGTGTCGGGCGTTCGACGGCCGCGGGCCCGAGCGAGTTTGGTCACCTGGAGATCAAGATCTACAACAAGCCCGAGTCGATCCGGCAGGAACTGGAGCTGTCGCTCAAGCGCTTGCAGACGGACTACATCGATCTCTACCAGACCCACTGGCAGGAAGAGGAAACTGCCATTGAGGACACGATGGGCGAGCTGATGCGGCTTAAGGAGGAGGGCAAGATCCGTGCGATCGGCGCGTGTAACGCGACGCCGGAGATCATGGATCGGTACCGGAGCGTTGGGCCGCTGGATTGCGATCAGGAGCAGTACTCGATGATCCATCGCAAGATGGAGGGCGGGTCGTTCCAGGGCGAGGACGGGCTTCCGGATCAGCTGGCCTATTGCAAGGAGAATAACATCTCGGTGCTGGCGTACTCGCCTTTGGTTCTGGGTCTGCTGACGGGCAAGGTTGGTCCGGATCGTGTGTTTGCCGAGAGCGATCTGCGCAGCAAACAGAAGCGGTTCAGCAAGGTGAACCGGCAGAAGATCGCCGATCTGCTTGGCCAGTTCCAGCCGGTTGCGGACAAGCACGGGTGCACGATGGCGCAGCTGGTGATCGCGTGGACGGTGAGTCAGCCCGGCCTGACGCACGCGCTTGTTGGTGCACGCACGCCCGAGCAGGCGGTCGATAATGCTGGCGCGGGTCGCGTGACGCTCGATGACGAGGATCTGGAGTTGATGAACGGGCTGGTTCGCAGCGATGCGACGGTACTGGAGATGTGATATGACGGAGCCGCGGTTGATCAAGCGGGGGGATCTGGATGCGTATCGGCGTCTGCGGGTGGCGATGCTCAAGGAGGCGCCGTGGGCGTTTGCCTCCTTGCCGTATGTTGAGCTTTCGAGCCACCCGAGTGTGGTGAAGCAGTGGCTGGATGACCCGGGGAACGATCTTGTTGTGCTCGACCACCCGGATCAGCGCGGCGAGCTTGCATCGGCGGTCGGGATCCAGCGTGAGACCAAGGCGCAGTTTCGGCATAAGGCGATCGCGTGGGGTGTGTACACCATCCCGGAGTATCGCGGGCAGGGGCTTGGTGAGGCGGCGATGCGGCACGCGATCGAGGTGGTTCGTTCGTGGCGGGGCGTTGAGACGCTGCTGCTGCATGTCACCGGCGGCGCGGATGAGGTGCTGGCGTTGTACGCCTCGCTCGGGTTTGAGACCTGGGGCGTGGAGCCCGACGGTGTGCGTCTGGGTGGAGCGTCATACGATGTGCACCGCATGCGTCTGCGGCTCTGAACGGTTGCTTATGGGCAGCCGTTGCTGAAGGCGACGATGAAGTCGGAGACATCGAAGAAGTTGAACTCGCCGTCGCTGTTGAAGTCGGCGAGGAAGTCTTCGCTGGTAAAGGCGATGATGAAGTCGGAGACATCGAAGAAGTTGAGGACGGTGTCGTTGTTGAGGTCTGCGGGGCAGGGGCCGGTGCAGCCGTCGAGACTGAGGATGCGCAGTCCGGCGGCCCCGGCGGCCATGTAGATCTGGTTGCCGCGTTTGACGAACTGGCGGTAGCGTGTGTTGTTCCCGCCTTGTGGGACGGCGGCGGGGGAGTGGGTGATGAGGGTGGGGTCGAAGGGATTGGTGTTGTTGTAGATGGCGAATCCGCCCGAGCTCATGGCGAGGTAGAGGAGGTTCTCATCGACGAGGATGTCATAGGCGTAGGCGAGGAACTCGCCCTGCGGGGTGATGACATCGGCTTCGAAATGGGCGAGCTCGATGGGGTCGGCGGGGTCGGAGATGTCGAAGATGCGGTAGCCGGCATCGTAATCGGCTGTGTAGAGCAGGTCGCCGTCGCGGTGGGCTGTGATCATGCGTGGGTTTGTATCTGCGATGCCTTCGATGATGCTGAGGAGTTGCGGGTTGGCTGGGTCATCGATCTGGATGAGGTAGGCGTTGCTGCTGGAGCAGACAAAGGCGAGGTCGTCGAGCAGGGTGATGTGTTGGCAACTGTCGTCGATGGGGAGATTGCCGATGGGCACGAGCGTGGCATCGTTCTGGATCTGGTAGATGAGCAGACCGTTCGCGTTATCGACGACATACGCGGTGTTGTTGCGGATCTTGAGATCGCGTGCACGGGGTGAATCCTTCGGATCGGCGGCGGTGTTGTAGATCGCGTTGAGGACGGGGTTCTCGGGGTCTGAAAGATCGAAATCGTGCAGGCCCGCTGTTCGTTCGGCGACGAACACATGGTTTTCGTATGTGGCGATGCCTTGGGGGCGGGCATTCTGATTCATGAAATCGAGCTGGGCGATCCAGCGAGGTTCGAGGGGATTCGAGATATCGATGATGTCGGTCGAGTAGGTGTAATCCAGCGGCGGTGAACTACTGATGATGGCGATGTCATCCATCAGTTCGATGTATGAGGGGGTGCTCCCGGCGCGTGTGCCGCCGATCGGGTTGGTGTGGATGTCGTAGATTGCGAGGTAGTTCAAGCCGGTGACGACGAAGTGATCGCCGAGTCTTCTGATCAGTCGTGCGCCGACGATGTCGTCGTCGATACCGAATGAGGCGACACGGAGCGGGCTGTCGCTTACGGCGTAGACATCGATCCTGCCGTTGGCTGCGAAGAGCAGGTCGCCTCGAACGGTGGCGTCGGTGAATCCGAGGGGTTGAACTTGGAGTGATGTGATCTGGTCAATGGCTTGGTTGAAGGTCGCGAGTGAGACGATGGCGTCTGATGTGGATGGTGAGATGATGTAGGGGTATTCGAGGCGTGCCGTTCGTGCATCGACTTCCCCGAATGGGTATGTTTCGTGCAAGATCGGGTTGAGCGGGTCAGTGATGTCGTACTGTTCGAGGTTGGCTGTGATGGCGGTGTTGTCGTGTACCGCGACGACATCGGAATCGAACTCGAATTCAGGATCGAGGTAGAGGTCGATTCCGGGTGCGAGGGGGCGTGAGATGTTGATGGCGGAGAACTGTTGGAAGATGTGTGTGGGGCTTTGCGGCACCTGCTGTGCGTCGTTCATCTCGGTCAGGTAATAGCGGACGAACCAGGGGTCGGTCTTGTCGGCGATATTGAAGATCGTGAACCCCTCGGAGGAGTCGTGGATGAGGTAGGCGGCGTCGGCGTTGATCGAGATGCCGTTGCATTCGTTGCCTGGGATTGGTGTGCGGCTGAGGAGTTGGGGGGCGGTGTGGTCGCGCAGGTCGATGATGACGAGCGTGTGCTTCTGTTCGATGATGTAGGCGAACTCGTCGTCGATGGTGATCGAGGTTGGGTCATTGAGCCCGGTGAGGATGGCGATGGTTTGGGGTGGCTGGCAGATGAAGGGGTCGGTTTGCGCGAAGGTCGCGGTTGCGGCGGTCGCGAGCGTGAGCATGATGAAGCGGATGTGTTGAGTTATCATGGAAGTATTCTAATGTGAGATCGGAGTGGAACAAGCACGGTGTCTGGTATTTGGTACTGACGAAAAGAAAAGCCCGATATTGCGGGCTTGTGTGGTGGTGTTGCGGTCGTGTGTCTTTGGCTTGCGATTGTTATGGGCAGCCGTTCTTGAAGGCAATGATGTATTCGGAGACATCGAAGAAGTTGAGCTGGCCGTCGTTGTTGAAGTCGGCGAGGAAGTCTTCGCTGGTGAAGGCGATGATGAATGCGGAGACATCGAAGAAGTTGAGGATGCCGTCCTCGTTGAGGTCGGCATGGCATGCCAGGGCGCAGTTGTTGAGGTCGTAGATGCGGAGGCCTGCGAAACCTGCGGAGACGAAGAGTTTGTCGTCTCGGATCTCGATGTCGCGGTAGCGGGCGACATTGTTCTCCGGCGGGTCTGCCGCCAGCGTGTGTCGGAGCAGGACGGGGTTGAAGGGGTCGGAGTTGTCGTAGAGGGCGTAACCGATCCAGCTCAGGGCGACATAGAGGAGGTCGCCATCGAAGTGGAGATCGTACACGAACCCGTCGTAGGTTCCCTGTTTGGTGCTGACGGAGGCGTCGAAGTGTGCGAGTTCGATCGGGTTTGCGGGGTCGCTGATGTCGAAGATGCGGTAGCCGCTGTCGGACTCGGCGGTGTAGATCCAGTTGCCGCGTTGTGTGACGGAGTAGATGTAGTTCCTCGTTCCCGGGATTTCATCGATGGTGCTGACGATGGTGGGCGTTGTGGGATCGCTGATGTCGATGATGAAGAGCTTGTTGAGACCGGATGCGAAGGCGAGGTCTCCCGAGACGCTGACGCGCTGCAGGGCCTGGGTGAGCGGGAGCGTGGAAATGGGTTGGAGTTCGTGGGTGTTGACGATGTCGTAGATGGTGAGCCCGGCGTTTCGGTCGGCGGCGTAGGCGTATGAGCCTTGGATGACGATGTCGCGGGTGTTGGGTGTTCCGGATTGGTTGGTGCTGGTGTTGTAGGTGGCGACGAGCACGGGGCTGGCGGGGGTGCTGAGGTCGAAGACCTTGAGGCCATCGTTTTTGTCGGCCACGAAGACATAGGGGTCAAGGGTGTCGATCCCGAATGCGTTGGGGGTAGGGAGGTTGGCGATCCACACGGGCAACTCAGGGTTGGAGATATCGATGATGCTGGTGCCCTGGGTCGGGCCGGTGTCGATGTTGCCCGAGGAGAGGATGGCGGTGTCGCCCATGATTTCAAGGTGTTCGTGCGAGAGATTGGTGCGGATGCTGGCGATGGGGTTGGTGGGGATGTCGTAGATCGCGAAGGTATCGTCGCTGACGAGCACGAAGTGTTCGCCGATTGTGCGGATGAAGCGGGCGTCTGCGAGGATTGGGTCTTCGTAGTGTGATGCGATGCGTGTTGGATCCTCGGTGAGGGTGTAGATGCTGAGGCCCTCGCTGAGTGTGAAGAGCGTTTCGTTCTTGACGGCCAGGTCGTGGAAGGCGATGCCACCGATGTCGATGGAGAGGAAGGCATCGATCACCTGTTGGTAGATGTTGATCTGTGGGTCGACATTAGTGGAGTCTTCGAGGAAGAGCAGGTAGGGGTCGTCGTAGCGGTATTCGTCGATGGTGTAGATGTTGGGGTCGTCGCTGTCGTCGACGAGGAAGGGTGCGTGGGGGTTGTCGATGTTGAAGCGGTCGAGGCGGTCGGTGACGAGCAGGCCGTCGACATAGGCGACGGGGAGCCCGCCGAACTCGAATCCCAGGCTGTGTGGTTCTTCGAAGGTGTCGATGCCGATTGCGTAGGGGCGTGTGGCGTTGTAGATGTCGGTGCGATCGAAGTAGGCCTTCGAGCGTGGGTAGAAGTAGCCGTTGATGAGTGGTCGTTCGGTGATGGCGCCGTAGCGTACGAACCAGGGGTCGGCTTTGTCGTCGATGCTGATGATGGCGTTGCCGACATAGGCGGCGTTCTGGTTGATGATGATGTGTGTGTCGTCGTCGACTTGTATGGGCAGGTCGTCGGCGTGGGCGAGGAGGGTGGGGTTGGCGGGGTCGCTGATGTCGATGATGAGGAAGCTGTCGTCGTTCTGGGCGATGTAGGCGTAGTTGCCGTCGATTGTGAGGGCGGCCGGGTCGTTGAGCCCTGAGAGCATGCCCAGGAGCTGTGGTGGCTGGCAGTTCGGGTTGCCGTCTTGAGCGGCGGCGGTGGTGGTGAGCAGGGCGAGTGAGAGCGATATAAAATGGATTGGTCTGATCATCATGGGCTGATTGTAATGTGTCTTTGGGATACGAACAAGATACAAATCTGGGATTCGGCGATGGTTTGAGTCCGGGCATAAAAAAGCCGCCCGATGACTCGGGCGGCTGTGTTCAGGTGATGGATTGTGGGTTCAGCGTCGGTCGATTATGGGCAGCCAGCGCTGAAAGCCCCGAGGAACGCGGAGACATCGAAGAAGTCGTAGCTGCCGTCGCCGTTGAAGTCGGCGGCGGGTTCACCGGCGCTGAACGCAGCGAGGAACTGTGAGACATCGAAGAAGTCCAGTGCGCCGTCGCCGTTGAGGTCTGCTGGGCAGATTTCGCAGTTGATGACCTGGAGCTTGACGGCGTCGATGCCGCATTCAACGATGGAGCCGCCACCGATATCTTCGGCGATGAAGCGGATGCGGAACTGGTCGTTGGGTGTGAACCCTGCGATGTCGCTGAGTGCGAACTGCTTGGAGAACCAGCCGCCGTTGCTTTCGGGGTGGGTGGTCCCGAGGGTTTCGAGCTCGCTCCATGACGAGCCGCCGTTGTCGGAGACTTCGACATAGAACTGGTCATCGACGACGGTGTTGCCGGAGTTGTTGAACCAGCGTGCGTACGAGATGACCGAAGCGCCGGATGCGTCCATGATGGGTGATGTGAGGATAGTTTCGTCAACATCGACATCGGTGTTGGAGCTTGGGCCGCCGTTGCCGGTGACATAGGCGTTGCCTGAGCCGTCGAAGTCGCTCGGCGGGTCGGCGCGCTCGCCGTTGCCGGTTGGGATGGCTCGTTCCCAGCGTCCTGAGGCCGAGCTGGACGAGTCACCGGAGACGGTCCAGCCCTGGTTGGTTTCGAAGTTATCGTCGAAGGCGACGACAGGTGCTTCGAAAGCGGAGATCAGGCTGTAGTAGGCGCTCGGTGCGTCAGCGGGAGCGGTCTGTGGGAGGCCTGAGGTGGTGTCTGCGGTGAAGTAGTATTTGACTTCTGAGCCACAGTCCGAACCTGGGAGATCGGCCTGGAAGGTGTTGCCGCTGGTCATGTTCATGGCGACGGGCTGGAAGCCCGAGCCGGTGTCGACCATGAGTGTTGGTGTTGATGGGTCGAGTGTGCCGGCGACATCGATGAAGTCTGCTGCGACGGTGGTTCCGCCGTTGGGGTTGGCGTAGTCGGGTGCGGCGACGGGCTGGATGTCGACGAGTGTGAGCGGCGGTGCGTCCATGCTGTGCTGGCTGAACCCGGCATCGATCTCGAGGTAATGCGGGGTGCCGTTGCCGATGTCGCTGTCGTCATCATCGAGTGTCAGGACATCGATGGTGATCTGAGGCGTGATGAGGTCGCCGGTGTGCACGAGGACCGAGTTGACGGCCCATGCCATGAGGAGGTTCTGGTAATCATCGGGCTCGCTGGCGATGAGCAGGTTGCGGGTGTCCCAGTAGCAGCCCGAGATGAGCTGTCCACAATCGTGGATGCCGCCTGAGCATGGGTAGTCGCGCTGGTTGGTGGCGTTACGCAGTGAGGTGGAGCAGGAGCCGTAGAACCCGAGCCCGAGGCGTGAATCGTCGAGGATGATGGTGCTCAATACATCGCCCATGCCCTCGCCGTACTGGCCCTGGCCTGAGCCGCCCGCGGAGACGACATGGTGGCCGTATTCGTGGTGGACGACGGAAGACCACGCGGTGTTGGGATTGCTCGAGCCCGAGAGGCAGAAGTTGATGGAGTCTTCGACTGAGTCGTACCAGGCGTTGCCGGGGCAGAAGCCGTCGGTGCGGTTGACGGTGATGTCCATCGTCGTGCCTGCGACGAGCGGGTACGAGGGGTTGGCGCCCAGGACCCAGTCGCGTACGGTGTTTGCCTCGATGTAGACATTGACCTCAGCTCGGACCTGCTCTGAGTTGTTGAGCGAGTTGAAGAGGATGTCGAAGGGGTTCGCGGGTGAGCCGGACTCGGATTCTGATGTTTCAGATCCGAGGTAGTTGTACACATCGAACCACTGGCCGTCGAGATCGGCATTGACGGTGACATCGGTGCTGCCGGCGTTGGAGATGGTGAAGTCGCCGTTGACATCGGTGATGGACGAGCCACCGCCTTGGACGCTGACATTGAGGTATGGGAGTGGGCGGACGATTTCGTCTTCACAGATGTCGGCGCCTGGGCCGGAGCTTGCGAGTGCGGATGCGTTCCCCGAGACATCGACGGTGTGTGTGAGTACTTCCTCGTGGAGGATTTCGCCGGTTGTGGCGTCGGTGAGGATGCGGAACTTTTTGAAGCCGTCGACATCGACGATGGTGTTGTCCACGACGACGGGGTCGTGTGGGTTGGACTCGTTGCCGGCGTAGATGACTCGTTCGGTGCTCCAGATCTGTGCGACGCCGTTGAAGTGGTCCGAGGCGATCTGCACGAGTGCGTCGCGGTTTGCTGCGGCGCGTGCGACGACGGGATCGGGGTTGAATGCGCTCAGGTCGTGGAGGTTGGCGCTTGCCAGGACGAGTGGGTTGCCGGCCTCGTTGCGTGTGAGGAGCACGAGCTTTGACTCGAAGACTGGGAGGCCTGCGCGTTGCTGGGTGTAGTAGGTGGCGGTGAACTTGTAGCTGTCGGTTTCGGGGAGGTAGTAGACGGGTTGGGTGTGTCGCCCGTCGTCGAATGGGCCCTGGGGGACGAGCTCGGCTGCGTTGACGCCCCACATGTCGCTGTGCTGGTTGATGAAGGAGGCGGTCGATTCGGCGGCGGTCTGCCCGTGGCTGAATGCTCGCCCGTAGACGCGTCCGATGCGACCGTCGGTGTGGGTGGAGAAGTGTGCGTTCGTGTTGACGGCTTTGAAGTCGCCCATGGCGCGAGCGCGGGTTGGTGTCGCGGTGCCGGCGTTATAGACGATGTCGGCGGCGCCGGTTGAGAGTGTTGCCGCGGCGAGGATCGCGAGTGCGGCTGTGCGGGTGTATGCGTGATGGTGAGACATTGGGGGACTTCTCCTGATGGTGTACAACGATGAGGTTGTGTGTGGTCACGCGCTGCGTGGGTGAGCGTGGCTTCTGCCTGTTGTGTATCAGATGCCTGACGCCAGAACGGCGGGGCACGCGTGGGTCGGAGGGGACCGACGCGAAATGGGCACACGACTTGCCTGAGACCAAACTACCGATATTCACTCGGGTTTGCAAGCATCGTATATAGAGGATTGTTGTGGAATCGGATGGATGTTCGTGTTTTGGCGGGATGGTGGTGCCGGTGGGGTCAGTTGCGGTCGAGGGCGACACTGGTCATGTAGGCGAAGAGTTTGGTCTTTCGGTCCTGATCGAGCATGTTGTAAATTTCGAGCATGAGGGCTTGGCGTTGGTCGTTTGTGGCTTTGAGTCGAGTTTGCTTGATGTGCTCGATGATGCGGTTTCTGATCCACGCGCGTTGCTCGGGCGTGGGTTCGATGGCCTCGTATATGGCGGTCATGGCGCCGCGGTAGGGCTGGAGTGAGTATTCGTATGCGCGGGCGATGTCGGCCTGGAAGAGCTGGTTGTTGAGGCGGTTTTCGATGCGTTGGTAGGTCTGCCTGTTGTGGGGCTCGCCTGCCGGGTTCTGTTGGTCTTCGGGGGTGTTGGCGTTGACCCACTGTTTCCAGTATTCGCTGAGGATGCGGTCGAGGCGTTTGATCTGGTCTTCGTTGAGCATGGCCTCGAGGGCTGGGCGGAGCGGGTCGCGTTGCATTTCCGGGTCGTGCTTGAGGCGGAGCTGGGCGAGCAGTGTTTGTGCGTATGGCGCGTTGTCGCTTGCGAGTGCGTCGGTGATGGCGCGGAGGGTATCGATCTCGTCGATGAGGAGTTCGGTGAGGTCGAATATGCGATCGGAGCCGAGCTGGCGGGCGTGGGCGAGGTCGTCGGGGTCGTCGCAGACGAGCAGGAACGCGGCGAGTTCGGGTCGGCCCTCGACGGGGGTGAAGCGCCCGTTCATGGTGGTGGTGCCGATGGATTCGCGGGTCTCGCGTGGGACATCGGGGCCGCGGAGGGTGTCGGCGGGTGTGTCTTGTGCGATCGCGGGGGCGGCGAGGAGGGAGAGGATCAGGATGGAGCGGTGCGCGGTGTTCATGTGCGCAGTGTACCTGATGGGCAAGTTGGGTTTGGGATTTCAGGGTGAGGTGTCGGTTGGTGTGGGTTGTCTATTGCGTGGGCTTGCTGAGCAGGCAGAAGAACGCGGCGGCTGAAGCGCCGATGGTGTTGGCGACGAGGTCCCATGCGGTGTTTGTGTAGCCGCCGACATTGGTTTCGGGCATGGTGAGGACGGCGATGAACTCGATGACCTCGTTGATGGCGCCGAGGCCGATGCCCATGAGTGCGGCGGCGATGGCGGTGGGGAGTGAGCGCGGAGCACGGAGGAGGGCGCGGAGTGCCTGGTAGCAGGCGATGGTGGCGCTGAAGAAGCCGAAGGCGTGGACGATCTGGTCGTATTTGGGAAGGTCGGGGTGGATTCGGAGTGAGTAGAGGACGGCGGATGTGGGTCGGGCGGCTTCGTCGGTGGCGGCCCGGTAGGCGTCGGTGAGTGCCGGGTCGACGGGGACGGTGCCGCCGCCCATGTGCAGGAAGCCCCAGATGGCCAGGAGCCAGATGGCCAGGGGCGTGAATCGGATGGCGCTGTGGAGCAGCAGGACGATGGCGATGAAGAGGACCATGACGACGGCGTACATGAGGAACTCGGTGTTGCCCTGGCGGAGGGCGAGCCCTGAGAAGATGAGCATGTAGAGCACCACGAAGGCGATGAGCAGGGGCGAGAGGGCGCGGTTTGTTCTGGTCATCATGGGCTGAGTGTACCCGATTCGGGTGATGGTTATTGGACTCTGGTCGGTTTGCCTGCATTGCCCAGCCCGGTTTGGGGGATGGCGATTGTGGGGGATGCGGGCGTGTGTGGTATGTAGGCGTGGTGTCGGGGGGGATTGGGTCGATACTGGGTCTATGCAGACCCGTCTGATCGAGCACGCAGCGAATCTTCCGGCCCAATCGGGCTGGAATGATGTGGTGCGTTCGCTCAAGGGTGCGATCGACGACCCGTCGCATATCAATGTTCTTGGTATTGCGGCGGGGGTGATGATTGCCGTTTGGGTGAACTATCGGCTTGCACGGTGGTTGCTGGCGCGTTCCCAGTCTCGTTCTTCATAAAAGAACTGGCTGACTCAATCTAATTGTGGGAACAGATGTTCATTCATACCCGAATGGGATGATGCACGACCCGCGCCGCTGGGGGTCTTGGTCGTGCCTGGGGAACATAATCCGGGAGTATATATGATGAAGACGCAACGGAGCGCGTACACACTTTTTGAGTGTGTGGTTCTGGTATTGGTGCTTGGGCTACTGGCGTGTACGGCTTTGCCCATGCTTGGTGCGGCTCGTTACCAGATGCGTGGCATGAGCAGCGCGCAGAAGCTGATGAATATCGGTCAGGGCGGGATGATGTACGCTCAGGACAATAACAATCAGCTGTTCAGCTACAGCTGGCGTGCCGGTGAGAGCTATGTGCTGCCTTCCGGGCAGGTCCGAAACCCGGCAACCGATCAGGTTGCGGCCGCGGACCAGAATCAGGAGATCCTGATGCGGCGCACGGGGCGGATCAGTGGTGCATACAAGATCCAGAGCGCGAGTTCTCGGCTTCCTCAACGTCGTTATACGCACTTGGTGCTGATGGACTACCTCGGTGAGGCGTTCCCGAGTGATCTGTTCATTGATCCGAGCGATGCGAACCAGCAGGTTTGGTCGTCCAACCCGCTTGAGTACGGGTCGGGCAGCGGTGTGCCGTATGCTGATGGAACCCCTGTTGGGTATGACACGGACCCGAACTGGTCGATCTCTTCAGTTCGTCAGCGTTGGGCGTTTGGTTCGAGCTACCAGGTCGTGCCTGATGCATGGCAGCCCGATCGTGGTTTGCGATACATTCCCGTAGAAGAAACACCACATTTGCTTCAGGTTTGGGGCGTGCCGATTCAGCAAGGGTGGCTCTCGAACGGGCGTAAGATGACTGATGTGCTCTTCAATGCCAACAAGGTGTGGATGTACGAGGAGTTTGATCGCGATCGTGCCAACCCGTTGTACTTTGGCTACGACGATGCGCAGAGCGAGAAGCTGATGTTTGATGGCTCGGTGAACAGCTGGGCGAGTGGTGCTGCTGCTCCTTCGGTGGTGCCCGAGCGTGGGTTCTTCCATTGGCAACAGACTTATGTGCCGCTGGATACCTTCCCGGAGCCGGTGGGTGGCCTTGGGGACCAGACGCTTGTGAGCCAGCGGTACCGTTGGACATTCAACGGGCTTGCGGGCATCAACTATGGTCCGTTCTCCTTTGGGCCTCCGGCGCAGTTGAAGGACTGAGATTGCGTATTCTTGAATGAAGCCCGGCACAAGCCGGGCTTTTTTATTGCGGGTGCTTGGGTGTCCGGTTAGGATTGTGGCTTCTGTTCGTGTTTCTCGATGAGGATTCGGCATGGGTTGTGTGAAGAGGCAGGGTGCCACGCTGATCGAGGCGGTGGTATCAATCGTGGTGCTGGTCCTGATGGGGCTGGTTCTGGCGCCGATGCTCGATTCGGTGCGTTCGCAGATGCGGGCGGAGACGAGTGCCGCGAACCTGATGCAGATGGGTCAGGGTGGGGGGATGTACGCGCAGGACCATCAGGGTCGGTTGTTCTCGTATTCGTGGCGGGCGGGTGAGGATTATGTTTTGCCCACTGGGCAGACACGGCGTCCGATCGATGATCAGGATGCCGCGGCCCAGCAGAACGGTGAGATCCTGATGCGTCTGACGGGTCGGATCACTGGGGAGTTTAAAATACAGAACTTTTCTGCACGGCTGCCGCACCGTCGGTACCTGCACCTGATTCTGATTGATTACATGGGCACGCCGCTGGGAGATTCGATGTTTATCGACCCTGCGGACGAGCATCAGTTGTTCTGGGCCGACAACCCGCTCGAGTATTCCGATTTTCCGAGTACGGTGCCGTACGATGATTATCCCGGTCCGGGGTATGACGAGGATTCGAACTGGTTGACCAACCCGGTGCGTCAGCGTTGGACCTTTGCGTCGAGCTACCAGCCGGTGTCTTCGTCGTGGCAGTTTGAGGCCGGGGCGGTCCGGTATATACCTGTTTCGGACACGCCGCATCTGTTTACGGTCACGGGTGGTCAGGCCGGGGAGATGAATTTGCACACTGGGCGGTTCATTCCTGAGGTGCTGTTCCCATCGCAGAAGGTGTGGTTCTTTGAGGAGTTCGATCGGGAGATCGCCAGTGAGCCCTACTTTGCTTACAACCAGGCGCGTCCTGAGAAGCTGATGTTCGATGGTTCGGTGAACCGTGAGCGGACGGGTGAGGCGCAGGAATCGATGATCCCTGAGATTGATCTCTTTGAGCCCTGGGTGCAGTCGTACGTGCCTTTGGATACTTTTCCGATCCCGCTTGAAGGGCTGGGGAGCGATCGCGAGTTGAATCAGCGGTATCGTTGGACGACCTATGGGCTGTCTGGGTTCGACTATGGCCCGTATGATGCCCCACGCGGGCCCCGCGTGAAGCGTGTAGGCCCCTGAGGCGCGGTTGTGCGGCTGCGGAAACGGGCAAACCGTGGCGGCTCGGCTGCGTACAGCTTCTTGTGACGCTAGGATTATCTTCACGAAACAGTCCGCGACCGTTGCGGGCGTGTGACTCTAAAGGAGTGAGCATGAAATCGATCGCAGTAGGTGTGGCGGCTTTGATGGCATTGGTGATCGCGGCCTTCGCGGTGCAGCCCGATCAGGGTGGCGCGGCGGCGGGTGGCGAGGCGCAGCCCGAGAAGCAGGAACAGCCCAAGGCCGATGAGAACATCGAGGAGAAGTTTGTGTACATCGAGATGAAGACGAGTCAGGGTGATATCTACCTTGAGTTGAACAACGAGCTGGCACCGATCAGCACCAAGAACTTCGTGGACTATGCCAACGATGGGTTCTACAACGGCACGATCTTCCATCGTGTGATCCCGGGTTTCATGATCCAGGGTGGCGGTTTCGATGAGCAGATGACCAAGAAGAAGACGAACGCCGAGATCAAGAACGAATGGAAGAACGGTCTGAAGAATGATCGTGGGACCATCGCGATGGCACGCCTGGGCGGTCGTCCGGACAGTGCGACCTCGCAGTTCTTCATCAATGTGGTCAACAACGCGGGGCTGGATCGGCCCCAGCGTGACGGTGCTGGCTACGCGGTGTTTGGCAAGGTCGTGAAGGGCATGGAGACGGTCGATAAGATCCGGAACACGCCGACCACGACCCGTGCCCCGTACGAGAATGTCCCGATCGAGACGGTCGTGATCGAGCAGGTCAGCGTGCTGGACGCGTCCAAGGTCGAGGAGCTTGGTCTCGTCGAGGTTGACGGCTGAGCATCTGGCAATATGTTGATTCGAGGCCCGTTCCGCTTTCGGAGCGGGTTTTTCTTGCGCTGCGGTGGAGAAGATCTGTGAAATGGTGGCGGGAATGGTCCGAGAACGCGTCTGTTCAAGCGGCGTCGAGACCGAGCCGATGAAACTTGAGGTGCTTGAATCCGTATGACGATGTGGGTCTTTCGTACATGATTGGGGACACGAATGGATCAGACTTGCACACACACCAAGGGCGACGGGGGTTGCTCGCACGCTGAAAACCTTGATGATACGGGGATTATCCCGTTTGCCGATGAGGTTGAAATCGAGCGTACGGCGGTTGAGGCGGCTGCGGATCCTGAGCCGGATTCGGTGGTTGATGCGTTTGGGGATGTTCCCAGGCGGGAATCGGTCGCGGACCGGGAGCTTGGGATCGATCGGTACAACTGGCGTCGGGAGGGGAAGTACGAGTGCCCGTGCTGCGGGAATGGCACCAGCCGGGTGATGCGGGTGCGTGTTGCTCGTCAGCCGGGGTGGTCGGCGGTTTGCGCGGTGTGTGCTGCGACGCTGCTTGCGCGTCTTCCGGGGACGATCGTGGGGGGCATGGTGCGTCCCACTCGACGGCGGCGAAAGGCCGTTTCGGGCGTGGTCGCCCATGGGTTTCGCGGCCCTGCTCAGGGCGGCTACCGGCACGCGGGGTGAGTGATTCTGCGTGTTTTAAAGAAGACTAAACTCCTCATGCCCGGCGCGAGCCGGGTTTTTTTCGTGGTCCCGGTTGGTTGTACGGAATTGATCCTGATTCATAAAAAAAACCCGGCTGGTGGTGGGTCAGCCGGGTCGTGGGTGAACTGAGTTTGACTGGGGCTCCCCCGTCGGGGAGCGTGATCCTTGAGTGCTTCGCGTCCTTGCGGAGCATCGCCGTCCATGGTGGGTCAAGGGGGCGTACGCACCCCTCACCAGTTTGGCTCAGTTCTGATTGTCTCGTCCGAATGCTCGGGCGTGGTGGGCGTTCTCTTCGCGGCCGTGCGTTGAGAACAGAGAGAAACAGATGTTCCTGGTTGTCGGTCCCTCTGCATCGCGTCCTGCGATGGTTTGGGTTGTGGTGCGTTGATTCAGTTTGTCGGTTTCCTGGCGGAGAGCGTTTTGGAGAGCTGGGCCATCTTGGAGAGCCGGTCGTTGAACTCGTTCTGCCATTCGTCCCGGGCACGGATTTCGAGTCGGTCGCCCGCACCGAGGACGACGACTTCCTTGGGCAGCTTGAGTGCTTCGACCTGCCATGCGGGCAAGCGGATGCGGTTGTTGCTGTCGACATCCACTTGTTCGGTCACTGAGTGCAAGATCACATCGAGCTCGGCCTGGTCCTCGTCGGGTGTCAGGCTCGGGTCGCGTCGACCGGCGGTGAAGAGGTCGTTGTGCATCTTCTCGGTGTAGAGGCGGAGTGCCCCGGTCTCGGGCCATGGGACACAGAACCATGTCTGGCCGTCCTGCTCGGGCGACCAGCGATTGCGGAACTTCGCAGGGATGGCCAGACGCTGCTTGGCGTCGATGGTGGCCTCTGCTTGTCCTGTAAATGGCACGGCTTGTGTCCCCGGTGTGGTTCATTCGTGGGATTATCGCCCACTATGACCCACAACGCAAGCCGCATGGCCCCCATTTCAACAGATTGGGGGCGGGTTGTGGACAACCTGGAGGGTTGTTCATTGCCGGTGGAGTGATATTCGGCGTGGCATCGTGTTATTCTGCAAGAACTTATAGAGATTCTCGCTCCGGCGCACACAAAGCGTTGTGTATATGTGAAAATAGGGAATGTTCGAGAGGGGAACACGGATCAATTCAGATGGAATCGGCGTTGTGGCGGAACACCGCATCGGCGTCGGCGAAAAGTAACTGAGGATCTGGGGTTCATGACAGTTGAATGCGGGGGGGGCATGTCAGAGATTGAAGATCAAGTTATCGAGACCGCGCTGGGTTGCTTTCCCGGCGGGTTGTATCTGATGACCGCGGCGTTTGATGATCAGCGTGGTGGCATGCTGGTGCACAGTGTGCAGTGCTGCGGGACGGAGCCGGCGATGTTGTGTATCGCGGCCCGGAAGGGTCATCAGATTGACCCGCTGATCCGGGACTCGCGCAGCTTCGCGTTGGGCGTCCTGGGATCGGGCGATCGGTTGATCGAGCGTCGGTTTCGTGGGAAGGATTCGGTGCCCAGTGAACTCGCATCAGTGCGGGAGGATGACCCGTTTGATGCGATCGAGACGACCTCGTTGGTGACGGGTTCCCCGATCATCCCGCGTTGCGACACCTGGTTTGACTGTGAGGTGATGCGGCGCGTCGACCTCGAGGCCGAGCTGGAGTTGTTCGTGGGGCTGGTTGTTGGTGTGCTGTCTGAGGGGCGTCGTGTGAAGATCGATCGCGTCTCGGATTCGTTCAGCTGACGATCTGGGCGATGGCCCGATTCATGTTGCGTGTAAATGTTTCGTGCGAGAATCGCAGCGCGTTGCTGCGGCATGGTGTGTGTGTTGCTGCGTCGGGCGGGGGGCATCGGTCGATGGCTTCGGCGAGCGCTTCGGCGGTGGGGTAGTTGAAGAAGGTGCCGGTTGTGGGATCGATGACGGAGTCGAGTGCGCCCCCGGCGTGCTGGGCGATGACGGGCGTGCCGCAGGATTGGGACTCGACGGCGGTGATCCCGAAGTCTTCGATTTGTGGGAAGAGGAATGCGCGGGCGCGGCGGTAGTGGTCTCGGAGCTGCTCATTGGTGACCTTGCCGACGAATGTGATGTAGGGGCTGTTGTTGGCGTGTCTGCGGAGTGCGGCTTCGTGGGACCCGGAGCCGACGATGGTGAGGTTTCTCTTGAGTCGGATCGCGGCATCGATGGCGAGGTCGACGCGCTTGTATGGTTCGAGCGCCGCGACAAGGAGGAGGTGGTCCTCGCGTGGCACGGCCGGGTCGGGGGTGAAGAAGTCGGTGCGGACGGGCGGGTGGATGACCGTTGCTTCTTGCGCGTAGCAGCGTCTGATCTCGTTGGCGGTGTGGGTGGAGTTGGCGATGTAGGCGTCGACGCGTCCCGCGGTGGCTCGATCCCACCGGCGCAGTCGCGGTGCGAAGAGCGCGAGCCCGAGTGCGCGGAGGCGTCCTTTGAGGTCTGGTGAGGTGTAGTTGTCTGTCTGGGACCAGAGGTACCGGGCGGGGGCGTGGCAGTAGCAGATGTGTGGTACACCGGGCGGGGGCTGGATGGATTTGATCGCGGCCGAGCTGGTGGAGATCAGCAGGTCGATGGGGTCGGTTTCATGGTCGCGGCGGAGGTGGGCGCTGAGTTCATCAACGGCTTTGGGATAGCGTGGGAGGAGCCAGCGGCGGAGTTGTTCGGGTTGGTTGCTGAGCGATGAGGCGGTGCGTGGGATGGCGTCGAGTGTGGGGGAAAGGGGGGAGCCGTTCTCGAACATCGTGTAGATGCGTGTGATGGAGTGACTTTGGTTTTGGAGCAGTGATGCGATGGCGTCGAGGACCATCTCGCCGCCTCGGTACCCGACGAGCCAATCGTGCGCGAGTGCCACCCTGAGTGGGGGTGTGGGTGGAATAGGATGGCTTGTTTGGGGGTCTATCATGGTTCAGAGGACGCGGGAACGGCTGGGAGATCTGTTGTGACTGATCAGGCGAACGCGGTAAAGCAGGCGGGTGGGGGTATGACCCCCGCGAACCGGCTCGGATTGGACTATGTGGCGGAGGCGTCGAGGTTGGGGGCACCGGTGTGCCCGATGATCGATGCCCATGCGCATATCAATGGTGAGCGGGCTGCACAAGTGTACAAGCGGGTGTGCGAACTGTATGGGATCGAGCGTGTCTATTCGCAGACACAGCTGGCGCAGGCCGACGCGGTGCGTGCGGTGATGGGCGATCGGATCTCGTTTGTGGCCATCCCGGAATACATGCACGAGGACCGGGAGTGGGCGCATACGCGGGGGTTTCTTGAGAATCTCGACGGGTGGCACGAACGCGGGGCCCGCATGGTGAAGTTCTGGGGTGCGCCTCGGCTTCGGGATTATGTCTCGACGATGGGGCTTGCGCCTGAGGAGATTGTGCCCTTCGATTGTGATTGGAAGCTTCGTATTGCGGAGAAAGCCGAGTCGCTGGGCATGATGCTGATGGTGCACTGCGCCGACCCGGACACCTGGTTTGAGACGATGTACGCGGACAAGTCGAAGTATGGGAGCAAAGCGTCGCAGTACGAGTCGCTCGAGCGACTGCTTGAGAAGACTGGCATGCCTTGCATGGCGGCGCACATGGGTGGCTGGCCCGAGGACTTGGCGTTTTTGAGTGGGTTGCTGGATCGTCACCCGAAGCTGATTTTGGATACGAGCGCGACCAAGTGGATGATTCGTGAGTTGAGCAAGCATGAGACTGGCGAACTGACCGCGTTTCTTGATCGCTACGCGGGGCGGATCCTGTTTGGTTCGGACATCGTGACGAGCGATGAGCATCTGGCCGCGACGGATCCTGACACCCCCTCGTTTGGGAACCAACTCGCCAACAGCGAGCACGAGGCGTTCGAGCTGTACGCTTCGCGTTACTGGGCGCTTCGGACGATGTACGAGACTGGTTATCGGGGGGAGTCGAATATCGCGGATCCAGATCTGATGATGGTCGATCCGGATCGCTTTGACGCGTTGAGCGCCCCCCCGTTGCATGGGCACGCGTTGGATGCGGCGCGTTTGAGCATGCTCTATCGGGATGCGTGTATGGGGACGCTTGATCGCTGGTATCGCGGCGATGATCCTTGGGCGGTCTGAAAGCACTGTTATTCGGGTCAAATCCCCAGTTCTGGGCTTGTACGGTGTGCCGCGATGCATTAGTCTGGGCATGTGCCCGACGGGTGTTGTGTTGATGTCGGTGCGTCGTGTGAGTTTTCCAGCTGTGGCATTCAGCCATGGTGCATGCTCCGTGGAGTGTGCGAAATGAATAATCAGGAGCGAACGATGAAGCAAGGGTGTACCTTCGGGCTGATGCTGATGTGTGCCGCGGGCGTGGCTACTCAGGCGTCGGCGCAATCAGTGCGTGTTTCGAGTGATCAGCAGATTGGTGATTTCGAGCAGCCGGAGTTCCGTGAGTTGCGGGTTGATGCCGACTCGGGTTTCGTGGGCATTGAGCACGCGCAGGCGGGTGCTCGTGATCTGCAGGTTCCGATCTGGGAAGAGGTCATCGAGGTTGCGGACGCGGAGTGGGTTCGTCTCCGATTCAGCGATGTGATGCTTGCCAAGTCGGACGAGCATGTGCGCGAGAGCTACCTGCGTATTACTTCGCTGCAGGACGGCCATGAGCAGTACCTGGATGCCAAGTCGCTGCGGGAGTGGGGGAATAGCACGGCGTACTTCAATGGTGGTGCGGTGAAAGTCGAGATCATGGCTTCGCCCAACACGACGCATCAGGTGAACCGGGTGCATGTGACGGGCGTTCAGGCGTCCGCGCCGGTTGTGGGCCCGCGTTCGATCTGTGGCAGTGTGGATGATCGTGAGCTGAGCTATGACAATCGCGATGCGCGGCTGATGCCGATCGGGTGTACGGCCTGGCTGTTCAGCGATCATGGCAGCCGCATGCTGACCGCGGCGCATTGTGGCCCTGCGGGCGGCGATGTGATCCAGTTCAATGTGCCGCTTTCGAGCAGTGGTGGATCGACGCAGAATCCTCCGCCTCAGGATCAGTACCCGGTCGATAACTCTTCGGTGCAGGACAGCATCGGTGGGATCTTCATCGGGAATGACTGGGCGTACTTTGGTGTGTTCGACAACTCGAACACGGGCATGAGCCCGGGGCAGTCGTACGGTGTGCACCATACGCTGGCGACAACGGGTGTGAGTGCGGACAGCCGTCCGATCCGGATCACGGGTTATGGCTCAACGAGTTCGCCGGTCCCTGCGAGCTGGTACCTTGTGCAGAAGACGCATGTCGGGCCGCTGACCTACCGCAGCGGGAACACGATCCGCTACTCGACCGATACGACGGGTGGCAACTCGGGCTCGGCGATCCTCGACGAGAACAACCAGACGGTGCTTGGCATCCATACGAATGCTGGCTGTAACACTTCGGGTGGCAACCAGGGGACATACATCTTCAACAATGACCTTCAGAACGCGTTGGCGAACCCGCAGGGGATCTGCCTGCCTCGCAACATCCAGGCGTCATTGGTCTCCGAGCCCACGCATGTGCAGCCCGAGGGCGGTGATGAGGTCGTTCTTGTGATCGATAACCTGCAGGGCCACACCGTGGTCGGGGCGCCCAAGTTCATCGTGAACGCGACCGATGGCACGAGCTTTGTGCAGGACATGGTCGACAATGGTGATGGCACATATACCGGTACCTTTGGGTCGTACTACTGCGGGAGCAGTGTGTCCTACATGTTCGAGATTGAGGACGAGGAGGGCACGATCGTGACGCTCCCGGAATCCGGGACCTACTCCACGGTGGCGTTGGACGATTTGACTCTGGCCATGGAAGATGACTTCGAATCCAACCAGGGCTGGCTAAGCTACACGACCGGCGGGTCTGGTTCTTTCGTTCGCGCGGTCCCGAACGGGTACGGTCTGGGTGATCCGGATAATGATGCCGATGGATCCGGGGCGTGCTATGTGACTTCGAACACTGCGGGGATCGATGTAGACAATGGGAGCGTGTTTCTCGCATCGCCTCTGATTGATCTGACTGACATCGACGAGCCCGTGCTTCGTTTGTCCGCGTGGATGACCGGTTCGGGGGCCGACTCGATGAAGATCCAGTTCAGCAGCAACGCGGGGATCAGCTACACGACGGTGATGTCGATCACGAGCACCGGTGGTGAATGGGACGAACTCTCGTTCAACCTGACTGATTATGTGCCTTTGAACAATGTGTTCCAGTTGCGTGTACAGGTGACGGACGCGGGCGCGGACACGACGGTTGAAGCCGGCATTGATGCGTTCAAGGTTTCAAGCGAGATCTGCGATGGTGATGTGTGTACGGCGGACATGGATGGAAACGGCGTGCTCGATTTCTTTGATGTGAGCGCGTTCTTGGCCGCGTTCAGCGCGATGGATCCTGCCGCCGACTTCGACGGCGATGGGAACCACGACTTCTTCGATGTCGGTGCGTTCATTGATGCGTTCTCAGCGGGTTGCCCGTGATCGCGTCTGCATCACACATGTGATTCTGAAAGCAAAGCCCCGCGGGTTTGTCCCGCGGGGTTTTTCATTTGTGCTTCGGTTGCGGTTTGGATTTGTCGTGTGGTGTGGTGGGTCAGGGCTCGCGTACGGGCTTGGCGACGGCGGCGAGGGCATCGAGGCGGGCCTGGAGTTCGGGTGAAGCGAGGTCATCGAGCTTGGCATCGAAGCTCATGTCGAGGCGTGCGGGGGTGAGGGGGTCGTTGAACCCTTGGGTGGCGCGTGAGAGCCGGAGTGGGGCGGCGGCGAAAGAGCCGCTGATCGTGTCCTTGCCCGGTTTCTGACCTGGGAGCATGAACCCGGCACCGTCGTAGATGCCGATCTGTCCACGGCTGACGATCGCGTAGCGAATCGAGGCATTGGCGGCGGTGGGTTCGATGGGTGTTTTTCCAGGCCTGGGATCGAGGAAAAGGTGGATATGGACGATTGTGCCCGAGATCTGGGACCAATCGGCGTTCTTTTGGAAGAAAGCTGTCAGTTGTTCATCGCTGAGGTCGGTGAGATAGATGTCGGCGGTGTTGTCGTCGTGATAGGTGTATGCGCGTGTTCGCAGGTTGGTCTTGTAGATGGATGCGGTGGTGTCCGAGATGACCGTCGAGGACCCTCCAGAGCCGCCGCCGCCTCGCAGGGCGTTGCATGCGCTCATTGTCAGTGCGATTGAGGCGCTGAGTGCGATGACGGTGGTGGGGCTGAATCGGCGTGTGATGGTCGCGGGTGCGGTGATCTTTGGTGCTCGGGAGGTGGTCATGCACCGAGCATAGCGGGGATGGCCCTGCTTGTGGGGCTGGGGGAGGTTGTTCGTGGCGTGTTCCCGGCGTGGAACATTTGCGCACTGGGCTCGGTATACAAAGAAAGCGAGGCGTTTCGGCGTCTTGAGAAAGGATAGAGACGATGAGAGGCACGCAAGCTCAGATTGTGACTGGGACATTGGGGATGCTGATGCTCCTTGCGGGGCGTGCTTCTGGTGGTGCGGCGTTGTCCGCATCGGGCGAAGCCGAGCTGGCCCCGGCCAAGCAGAAGCAGAGCCAGCCGGCCTCGAAACCGGCCTCGAAACCCGTCTCAAAGCCAGCGTCTAAGCCGACCTCGAGGCCTGCGACACGGCCTGCAACAAGGCCGGCGTCCCGACCGGCGACCCGTCCTTCGTCAAGTCCGGCTTCGTCGAAAGCCCCTGCGCGACGGGCATCCCCGAGTCGATCGACACAGCCGGCGCGGACTCGGCCGACGAGTTCGCGGCCAGAGCCAGCGCCGTCGCGGTCAGTGAAGCCGAATCCAACGCGGACCCAACCCGCCCGGACACAGCCGGCCAAGAGCCAGCCCGCTCGTACGCAGCCGAAGAAGACACAACCGACCCGGCCACAGCCATCGAAGGTGCAGCCGACGAGAACCCAGCCGGTGCAGCCCCAGCCGAGTCGGATTCAGCCGACCAAGACGCAACCCGCTCGAACAGTGCCGGTACGGACGCTCCCCAGCCGCGTCCAGCCGAGCCAGACCCCGCCGGCGCGGGTCGAGCCCAGGACGATTGAGCCCAAGCGTACTGAACCTCGTCCGATTGAGGTGCGACCAGATTTCACGAAGAATGGTGAGGTTCGTCGGAGCATCAGTGGTGGCCGTACGGTCACGAGCGTACGGAAGAATGCTGCACCCGATGGGTTCGAGCTTGATCGCGTTCGTACCGGGTTCATCGACCGTATGGGCGGGGGGAAGCTGGGTGTGGGCGGGCGTATGGATGAACACCCTGGTGAGGGCGGGGGGCACCACGACGACCACCACGATGATCATCATGATGATGGGCATCACGGAGGCGGTCACCATGGTGGCCATCACGATGACGATTGGCACATCGACATCGATATCAACTTCTGGTCGCATCCGAGCTATTGCCCCGGCGGGTGGTGGTATGTGTGGGGCGATTACGACGGGGATGGGTATGTTGATTATGTGTGCACCAACGGGTCGTACTCGGTGTATTACTACGGCTGGAGTGGTGCGTACTGGGATTGTTCGCCGTGGTACGGGTGGTACTCGGGGCGTTACAGCCGGAACTGGTGGCGGTATTCAATCCCGGGTACCTATCGGGGGATTGTGTATGGCGTGGATGAGGAGCTTGTTGATCACGCGGGTCCTGTGGTGGTGACAGAGATGCCCGACACGATCCCGGAGGCGGTGCCGCTGTCTGCGGTTGAGGTCGCGCGTCTTGAGATGTCGCTCGGCAACCCGAGCGTGGCGATCGAGGCGTACCGGGCGCACCTGAGCGAGTACCCACAGGATTGGCTGGCCTTGCGTGAGCTCGGCATCGCGCTGATCCGCGACGGGCAGCGTGGCGACGGTGTGGCGATGATTGGCTATGCCCACAGCCAGGACCCGCAGCTGGCGTTTGATGTGGTGCCGGTGGAACTGTTCGAGGGCGACCCACGCCTGATGCGCGATACGCTGGTGAAGGTGGTGGGCTGGGCCCACCGGAATCCATCGGCGAGTGCCTGGCTGAGCGTCGCGGTCATCATGCAGGGCGAGGAGCGGCCCGGCCCGGCGTTGAGGATGGTAGACCGTGCGCAGCAGTATGGTTTGGATCGTGGTATTGCGGATCAGATGCGATCGGCGATGGTGGTGCGCTAGGCGGAGCGTGCGTTGCTTGCATCATGTGCCGATGGGTTTTGTCGATCCTGGGCGGTCGGTGGTGTCTGCGATTGCTGCTTTGACATCATGCGATTCATGGCCTTGGGGGAGACCAGCGGGTATACGGATACCAGGGTGGCTGCCATGAGCATGAACGAGGTGTTGGGCATGGCGTTGGCGAGTGTGTCGAGGACGAATAGGAGGACGCCGAAGCCGAGTGCCCATGCAGCACCGCTGGCGCCTTCGAATATGCGTCTTCGTGTTTTGTGAAGTGCGAGCGGAAAGAGTGGAGAAATGAAGGTGGCATAGGTGCAGACAAGACCGAAGGCACCCGTTGTGCCTACGAGGATGCCCCACCATGAATCCGAAATTGTTATATCATTTCCCCATTGGTCACGAACACGCCATCGACCCCATCCGCCCCAGCCGAAGAATGGACGATTATTCATTGCCTTATCTACGATCAGCTGATCGTTTTCGAGCCGGATACTCAGTGAATCGGCGCGTTCCTGGTCGATCATTTCAGCCATGTGGACGAGTTGTTGTCCTTCCCAGCCGGTGGTTCGTAGCCCGATATATACCATTGGTGCGAGTATAAGAACGAGCAGCAAGGGCCGGACTCGGGTTGCTTGTATGATCTCCACCACCGCGATGAGTCCCACAAGCAAAAGTGCTGCACCGGTTGATCGGAGCATAATCGTCAGCACAGCGAGCGTGATCGCGATCCAGAAGATTGGGATTCCACAGATATTGCGAATAGCCTTTGATCGCCAGAGGATCCAGGCCACGAGTGCAGCGGCAGCTATCCATGCTGCAAGGGCCAGTCCGTGCTGCATGAATACCGTAGGACGCCATCCGCCAAAGCGTTTGGTCATGGCCCAACTGGAGGGACGGAAACCATAGATCATCCGATTGAGTTGGGGGCTCATGACGATCTCGTATAAGCAAAGTGGTGTATACGCAACCGCGCTCACCACAACACCGACACAGATGTCTCGCAAACTCTCTAAATCGGTAAACAGAGATCGCCCGACCCAGTATGCGATCCCCCATTCGAGAAAGCGATTCACGAACGACGATGCAGCGTCATATGGGCCAAGTCCATTGAGCATGGAACTGATTGGTGGTGCAGCAAGAAAGCCAAGAAAGAAGATATCGAGGAGTTTCGGGCGCCAAGAAATGAGTTTCGGGAATGCAAAGAAACAGGCAACAAGCAGAGCGCCTAGACCGGCGGCGATAAGCTTTGTGTAGTTGGGAAAACCAGCGATGGCGATCCCGGTTGCCGGGAGGAAGAGGTTGCCGCCAAGGATGGACAATAACGCAGCTTTACGTGCGGGGACGAACATGGCCACTGCGAGCATGAGCAGTGGCCAGGAACAGAGTATGAAGATTGAAAATGCGTTTGGTGTCAATTTTGATGAGCGACTAGTGTCATCTGTCTGGATTTGGGATGGGGCAAGCGTGGGCTTGGTGCATAATTCACATCAGTAAAGTTGAGTTGCCCAGTCTAAATTTTTTATCGATGCAACTCATGCAACCGGGTGTGGACTGGGCTAGTTCGCTTCTCTGTTGAAGTTCTCAAGGTACCAGGAGTAAACAGAGGTCGGCGAGATCTTGCCATTCACATTTGATCTCGACAACGATCGGGCCATGCTTGCGAAATCTTCAATGTCGCCGGGGGTGCCAATGCTTTCGAGGTAATCGGATATGGTCAGTGCATTTGGGGCTTGGGATAGTTCGCCAAAGCTGGCGGTTGGTTCGTACTGAGTCTGCCATTCGGCAGTTGATATGCTCGATCCGTGCTTGAATGGCGAACTGTGCATGCCGTATACGGCGTATGTGTTGTCGGTGGTGAAGACATAATCAACGTCTTGCCCAATATTGATAATGCTTTTGTTAAAGTTGTTGTTCCCATTATTTGAATCCAGATCGAAAATAAACTTATTATTTCGAATCTGTATGAGATCGGCGTCGTCAGGAGTTTGTTCGAGCGTTACTTTTATAGATCCGTGCCATGCATACGCAAAGTTATTCGATATATCAATATTGGTAGCGTCGCTGCCATTGTCGCTGCCGGCGGCAATAATCATCTGGCCGTTGTAGCCAATTTCGTTGTGAGCGAAGATGTTTTCGGAAATAGTTACGTTCTTTGAGTTGTAGGTGTACGCTCCGATTGATCTCGGTGATCCCTGGCTATTCTGTATACTCGTGCCATGAAGGATTGTGTTGTGCTTTGCAACGGCATCGACCCCGTATCCCATGTCATACCCGTGGGGCGCACCGAAATGGAAGCCGACGGGATTCGCGATGAGCAAGTTGTTCACCAGTTCGCCACCAGACCTCATTTGGATGCCGGTGGCTGCTCCTCGCATGAAAATGTTGTTGTATGCACGGACGTTCTCGGCGCTGTACTGAATGTAGACATTGTGGTTGTATATCGTGGGGGCGGCGCCAGATTCAGTGCTCCATCCGTTGTGGTCAAAGACGCAGTTTTCGATTGTGAGTCCGCTGACTAGGTTGGCGAATAAGCCCTGAGAGTGACCGTTTGCGTTCCATGAATCAACAATCACGCAGCCATTGAGGCGGAGATTTTGCACAAGATTGTCGGACGGCCATGCTTGAAGCGTGATGTTGTTCGTAAATCCAGATACGAAGAGGTCTTCGAAAAGAATGTCGTTAGACTCCCGTTTCCAACTGATACCTACAGCGCCCTCGTCTTGTTGACGGTTCATTGGTTCTAGATGAAGCCCGACAAACGCAACGTGTTCCACAATTTCTTCGCCGTGGTTTCCTAGCACACTGCTTGAGCCATCTGGGCGTATTTGAGGTCGTTCTGCCGCTTCTCCGTATGCTCCCACGACCAGCTTCTCGTCTTCGGCGCGTCCGCTCTTCGTCCAGAATGGGAAGCCCTCGGTCCAAACATCCCCCCGCTTCAAAAGCATCCAGTCCGGGTACCCGTCGCGGAGGAGTTCGTAGGCTCGTTCGAGTGACTTGACGGGGCGTTCGGGGGTGAGGCCGGAGTTGGAGTCGCTGCCTTCGCTGCTGGAGACGAAGATCAGGCGGGTGTCCACGCTGGGGGTGAACTGGGTCCAGAAGCTGCCGTCGCCTGAGGCCAGGGCGGTGCTCGGGCTCATGGAGACGGCGATGACACCGCAAGCACACAGGGTAAGGGCTTGCCGCTTGAGCTGGCGCGGGGTCCAGTTGAGTCGCGATCGTTTGGTGTTGCGTGTGATCGTGGCCATGGTGATTCTCCTGGTACAGTATCGGGCAATATGCCTGCCCGATTGCCATGAAACTGGCTCAAGGGCGTGTGAAACTGGGTATTCAAGTGGTATCGTGCGAAAGAACATGCTCGCTGGCCAAGCGAATTGGGATTGCCGAGTTTCTGTCACCGTCACAGCATGACTATTGGGTCCGGTAACGCCTCGGGTTTTGTTATCAGACAGGTTTTCATGAAAAAGCCCCGCTTCAAGGGGGCTTGTTGCCCGCCGGTTCATGCTCATGGAGATTGGGGAACACATGGCTCCCGGCCCGAACTGGTGGCTGTAAAAGGAATTGTGACAATTTGGGCGTGCTTGGGTTCGACCCGTGGGGCAGGTGGGTCTAGAGTCTTGGCCCTGTTCTTGGCGTGCGCCTTGGGCAATTTTGCAACCGTGTAACCACATTGAGTGCGTTTTCAGGCCGAAAACGCGGCTTCCGAGGCATTCGGGCTTGGTGTGGGAGGTGGAGAAATCATGGCCGACAAAGAAGTCATTGAAAAGTTCAAGATCATGGCCCCGGGTGGTCAGGCGACGCCTGCGCCGCCTCTGGGTCCTGTTCTGGGTGCCAAGGGTGTCAACCCCGGGCAGTTCATTCAGCAGTTTAACGCAGCAACCGGCCAGCTCAACGGCAAGGTCGTCGGCTGTGTCGTCACGGTCTACAACGACCGCTCGTTCGAGTTCGAGATCAAGTCCTCGCCCGCGAGCGTGCTGATCAAGGAGGCGGCTGGCATTCAGAAAGGTTCGGGCGAACCGAACACGAAGAAGGTCGGCAAGATCACGATGGACCAGTGCCGCAAGATCGCTGAAGAGAAGGGTGCGGACATCAACTCGCACGATCTCGACGCGGGCGCACTGATCATCGCTGGTACCGCTCGCTCGATGGGCGTAGATGTGGTGGGGGACTGATCCATGGCAAAGTCAAAGCGAGCACAAGAAAACGCGAAGCTGACACCTCAGGAAGCCCTCGAGGCCAATGAGGCGTTTGTCGCGCTGAAGAAGTTTGTTCCCACCAAGTTCGATCAGGCCGTCGAGGTCTGCATGCACCTTGGTGTGGATGTGAAGCACGCGGACCAGATGGTTCGTGGTTCGGTGTCGTTGCCCAAGGGTATCGGCAAGGCCAAGCGGGTCATCGCGTTCTGTGATGCGGCATTGGTCGACGACTGCAAGGCGGCCGGTGCCGTCGAGGCCGGTGGTGCGGATCTGATGCAGAAGGTTGACGGCGGCTGGTTCGACTTCGATGTCGCGATCGCTTCGCCGGACATGATGCGTGTGATCTCCAAGCTCGGTCGCGTGCTTGGTCCCAAGGGGCTGATGCCCTCGCCCAAGAACGGCACGGTGACCCCCAAGGTCGCCGAGGCGGTGGGTGAGTTTGCGGCTGGTAAGGTTGAGTATCGCGCCGACAAGGGCGGGAATGTTCACGCCGTGATCGGTCGTATGAGCTTCAGCGCTGACGACTTGCTGGAGAACTACAACCACTTCTACGAGACCATCGAGAAGGCGCGTCCTTCGGCGGTCAAGGGTGAGTATGTCAAGCGTATCACCATCAGCGGGACGATGACCCCTGGTGTGCAGATCAAGACCGCGGTAGCGGCGGAATAAGGAGGATTATCATGAGTAAGCCTGTTAAGGAAATGATGATCCGCGAGTACCGCGAGCTGTTGGGCGACAACGAGAACGCGCTGGCGATTGGCCTGCGTGGTATCGAGTCGAACGACACGAACGCGATCCGGTCGGGTCTGGCGAAGAAGGAAATCAAGGTCACCGTTGTACGCAACAAGCTCTTTGGGCAGGCGTTCGGCGAGACCGATTTGGCACCGCTCAAGGAAGTCATGCAGGGCTCGACGGCTCTGGCGTATGGCGCCGAGTCGGTCGTCGATGTCGCACGCGAGATCGTAGGGTTGCTCAAGCAGTACCCCGATATCGAGCTCAAGGGTGCGGTCCTCGATGGCATGCTCTTCCAGGGCGATGCTGGTGTGAAGGAGCTGAGCAAGTTCCCCACGCGCGAAGAAGCGATTGCGCAGGATGTCACGCTTATCCTCGGCCCTGGGCGCAAGCTCGTGGGTGCGATCAAGGGTCCGGGCTCCGGTCTGGCCGGCATCATCAAGGCGATCGAAGAGAAGCTCGAGAAGGGCGAAGAGATCGCCAAGGTTTGAGTTTGTGTTTGAACACCGCGGCCGCCTGAATGGGCGGGCGTTTACGAAACCCGTTGTCACCCGACTGGCCCTATTGAATCCCCGCGAGACTTTGGCGGGAGGGTTAAAGAACCGAGCGGTTCGGTCCCTCTTGGGTGAACGAGTCTGGCATGCGACGAGATCGTGTGCATTGAGAAATGAAGGAGTTGGACCATGTCCGACGAAGCAACCAAGACATTCGACGAGAAGATCAGCAAACTGGGCGACGAGCTTGCGGGCCTGACCCTCAAGGAAGCCGTTGACCTGGGTGACTACATGAAGGAAACCTACGGCATCGAAGCCGCAGCTGGTGGTGCCGTGATGATGGCAGCCGCTGGTGGTGACGAGGGTGGCGCTGCAGCCGAGAAGACCTCGTTCGACGTGGTCCTCAAGAGCCCCGGCGGCAACAAGATCCAGGTGATCAAGGCCCTGCGCGAGATCACCGGTCTGGGCCTGAAGGAAGCCAAGGCCATGGCCGAGGAAGCCGGCGCCAAGGTGAAGGAAGGCGTGAGCAAGGACGAGGCAGAAGAGGTCAAGTCCAAGCTCGAAGAGACCGGCGCCGAAGTCGAGCTGGCCTGATCGAACTCTCCCCCTTTTTCGGGGGTTCAAAGCAGACCGATCGCTTCGTAGAAATGCGAAGCGATTGTTTGGCTCGGGAGCGGTGTGGTGCCTCCTCCCGAGGGGATACGGTGAGCGTAAAAGTCCGATCGCTCGAAGTGACTGGCCTTGGTCGGAAGCTGTTCGGTCGGTGGTGAACGAATCATTAGCAACGGTGTTGGTTGTTGGTATCGGAGATCGATGGGGCAGGATCGCTTCAGTTGATCGCGTCTTTCAGCACCCGGTTGGCGGATCTGCCCGCGAGAGCGAGCAAATTCAATGCCGGGTGGCTTTGTTGCGCTTGAAGGGCTAGGATATTTTTCCGGTCTTCATTCTTGGTGCGGCAGGCCGGGACGGTATGGGCATACCACACAACGAACAGCAATCACGAACGGTGCGCAGGCTGCATCGTTCTTGAACAGAACCATCACGAGGTGCTTGGATGGCAGCGACCAAAGTGCGCGATATGGAGCGTACCCGCAGCGTTCGGAGTTTCGCCAAGCGAGGCGACACAACGAAGATCCCCGATCTCTGGCAGGTTCAGGAAGCCGCGTATGAGCGCTTCTTGCAGATCGATAAGAACCCCGATGAGCGTGACCCCGAGCTTGGGCTCGAGGCGTTGCTGCGTGAGATCTTCCCGATCGAGTCGTACGACGAGACGATGTCTCTGGAGTACGCGAGCTACTCGCTTGAGCAGCCACGCTACACATCGGACGAATGTCGAGAACTGCGACTGACCTACGGCTTCCCATTCAGGCTGCGACTGCGCCTCAAGCGTGAGACGCACGGGGATCTCCCCGAAGAGGATATCTACCTGGGCGAGTTCCCGGTGATGATGGGTGGCGGTGAGTACATCGTCAACGGTGCTGAGCGCGTGATCGTGTCTCAGCTCCACCGCTCGCCGGGTGTGGATTTCTCGATTGTCAGCAGCGAGGGCGACCGCCCGTTGCACAGCGCCCGCATCATCCCCGAGCGTGGCTCGTGGATTGAGCTTGAGGTGACCAAGAAAGATGTGCTGGCGATGCGCATCGATCAGAGCACCAAGCTGACGGCGACGACCTTCCTGCGTTGTCTTGACGAGTCGGTCGCATCGACCGACGCGATCATCAGCCTCTTCTACGAGGTTGCTGAGATCAAGGCCAAGGATGTGCATCCCGACGACTGGGCCGCGGCGTCGATCATCGACACCGAGACCGGCGAGGAGCTGGTGCATGTCGGTTGCCAGATCGGCGAGGAAGCCGCCGAGGCGATCAGGGCATCGGCGCTGACGACCATCAAGGTGGTGCAGAACCCGAGTGACTCGTTGATCCTCAACACGATTGCTGAAGAGAAGCTTGAGCAGTTCGACGAGGTGCCCAATGTCGAGAGCGATTACGATCGCGCGATGCTGAAGGTGTACTCACGCCTTCGTCCGGGCAACCCGCCGCAGGTCGATAAGGCCAAGCAGCTCTTCCATGAGAAGTTCTTCGACGACAACCGTTATCGTCTGGGCAAGGTTGGGCGTTTCCGCATCAACCGGAAGTTTGACATCCAGGACATCCCTGAGGATCAGCTGTTCCTGCTGGGTATCGACTTCCTGAAGGTCGTGCAGTACATGCTCGACCTGCGCAGCAACCGCATCGATCCCGATACCGGTCGCCCGGTTGCGTTTGTCGACGATATCGACCACCTGGGGAACCGTCGCCTGCGTACGCTCGACGAGCTGGCAGTGGAGGAGGTCCGCAAGGGTCTGCTCAAGCTGCGTCGCACCGTCCAGGAGCGCATGAGCGTGAAGGACCCCGAAGAGGTCGCCAAGATCGCCGACCTGGTGAACTCCAAGTCCATCAGCAGCGCCATCGACTTCTTCTTCGGTCGCAGCGAGCTCTCGCAGGTTGTCGACCAGACGAACCCGCTCTCGACGCTGGTCCACGAACGGCGACTCTCGGCGCTTGGCCCGGGCGGTCTGAACCGTAAGCGTGCGGGCTTCGAGGTCCGAGATGTTCACACCTCGCACTACGGCCGCGTGTGTCCCATCGAGACGCCCGAAGGTACCAACATTGGTCTGATCTGTTCGCTGGGCATCTACGCGACGGTTGACGAGTACGGCTTCCTGCGTACCCCGTACCGTGTGGTGGAGAACGGCGAGGTCACCAAGAAGGTTGTGAACCTGCGTGCCGACGAGGAGATCCGTTCGGTGCTCGCACCGGCTGACGCCCTCGACGAGGACGGGCAGTTCAAGAAGGGGCTCGTGCTTGCACGGAGTGACGGCGAGATCGCCGAGCTCAAGCCCGATCAGATCGACTATGTCGATGTGTCGCCCAAGCAGCTGGTCGGTATCTCCGCCTCGCTCATCCCGTTCCTCGAGCACGACGACGCCAACCGTGCGTTGATGGGTTCGAACATGCAGCGCCAGGCGGTGCCGCTGATCAAGGTCGATCCGCCTTGTGTGGCGACGGGTATGGAGAAAGAGGTTGGTAAGTACTCGGGCATGCTGATCCGCGCCAAGCGCGGCGGCACGGTGACTTATGTCGATGCCGAACGCATCATCATCGACAACGCCGACGAGTATGTGTTCCGCAAGTTTGTTGGTCTCAACGAGCGGACCTGCCAGAACCAGAAGCCCATCGTCAAGAAGGGCCAGAAGGTCAAGGCCGGTCAGGTCATCGCCGACGGTGCTTCGACGCTCCAGGGCGAGCTGGCGATCGGTCGCAACGCGTTGGTCGCGTTCAACACCTTTGACGGGTACAACTTCGAAGACGCGATCGTGATCAGCGAGCGTCTGGTGAAGGACGACGCGTTCACGAGTATCCATATCGACTCGTTCGATGTGGAGGTCCGCGAGACCAAGCTCGGTCGTGAAGAGTTCACCCGCGATATCCCCAATGTGAGTGAGCGCATGCTGCGCAATCTCGACGAAAACGGGATCATCCGTGTTGGCGCCCGTGTGGGCCCCGGTGATATTCTGGTTGGTAAGGTCTCGCCCAAGAGCAAGACCGAGCTGACGCCGGAAGAAAAGCTGCTCCACGCGATCTTCGGTCGTGCGGGCGAGGATGTGAAGAACGACTCGCTCGAGGTCAGCGCCGGCACCAACGGCATCGTCATCGGGACCAAGAAGTTCTCGCGTCGCGTTCACATGAACGAGGCGCAGAAGAAGGCGCTCAAGGCGGAGATCGCCGAGTACGAGGCCGAGCAGGACGCGCAGGCGATCAAGCTCTTCAAGGAAATGACCCACGCGATCAACGAGGTCGTCGGGACCGAGATGGTCGACCCCATGACCCGTCAGAAGGTCGGTGCGTCGGACATCCCCGAGGTCATCATCGAGCAGATCAAGACCTTCAATGTCAAGTGGATCAAGGGTTCCAAGGACACCAAGGAAGAGGCCGAGACGGTGTACCGCCAGTACTGGCCTCGTATCGAGGCCGTCGAGGCCGAGAAGCAGCGTAAGGTCGCGCACATGAAGCGCGGCGACGAGCTGCCCAACGGTGTGCTCGAGATGGTCAAGGTGTACATCGCCACCAAGCGGACCCTGTCCGCCGGTGACAAGATGGCGGGTCGCCACGGGAACAAGGGTGTCATCGCCCGTGTGGTCCCCGAGGCGGACATGCCGTTCATGGACGACGGCAACCCCGTCGATGTGCTCCTCAACCCGCTGGGCGTGCCCTCACGAATGAATGTGGGTCAGATCCTCGAGACACACCTTGGCTGGGCCGCACAGGTCCTTGGCTTCCAAGCCGTGACTCCCGTGTTCGACGGTGCCAAGGAGCAGGAGATCCACGACGCCGTGGCGGAGGCGAACGAGTATGTTCGCAACCGCTGGGCCGATTGCGAGGAGAAGGGCACATGGCCCCATCCTCGCGAGCTGCTGGCAGAGATGCCCGCGGGCGGCAAGATCCAGCTTTACGACGGGCGCACCGGCGAGGCGTTCAACCAGAAGACAACCGTGGGCTTCATGTACCTGCTGAAGCTGCACCACCTGGTCGACGACAAGATCCACGCCCGTGCGACGGGCCCGTACTCGCTCATCACGCAGCAGCCGCTGGGTGGTAAGGCACGCACGGGTGGTCAGCGATTCGGTGAGATGGAGGTCTGGGCGCTCGAAGCGTACGGTGCCGCTTACATCTTGCAGGAACTGCTGACCGTGAAGTCGGACGATGTCGAGGGTCGTACCAAGATCTACGAGTCGATGGTCAAGGGCACCAACAAGCTCGAGGCGGGCATGCCCGTGGCGTTCGATGTGCTCTGCAACGAACTCAAGGGTCTGGGCATGAACCTGACACTCGAGAAGAAGCAGCTTGAGGGGGGGAGTCTGCTGTAAGGCAGCGCCCGCGAAGGCGTCGTCCCGGTGAGCATTCACCGGGGCGGCTGGTTCCCTCGAATGTCGGTTGAACTGATACGAATCACTCCTGTACAGGAGAACGAGATATGGCTGAAAGCGTATACGATCGCGTCAATGACTACTCGTCGGTGAAGATCACCCTGGCGTCGCCCAACGACATCCGGGCTTGGTCCTACGGCGAGGTCAAGAAACCCGAGACCATCAACTACCGAACCTACCGCCCTGAGAAGGACGGCCTGTTCTGTGAGCGGATCTTCGGCCCAGAGCGTGACTACGAGTGCTCCTGCGGCAAGTACCGCGGGACCAAGTACAAGGGTTACATCTGTGACCGTTGTGGTGTGAAGGTGACCCACTCGCGTGTGCGACGCAAGCGCATGGGTCACATCAATCTTGCCGCCCCCGCGGTGCACATCTGGTTCTTCAAATCGCTCCCCTCGCGCCTCGGCACGCTGCTGGCGATGAAGACAAGCGATCTCGAGAAGATCATCTACTACCAGGACTATGTTGTCACCCGCCCGGGCGACACCGAGCTGACCTACAAGCAGGTCCTGACCGAAGACGAGCACCGCGCTGCCCTCGAGCAGTACGGCAACGAGTTCACCGCCATGATGGGCGCTGAAGCGGTGCGTGAGTTGATCGACCAGCTCGATCTGGACGCGATCGCCGATGAGATCCGCGCCGGGCTTGCCGCGACCCGCAGCAAGCAGAAGACCAAGGACTTCGCCAAGCGTCTCAAGCTCGTCGAGCAGGTGCGCATGAGCGAGAACGACCCGGCGTGGCTGGTGATGGATGTGATCCCCGTGATCCCGCCGGATCTGCGCCCGCTGGTCCTGCTGGAATCGGGCAACTTCGCCACCAGCGACCTCAACGATCTGTACCGTCGCATCATCAACCGCAACAACCGCCTCAAGAAGCTGATGGACCTCAACGCACCTGAGGTCATCATCCGCAACGAGAAGCGCATGCTTCAGCAGGCGGTCGACGCGCTGTTCGACAACAACCGCTGCCGCCGCCCGGTGCTCGGTTCGTCGTCGCGTGCCCTCAAGTCGCTCACCGACATGATCAAGGGCAAGCAGGGCCGCTTCCGCGAGAACCTGCTGGGCAAGCGTGTGGACTACTCGGGCCGTTCGGTCATCGTGGTGGGCCCGGAACTCAAGCTCAACCAGTGTGGCCTTCCCAAGAAGATCGCACTGGAGCTCTACCAGCCGTTCATCATCCGCAAGCTCAAGGAGCACGGGCTGGCCGACACGATCAAGAGCGCCAAGCGGATGCTTGAGCGTCGTGACGCCGAGGTCTGGGACATCCTTGAAGAGGTGATCTACCAGCACCCGGTGCTGCTCAACCGTGCACCGACGCTTCACCGCATGGGTATCCAGGCCTTCGAGCCGGTTCTGGTTGAGGGCAACGCGATCAAGCTGCACCCGCTCGTCTGTGGCGGCTTCAACGCCGACTTCGACGGCGACCAGATGGCGGTCCACCTGCCCCTGTCGATCGAAGCCCAGGCCGAGGCGCATGTGCTCATGCTCTCGACCAACAACGTGTTCTCGCCGGCCAACGGCTCGCCGATCATCAACGCGTCGCAGGACATCGTGATGGGTGTGTACTTCATCACCACGACGCTCTTGGATCCCGAGGCCGTCGACGAGAAGGACATCCCGCGCTTCAAGGACCGCCACGAGGCGATCCTGGCGTTCGACAGCAAGAAGATCGGTATCCACGATCTGATTTCTGTGCGTCTGACCGGGTTCGACAAGCTCGTGAACAAGGAGCGTGGCCCGATCGAGGCGATGCCCGAGAACGGGCGTCTGATCACGACCGTTGGGCGCATTATGTTCAGCGAGATCCTCGGTGACGGGATGCCGTTCTACAACTGTGCGATCGGCAAGAAGGGCTGTGCCCGTGTGATCGACGATACCTACGAGTACTGCGATCGCGCCGCGACGATCAACCTGCTCGATGACCTCAAGAGCATCGGGTTCAAGAACGCGACGCTGGCGGGTCTTTCGTTCGGCATCACCGACCTTCGCATCCCCGAAGAGAAGGTGCAGCTGCTCGAAGAGGCCCAGAAGAAGGTGAACCGTGTCGAGAAGAACTTCGACCGAGGCATCATCACCGAGCGTGAGCGTTACAACCAGCTGCTCGATATCTGGTCGCACTGCCGTGAAGAGCTCACGGTCGTGCTGATCGAGACGCTCAAGAACGACCGTCGTCACGACGACGGCTCGTACGCGAGCATCACCGAGAAAGAGGGCAACGCGTTCCTCAACCCGGTGTACCTCATGAGCGACTCGGGTGCTCGTGGTAATGTCAGCCAGATGCAGCAGCTCGCAGGTATGCGAGGCCTGATGGCCAAGCCCAGCGGCGAGATCATCGAGACACCGATTCGCGCGAACTTCCGCGAAGGCCTGCACATCCTCGAGTACTTCTCGTCGACGCACGGTGCACGCAAGGGTCTTGCAGATACCGCGCTCAAGACGGCTGACTCCGGTTACCTGACCCGGAAGCTCTGCGATGTCGCTCAGTCGATCATCGTCAGTGAGCACGACTGCGGCTCACGCCGGGGCATCATGAAGCGCGCCATCTACAAGGGCGAGCAGATCGATGTGCCGCTGAGCGATCAGATCTTCGGCCGTGTCGCGGTGAACCCCGTGCTCGATCCCAAGTCGGGTGAGAAGATCGTCGAAGCCAACGAGATGATCTCCGATGAGGCAGCAAAGCACATCGAAGAGATCGGTATCGACGCGGTGCTCGTTCGCAGCCCGCTGACCAGCGAGTCGCCAACCGGCTGCTCGGTGCTCGACTACGGCATGGACATGTCGACGGGCAAGCTCGTCGAAGAGGGCATGGCGGTCGGTATCATCGGTGCCCAGTCGATCGGTGAGCCTGGTACCCAGCTGACGATGCGTACCTTCCACTCGGGTGGTATCGGTACGCGAGCGGTTGTGGATACCGAGTACCGTGCGCTCAACAACGGTACGGTCGAGATCCGCGACTGTAACGAGGTTGAGGTCAAGGACGAGGACGGCAACGACTGCTCGGTGACGCTCAAGCGGAACGGTGAGCTGGCGATCCTCGATTCCGACGGCAAGGAGCTTGAGAAGACCAAGATCCCCTACGGCGGGTTTATCTACTGCAAGAACGGCGAGACCGTCAAGCGTGGCTCGACGCTCGTCAAGTGGGACCCGCACCGTACGCCGATTCTGGCTGAGAAGTCGGGGCGTGTGGAGTTCGTCGACATCGAGATCGGCGAGACCGTTCGCGAGGAAGATGCCGGTCGTGGTCAGAAGGCACTCGTCGTCATCGAGCACAAGGGCGATCTGCACCCGCAGATTAACATTGTCGACGAAGACGGCAACATCCTCGACTTCCACTACCTGCCCGCCAAGGCGCGTCTGGAAGTTACCGATGGCGAAGAGATCGGCGCGGGCCACATGGTTGCTCGTCAGCCGCGTTCGGCCGCGGGCTCAGCCGACATCGTCGGTGGTCTGCCCCGCGTGACCGAGATCTTCGAGGCACGCAAGCCCAAGGACCCGGCGTTCATGTCCGAGATCTCGGGCATCGTCGAGATCCTCAGCGACAAGCGCAAGGGCAAGATGACGATCCGTGTGGTGTCCGACTCGGGCATCGAGAAGGATCACCATGTGCCCAACGACAAGGCGCTGCTGGTGCACGCGGGTGATTATGTCCAGGCGGGCGATCCGCTGACCGAAGGGCCGCTGGTTCCCCACGACATCCTCAAGATCCGTGGTGAAGAGGCGCTCTGGCAGTACATGCTCGACGAGGTGCAGAATGTGTACCGTGCTCAGGGTGTGCCCATCAACGATAAGCACATCGAGATGGTGCTCTCGGCGATGCTCCGCAAGGTGCGTGTCGAGAACCCGGGCGATACCGAGCTGCTCCCGCACGAGATCGTCGACAAGTTCACCTTCCGTCAGACCAACAACAAGATCGCGAACATGGTTCGCGTGACCGATGCCGGCAGCACCCCGCTCCGTGTGGGCGACCTGCTGGAGAAGGATGTGGTCAAGGAGGCGAACGCCAAGGCCGAGGCCGAGGGTGGCGAGATCGCCAAGACCAAGCGTGCACGCCCCGCCGCGGGTCGCACCCTGCTGCTGGGTATCACCAAGGCCGCGCTCTCGAGCGACTCGTTCCTCTCAGGTGCATCGTTCCAGGAGAGCACGAAGGTGCTCACAGAGGCATCGCTGCGTGGTGCCGAGGACGAGCTGGTTGGTCTGAAGGAGAATGTGCTGCTGGGTCACCTGATCCCGGCGGGCACGGGCTTCCGCAAGTACCAGGACATCCGCGTCAAGACACTCGTGTCGCCCGAGGAACTCGAAGAGTACATGAGCGACGAAGAGTTCTACGAGGACGCGATGGACGAGGCAGAACTCGCCAACGAGGACGACACGCTCAGCACCCCGCAGGTCGAGGTGAAGGATGTCATGGTCGGTGAGGGCTCGCCCGAAGCCGCCGAGACGACCGAGGGCTGATCGTCTGATCGATTTCATATACAAGGGCGTCCCCACGCGGGACGCCCTTTTTCATGCACGCATACATGCCCCGATGACGCGGTGGGGGTCTGCGCCTACGCTGGTTCTATGCCTGACCCATCACTCTTTGAAGTCTTCCCGACCCCGTCCGATGCGCCGTTCGTGATCGAACACATCGCCGAGGAGTTCACCAGCGTCTGCCCCGTCACCGGCCACCCGGACTTCGGGGTGATCACCCTGCGGTACATGCCCAAGCCCGGCAGCACCGGCGGCGTCTGTATCGAGCTCAAATCGCTCAAGCTCTACTACCACAGCTTCCGCAACGAGGGCATCTACTTCGAAGCGGTGACCAACACCATCCGTGACGACCTGGTCAAGGCGATGGACCCACAGTGGCTCCAGATCGAAACGAACTGGAAAGGCCGCGGCGGGATCCGCTCGGTCATCCGCGCGGACCACGGGGATGTGCCTGGGCATTTCCTGGGGCGTTAATCGTCTTGCGTAGACAACAAGGAACCGATGGTCCAGCCCTCGATCTCACCTGCTCCCAAGCGATAGTGATGTGTTGCTATCCCCGTGGCACCCGGGGGTGTGGTTTTCCGGGCGAGGTAGATTAGACCGATCCCCCCTCCGTCCCGCCTTCGGCGGGCCACCTCCCCCCGGGGCGGGGGGAGGCACAATGCGTTGCCTATTGCCCATCACGGATAATCCTGCCGCGTCGGTCGAATCACCACATCGCACACATGCATCCCCGCGGGCTGGGACACAATGAACCCGATCGTTCGCGCGACATCCTCGGGGGCGAGGACGGGGGAGAACTTCTCCATGAGATCGCCGAAGGATTGCGGGTCGTACCCCGCGACGCTCTGAAACTCGCTCTTGACGATGCCCGGCTCGATCAGCGTCACGCGGATGCCCTTGGGGCCCAGCTCGCGTCGGGCGGCCTCGGCGAGTGAGTTGACGCCGAACTTGGTCGCCCCGTACATCGACGAGAACGGGGAGATGTGACGCCCCACGGTCGAGCCCAGCACGACGATGTCGGTGGGGTGCTGGGTCCAGTCGCGTCCCTCATTGAGCTTGAGCAGCTGCTCACCGCTGCGGCGGATGAGCTTGGACACGCCCAACAGGTTGGTTCGGATCATCTCCTCCCATTGATCGGTGTCGCTGGTCATGACCGAGCCGTTGAGCCCACGACCGGCGTTGGCGATGATCAGGTCCGCTGGCTTGCCGAAGTGCTCCTGAGCGGCCTGAAGCATGGAGTCGATTGTCGAATCATC
Source organism: Phycisphaerales bacterium JB052 (assembly GCA_043100965.1). Lineage (GTDB taxonomy): Bacteria > Planctomycetota > Phycisphaerae > Phycisphaerales > UBA1924 > UBA1924. Next base: position 749,661 of record JBICHR010000011.1, on the reverse strand, counting down.
GCTGGCGTCGCCGGGGACCCCGATGGCGCGAGGTTTGCCATCGATCATGCCGTGCTGATCGGTGATGCGCTGGGCGAGTTCGTCGAGGCGGGATTCGCGCCGGGCATTGAGGATCACGCCCGCACCGCGGGCGGCCAGATCGAGGGCGACGGCCTGTCCGATCCCGGCACTGGCCCCGGTGATGATCGCGACACGGCCTTTGAGCGGTTGATTGTGCGTCATTGGGCGGCTCCTGAGGGTTCTGTGAGTGTATCACGCTGCGATTGCCGATAAGATCGGTCATGCAGCAAATCATTGAACCTGATCACCAATCGAACCAAACTCCTCGAGAGCCCGTAGACAAGCCCATGCACAGGACCCAAATCAATCGTTCGCTCGCCCGCGGCGTGCTTGTCGCTTCGATGATGCTCAGCCCTGCCATGCTGATGAGCACGGCCGGGGGGTGCAAGGCGATCCGGGAGCGTCGTGCGCAGCGTGCCGCCGAGCGTGAGCAGCAGCGCCAGGCCGACGCCGAGGCCCGGGCACTGCCCAACGCCAACGAGCAGGTCAGCGAGTCCCAGCAGGACTGGCTCCAGCGTCAGCCCATCGCCAAGTCACAGGAAGCGAAACCCGTGGCCCAGGAGCCGACCCGCGTGACCGAGACCGATTCAGGGATGCGTATTGTCGACGAGCGCAGCAACCCGGTCGATGTGCCCGAGCCCGAGATCACCATCGCAGATGCGAACCAGCCCGCGCCTCGACGCAAGTCGCGCGAAGAGACCAGCTACGCCCAGGCGGTCGAGCTGCACGCGACCGGCGACCTCCAGTCAGCCCTGCGCGAGCTCGAGCGAGCGATCGCCTACAACCCGCAGTTCACGCTGGCCTATCTCGAGTCGGGCGACATCTACATGGAGATGGCCCAGTACGAGCAGGCCGAGCGTCAGTACTCGCTCGCGGTCCGCAACGAACCGCGCAACTACATGGCCCAGTACCGCCACGCGCAGGTGCTCCACAAGCTCAACCGCCTGGAAGAATCAAACCGCGCCTATCTGCGGGCCCTGTCGATCCGACCCAGCTCGTTCGACGCGAACCTGGGGATCTCGACGGTGCTGCTGGAGATGGGACGCGCCGAGCAGGCCCTGCCCTACGCACAGCGTGCCGTCAAGAGCGAGCCGCCGAGCGGGCGAGCACGCATGCACCTGGGCAACATCTACGCGGCCCTCGATCGCCACGAGGACGCGGTGGTCGAGTACCAGCAGGGGGCCGAGATGATGGACGCGCCCACAGCGGGCCTGCTGCTGAACATGGCCGAGTCCCTGAACCAGCTCCAGCGCTACGCCGAGATGGTGGGGGCCCTCGACCAACTCGTCCGTATCGAACCCTCCGCCCTGGCCTACGAGCGTCTCGGCTCCGGGTTGTTTCGGCTCAAGCGATACGACGACGCGTTGGCGGCATTCAGCAGCTCGACCGAACTCGATGCTGATTACTACCCCGCGTACAACGGCATCGCGGTCTGCGAGCTGAACCAATACCTCTGGTCTTCAAAGAGCGATGGCGGCGCCCGCGAGCGTGCGGTCGAGGCCATGCGCCAGTCGCTGCGTATCGATCGATCACAGCCTCGGATCGTCGAGTTGCTTCGTCGTTATAAGGATGCCAGTGGCAGCGAGCAGTAAGTAAACGCATGCCTGCACGGCCCGATCAGATTCAGTGACAGCCGTTCGCGTAGAGCGTGAGCAGCATGCTGATGTCGAAGAAGTTGAACTCGCCGTCATTGGTGAGGTCCGCACGCGGGTCCATGGCGCTGAAGCGGGCGAGGTACTGGCTGATATCAAAGAAGTTGAGCTGCCCACAAGGCGGCGCGAAGTCGATGGGGCAGCTGTTGTCGGTCGTCGAACGGGTGACCCAGGTGACCATGTTGCCAAACAGCAGCTGGAAGTTCGGGTCGTCGATCTGCGCGGCACCGATGGTGGTCGAGAAGTTGACGACCCGTCCGCCGCAGATATCCCAGCCAACAGCCGCGGCGCCGACCTCATCGCCGCTCACCCAATCCGAGTCGTAGAAGACCGTTGCATCGAGCTTGGGACGCAGGAAAGTCTCGGTGCCGCTGAAGGAAGTAAGCGGCATGGTGAACGAGGTCGGGAGCCCGTCGGTCAGGAAGGGCTCTGCGGTATTGAGCGTGAATGTGATATCTGCAGTTGTTCGGTAAGTGGCGCTTTCTTCCACCGGCATGGCGGCCGCGAGCACCTGGAACACATCGCGTGCTGCAACCATCCAGACGACCCATTCCGAGAAGATGATCCCGCCACCCTCCTGCGTGAAATCCAGGATCATGGACTGCGCTTCGATGGGCATGTCGCTCTGTGTCCAGTTGCCATTGCCCTGGATGTAGAGCACATCGTATGGGCCAAGGTCAAAGTTCGTATCGAACTCCCAGTAGTTGGGACCGATCGTGGCGGTGTGCCCTTGGTTCGTCAGTGCGGCGACGAGCGACGCGTCCGTGGCGGGCGAGCCGGCTGAAACGATCAGGACATCACCCGCCTGGCTCATCGTGGCAGCGATGGCGAGACAGCTCAGCGAAATACTGTTCATCTTCATTCCCTCTCTCTGGAGTCGTGCAGATTCCTTAGATTTGAATTGAAACAGCTCGATCCCGCTCATTCAAGACGAATCTGATGGAATCGAGTTGAATTCATCATGGCATAAGTTGAGTTCATCATGGTATAAAAAAACGCCCCGTTTGGGGCGTTGGCTTTGGGGTTGATTGGGGGTTTAGGGGAAGATCCCGCGAACCTTGTAGACGCTGCCGATGTGGTCCAGCGCCGAGGCGAAGGCCGCTTCACGCAGCGAGCACTTGAGCTCGTTGCGCCGTTCCATGGTCCGCTGGGCAGCGACGACCATGTGGCGGTTGAGCTCGCGGTCGACCTGCTCGGCTGACCAGGTGACGGCGTTCTTGTTCTGAACCCATTCGAAGTACGACACGGTCACGCCGCCGGCGTTGGCCAGGATCGCGGGGATGATCTCGATGCCCTTCTCCATGCACTTGCGATCGCCCGAGGGGTCGCACGGTGCGTTGGCGGCCTCGGCCATGACCTTGCAGTTGAGCCAGTCGGCCTGCTTGGCCTTGATCATCTGCTCGAGCGCACCGGGGATGAAGACATCGACTTCGGTGCGGTAGAAGTCTTCTTCGTTGATCTCGTCGGCTTCTGGGTACCCGGCGATGCCGTAGTTCTGCAGGTTGTGCTCGAAGAGCTTGTGGCAGTCGATGCCGTTGTCGTTGCGGATGAAGCCGGTGTGGTCACCGACCGCGACGATCTTGGCACCCATGTCCTGGAGGATGCGACCGCCCCAGCCGTTCACATTACCGAAGCCCAGCAGCGAGACCTTCATGCCCTGCAGCGGGATGCCGATGCCCGGGAGCATCTCGGCGAGGGTGTCAGCGACGCCTTGGCCGGTGGCTTTCTCACGACCGGCCGATCCGCCGTACTCGACGGGCTTGCCGGTGACGACGCGGAGGGCGTCGTGGTGCTGGTGCGACGAGGACATCATGTAGGTGTCGGCGAACCAAGCCATGATCTGCGAGTTGGTCCCGACATCGGGTGCGGGGATGTCAACATCCGGGCCGATCTGGTCCATGATGGCGCTGCAGTAGCGGCGGGTGACGCGTTGAAGTTCGCCCTCGCTCAGTTCGCGTGGGTTGACCTTGACGCCGCCCTTGCCACCGCCGAAGGGGATGCGGACGACGGCACACTTCATGGTCATCAGGAAGGCGAGCGACTTGACATCGTCAAGGTGCACATCGTGATGGAAGCGGAAGCCGCCCTTGTAGGGGCCACAGGCGTTGTTGTGCTGGATCCGGTAGCCCTTGAAGAGCTTGTGGTGCCCGTCGTCCATTTTGACGGGGAAGTGCACCATGTATTCGTTCTTGGGCTGAGCAAGGATGATGCGGGTGCGGTGCTTGAGGTTGATCAGGTCCGCAGCTGTAAGCATGGTGTTGACAGTCTGCAGGTACAGGTTATCAGGATCATTGGGGAACCCGAGTTCGTCAGTGACCGAGCCGCGTGGCAGCTCGGTTGTGGTCGCTGTTGCAGTCATGCGTTTGCACCCGTATACGGGCGGGAGGAACCCCGCCTGGTTGATCGCAGCACACTTCTCTCAGGGGGTTGAGTCCTGTGAGCCACCCGTCCTGCTGCTCAGGGGCGGGTGCTCGGCTTTCCACTAAAGCCGGTTGCAAAGCGGATCGTACGCGGTATGGACTGTGAAGCCCAACCGGAGGAAGTCTGGAAAGTATTTTCGATTCTGAAATTGGTATGAATTTCGACGCTCCGCAGGCAGAATTGGTCGTGGAGGGGGCGGTGCGTGTAAATCCTTTGTGGGAGGGGCTTTTCTGTTGCGTGAACGGGCACTATCCTACTCGTCCCACGCACTGGCGTGGAACGGCCCAATCGACGCCTGGGATGGTCCCGGTTGTCGAGTCCAAGAACCTCAGCAGCGTCCCGCAGGGACGCAGCCGATTGACCCGGAGACGGGCTCAGATCGGTGCGAGGGCACACGCGATCGGTCAGGCCGAACCGACCGCGGGAGCGCTCTCGTGATACGCCACAAGGCGTATGGAAGGAAGAACACTCTATGATCGACGAGAACCTGATCGCGTCGCTGGGTATCGCTGACGATGAAACGCAGCAGCTGCTCAACGAAGCATTCGGCGAGACCGCGCAGGCAGAGAACCGCATGGATTCGATCCTTTCGGATCAGGCGGCTGACCTGAAGCCCGGCAAGCTCATCAAGGGCAAGATCATCGGTTTCGCAGGCGACGATGTCGTCGTCGAAGTCGGGCTCAAGAGCGAGGGGCTGATCCCGCGTGAAGAGTTCGCCGCGATGACCGATCTCAAGATCGGCGACGAGGTCGATGTCCTGCTCGAGTCGCTCGAGGGCGACGACGGGCTCATCGAGCTCTCCAAGCGCAAGGCCGATCGTCAGATCGCCTGGCAGCGCATCGTTGACACCACCAAGGAAGAAGATGTCGTCGAAGGTACGGTCATGCGCAAGATCAAGGGCGGCCTGCTCGTTGATATCGGCGTGCCCGTCTTCCTCCCGGCATCGCAGGTTGATATCCGCCGCCCGCACAACCTCGACGAGTTCATCGGCCGCAAGATCCGCGCCGAGATCCTCAAGATCGATACCGAGCGTCGCAACATCGTGATCTCGCGTCGCAAGCTCGTTGAGCACGAGCGTTCAGCGGCCAAGCAGCACCTCATGTCGAATCTCGAAGAGGGTCAGGTCATCACCGGCACGGTCAAGAACATCGCCGACTTCGGTGCGTTCGTCGACCTGGGCGGCATCGACGGCCTGCTCCACATCACCGACATGTCGTGGGGACGCATCAACCACCCCAGCGAGCTGCTCAAGATCGACGACAAGGTCGAGGTCAAGGTGCTCAACATCGATCGCGAAAAGGAAAAGATCGCGCTGGGTCTCAAGCAGACCGAGTCGTCACCCTGGGAAGAGATCGAAGCCAAGTACCCCGTCGGCTCACGCGTCAAGGGCGAGGTCGTCAACATCATGTCGTACGGTGCGTTCATCCGCCTCGAAGACGGCATCGAGGGCCTGGTCCACATCTCCGAGATGTCGTGGACCCGTCGCGTCAACCACCCGAGCGAGATCGTCAACCAGGGCGACGAGATCGATGTGGTTGTGCTTGAGATCGACAAGAACAAGCAGGAAATCTCGCTCGGCATGAAGCAGACCGAGGTCAACCCCTGGGAGCTCGTCAGCGAGAAGTACCCCAACGGGACCATCGTCACCGGCACGATCCGCAACCTCGCCAACTACGGCGCGTTTGTCGAGATCGAGCCCGGCATCGACGGGCTGCTGCACATCAGCGACATGTCCTGGACCAAGAAGGTCACGCACCCCAACGAGCTCTACAAGAAGGGCGACGAGGTCCAGTGCGTGGTGCTCGATGTCGACCGCGACAAGCAGCGCATCTCGCTGGGTGTCAAGCAGCTCACCGAGGACCCGTGGGTCGACGCGATCCCCAGCGCCTACCAGCCCGGTATGGTCGTTCGGGGCAAGGTCACCAAGATCACCAACTTCGGCGTCTTCGTCGAGCTTGAGGATGATCTCGAGGGCCTGCTGCACATCTCGGAACTCGCCGACCACAAGGTCGAGAACCCGCAGGATGTCGTTTCGGTCGACGAGGAAGTCGATGTCAAGATTCTGCGCGTTGATATCGACGATCGCAAGATCGGCCTCTCGCTCAAGCGTGCCCAGTGGGGCGACGCGACCGGCGGCGGTGGCGAGGGCTCCGGCGGCGAGTCCGGTGGTTCGAGTAGCTTCGGCGGCGGCATGGACCTGCCCGCACGAGGCGGCATGGACGACCACGGCTCTATGGGTACCGACAAGATCGAGTTGTAAGCCGATCGATCGTCAGTACGCCGAGTTGAACGCAAAACCGCAGACGCCCCGACCGAGGACCTGGTCGGGGCGTCTTTTGTTGTTCCCAGCAGACGCGGACGAGGCTCGTTTGACACGCGCCACAGGGGGAGGCGGCGTGGAGCGTCAGCGTTTTCTGCTGGGGCGGGGTCACACGGGCACAACACACACACACACACCAGTGCCCGGACCTAAGATTGAAACAGAAGCCCGATACAGGCTCTCATTGCTGATGTTCAGCACATCGCGACGAAGCTCACCAGGGTGAGAAGCAGGATGCGACGACGCAGGGTCGTCATCACGAAAATTTGTTGCATAGTGGCCATGTCTGATCTCCTGTTTTCAGTTGTCACCAAGACATGTACAAGCGGCGTGCCAAACCCGTGTGCCGGGGCGGGCATCGGGGCGTTGGGGCCCCAAACCCCTTTTTTCACGCATGAGAAGCGTTGGGCGTGTGGATCCCACGCAACATGTTGCCCGAATACCACAGCGGGAGTCAACACCGATGATCAAGAACAACAACGACGCACGAAACGCGAGACCGATAACACGCATGGTCTGGGGCGTTTTCGTGCTCCTTACATTGATGGGCGGCGTGACACAGACGGCGTGGTCCCAGCCCAGCATGGAGCCGCAGACCGGATTACGGCTCTACGCCAAGGTTGACGGGTGGGTGCGGGATTGGGACCTGCCCAGCATCGACAGCCCCGAAGCCCTCAGCGAGCCGGTCTGTGCCGCGGTCGTGACCCTTCGACTCGATGGCCAGGTATTCGGACGCGGCTCGGCGGCCTCGCCCGACCCTGACTCGTCACTGCTCTGGCGTGCAACAAGCCGGGCCATCAACCGTGCCAACAGTAAACTCACGAGCGAGCGTGACGCGATGTGGGAAGCAATGGTCAAGCAGTTTGCCGAACGCATCACCATTACGATCGAGGTGGGGGACGCGCTGGTCCCGATCGCGCCCAGCAATATCTCGATGCCCGGTTTCGGGTACAGCCCGGGCTCGGTGGGCTTTGCGGCTCGGCTCGGCGACGAGTGCGATGCGATCGGGCCCGAGTCGATCATCACCCGTCGCGGCGACCCGGCCCAGTACGCCGCCGTGCTGGCCCTGACGCTGAGCAGCGACGCGAACCTGGTGTTGCAGAAGCCCGAGGAACTGAGCGATCAGGGATTCGTGTTCTATCGCTGGACCCCGATGGTGCTGGCCCAGCCCGCGCCGGGGCTCGGCGCGGTCTTCGTGGATCGTGGCGGACGGGTGATCGCTGCCGAAGAGGTCACGGTGCGTTCGATCGATGCCCTCGCGGATCAGATCGCGTCGCATTTGCAGTCACGCCAATGGGCGGGCGTTGAGCGGTACGGTTTCGTCGGGACGCTCGATCCGGTCGAGGCCAGGAGCGACTCGCCGTTCGCTGGGGCGTTCGAGCAGGCGCTCGGCGCGTATGCCTTGCTTCAGTACGGCGAGAACGGCGACAGCAGCAGCAAGCGTGAAGCGGCACTCGCAGGACGCGAAGTGCTCACGGCGTTGGCCCATGTGGAAGAGGGCGAGCAATCGCCATGGGACGAGCCGATCGCCGCCTGCATGACGATCGTGGCCCTGGCCGAGCTGCCCCTCGAGTTGATTCTGGGTGACAGGGAACTCGGCACGATGCGGACACGCTGTCTCGAAACACTCGACACCCTCTACAGCGAGGAGGAGGGCTTCGGTAAGTCCCTGCCTCAGGCGGCGCAGGGGCTGGTTACGCAAGCGCTCAGCGCCAGCGCCCTCATCGATCCGCGCGACCGCAAGGCACTGACCCGCTCCGCGATCGCGCGGGTATTCCTGGAAACCCCGCCCGAGATGCTTGTCTCACAGATGCCGTTTCTGGCATGGGCCCAGTTGGGATCGATCGATCCAGATCAGGAGGTCCCCTCGCGTGCCGCACTGCGTCAGATGCGGGAGCTGGTGTGGACACACCAGCTGCGCCGTGCTGATCTGAGCTGGGCCGATCGCGATCTGGTTGGGGGGATCGTGTTCACACGGGCAGCCGCGCCCCTGCCGAGCTGGTCGTCCCTGCGTCCGCTGTCGGCGATCGCCACGATGCTGGGCGATGAACGCCTGACCGAGGGGACCATCGCTTCGGGCGAGGTCCCCGGGCAGATCGCGCGTCTGGTCGAATCGATCCGATTTGTGCGTCAACTGACCGCTGAGGGGGAGTTGCTCCACATGTATGGCGAGGTCGAAGACGCCCAGGGCGGTGTTCGCATGGCCCTCTGGGACCAACGCATGCCCATCGAATCCAGCGCCATGGCCCTGTTGCTGCTCACCGAATCGCAGCGGAGTTTTGAAGAACTTATGTCGCGATGAAAATCGGCGTTTCTCGCTCAATATCGGGGATAATTGCGACTGAAAAGGGGCGTGAATTCAAGCGAGTTTTTGCTGCTGCGCCTAGAATAGACGCATACCCATGATGCCCGATTTTGGAGTTGTCTGGGTGCTGAATCGGCGGGGCTGACAGCCCGCTTGGAGACCCTGCATGAGCGATCATTTCGACGCCGACGGCCAGCCCGATGAGGGTGCCTCGACGCCCGGTCAACCCGACAGAGATACTGAGAGCACCTTGGGGCCGCAGGCCGTCGATCTGCAGATCGAGCGTGAGCTGCAGGATTCGTACCTGACCTACGCGATGAGCACGATCATGGATCGTGCGCTGCCCGATGTGCGTGACGGCATGAAGCCCTCACAGCGGCGAATCCTCGTCGCGATGAATGACCTCAACCTGCGTCCCAACCGCAAGCACCTCAAGTGTGCCAAGATCTGTGGCGACACCTCGGGCAACTATCACCCGCACGGCGAGTCGGTCATCTACCCGACGATGGTCGGCATGGCCCAGAAGTGGAAGATGAACACCCCGGTGGTCGACCCACAGGGGAACTTCGGTTCGATCGACGGCGATCCGCCCGCGGCGATGCGATACACCGAGGCGCGTATGACCGCCGCAGCGGTCGACATGATGCAGGACATCAAGTCGGAAACAGTCGATTTCGCGCCCAACTACGACGACCGGCTCATGGAGCCGACGGTCCTGCCCGGCAAGTTCCCCTACCTGCTGATCAACGGCGGCATGGGCATCGCCGTGGGCATGGCCACAAGCCTGCCGCCGCACAACCCGACCGAGATCTTCGACGCGATCGTGCGTGTGGTGAACAACCCCGATATCGATCTGCTCGATCTGATGCGGGATGAGCTTGACGAGGATGGCAATGTGGTCCGCCGCGGTGTGCAGGGCCCCGATTTCCCGACAGGCGGTCGCATACTGGGGCGCAAGGGCATCCTCGATGCCTACAGCACGGGGCGAGGTCGTGTCACGGTGCGTGGCAATGTGCATGTTGAGGAGTTCAAGAAGGATCGGCATCAGATCGTCATCGATGAGATCCCGTACTCGCTCGTCCAGAACACGCTCGTGGAGAAGATCGTCGAGTCGGTGAAGGAAGAGCGCATCAAGGACATCAGCGATGTGCGCAACGAGTCGGGCCGCAACGCCCAGTCGCGCATCGTCATCGAGCTCAAGAAGGGTGCCGACCCGAGCGTGGTTGAGAATCAGCTCTACCAGTGCACCCCGCTGCAACAGACCTTCTCGATCATCAACATCGCGCTGGTGAACCGCCAGCCACGCACGATGGGGCTCAAGCAGCTCATCGAGTGCTACATCGAGCATCGCATCGATGTGATCAAGCGGCGCACCATGTACCTGCTGCGTGAGGCCAAGAAGAAGGCCCACCTGCTCGAGGGCATGATCTACGCGGTCATCGACATCGACGAGATCATCCAGCTCATCAAGAGCTCGCAGACCCGCGAGGAAGCGATCCAGAAGCTGATGGAGCGTCGTTACACCATCCCCGCGGACCACCCCGCGGCCAAGGACATCCCGCAGCGCCTGATGAAGGCGATGCGAGACAGCGATGAAGACGGTGGCGTGCTCCTCACGCGGGTGCAGGCCGAGACCATCGGTGGCATGCGTCTGATTCAGCTCGTCGGGCTGGAGATCGAGCGACTGGTGAAGGAATACACCGCGATCATCGAAGAGATCGAGGGTTACGAAGCGATCCTTGCCAACCACCGCATGGTGCTCGATCTGATCGTGGAAGACACCGAAGACATGAAGACCCGCTTTGGCCGCGATCGCCTGACAACGATCGAAGATGCCGCGGGCGATATCGATATCGAAGCCCTGATCCAGGAGCAGGAGATGGCCGTCACCATCTCGCATCAGGGGTATGTCAAGCGGGTGCCACTCGAGACCTACCAGGCCCAGGGGCGTGGCGGCAAGGGTATCAAGGCGAGCGACTCGAAGGACGACGACTTCATCGAGCACCTTTTCGCGGCTTCGACGCACGATCACCTGCTGTGCTTCACCGATACCGGGCGTGTGTTCAAGATCAAGGTCTACGAGCTGCCCGAGATGAGCCGCACGAGCAAGGGCCGACCGATCATCAACTACATCGATCTCAAGCCGGGCGAACGCACTTGCGCGTACCTGGCGATCAAGGACTTCGAGAGCGGCAGCAACTACCTGACCTTTGTATCCAAGAGCGGGATTGTGAAACGCACCGCGCTCAAGGCGTACGCGAATGTGAACCGCTCGGGCCTGATCGCGGTGGGGCTCAAGGACGACGATGCCCTGCTCGATGTGCGTATGACCACGGGCAGCGACGATCTCATGCTCATCACCAGCGGCGGGATGGCGATCCGCTTCCCCGAGCAGGATGTGCGTGAGATGGGCCGCTCGGCCGCCGGCGTCAAGGGGATCGAACTGCGTGAGGGCGCTTCGGTCATCGGGATCATGCGTATCCCGATGGTGCAGGACGAGAACGATCCCGAGGTCACCCACACCGACCCCGAGTTCATCGAACGCAACCTCTGTTTACTGACGATCACCGAGCACGGGTACGGCAAGCGGACACCGGTCGATGAGTACCGCGTGAACCCCGAGAACGGGCCCATGCGGAGCCAGTCGCGCGGGGGCAAGGGACGCACCGACATCAAATCGACCGAACGCAACGGGGCCACGGCTGCAGCGATCGGGGTTTGCGAGGACGAGGACATCGTTGTCATCAGCCGAAAGGGCCAGCTGGTCCGCATGGCGGCGGGCTCGATTTCCAGCTATGGTCGTGGGACCCAGGGCGTACGCGTCGTGGGGCTCAAGGACGGCGACGCGGTCATCTCGGCGGCTCGCATCGAAGAATCGGACGAAGAGGACGGTGCCGAGGGCACCGCGAAAGGCGAAGACGCTTCCGCATCGGGCAGCACGGACGCGGAGTGAGGTACACGGCATGGCGATTGATTGGTCAGACAACATCGTGATCGCGAACCTCGCCGATGAGCCAGCGCTCAGCGATGAGCTGTCGATGATCTGTGAACGCATCGAGTCCACGGGCGACACTGATCCGATCCCGCACGCGGTGCTCGATTTCCACGAGGTCAGCTATGTCAACTCTTCGAACATCGCCCAGCTTCTTCGGCTTCGCAAGAACCTCGACGCCCGCGGGCGACAGCTCATCCTCTCGGGCGTGAGCGACGAGGTGATGAGCGTGCTGGTTGTGACCGGGCTCAACAAGGTGTTCGAGTTCTCGCCCGACCTGATTACCGCGATCGCCTCGATCCAGATTGCCGAACCCGGCAGCGACGGGGCATAACACACCCACTCACAACAGGGGGACTTCCATGCCGCTGCTCGCCCTGTTGATCATCGTCTTCATCGCCCTGGTGATCGTGCGTATCGGTTCCAAAGCACTGATGATGACGGGGCTGAGCCACGATGTCGCGGACTTCCAAGCCATCTCGTGTTTCTTCGGCGTGGGGTTCACCACGAGCGAAGCGGAGATGATCGTGAATCATCCGGCTCGCCGCAAGATCGCCTCACACCTGATCATCGCCGGGAACATCGGTCTGACCGGTGCGATGAGCACGCTGGTCCTGACCTTTGTAGACAATGAGCCCACATGGTTCGATCGGATCATTCCATACGAGGGTTCGGGCATGTTCTTCATCAAGCTGGGGCTGATTCTGGCTTCGGTGCTGATCATCGGCGGGGTGTTCCGGATGCGCATCACTAAGGCACTCCTCGATCGGGTGATCGAGGCATCCCTGCGACGGTTCCAGCAGGTCCGCGCGATCGACTACGAGACGGTGCTTCGCAGCGGCGACGGGTTCTCGGTCATGCAGGTTGAGATCGAATCGGGCAACGAGCTGATCGGGAGTACGCTGGCTGGGGCGGCCTTGGGGACCAAGGGCGTGCTGGTGCTCAATATCATGCGCCACGGGGGCGAGTCGATCGGCGCCCCGCACCCCACAACCGAGCTGATGCCCGGCGATCTGCTCACGGTCTATGGGCAGGAAGCGCTGATCCCGGTCGTGCTCGGGGCCGAACCAAAGCGCAAACCGATCGAGCACCTCAACAAGAGCTGATCACGCGGCCGTGTTGCTGAGCGAGCCGGCGCAGCTCATGAACAGCGCGGTGATGTCGTCGGGCTGGTGCAGCGAGCCCGACTGGGCGTCGAGGTGCGATTCGAGGGTGGCGATCGCATCGTCGAGCGACCCGATCCCCGAGCCCGCCTCGGTGAGTTCCTTGATATAAGTGAGCGTTGGGCGTCGGTACTCGTCGCCCTGGGCGTCCTTCTTGGGGAACGCGACCTCGAAGCCGTCGGAGTAGATGATGAACACATCGCCCGGCTGCATCTGGTGGGTGGTCTGCTCAAACTCGACATCAGGGAACACCCCGAGCAGCGGGCTCTGCGATTCGACCTGCTCCACCTCCCCGGTCTCTGCACGCACGAGCAGGGACGGGGGGTGCCCGGCACCGGCGACGGTGATGGTGTTGTCGCGCTTGTCGTGGATGGCGTACATCGCCGTTGCGAACCGCGACTGCTCGCCCGCGTTCTTGGTCATGGTGTTGTTGAGTCGGCGCAGGGCTTCTGCGGGCTCCACGATGCGCAGCTGATCGCCCTTGCCCTCGGTCTTGTGCAGCCCCTGCGTGATGACCATGGTCATCAATGCCGCGGGCACGCCATGACCGACGGCATCGGCAAGGAAGAAGCCCGTGTGATGCTCATCGAGTTCGATGATGTCGTAGATGTCACCGGACACATACGACGCGGGGCGGTAGACGATGCCCATGTCGAGCCCCTCGACCTCGGGGATCGAGAGCGGCAGATAGTCCCGCTGGATCGATGCGGCGCTGGCCAGTTCTTCGTGCAGCTTGGTCATCTCATTGTTCACCGAGCTGATGGACTTCTCGGTGAGCATCAGTTCGGTCGCCAGGGCCTGGATCGCGGGCTGTCGCTGGGCGAGGGTCCACAGGATGATCGCGGCTTGCGCGGGGTCGATGTCATCGGGTTCGCACATGATCCCGGCGCTGCGAAGCACCATGCTCGAGTGCTTGTGGGTGGGGGGGATCAGCACGAGCGCGGGGCAGAGGTGCTCGCTGAGGGCGTCGGCGATGCGGTTGATCGTGGCATCGCTGTCATACGCGCTGATGAAGATGAGCATGGGGGCCTGCGAGCCCCGGTTCTTCGGGGTGCTGCCGAGCAGGGTGTCGAGGCCAATGCTTTCGATCCCGAGCCCGCGCGGCATCAGGTGCTCACCGATGCGACGAATGGCCGAGTCGGTGCGTGGATCGGGTTCGTCGTCACGGGTCCGGGCGATCAGGACGCAGGGGCCCTGTTGTGGCGGTGTCGAGATGCGAAGTCCCACGGGCGCCTCCTTGCGGGGTGTATGAACACCCCAGATTCGGCCCGGTTTCGGGATCGGTTCAGCAACTTACGCCCCGGCGCGTCTCTCGCGTGTTATGGGCAGGCACCCAAGCACGAATACACCACGCAGCCCGCGTGATCGTGCAGGTCGGGCTCTGATGATCGGACCTGCACGGGCGGGGGTTAACGCGTGATTGACTGCAGGTACTCGGTATCAAAGTCGATGCGGTCGCCCTCGTTCAGGTTCAGCTGCTCAAGCGTTCCTCCCAGCAGCTCGATGGCATACTGGGCGTTATAGCGCGATGAGTACTTGGCCAGGCGCAGCTCGTAGGTGCCGGCGTAGAGGCGCCCGTTCACAAGTGATGATCGTGTCTCGCCTTCCTGGATCGGTTCTTCGACGGGCATGTGATGCATCGCGACGATGCGTCCGGCGCTGTCGAGGAAGATGATGTCGATCGGGAACAGGCAGTCACGCATGACGAATGAACGGAGACTGGAATCGGGGAACGAGAAGATCATGCCCTCGTCGGCGGGAAGCGATTCCCGCTTACCCAGCCCCAGCTCGCGTGTATCCGGGTCGGCGACGATCTCGCACATGAAGGTCTGGCCGCCGATCTCGATGGGCATCTTGCCGTCGACGACGACGGGCGGGTTGCTGCACCCGCTGATCGTGAGCATGCTCATGAGCATGGCAAAGAACAGGGTGAGCGTCTGGTTGGGTCGGATCATGATCTGAGCCATCGGGCGTCCTCTTTGCTGAACACAAGATCGTCTACCGGTAGTGTATCGGGATCAAACGCGTCGAGAAACGCAGAAATCGTCATCGGCGTCGCTTCGGGCACGATCCCGGCCCACCTGGCGATCAGCCCGATCACCCGCTCGGGCCCGCCCTGCCGGCTGTAGCTGGCGATGTGGGTGTCCTGATCCCGCTTGGCCAGGCGTCGCCCGTCGTGGCCCAGGACCAGCGGCAGGTGGGTGTACACCGGTTCTGGACCGAGCCCAAGGGCGCGGTAGAGGAGCAGCTGACGAGCCGCCGAATCGAGCAGGTCTCGCCCGCGCACCACCTGGGTGACGCCCGCGTCGTGGTCATCGACGACGACGGCGAGTTGGTAGCTCGGGGCCCGGCGCTTGGTCCACACGATGAAATCCCCGCCCAGCGCGTTGGGGTCGAACCGCTGGGGGCCCATGAGCTGGTCGGTGAACTCCACCGAGCTCGGCTCAACGGCGAATCGCCAGCTCGTGCCCGGGGCATCGAAGCGATTGGGGAAAGTCTCGGGCCGGATCGGTGCATGCAGCGCCGCATCGGTTGGTGAAGCGTGGGGGGCGCTGAGGGCGTCTTCGATCTCACGCCGGCTCAGCTCACAGGGATAGACCCGCTTGGCCGAGGCCAGGGCCCGCATCGCTGCGTGGTAGGCCTCCATGCGTTGGGTCTGGATCACTGGCTCATCGTCCCAATCGAGCCCCAGCCAGCGCAGGGTGTCGATGGCCTGCTGGGCCATGCCCTCATGCACGCGGGACTCATCGAGATCTTCGATACGCAGCACCACACGCCAACCTCGCTTGCGTGCCAGGGCCCAGTTGAGGACAAAGGCGAAGGCATTCCCCAGATGCAGCGACCCTGTGGGAGATGGCGCAAGTCTGGTTGTATGCATTGTTTGCGGCAATTCGCTTGGCGATCGGCTGTGAAGTTCTGGGGTTGTGGGTTCGCGCACGGGTCATTGTGGGTACACTGAGTGCTGTCGGCAAGCATGGCGACCGGATTTCTGTCCCAGCTTGCTTGCGTGCCGTGCCGGGCATCAGGAGGAGTTATGACCGAGCAAGCCGTCGAGAAGTTCAGTGAAGAGCAGGTTGCCGCGGGCTTGGAAGCCCACCCAGCCTGGGTCGAGCTGAACGGCGAGATCCAACGAACCTTCGAGTTCGACGACTTCATCGCAGCGATGAAGTTCGTCAACAGCGTCGCCGAATACGCCGAAAAGGCCCAGCACCACCCGGATATGCTGATCCGCTACAACAAGGTCACGCTGAGTGTTTCGACACACGACGCGGGCGGGATCACACAGAAGGACTTTGATCTTGCAGACGCCACAGGCAAGCTTGTGGACTGAGTCTCACGCGGTCTTCACAATCAACGCAGCTCAACCGACCAATACGCGTCGTCGAGGAATGCTTTCCATGACGCGTACTTGTCGCTGTTGAGCTTGATCGTGATCAGCGGGTTGCGCTTGGGCTGCACCGGTTTGCGGATCAGCTTCATGCGGGCCTGCTCGGGCGTTCGCCCACCCTTGCGGCTGTTGCATTTGACGCAGGCACACACCAGGTTCTGCCAGGTATCCGGCCCGTTCTGCGAGCGGGGGAGCACATGGTCGATCGATAGCTCGCTGGTGGGGAAGCGTGAGCCGCAGTACTGGCACTGGTTGTGGTCGCGTGCGAACAGGTTGCGCCGGTTGAGCTTGACCCGCTGGGCGGGCAGCTTGTCGCAGGTGATGAGCCGGATGATGCGGGGCACGGCGATATCGAAGCGGACGGTCTTTACCCAGTCGTGCATGTCGGGCTCGAACTGCTTGCGCAGCTCGCTCAGCTCGGCCCAGGTCTCAAAGTCGTAGTTGGCGTACGACCCGTCGTCGGCGTGGATCACTTCGGCCGCCTCACGCGCCAGCAGGATGAACGCCCGCTTGGCGCTGATGACCCGAGTAGCCATGTAATGACGATTGAGCACCAGCACCTTGGCGCCGAGCCCGTCGTTGATCAACTGGTTGTGTGGGTTTGCGTCGACGCGCCAATCGGTGTGGGCATCGACGCTTTGTATGTGGTCGATTCCGTCATCGCTGGGACGCGGGTCCGAGGCCCGTGATCCGCTCCGTACCGATCGCGCCGATGGGCGTGATCTGGATGGGCTTTTCTTGCGGGCCATGAAGTGGTCTCGTTCCTTTCCCTATATCTACCAGTTTTTACACCAAACTTCAACCTGATACGCCGCAGCGGGCGTAAAGGATCGACAAAGAACGGTTTACGCCGTCGAAACGCTGTTCATTCTCAAAAAACGCCCATTCACAACGCGTGTGAACGGGCGAGTCGTATTAGGAACTCAGATACAGCGATCAGTGCCTGAAATGGCGGATCCCGGTCGTCAGGCAGGTGACGCCGTGCTTGTCACAGAGGTCGAAGGTGTCCTGGTCGCGCTTGGAGCCGCCCGGGTGCACGATGATCTTGACGCCCGCTTCGATCAGGATGGTGGGGCCGTCGTCGAAGGGGAAGAAGGCGTCTGAGAACGCGATGGAACCCTTGCTCAGCTCACCCGCCTTCTGCACCGCACCCCGGCACGAGGCCACGCGGTCCATCTGACCAGCACCCGCACCGAACAGGCGCACGGCTTTGGAATCAGACTCGGGATCGATCCCGCCGATCAGCACCGCGTTGCTGCTCAGTGCTCGGCACATGTTCTCGAGCATCGCGGCCGCGTCGAGCTGCTCGGGCGTCGGCGCTGGGCCCGCGGCATGCACCCACTGCGAATGATCGGGGACGATCAGGTCACGCTCCTGCACCAACGCCCCGCCCGGGATGAACTTGAGTTCGCGCGTGATCGGGGCCGGCTGGCTCGGGTCCTGGGCCTGGACCCGCAGGATGCGCAGGTTCTTCCAACGCGACTTGAGCAGCTCCAGCGCATCGGGCTCGTAGCCCGGAGCGATGACGATCTCGAAGAAGGTTCCTTCAGCGGTGATGCGCTCGACCCCGGCGCGGTCGATCGGGTTGGCCGAGGCCAGGATCCCGCCGAAGGCGGCGAGCGGGTCGCCCGCGATGGCGCGATCGATTGCCTCAACGCAGGTGGTGGTGCTGGCCGCGCCGCAGGGGTTGGTGTGCTTGACGACACAGGTGTTGAACGCGCTCGGCGAGGTCCGGGCCATGGCACGCACCAGCTCAAGGGCCGCGGAGGCATCGTTGATGTTGTTGTAGCTCAGCGGCTTGCCGTGCATCTGCTCGGCGTCGAGCAGTGTGCCCGTGGGGGCGCCGATCTGCGTATAGACACTGGCGTTCTGGTGCGGGTTCTCGCCGTAGCGCAGCTCGTCAGTGCGTCGAAGGGCGATGGGCATGGTTTCTGGGAGTTGCCCATCGTTGCGTGTCAACCACGAGGCGATCATGGCGTCGTAGGCACCGGTCTGGGCAAAGGCAGACGCGGCGAGCTGCTTTCGCAGCCCGAGCGTGGTGGCTCCGTCGTTGGCGGCCATCTCATCGAGCAGGGCCTTGTATTGCCCGGGCTCGGTCACGATCGCGACCGAGGCGTGGTTCTTGGCGGCAGAACGCACCATGGAAGGCCCGCCGATGTCGATCTGCTCGATGGCCTCGGGCTCGGTGACGCCGGGCTTGGCGATCGTGGCCTCGAAGGGGTAGAGGTTCACGATGACGAGGTCGATGGGCTTGATGTCGTGATCGCGCATCGACTGGAGGTGGGTGTCGAGGTCGCGTCGTGCCAGCAGCCCGCCGTGGACCTTGGGGTGCAGCGTCTTGACGCGCCCGTCCATCATCTCCGGGAACCCGGTGAGCTCATCGATGGAGACGACGGGGACGCCGGCTTGTTCGATGACCCTGGATGTGCCGCCGGTCGAGACGATCTCGACGCCGTGCTCATGCAGGGCGTGGGCAAGCTCAACGATGCCGGTCTTGTCGGATACAGAGATCAGCGCCCGGGTCACCTTGACGAGGTCGCTCGTCGAGTCGGTGTGGGCGCTGGCCGCAGCGTCTGCTGTGGAGTTCATGATGTGCTCTTGCGTGCGGGGTTGTGATGCGAATCGAGGGCGGTTTAGCGACGGCCAAACTTGGCGACGCTGCCTTCGAAGGTGATGATGTAGATATTGCCATCGGTGATGTTGTCGGTGCGTACGCCGGCGATGTTCTTCAGCGGCGTGCGAGCGATGATGTCGCCGCGGTCCTTGTCGATCGCGAGCATCTCGAAGCCCGACCAGACGATGAGTTCGCTGTCATCGACGACGCTCAGGACCCAGCCACCGATCTCCGGGTTGTTCCAGAGCACATCGCCGGTGGCGCTGTCGATGCACATCAGCCCTTTGTCGCGGGTGCTGGCGTAGAGCAGCCCCTCGTGGAGGGTGTGCTGGACGGTGACGGGGTCGCTCGAGCGGATGCGCCAGAAGCGGAACCCGTCGACGATATCGAAGGCGTAGAGCGATTGGTCGAGTGAGGCGATGTAGAGCCCGATGCCGTCGGTCAGCAGTTCCGTGTCGGTGCCGCCGGCGATCTTGGCGCTCATGCCCGAGTGGGCGTTGATGGTTTCGAGCGTGCGGATCTCGCCCTTCTGGGAGATGGCGGCGATGTACTCATCGCTGACCTGGATCGCTGGCTGCTCGATGGGGCCGTCGAACTTGTACGACCAGAGCTTGAAATCGTTCTCCATCTGGAACGCGAAGAGCTCGCCTGCGAGGGTTCCAAAGATCGCGAGGTTGTCGACGATCAGCGGCGAGGTGTTGACGAGCGTGCCCATCGAGTCGCGGTCGATCGTGTTGCCGTTTCGCAGGCTGAGTTCCCACAGCTCGGTGTCGCTGGCGGCATAGAGCGTGTCGTCGCGGCGGACCGGCTCAACAAACCGGGTGGTGGAGCGGTCGAGCTGGCGCGACCATCGAACCTTGCCGGTGTTGGCTTCGAGGACCGACACGGTCGAGCCAGAGCCGACGAAGGTGAGGATGTCGTCGTAGGCGGTGGCGTGCTCGATGACCGCCCCTGGCTGCATGGGGGGGTACCCGGTCCATTCCCATTGGTATCCCAGCTCGCCCCAGCCCTCGTGGTCGATCGACCATGCGGGGGTGCTCGCAAGCTGGGCGTCGTTCTCGGCGTCCGATGCGGTCTGGGTGCTGGAGCAGGCGCTGAGCGTGCTCAGGGCGAGCGCGAGCGTCAGGGTGCGGGCGGTGTGCTTGTACAGGGCCGATTTCTCGAACATCGAGCGATCTCCGGTGTGCTGGGATACGCCCCGAGAATGGGGCGAGGGGGGGTCTGAGATGATAGCGAGCCGGGCGGGAACGCGGGTGCCCGATGGGCTGTTTTCTGGGCTCAGCGTCGTGAATAGGCGACTGTTCGCACCTGAACGCGTACGGTTCTTGCATGTTCACAGGCATTGTTCAGCATGTCGGGCGGGTCGAATCGGTTGATCGCACACCCAGCGGGGTTCGATTGGTGATCGATCCGTGTGGTTGGGGATATGTGCCCGAGCCGGGCGATTCGATTGCCAACAACGGGTGCTGCCTGACGCTCGTGGACCCGATCGGGCAGCACGACGGGCGATTCGCCTTTGATGCGATCCCCGAGACGCTCGACAAGACCACGCTCGGCGGATGGAAACCCGATAGTCGGGTGAACCTTGAACGCGCGCTGCGTATGGGCGACACCCTCGACGGGCATCAGGTCCAGGGCCATGTCGACGGCACAGGTGCCGTGCTGGGCGTGTTCAGCCAAGGCGGGTATCGCCTACGCATCGGGCTGGGCCACGATCTGATGCAATACATGATCCCCAAGGGCTCGATCACGGTCGATGGCGTGTCCCTCACGCTCGCGGCGATCGATGCCGATGCGGGCTGGGTCGAGGTGGCCCTGATCCCCGAGACGCTCGATCGCACCAACCTGCGCGACCGCGTGGTGGGGGACCGGGTCAACATCGAGTGCGATGTGATGGTCAAGACGATTGTGCACACGATGGAGCGGATGAACTCATCAACCGCGTCCTAAGCAGGGCATGTATACTGACCCCATGCGTGTCCTCGGCTTCGATCCCGGTCTCTCCATCACCGGCTATGGGTGCGTGACGGGGGACATCATCCGACCCGCGATCGTCGAGGCGGGGATCTTTCGCCTCACCAAGAGCGGTCAGCCCGCCGGGAGCATCGGGGATCGGCTCGTGGAGTTGGAAGCGGATGTCCAGGCCCTGGTCGAGCGGGTCCAGCCCGATCTGATTGCGATCGAGGGGATGTTTGCCCACAAAGACCACCCCGGGACGGTTGTGAAGATGGCCCATGCACGCGGGGTGATCCTGCTGGTTGCCCGCCGCAATGGGGTCGAGGTGTGTGAGCTCAAGCCCGCGGAAGTCAAGAAGGCCGCCACGGGCTCGGGGCGGGCGACCAAGGGGCAGATGCAGGAGAGCGTGCAGGCGATGTTCGGTCTGCCCGAGCTGCCCAAGCCGGCGGACTTGGCCGATGCGCTGGCGATCGCGGCTTGTGCGATGCGTCGCCATCAGATCGAGTCCATGACGGGGCTTTGAACGCATAGAATCGCTCAATGAGCGAAACAAAGCCAGCTGAACAGGTCGTTGCCCAGGTCCTGATTGTTGAGGACGAGCATGAGCACGCCGATGTGATGGCCGAGGCCCTGCGTCGCCCCGGTCATATCTGCACGATCGTCAACGGGATCGAGGACGCGGCCAGCGAGCTGCGCCACGGTTCGTTCGATGTCATCGTGACCGACCTGCGCATGCCCGACAGCGCGGGCAAGGAGGGGGTCAACAGCGACGGTGGCAACGCGGGCATGCGGGTGCTGGAACTGGCCAGCGAACTCCAGCCCGATGCCGAAACGATCATGGTCACCGCTCACGGCGATGTGCCGACGGCACGCGACGCGTTCAAGCACGGTGCGTTCGACTTCGTGCAAAAGCCCCTCGATCTGGTGGTGTTCCGCTCGGTGGTGAACCGAGCCGCGGATCAGGCGGTGCTCCGTACTGAATCGGGCGAGTTGAAGGATCTGGTGCAGCACGACGGGTTCGAGGGGATCGTCGCGGGCAGCGAGGCGATGCGGAAGATCCTCAGGACGGTCAAGACGGTCGCCAACTCAAAGCTGCCCGTGCTGATCACGGGCGAGAGCGGGACGGGCAAAGAGCTGATTGCTCAGGCGGTGCACAACAACTCACCCCGAAGCGGGAAACGGTTCGTGACGATGAACTGCGCCGGGCAGGCCGAGAGCTTGTTGGAAGACCAGCTGTTTGGGCACCGCAAGGGCGCGTTCACCGGCGCGGAGAAGGACCGCGAGGGCGTGTTTGAGTATGCCAACCACGGGACGGTCTTCCTTGACGAGATCGGGGATATGCCGCTGGCGATGCAGGCCAAGCTGCTGCGCGTGCTCGAGAGTGGCGAGGTGGTGCGGCTGGGGGCGAATGAAGCGCAGCATGTCGATGTGCGATTCGTCAGCGCGACGAACAAGGAACTCAACGCGATGACGGGCGATGGCTCGTTCAGGCAGGACTTGTTCTTTCGTATCAATGGGGCGCATATCCATCTCCCACCCCTGCGAGAACGCCGGGAGGACATCCCCCGCATCGTGCGCCATGCGATCGCCAAGTTTGCCGGCGATCTGCTCGCAGGCCAACCCACACCCGAGATCAGCGATGCGGCCCTGCTGCGTCTGACCGGGTACGCGTGGCCCGGGAATGTGCGTCAACTGATCAATGTGGTCGAGAACATGGTGGTGATGGCGATCGGTGATCGCGAGGATGAGCACGCGGTGGTCAAAATCGATGTTCGCCATATCCCCGCGGAGATCACCCAGGATGAGCAGGCACACGCGGGGGGCGAAGCGTCGGCTCAGGCCGGTTCGCTCGCGGGGACGAGCCTCGAGCAGCTCGAAAAGCAGGCGATTCGTGAGACCCTGAAGCTCACGGGCGGGAATCGTGAGCAGACAGCCAAGCTGCTGGGCATCGGCGAACGCACCCTCTATCGCAAGCTGAAAGATTACGGCTTGCGCTGAAGTTCCCGTATTACCGGTCCTTTGCACGCGACACACCCGATCTGATCCAGGCTGGGTGTTTTTCTCCACACGCTTCTTTCAATCTGTGTCAATTCACGATGAAATTGGCCCGAAAATCGGGGTATGAGAACCGCCAGGATGACTCGCGAGGGGTGAGTTGCATGGAGGCGTCTTCTCGACTATCTGGAGTTCCCTCATGACATCTATCAGACTCGATGACATCCTGGTATGCCCAGGCTTGCCATCACTCCCCGCTGTCGCCGTACGACTGCTTGAACTCACCAGCGATCCCGATGTCGCGATGAGTGACATCTCAAAGCTCGTGCAGCAGGACCAGGCATTGGCGGCCAAGGTGCTCAAGACGGTCAACTCGAGTTTTTACGGGCTCTCAACGCCGTGCGGATCGATCGACCGGGCGATGGGATACCTGGGGCTGAACACGGTGAAGTCGCTGGTGCTGGGCTTCAGTCTTGTTGAGACCATGAAGGACGCGGAGCACGGCTTCGACCTGGAATCGCACTGGAGGCGGGCCATCCTCGGCGCGACCGCAGCACGGATGATCGCGATGGAGGTCGGCGGGGTCGATCCCGAGGACGCGTTTACCGCGTCGCTGTTCCAGGATCTCGGTGTGCTCGTGTTCTGTGTGACCGTCAAGGATCGATATGCGGAGATCGTGACGGGTACCCCTCACATGGAAATCTGTGAGCACGAGCGGAAGGCGATGGGCTTTGATCACGCGTTGGTCGGCTCTGAGATGGCAAGCAAGTGGAAGTTGCCAACCGACATCGTGGAAGCGATCCGCTACCACCATCACCCTGAAGACTGTGTGTCCGATCACCGTGCGATCGTGCGGGTGGTGGCGCTGGGGACGCAGGTGTGCGCGTGTCTCGATCACAACGCATCGCCCTCTCAGGTGCAGGCGTATGAGCGGCTCGCGAATCAATGGTACGAGGGGCGTGCGCCCAAACCGGATCAGCTGTTCGATGAGGTCGCCGAGACGGGGAAGACCCTGGCCAAGCTCTTTGGGCAGAACATCGGGAGCATGCCGAGCACGGCTGAGTTGATCAGCCAGGCGCAGGAGAAGAGCGTTGAGCATCAGCTGAATCTGCAGCGCCAGGCTGAGGAGTATCAGCGTGAAGCACTCGTAGACGGTCTGACGCAGGTCGCCAATCGAAAACGCTTCGATACCGAGATCAAAAGGGTATTCGACGAGTTTGTTGGCGAGGGGACACCCTTCGGCGTGCTGTTCTTCGATGCCGACCGCTTCAAGAGTGTGAATGATACCTACGGGCATACGGCTGGCGATGTGGTGCTCACCGAACTGGCAAAGCGCACGCAGCAGTGCGTCGACAGCGACGGCATGGTCTTCCGCTACGGGGGCGAGGAGTTCGCGGTGCTCGTTCAAGGGAAGGATCTGGACTTCTGCGCCGCGTTGGCTGAGCGGGTCCGTGCGTCGTTCGATTCGACGCCGTTCGACCTGTCTGGGGTTGATGGTGTTCCCGACACGCTTGATATCACCGCCAGCATCGGGGTCTCGAGTACCGACGCGGGTGTCCCCGAACGAATCAAGAGCCCCGAGCATGTGGTGCAGGAAGCTGACGAGTGCGTTTACGCGGCCAAGTCGGACGGGCGAAACAATGTGAAGGTGTTCGGTCGTTTCAACCAGGTCATGATCAGCGACCCGGGGAAGGTAACCGAGGCCCCCGCAGCGATACAGATCGAAGAACCCGCCAAGGCCGCAGGTACGCAGAGAATCCTGCTGATCGAGGACGACGCCTTGGCGGCCACGCTGGTGATCTCGCTGCTGAAGCGGCGTGGGAATGTCGAGGTTGATTGGATGAAGTCGGGCACGCGTGCCTGCATGAGCATCGAGGCCGGTGACTTTGATACTGAGCGGGCCCCGCAGCTCGTGCTCTGCGATTTCAATCTTCCCGGCTGCGATGGTCACGAAGTGCTGCGTGTTGTCCGTGAGAACGGGAGTCTGGAGAATGTGCCGTTCTTCATGCTCACGGGGAACAACGACACCAATATGCGCGACGAATCGATCCGGCGCGGTGCCACGAAGTTCATCCATAAGGATGAGTTCTGCGCCGATGTAAATCGTTGGCTGGGAACGATCCTCGGGGCCAACTCGATCGCGGCCTGATCGATCACCAATCCAGCGGTGAACGCCATGCCTGAGTCAGATCCTCGACGCTCGCGTCGAGGGTGCCCCATGCCATGCGTCCGGAATCGCTGAGCGTGCCGAGGCGACGGAGCGGGATGTTGCCCAGTGCGGATCGCACGGCGTTCTCGTCTTCAACTTCCAGCACATAGCACGAAGGAGACTCGTCGTAGGCCAAGGCCCAGTCGAGGTCGTCGCTGGCATCGAATCCGATGGCGGCGTCGCTGCTGGAGCCGGCGATGAGCATCTCGGCGATGGCGCAGACCACGCCGCCGTCTGAAACATCGTGGGCGCTGCGGACGAGCCCGTTCTTGATGAGCGTGTGGATCGCGTGTGCTGTCTGAGGCCCTTCAACGAGATCGACGCTGGGCATGCCGTTGGCATCAGTGAATCCAAGCTGCTGTGCGTGCGAGCCGGTGAGTTTGCCTTGCGGCTTGCCCACCAGGACGAGCGTATTGCCCGTGGATTTGGCGTCGCTGGTGACGCAGGTGCCCAGGTCGTGCACGATGCCCATGCCGGTGATGAGCAGGGTGGGGGGGATCTCGATGGTCACTCCGTCCTCGGTGGTGAACTGGTTGTTGAGCGAGTCTTTGCCCGAGACGAAGGGGGTCTTGTAGGCCTTGGCGCCGTCGTAGCAGGCGTGAGCTGCTCTCACGAGCGAGCCGAGGTTCTCTTCCTTGCCGCACGATGGCCAGCAGAAGTTGTCGAGGATGGCGATGCGGTCGGGGTCGGTTCCGGTGCAGACGAGGTTGCGGACGCACTCGTCGATGGCTGCGAGGGTCATGGCGTAAGGGTCGTCGCTGAGCCCGGTCGCCAGACCGCACCCCACGGCGAGCCCTTGACCCGTGCCCGGGACGGGTTCAATGACCGATGCGTCGCTCGGGCCGATGCCTTGTGGGCCGTTGAGTGGCTTGATGACCGTGTTGCCCTGCACCTGGTGGTCATACTGACGCACGATCCAGTGCTTGCTGGCGATGTTCGGATGCGACAGCAGTTCGAGCACCTGATCATTGGCTGACTTTGAGGCGATCTCGGCGGGCGCGGTGGGGGCGGGCTTGGGCTCCCAGACGGCGGTGCGTGTGGACATCGGGATGCCGTCGTGCATGAAGTGCATCGGCAGGCGACCGACTTCGTGGGTGTTGTAGTTGAGGATGAGCTGTGCCCCGTCGGTGCCGAAGTAGCCCAGGTCGGCCAGCTCGACATGCTCCTCGTCGCAGATCTTCTTGAGCGCGGGCAGGTTCTTCTCGGGGACGGCGATGACCATGCGTTCCTGGGCTTCGGAGATCCAGATCTCGGTGTAGCTGAGCCCGGCGTACTTGAGGGGGGCTTTGTCGAGCTCGACGAAGGCACCGATCTTCTCGCCCATCTCGCCGATCGCGGAACTGAAGCCGCCCGCGCCACAGTCCGTGATTGCGCTGAAGAGCGGGCCACCTTCGGCGTCTCGTGCACGCAGGATCGCGTCGAGGGTTCGTTTTTCCTCGATCGCGTTGCCGATCTGGACGGCGTGGGAGAACTCGTCGGCGTGGGTGTCGGTGAGCTCGGCGGAGCTGAAGGTCGCGCCGTGGATGCCGTCGCGTCCCGTGCGTCCGCCCAGGGCGATGATTCGGTCGCCGGGTTGTGCGTCGCCGCTGATGAGGTCGCTGGGCATGATGCCGATGCAGCCGCAGTAGACGAGGGGGTTGCCGATGTAGCGTTGGTCGAAGGAGACAGCCCCGTTGATGGTGGGGATGCCCATGCGGTTTCCGTAGTCACGCACGCCGGCGACGACCTGGGTGAGGATCTGGCGCGGGGGCAGGCAGCCGGCGGGGACGGTCTCGGTGTCGGGGCGGGCGACGCAGAAAACATCGGTCGATGCGATGGGCTTGGCGGCCAGTCCGGTGCCGATGATGTCTCTGATGCACCCGCCAATGCCGGTGGCGGCGCCGCCGTAGGGCTCGAGGGCGGAGGGGTGGTTGTGGGTCTCGACCTTGATGCAGACGCTGTGCTTGTCATCGAACTTGATGATGCCCGCGTTGTCCACGAAGACGGACTGGGTCCAGTCGATGCCTTCTTCGATCAGCTCGAAAGTGGCGGCGGCGACGGTGGCCTTGAGCAGGTTGCTGATGGTGATGCTGCCGTCGTCGTTTACGCGGTGGTGGGGGCGGGATGACCAGTCGATACCTTCTATAGCAGGACCGGTGTAGTTGATGTTGGCTTTCAGGGTCTTGTGGACACAGTGCTCGCTCCAGGTCTGGGCGAGGGTTTCCAGCTCGATATCGGTGGGTTCGCGGTTGAGGGTCCGGTACTCATGCTGGATCGCCTTCATCTCTTCGAGTGAGAGGAAGAGGTGCCCTTCGCGGGAGAGCTTCTCCAGCCCGGCGTCGTCCAGGTCCCGGATGTTCACATGCGTGAGCTTGAACTCGTGGCTGTGGCCCTTGGGAAGTTCTTCGGGGTGGAAGGGCACGGCGTGGACGCCGGCGACGACGGGGTTGGCCAGCAGTCGGTTGGCGATGGTCTGGGCCTTG
Organism: Phycisphaerales bacterium JB052; assembly: GCA_043100965.1. Lineage (GTDB taxonomy): Bacteria > Planctomycetota > Phycisphaerae > Phycisphaerales > UBA1924 > UBA1924. Next base: position 722,124 of record JBICHR010000011.1, on the reverse strand, counting down.
CTCTCGCTGACCCCGATCAGGTCGTAGCGGTAGCCGGTCGAGACATTGGCCCGCACGCCGATGAGTGCCTCGATGGCGTCGGCGACCGATTGGGCGGGCGGGTCCATAACCCCGGGGAGCGGGTGGATCTCGACGATCGAGCCGCGTGGTTGGGATGAGCCGATCTCGGCCCGTTCGACGACGGGGTTGCACAGGAGACTGCTGATGATGTTGTCGAGCTGGGCGTCGGTGATGGCGGCTTCGATGAGATAGACCCGGGCCGAATGGACGGCATCGAGTGTCTCGCCAAGGTCACTGGCCCGGGCGAGGAGTGTATCGGCGCGTGGATCGCCCGCGTGCGCGGTCGGATGAATCTCGACGCGATGCACGACCACATCGTCGCTGCTGGAGGGGTGTGAACGGGCATCGGCGGCTGGTGCGGGCGTGCTCATGGACGATCGTAGACCGGGCGGCGCATGGGATCGCGCCGAGGGGGGTATGATGCCCGATGATGACCCGCAAGGACGCGAAAAACGACGACACAAGCCAGGCCCCGATCCCAACGGTCGAGCTATTCACCGACGGCGCCTGCTCGGGCAATCCCGGGCCGGGTGGCTGGGCGTACCTGCTCCGTCACCCGAAATCGGGAAAAGCCGTCGAGGGCAGCGGTGGGGAGCCGGAGACGACCAATAACCGCATGGAGCTGTCGGCGGTTATAGAAGGTCTGTCCTCGCTGACTCGTCGAAGCGTCGTCGAGCTGTATTCCGACTCGCAGTATGTCCTCAAGGGACTCAATGAGTGGATGCCCGGCTGGAAGCGCAAGGGCTGGAAGACGGCCAGCAAGCAGCCGGTGAAGAATGTGGACCTCTGGAAGCGGCTCGACGAGCTGAAAAACGGGCACGAGATTCATTTTCACTGGGTCAAGGGTCACGCGGGGCACCCCGAGAACGAGCGTGTCGACGAGCTGGCGGTGATCGAGCGGGACCGGTACGCCAAGCGGTAAACAAGTACGAGGGCAGAGTTGTTCGCGTGCTGGGCGGTTGGTCTGTGCGGGCTGGTTGGTCTGCGCAGGGCCGACGCGTTTTTCACTTGGCGTTGCAGTCCGCACAGTCTGCCCCTGTTTCGCACACTCGGGGTGCTCGGGCATCAATCCAGTGCCCGGAAACACCGATGAACCGGGAAGATGCGGGTGTTCGTTCACCCCTGTCCTGCTTGGTTCTCACCCGGGAGACAGCCGTGGATCTTGATGCCATTCTTCGTCACGCGCATGAGTCAGACGCCTCAGACATTCACATCGTCTCGGGCGAGCCCGCGTCGCTCCGTATTCATCAGGTGATGACACCGATGAGTGAGGAACCGCTGGCGCCGGAGCTTGTCGCGAGCATGTTCGAGAAGATGTCGACGAAGGAGACGAGAGAGATCTTCGATCGCGAGAAGGACGCCGACTTCTCGTACGAGGTCCCGGGCCTGGCCCGTTACCGTGTCAATGCCCACATGCAGAAGGGCGTGATCGGGCTCTCGATGCGTGCCATCAAGACCAAGGTCCCGCCGTTGAGCGCGTTGGCACTCCCCGAGGTCATCGCCCGCCTGACCTACCTCCCGCGTGGGCTCGTGCTCGTCACGGGTGATACCGGCTCGGGTAAGTCGACCACGCTGGCGGCGATGATCCAGGCGATGAACCAGCGTTACGCCAAGCACATCATCACGCTCGAAGACCCGGTTGAATACCTGTTCGACTCGGACCACTGCCTGATCGAGCAGCGTGAGCTGGGGCGTGACATGATCAGCTTTACTTCTGGTCTGAAGCACGCCCTGCGTCAGGACCCGGACATCATTCTCGTGGGTGAAATGCGTGACCTGGAGACGACTTCGCTGGCGATCAGCGCGGGTGAGACGGGTCACCTGGTGCTCTCGACGCTCCACACGGTCAACGCATCGCAGACCGTGTCCCGAATCATCGATATGTACCCCTCGGGGCAGCAGAGCCAGATCCGGTCGATGCTCTCGACCACGCTGCAGGCGGTGGTGTCGCAGACGCTGTTCACCCGCAGCGACCGCCCGGGCATGATCCCCGCAGTCGAGACCCTGCTGTGCACCCCCGCGGTGCGCAACCTGATCCGGGAAAACAAGATCTTCGAGATCCCCAACGTGATCGAAACCAGCCGAGCGATCGGGATGTGCTCGCTCGACGCGTCGATCGCGGAGCTGTACTTCAACGGGACGATTTCCAAAGAGGACGCGATCGCCAAGGCCGTGTTCCCCGACAAGCTCGAGCGTCAGCTCGTTGCCTGATCCCGTCTGATTCGACCCATATTGAGGAACTGACATGCCCAACTACCGATTCCAGGTCAAAGCGCAGGACGGGAAGATCCAGTCCGGAACGATCGCCGCTGACAGCGCCAGCGCCGCCGCGGCGATCCTGCGCAATCAGGGCGTGCATGTGCTCGCGGTCGATCAGGACAAGCGGAAGTCCCAGGGTGGGGGGCTGGCCGATACCTTCGCGGCGATGAATAACAAGAAGCCGACCCAGAAGCAGGTGCTCGACTTCACGACGCAGCTCTCGGTGATGATCCGGGCGGGTATCAACCTGCGTGCGGCGCTCGACGGCATTGCCGATCAGACAGAGCACCGGAGTTTCAAGAAAGTCATCAATGAGCTGAAGGCCGATGTGGAGAGCGGCAAGCAGTTCTCCGAGGCCCTGCAGCGTCACCCCAAGCTCTTCGGGCCGCTCTATATCAATATGGTGCGTGCGTCGGAAATGTCGGGCTCGTTCTCGGAGATGCTCGATCGGATCGCCGGTTACATCGCCCAGCAGATCGAGACCAAAAAGATGGTCATCGGTGCATCGATCTACCCCTTCATCATCGGCACGATGGCGGTCACGGTGACGGTGTTCCTGCTCACCTTCGTGCTGCCCAAGTTCTACACGATCTTTGAGGGCAAGGAGGATGTGCTGCCCTGGGCGACCAACTTCCTGATGATGCTCTCGCAGACGGTGCGTGAGCAGTGGCCCTTCATCGTCGGCGGCGTGGCGGTCATCAGCGGCGCGGGTTACGCGTTCGCCAAGACCGATGTCGGGGCCTTCTGGATCGACAAGATGAAGCTCTCGATCCCGGTGCTCAAGTCGATGTTCCGCTCGTTGTACATCACCCGCTCGCTGCAGACGATGGGTCAGCTGATCAACGCGGGTGTGCCCATGCTCGACACGCTGACGATCACCAGTGAGATCTCGGGCAACAAGATCTTCGAGGGGATCTGGCGCAAGGTGCACAACTCGGTGAAGCAGGGGCGCAAGATCGCAGACCCGCTGCAGGGCAACTCGGTGCTGCCCAAGTCGGTGGTGCAGATGATCGCCGCGGGCGAGGAGTCCGGTAAGCTCGGCGAGGTGCTCGACGAGATCTCGGTGTTCTACGCCAAGCAGCTCAAGGACCACATCAAAGCGGTTACCGGAATGATCGAGCCCATTATGATCATCATAATGGGTTCAGTTGTCGGCTTTATTGCCATGGCGATCATCCTTCCCATCTTCAAGATGAGCCAGATCGTCTCGTAATGGAAGCTATTGGGTGATGAAACGCGATAAACCACATCTTGCTCGTCGTCGACGCCCCTCCCAAGGGGGGCCCCGGGGCTTCACGCTCATTGAGACCTCTATGGCTACGGTCATCATCGGGGTCGGGGTGCTGGCGATGGTCGACGCCCAGTCGTCCTTCATCGTGTCGAATCAGTGGTCATCGCACGCGGCCAGCGCCACATTCCTGGCCAATGAGATCCGTGAGTTCACACGCAACCTTCCTAAGCACGACCCAGTCACGGGCATCTCGCTCGGAGACGACGGCTCGGGCAACACCATCGTGCTCGGCTGGGGCGTGGACACCGGTGAGGTCCTCGCGGAGGACTTCGATGATATCGATGACTTCAACGGCATCACCTTCTCGTATATCGGTACCGCCGGTGCCGAGGACGGCGACCTGCCGGGCCCGATCAACTCGTTCGGCGAGGTCATCCCCGCCCTGAGCCACACGGGTGAGGAGCAGGGCAGCACGACGAACGGCGCATTCGAGGGCGATGCGATGTTCGGCTGGTTCCAGACCATCATCGTCGAGAAGGTGAACCCGTTCGATACCTCGGAAGTGTACGACGAGGCGTATTTCGAGGAGCCCAACGGTTCGTTCCCGGGGCGCGAGGTCGACGAGTACCCGCTCCGAGTCAGTGTGCAGGTTTTCTATCAGGGGGTCAACGACATCGAGGCAGACCTGGTGACGACGGTCACCTGGATCGTCCCCTGAGCTTGATCGAGGCGCAGTCACACGAACAAGCTCGGACCGAGAGAGGTTGACACCATGACCATCCCAAGCAACAACCACAACAAGCAGCAGGCCCGTCGGCTCAGGATCCCGATCTCGCGTCGCGGGATCGCATCGGTGCTGGCGATGATGTTCCTCATCATCTTCGGCTCTCTTGTGGCGGCGATGGCCGTCGCATCGACGGGCAATATTCGTACCGCGAACATGCACCTGCATGTCATGCGGGCGATGAGTGCCGCCGAAACCGGGCTGGCGGTCGCCGAGCACCGCCTGAACGAGGCGTCATCGCGGTTCATTGTCGCAGAGAGCGATCTTGATGCGGATATCACCTGGGCGCTGTGGAAGGGCGACAGCTCGCTGATCGGGACCTACGAGGTTGCGCCGCCCCGCGACGGGTACAGCGAATCCGTTTTACCGGCGGGCATCGCTGAAGCGCTTGTGAACGCGCACAGTGCGGATGCGAACATCCTGACCGGCTACGACTACACCGAGGAAGCCGAGATCGAGACCGCGCCGAGTGATATCGCCAGCGGGATCTACGAGAGCACCAACTGGGTCAATACGCCGCCGGTGCTGCTGAGCGAGTGGGATGACCCGGAGACTGAGAACCCACCCCCCGCATACCAGATCCGCTACGCGCCGCTGGCCGGTGGACACACGATCCGGGTGATCGTGGAGGGCATCGTTTACGATTTCCAACGCAACAACAAGCCGATCCGACGCATCATCACGCGTGATTATCAGATCATCAAGAGCGTTGATCAGGCGATCATCGCCCACTCGAAGATCCTGATCGGGAAGAATGTGCAGATCGAGGGTGAGCTGGGTGCTCGCTTCGATGAGGTGGACTTTGATGCGGGCGATCCCATCGTCATGCGTTCGGACTTTCTCGGGCTCGACCCCGTGCTGGACTCCAAGATCACCGAGTTCTTTGAGGGCCTCCTGTCCCACGATATCGACGGCGATAACCGCCTGCGCGTTGGGCACCCCATCGAGGGTGTGGGGATCCCGTCCGATGCGGACTTCGATGGTGACGGCGATATGGACGGCGCGTTCAATGATGCGACACAGGACGGGTACATCGACGAGATCGATATCTTCATCCGCCACTACGATACGAACAACGATAACCGCGTCACGCTGTCGTCGGACCTGATCGAGGGTACACGCGCCGGGCTCGATGGGAGCACACCCGAGTTTGTCGGGAGTAGTGGTGAGGCGATCGACGAGGATTTGGCGTTGCTGATCGATGGCGGGCGCCCCGACCGCAACGAGAACGGTGTCTTCGGGTTCTTGGATCTCAACAACGACCGCATCTACCAGCCGGCCGACGAGGATCCGGTTGATTACGACGCGTTCCACAACACCTACCCCGACGAGGAACTCGGCTGGCGCGATGGGTACATCGACGCGATGGACCGTTACTCGAAGGTGCAGGGACGACTCGTCTTCAAGGTTGAAGCGAGTGATTGGGAGGCCGGTCAGGGCGATATCCACGACCGCCTGCACGGCCCGATTGTCCCGGACGACGATGAATCCCCGCTTGAGTTCGGCGCTGATGATCTGACGCTCCCCGATATCAACGCGGACAGTTTCACGGATACCGAGAACGCACTGATTGCGGCGGCCGACGGTGATGACTTCTGGACCCAGGTTGCCGACCAGCTCGGGACCGATGTTTCTTCGCTCCCAACCTGGACGCTGGATATGAACCCAGGCGACGAGGATGAGCCGCACCTGTTCCCGGTTTGGGATGATGCGAACTATGACGGTCTGCCCGACAACTACGACTGGGCATACTTCGAGAACGCGCCGTACAACTCCCCGAGCTATTCAGATGTGTACTGGCGTCCCGTGTTCGAGAACATGGTGTTCCGGAATGTCAAGATCCCTATGGGGCTCAACGGCTTGTTCGTGAACTGCACCTTCGTCGGCTCGACGCATGTCCAGACCTATTCGCAGAACACCCACCCGCTCTGGTCCGAGTACGGCGCGAACATCATTGATGCCACGACAGGCATGCCCACTCCCAAGTTCCCGCGATTTGTATACGGCGATGACCCGGGCGAGGATGCCAGCGATGCACCGCCTACCCTGCCCAGCACGGCCGTCCCGCCGGATCAGTTGATCCTGATGACCGATCTCTCGATCTCGCCGCTTGATACGGGCGATGTGCCTCAGAGCGAGATCGCCGCCTTCGGCGAGAGCTATGACCTGCTCCCCGAGCCCATCGTGATCGATGGGAAGCGCGTGACCGATACGAAGAAGTACTCGAACAACCTGCGTTTCCACGACTGCCTGTTCGTGGGGTCGGTTGTCTCCGACACACCAATCGAGTACACCCAGGTCCGCAACAAGCTCCAGTTTACCGGTGCGACACGGTTCACGACCGTGCACCCCGATGAGCCGGACAACTCGAACCTGAACCCCGATGAGAACGACATGGACGACATCCTGACCAGTTCGATGATGTTGCCCAACTACTCGGTCGATCTCGGATCGTTCAACTCGCCCCCCGAGCAGAACATCACACTGCAGGGCGCGATCATCGCGGGCGTGCTGGACGCACGCGGGAATACCACGATCGACGGCGCCTTGCTGCTGACCTTTGACCCGACCTACGGCGAGGGGCCGCTGCTCGATGTCTCTGGCAACCCGATCGGGAACCCTGCGGGGTTCAACGCCTCGCTGGGCTACTTCGGTAGCGAGGACGGCGATTACGAGTCGATCGATCCCAACGATCTGCCCATCATTGATGGGGTGCGCATCATCGGTTATGACACCAACGATGACGGCTTGGTCGATGTGCCGTACGACGAGCCCCAGCCCGCGGGATCCACACCGATCCCGTTCAATGGCTTCGGGAAGATCCGGATCCGTCACAACCCGAACATGCGTCTGCCCTCGGGTCTGATGCTCCCGCTGGCGATGCCGCCGGTCTCGGGCACCTATCAGGAGGGTTCGTACTGATGCGACGCACACCGAAGAAAACCCGCCGTGGCTTCAGCATGGTCGAAGTGCTGATCTCGCTGGCCATCACCTCTACCCTGCTCACCGCGACGATGTCCGCGCTGAACGCTTCGTTCAAGGGCTATCAGGTCACGAGCGAGGGCGCTTCAACGAATGTTGTGGCCCGAATCGTAATGCAACGCCTGACGGCGATGATCCGCACCGGAGATTCGTTCGGCCCTTACCCGGTGAACCCAATCACGACCCCGGAGATCGAATCGACCTACATCGAGTTTGTCTCGTATCGCGATGTTTCGACGGGCACCGAGCGTGTCACCCGTCTGGAACGACGCGATGCGGGCGAGGGCGAGGACGGGCCGTACGAGCTGTGGTACATCCTGACCACCTATGTCAACGGCACCTTCGAGGACGAGGATGAGGCGCCGCTGCTGGTCGGGCTCAACGATGTCGTCTTCACGCTGAGATACGATGTCGGTCCGCAGCTTAAGCGTGCGACGGTAGACCTGATCATCCAGCCCGACGACATGCAGGATATCGCGGTGGGTTCGACACTCGAGGCACCGACCATTCGCCTGGTCGCCAGCGCGTCCCCACGCATGAACGACTGATCGTCAGGGTTTGCGTGACAGCGTGATGCGCCGGCTCAGCGTGGTCGATATCGGCGGGTACTGCATTTCAAAGCGCGTGGCGTTGAACCGCTCGACCGGGATGTCGATCTTGTTCGATGCAAACTCGATCAGTTTCGGGTACCAGGTGATATTCGGCGTGTAGGCTCCGCGCAGCCCCTTGGTGAGCGTGCGGTGCGTTTCGTCAATGGCCATCGACTGCTTGTCGAAGTCTGACTCGCGGTTCTGGTGTGGGTAGGTCAGTCGGTCGAGCAGGTGCGTGATGGGTTCGCCCACAGTCCTGATATCCTCGTGGACGAAGTAATCGAAGACCACACGCTCTACCGGGGTCTGCAGCAGCACCATGAAGCCCGCGGTGTCGAGCTCTTCGTTGCCGGGTGGCGAGTAGCGTGAATAGATCTCGTGCAGGTGGCTCCCGAACACGCAAGTCGTGAGCCCCTTGTTACCGACCGGGCCGGCTGCGAGGTTGAAACACTTGTAGTCCCCGTGTTCAACAACCTCGATCTCCGGCTCTCGTGGCTCACAGAAATCAGGCAGCAGCTGGAGCTGGCCCTCCTCGTATCCCGTTGGGTCGAGGGGGTCTTTGCGCATCTGGTAGGGTTTGCCCTCCGAGTCGTGCAAGGCCTCGTAGCTGAGCGGCCAGGGGCGTTCGCCCAATCGTCGAAACCCAACATACCCGGTAATGTGCGCGGCGCTGAGCGCCTCGGGGTTCTGCGGCGAGGGGAAGAGGAAGACCGTGACGAATCGGGTCTGCGCCTGAACCCCCCAGACTGAGCAGGCACCCTCGAAGAGATTGCGCCTTGCACGCTCTCGCTCTTGTGAAGAGGCGTCTTCGCCCCTGTTGGCCAGGAGCATGGCGAGGGTCTTGCGGCTGCCGCTGCATGCGGCAACGAGTTCTTCGTATTTCTCAGTCGACTCGAGCATCTGAGCGACGAGTGATTCGTCGGCGCCGCGCTGCTGACACAGCTTGGCAAATCGGGCCATGCTCTGCTTGCCGGGGACATCATGGGCCACGCTGGTGCTGTCCTCGGTTCGGACCATGCGTGAGAGGCGCCAGGCGAGCCCGCGGTTGACACCCAGGTCGCGTGCCAGTTCTCTGGTTTTGCTGGGATCAAGATCGGCGGCTTCGAAGAGCTCGAGGACGCAGGCGCGGAGATCGTGAAAGGAGTCGAGGACATCCCCCATTGTGGCGGTTCCCTCTCCATCACGGTGCATTTTGGCCTTGATTTTGATGGTTGGAGTTTCTGCCATGGAATGAGAGCGTATCGCCGATTGGGCATTGTGACAAGCGATAAATGACACAATAAATGTCAAATTTGACACTTGACACCATGTCAAACACGAAGTACGCTCCGCAAGTCGCCGATCGGGAAGGTCCCGGTGGCAGGCAGGAATACACCGGAACTGGAGAGCTACATGAACCACACACTTATGAGCGCCGCTTGCGCCGCCGCAATGATCACGATGCCCGCGATCGCTGAAGTCAGCATCTCGCTCGGGTCGAGCGCCCCGACCTATGAGACCACCCTGAACTTTGACGAAGTCGGTGGGCCTACCGGCGAGTTCATCCCCACCGATGCCTGGTCCGGGATCGGGATCGGCTCGCTTGCGACCGGCGATGGGAACAACTTTGTTGGCAACCTCAACTCGACCCCCGGCTTCGGCTGGCTCCCCGATAACAATGTCCTGGTGGGCAACTTCGGCGTCTTCATGGAGTTCTCGACCGACCTCACCAGCTTCTCTGCTCAGGTCTGGGACAACGGCGGGCCCGCTGATTTCGTTTCCGGCGGCATGCTCGCAGTGGCACAGAAGGACGGCGTCGATGTCGCCACATACTTCTGGGAAACCCCGGTCTTCGGCACCGGCGGCGAAAACTGGTTTGATATCAGCACGACCAACGGCTCGACCTTCGATCGCGTGGTTTTCCTCGGCTTCGCGTTCGTCAGCCCCGTGACCATCGTCGACAATGTCTCGTTTCACACCGTGCCCGTTCCCGGGACCGCCGCCGTCATGGGCTGCGGGGTGCTGCTGGCTGGGCGTCGTCGTCGCGCTTGAGTCGCTGATCTTGAAATGAACATTTCAACTCCGTCATCCCCAGCGGGATGCCGGGCTGTTCAGAGACGATCTTCACCTTGTACAGGAGCACCGCCATGCGAAACCGTCAACTGACCTTGATCGTCCTGCTCGGCGCGTGTGGCATGTCGGCGCACGCACAAACCGTATACGAGCTGCCTCGCAACTACTTTGCCAGTGATCTCTCGTACGACGGCTCGGTCGCGACCGGGAACATGGTCGGCCCGTACGAGCCGTTCCGCTGGACGATTCAGGACGGGGCGCAGCTCATCGGCGGCGCCACCGTACCCACCATCGGTGTCGGAGCGGGGACGCCCGACATCTCATACGACGGCACACGCATCTCTGCGACGATTCTCGATGAGACCGGCACGCTGGCGACTATGGGCGTCTGGACCCTCGGCCAGGGTTGGGATTCGGTCCTCGAGTCCGACAACCCCAATGTGGTGAATGTTGATTCGAATCTTTCCTCTGCCTGGGGACTCTCGGGCGACGGGACGACGATCAGCGGCTATTTCTACAGCTCTGCGGCTGGGGCTTTCGGGCGGGCACATCCCTGTACATGGTCTGGATCGACCGGGCTGGTCCCGCTCGAAGTGGACTCCGGGCGCAACGCCCGAGTCAATGCGCTCAACTACGACGCCACCATCGGGTGTGGGTGGGAAGAGCGCCCAGACGGGGTCTGGCAGCCCACTGTATGGCGGAATGGCGAGAAGATGCGCCTTTCGCCCAACCTCGCCTTCACCACATGCGAGGCGATTAACGCCAGTGGCGACATCGTCGTCGGCAACGGGTTTCTTGAGTTCACCCAGAACCGGGTTGCAACGATCTGGCGATGGGATGGGGCGGAATATATTGAGCAGCAGCTCGATCTGCTCCCCGGTACGCCCGCGTTTCAGGGGTGGGCCACCGCCACAGGCGTGAGCGACGACGGTTCCATCGTTGTAGGAACCAACTTCTACAGCCAGAGCCCGGGCGGCAGCGCCGATGGCATCGTCTGGACCGAGTCCACGGGTCTGGTGAAGGCCAGGGACTATCTCACGGCTCAGGGTTTCGAGTTTGAAGATTCGATCGACATCATCGGGGTCGCGTCCGTGTCACCGGACGGGTCGACATTCATCGCGGACTACTTCGATCACCGGACCAGCCAGATCGGTTGCCTGATCCTGCGCTTGCCCAGCGTGTGCAGGGCCGATCTTAACGGGGACGGTGAACTGAACTTCTTCGATGTCAGCCAGTTCCTCTCGCTCTATGGCGATGGGGACCTGCGTGTGGACTTCGATGACGATGGCACACTGAACTTCTTTGACATCTCAGCCTTCCTGGGTTCCTTCAGCCAGGGGTGCCCCAGCTGAGATGTGCAACACGATTCAATAAGGAAAACCTCATGAAAACAAAGATACTCAACACGATGCTGGTCTCGGCTATCGCCTCGGCCGCCTCGGCCCAAACGGTGACCGTGCTGCCGAATATGTACTATGTCTCCGATTTTTCGTACGACGGCACCTATGCGGTAGGCAATCTGGCCGGGCCGTATGAAACCTTCCGGTGGAGCGCCGAGACGGGCCCGGAACTGCTCGGGCGGGCCACATTGCCCACGCTGGGGATCGCCGCGGGCTCGCCGGACATCAGTCACGATGGCACCCGTATTTCGGCTTCGATCACCAGTAGTGATGGCACGCTGATGACGCAGGGAATCTGGGACCTCTATGACGGGTGGACCTCGCTGGAGAACCCCTTCGCCGCCGATGCATCCATCACCGACGGCAGCATCGCCAGCGCGTGGGGTCTTTCGGGTGATGGGTCGACACTGACCGGTTTCTACTGGTATACCGGGGGGCGTGCGCACCCGAGCAAGTGGAAGACCGAAACCGGTGTGACCCCGCTGGAGGTCACAGCTGGGCTCAGCGCCCGAGTCAATGCCGCCAGCTTCGATGGTTCGGTGGTGGTGGGGTGGGAATCAACCCCAATGGGCCCATGGCAGCCCACGGTCTGGCGTGATGGCGTGAAGATGCGCATCGCTGAGAGCCCCGGCGGATCGACAGCCGAGGATGTTTCGTCCGACGGGAACTTTGTGGTCGGCAGTTCCTTTGAACCCGACACACAGAACCGCTCCCCGGCGATCTGGCGATGGGACGGCAACTCGTACATCGAACAGCGATTGGGCTTGCTGCCCGGCACCCCAGCGTTTAGTGGCTTTGGTATCGCACGGGGACTCAGCGACGACGGATCGATCGTTGTGGGCACCAACTTCTACTCGATCAATCCCGGCGGCAGCGCCGACGGGTTCGTCTGGAGCGAAGCAACCGGGCTGATGAACGCGATGGACTACTTCGCTTCCATCGGGATCGACCTGAGCACCATCATCGATCTGCGTGCGGTCGATGCCATCTCTCCCGATGGCTCAACCTTTGCCGCGACCGGATTTGAGCTCAAAACCGGCGAACTCCGCACGGTGATCATCCAAACCAGCAGTGCTTGCCCCGCTGATATGAACGGCGATGGCGTACTGGATTTCTTCGATGTCAGCGCCTTCATCGCGGCCCTGACCGCGCAAGACACGGCCGCGGACCTCAACAACGACGGGCTCTACAACTTCTTCGATGTCTCAGCGTTCCTCAGCGCCTTTGCGGCGGGATGCCCCTGAGCGAATCTGAATGACGGCGCTGTGCAAACCCCCTCTCGCACGGCTCTCCGCACGAGGCGACGCCATACTTTGGCGTCGTCTCGTTTTGCTTTGGGCGTATTTCTGTGAGCGGGGTGAATGGGGTCAGTCGTTGTAGCCGTTGGGATTGGCCTTGAACCACGCCCAGGCGCTGGCGACGACCTCGTCGATGTCGGTGACTTGTGCGTCCCAGCCCAGGGCCGATTTGATCTTGGTCGGGTCGTTGTACAGCGCGATCGCATCGCCGGCGCGCCGGTCACCCTCGTGAACAGGGAAGTCGACGCCGCTGACGCGTTTGACCGAGTCGAGGATCTCGCGGACCGAGTAGCCCTTCCCGATGCCGACATTGAATGCTTCGACCTGGCCGATCTCGACGGTGTTCATGACGCGTACATGGGCGTCGATGAGGTCCTCGACATGAACATAATCGCGGATGTTGGTGCCGTCGGGTGTGGGGTAGTCGGTGCCGAAGATCGACATAGAGTCGCGTTTACCCAGCGCGGCGTTCAGGGCGACGGGGATGAGGTGGGTTTCTGGAGCGTGGTCCTCGCCGAGCAGCCCCGTCCGGTCGCAGCCGGCGACATTGAAGTATCGCAGCATGGTGAGTGCGATGGGGTTGTTCTCGCGTTGGCGTTTGGTCGCGTAGTCGCTGAGAATGTGCTCGAAGTGGAGCTTGGTGGAGCCATAGGGCGAGGTGGGGTTCTGGGGTGCGTCTTCCGAAACAGGGATGCGGTCCTCGGGCAGGTCGCCGTAGGTCGCGCAGGAGGACGAGAAGATGAACCGGGTGATGCCCTTGCCCTCGTGGGCGGCATCGCAGGCATCGAGCAGCCCGATGGCGCTGGCGATGTTGTTGCGGTAGTACCAGAGCGGGTCCTCAACCGATTCTCCGACATAGGCCAGGGCGCCGAAGTGCATGACGGTGTCGATCTGATGCTCGTTGAGGGCCGCGAGGACGGTGGGGGTATTGCCCAGATCACAGTGGATGAAACTGAACCGGTCGGGGTGCAGTTTGGCGAGCATGTTCATGGGGGTGATATGCCCACGGTGCAGGTTATCCAGACCCACGACATGGTGGCCGTCGGCGAGCAGTCGTTGGCAGGCGTGCGAACCGATGTAGCCGGCGGCACCGGTGACCAGAATCTGCATGTGATGGGCTCCCCTCTGAATGAAGTATGCACGGACGCCTGGATTCTACAGACCCCGTCTCGGGCTGGTTCGGGAAACTGGTCGATGAACTGAACGCGGGTTGATGAGAATCCGTACAATGCCCACGAGACCATGACACGGGGCAAGGAGCAGGATGGCCGAGTCCTTTACATCTGATTTTAAGCGTTTCTTTGCCAGGGGTTTAGCGATTTTGCTGCCCACGGCGGTGACCCTGTGGCTGCTCTGGCAGGCCTTCGGCTTTGTCTACAACACGGTGGCCCAGCCCATCAACAAAGCCACCCGCATCACCGTGATTTGGGTCGTGCCCAAGGTGATGGACGAGGAAAAACTGCCTGAGTGGTTCCAAGTGACCGAGGCCGAGATCGCCGAAGCGCGTGCGAACCGGCCCGAGATCCGCGACAGCGTGAACGACGCTTCTGTCCGGCTCACCCTTCGGCGTGAGTACCTGCAGAAGTTCTGGCGCGAGCACCCGTACCTGAACCTCACCGGGTTGTTCATCGCGATCATGCTCATCTACCTCGCGGGCGTGTTGCTTGGAAACATCGTCGGTAAGTCGATCTACGCGCGCGTGGAACGCCTCATTACCCGCATCCCTGGCTTCAAGCAGGTCTACCCGCATGTGAAGCAGGTCGTAGACATGATCATGGGCGAGAAGAAGATGGCCTTCTCCAAGGTGGTCATCGTGGAGTACCCACGCGAGGGGGTCTGGACGGTCGGCTTCTTGACGGGCAACTCGATCAGGGAGATTGATGAGATCGCGGGGAATGCCGTGGTTTCGGTCTTTATCCCCACCAGCCCAACCCCGTTCACCGGGTTCACGATCAACCTGCCGAAGAGCAAGGTCTTTGAACTGTCGATGACGATCGAGGAGGCACTCCGGTTTGTGATTACCGCCGGCGTGCTCGCTCCGGACGATATGCCTCATGACAAGTCCGATCCGGCGCTTGAGGCGCTCGCGCGTCAGGCGGAGCAGCGGAACCCAAACGACCGCGACGAGGTCTGATCAGTTCTGATCGCCGTAGCGTTTTCCTCGCAGCGCCGCGACGAGCGCGGGTTTGTCCATATCGGATCGTCCCTCGAGATCGAGTTCTTGGGCACGCTCGTAGAGTTCTTCCCTGGACCAGTCTTCGTAGGTGTTCGGGCGATCGGTTGGCTGGGCGTTGGAGTCGGTGCCGGTATCCCGGTACGCGGCCTGCTTGTTGTCGCCTTTGTCACGCAACGCATGGTATTGGTCATCGTCTTTGATGCTTGGTTGATTGTGCTCTGGCATGGCTCGCTCCTTTATATCCCTCGGCGTGTCGAGGGACTGCCCTGCGCGGGGTTGTGATCCACATGGTGCCCGGGGTTGCGCTTTGCGACGGGCTTTGTCGGTGCGCCCGGGACGGTCGGTTCGCCGCTGCGGACACGGTCCGGATCATGGTTTGAGACTCGCTGGCAGTTGCAGGCAGCGTGATCGCAGCCCGAGCCCTCGGCGCATCTTTGCGAGCAGAACCAGTTCTCTCCCTTATCGATGCCGCCGAACTGATCGCTCCTGCAGTTGCATCCCTGGTGAGCGCACGCTTGTGATTGATTTGATTCTTTGTAGGTTGACATGTCGAGCCCCTTTCTGGCTTTGGGTTTCGCAGATACAGACATATTCAGGTGGGCGTATCACAACGCTGTGAATCGTGCATGAAAATGGTGTTATGTTGAGATGGGCGTGATCTGGAGACGGGATGCACTATGAGCTGAAGTTCATGCATCATTCATCAGGGTCGCAGATGAGCGAGCGATGGTCTTGCATGGAGGCATACATCATGCGTACAACACACATCGCTTTGTTCTCATCGCTCGTGTTTGGGCTTGGCGTGTTCGGCGGCTGCGCGACCAGCATCTCACCGAACCCCAAGGTTGCGGATTCATATCAGGAGCAACTCGGCGCGTTTCACGATTTGCCCCGATCGCGTTTGGGGGCGCTGCCGTTTGAGGGTGTGTTTACCCTCTATTCGAGCGCGGATGCCGGGGATCTAGGTACGCACACCTACGCGTCGGGTCCGCTCGACATCGACTCTGAGCGTGAGCGTGGCATTGTGTACACGCGCCGGGCAGGATTCATCGATATCGCACACCTGCGCAACGCCGCGGACATGACCGCATACATTCATGCACGGGCCCGACTTGCGATCGAGCGTGGGTGGAACGAGTTCGCATTTCGTGCACACGAGCCGAGTACCTACCGGGTTGAACTCTGTTACCCGGAGGACTGGCGTGCGTTGAGTGTCGAAGATCGTCAACGGCTTGGCGATGAGCTGGCGATCCGCGTCGCGCAGCGGGTGGCGTTCGACACGATGACCTGGCACGAGATCATCACTTGGTATGGTTATATGAGCACGATCGTCATACCGGAGTCACAATCCGCATTCACGCACGACGATACGACCAGTCACGCGTTGGGGATCGAGTTGGCGGCAGAGGCGATTCGCACCGGGCGTGACTTTGACTTGGAACTCTCACGGCTGCTCGACGAGGCGATGGACGATCTGGGTGCGGTCGACGAGGAAGATCTCAAGCGAGCGATGGCTCGTGTCGAGGGGAGCTGGTACGACAGCATCTCGGGTCCGAAGGTGCGCATGCTGGACATCGGGACCGGCGATGGGCTCATCGAGCCATGGATTGTCAAAGGTTTCGGCGATGACATGTACATCTTCGATATCGCGCACATGAAACAGGTCGAGGGGCGCGACTTCTCCCGGTTCTGTCGGGTCTCGATCGACCCGAATGTACTCGAGGGTTTCAAGCTGCGGGAGGTGATCGGGGAAGATCGCGAGTACATCGATCCCGAGACCGACTTCCCGATTCTGATCGAGGACATTGCGCGGCAACTTGAGGTCGACTCGGTTGATGACATCCCCGTCCATGCGATGAAGGATTGAGTCATGGCCGGTTTTCTGATCAATGAATCGGATTGGTTCCCACAGGGGCGGGGTTGATTCCTGGTTTGATGTCTTTCTGAGTGTGTCCGATAAGAGGCCGGTTTGGGTGCCTCTGACTCGGTTTGCCTGGTTGTTTGGTGCTGGACATCGCGATTGCTGCTTCGGGTGACCGCAGCAGTGCCCATTGCCGCTTGAGTGGGAGCGCGTCGAACCGAATGCATCTGGTTCGGATGCGACCTGCCTCCGATTCTCAGGGAGTCAGGTGGTCGTATGATTCAGCTTGCCGCTCGATTCGGCATGTATGATTGCCGATATTTGTGCGGTAGGAGTTTGTGGTGAAGTACTCAGCCTTGACATCCCTGTTCTTGTTGTGCGGCATGGCGTCCATCGCCGGTGCCAGCGGCGACACATATACGCTTCGTCAGGTGAGCACCACACAGGTTGAGGGCGGCGTCGAGATTATTGTGTTCGACGAGTCATCGCGTCAGCTTCACGCGATTGGTGCGAGCGGGCGCATGGTTTTCGGGATTGATGATGGCGGGATCCCCGCGCTGCAGGCAACGCATCTGTTCTCGGAGACTCAAGCGTGGGAAACAACCTCGATCGCGATCGACCCGCTCGGGCGTGGGTTTGGCGTGGTGAGCTGGATTCCTGATCCGGCGGATTCGGTGCCGGGCTTTGCTCAGGTGATCGACCTTGCTTCGGGACGACCGGTGTGGCAGTTCAGCATCGGGTATCACCCGGACTGCGTGATGTTCACGCCCGACGGACGCTACCTGCTGGCCGCAAATGAGTGCGAGCCGCGTGCGACCGATCGCGTCGGCGGGTTGACGGTCGCCGATCTTTCAGGGATTCAAGCCGCCTCGGACTTTGTCGGCTACAACGAAGCGGTGACCTACGAGCTGACCGATGAGCACCTTGGGCCTGATGTGGATCTAGGGGTGCTCCGAGTTGCGCCTGGGTTCGAGCAGGAACCGGGCGTGAACATCGAGCCGGAATACATCGCCGCGACGAACGATGGCGCATGGGTCTCCCTGCAGGAGAACAACGGGATTGGCTACTTCGATCTGGTTCAACGCCGATGGACCCGCGTGCTCCCGCTGGGGATGCTCTCGTTCGCGTTCGATGGCAGCGAGACCGATGGTCCCACGCTGACCTCCGGCGATGGGTTCGGGCTGCTCTCGATGCCGGACACGATCGCGGCCTATGAGCGCGATGGTGTGGGATATGTAGTGATGGCCAACGAGGGCGAGAAGTCCGATGAGCACTCGATGCGTCTGCGTGACGCGATCGGTGCGGGGCTGGTCGATGCCAAAGCGATCGAACGCGTCGAGCGTGCGGTGGGGGATCTGGAGGCCAGCGGGTACAGTCGCCTGTACATCAGCACGATCGACGGCGACCTCGACGGTGATGGGGATCTGGATGTGCTCTGCCCGCTGGGTGGTCGGAGCGTATCGATCATGGATGCCCAGAGCGGACGCGTAGTCTGGAACTCTGGGCCTCAGATCGAACTCGTCAGCGGGAAGCTCTTCCCCGAGCGATACAACGCGGGTGATTCGCGCAGCGATCGTGCTGGGCCCGAGCCGGAGGGTGTGGCGGTCACGACCATCAACGGGCGTACGCTGATGTCGCTCGGGCTCGAGCGGGTTGACGCGGTGATGCTCTACGACATCACGAATCCGTATGCGCCGGCGCTTCTGGATGTGCGGGCACTCAGCGAAGGGTGTCAGAGCCCCGAGGGGTTGCACTTCTTCTCGTTTGATGATCGCCACTTCCTGGCCGTTGCCGGTGAGATCGGCGGGTGTCTGACGATCTATGAGATTGCCCCGCCCGCGCATGAAAAACCCACCCCGGACGGGGTGGGTTCGGAATCACGGTGATCAGGAATATTATGCGCGACGACGGCGAGCGCCGGTCAGTCCCGCGATGGCCAGAAGGGCCACGGAACCGGGTGTGGGGACGCTGCCGGGCGAGCCGATGAGGGTGGCCGAGTCGTTGGGCAGCCCGAGGTTGTCGTTGAAGAACGCGTTGGATTCGTAAGCGCCGTTGACACCGAGGGTCGAGAGCGCGGGGCCGTTGACGAAGTCGATCGACGACAGTGCGCCCGAGAGTGCACCGGGGACTTCCTGTGAGGTGAGGACGGTGTCGTCGCCCAAGAGCAGGAAGATCGAGTCACCGCTCTGGCCGAGCCCGCCGCCGCCGTTGGTCAGGCCGATGAGCCCGCTGTAGTTCCAGATGGACTGGAACTCTTCGATGGCGCTTGAGTATGTGTCGTCATCGGAGGCGCTGTTGTCGTCCGAGACGAGGAAGATCATCGACTCGCCGGCGCCGAGCATGATCGAATCGAGCTGCCCGCCGTCGGCGACGGTGGCGCTGTCATCGTCGTACCAGTAGTTGCCGGTATCGATGGTGCTGTTGCTGATGTTGGTGACTTCGAACCAGTCCTGCGTCCCGTCTTCACCCGAAAGGCCGACGAATGCCTCGGTGATCTGGAGTGCCGCAGGGCCCGCGGTCGCGATGGCGCCGAAGCCTGCGATCGCAGCGATGGTGAGTGCCTTGTTCATGATTCTCTCCTTTTCGGTGTGTTCTCTCTTCGGTATGATCGCGCGGATGTGCGATCCATTGAGCGAAGAGTAGGTGGGTGCCAATCGCGCAAGCTTTGCCGTTTCGTTAAGGATTCGTGACGGTTGCGTGAAGAAAGTTCTTTGCGCAATGTTCATATTAAGATCGGCGATTGAAGCCTGAGTGCGTGGGTACAGTCTGGCCATGTTGAGGTACACACAACAAAGCCGCCCCCCTTTTCGCAACGCGTTTACACTTATCGAGCTGCTCGTGGTGATCGCGATCATCGCGCTGCTCATCGGGATCCTGCTCCCATCTTTGGGCAAGGCGCGTGATACAGCGAAGAAGATTCAGTGCATGTCCAACCTTCGCCAGTTGGGCATCTCGTTCAACACCTACAGCGCGGACAACAAGGGCTACCTCAGCTCCGGCCCCTTCGATAACCGGATCCGCAAGCACGCCAATGGTTACCGGCTCGAGGCAGCGTGGGCGTTAGACCCGAACGACACACGGAGCACGGTGGAGCGCATCGGCTGGATGCGTGATGTCGTTGAGATCGGCGGCATCCGGGCGAGTGACTTCCTATGCCCATCCGCCCCGGCGCAGTACAACCAGAACCTGAATATCAATCGCATGAACGACGGCGGTTATGGCACGCCTTTTAACTATGACACGCGTGATCAGCTCATCGATCAGGGCTACAACAGCAACTACACCCAATCGTGGTACATGGCCTACACGCAATGGAAGGACCCGCGCGTTGGGCGCACCGGTCAACCGGCCGATGCCGCCAATGGGGTGTATGGGCCGCTGCGTGAGCATGCCATGCAGGTCGTGTCCTCCTCGATCGTCCCGCTGTTCGCTGATGCACGCATCGATGGCGATTCGGATGATATCAACGACACGATCACGATCGATGGCGAGTACCTCCCCGCGACCAAGGCGCTGACAGACGGGCCCTCGTGGCGGGTGGGGTTCCGGCTCACATCACACAGCTTCGCGGACTTCGGCCCCGCCCACGGGGCGAACCGTTCGTTCTTCAACCGGGGGCATGACCGCACGCAGGGCAACATGCTCTTTGCGGACGGGCATGTCTCAACACTGAACGACCAGAACGGTGACAAGTTCTTCAGCTACGAAGAGGATGCGCCCAACCCTACGCTCCGCGAGAACGGGCTGCCCCTTTATCCCGACTTTGGCCCCAATGACCTATTCACAGGAGAGCTGCTCAGCGGTCGTTACCGCTGAGCGGGTGAGCACGAACACTTTGGAGAGAGTACCAATGAAGAAGACAAGCACATTCATCGCAATGACCCTTCTGGCCGCATGCGGCTCAGCGTTGCAGGCACAGGTCGTGATCAACGAGGTCTACGAAAACCCCCCCGGAGATGCGCAGGGCAACGACGATGTGCTTGAGTTCATCGAGCTCTACGGCGAGCCGGGCATGGACCTCACTGGGTACGCGATTGGCCTCTTCAAGGGGGGGAGCGATGGTGAGTTCAACGAGCCCAACGACATCCCCGATGTCTATGCCGAGCTGGACGAGGCCTTCACACTCGACGGCTTGTCCCTCGGGCCAAACGGCTTCCTTGTGCTCTACAACGGCACCGATTCGCAGTCACTCATCCCGCTGTTCGCGCCCGCCGAAACCACCGGGGTCTCGTTCTTCGATGCGCACATCCAGAACCCCAACGACATCAACGGCAATCTCCAGAACGATTACTCGTCCTCTTACCTGCTCATCCGCAAGCGCCCAGGTCACTCGATTGAGAACGGGATGAGCGTCTACGGTCCAGGGTACGCCATGTGGAAGGATGAGAACCCCGATGTCGATTTCGACGGCAAGCTCGACTTCGGGATCGAGATCCCGCTGAACCGGGACATCGGTATCCCCGCGGCACCGGCCCCATCGCGCATGGACCCGATGCAGATCATCGATGAGATCGGTTGGTCGAACGCGGGGGGCAAGGAGTATGTCCGAACCTCTGAGCACGAGATCTCCCAGACCGACGGGTTCAACCCCGACGCGGCCACCCGGATCCGCTATTACGCCACCAACCCCATGCTCGGCACACGCATCAACAGCGATGACGAGGTCGTGCCGACCCGCATCGCGGACGAATCGTGGATCTACGGCGAGGTCATGGGCGTTTCGATCGATTTCACCTACGACCCCATGGCGTACGGCGCACCGACCGATCCGAGCGGTGACGGCTTTGCCGACATCGCGATCGAAAGTGATGGGGATACCTTCAAGATCACCCCGGGCGATTACAACGACCACGCCGCGACAGGTATCAGCCAGTTCCGCTTTGTGACGGGCGATCTGGACTTCGACGGCGATGTCGACGCCGACGACCTTTCGTTGTTCGACACCATGCTCCTCGGCGCGGACTTCGATGCTACGGAGGATTACATCGATTCGGATACGGGCCAGCCAATCGCCGATCCAAGCAACCCGGGCATGAACTTCCAGTCGTACATCTTCCAGAACCGCCTGGCCAACGCCTACCTCGCGGCCCGTGGGCTTGATTCCACCGACGGCAGCGAATCCCCCAGCGAAGCAGATCGAATCGTTCTCGCCGGTCTGGTGGGCGATGTCGCGTGCAACGATGCAGACTTTGCCGAGCCGCTGGGCGAGCTGAACTTCTTTGATGTCTCGGCCTTCCTCAGCGCCTTCGCCTCAATGGACGCGTCGGCGGACCTCAACGGGGACAGCCAGTTCAACTTCTTCGATGTCTCGGCCTATCTTTCGGCGTACAGCGCGGGTTGCCCGTAACACGCAGACTCGACTGATTCAACTCCAGCAGAGCCCGGCGAATGTCCGGGCTCTTTTGATGCCCGGAGGAGCTTCGGTGATCGCATAGAAAGGCACCCGGTCATATTCAGAACCGGGTGCTGGGAGTTGACCCATGTTCTTGCATGAGCCGAAACAAAAAAGAGGTATCATGGCAACGCATCATCATGGTTGTTGCCTGCATTGTCGGGGGTCGTCTGACTACGACATCCCCGGCATGAAACTGCCTGTACAACTCGTGTGCCAAACGCACCGATGCCCACTTCGGGGGAGAGAAAACTGTTGCGTTGTATTCAGGACGCCACTGTGGCGGTCCTCGGCCAGTCGCTGCGGCTAATATCCGGCACATTTACGCAGGCCAAAAGGGCCATAATACTGGCCATTCTGAGTGGCCAGTGTGAATTCAGTTCGTTTTTGCGGCTCAGGCCTCTGTGAATCTGGGGCATTCAGGTACCATATATCCATGCACAGGCTGAGGAATGAACCACTGAGTCAGACAGCTCGACCCGCGTTCACGATGGTTGAGCTTTTGATCGTGGTCTCGATCATCGCGTTGCTCATCGGGATATTGACCCCGGCAATCAGCGGGGCCATGGTGCGTGCCCGATCATTCAAATGCCAGATGGCTCAGCGCTCGGTCGCGTTCGATTTTCAGATCTTCGCAGACCCACAACTGCACGGCGACCGCGGCGATGACGGTGACACCCGTTCCTTTGGTCTCGAGACCTTCCAGGAAAGCCAGTACGGCGTCGATGAGTTCTGGCGTTGGGGCAATGCCGGTGCGGTCAATCTGCCCGATGCGCAGGGCAATGACCCGATGCGGTGTCCCGATGTTCGCGAGCCGCTGACCCTTCGGGATAACCTCGCGTGCAGCAGCGGCGCGGTTGGCCCGCCTGAGAGCGTCTCCTTTGGGTTCAACGCACGCCTGTACCGGGCCGAGACCATCGATTCGCGTGGTCGTGTACGGGTGGTCAATGTTTCGCTTCGCCCCGAGATCTTGTCGTATAGCGATGTACCCCTGCTCTTGGATGTCGATGGGCGTCGAGCCGCCGAACACGGCGTGAACCCGGTTTACATCGCACCCTCGCTGGACTCACAAGGCCCGTATGCCGACGACCGTGTCTGGTTCCCCGGGCTCCGTCATGGCGGGAAGGCAAACATCGCGTTTGTCGATGGTCATGTGGAGAGCAGCGACGACCCCGAGCATGAGCCGGGGATCAGGTGGGACTACCAGATGAACCACTGATCGGGATACCATCGCTGCATGTCCCTTCGTATCAAGTTTTTCGTGGTGCTCGCGCTGCTGGGGCTGACCATTGCAGCGAATGTCGCGTTGAGCGTGTGGAGCATCCGTTTTCTTGAGCGTGAGCTTGCGTGGCAGCTTCGCACCGCCCAGCCCGTTCTCTCGGGCATGCACGCGATCAAGCGTCTGGGAGAACAGCAGATTGATGATTTGGGGATCGGTCGGTTCGCGATCGATGAGATCATTGATTCCCACTTCTTCATCCCCGACGCGTCCGGGCTGGCGCCGCAGGTCATCGCGATCGAGCAGCAGATTCTGGTGCACCTGCAATCGCTGGAGCAGCTCGAAACGCTCCGGCTGCGTTCTGGTGTGTCCACGACGGCGAACCTGCGTACACGCTCCGAGGAGATCATGGTCTTCGCTAGGCGATGGGCAGAGGAGGCCTCGCCCGAGGCATACAAGGAACTGATCTCCGGCATCGAAGCACGGCACGAGTTGATCGAGCGAATCGAGGGCCGGATCATCGAAGATACGGCATTGGCCAATACCTACGGCGAACGCCTGCGTGTCATGATCTACGGGATCATCACTGTGGCGTTGATGGGGGCCGCGCTGGTCGCCGTGTTCTCGGTGATCCTGTTGCGTCGCTGGGTGCTCCAGCCGATCGAGCGGTTGCGTGAGGGGGCTCAGCACTTTGCTCGGGGCGAGTTCGAGCACAGCATCCGGTTGCACACAGGCGACGAGCTGGGGCAGCTCGGCGATGAGTTCAATCACATGGCTTCCACGATCCAGTCGATGCAGAGCGAACGCATTGAACGCGAACGCCTGGCGGCGATGGGCGAAATGGCCCAGCGTACGGTGCACAATCTCCGCACGCCGCTGGCGGGGATCAGGGCATTGGCCGAGACCACGCAGAGCGAACTCGATGACGACTCGGACCTGCGTGATGTGCAGCAGCGCATCATCACAACAGTCGATCGTTTCGAGGGTTGGTTGCAGGGCATGCTGCGTGTCTCATCGCCCCTGGAGTTGCAGCACCATCCATATGCACCCATTGATCTGGTGCGAGGTGTGATCGGGTCTCACCGCGATGCGGCGAAGAGTCGATTGGTCGATCTGGATCTGGTGGTGTCTGCTGAGCCCGAATCGTGCGTTGGCGATCCCGATCAGCTTGAACACGCGGTGACCGCTTTGCTCAGCAATGCGATCGACTTTGCCCCAAGCGGCTCAACGGTCACGCTGGAAATCGGACGCGGCAGGGATTATTGGACGCTCAAAGTGAAGGATCAGGGGCCCGGGATCCCAGCTGATTTGCATGTTTCTGTTTTCAGGCCATACTTCACTACAAGAAAGAGCGGCACTGGCATTGGTCTTGCACTTGTGAAACGCATCATCGATCAGCATCAGGGCTCGATCGAGATCGAATCGCCCCTAAGTAGCGATTCTGGGCCGGGAACCGCGTTTGTGATGCAGATCGCGAACGACGCTCGGCTTGAGAGAAAACGCTAGGCATGGCCAGTATTGGCCAGTAAGGTGTTCAGGTTGGCCACGATCCTACTCATTGAAGATGACGAGACACTGCGTTTCACGATCGCTCGCGCGTTGTCGAAGGCGTCGCACCAGGTGACCGATGTCGACTCGCTCCCCGAGGCGCGTGAGGCGTTTGCATCGGGAAGCTTCGACATCGTGCTGACGGATGTAAACCTCGGCACCGAATCGGGTATCGACTTTGTCCAGGAGCTGCGCGGGCAGGGGTACCGCGGGGGCATTGTGGTGATGACCGCGTACGCAACGGTCGACGATGCTGTGCGGGCCATGAAGCTTGGGGCGGACGATTACCTCGCCAAGCCCGTGCGTCTGGAAGAACTCAAGATCATCACCGAACGATTGCTCGAACAGCAGCGTGATTCCCGGCATCTCCGTTTGTATCAGCGCATGCGACAGGCGGCTCAGGGGAACGAACGACCGATCGGTCAGTCAGCCGCGTGGTTGAAAACGCTTGAACTCGCTGAACGCCTGGCCAAGATCCCGGTCGTGAATCGGACCGAGGACCTGGGCAGCGCCAGCGGTGGGGCGGTGACCACGGTACTCATCACAGGCGAGACCGGGTCGGGCAAGGGGGTGCTGGCCAAGCATCTGCACAGCAGCAGCGAGGATCCCAAGCAGCCCTTTGTGCATGTCAACTGCACCGCGTTGCCCGCCACGCTCATCGAGGGGGAACTCTTCGGTCATGAGAAGGGCGCGTTCACCGATGCCAAAGAGGCACGCGAGGGGCTCTTCGAGATGGCCGACGGCGGGACGATCTTCCTCGATGAGATCGGCGACCTGCCTATGGAGTTGCAGGCCAAGCTTCTGACAGTCTTGGAAGAAGGAAAAATACGCCGGGTGGGTTCGGCGAAGGAACGCACGATCCGGGTCCGCGTGCTGGCGGCGACCAATCGTGACCTGGAGCAATGTGTTGCCGACGGGTTGTTCCGCGAGGATCTGTTGTACCGCATCAACGCGTTCACCATCCGCCTGCCGGGTCTGCGTGAGCGCGGCGATGACGCGGTGCTCATTGCGCAGGAACTGACCGATCGCCTGCGTCGGGAGTACGGCATGTCGCCGATCAAGCTCACCGAGACCGCGCGACGCATGATCGCGGCGCACCAGTGGCCCGGGAATGTGCGTGAGCTGTTCAATGTCATTCAGCGTGCGGCGATGCTCTGTGAGGGCAACGAGATCAAGCCCGGCGACCTCGCGATCAGGGCGAGACCCGCCAGCGTCGGGCCGGTTGACCACCATGATCAGGTCGTCGTGCCGGGCGAGCTATTGTTTGACTTCGATCATGGCCCCCATACCGCTGAAGAGGTTGAGCGTCTGCTGATGCTTCAAGCGTTGGAGCACACCAGAGGCAATGTTTCCAAGGCCGCGCGGTTGATCGGGATGCAGCGTTCGAGCTTCAGGTACCGCATCGAGCGGTACGGTATCGAGGCGCAGGTTCGTGAGATTGTGGAACGATGAAAAGACCGGTTCTCCCCATCTCGATACTGACGATGTGCCTCGCTGGCGCATGCGCGATGGGTATGGGGCAGAACGACGGCGTGCATACAGACGCGGTTGGCGATGCGGCGATCCGGCGTACCGATGCAGGTAATGATGCGCCGCTGCCACAGGGATTCGAGCCCATCGATCTGCTCGAGGTCCGCCTGCAGGGGTGGGAGACAACCACGCCGATGACCGACCCGTACGACGGCGTGGTGATCAGCGGCGACGCGGACCTGATGCGACTCAAGATCATCGTCGACGGGCTGGTCTCCCCGCCCGGCCCCATCGGGCTCGACGCATCACCTTACAACCCGTACGCGTACGGCGACCGGCCTTTGTACGCATACATCGAGCTCGACCTCGATGACTCGATCGAAACCGGTGGTGAGTTCGTGCCCCTGGCGAGAAACCGCTACCTGGCTAATGTGGGTCGCTTTGGGCAAAGCCCGCTCGGCGCGATCTCCGATCGCATGGTGCGCGACGCCGGGGATGTGGATTCGGATTTCGGCACCGCACCCCAGTTCGAACGCACCGGCGGCGAGTTCACGCTCGCGCTCTGCGGGTGCTTCACACCCGAGATCGTTTCGCAGAACGGTGATATGGATTCGATCTTCGACCCGGGTGAGACCTGGATCCTCAGGGGACGCTTCTTCGAGCGCATGATTGCCTTCGCGCCGGAGAGCGGTATGTTCGGTGGCAGTGACTTCGGGCTCTTCGATCCCTTTGTCGAGATTCAGTTCTGCCATAACGACATCGCCAATCGGACAACCATCACGCTGATCTACCCGATCACCAATGAGGGCGCGGCGATGCTCAGCGGCGAGGGCGTGCAGCCGCTGGATCTGAGTCTGCTGAATCAGACCTCAATCGCCGAGGCGCTCGACGACCTGATCTTCGGTGCCGACTTTGCAACCGGCGATCTTGGCACGCTCGTACGCGATTGGGACGGGCGATTCATTGAGGATTACCAGCAGCCGGCCGAGTGGGGCGTGACGGCATTGATCGGGACCGCCTCGACCGAGCAGGACCCCGCAGCGTTCTTTGTGTGGACTGACACCGGGTTCGATGAGGTCCCCGGCGATCTGAACAATGACGACATAAGCGACGAAGCCGACACCATGGTGATCCTCAACACGATCATCGAGGAGGACGGGACTTCAACCGATGCCGACGGTGTGGTGAACGATGAAGTCGCGATCATGAACTTCGGCCCGAGCTTTGATCTGCGTGATCTCAACGGCGACGGCGTGATCTCGGCCGAAGATATCCTCGTGCCGCTGTGCGCCGCGGACTTCAATGGCGACGGCGTGATCAACTTCTTCGATATGAGCGCCTTCCTCAGCGCGTTCAAAAATGAGCAAGACGATGCCGACTTCAACGGCGACGGGGAGTACAACTTCTTCGATGTCAGCGCCTTCCTCACCAAGTTCATCGACGGCTGCCCCGGCGTCTGACCAACCACGCCTCCCCGCACCCGGTGAAACAAGTCCGACACCCCGACACCAAGACGGGTGCAATGACTGACATGACCTCCCAAAAACAGACCAGGGACCGGGCTTTTCGCCGGTCCCTGCATCTGGTTTCGATTTCTCGCATGAAGCGATCAATGGGCCCGGACAGACTCGAACAGGTGGGGATAGGGGCGTGGAAACGGGGATTTTGGGAGAGGGGCGCGCAAAATGCGGCGCAGATCATTCCATTCTGCCTCCGAACATCCGGCGGATCCTCAAGCTGATTGATGAACTTGAACCGAATGAGATGGCTTTGCTCTGGAGCACTCTTTCTCGGCTCAATGACTAGCTGGGAGCGTTCAAGCTTGGCATGAGCTTCATGCGGCTACGCTGGCACCGTGGATAGTGATGTGGTGGTCCTTGGTTCGTGAAATGCCCGATTGGGTCATCTAGGCGACGGGGCAAGGCAGGCCATCATTTTCTGCAGATACTGCGTCTGATCATTATCTGGGAACAGGACACCAAGTTCCTCCAGTTCACTTTGCGAATATCGATTGCCTTCTGGATTCGCCCAGTTCAGGTTCATGTATGGAGTCGTTGAGAGAATGAATGCGTGTAGACGCAGGTCTGTGCAATGCTCAGCGATGGTCCGTTCAATGTCAGGTAGCATCTCATTGGCAAACTGGACCTTTGGATGATGCGGCTGCTCGTGGATCAGTCCGTGCGGTTCCACGAAGATCAGGTGCTCTAACTCCTCCGATTTAACCCACATGAGGAAATCGGGGTAGAAGTTTGATGCTTGCATGAATCCGAGTCCGGACTTCGCCTGATTCCGAAGGAGATAGACTTCAAGACCATCCTGGTCCGCGCACCATCTTGCAAGGTCCTCAACGAAACGGGCTTCACCCTCATCAAGGGATACGGGGCTGATTCGGATCTCAGTGTTCTTTCCAACGCAGAAGAGCGGCTGATACAAATGCCCTGCGAAAGGGACGGTTCTCCACTTGTAGAATGCTTTGCTCCATGCCTTAAGCGGCTCAGAATCGATCATCTCCCTGAGTTCAACGATCAGCTCTTGAATCTTCTCGAGATCACCTTCGCCCTCAATGGTGTAGCTATCGATTAGATTCGGGTTCTCGTCATCGATTTCTGCGACTTCGAGATAGGGGGCTTCCCACCGAGCACGGATTGTGTCATAGAACCGCTTCGCGTAGGTGTTGATGAGTTGCTGGGCCATGCGTTGCCACTGCAGGCGGTTCTCGTATCGGTTGAGCTGCATGTCAGCATCGGTTGCGTGGAGTGTGTACCAATGATCAGACTCCAAGAGCTGGCGAATCGCCCGCCTATCCGCGTACAGGCGGTCAAGCCCATTGTTCGCCTTGAACGCTTCGAGTTTGAAGAGCAGTTCATCGAGATCGAAGAAGCAGATCGGGATTTTCGAGAGTTTCTGAGTCGGCAGCGTGTCGACTTCGGCGAGTTTCCCGGTGATCTCTTTGTCCTCACCCTTGATCCCGCGCACCTTCGGCAACCAGTTTAGCCGAGTCGGGTGCGCTCGGATCCAATCGTCCTTGGGGTCCGTCTCTGATGGTGGGCGTAGCCGGACGAGCGGACCGAGCTTGCGGAAGGCCTGTCCACGCTCAACCTGAACACCCTCGATCTCATTCTTGATCTGGAGCGTTCTGAGTTTGTGCTTGGGCAGGGTCTTAACCACCGGGAGATCCCAGACCTGGCGCTCTTGGGCTTCAGGCACTTCGCTGAAGATCCAATCGCGGAACTGGTTGATGTAGTTCGCTTGGATACCAAAGACCTGGAGTGTTTCAGCTTGACGCAATCCCTTGGGGGGATTGGGCTTCTGGGCGAGCATGTAGGAGCGGCGGAGGCTCATCTTGTAGCCCCGCAGTCGCACGCCGCGTCCAAAGAGCTGGATAATCTGGGTGCCCTCGCCCTTGCCCATGTTCATGAGCCCGATTGAGGAAACACGCCATGAGTTCCAGCCCTCGGTAAACTTGCGGGAACCGACCAGCAGGTTGACCGTGCTGTCGTTGTGGTTGATGCCCTTGAAGAGTGAAGACCGGTTCTGGTCATCTTCGAGCTTGACGATTCCCTTCACTTCGCACATATCTGCGACTGCGCCGGGTTCGCCGACATTGACCACGCCAAAGGGTTCGCTATCGCCAACACGCAGCGCGAGCTCACCCGTAGCGTCCCGCAGAAGCTGCACGGTCAGCGTGCCGCCGCTTGGTGCGTTGAAGATATTGCTGAGGATGCCAGAATGAATATCGCGAGCCGACTTGGCGGGGTCGCCGCCGGACTGGATGTGCTCAAGGCGATGGGCGAGCAGGTCTCGCCCTTTCTCATCGATGAAACCATTCTCAATCAGGTCCTGGATCAGCTCGGTTGATCGGGATTGGTTCGATAGGAAGTCCTTGATGAACAGAAGCACCTCAACGACATCGGAAACAGAGACCTTGTCGTCTTTCGTAGAGACTTTACCGCCCGTGACGGTGTGCCCGACGAAAACCCAGAGGGGCTTATCGATCTGGAAGGGTTTGATCTGCTCACCGCCGTCCTTCCAGACACGCATCTGCTGGTAGAACAAGAGCAACGCAGCCGTCAGGTACCGCGTCTGCTTATCGTCATCCTCAAGGTTGAGGATGGAAAAGTCCTTGCCGTACCCGTCGCGATAGAAACTGCGATAGGCGTAGTCGAACAGGATCGAGCGGGCGTACTGCACGCGCATCGCGTCATCGCCCTGCACGGCCTCCTTGAAAGTCGCGGAGTACTCGAAGGTGAATCCGCCATCTGCGAGTTGGTTGCGTCGAGAGAGCCATGCGCCCTCGCCGCCAGCGCCCGCGCCGCGGTGCCCTTCATCCACGAGTACGAGGTTGTGACCCTCGAATGCCTCGGTCGCGACGGTGCTTTTGCCGTGGTCGTCGCGGAACTTGTGGATCGAGAGAATCTTGATCGCTTTGCGTGCGTGTGCGGCGTAGAGCCCGTCGACTCCCGCCTCGCCCACGGAGACCACATCGAATCCCGCCCAGGTCAGTTCCTTGGCGTGCTGATCGCTCAGCCCGTCGTTTGGGGTCACGAGGATGATCTGATCGAGCGTCGGCCAGAGCTCGCGGTTGGCGCGTTCGTGATACCACTTGAACTGGTGGATGTGCATATGCATGAGCAGCGTCTTGCCGCTGCCCGTGGCGCACCAGAAGGCGAGCTTGGAAAGTTGGTTCTTTGGGTCGCCGTCGTCTTCGCTCGTTGGCTCTGTTGGGTAGGGCGCGACCCAATCGGGGTGTTTCTCGTCGCCGATACGATCGTTATGCTTGGCGATGATCGCGTTGAGCTCGTCGCGGAGCCCATGCGGGTCATCGAAGTAGCGGTCGAGGAAGAGCTCGGTAAAGAGCAGGGCGAGGTACTGGTGGTATTTCCACTCGATCGTTGGGTGGGAATGCTTCGCCCGCGCGGTGTTGATCGCCTGGGTGTGCTCGACGAGGTTCTGTTCGTAGAGCCGCAAGCGATCCACAGTCAGAACATCGCCCTCGGTGGCTTCGAGGACATTGGCGATCGAATCGAAGAAGCGGTGCCTGCCTGTGCGTTCGCCGATGCCGCCCTGGGTGTTGGGGTCGATCTGGAAGCGTGTCTTGAACTCGTCGAGGGAATCTACACCCAGCTTGCCCAAGGCCCAGCGGAAGAGCACCATCTGCCCGTGGAAGTCCATCTTGGGCTTCTTGCGGCGAGCGGCTTTCTTCTTCGTGGTTTTCTTCGTCGTCTTCTTGGCCATCTCAGGTCACCCCGTCCGTGTCCTCGAACATCTTCTGTTTGAAGGTCTCTTCGATGGGGTAGACCGTGCGGATCTCTTGGGTTGGTTGGGGGAGGGTCACGGGGCCGTTGATGTAGATCTGGTGGTAATCGCGGTGCTCGGTGCGTTCGGTGGTTTCCTGACGATGGCGGGACATCCACGCGTCGAGCACGGCCGAGTCCTTCTCCGGGTCGTCCGTGAGCGTGCGCCAGACGACGAGGACGCGGGTATTGCTCTCGTCGTTGAGGATGCCCTCGACGCGATGGAACTTGAACGGGCCCTCGGGATCGCGTTTGAGTCGTCCCTTGAGCTTGAGTCGCCCGAGATCGTCCTTGTGCTCGGAGCGTTCAAACTCGGCGCTGTAGCGTTCGATGGGGCCGTAGGCGCTGACGCGGAGCCCGAGCAGGTAGTTGAAGGTCTCGACGAGATCGACCTTGTGCTGCTTGATCTCGTCGTCGCCGGCGAGCTGTGCGTTGATGGTGTGCCCCCACGGGTCGCGGAAGATGTCGAGATCGAGCAGGTTGGGACCCATCTCCAGATCGAGCGCGTACTTGATGAGCGCATCCTGCTGCTCGGGGGATTGCCCATCAAACATGCCGCCGGTGGGTGCGGGGAGGTTGTTGAGCGCATCCTCGTAGGACTCGACGGCGAAACACTTGACGAGGGCGGAGAGGCCGCTGTCGTGGCTTTGGGCCGTGCCTTCCTTCCAGTCAGGGGAATACAGCACTTTGGAAACTCGGGGTATCAACACAGTATCGAAATACTCGCCCATCTCGACGAGCACAAATCGCCGACCGCCAGCATCCGCTCGGTTAAGACTGATGACAGAGTGTGCAGTCGTGCCCGAACCACCGAAGTAGTCCACCACGAGACTACCGTCAGGCTCGTTTAGCCCGCCAACCCAGATACAGTCTTGCACTGCAAAGGGTGACTTAGCGAACGAGAATACACTGCCTGCGCCGAACAAAGCTGTAAGGGCTGACGATCCGTACTCGCGAGCCGCATACTCCTTCTTGTCCCACCATGTCCTTGGAAGCACGCCGTCTGCGGGTTCATGGCGTCTGTAGACTTGGATTCCTCTTTCTCCCGAGTCTCTCGCCTCGAGGTCGTTCATGTTCGCGATAGCTGAGATGTGGTTAAGGCTCCATACGCGATCGCGCCCCTTTTCATCGATCGGCCAAACGGCGACCTCGTCGCTTCGAGGCTCTTCATCAATCTGCCAAACTCGTTTCTCTTTGTCCCACTGCATTGCTGGGACACGGATGGCCATCGTGCCTCGTTCAACATACAGCGGGTAGTACTGCTTTGGACGGGCCGCACGGTGAGTGACGGCACCCCCATCTTTGCGAAAGTTGCGCCAGTCCACATGCTTACCATCCTCAAGCGTAAAGCGACCAAGCTGCTTCTCAGACCGGGGAAGGCGAGCAACATCCGCGCTCTCTGATGCCCTGTAGAACAGGGCGTACTCATGGCAGATAGAAAACCCTCGCACCGTCGACCGGCCTGACGGATTGTTTCGGATCACCGCAACGCCGAGCTGATTCTCTTTGCCAAGCTCTGAATCTAGCAATGTTGCCAACTCATTCACTTGATAGTCATCGATAGTGATACAGAACACCCCGGTATCACGCAGAAGGCGCTGCAGGCGGCTGACCCGCCCTTCGATCATGGCCATCCAGGTAGAACTGCGATAACCATTCTTGTAGATGATTGGACCCGCATCGGTGTTATACGGTGGGTCTAGGTACACACAATCCGCGCTCCCGCCAACGCATGGCAGAACTAACTCGACTGCTTGAGAGTTCTCGCCGTTGATGAGCGTTCCAGATTTCGCGTCATCGAAGGTCGTTGCTTCGTCAAGTGCCTCCTCACTCGCCAACACATCCGCCGTGAACTCCTCATCGAACAACCGCGTGTCCACGACCAGCTTGTCGCACGCGTCCAAGTATGCACGCGTGCCCCACTTGGCACCCTCGAACAACCCCTCGATCTCGTCATCCTTGGGTTTAAACCCAAGTTTCTCCCACTCGTCCCATTGCGATTGGTTCTCTGCGATGACATCGCGCAGCGATTCCGGGATTCGGTCGATCGTGATCAGCCAGCTCGTGTTGAGGACGAACTTCTTCTTGAGCCAGAGTTTTTTCTGGAAGTTCTCGATCGATGCGAGCAGGTCGATGATCGAGGACGCGACGGCACGGATCGCTTTGACGCGGCCTTGGATCCGCTGCAGGTGATCGGCGGGCGCTTTATCGAGGTCGTCGAGGCGGACAACTTCGTTCTTGATATAGAAGTCCAGCTCACGCGAGAGGAACTCACCCAGGTCCTTGTGGATGAAGTAGTCGAAAGTGTTGCGTGCGGTAAACGCATCGAGGTGCTTGCCCAGCAGGGTGCGTTCGGGCTTGGCATCGGTCGCGGATGTCTCGAGAACGAGCTTCGCCCACTCTGCGGGGATATGCGGGATGGCGCGTTTTTCAGCGTCGGCGCAGAAGCGTTCGCGTTCATCGCCTTTGGTGGACTTGGCATACTTGCCGCCGAAGATTGCGACGGGGGGTTGGTCGGCATCCTCGCCGTCGGCGCGTTTCTTCTCCGATTCGGTCGGGGCGCGGAAGTGGAACCGGAGGGTCAGGGTATCGCCTGAGATTGAGACAGGGTTGTCTTCAACGAGGATGAACCGGCGTTTGGATTCGTCGGCTTCTTTATTGTTGCCCGTCTCCTGCGTCGCGTCGACGAGCGCGAACTGGACGCGCTTGCCGTTGGAGAGCTTGAACCGGTAGTCCTTGTGCCACTCGCCTGACTTGATGTAGTACTGGTCCTTGTTGGCCCAGTGGAGCGTGACCTCTTCGCCCGAGTACGGGATGGCGTAGGTGTCGCCCTTGTATCGTCGCTGGGAAATGAAGTCGCCCTCGTCGTAGTAGCGTGAGAAGAAGGCGAGGAGGTGGTTGTAGATGTCCGCTTCGAGTTCCTCGCCGGTCTTGCCACCAGCGGCTTCGAGGCGTTCACGCAGCCCGACCACCTTGGCGTTGGTCTCGATCTGCTCCTCGGGGACGGCGTTGTCTCGCAAGCTCGCGATGGTCTCTTCGAGTTCGGTCTTGATGTTGTCGAGCTCGCCTGAGCCGTGCTCGGCGAGGGTGGCCTTGACCTTGTCTTTGAGCTGACGATCGAGGAAGTCGGTGACCTCCTTGTTTTTGGCGGCCATGATCCGGTAGATCCCGAAATCGAGGTCGGACTTGTCGAGCTCGAAGAGCTCACGGAGCTTGGCCTTGAGCTTTGCGTAGCGGGTCTCGGTGATGGTCGGGGCGGTGGCGGTGGTCATGAATCGGCATCCTCAATCAGTTGCGACATCATGATAGGGGGTGAGTTTCGGAATCCCGGGTTTGGTTCAGGCCTGTTTCGGTGAGCAGCGATCGAAGTTGTTGTTCTGCGATGAGTTGGAGTTGGCGGACTCGCTCGCGGGTGACCCCCAGTATGTCGCCCAGTTGTTGCAGGGTCATCTCCGGCCGTCCCCAGAGCCCGTAGCGGTGAACGAGAATAAAGCGGTCTCTGTCACTGAGATTCAGAGAAACTCGGTATAGCAGCTCCGCCTCGTCTCGATGCGATGCCGCTTCCTGAGGGGATGGTTGAGGGCATCGAGTGTGCTTCGCTTCGAGGAGGGAATACGGGTTAGCGATTGCGTGCAGGTCGCGGACCCGTTCGTAGTGCCCATCATGGATCATGCGCTCACGTTCGTCGTACCAGTGGGAACGATCCGGGGCGTTTTCAAGGTGTACGAGGTAGCGGATGAGCGGGCCGTACAGCTGCGAAGGTATTCGGGTTGAGAATCGAATCCGACTGAGCGCTCGGATCATGTGGCTTCTGATTGCCGCGTGTGCATATGTTGAGAACTCAAGCAGCCGGTTGATGTCAAAGTTTCTGATCGCCTTGGGGAATGCTTCTTGCGATTCCTGAATCAGATCCGCGACCAGATCCCGTCTCACTCGGATCTTGTTCGCGACGGTGTAGCAGAGCCTGGCGTTTCGTACCCAAAGTTCCTGATATGCCTCTAAGTCATTCGCTTGTGCTCGCCGGATGAGCCTGGTGATCTTGAGATAACCCATCTCCTCATAAGGGGGCAGCGAGACCTCTCCCCTCGATGCGTTTATCGCGTATAGGCTCCTACGACTCCCAGTCTGTGTCTTCTGCTTGATCTGGGATGCGGGGGGATTCCAGAGTGTGCTTGGTGGCGATTTCACACGACTTCCCATCGGGCCAAGTAGATACGCTCTATGGATGACGATTGTGCGGCTTGGTTGTGAAGAGCATTGATCAGTTGTTTTCGCTTCACTTCAATCTCGTCTTCAAGTTCGAAGATGGCCATTCGCTTGCGGCGTTGTGTGCGTTCCAGCTGTGCAACTCGTTCCTCTGCTTCCTTGCGTAGCTGCATGGTCTCAGCACGCTCGGATTCTCGGCGAGCTGCTTTGAGGTTTCGCTTGATTTGCTCAAGTTCGGTCTCAGCGCCATCGATTCGATCGTCTGCCCATTGATTGATCTCTTGCTGGAGTCGTTGCATCCGTTGGTTTGAGTTCTCAGTCGCTTTGGCGAGCGTTGCCTCAACGAGTGTCCTGGCATCGCCGTCAAGTCGAGATTGAATGGATGCTGGGCACTCAGGAACCAAATCGATGGTTTGTCCATCAACATCCATGAGGCGTTGGAGGGTTTCTTGCTCGATATTTTCCCCATGATCATCTACGGCTGTGAGGAGGAGGTATTCCTCCTTGTCGTCAGATTGAAACTTCATGAGCTCGAAAACAAGCCAGCCGGATTTTCCGACGAGCGGATCGAGCACGCTGACTTTGCGCGGGTGATTGCTGACATCGAATCGAACACCCAAGGTCACGCAGTTCTGTCCCTTTGCGGTGCGCGTGAGCCATTCGCCGAGTGGGCTTGAGAGACGCAGCAGATGGGCCTCGGTATTCTCGTAGTCTTCTTCAGATCGGGCGGCTGATATGAGTCGATACCTCCCGGTTGGGATGGTCGATTCTGGAGGCTCAGGAAGCAGGAACTCAAGATTTCGTTCATTGAACTCGGCTCGATCGTCTAGTCCCCAGTGTGCGAGTTTCCAGAACCGTTCACCGACGCGATCGAGCGCCGCCCTGGCGTTCTGTGAGCGCAGCTTCAGCCGATCGTGCACATCCGCATCGAAATGCTCGAAGAGTTGCCTCTGGGCCTCTGACATCTTCTTGGAGATCGTCTCCTCAAGTTCCGTTTGGAGCGCATCGAACGCGGCCTCGATCTCGGAATCAGTTCGACATGACTTGAGGATGTCGTATACGCGTTTCTCGAAGTCGACCCCGTCCTCGATCGCGCCGAGGACCTCATCCGATGCCCCGAAGAGCCCATCAAAGAGGCTGAACTTCTGTTGGAGCAAGTCCTGCACACGCCGATCGGCGAGGTTCCCCTTCGAGAGGAAGTTGACGACAATCACATCGTGCTTCTGTCCGTAGCGGTGGCAGCGCCCGATGCGCTGCTCAATGCGTTGCGGGTTCCATGGCAGGTCATAGTTGACGACAAGTGAACAGAACTGGAGGTTCACGCCCTCCGCAGCGGCTTCGGTCGCAAGCATGATCTGCCCGTGGTCCCTGAACTCTTCGATCAGCGCCGAGCGGATATCGACGGGCTTTGAGCCTGTAAGCTTGTCGGTCCCGGCGTGGTTCTTGACATACCGCTCGTAGGCCTGCTTTGCGGTGGGGTGCGAGTTGGCACCGTTGAACATGACGACCTTGCCCGCGTAGCCGTTGGCTTCAAGGTAGGAGGCGAGGAAAGCTTGCGTCTTGCGGCTTTCGGTGAAGATGAGGGCCTTTGGATTCGCACCGACATGATTCAAGCGATCGAATGCTTTCTCTAGCGCACCGAGGAGTGATTTTGATTTGCTGTCACTCTTGATGCGTTCTGCACGCTCGATGAGCGAATCGAGTGTTGCGAGTTCATCAGCGATGAGCTGGCCTTGTATCACCGGTTGAGAAAGCGTCTCAAGGTCATCGGAGTCGAGCTGTTCCAGAATGCTTTCGATGTCAAGATCATCTCCGAGTGCCAACTCTTCGAGGTAGAAGTCGTCCTTCTGTTCCTCAAGACCATCGCGGATCGCGATCAGTCGGTTTCTCATGGTTCTGAGTGTGCTGGCCAATGCCTGCGGAGATGAGGCAAGCATTTTGAAAAGAATGATCTCAATGAGTTGACGCTGGCGTTGTGGGAAAGCAAAGCTGATGTCTCGTTTCATAAACTCAACGACATCGTCATATAGTTTTTTTTCCTCGACGGTCTGCTCAAACGGATGAGTGAGTGCTTTCCGTTCGGTATAAGGCACATAATCACAGTCCTTCCTGAGTGATCGGGTACAGAACTGCGAGAGACGCTGCCGTAGTTCTTCAATGTTTCCTCCTGCGTTGCAGTATCGAGACTGGAAAGCGCTCTTATCGCCAAATGTATGGTCGCCGATGATCCAACCGAGTCCGTACAGCTCAAGCAAGCTATTCTGGAGGGGAGTAGCCGTGAGCAGCACCTTCTGGCGGAGCTCGAATGCCCATCGAATCGCCTGGCCCCCCTTGCGGCTTGGTTGATAGGCATTTCGGAGCTTATGGGCTTCATCGAAGACAACGAGGTCAAACTGAGTCGCCCGGAGTTCATCCTTCATCCTTGAAGCGAAGCCGTATGAGATCACGACGATCTTGCCGCAGTCGAATGGGTTTGGGTAGCCGTCGGCAATCAAGCTGTTGTACGCTCTGCGATCGATGACGATGGATGGAAGGGCGAACTTCTCCATGAGCTCGATCTGCCATTGCTTTCGGATGTGCGCAGGACAGACCACGATGAGCTTCCGCTTGCGCTCGGCCCACCGTTGGCAAAGCACCAAACCAGCCTCGATCGTCTTCCCAAGCCCGACTTCGTCAGCGAGGATGACGCCTTTCTGTAGTGGGTTTGAGAGGGCGAAGAGGGCTGCCTCGACCTGGTGCGGGTTGAGATCGACCTTCGAGTCGAAAAGTGTGGTGCTGAGGCGGTCGAGCTCTCCGACGGAACCGAGCCGAGTGAGATCAAACGCGTAGTAGCACGCTTGGTGGGGTGAAATCATCTGTGTCGTCCCAAATTTGGTTTCGAATCATTGCGCTCAAAGTTGCCGGTTTGAATAGCAAAGTGTCGACGCCCGAGTGCGCCTTCATCATCATGCAGGATGCTGATACTACAGGATTCTCGTAGCAGTATGTGATTGTTGCAGCTTATTGCAATCTCTGAGCTGCGTCCAATTTCGATTAACCCCTGCCACCACTGCCACTGCCAGTTCACCCAGTTCCGATACCCTCCGGGCCCGAACTGACAGTGCCAGTGCTCAGCCGTCCCGTTGAGACTTGGGTCGGCTCGTCCACTTCGCATGCCCCTGCCGCATAACGCTTTCGGCACCAAATTTGCATCGCGCGCGTGCGCGCGTAGTGGTCTCGAAACTCCCACGATCTTGGGAGTTTGATGCCGACTCCGCGCGCAAAGTGTTCGCAAACTCCTTCCCAAATCGTGTGAGTCACAGGACTTGAGTGGCTGCTGGTGTTTCGCTGATTGGGTATTATTCGGTACTTTGTAGCACACCATCGCAGTGCGGGTGGAACCCGCGTCCAAGACGAAAGGAGTCGTTCATGGTTTCGCACGAGTACGCATCAAACAGAGACGAGGTCATTCGTCGTGCACGCGAGCTGGTTCGGGAGGACCCTGTGCGGTTCGCGGCTGCCGGGCAGATGCTCGATGAGCTCTACGACGAAGAGATGCTCAAGAGGCAGGACGCGGAGCGGCTCGGGCCGGGGGAGGAGTTGGGCGATGAACGGACCCCGGAGCAGATCCGGTTCATGCGACTCGGGGCAGCGATCGATTGCCTCCGAGACCCGGCCGGCCATCGCTACGACAACCATCTGGACTACGAGCGAAGCGAGAATGCGGATGAACGCCGCATGATTGCTCGCATGGCGGTGCTGGTCCTGCTCGCGGCCACCGACCCGAACAAGGACGAGGTCGTCAATGAGACGATGGGGGAGATCGCCACGATCCCCTATCAGGTGCTCCGGTTCAAAGGCGGGAAGGAGCAGCTCGCGTTTGGAGGCAGCCATTGGATCATGTGGAACGAAGAGGGCTGGGAGAACCACAGCGAGCCCTCGCCAGACATGCTCAGGCTGTTCCAGGAGGCCATCGATGTTGCCCGTCATGGGAGCAGCAAATCCGCCAAACGCAGCCGGATTCCCAGCGGCGACGGCCGCCCATGCGATCAGCCCGGGAAGAACCGGTACGACGAGGCGGCGCGGGCGGTGTGGGATGTCGGACGCTATGTGGGGCACTTCTACTACTGCGTCGATCATTGGCGGCGGGAGTGGGAGTACCGCTACGAAGATTCGACCCGTCGAGAGATGGAAGAGATCAAGATCGACAACCGCACATGGTGGGCGAAGTGGCCAGATGTGGTCCGGCGGGCGCGGGATGCCATCCGGGATATTGACCTGCCCGAACTCGCCCCGGCCAAG
The DNA here is from genome assembly GCA_043100965.1 of Phycisphaerales bacterium JB052. GTDB lineage: Bacteria > Planctomycetota > Phycisphaerae > Phycisphaerales > UBA1924 > UBA1924. The sequence continues at coordinate 682,021 of JBICHR010000011.1, read as the reverse complement.
CAGAAGGCGTTCGATGCGCTCACGGTCATCGCCGATATCTATTCCGAGCCCGCGATGCCCCTTGATCACGAGCAGCCCGGCGATCACCTGTTCCGCGTGGCGCACCGGTCGCGTATCGATGAGCATCAGATCAGGCAGCGAGATCGGCTGGTCGAGGCGCTCAACAACCTCGATCCGCTGCGGCGGGGATGCCTGCTGTACATCGATGAGCCAGACGAACAGGGCGTAGAGGACGAACAACCAGCATCCGTGTCAGTCGAGCCAAAGTCCAGAGGCAAACGAACAGCGATTGAGCGTGCGAGCGATGAGCGGAAACTTGCCGAGTTCCTAACGAAGAACCCGAACGCGACGAGGAAGGAGGCCTCCGACCATGTCGGCGTTTCGGAAGGCACGATTTCAAACACGCGTGCTTGGAAGGTGTTTCAGGAGGCCAAGAAACAATCTCGGAAGGAAGCCCGACCTGAGTACTACGAGAACCTCGATGAGTTGGCTGATCCCAAGTCGGCGATGATCCGCGACTCGGATGGTGCGCGGGCGCTGGATTCACGAAAAATCAAAGCGTCAAATGCCCGGCGATCCTGACGGCGCTTTAGAAGTTGAAGATTTTCTTCACAGAATAATCGCCTCTCATTGCGCCAAATCGCGGTTATTTCGTGGTGGGCCATTCGGTCAATCGACCGTCAACACGCCGTCAATGACGGATTCGCCTCTATGCGGAGGCCTGTGTAGTCCTGGGTAGACGCTACCCCGCACGGGCCGGTACTTGCCGCAAGGAGGCACATCATGAACCCTGAGACAACCCTCTGGACCGTCGCACGGATCGCGTCCCACCTGGGCGTGGACCGTCACCGCATCGAGTACCTGATCGACGCACGCGGGATCAAGCCCATCGCACGGGCGGGGATCGCGCGGATCTTTGCGCCCGCCGATGTCGATCGGCTGCGGGCTGAGATCGAGAAGATCAACGCCGAGCGTGAAGGAGGTGCCCTGTGAACGGTCCTGCACGAAATCACATCGGGATCCAGCATCGATCGCTCGCCGAGTTCGCGGGCACGGGCACCGGACATCACTCGAAACCCCACGCGCCCATCGCGGTGCGTCCGCAACAGGCCGCCGAGATGATCGGCGTGTCCGAGCGCACGCTCCGCGAGCTGATGCGTCAGGGGGAGATCCCCTTCGCCAAGCTCGATCGGGCCGTGCTGATCCAGGTCCGTGAACTCGAAGCGTTCATCGAACGCCGCACATCAAAGGGAGGTGCGTCGTCATGAGTTTCGGGAACTTCAAAAATGACCAGCCCCCGCTGGCGGGCGAGGGCGGCCGAGAGAACTTTGATCAGGGCCAGTATACCACAAATCACCAGAAGCCGATCGAGCGTGTGCTCGACGCGATCAGGGATCGTGGCGGGCGTGTGAATCGATCAGGCGGGCAGTGGATGTGCACCTGCCCGGCCCACGACGACCGCACGCCATCGCTGAGTGTGAAGGAGGGCGACGATGGGCGGGCGCTGCTCAAGTGCTTTGCGGGGTGCAGCGTTGAGTCGATTGTGAGTGCGTTGGGAATGCAGATGCGGGATCTCTTTCCTGATGACACCCGCGACAGTGACACTTTCCGCCCTCAACACACCAGGAACCCCCAAAGTGTCGCTGTCGCACATGACACACAGGTTGATGTGCAGACTCGTGGATATGCGATTCTCGACGAAGCCATCGATGCGTGCGCCCGTCTTCTGGGGGGGTATGACCACAGTTGGGACTACCACAACGAATCGGGCGATCTCGTTGGCATGGTGCTGCGCCGGGATTTGCCGGGCGGGAAAAAGGACTGCCGCCCGATCTCGCTGATCAAGGGGCGATGGGAAATCGCCGGTATGCCCACGCCTCGTCCGCTCTACAGGCTCCCTGAGTTGCTCGCATCGGATGCTCCCGTCATCGTGTGCGAAGGCGAGAAGGCTACAGACGCGGCCATCGCCTGCGGCTACACCGCGACGACCAGCCCGCACGGCTGCGGATCCGCGGCTCAGGCCGATTGGTCGGTGCTTCAGAATCGTGATGTCATCATCATCCCGGACCTCAACGACGCGGGCGAAGCGTATGCGATCGATGTGGTGTCGCTCTGCGAAACCGCAAAGAGCGTGCGGGTGATCGACCTCACCCAGGCATGGGCGCAGCTCGGAGACGGCGACGATATCGCTGATGTGCTCGCGATTGAAGACGGCAATACCGACGCGGTACGAGAGAAACTCGACGCGCTGATCGAGCGAACGCCGTTCGAATCCACACTGAGTAACAGTGAGGAAACAGCGAGCGGGTTCCACCCATTCCCTACCGAGATCCTGCCAGAGCCGGTTCGTTCGTATGTGGCGCAGGGGGCGGAGGCAATCTTCTGTGACCCGTCCTACATCGCCCTCCCGGTACTCACCATGCTTGCGGGTGCAATCGGGAATACCCACGAGGTCTGCCTCAAGGACGGCTGGAATGAGCCCTGCGTGATTTGGTCGTGCATCGTCGGGCGTTCTGGCACCGCGAAGAGCCCAGCGATTGAACTCGCGTTCAAACCCCTTATGTCGATCCAGAATGAGCTGTTCCACGAGTACCAGACGCGATGCAAAGACGCGGAGTCAAACGGGGAACCGCTCCCGCCGGGCCCATCGCGGGTCATCATCGGCGATACGACGATTGAGGCAACCCTCCAGAAGATCCAAGAGAATCCGCACGGGCTCGTGCAGCACAAAGATGAGATCGCCAACTGGTTCGATTTCGATCGGTATTCCAAGGGTAAAGGGGTCGGGGCCGCCTCCAGGTGGATCGAACTCTTTCATGCCCGGCCGGTCAGCGTGGATCGTCGCACTCAAGACTCGATCTTTGTGCAACGAGCGGCTCTGAGCGTCACCGGTGGTATTCAACCCGGCACGCTCAGGCAGATTCTCGACCGCAAGAACATAGAGAGTGGACTCGCTGCACGCTTCCTCTTCGCGATGCCAAAGTTCAAACCTAAGCGTTGGACCGAAGTGAGCATCGCCCGAGGGACTCAGGAAGCGATGCAGTCGCTCGTCGAAGGGCTCTACGCCCACGATCTATGCCGGGTACCACCGGACGCAAGCCAAGAGCAACCAAGACCCTATGTCATCCCGCTCTCACCGGAAGCAAAGGCGGTTTTCGCGGGCTTTGCCAACACGCACAATGAATCGATGCTCATGGAATCAGAGGCGATCGCAGCGGCATGGGCAAAGCTCGAATGCTATGTCCCACGCCTCGCACTGATTCTCCATCTCGTCCGTGAGCAGCAACGCGATCCAACCCTGGTCGATCCCGAGTTGATCGATGAGGACTCAATCCGATCTGCGATCACGCTCGTCGAGTGGTTCAAACAAGAAACGAAGCGCCTGTACTCGGTCATCATGCTTGAAAAACAAGATCAGGAACTCATGTCCCTCGTGGAATGGATTCAGACCAAGGGTGGAGCCATCACTAAACGAGAACTCTCCCGTGGGCCTGTGCAATACAGGGGCAGCAAGAAAGCACAGAAGGCCATCGATCTACTCGTCGAGCAGGGATTCGGAACACTACGCGCGCGTGAGGGAGGGCGATCAATGGAGTTCGTGCTCCATGCAAAGCACATGCACGCCTGCGACAGCGACACTTTGGCCGCTGAAGCACCCAAGAACCCCCAAACTGTCACTGGCGCAAGTGGGCGCTATCCGGTACTCTCTAACAGGAAGGAACAGTAATCATGGCATCCATCTCACGAGACAAGAACGGCACCAAACGCATCCTCTTCGTCGATGCCAGCAAGAAGCGCCACACCATTCGCCTGGGCAAGGTGAGCGTCAAGGCCGCCGAGTCGTTCAAGGTGCGGATCGAGTCGCTGATCGCCGCACAACGCACGGGCAGCGCCATCGATGCCCAGACGGCCGACTGGGTCGCAACCCTCCCAGACGAGATCCACGAGCGTCTGGAGCGTGCAGGATTGGTCATGCCTCGTATGAAGCACCAGCAGCACACCCTGGGCGATCTGCTCAAGGCATGCTTCGAGTCCATGAGCGTGAAGGAATCGACCCGCACACGCTACAAGCAGTCCCGTCGACTGCTCTATGAACGCTTCGGCGAAGGGCGTCCGCTCGATGACATCACACCCCGCGATGCGGACGCGTACCGCTCATGGCTTGAGTCGAAGGGTTACGCGCCCGCCAAGGTCTCCAAGGAGATCTCGATCGCCAAGATGTTCATGAAGAAGGCCGTGCGCTGGCAGATGCTCCCCAGCAACCCATTCGAGGGGGTTGTGGCGGGCTCGCAGACCAACCGGGACCGTCTGTTTTATCTGGAGCCCGAGAAAGCCCAGAGACTCATCGACGCGGCTCCCAACGCCGACTGGCGCTGCATCATCGCCCTCGCCCGCTTCGGCGGGCTCCGCTGCCCCTCCGAGGTCCTGCTGGTCCGATGGTCAGATGTGGATTGGGCAAACCTGCGTCTCCGCGTCCGCTCCCCAAAGACCGAGCGCCACTCAGGCAAGTCTGAACGCATCATCCCGCTCTTCCCCGAGCTCCACGCCGTGCTACTCGAAGCGTTCGAACTCGCCGACAGTGGGGCGGAGTTCGTGGTCTCGGGCTACCGGGACGCAAAGGCGAACCTCCGGACCCAGCTCCTGAGGATCATCGAGCGTGCCGGGCTGGAGCCCTGGCCCCGCCTGTTCAACGCCATGCGGGCGAGCCGGGCGACCGAGCTGGCAGCCGAATACCCGGCCGCCGTCTGCACGGCGTGGATGGGGCACACGCAGGCCGTCGCCGAGACGCACTACCACATGGTGCGCGATGAGGACTTCGATCGGGCGACTGGAAAGGGCGGCGCAGAAAGCGGCGCACTTGGCGCGCAAAACCCGGCGCAGCAGCAGTCGGCAGGGAGTGGCAAAGAAGGTGATGAATCCCCAAAAACAGACCAGGGACCGGGCTTTTTGCCGGTCCCTGCATCTGCTTTCGATTTCTCGCATGAAGCGATCAATGGGCCCGGACAGACTCGAACTGTCGACCTCACCGTTATCAGCGGTGCGCTCTACCAACTGAGCTACGGGCCCGCGGGTCACGAGTATAGACCCGAGATCGCCACTCGTCGCCACGCGACGGGGGCCAAAATCGACAACTTTTTCGTCTCTGGCCGCCCAGAAACGCCTTGCCGAACTCGAACCGCTGGCACGACACGCCCGAGAACATACAATAACGGAGTCACGCCACCCGTTTCTACGGGCGCGTCAGCGACAGGAGGTCACTCGTCATGCGTGAAGACATCAAATACAACAACATCATCGACGGCGAAGAGTTCGAACGGGCCCAGAAGGCTGCCGACGATGCCGCCGGTCTGCCCGCTGAGCAGATCGACACGGACTCCTTCTATGTCACGCAGCAGTACGAGAAGTACTCCGAGGAGAACCACCGCGTCTGGAAGACCCTCTGGGAACGCCGCAAGGGCGTCCTCGAGGACCAGGCCTCGGAGACCTACCTCAAGGGCCTCGACGCCATCAACCTCGTCCCCGATCGCGTGCCGCTGCTCTTCGGCAAGGTCCAGGACCCCTACGAGCCCGGACGCGAGATCGTCGGCATCAACGAGTACCTCAAGGACCTCACCGGCTGGGCCTCCCACGGCGTACCGGGCTACCTGCCAGCCAAGGCCTTCTTCAGCTGCCTGAGCCGACGCGAGTTCCCCTCGACCATCGTCGTCCGACCCGAGGACAAGATGGACTACCTCCCCGAGCCGGACATCTTCCACGATGTCTTCGGGCATGTCCCCCTCCACGCCGACCCGGTCTTCGCGGACTTCCTGCAGACCTACGGCAAGGCCGCACTCCTCGCCGGCCCCGAGCACGAAGAAGCCCTCGCCCGCCTCTTCTGGTTCACCGTCGAGTTCGGGCTCATCTCCGAGGGCAACAAGCTCAAGGTCTACGGCTCGGGCACCATCTCATCCCACTCCGAATCCGAGTACGCCCTCACCGCCCCCGAGGGCAAGGGCGGGCACACCAAGGGCGAGATCGAGCGACGCCCGTTCGACTTGGAACAGGTCATCAACACCCCGTTCGAGATCGACCACTTCCAAGACATCGTGTATGTGCTCGACAGCTTCGAGCAGCTCCGCGATGCGATGAACGACTACGCCAACCGCGTCCTCGAGGACGCCAACGCACCCGCCGGTGCGTGAGCGGTGGGTGCCCTGCTTTACTTCGCCGAAGGCGGATAAAGCAGGATCAGAGCCTCCGAAAACCTGCTTTGCCCTCCGGGTCAAAGCAGGGCACCCGGCGGCCAAGGCACAAAGACAACAAGGAGATCGCCATGAAACCCAATGAGAACGGCATCGATCGTGCCCTGCGGCTCATGCTCGGGGTCGCCTTGCTCATCACCAGTTTCATGTGGCTCGGTGCCGGCGCAGGCGAGATCACCGGCATCATCGCCGCCGTCATCGGCGCGGTGCTCGTCCTCACCGGTCTCGTCGGCTTCTGCCCCGCCTACCGGCTCGTGGGCATGAGCACCTGCAAGACCAAGACCGAGGGCTGAACCCAGTCAGCGCCCCACACACCCGCACCCCGCGCCGCACCCGCCGGGCGGGATCGCCGGGCCGCTCGGCTTGTCCGAGCCGTGCGCAATCGGCATGGAGATCAGCTTCTCGACCGGTGAGCTCGCGGGCGTTGTGCCCCGCTCGATCCCCGCGGCGGCGCACAGCTGCCCCCAGTTCTCAATCGTGACGCTCATCGCGTGTGTGACCTCGATCGTCGTGTCGTTGGCTTCGCACCGGTACTCATAGATGGGCATGCGGAATCTCCTATCATCGTGCGTGGACGAATCACGCCTCCATGATCATATCTATGCCCGCTCATCGTCGCTGACCCTCGGCGCGGGCGAGCTGCTCGTCGGCCCCGGCGACGACTGCGCCGTCACCCGATCACCCTCGGGCGAGCTGCACCTGCTCACCGTGGACCAGCTCGTCGAGGGACGACACTTCGAGCCGGATACCGACCTCGACCTCATCGCCCGCAAGGCCATCGCCCGTTCCGTGTCCGACATCGCCGCGATGGGCGGCCTCCCTGCCTGGGCCCTGGGCACCGGCGTGCTCCCCAAGGACTACCCGGACGCCAATGCACTCTTCGACGCCATGCAACGCTGGGCCAACCACTGGCACTGCCCGCTCATCGGGGGCGACATCGCCAGCCACAGCTGCGAAGACCACCCGCTCACCCTCACCGTCACGGTGGGGGGCGCGATGCCAACTGGCACCATGCCGGTCCTGCGCAGCGGTGCCAAACCCGGCGACCTGCTCTATGTCACCGGCCAGATCGGAGGCTCATTCGAGTCCGGCTGGCACCTGCGATTCGAGCCGCGTGTGCAAGTGGGGCAGTGGGCCTCGCGCATCAACGCCCACGCGATGATGGACCTGAGCGACGGGCTGGGACGCGACGCCCACCGTATCGCCACCGCCTCGGGCGTCCGGATCGAGCTCGACGCAACCAAGCTCCCCATCAGCCACCGCTGCGACGGCTGGCAGCAGGCCGTGAGCGAAGGCGAGGACTACGAGCTGCTCATTGTGCTGAGCCCGGAGCACGACATTAGCGACTGCCCGATGCAACTGCTCGGTCCGATCGGTCGCGTCGCGGCGTGCGAGCAAGGCCAATCACCCGGCGCGGTCATCACCGATCCCTACGGCAAGCCGCACGACGCCTCGTTCATGGGATGGGATCACTGAACGCGATCGAAGATGTACCCACCCTTGACCGCGCCCCAGACCTGCTCATCGTTGTCGTCGAACCCCCGGTCCCAGGTGATCAGGCGGTCCATGTGCAGGAACACCTCGCTGGTTGCGTAGGTCGAGCCGCGCAGATTCGAGACACAGTCGTTCCCATTCGTCGCACCGATGAACGCGCTCTGCGAAGCGTCCCATGACACCGTAATCGCGCAACCCTCGCGGATCGTCAGGTCGTCCGGGTTCAAGTCACTCAGCGGGAACTCGTCTTGGTACGCGCCCGCGTAGCTCATCGGGTCCTCGAAGCTGTAGACCGTTGAGACGAACTCGTTTTCACCCGTTTGGGCAAGGTGGTACACACGCTGGCGGTAGGGTCGGTCCGCCGTGCTCGCAACCGCCTGCTCGACATACAACCAAGGACCATCCCAACGGTCCTCCCAGATCGGGATCATGTGCAGCACGATCTCGTAGTACTCCGGGTCCTGCGTCGCCTGCGCCTTGGAACTGAACGAGCCGGTGAGGTGCCGCTTGAGCTGTTTGACAGAGGGCACAGCGTCCCCGCGAGTCGATTGCGTGTTCGCGCAACCGCCGAGCATGAGCACGAACAAGACCCCAATGCTGATGATGTGCTTCATTTCCGCTTCCCTTTCCCCTTGCCGCCCTTCTTCTTCCCACCGGGCCCGCTCTTGCCTTGGGCCTCTCGACGGTAATCGGTCTTGCCCCGATCGCGCGACTTGGACTTGCGGCTGCGGCGCTGCCCGCCCGGTGCCTTCTTGAACCCGGCGCCCTCGGTCTCGCCCAGCCCGCCCATGTCGCCGCCACCGAGCGTGAGCTTGGCCGCGGGCCCCTTGAGCTTGCCGGCCGCGCGTGAAGCGCCGTCGGTGATCACCAGGTCCATCTGGCGCAGGGCCAGATCGACATTGGCGATGTTGACCTTCACCCGATCGCCGATGTTGTAGCTCCGTCCCGAGTGCTGATCGACCATCGCGCCGGTGCGGTCATCCAGACGCCATGTCGGGGGACGCTTCGAGCGAGTGGTGTCGCCCACGAGGTCCTTCTTGGCGACCATGCCGTCGGCCAGGTACTTCTCGATCTGCACATACACGCCCTTGGGCGAGACGCCGGTGATGAAGCCCTCGAACTCCTCGCCGATGTGCTGCTCCATGAGCTGGAGCACCAGGAACTGACGCAGCTCCCGTTCGGCGCCGGTGGCGTTCTGCTCGGTGCCCGAGCAGTGGGTCCCGATCTCGGCCAGGGTGTTCTTGTCGGGGCAGTAATCGTCGTCCCGCAGGTCACGCCCCAAACGCTTCCACGCCTCGTCGCTGGTGGGGCGGTTCTCGCCGTTGTTCGTCCGCTTGAGATAGGCCCAGATCGCCCGGTGCAGGGTCAGGTCGGGGTAGCGACGAATCGGGGAGGTGAAGTGCGAGTACGCGTGCGACGCCAACGCGTAGTGCCCGATGAGGGCCGGCGAGTAGACCGCCTTGGTCATCGTGCGCAGCACCGCCATGTGCACCGCCCGCGCCGAGGTCGTCCCGGCGGTCGCGTCGAGCAGGGTCTGCAACTCCTCGCGTGTGGGCGACTGGGGGATCTTGAACCCCGCGACCGTCGCGGTCTTGCGCAGGTCATCGACATCGCCCGGCGTGGGCTCGGGGTGCGTGCGTCGCAGCACCGGCACCTCGAGCTTCTCGAACAGCGACGCCGTGGCCTCGTTGGCCTCGACCATGAACATCTCGATGAGCGTGTGCGTGAACGCGTCGTCTTCCTTCTGGGCATCCACGACCTTGCCGTTCTCGTCGAACACCAGCTCAACCTCGGGCAGGTCCAGGTGGATCATCCCCGCCTTGTGACGCCGCGCCTGGATCAGCTTGGACAGCTCATTCATGTCCCGCACGCTCTGGATCAGCTCCTCGGTATGAGGCGTGTCGGTCTTGGCGTGCTTCTTGGCCTCTTCCAGATCGCCGTCGATCAGCGCCTGGGCCTCGAGGTAGGTCATGCGCTTGCGCGACTTGATCAGCGACTGGCACAGCCCGCGGGATTTGACATTCCCCATGCGGTCGTAGCGGATCACGCAGGTTTTGGCGTAGCGAAGCACGCCCTCCTGCAGCGAGCAGATGCCGTTGGACAGCACCTCGGGCAGCATCGGGATCACCAGCCGGGGCAGGTAGACCGAGTTGCCGCGTTCCCTGGCCTCGATGTCCAAGGCCGAGCCTGGCTCGATGTAATGGGCCACATCGGCGATGTGGATCCCCAGCTCCCATTCGCCGTTGTCGAGTCGCTTGATCGAGATCGCGTCGTCGTAGTCCTTGGCGTCCGGCGGGTCGATTGTGGTGATGAACTCGCCCGTCAGGTCGCGACGCATGTCCAGCGCTTCGATGCCCTTGGACTCGTAGAGGTCCATCTCCTCCTCGAACCGAGCCGTCGCCTCACGCGCCTGCTGCACGCACGCCTCGGGGAAGTCATTGCTGGGCAGCGAGTACGCAGCGATCACCGCCTGCGTCTCAACATCGGGCTCGCCCGCGGCACCGAGCACCTTGGTCACCACGCCCATCGCCAGACGCCCGTTCTCGGGGTACTCGATGATCTCGATGACCACCTTGTCGCCGTTCTTGACATTCTTCGATTCCGCGTCCCGGATCATGACCGGGTCGGTCAGCTCGCGCCCGTCGGGGAAGACCATCCACCTGCCGTCACGCTTCTCGATCTCGCCGGTGAAGTTCGCCCGCTTGCGAGCGATGATGTCGATGACCTCACCCGCGTACTGGCGCTCCAGCGTGCCCAGCTTTCGCTCGCGTCGCTGGTCGCGTTCGTAGTAGACCTTCACCGTGTCGCCGCTGAGCGCCCCGTTGGTGTACTGCGGCGGGATGAAAATGTCCGACCCGTGCTGGGCCTGCGCCGGGATCACAAAGCCCACACCCGATTGGGTGCCTCGGAACTGCCCGATCAGCTCGCCCTCGTCGGCGCGAAAAGGCAGCTGGATCTTGCCCGACTCATCGACATCGATCACGCCCTCCTCGGCCAGCTCGCGCACCTCGTAGGCGAACTCCTTCACATCATCGATGTTGAGCTCCTTGGCGACCAATGGGATGGGCTTGGGGGTGTAGCCCTCGTGCGAAATATGGGAGACCAAGCGGTCTCTGTGTCGGCCTGACATGCGTGTCCTATCCGTTCTCTGTTCTGGTTTCGTATCTGGTGATCTTAGAGTTGATCGGCATAAGTGTGCAACGATGCCTCAAACTCTGCGGGGGTGAACCCGAAATCAGCGATCACCGACGCGTTCTCGCTGACCGAATCCCGCCCACCCATGATGGCCATGCCCTCATCGAACGGCAGCAGCCCGCCAAGCCCGAGCATCTTGGCCACCCGCGCCTGGAAGCCCGCCACGAACCACGGCAGCCCGATCGCCGGGCGGTCCTTGGGCTGCGGGGAGAGGTGCCTGGCATAGGTCTTGAGCATCTCCGGAAAACGCAGCTGCTCAGACCCGCTCAGCTCGTAGGTCTTCCTGATCGAGGTCTCGCGGCCCAACGCCTCGACAAAGACCCGGGCGACATCCTCGACATAGACCGGCGCAACCACAGGGGCTTCAAACCCGAACCCGTCCTTCTTCCAACGCGAAAAGTATGGCAGGAAGAGATACGGCGGCGCTTTGCCCCGCACCCAGTCCACCGCCATCTGTGTGAACTCGCCGTCGGGCCCATGGATCAGCCCGGGCCTGACAATGGTCCAGCCCAGCCCCGACTTCTGCACGATCTGCTCTGCACGGTGCTTGCTATCGCGATACCCCGCCCGTTTGTCCGGTCCCACCCCGAGCGCGGACATATGCACATAGCGCATCCCCGGCTCGTGCTGTCGGCAGGTCTCCACAATCGCCCGCGTCCCGTCGACATGGACCTTCTCGAACGACTGGTTCCTTGTCTCCCGGATGATCCCCACGAGGTGGATGCAGGACGCGCACCCGTCCACCAGATGGCGTAACGCGTCCGGGTCGCCGAGTGTCCCATGGCACAGCTCCAGAGCCCCGTTTGTGCTCGAGTCCTCACCGAAGACCTTGCCTGCCTTTTCTGCCGACCGGGTCAACGCCCTGACGCGGTATCCCTCGCCAAGCAATCGGGCGACGATGTGACGACCGACAAACCCGGTTCCCCCGGTGATCGCTACGGTTTGGGCGTGTGATTCGCTCATCGTGCCGGTGCTCCTCTCCACAGAGCGTACACGCTCCGCGTACCATCGTCTGTGCCATTGACCACCGATTCGATCGCATTCAGCTACCCCAAGAGCCCGCCCGTGCTCGAGTCGGTGTCCTGCGCCATCACGCCGGGCAGCGTGACCGCGATCGTCGGCCCGAACGGCGCGGGCAAGAGCACACTCATACGCCTCCTGGCCGGCCTCCGCATACCCGATTCGGGGGCGGTCCGCCTCGACGATCAGGCACTCTCTTCGTTCACACCACGCGATCGGGCGCAACGAATCGCATTTCTTGAGCAGCGTCCCACCTTGGCGTTCGATTTCAGCGTGCTGCGGGTGGTGTCGTTCGGGGCTTTCACAGGCGAACGCGACTGCGCCCACATCGCCGACGCCCTGCGCCTGTTCGAACTCCAACCCATCGAACACAAGCCCTTCGCGTCACTGAGTGTCGGTCAGCAGCAGCGGGTCGCTTTCGCACGGGCGTGGGTGCAGATCGCCGGCCGATCCCAGGCCTACCTGCTCGCGGATGAACCCTGCTCGGCCATGGATCCACGCCACACCCTCCAGACCATGCACACCATGCGTTCACTCGCCGACAATGGCATCGGCGTCGGGGTCGTGCTGCACGATCTCAATATCGCTGCCCAATACACCGACCGCGCGATCGTGCTGGACTCAAACGGACGCGTCGTAGCATCGGGACAGAGCGATCAGGCCCTGAGCCCGGAAACGCTCTCATCGGTGTTTGAGGTACCCATCACGCGCCATACGCTTGAGCCGGGGCGCTCAGTGCTCACGATCGGCGATCCCGCCTGATTTCCACGGGCGTGGATGCCTCAGGCCCGATATACTCAGCCAGATGAATCAGTTCGTCCAATACATGCTCGGCAACGCGTGGCTCCTGATCCCGATCCTCATCGGGCTCTTCAATCTCGGTGTGCGCGTGCAGCAGAAGGCCAAGGAGCAGAAGGCCCGCCGAGATGCCCAGGCCGCGATCGCACGCCATAAATCAGAAGCGCTCCGCACAGGGAAGTCCCTCAACGATCCGATCATCATCTACGACGAGCCCGAAGCGGCACCCAGCAAAGATGATCGCCAGGCCCGCATCGAGGCGATCCGCAAGCAACGCATGGAACAGCTCCGCGCGATGCGCGAGAAGCGTGCATCCACGGCGAGCCCAGCCGCTCCAAAGCCACGCCCCGCCCAGCGGCAGACCCCCCGGGCGATCCCAACACCCCGCCCGACTCAATCCGCCAAACCAGCGCCCCAGCCGACCAGACGCCCCACGGTGATTCCCGCCTCCCGCCGGGCAACACCTGCCCCGCAGGCACAAGCCCCGTCACGCCGGACGACGCTCACCCCCCAACAAGCCAAGCAGTCACCGGGAGCAGGCACGATTCGCCCCAAGCAACGGCGCGCCAAGACGCCCGAAGCCCAATCACCGGTCCAGCAGTCGTCGATCGGGGCCAAAGAGTCCTCAAGAAGCAAGCAGGGCAACAGGCAAGCCGCCTCACCCGGCATCAGTGCTCGATCGATGGTCCGAGACCGCAAGCAGATCCGGCAGGCGATCGTTCTGCGGGAACTGCTCGACAGCCCGGTCGCGCTGCGGAGCGCAGATCGTGGACCCGGGTCGATGCAGCCCTGAACCCGCATCGCCCTCGATTCATGGGTTTCCCCGCGCTGGTTCGATATACTCGCATATGCACACAGACGCGAAACGCAACCGCAAGCTGCCCCGAGTTCGAGCGATGCTCCCTGTCGGGGCGCTGCTGACGGCCGCCTGCGTGCTCAGCGGGTGTAATACTTTCGATGATGTGCCCCGTGGCACCACTTCGCTCCTGCAGGTGCTCAACCCGCAAGTCTCGCCCAGCGCCGCCGCCGACATGGCCACCGACCCTTACAGCGCCGAGAAGCGCTACAAGGGCGTCACCTTGCTCTCCAGCGCCGACTTCGGTGGCCAGCCCATCTACCTCGAACTCTACATCGACGGCCTCGATGACGATGACGCGAGCGTACGCGGCGCATCGGTGCGGGCCCTTGGGCGCCACGGCGACCCCGAGCACGCACCCCTGCTCATCAACGCCCTGAAAGACAGCGACGACTTCGTGCGTCTGGAAGCAGCCCGGGGCTTTCAACGCATCCACAGCGTCGAAGCCATCGACCCGCTGCTTGAACTCATCGATGAGAACAACGAGCCCAACACCGACATCCGCGCGGCGGCTTGCGACGCCTTGGGCCAGTATCGCCAGAACCGTGTGGTCTTGGGGCTCATCAGCGCCCTGGGCGATTCAAGACTGGCCGTCAACAACCGGGTCCAGCACGCCTTGATGATCCTGACCGGGCAGAACTTCGGGCTCGATGGTCGCGCCTGGATCGACTGGTACAACGCGACCGATGAGATCTTCGCCGCGGCCCAGCCCTACACCTACCCGGTGTTCAACCGGAAGAAGAAGATCATCGAGTACCTCCCGCTCATGCCCCCGCCTCCCAACGAGACGCCCGGTACGCCCGTGGGCATGGATCCCGTGATCGACGGCTGATCGCCCCGTCTGCTCCCCTATACGCGTCCCATAAAAAACCATACGAAGCCGATTGCCGCTTCTCGCCCAGATCACGCCACGATCGGTTCGATATCAGCGTGGGTATGTCCCCGATATGAGGTGATGCGTGCGCGCAGTACGACGAGTCAACGATGAGCTGTATCTCGACCCCCAAGCGCCCGAGCCCACGCCGAGCGCTGGGCAGGCATTGATCAAACCCACACGCGTGCTGATCGGTGAGGCTGATGTCGGCGTGGCGCAGGGACGCATCGACCATACGGGCGTGCTGGGCCACCAGTTTGTGGGGGTGGTCGACGCGTGCGACGATACCGCATGGGTTGGCAAGCGCGTGGTGGGCAATATCCACATCAGCGACCCAAGCTCAGAACTCGCTCGGCGTGGGCTGGGCAACCATGACCCGGACCGGCTTGTGCTGGGGCTTCGCGGACGCGATGGCTGCCTCGCCGAGTCATTCGTGCTTGAGACACGCAACCTGTTTGAAGTCCCCGAAACCATCGACGACGAGCACGCGTGCCTGGCATTCATGCTCGCCCGTGCGATGCACGCCGGGCAGGTTGCCCACATCGAGGGACGCCCGTTCGTGAGCGTGCTGGGCGAGGGACTCACCGGGCTCCTCTGTGCCCAGGTCATGACCCGACTCAATGCCTCGGTGCGGCTGCTCAGCAGCCAGAGCGATCGGCTGGAACTGTGCGCCAAGTGGGGCATCAAGCACCGCCACATCAACGAGGTCGGGCGTCGCCACGATCAAGATGTCATCATCGAAACCACCGGGACCGCCGAGGGGCTCGATGACGCGCTGCGTATGGTTCGACCGTTGGGCACCATCGTGCTCACCGGGGCACCGGTGCCGCTCAATGTCCCCAAGTTGCCCATCGACCACGGCCTGATCGCCGACAAGGAGATCCGGATCATTGGCTCACGCTGCGGCTCGATCAGCGAGGGTGTGCGGGCCATGTCCAGCGGCGAGATCGACCTCAGCGGGCTCATCACGAAGCGATACAAGCTCGACGACGCCATCAGCGCCCTGCGCAGCGCCCAGGACGAGTCGAATATCGGGGTGCTGGTCAGCTTCGACTGATCACTGCACAATGAGCGTGCCTTCCAGCGCCGACTGGGCCGGGGGCCACATCGATGCCAGAACGCCAGCGGTGATGAGCGCGAAGATCACGCCGTCGATAAAGCTGGTGATGATGAATCGCGTGGGTGTGCCCATGAAGAACGACCCGGCCAACGCCCCCATGCAGTGCCCCAGGATCCCCGCGGTCGCAACCACCCGGAAGACTTCCATGTAGTCTGCGCCCGGGCCCATCGCCAAGCCCGCGATGTACGCAACCATCACCGTGATGACGCCGTAGGCGATGAAGGTCTTGAGCAGGTTCATCCCGAAGTTGGGCTGCTGCCCCAAGACATTGATGGTGCCCCATGGGCCGTTCTTCCATCGTGCCTTGAATGCCTCACCCTTCATGTCCTTGGCATCCTGGCAGTTGGGATACATATAGAAGCCCGGCGCGATGTTGAGCTTGGTGATGGCCTCGTCGAACTCGCCCTCATTGGGGATGAACTTGATGTCGGGCTTGTGGTACGGCAGCAGCATCCAGATGATGGAACTGGCGAAGAAGACGCAGACGGTGGCGATGATGATCGGGAGCCAGAGCTGGGCGAGCGAGACATCCATAGGTGTTCCTTTCGGGTGTGTGTTTCATCAATATACCAAAAGTCCACATCGTTCGGCAGGCCGCATGCTGGCACAGAAAAACCCGCGATCGCTCGCGGGCTTGTGTGTGCGTGGTTGAGTGTGTGGGGCTCAGCCCTCTTGGACGGGCATCGACTCGAGGACCGCGTCAATCAGCCCATACTCGACCATTTCCTTGTCGTCGAGCCAGAGGTTGCGATCACAGTCGCGGTGGATTTTCTCCTGATCCTGGCCGGTGGCATCGGCGTAGAGCCCGTAGAGCCGGTCACGCAGACGCAGCATCTCCTTGGCCTCGATCTCCAGATCGGTCGCCTGGCCCTCCATAACCCCCGAAAGCAGGGGTTGGTGCATCAGGTTGCGTGCGTTCTTCAGGCAGTAGCGTTTGCCCTTGGCGCCCGAGCATGCGATGACCGAGCCCATCGAGGCGGCCTGCCCGATGATGTAGGTGCAGACATCGGGCTTGATGAACTTCATGGTGTCAACGATGCCCAGCCCCGCGGTCACGCTGCCGCCGGGAGAGTTGACATAGAGATGGATATCCGCGTTCGCGTCCTCGTTGGCCAGGAACAGCAGCTGGGCAACGATGAGGTTGGCCATCTCATCCATGACACCGCCGGTGACGAAGATGATGCGGTCCTTGAGCAGACGCGAGAAGATATCGTACGAGCGTTCGCCTCGACCGGACTGCTCGATCACGATCGGGACGAGATGTGCACTTGGGGTGGTCATATCAGATTCACCTTTATCGGTGTGGTGTTCGGTTGTGAGATCATCGAATACAGATTCGGGCCGTTACGACCCCGCGCCGGTCTTGAGCGCCTCCGGCGGCTCGGTCAGCACCTCGTCGACCAAGCCGTAGTCCTTGGCCTGCTGGGCGTCGAAGTACATGTCGCGTTCCGAGTCCTCACGCACGCGTTCGGCGGTCTGCCCGGTGTGCTTGGCGATGATGTCGATCAGGATCTGCTTGCTCTTGATGATCTGCTCGGCCTGGAGCTTGATGTCCTCGGCCTGCCCGGTGATCCCGCCGTAGGGCTGGTGAATCATCACCTTGGCATGGGGCAGGATGAAGCGACGCCCCTTGGTCCCCGCGGTCAGCAGGACCGAGCCGCCCGAGTAGGCACGCCCGATGCAGTAGGTCGCGATGGGTGAGCTGAGGAAGCGCATCGTGTCATACAGGGCGAGGGTGTCGTCGACGACCCCGCCCGGTGAGTTGATGTAGAAGTTGATTTCCTGATTGCGACGCTGATTCTCGAGATAGAGCATCTGCATCATCACGCGCGAAGCGCTGGCGTGGTTGATCTCGCCGACGAGGAAGACGATGCGATTCTCGAGCAAAAGCTCGTCGATCGTCATCTCGCGGGTTCGCTGATAACTGACTGAGGCTGCGGGCATAAGTCGTTCCCTGACATGCGTCTACACGGGTTGGGCGTGCTGGGGGCGGGTGTGACGATCCCCGTTCCCGGCCCGTTCGTCCTGATTCATCGGCCATATGGGCCCGATTCATCATATGCGCCCACCAATCAGACAGAGAAATCGGCGACCCACGAACCGAAAGAAGTGATTGCATGAGGCGTCTTTGGCTCCTATTGTTCTCGCCTGTCCCAGTCAGTCCCGCCATCGTCACGGGACGCAAACCCTTGATTCTGTGAGACATCCGTCGTGCCAACCGCCGTTATCAGCGACATCCATGGCAATGCTGTTGCATTGCGAAGAGTGCTCGAAGATATCGAGTCACGCGGTATCCAGAAGATTGTTTGCCTGGGCGACATCGTGGGCTACGGCCCCGAGCCCCGCGAGTGCGTCGATCTGGTCCAGGAAAAATGCGCCTGGGCCCTGATGGGGAACCACGATTTCGGGGTCCTCTACGAGCCAACAAACTTCAACGCGACCGCCGAGGCCGCCGCGTTCTGGACCCGCGAGCAGTTCGACGCCGAGCCCGACCAGGCCGCACGCGAACGACGCTACGCGTTCCTGAGCTCACTCAAGGTGCGAGCCGTGGAGGACCTGTGCGACGACGGGACCCCGATCCTGGCGGTGCACGCATCCCCGCGACGCCCGATCAACGAGTACATCTTCCCCGACGATGTGAGCGACTCGCCCGACAAGATGGACGCCATCTTCGATCGCGTAGAGAAGATCGCGCTGGTTGGGCACACCCATGTACCGGGCGTGTTCAGCAACGAGCCCGATTTCTACCCGCCCAGCGAGATCGGCGACGAGCCCATCTTCACATTCATCGCCGACGAGAAGGCGGTGGTTAATGTGGGATCGGTGGGGCAGCCGCGGGATTACGACCCGCGTGCCTCCTATGTGATCCTTTCGCCCGGGCAGGTCGAGTTCGTTCGCGTCGAGTACGACATCAAAGAGACCGCAGACATGATCAAGGCCATCCCGCAGTTGCACGACTGGCTGGGCGACCGCCTGTTCGAAGGGCGATGAACGCCCGTTACGCGTGAGAGAAATCAAGCACATGCGCACCCACGCACCCATGACGCAACTCATCCGAAGTTCAATCCTGCTGCTGCTCGCATTCTGTGCGATATCGACGGCGCATGCGCAGGACGACCCCGGCACCAGTGAAGCACCGGATTCGGCGATCGAGACCGAATCACCAAGCTACTTTGTGCGCGATGTCGAGATGGGCGACGAGGGCTTCGCCTCGCTGGGGGATATCGAGAACCCCGATCTCAAGACCTACCTCGAGTTCTCGCCGTACGGCGCAGGCATCGAGGCCATCCGCCTCCCCGATGAGTTCGAGACGGTCAAGTTCGAGAAGCACATCACCCTCCAGCAGACACAGGTCAACGCCAACGGCGTGCGTGCGGTCCCCTTCGCGGCAATCTCGATTGTCATCGACACCGAGCCCGTCAATATCGTCGGCAGCGAGGCCGACCCGGTCTGGGCTGAACGCTCACCCGGCGTGTTTGAGCTGTTCATCGACGACGACGAGGGCAACCCGGTGCTGCGACTCGAACGACGCTTCGAGCTCAAGCCCGAGAACCGCCACGGGTTCATCCTGACTGAAAGCATCGAGAACCTCGACGACCAACCACACCGCATCGTGCTCAACACCACCGCGATGATCGACATGCCCAAGGCCGAGTCGACCTACGGCGGTGATCGGCGACGCGTGCGGTACGGCTTCCTCAAGGCACCCGAGCAGCAAGGTGCTTCCACCAAGGTCAGCGTCGATGACAAGCTCTACAGCCGCAACCGGCTGTTGGGCAAACGCGAGGAAGCGGCGTACGGCAAGGCCTACCAGTCGGCGCTGCAGGTCTGGCCCAACGAAGAACTCCTGCCCAGCGCCCAGCGACTCAGCTGGATCGGTTTCACCGATCGCTACTTCGCGGTCCTGATTCACCCGGTATTCCAGACAGATTCGGTCCAGAGTGCCGACGAGAAGCTTCTCAAGGGCATCACCCGGATCGATCGGTATGTGCTCGATCCGTACGCCCAGGCGCTCGACACCGTGCAGGTGCTCGGTCTCCAGGGCGAGCAGGTCGAGCTGGAGCCCGGTGCGGCTTACACCCGTTCGATGGGGGTTTACGCGGGCATGCGAAACAAGCCCATCATGAACAGCGAGCCGGTGATCGCGGCCCTGAACATGCCCGAGATGGTCGTCTCGAACCTGGGCGGCATCTGTGCCCCGTGCACCTTCCAGTGGCTTTCCCACATCCTGATCGATGTTCTTCGCACCTTCCACATGATCGTGGGGGACTGGGCCATCGCCATCGTGCTGCTTGTGTTCCTTGTTCGTGCCTGCCTGCATCCCGTCACCCGCTGGTCGCAGATCCGGGTGCAGAAGTTCAGCGTCCAGATGCAATCAATGGGGCCCAAGCAGAAGGCCATCAAGGAGAAGTACAAGGACGACTCCAAACGCCAGCAACAGGAGATGGCCAAGCTCTGGAAAGAAGAAGGCATCAACCCCGCCGGCATGCTCGGCTGCCTGCCCATGTTCCTGCAGTCACCCGTCTGGATCGCCCTCTACGCGACTCTGTTCTTCGCGACCGAGCTGCGCCATGAGCCCGCGTTCTATGGCATCTTCCAGCAGTTCGGCGGCTGGGGCTTCATGAGTGACCTGGCCGCACCCGACGGGGCGATCCCACTGCCCGCTTCGATGCACTTCAGCTTCCCGCTCTGGGGCAGTGTGAGCTCCATCAATGTGCTCCCGCTCCTGCTGGGCGTGGTGTTCTTCCTGCATCAGAAGTACCTCACCCCCCCGACCCAGGCCTCCCTCACGCCAGAGCAGGAGTCCCAGCAGAAGCTCATGAAGGTCATGATGGTCGTCATGTTCCCGCTGATGATGTACGCCGCCCCCTCGGGCCTGGCGCTCTACTTCATCACCAACTCGACCGTCGGCATCATCGAGAACAAGTGGATCCGGGCCCACATGAAGAAGCACGGGATGCTTGAGATCGAGAACATCCGGGCCGAGCGGAAGAACAAGGGCCCGGGCTTCATGGCCCGCATGATGGAAGCCGCCGAAGCACAGAAGCAGATCAAGGAGAAGGGCCCAGCCCCGATCAACCCTGCTTCCAAGCACAACCGACGCCCCAAGTAACCGGGCAGTTTGCGAGCCGTCGCGTGCCCACAGGGACCACCATTGTCGCGATCAGCACCGCTCCGGGCAATGCCCCCCGCGCGATGATCCGCGTCAGCGGCCCCGAAGCCCAGGCGTTCGCACGCGACTACCTCCAGATTCAACCCCAGAAGCGGGGGGCTTATGCCTCCCGCCTGCGTCTGGGGGATGCGGGTTCGTTCCCCGTTTCGGCCCTCTTCTACCCTGGTCCGAACAGCTATAGCGGCGAAGACACGATCGAGATCCTTCTCCCCGGCGGCTCCCATCTCGTGGGACGCGTGCTGGCGCAGTTGCTGCAGGACGAACGCGTGCGACTGGCTGAGCCGGGCGAGTTCAGCGCCCGGGCGTACATGAACGGCCGGCTGGGGCTGAGCGAGGCCGAGGGGATCGCACTCCGAATCAGCGCCCTGCACAGCGACGCCCTGCAAGCCGCCGACCAACTGCTTGATGGACGGTACGGCGAGCAATGCCGGGCGTGGGTTGATGAGATCACCACCCTGTTGGCGTTGGTCGAAGCGGGGGTCGATTTCTCCGATCAGGACGATGTGGTCCCGATCTCTTCGGCGGATCTGATCGATCGTCTTCTTCGGTTGCGTGAACAGCTCTTGGAGCAGGTCGGCGGTGCTTCGGGCGACCGCGTTGTGCGTGACGCCCCCAGCGTGGTCCTGGTGGGTCGCCCGAACGCGGGGAAGAGCGCTCTATTCAATGCGCTCTTGGGTGTGACCCGTGCCGTGGTGTGCGATCAAGCGGGCACCACCCGCGATGCCCTCGTCGAGCCACTGGATCTTTCGCACGATGCGCCCGGCGCGGGCGTGGTCGAACTGATCGATCTGGCGGGTCTGGGCGATCGTGCGGTCGATGCCATCGATGACCAGGCACAGCGGCGTGCGCGTGACATCATCGAGCGGGCCGACGCGGTGCTCTGGTGTGACCCGAGCGGGCGGTTTGATGAGCGGCTCTTCGAGCATCGCGCGGGCGTGCCGATGGTCCGGGTTCGGACCAAGAGTGACCTGCCCGCACCGGGTGCCACCGATTCGGGTGGCGTTTCGGTGTGCGCCTTTGATGCTTCGACGCTGGGCGTGCTGCGGCGTGCGATCGCCGATGCAACAAGCCGGGCAAGCGGCTCGGGCGTCGGGGTCTTCGTGCCCAGGCATCGCCGTGCCTTGAATCTGGCGATCGAGTCGATCGGTCAAGCGATGCAGGCGATCGACACACGCACGCACACTCTCGAGCATCCCGAGCTGATCGCGCTCGGGCTCCGCGAGTCGCTCGATGCGCTGGGCGAGCTTGTGGGTGAGGTTTCGCCCGACGATGTGATCGGACGCGTCTTCGCCACCTTCTGTGTTGGCAAATAGATCCAACTCTCGGTGTATTCCCGGACGCCGTGCGGGTGTTCGCCCTGCGGTATGCCAGTGAACCCGGAGGTTTTTTCGTGTGATCGGTTCTCGGCGTATGTCGTGTACGGGCTGGTTCGGCCGTGCAGCGCTGAAGCGCAAAAACGAGCGAATCGTGACGCCCCCGGTCGATCGTGTGGCGGGTGTTTCCGATCTGCTTGTCAGTGATTGCCCGGCGTCGTTCGTTGGGTGCCAGGGGAGAGAACGATGAGCATTCGACTTGGTGAGTTATTGGTCTTGCAGGGCGTGCTGACTTCGGAACAGCAGGGCGAGATCCTGGAGATCCAGCGTGAATCCGGGCGACCGTTTGGTCTGATCGCGGAAGAGCGCTTCCATATCGATCCAAGCGCGATCGAGCAGGCCTGGGCCGCCCAGTACGCGATGATCGCTCAGCGGGTCGATCCCGGGGATATCGAGATCGCTGAGGATGTCCTCGGGCTGGTCTCCAAGCGACAGGCGTGGCAGTTCGGGTTCATCCCCGTTGCCCGTCATGACGGCGAGATCCAAATGGTGGCCTCGCAGGAAACGCTCGCACGCGCCCTGCGATTCGTCGGCTGGCGCATCTCCGAGCTGTGCACTTTCGCGATCTGCGATCTCGATTGCCTTCGCCGAGGGCTTGAGACGCACTACCCGCTTCCGGGTGCGGATGTCGAGCTTGTCGATCGGTTCATGAAGAACCGTCCTGCTGCCTAAACAGCGGTCCTCAGGCCATCGATGCATAAAAGAACGGAGCCGATCTGACGATCGGCTCCGTGTGTTTGCAGTGGTTTGTATCGAGCGGGCCAACGATTCACCCGTCTCGTAAGGCCTGCGTTCAACGCTTGGTGGCGCGACGACGGGTAGCCTTCTTCTTTGCGGTCTTCTTGGCAGCCTTCTTCTTGGTGGCTTTCTTCTTTGTGGCCTTCTTGCGAGTGGCCTTCTTCTTGGTTGCCTTCTTCTTGGTGGCTTTTTTCTTTGTAGCCTTCTTCTTTGTGGCCTTCTTGCGAGTGGCCTTCTTCTTGGTCGCCTTCTTCTTTGTGGCTTTTTTCTTTGTGGCCTTCTTCTTGGTGGCCTTCTTGCGAGTCGTCTTCTTGGCGGCCTTCTTGCGTGTTGCCTTCTTCTTGGTGGCTTTCTTACGCGTGGTCTTCTTGGCGGCCTTCTTGCGCGTGGCCTTCTTCTTGGTGGTCTTCTTGGCGGCTTTCTTGCGAGTCGCTTTTTTCTTGGTTGCTTTCTTACGGGTGGCTTTTTTCTTTGCCATGTCGAGTCTCCTCGTTGGTCCGAAGTGTGCTTCGATTCGAAGCCGATTGTTCACGCTGAATATCGACTCACTGCAAACGCTTGTCAAACAAACTGGAAAACACATCGGTGCATTCCATTTATTTTCTACAAGATCGGCGCGAACCTTGCGCCATCTCACGCTCCAGCATACAAACCGTTCGCGCGCCATGCACGCGTTCTGTGCAACAACTCTGCGTGTTCGACGCGTGGCGCGATAACCGGTTGCGCGTCTTTGCTTGTCCATCGTGCGCTCATACACACGCGCTGGATCGTGGCGCGTTTCGCGTGCATCCCCGCGCACAGCACACACGATTCCTGTCAGCGCGGAACGCGAACAACACGACGCTGAGCATGCAACGCACAGGGCGCACAACAATGCGTCACAATGAGCGTGTTGTGCACCGTTTCGGTGCAGATCGCAGCGCAATCGCGACAAGATCGCGACAGTTTTAAGACATCGGTCTGCAAAATCTTCGCTGTCGATGCGCGCCATCCCGTGCTCACGGGCAATGATTCGTTATCACAGCACGCGATCAGATCAACGATGCGTGATGAACGGGAGCAAGCATGAACAACGATCAGAACAACACGCGCGTGCACACCTTCGACAACGGGCTCGTGCTCGTAAGCGAACGAGTCAGCGGCATGCGGTCCGCCGCGATGCGCTGCATGATCCCCTCTGGCGCGGTGTTTGAAGATATCCACAATTTGGGCGCGTCGAGTGTGTGCTCGGAGATGCTGATGCGCGGCGCAGGAGCACTCGATTCGCGCCAACAAGCCGACGCGTTCGATCGCGCCGGCGCATTGCGGAGCATTGAGAACGGGATCAGGTACATGCAGTTGAGCGTGACCACGCTCGGTCATCGTGTCGAAGATGCGATCCCATTGCTCATGGACATCGTGCGTCGCCCGCGCATGGCCGATGAGTCCTTCGCTCCCGCGCAGGAGTTGGCGATGCAGGGTGTCGCGTCACTCGCCGACGACCCGCAGCACCGCGCCGCGTTGGCCGCGCGAGACCGGCACCTGCCCACGCCGTACAACCGCAGCACACTGGGCACCACCGAGGGGATCGCGTCGCTCACGCTCGATACGCTCTCAGCGTGGTGGACACAGAACACCCGGCCGGGCGGCACCGTGCTCGCAGCCGCGGGCGATGTTGACCACGACACGCTCGTCGAGCAGATCGGCGCGGCATGCGCCGACTGGGAAGGACGCGTCGAAATGCCGGCGATTCAGGGGCAGCCGGCGCGCGGCTACGCGCACCTCGACGACGACTCGTCACAGGTGCAAATCCTCATCGTGCACGACGGGCCAAGCCAGGGCCACGATGATGCGCACCTGGAGAAGCTGGCGATCGCCGTGCTCTCGGGGGGGATGTCCGGTCGCCTGTTCACCGAGGTGCGTGAGAAGCGTGGTCTCTGCTACGCCGTGTCAAGCAGCTACCGGGCCGACAAGGATCGGGGCGTCGTATCGAACTATGTCGGGACGACACCCGAGCGTGCCCAGGAATCGCTCGATGTGCTGCACAACGAGATCCAGCGCATCAACGCGGGTGATGTCACCCAAGAGGAGCTGTCCAGGGCTCTGACGGGGCTCAAGAGCAAGCTGATCTTTGCGGGCGAGTCGACCAGCGCTCGCGCCGGTGCGATCGCAGCCGACCAGATCAACCTCGGTCGTGTGCGGTCTCTTGAGGAGATCGTCGAGCGACTCAGCTCGGTCACCCTCGACGAACTCAACGCGTACCTGCGACGCCGGGATCTGGGGCGATTGACCATCCAGACGCTCGGGCCAAACGCGCTCAACGCCCCGGGCTGCGGGTGAGCAAACCGGGTCGGTGATTGTGGTGTGCCGGGGCGTGCTTTGACGATATGCTCGTATGGTGAAAACGCCCAAACCATCGAACATCTCGACCGATCGCCGCACCCGCACGCTCAGCGGGGCACTGGGGTGCGATCGCCCATTCATGATCGGCATCGGCGGGTGCGGCATGTCCGCGCTGGCACGGCTCATGCACGACGCCGGGCTCACGATCCGGGGATGCGACTCAACCCCGTCTCCCGTCACCCAGCTTCTCCAGGACTCGGGCATCAGTGTTGGGTTTCAGGAACAGTCCAGTGACCTGCCAGATGACGCACGCGTCGTCATCGCATCGGCGGCCGTCAAACACGACCACCCCATCATGGTCGAGGCCTCCGCACGCGGGCTCGAGATCATGACCTACCCCGAGGCGCTGGGCGTGTGCATGCGTGGGCACACCGGCATCGCCGTCGCCGGCACGCACGGCAAATCGACCACGACCGCCATGCTCGGCTGCGCGCTGACCGACGCCGGGCTCGACCCGTCGGTCATCGTCGGCGCGACTTGCTCCCAGCTCAGCAACGGTGCCCTCAAGCCCGGCGAAGCACCCGTCGGCTACCGCGTTGGCAGCGACGAGATCCCGAGCGGGCCACGCACAAATCAGCCCGGGCTGCTCCTCGCCGAGGCGTGCGAGTTCAACCGCTCCTTCCACCACCTGCGACCCACCATCGCCTCGATCGCCTCGATCGAAGCGGACCACCTCGATATCTACGGCTCGCTCGACGCGGTCGTCGAGGCCTTCGCCGAGTTCGCACGCCTCATCACCCCCGCAGATCAGGGGGGAAAGCTGATCATCGCCCACGACGGGGCCCACCGGCGTGAGGTCACCGCGGGTGTGTCGTGCGCGGTCGAAACGATCGGGTTTAACCCGGCCGCCGATTGGGTGGTCATGCACGAGCCAACCACGGGCGAGGTCCGTGTCAGGGAGCCCGACGGCCGCGAGCACCAGTGGGAGCTCACGATGCCCGGCGAGCACAACGCGTTCAACTCCGCCCTCGCGTTCGCCTTGGGACGCAGTGCCGGGGCCGAGCCCGATGCGTTGGCACGGTCGCTCAGCGCCTTCATGGGCCTCGACCGACGCCTCCAGCTTCTGGGCACACGCGACGGCGTGCGTGTCTACGACGACTACGGGCACCACCCGACCGAGATCGACGCCACACTGCGGGCATTGGCTCAGCGCGAGCAGCCCCACGCCCAGGGCGGGCGCCTGATCTGCGTGTTCCAGCCCCATCAGCACTCACGGACGCGGTTCTTCCTCGACGAGTTCGCCAAGAGCTTCGAGCATGCCGACATCGTGATCGTCCCCCATATCTACTTCGTGCGCGACTCGGAGATTGAGAAGCACAAGGTCAGCAGCGCCGATCTGGTCGATCGATTGCGTGCCAAGGGTGTGCGTGCGATGCACCTCTACCCCTTCGAGGCGATCATCGAGCAGCTCGAGAATGTCTGCCGACCGGGCGACCTGCTCGTGGTTATGGGCGCTGGCCCGGTCTGGAAGATCGGGCGTGGCTACTTGCAAGGGGGCATCGCGTGAATACGGCTCCCGACCAACTGCACATCGTGAACGACGCACCGATCTCGACCTGGTTTCATATCGGGGGCGGAGCCGATCGTCTTGCGCGTCCAAACACACAGGAGGAGCTCCAACGCTGCCTGGAGATCGATGACGAGCTGCGCGTGCTGGGCGAGGGCGCGAACCTGCTGGTCGACGATGACGGGGTCTCGGACTTGGTCGTCTCGCTGCAGCAGGGGGCATTCACCGAATGCGTGATCGATGACACGGCTGGGCTAGTGCACGCGGGTGCGGGCGTAGCGTTGCCCGGACTGATCAATCGTTGCGTTCGATCGGGGCTTGGTGGGCTCGAAAAACTCGCCGGGATTCCCGCGACGCTGGGCGGGGCGGTCATCATGAACGCGGGCGGTGCCTTCGGCGAGATCTCGCAGTATGTCGTGCAGGTCTCCGCGATCGACCGTGCTGGTCGCTCGCACATCTACGATCGAGCCCACATCGACTTCGGTTATCGCCAATCACTGCTCAACCACCTGATCATCACCGGTGTGGTGCTTCAGCTCGAACCAGGTGATCACGACGAGATCGCTCGTTCCCGCGCAGAAT
The DNA here is from genome assembly GCA_043100965.1 of Phycisphaerales bacterium JB052. GTDB lineage: Bacteria > Planctomycetota > Phycisphaerae > Phycisphaerales > UBA1924 > UBA1924. Next base: position 654,667 of record JBICHR010000011.1, on the reverse strand, counting down.
GCATGAAGTACAAGGCCGAATCGCAGCCGTTGGGTGACAAGTCCGCCGGGTGCGTCTTTAAGAACCCGACCCTGATCGATCCGATCGAGGACATCGCCGATGCAGGAGAGCGGGTGAGCGCCGGCATGCTGATCGACCGTGCGGGCTGCAAGGGAATGAGCATCGGTGGGGCAAGCGTCTCGCAGGTGCACGCCAACTTCATCACCACCAGCGCCGATGCCCGGGCGAGCCATGTCATTGAACTGATCGAGCAGACCCGCCTACGCGTTTTCGATCGCTTCGGTGTTTCGTTGCACAACGAGCTGGTGATCTGGTCCGATCGCAAGGAAGACCCCACCCCATGACCCGCGTACTCGTGCTCGGAGGCGGCCCAGACGCCGAGCGAGACATCTCGATCACCAGCGCCAAGGGCGTGCACCAGGGATGCCTCGATGCCGGGCTCGATGCGACACTGCGCATCGTCGATGAACCCACCGTCAGCGAGATCCAGCAGTGGGAGGCCGATGTCATCTTCCCCGTCCTGCACGGCAAGTTCGGCGAGGGTGGCTCACTGCAGGGTCGGCTGGAACGCGCACGCGTCTCCTTTGTCGGGGCCGGCTTCAAGGCCGCGAGTCTCGCCATGGACAAGCTGGCAACCAAGCTCGTCGCCGCACAACTGGGCATCGACACCCCGCAGGCGTGCCTGCTCGACACCGACAAGCTGACCAACGAGGGCGTGATCCGATCTCCGATCGAGCCACCGATCGTTGTCAAGCCCGTGCATGACGGATCAAGCATGGGGTTGTATATCTGTAAGACCGAGTCCGACTGGCGGGAAGCGCAGCGACAGATCCAAGCCGATCTTCGGGTGCACCCACGCCGAATCTCCATGATCGAGCGTTACACCCCGGGGCGTGAGCTGACCGCTTCGGTCATCAGCGACCCGCAAGGCAGCGGCGAGCTGATCGCGCTCCCGTTGATCGAGATCAGCCCCAAGGAGGGCGTGTACGACTACGAGGCCAAGTACACCCGCAACGACACGAGCTATCGCGTCAAGCCCGATCTGCCTGATCGGGTGGTCGACGAGATCCAGGCCCAGGCCCTTGCGATCTGCAACGCGATCGGCGTTCGCCACCTCGCCCGTGTCGATTTCCTGCTCAGCACCAACGATGAATGGGCACTCCTCGAACTCAACACCATGCCCGGCTTCACCCCGACCTCGCTGCTTCCTCAGGCGGCTGATGCGATCGGGCTGCCTATGCCGATGCTCTGTGCACACCTCGTGCGATGCGCCCAGGCCAACCACACACCCACGACGCACCCGACCGCGCGTTCTTGACAGACAGGGATCCATGATGGCGAAGAAGAAGAGCACCAAACGCAAGAAGTCCACGCGCAACCCCGAAGCCGCAGAACGCAACAAACGCATCGCGATCGTCTCGTCGCTGGTCGTGCTCGCCGGTGCGGTATTTGTTGCCGGGGCGATGGGCGTGGCCGAACTCGATCGGGCGGCCGCGTCGAGCATCGTCTCCGGCACACCCGAGGTGGTGATCCATTGGGATACCCTCAGCGACGGCAGCGTCTGGATGCCCCGACAGGAGCAGGAGCGATTGAATCTGGCGATCGCCCGAGCTGTGCAGGGTGGGCGGGCGTTGTCGGCAGAGCCGCTGAAGGAGGCGGTGCTCACCCTCCAGAGTTCGGGCTGGGTCCGGGGTGTCCCCGAAGCACGCTGGACCAGCGAGGGTCAGATCGTGCTCGATGCCGCGTGGCGTGTGCCCGCAGCCGCCGTCCGTGTGGGCAGCCGCGAGGTGATCATTGACTGGGACCGCTATGTGCTGCCGCTCGATTACGCGATCGGTCAGAGCAACCAGTACTACTTCACCAACACCGACGCGCCGCTGCCGCAGACCGGGCAGCAATGGGTGGGGACCGACCTGCAAGACGGCATCACGCTCTTGCGAGAACTGAGCAAAAACGACCTGCTCGAGCAGGTCGCCGGCTTTGATCTGGGCAGCGGGGCCGATTCGGGCGTGATCAGCATCATCACCAAGCGGGGCACACGCATCGTCTGGGGTGGTGGCCCGGGGCGAGAACGACCCGGGGAGAAGAACACGAGCGTGAAGCTCGATCGCATGCGCGTGCTCTACGAGCGTGCGGGGCTGATCGACGGCGGGGTGCCCTATGTCGACCTGCGCGGCAAGGATATTATGATCGACAGCAACCCGGGCGGCTAACCCGCGTCGACAACCATGCCTGAGTATCCAGAACAGACCGAGTTCGACTCGCCCGAGCGAGCAGGACGCTTCATGCACCCGAGCAAGACGGGCGTGGTCGATCGTGACATCTTCGGCAAGCCCCCCAAGGGACACGCCGACTGGTCGCATCGACGCGGTGAGCCCCGGGTGCTGGCGCTGCTCTGGATGATCTACCTGATGGGGGCGACGGTCATCATGTTCTCGAGCATGAGCCGCGCCCACGCGATCAGCCCCGAGATCACCCGCCCCGCAACGAGGACCATGCTGATCATGGTGATGCTCGGGCTATTTGTGCTCTGGCCCATGGTTCGCCTCTCGCAGAATCACCCGCGGGGCAGCCATGTCCTGTTTCTGCTGCGTGATGCGCTTGTGCTTTTTCTGCCGCTGCAGGCGGTGCTCTGGCCGCATGTCGCCTCAATTCTTGCTCACTGGTCCATCCCGGTCGTGGCCATGCTGGCGTTGCTCAGCGCCTGCTGGTTGCTGCTGCTTACGGGCGTGCTCGCATTGGCATTGGGCTCGATCGAACGCAATCAAGGCCGGGCCAAGGCCCGCGCGGGGTGGATGCTCATCGTGCTCCTCGTGGTCTTCGCGGCGCCCATGTCCGCCCTCATCGCCCCCGTGGCGCCGCCGATCCCGGTCGATCAGCCACGCGTAGGGTGGCTCCTGAGCCCCATCACCGGGACGATGGAGCTTGTGCGAGACCGGTCTGAACTTGGCGTGGCGGCCCGTGTTTTTTCGCAACAGGCACGCATGCTGGTCGCCATCGGGTGCGTTGGGCTTGCGTTGCTGCTGATCGCCCGGGCGCTTGAGGTGGCCCGTGCACGGGATCGTGCTTAGAATAGAATCTTGCGCCTGCCCTTTCGAGCAACCGCGCTCGAACAGGAACCCAACGGGAGTTACTCATGGATGTCATCACCGCTGAAGAGAAAGCCAAGCTCAAAGAGCGGCTCGACGCCTTGATCGCAAACCGATCGGTCATCAGCGAGCGTATCGCCGAGGCCCGGGCATTGGGCGATCTCAAAGAGAACGCCGAGTACCACGCTGCTCGCGAGCAGCAGGGCATGGAAGAAGCCGAGATCAAACGCCTCGAGGGGCGTCTGGCCAGCGCCCATGTCGTCGACGAATCCAAAACCGCCGAGGGCGTGGTCTTCATCGGATCCACGGTCAAGTTGCGCGAAGAGGGCGACGACGAGATCGAGGTCTACCGATTGGTCGGGGAGTCATCGGGCAGCGATGATCCTGACATCATCGAGGTCACCGCCACCAGCCCCATGGGCGAGGCCCTCATGAAGGCCCGTGTCGGTGAGACCGTGCGTGTGAACGCACCGCGAGGCGTGAAACGCTTCGAGATCCTCGAAGTGAACTAACCCAGATCCGTACAGGTGAAATCTTGAACAGGCGCGTCCCAACTGTTGTCAGGGCGTGCCTGCTTTGTCGGGTATCATGCGCCCGAACAACCCGCAACGAAACGCAAAGAGAGGATCAACACCAGATGCCATTCGCACCAGCCCAAATCCGAAAATCGACCAAGGCCCGAAGAGTCACCCTGTTCGGGGTGGTGCTCGCGGGTGCCGCGATCTTCCCGCTGAGCGGGTGTGACACGATCTCGTCGCGAAAACATCGCGAGACGCGCGCGATGGTGATCCCGCATCAGCCCGACAGTGCCCTGAGCATCATCAATGCCAACGGCGCCGTCGAGGCCCTCGCACGCGACCGGACCGATGTGAGCCTCGAGGTCACGCTCTACGGCAACGATCTCGAACGATTGCAGTTCGCCCATGTACGCACCGAGCGCCAAGCCGATCAGACCCTGCGAGTCTGGGTCGAGTGGCCCGGGGGCAAGCGTCAGCACAATGAGGGGGCCGCCATCTCCATCAACCTCCCCGACGCCGACGGGGTCCATGTCCGCAGCAGCAACGGACGCATCACCATCGCGGGCCTGGGCGGGCATGCCGACCTCGAGACCAGCAACGGCAGCATCACCGTCGATACCCACGACGGCAGTGTGCACGCCGTGACCAGCAACGGCAAGGTGCAGGCCGAGCGGATCAGCGGCGAAGTCGAGCTCTTCACCAGCAACGGGGGCATCGTCGTCACCGACGCCTTCGGCCCCATCCGGGCCGAGAGCTCTAACAGCAACGCCTATGTCTCGACCATGGCGGGCAACCCCGGCCCCGTGCGCGTCCGCACCAGCAACGGCAATGTCACGCTCGATCTGGGCGAGGGCTTCGAGGGCGTCCTCAAATGCGACACCAGCAACGGCAGGGTGTCCGTGCGTGAACTCAACGGTGCCCGCCTGATCGAGTCCTCAAACCGCAGCGTCGAGATGCGATTCGGCGACAGCAGCGAGGTCTCGGCCGTCCGAACAAGCAACGGCTCGGTCCGCGTCCAAGGGCGTTGACCGAGCCGTCGTGCTCTGTTTCAGTATGTGCGTCTAAGGCGGCTGTGTATCAGTCGTCTTTTTTCTGCGCTTTTACCAGGGCCTTCACCGCGGCGGGCAGTTCGAAGATGCTCTCGTCGAACTTCTCAAAGGAAGTCTCCTTGATCTCCATCGTGACCTCCTGAGGACCCATCTTCTGCACGATCGTGCAGGGAACCTTCATGCCGTCGATCTCCTTGTAGTCCCGCATGATGGTGACGGTCTTGATCGGCCCCATCTGGGAGGGTGCGGTTTGCTCGACACCGAGCTGCAGCTTGGTCTCGACGCTGTAGTACTCGACCGACTCGTTCCCATCGTCATCGATGAGCTTGATCTTGTTTGCCTTCGAGCCGTCGAAGTTCACCTCGCCGGCGAACTCGATTGTCGGGTACCGGTCCTTGAACTGGAGCTGGCTGGTCACATCGGCTTCGTCCTTCAGCGATTCGACCTCTTCGTCCGAGAGCAGGCGTGGCCCGCTCATCAGATCGCTCGACCACGCGACACCGTCGTTCATGCCGGTGCGCTGCTCACCGAAACCCGGCAGGGTGATGACGAGCAGGAAGCTGTCGGGTGACTTGGCGTAGCTCTCGAGTGTCCCGCTGAGCCCAGCCGAGGGGATGGTGATGGTCCCGGTCTGCTTCATGTACTTGGCTTCGGTGAGCACATCGCTCCCGCCGAGGGCTTCGATCGAGGCCTCGATGATTTCGACGGCCTTGGCGTCCTGCGTGTCATCGACCAAGATCGCGTCCGCCTGCGAGATGGCGCTGGCCACGGGTGCGATGCCCGCGATGGTCACGAGGGAGAGGGCGACGACGCCCGCGTTGAGTATGTTCTTGCGTTTCATGTGTAGTTCCTTTGGGCTGAAACACGCTCGGGCGTGTCTCTGGGATTCGGTTGGTGTGAATATCAGTCAATCCTAGCGGCGGCGATCACTTTGCGTTGATCTGCTCGCTAATCCATTGCTTGGCAACGCTTTCCGGCGTGTCGATGCCCTTCAGCAGATCCTCGCGGCTCAGCTTCACTTCGATATCGGGGACCACGCCGCCGTCTTCCATGCGGGCACCGGTCGAGGAGACAAAGTCGGCGATGGCGTGCAGCAGCACATCGCCCGATGGGAGCTTGTCCATGCTCGCGGGGAGAGCCATGCCCGCGCTGCGGGTGCCGATGACTTCAACCCGACCGAGCGATTGGAGCCCGCCGGCGAAGACCTCGCTGGTGCTGGCGCTGCCCGAGTCCTGAAGAATCGCGATGGGACCGGCGAACGGGTCGATCTCTTCGCCCCAGGTTGTGACGATCACGGGCTCGATGTTGAATGAAAGCTCGGCACCGCGCATGGTCATGGTGCCCAGCGAGGCCTTCTCATCAACAAGGAACCGCCCGATCGCCGCCGAGAGGGCGCCGACACCGCCGGGATTGCCACGCAGGTCGATAATGAGCCCATCGCAATCACGCAACTCGTACATCGCACGCTCGAACTTGGGGGCGATGGGGATCATCCAGATGTTGAACTTGATGATGCCGATCTCGACCCGCTCGCCGTCGTTGTTGACGAAGCTTTCCCGCTTCCAATCCAGGTGCGTGCTCATCGGAGGCAGGTTCCCGAACTTCACGAACTCGCCGGGCATCGGTTCACGCTCAATCGAGAGTTCCACTTCGCGGTCGGCCTCATCCAGGAAGGTCAGCTTGGCGGTGCTCTGGTCGGGGCCCTGGAGCTGCCCGCTCAGCAACGAAACGGCGTGGATGCCCATCTCTTCCTCGCTGAGTGCTTCGCGCAGCTGTGTGAGGATCCCGTCGACTTGGCGATCACGGATCTTGCTGAGGATCCAGCCCGTCCTGACACCCGCGTGCTGAGCCGGGCTGTTCTCACGCACGCTGCTGACGACGGCGTGGCCTTCGATGATGCGAAGGTCGATACCCGTATCGGCATCGCCCTCCCCGTCTCTGTTATCCTGAGGCACGACGACATCAATCTCGCGATAGCCATCTTCACCCATCTCCCCGGGCTCATCATCCGTGGGGATCGCGTCATGATCATGATTCATCGCATGACGCTCGGGCGCGGGGTCGGCGGCTGCGCCGGGAATGATCCCGAAGTGGGATTGCCCGAGCCGGTTGAGCATGTCCATCATGATCGCTCGCAGCTCGCCACGGGTGTGGGCATTGGCCGCTGCGGGCCGGAGCTCATCACGGACCGCGACCCAATCGACCCCGTTGAACTCGGTGTCGTAATGGGTGTCGTAGACAATCTGCCAGGCGGCATCAAAGTCAGCGAGTGCGTCGGCCTCGCTGATCAGACGCGAACGTTCGGACCGGGTGGTCGTCTCGCTCTGTGCTTGCTGGGTGCCCGAGCAGCCCAGTGGCAGCATCGTCAGGCCCAGCATGAAAACGCCGATCGAGATTCGTCGGCGACGGCTATGGATATGTTCGGTACTCAAAGGTGTACTCCTCTTGCAGGTCAGTATTTCTGCACAGGAGTATATATGACTCAACGAAGCGTGTACTTCGAACCGGGGAGTGGGGAGAATTCAGGCCATACGCGTGCTCATGAGGTGTGCATGGTCTGGTAGACCCGGACACACCATGCCGGGCAACGCTGGTGCAGGCGTTGAAGCGATTTCGCTTTTGTGATGTAGTAGACCGCCGTGCCGCCTTGCACGAAAATCGCGATCACGATCAGTCCCGCATACATCGCCGCTTTGGCCAGCAGTTCCAGCTGAGCCAAGTCGTCGATCATCCCACTCAGTTCCGGCGTACTCTGGAGCATCGGATCGCTGCTGAGGGCTGAGTCGACCATGGAGGTGCTTGGCGCACCCATAAGCATGTAGACGCTGTAGGCGATGAGTGTGCCAGCGAGCAGCAGCTGGTTCACCGCCAGCTTCTTGGGGGCCGAGGCCTTCAAGTGGAGCAACTGTCGACGCAGGGTGAGTTCACGGGTACCAATCCCCGCAAGGCAGATACAGAAGACCAGCATCGGGATGTTGCGCAACGCGAACGGGATCGACAGTGCACCGGCCAACAGGGTCGTCCAACCAGAGAACTTGGCGTATCCGCCCGCTCGATGTGCCGGGTGTGCCAAACGCTGGATCAGTTGCAACTGCTCAAACTGCGCCTCGCTTAACGGCGAGCGCGTGTCCACCTGCTCCAGCGGTTCCGGCTGACCCGCGAGGGCAAGTTCGGGTGATTGATTGAACTCGCTGTTTGGCAGTGCGCTCATGTCAGCGATATCGAACCGAATCGTGCCTCGGTTTCCCCTGTTCATGGGGCACGCCCCTGAGGGCAGTCAATGGGCGTTGCCCAGTGCGCATAGTCGTCGGCGATCGTCCGAGAACGAGTGCGGACGGGCGCATGAAAAAACCGCCCGGGTGGGCGGTTCTTGAAGGTCGATTTGAGACCAAGCTCAGCGACGCCGGCGTGCGAAGCAAAGCCCTGCGGTGCCCAGCAATGCGAAGGCGCCAGGTGCGGGGACATTGGGTGCGATGTCGACTGTGATGTTCTCGCCCGACTGCAGGTAGATGGTGGCCTGCGGCACAATGCCCTCAAAGTCATAGTCCGAGACATCAAGCATGGCGAAGAAGAACTTCGACGACTGGTCGCTCGCGAGACTCGTGTTGAAGTCGAAAGTGAGCTTGTCACCGTCGAGACTCCGAGCCGCGATCGAAGGGCCGACATACTCGTCGCCAGCTTCGTTGCGATACTCGACCCGCGTCTGCAGCCCATCGAAGCCGTTGATCTCGATGTGCGAGATCTGGCCCGTGTGCTCAGCGTTGGGATCGATGATGCGGAAGTTGAAGGTCAGGTTGCCCGAATCGTTCGAGCGGACAACTCGGCTGAGCAAGGTTGCCTGGTACAGCATCCCTACGCTGTCTGAATCCCCCTCGGTCGGGCTTTCGATCGTGAAATCTTCGTAGTGATCAAACTCGATCGAGCCGCGAAGTTCCGAGAGATCCGCTCTGGTGATCCCGGTCATGCTATTCGTAAAATCGCCTGGCTGAAGATCGACGACAGGGCCGGCCAGCGCAATGCTGCTGCACGCGAAAAGCGCGACAACCCCAAATGTACCATGATGATTCATGACATGCTCCTCTTTTGATGTAGCGACTGCTTGGGCAGCCAAGCGAAAGGTACACCAGCATGTCCGGTGTGCAACCTATCTCAGGTTTTTTCAGACCCGCCGCCCACACAGCGTGATTGAGCGCGAGTTTCCACGAAAAAAAGCCGCCCGATTCGGACGGCCCTGGTGGGTTTGTTGATATTTGACAGGGACTTAGCGACGACGACGGCTGGCAAGCAGGCCGGCTCCGCTCAGCAGTGCCAGACCACTCGGCGTGGGAACCGGGGTCGCACTGTCGACCACAAGGCTGATCGATTCACCGCTCTCGAGGTAGATCGTTGCGAGGGCTGAATCTTCGTAGAAGGTATCCGTATTGACCATCGCGAAGAAGAAGTGGGAGTCGTCAGCGGTGTTGAGCCCACCATCGAAGGTGAAGTCGATCATATCGCCGTCCGTCATACGCTCGGCCTTGAATGGGCCTTCTTCACCGATCGAGGTCGCGTCATCGCGGAACTCCACACGGGTCTGGAAAGTACCGAACCCGGTGACCTCGATGTGCGAGATACGCCCGGCCAAAGAGGCATTCGGGTCCATGATGCGGTAGTTGAAGTGCAGGTTCCCTGAATCGTGTGAACGCACGACACGGGTCATCAGCGTGCCCTCGTACAGGGTCGATGCATCGCCTTCAATGGAGAAATCGAGGTACTTGTCAGAGATCGCGGTGCCGCGGATCTCATGGAACTCAGAGTTATTGATGCCTGAGAGCCCGTCTGTGTACTGGCTCGGGGCGAGGTTCACGACTGGCCCAGCAAGGGCGGTGGAACCTGCAGCAAAGATGGCAACGACCGGGATGGTGTGAAGGATGTTCATACCGACTCTCCTTTTCAGTTGTTTTGCCGTAAACATAGTGGCTACAACAACATACACCAGTTTCGCACGGGTGCCATCAGCGGTTCGGGATGAACACCCAAAAACAGGGGAATTGGGTGACGGAGGGCATGCAATGGGTGTTTCGGGCCAGATTATCGCCCAGTCTCCGCACCCGATTGGCAGAGACGCGTACCTCAAGTACAGCGGAGAGGCCGAGAGAGCGCTCTGACTGCCCGAACCGGGCTGGATCGAACTCAGTATGCCGCCGATAGGGTCTAGACTCGCATACAACACGCCCACACACGGGCACCGGGAGGGTTATCGGATGAAGGGCATGATTCTGGCAGGCGGTCTGGGCACGCGTTTACGCCCCATGACCTTGGTGACCAACAAACACCTGCTGCCGGTGTATCACCAGCCCATGGTGTACTACCCCATCCAGTGCCTGGTCAACGCCGGCATTACCGAGGTCATGATCGTCACGGGCGAGGAAAACGCCGGCGATTTCATCAAACTGCTCCGCAACGGCAGGGATCTCGGGCTGACCCGGATCGAGTACGCCTTCCAGGTCGGTGAGGGCGGCATCGCCGATGCGCTGAAGCTGGGCAAGCACTTTGTTGGCGACGACAAGGTCTGCGTCATCCTGGGCGACAACATCATCGAGCACAACATCAACGACGCCGTCGCGGACTTCCGCGACCAGCCAGACGGGGCCAAGATCCTGCTCAAAGAGGTCCACGACCCCGAACGCTTCGGTGTCGTCGCCATGAATGAAGCGGGGGAGATCACCGAGATCATCGAGAAGCCCAAGGACCCACCCACCAACCTGGCCGTCACCGGGCTGTATATGTATGACTCGGATGTCTTCAACATCTGCCAGACCCTCAAGCCCAGCGCCCGCGGCGAGCTCGAGATCACCGATGTCAACAACGAGTACCTCCGCCGGGGGAACCTCACTTCGGCCACCCTCGAAGGCTGGTGGACCGATGCCGGTACGATCGAGTCGCTGCACCGCGCGACCAACCTCGTCGCGGAAACCGGCGCGAACAAAGTCAACGGCAAGACGCCGGTTCTCTCCTGATTGAAAGCAGTCACGACATGGGACAAACCATCCTCGTCACCGGCGGCGCCGGGTTCATCGGCTCCAACCTCGTCCGCTTTATCCTTGAGCACCGCCCGGACGATCGGGTGATCAATCTTGATGGATTGACCTACGCGGGGAATCTCGAATCACTCGCGGAGTTCACCGACAACCCACGCTACGAGTTCGTGCACGCGGATATCAACGACGCGGAACAGCTCGACGAGGTCATGCCCCGCGTCGATTGCGTGCTGCATCTGGCGGCCGAATCCCATGTCGATCGCTCAATCCACGATCCATCGCTCTTCCTCCGCACGAACATCATCGGCACCCAGGTGCTGCTCGATGCGTTCAAGAAGCACAAGGGCAAAGATGGACGCTTCGTCTATGTGTCGACCGACGAGGTCTACGGCGAGCTCCCGCTCGACGATAAGTCGCAGCTCTTCACCGAGCAGACACCCCTCAAACCCAACTCGCCATACGCCGTCTCCAAGACCGGTGGCGACATGCTCGCCCGTGCCTACTGGCACACCTACGGCATGGATATCTGCATCACTCGGTGTTCGAACAACTTCGGGCCCTACCAGTTCCCCGAGAAGGTCATCCCCCTCTTTGTCAACAACCTGATCGAGGGCAAAACCGTCCCGCTCTACGGCGACGGCTCGAACATCCGCGACTGGCTGCATGTGCTCGACCACTGCGAGGCGATCTGCCGCGTGCTTGACGATGGCAAGAGTGGGGAGGCCTACAACATCGGCGGCAACAATGAACGCTCGAACCTCGAGTTGACCAAAATGCTCATCGAGTTGTGCGATCGTGACGAGAGCGCCATCGAACGCGTCCCCGATCGGCTTGGGCATGACAAGCGGTACGCTATCGACGCGACCAAGATCAAACGAGAGCTCGATTGGGAACCGACCCGCTCGGCCTGGCCCGAAGCACTCGAGCAGACAGTGCAGTGGTATAAGGACAATCGCGCGTGGTGCGACCATGTGCGTAGCGGTGAGTACCGCAGGTTCTACGAGCAGAACTACGCCGCTCGATCCTCATCCTGAACCATACCTTCTTATTAACCCCGGGCCCCGCCGCAGCACCTCATGCGGCGGTTGCTGTCAGTTGATTGTCAAACTGGGCAGACTGCTGGTCTAAATCGGACAAAGAAATCTGCTGGTCCGATTGACCATTGTGGGTAAAACGGTATGATTTGTGCTGTCATGCCGTAGAAATTGTTCTTAAACAATAAATTCTGCGGCCAAACAGGCACGGATATCCGAAATGGGTATCTTGGAACGGGGTCGGCAACCTGTCGGCATTCACCCTTCAACGCGCAATCAGAGGGTCTGAACCGTGGCAGAAACAACACAAGCAACGGCCGACAAGCGGGCTGGAAACCACCAAGACACCAACGGGCTCGAAGCGTTCGTGTACGACGACAAGATCGTGCGTCAGTTCGCATGGGCGACCGTGATCTGGGGCCTCGTCGCGTTTCTGGTGGGCGTGATTATCGCGATCCAACTCGCGTTTCCCGAGGCAGGTTTCGGGATCTCCTTCCTGAGCTTTGGGCGTCTGCGTCCCCTGCACACCAACGCGGCGATCTTCGCGTTCGCCGGCAACGGCATCTTCGCAGCGATCTACTACAGCACCCAGCGACTCTGCAAATGCCGCATGTATTCAGATCTGCTCAGCAAGCTCCATTTCTGGGGTTGGCAGCTCATCATCGTCTCCGCGGCGCTCACGCTCCCATTGGGCATTACCCAGAGCAAGGAATACGCCGAGCTTGAGTGGCCCATCGACATCGCCATCGCCGTCGTCTGGCTTGTCTTCTTCGGCGGCAACTTCCTGATGACCCTGATCCACCGCCGCGAGCGCCACATCTATGTCGCGCTCTGGTTCTACATCGCCACGATCGTCACCGTGACGATGCTGCATGTCTTCAACAACCTCTGGCTCCCCGCGGGCTTGGTCTACCTATTCCAGCACGGCGAGATGCCCTCGGCCGAGCTGGCCCTCAAGTCCTATCCCATCTACGCGGGCGTGCAAGACGCGCTGATGCAGTGGTGGTACGGCCACAACGCCGTGGCGTTCTTCCTCACCACGCCGTTCCTCGGCCTGATGTACTACTACTTGCCCAAGGCCGCCGAACGCCCGGTCTTCAGCTACAAGCTCTCCATCATCCACTTCTGGTCGCTCGTGTTCATCTACATCTGGGCCGGCCCGCACCACCTGCACTACACCGCATTGCCTGAGTGGGCCTCCACCCTGGGCATGGTCTTCTCGGTCATGCTCTGGATGCCCAGCTGGGGTGGCATGATCAACGGCCTGCTCACCCTGCGTGGGGCGTGGGACCGCGTGGCCTCCGACCCGATCCTCAAGTTCTTTGTCGTTGGCGTGACCTTCTACGGGATGTCAACCTTCGAAGGCCCGCTGCTCTCGGTCAAGGCCGTCAACTCGCTCAGCCATTACACCGACTGGACCATCGCCCATGTGCACTCGGGCACGCTGGGCTGGAACGGCTTCATGACCTTCGGCATGCTCTACTGGATGATGCCCCGCCTCTTCCAGACCAAGCTGTGGAGCAAGAAGCTGGCAACGATGCACTTCTGGTTCGGCACGGTAGGCATGGTGCTCTACATCCTTGCGATCTACAGCGCTGGCATTACGCAGGGGCTCATGTGGCGTGCCTTCGATGAGTCGGGACGCCTGACATACCCCGCGTTTATCGAAACCGTCACCGTCCTGCTCCCGATGTACTGGATCCGCGTCGTCGGTGGGCTGCTCTACCTGACCGGTGCCCTGATCGGTGCGTACAACCTCTTCCGCACATGGAAGACACGCCCCGAGAAGTACGAGGAAGTCGTGCATTACGCACCGGCACTCTCCAAGGGCCCGATCGCCGATCCCAAGGGCAAGGAACGCCTTCACGCGAACACAGCGTTGGGCGTTGCAGGTGACAAGGTGCTCCAGGGTGACTGGCACCGCGCGCTCGAACGCAAGCCTGTCAAGTTCACCGTCTGGGTCGTCATCGCGGTCGCGATCGGTTCGCTGGTCGAAGCGATCCCGATGTTCATGGTGTCGTCGAATGTCCCGACGATCGCTACGGTCGAGCCCTACACGCCGCTCGAACTGGCGGGGCGTGATATCTATGTCTCTGAGGGCTGCTACAACTGCCATTCGCAGATGATCCGCCCGTTCCTGTGGGAGACCATGCGTTACGGCGAATACTCCAAGCCGGGCGAGTTTGTGTACGACCGCCCGTTCCAGTGGGGGTCACGACGCATCGGCCCCGACCTTGCGCGCGAGGGCGGGTTGCGAGATCACAACTGGCACTACCGTCATTTCAGAAATCCCAAGGATGTCAACGACAAATCGATCATGCCGCGATACCCATGGTTGCTTGAGCAGACGCTCAACTTCGATGAGATCCAGCCCCGTGTCGATTCGATGGCCATGCTGGGCGCTCCGTACGGTGAACTGCTCCTCGACAACAACGCGGTGAAACACGCACAGGAGCAGGCGTTCGACATCGCATACGAGCTCCAGGAGCTCGGCGGCCCGAGCTACGAGGAGACCATGGACAAGAAGGTGATCGCCCTGATCGCCTACCTCCAGCGCTTGGGCACCGATATCAAGAAGACCGAGCCCGAGTCCACGGCGATGGGAGGTGAGTGATGAGCATGTCCGAAATCGTCTCGTTCCTCGACCTTTCCGTGTTCCCGAGCGTGGCGTTGGTTTTCTTTCTCTTCGCGTTCTTCGCGGTGCTCATCTGGGCGCTGACGCGATCGAAGCAGGAGATCGACGATGCCGCCAATATCGTGCTCAACGACGACGAGGTTGTTGCGCCACGCCGAATGATCAAGAACAACACCGCTGCCCAGAGCGAGGGCGAGGGGGTGAGCCATGTCTGAGTACAGCAAGAACGACCAGAACCAGCAGGACGAGCTGCTCGACCATAACTACGACGGGATCCAGGAGTACGACAACCCGATCCCGGGTTGGTGGCACCTCATCTTCCTGGGCTCGATGATCTTCTCGGTGTGCTATGTGGTGGTCTTCCACATGACCCCGATCGTGCCCTCGCGTGATGCTCGTTGGGCCAGCGCGTTGGCCGCCGCCGAGGAGGCCCAGTTCGGGCCGCTCAAAGGCATGCCCCTGGGCCAGGACAAGATCCTCGCCGTCATGGGCAACGAGAAATGGAAGTCGGCTGGCGCATCGATCTTCAAAGGGACCTGTGCCGTCTGTCATGGTGATCAGGGCCAGGGCATCGAGGGACTGGGGCTAAACCTCACCGACGACAAGTATGTGAATATCGACTCGTTGATGGATATCTACAACATCGTCAAGAACGGCTCACCGAACAAGAAGATGCCGCCTCAGGCTCAGTTCGGCGAGAATGAGATCGCCATGGTCGCGGGCTATGTGGCCTCACTGCGTGGTGAGAATGTACCGGGCCCCGAGAGCCAGATGATTGGCGAGGTCATCCCGCCGTTCCCGCAGCCTGAAGTGAGCAGCGAAAACGACGGCTGATCCACAATCATCGCCCCATCAGGGATTGATTCACCAGACGCTCGCAGGCAATGGGGTGGATCAGCCGGGAGGCAAGGAACATGTCGAGCAATGAGACACTGTTGGAACCGAATGAGCGGGTGCTTTCGACCCTGAATCCAGACGGCTCTCGCCGATGGCTCAAGCCTAAGCCCTCGCCGGGCACCTTCCGCGCGGCTCGACGCATCGTTGCCTACCTGCTGATCCTGATCTTCTCGGCCTTGCCCTGGATCAATATCAACGGCAAGCCCGCGATGCTCCTCGATGTCGTGCATCGTGAGTTCACATTCTTCGGTAAGACCTTCCTCCCAACCGACACGCTCCTGCTGGCGTTGCTGCTCATCATCCTCTTTATCACCATCTTCCTGGTCACGGCGCTCTTCGGGCGTGTCTGGTGCGGCTGGGCCTGCCCGCAGACGGTCTACCTTGAATTCCTGTACCGCCCGATCGAGTTCCTGCTTGAGGGAACACCCGGGAAACGCAAGCCACGCAAGTTCGTCGGGCTGCGCAAGGTCTTTCGCATCGTCATCTACTTCGTGATCTCGCTGCACCTTTCGCAGACCTTCATCTCCTACTTCGTCGGGGCGCACAATCTCGCCGATTGGATCTGGGGTTCTCCAGCCGATCATCCGGCTGCGTTCATCATCGTTGCCGTGACCACCGGGCTGATGATGTTCGACTTCACTTACTTCCGCGAGCAGGTCTGCTGCGTGGTGTGTCCCTACGCACGCATGCAGAGTGCCCTGCTCGACAAGGACTCGCTGATCGTCACCTATGACAAGAACCGGGGCGAGCCCCGTGGCAAGAAACGCAAGCAGAAGGGCGATGTTGAGCTGCCCGTCCTTGGCGACTGCATTGATTGCACGATGTGCGTGCAGACATGCCCGACGGGTATCGACATCCGCGACGGGCTCCAGCTCGAGTGCATCGGCTGCGCCCAGTGCATCGACGCGTGCAACACCGTCATGGACAAGATCGGTCGTGCACCCAACCTCATCAAGTACTCGTCCGAGCGTGTGATCGAGGGCGGCAAACCCCACCTGATCCGCCCCCGCATCATCATCTACCCGCTGATCCTGCTGGTGCTGGTCAGCGCGTTCGTGTACATGCTGAGCACCAAGGCGCCGGCAGATGTGCTGCTGATCCGTGGCCAGGGAAACCCGTTCACCACGGTGGTCGAGAAGCAGGAAGTCAACAACTCAGTCCGTGCACGCATCACAAACCGCACCGATGCGTCTGCCACATACCTGCTTGAGATCGTCTCGCCCGAGGGGGCCCGTATCGACGGGTACACGCCCGCCGAGATAGAGGCGAGCGCCACCGAATCGCGCAGATTCCTGATCATCGCACCGTTCGGAGCGTTCGAGATGGGCGAGACCGAAGCCGTGATCCGCATCTTTGATGAATCGGGAACCTTCGAGATCGAACGGTCCTTCAAGCTCTTAGGTCCCATGAGCATGCCAAAGTCGCAGGGAGACCAGCCATGACCCCGAAAGACAGCTCACCCAAGCGCGGGTTCCTGAATCTGGGCAAGCACTGGCCGTTCGTCATCGTGCTGATGCTGCTTGCCCACGCCTCACTCATGATCGGCACCATCGTGTATGTGGGTGGCAAGCACGATACCTTCGTCGATCCGGATTATTATGCCAAGTCGGTCGATTGGGATTCGCAGCGCGAAATGAAGGAAGCCGTCGAACGCGAGGGATGGAAGATCGATCTCCGCACCGAGTTTGTGGATGATGACGCATCCCAGCGCGTTGTCGAGTTCCAGCTTGTCGAAATGGACGGCACGCCCATCGAGGACGCGATCGTCGAGCTGGTGTGCTACCACCCCAGCGAGCTCTCGAACAGGCTCGATGCGGTGCTCGTTCATGATCAGGACGGCGTATACACCCGCGAACTCCCAATCGAACGCACTGGCATCTGGGTCGCGGAGCTGACGATCCAGCGCCAGGGCATCAAAGCCCTGATGACCAGAGACCTCGATGTGATCTCCATGCCGACAACAGCCAACCCCTGAGGTGCACGATGACGCTCGCACAGAGTGACATAGCGACCATGCTCCCGCTGATGATCGCGGTGCTCAGCGCCTCGCTGCTCGGATCGCTGCACTGCGCCGGCATGTGTGGCGGGCTCATGTTCTTCGCGCTCGGGTCCGATCAGGAAGCGACCAGAGGCAAGCGCGCACGCCTCCAGTGCGCCTACCACGGCGGGCGCATGCTCACCTACACCCTCCTTGGCGTCATCGCGGGCACCATCGGGCAGGCGATCGATTTCGGGGGATCCTACCTCGGGCTCCAACGCGGCGCAGCGATCTTCGCGGGCGTCATGATGATCGGCTTCGGCATCATCACCCTCGCACGCATCCGGGGCATACGCATCGCGCATGTGAAAGTACCCGGCCCATTGCGCCGGTTCGTTGAACGCGCCCAGCGCGCCGCATTCTCGCTCACCCCGTTCAAGCGGGCACTGAGCATCGGGCTGCTGACGACCCTGCTCCCCTGCGGCTGGCTGTACGCGTACGCCTTCATCGCCGCGGGCACGGCATCCCCGTTCTGGGGGGGCATGACGATGATTGTTTTCTGGATCGGGACGCTCCCGGTGATGGTGTCGCTCGGCGCGGGGATCCAGTTTCTCGCGGGCCGATTGAACTCCAAGCTCCCCTATATCACCGCGGGAGCCGTCGTTGTGGTTGGGTTGATGACGGCGACCGGGAGTCTGCATGTCCCGGAGATGACGCGGGAGCGTCTGGGTGTCTCAGAGACCCCGAACACCGCCCCGAGCATCGACGATGTTCATTGCCCGCTGTGCGAATCAGGTGAGATGCAGGATCCGGAGGGTTGAGCATGACCCGAGCGATCGCATCGGGTAGCGTTCCCGCGATGCCCGATTCCACCACAAACGCGAAGGCCGAGGTCCTCTGCGACCACTGCTCCCTGCCGGTCCCCGCTGGTCTGGTTGATCCCGAGGCTGAGCACCAGTTCTGTTGCGGTGGGTGCGAGTCGGTCTACAGTGTCCTCCACGGCGCAGGGCTCGATGGGTACTACGGCATCCGGGATGCTGTGGCCAAAGAAAACCAGCCCGCCGCCTCGAGCAACCAGAACTACGAAGAACTCGATGACCCGGCATTCCAGACCGCATGCGTGACCAACCTCCCCGGTGGGCAGTGCGAGACCGAGCTGCTGCTCGAGGGCATGCACTGCGCCGCGTGCGTGTGGTTGATCGAACGCCTGCCCCGCGTGTGTCCGGGCGTGGTGGAGTCGCGGGCCAACATCCGCACCCGCAGCGCCGTCGTTCGCTACGCCCCGGATCAGGTGCCGCTGTCGAGGGTCGCGCAGGCGCTCGACAAGCTGGGCTACGCCGCCCACCCAGCGCGGGGTGCGGGGGCACGCGAGGCACGCAAGCGTGCTGACCGAAAGTTCCTTATCCGCGTCGCAGTCGCGGGGGCCATCGCGGGCAATGTGATGCTCCTGGCCATCGCGCTCTACGGCGGGGCGCTCTCGGGCATCGAGCCATTCTGGGAACACACGCTCCGCTACTACTCGATGGGGCTGGGGCTGCTCGCGCTGCTCTGGCCCGGGCGGGTGTTTTTCACCGGGGCCATTGCCGCGCTCCGAACGCGCACGGCCCATCTGGATATTCCAGTCGCTCTGGCGTTGGCGGTTGGGGGACTCTGGGGCAGCTACAACACGCTGACGCGATCGGGCGAGATCTACTTCGATTCGCTCGCGGTGCTGGTGTTTCTCCTGCTCGTTGGGCGATGGGTCCAGCATCGGCAGCAAAGAGGGGCCGCCGATCAGGTCGAGCTCATGCTCACGCTGACACCCACCAGCGCCCAGCGGTTGATGGACGACGGCACCACCAAGCGCGTCCCGATCGAAGCGGTCGAGGTCGGCATGCGGGTGCAGGTCGAAGCGGGCGGGTCAATCCCGGTCGATGGCGTTATCGAATCGGGGAGCACCCAGATCGACAACGCCCTGCTCACCGGCGAGTCCCGCCCGGTCTCGTGCACCGTGGGCGATCCGGTCATCGCAGGCGCGACCAACATCGGTTCGCCCATCGTCGTCACGGTCTCAGCCGTGGGCGACTCGACCCGGGCAGCCAAGCTCATGGCACTGGTTGCCTCGGCAACGGCGGACAAGGCCCCGATCGTGCAGTTCGCCGATCGTGTCGCTGCCCGCTTTGTCGTCGCGGTGATTCTGCTGGCCTGCGCTACTTTTATCATCTGGGCCATCCGGGCGGATCTTCGCACGGGGATCGAGTTCGCCACCGCCCTGCTCATCGTGACCTGTCCCTGCGCCCTCGGGCTCTCGACGCCCATGGCCATGTCCATCGCGCTGGGGCGGGCGGCCAAGCAGGGCATCCTCATCAAGTCCGCTGCCGCGATCGAAGCGATGAGCAACCCCCACGCGAACCGTGGTGTCATGATCCTGGACAAAACCGGCACCCTCACGCAGGGACGCACCCGCGTCGTGCAGAGTCGGTGCGATGTGCGTCTGCTGGTTGATGCTGCCGCCATCGAAGCCCACTCGAACCACCCGCTCGCCCGGGCGATCGTGGACCATGCCGGCGATACACCGATACCCCGTGCTGACGACATCGTTCAGATGCCCGGCGCGGGAATTGAAGGCATCGTGAACACGCGACGCGTGTGGGTTGGCTCGCCCGCCTACATCGCAGGGAAGATCGAGCTCGATGACGAGGCGATGGGGCAGGTGCAATCAATGCTCGACGAAGTGCTCACGCCGGTCGTGATCGCCGACGAGTTGGGACATGTCGGCGTGCTGGGCATCGGCGACCCGCTACGCGAGGACACCATAGACGCCATCAACGCCCTCAAAGCCCGCGGCTGGAACCTGTACCTGTGCTCAGGTGATCACCCGGAGATCGCCCAGCAGATTGCCAGACAAGTCGGCATCGACCACGCGATGGGGGGGACATCGCCAGAGCATAAGGCCGAGCTAGTGCGCACATTGCGTGAACAAGGGCATGGGCGGGTCGTCATGGTCGGCGACGGGATCAACGACGCAGCCGCGATGGCGCTGAGCGATGTCGGCATTGCGGTGCATGGCGGGGCCGAGGCAGCGCTGCAGGCGGCCGATGTCTACCTGACCGCGCCGGGCGTGATGCCCATCGAGACCTTGTGCGATCTGGGGCGTCACACCATGAAGACCATCCGCATCGGGCTTGGCGTGTCACTCTGCTACAACACCGTGGCGGCATCGTTGGCAATCGCGGGGCTCATCAGCGCCCTGATCGCGGCGATCATCATGCCGCTGAGTTCGCTCAGCGTCGTGGCGTTGGCAACCCGCCCCTGGCTGCGAAAGGCGGTACGCTGATGTCCGTGATTCTGGTCATGATCCCCGCGGCGATCCTGCTCGCGGGACTGGGCGTCTGGGCGTTCATCGTGGCCGCCAAACGCGGGCAGTTCGACGACCTCGACACACCCGCACTCCGGGCGGTGTTTGACGATGACGATGGCCCCATCACCATGCAGAAGGAAGACACCGATGCGCAACCGAATACGCGCCCTGATGACGCTGATCCCAACCACACTGCTCATCGCATGTGAGCGTCCTGCACCGCATCCCGAGCAAGCACTCGAGACAAAGGCGGGCGCAGACAACCAGTGGGTTGCGGTGGATCTTGAGCACCTAACCGACGCGCAATCGGCCCAGATCGCCACCGCGATTGAGTCACGCGACATGCTCGCGAGCACGCTCAAGGGCGAGTTGATGAGCGCGATCCGATCGGGCGGGCCGGTTTCGGCGATCGATGTGTGCCACACAAGGGCCCCGGCCATCGCGGCGCAGGTCAGCGCCGAACAGGGTGTGCAGATCGGGCGTACATCGCACAAACTGCGCAATGGGACCAACACAGGGCCGTTGTGGATGCAAGCGGTCGTGGAGGGGCAGGTCGCCGAGCCCCACGCGTTCGCCGATGCCGAGGGCGAGCTTGCCATCGCTTATCCGATCATGCTGGAGAACGGATGCGTGATTTGCCACGGCCAGCCCGCTCAGATCGCGCCGGCGGTTCAAGATGCGATTGCGGTGCAATACCCAGAGGATCAAGCCACGGGCTTCACGCCCGGCGATCTGCGTGGCTGGCTCTGGGTCGAGGTGCCACCGGCCAATTGATCCTCGATGGGAAGTGGAGCGAAGGAGATTCGAACTCCTGACCTCATCATTGCGAACGATGCGCTCTACCAACTGAGCTACCGCCCCATCGGGTCTATATTGTAGACCCAAATCGCGATTTGTCGCCCGTGAGGACGCATGCGGGCAAAAAATGAATGCCTGTTGCGGAGACAAGTGAGAACCGGTTCTCAATAATCGAGCATGAGCAACTCACCGAGTCAACCCGTTGTGCCGGCTGTCGAGATCGAGGGTGTCTGCTACACCTATCCGCCGGGCGGCGTGGGTGAGCCGGGTGTCGAGGCATTGCGCGACATCAGCATGCGAGTGCAGCCACACAGCCGATTGGGCATCCTTGGGCCCAACGGCGGCGGGAAGTCAACCCTGATTCAGATCGTGCTGGGTGTGCTCGAACCCACCGCCGGGCGGGTGCAGGTATTCGGCATGTCACCGACCAAGGCCCGGCGCGAGGGGTTGGTGGGATACCTGCCACAGCGCATTGGCGCGGACCTGGATTGGCCTTTGAGCGTCGAACAGGTGATCGCGATGCCCCGGCGCACGCGCTTGCGTCCTTGGCAATCGCTCAGCGCTGAAGATCAGGGTGCTATCGATCATGCCATGCAACTGCTCGAGGTCGAAGACCTGCGTGATCGGCGCATCGGTTCGCTCTCGGGCGGGCAGCTCCAGCGGGTCATGATCGCCCGGGCCATCAGCACCACGCCCCGCCTGCTCGTGCTCGACGAGCCCATGCTTGGCGTCGATATCTCCGGGCAACAACGCTTCGCCTCGCTCATCGACACGGTGAGCACCGAACTGGGGCTGACGACGATCGTGGTGACGCACGACATGCGGGCGCTGGTGGCGGTCGCCGATTGCGTCGCGTGCCTGTCGCGCACGCTGCACTTCCACGATGCGCCCGAGGGGCTCACCCCTTCGGTGCTGGCGCAGGTCTTCGCTCACGACATCGAGCCGATTCTGGGCGAGTTGCACATCGATGCGCACACCGCCTCGGAGTGCGACGACCCGACACACGAACACACCCACACGCACGATTGCGACCACGGTCATGGGGGGGCATCATGAGCATGTTTGCCCAGGACAACCTGCCCGCCGTGACCGCGGCTCTGCTCGTGGCCCTGCTGGGGGCGCCGCTGAGCGTCTTCGTGGTGCTCAAGCGACTGGCCTTCATCGGCCAGGGCGTGTCGCACGCCGCTTTCGGCGGCGTGGGTGTGGCGATGGTGCTCGGTGTCGCGGGCGCGACGCTGGCCAGCAGCCTGCTCCAGATGGGCATCGTGCTGGCCTTTAGCGTCTGCGCGGCCTTGGTCATCGCGGCCATGGGACGCACCCAGAAGGGCCGGATCGACACCGCGATCGGGATCGTGCTCAGCGCCTCGATGGCCCTTGGCTTCGTGCTCTTCACCGTCGCCGAATCACGCCACGATCACGACGAGCACGGGCACGCCCACGGGGCCCACGCCGACGAGCATCATGTGATCGAGGAGGTTCTCTTCGGGAATGTCCTCGATGCCAACTGGACGAGCGTCTGGGTGACGCTAAGCGGCACGCTCCTGATCCTGCTCACGCTCTGGTGGAACCGGCACCGCATCATCTTCTGGAGCTTCGACGAGCCCGTCTGCTCGACCTACGGCGTGCGTTCCAACACCACGGGCAACCTGCTGCTTGTCCTGCTGGCGGTCGCGGTGGTGCTTTCGATGCAGGTGGTGGGGGTGATCCTGGCAGCGGCGGTGCTGGTGCTGCCCGGTGCGGCGGCGTTGCACCTGAGCAGTCGTCTCAAACTCGTCATGCTCTGGGCAGTCGGCATCGGGCTGATGGGGACGATCGTCGGCTTTGCGATCGGGACGCAGACAAACTGGCCCATCGGGCCGAGCATCGTCCTGATGCAGGCGGGCGCGTACTTGGTGGCGTTGGGCACGAATACGGGGCTGAGGCGTCTACGATCTGCATGACCCAGCAGGTTTTTCGCCCAGGAGGCACCATGAAAGCTGAGACCCTTCTCGCCGAGTTCAACCAGATCCGTAAGGACATCCCCGAAGATAAATCCGATCTGGAGTGGCTCACGCTGCACCACGCGTTCTGCTTCATCTCGTACAAGATGGGCGACTTCCAGAAGTACCTCGACGAGGTTGCTGAGAAGGGTGCGTTCGACGAGTTTGAGGACTGAGACGCGCGTTACCGGGACATCGCACGCAGGAAATCGTTGAGCATATCCCACGCTTCCTTCTTCGAGATCGGCTCGCTCGATCCGTCCGCGATCCGTGCGTCCGCGAGCGCTTCGACATGACGCCAGTACCCGAGCAGGGTTGACCACGCCCACCCGAGCGATCGGTTTGGGTCGTAGATATTCGTCGGCTCGCTCGTCAACCCGTTGAGCTCGACGATCCCCAGATCCTCGCCTCGCTTCAACGCCTCGTATGAGGTGCAGCGGACATCGAAGCGCCCGATGTCGAATCCGCGCCCATGCTGGTCCCTGAAGCCGGAGGCGATGGCATCGATGCGCTGGCTCAGCTCGGGTGTGATCAGGTCCTTGCCATCGGTGAACATCGCACCCTGTGCGTGGTTCCCGAATGATCCGAGCGTGACGCGTTCGTCGGCAGCGGGGATCTCGTGCTGTTGTTTGCCCATTCGGCGCACAAACATGTGGGCCTGTGCCCTGTGGCGTGGGTGTTTGAGGATGAGCTGCCGAATCGAGTGCTTCCCATCGCCAACCACTTCGGGGAAGTCCTTTTTATTGATCGCATAGATGAAGCCCGCCGGGGACGCCGGCTCGGCGACGGTCTGGGGATGGCGGATCCAGAGGATGCCGACCTCGATCGGGCCCGGGTGGTATCGCTGCAGCACGAATGGGTAGGGCTGGTCGATGCAGTACTGCGCAAGGTCGTCGTGGTCTCCGAGCACCCGCACACCCTGCCCGCGTGCGCCTTGGTCGGGCTTGGCAATGATGGGGTAGCCGCCCAGCGATGGTTTCGAACTGATGGTTTCAGCCGCGCCGGTGGCCCGCTGCTGGGAATCCTTATGGGGCTCGATGAGGGCGCAGCGGAGGATGCTCGGGTCGTCTGGGAATCGTGCGTCAAGCTCGGACTTGCGTTCCTCCTTGAGCCCGCCGTCGTAGGCGTAGCCGGGGTTGACGGCCGTGAGCTGGCGCAGCCCCTTTCCTGTGAGGATTCGTCGCAGCGCGGCGCAGAGTGTGGGGAGGTACAGGACCCAGCTCGGGTAGTACTCGTGATTGGTCAGGCGTCGCAGGAAGCCCTTGATGCGTTGTCGCCCTTCCCATGTGGCGCCCAAGCGGACGGTTGTCATGGCCAGGACGGTCAGGCCGATACCCGCGAGGAAACCGAGCATCCCGAACCGATGGGTGAGCGGGAGCGTCTGTGTGGTACCGATAATCCCGATGGCAAACGCGGGCAGTGTGAACAGTAGCGACCGGACCCAGCCGAGCAGGGTCCAGGGACGATCGAGCGTGCGGTCCGGTTCGTTGAGGATGGCGGGTGTGCTCATCCACCACGCTCGACCGATGATGATGGCCAGCAGAGCGATACCAAAGTCGACCGACATCATGGCGACAAGCAGGGTCGTAAAGGCCACGCCTGCGTGCGGGTGGATACGGATCACGAGTGTCAGGAGCATCAGCACGATCCACCATGGGGTGTGCTGTTCGAGCAGGTACCCGGCCAGATGGAGCAAGGCATCGGTGCCGGTGCGGGTGGGGACCGGCGCCAGATCAATCGTGTCGGTCTCAGGAGCCACGCCCGGGATGTCGTGGCGGGCGAAGAAAGGGTTGAGGTACGAGGCCGCCAGCACCCGCTGGGCCTCGATCATGGGGATGAAGTGCATCGCGTCCATCATGACCAGGCGCGAGGTCTTGATGCGCCGGTGATGGTCTTCGGCCCCGCGCGGGGGGATGAGGAAGTCGCCCCGCCCGTGCATGATCATCGTGGGCGTGTCGATGGTTTCCATGAACGCGCCCAGGTCACGCTGGTCGGTATCGTCGAAGAAGCGGAGAAAGGCGTGGCGCTCGCTCATGGGGCCGAGCAGCCCGAAGTGGGGGTAGAAGCGGGACGCGTCCACGAGGGCCAGGCACCCGGCCTTGTACTTGAAGTGCTCGAAGAAGTACGAACCCGTGCCCTCGTTCTCTTGGGCACCGACGGCCGCGAGCATCGTCAGCGAGGCCACACGCTCGGGGTGCTGCTCGATCATGCGCAGGCCGACGGCCCCGCTGTTTGACCAGCCCACGACATGCACGCGTTGTTCGTCGCCCATCGCTTCGAGCAAGCGCCAGAGGATGCGGGCAAACGTATCGGCCCCGTAGTCCTCGAAGACGCTGCCTCGCGATGGCGGCTCGGCCTGCGACCCGAACCCGGGCAGGTCGAGGTAGAGGACGCGACGCCCGCCCTCGGTGAGCTTTGGCGCCAGCCCCTCGAAGCCGTTGGCCGCGCCGGGTGAGCCGTGGAGCAGCAGGACGGGCGGCAGGGTGGAATCCGGGTCGCCCTCGACCACGACGCGATAAGGCAGCGGGTTGGCGTTGACGGGCAGCCCGGTGGTATCAACCTCGAAGGTCGGGGCGTCGTGCTTGTCGAGGAAGGCGTTGCCCCAGTTCAGTCGCGCTTCGTCGGCTCTCCGGTCAGAGAGGTTGGAGAAGACCAGCACGATCAGGGTCAGCCCGATGAACCAGACGGGGTGCGTGCGAACCAGCCCGCGTTTCACGCGCCGCTGCGGGGTCCCATCGCTCGCTGTCGTTTCAAGCATCGTTGGTTTGATTGGTCGTCAGGGGCACCAGTTTTCGTTTGCGGATCTCGGCGGTCCCCAGCTGTCCGCAGGCGGCCATGGTATCGCGTCCCTTGGTGCGCCGGCGGTTGACGAAGATGCCGTGACCCATGAGTCGCAGCACGAACGCGTCGACTTGCTCCTGGGATGGTGCGGGCCACGGTGAGTCACGCCGCGGGTTGTAGGGGATGACATTGAGCAGCCCGGTGTGTCCCTTGTGCGTGTCGCGATCATCGTCCCGTTTGAACGGCTTCATCCACTCAGCGAGCTGGTCTGCGTGCTCGATCTCGGCGTTGACGCCGGGGATGAGCACATACTCGATCATGATTTTGCGTCCGCCCCGAACTTCGCGCAGGTCGATGAGCACCTGCTGGAGCTCGGCCATATCCCATTTCTTGTTGATGGGCATGAGTTTGGATCGGATTTCGTCGTTGGGTGCGTTGAGCGAGAGGGCCAGCCCGAGCTTGCCCCAGCCGGGCTTCTGGACCTGCTGCTCGATGCGCCGGAGCCCATCGACCCGCCCGACCGTGCTGATGGTGATGGCGCTCATCGGGATGCTCGCTCCGTGGCGATCGGTGAGGCAGGCGATGGCCTTGAGGACCTCGTCGAGGTTGTCCATCGGCTCGCCCATGCCCATGAACACGATGTTGTCGATGTGTATGCCCTCGATGAACTTGGCCGACCACCACTGCTGGACGATCTCGTCAGCTCGGAGCGAGCGCATCAGCCCCATCTGGGCGGTCTCGCAGAAGTCGCAGCCCATCGCGCAGCCGACCTGGGAGCTGACGCAGAGGGTGTGGGTCTTTCGCCCTGAGCGCCCCTGCATGGGGATGATCACAGACTCGATGTCGTCAAAGTCGATGCCTTTGTCCGCGAGGCGGTGGTTGGGATTGGGCAGACGCTGCACGAACTTGATCGTGACGCCCTCGTTGACAAACTCTTCGTGGCGTTTGACGATCTGCGGGACCACAATGCTGGCGGGGGCATCGTGGGCCTTGCCGTCGCGGAAGACCGCGTGGTATGCCGTTTTGGCCCGCCCGGGGCCGACCCCCTCTTGGGCACAGACGGCCCTGAACTGCTCCAGGGTCAATCCAAGCGGGGAGATGGGTTCGATCTCGGTTGCGCGCGCCATGGTGAAAAGGATAGCACCCCCTGATCTGATCCGTTCATTGCCATGAAACATCGGGGGTTCGGGCGATATGATCCACCTCACCTCATCCACAGCGAAAGGCCCAAGCTCGCATGACCTGGCTCAAGATCAAAGACGCATTCAAATCCGACCCCGGGCAGACGATCACCGTCAAGGGATGGGTCCGAACCAAGCGGGACTCCAAGGCCGATGGCGGGCTGTCGTTCATCGCGGTCCATGACGGGACCTGCTTCGACCCGATCCAGGCCGTCGCCCGTCACGACCTGCCCAACTATGAAGATGTTGCCAAGCTGACCACCGGCTGCTCGGTCGAGGTCACCGGCGAACTGGTTGAGTCGCAGGGCAAGGGACAGAGCGTCGAGATCCAGGCCAAAGAGGTCAAGGTCGTCGGCTGGGTCGAGGACCCCGATACCTACCCCACGAGCAACAAGCGCCACAGCTTCGAGTACCTGCGTGAGGTCGCCCACCTTCGCACCCGCACCAACACCTTCGGTGCCGTCGCGCGTGTGCGTCATGCCCTGGCCCAGTCGGTGCACCAGTACATGGACGAGCTGGACTACTACTGGGTGCATACGCCCATCATCACAGGCTCGGACTGCGAGGGCGCGGGCGAGATGTTCCGGGTTTCGACGCTCGATTTCTGCAACATCCCCAAGACCGAAGACGGCGGCGTGGACTTCAGCAAGGATTTTTTCGGCAAGGAGTCGCACCTGACCGTGTCGGGTCAGCTCAATGTCGAGACCTACGCCTGCTCGCTCTCGCGCGTCTACACCTTCGGCCCGACCTTCAGAGCTGAGAAC
Source organism: Phycisphaerales bacterium JB052 (assembly GCA_043100965.1). GTDB lineage: Bacteria > Planctomycetota > Phycisphaerae > Phycisphaerales > UBA1924 > UBA1924. The sequence goes on along the minus strand of JBICHR010000011.1, from coordinate 626,604 downwards.
TCAAACACGAGTCGGCACCTGGCCGAGTTCTGGATGATCGAGCCGGAGATCGCCTTTGCCGACCTGCACGACAACATCGAGCTGGCCTCGGGCATGCTGCGCAAGTGTGCCGCGGACCTGCTCACCCGTCGTGAGGATGATCTCAAGTTCTTCGATCTGCGCATCGAGAAGGGGATCATCGATCGTCTGAAGATGATCGCCGATGCCCCGGTCAAGACCATCACCTACACCGACGCGATCAAGATCGTGCAGGAGTCGGGCGAGAAGTTCGATTACGAGGTGAAGTGGGGCAGCGACATGCAGAGCGAGCATGAGCGGTTCCTGACCGAGAAGCATTTCAAGCAGCCGGTCGCGGTGATCAACTATCCCAAGGACATCAAGGCGTTCTACATGCGTCTCAACGATGCCGGGACCGACGGGGCGCCGGGTGATACCGTTGCCGCGGTCGATATCCTGGTGCCCGGTGTCGGCGAACTCGTGGGCGGCTCGCAACGCGAGGAGCGCCTCGATGTGCTCGACGGGCGCATCGACGAGATGGGGCTTAACAAGGACGACTACTGGTGGTACCGCGATTTGCGTAAGTACGGCACCGTACCTCACGCGGGCTATGGGCTGGGCTTCGAACGCTTGATCCAGTTCTGCACGGGCATGCAGAACATCCGCGATGTGATCCCCTTCCCGCGTGCACCGCGTCAGGCCGAGTTCTGATGCGCGCATTGGGAACGATTCTGTCGAGCGTGTGTGCAGCGGTTGCCTGCGCCAGCGTGCCGTTGCCCAACGACGCCTTGGAGGCGCAGCGAGTGCGTCAGGTCGTCGATGCGATGCAGTCGGCGATCGATCGTCAGGACCCCGGCGCTTATATGGCCATGATCGACCCGAGCGATTCGGTTCTGATCACCGAGCATCGTGCGTGGTTCGCAGATCTCGATGTGAGCCCGGTCGATGATCTGCGTGTCGAGCTTGATACGCAGACACAAGTGGTGCTCGACGATGACGGCTCGGTGATCGCGCCGCTGGTTTTCTCGTGGCATGTGCCCAGCGAGGACAAGCCACGCCGATACGAGCTGCTGGCGCGGTTCGCCCCGATCGGCAGCGCCAAGGGACAGTGGCACTTTACCGGTCGCGCCTGGGAGGTGGCGTTGCTCGATACACCCGGTGTGCGGGTCTACTGCGACGAGGCGCACCGGGAGATCGCCGAGCTGGCCATCGAGCGCGTGCCAGAGATCCGCGACAGAGTTGCCGAGGACATGGGTATTGATCCCAACGGTGGCGATCTGCACGAGGTGGTGGTGAAGATCTACCCCAAGATGCGTGAGCTGCAAGCCTCAATTTACCCCTCGTACACCGCTGGCATCTCGGGCTGGAACGAGCCGGGCGAATCGATCAAGATCCTCGGGCGAAACGAGATGGGCCAAGACCGGCTCGACCCGCTGCTGGCTCACGAGATCGGGCACGCGGTGAGCTTCGAGTATGGCCCGGTCATCAACGATGCGCCGTGGTGGTCGCTCGAGGGCGTGGCCGAGGTCGCCGCGGGGCTGTTCCGGGACTCGTGGGAACGCAAGAACAAGCGCATCGTGCGCCTAGCCGGGGAGGACAACCTCCGCCGATGGCAGCAGCTGGCTGATTTCAAGGGCGAGGCGGTCAACCACGCCATGCATGTCTATCTGCAGGGGTGGTCAATGATCGACTACATCGATCGGACCTTCGGCAAGGACACCCGCAACGCCTGGTTCACCCGCCTGGGGCACGGCGATACGCTCGACGAGGCATCACACACCGCGATGGGCATCAGCTTCGAACATCTCAATGATGAGTGGCACAAGTCCCTGATTGAGCAGGTGCCCGATGAGGACGATCAGGGCGACTCGGGCAGCTGATAGCGTGCGATGACCCGTGAGGACAGCGGCGGGTGCTCTACGGTCAGACGCAGGCACAGGAAGTCTGCCAGGTCGTGCCCGATACGCTCGACAGCCGCTCCCGATCGGGGGCGGTTTTCTTTGAGTTGCTTAGTTGATCGGATCGTGCGCTTTAGGGTGACTCGTTGTGCACGAGCGGGTCGCCTGTTTCTCCGGGCAGCATGACACGGGTTGGTGCCTGGCTGGGGACCGGTGTCGGGGTTTCGCGGACGAATGCAAGGTAGACCCACAGGACCGTGGCGAGCAGCGTTGTCCAGAGCGCCAAGTAGCCGATCGAGTCCCGCAGCTGCGCGGGGCGATCCTTGATTGGTTTGTTGATCAGCAGGACCAACTTGGCTCCGAACGGACCGCCGTGTACTTTGGTGAGCGTCAACAGACGCTTCGAGTGGATCACGATGAAACGCTGTGCGGTTGCCCAGATCGATAAGACCTCGTCCTCGAGCTCGTCGATTCCCGGCTCGTTGCTGAGGGGGGCGGGTGAGACGCTTTTGTGACTTTCTTCGTGTGCTTTGCCATCTTCCGCACGGGCTTTGGCGGCGCTCTGCGCATCGATCGCGACGGGCTCGGGCTGTGGATCCGGTTCGCTCGTTGGCTCGACTGAATCTGATTGCTTCGCTTCCACGCTGAGCTCAGTGGTATCTGGCGCGGGTGTTTCGCTCGGCGTCGATTCGGGCTTGGGCGTCGGCTCATCGATTTTGATGTCACTGATGCCGAGCTGATCGAGGAGGGAAGTGGCGTCGCTCTGTTCGAGCGAATCGGCGCTGATTGTGTCGCCGTCTGGGCTCTCAAAGTCACCCATCAGCAGCGCATCATCGAGCCCTGCCAGTGTTGTGTCCAGATCTGAGATCGTGCTCATCACCTCGTCTTGTGATGCCTGCTCATCCTCATCCGAGGGTGTAGCGATGGGATCGGTGGTGGAGTTTTCGCCCGAGCTTGGTTCGGGTGGTGCCTCGCTCGTCGCTCCGGCCTCGTCGGTTTGCTCAACTGCATGTTCGTCGATTGGTTCGCCGATGGGATTGTCTGCTGGGTCCGCCTGCGGGGCCGGCGATTCGGGCGCCGGTGCTGGCTGCTCCTCAATGGGGGCGCTGTTGGTGAGCTCATCGGCGATGTCGTTGATCAGCGACTCGGCATCTGAAGCGGTGATGTCCGATGCCTCGTCCGACGCTTCGGTCGTCTCGGGTTGGGTATCGCTTGCTTGTTCCAGTTCCTGGGATTCCGCCACATCGGACGCACCGTCGTCGAGCGTTTTTGTTGTTGTCGGGAAGGGGGTATCTTCCAGGGCATCGAGGGCGGCGTCGATGACTTCGTCGCTGAGCGTCGTGTCGCCGACTGCCTCGGCTTCGACCTCGGCCTGGGGTTCTGTATCGGTGATCGGTACTGCGCTGGGTGCTGTGTCGACCAGGTCATCGATGGCGTCTTCGATGAGCGATTGTGCACGCTGCTCGACCGCATCGAGCGAGTCGAGGGCTTGCTGCGATTCTTCTGATTCGTTCGTCCCAGCTTCAGGTGCGCCCTCTGCCTCGGGCTCGTCGTCCATGGCGCGCGGGGCGTCTGCCTCGTCGAGCAGATGGTCGATCGAGTCTTCCAGCGCGCGCGTCTGGTCGTCGTGTTTGGGATCTTCGGTGCTCAATGCAACGCGATCATCGGGAAAATCGGCTCAGTTCTCAAGGCGTATAGGTGGTTTTGTGCGGATCAGTGCGCCGGATCATCATCTCGGGAGGGCATACCCTTGCCTATGCCCGGCAGCGAAGCGATCGCCCATTGCGTTATGTTCTCGGACCTTGCTCAGTGCAAGGCGGGGCAACGCATCGAAATCGATGGGGATGAGGCCCACCATGCCGCGCGGGTCAAGCGGGTCCGCCCGGGCGAACGCCTGCTCCTGCTTGATGGCGCGGGGCATCTCGCGACGGGGGTGCTCGAGTCCATCGGCGGGTCACGGTCTAAGCCCATTCTTGTATTGGACTTAGGGCCTGTTTCTCGCAAAGAAGCGATTGAGCCAAGGGTCGAGATTTGGGCAGCACTGCCCAAGGGCGACCGGCTTGATCGCATGATCGATCAGATGACCCAGCTCGGCGTGAGCCGATACCGCCCGTTGCTGTGTGACCGATCGCAGCGAAAACCCGATTCGCTGCGCCCTGAAAAGCTTTCCCGTATTGGCGACGAGGCCATGAAGCAGTGTCGGCGCCCTTGGCGAATGCAGATCGATGAACCCATCGCTTTTCAAGAGGCCCTGGGCGATCCAGACGCCGTCATCGCGGATGCGGCGGGTCAACATTGGGAGGCGCAGTCGTCCTGTGGGGCCAGAATCGTCGTTCTGGTGGGGCCCGAGGGGGGCTGGAGCAATACTGAGCGGGGGTTGTTCGTTGAGGCGGGTGTACCCGTTCGTTGTTTCGGGCGCTTTGTGTTGCGCATCGAAGCCGCCGCGTGCGCTGCTGCCGCTATCGTGATGGGCGTCTCGCCCTCGGGGGCTCAGTGAAACAGAACCTGTATGAGAGAAAAGCCATGATGAACAAGTTCACCTTTGCTGCAACGATTGTTTCGACCCTGGTCACGCTGACACAGGCGGGGCCGATCAGTGGGGATCATCAGCGCAAGGCCGATCTCGTGGCGGAACGGGCCATGCAGTACCTTGAGTCACGCCAGAATCCCATCACGCTTGGCTTCGACGACGACCCAGAGGTGCAGACCCTCCCGGCGATTACCGGATTGGTGATCAACGGCTTCATGCTCGACCCGGGCGTTGATGAGCGTCACCCGGTCGTTTCCACTGCGACCCGTTACATCCTCAAGCATCAGCAACCCGACGGCGGCTTCTACAAGGACATGCTGCCTACTTACAACACCGCGATCTGTCTCTCGGCCCTTTCGATGGTGAACAGGCCGCAAGCCATGGAGGCGATGCTCAAGGGGCAAGCGTTCCTAAAGACTTTGCAGTACGGCGATTTCAACAACGCCAACCCCAACGACCCTGGATTTGATGATGCTATCGACATCAATCACCCGTACTACGGCGGTGTGGGCTATGGGAAGCACGGTCGGCCGGATCTCTCGAACCTGAGCTTCTTCATGCAGGCATTGCACGATACGGGGGTCTCGACGAATGATGCCGCGTATCAGCGGGCGCTCGTGTTCCTCTCCCGCGTGCAGATGAGCGACGAGGTCAACGAGATGCCCTACGCCGACGATTCGGAACAGGGTGGGTTCATCTACGCGACGGTTCCCAATATCGAATCGGTCGACGGCGAGGCCGGGCAATCGCAAGCGGGGACGACCATTGAGACGACCGAGGGGGGCACCGAGATCGTGCGACTGCGTGCGTACGGCTCGATGACCTACGCTGGGTTCAAGTCGCTGCTGTTCGCCGATCTTGACCCCGATGATGCTCGGCTCACCGAGGCGATGAAGTGGATCGAGAAGAACTACAGCATCGAAGAAAACCCGGGGCTGGGCATGCAGGGGTACTACTACTATCTGTGCACCATGGCTCGGGCGCTTGATGAAGCCGGGATCGATGAGATCGACGGGCGGAACTGGCGGGAAGAGATGATCGACAAGCTCCACGAGTTGCAGTTTGTCAATGGCGGGTTCAAGGTCTTCGAATCGCGCTGGATGGAGAACAACGACATCCTCATCGCCGCTTACGCGCTGATTGCCATTCAGCACGCGAAGAACTGATCAGGCGTCGCTGGGAACGAGCAGGACCACGCAGTGGACTTCGATCGCCTCGTTTCGTCCGATGGCATCGACGCCCTCGTGCGTTTTGCCCTTGATGTTGACCTGGTCTTCAGAAACCCCAAGGCCCGCGGCGAGGTTGGCTCGCATCAAGTCCTTGTGCGGGCTGAGCTTGGGGCGTTCGCAGATGATCGTCGCGTCCAGGTTCCCAATGATGTAACCGGCGTCTCGGACGCGTTGCACGGCCGCTTCGAGGAAGACCACCGAGCTCTGAGACTCGTTTCTCGGGTCGTGGTCAGGGAAGAGCTGCCCGATATCGGGGGCTCCGATGGCACCCAGCAGGGCGTCGGTGACGGCGTGGAGCAGGGCATCGCCGTCTGAATGGGCGATCGGGCCGCGGTCGTGCTGGATCTCGACCCCGCCGAGCACGAATGGGCGGCCGGGCTGGTCTTGGCCATTGGGCTCGAGGCGGTGCAGGTCGTAGCCGTGTCCGATGCGGTTGTGGGGGGGCATGGTTGTTTGATCTCGTGCTGGAATTGGTCTGAACCGAGTTTCGTGCGAGTCCGTACCCAATTATACCGATAGAAACCAGAGAGCCCGGATCGTCCGTGATGATCGCGATCGGGCAGGCCACGCTATACTGCAGCAGGGCATAAGGCCCCGCCGGAGAGAAACGAATGACGAGCACCGCGAACCGTTGCACGCTGATAGCCCTGACCCTGCTGAGCACACTCGCCCTGAGCGGGTGCATCAAGCAACTTGTATCGAACGAGCCGGGCGGGAATATGCGTTCGACCGACTCGTTCACCTATATCTCGACCCCGTTCGAGCCCCTGACGGTGACGCTGTACGACAACCGTGACAGCGAGCCGCTGTGGACGGTTGATGTGCCCATCGGGTCCAAGGTAACCGTCCGATTCCTTGAGAATCAGGCCAAGGAGGGGACGACCCGTCGCCCGGACATCATGCAGTGGGCAATCTACGACAAGGACAAGCGCCGGACCGACCTGAATAACAAGATGGCGGTCCCGGGCTCCGATGCCCGCTTGCTCAAGGTCTCGATCCGTGACGGCGTTGAGTATCCCGACGAGGAGGTCGATCCGGTTGAGTTCGAGGACCCGAGCCGCGAATGGGTCCCGGTTGAGCCGCGTCGATTCCGTGGCGTCCCGCTGGACCAGAACGCGCGTCAGGGCAGCTATATCTCGGACGATTAATCGCTCCACACCAAGCCAAGAGAAACGCCCGATCGTATCGATCGGGCGTTTTTTACTCGAAGCAGCCGGCTTGGTAGAGCCGCATGTACTGGCTGACATCATGGAAATCGAACAGACCATCCTCGTTGAGATCGGCGCTGTTGTCGCTCGAAACAAAGGCCTGGATGAAATCGATCGCGTCCAGCGTAGTCAGCGAGCGATCGCCATCGCGATCTCCGGGGCAGCCGATGTTGTATGTCACCACCACACCCTCTTGGAAGTTGCGTGAGCCGACAACGAGCAAATCTTCATCCATCGTCAGCGAGGCCCCAAACTCATCGGCCCAGTATGTCGCGTACTCCTGATAGCCAACCCTCCACGCCCGTTCGGTGTCATGCAGATCGACCAGGTAAACGAGCCGGTTCCAGAGCGAGCCGATCGCCACATAGCGATCGTTGATCGCGATCGAGTTGGCCACAAATGGGTCGCCGACAATATCGCCGGGCATAAAGCTCGACACACGCTCGCCAGTCTCACGATCGAAGATCTCAACAACTCCGCTGGCATCCGCATCGCGTGGGCTTGGGACACTGTTGAATGCGTTCCCAACAACGATGTATTCATCATTGATCGCGATGCTCGCACCGAAACCACCTTCCGGCTGCTCAGGGGTAAGCTCATGAACCAACTCGAAGGTCTCGGTTGAATAGACGAAGACCCGAGGGGCATCCGTCCCGTCATCGTAACCGGTACGCAAGGCGAGTAGTCCGTCATGCATCGCGATGTTCTGCGTGGTAGTGTCCGCCTGAGTGGCGAGCCCACCGGGGAACCGAGCGAGTTCCGATCCGGTCGAGATGTCAAATAGCACCGTGTGCGATTCGTATAGATCTTCTCGATACATCACCGCGATCAGATTGTTGTCCATGGCTATCGAGTAAGCACCGAGTTCAGCATCTTGCTGATTATGCAGGATATGAGACGGAGTTGTAGAATCGCCCTCGTAGATGTAGATCAGTGATTCGCCATCGATCGAGCCGGTGACCGCTGTATACACACCGTCACTCGCCGTGATGCTGCCGAACCACTGCGGCATCTGGTCGTCGTTCGGCGTAAGCAAACCAGTCTGAGCCCCCGTGATCGGGTCATAGACATACACACGCCCCCAGCCGTCGCCGCCGCGGTGGGGCTGATCATTGAAGTAGCCGGGCGCACCGACAAGCAACTGATTGTCTCGCAGGCTCACCTGATCCCCAAACCATGAGTTGAGGGCATCGGTATTCTCGATTGTGATCTCATTCCACTCACTCAGCACCGGATAGGTTACCGTGATAACAGGATCACCTACTGATGTTGGTTGGGCGTGCGCGAGACAGGAAAATACGGCGAGAGAGATTATCTGTGCGTGCATACAAGCCCTTTCGCTGCAACACCGACCTTGGTTCCGCAGCGGTCTAGGATTCACTGTCCTACCCGCAGGAGATACCCATGACGACCCAGACCGCATCAATCGATCTCGCCCGCCGCGTTAGCGAACTCAAGCCCTCGATCACCGTGGCGCTCAACAACCGCGCCAAAGCGATGAAGGCCAGCGGGGTCGATGTGCTGGGCTTTGCCGCCGGCGAACCGGACTTCGATACGCCCCAGCCCATCAAGGATGCGGCGATCAAGGCCATGCTCGCGGGCGAGACCAAGTACACCCCGACGCTGGGGGATATGAAGACCCGCCAGTGCATCGCGAACAAGCTGACCAATGAGAACAACATCCCCGGGCTCACGGGCGAGCATGTGGCCATCGGTGCCGGTGGCAAGCATGTGCTCTACAACGCCATGCAGTGCCTCTTTGACCCGCCCGCCTTTGGCGAGGACCCGTGGGAGATGATCCTGCCCACGCCCGCGTGGGTGTCGTACCGCCCGATCTGCGAGCTGGCCGGCGGCGTCGTGCGTGAGGTCGTCGCGGGCCCCGATACCGATTTCCGCATCAGCCCCGCGCAGCTGCAGGATGCGATCACGCCGCGCTCACGCCTGATCGTGCTCAACTCGCCATCCAACCCCTGCGGGACGATGTACAGCGAGCAGGACCTGCGTGAACTGGCCAAGGTCATCAATGAGGGCATCGAACGCGCACCCCAGCTCGTGGTCCTCACCGATGAGATCTACGAGAAGATCATCTACGGCGAGCACCAGCACTTCTCCATCGGCTCTGTCCCGGAGATCGCCGAGCGGGTCATCACCATTAACGGCATGTCCAAGGCCTACGCCATGACCGGCTGGCGCATCGGCTACGCGGCCATGCCCGGCGACTTCGGCAAGGAACTCATCAAGGGCATGGGCAAGCTGCAGGGGCAGATGACAACGAACATCACCAGCTTCAACTACGCCGCGGTCCGCGAGGCGCTGACCAACCCGGCGGTGGCCGACAAGGTCGAGTCGATGCGTCAGGCCTTTGCCCAGCGTGCCAAGCTGATCATGAGCCGATTGAGCGAGATCCCGGGCGTCACCTGCCCAACGCCCACGGGCGCGTTCTATGTCTTCCCCGATGTCTCCGGGCTGTTCGGCAAGACCAGCGCCAAGGGCACCAAGATCGACAGCGCGACGAGTCTCTGCGAGGCCATGCTCGACGAGGCCCACATCGCCTTCGTCCCCGGCGAAGACTTCGGCGGCATCTCGGGCAACCACCTGCGGATCTCCTTCGCGTGCAGCGAGGAGCAGATCAACGCGGGGATGGATCGGTTCAAGGCGTTTGTTGAGGGGATGAGCTAAGCAGCGAAATCTAGCCGTACCCTTCGATCCGGGTGCCACGGATTGCTCCGCCCTTGGGCGGACAAGCCGTGCGTTGAGGACCGACTTGGGCGTGCTTGACACAGAGGCCGTCGACTACAAGCTCATACCACAATCGGATACATCAGGTCGTCTAAGGAGCACTACTGCGCCGCTGCGCGGCGAGTCGTGGCACCCTGCAATCGGTGTGACATTGCATCCCCGATCCTGCTTCATGCGCCTGCGGCGGAGTGAAGCAGGGCACCCGCAGTGTTATTGTACTTCTCTGCGTCCTCTGCGCAACCTTCGCGCCCTCTGCGTTCAGTCCCCTCTTCGAGCCCTACGCGATCTTCGCGTTCAAGCACTCACGGGCAACCCATGTTGTAATCGTTCAAGAACGCGCTCACATCAAAGAAGTTAAACACGCCATCGCCGTTGTAGTCGGGCCGATCATTGAGAAGATCAGAGATGTCAAAGAAGTCAAGCACACCATCGTCATTGATGTCCGCCGGGCAGATGGCATCGATAAAGTACGCAACACCAGTATCCAGCCCGTTCTCAAACTGGTTGTAGTTTGATGTCATGATTTCATCATCATCCGAAGCGACCACAAAGCCAAATCGGCTTTCAAGGCCACCGGCAGGGCTCAGAATTTTATCGATGAACTTGTGGGTGTTGATGTCGTAGAGGTAAACCGCACCAATCAGATTGCCGGGTTCTTCTTTGAAAGGGGCACCGATTACGAGGACATCGTCACTCATCGCGATTGATCTGCCAAACCAGTCGGCTCCGTCCGTGTCGTCTGCGATGATCTTGTCAATCTGATTCCCTGACACAGCATCGAAGAGATACACCGAACCAGAGCTCAGCCCACGGTCATCGGTGAGGGGCGCACCAACCGCGATGAGATCGCCTTGGATCGCGACGGTTGTTCCAAACTGTGATCCGGTCTGGGGGTCATTCGGGGTCAGCTTGTGAAGCTGATTCCCGCTTACGAAGTCATACACATAGACCGATCCCGACTCGCCAATCCCAACTCCGATGTCGTTTCGGCTCGAACCTACGACCACGAAGTCGCTATTGATTGCTGTAGAAGTCCCGTATCGCCCGAGCGGTGTTCCGTCAGTGGGTGTGAGGATTAAGATCTGGTTGTAAAACTGAGTTTCATACGCGTATACCGCGCCGGCCTGAGTTCCATCAACCAGTGCGAGTGGCGCACCAACCAACAGAAGCCCATCGCTCACGCTCACATTGTCGCCATACGAGCCGATCGTTGTAGGGACTTCGGCTGTGATGCGGCGTATAAAACGACCGTTGAGTCCCAGATCAAAAAGATAAACACTCCCAGCTGTTTCTACGCCACCGACTTCATCCCTGCGCGAAGTGGCATACAGAAGCCCGTTGTCTATCGCCACCGAGTATCCAAGCCGGTCTCCGGGACCAACATCAGACGCGAACGGAGCATACAGAAAGTTGCGACTGACGAGGTTGTATACATAGACCGCACCGGAATCCTCGCCATCAATGTCGTCCATCAACGCCCCGACCGCGAGATAGGGCCACTCGATCGCAAGGCTGTATCCGAAGTCATCATCGCCCCCCGGGAACCCCGAGTACAGCGGCTCTGGCTCATACTCAATCGGGCCAAAGGCTCGCCCAGGCGTGGTGGTCAGCCCGATCGAAGTCAAAGCTGCAGACAGCGTAACGACGCCAAGACATGTTTTCGACATTGGAACCCCTCTCAAGTGTGAGCGCTGCGTGTGCGCGGCAACGCGTAGTGTGTTTCGAGCAATGTACGGCACGCTGGAGTCCGATGCAATGGGTATCTGGCAGATAGCAGCTTTGGAACCAGACACCCCCCGGCCGTCAGGTGTCCTTGTTCGCACAGCAAAGTTGAAGTCATTCACCAAAACCACTTTCTCTACTCTGTGTCATCATGGGCTTTCTCCACCTCCGCATACCCCTCTTCTCGTTGGGTCCTGTGGGATCTTCGCGTTCAACAACGCCACCCATACCCAGCTGTTCGATCACCTGCAACAGCGAAGAGCAAGCCGCGTACCGATCCTGCGGAGGTCACGCGATGTCATCCCCTTCGTCAGCAAGTCAGAATGAACGCGAGCCGATGTCGCAGACTGGGCTACTTGAACACGAACGACGCTATCTACTCCGCAGCTTTCAGCTCCTCTTTGTCGTCATGCTCCTGCTCAACCTCGTCGGCTGTCGGTGGTTCATCGGCTTGCAGATGCAGCAGGGCAAGAGCAGCCTGGTGCGCAATCTGTACCCACCTCGATCAAGCGCGGGCTGGCCCACGATTACGCTGACTGTGTTGAGTTGGCCGAAGCCCGAGAAGTAGGCGTACTTCGGCGGTGCCGTGATGTTTGTTCGTTCGGTCTACGCCGCCGCGTGGGACGATGGGGGTACACATTACAGCATGGAGGTGATCGGGTGCGGGATGCCGCTCAATAGTTATGAAATACGGACGATCCGAGTTGTGCAGCGCGATGGGACGGTGCGCTTTGCTGAGCCACCGATCGGCACAGCGCCCTGCATACGGCTTGCGCCATTGGGTGTGCTTGGCAACACGCGCATCCATACTTCAGCAGCGTGGTTGATGATCGGCATGCTCCCGATCGTGCCGTCGCTGATCGGGCGATCGACCAAGGCGAGTCGATGGGCTGAACTGCATCTGTGTCAGGGCTGTGGCTACGACATACAGGACTTGCCCATCTGCCCCGAATGCGGTCGGCCGCCTACTGAACCGGTTCAGTGAGGCCTGCGAATGGGTGGAAATGCATGAAACAGTTCCAAGTCTTGGCGCAGTTTTTAGGCCAAAAACGAGGTTGAATGGGGGAAATTGGCGAATCGGCCCGGTTTTGAATGATTTATTCTTGAGTTGACTAGGCGTAACAGTTACGCTGTGGCACTGTCTCATCGCAGAAGTCACACCAACTGCTGTCGAACCTACAGCATCATGAGGAGAGGAAAACATGAAGACCATCACCACGATCGCCATCATTGCTGCCGCTGCGTCATTCGCATCGGCTGACATCCTGAACGCCGGCTTCGAGGCAGGCACCGGTGCCGATGCCGACGACTGGAACGAAGTGATCGGCGGTGCTGCCGGCTCGGTCGAGCGCAGCATGGCCAACCCGAACTCGGGCGATTACAGCGCCTACATGTCTTTCGACCACATCACCAACGCAGCTGCGGGTGGTGCGTACTTCATCGAGCAGAACCAGCCCGTTGGCAGCATCACCGCTGAGACCGACTACAACCTCTCGTTCTACGCCATGGTCGACTCGACCAGCTTCGTCGGCATGGACACCTTTGTCCAGATCCTCTGGCTCGACCAGGACGGCAGCGACGGCGGCGGCGTCCGCGGCGAATCGCTGACCTCGCTCATCGGGCTGGGCATCAACGACGGCTACCAGCAGTTCTCCCTCGACCTGACCTCGGCAGCTGGCGCTGACTCCTTCCTCCTGCGTTTCCAGCTCTCGGCTGGTGCAGTGGACGGCATCGCTAACGGGCTCTATGTCGATGATGTCGCGCTGACCCCCGCACCGGGTTCAGTTGCACTGCTCGGGCTCGGCGGGCTCGTTGCAACTCGTCGTCGCCGCTGATCCGCACGATTCGACATCAGAACGGAACGAATCACCCCGCACCGGCCCGGCCCGTGCGGGGTGTTCTTTTTTCGATCAATCCCGGGGTGCGATTGAGCCGATACACCGTTATGGACGCTGCACAGCCCAGTTTACGACTCGTTGGTGATCTTGAGCTCAAGCGTTGCCCGGAGTGCCTCGGACGCGGTCATGTGCCCTGCCCGATGACGGTCGCGGTGCGAACGCTCGGCTTCAACGCCGTCCCGGCGCTCCAGCCCAGCACGGGCCATCCGATCCCCTGTCCCCGCTGTCAGGGCAAGAAGGTCGTCACCAACGCCTGATCGCTGCATTCGGCATACCCTTATCGCATGCCCACAAGCACGCAAAGGGAGCCCGTCGCGGTGAAGATCCCCGATCAGGACGAAACCAGATTCATCGCCCGTGTTTTCGAGCACGAAGCGGCCGCGATCACGAAGCTCGCGGCTGGTGTCGATGATCGCTATACCCAGGCAGTTGATCTGATCGTCAAGACCGCCGACGCGGGCGGGACGGTTATTGTCTCGGGGTTGGGCAAGAGCGGGCATATCGGGGCCAAGATCTCCGCGACGATGGCCTCGCTGGGCATCACCAGCCATGCCGTGCACCCGACCGAGGCGGCGCACGGGGATCTGGGGCGTTTCCGCAAGAGCGATCTGGCGATCTGCCTGAGCCACTCGGGCGAGACCGAGGAACTGGTCGCGCTGGCGTCGATCCTGCGTCAAGACAAACTGCCCATCATCGCCATCACCCGAGGCCCCAAGGACGGCAAGGTCAGCTCGCTGCAGCGTCTTGCCGATGTGACGCTCGAGGTGGGGGTCACCGATGAGGCGGGCGACGGCGAGTTTCTGGCGCCGACGACCTCGACCACCGGGGCGCTGGCGATCGGCGACGCGTTGGCGTTGGCCGTGGCACGGCGACGGGCGTTCACCAACGAAGACTTCCACGCACGCCACCCGGGCGGGACGCTGGGCTCGCTGCTCAAGCCCGTCAGCGAACTGATCCGCTTCGTCGCGGGCAAGAACCTGCCGATCGCGACCGAGGGCGACACGGTGGCCGACGCGTTGCGTGAAGCATCCAAGGTGGTGCGCCGCCCGGGCGCGTTGCTCGTCGTTGATTCGGTGGGCAAGCTCGCTGGGATCTTCACCGACTCGGATCTGCGTCGATTGATACTTCGGGACCCGGGCGAACTGCAGAAACCGATCGCGGAAGTGATGACCCGCGATCCCAAGGCGCTCTCAATCGAAGCACTGACACGCGATGCCGTCGCACTGTTCCGTGAGTACCGAGCCGACGAACTCCCGGTTGTCGATGACCAGCACAAGCCGGTCGGGCTGCTCGATGTGCAGGACCTGATCGCGATGAAGCTCGTCGAGGATGACGCGTGAGTGGTCAGACCAATCAACCCGCCCCGCGAACCTTCAGCGACCCCGCGTCGATCGAGCTGCTCGTGCTCGATGTCGACGGCGTGATGACCGACGGCTCGATCAACATCGACGACGACGGGCGCGAGACCAAGCGTTTCCATGTCCGCGACGGCTTTGCGATGAAGCTCTGGATGAGCAACGGTCACAAGCTGGCGATCATCACCGGTCGTTCGGGTGAGGCGCTCAAACACCGCCTGCGTTCGCTCGGGCTGCCCGATGAGCTGGTGATCCAGGGTAGCCGTGATAAGTCCGAATCGCTTGATCTCATCTTGGAGCGGACGGGCATCGATGTGGCCCGGGCGGCCCATATGGGCGATGACTGGCCCGATCTGCCCGCGATCGAGCGAGTGGGCTTCCCGATCTGTCCTGCCAACGCTGAGCCGGAGGTCATCGAACGCTGTGCGTTGGTGACCAAACGCGAAGGTGGTCAGGGGGCGGTCCGCGAAGCGATCGCCGCTTTGCTGCGATCAAAGGGTGCGTACAGCCCGAAGTAACGCGGTGATTCCTGCCCGTGGTGTATCTGTAACGCCTGGGGCAACTGCGCGGTTGTCCACCCAAAGTGCCTCCTGCGAACGCGTTGCAATCGCCCGGATCAAAATGCACGATCTGGGAGCGAGATGCACTCGCGATAATCAACAATGGGGATACCACACATGCACCGATCAGCACTGACTTGTATGGCTCTGAGCGCCGCCGTCGCCAGTTCGATCACGAACGCCGGCATCGTTCGCGTTTCGGAGTTCGACTCGCCTGAAATGGAGGGGTTTCAGGGGCTGACGATGGGCACCTTTGAATCTGAGAATGTCCAAATCTTCGGCGGTATGGGCACGCTGTTCAACACGGACGGCTCCTGGGTGCATACCACGGGGGCGTGGTCATACAAACAGCGGGTGGGCGCCTATGAGGGCGATCAACTCATGGGCACCAGCAGAGGCGGGGTCGGGTACTTCTTCGATGTCGATCAACGCTCGTTCGGTGGGTTCTTTTCATCCATCAGCGATAGCACCGACGGCGAGATTCGTTTCTTCGCAGGCGATACGCTCATCGGGACCGACTCGCTTGTCGCTTCGAGCGACGGCGTGTGGCGGTGGGGCGGCTGGACCAGCGACCTCGCATTCGATCGTGTGGAGATCCGGTCCAATGACGCCAACGCTGGTTTCCTGATGCACGACGCGGTTCGTGTGCTCACGGCCCAGATCCCAGCGCCCGGTGGCGGTGCGCTGTTGATGGGAAGTCTGCTCGTCTTCGCACGACGCAGGCGCTAACAGATCTTGGTACTCATGTGTTGCAAAGGATCAGCCCGCGTCTTGCGGGCTGATCTGATTTTGTGCGTGGGGTGCTACTTCTTGGCGATCCCGAGCGGGGCCCGTTTGGGCTCGCCGTCGCGGCGCGGGTAAACACGCGGGGTGCGTCGCAGCTTCTCGATGACCACGACCTTGCCCGTGGGGGTCTCAACGGTCCCGGCGTGCGCGGCATGAAGCAGGTGCAGGGCCTGCTTGGCCTGCGCGAGTTCCTCATCAGCACGCTGTCCCTTGGTCATCAGCACCAAGCCCCCGACCTTGACGAGCGGCACGGTCAGCTCGGAAAGCATCGCGATCTGGCCGACACCGCGAGCCATGGCGATGTCGTACCGCTCGCGGTGTGCGTCGTCACGGCCCGTCGCGGTCTTGAGCCCGCGGTCTTGTCCCAATGTCTCGGCCCTGGCGCACACCACGCGGACATTTGACAGCCCGAGGGTCTTGGCGGCCAGATTGAGGTAGTCGCACTTCTTCTTCGTTGCGTCCATGAGGGTGAACTGCAACTGGGGCATCGCGATCGCGAGCGGGAGCCCGGGCAGCCCGCCGCCGCTCCCGATATCGATGATCTGCGAACCGGGCTCGAGCTCGCTCAGGAGCGGGATCAGTGTGAGCGAGTCGAAGATGTGCCTGTCCCACGCTTCGCCCGCGTCACGCACTGCGGTGAGGTTCATGCGTGTATTGGCGTGCAGCAGCATCGCCAGGAACCGGCCGAGTTGTGTGATCTCTTCGCCCTCAAGCATGATGCCCTGTTCGGCGCAGCGCTGGGCCCACCCGTTGGGTGGGCTGAGGGGTTTGACCTGATCCAGAGCCAGGTCGAGCGTGCCTCGATCAGCGGGTGAATGCTCTGCCGGAGAACCCGACCGATTTCCCGTAGGGTCGGCTTGGTTTGAGTGGGTGTGGTTGGTCATCATCATCAGCGTATTCAAACGAGCTGCGGTAGGGGGGCTTGGGACGATGAAATGCGACATTCATCAGTAATCCCGTCATGATCCAGCAAGTAATGAGCGATGACCCACCAGCGCTGAGGAACGGCAGGGTGATGCCGATGATGGGCAGGATTCCCACGTTCATGCCCACATTGATGATGACCTGGGTCGCGATGAACGCGGGCAGACCGACGGCGATCAGGCGTCCCATCGGTTCTCGGCAGCTAGCCGCGACGATCAGGGCCCCGATCACCCAGAGGGCGTAGAGCCCCAGCATCGCCATCCCACCCAGGAGCCCAAAGCGTGCAACCACGACCGCGAAGATCATGTCGTTTTCTCGCTCGGGCAGGGCGTTGTAGCGCACCAGGGCCCGGGCGGTGGGCTCGGGCGTGCCGGTGACCTGCCCGGCGGCGATGAGCATCTGGGCCCGAGAGGACTGGAAGTTGATGTCGAAGTTCGTTGATTCGTCGCCCTGGAACTGCTTGACGATCGCCTCGATGCGGGCCTTCTGGTGCGGACGCATGAACGGGTAGGCGATCGGGGCGCTCATCGCGGCGCAGAGCACGATCAGGGTCAGATGACGAAGCCGGGCACCCGCGGCAATCAGCATCGCAAAGAGTGCGGGGACAAAGAGCGAGGCGGTGCCCAGGTCGGGCTGGACCGTGATGAGCCCAACGGGGATCGCGGCGATGATGCCCGGCACGATCAGTCCCGTGAGTCTGCGGTGCTGGGTCCTGAACCGGAGGTACTGGGCGACCCCCAGAACAAAGGCGATCTTGGTGATCTCGCTGGGCTGGAAGTCGGTCACGCCCAGGTTGATCCATGAGCGGGCACCGTTGCGTGGGGTGACGATGCTCGATGGGATGCCCGGCACAAGCAGGAACACGAGCAGTGCGATGCAGATGATGAAGTAGAGCCAGGCGAAGGCGCTGACAAGCTTGTAGTGGGGGAGCATGATCACCAGGCAGGCGACGATGCCCATGAGCATGAAGATGAACTGCTTGATCGCTGTGGTCGAGAGCTGTCCAAAGGATGGGTTGAGGTTCTCGTTGAGTCCCATGTCGATGGCATAGACGCCCAGCAGCGAGAGCAGCAGGGAGGCGACGACGGTCACCCAGCCCCAGTTCACTGGGCGAAGCACACGCGATATGGGCTCGGGGTTGCGCCCACCACCCTTGATCAGGCGCAGAATCGGGTTGATCTCGCCCGTCCTGCTCATGCGTCGGGCTCCTGGGGCTCATTGTTCGGGAGGTACCCCTCGTCGATGAGCGCGTGGATGATCTGGTTGTTGATGGGCCCGGAGACCCGCCCGCCGGATCCGGCGTATTCAACGATGACCGCGATGGCGTACTTGGGGCTCTCGCCCTCGGGGGCGACGAGTGTGACATACCACGAGTGGTCGCCCATGCGGACCACGCGGGGCTCCGCGGGGCCGTTCGCCTCTTCGGTTTCGTCTGGATCAAAGACCAACGCCGGTGCGGTCGCAGTGCCGGTCTTGCCCCAGACCCTGATGCCCGGCGCGTTGAAGATCGGGACCGCCTCGGTACCGAGCGATTCATACCGAATCGCCCGTCCGGTGCCGAACTGCTCGTTGCTGACGACCTGATGCAGCCCCTCGAGTGATTCATTGACGACCCAGGAGGGGATGGCGATATCTCGTATTTCCGGCGCACGCCCGTCACGCACGATGCTGGGCGTGATGGCGATGCCCGCGCGGGCGAGCGTGGCCATCGCGTCTGCGGCATGCAGCGGGGTCCATGTGATGGGGCCCTGTCCGATGCTCATGAGCGTGGCCTCATCAAGGTTGATGTCGCTGCCGTCGTTTGGCCCTCCGAAGGGGCCGATGGATCCGGGCCATTCGCTTCCCACCCCGAGGTTGTAGGGAGAAGCGACATGGAAATCGCGATAGGCCTCGGCGATGCGTTCGGGGCCCAGACGACGCCCGAGGGTGAAGAAGAAGACATTGCTCGAGACCATGAGCGCATCGACGCCATCGGGATGACGCCCGAGTTGTTGGTAGTGGGTGATGTTGTGCTGTTTGTAGATCCAAGACCTGAACTTGTTGGGCTGGTTGGGCAGCAGGTGCCCGGTGGCCTCGATGCGTTCGCCGGGTGTGTAGAGGCCCCGCTTGGCTGCTTCGGTGAGGATGAACGCCTTGGCGACCGAACCGGGTGGGTAGGGTTTGGCGATGGCTTTGTTGACCCATGGCGCATGAATCAGGTTGTAGAGGCGTTGCTCCATGTCGTTGGTGACGCCCAGCGAGGCCCAGTCGCCCTCGTCGGGTGGGAGCGGTGTGGACACCATCGCGAGGATCTCGCCTGTTGCGACTTCGAGCACGATGACGCCGGCATCGAGATCGGTCCCCGTCGGTGTGTAGAGGGGTTGCTCGTTGTTATGCCAGGGTTGCACGCGGGCCAAGCCCAGGCTTGGATCGAGCAGCGCCCGAATGCGGGCCTGCAGCATGATGTCGATGCTCAGGTGCACATCCTGCCCCGGTTCCGGAGCCACTTCGAGCACCTCGCCCGTTTGCATGTTCTCGGTGCGGACACCACGCAGGCCACGCAGGGTGTGTTCGAAGGCGTGCTCGATGCCCGTGCGGCCAACACGATCGCCGGGCATGTAGCGTCCTCGGTCCCGACCAGATTCGGTCAGCGAGCGAGCTCGCATCTGGTCGTCGTAGAGCAGCGCGTCTTTACGACGCCGGACATCCTCTGCATAGAGTCCGTCATCGACCCGCCCGAGCAGGATCCGAGCCACGCCCTGTGTGTTGATCGTGACTGGATCGGGTGATTGGAGCGGTGGAGGGAAGCTGCGGCGATCGATGCTGATGGGCAGGGTGTCATACGGCGTGAGCCGGGCGGTCGTGTCGCTGACCGACAGGCCCGGGTAAACCGGCACGCTCAGGGCCTGGCGGACGCTCGCCTGGATCCCATCGCTGATGATGGGTTCGCTTCTGGCGATCTGCCGGAGCACCGCAAAGCCCAGCTCGTCGTGCACGTCAGGGATAATCGTGTGCGTGGTTTCCTCTTCAGCGATGGGCTGGTTGGCGATGCGTCTGAAGCGGTCGAGGTCGTCCTCGCTCGGGACCCGCCCGGTGCGCTCGAACTGCGCCAGCTCACGCTGGTACGCCCGATCGGCGATCTCACGCTTCATCGCTCCGACACGGTCGAGGATGTCCTGTTTTCGTTTCTGGAACTCGCTTGGTTCCATTCCCGACATTGCGATGAGGTCCCGTTCCATGCGTTGAACACGGGCACGCAGCGATGATTCGAAGCGATCGATGACGCTGGTCTGTTCATCTTCGGGCAGGGTGTCCCAGATGTCAGGGTTGGCTCGCTGGGCCAAGCGGGTGGCGTAGGTGCGCATCTCGGTCCAGCGCCAGCGTCCGGCCCCGTCCTGATAGACCCACTTGCCCTCCAGCACGCGATAGTGCAGGGCGATGTCGTAGGAGGCGCGGTCACCCGCGAGCACCCGCCCTTTTCGATCGTAAATGCTACCCCGGGTTGTGGGGAGCCATGTTTCGGTGACCAGCCGTCGCTCAGCGTCGATGCGAGCCTGAGCGCCGTCAACGATGGTCATGTAGCCGAGGCGAGAACTCAGCAGCAGCAACGCCAGCACGCACAGGGTCCCCAGCAGCAGCAGGCGACGATGAAACATGCTCGGGATGTAGAAGCGGACTTTGGGCATGGGTTGTTTGTTGGCGCAGTGATCGCCGCGTATACGCGGGGTACGGGTGTTGTATCGACCCGGTGCGCCGCGGAGGGACAGAAAGCGATAAATGGTCAGGGGAATGAAAAACGCCCGCACGATGCGGGCGTTTGTTGAGAATTGTGGCAAGGTGGTGGATCAGCGCTCGCTGATCGGCGTGTACGGGGCGTCGTGGGGGCCCACATAGTCGGTGGTCGGGCGGAACAGGCGGTTGTCGCCCAGCTGCTCGATCACATGCCCGCTCCAGCCGGCGATGCGTGACAGGGCAAACATGGGGGTGAAGAGGTCGAGCTTGAGCCCGATGCAGTGGTAGGTGGTGGCGCTGTAGAAATCGACATTGGGGTAGATGCCCTTGGCCGCGTATTCGCGCTCCATGATCAGCTCGATCGCGTGCGATTTCTCGTAGAGTTCGCTGTTGCCGGTATCGTCGGCCAGCTGCTTGGCGAGTGTCATCAGCTCGGCCGCGCGTGGGTCCTTGGCCTTGTAGACCCGGTGCCCGAAGCCCATGATGCGGTCTTTGTTCTTGATCTTGTTCATGATGTAGGGCTCGACATCATCAACGGTGGGGATCTCGTTGAGCATCTTCATGACGCCCTCGTTGGCTCCGCCGTGCAGCGGGCCACGCAGCGAGCCGATCGCGCCGGTGATGGCCGAATACATGTCGCTAAGTGTCGAGATGATCACGCGGGCGGTGAAGGTTGAGTTGTTCAGCCCGTGATCCGCGTGGGTGATCATGCAGATATCGAATGCACGCTCCATGGCGGGCGTGGGCTTCTCGCCGTTGAGCAGGTAGAGGAAGTTGGCGGCAAAGGAGAGCGAGGTGTCTGGTTCGACGAAATCGAGTCCGCGGCGGTGGCGGTCGAAACCAGCGACAACGGCTGGGGTCGTTGCCAGGATCTGCAGGGCCTTGTGGCGTGCGGATTCAACGCTGTTCTCGTTGGGGCTCGCGTCGTCCATGGCCATTGAGCTGACCAGGGTGCGGAGCACATGCATGGGTTCTGCATCGACCGGGCATGCCTTGATGCGTTGCTTCATGGCATCGCACATGCTGTAGTTCGCACGCAGTTCTTTGTTGAACGCTTCGAGCTCGCTTTGGGTCGGCAGACGCTTGTTCCAGAGCAGGAAGACGGTTTCTTCGAATGAGCTGTTCTTGGCCAGATCGCCGATCGCGATGCCGACATACTCGAGAATACCCTCGGTGCCGTTGATGAAGGACATCTCAGTCTGGGCGGCAATCACGCCCTCGAGCCCCTTGGAGAATGTCTTTTCAGCAGTACTCATGGTGCGTCCCTTCGTGGGGTCATCGCCCGGCCCTTTTTGCTTCAGGCAGGCGTTTCGATGCGGTGTGAACTTCGTTGGCCCGCTCAGAGCTCCCATTTCAGGGCAGAAATGAGCAGGACGAGATCATAGGCAGCAGCACCCGCACGGGCGTACCATCGCCCTGTGTTGATCCCACTGGGCACAGACCGACCGCATGAGCGCAAACCCGTCGTGACACGCGTGCTGGTGGCCCTGAATCTGGGTGTCTTTGTGGTCATGCTGCTGCTGACCAACAGCAGCCCCCAACTGGCAAGCCAAATCCAGGAATGGGGAGCCGTGGGACGAACCGGGCATTTCCACCGCTTCGGGATCTGGCAGCCCGTGACCTCGGCCTTCTTCCACGGCGGGTTCATGCACCTGTTTGGGAACATGATCTTCCTGCTCGTCTTTGGCCCACCGGTCGAGGACCGGTTTGGCAAAGTCGGCTATATCGCGTTCTTCTTCGCAGGGGCAATCATCTCGGGGCTGGCGCACATGGGCGTGAGCGCGACCCCAGCGATCGGGGCTTCAGGGGCGGTTGCTGCGGTCTCGGGTGCGTTTTTGGTGCTGTTCCCACGCACACGCATCAAGTGCTTCGTGATCTTCCTGATCATTGGGGTCTTCATGATCCCCTCGTGGTGGCTCATCGGGATGTTCGTCATCCTCGATCTGGTCGCCCAGGTGTTCTCCTCAGAGAACGGCATCGCGAACATGGCCCACCTGGGCGGCTACGGGTTCGGGATCGGTGTCGCGTTCTTCCTGCTCCTGACGGGCATCATCAAACGCGAGCCATACGACCTGTTCTCACTGCTCAAGCAGCGACAGCGGCGTAAGGCGTTCCAGAGTGCCCATCGCATGCATGAGCAGGGCATGGCCAAGGTCCTTCGAGAGACGACGCCCGTTGATCCCCGTGCGGCACATATTGCCCAGGCTCGCGCTCAAATTGGGACACTGCTGAGCGAGGGCAAGCCGGAAGACGCGGCTGACGCCTACCTGCGTCTTGTAGACGAGTTCGGGCATGACGATCGGGCGCCGCTGACGCTGCATCGCGATGGGCAATACCAGATCGCCAATACGCTGTACCAGCGGGGCGATCGGGTTCAGGCGAGCGAAGCGTTCTCGCGCCTGCTGGCGAGTTATCCGAGCGATCCCGAACGAAAGATCATCAGCGTGCTGATCGCACGGACACGGGCCGACGACCAAGGGGATGTTCCCGGCGCGGTCGCGATGCTCGAAGAACTGCTTGGGGAGTCGCTCGACAGCGATACCCAAGCGCTCGTCCAGGGCGAGCTTGAACGCATCAGGCACACATCAACAAGTACGAATGAGGACACAACCGCATGAGCAATCATCGCACACGCATCAAAGTCTGCGGCATCACCAACCCCGATGCGGCCTTGGCGGCGGTCGATGCGGGGGCCGACGCGATTGGCTTCGTCTTCGTCGAGGGCACGCCGCGGTACATCGACCCCGAGCAGGCGGCGGGCATCATGTTCGGGCTCCCGCCCTTCGTCAGCGCGGTGGGAGTCGTGCGTGACTTGGATGTCGATGCGTTCTGCTCGCTTGAGTACAAGTGCCCCACGCACACCATGCAACTGCATGGCAAGGAGCCCGTGGATGTCGTGCAGCAGTGCGGCCCGGGGGTGATCAAGGCGTTCAAGTACGAGGACGCAACCATCGAATCGCAGCTCAAGCGGTGGGGGAAGGTCGATGAACTCGATGCGATCCTGATCGATGGCTCCGACGGCGGCGAAGGGATCGCGTTCGATTGGGCCAAGCTCAAATCGCATCTTGAGGGCTTCAACAAGCCCGTCATCATCGCTGGGGGGATCGACGAGACGAATGTGGGCGAGGTGATCTCGACGTTGCGTCCGTACGGTGTCGATGTTTCGTCAGGGGTCGAGGATGCGCCGGGCGAAAAGAACGCCGAAAAGATCGCACGGTTCTGCGCCGCGGTGCGAGCCGCCGATGCGTCATTGGGCTGATCAGAGCTGCAGCGCTTGCAGGATTGATTCAAACAACGCTCGCGACCGGCTCTCGGTCGCGGGGTCGATGTTGATGGTCATGATGACCCCGCCGCCGTCGTATCGGGTGGTGACGCGGACCTTGTCGTAGGGGAGTTGCTCGGAGCCCAGTGCGATGATGCGTCCGTCCGAGGGTGTAAACGATGCTTCTTCGATCACCAGGCCCTGGCGGTAGAGCACGGCACGGGATACGGCGTTGACAGTTTCGAGGTCAGTGCCGGGGGGGAGTTCGGCTTTGAGCTGCCCGAATCGGTAGGTGGCGTAGATGGGCGTCTCGCCGTGCCATGCCTTGCTCTCGCGGAGTGCGGGGACGGACTCGCACCCGATCAGAGGGTGGAGCATGATGATGCAGAGGAGCGTGAGCGGGATGCAAGTGGATTTGAGACGCATGAATGCGGTTATCGGTCGCTCTGCTGGGCGTGGGCCAGTTTGCGGGTCAGAATTCGAGCGATGCGGGACAATTCGAGTCGTGGCTTGACCTTGCGAGAAGCCGCGCCTTGAATCGGAACCCGATCCGCGTTGTGCGGTCGGTACGGATGTCAATTGCAAGCCCAGACAGCTCAACAAGGAGAGCACATGGCGATTCGGATCAAATCTCGCGGCAACGAGAGCGCGGAGCAGCTCATGCGCCGCTTCAAGAAACTCTGCGAGAAGGAAGGTCTGACCAAGGACATCCGCAAGAAGGAATACTACGAGAAGCCCTCGGAGCGTCGCAATCGCGCCCGTCGCAAGGCCGCACCTCGTCGCCCATGATGGCGATATTCTGAACTGATCGTTGAGGCCCACCGCATGGTGGGCTTTTTGTTTGACGCTGGTGTGGGGACATTCCGCGGCGAAAGCTCTTTCATTCTTGTTTCATCGGATTCTGTGCAGTATGCCGATCTATAGTTGCAGCCCTCCTGAGGGGGGATTGAGTCCTTTTTTCACGCACGCACCCCTTGCCCCGGGTGTTCAAGAGAGTTCACGCTGCAGATTGCAGTGGCGGGTTCACAGCCGATTGATCGTGGGGCTGATCTTCGGTTTCGAACCCTGAAAACACACGCTGCTTTGATTGATGCAGCATCAATAGAGGTTAAACACGATGAGTATGCAACTCATGCCCACGCTCGCATCGATGTCTGATGTGTCACCGGCGTACTTCCTTGCACCGGTCGGCGGCATCCTGGCGCTGGTGATGGCCAAGATGTTCCAGATGTCGGTCATGAAGAAGTCCGAGGGTGAAGAGAACATGATCGAGATCGCGCAAGCGGTCCGTGACGGTGCCATGGCGTACCTCACCCGCCAGTACAAGGTGGTCGCGGGCGTCTTCGTCCTGCTGATCATCTTCCTTGGCATCATGTTCGCCATGAACCTGCAGTCGAAGTTCACCCTCATCGGTGTTCCGATCGCGGGTTTGTTCTCCGGCCTCTGCGGCTGGTTCGGCATGAAGATGGCGACCAACGCTTCGGCACGCACCACCTGGGCGGCCAAACAGTCACTCAATGAAGGCCTCACCGTTGCGTTCCGCTCCGGTGCGGTCATGGGCCTCAATGTGGTGGGCTTCGCGCTCATCGACATCTCGGCCTGGTTCTTCATCTTCAACCAGTTCGATCTGGTTGGCGGCGGGATCACCGAGATCACCACCATCATGCTGAGTTTCGGCATGGGGGCATCGACGCAGGCGCTGTTCGCACGCGTCGGTGGTGGTATCTACACCAAGGCCGCCGATGTTGGTGCCGACCTTGTTGGTAAGGTCGAAGCCGGCATCCCGGAAGATGACGCCCGTAACCCCGCGACCATCGCGGACAATGTCGGCGACAATGTCGGTGATGTTGCGGGTATGGGTGCTGACCTCTACGAGTCGTACTACGGCTCGATCCTCGCGACCATGGCCCTGGGTGCCGCTGCGGCGATGACCCTGGCAGGTGGCGCAGAAGCGGGTGCCCTGGGCATCAAGCTCGCTGTGACCCCGATGGCTCTGGCCGGTCTGGGCATCTTCTGCTCGATCATTGGTGTCTTCACCGTCAAGGCGAAGGAGAACGCGAGCTTCGCACAGCTCCTCAAGGGCCTGCACAAGGGTGTCTATGTCGCTTCGGCACTGATCATCCTCGGCTCATTCGGGCTGCTGTGGTACATCCTGAAGGATGCGGTCGAGCTTGAGGGCATCACCACCTGGTGGGGCCTGGGGCTCTCCATTGTTTCGGGTCTGATCTCGGGTCTTGTGATCGCACACGCGACCGAGTACTACACCAGCTACGAGCACGCACCGACACGACGCATCGCTGAGCAGGCACTGACCGGCCCGGCGACCGTGATCATCGCGGGTATCGCTGAGGGCATGAAGTCCACATGGGCCTCGCTGCTGACCGTTGTTATCGCCATCATCGCGGCCTTCGGCTTTGCCGGTGGTACCGAGTCGTTCCTCATGGGTCTCTACGGCGTGGGTATCGCGGCCGTGGGCATGCTCTCGACGCTGGGTATTACCCTGGCGACCGACGCGTACGGCCCGATCGCTGACAACGCGGGCGGCAACGCCGAGATGACCGGGCAGCCCCCGATCGTTCGTGAGCGTACCGACATGCTCGACTCGCTGGGCAACACCACTGCGGCGACCGGTAAGGGGTTCGCGATCGGTTCGGCGGCGCTGACCGCCATGGCTCTGTTTGCGGCATACATCCAGATCGTCCAGACCCAGATCACCACGCAGGCCGAAGCTTTCGAGCAGAAGTCCGCGGTCGTTGCTCCCGCCGAGGCCCCGATGGGGTACGCGATCTACCAGGGTTACAACAAGTTTGCGGTTGTCACCGGCGAGGGCGAGACCGCCAATGTCGATGGTGGCATGCTGCTTGATGTCACCTTGGACGACGGCAAGCACGGCGACAAGATCCACGACATCGCCAAGAACGATGTGTTCCCCCTCACGGGTGATCACGACGCACGCTACGAGATCGGCGGCGCTGGCTGGACTGCGACCCTGGCGTCGTCCGAGCGTGGCATGATCAAGGATGTGCTCAGCTTCTACAACGTCACCCTGGCGAACCCGAAACTGCTCGGCGGCGTGTTCATCGGTGTGCTCCTGGCCTTCCTCTTCTGTGCTCTGACCATGAACGCGGTGGGCCGTGCGGCTTACGCCATGATGGGTGAGTGCCGACGCCAGTTCGGGTTCATCCGACAGGCGCTGCGGAACCAGGGCATGAGCGAAGACGAAGTTGCTGATCCGGACAACTGGCCCATGAAGGGTGTGGACCTCGACGGTCACCACTACCCCGACTACGCCAACTGTGTCGCGATCTCCACGACCGGTGCACAGAAGGAGATGGTCATCCCATCGCTTCTGGCGATCCTTGTCCCCATCGCGGTTGGCCTGACCCTGTCGGTCCCCGGCGTGATGGGGCTGCTGGTTGGTGGTCTGACCTCGGGCTTTGCGCTGGCGGTCTTCATGGCCAACGCCGGTGGTGCTTGGGACAACGCCAAGAAGCTTCTCGAGTCATACGGTGCAACCACCGCTGACGAGATGGTTGCTGGTACGGGCAACTCGACCAAGATCCCCGCGACCGTTCGCGATGCGATCATGGCGCGTGCTCAGGAAGCCGTCGCAGCCGGCCATGGCGACGAGATCGTCTACGGCAAGGGTTCGGACGACCACAAGGCGACTGTGGTGGGCGACACCGTGGGTGACCCGTTCAAGGACACTTCGGGCCCGGCACTCAACATCCTCATCAAGCTGATCTCGATCGTCTCGGTCGTGTTCGCGGGGCTCATCGTCGCATACGGCGATATCCTCGGCGGCGTTCTGGGCTTCTGATCCTTGCTTGAAACTTGAACTGATCGACCGGCCTCGGGTTCTCCCGGGGCCGGTTTTTCATGGCTGTCGGTCTGGGGTGGTGCGCAGAAAAAAGCTGCCTCCAGAGTTTGGAGGCAGCCGTAGGATGCAGATGCATCGATTTCGTATTGCGAGTTGCGCCAACGGCAACACCGTCGAGCCGCCGCTCTTACGGGCGCAACCCCTTCATACAGTCATACTTAGTCACTGAATCACCTCCTTGAAGAAAATGCCAGCCCAGCCGTCGCGGTGTATCGCCGCCGCCGGAGTTCTTTTCCCCGTGCCGTCGCTCGGGGCTCACCGCCCGAAACCCATCAGGGCTCCGGTCGTCGCGGTGCGTCGATGCTTCTGGGCGTGGTTCTCACGCCCGTCCCCATCGGTACGCGTTTCCGCGATGTCTTTATCATCGACATTTTCGTATCGGTTGCAACAGCGGATGCGGGATATCACCGGTTTCAGGGCGAAATGGAAGGATTCATCCACAGTTCAGGGCTGCAGGCGTGTGGAGGACCACCCGCTGGGGGTGTAGGCCTCGGGGCCTCGATCGATCTGTTTGTTGCGGGTCAGTGTCCGTTCCCAGCGGGCGCGATCGTGGATGCGGCCGACGCCGCCGTTCCAGAGTTCGACCGATTGAGCGTGGATGCGGAACCCACCCCAGTGGGGGGGGCGTGGAATCACAACTTCGTGCTCGCCCATGAGGTCTGCGGGCGAGAGGCCGAGCGTGTCCATGACCTCGCTGACTTTTTCGAGAAGGGCTTCGCGGGATTCGATGGGCTGGGACTGTTCGCTGACCCAGGCGCCGAGGCGGGACTCGAGGCGGCGGGAGGCGAAGTAGGCGTCGGACTCGGCTTCGGTCGCGTGGGTGACCGGGCCGCGGAGCCGCACCTGGCGTTCATCGTGGTCCCAGTGGAAGACGACGCTGGCGAACGGGTGGTCGGCCAGCTGCTGGCCCTTGGCCCCGTTGTAGTTGGTATAGAACAGGATGTTGCCCGGCTCGGGCTCGATGGCCTTGCACAGCACGATGCGGGCATCGGGCATCCCGTCGGGATGCATGGTGCACAGGGTCATGGCATTGGTATTGGGCGTTTTCCGCTCATCCCATGCCTGGTCGAACCAGGAATTGAAAATTGGGAAGGGCGACGCGGGCAGCGACTCGGGGAGCCCGCCTTCGGTGTCGTAGAACTCATTGCCGACTTCTGGTGTGGACATGTTGAAGGGTATTCTCCACAATCTGATGGCGTGTGATGCGATGGGGGGGTATTCGCTGGGAACATGCTGTCGGTTGCGCGGGATGCTCAAGAAAGCCCCACGAAACCGCGTACAATCGAC
This sequence comes from Phycisphaerales bacterium JB052, assembly GCA_043100965.1. Lineage (GTDB taxonomy): Bacteria > Planctomycetota > Phycisphaerae > Phycisphaerales > UBA1924 > UBA1924. Next base: position 597,618 of record JBICHR010000011.1, on the reverse strand, counting down.
GCTGTGAACGACTCAACGATGTTCGAATCGAAACCCGGCTTCAAGCGTGGCGGGAAGCGCAACGAGGTCCCCGATATGGGGCGGTTGTTCGATCGCACACCGCCGCATCATATCGATGCCGAGCGGTCGTTGATCGGGTCGATCCTGCTGGACCCGGCGGTGCTCAACGATGTGGTCGAGCTGATCCCCAACGGGGAGATGTTCTACCAGGAATCGCACGGCACGATCTACCAGACACTCGTGGAGACCTACGAGGCCCACCAGACGGGCGACTTGGTGCAGCTGACCGAGTCGCTGCGGGCCAAGGGTGTGTTCGATCAGGTTGGCGGGGCCGAGTACCTGATGGAACTGGCCGAGGCGGTGCCTAGCGCGGCCAACGCGGTGTACTACGCCAAGCGGATCGCCGACAGTGCGCGTCTGCGCAAGCTGATCGACGCGGCGGGGCAGATCCTCTACGACGCGTACCACCAGGGTGGTGGGGGAGTCGATGCCGCCAAGGGTGTGATCGACCTGGCGGAGAAGCGGATCTTCGACATCGCGTCGGAGGATGTGAATGCCGAGCCGGAGACGCTGCGCGAGCTGCTGCTGGCGGAGATGGAGCGGATCGAGCAGGCGGACGGGAAATCGGTCTCGGGGATCTCGACGGGGTTCACGGATCTGGATGAGATGCTCTCGGGACTGCAGCCGGAAGAGATGGTGATTCTGGCCGCGCGTCCGTCGATGGGCAAGACGGCGATCGCGCTGAACATCGCCGAGCAGATCGCCTTCGGTGGTGCAACGCCCTGGGCTCCGCGTCAGATCAACAACCCCGTGGCGGTGGGTGTGTTCTCGCTGGAAATGGCACGCGGCTCGCTGGTGCAGCGTCTGCTCTCGGCCCGGTCGGGTGTCGACTCGAATCAGCTCCGCACAGGTCGCGTGAGTGACTCGGAGTGGGACAAGCTGCACCGAGCCAGCGCCGATCTGGCAGAAGCGCCGATTTTCATCGACGACACGCCGGGCATGACGGTGCTGACGATGCGGGCCAAGGCGCGACGCATGAAGCAGCGCCACAACATCGGCTGCATTGTGATCGACTATTTGCAGCTGTTGTCGTCGCCCAGTTCGGCGCGTGAGTCACGACAGGCGGAGGTCGGCGAGATCTCACGCTCGGTGAAGTCGCTTGCGCGTGAGCTCAAGGTGCCGGTGATCTGTCTGGCCCAGCTCAACCGTGGTGCCGAGCAACGCGAGGGCAACCGCCCGAAGATGTCGGACCTGCGTGAATCGGGCTCGATCGAGCAGGATGCCGATGTCGTGATGCTGCTGCACCGCGAGAGCTACTACCACCGCGGCGAGCCGGCGTGGGACCCGACGAGCCCGGAGTTCGACGAGGACAATCGGGAGAAGCTCAACCTCACCGAACTGATTATCGCCAAGCAACGAAACGGGCCGACCGGCACGGTGAAGCTGACCTGGGATCCGAGCACGGTGCGATTCAAGACCCACGACGGGATGCACTCGGGCGGCTCCTATGGCTTCGCCAAGGAGATGGAGGGCGGGTCCTATGGCTTCGACGGCCCCGACTTCGACCCCGCCCCGGCGGCTGCCCCGAGCTTCGACGAGCCGCCTGCCCCGCCCAAGCACACCTTCGCCCCTGGCAAGAAGACCGGCCCTGAAGCTGACTTCCGGGATGGGTCGGGGAACGATGTGAGCTTTGATGATGAAGAGCTGCCGCCGTTTTAAATGACTTTGCTTTGAGCATTTGCTCAGCGTGGGATTTCTGGTACATTCATGCTTCGAGTCATCGAAGAGAGGGAATGAACCATGAAGAACTATTTTGCAGCCGCCGCTTTGATTGCGTGCGTGTGCCCCGCGGTCGTGGCGCAGGTGGACCCGGTCTACTCGAGCATTACGAGCAATGTCAGTCTGTCGCTTACCGGTGGCAACGGATCGGATGCTGATGAGGTCATCGACGATCAGGGTGCGATGATCGGTCCGCTCATTGCCGACGCGGTTGCGGGATTCAGCAACGCCAATGGCACTTTCGACGGCTCGGTGAATGGTTATGCGCCGCGGCTCAACGCATCGAGCGGGGGGTTCTTCGTGGGCTCGTCGTTCATGGGTACGGACTCAGGGTTGCCCGGCGCGATGGGATCATTTGCGCACACGCTCTCGAGCGTGTACGAGTACCAGTTTATCATCGATGGCGAGGGTACCCTCCAGATCGACGGTTCGCTCGGGAACAGCGGCTCGTCCTTTCGTTCCTTCGTGCGTTTGAGCATGAGCAGGGAATCTGTCGTCGGCGGCGGGTTCGCGGGTTTCTTTTATGATGAGAATATCATCGACACATCGAGTACTGGCTTTGAGCCCTTTTCTCGGACGATCCCGTTGACCGCGCCTTCGGGGAGCTACCGGATGCGGATTCTGTTGTCGCACAGCGGCGTTGGGCAGCGCGATCAGGATGAGGTTGCCGCGTCGCTGGTCTCGAACTACAGGATCACTGTGATCGATCCGTGCCCGGCCGACCTGACTGGGGACGGGTTGGTTGACTTCTTTGATGTCAGCGTATTTTTGACCGCGTACGCATCGATGGATCCGGTCGCGGACTTCAACGATGACGGTATCTTCGACTACTTCGATGTCAGCGCTTTTCTATCTGGCTATGGCGTCGGGTGCCCCTGACATGTCCGGCCGGTATGCGTGACTTGATCATGCTCATGTGGGTGACAGTGCGGCCGGTACAGTTCTCACGGACGGTAGTTTCTTTGTCTTTGTAAGAACCGCTCCGATTATCGCTCCGTATCGGCTCGGGCGGTTATCCGGGATCTCGCCCTGCCCTGGGAGTGGTGTGGGCTATGAGATCTCCTACAGACGGGGACATGATGATGCATTTATTTGATCGGGCAAGCTCTCTTATCGGCTGCGTGGGTGTTGTGCGGGGGATGGTGCTTGTGGGTGCCATGCAGATCGGGCTGGGCCCGTGTTCGTCTGCGCAGGCGCAGAATGGCGGTGTAATGTGCGCGTTTGGGGGGTATGAGGGCGAGTTCGTCCCGATGCCGGACGGGTCGACCTACGACATCAAAGTAGTGGGGGACGTCGCGTTCGCGCTTCATTATGATGAGCCGAGCGATGCCGCATTGCTGCTGTCGATCGACTACAGAGATCCCGGTGCGCCTGTCGTGCTCGATTCGATTGATGCCGGTAATGTCTGGAATATGCAGGTCGCGGATCAGACGATCTACCTGAATATTGATGATGTGCCCATGATCCGCAGGATCGATGTTTCGGACCCGTCGGTGCTCACAGCGATCGATCCGATCGAACTGCAGGAAGAGGTCCAGCAGTTTGAGGTGCACGGCGATCGGCTGTATTGCTTTGATCGTCAGTCTGTGGTGCAGATTCTGGATATCAGCGACCCCTCGAGTCCCGTGGAGATCGGTCAGTTCTCGTATGGCCAGGGGGAGATCGAGGACTTCGCGGCCTCAGCGGACCGCTTGTATGTGACGACGAGTGAAGATGAGCTTGAGGTGTACGACACTTCGGACCCGGGCAGCCTGGTGCGGGTTGCGGAGTATGCGCATGAGATCATCGGGGATGTGCGTATTGAACGGGATCAGGATGTGCTCTTGCTTCGGAACAACTATCGCTCTTTCGAGGTGCTCCGGCTTGAGCCGGGGGGGGGTGAGATTGTCCACCAGTGGGATGGTCACATCAGCGATCTGGTTGATGGCTTTGGTTTTCCATCGGTCGACAGCGTGGAGTTGCGCAACGGCGTGCTGACCTACGGCTTCGACAACTACGTTATGATGAGCATCTCGCTGGAGTTGCTCGATGATCCACGCTTGATCGGTTTCACGAGCCTGCCCGGGGAAGAATGGTTGGTCGTTGGGCACACAGACAGCGGTGCTGTGCTGGCGACCCGCGGCGAGCTGGGGATCAGCTCGGTGATGCTGAGTGAGATGGGGGCGGTCTCCCCGATCAGCGAGGGGTGGAACGCCTTCGACAACATTGAGTTCTTTGACTACTTCCTCGATGCCGACATACAGATTGAGGGCGGGGTTCTGTTCGCGCCGATCGCGCTTGATGACTTCGTCACGCGGGAGCGTACATCGATCGTTGCGTTCGATGTGACCTACCCTGCGAACCCGGTGCCGCTCGGGATCTATGAGCACGGCCTCGGGGAGTATGTGGAGATCAGGCACATGGAGGCCCGCGACTCGATCGTCTTCTATGCCGCCCGGGACTACGGGCTCGATATCGTGGACTTCTCAAACCCGATGCAGCCCGAGCGTGTGCTGCTATACAAGGCGTTCCGTGATGTTCTGGATATGAAGCTCGATGGCGACATCCTCTGGATGCAGGTCGATGACTTCGAGCATGTGCTGCTGGACGTATCAGATGTTCACGATATCCGCATCAAGGCGTACTACACCATGCGGAGCGACGAACACCAGAGCGCCATGTTCTCTGATGGGCGGCTTTACATCAGTCATAACGATGAGGTTGGTGACGATATCGTTTCGCTGCTCTCGGTGATTGAGTTCAGCGATCCGTTCCGTCCGGTGCGCGTCGACTATCCGGCGGTCGATCTGTTCGATGAAATGAGCATCCACGGCGGTGTTCTCTATGGCTTCAACAAGATCGATGACATCATGTACACTTCGCCGATCTCGGACTTGAAGCAGTTCGGCTCGGTGCCGAGCTTTGGCAAGGGGCGCAACGTGCAGGTGATCGATGGGCACGCGTACTGGATTGCAGACTTCGATCGGCTGGCGGTGTTTGATGTGTCCGATCCGTACGCCCCGGGGCTTGTGGGCGTTCTTCCGCGGATACACGATTACTCCAGCATCGCGCATGATGATGGCGTGATGATGCTTGTCGGGGAGCTATGGACGTATACGGTCGATCTGAGCATGGATTGCGATACGGGCTGCCTCGCCGATGTGAACAATGACGGGATGCTCAACTTCTTCGATGTGGCCGCGATGCTGCAGGCCTATTTCGATGGTGATCCGAGCGTGGATTTCAACAACGACCTCGGTGTTGATTTCCGCGATGTATCGCTCTTCCTTCAGGTCTACTCGAGTGGCTGTCCCTGATGGGGATTGGTCAGCGTGCCAGATCCCGGGCGACGCGGTCTTGGACGCGAGCGTGGCGCATCTGGTCGCGGTACTCGGCGCGTTCGGTCATGCCGGGGATCAGGAGCAGGTCGATGATCTGGCCTATGAGCAGCAGGCCGAAGGTGAAGAACCAAATCAGGCCGGTGATCCACTTGCCGTTGTAGAAGCGGTGGATGCCGCAGAAGCCGATGAAGCAGCAGCACCAGAGCAGGTATGCGACGCCGGTTGATTTCATGAGTGAGACCTCCAAGGGAGTTACTCGGATTTTCGTGCCACGCTTTTCTCGATTCGGTGAGCAACCCTGACAGCAACCAGAAGAATGAGCATCAACAGCACGCCGAATGACGAGAATGCGAAATACGCCCCAACGCCAAGTGATGCATGTTCTTCCGGGATCAGATACTGGTTCCACAGATATGCAACTGGCCCGGTTGAGAGGGATAGGAGGATCATCGCGATGGAGAACCTCATCGAGATCCCGTTGACATGCCTTGATGAGAACCAATCGGGCAGAAGCTGAAGGACGTGTCTTCGCGGGGGTACAAAGATCCGCTCGCCCTGGGTTGTGTGAAAAAAGATCGTGCTCCAGCTTGGTTGAGCTCGGAGTCTTGACTTCGGTATCGTGCAAGTCTCGCCGCGTGCGGTCGTGAATGTGATCGAGTCTGATCCAACTCGTGTCAGTGAGCTCACATTCTTGATCCGATACCAGTTGTGAACGCTCGCGCACAGAAGCCCGAGGCAACAGAGTCCCATGATCCCAAGGAACAGCAGCGTTGCAGTGTGCACCCGCTGTCCGATTTCATTGTCGGGGACGGAGATCGGCCATGCAATCGCGCCCATGATCAACGGCGAGAGCGGATAGATCATCGCGACAATCGGCATCAACACATATCGTCGTTTCTCGGCTACCACCACGGATGGGTGGATATCGAGGGTGTACGCCCTCGATTGAATGAACTGCTGTTGGAGATGCTGCGGTGTTGGCGCTTGATCGGGGACTTTTACGACGATCGGCTTCCCATTGTGTCGCAGGGGCTTCAGTCGTTCGTCATAGATACTAAAGTGATTCTTGATGTTGGTGCCTTGGGGTCGACCGATCCGATGCCATGGCATCTGGACAAGATCCCCATCGGGTAGGTGAAATGACACACCATCCTCGTCCATCTGGGCGTCAAGATAGATTGGCCACCAAGGTAATCGCATACCAGATTATTGGGTATTGAGCTCTCTGTGTTCAGTCACCAAAGCAGGTGTACACGCTGCGAGCTGCGGCGATCAGCGGGTGGTCCTTGGGTACCAGACGCTGCTTGTTGGCCGCACTCTGGATGTCGACATCGCCCAGCACACCGCCTTGCATGACGACGAGGCGGTTTTCTTTACCCATCTTGAGCAGCTGCATGGCGTGGTGGCCGAACTGGGTAGCCAGCACGCGGTCACCTGCGACGGGGGTGCCGCCGCGCTGGGTGTGGCCGAGAACAACATAGCGGGATTCGATCTCGGTGCGTTTCTCGATCTCGTCGGTGAGCCACTTGGCGATACCGCCGAGCCGGATGGCCTCGGGCGAGTCCTCAATGATGCGGTCGACGATCTGCTGGCCGCCCTTGGGCTTGGCCCCCTCGGAGACGGCGATGATGGTGAATCGCTTGCCCCGCTGGGAGCGTTTGATGCACTGCTCGCAGATGATGTCGAGGTCGAACTCGATCTCGGGGATCAAGATCACATCCGCGCCGGACGCGAGCCCCGCGTGCAGCGTGATCCAGCCGGCGTTGCGCCCCATGCACTCGACGGCCATCACGCGGTGATGGGAGGCGGCTGTGGAGTGGACCCGATCGAGTGCCTCGGTGGCGACATGGACCGCGGTCTGAAAGCCGAAGGTGATGTCGGTGCCGTGGAGATCGTTGTCGATGGTCTTGGGGACCCCGATGCAGTTGATGCCCTGCTTGGCGAAGGGCTCGGCAACCGACATGGTGCCGTCGCCGCCGATGACAACGAGTGCCTCGATCTTGCGGATCTTCAGGTGGGTGACGCACACATCGGTGAGGTCCTTAAAGATCGTGTTGCCCTGGTCGTCCGTGCCCATCGGGTACCGCTGGGGGTTGGACTTATTATTCGAGCCAAGGATCGTGCCACCCATGGTGAGGATGTTGGAGACCTCGTCGAGGTCGAGGCGTTTGATGCGGTCCTCGATGAGCCCAAGGAACCCGTCCTCGATGCCATAGACCTCCATGCCGTTGTTGATGGCATCCTTGACGACTGCTCTGATGACGGCGTTGAGCCCGGGGCAATCCCCGCCGCCGGTGAGGACGGCGATGCGTTTGATGTTGGATACGGGGACGCGATCGTTGATTGTGGCCATAGGCCAATGGTATCGGCTGATTCGGGTGGGAATCGTGCGAGATTTCAGCGACACTCTTCATAATCTCCGTACCCAGATCTCATAAGATGGTGTGATCAATATCAAGGAGATCACATCATGATGAAGTACGCCGCTGCCGGTCTTGCCTGTCTCACCCTGCCTGCGATCGCCGCTGAGCCGGTCCAACTGCAATACAAGTTCGATGCCGATGCCCCCACATATTTCGAGATGGTGCAGGACATGGACCAGACCCAGGTCATGCAGGGACAGAACATCAGCACCGGTACGAGAATCGCCTCGTTGATGAAAACCGAGCTGGTCGAGGCCAACGATGACGGCTCGATCCTGATCGCCACCACGACCGAGCAAGCCAAACTGGACATCAATGCCCCGGGCATGAATATGAGCTACGACTCCACGCTCGCGTCGGACAAGTCCAAGCTCAGCAACCCGACCATCGCGTCCATGGCCGGCATGGTTGGGCTGCAGGTGCAACTCCTGATCGCCCCCGACGGAACCATCCTTGATGTGCCGAATGTCGATTCGATCCAAGCGTCGATCGATGCGATGACCGACCCGGCCGTCAAGGCCGGGATCAGTCCCTTCGCCGATGAGGCCGCGATCAAGGCCATGAACGAGATGAACTTCAAGCTGCTTCCCGCTGAAGCGGTTGAGGTCGGCGACGAGTGGCATCGCGAGTTCGTCGTCCCCTTCGCATTCGGCAACCTGACCACCAGCTTCGATCTCACGCTCGAATCTGTTGAGGATGGCATCGCCTCGATCACAATCACCGGCTCGGTCACCATGCCCGCGGTGCAGGAGCAGGGCATGACGATGAACCTGGGCAACGCCGATGTCGACGGCATCCTGAAGTTCAACATCGAGGACGGCGTGCAGGAGTCCTACACCATGACGACCCAGATGGGCATGAACGCCACGATGGAAGGCATGGCCAGCCCGATCCTCACCATGGACATGACGCAGAAAGTGACCATGACTCGCGTGAAGAAGTAATCCCTTGATACCGTTAGTGGGGTCAGCCCGAAAGGCGTGAGCCCTCGGTGTCGCTAGAATCCGCTCTTATCCGCCGGGTTGAACCCGTTTGGCTGTCGTTTCGTTTTATCTAGACGGAGTTGAATATGACGATCGTCCTTGCCGCAGGCACTCTTTGTCTCACGCTTCTGGCTTCAGTTTCAACAACGGTTGAGCCTGAGAAGGTTGAGCTTGCGTACACCTTCAGAACCGATGAGCCCTTGTCGTACACGCTCACCAGCGGGAACGCGATGACCCAGATCATGCCGGGTCAGGTCATGTCCATGAAGGAAGAGACGGTCTCGCAGATCACCCGAGAGCGTATCGCGACCAAGGACGACGGCTCTCTGGTCATCAACCAGCGAGTTTCATCGTTCACCATGACCGAGATGTCACCCGGCGGCCAGTTTACTTTCGACTCAGAGAACGAGGAAGACGCAGGTAAACGCACAGACCCGCGCGTGGAACCCTTGGTTGTGACGCAGCCCTGGGACACGCAGTATGTCCTCGCTCCCGGGGGCGATGTGGTAAGCGTGGAGAACTTCGATGCGCTTCGGGAGAAGATCGGCGGCATCGACTCTGCCGAGCTCCGCGCTGAGATCGAGGAGAGCTTCTCAGAGATGGCCCTGATCCGGGAGGTCGAGCCGTTCATCGATGTCCTCCCGGAATCGCCCGTTGGAAAGGGCGACACATGGGTGAAGGTCTTCAAGATCGATGATGGCGAGATGAAGATGACCGCGACCCAGAATATGGAGGTCTTGTCCCTACTCGATTGGAAGGACGGGCACTATGTCCATGTCCGGTTTGAGGGCCAGCTGGACATGACCATGCCAGAGGGGTTTCCGCCATTCATGAAGGCGACCGACCAGACGATCACGGGCTACTACATCTTCAACACGCACTACGGGACCGTGACCGAGTACTCGAGCACGATGAAGTTCCGCTTCGCCGGCTCGCCGGGCGAGCAGATCGGCGACATCATCATGACGCTGGACCTGAGCATGAGCTACAAGCTGAACAACTGATCGGGTGTCGGGCACATCACGCACGCATCAGGCGGCACCGGGAATTTCCCGGTGCCGTCGTCATATCGGGTGCGAATTGCACCGTTTCCGCGCCAGGAGGAATCATCCACGAAGCACGATCGTTGTGAAGCGTGTGAAACTTGTGGTTCCGACCCCGGAATCGGCCCCAAACGGGCAGCCGGAAGCGACCATTCCGGTACCATAGAAAGCGTTCATGGATGAGCCCCACAGCCAACCCGATCCAATGCAGCCCGTCGCGGCCTCAGAGCGCTTCGATCCGCACCTCTATCTGCACCCGCAGACGCTCTCACGCCTCTCCACCATGGAGCTGCGGGCCAAGATGATCGTCGAGGGCGTAATGGCCGGCCAGCACCGATCGCCCTACACAGGGGTCTCGGTCGAGTTCGCCCAGCACCGCCCGTATGTCGCGGGTGATGACACCCGCCACCTCGATTGGAAGGTCTACGCCCGGACCGACAAGCTGCAGGTCAAGCAGTACCAACAGGAGACCACGCTCGACCTAATTCTGCTCGTCGATTCTTCGGGCTCGATGCGGTTCGGTTCACGCATGTTCTCCGATGCCTCGGGCTCAGCCCAGGAGATGGCCCCCGACGGGCGTCCCAACTGGTCCAAGTTTGACCACGCGACGGCCACCGCCGCGGCGCTGGCATACATCACCATCAATCAAGGCGATCGGGTCGGGCTGGCGGTTTATGCCGACGAGTTGCGGGCCATGGTCGATCGCTCAGCCCGCAAGTCAAGCTGGAAGCAGATCGTCGACGCCCTGGCGATGCACCCGGTCGATCGCCAAACCGACATCGTGCGCGTCATGGATCAGACACTCGCCAAGGTCAGCAACAAGTGCCTGATCGTGGTCGTCAGTGATTTCTTCGACGATGCCGAGAACATCAGGTCGGCATTCGCCAAGGCCAAGCACCGCGGGCACGACCTGATCGCCCTGCAGGTGCTCGACAAGGCGGAGCTGAGCTTCGAGTTCGACGATCCCGCCGCCTTCGAGGGGCTCGAGTCCGAGCCGACGCTCCGCATCGATCCCCGCGCCCTGCGCAAGGAATACCTCGAGGCGATCAATACCCACATCGATTTTGTCTCGCACCATGCCCGATCGTTCGGCTTCGACCATCAGGTCGTCTCGACCCACAAGTGGCTCGGCCCGACGCTCGCCAAGTTTGTCGCGCGCCGCAACGCGGCCTCGTCGCTGAGGGGGGGCTGAGCGGTGCCTGTCTCCCTGCTGCATCCCGGGCTCTTCGCCATCGGCCTGGCCTGCGTGAGCATCCCGATCATCCTGCACCTGCTCAAGCGACGCCGGCGCGTGGTCACTTGGGGCGCCATGCGCTTCCTCGAAGAGGCCTACCGCAAACGCCGGCGCATCATCACCATCGAGCAGCTCATCCTGCTTTCGCTGCGCTGCCTGCTCATCGCCCTGATCGCCCTAGGCGTGGGCTCACTGATGCTCGGCTCGGGCAACAAGGGCAGCCTGCCCACCACGATGTACATTGTGCTCGACGACAGCATCGGGTCGGATCTGAACAGCAACGGTGAATCAGCACTCGACCGGAGCAAGCGGCTGGCAATCGATGCCGTCGAATCGCTCGACCCAGCACGCGGTGACCGCGTGGCTCTCGTTAGCGCCTCATCCCCTGCACGGGGGCTGGTCATCCCGCCCAGCAACGACCTGGCCGCGGTGATCGCGATGATCGAGCAGGCGCGTCCCAGCGATGCGGGGCTTGATCTCCAGGGAGCTCTTGCGTTATTCGGGGATATCGACGAGTCGGCAGAAACCGACACGATGCGTCGCGTGCTGCTCTTTGCCAGCAGCAACCGATCGGTTGAGCGTGCCATGGGCATGCTCGAAGAAACGCAGGCGCGCGTAGCCTTTGATGAGCTGGTCCTCTTGCCGCTTGAAGATGGGCGAGAAACCAATATTGGCGTGCTGGATCTACGCCCGACCCGGTCACTCATTGTCCGCGATGGTCTGGCCCTCCCCGAGGCCCTGCGGGTCGTCCTTACTCGTTCGGGCGGCGAGCTCCCCGAGCAGGTCAGCACCATCAGAATCTTGGATGCCAACGATCAGGAACGCGGGCGTGGGCTTGTCCAGTGGCAACCCGGTCAACGAGAAGCCAACGCCAGTGTCGTGCTCGAGACCCAGTCGCTGTCGGCCCACGCGGGGCTCAGTTCGGTCGTTCGTGTGCTTCTCGATGATGATGCGAACCTACGAGACAACACAGGGATGCTCGCCCTTCCTATTCGGAATACCCTGCGGGTCGGTGTGCTCGATCGTCCATCTCCTCGTGGGCTGGGTGGTCCAGCGGGCATCGCCCCCGCCCGGTGGATCCGTGCCGCGCTCGCACCATCTGACGGCATGGGCGTGCGTGTGGCGAGCATCGATGCCCAGCAGGCCGCGACCCGTCTGACCACCAGCTTTGATGCCCTCGTAGTCGTCGCGCCCGCGGCGGTCAATGCCGAGGGCTGGGCTCGCATCGCACGATTGCGCGAGCAGGGCACCATGCTCATCGTGACGCCGGACGCTCAGAATGAATCACTCGCTTGGTTTGAACAACTCCGGACCATCACACCCGAGACTTTCGAGACCGGAGAACGATTGGCTGCCCACGAGCCATCACTGGGCATCGATGATCAAATTGATGCGGGCAGCCTGCTCTCGGGCATATCGGGTGAGTTGCCGGCCCTTGCTGGGGCGGTCGAAGTGCATCGATCGTTGCAGATACCTGCAGGGGCGATGCCGATCGCGACGCTCAGCGATGGATCCCCCATGGGCGTGCAGATCACCCCGCGTGATGGGGCAGGGACGATTGTCGTGCTCGCTACGCCGCTGGATTTGAACTGGACGAACCTCCCTGCACGCCCGGTGTTCGTGGCACTGATGCAGGAGCTTGTGCGTCAGGGAGTTGGTGTCGGCTCAACAATGCCACCGGTCCTCGCAGGGCGGCCCATCCCCCAGCCACTTTGGGCGCAGAGCACGCAGCCAATCGAGCTGCCCGGGCGTGACATTGATGCCCAACGAGTCCATGAACTCAATCAAATCGCCGGCGTGCTTGCGTTGCGCGATGCGCAGAGCAGCGTGCGCGCGTTGCAGGTGGTTCAGCCAGACAGCGCCAGCGCGATCGCCGACCCGGTTGAGCAAGAGGATGTCGAATCCAATCTCGCGCGCCTGGTTGATGCAGAGAGCGTTCAATGGTCCGGCTTGGATGAATCAGCAGACTCGACGGGGGCAACGCTGGTCAGCAGCAGTGATCCTCGCTCGCTCGCGCTCACGATGCTCTGGGCGGCTCTGGTTGTTGCGGCGCTCGAGTTTATCCTGGCACGCCTGTTCACTGTGCGCCTCGTTGCACGCGAACAGGTCATGGGCGCGATGAGCGGCGGGGGGACCCGCCATGAATGAACTCCTCAACGCGATCTTCGGCCTCGGTGGCTCGGGCCCCGACGGGCAATCGTTGGGCTTTGGCAGCCCCGATGCCCACCCGGGCTTTACTTACGCGATGCCCGCATGGGGAATCGTGCTGGTGATGTTGGCGATCGCCGGGGCCGTTTGGTGGTCCTACCGAGCCATACCCGGGCGTCGAAGCATGCGTGCCCTGCTGGCGATCGGGCGGTCCATGCTGCTGGCGCTCCTCTTCGTGCTGGCGCTGGGGCCACGCATCGAGCAGTCCATCATCGAAACCGAGCCCGATTGGGTCCTCGTGCTGCTCGATCGCTCCGCTTCACTGGAGACACCCGACGCCGCCCGACCCGCACTCGCGCGTGATCAGCAACTGCGGTCAATGCTGGGATCAGGCAGCGAGGCATGGGACGCACTCGCTCAAGATAAACGCGTCGTCTGGCTCGGGTTCGACGAGCGCGCACGCGTGCTCAGCGAAAACGCGGTGCCCAGCGATGAGATGCTCGGCCAGGCCGAGGGGCTGGGCAGCGATATTGATAGTGCCATCCGTGATGCGTTGCGACAGTCGGCTGCCCGCCCGATCTCTGCGATCGTGCTCGTCAGCGACGGGCGCAGCACTCGCCCGATCGACCCGGAACTCATCGACACCCTTGCGGAGCGTCAGGTCCCGGTCGTCTCGGTCCCGCTGGGCAGCCAAGAGCCGGTGCGCGACATGGGGATCGCCCGCGTCGAACACCCCGACGCGGTGTTTGCTCAGGACATGGTCCCTGTTCGTGTGCATCTGGAAACCCGCGGCATCGATGCTGACGGGCTTCGCCAACGCCCCGCCCGCGTGGAACTCGTCGATCATGAACGGGGGCAGGTACTCGATCAGGTCACACTCGGGCCCGAGCATCTGGGCGATGACCCGAGCCCGATCATACTGATGCACACCCCCGAGGGCGACGGGGAACGCCGCCTCGATGTGCGCATCGTGAGCGATCAGCCCGGTGATGACCTCAACCCAGAGAACAACAGCGCCGAGCTACGCATGAGCATCGTCGATCGACCGCTGCGTGTGCTCTACATCGACGGCTACCCGCGATGGGAGCACCGTTACCTCAAGGTCATGCTGATGCGTGAGCCCTCGATCGTCAGTTCCTCGCTGCTGCTCTCCGCGTCACGCCGCTACATTCAGGAGGGCGACGAACTGATCGCTTCGGTCCCCTCGACTATCGAAGAGTGGGAGCCCTTCGATGTGATCATGCTTGGTGATGTGCGTGCCGAGCTGTTCTCCAAGCAGCAGCTGGAAACACTGCTGGAACATATCGAGACCCGTGGTGCCGGGCTTCTATGGGTCGCTGGACCCAGCAGCGTCCCAGATGCGTACCTGAGCACACCGCTCTCGGCCCTGCTGCCTATGCGAAAGGATGCCGGCGGTTCACAACCGACGACAAGCGTATGGGGCGATGAAGTGACCATGCTCTCAACCCCCGAAGCCACACGCATGGGGGTGCTCCGCCTCAACAACGAGGGCACAGGGTGGCTCGGTCGACTCAGTGATCCGGAAACCGGCTGGTCGAAGCTGCAATGGGCGATACGCCTTGATGAAACCAGCTTTAAGCCGGGCGTGAGTGTGCTTGCCGATGCCCAGGCGATCAGCACCGCCCAGAGCGCCCCGGTCATCACCATGATTCGATACGGTGCGGGCGCGAGCGTGCTCGTTGGGACCGATGAGATCTGGCGTTGGCGTTATGGACGGGGAGAAGACCTGCACGAACGCTTCTGGCTGCCGCTGATTCGCACGCTCGGGCGTGGCACCGTCGCCCGACGAGCCGCACCGGCACAGCTCGTCGTTACCCCGCAAGCCCCAACGCCCGATCAGGCAACGCAGGTGACCCTTCGGGTCTTCGACCAGCGCCGCATTGATGCATTGCCCGAGCGCGTTCGAGTGCGGGTCTCCTCGCTGGCAGATCGTGGCGAGCCGATCGAACTTGAACTCGTCGGCACGGGCGATACCCGCACCGGGGCATGGATCCCCGGGCGGGCCGGAAGCTTCGAGATCCGTCCCATGGGGCTCGATCCGGAAATCAGTTCCATTGCACAACGCGTGGGTGTGTTGGATCAGGCCGACGAACGACGCCTGCTCGACACAGACCATGCCGCCATGGCTTCGATCGCTGAATCGACCGGCGGCTGGGTATCACAGCCCGATGCGTTCTCCCAGATCCCCGACCTGCTGCCCAACCGCGCACGCACCATCGCCTCGCCCCCCAAACGCGTATCGCTCTGGGACCGCCCGATCGTGCTGCTCATGCTCATCACTCTGCTCACCCTTGAATGGATCGGGCGCCGTGCCCTCCGACTCGCATAATGGTCCGTAACCGAGTTTCCCACAACCGGTACCGCAGCCCAGCGGTATAGAACACAAGAGAGTCCATCGAAACTGACAATGCGTACTGAACCCGATAGCAAGCACTACAAGAACGATCAGCAGGACGCGATCGTGATGCGTCGCGTGCGCCGACAGTTGCGATCGATCGCCTCACGCCTTCGTATGCTGCTGGTGCTGCGTGCGGCGTTCATGTGTGTGGGTGTGGTGCTCATCTCGGTGCTGCTGGTGGGGGTGGCCGACTATCTGCTTCGATTGCCCCAGTTCATGCGTTTGGTCCTGCTGCTGGCGATTGCGTTTGCTCTTGTTCGCCTGTGCATCAAACGCCTCTTTCCCGCCTGGCGTTCACTGCTCAGCGAGCCCGATGTCGCCCTGCTGATCGAGAAGCACGACCCCCAAACACGGGGGATCCTTGCCAGCGCGGTTGATCTCGACCGAGAACAGTCCCTATCAGATCAGGGCGAGGCCATGAGCTCGGCGTTGCGTTCCGCGGCACTCCACGCGGCGGCCCACAGACTGGCGTCGTTCAAGCCGGCAAGTGTTCTGCGTACATCCTCGCTCGCACGCCCCGGGCTGCAGGCCCTCGTGCCGATCGCGATCCTGTCTCTTCTGTTCGTTCTCAGCCCCGTGCTGACGCGCGTGGGGGCACAGCGTGTCTTCATGCCCTGGAACAACACCCGCTGGCCCGTGCGCTACGCGATCAATGACATCACGCCGCCCGGCCCGTATGCCATCGACGCTCCGATTACGATCCGGGGGCTGGTTGGGAACGCTGATACCGCGCTTGATGACACCACCCGCGCTCTGATCAACTGGCGCCTGCTCGACGAGTCGGGCGATGCGATCGGCGACTGGTCACGCACGCTGCTCATGCCCCAGCGACGACGCGACAGCGAGCAGGGGTTCCCGGTCTACGAACAGCTGATCGACGCACGAGAACGCGCGGCCCGCTTCCCTGAGCAACAGCGTTTCACGCTTGAATATCGAATCACCACACGCGACGACCAGAGCCGGACACGCAGCGTGACCATGGTGCGTCCGCCGGTGCTGCGATCAACCCGCATCGATCTCCAACTGCCCGAGTACGCCCAGCCAATCGCCGACCGGGACATCGTCGTATCAGGAACAATCGACTCCAAAGGGAGCGATACGATCATCTCCCCCGTGCTGAACGGCTCCCGTGTGTCCCTCAGCTGGCGTTTCAGCAAACCCATCGCGGTCGAAGAACAGACACCCGAATGGGTCGAGCAGGTCGCCGAGCTTGGTGAACTGATCGCCTTCGACCAGCCAGACGAATCGAGCCTGCGTATCGAGATGGTTGCACGCGACTCGCTGCTCATCGAGCCGATGATCCAGGATCGTGCCGGCATCCCGGTGCGCACGCCAATGACCGCCTCGATCGAAGTTCTCGATGATCTCCGCCCGAGCGTGCAGATCGTGGAGCCCAGGCGGGATGAGGCGCTCTCCCCGCGTGCGATGATCGACATCAACGCTGAACTCAACGATGACCTGGGATTGACCAACGCCTCGATCATGGCGCAGGTTGCCAAGGCCCCCTCCGGATCGGCGGGCGCTCCGCCCGAGCCAGCCGGCGAACCAATCAACCTGATCAATCAGGACATCGCTGCGGAGCTGCGGTCAGTCATCAGTTCCACGCTCGATCTGTCAACCCTCAAACTCGAACCCGGCGATGAGCTTCGGCTCTGGGCCATCGGGTGGGACCTGCGTGCGGTCAGCGGCGACATGAGCATCGGTCGTGGTGAGTCAAGCGTACGCGTGTTCCAGATCGTCGCGCCCGATGAACTGATCGAGCAGGTCCGGCGTTCGCTCGACCCGCTCCGCAACAACCTGCGTTCGCTTGATGCACGACAGGGGGAGGTGCAGCAGCTTGTGCGTCAGCAGAGCGACCGTGCAGCCGAGGAACAACGCTCGCTGAGCGAACGCCTGCGCGCCAACCAGAGCGCTCTGTCCCAGCTCAACGAGACGGTCCAGCGCAACCGCATCGAGGACGAGGCGCTCCGCAGCACCATCGAGGACGCGAACCGATTGCTCGAAGAGGCGGTCGATCAGAGCGAGAAGGCGGACGACCAGATCCGGCGCGGCAGCGAGGACGCGGCCCAGTCGAGTCAACGCCGCGTGCGGGATCGCCTTGGCGAGCTGCTCTCGATGCTTGATCAGGGCCAGGATGCATGGCTGGCCCTACGCAATGTCCAGCAACTCCGCAGTGACCTCGAATCAATCAGTGAAGACACCCAGCAGTTTGCTCAGCGTACGGCCGGGCAGTCACTCGATGAGCTGAGCCCTGAGGACCGTAGCGCTCTTGAGCAGATCCTCGATCGACAGCTCCAGAACGCCGAAGATGCACGCCAGGCAATGAATACACTCGACCAGCGCGCCCAGGAACTCGAAGAAAACGACCCCACACAGGCCGAGGCCTTGCGCCGGGCCGCCCGCGAAGCCCGAGCCGCCCAGCTCGAAGAGAAGTTGCGGGAAGCAGGGGCTCAGATTTCACAGAACCAGACAGGCAGCGCCAATCAGACCCAGGAAGAGGTGCTCGAAGAGCTTGAGCAACTGCTCGAAGAGCTCGAGAACACGATCCAGAACCGGGACAATGCGCTGCGTCGAGAACTCGCGTCCATAATTGATTCGATCAAGGTTCTCATTGATGCCCAAGAACGAGAGATCGTCCGTCTTGACCGGGCGATGCTCGACGATGATCTGCTCGGTATCGATGCACGCTTGATCGCGCTGGTGGGCAACACGCTGAGCGTACGCGATGAGGCACTGGGGGCATTCCCCGAGACTCGCACCATCGCCGAACACATCGGGCGTGCGGCCAATGCCCAGAACAGCGCCATCACCGCCCTGCGTTCGAACACGCCCGATGCCAACGCGGCCCAGCAGTCCCAGCGGGGGGCCTTGCAGCACCTGCGAAACGCGTTGGAAGAGGCGCAGCGTCTCGACGAGCAGGCTGCCCAGCGACAAGCGGAAGAGGCCCGCAACGAGCTGCGAAAGCAGTACGAGGCGATGCTGGAAACTCAGTCCACGATCCACGACGAGACGATTGCGTTGGGCGATGCCAATCTCGGGCGACGCGAACGCTCACAGGCCCGCGCCCTGTCATCGCGACAGAGCGAGCTGCGTGACGAGCTGCTCCAGATGACCGACGAGCATGAGGGGCTCGCCGAGGCGCCGATCTTCAACCTTGCCCATGCCCAGCTCGACCGACTCATGGAGCAGAGCCGCACGGGGCTTGAAGACCGTCGTATCGAGTTGCGTACAAACCACGCCCAGCGACAGGCGATGACCATTCTGGCGTCGCTGGTTGAGGTGCTGCAGGAGCAGCAGCAACAGCAGCAGGAAGACTTCGAGGACGGCTCATCAGGTGGCGGCGAGGGAGGCGGTCAGGGCGGTGGCGAGCAGCCGGTCATCCCGCCTGTCGCGGAACTCAAGCTTCTTCGCAGCATGCAGCAGCTCGTAGCCGATCAGACCCGCGCGATCAGCGAACAGGATGCCCGCGACGAATCGGAGATCCGATCTGTCATCGATCTGCAGCGAGAGCTGTTTGAGCAAGGTGCGACGCTGATCGAACGCATGAACCCCAACCCAAGCCCGACCGAACCGGATACCAATCAAGAGACACCGAACCCAGAGCCGATCAACCCGGTAGAAGATGATGAGGCGACACCGTGACCAGATTGCTGCCCATTCTGAGCGTGCTGATGATGTCCAGCGCGATCGCTGTGGCCCAATCTGATACGCCGAAGTCCGCCGACGAACCGTTGCCAACCCTCGATGAGCTTCTCGGGCTCGAGGAGGGCGACGCGACTGGCGTCGACAACGAGGGCGAGGCGCTGCGTGAGGTCCTCAGCCCCCGCGAAGCCGGCGAGGCGCTGGGACAGGCCGTGAACCTGATGGACCGTGTCGCAACCCGCATCGAAGAGAGCAATGACCTCTCGCTCTCTACGCAACGCCTGCAGGAGGACATCCTTCGCAAGCTCGATCAGGTCATCGAATCCGCACAGAACAACCAGCAGGGCGGCGGCAGTTCCTCCAGTTCCCAGTCGTCTTCATCCAGCAGTCAGCAGCAACCCAACCAGCAACAGCAAGAGGGCCAAAGCCAGCAGCAGGGGCAAGAGGGCGATGGGTCCGGTCAGGAACAGATGCCCGGCGGCTCCTCCAACGCACAACCCGGTGGCGAGGTCGCCCCAAACGGTGTCTCTTGGGGGGCGCTGCCACAACGCGTCCGGGATGCGCTCTCGCAGGGTATCAGCGATCGCTACTCCGAGCTCTACCGCTCAATCACCGAGCAGTACTACCGTGCCCTGGCCGAGGACGAGGATCAATGAAGCACACACGGCTCATGATCCCGATCGCGATTGGCGCGACGCTTCTGCAGGCCCAGCCGGGTGCCGAGCCGGGGAGTAGTGCGCAGAACAACCCGCTGGATCAGGAGATCACCCCCCAGCTCGATGCCGCGGTCAAGGCCGGCATCGCCTACCTTGCGACGACGCAGGAAGCGGATGGCTCGTGGGCATCGGGACGCTATGGCAAAAATGTTGCCATCACCTCCCTGGCTTGCCTGGCGCTCATGAGCGATGGGCACATGCCCGGGCGAGGCGAGCTGGGTGATGTGGTAGACCGGGGCGTCGAGTTCATCCTCAACTCGTCCAATGACAGCGGGCTCATCACCTCCGAAGCGAATAACGGCCCCATGTACGGGCACGGGTTCGCAGCCCTCTTCCTCGGTGAGGTATACGGCATGACGCCCGGAGGCGACAACGCCAGAGCGAACCGTATCCACGAGGCACTGGTCAAAGCCGTCCGTCTCATCGAGCAGACCCAGAACGACGAGGGCGGGTGGCGGTACAACCCCGTGCCGTACGATGCCGATGTCTCCGTTACGATCTGTCAGATCATGGCCCTGCGCAGCGCCCGCAATGCAGGGATCGATGTCAGCAGCGAGGTGATTGATCGTGCGGTTGAGTATGTGCGCATGTGCCAGAATGCCGACGGCGGGTTCAAGTACCAGCTCGGCTCGGGCAACAGCGCCTGGCCCCGCACCGCCGCGGGTGTTGCGTCGCTGTACTACGCGGGGATCTACGAGGACGATGCGATCGACAAGGGGCTTGAGTACCTGACCAAGAACGCGCTCCCCGGGCGAGCCAGCGCCAGCCGATCGCACTACTTTTATGGGCAGTACTATGCCGTGCAGGCGATGTATCTGGCCGGCGATGAGCACTGGGCCCTCTGGTGGCCCGCGATCCGATCTGAGCTGATCAGCCAGCAGAACGACGAGGGCTCGTGGGACGACCGATCGGTCGGCAAGCCCTACGGCACGGCCATGGCCCTCATCGTGCTGCAGATGCCCAAACGCTACCTCCCGATCTTTCAGAAATGAACCGACACCACCCCCTCATCCCGCTCCTCGCCCTCGCATTCTCATGCGTCAGCGCTTCGGCCCAATCACTCAGAGGTGCATGGATCGTCTGCACGCGTGATCTCGAACTGCGGGAAACGCTCATCGATCAGTTCAACGAGCGCGAGCTGGTGCTGCGAAACGAGTACGGCATCAGGAGCCGTGTCCCGATACGCGAGGTGCTCTTTGTCGTCCGCAACGAGCAGACCCCATTGATCGAGCCCGACGAGATTGCCGGTGCCCCCGCCCCCGAGCCCAGCCCCGTGCGTCTGATCACCCTCAGCGACGGGCAGATCGTGCGTGGCTCGATCATTGAGCCCGACTCCCCCGACGAGCTGGCGATCAGCCTCATCGCGGGTCGCAATATCCACGGAGAGGCCCATATCCCGCTCGATCGCGTCCTGCGTATCAATGACCAGGACACCGATCGGACCCTCGGCACCCGCAACGATGAACTCGACGACGATCTGATCATTACTCGAAACGGCGACCGCATCGTGGGTTTCATCGAATCGTTGGGCCCGACAACAAGCATCGCCCAGCAGCGGGGGGGCACGCTGGATCTGGAGACCACACGCATCGAATCGATCCTGATTGCCAACCAGCTCGAGCCCGAGCGGGGCGTGTACATGAGCTTCACTGATCGCGAGATGCTGCGCGCGAGCATGATTCACTATGAAGCCCAGCAACCCATCACCATCGAGGTCGACGCGACCTCGATGGGGCTCAACGACACCGGGAACTCGATCTGGCTCTTCGACGCGGGTTCCCTGGAATCGCTGATCGTCATCGACCCCGAGGCCCGGGTGCTGGCCCTGAGCGATCTCACGCCACGGAGCATCGAACCCACGGGTGATCGCGACTGGGCCCCCGCGCCGACCGCGTTTGATCTAGGTGTGGCCCATCCGGCGCTGCGGGGGATCGACTTGCACAGCCCCGTGCGGGTGACCTACGCGCTCCCCGAAGGTGCCTCACGCTTTGCCGCCAGTTTCGAGACACCCATCGAACAATGGACCGACTGTGTCGTCCGTGTCATTGGGGCGTCTGCATCCGGAACACAGGTCCTCTTCGAGCAGCGATTCAATCGAGAAACACCAACCGCGGAGCTCAATGCGCCGATCCCGTCTTCAGTCGAAGAACTCGTGATCGAGATCGATCCCGGCGAGTACGGGCCGATTCAGGACCGCGTGCTGTTGCACCATCCCCGCCTGCTCATCGAAGACTGAACTGATTAAAGAATGTCGTAGTTTTCAAGATGCTTGCGCATCTGCTCGGCGGTATCGCCCGCGTGGTCGATCAGTTCGGCGTTCCAGCCGAACGCCTTGGCCCCCTCGACATTCGCGGGCGTGTCCTCGAAGAACAGGATCTGATCACCCGCGGCTCCGACGCGTCGTTCGAACGCGGCGAATGCCTTCTCGTCGGGTTTGGCCAGGCCAAACAAGTGGCTCGCGTGGCGGTGCTCGATCATGGTGGCGACGGGGAAGTCCTCCTCCATGCGTGCCCAGTGGGTCGCGTTGGTATTTGAGAAGAGAGCCGTCGAGAGATCGGCGAAGCTGTTGAGTTCATCGATCAGATCATCGACACCCTGGTACTCTTCGAGCAGCCAGGCGTGATGGACCGCGGCAACATCATCGATGCTGTGGAACTCTTCCGATTCCTTGGCAATGGCGCGAAAGAAGGCCTTATCGCTCATCTGCCCGGTCTGGAAACGCTGCGCCAACGCGTCCTGCTTGCTCAGGCACTTGAGCGCGATCTTCTTGCTTGGGGCTTTGATGCCCGCGGCCTTGCATCCCTCTTCCCAAGTGCGGCAGATTTTGAGAATCACCCCGCCCCAATCGAAGCAGACGAGCCGAATGTCATGGTCCATCACCGTTCTCCACACCCTGTTGCGTTGAGGTCTTCATGACCTCGTCCATGACTGTTGTCGCGAACGACCCACGCGGGAGCTCGAACGCACATCGAATGTATGACCCGTGCTCGTCGATCCCACCCTCGACCTCGGGGTCGATGACGGGGATTCGCAACGGGCGACGATCGCCCCCGATCATGGGGAGCCCGTCACGCTGCTCGCACAACTCCATATCTTTCGGCGATACATCGGCTTGGGCAAGGGCGGCGAGCTCTCGTTGGCCAACTTCGCCTTCCGCACGGGGCATTGTTGTGCCCCACATGGGGCCTGAGGGGCTGATCTCAAAGGCGTCCAGGCGGTTCTGGAGTGTTTCGTCGCCCGATTCAAGCTCCTGCGTGGTGACTTCAAAGCTCGCCCGGCTCTTGAGCACGAAGGCCAGATCGCCCGCTTCGAGCGTATCGAGGGTGCCCGATTGCACCCGGTCATTGAGGACCGCGTTGAAGATCGCGGACTGGAATGAAGAGATAAAGAACCCGGCCGCGGTCGGGTCGATGGCCTTGATCGCCCGGTCCGGTGCATCTCCACGGGCCAGGGAGCGCAACGCGTTGCGCTCGACCTTGAAGACCTTGGGCATCAGGTCCGCGGCCTGAGCGTAATCGCCCTGGGCATAGGCCTCGCGGGCATCGATGCTCCCCTTAGGCGCACCGGGCTTGGGTGACAGGATCAGATCGAGGGCCGCCTGATGGTCGCCCTTGATGAGTGCCCGCCCCACGAGGTGGTTGTTCATGAGGTAGCCGAAGCGCTGCTCACCGAATCGATTGGGCATGCCAATGCGGGCGAGCATCTCCAGTGAGCGCTTGGCATCGCGGACCTTGAGGGGATCCACGCCTCGGATCTTGATTGAGAACCGATTTCCCATCAGGTGCCCGCGCTGCAGCTTGTTCTCGTGGAGATCAATCCAGAGCACGCGAGCGCGATCATGCTGGAAGCTCGGGAACTCCTCCGGTGCCTTGCCCGGGATATGGACCGAGATCACCTGGCGCGTGATCGCGTGCTTGTCCTTCAGCCCCGCGTGCCCAATGGCCCGGCGGTCGACCTGGAAGTGGTGCGCGATTGCGTCGCGCAGTTGCAGGGTGGTAAGCCCCTGCTTTTCGACGAAGATGTAGAGGTGTTCGCCCTGCCCCGATGGGGGATAGAGCGGAATCTCTTCGACGAGGAAGTCCTCTGGGCGCTGCTTGATCTGGCCACCAACGCCCGGAAACTCGCGTGTGAGATACATCGGCGATTCCACACCGTTCTCGAATGTATCTGTTGTTGGGCTCGCCCGATATGCTGGCATTATTCAAGCCCGTCCAGTGGCGGCAGGATCGCATCATCGATCACCGTATCGCTCACATAAATCGGGACATCCCCCGCAACGGCCAGTGCGATCGCATCGCTCGGGCGTGCATCGATCTCGACCCGCTTCCCGTCGCGATCGGTCATCACGAGCATGGCGTAGAAAGTCCCCTCGGAGATCCGAGTGATCGCGATTGATTCAAGCGTTGCGCCAAGCTGTCCGATCGTGTTCGCCAGCAGATCGTGGGTCATGGGACGCCCGATCTCGAAGCCGGAGAGGCGACGATCGATCGCGACCGCTTCGCTGATCCCGATGACGATCGGGAAAGAGCGTGGCTCACCATGCAGCGGGTGGGTCTCTCGGAGCTCGATGATCTGCGCACTGGTGGTCTCACGGATCAGAATCCGTGCCAGGTGCATTTCGATCAGCATGCCTTGATTCCCATAGCTCGACATCAGGGAATCATAGCGCTCCTGATGAGAATAAGGAATCCGCTCGCTCCAACGCAGGTTTGGTTTACTCGCGGTGCCTGGGCTCGATGGGCGTGCCCAGGGATTGCAGCAACTCGATGGGGGCACCGATCGACGCGACGAAGGTCTCGCCCAGATACTCGAGTGCCTCGACGCGGGCCATGCCGGGCTTGTAGCCCGCGAATGTCACCGTCCGATAGGCCCGCACTACGCGTTCGCCGAGCGGTTCGCCCGATTGGGCGTCGAGCCCGCTGGGCAGATCGACCGACAGCACCTTGGTGTGATCGCTGCTCCGGGTGGTGTTCATCCACTCGATCAGCTCGCCCGCGACCCCATCGACGGGGCGGGTGAGCCCGGTGCCGAAGAGGGCATCGACCAGCAGGGAGGGTGATTCATCGGCATTGTTATCGAGGAATCTGCGAGCATCGAGGCATTCGATGCCCATTCGCCTGATGATGCCCAGGTTGATCGCCGCGTCACCGGTGTGCTGCTCAAAGTGATGGCTGCAGACGACTTGCGTTGGAACGAGCGTGTTGTGCAGGTGGCGTGCGAGCGCGAACCCGTCGCCGCCGTTGTTTCCCGGGCCGCAGCAGATAAGCACGCTGGGATTGGCCATGCTGGCGAGGATTTGCATCGCGTGCCGATGCAGCCCGATTGCCGCGTTCTCCATCAGGACGACCGATGGGATGCCGTATCGATTCACCGCCTGAGCATCCAGTTCGCGTGCCTGCTCCACGCTGAGTTCATACCTCGGCGGGGTGCAGGGTACCGTCGTCGGCGATTCCGGGCCGTGTGCTCGATAGCGTTTATGCTGATGATCCTGCATGCGGGATCATAGGGGTGGGCGGGCTCAAGCCGCTAGAATCCATCATGCTGCTCGATGTGGTCATGCTGGTGCTGATGGGCTTGGCGATGGTGTGCATGCTGTACTGGCTCGCGGTCGCGTTTCAGATTCGGCGTACGGCCCGATTGCTGCCGACTGCTCGCGACGGGATCGCGATCGCCGAGCAGGAGCCGCCCACCCAGCGTGTATGCGTGGTCGTCCCGTGCCATAACGAGGCGGGTAACATCGCGACGCTCATCGCCTCACTCAAGGAGCAGGACTACGACCGGCTCCGTGTCGTGCTGGCCCTCGACCGATGCAGCGACGACACCGCGGGTGTTGCACGGCGTGCCATCGGTGATGATGCCCGATTCGAGATCATTGAGATCACCCAGTGCCCTGATGAATGGGCCGGCAAAGTCCATGCGGCCCATACGGGATATGAGCGAAGCGAGCACGCACGCAACGCCGATGTGCTGATCTTCACCGATGCAGACACGCAGATGGACCCCGCCTGCGTGCGGGCCTGCATCGCGGTGATGCGCGACCGTGGGCTCGATTTCTTGAGTCTGCTCTCGACACTCAACAGCGAGAGCTGGTTCGAACGCTTTGTGCAGCCCATCACGGCGTTTGAGCTGGCACGCCAGTACCCGCTGCTGCGGGTCAATCGGAGTGATGAGCGTCAGCGTGCATTCGCCAATGGGCAGTTCATGATGTTTGACTCGGAGATCTACCGCAAAATCGGCGGGCATGAATCGGTGCGGGACGCCATATTGGAAGACATCGCCTTTGCACGCAGGATCATGTATCAAAAGCATCGGGGCGGTTTGCTGATGGCCGACCGCATGCTCAACTGCCGCATGTATGACAGCTGGCCCGAATACACCCGGGGCTGGAAGCGAATCTATACCGAGTCGGCGAACCGGGAGATCAAACGCCTGCGTCGTTACGCCTTGCGGGTCCCCTTCGTGACAGCGGTGCTGCCCGCGACGAGTGGGCTGCTGGTCGTGTTCGCCCTGCTCAGGGGCCCAGACCCACTCCCGCTCATCATCGGGCTGCTTGCGTTGGCAAGCTGGCTCCTTGGGCTCTCGATACTTTACCGTATGAGCCATGCACCGCTGCGGGATCTGCCACTGTCATGCGTGGGAGGCTTGCTGACCGGACGCATCTTCTGGGAAGCCGCGAACGACCTGTCCCGCGGCACCCCGACGACTTGGGGCGGGCGGAGCTATGTGCGAAAGGCGGAGGGCTGAGCCATGCCGAGCCACGGGCGACTCACACGACGCGTGCGACGCATGGGCGAAGATCCACGCGTTGAGCTCACCCCCATGATCGATGTGGTCTTCTTGCTGCTGACCTTCTTCGTCTTCTCAATCGTCCTGATGGTGCGGGCGGATGTGCTCGATGTGCGTCTCCCAGAACTGACGGCTGGTCAGAACGCCGAACGCGTCACACCCATCACCATCGCGGTCACCGATTCAGGGGAGATCGTCATCAACCGAGAACCGACCACCCTTGAACAGGTGGTTGAGACGGTGAACGCCCTGCGGGAGACCCAGCCCGATTCGCCATTGCTGCTGGCGGTCGATACGCGATCGACTGCGGGGGGCATGATCGAGCTGATCGACCTGCTGGTTGAAGCGGGATTGAGCGATTTTTCGATCGTTGGGCGTGAGGCCCAACCAACCGAATCTGAACCTGCCCAGGCCCAACAGCCGTAAGGAGGGGTATGTCGCCACAGGCAAACCCAATCAGTACCAGCACCGCCCGGGTGACCATCCCCGTGATGGGGGTGTGCATGGCGCTGAGCGTGCTGGTGCATGTGGGTTCGGCCGTCGGCGCCGGAGCGTACCTTTCACAGCGACAGGGGCTCAGCTTTGAGGGCCAGACACGCATCGATCTCCCGGACATGGCCCCACCGACCATGCCTGAGGAGCAGCCGCTTATGCTCGGTCGTCAGGAATCGCGGACCGCTTCGATTGCTTGGCTGGGCGTGGTGCGGGATGCCATCGAGGGCGACGGGCAGGAATCGCAGGTCGAGCAGGCCGAACTGACCATCACAGAGGGCGAGCGTCAAGAACAGAGCGCTCAGCCAGCGCCCACTGTGGCACCACAGCCCGATGTTCTGCCTGTCGAGCCCCAGCAGGCGCAACCTGAGGTTGCAGAGACACCACCAGTCGCTGAGAGTCAGCCCGAGCCCGTGTCTGAACCTGAACCTGAACCTGAACCTGAACCCGAAACGATCGAACCGGAAGTGCATGAGCCGGAGCCGATCGAGGCCGAGTCGCCGATCCATGAGGATGAGCCCGAAGCGGTAATTGATGCGAGTGAGCGGACCGCCCCGGTGGTGATCCCAGAATCCCAGCCCGAGCGGCAGCCTGAACCGGTCGTCGAACCAGAGCCCGAGCCTGAAACCGAGTCAGAATCGGAGTCACAAGCAGAGCCGACTGAGGCGCAGCCCGAGCTGGTGACCTCGCCATCGCTGCAGCCCACGCTACCGACGACGAGCGCCAAGCCGCAGGGTAAGCCGGGTGAGGTCGATGATCGTGAATCGGTGGCGAGCATCATCAAACGTGCCAAGGAAGTGCGTGCCAGGACGCTCAACCGCCCGCTGGCGGGCGAGGGGCTTGAGATCAAGACCGTCGAACCCAAGTTCTCCGCGACGGTCCGGTTTACGCAGTTGCCTCGCAACCCGATCGTGATGATCCGATTCAATGCGCAGGGCAAAGTGGTCAAGGCCGATTTCCTGCGTGATGAGGAGAAGCGTCGGGTCTACGACACGGGGAGCAAGGGCGTCGACGAGCCGTTGATTAGCGCGATTTACCAATGGCGTGCATCGGGCAAACAGATTGACGCGCTGGACCCCGATGATCCCGATTCAACGATCGAGATCGCGATGAAGATCATCTTCCGGGACGAGGACTGATCGATTTGTCAGTCCTCATCGCGCTGCGCGTGTTCGATGCGATTCATCAGGTAGGTCATCGCGGCGGCGTGATTCGGGGACTTGCTGATCCAATCAGCGAAGGCGCTGATTCGCTCGCACGCTTCAAGCCCGAGTCGTTGCTCGAATCGGTTCTGCTCAGCTTTGGTCGTCTGCATGCGCACGAGTTCTCGCTGGTAGCTCGGTGAGCAGATCAGGTGCAGTTCATCGTGCAGACTGTGCGTGCGAAGGGCCTCGTACTCGTTGCGATCGAGCCAGAAGCCACTGCTGGAATCGAAGTCGATACGGAAGCCGAGCCCCGAGCCCGCTCTGCACTTGCGCATCAACCGTCCCGAACGTGGCGAGATCAACGGCTGATCACTGTCGTCATCGATCTCCGCGGGCATGGGCGATTCGAATGAGACCGTGGGCTCCGGGAAACCAGGTTGAGATTTGATCCAGTCCCAGTAGGCGATGGTGTCGATCCAGACGCCGCCGGAGCTTGGGCATGTGTACGCGATCAGGCCCGGGAGGAGTTCGGTGCGAACCAGCGTTGCGTTGGGGTCTCGTGGTGATTTCATACAGAGTATATTGGGTTTTCTCGCAGACGCTTTGCAGTCAGTCCGCCCAGGCGAAGACGATCAAGGCCGCCAGTGCGGTCAATGCGACCGACCAGGCGATCAGAGCCCGGATGCTGGCGCTGCGGGCACGATCCTTCTCCCACCATGAGTTCGGTCGCACGCCTTGGATCAGGAATATACCGGTGGCGCTGAGATTGATGCACACGATGTTTGTCATGGCCAGCGTGGTTGCGCCCGCGGCCTCGGTCCAGCTTCCCGCGCCCGCGAGAATCCCCGCAGCCGCGGTGGGGGGCAGCAGGGCGACGGCCACCATGACGCCGACGATCGTGGCGGGGGCACCGGATGTAAACGCGATCGCCCCGGCGGCCCCCGATGCCAGCGCGAGCAAGACATCGCCCAGATCAACGACGGTGCGCGACGCGAACTCGGTATTCAGTTCTTGGCTGCTGTCGAAGAAGAGCCCAAAGCAGACCGCGATGACCAGAGCCAGCGACAGGCCGATGAGGTTCGAGCGGATCGCGTCACGGATCAGCTTGAAGTCACCCAGCGTTGTGCCCAGGGCCAGGGCGGTGTTGGGCCCGAGCAACGGGGCGATGACCATGGCACCGATGATGATCGCGGGCGAATCTTTGAGCAGCCCAACACACGCAACGATCGTCGCGAGCGTCACCATGATTAGGTAAATCGGATCGGTGCGTGCAGAGTCGCGGATGTCCTCGTCGAGTTCGTCACGCGAGATGCGTCCGAAGCGTGGTGCCCATTGCTTGGGTTCTTCCTTGGTCGGGTTGGTCTCCTTCTCTGGCTCTTCCAGTCGGGGAAGCGTGGCCTCAACCGGGAGCAGGAAGATCCGAAAATGGTCGCACGACGAGAAGGTATCTTCGAGCTTGTCCGACAGCGCTTCGATCACATGGGCGTGCATGAGCATGGATGTCATGCGAAGATCGTCACCCAGCGGCGTGTGATACACGCTGGACGGGGCAGCTTCTTCGATGATGGCATCAAGCTCGGCGCAGTCGGCTTCGGGGAGAATGATCTGGAGCAGGCGTAGGGGCATTGGGTCAAATATGCATTGTCACGCAAAATGCGTGCGTGTATTAGTTCGTTGATTGGGAGTCATTCGCAATTGACTCAAGTACTGGCAGTAGCGTTGGGGAGATTAGGGTCTGAGTTCCCAAGGTGTTCACGTGGTCATCGTCAGCATAATACGATTTGCCGTCTTTGTCCGCAATCAATGATGATCCGGTATCGTCGAAGAATCCTTGGGCCAGCGAAATGATGTGCGTATCTGGAGATGCGGCGGATTCAATAGCAGTAAGGGCATTGTAGATATGGATGTCGTGGTTTTTTTTGTGACACCATGGTGTGTAAGTGGGGATCGAGAAAGCCATGCTTTGATAGCGCGTTGTTGAGGGGATCCGCTTTGATATGGTACCTCGGTGAGAATCCAGACGGTGATGCCGGCGTTTTCGAGATGAGCGATTTGTTGAGCTATCGCCGATTCAAATGCAAGTCGAGCTTCGTTGGTGCTACGTGTTAATGGCTCATCAAGGGGGGAGACGAGCGTGCGCCATGATTCGTTCTCGCTACCTGAAGGTCAGCCGTCGACTTGTATAGACCATCTGGAACATAGGATCACATGCTTAATCTGCGAATCGACAAGCCATTCAAGTATGCGCAAGTTGGCTTGTGATGCATCCTTGCCTGATGTATAAGACCATAGTCCTGGGATCGGAGTGGTGCCGTTGCGTATACGTGCGAGCCCTGAGATGCCCAATGATTTGGATTGCTCATCGATGAATTCGCAGAGAGCCATGGCGTGGCTGTCACCCCAAAATAAGAAACTCGGCTGTATCGGATTGGTCGGTTCATTGATTCTGCCAATTGGCTTTGTAAGGCTATTAATGTCTGATGACGATGTGGTACGGGTTTGCCAGTGATGAGGAATTTGTTCAGGTTTAATGTGTGCCAGAATCTGACCATTGAATCGCGAGTCCGCGCCATCAGTCATACGGATACCGAGGCTGGCGAAAATGATGATTCCAGAGACAACCGCGGATCGGATCACTGCATTAAGAAATGGGTGAGATTTTGGCGTCGATTTTCGAAATGGCTGCTCGATGAATCTCCACGATATGTAGGCAATCGGAAAGCTGATCGCAAATGCAAAAAATCTTGACGAGAGAGTTGGCTCTGATGGGAACTCGAAGTTTCGCATAAATGCAAGAATTGGCCAATGTACGAGATACAGCGAGTAGGATATCAGACCGATTCTTCGCAAAGGCTCCCAAGCAAGAAATCTGGTGACAAAGTTCCGTGGGTTTGTTCCGAGATGTATGAGCATGGCCGTGCCCAAGCATGGTGGGATGGCAGCGATTCCAGGGAATTGTGTTGAACGATCGTAAAAACACATAGGCGCAAGCGTTAGAGGAACGGCGAGCATGATGAGCGAGCCGGTGTATACACGGCTCGCAGGTGCTTGTACGCGCAGTTGGCTGAGTATGCCCCCGAGCAGAAGTTCCCACGCTCTTGCATGCAGCAGAAAAAAAGTTGCTTCGGGGTACGCATCTATGGTAAGAACGCTGGTGAGCAGCGAGAGTAATGCGATAAAAATTAGACATGGCATCATCAGGCGCCGCCTGTGCCTCCAAAGGCAGACGATAAGAAACGGGTAGAAGAGATAGAACTGTTCCTCCACAGCGAGGGACCATGTATGGAGCAGGATGCGTCTGTCCATCGAGGAATGGAAATAATCGACTCCTCTTGCAAACTGTACATTTGCGAGCATTAATGCTTGGGGTATGGCATCAGTTGCCAGCTCATGGTAATTACCCGGCCCCAGAAGAAAGAAGCCTGCAATAAGTGATGTGATTACCATCGCTGAAGCTGCAGGCCAGATGCGTTTGAGGCGCCTTGTCCAAAAATCTGTATAGGTAAAAGTACCTCGCTCTAGAGCCGAGACAATGAGACGGGTGATGAGGTAGCCGGAAATGACGAAGAAGATGTCGACGCCAACAAACCCACCTGGGAAGCCCAGTTCTGCATGGAAGAATAAGACGGCAAGTACCGCCACCGCACGGAGCCCGTCGATATCGGGGCGATAACCTGGCTTCAAGGCTACTGGCTTAAGCATGATTTGTATTGGCCCCTCGAGCAGACGATAGCACCTCACCTATTTGACAAAATCGGTCGTAGATGAGTTCGGGCTATCTCTAGGATAGCGTATCATACATTGGACGCGGTATCAATTGTTATTTGAACCGTTTGAGTTGAAGCTTCGTCATTCTCGATGTGCAAACGCTTGGTGCGGTGCTGCGACCAGTCCGTGACACGAAGATCCGGCGATTGAGGCCCGGTGTGGGTTTTGATGACATCGTACACCGTGTCACGCTGGGCGGGGATGAACCCGGCCTTGCGGATCAGTCGGCACAGCACCGCCTCGTCGAGGCAGTAGGTCGTGCCCGCCGATGAGACGACATTCTCCTCCATCATCACAGAGCCCATGTCGTTGGCGCCGAAGCGCAGGGCGACCTGGCCGATGTGCGGGCCCATCGTGACCCACGACGAACCGATCGAGTAGATGTTGTCCATCATCAAACGGCTGACCGCCTGCGTGCGCAGGTACTCGGTCGAGCCCGCGAGGCGCAGGCGCCGCCCGAAGCGGCTGTCCAGGTCCTTGGTGCCGCTGCCGTCGAGCTTGGCGACCACATCGCCAGGGAAGGGCAGGGTCTCGCCCGTCTCGGGGTCGATGTCGTCTGCGGTCGGCCAGTGGGGCAGACGCCCGAGCGCCGTATTGTCGGGCTGGAAGGGCCAGGAGATGAAGCCGAGGTAGTGCCCGCCGGTCTCGGGGTTCTTAACCGTCGGGTCGCTGGCGGCCTGCGTGGGCACCTGTCCGGTCCCGAAGTCGCGGATGGCCTTGTCCTGCCAGTACCGCACGGAGCGCATGTGGTGGATGCGGTCGGCGTAGCCCTCGATGTGGCCGTACATCATGGAGGCGCTGGTGAACATGCCCAGCGAGTGGGCGGCGTACATCACCTGCAGCCACGCGTCCATGTCGCACTTGCCCAGCCCGATCTTGGTTCGGACCGCGGGGGCAAAGATCTCGCCGCCACCGCCCGGGAGCGAGCCCATGCCGGCTTCCTTGAGGCGGATGAGCACCCACTGGACCTTCTCGACCAGCGTCTTGCCGGGGGGGTTGAAGAAGTGGACGAACTCGATCAGTTCCGGAGGCGAGAACGCATGAATCTTCACATTCGGGAAGCGCTCTCGGATGCCGTTGAGCAGCTCCAAGTACCAGTCCAGCGGCAGGTTGGGGTTCATGCCGCCCTGCATCAGGATCTGGGTGCCGCCGATGTCGCTGAGCTCCTGCACTTTCTGGTAGAGCTCCTCGTGCTCAAGCGTGTACGCGTCGTGCTCGTCGCCCTTGCGCTTGAATGCGCAGAAGATGCACTTGGCGGTGCAGATGTTGGTGTAGTTGATGTTCCGGTCGATGATGAAGGTGCGGACGCGGTCGCCGTGGATCGAGCGGCAGCGGGCATCGGCGTAGCGACCGAGCGTGTGCAGCGGTGCCTGGGTCAGCAGCTCAAGCCCCTGTTCGGGGGTCAGGCGGGCCTGGCCCTCGGACACGGCTCGCAGCAACCCGGGATCTTGGGCGCTGTGCGTGGGGAACTCGGGCAACGGCTGGTAGATCGTGCTCATACGGGCCTCGGTCGCTGGGCGTACTTTCAAGAATCACTGAAAGTATAGCGCGAGGAATCGCGTTTCTCAAACCCAGCGGCGGGCAGGACGCGGACGATCGGCTTGGCTAGGGTGGTGGGAAAATGGAGGCCCACGATGAAGATCGCGTATGTCAGTTGCAAGAACCTGCCCGAGCCCGATATCGACGAGCGCCCGCTGGTCGAGGGTTTGATCGCGGCGGGGCACGATGCCGAGGTGGTTGCGTGGGATGACTGCACGGTCGATTGGGCCGGCTTTGATGCGGCCCTGGTCCGGGCGACCTGGAACTACGCCCAGCATCTGGACGCGTTCCGCGATTGGATCGGGCGGGTCAACGAGCAGACCACGCTCATCAACCCGCGTTCGACGCTCGAGTGGAACCTGCACAAGTGCTACCTGTGCGAGCTTGAGGGCGCGGGCGTGCCCATCACGCCGACGGCTTTCTTCGATCGTGGGCAGTCGGGGTCGGTGCTGTCGGTGTGCGAGGAGCGTGGCTGGCCCCGGATCGTGATCAAGCCGACGGTTTCAGCCGGTTCGTTCGGGACCCGGTCGTTCGATCTGTGCAAAGGCGAGGCCGGTGCGGCCCAGGCGTTCTTCGACGAAATGGTCGCCCAGCGGGGCATGATGATCCAGCGGTACATCCCCAGTGTGGACACGGTGGGTGAGACAGCGCTGATCGTGATCGACGGCACCCTGACGCACGCCATCGAGAAGCGCCCACGATTCGACGATCAGGACGAGGAGGTCTATCTGCGTGAATCGATCAGCGACGAGATGCACGCGTTTGCCCGGCGTGTGCTCACGGCCGCGAATAAGGATTATCTGTATGCCCGCGTGGATGTCTTCCCTGCGGATGATGGCTCGCTGATGCTCTCGGAACTTGAGCTGCTCGAGCCGTCGCTGTTCTTCCCTTACTCGCCGGCGGCGGTGGGGGTGTTTGTGCGGGGTGTGGAGAAGCGGATGGCAGCTGCTCAGTCCTGAGTGTTGTCATCGCCACGGTTGGTTTTCAGGCGTTTTTGACATACAGAAACAAACGTAATCACGAGAATCACGCCGAAGGCGGTGATTCCAGCACTCACAAAGAGTGGGACCTCGAGTGACTGTGCAATGAGATTTGCGATCCAAGCTGTGAGCCAAATCACCAACCCGAAGGAGATGAGTTCAAAGAGGTTCACTCACGCCCCGTCTTTGCAAACTTGAGGTCTTCATCAACGCCTTCGAGCTGCGCCTGGCCCTTCTTGTCGAACAGGGATATGACCACCGCGACAGCGAACCCGATCAAGAAGCTCGGGAGCAGCACATCCAGGTCACTGAGATACCCCGCCATGTCCGTGAAGTAGGTTGAGGTAATTTCGGCGCCCGCCGCGAGTTCCTCGGGAGTTGGCGCCGGCGGGTCGAGACTCTTGAGCAGCGGAGGGATGACAAAGCTAAACAGCGGCACACCCATGAACCCTGCGATCATGGAGCACTTGGCACCCAACGAGGTCAGCTTGTTCCAGAAGAGCGACAGGATCATCGTCGGGCAGAAGGTCGCGGCGATGCCCGACCAGCCGAAGATGATGATCCAGAACAGCGGCTTCTCCCGATCCCGCAGCAGCAGGCCCATCCCGATGGCGAAGGCGACGAGCGACAGGGCGATGGTCACCTTGCGTGAGAGCGAGACGAGTTTCTCGTCGCTCATGTCGGGGTGGCGGGTTTTCTGCCAGTAGTCACGCACGCCCGCTGATGATGCTACGACGAGCAGTGAATCGATGGTGGACATGATGGCGCTGAGCACCATGGCGATGAAGATGCCCGAGAAGAACGCGGGGAGCAACTCCATCGCGGCAAAGGGCAGGACCATCTCGTGATCGCCGCCGAGTTGCTCGCCGGTGAAGACGGCACGCCCGAATACGCCTACGAGCACGGCACCCGAATCGGCAAGGAGTGTCCATGTCACGGCGGTGAGCATGCCGGGCATGATCTGCTTCTCGTTCTTCATCGAGATGTAGCGGACGAAGACCTGGGGCGAACCCCAGAACCCGATACCGATGGCCGCCAAGCCGACGATCGAGACTATGGCGGCGGTCGTCCAGCCGCCGCTTGATGGTTCGACGATGCCCGTGACCGGGTCAGCCTCACCCGGGCCGTGCAGCGTCAAGAGATGCGGGTCGATCGACCGCAGTGATTCGGTGATGTTGGTCATCCCACCGGCTTCCATGAGGATGACGACCGGGAGTGTGACGAGCCCCAGGAACATGAGTGAGCCCTGGAACACATCGGACCAGACCACGGCCGTGAATCCGCCCTGGGTGATGTAGAGCATCACGACGGCGAAGCCGACGGCCGCGCCCACGAGATGGTCCCAACCAAGGAAGCTGTTGAACGCGTCGCCGGTGGCGAAGACCTGCGCGCCGGCGTAGATGGGCACGAAGATCAGCAGCGACCCGGCGGCGATGAGGCGGAGCCAGTGGCCGGAGTCGCGGAAGCGTGATTCGAGGTAGTCGGGGACGGTGATGGAGTCGTAGCGATCGGTGAGGCGCTTGAAGCGGCGCGACATGAGCAACCACGCGCCGCCGACACCGATCATTTCTCCAAGCACCACCCAGAAGGCCTTGACGCCCATGGCATATCCCATACCCGTAAGCCCGATGAGCAGCCAGGCGCTCTCGCCCGTGGCCCGGGCAGAGAAGGCGACATTGAAGAAGCCCAGGTTCTTGCCCGAGGCGAAGTAGTCGCGAATGTTGTGCATCTTCTTGGACGCGAGATACCCGATCAGCAGCAGGATTCCTGCATAGATGGCGATAGCGAGTATCTTCATCGCCAGGTCGAGCGTTTCGGTCGTTGATTCAGGATTGATGGGGCACCTCCGGCCAGTATGGTTCTACTGAATACACCATATCGGGATATCCCCCACAAACGCAAATGAGTCGGCGCAAGAAAAACCGCCGCCCGAGGGCAGCGGCTTCGATAAGGGATTGATGTGCGTTGCGCGATCAGCGGCGACGGATGACGCGAGCGCCACCGAGCACACCGAGCAGCCCCAGACCAGCGAACGCAGCGGTGGGGACAGGGACGACATTGATGGTGATGTCGTTGCTGGCAACGGTGGTCATGCCATCGAATGCCTCAAGGCTGACAAAATAAGTGCCCTTACGGTCTGGGTCTCCAAAGAAGAAGCCCAGATTCCACGACTGCTGAATCACATTGCTGCTCGCGAGCAGCGAGGCGTAGTTTGTCGCGTCGGTGGCTTCAACACCATTGCCATTGCCCGTACCGTTATCACCCATCGCGTGATCCCAGAGGACCTCGCCGTTGCCGGGATTGACGCTGTTGAAGGGGTCGAACGCAAAAAGCTCGGTGGTACCTATGCCGCTGTCGTTGAGGCGGGAAACGGTCAGCATGTAGGTGAAGTCGTTGATGTTGTTGCCCGAGTTGGTCGGGTCGTTGACATCGGTGTTCACCGAGAACTCAAAGTTGAACAAGGACCGGTTTGCCGGGTTGGCCGAGTCGTTTGGGTTAAAGGTATAGGTATCCACACCATCGTAATTAAAGGTGTTCTCGGGTGAGCCCGACGAGTTGTAGCGCAGCTTGCCACGCAAACCAATCTCGATGTTGTTGCTCTCCGTGACGGTGAAGCCGCCGTTGGCATTGCCGCTTCCGAAGATGACGTCAGGCTTGACATTGCCTGCGCTTGCCAGTGTTGCGGCGGCGGCGATCGCGCCGACCAAAATCGTGTTCTTCATCTCAATGCTCCAGTGTGTTGTGGCGGTGTGTGCCCGCCATATCGATAGATGACGAAAGTAACCCTCTCTCCACGGGCTGATTACACAGGCATTGGCCTGTAACCCAAAGGAACTCACGCCACACTAGATTAGTGGGTCCAATTCCCTAGAACAAGGGGTTTGAATGTAATTTGGCACATTAAAGAGGTGGTTTGCGTTCTGACGCTGGTGCAGCCCATTCTGAACGGGCCTTGCTGGGTTCACCCTCGCGGGTGCAGCGTCCTGACCGTCTTGTGCAGCGACGAGCGATCCACATGCGTGTAAATCTGGGTCGTCGTGATGTCGCTGTGGCCCAGCAGTTCCTGCACAATTCGGAGATCAGCCCCACCGGCGAGCAAATGGGTCGCAAAGCTGTGCCGAAGCATGTGCGGGTAGGTCTTTGGTAGCCCCGCAACCTTGGCCCAATGCTTGACGATCTGCCAAACCCGAACCCGCTCGATGGGACGCCCTGTACGCGAGAGGAACAGCTTGCCCTGATCGCGTCGCTCCGCGGCACGCTCGGCGGTGATCAGCATCGGGCGGCATTCCTCAAGGTACTGCTGCATCGCCCTTTGCGCCGGTTTCCCCATGGGCACCAAGCGTTGCTTGTCACCCTTGCCCAGCACCCGCACGACGCCGATCTTCTCCATAATGTCAATCAGCCCAATCTGGCCCACCTCACTGGCTCGCAGGCCCGAGGCATACATCAGCTCCAGAATCGCCCGATCCCGCATCCAGAGCGGTGGGGCGTTCTTCGCGGCATTATCGCTTGGCTTGGGGGCTTCGAGCAGCTTGCGGACCTGCGATGGGGTGAGCACGCCCGGGAGCCGCTTCCATTTCATGGGCTGGTCGAGGTGGTCGGCTGGATTGGCATCGATCTTGCCTGTCGCCAGCAGCCAGCGGTAGAACACCTTGATTGTTGCCAGGTGGCGTGAGATGGTGCTCCCGTTGTACCCGCGCTCGCTGGACATGAGGCGGACATGGCCGATCAGTGCTTCGGGCGGCGTGTGCGTGGGATCGTCGATGCCCCGATCCTGCAGATCCAGCATGAGCTGCTCAAGATCACGGGCATACGCCTCGATCGACGCCGGGAGCAGCCCGCACTCGATACGCAGGAAGTTGATAAACCCACGCCGGGCAAGGCGCATGGGCTCGCTGAGCATTTCGACGCGTTGGTCAGAGGCGTTGGACACACTCTGAGTATCGTCGAGTTTCGCGGTGCGCATATACAAACGCCCCGGGTCGAAGAGACCCGGGGCGTGGAGTGTCAGCTCTTGAAGTCAGTCAGGTCGGCTTACCCGAGGAGGGAAAGAACCTGCTGGGGCTGCGAGTTCGCAAGCGAGAGGACATTGGTCGAGGCCTGGACCAGGATCTGGTTCCGGGTCAGCGACGCGGTTTCCTCAGCGAAG
The DNA here is from genome assembly GCA_043100965.1 of Phycisphaerales bacterium JB052. Lineage (GTDB taxonomy): Bacteria > Planctomycetota > Phycisphaerae > Phycisphaerales > UBA1924 > UBA1924. The sequence goes on along the minus strand of JBICHR010000011.1, from coordinate 559,051 downwards.
TCTGCGTCACGGATGACCGACTCTGCCGCAGTGGTGTTCTCGAGTGCGATACCCAGCGAGCGGATGGTTGCACCAACGGTGTTCTTCTGGAATGCACCCAGACGACCACGGGTCGATGAGACTTGCTCGATGGCGGCAGCGACGATTTTCTGAGCGGTGTCAAGGTTCTCGCCGTCGACCACATTGAATGCCTTACCAGCGGCGAGGTCGTCGAGATAGCCGAGATCGCTCGTGCCGAGCTTCCGGGCCGAGATGTCCTTGATACCGATCGAGGTCTTGCCACCGATGTCGATGTTCGAAGCGAGCTGGAAGTCTGCACCGCCGCCGGTGATGCTGAACGCCGAGATGCCACCGAGTGTTTGCGAAGCGGTATCGCTTGCGGTGAACTCGAGGTCAAGGAAGTCGGAGGTGACTGAAAGGGTCTTGCCGGTACCCACGGCCAGCAGGCCGTTGATGGTGCCGCCGATGTCCTGGCCATCGTCACGAATGCCGTTTGTTGCGGCGGTCGAGTCGAAGAGACCCTCGGTGGTGAGGCTTGTCGCATCACCGAAGTCGCCAGCGTAGGTCGAGATGTTGCCACCACCGCCAGCTGCCTGGCCGCCGTCGTCGATGACTTCGACCGAGACATACTCGTTGGAACCGAAGTCGGTGCTCTCAAGGACAACCACATTGGCGCTGCCTCGTGCTTCGATGCCGGTTACATCAGAGATGCCGTTGATCGCGGCGGTGATCTGAGTAACGGTGTTACCCGATGCGAACTGCAGCTCGCGATTACCGAGCGAACCAGCGATTTCGACGGTGAAGCTGCCGTTGGTCCCGTTGAGGTCGAGCGAGGTGCCGCCGAATGAGAGGAGCACCGCACCCTGCTGGGCCGACTGGGTGATGATGGCTTCGACGGCCTGGCTTGCACCGTCGAACTTGGCACCACGGACATTGATGTCGCTGACGCCGGCGTTCACTGAGGTGACCTGGTAGTCGTAGTTGCCGTTCAGGAGCTTGGTGCCCTGGAACGATGTGGCGCCAGCGACGCGGTCGATGGTCTGCAGGATCGAATCGATCTGCAGTTGGTTTGCTTCCTTCTCTGAATCGGCAAGGCCGGCAGAGTTGGCCGAGGTGGTGAGCAGGCCCTGAAGTTCGGTCAGAAGGTTCGAGACCTCCTGGAGACCGCCTTCGGCGATGTTCACGACCTGGTCTGCACGCTCGGAGTTCTTGAGGGCGGCGTTGATACCAGCCTTTTCTGCACGCAGGTTCTCACTGGCAATCAGACCCGCGGGGTCGTCCTTGCCTCGGTTGATGCGAAGACCTGTCGACAGACGCGAGAGCGATGTGCCGAGCGAGTTGTTGTTCTGACCCAGCACACGCTGTGCGGTCAATGACGATACATTGGTGTTGATGCGACTCATTTGCTGACAACCTCCGTGTTCTCACCGGGGAACGAGCTTGATCCCCAATCGTTTGCAGCGGGCGTTCATTCCCGAGTGCGGACCTCGCTGCTCCATCGCACGAGGCTTGGCCCACCGGAACGCCGATGAACGGAGGTGTGATCGTCGAGTCCGGGGGACCAATGAAGTCATGCGCCCGTTTTTGTGGTGATTTTTTGCGTCTCGTTATCCGGACTTCCCCAGTTTTCGGCGCAGCGAATGGGCATGCGCGCATGAAAAACCCCCACCGGAGTGGGGGGTTTGACTCAAAGATTGCCTGCTGCTCGTTTGGCTTAACCGAGGAGTTGGAGCACCTGCTGAGATTGCTGATTTGCCAGCGACAGCACGCTCGTGCCCGCACTCTGCAAGATCTGCGCTCTGGTCAACTCGCTCGTTTCCTTGGCAAAGTCCGCGTCACGGATGATCGACCGGCTCGCCGTGAGGTTCTCGTATGCCGCTTGGAGCGATCGCCCGTTGGTGTCGAGCACGTTCCGTTCGAAGGCACCAAGACGCCCACGCAGGATGGAAACCTCATCGATCGCCGCGTTCACGATCTCCTCGAGGCTCGAGAAGTCATTGCGGGAGGCGGCGTTATCAAGTGAGTTGACCTGACCCTTCGTCAGCGACGAGAGGTATTGCAGGTCACCGTCCACCAGTGTGCCACCCAGACTCTCAGCAGAGGTTGATTGCACACCGATATTGGTCTGCTGCAACGCGGTGATATCCGGACCAAGCTGGAAGAGCGAACCGCCGCCGGTGATATCAAAGGATGCTGCGGTCAACGACGGATCGGTGGCGAAGGTTTCATTGAGCAGCAACTCCATGCCCAACGAGGGCGAGTTGATCGAGACATTGAGCCCATCGCCGGTCGCCAGGATCCCGTTGATCAGGGCAGAAACATCGGCGCCCTCATCCCGCGTGACATCTGACAGGAGGTTCGAGTCGCCCCAGGGAACCCCGTTTACGGGGATATCGGCGTTGCTGTCGAGCTTATAGAGGGTCCAGTTGTTGCCCGTCGCGGGGGTATCGATGCGTTCGACACTGACAAACGAGTCGCTCCCGTATTCGGTGGAGCGGAACACGATGCCCGAGTTCGCGTCGTCGTTGATCAGCGCGGCTTCTACGCCGGTGAGTTCGCTGAGCTGGTTGACGGCGGAAACGACATCGGCGTACGCCATGCCCGAGGTCAGCACGAGTTCGCGAACGCCCTCGGACCCGCGGATCTGGATCGTGGTCTGTGAAAGAACCGTCCCGTCGCCCGTGCCGCTGTTGTCGCCGCTCAGGTAGAGTGCACCCTTCTGGGCAGAGGCGATGACATCAACATCGACATTGATGCTGGTGGCCCCAACAAAGCTGGCGGCGGTGATTCTGGCCTGCGAGATCTCGGTATTGCTGATGCCCGAGGTGATGTAGTCCAGGGAGCCGTCGAGGAGCTTGAGCCCGCCGAAGGTCGCGGTATTGCTGATCCGGGTGATGGACTGAATCGCTGAGTCGATCTGCAACTGGTTTGCGGCCCGCTCCTCATCTGAGAGGGCACCGGTGTTGGCCGCCTCGACGGCGAGCGCTTTGATCGAGTTGAGCAGGTCGGTGATCTCGGTGAGCGCACCCTCGGTGGTCGCGATGACCGCGCTGGCCCGCTCCCCGTTCTTGATGGCTTGCTCGATGTTTGAGATGTCGGTGCCCAGGCGTTCTGAGATGATCAGGCCGGCGGGGTCGTCCTTGCCTCGGTTGATACGCAGGCCGGTTGAGAGCCGCTCAAGGCGGACCTGCAGGTCCGCGCCCGATTGGTTCAGCCGTTGCTGTGCGATGACGCTCGGTACATTTGTATTGATGCGTGTCATGGCAATCCTCCGTGATTGCGTTGTTCAGTCCCCTCACGGGGGATGGATTATGCGGTGTCCTTGTCGTGGTCCATTTCGCTGCTTACACCGACGCCGGGGCTGACCCGTGTTGCGCCGAGCATTGATGCGGTACCACTGGGGCCCTGTTCACGCACGACGCGTCGCGCCGGTCCGGGCTTGATGGTCTGCGCCAGCGAGTCGATGTCATTTGCACCCAGTCTGGCCGCCTGGGCGTTCTCTCGCTTGATCGCGTCGTACACCTCTTTGCGGTGTACGGCGATCCTCGTCGGGGCGTTGATCCCGAGGCGGACTTTGTCGCCCCGGATGTCGACGATTGAGATCTCGATCTCATCCCCGATCATGATGGTTTCATCACGCTGCCTTGAGAGCACAAGCATGCGTTCACTCCTTGCTCTCTGCCGCATCTCGTGTGTGCCCACGAATCGCGGTCTGGTTCGGTTCGTCGTCCAGCGGGTTCGCTCAACCCCGCCGACATCGTGTGGGCATATTGATCACGCTGCGCCGTATCGGCGCGTACACACGAACGAGTCGCGTGGTCTGCCCTGTCATGTTCAGCAGCCCTGATTACGCCGAGGCGGTCTGGGTCGCGCCCGAGCCCACACGCATAAGCGGGTGGCGGGTCGTCCAGCGTTTCTCGGCCATCACGATCTGCTGCCCGACTTTGGTCAGCGTGTTGATCAGCAGCGGGCCTTGGAAGTTGCCCGTGAGCTGATCTCCGATCTTGTTGACAATGACAAAGACCTGCGCATCGTCGAGCTTATCCAGACGCAGTTCCTGCATCTGCTCGGGGCGGATGGGCACCGAGTAGTCCTGCTCGAAGAAGGTCGGGTCCGTGACCACAAAGGCCAGGTCCGGGTCTTCGGTGCACTGAAGCCAGAAGAAGCATGCGTCGTCACCAGGCTGCAGCAGACAGAAATGCTTCCTGTCCGAGAAACCCAACAACCCTTCGGGGAAAGTGATCACGCGGTCCTCCGCGATGTCGATCACTCCAAATCGTGTGGTCCGCACTTCCATGTGTGCGCTCCGATCATTTCGGCCGGTCCAGTTCAGATCGACGCCGGCGTCCCACGCCGGGCGACATCCTGTCTTGACTCCCCGCTTGGCCGAACGGGCGGGGGTCTCGATCCAATCAGCGGCAGCGGGCTGTCACCCGATCCGCTCAAGCCCCGAGCGATCAGCCCAGGAAATCCAGCAGCGTTCGCGACTGAGATTGCGCGATCACGCTCATCGTGGCCTGCATCTGCAGCTGAAGTTGCGCAAACCGCGTCGACGCTTGCGCGTAATCGAGGTCTCGCAGCTGTGATCGCATTGCCTGGTCAATCACGGACCTGTTCTCCTGACGAAGCACCTCTTCGTCAACCCTTCTCGCGTAGCCCCCGACGAGTGCCTGAGACTGAATCAGCTCCTCGAGTGATTCCTTCATCTGTCCTGACGCAATCTGGATGCCAAGCGTGTCATCCTCCTTGAGGGCCTTGGAAAGGTCCAGGAGATGGGTGAACAGGTTGTTCACCCGCACGCCTGCCCGGTCGCTTGAGGTCAAGGTGTTCCCGCCACCGCTCAGTTCCCCGTCGAGCAATCCGAGCTGCTCCGCGGCCGGGGACTGCTCCGGTGAGATCGCGATCGGGCCCGACGCGCCAACCGCGGCCGACTGCGTGAACTCAATCCCGTTGCTCGTTGCAGAGAGCTGGGCCTCGAAGTCCGTCGTCGGGCGTCCAGCGGCGGTCAGTTGTGCGTCCGCCTGGGTGTTGATCGCGCTGATCAGCGTGCCCACGGTCGCAATGTCGCTGGCGCTGAGGTCGATCGTGATCTCGAACCCATCGCCCAGTGTGATCGTGAAGTCTTCATTCTCAGCAGCGGTCGCGTTTCCCTCTGCGATCTCGATTCCACGCCCATCGTTGAACACGCTCAGGGGGGTATCGGCGGCATACGAGCGGATGCCCAGCAGGGTCGCGGTGTCGTTGCCGCCGGCGACCTCAGAGATCGACAGGGCCAGGTCGCTGGTCCCCGCGGTCTCAGTAATGATGTTCAGAGCCGTGCCGTCCTCACTGATTTCAACCCGCACGCCATCGCTGGCGGCTTCGATGGCGCTCTTGATGTCGCCGAGCGTGGTCGCAGTCGAGAGATCGATCGTGAACGATTGTCCGTTGTTATTGAGCTGGATCTCATCAAGGGCCGCCCCGCCAAGCCCCTGAAGCGAGGTGATCGGGGTGGTCCAAGAGAGCTTCGGGTCGAGATCGAGCCCAACATTGCTCAAGGTGGTGAACGAGACCGCTGGATCCTGCACGAGCCCCAAGTCGGCACCGATATACGCGCCTTGCTGATCGCTGAAGTCCAGGTTGCCGCCGCCAGCGATATCGAAGCTCAGTCCAGAGCCGCTGATGCTCACGCCGCCCGGGCCAAGAATGGTGACGCTGTTCTCCGTCTCGTACTCGATCAGCGCGGCTTCGATGGTGTCAGCGACATCGCCGATGGTGTCGGCGCCGCTCAGATCGATCTGCGCGGTGGGGCCGCCCCCGTAGCTGAACAGGAGCGTGCCGGTGCCGACACCCAGATCGCGGGCACCGTTGATGTGATCAAGTCGGGTACTCAGAGTCAGGTCGGGATCGAGGTCGACGGTGCCCTGGATCCGGTTGCTCAGGGCGCCGATCGCATTGTCGGCCCCGAGCGTGATGGGGACATCCGAGATCGCCCCGAGCGCCGCGGTCAGCCCGCCACGCTCGCCGTTGAACCGGTAGCCGCCGTTCTGGTAGGTGACCGGCGGGGTAGTCGGGTTGGTCCCCCCGAAGACATACCCGACGAGCGATTCGGTATTGGCGATGTTGAGCAGCGAGTTGATGAGCGAGTCGATGATGATCGCCTGCCCCTCGCGTGATTCGGGGTCCGACGGGCTCGAGAGCTGTTCGCTGGCGATCGAGTAGGCCTCGTCGATGAGCGACTTCGCATCGCCAAGGGCATTGTCGATGGTGCCCAATGAGTTGCCCGCGAACTCAAGGTTCTTGAGGATCTGGTCGGTGTATTCGAGTCGCCCATCGAGGATGGAGACTGTGGCGCTGCGGATCGGGTCGTCGCTCGGGCGCAGGATGCTGAGCCCCGTCGCCATCTGCTCGTTGAGCCGGGCCAGCGAATAGCTGGTTCTCCCGAGTTCGTTCATCGACGACTGCGTGAAGATCAGGCTCGGTGCTCTGGAATAGCTTGTCGGGAAGCTTGTCATGGTGCATTCCTCCTGGGCGTTACACGAGCGCCAGCAGGGTGTCGAACATTTCTTGTGCCGTGGTGATGACCTGGGCGGCGCCCTGGTACTGTCGCTGATAGCTCATCAGGTTGATGGATTCCTCATCGATGCTCACGCCCGAGACGCTCGCACGCTGGGCATCGAGCGATTCTCGGATGATCGCATCGGCGTTGGCCTTGTTGCGGGCCGAGGAGGTCTTGCTGGCGATGTCGGTCGCCTGCTGGGCCCAGAACTTCTGGATCGAGAGCTCGCCGAGCCCCTCGACGGCTTCTGTGCCCAGATCACCGATGAGCTTGGCGGTCCCGTTGGCGACGAACTGCCCGGTTTCGTCGAGGCGGCCCAGCATGACCTCGAGGTCCTCGCGAACCCCGATGTCCGACGCGCCATCGCCCGTGAAGAAACTGTTGACCCCAAGCACGGCCAATGCCCCAGAGGTGTCATCGCTGAAGCTGAACGAATAGCCCGGGTCTGCATCGATCTGCAGTCGGCCAGATGAATCAAAGCTCGCGGTGATACCGATGTTCGGGTCGTTGTTGATCGCTGCCAGGATGTCATCGGCGCTGGTATCGTCTCCAAAGCCGGGTTGCCCGAGGTTGTCGATCCCGTCGAGATCGACCTCGATACGGAGGGTCGTGCTCGATCCGTCATCGTTGCGAATGTTGATGGTGAACCCGCCGTTGACCGCCTCGAAGGGCAGGCCGCTGAAGGTACTGTTGTTCGGATCGTTGAGCGCCAGCGATCGGTCCGCGGTGGGGATCGCCAGCGTCGCAGAAGTGCTCGTAAGCCAGTCCTCGTTGATACCCGTCGAGTGCAGCTTGTTGACCTCGAAGATCAGCTGCGCTGCGAGGGTGTCGAGTTTCTCGAGTGTCTCGTCGATCGCGCCGTCGCGTGATGCGAGCAACCCACCGATCGACCCGCCCGAAACGGGCAGCGGGGTCGAGTCGGCGATGATCTCAACACGCACGCTCAGCTGCCCGTTGTCATCGGTGACCCGGCTGATCTCGACGCCGCGGTTCCGACCGCCTTGCACGATCGGGGTCGATCCTGAGTAGATGTCGTAGGCACCCGCGTTGTTCTCGTGCACGCTGACATCCATCAGCTGGGACAGCTCGGTGACGAGCGCATCGCGCTGGTCACGCAGCCCGCTTGCCTCGGCATCGCCGATCTCGCTCTCGGTAATGGTCTGGTTGATCGCGGCGATCTCGTCAAGAATCCCGTTGGCGCGGAGCACCTGGGCGTCGATCTGGTCCTCGATCTGCTGGCGTTGGGTTGTCAGGTCGCTGCGCATGTTCCGGATGAACGAGGCGACGGCCTCACCCTGGTTCTGGATCGTGGCCGCCGAGTCGAGCAGCGTGGTTGCCTCGGTCCAGCTGTTGAAGAACGACGAGAGCTGCGTCGACATATCGAACTCGGTGCCCTCGTTGAGGATGGTTTCGAGCTGGGCGAGCACGCCGTACTGCTGGGCGCTGGAGTTCTCCGCGGCGGTCCCCGCCCAGAGCCGGCTCTGGAGGGCCTCATCGATCTGGCGCCGAACCTCGGTGACGGCTACGCCCTGACCGATCTGATAGGGATCGCTCACACGCCCGCGGATCGCCTGGAGCATCGCGATCTGGCGTGTGTATGCGGGGTTGGCCGCGTTGGCCATGTTCATCGATGTGACCTGCAGCCCGAGCTGGGATGCGGTGAGCGCCGAACTGGCGATGTTGATGCTTGATGTCAGACTCATCGCGTGCTCCTTCCCATTCGTTTACTGCACCGTGTCCAGACCACTCACGACCTGCGAGCGCCCGGTGTCGACTGTTCCACCCCGTGAATAGGTCCCTGCGTGTGAAAGCGACGCGCTGACCTGCTTCATCAGGCCCTTCATGTGATTCGCGAGCTGCTCCGATGCCTGCTTGACCGCCAACTGCTCATCGCGGACACGCTCGATCAGTTCACGCAAGCGCGTGCGACGCTGGGCGATGCGGTCTCGATCATCAGCCCCGAACCGATCGAGCAGCTGATCGAGCGTGTCGATCGGCTGCCCCTGGCGCGAGATGAGGGCCTGCCGTTCACGCTCGATGCGTGCGATCCGCATCAGCACCTCGCTCGTCTGCATCGTGATCCGCTTGAGCGATTCGACATTGGCCTCGGTCAGCGCCGCCTTGTGCTCGTGTGCCAGCCCCAGCAGCACCGCGTGCTCGTCTTCGAGTCGCCCGAGCAAGTCGTCGAGGCGATCAGCGTCCAGCGGGCCACGCCCGTCGCTCGCCTTGTTCATCTTCACCATGGTGGTGCTGGGGTTCATCGCATAGCTCCAGGCATTTTCAGGCGTTGATATCCAGGCCCGTCGTCTGTGGTTGGCCAAGGTGGCGGGTGAAGTTCTCAACGATTCGGTCGACGATCGGGAACTGCGACGCCTGCACGATCTCGTCGGCGAGCTGATTGTCCAGCAGCGAGCCGAACTGCTTCTCTGCCTGGGTCGGGCCGAATGGGGCCGGCGCGTTGTTGCTGTCGCGCACCTGCTGCAGGACGGGCTTGATAAAGCTCGTCGCGACCAGTTCCTCGGCGGCTTTCCGCGCCTCGGCGAACTTCTCCTCAATCGATCGTTCGGTATCGGGCATCTGCGCCCGGGTGAGATTCGGCGTGGTGACCGAGCTGAGCGGGTCGGTGCCCGACCTGCTGGCTTGCTTGGCCTTCATCACCGACGAGTTGGTGGGGGTGAACAGGTCCTGGACCGCGTAGTTGCGTGTGCGAATCGTGCTCATATCGTGCTCCTTACTCGCGGCCGTCGATGATGAGTTTGGCGTGCAGCATGCCGGTCTCGCGAAGCATCTTGAGGATGTTGATTTGCTCAATCGGCGGGATGTCCAGCTGGTCGAACGCGGTGATCAGGTCCTGAAGGCGCGATGTGTCCACCTCGTCGTCAACCGCGTAGACGGCCGCGAACTCGCTGGTCGTCTCGGCCTCCCGCCCGGGCGGTGGGGCGACTGTGGTCGAGATGGTCAGGTCCTTGTGCGTAATCACGGTGGGGGAGACCTGCACATCGCCCGTGATGATGATGATGCCGGTGCTGGTATCGCACCGGACCTGGGCGGGCAGCTTGCGCAACGCGCTGGTGATGTCGGTCTGCATGATGTCGCCGAAGAACGCCGCGGGCTCGTCACGCTCGGTGACGGGTACGATGACACGAATCGTGCGTGCATCGACCGTGCGAGCGACCTGGTTCTCCATGCTCGAAGCAGTCAGCAGGTACTGCTGGTTGATCTCGGCGCTGATCGCCGCCGCGGCGCCCCATCCCGAGAAGCTCTGATCGATAATCAGGTCGAACGAGCCGTTGATGCTCGGTGTCGTGTTGATGTCGCGCACCATCTGCGCCCCCCGCGCAACACGGGCGGTCGTCGGGAACTCGGTATCGGGGACGGTCAGTGACCCTTCAGCGAACGCGTAGACCACTGGGTCGCGTCGGGGTCCGATCAGGGGGGTGATCAGCAGGCGTCCGCCCTCGAGACTCTTGGCGGAGTTCAGGACCGAGATCTCGACATCGAACACATCGTCGGTCTTGGCGCCCTCACGCGGGATGCGGCAGCTCACCATGACCAGCGCGACAGACTTTCCGCCTCCGAGGTCATCGACTGAAACCGGGTTGCCCATGTTCTTGAGCGTCTCGGCCAGCGGGCGAGCCATGACGAGCTCATCGCTGGAGTCGCCTGTGCCGTCGAGGCCGACGACCAGCCCCAAGCCCTGAACGACCGAGGCACCCTGTCCCTTGACGCGGGTAATCTCACGCAGGGTCTTGCCCGCCAAGGCGTTGGGTGAGAGCACGCCGAGGGCGAGCACCACAGAGAATATGTTGACGATCCATCGTCTCATGTTTGGATTCCTTCCGATGGGCTTGTACGCGAACGGCGTGCCAAACCGGAACGGGCCGAACGAAAAAGCACGCGTGCGTCGAAACGAGCGCACGCGTGCCGGTGGTGGGTGGGGTTGATTCGGTTCAGAACGCGAAGACCGCGTCGAGTACACGGGTGATCAGGCCTTTCTCAGCGGCTTCCTTCACATCGCCCTCGTTCTCCAGGATGATCTTCAGGTCCGCCATCTGGCTCGACAGGATCGTGTTCTGCTGCGTGATGTCCTCTTCGCGAACCAGACCCGAGAGCACAAGCTCCGAGATCTCGTTGTCGCGGGCGATGGTCTTCTTGGCCTGGAGGACCAGGGTTCCGTTGGGCTTGACATCAATCACCGTGGCGCTGATCCTGGCGCTGAACTTGTCTTTTCGCTCGTAATCACCCTCACCGTTGAAGTCACGCGCCGTCGAGAGATCGATCAGATCGGTATTGGTAATCCCGCCCTGCTCGATGCGGAGCTCGAGGAGCTGGAGCCAATCGACCAGGGCGTCGATCGAAGCCGACGAGCTGGAGTCCTTGGCGGTCTCGAGCTTCTGCGAGCTGGTCGTGCTGCTGTTCTCATCGATGATGATCGTGATGATGTCGTGCTTCTTGATCACCCGCGCTTCGGGGGCCGCGATGTAGTGCATCGAGACATCGTTGAGCAGGATTGCCGGCTGGCCCGCTTCGCTGTTCGACTCGTTGGCTGAAGCAAGGAACAAGCTCTGCGCGTGTGTGGACGCGCACGCGAGGCATAAGGCGAGAAGTGTAAAGCAGTTGCGTGTCATCTCACGGTCTCCCATCCGAACCATTGCTCGAGGTATGTTGGCTTTGTTCATGCACGATCACCACGCGCCCGGCACCGGCAACGCGGGCCTGGAAACGCTGAGAGCGATCACGCGATTCGAGTTCGATGATCTCGCCCAGGCGCCCATCCTGCTTGGCGCGGACTTTGAGCGACACGCTCACGCTGCCCGCGATCGAACGGGCGCTGACGATCTGGCCACGCTCCACCAAGACCGGGGGTTCGAGCATTGACGCCAGCAGCATCTCGCCGGGATCGACGGTGCTTCGCACGATTTGACCGATCGAGTCTTTGGGTGTCGCAATCGGTTCGGTCGTTGGCAGCCAACGAAGCTCGAGTTGGGTCAGCTCACGACTGACGGCTTCGCCTCGTCGAATAAACCCGGTCGTCACGAGGACCTCGCGTTGGACCAGCGCTTCAAACCGAATCGTGTTCTCCAGCACGATCTGTTCGTTCTCATAGACGACGAAACCAAGCGTCATCATGTCCGAGCGTCCGATCTCTCGGATCTCGACCACCCGCCCGCTCGTTGGGGTGGCCAGCTTCGATGCGTCACGCTCGTTGTATTTGATCCTGGTTGTATCCGGGGTGGTCCGCAAGCGGGCGTAGACCCAGCGCTCGATGTGGTCCCGCAGCGTGGGGCCCGATGGGGTTTGGGCTTGCGGGGTTGCTGCCTTGGATGTGACCCGGGGTGCGTTGCGATCGGGCAAACGCGTAAGGCGTACATCGCCGCCTCGAAGCACGATGGCACCGTAGTTGATCCCGGTTGCATTCTTGATCTGCTCACGAATCCCCGTCAGTTCAAGCATCGACCAGTTGCCTGTCCGAATCTCTGGCGTGTTGGCGAGCGCAAGCTGCTGCAGCACATCGGCTTGCGGGCCATTGACCCGTGCCAGATCGCCCAGCGTGATCGTTTGCTGATCGTGTGCAACTCGAACGGTCGCGCGCAGGTCCACCTGTGTGACGGTGTCGATTTCTTCGGCATGCGCCATGCAACTCAGGAGTGCGAGTGAGAACATCAGATTGATCAAGGTGCGCATCAAGGGTGGTAGCCTTCTATAAGGAACTGGTGTTACCGGCGGAGCTGGGCGATGGACTGGAGGGTCTCGTCGGCCGCCCTGATCGCCTGCGAGTTCATTTCAAAGGCGCGCTGGGTCCGGATCAGCTCAATGAGCTCGCGGGAAGGGTCCACATTGGAGCCCTCAAGCGTGTTGCCCCGTAGGGTGCCGAAGTTCTCGGTGCCGGGCTCTCCCTCGATGGGTGGGCCCGAAGCAGCGGACTCGACCCAGAGATTCCCGCCGATCGAGCTGAGCCCGGTCGGGTTGGTGAAGATCGAGATCGCCAGCTGTCCCGCCTCAGAGGGTTCGGTATCGCCGGGTGCTAAGTACATCACACGCCCGTCCGGTTGGACTTGGATCGCCGTTGCATCGTCGGGGATGGTGATGTTAGGGATCAGTCGTCGCCCGTCCGAGTTGGCCAGCACAAGCTCGCCGTCGCTGTTGCGGACGAAGTTGCCGTTGCGCGTGAACGCCTCACCGGTGCCCAACGAATCCTCAACCTGGACCTTGAAGAACCCGCGGCCCTCGATCATGATGTCGGTGGGGGAGGTGGTTGAGATCGGGGTGCCGATGGTGAAGTCCTGCTGGGTGCCGCTGACATCGACGCCCAAGCCAACATACAGCCCGGTCGGGCGTTGGTCGCCGATGGCGTTCTCAACCCCCGGCTGGGCGCGTTCGAGGTAGAGCAGGTCTTCGAAGTTGACCCGGCTGGACTTGAACCCCTCGGTGTTGACATTCGCTAGGTTGTTGGCGATGACATCGAGTCGGGTGTCAAGGGCCCGGAGTCCAGTGGCAGCGGATTGCATCGCGATGATGGCCATGTGTATAAGTCCCTTTAAATTGCTGGCTTAGGCGATCTGGCCGAAGGTGTTGATGGCGCGGGTGATCAGTCTGTTCTGCAGATCGATCATCCCGATGTTGCTCTGGGCATGGCGCGAGGCGCTCTGGATCTTCATCAGCGCGTCGATCTCATTGGATGCAGAGGCCTCAAGGTGGTACTGACGCACCGTCCCGGTTGCATCGATGAGGTTCAGCGCCGAGCCGCCCTGTGCCGCAAACTTCCCGCCCCCGATCGGAGCCAGGATGCTCCGATCGGGCACATCGCTGAGCCCGAGCTGAGCGATCTCTGCGCCGTTCTGTCGAATGACGCCGTTGCCACCGATCTCAACCGGGCCCTGCTGCGGGTCAATCGAGATCGGGTTCTGGCTCGAGGAGAGCACCGGAGTGCCCGTCGCGGCCATGACGAGCTGGTTGTCGCTGCTGATCGTGAGGCGCCCGTCGCGGGTCAGCGCCGGGTTGCCCGGATCACCGACGAGGAAGAAGCCATCGCCCTGGATGGCCAGATCGAACTGCGATTCGGACGATTCGAGCGCCCCCTGCGCAAAGTTGATCGTCTCAGGCGCAGAAAACACGCCCGAGCCCAGCCGTTCCAGCAGTGCGTTTGAGCTCATGTGAGGCAGGTTGTCCTCGATGCGAGCCGCCTCGCGGAACATCGTCCCGGTCAACAATGGTTTGAAACCGGTGGTGTTGATGTTCGCAAGGTTATTCGTGAGCGTATCTTGCGCGTGCATGCTCGCGAGCGCACCCGACGCTGAGATTTGCAAGCCGTAGTCCATGGCACAGCTCCTGACGCAGCGGTCAGACCCTGTTCATCCGTGAACAGCAGCCCGCCGACTGTGATGAGTACACAAACCGCGTGCCAGCTTTGTCGTCTGGACCGGATCGAGTACCATCTGGCCATGATGATGATGATGATCAATCGAGCCGTGCGCGTGTTTGCCGTGCTTTCGCTGTGTGCGCTGCTGATTCCCGTCTCCGGGTGCAGCGGGGTTCAGTTTCACACCATCGATGCGAGCTTCGAACATCAGACCCCGCCGCAGCAGGACTACACCATCGGAACGATCGAGGACCTCTGGGCGATCGTTGAGGTCACGATCAACGGCCAGGGCCCCTTTCGCATGCTGCTCGACACCGGCGCCGACAGCTCGCTGCTGAGCACCAAGGTCGCGGCACAGCTCGATCTCAATGAGGTGGGGACGGCTCGGTTGCGCGATATTCATGGGAAGACCGAGCCGCATGTTGTGTATTGGGCTGACGAGATTCGGCTCGGTCCAGTGCACCTGAACGGCGCACCGCTCATCACCACGGACAGTCTGGACTGGTTCTTCGAGCGATACCAGCTTGATGGGTTGCTTGGGTACTACGGCATCAATCTGTACACCCTCGATCTGGACTACCCAAACGGGGTAGTACGGATCTCGGATCAGCCGCTCAGACCGGACGACCCAAATGTCGTCGAGATCGTCGGGATGAGAGGTGCCACGGTGATGATCCGCCTCGAACACACGCCTGCATCTGGCGGGGCATCCCTCAGCGGGGTCTACGGCGTCGATTCGGGCGGGAAGTTCGTGCTCTCGGTGCCCGAGAAGCACGCCAAGCACCTCGCTCAGCGGGCAACGCTCAGGAATACGGGGAAAAGCTCCGGGCTCAACGGCACGAGCAAGAACAACCGGGTCGTCCCCTTCCACGGCGAGATTCAACTCGGTCCACATCGCGTGACCGGTGCCCAAGTGGAACTCGACAACGCCCATCGACTCATCGGCCACGAGTTCCTGCAGTGCTTCCGGGTTCAGATCGACCCGCTGTTCAAACACATGCGGTTCAGTCTGCCCGAGCCGGTTGATGGTCCCGTGCGCATCCCCGTGATGTACGGCATCGGGGTCATGGATGTGCTTCGCATCGAGAACGAGCTGATCGTCACCCGGATCGCCGACCAGTCCCCGGCCATGCTTGCGGGGCTGCGACCAAACGACCGGGTCGTCGAAGTCAACGGCGAATCAGCCGTCTCACCCAGCGGCTACCGCTGGCTCACCTGGGAGTGGCCGAGCAACGAACCCGTTCGCATGATCATCGAACGCAAGGGCGAACGCCTGGAGATGCAGATGGGTATGGAACCCTTGTTCCCCGATGATCCCGAGGTGCTCCTGCAACGCGGCCCGGATCTGGAACTGCCCGGCGTCCATATTCGCAAGCTGCCCGATGGGACTTATGAGATGTATCAGTAGGGTCATTTCGTTGATGATCGACGCCGGGTGCCCTGCTCACGCGCAGCTTGAGCAGGACTGGAGCACCAACTCATGCTTCAACCCTGACTTCGTCAGGGCGTAAGCATGGCACCCCGCTTCGGTTTTGAAAAACGCTGTTGCCACAGGGACTTCGTTCAGACCAAGTGCGGCGTCTCACCCAAGGTGCCATTCACCTTGTCCAGCCAATCCCCATACCCCTCGCGCCCCATCAGCCCGAAGGTCGCCTTCTTCCCCGTCTCGACCGCGGGCTGGTCGTAGGCGTCGATGTTGAGCATCAGCCCCGCGTAGGCCGTTGCGATCTCCCAGAGGGCGATGAACTCGCCGATGTGGTGGGCGTCGATCTTCGGGAACTTGATGGTGTAGTTGGGACGCTGGGACTCAACCAGCGCGTACTCGGTGGCCCGCTTCTCGGCGTTGAGCAGGTCGACCATCCGCTTGCCTTCGAGATACTCGATGGCTTCGACGCCCATGCCAGTGGGGATGGTCATGCCCTGATCGTCGCCGAAGTCTTCGACCTCGCAGAAGCCGATGACCTTGTCGTTGGGGCCCTCGCGGTAGAGCTGGACCTGTGAGTGCTGATCGGTGGTGCCCAGGGCGCTGATGGGGGTGTAGCCGGCGAAGACCTCGTTGCCGTCTTTGTCGAACTTCTTGCCCAGCGACTCGGCCCAGAGCTGGGCGTACCAGTCGCCCATGAGCTTGAGACTGTTGGCGTAGGGCATCATGACATGGTTGGGCTTGGGCTGCATGTCCGCTGAGCCGTTGCCCAGTTGCACCAGCAGGTGAGCGAGCACGGCCGCGGGATTCTTGGTGGCGTCTTCGTTGGAGCAGCGTTTATCCATGGCCTTGGCGCCGTCGAGGAGGGCCTCGATGTCGATGCCCGCCATGGCGGCCGAGAAGAGGCCGACGGGGCTGAGCACGCTGAACCGCCCGCCCACGCCCTCGGGGACGGGGAGGGTGGTGATGCCCGCCTTGTCGCAGATCGAGCGCATGGTGCCCTTCTCGGGATCCGTAATCGCGACCACATGGTCCGCCCATCGGCTGCCCACGCTGTCCTGCAGGATCTTGCGGATGATCATGAACTGCGACGCCGTCTCGGCCGTCTCGCCCGACTTGGAAACGACATTGAACAGCGTCTGCTTGGGGTCGCAGAAGCTCAGGACCGCGTTGAGGTTCGCGGGGTCGACATTGTCCACCACGAACACCCGGGGGCCGGGGCGATCACTGTGCGGCAGTAGGTTGTAGGTCGGGCTGTTGAGGGCGGCTTGGATCGCGATGTTGCCTAGGGCAGAGCCGCCGATGCCGAGCACGATCATGTTCTCGAATCGCCCCTCGCTCTCGTTGGCGACCGCCTGCACCAGGTCGAGGTGTGTCTGGCGCATGGGGTTGTTCCACAGCTCACGCCAGCGTTCCCAGCCTGTGCCGCGTGACTGGTTCAGCGAGCGGGTCAACTCACTGAGCCGCTCGGCGTTGGTGCTGATGGAGTCGTCGGCGAGCCCGTGGGCCCCAACGCGGGAAGTGAGACAGTTGGCATAGTCGATGGTGAGCATGGGCAAAGCATATGCCAGCGGGGGAGATGCCGGGTTTTGGGACCCAAGAAGAACAATCGTTCGTCAAGTCAGCGATCATGGGTGGAGATCATGGGCAGTGGGGGTACCCTTTGGTCATGGCAATTCACCCATGGCACGATGTGAGACCGGGGCTGAAGGAGCAACCGCTTCCCAGCCATTTCCGCGCAATTATCGAGATCCCTAAGGGCTCGAGCAACAAGTACGAACTGGACAAGCCCACGGGCATGCTCCGCCTCGACCGCGTGCTCTCCAGTGCAGTCTACTACCCGGCCAACTACGGCTTCATCCCCCAGACCCTGGCCGAGGACGACGACCCCTTGGATGTGCTGGTGTTCTGTACCGAGAAGGTGCCCACCATGTGCATCTGCGAGGCACGGGCCATCGGGGTGATGACCATGATCGACGACGGCGCCCCCGACCACAAGATCATCTCGGTCCTCATCAACGACCACGAGTTCGAGGACTACCAGACCATCCAGGACTTCCCCAAGCACACCTTCAAGATGCTCAAACGCTTCTTCGAGGATTACAAGCAGCTTGAGGGCAAGACCGTCGAGGTCGACGAGATCCAGCCCGCGGCCCTGGCCCACGAGATCATCGACGCCTCGCTGGTGCGGTATTCCGAGGCACGCCAGTCTGGGGCGCTGTAAAAAAACCGCCCCCGTGGGCGGTGATTGTGATCCGGAGCGGGTGCGGCTCAGTTTGAGTTCATTTCGTTGATGATGCACTCCATATCATGTAGATCGACTGCTCCGTCTCCATTTATGTCCAGGCCACGATGGTCGTTCCTCACAAAATGCTCGATGAAGCACTGTGCATCGGCGGCAGTTGTTGTGCCGTCGCCATCGAGGTCGGTCGCAAGTGTCATAGATGCGTAGTTGTCATTCGCGGCATCAGTTTCGTAGAGCTGCTGGAGATCAATCCTCAGCGGATCGGCTTCTGTGAGCTCGCCCGATGCGATGCGAGTTGCTACGAGCTGAATGTTCATCTTGCCTGAGGATATGTAGTCGGAGGGCGTGCTGAGCTTGAAATCCCACCGGTGGATCGTCTTTCGATCGATCACATCAGACACATCGCCCTGGTTGTCGTGATCGCGGGTGTACCAGTCCGAGTAGTGGTCCATATCGGTATCGTCGAACACGGCCCTCCGGGTGCTGGTGCTCATTGGCTCACTGTGGGTCACAGAGAGTGTTTCGTAGCTCGATGTTGAGTGGTTGTAGATGGAGACTGTGAAGGTCGCAGCATCCCAAGGGCCGTTCCCATCAATGATCTCGGTGATGAAGGCGTAGTCGGTCGCGTTTGTCGCGACGTTTGTGATCGTAAACTCAGCTTGCGTCGATGCGTGCACGAAGGTGTTCGCACCGAAGTACGTCGTCTGCGCGTCAACATCGTGCGCGTGCTCCTCGCCAAACATCATCGCATCGAGCGCCGTTCTGCTAGGCGATTTGCTGACATCCGGGTTGACAACGACGGATGTCAGGTTGTAGTCGTACACCTGGCTGAGGGCGTCGTTGGTGGCGTCCCAGTCGGTTTGCTTGCCGTTCTGGAATCCGCTTGTGTCGGGATTCGCCCAGAAAATGAGTTCGTTGGCACCTCTGGATTTGCATAGCGCGATGATGTCTCGCACATTGTCTTTCGTAGTAATCGTATAGTTTCTGCCCGAATTTGGTACATAAACGACAGTCCCGACCTGAAGTACCCACGGAGAGAATCGCTTCGGCGAGAGCCCGGATTCAAGTGTGTCGAACTCATCGAATGAAAAAATTGCGTGATCGAGTTGCATACGAGCCGTTCGCAACCAGGCTTCTCCGTGCGTTTCCGGTGCAGTGGCGGGGCAGGAATCCGTGTCGCTTAAGGTATCGAACTGGTGCTCCTGATACGGTGGATAGAGCACCGGTGCGTGCATGTCCGCGCTTCCGGAACTAGCTCCTTGATTGGAACCATACCGCTGATCGGCTCTATCCGAGCAGTCTCTCGCGCCGCGGTCGCCCCTGGAGATTGAAGGGTAAGTTTCCGAGTACCATACGGAGGTGCCATAGTTGCTCCAGAGCACATCGCTGCCCCACATGCTGTCGATCGCGTCGCCGAAACCCGCTTGGATCAGCCCATCACGGCTGGACTTGAGCATACCCCCTACGCGATGCAGTATCGGGAAATATTCATGGTCCCAGCACGGCTGCGGACAGCAGTACGGGTTGCTCATGTTGCAGTTGCATGATGTGAGATCCCATGCAGTTTGGATGGTGTACTGGTCAAAGTATGTCGGGATCCACGCAGGCATGTTGGTGAGATCAGCGTCGTAGAACAACTCATCAGCTGTTGTAGAAGAGGGTGTTGAGTCCCAGAGATGGAAGTTGCCGTACAGGGTTTCGGTATCGAATCGGGCGTCATTTGCCATCGATTGCATCATCGCAATTGGCTCGAGGCCGCATGCGGCTCCGGGAGCGAACTCCTCATCAAAGAACACACGGGCGGGCTTCGGGAATGTTGTGTACGCCGGATCTGCGAGCACATTGATTTCGATCTGATTGATGAGCGACGCTGCGAGGTTGTCGCCATACGTGTCTGCAAGGCCTTCGCTTCGCCACGGTGTGCCGGTGTTTCCGGTATTTCTCCCGTAATCCTGGTCATCCCAACCGTTCTCCATCGGATCCCCGGGGGCGGTATCGAACGGGTCGCCGTTCGAATCGAGGGGCAGAACGAGGTCGTCCCCTGAGCTCTGGGAGAGCTTTGATTCTCGGATCCAGTTCTGGATGAATATCGCGTAATCACCTCCTGTGTATCCATTTGCGATGATCCTGTCGGAGATGTATGTTGCAATGTCCGTGAGCACGGTTGTATCGATCGTTCCGGATCCGTCTACAAGGCCCGATGTCACATGCGGAGGAACATGGATCCACTGATTCATATAGGGTGAGGTTCGCGAAAAATCCGTGATCGAGCTGCTAAGCTCCCAGGTCCAGAATCGCGGCGTGGTCTGTGTGCTCAACCACCCGTCGGTGCCCGATGCGTAATTCTGCAGTTTGGTGCGCTGGATGTTGATTGTGCCCTCGCTGTATGTGGTCTGAGCGAGTGTGCTTCCAGCACACACTGCGATGAGGGCGAGGCGGTAACTGTTCATAATGTCCATGGAATTCTCCTTTTAATGTATGCCATGTTTGATGATCGTAACTGAAAAACCATTTTGAGTGTTGCTAGCATTGCATGAATTCCGGGATAAGACAGAATGATATTGATCATCGCGCAATTGATGCGGGATGAACCGCAAGACACAAGCCATTCAAGAAATCATGTCACGAGTTATCCACGCCAGAACACCCTAAATGGGATATGCCCGGTGGGCTGGGATGCGTACTATTCTTCCACATGTTCCCCGAGATCGATCGCATCCTGGTTACCCGTGAGCAGATCGCCCAGCGTGTCAAAGACATGGCCACGGAGATCGTGCGCGATCTCAAGGCCGATCTGGAAAAGGACGGCGAGTCGCCGCTCGATGAGGACCGTGTCATCATCATCCCCATCATGACCGGGGCCATGATCTTCGTGGCCGACCTGGTGCGTGAGCTGCCCATGAAGCTTTCGCTGGGGCTGGTGGCGGTGTCGAGCTACCCGGGCGAGTCGGTGACGAGCAAGGGGGCCCACCTTTCCAGCGAACTGCCGGCGGATCTTGAGGGCAAGCACATCATCGTGCTCGATGACATCCTCGACTCAGGCCAGACGCTCGCGACGGTCAGGTCCCTGATCGAGGAGCAGAACCCCGCGTCGCTGCGCATGGGGGTCATGCTCGACAAAAAGACCAATCGCACGATCGATGTGCAGGTCGACTATGTGGGCTTCGAGATCCCCGACGAGTTCGTCGTGGGCTACGGGCTCGATTTCAACGGCTACTACCGCAACTACCCAGAGATCGCCGTCCTCAAACCCGACGCGATCCCCTCACGCTGAATACCGCGGACAACCACACTGGCACGAAAAAACCGCCCGTTATCGAGCGGCTGTTGTACTTTGGATTGAACCGATGCCAGATTTAGCGGCGACGGTACTGACGCACGCCAGCGCAGCCGGCGAGCAGTCCGAGCCCGGCGAATGCGGCCGGGGGGAGGGGGACGACGGTGAGGCCGCTCTCCAGACCACCAAAGATGAAATCGGGATCAGATGTGCCCGAGCCGGTATCCAGGTTTCGGACGGTGACTGAAGTCAGGGTGTCGCCCATGCTGAGCCCAAAGTCCGACAGGTCGAAGGCAACCTGGTTGACATTCTCAACGCTGAGCGCTGAGTTGTCGAGGAAGGTTGCATCACCCAAGCTTGCATTAAAGAATGCACCGCCGTTAAAGCTGATTTCCCAGCTGGTGCCCTCGGTGTCAACGCCCGAGTTTGAGCTGGTAATCTCAAAGAACACAAATGTGTCGTTTGCAGCATCGCCAACGGTAAGGCCCGTTGCGAAGTTAAGTGTGAACCAGTCTTGGCCTTCTCCTTCGCTTGTGCGGCTGTTGAGCGAGAGTTGGTCGCCCGGGTCGCTGCCGTACTGGCCAGCCGCGAGTTCGCCGATGGTGTAGCCATCGACACCGACTGTGTTGTCCCAGAGCTTGCCATCGAATGTGACTTGGCCGCCATCAGCATGAGTACGGTAGTTAACGGACGCTCCAGCGAACTGGTCGAGGTCAAAGTTGTAATCGCCAACCATCACTTCGCTCGCCAAGGCCGTGCCTGAGAGCCCGAGTAGTGCCGCAATGGCAGTTGTAGTGATTTTGTTCATACCTTGATTCTCCCTTCAATCATGTGTGTGTGAGCTGCCGTTGATCGCCATACTGGAGATCGCATGCTCATGGTGGATGCCGATTATCTCGGGCTTTGGGGCGTGATTCAACAGAAATTAATAAATTACAAGAAAGGCGTAGAGTATGGGTGGAATAAATATGACAAGAAAGTGGTTTCCCGCTTTCGGAGGCGATTCCGTCTGCTTGGATTCCGGTTTGCAATTTCTTTCCTGCAGCGAAGCATGTCTGCCCTTCCATGCTCGATTGTGCACTAAAAAACCACCCGTTCAGGGTGGTTGTGTGTTGGGTTGAAATGTTGTCAGTATCAGCGGCGACGGTACTGACGCACGCCAGCGCAGCCGGCGAGGAGTCCGAGGCCTGCGAGTGCGGCCGGTGGCAGCGGAACGACGGTGAGCGTCACATCATCAACATTGATGCCTCCTCCAATATCGATATTGGTGAACCAGCCGTAGCGGTTGCCACCGACGACGGTTGCCAAAATATTGGCTGGGGTGTTTCGGATCTCGGTGAAGATGAGCGTGCCCGAGCTGTTGTACAGGTTCATTGCAACGGCAAGGGTGCCATCGCCATTGTCATAGAAGCTGTGCTCAAAGGTGTACCAACCCGACGCACCGATGACGGCATGGTTGCCGTTCTCGAGGCCTTCCTGTGGATCAAAGTCGGTGTTGTTGCTGCCGCCGACGAGCAGATCGCCCGTGGAACTGTCCTTGGTGACATGGAAGATGAAGTCCTGGAGGTGATTTCCTGAACTATCGTTTGATGCGACTGAATAGTCGAAGCCCTCGCCATCGGCCCACCCTGTATCAAGATAAATGGCGGCGCTGGCTTTGTAGGGACCAGACCAGGTATCGCGGGATCCATCGAAAAATGTGTAGGAGCCGTAATCAGATTGGGTGATATTGGCGTAGTAGCTGCCCGACGCGGCCGCACCCATGACGCGGGTCACGGTGCCGTAGCTCCCACCATCAGACCAGCCAGCGGTGTCCGACTCAAAGCCCTGATTAAATACTTCACCAGCGACAGCGGTGCCACTGAGCGCGCACAATGCGGCGCATAGACAGATAGACTTCTTCATGCTTGATCCTCTCCGGTTCCTGCAATGATTCGATGAACGCGTTTACGATAAACGCGGCCCCCATCGATTCGTGGGGTAATACTCCCAGAAATGGGGGGCTCAATCAAGTGGTGTGCCGTGTGTGCCGCAATAAATTGCGCTGCACTCTTTGCCCATCTTCACAGGATGTACTGTCTTCTTACATCGCCTGCTCTGTTTCCCCCCTATTCAGGTGTCCGCAGCAAGACTCACAATGCCAGAACATGCCCACCAACCCGAACGCGTCCTGATCGAAGATCGCCCGCACATCGCGTTCGTGTTCACGCAGATGTGGCGTCTGATCCTGGTGGCATTGGTACTCTGGGGCGTGCTGCGTTGGTTTGGGATGCTGACCGGTCAAGGGCTATATGTGCACCTGAGCTGGCTGCCCATCGGGCTCATCGCGGCCCGCTTTATGCTGGGCTGGCTTGATTGGCTCAACCGAAGACACATGCTCACCGAGTCGCTCATCATGGTCGAGACGGGCATCATCAGAAAAGTCCGCGTTGAGATCCCACTGCGACGCGTACAGCACACCATCCTCGTCCGACCCTTCGGCGAACGCCTCATGGGCATCGGATCGATCGGCGTCACCAGCGCCGGAACCGGCGGGGTCGATCTCGTCTGGCGTGGCGTCGAGCACCCCCAGCGTGTGCTCGATACCATCAGGGCACAGGTACAACGCATGTCCACACTCGGTTCTGGAAAGCAGGTCACCCCCGTCATCGGGATCGTCGGCGGTATCGGTTCGGGCAAATCGACCGTCGCCAGGGCTTTCCAGGAACTGGGATGCGTGGTCAGCGACTCGGATGCCAGCGTGCGTGAAATCATGCAAGAGCCGGGCGTTCAGCAGGCTCTCAGGTTGTGGTGGGGGGATCGGGTGATCAATGACAAGGGGCACATCGATCGTTCCGCGATCGCTCAGATTGTCTTTGAGTCCGAGATCGAGCGTCGAAAACTTGAGGGCCTGATCCACCCGCTCGTACACCAGCGACGCCACGAACTGATCGCCAGAGCAAAAAGAGAGGGGACTCAGGGGGTGATTGTGGATGCGCCGCTGCTGTTCGAGGCGGGGGTCGACAGCGAGTGCGATGCCGTGGTTTATGTTGATACCCCCCGAGAAACCCGCCTTGCGCGTGTGAAATCGACCCGGGGCTGGGATGATCGAGAGCTGGACCGGCGAGAAAAAACGCAGATGGGACTTGAAGAAAAGAGAAAACGATCCGATTATGTGTTGAGCAATACCGGCTTGCCCGAGGAACTGCATGGGCGAGTCGCTCGTGTGCTGGGTGCGATCCAGAAGGATCTGCGCGACAGACAAACGAGCGGCTAAGCTCTTTCGATACACCAGATAACACAACTTTGCAGACGCTCGTGCTCTGTTTGCACGATTCCAGGGCCACGCTTCTTGTGACCCGCCCGGCTTTCTGGGCATTCTGCACCGACGGATTCATGCGGGGGGGGTTCCCTGCGATACGCATCGATGCTCACGATCGAGCAGCACCCATCGAATACGACACAACATCAAGAGCTACCGACCCGCGCTCGCGAACGCTGATAGTTCAAACGATCAACGCTCGCCGCAGAGAAGAGGACTATCGACATGGCCAAGCAGTCAGAGGTTGTTGAAACAGGAACCAAGACAACCAAGAAGAAGCGTACGACCAAGAAAGCAGCGACGAAGAAGTCGAGTGCTGAGTCGAGCGTGGAGTCCAAACCTGCCGCGGCAGCACCCTCGAGCGAGAAGCCGGCCGCCAAAGAGAAAGGGGCTGCCAGCGCGGGCAGCAAGCCGAGCGCTGAAAAGACCGGCGACAACGCCAAGAACACAAGCCAGAAATCGGGATCCGGTGGTGGCCAGAACAACGCCAGCCAGAACCAGGGCCAAAGCCAGAATCAGAACAACAACGAGAGCGACGGCGGTCGGCGGCGCAAGCGAAAGAAGCGCCGCGGTTCCAGCGGCGGCGGTGGTGGGGGCGGTCGCCCAAAGAGCACCTCGAGCGCCTACCCGTCGCATGTCCTCCCCAGCGACGAACAACTCGA
Organism: Phycisphaerales bacterium JB052; assembly: GCA_043100965.1. Lineage (GTDB taxonomy): Bacteria > Planctomycetota > Phycisphaerae > Phycisphaerales > UBA1924 > UBA1924. The sequence goes on along the minus strand of JBICHR010000011.1, from coordinate 534,245 downwards.
GCGTGAAGCCGAGGAACTCGAACGCATCGTCGCTGCCTCGGGCGGCAAGATGGTCGATGACGGGCTCACCATCGCAGACTTCCAGCGTATGGACCACAAGGAGATCCTGGCGATCGCCGACAAGGAGGGGCTCGAAGAGTTCCACCAGCTGCCCAAGCAGGATCTGATCTTCAAGATCCTCAAGGCACGAGCCGCCAAGCAGGGCATCATGTTCGGCGAAGGAACCCTCCAGATCATGTCCGACGGCTTCGGCTTCCTGCGCAGCCCGGAGATGAGCTACCTCCCCGGGCCGGACGACATCTATGTCTCGCCGAGCCAGATCCGCCGCTTCGGGCTCCGTCGAGGGATGACCGTGCGGGGCGCCATTCGCCCACCGAAGGAGAGCGAGCGATACTTCGCGCTGCTCAAGGTCGAGAAGATCAACGGCAAGAGCCCCGAGGTCGTGCACGACCTGGTCAACTTCGAAGACCTCGTGCCCATGCACCCCGAGAAGCGGCTGCTGCTCGAGACGACCCCCGAGTCGATCGAGATGCGCATCATGGACCTCGTCTCACCCATCGGCATGGGCCAGCGTGCCCTGATCGTCGCCCCGCCCCGTACGGGCAAGACGGTCCTGATGCAGAAGATGACCAAAGCGATCAACGAGAACTACCCCGAGGTCAAGGTCATCGTGCTGCTCGTCGACGAACGCCCCGAGGAAGTCACCGACTTCAAACGCAATGTCGGCTCGGATGTCGAGGTCGTGGCTAGCACCTTCGATGAGCAGTCCGGCCGACATGTGGCCGTGGCCGAGATGGTCATCGAAAAGGCCCGGCGTATGGTGGAGTTCGGCGAGGATGTCGTCATCCTGCTCGACTCGATCACCCGCCTGGCTCGTGCGTACAACAGCGAAATTCCGCACTCGGGTAAGATCATGTCGGGCGGTCTTGATAGCAACGCCCTGCAGCGCCCCAAGAAGTTCTTCGGTGCCGCCCGCGCCATCGAGGGTGGCGGCTCGCTGACCATCATTGGCACCGCGCTCGTCGATACCGGGTCCAAGATGGACGAGGTCATCTTTGAGGAGTTCAAGGGGACCGGTAACTCCGAGCTGCACCTCGATCGCCGTTTGGTCGAGAAACGCATCTACCCCGCGATCGATGTGGCCGCCTCAGGCACGCGTCGCGAGGAACTACTCATGGATCCCAAGGAACTGGAGCTGGTCTATCGCCTCCGCAAGGTCTTGGCAGACATGAATGTCGTCGAGGCCATGGAGCTGCTCAAGACCCGTCTTGGCAAGCACAAGACCAACGCCGAGTTCCTGATCAAGATGGCCATGGGATAAGCAGCAATGGGGCGACAGCGACTGTTGCAGCTGCTGATCGTGCTCCTGGCTGGTTTCTGGAGCATCGCCCTGGGCGTGCTCGGGCTCTGGCTGATTGCCGAGCCGCACACGGGGATGCTTGGGCAACGGGCGGTTTCGGTCAGCGCCGGGATCTGTGCGCTGTGCTCTGCTCAACTTATTTTCGTCGATTGCGTCGCGATTCGACTGTTTCCAAACCCGCACCCAAGCGTGGGCCTGCTCACCCGGACAGCGAATGTGGTGATCCTGGGGGTGTCCATGTGCGTACTTCTCATAGCGGCGATGGGGGCGGGCGTATGATCCTGCCAGAGTGTGTATAGTGGACGCACGCACCCAACGCGATCAGGAAACAACCGCCCAATGACCAAAAACAGATGCCGAGCTTTGCCGATTGTTTTCATTGCCGGGTCGCTCTGCGCGTCGATGCCGTTTAATTCGATGGCATCGGCGCAACAGCCCTCGGTCGAGCCGGGTTCGCAATCGGGCGCAGAGCTGCCCAGCATCGCGCTGCGGGATGAACTGCCCTGGCTGATGCGACGAGCCGCCCTGCTGGAGTTGCGGCTCAATGAATCGCCCAAGCCCAGCGACTACGCCCTCTGCGCGAACCTGCTCTCGCTCGCTTCAGAGCTCGACCCGGACAACGCCGAACTGGCTCGGGATGTGGCCCAGGCCGCGTGGCTCGCGGGTGATTCAGACCTGATGCTTGAAGCGACACGACGCGTGATCAAGATCGACCCGAAAGACAGCATGGCGCAGCTCCGCCTGATCAGCGCCAACATCAACAAGAAGCAGACCGTCGAGGAGCGAAAGGCGCTCTACGACCGGTTCCTCAGTGACGCGGGCGAATCCCTCGACCCCTCGGTGCGTTCACGGCTGGCCCTGGACGCCGCCCTCCTCGAACGCGAGATGGGAAACACATCGGGCTTCATCGAACGCCTGCACCAGTCGACCCGCCTCGATATCACGAACAAGGCCGCCGCATCGCTGGCAGCGCAGTTCTACTCATCGGTTCGCGATAACCCGGTGACGAACTTCGATTATCAGCTGCGTTTGCTCAATGCCGACCCGCTGGATGCGAATGTCTACCTCACCATCACCCGCATGCTCGCATCGCAGGGTGCTCTGGAAGAATCGCAGCGGTTTCTCGACAACGCCGTCAAACTCTTCAAGCTCGAATCGGGCGAGATCTCATCCAACATCGAGGAGATCACGATTGCCATCGAATGGCAGCTCGACGGCCCCGCGGCCTTTCTCGACCGCCTGAGCCGAAGACTCAATGAGTTGCGTGTAAAGGCCCAGTCGGTCATCCAAGCATACGAGGAGCGTCAGCTCCCGACCGATGATCTGATGCGCCCCGAGGCCATTCGCTACAACCTTGGCCTCGACAAGCTCCGATTACTCGCCGCGCACAGCCAGGGCGAGACGCAGCTTGTGCGGTCCATCCTGACCGATATTCAGAACAGCGTGGATGATCACATTCTCCAGCTCGCAACCGCCGCCCAGACGAGCGGTGTGAATATGAATGTGATCGTCACGCAGGTGGTCGTCAGGGTTGCAGAGCTTCAGGCCATGCGGGCCATCGTTGGGCTCGACGCGGATCTGATCAGGCGTGATATTGATCGCGTCATCGAGCTGCAGCCCGCCATGGCGCAGAGCTTTTCGAGTATCGAATGCATGGCCCTTTATGCCGAGGGGCGATATGAAGAATCGCTCGCCGCTACTGAGGCCAACCTCGATTCGCCCATCGTGGGGCTGATCCGGGCCCAGTGTTTGGAGCGTCTTGATCGCCAACAGGAGGCGATTGATTTGTATGTGCGGATCGCGCACAGCAACCCGCTCGATGTGTACGGCGCATTCGCCAGCACCCGTGCACAGTCACTGGGTGCGGGCGATCGCTTGCTCACCGATGCCGGCAAGACCATGGCGACCATGGCACGCAAGGTCCCCGACTGGCTCGATCAAATGATCGATCGCCCCAGCTCTTTCCAGTTCTTGCGTATCGAGCAGGATCAGCGCTTGTACCGTGAGAATGAGCTTCCCATGCTGACCATCACGCTGCAGAACACAGCGCCCATCCCACTGGCACTCGGTCCAAACGCACCGCTTGAATCACGCATCCTCATCGAACCGGTCGGCGTAAAAACCCTGACCAACGGCTTCGTGGGCGAGACCAAGCCCAAGGTGCTGCAGATCGATCATCGCTTACGACTTATGCCGCGTGAGGAACTCGTTTTCAAAGTCGTCGGGGATTCAGCGACCACCGACTGGCTCATCGACCAGCAGCCGGGTGTCTCCATGCGGCAGCGTTGGCGTCTGATCCAGGGCTATCGCCCGCGGGTCACCGACAGCGCCTCGCAGCAGCAGAATACAAATCCCGACGCCAAGATCTATGGCATCACCAACTCACCGCTGGGCTTGACCGCCGAGACCCAGGTCGTGCAGCGGTTGGGGCTGAGCGTGTTCCGCGCTGATCCGAACGAACTGGTCGCGATGCTCAATCGTGGGGATTCGCATTCACGCCGCCGAGCAGTCCTGGCGATCAATGCCCGCCTGATGAGCAACGACGCGGACGATGCGCTCGATGAAACAGCGATGGGTAAGATCGTTGAGGCACTGAATAATGCCTTTACGGGCTCGAGCTCAAGGGAAAGAGCCGCGATGCTGCTGGCACTGCCACACCGTCACCAGGTGCCCGCGATGATCGAGTTCGATGACCACGTCGCGGCGTTGCTGCTCAGCGATGCGCTGATCGATTCCGAGGCAGACCCCGTGGTGTTGGCCTGCGCGTTGCTCACCCGGACCGACGATCCCGAAGCCCCGATCTTCGAGACGCTCGCCCATGTCAATGACGAACGCGTGCAACGCCTCGCAGCGATCGTACAAACGAAGCTCAAGAACAACGAGCCCCTGCTTGGGACCGTGGGCCCGGGTCTCGACGCGGTGACGCCCAGCTTTGATGGGCTCGGGTACTGATCCCATGGGAGCGTGATGCAAGACGGGGACGACGATCGCAGCAGCAAGCGTTCGATCAAACGCCGCGCGGGCTTTGTGCTTGGTCTATTGCTGCTCTGTGCGGCCGCGGTCTACCTGATCACCGACCCGAGCGCGCTGCGTGAGTTTGCCGATCACATCCAGCACGCCCCGCTCTGGGCGACGCTGCTGGTGCTGCTGGGCCCGGTGCTCAACCTGATCTTTGTCTCGCAGTGCCTCTGGGCACTCAACCGACGCCACGGCCAAGTTGAGCGCGTCGAGATGCTCATGCTCGTCGGCAGCGCCTGGCTCCTCAACCACCTGCCCATGCGACCCGGGCTCGTCGGGCGTATTGGTTACCACGCGAAGGTCAACAAGATCAGGGTGCGCGACTGCGTCGAGGCCAGCGTCTGGTCCGCCGTCCACGCGGCGATCGCCAACGCCATCGGGCTGGGGTTGGCCTTGCTCATGAGCCCAACCATCGGGATTGGTCAGTTTGCTTTGCTGCTTGCCAGCCCGCTCGTATTGCTCCTCATCCTGTCCGTGCTCGCCGAGACCAAAAGCGACCAGCTGGGTCTGCTGATGCGAGGACTGATGTGGAGATACGCCGATCTGCTGGTCTGGATGCTCCGCTACGCCGCGGCATTTGCGATGCTGGGTGTTCACATCACCCCAGTGCAGATCGCGCTGATCACCGCCGTCTCACAGTTCGCACAGATCATCCCGATCACGGGTGGCGGGATCGGTTTCAGAGAGTGGGGGGTGGGGCTCACGGCAACCATGACACCCGGAGTCCAGGGCATCGACATGCGTACCGCAGTCGGGGCCGATGTGATCAACCGGATCGCCGAGACAATTATCGTCATCCCCGTCGGGCTGGTGTGCACCGGGCTGGTTGCACGCCGATTCAGGGCCGCGATGAAGCAGCGTGGCATCGAACAGGATTCAGCCAAAGATGAGGCGGTACGCCATGCCGAGGATCAGGATCAGGCCGGGGAGCCCAGCCAGGAGCACCCACCGCATCACTGAGTACTGACGCGCATCGAGCGGTTTGATCGTCGCGATCGTTCTCGCCTGCGTGCTCGGCGCGATCAGGTCGTCCATCCCCGCCAGCCACGCGATCGACGATTCGAGCAGGGTCTGGTTCCCCGACCATCGGGTGGTGATGCGTCCATCGACGACCTGCGAGCCGCCCGCGATGATCGCGTCGCCGCTCCAGCCGGTGGCGTTCGAGCCCATGACGATCAGTCGCTGCTGGTGGCCTGCCAGGTTCCGCTCCGCGCCGACACCCAGCACCCACGAATCCCGACGCAGGTCATCGCTCGCGTTGAACACGGGCTGGTTGGGCATCACCTGACGCGACTGGTAATCGCGACGCCAAAGCGAGAGCCAGGAACTCTCGCCCCAGGTCTGCTCGTCGCCCGCGATCTGAATCAAGGGCAGTGCATCCACGCCCGGCTGGTCCTGAATCTCAAGCGGGATGGCCCAGGTCATGACGGTATTGAGTCCACTGATCGCCTGCGCGATCGGATGCGATCCTGATTCGGGGAGCATGCGAGTCACGGGGTCGGCAAAGCGCCCCATCGGGCCCATCTTCTCGTGCAGCAGCGGGCGACCAACCTCAGCTGAAATGCCAAAGGGGGCGACGGCGCGTGCAAGTGGGTCCGGTTGACCCGCTGAGGGGAAGATCGAGGGATTCAGCGAGACGATCAGATGCTGCCCCTCATTGATCAACTGTTCGACAACATCACCGAGCGCCTCGGCCCGTTTCACCCCGCTGAGCCCGCTCGAGTTGCTTTGCTCAGATGAATCGACTGCCAGCACCAGATACACGCGTGGGCGGGTGCCGAGCGGGTCGATGTTGTCGATCGATGGGTGCGTGGGCTGTTCGATCGCGGCCCATTCAACGGCGTCGATCCCCCGCTGGGCAAGCATCTGCACCGTTTGTGTAAAGTACTGGCTCCCCCCGAGCAACTCGCCGGGCTGACTCGCGTGAACGAATACGAGCACGGGTTGGGCAGGAGCGACCAGGCGGGCCATCGCGCTGGCGATGAGTTCCTGAGCACGCGGCCCGATCACGCCCGCGGCGGAAACGCCCGCTCGCTCGATCGCCTCACTGGGAAGGAACAGCGATTCCAGATCGACGGCCGAGACGCCTTGCCCGGGCGGCCCGATCACGAGCAGGGTCTCACCCGTTTGCAGGGCCCGCGCGACACGCAACGCGTCGATGCGGTGCAAGCGCGTCATGCGGTCAAGGGCCTGCGCGATGCGGTCGCGCAGTGATTCGATGCGATTGATCAGTGGCCGGGCGACCTGCCTCGGGGCCGAATCGAGTTCCTCGGCGTTGGCGAAGGCCTCGACCTCGTTGCCCAGATCATCGAGCTGGTTGAGCAGCTGTGCCAGCGAGCGTTCGAGCGGCTCGCTGTAAGTATCGAAGGGGAACAGCTCACCCTCTTCTGATGTGCCCGAAGTGAACGGGGCAATCTGTTCGAGGACTGTGTCGCTGTGTGTTGCTAAGTCTTTGGCAGCCAGGCGGATAATCGCGGCCCGCTGCTCGAAGACGGCGCGGTTGGTGACATTGGTTTGCGTCGTCGCAGGGATCGCGTTCTGCACATCGCTCAGCGACTCGCTCAGTGATTGCAGCTGAGGGGCGGCATCCCGCATCAGGTGGGCGGCCTCATCGATCGCGCTCAGGTTCGCATCGATCAGCGCCCGATCACGGTTGCTCAGTTCTGCCAGCAAGTCCTTTGAATCACGGGTTCCTTCGGGAGAGTCGAGGTTGATGACGCGACTCTCGACCAGCACGCTCGCTTCGTCATACGCCCCGAGCACATCGTTCACCAGATCAATCGCCAGCTGATCATTGATACTGCTCGGCGAGAACGCGAGCACGATGCGGGTCGGGTCGGTGAGGCGTTCAACGATGCGGTTGGCTCGCGCAGAGAGCTTGTGGGCCCCGGTGCTGGTCACATCGAATCGCGCGTGCACGGTGTGGGTGATCACCCCGGCGAAACAGACGGCCGCGCCGGTGGCCAGCACAAACACGAGCGAGGTGACGACGGTGTATGCCCGCGAGCGTCCGAGCCGCCTGATCTCCAGGGAGCCCGCGCCCAGCACAAGCATCCAGACGCTGCCGATCAGGAAGAACGCGAGCGTAGAGGTGTCAATGACACCCTTGGCCAACTCGCTGACACGGTTCGTGATCGAGAGCGAACGCAGCAGCCCGGCCCAGAACACGCTCATCTGTTCGGCGATCACGCTCGTGAGCACCATGAGCAGGATCAGCGACATCACCGTGCCCAGGAAGGCCAGGGTTTGTGATGAGGTCAGCGACGATGCGAGCATCCCGATGGCAAGATAGAGCATGCCCACGAGCACGAGCATCAGGTAGCCCGCGCCGATCGGGCCCGGGTCTGGTGCCGGATCGCTGACGAGGAAGAGCACCAGCGGATAGACCAGCGTGGGAATCAGCATCAGGAGCAAGAAGCCAACCGAGCCCAGATACTTGCCCAGGGTGACCGACCAATCGCCAGCGGGCGCAGTGCGCAGGGCCTCGATGCTGCCAGAGCGGTATTCCTCGCTCATCAGACGCATCGAGATCGCCGGGGCGATTGGGATCATCAGCCAGCCCGCGTACATAAAGAAGTACCGGAGTGATCCGGGTTGCCCCGGGATCAGCGTCTGGTTGACAAACAGCACACTGGAGAGGAATGCGAACAGTGCGATGACAATCCAGCCCGCGGGGACCCGGAACATCGAGCTGAGTTCACGCTGGGCGATGGTGATCGTGCGTCTCATGCCGATCCCCCGGCTTCGGGACCGTTTGGGACGGGCTGGGCGGTATCGACCAGTTGGACGAAGAGCGATTCGAGCGTGGGCATGAGGGTGCGGAGTTCCCGAATGAAGAGCCCGTTGTCTTCGGCGGAGGCCGCGATCGCTTCGCGCAAATCCTGCTCACCAGGCGCGGCCTCGAGTTCGATGATCGACCAGCCCTTATTCGCATCCAGGGGCTGCTGGGCCGCGGGCTTGCTCAGCGCCACGCCAGGGACGCCCGCCAGGGTTCGCAGCGCGTGATCGATGCCCGCGCTCGGGTTGGTGCGGACCTCGACGATGTAGCGGGTGCTGCGTTGGGCGCTGAGGATGAGGTCGCTGGGGGTCCCGTCGGCCCGGATCTCCCCGCCGGCCATGATGATCACCCGATCACAGGTCCGCTCGACCTCGGGCAAGATGTGCGAGCACAGCAATGTCGTGCGGTTTTCAGAGAGTTCCCGGATCAGCGAGCGGGCTTCCCGGATCTGGGTCGGGTCGAGCCCATTGGTGGGTTCGTCGAGGATGAGGACCTTGGGATCATGCACCAGCGCCGCAGCCAGCCCGACCCGCTGGCGGTAACCCTTAGAGAGGTGTCCCACCCGGCGTTTGGCCACATCGCCGATGCGGGTCTGTCCCATCGCGTGCTCGATGTTCTTGTTCAGATCCCGCCCGGGTACCCCGTAGAGCTTGGCCCGGTGCTTGAGATAGCCCCTGACGCTCATTTCTGGGTAGATCGGTGCAGATTCGGGCAGATACCCGATTTGGGACTTGGCGGCGGTGGCCTGGGTACGAATATCGAAGCCCGCGATCCCGATCTGCCCGCGGTCTGGGGTCAAAAACCCGGTCATCATTCGGATTGTGGTGCTCTTTCCCGCGCCGTTTGGGCCCAATAACCCAGCGATCTGGCCACTGGGGAGCTCAAAGCTGACATCACGCACTGCTCGAAGCGAGCCGAACGATTTCGAGATGCCCTGAACGAGAATCATGGGTGTTTCACAGCCTTTACTGGCACTTGGCCGATATGGGGTCGATACTGCGAAGTGTCGGGGGCAAAGATTTTTCAGGCCCCCGTGATAAGTCTGATGATACCGAGCCGAACCCCGCGTGTGTTTGCTGCGAACAGAGTACTAGGGTATACGCAGGAGCCCCCGGTTGCTGATCCCAGCAACCAACAGTTCTGAAGCTGCCAAGTCATGGTAGAAACACAACCCAAGCTCGTCATCGTGGGCGGCGGCCCACAAGATGCCCAAGAACTCGCAAAGCTCGTCGGCGATCGCTATGAGATCGCTCATCAACCCGATGATCAGAGCGTTCAATCGGTGCTCCGCGCCTTGGGCGAGGGGATCTGCATCATCGACCCCGCGGGGCGCATGACTTGGAGCAATGAGTATTTCACCGCCCTCGAGGAGAGCGTCCGGCGCGAGGTGCGGTCGCTGTGCGTGCAGGCGGCCGACTCGGTCGGGACGCTGCACGATGACGCCCGCGGCGCCCTGGTGACCAAGCACGAGATCCAGAGCAGTGACGGGACCCGCATCTTTGATGTCTACATCACCGGGATCGCCGAACGCAACGAGCAGGGCGTGCACGCCGGACGGGTGGCCGCGATCGTGCGCGATGTGACCCTGTCGAAGCTCGCCGAGCGCAAGATGAACGCCTTGGACCGGGCGGGGTTCGAGCTGGTCCGTCTCGATGTCGACGAGATCAAAGAGATGAACGCGATGCAGCGTCTGCAGCTGCTTGAGAAGCGCATCGTCCGCTACGCGAGCGAACTGCTCAACTTCGACCATTTCGGGATCTTCCTGATCGAGCAGTCGAGCAACCGCCTTCGACTGGTGATGCAGGCGGGTCTCCCCGATGAGATCCAAGACCTCGACCTCTACCTTGAGAACGAGGGTTCAGGCATCACCGGCTTCGTCGCCAGCACGGGCAACAGCTATATCTGCAACGATGTCACCCAGGACGAGCGCTTTCTGCCCGGGCTCAGCGGCGCACGCTCAAGCCTGACCGTGCCGCTGCGGGTATGCGATCGGGTCATCGGGATCATGGATATCGAATCGGTCACACCCGGCGCGTTCGATGAGCAGGACCGCATGTACGCCGAGATCTTCGGGCGGTACATTGCCATGGCCCTGCACATGCTGCAACTGCTCGTGACCGAACGCACCGAGACGAACCTGATCGCGTGCGATCGGGTCTCCGGCGAGATCAACGAACCGCTCGACGACATCGAGACAGAGATCAGCTGGCTCGATGAGCACGGGAAGAACGCCGACCCCGAGACGCGGGACCATATCAAACGCATCATGATGGATGTCGAGTCGATCAGGAACCGGGTCCGCTCGGTGACCAGCGGCTCGCAGACCCTCCTGGGCGTCGACCAGGCCATGCTCGAACGCGAGAAGGACCCCGAACTCATCGGCAAGCGGGTCCTCATCGCAGATGACAATAAGAAAATCCGCAAAATCATCGGCGAGGTGCTGCAGCATCGCGGTTGTGAGACCGTTGTTGTGTCAGACGGCTCCGAAGCGATCGAGAAGCTCGAAGCCATCACAGGCGATGACGCGAGCTCGTTCGATCTGGTCATCTCCGATATCCAGATGCCCGACCGCAACGGCTACGAGGTCTTCAGCAGCGCCCGCAAGCACTGCCCCGGGGTGCCCGTGATCCTGATGACCGGCTTTGGCTATGACCCGCACCACTCGATCGTGCGTGCATCGCAGGATGGGCTCCAGAGTGTCCTCTTCAAGCCCTTCGAGATCCAGCTGCTCATGGTACAGGTCCGTGAGGCGCTGGGCATCGAAACCGAGTAATCCCGACTCGCGCGCTATTTCTTCTCTGCAATCAGGATGCGATCCAGGCCGTCGCTGTCCTTGGCGATGCGTTCGCGTGTCAAATCAGGATGGGCCGTGGCCAACTGAAGTGAACGCTTGGCATTGCAGGCCGCGATTTCGATGAGCAGCAGCCCGCCTTTGCTCAGCAGGCGGGGGCCTTGCTCGATCAGTGGCTGGACAAACTGCATCCCGTCATCAGCCGCTCGCAGGGCCATCGTCGGTTCGTGGTCCTTCACATTCGATTCAACCCCGCCCCACTCATGATCCGGTATGTAGGGCGGGTTCGAGCACAGGTAATGCAACGCCCCATTCTGCCCTGCGACCGGATGCGCGAAGATCGGTTCGAGCAGATCACCCTGCACCAGCTCGACCCGCTCGTCGAGTTCATGACGGGTGATGTTGATCTGGGCCACTTCGAGCGCATCCCCTGAGAGATCGCTGGCGATCACCCGACAGCCCGGCAGGTTCTTGGCCAATGCCGCGGCAATGCACCCGCTGCCCGTGCAGATATCGGCGATCATCATCCCGACGCCAGCATCCGAATCGCGCAGGGTGCGATCGTCCGGGTTCCTGCGGGCGTGGCTGAGCACCTCGTCAATGAGCGTCTGCGTCGAGGGGCGGGGGATGAGGACCCGCTTGTCGACATGGAAGGTCATCCCGAAGAACGACTCCTCGCCCACGAGGTACTGGATGGGCTCATGGCTCATCGCCCGACGCACCAAGTCCCGCAGCGTCTCGCGCTCGATGGGGGTCGCGGGGCGATCGTTGTCCATGTAGAGGCGCAACCGATCGCATCCGATGATGTGCGCGAGCAGCATCTCCGCCATCCGACGCGGCGAATCGAGGTCCTTGGACTCGAAGGCCTTGGTCATCCAGCCGAGTAGGTCGCGGGTGGTCCAGGTTTGGGGGGCAGTGGGGGGCACAGTTGAATTCTACCCGTTTCCGAGCGGCGGGGTTATTTGCCGTCGTACCAGTTGCTCGATACATGCGCATCGACCTTCAGCGGCACCTTGAGGTCCATCGCCGCCTCCATCCGCTCCACGATCACATCCCGGGCACACCTGGCGTGGTCGTAGGGCACCTCGAAGACCAGCTCGTCGTGGATCTGCAGGATCATCTTGGCCCCGACCAGCGGCGAATCGGGTTTGGCTTCCATGATCCGCCCGTGCAGGTCGATCATCGCCAGCTTGATCAGGTCCGCGGCTGACCCCTGCACGACCGAGTTGATCGCCATGCGCTCCGCCAGGGCCTTCCGCTGCGGGTTGCGGTCGTCGATGTCGCGGATCGGGCGCCGGCGCCCGAGCATGGTCTTGACATAGCCGTGTTCTCGGGCGAAGTGCACGCACTCGTCGAGGAAGCTGGTGATGTTGGCGAACTTGGCCTTGTAGTTGTCGATGATTTCCGCGGCTTCGTTGTTGCCGATGTTGAGTCGCCGCGCCAGCCCCCACGGGGTGACGCCGTAGACGATCCCGAAGTTGACCATCTTGGCCCCGCTGCGCTGCTCGCTGGTGACCTCGTCGAGCGGGACATCATTGATCTGGGCCGCCACGGCCTTGTGGATGTCCTCGCCTGCGAGGAAGGCCTCGATCAGGGCCGGGTCGTCTGAGAGATGCGCGAGTATGCGAAGCTCGATCTGCGAATAGTCCGCGCTGATGAGCTGGTGCCCCTCGGGTGCGACGAAGGCCCGCCGGATCTCGCGCCCGATATCGGTGCGGATGGGGATGTTCTGCAGGTTCGGGTCCGATGAGCTCAGGCGACCGGTCGCCGCGACGGTTTGGTTGAAGCTCGCGTGGATGCGCCCCGTGTCGGGATGGATGTCCTCGGCCAGCGATTTGAGATAGGTCGAGACCAGCTTGGTCAGCTGACGGTACTCCAGGATCAACGACGGGATCGGTGTTTCAATGTCCGGGTCCTGCGCGAGTTTCTCCAGCACCTCCGCGTTGGTGGAGTAGCCGGTTTTTGTCTTCTTGATGGGCTTGATGCCCAGCCCCTCGACTTCGTCGTCGGGTTTATTGAAGAGCGCTTCGGAGAGCTGCTTGGGCGAGTTGAGATCGAAGGTCCGCGCGATCGTGTTCTTCGATTCGGTGTTGATCTGCTCGACCAGCTCGTCGATGCGTTTCTGCAGGCGTTGTTCCTGGTTGTTGAGCTCGGCTTTGTCCACGACGACGCCGTTGATCTCGAGTTGGGCGAGCACATCAACCAGCGGCATCTCGATCTCGCGGTAGAGCTGCTCCAACTCGGGCTCGGCATGGATCATCGGCGAGAGCGTGTTGTTGAGCTGGAGCGTGATGTCCGCGTCCTCGGCCGCGTACGGCCCGGCGAGCGACAGGGGCACCTCGTCGAAGCGTTTCTGACTCTTGCCCGTGCCGATCAGGTCCTTGATGGAGATCGGCGAGCGCTCCAGGAACGCCAGCGAGAGCGCGTCCATCGAATGGCTGGAGCGCGACGCGTCGAGCACGTACGAGGCGATCATAGTGTCGCCGGCCATCGACTTTGCGTCGGCCGGGACCACGCCCGCGAGGTTGATGCCGCAGTTGTGGAAGATGATCTGATCGTACTTGATGTTCTGGCCGACCTTCTCGATCTTCGGGTCCTCGAGGATTGGTCGTAGTGCTTCAATGACCGTGTCCTCGTCGAGGTGCTTCTCACCTTCGGGGGCACGTGTCGGGATGTAATAGCCCACGCCCGCCTCGATCGAGACCGAGACCCCCGCGAGCTGCGCCCACATCGGGCGAATGTGCGTCGTCTCGGTGTCCACCGCGATCCGCTTGGCCTTCTTGAGGTCCTTGACGAGCGCGTTGAGGTCCTTCTTGGTCGTGACGGTGTGGTACTCGCCCTCGAGGTCCTCGACGGTGCTGGGCGTCTCGCCCGGCTGATCGAACAGCCCAAAGCCCTCGTTGTTGTTCACTTTGGGCTTGCTCTTCTTGGGCTTGTCATCGTCGGTCTCGCCCGAGATCATCCGCTTGAGCTCGTCCTGGTAGCGGTTAAAGCCCAGCTCCTTGCACACCTCGATGAGCTTGTGCAGGTCGATCTTCGCGATGCTCGCGTCGTCGACTTCCATGGACACCGGTACGTCGTGACGCAGCGTGACCAGCTCCTTGCTCAGCGGCAGTCGTTCCTCGGCCTCAAGAATGTTCTCGCGGCGCTTGCCCTTGATGGCTCCGTCCTTGGCGGCCTGCACGATCGCGTCGAGGTTGCCGTGCTCCGCCAGCAGCTTGGCGGCCGTCTTGATCCCGATGCCGTTCACGCCCGGGATGTTGTCGGCCGTGTCGCCCATGAGGGTCAATAGATCGATGACCTGGTCTGGGCGGATCCCCAGATCCTCCATCAGATCGTCCTCAGTAATCAACTCGTCCTTGTGCAGATCGTACATCTGCGTCGCGGGGGTGCCAAGACCCAAGAGCTGCTTGAGGTCCTTGTCCTTGGAGATGATCCGCACCCGCAGGTCCGGGTGGGCCTCGGAGTAGCTCGTCGCGAGCGTCGCCAGCACATCGTCGGCCTCGAACCCCTCGCAACCGATGACCGGCACGCCGATGGCCTCGAGCGTCCTGATCGCCCGCTCGACCTGCGGCATCAGGTCCTCGGGCGGCGCATCGCGGTTCTGCTTGTACTCTGGATAGAGCTGGCTGCGGAACGTCCCGTGGTCGCCGCCCACATCCAGCGCGACGGCCACGTGCGTCACCCGTCCCTGATCGTCGGCCAGGTGCGTGCCGTCGTTCTTGAGCAGCTTGATGAGCATCCCGATGAACCCGTACGTCATGTTCGTCGGCTCACCCGTGACCGGCGAGGTCATGGGCGTGCGGATCGCGTGATACGCGCGGAAGAACTGGGCGAAGCCGTCGATGAGGTAGAGCGTTTTCATCACCCCAAGGATAGGGCGGGTTCGGGTATGATTCGGGGATGGAGTTGACGGATGCGCAATACGACGAGATGGTGTTGCTCTCGACGGGGCGATGGAACCCGAGGGTGGGGAAAAGCAGGCGGATTGGCCAGATCTACGAATGGATCGCAATCAGTATCTTTGTGATTGCGATTCTCGGCTGTTGTTTCCCGATTGGTCCATTGTCGTTCCTGTTCACAAACGTCCTGGGCGTTCTTGTCGTGGCGATCCTGTGTGTTCCGGTTGTCTGGTTCCGGGTGAGGCGTCGCCGGTTTCAGCATGTGGTAGTTCGGAACGATTTCTTCCTGTGTCCGTGGTGTCAGTATGTTCTCGTTGATCTCCAGGACTCCGGTTTGTGTCCTGAGTGCGGCTCACCGTACGAACGAGCGCTCTGCCGGTCGTTGTACCGGTCCAGCTACGCGCCGACAGAGCGTGATCAAAAGAAGAAGATCTTGGCGGAGCGTCGCGCATGGCGACGAGCGATACTTCTGCGTGATGGGGCCATTGAGCCTTCGCTCAACGAGCCCCAACGGGGCTCAGGCCTGTAGCCACGGGTGGAGCGGAGCGCAACCCGTGGGACAGATCGCAGGCTCTGACCTCGCCCCGGAGGGGCGAAGGTGAACCGCTGCTCCCGTCACCCCTCCGGGGTGAGATGCCTCTTCATACAACGAACCACGGGTTCCGCTGCGCTCCACCCGTGGCTACATACCGCTGCCCCTTCGGGGCATGGATGTCACCACTCGCACGACGACAGCCTCAATCTTGTTTGAAGTCGCCACGAAGCAGCATCCAAATCAACCACGGGATCCCGATCGAGATCGTGTGATCCAGACACATTGCCAAAGTCGCAGCAAGCACTCTTGGGATCGGCAGTTCAACAGGAAGAAGCAGCACACCGAGAAAAAGCAACACGCCAGAGATGAAAGGGGCAAACGAATAACCGCCGTCCTTCGTCTTGTCGAAGATGAACAGGACGTATATCCATTGGCTGACAAAGAAGAGCAGCCCCAGCCCGATCAACGCGATGCTCGCGATCCAGAGCCACATCACTCAGTCTTCGAGGCCAGATGGCTCACATCCTTCCCCGGCCAGCTGAACGCCTCCTGCCCGGTCACCGTCTCGTGCAGGATCGTTAAGCGTCGAGAGTACGCCTGCGACTGCTTGATCCCGCGTCGTCCCATCGCCGTCATCGACACATCCACGAACTTGCCCAGGCGGTAATGCTTCACGCCCGCGTCGGTGTGCCAGCTGAACGGCTCGGTGGTGCCGGACATCGCGCCGCTGGCGGCGAACATGGTCCCGGTGCCCACGATCGCGCCGGTCATGATGCGGGTGCCGATGGCGGTCTTGGTGTGGTCGCCCATGGTCACGCCGAGGAAGGTCTCGCCGGTCTTCTCCATACTGCCGCCGGCGGTGGGGCGGGCGGTGACCTCGCCGTAGGTGTTCAATAGGTTTGAGTTGGTGGTGTCGGCCCCGAGATTGGACCACTCGCCGATCCAGCTGTCACCCAGATGCCCGGCGTGGGCCTTATTCGCATAGCCCTGCATCACGGTGCCGCCGACTTCGCCCGCGACCTTGCAGACCGGGCCGATGGCGGTGTTGGGCTTGATGTTTGCCTGCTCGAGGACCGTCGTGCCCGGGCCGATGTAGGCCGGGCCCGTGATGATCGCACCGGGGCGGATGGTGGCGTTCTCCTCGATGACGATCGGGCCCGCGGTGGCGTTCAGGATCACGCCGGGCATGACGATGGCCTCGCGGGAGATCGCGATGCCCTCGGTCCCGATGAGCGTGACCCCGATCGGCTCGGCTTCAACCTTGGCCATGTTCTGTCCAATGACCTGGAGGTCGAACTCCAGCGACGCGTCGCGGAAGTGACGCCAGTCCCACGGGCGGCTGAGCAGGTGCTTGCCAGGGACTGCGATGGGGGTCATCTCGGGCTGATTGCCAGTCAGCAGGTCGCGTACGCCCGTCTGTGTCAGACGCATGGCGATCATGTCCTGCGTGTCCTCCTCAATGAGCACCTGCCCGAGCGTGATCTCTCTGATCGCGCGAAGCGGGAGCGCGCATCTGGAGTTGATGAGCAGGATCTGCTCGTCACCGGGTTCTGGGGGCTCATTGACGGGAAGATTCGTCAACTCGCTCGTGAGTTCGACCATGGGCTGAGGTACAACGACGCCGACCGGTTCGAGATCGAACGCGTGCGTGAGACGCTCGGAGATCGTCATCGCGCCGGTGCGGATCGCGTAGGTTGGGCGCAGGTCATTGAGCGGCGACAGGAGCCCCTTGCCGTCGTCGAACAGGATCGATTTGATTGGTTCAGGCATACACCAAAGTGTAGCCGTTCTGAAGTTCAGATATGGCGTGCGAAGCGGGTAGGGACCGTGGTGTTGAAGCCGAACACGGGCCCAAGCGCGAAGAAGACAAACGACAGCAGCAGCGCACTGATCCCGGTGTAGAGCGATGAGAACAAGCCCTGACGGAGTTCATTCCCCGCATCCCACACAAGCGAGCTGGCACCGAGGTCGCGGAGCGTAAAAATCGCAATGACAACGATCTGCGCGATCAGCATGGTCACAATGGACATCACGATCATGGTCAATGGGTTGCGCCGGATCAGCATGCCACGCACGGCCAGAACAAAGTGCACTCCCAGCAGGTAGCCCAACGCGTGGGGACCGATGACCGTGACGAGCCCGCCGTCCTGTGCGGGGACGGGTGAGATCAGATCGACGACGAGCCCCAGCATGATCGCCGACCACAAGGTTTGCTTGCGGGGGGCGTTCATCGCCACAAACACGAGCAACGGCACCACCATGCTCGGGTGGACACCGCGCGAACCGGCATCGAAGACCGACATCAGTGCCAGTTCAAGACCAAAGCAGATCCAGGCGCTGAGGATGAAGACGAGCCAGTTCAAGGCGTTCCCCCCTGTACCTCGTCGGTGATCGGGATACGCAGGATAACCTCCGGCACCCGACGCAGATCATCGACCGTTGGGCGAACGATGATGCTCGGACGCAGCGGCTGGTTCTCGTTGCGTTCGACCCGCTCGATGTGGCCCACCAGCAACATCTGTGCGTTCGTGGGCCACTGGCTGTCCTGCAGGCGGACCTCCTGCCCGACCCGGATGTTGGTGTTCTCATCCAATGATGGGTTGGCAACATCTCCGCGAAGCGTGCCGTCACCCATGGGTTTGAGCAGGCATCGCGCCTGGCGTGAGCCGTCTTCGTTGAGCAGCACCGCCGCCATGATGGGTTGGGCGCTGGCCGCGGTGATCGGGAGCACCGTTGAGGTGCGCCCGTCGATGCGTGCGACGCGTCCAAGCAACTGCACCGCGTCGGCAACGACGACGGTGCCTTGTGAGAGGCCCTCAACGCTGCCCGTGCGGACCAGCAACAGATCGCCTGTCAGGTTCGCGATGCGCGGTCGGTTCACCTGCTTGACATTCAACTCGGGGGTGATGGCGGCACCGCGTGCGTATCGGTCGATCAACCCGCTGAGTCGTTCGTTCTCCTGGCGCATCTGCAGCAGCTCGAACTGTACCCGCTGCAACTCGTCAATGACCGCCTGCTCCCGCTCGCTGGCGGCGGGGTCCGTGATCCGGGCCGGCACGATCGTGTCAACGACAATCGTGAAAGGATGCGTGACGGGCACGATCGCGACATGCACTTGTGCCGCGAACCAGTTGGTCCATCCGAGCCATTTGGCGGGCGTGAAGGAGAGCACGAACAACACCACGATCGTGATGGGCATCGACCATCGCACAATCAGGTGTTGGTGTTGCATCGTTACCCTCGCTTTCGGCGTTCGCACCGGCTCATCCCAGTGTATGGCATCGCAGCAGCGGTTGCGAATGGCTCGACGCGACCTGGGTGCGGGTCAGATGTCCGAGTTGTTCTCGAGGGTTTCTTTCCACTCCTCGATGTTCTCGAGGTAGATCGCCGTGCCGCGGGCCACGCAGGTCAGCGGGTCCTCGGCCAGTGTGACATCGAGCCCGGTCGCCTTGTTGATCTCGATGGACAGTCCACGCAGCAGCGAACCACCGCCGGCGAGCATGATGCCGTTGTCAACAAGGTCCGCCGCCAGTTCAGGCTCTGCCCGCTCGAGCGTGCGGGTCACCGCTTCGATGATGTTGTACACCGGCTCGTGCAGCGCTTCGCGGATCTCTTCACTCGTGACCTCGGTCTTGCGGGGCAGGCCCGAGACCATGTCGCGACCACGCACTTCCATCTTCGTCTCTTCACCGATCGACGCGGCCGAGCCGATCTGGATCTTGATGCGTTCAGCGGTCTGCTCACCAATCATCAGCGAGTAGTTGCGCTTCATGTGGGCGATGATCGCCTCGTCCATGTCGTCGCCCGCCACACGCACCGACTCGCAGTTGGCGATGTCCGCCAGCGTCATGATGGCTACTTCGGTTGTGCCGCCACCGATATCGACGATCATCGAAGCCGTGGGCTCGGCAAACGGCAGCCCGGCACCGATCGCCGCGGCGATCGGCTCTTCGAGCAGGTAGGTCTTTCGAGCGCCGGCGTGCTCGGCTGAGTCGAACACGGCCCGCTTCTCGACGGCGGTGATACCGGAGGGGATCGAGATCACCACACGCGGGCCGAGCATGCGAACACGCCCGGTGACCTTGGTAATAAAGTAGTTGAGCATGGCCTCGGTGATCTCAAAGTCCGAGATCACACCGTCCTTGAGCGGGCGTATGGCAGTAATCGAGCCGGGGGTCTTGCCCAGCATCTCCTTGGCCACCCAGCCGACCGCCTGGCCGTTTTTGAGCACCTGGTTGGTGCCCTTGCGTACCGCAACCACCGAGGGCTCATTGAGCACAATGCCCTGCCCACGAACAGCAACGAGTGTGTTGCAAGTCCCCAGGTCGATACCCATATCGACACCGAACGGTCCTAATAGACGCTCATACCACACTGGTGCTTGTTCTCCTCGGGGACTCACCCGCAAGATGATGGGGGTCGACCCATCTGTGTGAATATAGGATAGCCGTCAGCCTACCCGAAAAACGGAATGCTCGGGTGCTGTGGTGTGCGAATTCTCCGACCGAATCAAGCCAGGCGCAAACCCTGCAGTCCCGAGGGCTTTCACCGCTCAGTCGTAGAGCACGCCCTCGTGCTCGATCCAACCCTCGGCGTGGCGTCCGCCCGGGTCGTGATGGGTCCAGTGCAGGACCCCGCCGCGATCGTTGAACTCGTACTGCCCGTACACCCGGACCACATCCCCCTCGCTCAGCGGGACCCGCGGAGCCAGATCGATATTGTGGGCCACCAACACCGAATCGGTGGGGGAGGGATCCAGATCGATCGCCAGCAGGAACCGCTGGTGGCGGGCACCGTCGTTGTCGTCTTCGAGCAGCTTGACCACGCGAGCCCGCAACTCGACCATCTGCCCCGATCGCTCTTGGCGGGCCAGTTCGACCAGCGCCCGCTGCGATTCGGAAATGCTTTCGGACGCAGGCGCGGATCGGGTCTGGCTGGGCTGAACCGGGCTGGCCGCCTGATCCTGCTCGCCGGTCTCGGTCAGATCGATCCCGAAATACCCCGCCACGAGCACGATGATGACCGCGACAACCAATCGCAGGGGCGTGATAGGTTGCTTCTTCTTGCTGCTCATCGCGTGCCCTTTCCAGAGCCAGTGGGCGTGTGGTTCGGATTCAGCCGCGTCGGGACAGATTCTCACGCGAGACCATCAGCTCCAGCGTTTGGCCCACGATCTCGACCTCCCGCGTGGTCATCCCCGCAAAGAATGGCAGTGCCAGCGTCCGCTGGCTCACACTCTCGGCGATCGGGAAGTTCCCCTCTCCAAAGCCCATCGCCCGCTGGTAGATCGGCTGCAGGTGGATGCACGGGAAGTAATCCCCCGCACCGATGTCGTGCATGCGGAGCCCGGCGATCACCCGGTCCCGCTCCTCGCGGGTGTACCCAGCCGCCAGACGCACCACGAACACGAACCAGCTCATCACGCTGCATTCGGGATCGATCGTTGGCAGGATCAGGTCGGGCACATCGAGCAGCCGCTCCACATACCGATTGGCGGTGTCGTTGCGGGCCGTGATCAGCTCGTCGAGGCGCTGCATTTGTGCGACCCCCAGGGCCGCGTTGATCTCCGACATGCGATAGTTGAAGCCCAGACGCTCGTGGTGCAGCCAGCTCCCGCTCGCCGAGCCGGTCTGGATCGAGCCACGGCCCGCCGCGGCCCTTCCCTGATTGCGGAGCGATCGGCACGCGTCGGCAAGGTGGTCGTCGTTGGTCACGACCATCCCGCCCTCGCCGGTAGTGATCTGCTTGTTGGGGTAAAACCCAAAGACGCCGGCTCGCCCGAAGCTCCCGGCCTTGTGTCCCTTGTAGACCGTGCCCAACGCCTCGCACGAGTCCTCGATCAGCGGGATCTCGTATTTGGCGGCGATCCGGGCGTACTCGTCAAAGTATTTCGGGTTGCCGAAGGCCTCGACACCCAAGATCGCCTTGGTGTGCGGGGTGATGGCCTTCTCGATCAGCTCCGGGTTGGCGTTGAGACTCGTCGGGCAGATGTCCACAAACACCGGCTTGGCCCCGACATAGAGAATCGCGTTCGAGGACGCGATGAAGCTGAACGGGGTCGTGATGACCTCGTCGCCCGGACCAATGCCCAACGCGATCAGCACCATGTGCAGCCCCGCGGTCCCCGAGGAGCAGGCGATCGCGTGGGTCGTCCCGCACCGCTGAGCAACGAGCGACTCGAACCGTTCTTGCATGGGCCCGATCGAGAGCCGCCCCGAACGCAGCACCTCGAGCACGAGCGATTCTTCAAGGTCGGTGATGTCGGGTTTACTCAACGGGATCTCGTGGTGCGCCATACGCGCATTGTCGGCTCAATACACACGATCTGGCAAGCCCGACAGACGAGAATATCACCTCAATCAGGCACGCTGCACGCTCTGGGTCAGCCGCTGGGTCAGTTCGGCCAGCGGCAACCCATCAAACGGGCAGTCGGCCTGCACCGATTGAGCGGCACTCAGGCGATCTTTGAATCGCTTGGCGGCCGTGATCACGGTCGAGTGATTGCGGCGTCCCAGCATGTGGGCGATCTCGGGGAAACTCTTGCTGGTCAGTTGGCGGGCGAGGTGGGTGATGAGCTCCCGTGCCAGCACCACCTTCTTCTGACGACCCTTGCCGCGCAGGTCAACAAGGCTGACGCTGAGCTCCGCACAGATCGTGCGGGTGATGTCGTCGAGCGAGATGGGATGTGACTGGGTGGCCGCATCCTCGCCACAGCGAAGGGCCATCGCCTGACGCACATGGGAAGCGGTGGGGGTGATGGCCCCACGCCCTGAGCCCGAATCACGATCGAGCAGTCGGCAGACGGCGTGCACCTGCAGCACCGCTCCCTCAAGGTCACGCACACTCGCGCCACGCCCAACCCCGACACGGTCACAGATGACCCGGATCGCCGCCTCATCGAGGGTGATCCCATGCTTGTGAGCGATGCCAGCGACGAGCTGACGCGCCAGCGAGGCGTCGGGCTCATCGATGCGGACAACGAGCCCGGCGCTGAAGCGCGATGAGAGGGCCTGATCAAGGCGAGCGATCATGCGTGGGTGGGCGTCCGAGGCCAAGATGATGCGTGCACCGCCCAGCGAGAGGGTATTGAAGATCTGCAGCAGCTCGTGCTGGGTTGCCTGCTTGCCCGCCATCAGGTGGATGTCATCGATGCACAGCAGGTCGAGCCCGCGGTACTTCTTCTGAAACGCCTCAACCGTGCGGGTCCGGATCGCGTTGACGAACGCGTTGGTGAAGGCCTCGCCTGTGGTATACCGCACCTTGCAGCCCGGGCGGAGCCGTCGTGCCAGCAGGGTGGCTCCACGCAGCAGGTGGGTCTTCCCCACACCGCATACGCCGTGTACGAAGATCGGAGCGCCGGGACTGGGGGCTTCGACGCACTGCCTGATCGATTCGAACGCCAGACGGTTGGAAGCCCCAACGATGAACTGTTCTAAACGCGGGCATCGCTCAGGTTTGCGGCCCTGCCTGGGCGTCTCGACCCGGTTGGCGAGCGATTGAAGGTTTGTGGTGTCAACCTCGGCTGCGGGTTGTTCCCGCTCCTGGCTCTCGGGCTGCAGGCCCGCATCAACCCTGTAGCTGAGCACGGGTTCGGTGGTGCCCAGCGCAAACTGGGCAGCGATACGCAGGGCGTCGCCCAGACGGCGTTCGATCATTTCCAGCGTAAACGCGTCCCCGGCACTGAGTTCGATGCCCCCGTTGTCGAGCAGACGCATCGCGGTACGCTCGTTGAGGTAGCGTCGCACCCGGTTGGCACCCAACGAACGCACCAGGTGATCACGGATCACAGCGCACGCATCATCAGTTCCTCGTTCAGCACTGTGCTTCGGGGCGCGAGCCCGGCTGGGCGCGTCCTGCGTGAGCCCCGCCTGAACCCCGGTGTCACGCCCCGGAGCCGCGTGTTGATCGAATCGGATCGAGTCTCGGGCTTCGTCTCGGGTTGTGTTGAACGGCTGGGTTGCGTCTTGCAATCGGTTGTGCACAGCAGCGCCTCGTGGTCATCCTGGACCGCCCGGTGTGGTCCGCCAGCGCGATCCGATCGCGCTCCGTGCGTCCCACTGGGCGAGCAACTCATATGAGCGGGTCTGAGTCCATTCACAACACAAACCGATCGCGCCCGGGTCACGCTTGCGGCGTGCCCGATTCGCATACAAACTCCATGAAACCGAAGCTTGTGCGAGGGTATTTCGTGTCCCCGACGGCGAGTGCCGCGATCGTGTTTCAGCCGGTCAATCCTAACCAGCGGGGGGCAGTGTAGAGACCCAAGCCGCAACACGCAACCGCTGGCAAAGCCCACGATCCCGAGTTCACACCGCAGCGCCTGCTTTTTCAGTGACTTCCGATCGGCAAGTTTTTTTCATCCACCACCGTGCTCGGTTATGCACAAATCCCAGCGGCAACTGTGAACAAAGCTTCATGAAAAAGAAACGCAATCTGCACACTCGATCGCAACCCGGCTCATGGCAACGGGATCGGTGCGACATACCCGATGCGCGAATCGAATCTCGTGAATCCAAGCGATTCATAGACCGCGATCGCGGGCGCGTTACGGGTGTCGACGGCGCAGGTGACCTCGCGTGCACCTAGCCCCCCCAGCCGTGAGATCCCATAGTCAAGCACGCGACGCCCAAGCCTCATGCCGCGTGCGATCGGTGCGATGCCCAGGTACACCAGCTCAACGCTGTGGTTCGCCGGGCAGTGCGAGAGCAGGCAGCACCCCGCCGGGTGCCCGTCACGGAGAATCAGCAGCCAGTGATCGGGGTTGAACTCGCCCGTGGCTGTGTGTGAGTCGACGACATCGTCCATCGAGCGCAACCCGCAGAGTTCTGGGCAGTCGAGTGTGTCGATGTAGCTCTGCTCGAGGGCTTCGATGAGCAGGTCCCGGTCGCTCACGGGGGCCTCACGCTCAAGCGAATGGATGGAACGCACCGTGATGCCCTCGGGCCAAACCGGTTCGGGTTTCGTTGCAGCCCCGGTTGAGGGGACCGTCTTACGCATGTACGCCAGTTCGCCGACGAAAACCATGCCCGCCCGCTCGCATGCCTCCCGCGCCCATCGCTGCCTAGGTTCAATCAACGATTGGGCGAGCCCAACGCGTTCGGGAGTCTGACCAAGGGTCTGCAAACAGGTGCTGATACAGGCGCTGATTTCCTCGATCTGGGTCGCTCTCGAGCCCAGAGACCGCTGATGTTCGGGTGATGAGTGGAACAGCATCGCGGTTCGGCCCGCGCCGAGCACCGCAAGGCACACCTGGCGCACCTTGGTGGCCTTGGGGTCCTTCAGGTCGCCGACGACCCCCCAGAGCATGTCCAGATCGATCCCATGCGATGAGGCAGACGCGATGAGGTTGCGTGCGGCCTGGCGGCGATTGGGACCGGTCACCAGGCGTTCGCAGGCCCAGAGACGCAGATCGTGCGACAGACGCACCGCATTCGGCGGCTCAGTGGCGTTGTTCGAATCGGGCACAGATCGCGACATCAGACTCAATCGTTGCGGGTCTCGCGTGCAATGGGAACAGAAAATCACCCGAGGGCGTATAGATTTGACGCCGACGGACGGCACAGTACACTATCATCCTCGCACGCCGAGCGCGTTCTTGCGTTCGTTTTCCCTGCGGCCAGCCGCCTGAACCAGCCATTGGAGCGAGTGCTCATGACTCGATTGCTGCCTCATCGTCCAAACCGTCGAACCCCGAAGCGCCGCCTGCGCTCTTGTATGGCGGCTGCCGTGTGTTCATTGACGATGCTCGGGGTCGTCCCCAGCATCGTCCACGCGGCAGCACCCGAGCCGTCGCCCGTCCCCACCCAGTGGGAGTTCACCTTTGAGCCCGGACCGCTGCGTCTGGCTTGGGTCGATGTGGATGGCGAACGCAAGCCCTATTTCTACCTCACCTACCGGGTGACAAACCACTGGGGCGGCGTCAAGCTCTTCGCCCCCGATGTGGCACTCATGACCGACAACAGCAATGTGTTGCGGTCGGGGCGTGATGTCTCATCCTCGGTGACAGAAGAAATCATGCGTCGTCTGGATAACCCGCTCCTGGAGTCGCAGATCGATATCGTCTCCAATGTGCTCGAGGGCGTTGAGCACGCACGCGACGGCGTGGTCATCTGGCCCGCACAGGACCTGCTCGCCGACGAGGTCACGGTCTTCTTTGCCGGGCTCAGCGGCGAGTTCCAGTCGTACATCGTCGGGCGTAACACCGACAACCCCCAGCGTTACACCCTCCGCAAGACCATGATGCTCCGATACTCAACCCCGGGCGAGCTGGCCCGTCAGGGCGACAAGCCCTTCGAGCTGGTTGAGAAGCGCTGGGTGATGCGGTAAATCCGTCCAGAACCGGCTTGGCCCCGCTCAGGTTGGGTTTTCGATGAAAATTGAGCCCGCCCACAGGGCCCAAGGTGCTGGACAGCAACCAATTGCAGGGCTACGCTTGCCCCCGCGACGCGTGCATTGCGCCGAGTCGCTCAGATGATCAATCCCGGGCCCCAAAGCCCGATCCTTGACGGAGAACCGCGTTATGGCACATAAAAAAGGCCAGGGCTCGACCAAGAACGGGCGCGACTCAAATCCCCAGTACCGCGGGGTAAAGCTCTACGGCGGCGAGTACGCCAAGCCGGGCTCGATCATCATCCGTCAGTGCGGCACAAAGTTCACCCCGGGCTTCAATGTCCGCAAGGGCAAGGACGACACCCTCTATTCGGTCGGCACCGGGAAGATTGTCTTCCAGAAGAACGGCCGCGTGCATGTCGATCCGCTCGACGCAGACATCGCTCGCCCGCAGTGGCTGCGAGAATACCGCGCCGCCCACGCGAACTGATCGCACGATCACCACCTGATCCATACGAGCCGCGCCCGTCAGGGAGCGGTTTTTTCATGGGCATGCTTTATGGGGGCGTGTTCATCGCTCGGTCTGGAAGATCCGGGTCAGGGGCAGCCCTGGCTGAACGCGGTCAGGAACATGCTGATGTCGAAGAAGTTGAGTGTGCCGTTCCCGTCGAGATCAGCCGCGGGGGTCTGGGCGGTGTAGCCAGCGATGTATGCCGAGACATCAAAGAAGTTCAGCGTCCCGTCGCGGTTCACATCGGCGATGCAGGGTTGCGGGCCCTTGGTGACCACGAAGTGGTCCGCGATCACACCTTTGTCGGTCAGGAAGATCGCATCGAGCCGGTGTGGGAAGATATCGATCACCATCGAGCCCAGGTCGAAGCGTGAGTTCTGCATCGCTGGGTGTCCGAGCGTATCGCCCGTGAGCAGCCCGGAAGAGCCTGCGACGACGAAGACTGCGCCTTCGTTGGGCACGAGCCCCGCGCTGGGCTTGTGGTAGGCCCCGGTGCCGGTGATCTGTCCGTCGCCCGAGTCCAGGATCATGGAGGCGTCAAGCGAACTGGAAACGCCGTAGTGCCCGTTGAGGAAGTACGAGCGCTCATACGAGTGGCTGTGCCCCCCGAGCACGAGGTCCACCCCGGCGCTCTCGAGCATGGGCAGCACCCGCTCCCGCACCTGAAACATCTCGGGTTCGTGTTCTTCGCTGTCCGAGTTGTGCCCGAACGAATAGGGCGGGTGGTGGAAGAAGGCAATGAGCCATCG
The DNA here is from genome assembly GCA_043100965.1 of Phycisphaerales bacterium JB052. Taxonomy (GTDB): domain Bacteria; phylum Planctomycetota; class Phycisphaerae; order Phycisphaerales; family UBA1924; genus UBA1924. The sequence continues at coordinate 507,272 of JBICHR010000011.1, read as the reverse complement.
CTGCTGGGTCGCTTGCAGGTCCTGGGCCAGCCAGGTGAGCATCGGGCCGTCGATCGAGCGGTCGGAGCCGCTGGTATCGAGACAGATGAAGTGGATGTTGGCGTAATCGAAGCTGTAGTAGGCCTCGGTGCCCGATGCGACGCCGCCCGCCTGGCCCTGGGTGGGCAGCGAGAAGATATCGAAGAAGGGGCCGGTCTGGGTTTCTTGGTCGATGCTGAAGGCGTCGTGGTTTCCAATCGAAGGCCAGATGGGCGTGGTGCGGAGGATGGACGGGTACATGTCGAACAGCTTGAGCTGATGTTCACTGTCCGTCCCGAGCAGGTAGGCGTTATCGCCCAGGGTGAGCCAGACATCAGTGGGGGCGGGCTGGGCATACTGGAGGTACGCGTCGCGCACCGCCCGGGCGTTGTCGTCCCCCGTCCCTGAGTCCCCGATGACCCAGAGCCGCACCGGCTCGTCGCTACCCGTGGGCGGTGATGTGGTGAGGTGGTGGGCCGCATCGTCGCCGGCTAGAAGTTGAATGCTCGATCCCACGCTGTAGTAGTAGCGGGTGTCCGGGTTCAGTCCTGTGAGCATCACCTCGTGCTCAGTGGTCAGGGCAGGATCGGTGATCGATTCGGTGAGTTGGCCCGGCACCGAGCCCCACATGACCCGGCTATCGGTCGCCACATCGGTGCGCCAGCGCAGGATCATGCTGCTGGGGGTGGCCATTTGCAGGTACGGGCCGCGGGTGATGCTGGCGATGCCTCGCCCGGGTGTGCCCGGCGATTCCGGAAGATGGGGCGTAGAGCGGAGCGGTTGGGCCTGAGCCATCAGCGTGGTCAGACCGATACAGAGCAGCATGCAAGGCGTCGTGCGCTTCGTGAAGGGGTGGTTGGTCATCAGAATATACTCACACCATGGCTACAGAATCGGAAACGGGGCTGAGCATCACATGCTGTTCAGCAATCGGGCGGTGAAAGCCATGGTCCCTCACCGAAGCTTATGTATATTACTTCTTATTCGTTGCCGGGAGCATGACGGTTTCACCCGTTGCCGCTGACCGGCGTGCCGCGTCGAGGATCTCGGCCACGATCAGGTTGTTCTCGATGCTCGAGAGCGGGTCGACTCCGCACGCGCCTCGTACCAGGGCACGCAGGTAGGTCCACTCGTCGCGCAGGTGCTCGGGCTTGGCGGGGGGCTCGGCCTCGGTCATGGGCTGATCGGGCTGACGCGTCTGCAACGCGTCCCACTTGGCGGCGTGCAGCGACATCTTCGTAGCGTGCACATCCATCTCCTTGTTGTCGTGCGTCCACGCCCACGAGGCCTGGATGACCGCCGTCGCATTGGGGTAGGTGAGCACGATCGTCGCATCGTCATCGACTTTGGGGTAGAGATCGGGCTTGAGGGTTTGGGTGATCGCTGTGACGCTGGTGGGGCGTTGGTTGTGCATGAGCCAGGTCATGATGTTGGCCCCGTAGCAGCCAAAGTCGACGATCGCCCCGCCGCCGTTGAACGCCGGGTCGGTGAGCCAGCGGACGAACTCGTCACTGCACCCGATCTCGATGGGACCCTTGTGCCCGTGGCGAAAGACCACCCGCGTGGGGCTGCCCGCCTCGCCCGATTCGATCAGACGCTGGGCCTCGCGGACGGATGCGTACCAGCTGGTCTCAAAGTTGGTGAGGACATGCACGCCATGCTGCTTGGCGAGCCTGGCCATCTCCAGTGCTTCGTCGAGGTCGTAGGCGAGTGGCTTTTCCAGCAGCGTGTGCACGCCGCGTGGGGCGCAGGAACGGACGGCGTCGAGGTGACGCGAGATGGGCGTCATCACGCTGGCGGCTTCGGGTTTGGTCTCATCGAGCATTTGCTCGAGGTTCGCATAGAACAGGTCGGGATCGAGGTGGTACTTGTCCTGGTATTTGACGAAGAGAGCGTAGTTGGGGTCGTAGATGCCGACGATTTGCAGGTCGTCGCGTGATGTGGCGTTCCAGAGGACGCCCTCGACATGGCCGTGGTCGAGGCCGATGACGGCGAGGCGGAGGGGGTTGTCGTCCGCCTTCGCTGGGTGCGTCATGCAGAGGATCAGGATGAGCGGGAGGATGGCGTGCGTGAAGAATCGGATCATGCCTCGCACGGTACCAGACGCGGGCCGGTCATGCGTTGGTCTGGATTGCGTGCCCGCAATCGCTGCAGAAACGGGCGTCCGCTTTGGTCATGGCGTTGCATACCGGGCAACGCATCGCTGCGACGCTGGCTCCACAGTTCGAGCAGAACTTCGAGTCGGGTTCGATCGGGGTCGAGCAGGTCGGGCACGGGATATCGTCGTCGAGGATGGCGGATCGGATCGCGGTCGTGGTGATCTTTGCCGCGGGTGCAGATTCCTTCGCGACATACTTGGTTGCTTCTTTGAGGTACCCGATCCCAGTGAGTTTCATGCCGATGGAGGTCAGCAGCGCGCCCGGGATGCCGCAGATGATGAAGAGGATTGGGAAGTGGGGGCGCTCGTGGCTGAATGGCTCTTGATTCGCCATGGAAATGAACGCGGCGATGAAATCAATGATTCCGATGGCAGTCAGGATCCCGCCGACGACGAGGAGGGCTGGGCCATATTTGCGAAATGAATCTCGTGCTTTGTGATATGGATCATTTGTCATATTGCTTGTAGTCTAGCAGACTTTGACAGAAACCCAAAGCACACGTGTTCATGAGCATTCATGAATCCGCACAGGCCTCGGTTGATACCGAGACGGATCGGATTTTCGCGGCACTCGAAATGATCTGTTCAAACAACTCAAACCCCACCTGCGTCGCACCATCCGACCACGCTTCCTTCGGGTTCGGGTGGCACTCCACGAACAGGGCGTGCACGCCGATCGCCGTGGCGGCTTTGGCCAGTTGCAGCGCCCGGTCGGGGCGTCCGCCAGTCTGTTCGCCGCTGCCCGGCAGTTGGGTCGAGTGGGTCACATCGAAGCACACGGGGGGCGAACCGAGGTCAGTGAACTTGGAGCAGTCGAGCTCCATCATGTCGCAGATGCCGATGAAGTCGTTGACCAAACGGTGATAGCCAAAGAATGTGCCTCGTTCGGTGAGCATGAGGTTGTCGCAGCCCGCCTCGGTCGCCTTGCGGACCGGGCCGGCCATTTCGCCGGGTGAAAGGAACTGGCCTTTCTTGATGTTCACGCCCCCGCCGTGGGAGTGGGCGGCCTCTGCGGATGCAACCACAAGATCCGTCTGTCGGCACAGGAAGGCGGGGATCTGGATCAGATCGACGGCCTGTGCAATCGCCTCGGCCTGCTCTGGCGCGTGGATATCGGTGGTGGTGGGGACCCCGAGTTCCTGCTTGATGGCTTGGAAATGCTCGAGCCCCTGCTCGATCCCGATGCCTCGTTTGGAGTTGATCGAGGAGCGGTTGGCCTTGTCGAAGCTGGCCTTGAAGATGTAGGGGAGCCCGAGGGATTCGCAGACGGCTTTGCAGTGGCGGCCGACTTCCAGCCCAAGTTCCAGCGACTCAAGCGTGCACGGGCCGGCGATGATCGCCAGGGGCTGGGATGGGCCGACTTTGATCGGGCCGACGCTGCAGAAACGGGCGGTTGGGTTGCTCATAGGCAAGGGTAGGCCCGCGTGGTCTGGGCGTACCTGCTGCATGGACAACACGAGCAACTCTGGGCTACCACATGGGATTGATCTCGATGTGGGGCGAGTCGTGAAGTCACTGGTTGTGTACAAGCATAAAGCGGAGAATTGGCACAAGGCTCAACTTGGGAAGTTTGCTATGGCGCAAAAACCACCGAATTCAGTGGGTTTTCAGGAGGGATGTGTCTGAAGAGAAAGCCTCAGAATGCAGAAACTTTGTAATATATTACGATGTATCTTGTAATTTTGTACTATTCCGGGGCTGTTTCGTCTACGCTGTGCGATGTAAAGGTTTGCCCTCTCTGAGATCGTACGAGCGAAGGGCGACCGATATCGGGTCATACCGAACATCGCAGTTGCCCCGCCGCTCTCCCGCCGAGTTCCCTCCTCGGCGGGACGATCTCTTTTTGGGGTCTGGGCATTCTGAAGTGTTCCAGCGTTGGCAGTTGTGGGCTATGCTGTGAGTACATCGGGGCGAGTAGCTCAGTTGGCTAGAGCGTTCGCCTTACACGCGAAATGTCGTGGGTTCGAGTCCCTCCTCGCCTATTTCCCCGATTCCAGACTCAATCGAGCCCCTCGTCTTTGGCGAGGGGCTTTTCTGCAGCACGCTTGATGCCGTTGAGCATGCCAGCGAAGACGATGTGGTGCAGCGGCAGGACCCCGTACCAATACGCAATCCCCAAGATCCCCTTGGGCCTGAACCGAGCAGTCATGGTCAGTTTGGTGCGATTGCCGCTCGGTATGAGTTTGAAATGCAGATTCGCGATGCCCGGCAGCTTCATCTCTGCCAGCAGCGAGAGTGATCGGTCTTGCTCGATACCGATGATGCGCCAGAAATCGAGTGTTTCGCCGAACTCGATGCGGTCGCTATCGCGTCGCCCGCGCCGGAGCCCGGGCCCGCCGATGAGCGTGTCGAACCAGCCCCGAATGCGCCAGAGCAGATCGCCGGCATACCAGCCGTGCCCGCCTCCTACCCGGCACACGGCACTGAAGACCCGAGCCGCTGTCGCGTCGATCTCAATGCTGCGCTCGTCGACGAAGACCGTGCCACCGGCCCAGTCGGGATCGCCCGGCACCGGGCCCGCGACTGACCATCGCGTCGTCACCTCGTTGGTGCGAACACGCTGCAGGGCGCGTCGCATCGACTCCCGGGCATCGAGTGGCGTATGCGGCATCAGTTCCTGCACACGCGGGTCACGCACGACGACCCGGTTCCTGAGTCCCTCAGCGAGTGGGCGGGCGATGTTGTACGAGACGGGCGTGACGAGCGAGATCCATCCCGAACTCAGGCGTGGTGTGAGCACGGGCAGGGGCATGATCAGACGCTTGGGCAACTCCAGTTCCTCGGCCATAATGCGCATCAGATCGCTGTACGCGAGCACATCAGCACCACCGATCTCGAGTGTTTGCCCCTCGGTCTCAGGGACCTCAAGACAGCGGACGAGCCAGTGCAAGACATCGCTGATCGCGATTGGCTGGGACTCGGTCTTGACCCACGAGGGGGTCACCATGATCGGGAGGCGTTCGACGAGGTAGCGGAGGATCTCGAACGAGGCCGAGCCAGAACCGATGATCATCGCGGCGCGGAACGCGGTCAGTTTGACACCGCGTGAAGCGAGGATCTCCTCAACCTCTCGGCGTGAGCTCAGGTGCTCGCTGAGCCCGTCGCCCATCTCACCCAGCCCACCGAGGTAGATGATTCGCTCGACACCCGCCTGATCAGCGGCAGCGACGAATCGCTCGGCGAGTTGGCGATCGCGATGAGCGTACTGCTTGCCGCTGACTTCCATTGAATGGATCAGATAGAAGGCTGCCTGACACCCTTTCAGGTGCTGCTCGAGCCCGTCGTCGATCGACAGGTCGCTCTTGGCGATCGAGACACGCTGATCGCTGGCCCATGGGCGCTGCCTGAGTTTGCGTGGTTCACGCACGATGCAGCGAACCCGGTATCCCGCGTCGAGCAACTGGCCGACCAGCCGCCCCCCGACATAGCCGCTGGCCCCGGTGACGGCGATCAGCGGAGCGTGTGTCGAGCGTTGGTGATCCTTTGTGGTCGGGGCGATGTCGCACCTCAGGGTTGAGTGGGGCTCATTGTGTCCATGGTTTCATGGTAATCGTTCGACGCCGTCGGCAGATGCGTCAAAACCGTGAATCGGTCAGAACGGTCCAGGCAGGACGGACTTGGGGGCTCGAATGCCGATCGACACCCCCGATGTATTGCGATCGACTATCGTACCTGTGGTGAACCTGCTCGATCTGCTCTACATCCCGCTCGGTCTCGTTACGGCCCCGCTCTGGCTGCGCAAGCGGCGTGAGGGCTGGGACGAGCGATTCGGGCATGTGGATGCAATGTTCGACCCGGAGGGGATCGATACCGACCTCCCATGCGTCATGCTGCACTCGGTTTCGGTGGGGGAGGTCAACGCGTTGCGGGCGCTGGTGCCCATGCTCAGCGGGAAGGCCCATGTGTTCGTTTCGAGCACGACCGACACGGGGCTGGCGCGGGCCAGGTCGCTCTTTGGAACGCTCGACCATGTCAGTGTTGTGCGATACCCGCTCGACTGCTCCTGGATGGTCAAACGCTTCCTCAACACCGTGCAGCCCGATGTGGTCGGGCTTGTCGAGTTGGAGGTTTGGCCGAACTTCATCAAGATCTGTCATAAGCGGGAAATCCCGATCGGGATCATCAACGGACGCATCTCGGCTCGATCCTACAAGGGGTATCGCAAGCTCAGGGTGTTGCTGCGTCCGACCTTTTCGCGCTTGTCATTCGCGTGCGTGCAGGACGGGCAGTACGCCGAGCGTATAGAGGCCATGGGCGTGCCCAAAGAGCGGGTCAGCATCACCGGCTCGATGAAATGGGACTCGATCAGCACCGAGCCCCGCAGCGAACCGAGCGAACGGGCGAAAACCATTGCTCGGGAGATGGGTGTTGATCTGAGCCGACCGATCGTGGTCGCGGGTTCTACGGGGCCAAACGAGGAGGGGCTCATGCACGAGGCGGTCCCCGATGATGTGCAGCTGATCATCGCGCCACGCAAAACGGAGCGATTTGATGAAGCCGCCCGTGCAGTCCCGGGTTGTGTGCGTCGTTCCAGCGGGGAACAGGGGATGGGGGCGAGCCGGTTCCTGCTCGACACGATCGGGGAACTGTCAGCGGTCTATGAGCTGGCAGACCTGGTCATCATGGGCCGCTCGTTCAATGACCAGTACGGGTCGGACCCGATCGAGCCGGCTGCTTCGGGTAAGCCTGTGCTGATCGGTGAACGCCACAGCGATTTTCAGGTGGCCATCGAGCTGCTCACCCAATCAGGTGGGTTGCGGGTGGTCGAGCGTGATCATCTCGGACGGGTGGTCCAAGAGCTGCTGGGTGATGCTGATTTGCGGGCGCAGATGGGGCGTGCGGCACAGGGCTGTGTACGGGCGCAGCAGGGTGCGACCGGGCGGCATATGGATGTCCTGCTGCGAGCGGTGATTCGGCCCGATGAAGGTGCCTGAAATCACTGGTTGATGATGCTTGCCGCGTGATTTCAGCGAAGTTCGGGCGTACACTGTCTCTCTGGCCCGCCCTTCGGGGCTCCTGAGCCCGATTTCGATCTGGAGATCGCAGTTGGGGGAGTAGCTCAATGGTAGAGCAACGGCCTTTTAAGCCGCAGGTTCAGGGTTCGAGTCCCTGCTCCCCTATTCACCTCAGCCGCTTGTCGACGCGTTCGGCGAGCATGGATTTGGGCCGTTTCAGCACGGTGCCTGAATCCCCGGCTCGACCCGCACAACCCCCGTTGGGGAGCAGCATCTGTGATCGAAGTTCCCGAGCAAGGCGTCGAGCGTTCAGCAATGGTCATCCATGCCAACTGGAGCAATGGGGCGCTGCACCTCTGGTGCGAGCAACCCACACCAATCGATACACCAGAGATCGAAGCGAACGATGAGTCGATCGTGCACCGCCACGCGGTCCGCCCGGTTGGGCTCCCCGATTGGGTCCAAGGCCAAGAGGGCACCCTGACACTCCGGCTTCCCGCATTCGAGGAAGAGCCGATCCCGAGTGTGACCATGTCACGCCTGATCGGTCGCGATCAGGACGAGGACAGCGCGGCCCTGCTGCGTGAGTTCACCGTGCCCACATTGGCGGTCGATCCCATCCATGCTGGGCCCGTGCTCGAATGGCTCGCCGAGCACGGCGATAGTGATCATGACGAATCCGAACATGCGTTCGGTGGGCTTGGTGCCGGTATCAAATACTTTGTTGCTGCCTCGCGTCTGGCATCGCACCTGCTCGCCGGGCACCGAGTGGTCCCGATGATCCTGCAGGATGCCCAAGGCGAGCTGAGTGCGGGGTGGTGGCCTTGGCTGAGCGACCCGATGACCGCGGCTCGCGTGCAGAAACTGGTCAACTCCATGCCCGGTGTTGGGCGAGCGGTCGTCAACGAGCATGCGCACGATGCTTGGTCGCTGACGACCGACTTCCTCGCGGCGGTGACCGACGCTCGTTGCCGATCGACGATGATTCGCGAAGAGATGCACGACACGGTCGAGGATGCGGACCCAGAGCGTGACCCGCAGGTGGCTTGGTTGCTCGGGTTGCTCGATGACACCGAAGAAGTCCCCAGCGTGCAGGGACAACGGGCGGACATAGTTCGCAAGGTCCGGCGATGGATTTCTGAACTCGAGGACCGTGGCGAGTCGAGCGATTGGGTCTTTGGTTTGCGGATCGCTGAGCCGATTGCCGACGGTCTGGCCGCGGACATCAGCAAGCCCGACGCGACGGTGAAGTGGTCGCTGAGCTTCTTCCTGCAGAGCGTCGACGACGAAGAGATTGTGCTTCGTGCGTCCGACATCTGGCTGATTCAGCGTGAACGCATCGTGATCTCGGGGCTGACGCTTGAGAACCCGCAAGAGCTGCTGATGGCCGAGCTCGGCCGTGCCAGTCGCCACTACAAGAAGCTGGAAGAGGCGCTCGATTCGAGCGAGCCGATTGAGATCCTGCTGGACTCCCAGGAGGCCTACGCGTTCTTGCGTGAGAACAAGCCGATTCTTGAAGAGCAGGGCTTTGCCGTTCAGAGTCCGCCTTGGTGGGAATCGCCCAGCGGTCGGCTCGGTGCGCGGCTCAAGATCGAGTCAGATCCTGCCGAGGCCATGTTCGACGAGAACGGCGATCCCGATGGCGCTGCCCCGCAGCTCGGGCTCAACTCGCTGGTTGGGTACCACTGGGAGATCGCGATCGGGGACACCACCCTCACGCTGCACGAGTTCGAGCAGCTTGCCCAGCAGAACGCGCCGCTGGTGCGCATCGGAGGCAAGTGGGTCGAGATCCGTCCTGAGGATGTGCAGAACGCGATTAAGTTCATCGGTGAGAACCCGGGCGGCGAGATGGAGCTTGGCGAGGCAATGCAGCTGGCGCTGGCGTCCGATTCATCGCAGACGGGTCTCCCCGTCACCGGGCTCGAGGCCACCGGCTGGGTCGCATCCCTGCTGGGCGGCGAGGACGGCGCATCGATCAAGCTGCCCGAGCTGGAAACGCCAGAACGATTCAACGGCACGCTGCGTCCATATCAGTCGCGCGGCATGAGCTGGATGTCCTTCATGGAGCAGTTCGGCTTCGGTGCATGCCTTGCCGACGACATGGGTCTTGGTAAGACGGTCCAGATGCTGGCCCTGATGGTTCACGAACGCACCGTTGCGCCCGACGGCAAGGTTGACCCGACACTGCTGGTCGTCCCGATGTCGGTGATCGGTAACTGGATGAAGGAAGCCCAGAAGTTCGCGCCCCAGCTTCGTGTGATGGTGCACCACGGGGTCGATCGCCACACCGACGAGACTTTCTCAGAGGTCGCGAGCAACTCCGATCTGATCCTGACGACATACGCCTTGGCGCACCGGGACCGCGAGATTATCGATTCGGTCAAGTGGGGGCGCATCGTGCTCGACGAGGCGCAGTTCATCAAGAACCCCGCGGCGAAGCAGTCGCAAGCGGTGCGTTCGATCGTTGCGCCCAAGCGTGTCGCGCTAACGGGTACCCCCGTCGAGAACCGGCTCAGCGAGCTGTGGTCGATCATGGACTTCCTGAACCCGGGATACCTCGGGTCCTCGGGTCTGTTCCGAAAGCGGTTCTCGCTCCCGATCGAGCGGCATCGCGACCAGAACAAGATGGTCAAGCTGCGTGCGATGGTCTCTCCGTTCATCCTGCGTCGCGTGAAGACCGACCCGACGGTGGTCTCCGATCTGCCCAGCAAGATCGAGAGCAAGGAGTGGTGTGCACTCACACCCGAGCAGGCCAAGCTCTACGAGAGCTGCGTGCAACGCATGCTCAGCGATGTGGATCAGAGCGAGGGAATCCATCGACGCGGTTTGGTGCTCGCGGCGCTCATCAAGCTCAAGCAGATCTGCAACCACCCGGCGCAGATGCTCAAGGAGACCGACCCGCAGTTCGGCAAGGTCATCGACCCGATGCGGTCGGGCAAGTGCGTGCGTCTGCTCGAGCAGACCTCCGAGCTGATCAGCGAGGGCGATCAGGCGCTTATCTTCACCCAGTTCAGGCAGATGGGGCACATTCTCAGCAACATGCTTCGTCACGAGCTGGGCAAGGATGTGCTGTTCCTGCACGGTGGGACGCCGCAGGGCAAGCGTCAGAAGATGATCGACGAGTTCCAGGAGGCGACGGGCAAGACGCCGATCCTGATCCTGTCGCTCAAGGCCGGTGGTGTGGGTCTGAACCTCACCGCGGCGACCCATGTGTTCCACTTCGACCGCTGGTGGAACCCGGCCGTCGAGAACCAGGCAACGGACCGCGCGTACCGCATTGGTCAGACTCGGACGGTGCAGGTGCACAAGTACATCGTGCGCGGCACGCTCGAGGAACGCATCGACGAGATGATCGAGAGCAAGATGGAGCTGGCCGAGAACATCATCGGGCACGGCGAACGCTGGCTCACCGAACTGGGCACCGACAAGCTGCGTGAGCTGCTCACACTGCGTGCGGACACGATCGCCGACGAGATGTAACCCAAGGACGAAGCGATGGCCAAGAAAAAGACATCCAAATCGTCTGACACAGACACCAAGAAGGTCGAGTCGCCAAGCGATGATCGCGTGATGAATGTGCTCTCCAAGCCCACGCTCAGCGCCCATGTTCCGACGGCCCCGAAGAAGATCAAGCCGCAGTACGCTTCGTTTCGTTCCTCGCGTAAATCGCTGGTGAACCCGCGTCGTGTGCGGGGTGGGGTGAAGTTTAAACTCAAGGCGGGCGAGCCTCCACGCAGCTGGGTCACGCAGCGTCTGCTGCGCGTGGCCGAGCAGGGCGCCTCAGCCGAGGTCTACAAGGACGGGCTCGAGTACGGTCGCTTGGGGCAAACCAAGCGTCTGACGATCGAGGACACGCTCTGCGAGGGCATCATCCAGGGCCGCAGCGACAAGCCTTACACCACGACGCTGGCGCTCAAGCAGTTCGACGCCGAGTCGCAGGAACGCATCGTGACCGCGATGGCCGATCAGGTCCGGTACGCCGCCAAGCTGCTCTCGGGCGAGCTTCCCAGCAACATCGAGGATGTCTTTGCGCCGCTGGGGCTCAAGCTGTTCCCCGCCGAGCCCGAGGACATCACGCCCAAGTGCTCGTGCCCCGATTGGAGCGAAGAACAACCCTGGTGCAAGCACACGGTCTGCCTGTCCGCGCTGCTCGCTGAGCGACTCGGCGACGATCCCATGATGATCTTTGGCCTGCACGGCATGCCCGCTCAGGAACTGATCGACGGCTTGCGTCAGAAGCGGGCCGTGGGTGTGCAGGGCCCCGGCCCTGCGCCGGTGTTGCTCCAGCATGTGCCGGGTGTCTCTGATGTGCCATCCCCGCCGCTGGATGATGCGATGGGATCGTTCTGGGAAGTGGGGGAAGAACTCGATGAGCTCGATACCCCAATCGAACCTCCGACGGTGAACTGTGTGTTACTGCGTCGTTTGGGCCCCAGCCCGTTCCCCGAGGGGAGGTTCCCGCTGATTGGCCTGATGGCGACCTGCTATCAGCTCATCGGCGAGGCCGCCGTGCGTGACGATGATCATGCAGAAGCCCCGGACGATTGAGCGCATGAAAAACCCCGCCCGAAGGCGGGGTTGTTTTTCATTGCAGCGACCGATCAGGGGCAGCCCTGGTTGTATTGGGTGATGTACTGCGAGATGTCAAAGAAGTTCCACTGGTTGTCGTTGTTGAGATCAGCGGCGGGATCCTGGACATTGAAGTAGCCCAGGAAGAGCGAGATATCGAAGAAGTTGAGTTCGCCGTTGCCATCGAGGTCTGCGGGGCAGGGGGCCGAGACGGTGAACTGGTCGATGTAGGTCTGCCAGCCGAAGCTCTTGCTGTACATGCCGATGATCCAGAAGGTCTTGTCATCGTCTGGGTCGGTGGCGATGTCGAGGTAGTCGCCCCATCGCCCGCTGGCACCTGTATCCCCGATGGCCAGCTCGATGGGCTCGCTCATGGTTCCCAGCGGGTCCGAATCCAGTCGCCCTGAGACACGCACGCTTGCGTATTCGCTCGGGCTGGAACTGGCGGTCACCATGGCAACATTCTGGTCGCGGTCTGAGTAGATCGCGGGGAAGAAGTAGTGGCGGGAGTCATCGCCGGTGATTTCGCCCTGCTGGACGAGCGCGGGATTGCTGCCCGAGTGGGGCCAGCCGTTGACATCGATGTGGTACCAGCGTGCGACGGTGATGCCCGGTGCGCCGTTGATGCCGTGTGCGGTGTAGAGGTTCCCGTCACGGTAGTGGACATTCATGAGACGGCCGTCGAGGGTCGAGATCTGTCCGCCGCCGGGGTTCGGGGCGTCCTGTGATGGGCCGGTCGCATTGCTGAGCTGGTTCACGACGATGCGTTGCAGGCTCGGTGCGGTGAGGGGATCGTTGATGGTCCAGACCATGAGGGAGCTGGAGTCATCGCGTGAGAGGAAGTAGCACTGGGGTGCATCGCCGAACATCTGGGCGACCTGCAGCGAAGCCCCGTTGTCGGGTGCGATGTCGGTGAAGGCGACCGGGTCGCCGTTGAGCATGGGAGTCTTGTCGAAGATGCGGAAGAGCTGCCCGCCGAATCCACCCCCGCTGAGTGGGAAGAGGTTGCCGGTGACATACCAAGCGTTGTCATCGAATCCGAATCCGGGGTAGTCGACCCAGAAGCTGGAGCTGCCAACTTGGATGACGCTGGGGGTGCGGTACTTGTACCAGATGCCATTGGGGTCGTCATCGTCCGAGACGGCGATGTCGATCCACGACGCGCCGCTGGTTTCGAGCGCGATCACGACGAATCGGCCGGCCTTGTGGTCATAGAAGCACTTGGGGTCGAAGACGAAGTTCGAGTCGGCGCCGGTCGGCTCGAAGAAACCGGGGGACCCGGGGGTGCCCAGGTGGGTAGAGAAGACCTCGTTGCCCGTGTCCTTGTCATAGAAAGCAATCGCGGCGTTGACCGTGACGACGACATGGTTGGGGCCGACCGCGAGGGTCGGGTCCGGTGGTGACCATTCGGTCTGGGAGATGGCCTCAAAGCCGGTGCCGCCCTGTTGGCGGACGCGATCGACTTCGACGGCTTGGCCCACGGGGAGCGTGCGTGCGTTGTCCGGGACATTCTTGAGCGACTTGTCGCGTGAGTGCTTCGGGAGCTGATGCTTGATCATCCTAATGTCGCCTGCGAAGGGCTCGGTGAGCTGTCGCTGGGGGACGACATCGCGGGTGTCATAGATGACCGGTTCGATGGTGGTGCGGACGAAGCCGTCGCGGTTGTTCGCGTCAATCACGATGGGATCGGGCATCTGATCGGCGGGGAGAGGCGCCGGGCTGCCCTCGGGCTGGTAGGCGGCCGGGCCGTTGTGCTGTGATGAAGCAGCACAGCCGACGAGCATCGATGAGCCCAGCGCGATTGCCAGGCCACATGTGTTTCGGAACCAGGACATACGAGAGACCTTTCTTTCAGTGACACATTGATGCCCCCACAGATCGAGCCGAGGGGGTGTTCGAGTTATCGGTTCGGTACTGAGGTCTCCTGACCGGAGCCCCCTCAAATTGGCCTGAATCGGCCTGGAAAGCATGTTCTACAAGGGCCAGAGCCCGTGGGAACGCTTGTCTATACGGGAATCAGGTCCCCCGGTTGATGCGGACTGAGGAAAAAGTCCCATCCCCTCTGGGATTGACCGGGCATGGCTGTGGTCTACGATTGACTCCTTGCGGAGCCCGAGGTGACGGAAGCTGCTCTGGTCGAGAGACCCACCAGCTGAGGCACCCCGATGGGTACACGCTTATGGGTTCGGGAGATGTTCTTCCCGCCCCGCAGCCGTGTGTATCCCGCTCCAAGTCTCTTGTGCATCGTCACTTGAGGCGACAGTGCTGCGGCGAAGCTTGCTCGATCTGTCGGGCGTGTCCGAGCCGTACGAATGACGGTTCAGACACCCGCGTGGTCACAAAGCCCCGCCCTGACAGGAGTTGAAGCAATACGCCGCGGATACCCGATGCATAGGCAGCAATCAGGCACCGCCTGAACGCAGACAACTTCTTTGCCCCATGGTGTAATGGTAGCACAGCTGGTTTTGATCCAGTCGGTCCAAGTTCAAATCTTGGTGGGGTAACTTTCTCTGTTTTCTGCACTTACAGCATCCCGCGTCGTCGCTGAATCTGGCGATGAGCGATACGAACACAAACGAACACCGTCTGGAAGCGATCATCCTGGCCGCGGGCAAGGGCACGCGCATGGAGTCCGATCTGCCCAAGGTTTGCCACGAGGTTGGTGGGCGTCCCATGGTCTGTGCGGTGGTCGATGCCTGCATCGATGCCGGTTGCGACCGGGTGGTGGTGGTGGTGGGATACAAGCAGGAACTGGTGCGTGAAGCGCTCGCTTCATACGGCGACAAGGTCGAGTTTGCCGAGCAGCATGAGCAGCTGGGCACGGGGCACGCGGTGATGTGTGCGGTCGATGCCTTCCCGCTCGAGCAGCGTGCGACGACTGATGTGTTCGTGCTCTGCGGTGATGGGCCGCTGATTCACAGCTCGACCCTGCACACGATGCTCGATCTTCATCGCCGCACGGGTGCCGCAGCCACACTCGCCACGAGCACGATCGACGACCCGAAGGGATACGGTCGGATCGTTCGTGATGCCAACGGCGGGTTCGAGCGGATCGTTGAGCAGAAGAACGCCAGCGAGAAAGAGCTCGAGATTAACGAGGTCAACCCGAGCTACTACTGCATGAGCGCCTTGGCGATGTTTGAGGCCCTCAAGCAGGTCAATCGCAACGAGCTGACGGGCGAGTACTACATCACCGATGTCTTCGAGCTCATGCTCAAGCGGGGCCTGCCCGTCGAGGTGATCGACGCGGTCCCGCCGGAGGACATCCTGAGCATCAACACCCCCGAGCACCTGGCCCAGGTCGACGCGATCTATCGCCAGCGCATGGCCCAGCAGTCTCACTGACCGTAGCCCCTGAACCCGACGCAGAAGGAACCACCATGGCTGAGCTCAAAGTCTTCGCAGGTCGCAACTCGAAAGATCTCGCGCATCGTGTGTGCGATGAGATCGGGATCGAGCTGGGACGCGCTCGCACCAATCTGTTCCCCGACGGCGAGGTGTTCGTCAAGCTCGACGATGATGTGCGTGGGCGTGATTGCTATGTGGTGATCTCAACCTGCGAGCCCGTCAACGACAACCTGATGGAGTTGCTGGTTTTCTGCGACTGCCTCCGCAGGGCCAGCGCCAAGCGGGTGACGATGGTGATGCCGTACTACGGCTACGGGCGTCAGGACCGCAAGGACGAGGGGCGTGTGCCCATCACGGCCAAACTGGTCGCGAACCTGATCACCGCGGCTCGTGCCGACCGCGTCTTGGCGATGGACCTGCACGCGGCGCAGATTCAGGGGTTCTTTGATATCCCGGTGGATCACCTGTCCGCGACGCCCGTGTTCTTCGACTACTTCATGTCGATCCGCGAGCAACTGGGCGATCTATGCCTTGTCTCGCCCGATGTGGGCAATGTGAAGGTTGCCGAGTCGATGGCCAACCTTCTCGATGCGGACCTGGCGATCATCAACAAGCGACGCCTGACGGGGGACACGGTTCGGGTAGGCAACCTGATCGGTGATGTCCGGAACAAGAATGTCCTGATGTTTGATGACATGATCTCGACGGGTGGCACGGTCGTCGAAGCGGCCAGGCTCGTGATGGACGAGGGCGCCAGCGATGTGATCTGTGCCGCGACCCACGCGGTGCTCGCGGGCCCCGCGATGCAGAAGCTCGCCGATTCCCCGATCTCACAGGTTGTCGTGACCGACACGATCCCCGAGGCGGGGCGTTGTGATCAGATCCAGGACAAGCTCAAGATCCTGTCGGTGGGCGAGATGCTCGGGCAGGCGATTACACGAATTCATAACGACGAATCGATCAGCGCTCTGTTCCAGCGTACGGCGGGTGCCAAGCGCTGAGCGGCTGATCAGAAGCACACAAGAAGTGGAAGTTTTAGAACCATAAGGAGAACCATATGAGTGACACCACGACTCTGCTGAGCGCACAGAAGCGCGAACGCACGGGCAGCCGGTACGCACAGCGTGTGCGTAACGCCGGCGGGCTCCCAGCCGTCGTCTACGGGCATAAGGAAGAGCCCGTCTCGATTACCCTCGATGCGCACACCGCGATCGGGCTCATCAACAAGGGCGAGAAGGTCTTCGAGCTCGACATCGAGGGCGCCAAGCAGCATGTGCTGCTCAAGGACCTCGGGTACGACTACCTCGGGACCAACATTATCCACGCCGACTTCGCGCGAGTTGACCTCAACGAGCGTGTGGACACCAAGGCCCACCTGCGTTTCATCGGTGAGGCGAAGGGGCTCAAGACCAGCGGCGCCATCATGATGCACCCGCACACCGAGGTCGAGCTGAATGTGCTCATCTCCAACCTCCCCGACCACATCGATGTTGATGTCTCGGAGATGGAAGTCGGCGATGTGATCCACGCCAGCGATGTCAAGCTGCCACTCGACTCGATGAAGCTGCTCACCGATCCCGAGACCATCGTGGCACAGATCGTGCTCAAGGCGGTCCAGGAAGAAGAGGGCGAAGCTGGCGAGGTGGCTGCTGACGGCGCCGAGCCACAGGTCATCAACGAGAAGAAGGAAGGCGCTGAGTAAATGAAGCTGATCGTCGGACTCGGCAACCCGGGGCTTCAGTACGACAAGACGCGGCATAACGCCGGGTTCATGGTCGTCGATGCGCTCGCTTCGCGTCACGCGGGCGGGCAGGTCCCCAAGAGCCGGTTCAACTCGATCACCCTCGATGCGTTCATCGGCACCGAGAAGGTGCTGCTCATGAAGCCCACGACCTTCATGAACCTGTCGGGCAAAGCCGTCGGTGAAGCGGTCCGGTTCTACAAGCTCGATCCGAGTGAGGACCTGATCGTCATCGTTGACGACATCGCCCTGCCGGTGGGTCACACCCGCGTTCGCAAGAACGGGGGATCGGGCGGTCACAACGGGCTGAGCGATATCGATCGCCTGCTTGCCAGTGACCAGTACATGCGCGTGCGTCTCGGCGTGGGTGAGGTTCCCAAACTCATGAACCAGTCAGACTGGGTACTCAGTCGGTTTATGAGCGAGGAGCGCGAGGACATCGAACGCGGCATCACGCGTGCTGCCGACGCGGTCGAGTGCATCATTGATCAGGGCGTGGTACGGGCCATGAACAGCTTCAACACGAAGCTCAAGAAGCCCAAGCCCGAACGAGTCAAGGATGAGCAGAAGACCACAGCTGAATCTCAGAACAACGATACCGAAATCAACGACAGCCCCCGGGGCTGAACAAACACATTGGAGATACCCATGACGACCGATACACAAGCCCGCACCGGCACATACGAGGTCATGTTCCTCGCGAATCAGGCCGCGGCGGCATCATTCGGCGACCTCCTCGCCCATATCAATCACCTCCTTCAGCGTGCGAACGCCGAAGTCATCGCGATGAAGAAGTGGGACGAGCGCCGTCTGGCTTTCGAGATCGACAAGCAGAAGCGCGGCGTGTACATCCTTTCGTACATCAACTGCCCGACCGACATGGTCTCGCACCTTGAGCGCGATGTGCAGATCTCGGATCAGCTCATGCGTGTGCTGATCACCAGCGCCGATCACCTCACCGATGAGGAGATCAAGGCCCATGACGACCGTACCGGGCTCGACACCGAGGCCAAGATGCGTGCCGAGCAGGGCGACGCCGGTCAGGACGAGGGCAGCAGCAAGGTGCGTCTGGGTGCACCCGAGCAGCGTCCCGCCAAGGCGGCCGAGGCTCCGGCGGCAGAGGCCCCCGAGGCCGCTGCTGGCGAGGGCGAGGGCGAGAACGCAAGCGAGGGCTGATGCCCCCGCCCGCTCAACCCTGATTCTCAATGCAGAAACGCCGGTGCGCGCGATTTGACGATCGTTCGCACCGGCGTTTAATTGGTAGCTCTGCTACACTCAAGCGACCAAATAAGTACGACACAGTACGGGAGAATAACAATGGCTGGCAGCTTCAATAAAGTGCTTCTGATGGGCAACCTCACCCGAGATGTGGAGATCAGACACACCTCGAGCAACACCGCCGTGGGGAACTTCGGTATCGCCGTCAACAGACGATACAAGACCCAGTCAGGCGAGCAACGCGAAGATGTCACATTCGTCGATTGCGAGGCCTGGGGCCGCACGGCAGAGGTCATGGCCCAGTACCTGGGCAAGGGACGCTCGGTCTTTATCGAGGGACGCCTCAAGCTCGATCAGTGGGAAGACAAGAACGGCGGCGGGAAGCGATCGAAGCTCAGCGTCGTCGTCGAGAACTTTCAGTTCGTCGATTCCAACCAGGGTGGCGGTCAGGGCCATGGCGGTGGCGGCGGAGGTGGCGGGTACGCCCGCTCCGGTGCCGGTGGAGGCGGTGGGGGTGGTTACAACGATGGGGGCGGCTCGCCGCAGATCGACCACGACGATATCCCCTTCTGAACCATACCCCGGTCAGCAGGCTCAACCATGCCGCCCCTTTGGGGCGGTTTTTTGACCGCCAGCGATCCAATTCCCTGTGAATGCATTGGATACGGCGGGATACTTGGACCTACGATCCCCTCCCGATCGAGCGATCTGCTCGGTCACCCTTTGTTGGGGCAGCGCAACGGGCGTTGCTCCTCAACTCGCCCGGGTCTCCCGGGTCAGGACAGCGAAAGGACCATTCCATGGCACGCAATGTAAAACTTCTGCTCACCGAGAATGTCGACTCACTCGGCATCGTCGGCGATATCGTCAATGTTCGTGTGGGCTACGCCCGCAACTACCTGCTCCCCTTCGGCTACGCAACCGAGCCCAGCGACGAGCTGATCTCACAGCTTGCCGAGAAGCGTGCTCAGGCTGAGAAGCAGCTTGCCGAGCGTCGCGCTCAGCGCGAGGAAATGATCGGCAAGCTCAACGGTCAGGAACTGACCCTCATCCGGGCGTGCAACGATCAGGGGCAGCTCTACGGCTCAGTGACCCAGCAGGACATCTCGTCGGCACTCAAGGAACTGGGTTTCAATGTCGCTCCCCGCGAGGTTCGTCTCCCGACCACCATCAAGCGTGTCGATACCTTCGATATCCACATCAAGGTCGACTCGGACCTTGAGGCGGACATCAAGCTCTGGGTGGTCGCAGACCGCGAGCTTGATATGGAAGACAGCGATGAGATGGAATTCGACAACGAGGGCGAACTCATCATCAAGGATAAAGAGCCTGCCAAGAGCGAAGCAGAGACCGAAGCAGCCGCTGAGTCCTGAACACTTCCTATTCAATAGCACACAAGCCGATCCCGTCAGGGATCGGTTTTTTCATGCCACACGGCGGGCATAGTGGCAAAAAAGAAAAACCCGCACGAGGCGGGCTTGCGGTTCAGTGGTTTGACGAGCTGATCATTCGCCGAGTGGTGGGCTGAAGCGTGCGATCAGATCGTTGCCGATGACGAACCGATCGATGCTCACGCCTTCAGTGATGATGAACATGATGCGGAGACGCTGGTCGTCGCGTGTCGTGCTGAGCGTTGGGGTGTCGCTCACGCCGGTGAGTGTGGAGCCCAGTGTGTAGCGGAGTTCCATGATCTCACGATCGAGGTATTCAAAACCGATCGCCTCGTAGACATTGCCGTTGTCATCAACAAGCTTGAGCGCTTCGTCGAGCGGTGCAGATCGTGCGGCTTCGGTCAGGAACCCGAAGGGCGATCCGGCGCCGACATCGAGCTTTACCATCGATTGGCCGGAGCCGATGGCGTACCGCTCAACGCGGAGCTTCTTGCTGTTGGGGGCGTTGCGGCGACCGATTTCCTCGATGAGGAAGCTGCCCTGGCCGCCGACGATTTCGTTTGTGTCGCTGACGGTGAAGTTCCGCTTGGCCGCGACACTGCCGACGATCTCGAGCATCTTGGTGGTGGTGTCGATATGGCTGCTCGAATCGCTTGTATCTATGGTGACCGCGTTGGCGGTGTTGTATTCGATCTCATCGGCGGTGCCCTCAAGGATCGAGCCGCTGCGGACGGCCAGGTCGCGTCGCGAGGGACTGTCGTACCCCATCGGGTCTGGCAGCTCGTCTGCATTCACCCGGATGTTCTTGACATAGAGAGCGGCGGGGTTGTATCCCTGAGGCAGCACGAACTCGAAGCCCATGGTCACCTTTGACTTGCCGCCGGTTGAGGTGATGTAGACATCCTCGGCATCGAAGAGCCAACGCCCGTAGCGTCCCGGCTCGGATGATTCGGAGATGACCGATACGGGGAAGATGGTCTGGGTTTGGCCCTCGTTGTCTTCGGCGAGCATACGAACCTGCCCGTTGGAGATGACGAGCTGACCGGCCCCCTTCTTCCCGCGTTCTTTCGCGCCGGGTTCGAACTCAAGAACACACCCGAAGAGCTGCCCGTTGCTGACGGCCTCATCGTTGATATCGACATAGCGCTGCGTGTCACCGCCGTCGATCTTGAGCAGATCCCGGATCTGGGTCCCGCCATCGGGCCCAACGGTGAAGGTACCCTTGATGCTGAAGTCATCGGGACGGATCGCATTGCGGGCGGCACCGTCGCCGGGCGAGACGCGTGAAGCGAAACCAGCCAACTCAATCTCGGGGTACCAGTAGGCGAGCGGCTGGCTGCTGCTCATGGTGCCCTGCGAGAGATTGCCGTAGACCTTGGCGACCAGCTTATCGGCGGGGAGCCAGAGCGAGTCGCTCTTGACGAGTGAGCCAGCGCCATTGGCACGGTCTGTCGAGTACCAGAGCGGCTGGTATCCCAGGAAGTTGGTCGCGACACGCATGTTGCCGATGCCGATGACCAGCATCCCAACCGAGATGACCCCGGTGACGACGCCGAAGATCGCGCCGCCGGCGTAGTCGATGGCGGTGTTGTTCTTGATGTTGTTGGGGACGAGCTTATCGCTGAGCATACGCAGCAGCAGGAACGCGACCGCGAACGGAACGATGAGGGCCACGCCCCATGCGATGCTTTCGAGGAATGAGAAGAACCCACGCTCGGGGCTCGCGTTCACGAGCATGATCGAGAGTGGTTCCCAGACGGCGAACGCGATCGCGCCGGCGACCAGTGCGCAGAGCATGTGCAGCATGGCACTGAAGACGCCTCGCACCATCCACGCGTAGGCGATGGCGAGCACGAGCACGATAACGAGCAGGTTCATAATCATGATTCAATCTCCCGCGAGCAGGCGTGCTCGCAGTGGGGGGCGTTCTGTACTGGGGCTCACGCGGTGGGTTGGGGCTTGGGCGAGCTTGGCTTCTTGCTGCCCGATGAGCCGCCGCTCTTCTTGCTGCTCGATGAGATGCGTGAGACTTCTTCGATACTGGTGATGCCCTCGACGGCTTTGCGGAGCGCGGCCTGCTGGACCGTGGGGAGCGAACGCTTGCGCATCGCGGTCCGGAGGCCCGTCCAGTTCTCGCTGGCGATCATCTGCATCTCATCCTTCTCAATCGGGAACACGCCAAAGCAGCCGGTCTGGCCGATGTAGCCGATGCCGTTGCAGGTCGGGCAGACCTCGGGCTTGTTGCGGATGAGGACCTGCCCGCCCTTCTTGAAGAGCTGCTTGACCTTGTCGCTGGGCAGTCCCAGTTTCTTGAGCATCTCGGGCGAGGGCTGATAGGCGACCTTGCAGTTGGAACACAGCACGCGGAGCAGCTTCTGGGCGACGACACCCTGGAGCCCCTTGGCCGCGAGCTTGGGATCGCCCACGCCACGCGTATACAGCTGAATGGCGGAGAGGGCATCCTCTGCTCGCAGTGAGACATAAACCCGCGAGCGTTCGAGGTCGGCGTTGGCAATGTTCTGCGCTGTGGCCGCGTCTGGCAGATCACAGATCCCCACGACATCGGGATCGCGACGCAGTGCCGAACGCACCGTGGTCGCGAAATCGACTTCCTCTTTGCTCTGATCGAACTGGATCTGCTTGATGCCCTCCATGGCATTCTCGATCTCGTACTCGATCGTTTGGATGTTCGATGTGTACGCGTCGTGCAGCTTGAGCATCGAGTACATGGTGGTGGTGCGCCCGTTGTCGCTGGGAGCACCGAGGAGAACCACGCCCTGGGTCTCGTTCGCCCAGGTCTTCACCATCTCGAACTGAGAGTTGGTCATGCCCAGATCTTCGGGTTTGCGTTGCACCGCTTGTTCTGGGTTGAAGACCATGCTCAGCACCATGCCCGTCTTCGAGCCGCTGGTGATGCACTTGATGGTCTGGTTGCTCATGTCTTCGCTGGAGACGGTCACGCTGCCGCTCTGCTTGCGTCGACGATCGTTGACATCCAAGCCCGCGGCCTTCTTCCAGAAGTCGATGACCTGTATCGCATCGGCGATCGCGATCTGCTCGCCGGGCTGACGCACACCATCGACGAGCATCGAAACCCCGTAGGTCTCTGCGTTGATCGGTCGCATGTCGATCTGGGAGGCGTGGGTCGAGTAGCCGTTGATGATAAGCTCTTCCGACGCGAGACGGACCGCGTAAGCGGTGGTCTCTTTTTCGGGTGGCATGATCTTCATCTTGTCGGAACCGACGACGACGAGCTCGGAGCTGCCCAGCTTTTTGGCCTGCTTCTTCTCGTCACGCTTCTCGGCCATCTCAGAGAAGTTGAGCGTGAGCTTGGCGTGCTCCGGGATACGCTCGTCCTTGTTTGCGACGGTCACAAAGACGAAGACATCGATGCCAAGGACAGCAATGGCCCCGAAGAACGCCGCGAGGAAGCCGGCGACCCCACCCAACGGGAGGAGCACGATCAGCGCGATCGCCGCGGCACCGAAGACCATGTGGATCAGATTCCACTTCTCCTGACCAAGGAAGAATCGCTGAGCGTGCTTGTCGAGGATCGTTGAAAGCATCCAGGCCCAGCCGAGGAATGGCGCCATAAGCAGCAGGGCCTTCCACCAGCCGATCAGCGCGTAGGCGTCACCCGCCGCGAGTGTGAGTGGAATCGAGCCCAGTGTGAGGGTGCCGAGCGTGTCTGAGAGTGGGATCATCATGGATTCGAGCACAGTCGTGTCCTCTGCATGCCGTATCGTGGGTGCGGGGCCGGTGTGCGACGCCGAATGGCGTAAATGCCCCTGAGCCCAGATTGTAGTGGCCCGAGCCTCAACGCACCACGCCCAAAGGGCCCGATTCGCGGCCGGGTTGTGTGTTATGCGAACTTCTTGAGCTTCATCTGCAGCTCGTCCACATTGGGCGACGCTTCCAACGCCGTACGCATATGGATGTACTCGTCCTCAACCAGCTTCACGAGCGAGTCGTTGAAGTCGATCATGCCGATCTGCTGGGCTTCGATCGAGTTGAGCACATCACGGAGATCGCCCTCGCGCTCTTCAAGGATGTACTTGCGGACAACGCCATTGTTGATCAGGATCTCGAGCGCCGGGATTCGGAAGATTTTCTCGTGCAGCGTCGGCAGCAGCTTCTGGTACACGAAGGCACGCATCTGGTACGCCAGAATCTTGCGGACCTGCTCGACTTCTTCCTGCGGGAACAGGCCGTAGATTCGTGAGAAAGTCTGGGTCGTGCTCGACGCGTGGATGGTCCCGTACACAAGGTGACCGGTTTCTGCGGCGTGGAGTGCGGCCTCAAAGGTCTCCTGGTCACGCATCTCACCGATCAGCACGACATCGGGATTCTCACGCACGAGTGCTCGCAGCCCGGTCTTGAAGTCCAAGCAGTCGAGACCGATCTCGCGTTGGTTGATCGTGGCCTTTTTGTCTTCGAAGATGTACTCGATCGGGTCTTCAAGGGTGACGATGTGCACGCTCTTGCGGGCGTTGACATAGTCGAGCATGGAGGCGATCGTGGTCGACTTACCCGAACCGGTCACACCACAGAGGAGCACGATGCCCTGGGGCTGCATCGCGATCTCGCTCATGACCTCGGGGAGGTAGAGCCCCTCGAAGGGCAGGATCTCACTGGTAATGTTTCGGGCCGCGACCGAGATGGTGCCGCGTGCCTGGAAGAGGTTGACGCGGAAACGATGCTTGGCATCGTAGTTGTACGCGAAGTCGACCGAGCCATACTTATGCAGATCTTTCATCTGCTCATCGGTCAGGATCTCTTTGGTGATCTTGAAAAACTCTTCAGCGCTGACCGGCTCAACATCCATGGCCTTGAGCGAACCACGCATGCGGATTTTGGGCTTCTGGTTCGACTTCATGATGAGGTCGGATGCGCCGAACTTGATCGTCGCCTTGAGGAAGTCGCCCCAGCGTGTCGCGTGCGGATCTTTCTTTGCGACTGTCGGGTCCAGGTCAACATGCCCCGCGGTGGCGCTGCTCGACGGCGTATCGGTCAAACTCATAGTCTTTGTATCCTCGTGTCGCACGCGAAGCGTGCGGTTTCGGGTGCTTCCGTTTCTTCCCGCGATCTCCCGTGCGGTGCACGGACTGCGGGAAATCAAGGGCGGTATTCTAGTCGACACAGCGGGCGTGGCCTGCGAATGCACGACCTCAGTTTCGCCCACGCCTGCATATACGCTCGAATGAGCACGATGCACCGATCACCCACATCGATCGGCAAGGTCTGTTCGTATCCCGGGGCGGTCTGGTTCCCTCGCTCCCCAGTTCGCCATGCGCCTCGCCGGTCGTGCCGGCTCCGCTCTTTCATCATGGCACAAGTTCGTGGGCGATGCGAATGAAAAAGCGGGCCCCGATCGGGGCCCGCCTGGGTTTCTTGTCGTTGTCTCGGTCAGTCGGACCGGCTCAGTTGGCTCCGACGGGCTCGTTCTCGTGGGAGTCGTGCTCGTTGGTGCCCAGGAAGTTGCTCTCCAGTTCGACGCGGATTTTCTCCATCGCCTTGTTCTGGATCTGACGCACGCGTTCCTTGGTCACGCCGATGATCTGGCCGACCTGTTCGAGGGTCATGGGCTTCTCGTGCCCGCCGCTCTCAAGCCCGAAACGGTGCTCGAGGACGGTTTTCTCGACATCGGTCAGCTCGGCCCGGTTGGCAACCACGATCTCACGCACTTCGCTAGCGGTGTCCTTCTCAAAGTCGGCCCGCTTGGTCTCGAGGAAGTTGGATTTCTCGAGCTTGGGATCGAAATCGGTGGGGAAGCGCTGGCGGTACTTGCTGAGCTTCATGCCCTGACGGCTGAAGGCCTTGAGGATCGCACGACACGCGTAGGTCGAGAACTTGAACCCACGACCTGCATCGAACTTGTCGACCGCACGCAGCAGGGCCATGTTGCCTTCCGAGACGAGGTCGGCAAAGTCCACCTCGCTCATGCGGGTGCGTTTGGCCATAGCCAGCACCAGTGCGAGGTTGGTCTCGGCGATCTGCTCGCGAATGCGCTCCGCTTTGCGGTGCCAGAACAGCAGCTGGTCGGCCTGTTCGGCCGTGGGCTTCTTATCCGGGCGGGCCCAGGTCTCCTGCTGCAGCTTCCACACGCGGTAGCGTGAGTAGTTGAACTGGTGGAAGAGCACCCGCTCCTCGGCACCGGTCAGGATGACCTGCTGCGACGACTTGACGGTCCGGGTCCGCGAGATCGACGAGATGTCGTCCATCACGGGGTGGTACCAGCTGGTGTCGGGCAGGGCGATATCGGGCGCATCTTCGTAGATGTTCTGCTCAGCGTCGTCTTCGTAGAAGACTTCCGAATCGATGAAGTCCTGTTCTTTGGACAGGATCTGATTGAGCAAACGCTCGTCCTCATGCGAAAGCTGACGCGAGGTCTTACCTGCACGGGTCGAGGTGCGTGATACCCCCACACGGTGGCGACGCCTCATCTGCTCGAGAGGGCTAGGAGTGTTGGTTGCTGCTTGCATCATGCTGTCTCCGTCTGTCACGCTCCTGCGACAGAAGTATTCTTCGTGATTCGACCCGGGGTCTTGCTCGGGCCTTGATGGGGCGGGTCATGGATCCACCCGTGTGTTCCTGGGCGTTCGGGACTCCCCGAAACACCCAGCCGCTGACAACTTGCCCCTGTTTTCTGTCCTGATTGCCCCGGAAACGGGGATTGTTCAATACGCACGCCCGAAACAAGGGGATGCAACCGCGAACGAAATCGTGTCAGAAAATCAGCCGAGTTGTCACTGGTCGGGTTGGGCGTCGACGCCAACCAAACCGGTTCCCGTTCCTGCTTGAGATGCCACACACATCCGGTGTGTGTGGGAACGACGGCTGCCGAGGGGTTCCCTATTCGGTGTTGGCCGGGCATCTCATGGTCGCTCAAGGGCGAGGATGCAGTTCGGCATGGTGCTGGGAACCGGGGCAGGATGTCAGGCGTGGTTTCTCAACCACCCCTGAGCGGGCTCGATCAGGGGGGCGTATCTCGCCAGACTGATCAACCGCTCTTATGCAATACGATCTATTCATGATCAAGTTTCGTGCGAAACCTCTGAATAGACCCAAATTCTGAGTTGTCTGCCGGAAAAAGGCACTCCGACCCAATCTGCTCGGGCAAACAAGGGAAATGCCCCAGCGTTTGCCTTCGTCCAAGATTGCGGCCAGCCCTGGCCGATGCTTGATCCGGCCTGTCTGTCGGCCGGGTCGTACAGACGCGTCCTGCGTGCTGCACACATTCGGGTGAACGAAGGAAGAGGTAAAGTCCCACTTCATTCGTGATGGTTGACGACCGATAAACTCGGTCCTAGTGTCAGCCGTCGGGCGATTTCGATCGTGAATGGCTTGACCCAACTGCGCGATCGTGGTGCCTGTGTACCGGGTCGCCAGTATACCCAAGATGCGAAATAGAAACAACCAGCACATCCTTTTTCATCACTGGGCAACCCAGATTGACCAGAAATTGGGTGTATATCCCCGCGCCAGGCGATTGGCTTCACGGGTCATCCACAATTCCCGCGTCAACGGATCTGATTGATTCGCCCAGCGATTTCTCGAAATCGTGCCGGGTATTGACGCCGTTTATGCACAAAAGGAGAAAAAATGTCCTTTTCACTCCCCGATCTGCCCTACGCCTATGACGCCCTCGAGCCGCACTTTGATGCACGCACGATGGAAATCCACCACACCAAGCATCACGCTGGGTATGTGGCCAAGGCCAACGCCGCCCTCGAGGGCACCGAGTTCGCCGATATGGCTCCTGAAGAGGTGCTCAGCCACATCAGCAGCGTCCCGGCGGACATCCGTACCGCAGTGCAGAACAATGTCGGTGGCCATGCTAACCACTCGCTCTTCTGGACCATTCTTTCGCCCAACGGCGGAGGGGCACCCAGTGGCGAGCTGGCCGAGGCGATCAACACGACCTTTGGCTCGTTCGACAAGTTCAAGGAAGAGTTCTCCAACGCCGCAGCCACACGCTTCGGCTCAGGCTGGGCCTGGCTTGGCTTTGACGCCAGCGGCAAGCTGCATGTCGGTTCGACCCCGAACCAGGATTCTCCGATCATGGCGGGCCACAAGCCCATCATGGGGCTGGATGTTTGGGAGCACGCCTACTACCTGCACTACCAGAACCGCCGCCCCGACTACATCAGCGCATTTTGGAATGTGGTGAACTGGGACCAAGTCGCCGAGAACTACGCGAAGTTCAAGAGCTGAGTTCAAGATCTGAGCAGGGTTTCCCGCTCATTGATTGGTATTCAATGGCACAGGCGTTTCGCCTGTGCTTTTTTCTATGCCGCCGCGCAACGCATAGGCCAGGGGCCTGTGCCACTGATCAACCTATAGTTCGGCGTGAGCCGTAAAAACATCATGTTGACGCTCTATCTCGCTTCGCCCATCTTGGTCTTTGTAGGCCTGTATGTGCTGATCTTCGTCACGCTGGACAAAGAGAAGCACATGGCCGATTCGCCCGCGATCGGGGCTGGGGCAGGCGATACGGGCGACGCCAACGCCCTTGGGCAGTGGCTGGCTGGGCGTGATCCCGATGCGGTCTCGCTGGCGGCCAAGGCCAAGCGTGAGCGGCTGATGATCGACCCGCGCGATTGGCCCGGGGGGATCGAACTGCACATCCCCAAGAGATTGATCAAGGGGGATCGGGTAAGCATCGAACTGCGTCGCGGCGATCAGGTTGAATCGATTCGGGGCGAGCCCGGCACGCCTGTGCGTTTGACCCGAAAGCAGGTCGATGGGGTCACGATCTGGTTGGTGCAACCGAACTCCGAGGACACACGCATCTTCAGCGAGCCCCGCATCCCCGCCCAGGATCAATCGGTAAATGAGCCGATGGTGATCGAGATCGAGGATTGAGAAGCAGTTGGGGACATGGGGCGATCAGGGGGGGAGTACATGCGGCTGATCAGTTTGAAAATCTGGCGTGCGTTCCCCGAACTTGATCAGTACGACGATGCCGTCTGTCGTCTGTATATCAGGCACGCCCGACGATTCAAGAACACCTGGAAGGGAGCCCTGCTCGTGCTTCTGGCGCTCGGGCTGGCGGTTTTGGTCTGGATTGGCGTGATCTATTTTGGTATCGATTGGATCGATGACTACACATCTTCTGCACGCGGGGGGGCGCTCACCTTTGGTTTGTTTTTGATGTCACTGATGTTGACGGGCATCATCTGGTTCCCCTTGCTGGTGGCATTCTTCGTTCGCGATCGCTGGTTGCGACGCTGTGTGATGGCGCAGCTGCGGTCCACGAACTGTGCGGGCTGTGGCTACCAGCTGGTTGGGCTCACGATCAACGAGGATCAAGGACGCAAGCATGTGGTGTGCCCCGAGTGCGGGGTCAGCACCGCGCTCAACACGGGGCATATCACCGAATCCGATATCAACCCCGAACTGCTCAACACCGCATGATCACGCATCGAGCACGCGCAAGTGATTGAACTTGCCTTCGAGCACATCGCTGCTCTTGGTGCTCAGCCAGTTGTCGAGCACCTCGGCGTAGACGCTCCGGAAGTCAGCCGTGTACTTGAGGTCGCCGCTGTCGAGGTTGGTCAGCGACGGGTGGCGTGAGTGGAACCCGCCCTTGACCTTTGAGCCGAACATGAACATGGGAGCGGCGGTGCCGTGGTCGGTGCCATTGGACGCGTTCTGACCCACCCGGCGTCCGAACTCGCTGAAGGCCATCGTCAGCACGCGCCCGTCGTTGCCCTGGGCCTGGAGGTCCTGCTGGAATGCGCGTACGGCACTGGAGAACTGTCCGAGCAGGCGTGCGTGGCTCCCCGGCTGGTTCGCGTGTGTGTCGAAGCTGCCGATCGAAGCGTAGTACACGCGCGTCTTCAGCCCCGCCCGGATCATCGAGCCGATCATGCTCAGCTGCTGCGCAAGCGGATTGCCCGGGTAGTTCACCAGCGGCTTGGCGCTGACGGCCCTGCGGATCGCGTCCGATGACACACGAGCGTCCATCGCCGTGCGGAGCAGGAAGGCGTTGTTGCTGTCCTTCTCTTCCTCGACACGCTTGTTGATCATGTCGGTGAGCTTCCGGTGCTCCTCGACAATGTCTTCGTTGAACTTCTTGCCTGACCAATCGAACAGGTCGGCCGACTCGAACGACACGGGCATGATGTTGCGCCCGCTGAGCATCAGCGGCGACTCGCTCCCGATGGCGATGGGGGGCTCGGTGCGGGCTTGCTCATCCACCGAGCCATCGGGCTGCCCACTCTCACCCTTGCCATAGCCGCAGCATTGGGCATCGATGTAGCGTCCGAGCCAGCCATCGCCCGTGCCGCTGAGTTCGCCCGTGTGCCAGATGTCCATCGATGCAAAGTGCGATCGGTTTGGGTTGGGGTAGCCCACGCCCTGCACGATGGCGCAGCTTCCCTCGTCGTACAGCTCGCGAATCCCCGTCATCGCTTCGTTCAACCCAAGATCAATGGCCCCGTTGCTCCCATTCTTGCTGAGGATGTGCAGCCCGTCGGGCCTGATCCCGATGGAGGGGCGGAGCCGGTAGTACGCGTCGTCGCGATAGGGGACGACGGTGTTGAGCCCGTCGTTGCCGCCGCTGAGTTGGATGATGACGAGAATGTTGTCTTCGTTGACGCCTGGGATCGAGGAGAGCCCATCCTCGGCGGTGGGGAGGGCCATGGCTGAAGATTGGATGAAGGCGGGCACGGTCAGTGCGGCCGATGCGAGGAGTGCGGAGTTTTGCAGGAACGCGCGCCTGGTGTACGCCTTGGCCTGTGTCGGGTCGTTGTGCAGGTTCATGGTGCGTCTCCTGGAATCAGCAGAGCTGGTACTCGGGCATTGAGGTCGTCAGCAGCAGCATGGTGCGGATGCCCTCGCTGCTCGCGGGTTTGTCGACTTTGTGAGCGGCTGAGATGAGGTGCTCGCTGGCACCGTATGGTCGTCGTCCGAGGACGAGGTCCATGAGCTGGTTGGCGATCAGTTCGGCGGGCGGGGCCCCGTCGATTCGTGGGTCGTTCAGGCACGCGACCAGCGAGCTTGGGTCATAATGCGTTCGATCAACAAAGACCCGATTCGTCTGAGCCATTTCGCCGGTGACCATGTAGACCAGGGTGTTTTGGCGGGTGAACAGGGTTGAGGTATTGATCCAGGCACGCCCGCCGTCCCAGCCCTTGACGCTGGGGGGGAGGAACAGGCTCTGGCCCATCGTGTCGATCGCGTTGATCAGCACGGTCAGGTTGCGAACGGGTGTGTTGAGTGAACGCACCGCGCCCACGACCAACTCCACCGGGCTCTTGATCTTGTTACCCATCACACTGGGGTCGTAGAAATGTCGGCTCAGGAGCAGCTTGCGCATCACCGGTCGCAGCTCATAGCGGGACTGCTGCATCGTCTTGCTCAGCGACTGCACCACGCTGCGCTGGGCACCCTCGAGCTGCCGCGTGTCGGTCGGGATATCGGCCACGAAGTACTTGTAGAGCTTGGCGCAGATGAATGGGGCGCAGAAGGGTGAACGCAGGATCGAGTTGACGAACCCGTCCCCGTCAAGGTTGCCCGTCACGCCGAGGATGTGCTTGGAGCCCTCATCGTGGCGATCCTTGGCGTAAAAGAACGCGTCGTCTTTGTAGGTGTAGCCCGTCAGCGCGCGGGCGCCCTCCTTGATGTCGCGTTCGTTGTAGTGGCCCTCGCCGAGCGAGAAGAGTTCCATTAGTTCGCGTGCGAGGTTTTCGTTGGGGCTGGTTTTCTGATTCCGGTTGTTGTTGAGGTAACGCAGCATCGCCGGATCGCGGATGATCGAGCGGAGCAGGTCGCCGAAGTTGCCCAGCGCCAGCCCACGCAGCATCCGGTTCTGCTGGTACATGTGGTATGAGTCTTCGATCGTGCGGTAGCTGGTGGCGAAATGTCCGTGCCAGAAGAGTGTCATCTTCTCTTCCAGCGGGCGTGGTGTTTGGATCATGCGTGTGATCCACCAGTGGCGGATCTCACGCATCTGTTCCCGGTCTTCTCGCTGGGCGCGCTGACGCATCTCGCGGAACTTGCTGAGCGCGTTTTCGTCGCCGGCCCGCTGCGCACGCATAAATGCGGCATTCTCCACGCGTGTGCGAGGGCGCATGATGTCGTGATCGAACGCGGTAGCAGCGTCCGCTTCGGCGGGGATGCTTTGGTAATCAATCAGGAAATCGACGGCTTTGGCTGGGCCCCACTCCGCGAGCGTTCTGATCTGCTCGTCGGTCCCTCCAAACCCGGCACGCCAGAGCAGATGCCTCGCTTGACGGTACCCGAACTCTTCGTCTCGGATCGGGAGCATCGAAGTCTCGACCCGACCGGTCGGCTGGCGCGTTTCGGTGCTCTCAATGCCCATCGAAGCTTCCTCTCAGTGTGATACACGACCAAACGCACACCATTGATTGGTATTGCAACGGGGCGCATTCCGGTCTTACACCGGAGATTATCGGATTTTGGGCTTGCGGGCCAGATGAATCGCCCATGCGAAGGCGCAGGCCGAGGTTGCCAGCAGCAGGGCGCCGCTGAGATGGTGTGCCGTAGCAATGAGTGCGGGCAGCGCTTCGATCGGGTGGGCCTGTGTCAGTGTCTCAGGTGTTGGCAACTCGGGCGGGTTTTCTTCCCAGACAAGGCCCAGCACGGCAAATCCCAGCGCGAACTGCCAGACCACGATCCCGTGCATGATGATGCCCAGCGGCCGGATCGCACGCCCAGAATCATCTTGTTTTCCTGCCCTGATGCATACCGCGCCCGCGATGAGCACGAGGGCCACCACGATGAACGCGAAGCCCATGTGCGACATCATCGCGTGTGATGTGTTCATATGGCGGGTCATGGCGCCGAACACGAGCTGAATGATGAGGCCGCCGAAAGCCAGCCCGGTGAGTAAGCGTGCCTTGCGAGCAAGTGGGAGCACGGCATCGCTTGGGTTGGCGTTGATCCACTTCGTGGACAGCAGCATCGCCAGCACGAGGGCCAGAGCGAACACGAGCTGGGCGAACACGCCGTGGAAGATGGCGAATGCCGTGCTGCTCTCAGCCACACGGATAATGCCCAGATAGCCCTGCAGACACACGCTCAGGAAGAGGACGACGCTCATGGCTTTGGGCATGAGTCGTTTTTCAGTCATAAGCACGCGCACCATGAGGACGAGGGTCGTCAGGCCGGCCAGTGTGCCGAGCAGGCGGTGGGAGTGCTCAAAGAAGATGCGGGGCTCGGCCATGAGCTTGAGCGGGAAGAGCACGGAGATGGCGCCATAACTGGTTACCGCGTCGGGCACCGCGAGCCCTGAGTCGGTGCTGGTCACGATGCCGCCCACGGCGATCAGTGGGATATAGGTCATCGCCGTAACCCACGCGAACCGGCTGAGCCAGCTCCGCGTGTCGATGGCGGGGGTGCTCTTGCCCTTGACGATCAGGGCCGCGACGAGGGCGACGATGATGGAGACCACGATCGAGCCGACGATGACAAGGAAGGCGTTGGGGGCCAGTTCGTTGGCTTTTTCGCTCATCTCGGCGGTGCTCTCGGGCTGTTCAGTGATGAACGAGCCCAGGATCATCAGGTTGACCAAGCCGGCGATGAGCCCGCTGAGTACGCCTGCTTTGATGCGAACGGGGGCGGAAACGCCCGGGAGCCATCGCATTGCGATCGCCAGTAAAGGGAGCAGCAGCAGGGGGATGGCGATCGGGGTCGGGACATGGACGCCCGGCATATGCAGAACCCAAGCGATGACCCACATGAGCACCGCGGCCCCGAATCCGATGGTCAGGGCGGGGCCAAAGGCCCCCCTGTATAAAGGACTGGGAGATCCGCTATTCTGAAGTGCTTGATCTGTCATTGCTTGGGAGCCCTTCGTATGTAATTGAAACTGGGTCGCAGCTAACTATTGCTGTCCAGTCGTGACTACGCCCCGTATTCTAGTCGAAAACTGCAAGAATTTCGGCTGGGCAGCACAGCATACAACGGGTCTCGATGCTACGCTTGGGCCAAACAGTGCCCGGCTCGGATTCGGGCTCTTTGCGCCATTTGACTCGCTCTATCTTGATAATCGGTGGAGATTCAAACTTGAAACCCATCTTCCCCAAATGGATGAACGCACTCCCCACGCTGCTTTTCTTTGCGGTGAACGGCGGGGTTGTGCTTGTGATCGCGGGATTCTGGTATTACGCCACGCCCAAGTTCTGGGAAGTCGGTTACATGCCCACCCAGCCAGGGTCGGGGTTCAACCACCAGATCCACGCGGGCAAGCTGGGCATGGACTGCCGCTACTGCCATACCAATGTTGAGGACTCGTGGCACGCCAATGTCCCGGCGGTTGAAACCTGCATGAACTGCCATGTGGAGAACCGGCTCAACACTGATATCTCGACCGCCAGCGACGAGAAGGTGCAGTTCATCCGCGACGCCTACGAGCACAATGAGCCGATCGAGTGGCGCAACATCCATGTGGTTCCCGATTACGCGACATTCCCGCACAACGCTCATGTCAACGCGGGCGTGAGCTGCTACTCGTGTCATGGCCAGATTCAGTCAATGCCCGTCGTGGCACAGGCCGAATCGCTCTCGATGGGCTGGTGCCTCGATTGCCACCGCAACCCCGACGAGAACCTGGTGCCCAAGGACAAGGTGACCGACCTGTACTGGGTCGAGACACACTGGTTCAACAAGCTTGACGAGGACGGGAATCTGATCCCGCTCTCGCCCGAGGAGCGTGCCCATGATGGGCTCGATCCGCAGCAGCTTGTTGACACGCTGAAGCGCAACCCGCCGCAGCACTGTGCCGCCTGTCACTACTGATTCATTCGAGACCGGCCACGCCCTCACGACTTGCAAGACACACACCCGTGCACTCGGGTGATCAAGAGACGAAACCATGAGCAACCTTGATCAATGCCCATCGAGTAAGGGAAAAGAAGAAATCCCAACCAAGGCCCCCGAGCTGGGGACGGTCAGCGGGCGCAAGTTCTGGCGTTCGCTTGATGAATACAGCGGCACCCCCGAGTTCAAAGAGTTCGTCGAGCGCGAGTTCCCCGCTGGCGCTTCGATCCTCGGCGAGCCCTCGCGACGCAACTTCGTCAAGATCATGGGTGCGGGCTTTGCCCTCGCCGGTGCGGCAACCATCCCCGGCTGCCGACGCCCCGATCGCAAGATCCTCCCCTACTCGCAGACCCCGCCCGAGGAGGTCATCCCGGGCAAGCCGCTCTACTTCACGACCGCGCTGCCCCTTCCCGGTGGTGGCTGCGAGGGCCTCTTGATCGAGACGCATACCGGTCGCCCCACCAAGGTCGAGGGCAACCCCTTGCACCCGGGGAATCAGGGCAAGACCAGCGCCATGGCTCAGGCCAGCGTGTTGAGTCTGTACGATC
Organism: Phycisphaerales bacterium JB052; assembly: GCA_043100965.1. GTDB lineage: Bacteria > Planctomycetota > Phycisphaerae > Phycisphaerales > UBA1924 > UBA1924. Next base: position 472,539 of record JBICHR010000011.1, on the reverse strand, counting down.
CCGATCGTCTGATGTACCCCGTGTACAACAACCCGACCCGCGGCAAGCTCGATGCGACTTGGGATGACTTCAACGCATGGCAGACGACGCACTTTGCCAAGTTCGACGCCAACAACGGTGCCGGTCTCGCGTTCATCATCGACAAGCAGAGCAGCCCGACTCGGCAGCGTTTGATCAATGCCGTGCGATCACGGTTCCCGCGTGCACGGTTTGTGTTCTGGAACCCCGCCGAATCGCGAGCACCGATCGATGGTTCGGTCATCGCCTTTGGCGCTCCTCAGTCGGTCAGCTATGACTTCAGCGGCACCCAGCGTGTCGTGTCGGTCGGTGGCGACTTCATCGCCAGCGGCGCCGGTTCGGTTAAGAACGCACGCACCTTCGCCAGCACCCGCAAGGTCATGCAGGGCGGCGACGAGATGTCCCGTCTGTACGCCGTCGAATCCAAGCCGACTTCGGCTGGTTCACTCGCGGATCACCGCTTCCGCCTCGCTCCATCACAACTGCACAACTTCACCATCGCTCTGACCAAAGCGGTCTTCTCACTGGTGGGGGCCAATGCTTCTGGCCTCCCCGATGTACAGGTTGATGGCATCAGTCAGCACGACATCAATGAGATCGCCAAGGATCTGGCCGATCACCGCAACCACAGCGTCGTGGTCCCGGGTGATCAGCTCAGTGCCGAGGGCTGGGCTCTGTGCATGGCGATGAACCAGGCGATGGGCAACATGGGCCGCCATGTGTTCACCACCGAGATGGGTGAGGACCTCGCCAGTGACAGCGGTGCTGGCATGCGTGACCTCGTTGGTGCGATGAGCACCGGCTCGATTGATACGCTCGTCACCATCAACTGCAACCCTGTCTATGACGCACCCGCGTCCCTGGGCTTTGCCGACGCGTTCGTCAAGGTTGCCAACACCATCACGCTCGACCTGAATACCAGCGAGACCGAGCATGTCTCCACATGGTCGCTCAACGGCACGCACTACCTCGAGCAGTGGGGCGATGTCACCGACATTGACGGGATGTACAGCGTCGTCCAGCCCATGATCGCGCCGCTCTACGATCCCGCCCATTCGGACATCGAACTGCTGAGCATGCTCGCAGGTGAGACCGGCAAGCACGGCCACGAACTGGTGCAGGAGACCTGGTCGTCGATGGGCAACAGCAGTGAGTCGAGCTGGCGACGCCTGCTTCACAACGGCTTTGCCGATACCGCTCGCAAGGGGGCCGCGAATCTGCGTATGAGCAATGTGCTCATGGCTGCTGCTCGCGCCGGTGTACGCACTTCGCCCGGCGAAGAGTCGATGGATGTGCTCTTTTACACGAGCAACTACAACAGCGGGCAGCTGGCCAACAACGGATGGCTCCAGGAACTGCCCGAGTTCGGCCCCTCGGTCGTCTGGGACAACCCGGTGCTGGTGAGCCCGATCACCGCCAAGAAACTGGGCCTGCTCCCTGAGCACGCTTGGCAGGACGAGTACAACCCCTACACCAAGCAGCAGATGCCTCAGGCGCAGCTCGTGACCATGACCCTTGACGGTCATGAGATGGAGGTCGCGCTCTGGATTCTGCCCGGCATGGCGGACAACACCGTCGCGGTGAAGCTCGGGTACGGGCGACAGATCGTCGGCCGCGTCGGCTTCAAGGTTGGTCACAACACCTACGAGATCAAGCCCGCATCCGGCACGCTGGCAACCCGTGGCGCGACGCTCAAGAAAGCTGCTGGCACCTACACCATCGCATCGACCCAGAACCACTGGTCGCTGGGCGTCGAGAGCGAAGCGAGCATGAAGGACAGCCGTCACTCGCTCGTGCGTGCGATGGACAAGAAGTGGTGGGACAAGCACGCCGACTTGCACAAGATCGCCAAGGACGAGATCTACGGCAAGGAGCACGAGGTGCTCAACCTCGCTGAGAAGATTGGTGAGCTGAGCCACACGCCGCCGAACATCAGTATCTACGACAACCCGCAGAACCGGTCGAAGCGTGATCCTGATCCGAGCAACATGGAGATGAACGACGCGCTCAACCGCGAGACCCCGCCGCGCTTTGCGCAGGGCCCGCAGTGGGGCATGTCGATCGACCTCAACGCGTGTATGGGCTGCAACGCCTGTACCGTGGCATGTCAGAGCGAGAACAACATCCCGATCGTGGGCAAGAACGAGGTCGCCAAGGGCCGCGAGATGCAGTGGATCCGCATGGACCGCTACTTCGTGGGCGAGGATCTCAACAACCCCGACGAGATGATCGTGCAGCCCGTCGCGTGCGTGCACTGCGAGAACGCGCCGTGTGAAACGGTTTGTCCGGTGAACGCAACGGTCCACGGCGACGAGGGTACCAACGACATGGCGTACAACCGATGCATCGGTACACGCTACTGTGCGAACAACTGCCCTTACAAAGTTCGTCGATTCAACTTCTTCGATTACGCTCCGGTCAAGTTCAACGGCGGGCTCGATTCGACCTACACCTCGAAAGAGATCGCCAAGCAGTTCGAAGAGACCGTGGGCCAGGACCGCACCTTCAATCAGAACTTCATCCCGCCGCGTCTTCGCAAGAAGCTCGACGAGATCAGCAAGATGCACATGAACCCCGATGTCACGGTCCGCAGCCGTGGTGTGATGGAGAAGTGCACCTACTGCATCCAGCGTGTGCACCAGGCACGCCAGGAAGTCAAGATCAAGGGCATCTGGGAAGACAAGGACCAGACCGGTCCGATCCCCGACGGGTTCTTCAACTCGGCGTGCCAGCAGGTGTGCCCGACCGACGCCATCAGCTTCGGTGACATCCTCGATCCCGAGTCGCGTGTGTCGAAGGAGAAGGACTCGGGCCGCAGCTACCTGCTGCTGGGTTATCTCAACACCCGTCCACGCACGACCTACATGATGCGTGTTCGCAACCCCAACGAGGCGATCCGAGTCTACGACGACCACGACCCGCTCGATCACGGTGGTCACGGCGATGCCCATGGTGACGACGGGCACGGCGAGGCTCACACCGAGCAGCACGGCGCGGCATACATCGACCGCACGAAGAAAATCATCGATCAGGGTTACTCCATGAGCCTCAAGGTGCTCAGCGGGATCAACGCGTAACGCACTGGAGCAGACGAAGTCATGACCGATATGCATCCCGACCAAGCAGTCGCGTACCAAGCCAGTGGGGCCATCAGTGCCCAGCCGGTTCCTCGCGCTATGCCCGTGATCCCCGGCACCCAAGACGACGGCACGCTGATCGAAGACCCGGGCAAGCGGGCGCCGCTCGTGCTGGGCGACCGATCCTTCAACGATGTCACGAACATCGTCTGTGGCTACGCTGAAGCCCCGATCCCGAAGATCTGGCTCACCGCGTTCACCATCGCATCGACTATCGCAGCGCTGGGTACGGGTATGATCCTGTACCTGCTCATCACCGGTGTTGGTGTCTGGGGGCTCAACAACCAGGTCGACTGGGCATGGGACATCACCAACTTCGTATTCTGGATCGGTATCGGCCACGCCGGTACGCTGATCTCCGCGATTCTCTGCCTACTGAAGCAGAACTGGCGAACCGCGGTGAACCGCGCCGCCGAAGCGATGACCATCTTCGCGGTGGTCTGTGCGGGCATCTTCCCGGGCATCCACGTCGGGCGTGTCTGGTTCGCGTGGTTCCTGGCACCGGTGCCAAACTCCAACGGCATCTGGCCCAACTTCCGCTCGCCCCTGCTCTGGGACGTGTTCGCGGTTTCGACCTACGCGACCGTATCGCTGCTCTTCTGGTACATGGGCATGATCCCCGACATGGCCACCCTGCGTGACCGCGCCGCGTTGCGTCGCCACAAGGGCATCTCGCGTATGTTCGCGATCCCGATGCCCATCGGCAACGGGCTCCCCGTTCCGTTCGCACCCCGGCCTGACACCATCCGCATGTTCGTGTACGGGGCGCTCTCGCTGGGCTGGCGTTTCTCGAGCCGTCACTGGCACCGCTATGAGAAGGCCTACCTGATGCTCGCGGGCATCTCGACCCCGCTGGTGCTCTCGGTGCACTCGATCGTTTCGTTTGACTTTGCGACCTCGATCATCCCCGGTTGGCACACCACCATCTTCCCGCCGTACTTCGTGGCCGGTGCGGTCTTCGGCGGGTTCGCGATGGTGCTGCTGCTCATGATCCCGCTGCGGGTCGTGCTGCCCAACTTCAGCGACCTGCTGACCAAGCGTCACCTCGAGAACATGGCCAAGATCCTGCTGCTCACGGGCACCATGGTCGGCTTCGCCTACTCGATGGAGTTCTTCATCGCCTGGTACGGCGGCAATGAGTACGAGTTCTCGGCCTTTGCCAACAACCGCGTGAACCCGGCCAAGGCACCGTACTGGTGGGCCTACTGGACCATGATCACTTGCAATGTGCTCTTCCCGCAGCTCTTCTGGTTCAGGAAGCTGCGTCAGAACCCGCTCGTGATCTGGATCGTCGCCCTCGCCGTCACCATCGGCATGTGGTTCGAACGATTCGTGATTATCGTGACCTCGATTCATCGTGCATTCCTGCCCGGTGAGTGGCACATGTTCTTCCCGACATGGGTCGACATCCTGACCTTCGTTGGCTCGTGCGGGATCTTCATGACCCTGTTCCTGCTGTTCCTCAAGTTCCTCCCGGTGTTCGCGCTCTCTGAGCTGAAGATCGTGATGCCTCAGTCGCACACGGACGACCACCACTAAGAAAGGAACGCCGGAGATGAGCATGCTCAACAACATCACCAACTACGCGGCTGACTACTTCCCGATGCTGCTGCGTAAGGACACCCCCAAGTTTGTCACCGAAACCGGCAAGCCCGTATACGGGATCGTCGCCGAGTTCGACGAGACACCCAAGGTGTTCAAGGCCGCCCAGAAAGTCCGCGATGCGGGCTACAGCAAGTGGGACCTGCACTCGCCGTTCCCGATCCATGACATTGAGGAAGCGATGGGTTTCAAGCCCACCAAACTCCCGCTCATGGCCGGCGGCGCCGCGATCGTCGGCGTCACCATCGCGGTCCTGCTGCAGTGGGGCACAAGCGCCTACCTGTACCCGACCGTGGTCCAGGGCAAGCCCTTTGAAGCATGGCAGCCGTTCGTGCCCATCATGTTCGAGCTGGGCGTGCTGCTCACCGCGTTCATGTGCCTCTTCGGCATGCTCGCTCTCAACGGGCTCCCACGCTGGCACCACCCCCTATTCACGCACGACCGCTTCGCTCGCGTGAGCAACGACCGCTTCTTTATCGTGATCGAAGCAGGCGACCCGAGCTTCGAGCCCGGCAAGGTCAAGAAGCTTCTCGAAGATGCGGGCGGACAGCACATCACGCTCGTTGCAGACAGCGACTGATCAGAGACGACACACCACACGACCCAACGCACGATCAACCGATCGTGAGAAGACAAGACGACAGGAATCAGCATGATCCCAACAGTCAACACAACCGGGCACACAGCACGCAAGGCGCTCGCCTGCCTGCTCGCGTTGACCGCGCTGGCCGCACTGCCAATGGGCGGGTGCCGGGGCGATCGCACCGACAAGCCCCCGCGCCGCTTCTTCCCCGACATGGACTACCAGCCCAAGCTCAAAGCACAGAGCGAGACGGAGTTCTTCGAGGACGGCAAGTCCCAACGCGATCTCGTCGATGGGGTTGTGCCCTTCTCCGATCACAGCGTGCTGCCTTCGCAGGACGACATGAGCGAGTGGGCGCAGATGCGTCGCAAGAACCACGCCGACATGCTCAAGGCTGACGAGACCTACTACTTCGGGATGGTCGCCGGCAGCGACCCCGAAACGCCGCAGTGGGTCGGGCGCATGCCCGTGGAAGTCGACGAAGATCTGATCGCTCGCGGAGCTGAACGATTCAACATCTACTGTGCCATGTGCCACGGCTACGACGCCATCGGCAACGATTCCGGAACGGTCGGTCGACTGATGAATGTGCGGCCAATCAATATCCTCGACGCCAAGTACCGCGACCGCAACGGTGAGTTTGGCAGCGACGGGTACCTGTTCCACATCATCCGCGAGGGGCTCTGGTCGCCCGATGGCAGCAACCGCATGCCCGCCTACGGCTACGCCGTCGACGAGCACGATGCGTGGGCGATCGTCGCCTACATCCGTGTGCTGCAGGCGGCCTTCGATGCCGAGGGCAAGCCCGTGATCGATGCGCCCGCGGGTTCCACCAACGACAACGGGGGTGAAGGATGACCCAGATCGCCACCAAAACTGCAAACTACCCCGCACCCGATTCCACCTCGATGACCGAGCAGGAATGGGAAGCACGCCTGCAGCAGATCGCCGCCGATCCACGCATGAGCGAGGAGAACACGACGATCTCCAGCGCCAGCGTGCGCAAACTGGCGATCCCGATGTTCTTCGCAGGGCTTGTGGGTCTGGTTGTCACCATCGTCGGCGCTTTCTCGATCAGCCCCCGCCACGCGCTGGGTGCTTTCGAGGTCGGGCTCTTTACCGCCCTGGCGATCTCGCTGGGATCGATGTTCTGGGTTATGGTCTTCCACTCGCTCAACGCCAGTTGGTCGATCACCCTTCGTCGTCAGTTCGAGAACCTCGCCGCGGTCGTGTGGCTCCCCGCGCTGCTGCTGGTCATCGTTGCCCTCATCGAGGTCTTTAGCGGCGGCATCCTGCTGCGTTGGATCGACTCGGGCGACGAATACAATCACCTGCTCGAGGTGAAGCGTCCTTACCTCAACCCGACTTTCTTCATGGTCCGGGTGCTGATCTACGCCATCGCCTGGATCCTGATCTCACGCACCCTGCTGGCGTGGTCCAAGAAGAGCGACGAGACCGGTGATCGTCGCCTGGGACGCAAGGCACGCCGACTCGCTGGCTTTGCAATCCCCGTGTTCGCTCTGACCTGTGCGTTCGCGGCCTTTGACTTCCTTATGTCGCTCGATTACCGCTTCTTCTCGACCATGTGGGGCGTCTATTACTTCGCTTCATGCGGCCTTGCGAGCGTCTCGGCGATCGCGATCGTCGCGTTCATGCTGCGTCGCGCCGGAAAGCTCGATGGATTGGTCACCAAGGAACACTCACACGACCTTGGCAAGCTCGTCTTCGCCTTCACGGTCTTCTGGGCGTACATCTCATTCTCCCAGTACTTCCTGATCTGGTACTCGAACATCCCCGAAGAAACCGCCTGGTTCTACAACCGTCAGGCACATGGCTACCAGTGGCTCTTCATTGTGATGGTCGCCGGTCACTTCATCTTCCCATTCCTGCTGCTGATCTGGCGTCAGACCAAGCGCAACCCCAACCTGCTGGCGGTCATGAGTCTCTACATGATCCTCATGGTGGTCATGGACATGGTCTGGATCATCCGCCCGATGGTCAGCTTCGCCGCAGAAGCCGATGGCGGCGAGGGTGCCGGCCTGGTCGGGTTGCTGGTTGATATCGCGGGCGTGGTGGGGGTGCTGGGCATCTTCGCCGGTGTCGCGGCGATGAAAGTGGCAAAGAGCCCGCTGCTGCCTCTCAAGGACCCGATGCTGCATGAGTCCATGAAGCACAAGAACTATGTTTGATCCCGAATCGGTGCGAGCCTGAATCGGACCGCATCGCAGTTACGAATCCAACGGTTGGCCGAGGCTGACCACAACGAAGCATCAGGCGGGGCCCGCCCGCTAGGCAATCAGGAGGCACTCACATGAGCGCTGACGGACACGACAACTGGCATCAGCATTCCGACGCCGAGGGCATGCCTCAGGAAGAGCACGGCGCACAGGCCAGCGCTAAGGCGCTCGGGCTGACCTTCATCTTCATGGTGCTGGGCGTCCTCTTTGTGATCATCGTGCTCAAGGTCTACTTCGACAGCTACATGTCGTCGTACAAGGCCAAGATCGAAGAGAACACCACCGCCGCCGCCGAAACCTGGCAGCTCAAGCAGGACAAGCTCAACGAGATGGCCCCCGTGGTCGCAATCGCCACCGAGCAGGTCATCGCCGAGTACGCACAGCAGAACTGAACCGAAACCCGAGCCCCATGACCCGCAACACCGCACCCAGACTGATGACCACCATGCTCGCCATCGCGAGTCTGTGGTTCGTCGCGCCGATGGCGCAGGCCCAACGCCTGCTCGATCGCAGTGAGGTCAAGGAGCTCAACGGGCTTGAGGTCGAAGAGCAGCTGGGCAACGCCGTCCCGCTCGAGGCCGTGTTCACCAACCATGACGGCGAGACCGTGGTGTTTGGTGACTACTTCGATGGGGAGACACCCGTCATCCTCGTCATGGTCTATTACGAGTGCCCCGTGGTCTGCCCCGTGGTGCTCTCGCAGCTCACCAGCTCGCTCAACGAGCTCGACTACACCGCCGGCGAAGACTTCCGGGTCCTCGTCGTCAGCTTCGATCACGACGAGACCACCACGCTGGCGATGGGCGAGCGGACCAAGTTCCTTGACGCCTACAACCGCGGGCGAGAGACCGACGCGCGGGCTGGGATCGCCTTCCACACCGGTGATGTCCCCAACATCCGCAACCTCGTCAACTCGATCGGCTTCAGCTTCAACCCGATCAACAACGACGACTACTCGCACCCCATCTCGCTGATGATCCTCTCGCCCGAGGGCAAGGTCAGCCGCTACATGTACGGCTTCGACTACCCGCCCCGCGAACTCAAGCTCTCGCTGCTCGACGCATCAGAGGGCAAGATCGCCCAGAGCTTCGGCGACCGCCTGCTGCACTTTTGCTACCAGATCGACCCGACCGCCGGTCAATACTCGCTGCAGGCCTTCCGAGTCATGCAGATCGGAGCGGGCCTAACGGTCCTGTTCATCGCAATCGGGCTGACACTGCTGTTCATGGGCGAACGCGTCCGTCGTCGCCGCTACCTTGAGCAGAACAAAACAGATATGAACACCGACTCACAACACCCATCCGGCACCATCGCCGGAGCAAAGACAGGGCATGTGTCATGATGTTGACAACCCTCGCCAGTATGGCCAAACCAGCACCCATCGATGCGCTGATCTTCGGCGATCGACTCCCAGCGTCAGAGACCGCCGCGTGGACAGACGGGCTGTTCATGATGATCACCTGGTTCTCGGTCTTCTTCTTCGTGGTGCTCATGGGGCTGATGCTCTGGTTCATGTTTAAGTACCGCCGCCGCCCCGGCGTCGCGCCCGAACCCAGCCCGCACCACAACACCCTGCTCGAGATCTTCTGGACCGTGGTCCCATCGTCATCGATGCTGGTCATGTTCGTGCTCGGCTTCCAGGGCTACGCCGCCAAGGTCGTCACCGCCGACAACGCGTTGGAACTCCGCATCACCGGCATGAAGTGGGCTTGGATCGCCACATACCCCAACGGCGCCCAGTCGCCCGAAACCCAGCCGCTCTCGTACAACAAAGAAACCGTCGACGGCGTCGAGGTGGTCACCCAGGGGCGTCAGTACCCCATCTTCTATCTCCCAGAAAACACCGATGTGAAGCTGCGCATGCAGTCGACCGATGTCATCCACTCCTTCTGGATCCCCGAGTTCAGAACCAAACGCGATGTCATCCCCAACCGCTACACCGGATTCGGCATCAAAACTCCCAAGCTCAGCAAGTACGACACCTACACCCACCAGGAAACCGGTGAGGAAATGCTCGGGCGCGACATGTGGATCTTCTGCGCCGAATACTGCGGCGACGAGCACTCACGCATGGCCGCCACCCTCCGCATCGTCCCGCAGGAAATCTACGATCAGAAGATGGCCGAGTGGGGCGTTCAGCTCACACCGATCGAGACCGGCGAGAAGATCTACAACCAGATCTGTATGAGCTGCCACGCGATCGATGGTACTAAGCTCGTTGGTCCGCCGTGGAACTCCGCGACGCTCGAAGGGCACGAATTTGGCTACGGGTACGATGTCACCCTCGAAGACGGTTCGACGCACCCGCGAGATGCGAACTACTACCGCGAGTCGATCCTCGACCCCAACGCCAAGATCGTCGCGGGCTACGCCCCAGCGATGGCCAGCTACCAGGGCCAGCTGTCAGACGAGCAGATCGACGGCTTGATCGCCTACATCCAATCGCTTTCCGATCGTGGCCCAGCGCCCGCAGAAGGTGAAGAAACAGAAGCAGGAACCGACCAGGCGGAAGAAGCCGCCGGGAGTGAGTCATGAGTACGCTTGATGCACACGCCGGTCACCACGAAGAGGGCTCATACCTCTCGGGTCCCCCCGGCATCTTCTCTCGAGTCTGGCAGTGGATGACCACCGTCGATCACAAGAAGATCGGCGTCATGTACCTCTTCGCCGTGCTCTTCATGTTCTTCGTTGGCGGGCTCGCGGCGCTGTTTGTCCGCTACGAGCTGCTCGATCCGATCCGTGATCAGATCGTACAGACCGTTGACGCCAACGGCGACCTCGTCACCACGACAACCACCACCGGAGAGAGTCTCAAAGAACTCTTCGGTGGGCTCAGCGGTGATCTCACGGGCACCCAGATCTACAACCGTACCTTCACCCTTCATGGTGCGGTGATGGTGTTCATGTTCATCGTTCCCTCGATCCCCGCCTCGCTGGGCAACTTCTTCCTGCCCATCATGGTGGGGGCCAAGGATGTGGCTTTCCCCAGACTCAACCTGCTTAGCTGGTATGTCTATGTATTCGGCTGTATCTTCGGCATCCTCTCGATCCTGATGGGGGGCGTCGATACGGGCTGGACCTTCTATACGCCCTATTCAACTACGACCGACGCCGATCATTGGCGTGTGGTGCTGATGGTCGCTGCGGCGTTCGTGCTGGGTTTCAGCTCGATCCTGACCGGCCTGAACTTCGTCGTCACCGTCCACAAGCTCCGCGCGCCGGGCATGGGCTGGTTCGATATGCCCCTGTTTATCTGGGCCGTCTACGCGACCTCGATCATCCAGGTCCTCGCAACCCCGGTCATCGGCATCACCCTGCTGCTGCTCATCTTCGAACGCCTCATGAACATCGGTATCTTCGACCCAGCCATGGGCGGCGACCCGGTGCTCTACCAGCACTTCTTCTGGTTCTACTCGCACCCCGTTGTGTATGTGATGATCCTCCCCGCGATGGGCATCATGAGCGAGCTGCTGGCGATCCATGCACGCAAGCACATCTTCGGGTACCGCGCCATCGCGTTCTCGTCGCTGGGCATCGCGGGCGTGTCGTTCCTCGTCTGGGGGCACCACATCTTCACCGCCATGGGCGAGCTGGCCGCGATCCTCTTCTCGGGGCTGACCTTCCTGGTTGCCATCCCGACCGCGATCAAGGTGTTCAACTGGATCGCGACCCTCTACAAGGGTTCGATCGTCCTGAATACACCGATGTGCTACGCACTGATGTTCCTCTTCACCTTCTCGATCGGTGGCCTCACCGGTCTGCCGCTGGCGACCCTCGCCACCGACCTGCACCTGCACGACTCGTACTATGTCGTCGCCCACTTCCACTATGTCATGATGGGCGGCACCGTGATCGCCTTCATGGGCGGCTTGCACCACTGGTGGCCCAAGATGTTCGGCAAGATGTACAACGAGCCCGGCGCCCTCATCGGCATGGCACTCGTCTTCATCGGTTTCAATGTCACCTTCTTCACCCAGTTCTTCCTGGGCACCCAGGGCATGCCTCGCCGGTATGCCAACTATGTCGATGAGTTCCAGACACTGCACCAGATCTCGACCTACGGCTCGTGGATCCTGGGCTTGGGCTTCTTGGTTCACTTGGCCGTGTTCATCCACTCGTTCTTCGCGGGTGAAAAAGCAACGGCCAACCCCTGGGGTGGTCTGACCCTCGAGTGGGAGTGCGAATCGCCACCCATCGAGCACAACTTCCACCACGAGCCCATCGTCAAGCACGGCCCGTACGACTTCGAGACCACCGTGCCCCCGCACTGGGACCCCGCCGATTACCCGATCCACCCCGACGCGGGCAAGGGCCGTCACTGATCAGTTGATCTCAACCAGCCGGCACCCCACGAGCGTGGGGGCCCAACCAAGAGCTGACACATGAGCACGATGACCGATACCAACCCGATCGATGTTCCCCAGAGCATCCTCCAGAGCCCCAAGCACTGGCGCAACCGCGTCGCGGGCCATCACTGGCGAACAGGCGATGAGGAGTTCGATGCCGCCAAGCTCGGCATGTGGCTCTTCCTGACCACCGAGGTCCTGCTCTTTGCGGGCATCTTCTGTGGCTACGCCGTCTTCCGCATGATGTACCCCGAGGCATGGGCCAACGGCTCGCACTACCTCGACTGGCGTTTCGGTGCGGCCAATACCGCCGTGTTGCTGCTCTCGTCGTGGACCGCGGCCAACGCGGTGCGTTGTGCCCAACTCGACAAGCAGTTCTGGCTCCGTGTGAACATCGTCGTCACCGTTGTCTGTGCCGCCCTGTTCATCGGGATCAAGTTCTGGTTCGAGTACCGCGTGAAGCTCGGGCAGGGCAAAGCGCCCGGCACCTTCTTCTCGTACCCCTTCGCCCACGACCCGCACGAGCCGCTTTGGTGGTCGCTCTACTATGTCGGCACCGGCATCCACGCACTCCATGTCGTGATCGGTGCGGCCCTCTTCCTGGTCGTGCTCTACTACGCCAAGCGGTACCAGGCATACGGCCCGACGCAGTACACGCTGGTCGAAAACGCCGCGCTCTACTGGCACTTGGTCGACCTCGTATGGATCTTCCTCTTCCCGCTTCTGTACCTGATCCACTGATCCCATCGTTGATTGATTGCACCACTCGGTTCACACTGAGAAGAGATACACATGAGCCACACCGCTGCTGAAAACAAGTCGCAACTCGGATGGGACCCCGACGATCCGCACGGGATCAATCCCCACCACGACGAGCATCACCACTTCATCGCCGACTGGCGCATGCAGGTCAGCGTGCTCGCGATCCTGCTGTTCTTCACCTTCCTCACTGTGGCCTTCTTCCGTGTTGAAGCGTGGGCCGAGGTTGCCTTCGGGATCCACCTCCCGGGCTGGGTGAATGTCGTCGGTGCCATGTCGATCGCCACCGTGAAGGGCGTCCTCGTCGCCGCGTTCTTCATGCAGCTCAAGTACGACAAGGTGCTCAACACTTTCGTCCTGCTCTTCTGCTTGCTCTGCGTGGGGCTCTTCCTGGGCTTCTCCATGATCGACCTGAACTCGCGCGACCTCGTCAACGATTTCGCCGCCGGCGAGATCGAGATGGGTGGCACGGGCTACGGGCTCAACAACGCACCCGCGGACCCCGAGTTCTCGGTCAAGCTCAGCCCCAAGATCAACACAGCCGGGATGCCCATCATCTATGAAGCCCGCCTGACCGGCGCCGGGGGGACCGACAAGCACTACTGGGGCCTCAACGCGTACCGCGAAGACCCGACTCTGAACGAGGCCGACTTCTGGAAATCGTTCTACGGCAGCCACGCGACGCATCGCGACATGCTCGATGAACACGACTACTTCACCCAGCTCGGCTTCGCCCACCATGACGAAATCTCTACGGCGAACAAGTCACGCTCACGCCATGGGCTCACCGAAGGCCTCTTCGATGATGTTGCCCCCGGTGCGTCCGATGAGCACGGTGGCAGCGAATCCCACGGCGGCGATGGTCACTAAAACCGAAGCAACCCGAGTCAACGCATCACCCAAGAAGGGCCGCACCATCTGGTGGGCCCTCTTTGCGCTCTCCATCGTCGCGGTCATCGTGTCGGGCTACGAACTGACCAAGCGCATCGGCCAGTACTATCAGGAAGTCGATCACCCGCTCTTTGCATACATCCAGGTCGTAAGCACCAACTTCACCTTCGCCAATCGCGATGTGACCCTCGAAGAACGCATCGATGATGATGGGAATCAGATCATCGAGGTCGGGTTCGGCGATGAGCGGCTGGAGCTCGATGTCGTGTATGAGCCCAAGCACGCGCTGCCCACACTCTTTGACCGCCAACGCGAATGGCTGGGGATGTTCTTCTTCGCCGACCGCTCGGGCATGACCCTCACCGAGTTCGAGCGACGCATCAGCACCGATGAAATCCGCCCTCGACTGGCGATCGTCACCCGCACGCCCCACGGCATCGAACCCATCAAAGAACCTCGCTTCGATTCGATCGGGCGTGAGGAGAACCTCACCACGGGCGAGATGGAGCGGGATCGCTACCGGTTCGACTTCTACGAGTTCAAGCGTGACGGCACCATCGAGCACGAGTTCAAACGCTTCCCCGAGTCCGCCAAGAGCTTCATGCGTCGCCGCGTAAACGCCGACCTCAAGGGTGAGCCCGAGCCACAGCGTGCCGACGACGAGATCCACGAGTACACCTGGCAGTACGGGGCCGCCCTCAAGGTCACCAACCGCCCGCCCGGAATTACCCTCGAGAAGCAGGCCCTGCTCAACGCGGGCTGGACCCTGCCCGTTGCCGCCGCGGGCTTCCTGCTCGGGATTGTCTCCTTCTTCTTCGCGATCGCGCCAGCACGCGTCACCGAAGAAACCGTGTCCTGAGTACACACAACAGATCGATCTACACACGAAAAAAGCCGCGTGCATCGCACGCGGCTTGTGTGTGTGCCTGATTTGGATCAACCGATCACTTGGTCGGGTCGATCTTGGGACGCGTATCGACCGGCTGTGCGGGCGTGCTGCGTGTTGTCTCGTCGAGGTTCCCGCCCGAGGGGACGCTTGAGCGGGTCGAGGGGACAAGGTAGATCTCAACCCGTCGGTTCTGAGCCGTGCCCTTGCCCTTGTTGTTGGGCACCAGCGGGCGGTACTCGCCCCAGCCGGTCACGCTCATGCGGCTCCAGTCAATCCCGGCTGTTCCCAGGGTGTTCCGGACCGAGATGGCACGGTGGGCCGACAGGTGCATGTTGGTTGGGTGGTTGCGTTGGGTGTTGGCGCCCGGCTTCTCGTTGTCGGTGTGGCCCACGATGCGGAGGTCGTACTTGCTCGCGGCACCGCTTTTGAGCACCGAAGCCAGCGTCTTGAGCGACTGGGCGGCCGAGGCCTGCACCTGATCGCTGCCGCTGCCGAAGGTCAGGTCCGAGACGAATCGAAGCATCCCGTTCTCGCCGTCGTAGACGATCATGTCGGGGTACTGCGATGCCAGATCGCTCAGGGCCCGATCGGTCGCCGGGTCGAGCTGGACGATCGAGAGCGAGTTCATGCGATCCTCGAGCGATGCGAAGGCCGACTGCGAGGAGGCAAGCTGGTCACGCAGCGAGCTGTTCTCGCTGCGGAGGCGACCGATGACGCCCTGAGCATCACCCGCCGAACCCTGGAGCTGTGAGTTGTTCGATTCAAGCGTGCCCAGTCGGTTCTGCAGATCCTGATTCTGACTGCGAAGCGACTGGTTGGTCTCGTAGAGTTTGTCGTATTCCTGCTGGCTGACACAGCCCGTGCCGAGCCCGGCGGCACCGACAAGAAGGGTGGTCAGGGCGAGTCGACGCCCGCGTGCGATGCGATGGGTGATCTTCATGATCTGCTCCTGGTCATTCGTGGACTGGCGAGGAGGCAACGCGTACCACGCGTCCCGCCGTCGCGCTTCATTTCATCGTATGGGCTTCGCGTGTCCTGTGCCGGATCGGGCACAGAGAATCACGCACCGCGCAGCAATCTCTCAATCGGCACATACCATTGAGCGTCATGAATGACGCTCCACAAGACGATGCCCGCAGCGAACACGCCCCGTACCACACCGATGCGCCAATCAGCGCCTGGCTGTCGGCTTCTCAAAAACAAGCCAAAACGAACGCACACATCCGTATCGATGCCCGCGCCATCGCCGACGCCCATCTGGGCGTGATCGAGCATGCCTCGCTCGTGCTCCAAGCGTCTGAAACCGGGGTCACCGTCCGGTTTGCCGGGGTGACCGATCAACTGCCCGAGCGATTCAAAGCCGATTCAACGCCAGTCATGACCCTGCACGACCAGTTCGTGCTCCCCGCACTCGTCAATGCCCACACCCACCTCGACCTCACCCACATCGGGCCCCAGCCACATCAGCCGGGCGACGGCTTCGTCTCCTGGGTTGACATGATCCGAACCAACCGAGCCGCCGAAGACGACGAGATCATGAACTGTGTGAGGCTGGGCATCGAGAAATCCCTCGCTGGAGGCGTGATCGCGGTGGGGGATATCGCCGGGGCACCGGCGGGGCGTCTGAGCGATGCCCCCGCACGCGCCCTTGCCGAATCCCCCCTGAACGGGGTGTCGTATCTCGAGTTCTTCGGCTTCGGGTCTTCTGCCGCCGGTGCGATCCGTCGCATCAGCGCGTACCTCCAAAGCCGTGCACCCATCATCCACGACCAACTCGATACCACAGGTGTTCGCCTGGGGCTCCAGCCCCACGCGACCAATACGGTCGATCTGGCGGTGTATCGCTGGGTCACCCTCGCCGCCCAAGCGCGTGGAATGCCCCTGTGTACCCATCTGGCCGAGACCCCAGAGGAACGCGAGTTCATCGCCCATGCCACCGGCCCACAACGCGACATGCTCGAACGGTTCGGCGTCTGGGATGACTCGGCGCTCGGATATATTGGCAAGGGCAAACACCCGATTGAACACCTTCGGAGCGCGCTGGAAACGCAGCCCTACCTGGTCGCCCATGTCAACGATGCCGATGATGCTGGCATCGAGACCCTTGCCCGGACAAAAACAAGCGTGGCATACTGCCCTCGTGCCTCTGCCTATTTCGATGCCCCACGCCATTTCGGTCCGCACCGGTACCGCGACATGCTTCAGGCGGGCATCAATGTCTGCCTGGGAACCGACTCGATCGTCAATCTCGACACCCACGATCGCATCAGTACCCTCGACGACATGCGGGCGCTCCATCAAGGCGGGGATCACGATGCCAGACGCCTCCTTTCGATGGGCACAACCAATGGCGCATCGGCGCTGCATCTTGATCCAGAACGCTACACGATCCGAGCGGGGAGCCGTCCGATCGGGCTGATCTCAATCCCCGTTGATCCCGAAGTATCCGACGGTGCATGCTGGTCGAATGCGATGCAGTCAAACACCGCTCCGAACTGGCTTTATCTGGAATAATTCCGAGATCAGTTCCCGTATTACGCGTATGATTCTCGCTAAATCAGAAATGCCCCCTGAGTTTTTCATATGAGCAAAAAATGGCAGCGTAACAAGGCGTGGGAAGATGCGAACCTGACCGGGGCGCTGACCCCGGTTCGTGTGGTGCTTCGCATCTTCAGCACGATCCCGACGGCCGTGGTCTTACTGTTGTTTGTTTCGCTCTACGCGACACTCGCATCGGTCCCCGTCGGCATGCTGGCTCGGATCCCGACGCTGCTGATCGACACCGCGTTGTACCT
This sequence comes from Phycisphaerales bacterium JB052, assembly GCA_043100965.1. Classification (GTDB taxonomy): domain Bacteria; phylum Planctomycetota; class Phycisphaerae; order Phycisphaerales; family UBA1924; genus UBA1924. The sequence continues at coordinate 455,282 of JBICHR010000011.1, read as the reverse complement.
GCTGTTGCTGGCGATCCCGATCCTGCCTGCGCTCTATTTCACCCGCAAGGCGATGCTCACCAAGCCCGCGCCGATCCGGTTCCTCGTGATGTTCCTGATCACGGTCCTGCTGGCGATTGGGATGACGGTGATCTGGCGTATGGGTATCTGGCCCTCGCTCAAGTACCACACCAGCGACGGCTCAGGGTTCATGCTCTTCCGCGGCTTCGTCGAGAAGTACAAATCCACAACCATGCGCCGTCTCCCGTTCATGGAGATGACCGAGCTGGAGTTCTACGCCTGGTGGCCCATGCGTCTGGCGTTGGTGCTGTTCGTCATCAACATGATCGTTGCCACGATCAGGCGCATCGAGTTCAACTTCAAGAACCTGGGCGTGCTCAGCGTTCACACCGGCATCGTCATCATCGCGCTGGGGTCGATCTTCTATCAGCGGTTCAAGCTTGAGGGCGACACCCTGCTTCCCGCCGGGGCACAGGGCGTGCCCGGGGCCGCACAGCGGGCGTTCTACGACCGCGAGGATGTGGCACTCTACATCGCTCAGGCCCACACGCCCAACGCACAGCCCCAGTTCGAGCAGCGCCCGCTCAATCGGCTCCCGCTCTACAACGCCTACGGGCTCGAGGCGGGCATCCCCGACGACGCGATGACGCTCTCAGAGATCATGAATCGCGAGATCCTTGACACCGACGAGGGACGCACGCTGACTCAATCGGTCCCAGCAGGGGCCGGCACGCTCGTTGATCCGGACATCAGTTTCAGGATCGTTGGCTTTGCGCCCTACGCAACACTGGATGACGAGTGGTATCAGGCACCCGTTCCGGCACAGGGACAACCCAACCCGCACCGCATGGTCGATCTCTACTACAGCGGCTCGCCCACCCCCGACGAACCCATCTTCAAGTTCCCTTTCTTCGTCGCCGAGCCGGCCAATCGGATCCGCGCCAACGACATGATGGCGATCGAGTACACCCAGGGCATGAATCAGCAACGGTGGGATGATCTGGGCACCGATTTCAGGGCGAACCTCACCCACGGGCTTGTGATTGAGGTCCCCGGGATGGGCTTCAGGGTCGCAATCCCAGTTCGCCAGGGCAACAAGATCCCACTGGGGCAGACGGGCTGGACGGTCGAGGTCGAGCAACTCGCACCGACGCCCCCGTTCCCGATCATCACCCCCGGCTACGAGGGGGCGACCAGCTCGGTCGCGGTGGTCAACCTGACCAAGGCGGCCCGAGGTGATCAACCCGCCAAGGCGTTTACACGCTATGTGTACCACCGATTTCCCGAGCTCAACCAAGACCTCACACCGACCCCATCGGGTCGCCCGGCACGCAGCGACCCCGACCCGAGCATCCGGGTCTCGTATGTCGACGCGTCGAAGTTGCAGATCTACCTCGACGAGCACCAAGATGAGTCGGGCCAGACCATCACCCGCGCGATCGTACGCCAGCCCAACGGGCAGGTTCGATCCACCGCGTCCCTCGATGAGAACTGGCTGCGTGATGTGATCCCCAACCCGCAGGGCGATCGGCTCGATCTCCGGGTTGCCGAATCATGGGCCCATGCCCAACGCATCAGCCGACCCATCCCGGTCCCGTTCAATGAGCGAGACAAGTCGATCGTCGGCTCGTACTCGGAGGCGCTGGTCGGTGTCGAGGTCTCGCTCGCGGCCAACGCGAACCGAGGGGCATGGTCCAAGGTCATCTGGCTCCCGTTTGCACAGTATGTGTCGATCCAGACCGAGCAGCGGACCAAGGTAACCCTGCCCGATGGACGAAACATCATGCTCGCCTTCGGGCGGTACCAGCGCCCGCTCCCGGGCTTCGAGCTCTCGCTCGTCGACTTTGAGATGATCGCCTACGACCACCGCGGCGCGCCGCGAGACTACCAGTCGATCGTCCGCGTGATGCCCAACCCCTTCTATGCAGGCCCCAAGCCCGAGTTCGAGACCTTCGACCATGTGGTGAAGCTCAACAACCCACTGCGGGCGCCGTACCACTGGAATCCCAACAAATCCTGGCTGACCAACACCATCACCCGACTTCGTGCCGGCATGGATCCCAACCAGTTCAAGCTCTCCCAGTCCGGCTGGGACCGCTCGGGCTGGATGCAATCCCAGCAGATGGTCGACCAGGGGCTCCTCGATGAGCCCCGGGCAAACTTCACCATCCTGGGCGTCGGCAACAACCCAGGCATCCACATCATCGCCCTCGGGTCGATCTTCATGTCGATCGGCATCCCCTGGGCCTTCTACTTCAAGCCCTACTTGGTGAAACGAGAGAAGAAGCGTCTCGCGGCTCAGTACGCGAGCGGCAAGCCCAAGGAGGCCGCCACATGATCTCACGAACAACCCTCAGCGCCATCTTCACGCTCGCACTCATGATCGTGCCCGCGATGGCCCAGCAGGCACCGGACGGTAACGCGCACCCCGAGACCCAGTCGGTCACCATGACCGCCGACCAGGTGGTCAACCCGTTTGGTCAGCCGGTCGCCTCCACGATGACCATCGAGGAGAAGGCCGCTTTCGCTGAGGCCGTCGATCTTTCACCCCTCGAAGAGACCACCCTGTTCCACAACGGGCGTGTCAAAATCCTCTCGACACTCGCACGGGAAACGATCAGCCGCCTGACGGGCAAGACCAAGCACTTCGATCTCATCGTCGAGAAGAACCCCGACGGCAGCACCAAGTCGGTCGAGAAGATCAAGTACGACCCGATGTTCTCGCTGTTCGACATCATGATCGATCCGCTGTACTACTTCGACAAGCCGCTGATCGGCATCAACTACCTCCCGCTTCGCAACGCCATCCTTAACGAGTACGAGATCGACCCCGCCAATGCCAATGCCGCGTTCAACCGTGAGGGCTGGCTCAAGACCGGCATGGTCTCCCCGCTCATGGTCAACCGCTATACCAACGCGGCACTGGCCAAGTACGAGAACTCGGAGCCCTTCCAGGCGGCCGTGCGCAAGCTCGACGGGGCCGCCAGGCTGTTCACCAACTCGATCGGGAACCTCGAGGTCGTCGCCCCTGCCGCGCAGGAGGACCCGTGGGCTCATCTCGGTGCCCTGCCCGACGCCTCACCGGCCCGCGTCGCTGCGAGCCAACTGGCGCAGTCTTGGCGTGATGGCGATGCAGCGGGCGTCAACAGTGCCGCGCAGGCACTCGCCGACGCCCTGGCCCAGATCAACCCGCAGACCCAGCAGGCCGCCAGCCCCGGGCTTGAAGCGTTGTACAACAAAGCCAACGCCTTCGAATGGGGGCTCTGGTTTTACCTGTTCTCGCTCGTCGCGCTCATCCTCGCCTTCGGGACAGGTCGCAAGACACTCGCCACCATCGGCGTCGTGCTGCTCTTCGTCGCCCTCGCGTTCCACGGCTTCGGCTTCACCCTGCGATCACTCATCGCCGAGCGATTCGCGATCCAGAACCAGTTCGAATCCATGACCGGGCTCTCGTTCTTCGCGGCTGTCGTCGGCACCGTCCTCATGCTCTGGAAGAAACAGTGGCTCTTTGGCGCCGCTGCGGCGGGTACCGGTTTCCTGATCCTGATCACCGCGACGACCACCGGCATTCCCGGCGAGCACATCGAACGCGAAGCCGCGATCCTCAACACCTCGGTGCTGCTCAAGTACCATGTGACCACCGTGCTCACGAGCTACGGCTTGATCACGCTGGGCTTCATTGTCAGTCTGTTCTACCTCGGCACCTACTACGGGGCCAAGTTCTTTGGCACCCAGACCGCCGGCGCAGGCGCACCATCGCTCGCATCGGGCGCGCTGGGCCACATCGAAGGCGACGACGAATCCAAGCCCATGGGCCTGCAACGCACACTCAAAGACCTTGACACGGCGACCATGACCGTGCTCCAGCTTGCGTTCTGGACGCTGGGTGTAGGCATCCTGCTCGGCGCGTGGTGGGCCGACCACTCGTGGGGGCGTTGGTGGGCCTTCGACCCCAAGGAAACCTGGGCGCTGGTCACCTGGATCGTCTATCTGATCGTGATCCATGTCCGTATGACCGGGCTCAAGAATCGTGGCCTGACCACGGCCTGGCTGAGCGTCGCGGGGTTCATCGTGATGCTCTGGACCTACTTCGGTGTGAACCTGCTGCTGCCGGGGTTGCACGCGTATGCATGAGTTTCCGAATGAATGGGCCAAGCGGATCGAGGAACTGCTCTTCGAATTTGCAGACATCAAGGGGCAGAAACGCAAGTGGTCCGATCGCCCTGATAGAGAGGCGTGGGACACATTTGTTGAACTCATTTGCCAGTTATTCGATGATCAGCAAGTTGAAGATTTTCAAGCACGCTTTGCAGAGAGTCTGCACCCGCGGGTCTCAGAGACGCTGAAGTCATTTCTAGATCGACTCAACGCGTTTATTGATGGAAGTCGGAAGCCATGCGGAGTAGATGAGGGTCAATGGATTGATACTCCCGAATGGAATCGGTGCACCTCAGATGCCGCTGCTGTTCTTGAAGAAGTAAAACGATGGGGATGGTTCAAGAACTAAGATCACTTATCATGCTGGCCGGGTTCTCAATGTCGGATCACAGAAGCTCTTAGTCTGACTTGATGAGTTTCATCAGTTTGTCGACAGAGTAATCACCCTCGACCATCTCGAGTACCTCGCCATCTTCATCGAGCAGCACCGCGTAGATCGTGTCCACCGATTCGATGTTGAGCGCCTGATTGAACAAACTCACATCGGTGTACAGGGTGATGGTTCGGGCGCGTGCTTCGGGGTCGGGGATGCCTGAACGCATACCGCCGTCGATGAACCCGGCCATCCATCCCCATTTGCCGCTGGAGATGGTGGGGGTCTCGATGATCTGCACGCCGGGGATCGCGGCCTCGATCTCGTCCATGCGATCGAGCCAGGTGTTGACATTGTCCTGCTGCTGACGCTGATAGGCGATGAGCACGAGCGCCGGCTTGCCCGCGAGGTCATCGGGCAGCGTGATCGGTTCTTTGTTGAGGTTCTCGGCGGTGATGGTGGGGAAGTAGACCTCGGTCATGCTTGATGCCTCGTTTCTGAGCCCCAAAGACTGGTGCCGGCAGGAACTCATCAAGAGTGTACCGATGCCCAGCATGCTCAGGGCCGTGAAACTCAGCACGCATTTTCGACGCAGCATGGTCATGGGGATCTCCTGTGTGGTGTTGCCCCGATGGGTTCGCTCGCTTTGAATACACCGATGCAGTCTCCGTCTGAGAACCTGGGAAGAGGTTTCTTCGCCCGATCGGCCGATGCGGTCGCCCGCGATCTGCTGGGCTGCCGGCTCACCCGCACCCTTGACGACGGTTCCTTCCTATCTGGCATCATCACCGAGACCGAGGCGTATACCGGGCCTGAAGACCGGGCCTCGCACGCGTTCGGTGGGCGGCGGACCCCGCGCAACGAGCACATGTGGTCGCAGCCGGGCACGGCCTATGTCTACTTCACCTACGGCATGCACCACTGCTTCAACATCGCCTGTTTCAGGGATGATCACCCCGCAGCGGTGCTGATCCGGGCGGTGGTCCCAAGCGAGGGCATCGAGACCATGCGGGCCCATCGCACGGCAAAGCCTCGAAAGCACCCGCTGAAAGATCAAAGTCTTTGCGACGGTCCAGGGAAGCTCTGTCAGGCGATGAGAATCGATCGCACACTCGATGGGATCGATCTTCTCCAATCTCCCCATCTTGCCATCACACAAGGTGTTGCGGTGTCGGCCGCCCGGATTCGACGCACGCCGCGCATCGGGATCGCGTATGCGGGGGATTGGGTGCAGAAACCACTCAGATGGGTCACAGAAATGGATCCGACCTGATCGGGGATGCGAAAAGATGCAAAGAGAGGCGTGTGTTTCCCGATAGACAGGGAGACGCATAGAATCTCGCAGAGTACCGTGTGTGCTGAGTAGGTGTGCAATGAGCAGTCAAGAAGTACAGATCGACCTCAAAGAGATCATGGAACGGGCCGGGGGCTATTCGCCCATGTGCTTCCCATTCATCCGCGATGGTCTGGCGCACACTGTCGAGATGGTGCACGGCAACCGCGACGATGAAACCCTGCTCGAGCTTGGGCTCAGCGATGAGTCACGCCATGTGTCGGGCCACGAACTGTGCGTCGGGCTCAAGGACTATGCGATCGATCGCTACGGCATGATGGCCAAGTCGGTACTCAACAAGTGGGGCATCTACCACACCCTCGACTTCGGCAAGATCATCTTCGCGATGGTGGAGGCGGGTCTCATGCGGACCACCGAAGACGACCGGATCGAAGACTTCGACGGCATCTATGAGTTCGACGATGTCTTCACCGACCCGGCACGCGGCAATCGCCCGGTGCATATCAACTCCTGAACGCCAACCCTGCGTCTGAGCGCGATATGCCGATATGGGCTATGCTATCGCTATGCCCGAAGACCGAACGCACGATCCAGAGACTTCTGAAAACACAAAGCCGGGACCCGCTTGGGCTGGCATGCACCTGTGGCAGATGCAACCCGTGCGTGATGTGCTGCTCGGGCTGAGCGTGTTCGCGCTGATTATCATCGGTCAGAAAACCTCAGTGGTGACGGTGCCGCTGCTACTGGCAATTCTCTTGGCGTACCTGTTCGAGCCCGTCATTGTCTGGGTCATGAAGAAGTTCGGTGCATCGCGCCGTGTCAGCGTGATCGCGATCATGGTGGTGATGATCGTGGGAGTGGTGCTTCCGATCCTGGCCGGTGGAGCATATGCCGCGGGTCAGTTGGTGAGTTTCACAACCGATACGATCTCGAATGTGAACCGTGTGAGCAAGGCGATCGACGCGACTGATCAGGCGGCCGCTCGCGACAAACTCATCGGCGCGTATGTGCCCACCGACCCGGAGGAAACCGTACCAAACGCGATCCCGGACGCGTGGGTCTGGGTGTATGACGAGATTCAGGCCGCCCAGACGAATCACAACTCATCGTTCGGCGACGCCCTTGATGCCGGGATCGATTGGATCACCTCCAACAGCGAGCAGGTCGCCAAGACCACCGCCAGCGTGAGTGTTGACCTGGTCAACCGCGGGCTCGGGATCATCGGGGCCGCTTTCGGGCTCTCATTCATGGTGTTCGTGACGGCGTTCTTTTTCTTCTTTACGGCTACCGAATGGATCCAGCTCAAGGGATTCGGTGTCAAGCTGCTGCCAGACAAGAACCGCGATCGCATCATCGACCTGCTGCAGAAGTTCGACGCGGTGATCTCGGGCTTCATTCGCGGACGCATCACCATCGCCTTCATTCAGGGGATCGTCTTCTCGATCGGCTATTTCATCATCGGCGTTCCGGGTGCCTTCATCCTCGGCCCCGTGGTTGCGATCCTCTCGATCGTGCCCTATCTGGCACTCATCGGTCTCCCGATCTCGGTCTCGCTGCTCGCGCTGCAGGGGCACGAGGGGTTCCGGGGCGAGTGGTGGTGGGTTCTGGGCGCACCAGCCGCGATCTACTTTGTTGGCCAGGCCCTCGACGATTATGTCTGGACCCCGCTCATCCAAGGCAAGAGCACGGGCATGGACACCCCGACCATCCTGTTCGCATCCCTCGCGGGCGGCGCACTCTTCGGCGTGTTCGGGTTGCTGATCGCGATCCCCATCGCCGCGTGTGTGAAGATTCTGATTCAGGAGATATTCTGGCCGAGGTTCAAGGAATGGGCAGAGGGCCGAGCCGACGACCCGCTGCCGATCGAGTGAGTTTCACTCGGGCAGGATCTGATCCAGGTGATATTGCAGGTGGGCGAAGTAGTCCTCGATCAGATACCCCAGTGTTGAGGGCTGGTCCTTGGGCACCGGGCGGAAGGCCATCTGGTCGAAGCGATGCTCCGGGTGCTGCTTGCCGAGGATCTCTTCGGGGATGCGTTCGACGAGCGTGCAAAGGTGCATGTTGAGCGCACTCCACAGCGTGACCAGCTCTTCCCAGTCCTGCTCCTGGTACCCCTGCAACTCGACCCATCGCTGATGGGCGTAGCCCTCAAACACGATCGAGCCGTTGACCTGCGCTTCCATGAACCGCTGGTGGTTCACGCTGGCGCTGTCGATCAGGTGCCCAAGGATCTGCTTCCGCGACCATGCCCCCTCCTTGCGGGGCTTGCTCACAAAGGACTCCTGCAACTCAAACAGGTCTTCGGAGAGCTCGGCAATCCGATCTACGCAAAAACCCATCGTCGACACCGGCATAGCAAGCTCCTCTTCCCAATCCCTGATCCCTGATCCCTGATTCCTGATTCCTGATGGCTGCCTTACCTTCTCTTCTTCCGCTTCTTGATGCTCTTCGACTTCGTCGACTTCTTCATCGAGAATCCGGGCACACCCATGCCGCCCATCCCGGGCATGCCGCCGCCGCCGAGGGCACCGCTCATCGCCTTGGCCGCGGCGGCTTTGCCTCCTGCGCCCATCGAGCCCATCTGCTTCATCACCTTGCTGAGCATCCCGAACTGCTTGGCCAGCTGCCCGACCTGGTTGGGGTTGGTGCCCGAGCCAGCTGCGATGCGTTGCTTGCGGGAGTGCTTGATGATGTCGGGCCGCTTGCGCTCGTCCCTCGTCATCGACTGGATCATCGCCTCGGTGCGGTCGAGCTGCTTCTCGTCGATGTCCATGCCCTTGATGGCCGAGCCCACGCCCGGGAGCATGCCCAGCAGTGATTTCATCGAGCCCATGCGGCGCATCATCTTCATCTGCTTGAGGAAGTCGTCCATGTCTAGCTCGCCCTTGGCCATCTTGGCCTCCAGCGCGGCGGCTTCCTCTTCGGAAACTTCTTCCTGTGCCTTCTCGACCAGCGACACCACATCGCCCATGCCCAGGATCCGTCCGGCCATGCGTTCCGGGTGGAACGGCTCAATCGCGTCGAGCTTCTCGCCCACACCGATGTAGCGGATCGGTGCCCCGGTGACCTGCTTGACCGACAGCGCCGCCCCGCCTCGGGTGTCGCTGTCGAACTTGGTCAGGATCACGCCGTCGACGGCCAACTGCTCGTGGAACGCCTTGGCGCTGTTCACCGCGTCCTGCCCCGTCATCGCGTCGACGACGAGGAAGATGTGGTGGGGCTGGAGCATCGAACGCACGCCCTTGAGCTCATGCATCAGCTCGTCGTTGACATGCAGCCGCCCGGCCGTGTCGAGGATGAGCACATCGACGCCTTTGGCCTTGGCCTCCTTGAGCGCGTGCTGACAGACCTTAATCGCCACGCCCACGGCTTTGCCGTACTCGGCCGTCTTGTCGTGCTCACCATAGAAATGCACCTGCGAGCCGCCGGGCAGTTCCTCGTTGGCCTGCTTGGCCACGGTCTCGAGCTGGTCGACCGCCGCGGGTCGCTGCAGGTCGGCGGCCGCGAGCATGACCGATCGACCCTGCTTCTTGAGCATCCCCGCGAGCTTGCCACAGGTGGTGGTCTTCCCCGAGCCCTGCAAGCCACACATCATGATGATGGTGGGGCCGGGCGACATCTTGAGGATGCCGGGAGGGGCTGGTTGTTCTTTCGCATCTGGATCGCCGCCGAACAGCTCGATCAGGCGCTTATGCACGATGCCGATCATCTCCTGCCCGGGCTTGAGCGACTTGGTGACCTGCTCGCCTTTGGCATCTTCGAGCACCTTGGCGCAGAACGCCTCGGCGACCTCGTAATGCACATCTGCTTCCAGCAGCGCGTTCCGCACCTCGTCCATCGCCTCACGGACATTGGATTCGGTGATCGTCGCATTGCCGCTGAGTTTTTTGAAGACGCCGTTGAAACTGTCTGACACTCGATCGAACATAAAAACTCCCGCACATGGGTGTGCGTCATGGGTTCGCGTTCCGAGTCAGGGCCGTGACCGCAGCCGGAACATCATAGGGCCTGGGATCGGATAGAGTTCTGCGATGCCCAAGCAAGTCCCGCCAAGCGAGAAGCCCGTCTGGGAAGTTCAGGTCCGCCCCATCGGCGCGTCCCATGAACCATGGGAAACACGAAGCATCCGCGCCCGCTCGGTCCTGCAAGCCGAAGCGATCATGCGCCGTCAGGGATACGAGATGGCGACGCAGACCGCCATGAGTATCGGGGCCGGGAAGACCGGTAAGATGCCCGGCCCAGAGCGCCCCGCAGCACTCAAGCCGCTTCTCTGCGCAAACTGCGGCTACGAACTCGCGGGCCTCACGATTGAGCGGGCCTCGGTCACCTGCACCGAGTGCTCATACTCCCAGCCCCTTGTAGCCTGGACCGATGAGCAATCACGCATGATCGACCGCAATCACCCAGTGATGGGTATCTTCGTCATCATCGGGATCATCGCGACGATCCTGTTTTTGCTCTTGGTGTCGATCCCGATCATCTTCGCGTTTGTCTAAGAAAAGAAAGCCAGAGTCGTACCCGCTCCAATCGGAGTTCACCCGCACCTTGCAGTTCCCGCTGCATTCCGAAGAGTTCAACTTGGTCGAATTCATCCCATTGGCTCAGCCGCCCCCCCTGAATAGGTGTGTTTGGTCGAAAAAATACATTCGTTGCTTTTGCGTGACCATCCAGTTTGGTATGTTGAGTTCTTCGTGGGTGAGTTTGCCCCTTCATATCGATGTTGGTCAAACCAAAACAGTTGAAAAAGAGAGAGGGTATAAAATGAAAATGCTATCAACAGCGATCGTTCTCGCAGGGGCAGTTGTTGCCCCGGCGTTGGGCGGTGTTATCGACCAGAATCAGGACGATAACTCCACATACATGGCTGCGTTCAATCAGGGTGATCTGGCACAGTCATTCCAGCAGTCGACGAACTCCATCAGTGGTGCGGGGATCTTCCTCCAAGACGGGGTCGGTACCAGCGACACCGTCACCATCACGCTCTACGACGCTCTGCCCAACGCGGGTGGCTCGGCGTTAGCGATGGGGTCTGCCGTGGGCAATGCCGGTTCGTGGGTTGATGTCTCATGGAACTCCGTGAGCATCGATGCCGATACAGAATATTTCTTGGTGTTCACCAGCGCGACTGACACCCTTGGGATCGCAGGGAGTGTCGAGAATCCCTACGACCGCGGGCAGGTGTACGCCAATCCGGGCTATCAGGGGTTCGCGATCTTTGATTACGCGTTCCGGACTTACGCGGTCCCGGCTCCGGGGGCGCTGGTCGTATTGGGCGCTGGCGGGCTGCTTGCAGGTCGTCGCCGTCGCTGAATGATCGCCGGTATCATTCAGGTTCGCCTGATTGTATATCGATGTTCCAATCAAGAGCCCCTCCCTTGCTTGCAAGGGAGGGGCTTCTTTGATGAGGCATATATAAAAAAGCCCGCCGATCGCTCGGCGGGCCCAGAGAGAAGTCCAGATGAACTCGATCAGTCCTTCGACAGGATAATCACCGAGTACGGCCCGATCCCGACATTCGCGTTGTAGCTCATGCCGTCCTTGGCACCCCAACTGGCGACCGTGTCGTACGCGTACCAGTTGCCGAACCCAGCGTCGTAACCGCTCCAGTCAGAGTTGAACCGAACCTTCCAGGTGCCGCTGCTCGGGAACCCGATGTTGTAGCTCGAGTACCCTGTGCCGGAGAAGTTCGCGACGATGATCACATCATCACCCGCTCCGCCGCTGTCCCAGCGATGAAACGCGACGAGCTTGTTGGTGTTGTTGACATGGTGCACATTGACGCCGTTGCCCTTGAGCCCGGCGGTCTTGCCGCCGCTGTTCTTGCGAAGCCCGATCAGGTCGGTGTACATGTCGACGATGCCCGAGTAGGTCGTGGCCTTGGAGAAATCGAGCGGGTCGGTGTCGGCGAAGTACCCGTCCTCGAGGAACTCCTGCCCCTGGAAGATCATCGGGATGCCGGGGCTGGTGAAGACGAGCGCCGCGCCGAGCGTCGAACGCTTCTTGCTGTACCAGCTGCTCGCATTGCCCGGCCAGATCTCCTCGGGCACACGCGCGTGCCCATTGGCCACCTCGTCGTGGCTCTCGGTGTAGATTACCCGCTTGAGCCGGTCGCCGTTGTCGATCTTGGCGATCGCGTCGCGCACCTCGTACATGTCCCGGTTCGCGTCGGTTGATTCGATGATGTTCTCTCGGATGGGATGGACAAAGTCCGCGTCCCACTGAGAGTCAAACCCAGCCCCGCCGGCGCCGGTGGTCTTGGTCAGGTAATCGTTGTTCTGCAGGTCCTCCGCAATCGAGATCTTCCAGCCTGAAGCGCTGTCGATCTCGTTGTTGATGTACTGCATCAGCGACCAGCCGTCGGCGATGTTGCCGCCGCCACCATTGTTCTGGGTGCGGATATTGACCGTTGAGTCCCAACGCAGCCCGTCGGTATTGAACTCATTGAGCCAGTACAACGCATTGTCCTTGAGGAAAGTCCGCACCTCGCCGCGTCCGTAATCTGGACGCGTGTCTCCCCAGGGGGTGGGGGCCCGCCAGTCCTGGAAGAAGTAGATCCCACCGTAACTCCCGGTCGACGAGCCGTCGAACCGCCACATGTCCAGATCGCTCGGGCCCAGGTGGTTGTAGACCACATCAACGATCACCGCGATGCCACGCTGATGGCACTCATCGACAAAGTCCTTCATGTCCTCCGGGTCGCCGTAGATGCTCTCGGGCGCAAACGGGTGGGCCGGGTTGTAGCCCCACGAGTAATCACCCGCGAACTCTGCAACCGGCAGCAGCTCGACGGCCGTGATGCCCATGTCCTCCAGATGATCGAGCTTGCTGATTGCGCTCTGCCATGTGCCCGGGTTGCCACCGGGGCTGTCGTTGTAGGTCCCGATGTGCATCTCGTAGATGATCAGGTCCTGCCAGCCCGGGGTCGAGAAGCTGCTCCACGAGTAGCTCGCCGGGGCGGTGATGATCGACTCGCCGACCGAGTTGGTGACATCGGTCGCGCGTGGGTCGTTCTTCCAGAGCGAGCCGTCGATGACATACTTGTAGGTCTCTCCGCGCTGATCACCCGCGACATCGACCGACCAAGTCCCGCCGGCTTCGCTGACCAGCGGGTTGGCGGTGGTGCTCCAGGAGTTGAACGAGCCGGCGACGGAGACCGTCGTTGCATTCGGGGCCCAGACCCGGAAGGTGGTGTCGCCCGAATCGACCCAGGCACCCATGCCTGATTTGCTCGATGCGATCAGGGCCGCGGTGTAGCTGTAGTTGCTCCCGCCGTTATTGTCATAGATGCTCGCGCCCCAGTCGTCGTAGCCGTGGAAGTAGTACTCGACCGTGCTGCCCGGTGCGACACTGCTGGCGGGGGTGTAGGTCCAGATCGAGTTGCCCGAGGTGTTGCCCGCGTAGCTCATCGAGTGGGTGGTCCATGACCCCCCGTTGACCCGCACACCAACCTCGGCGTGCAAGCCGTAGTAGTCCTGGTTCATCAGGATGGTGTAGGTGCCAGGGTTGCTCCCGTCGTGGTGGGTGTAGGAGCCGTAGACCCCCATCCATGTCGGCGCGGCCATGACCTGCCCTGCGCAGACCATGAGCACGGCAGTCGATCCCCAAATCGCTGCGCTGGTTCGTGTGTTGAACATGCTGTTCCTTTCAAAGTGATGTCATGCCCCACGAGATGAGGCGAACGCCGAATCTACTTTCTGCTTTCGCGAACAGCAAGAACAAGCGAAAGCACTTGCGAAACGGGTTTGGCGAAATGGGTGTATATGAAAAGTACAGGTGGGGCAAGGGCTTGCGTCACAATAGTCACGCAAGACCGAGCGTCATAAAACACGAAAGAATTTCGTGAATCATGCTCAGGCAGCGCACAAATCGCGCACAATCGCCAATGCATGCACCATTATCGCTTCGACTTGAGCCACGCGTGCAGCGTGCTGGCGTCCCAGGTATTGATGCACCGCTCCGGCGTGAGCCACCCACGCTGCCCCGTCATCACGCCGAAACGCAGGTTGTTATAGTCGTACGCGTGATGCACATCGCAATCGATCGCGATCTTGCACCCAGCCTCGACGGCTGCCCGCACATGCGTATCCCGCAGGTCCAAGCGCATCCAATGGCAGTTGATCTCCAGGGCCACATCGTGCTCGATCGCCGCCGCGAAGATCTCGTTCCAATCCGGGTCCAGCCCCGGGCGTCGCTCGATCAGCCGCCCCGTCGGGTGCCCGATGATGTGCACCATCGGGTGCTCGATCGCCTTGAGCAACCGCTTGGTCGCCTGCTTGGGCTTGGCCCGCAGCCCCGCGTGGGGCGAGGCGACCACGACATCGAGCGACGCGAGCAGGTCGTCATCGTAATCCAGGGTGCCATCGACGAGGATGTCGACCTCACTGCCGGGCATGATGGTGATGCCGTCGATTTTCTTGTTCGCCTCGCGGATCGCCTTAATGTGCTTGTACACCCGCTCGGGCGAGAGCCCGCCCGCGACGGCCGATGACTGCGAGTGATCGGTAATCGCCAGCGTGTGGAACCCGCGCGACTTGGCAATCTCGGCCGATTCTTCAATGGACATCTTGCCGTCCGAGGCCGTGGTGTGCGAGTGCAGCTCGGCCCTGATGTCCGCCACCTCGATGATCCGCGGCGTCTCGGTCAGATCCATCTCCCCGCGATCCTCACGCATGGTGGGGGGGATGAATGGCAAACCGAGCTTGGTATAGATGTCCTCCTCGCTCTTGCACGCCACGGGCTTCTCCCCGCGTTGCTGAGGCGGAGTCTTGTCACTGCCATCGTCCTTGAAGAGCCCGTACTCGTTGAGTGTCATGCCCTGCTTGATCGCCCGCTCACGCAGGCGCACATTGTGCTCCTTGGACCCGGTGAAGTACATCAGCGCCGAGCCCCAGCACGACTCATCCACGATGCGCAGGTCGATCTGCACCGCCGTGTTGTCCTCGGCTCCCCATCTGCTCGATTCATCATGAATCGCCACCCGGATCGAGGCCTTCTTCTCCCCATTGGCCAGCACCTTCATCACGCCTTCCGCCGTCGTGAATGCCTCGCGTGCCGCGTCGGGGTCACTGGTGGCGATGAGGATATCAATATCGCCGATGGTCTCCTTGCCGCGTCGCAGCGAGCCGGCGAAGGTGCACCGCTTCACGCCCTTGACCTGGCCCATCATCTCAACGAAGCGATCCGCGACGCCCTGGGCGATCCCGATGTGCAGGCGTCCGCCTTGCTGGGAGAGGAACTCGATTGACTCCTTGATGTTGTCGACCGTCTTCTGCCCCATGCGGGGGAGTTCGAGGATGCTCCCGTCCTCGATGATCTTGAGCAGATCGTCGATGGACTCCACGCCTTTCTCGTCCCACATGAGCTTGACCGTCTTGGGCCCGAGCCCCTGAATCCCGAGCACCTCCATGAGCCCCTTGGGGATCTGGTTGCGGAGCTCGTCGTACTCGCTCATGTTCCCGTGCTGGGCCAACTCGATGAGCTTGCCCGCCGTGCCCTTACCGATGCCCTCGATCGCGACCAGGGCCTTGGTATCGCCCGCTTCGGCGAGGGCCTCGATATCGGCGGTCGTGTCCTTGAGCACCCGCGCCGCCTTGGCGTGTGCGTTCACACGAAACCGATCGCCGCCGAGCAGCTCGATCATCTGGGACATCTCGTTAAACATGGTCGCTGCGGCTTTGGTGAAACTCATACCCAATCGTAGGGGCAGCGGGGCACGAACTCAGCCGACATCGCCCAGGCCGAGCCACTGGCCATGGGCCTTGAGCATGCGTCGCCGTGCGAGCGTGTCTTCTGGGCGTTCCAGAGTCGGTGAGAGGGCGATCCACTCGGCCGCGTCGCGTCGCGCCATCTGGAGCAACTCGGTGTCCTTCATTGGGTCGGCCATTTTGAAGGGCATCATCCCACTCTGGCGCGTTCCGAACACATCGCCCGCACCGCGGATCTCCAGGTCCTTCTCGGCAAGCACAAAGCCCGAGGTCGTCTCGACCATCGCGTTGAGCCGGGCCATGCCGTCCTCGGTCTTGGGATTGCCGATCAGCACGCACACGCCGGGCTTCTGACCACGCCCCACACGCCCGCGCAGCTGGTGGAGCTGGGCCAGCCCGAAGCGGTCGGCATCCTCGATGATCATCATCGTCGCGTTGGGCACATCGACACCGACCTCGATCACCGTCGTCGCGATCAGGGCGTCGATCTTCCCCGCCCGGAAGCGGTGCATCACATGCTCGCGTGTGTCGCGCTTCAGCCGACCGTGCAGGGCCGCGACCTTGACATCGTGCAGCTCGCCGCCCTCGAGCTGCTTCTGCAGCGTGCGCAGGTCCGTTACCGCGACCTCGCCCTTCTTCCCGGGCTCGATCGCGGGCACCACGATAAACGCCTGGTCGCCCTGCTTGATCTTCTCGTTGACCCATTGGTACACGGTTTTGCGCTGTTCACGCGACACCTTCTTCGTGATCACCGGCGAGCGCCCGGGCGGGAGCTCGTCGATTGTTGAGATGTCCAGATCGCCGAAGATCGTCAACCCGATCGTGCGCGGGATCGGGGTCGCGGTCATCACGATGACATGCGGCGTCTCCGCCTCGTGCTCCTTGCCGCCCTTCACCCGCAGCTTGGCCCGCTGCTCGACCCCGAACCGGTGCTGCTCGTCGATCACGACAAGCGCCAGCGAATGGAACTCGACCTTGTCCGAGATCAACGCGTGCGTCCCGATCACCAGATCGACCTCGCCCGAGGCGATCTTGGCAATCACCAGATCCCGATCGGCGGCGGGCATCGAACCCGTGAGCAGCTCCACCCGGACGCTCGATCCCTTGAGCATCTCGGTGATCGACAGGTAGTGCTGCTCGGCCAACAGCTCGGTCGGGGCCATCAAGGCCGCCTGGTGCTCGTGGGCGATCGCCAGCAGCATCGCGTCCAGCGCCACCGCCGTCTTGCCCGAGCCCACATCACCCTGCACCAGCCGATTGGTGGGTGTGGTCAGCGCGACATCCTTGGAAATTTCGTCCACCACCCGCTGCTGAGCCGCGGTCAGAGCGAAAGGCATGCGGGCGGCGATATGCTCGTCGATCTTTGCAGTACGCTCCAACGCCGGGGCGGTCAGCGTGCGTCGCAGGTGCGCTCGTTTCATATGGACGCCGAGCTGCATCATCAGCAACTCGTCGTAGGCCAGCCGACGACGCGCGGCCTTCACCTCGTCCTCATGCTCGGGCGCATGCATCATGCGGTACGCCTCGCTCAGACTCGGCAGTGCCCGCTCGGCGCGATACGCATCGCTCAGGTGGTCTTCCAGCAACGCCAGCGCCGGCTCGAGCACCGACTTGACGATCGCCCAGATCTGCTCACTGGGCAGCCCCTCGGTCGCGGGGTACACCGGGCGGTAGGCATCGTCCTCGACCGGCTCGGTCGATTCATCGTCGTAGGGGATGATGGTGAACTGCGGGTTGGCCATCTGCAGCCCGGGGCCAAACTTGGTCGGCTTGCCCTGCACCCGCAGACGGGTCCCCACGGGGATCTTCTTGGCCAGAAAGGCCTGATTGAAGAACACGAGGTCCAGGCGACCATCGCCGTCGTGCAGCACCGCTTGGAAACGGGACTTACGCCCGAATCCCGCGATCTTGGTCGCGGTGATCTCCCCGACGACCGAGCTGATCACCCCGGGTTCAAGATCAGCGATCCCCGCCTGGGCGTGCACCCATTCGTGGCGGTGGGGGAGGTGGGTGAGCAGCTGCCCAACATTGCGCACGCCGAGGATTTCAAGCTTCTGTGCCTGATATTCACGCACACCCGGCAACGCGTAGATGGAAGTGGTAAGCGAGACCGACACGATGCTCAACCCAATCCCAGCGGATCATTGTGCGCCGGTGCGTTGTCCGACTTCACCCGCCCTTGCGGGTTCGTTGCCGGGTCGATTTCCCGGAGGTAGTCCCAGCTGTAAAGCCCTGTCGCGTGCCCATCAGAGAAGGTGATTTTGATCGCGTAGTTGCCCACCAGCTCGGCATCGACCGCTGTCAACGGTCCGCTGCTCCCTCCCGAGGGCAGGATGGTCAAAGGATTCTTGACCATCGCCTTGCGCAGCTCCCGCATGTCGGCGCTGGGCGAGAGGCGACGCAGGTGCGCGATGGGGTAGACCGACTCCCGCCCATCGTCCCAGGTGATGGTCAGGGCGGTGTCCTTCTTGAGATCGAGATGCTTGGGTGAATGCGTCTGTTTCATCGCGTCTAGAGTGTAGAACGACCACGCCCGGGAGACCCTATGACCACGCCGACCACGCCCCAGACTTCGACCACCATGATCGACCTGCTCGTTTCCAAGATTGACCAGGTGGGCACGCCCGCCTGCGTTGGGATTGACCCGGTGTACACCAAGCTCCCCGAGCAGCTGCGCAGTGCCGATGAGGCGGATGCCATTGCGAGCTTCTCGCTGGAGGTGCTCGACGCCATCGTGGGGCAGGTTCCTGCCGTCAAGCCCCAGAGCGCCTGCTTCGAACGCTACGGCAGCGAGGGCTACGCCGTGCTCGAGCGGGTCATCGCCAAGGCCCGCGACCTGGGGCTGGTGGTGATTCTGGATGCCAAGAGGGGTGACATCGGCAGCTCGGCCCAGCATTATGCCAAGGGTGCCGCCGACATGGGGGCGCACTTCATCACGGTCTCGCCCTACATGGGCCCCTCGACGATCGAGCCTTTCCTCGAAGCCGGGCTCGGGGTCTTCGCGCTGGCCCGCACGAGCAACCCCGATTCCGATGAGGTCCAACTGCAGCAACTCGCCGACGGCCGCCATGTCGTCCACGCGATCAGCTCGATGATCGCCAAGATGGGGTCAACCCAGACCGGATCGTCCGGGCTCAGTGCCTTGGGGGCCGTGGTGGGGGCGACCAAGGCCGGCGACGAGATGGGCAAGCTCCGCGAGATGATGCCTGATCAGATGTTCCTGGTGCCCGGCGTCGGCGCCCAGGGCGGGACGGTCGAGGATGTGCGTCCGATGTGCCGGCTTGATGCGTCCAGTGCTGGTCAGCAGGGTGTGATCGTCAATGCTTCGCGATCGGTCCTGTACCCTCAGGCCAGCACGGAGAGCTGGCAGGATGGTGTACATCAAGCCGCGATCGGCTTTGCCGAGTCACTCCGCATGCTCAACTGAAGGGGCGCGTCAAAGGATGGTTCGATGAGGGCCATTGCGAGCTGATGTGTAGATCAAAAGAAAAGAGGCCGCCGGTTGTTGCACCCACCGAGCGGCCTCTCTCTGATTCGTCACACGCAACGACATGTGTGCGTTCAAGTTGTGGGTCACGCAGGTCCGGCGGGTGCGTCGGATTCCGGGATGTCCCCGTTGAGCAGTTCTGTGCTCTCGAGCGCAGAAGCACTCGTTGCCCCCAACATGCCACCGGTTTGGGTCGAAAACCACTGGTTTCAGGGAATTATTTCGCCGATGCGATCATGGCTGTGCGGAGCATCCTGGGCATGCGAGGTACCGAGGCTTCGATTTGCAGAAATCCCACTAAATCTCGAAAGTTACTGGGCTTTGGACAGATTCGGTGCATCTTTCACCCGAGACATCGTCTCTTGCAACACAACCTCTGTGAGGAGAGCAGATATGAAGTACGCCTTGATAACCACCGCGATTGCTGCGTTTACAACCGCAGCTTCTGCGGGCGCCTTCTTTAATGAAGTCGAAGACAACAACACGCTCGCGATGGCCAACGATGTTGGTACCTTTGACACCCCGGGTGGATCGGTCGCAATTGACGGCTCGATCAGCTTGGGTGATGTGGACTGGTACAGCTTCACGCTGAACAACACCGCGAGCCTCTCATTCTTTGCTGGCTTTGCTTCGTCGGGCGGATCCGACGGGCTCATGCAGGTGGTCTCATCAGGCGGCGATGTGCTCGCATTTGATGATGATTCCGGCGTGGGATTCATGCCAGCGATTCAACTTGAAAACCTCAGTGCCGGCACGTACTACATCGGTTTCTCCGGATTCGGAGATGTCGATTCAAGTTCGGTCGTCAGCGATGAACTGGCCGATGGTCAGGGGCATCAAGAGGACTTCAGCTACAAGATCAGCGTCGGTTTCACAATTGTCCCCGCTCCAGGTGCCATGGCACTGATGGGCATGGGTGGCATGCTGATCACCCGTCGTCGTCGCTAAATCGACGATTCGACGGCGACTTCGTCCGAAAACCGATTCACCGAAAAGCCAGCTCGAAGCTGGCTTTTTCCTATCTCCCACTAAAAAAGGGGGATTTGTTGGAAAAAAATACCTAAACCCCCATCGGCAGATCGAAAATTTTGTGTGATGGGGGATTTCCCTACATTCATTCCTGATTTCTGTGATACATTAAGAGTGTCCGTGTCAGTTCCTTGGTTCACTCACGGGCAAACCACATCCGGCTTCGGGTAAGCCGTATTGAGGGAGAGATTGATATGAGAGATATGAAAACATTTGGAGCTGTTGCCTTTGCGCTGATGCTCGCTGGCTCAGCACAAGCTGGCGCGTTCTCAGAAGCAGAAAGCAACAACACGCTCGGTACCGCGAACTCCTTAGGGCTTTTCGATGTTCCGGGCGGCAGTGTCATTATTGATGGCACGATCGGTGACAACGATGTTGACTGGTTCGAGTTCACGCTCGCCGACGAAGCATCACTGTCAGTCTTTGCAGCATTCTCAGCAGGTGGGAGCGGTGACGGTGTCATGCAGCTCGTCGCCAGCGGTGGCGATGTCATCGGCTTCGATGACGATTCAGGCATCGGCCTGATGCCCGCACTGCAGGTCGAGTCGCTGGCCGCGGGAACCTACTACATCGGGCTCTCGGGCTTCGGTGATGTTGATTCAAGCTCGGTCGATTCCGATGATCTTGCTGACGGTATCGGTCATACAGAAAGCTTCAACTACAAGCTTTCGGTCGGGTTCACTATTGTGCCCGCACCCGGTGCGACCGCACTCCTGGGCCTTGGTGGCCTGGTTGCAACTCGCCGTCGTCGCTAAGCGACACGCACATCTTGCATAGAAAACGCCCGAGTCATCGACTCGGGCGTTTTTCATGTTTGCTTCCAAGCACTTGGGGGCGGGCAGCGTTTACACATGCTGCCCCAGCCGCTCACATGGGCTTCTGGTCGATCGTGATGTCATAGACATGCAACAGCTTGTTCTTGTCGTAGACCATCTCCTGCCGGGACTCGCCGACCACATCGTACAAAGGGGTCAGTTCGATCGCATCAACCGGGCACGCTTCCTCGCACATGCCGCAGAAGATGCAACGCAGCTCATCGATCTCGAACTTGGCCGGGTACTTCTCGCGATCGTCCCAGGGCGATTCAGCGGCTTCAATATGAATGCAGTTGGCTGGGCAGATCGTGGGGCACATCATGCACGCCACGCACTTGACACGCCCTGCACCATCCCGGTTCAGTCGGTGTACACCACGGAAGTTCGATTTCTCGATACCACCCTGTTCTGGGGTGTAGTGCTCACGCCGCTGTTCAGGGTACTGAATCGTGCGGCTGGTATGTCCCTGTCCGAATGAGGTGAAAAAGTGTCTCAGCGTCGTTCCAAAGCCTTTGATGATGCTTGGGAAGTACACCGCCTCGCTCGTGGACATCGGGGCCGGGCTAATCGTGATGATGTCTTCGTCCTTCATAGGCATATCGCGCGGAGTATAGCGGCTTTCGAGCCATCAAGTCGGGCCCAAGCACCACTTCACGCGCCTTTTGAGGCGTATCATGTGTCATGACCGATCGTCGATCAGGGCCGCCGCTGTTTGATCTCATGCGTGAGCGTGGAGAGCGTCCGCAGACGCCCGCTGCACAGCCCGCAGCCAAGGCATCTGCCGAGCCCAAAGCCGATGCTGCTCCTGCACCTGCCAAGGCCCCACCCAGCACGCCCGAGGCCGAGCCCGCCCCGCGTCAGGCGCAGGGCGAAGCACGCTCGACCGCGTGGGATTCCACGGGGGGGGTGTCGCGTGCGGAGCGATCCGCGGCCGCGATGCTCGACGAGCCGGTGCAGACCGATACAGGGATCACCCTGTCTGTCCCGAAGTTTTACACGATGATCGCCATTGCATTGGTCCTCATCGTTGGGGCTTGGGCAGGCGGCTACCGGATCGGGTTCAATGACGGGAAGGACGAGATGTCACAGTTCGTCCGCGATCAGCCCGTGGTCAGCCCACAATCCAAGAATCAGGACAGCACCCCATCGAATAATCTGACCTCACGGGACAGCACAACGGATCAGGACGGCTCAACAGCCACCCAAAGGCCTCCTGCAGGCGCAGACGAATCCCGCCCCATTGATGCGGGGCGGTCGCCGAGTGACATCATGACCTCCTCGGGCTTCAGAGCCGAGGACCCCAGAACGGCCGGGATGAACTACCTGGTTCTCGCGACCCTGCCCCCCGAACAGGCATCTGACGCGATCAGCTTCATGAACCAGAACGGGATGACGATCATCGGGGTTCCGCAACTGGACTCCCGGGCCGGGAGCGCCAACAATCCCTCCCGCTATACGCTGTATTCGCTTGGGCTTGCGATCCCGGGCAATCGGTGGAGCGCCATGAGTAACCAGCGACTCGAGCATCAACGCCAGGTCGCCACACTGGGTGCTCGCTGGCAGCGGGAACGACGAGGCGGCTCTGATTTCTCCCAGACCAACTGGGAAAAATACGAGCCCTGATTCAACTGTAGATACCCACGCAACGACGCGTGAGCAGAAACGAGCGGAGCACGCCATGAGCATCGACCCATCACTGAAGACCGCAGGCAACCTCACAACGGTTCGCAATGTCATGACCCGCGCAGAGCGCATCGCCGCACTCAAAGAAGACGGCAAGTTCAACCCAAAGAAGGACACCGCGCTCGGTCTGCCCAAGACCAAGGTTAAAGAGTAAAGGTCAAAGTGTAAGAACGGCTCATCACCAGCCGGACTCACAGCCCATGGCTGCGTGATAGAACATCACGCGGCTTTTCTTTTTGTACCTGCTTTTCCAACACACGCCCATCGGGGATGAATCATGACGCAGATCGATGGCATCGACCTCAACTCGCTCGTCTCAGACCGCGCCAGCGCGATTGATGCATCGGGTATCCGACGCATCTTTGCGCTCGCTGCTTCGCTCAAGGATCCCATCAACCTCTCCATCGGTCAGCCCGACTTCACCGTTCCCGAAGCGATCAAACGCGCCGCGATCGATGCCATCGATCAGGACGTCAACGGCTACACGCTCACCCAGGGGCTCCCGTTGCTGCTGAGCAAGGTCAACGACTGGCTGAAGATGGATCTGGGGTGGGATGCACAAACGGTCAATACGCCCGGGCACGATGGGCCGGTTTCCTTTATCACTTCGGGGACCTCCGGGGCGTTGCTGCTGGCCTTCATGGTGCTGCTCAACCCGGGCGACGAGTGCATCATCGCCGATCCTTATTTCGTCGCATACCCACACATCGCGACCCTCTGCGGTGCGACCGCAATCCCGGTCGATACCTACCCTGATTTCCGCCTCACCGCACAGCGCGTAGCCGAGAAGATCACCGACAAGACCAAGTTCGTGCTCTTCAACACACCCAGCAACCCATGCGGCGTGGTACCCAGCAAAGAAGAGTGCGCCGAGCTGCGGAACCTGTGCCGATCACGCGGCGTGCTGCTCATCAGCGACGAGATCTACGACGAGTTCGCATTCAGCGACTTCACCACCGACACGGCGGTGGGGGACCCATCACTCAAGCGATGCCCCAGCCCTGCGCGACTCCCCGGGGCGCACGAGGACACCCTGCTGATCCGCGGCTTCGGCAAGACCTACGGCTGCACGGGCTGGCGCCTGGGTTACGCAGCGGGTCCGAGGGCGATCATCGAGCAGATGGCCAAGCTGCAGCAATACACCTTTGTCTGTGCTCCCTCGCCGCTTCAGGCTGGCGTGGAGGCCAGCTTCGAGACAAGCATGCAGGAGCATGTCGATGAGTATGAGAAACGCCGTGATCTTGTTCAGGAGAAGCTTGGCGGGCTCACCGAGATCGCAACCCCCGGCGGCGCGTTCTACGCGTTCATCAAGGTCCCGGAGCATCTCGGGCTAACGGGTTCGCAGTTCACCGAAAAGGCGATCGAACGCGAGGTGCTCGTTATCCCCGGCGGTGCGTTCTCCCAGCGTGATACCCACTTCAGGATCAGCTTCGCGACTCAACGCGATAAACTCGTGCAGGGACTCGACATCCTCGCCGAACTCATGCAGCCCTGATCAGCATCAGGCCCATTGCCTACTGAAGGTACGCCTCTGGCGGATTGCCGATCAAAAACTGATCTGCAGGCGGGCAAAGAGCCCCTCTTGCGTCAGCTCCGTATCGATGCTGTCCACCTCGAAGCTCGAGCGGATGATGCGATACCCGGCAACGAAGCCAACATTGCCCGTGATGCGAAGGTTGGTTGCCGCGTTGAAGTCCATCAGGGCGTTTCCGCTTTCGATCGGGTGAGTCAGGGCTGAGCCTCGGATCGAAAAATCATCGGTGATCTGCCAGCTGACCCCCGAGCCGATCATGGGCAGGGCCGTCACCCGGTGGGCCGAGTCGATCGAGGTATTGCCCGAAGCGTCGCTGACTCGTTTGGCGATGTTGGCCTCGATGGCCTTGACCCCGGACATGAGCGAGAGCTTGACATCACCCGCCTCGAACGCGTCCCACTGGAGCGAGAGGTCGTAGATGTCGTACTCACCCTCACTCTGGGTGATGCTTGCGATGTGTTCATCGCCGTCGCTGTTGAGCGCGCCGTTGCTGCCCGCGATATTGCCGTCGCTGAGATCTGTTGTGCGTCCGACTTTGAACCGCAGCGAGTCGTTCAGGGCCATGCCCGATTTACTGCTGTGATGCGTCGCCCATGATTCAACCGCGATCGGGTGATCTTCCTGGGTGAAGCGTCGGAGCGATGGGTTGAAGACCGGGATGTCGAAGCGTGTTTCGATCCATGACGGATCAATTCCTGAGGCCCGCATTGCAACCAGATCCTCGGCGCTCAGCGAGACAAAGCCGGTCCCGGGCACGTCAGGAATCTCGGGGTGTGTGCGCTCGAGGAGTATCGATGAGAAGTACGACTCCCGATCACCGCTCAGATCGACGGCTTCCTGCGCGTGAGCGTGATGGGCACCGACAGCGCTGAAAGTCAGACTCAGGATGATGAATGCGCGATGCATTGAGCGAATTGTCCCTCTGAGAACAGCAATGTCAACTTGGTGATCGGACGATACCACGTATAAATCGGGTGATTTCATCAGTTGCCTTGAGAAGCACTGAAGACCTTTCGCCGCTTAATTCACTGGGATTGGACATATTGAGCACATGGTTCGACCCAGGCAGCACGAAAAGCGAGCTGTTAAGTTTGTAAGCAATAGCTTGTCCGGCTTCGATCCCCACCGCGTCATCGGCATCCCCGTGCATCACCAGCACGGGCACCGCGCTATGCGCGGCCTGCTGCAGGACATCGTGGGCGTCCGGGTCGTCGATCTGTTCTTGCAGCCAGCGCGCGTCGATGCGTAACTCCTGCTTTGTGCGCGCAGACTGTGTGATTGTGTAGCCGCGTGCGAGCATGGCGCGGTGCTCGTCGTTACTCAGCCGGCAGCATCGGTCGACGGCGTTGATCGTGACGATGCCGCTGAGCCCAAGTTCGTTGTGATATCGACCACCAGCAAGCAGCACCGTCGCGCCGCCGCGTGAGTGACCGATCAGGAACATCGGCAACCCATTGCCCGGGATATCGCCAGACCGCACAGCACGCACGACGCGGCGTACATCGTCGACCTGGCGATTCCATGTATCCAGTGCAAACAGGTCGGGGCGTTCGAAGGTGTCGGTCTTGTTCGTCATCCCTGAGGTGCTCAGGTTGATGCGGTGCACCATGAACCCGCGGGCGCACAGGTCGTGTGCCAGCAGCGGGATGAACCCGTAGTCCTTGTACCCTTTGAAGCCGTGTACAAGAATCGCGCACGCGGTCGCTATGCCCTCTGGGACATGTGTGTCGCCCAGTATCTCCAGCCCATGGTCATTCGTGATGGTGAACGGCGTGCTCATTGTGGCCTCCTTGTTGAACCATAGCGCCCGGGGCATCAGGCCTAGACTTCAAACAGTATGGACGAGTCCCCGAAATCAACCGAATCAACTGAAGATCTGACACATAGGGAACAGCAGGAGTGGGGCAAACGCCCGCCCGAGGGCTCCGAGCATCATCTGCTCAAGGGGCCGCGTCTGCGTCGTCAAGAGCTGTACACGACGATCAAGATCTTTGTCGAGTTCATTCGTGGTTTTCGGCGCTTGCACTTCATCGGCCCCTGCGTCACGGTCTTCGGCTCCGCTCGCTTCGACGAGAACCACGAGTATTACAAGCTCGCACAGGAGGTCGGGAAGAAGCTTGCAAAGGCGGGGTTCGGCGTCATGACCGGCGGCGGCCCGGGCATTATGGAAGCGGCCAACCGGGGCGCACGCGAAGGTGGGGGGCTCTCGTTGGGGTGCAACATCGAACTGCCCATGGAGCAGGTCCCCAACCCGTACCTCGATCGGTTTGTGGACTTCAAGTACTTCTTCGTGCGAAAGGTGATGCTCGTCAAGTACTCCGATGCCTTCGTTGTGATGCCGGGCGGCTTCGGAACCCTCGATGAGGTCTTCGAGACCGCCGTGCTGATCCAGACGGGCAAGATCGAGCGATTCCCGATCATCATCATGGGACGCAAGTTCTGGGAACCCATGTACGACTTCGTGACCGATTCGCTCGTTGCCGGTGGCACGATTTCGCCCGAGGACATCGACCTGATCCATGTCACCGATGATCCGGATGAGGTGATCTCGATCATCGCCGAAGCGCAGGCGAGACGCAACGGTGGTGGTTCTTCAAGCAAGGCCTCGGGGTAGCGGACTGCTCGGAACTGCTGCGCAAGCTCACGCCGCACTCCGGACGCATTATTCTGACGAACGAGATCGCTGCACCCGCTCGGCGTACTCAACCACTTCATAATCGGTCGGGCTGGATTCGATGAGTGTGTCGATGACCGCGTCGATGCGGTCTTCATACATGCTCGGTTCGTACATCCCGCTCGGACGCTCCGGCAAATGCGCCGCGACCCATCGGCGCACCTCCGGGTCCGGATGATTCGCCAGGTCCTCGAACGACGAGAGCCAGTTCCCGATCAGTTCATTCGTATAGGGTTGCCCGTATCTGTAGAACCGATCGGTGGCGGTAGTGTCCGAAAACTTTCCGAGCAGCTCATCGCGCAGCAACGGGTAGATCACCGCGCCTGTTGGATCAGTGTTGGCCAAGAGAGTACGCATCAGAAAGCTGACAGAGACTTCTGTGTTCCGATACGCAACGGGTCGCATATCGTCACGGCAGGAATCCACCGCCGCGGCGATCACACGCTGGTAACCATCGTTCCGGGCATCGGGCTGGAGCTTGATCACCTCCCCGAGCGAGGCGATGGTGTAGAGTGCGGCCTTGCGCTGGGCCGGATCGTCACGCTCGACCCACGCGCCGAGGCCTTCGATCAAATCTGAACGGGTCTGTGGCTCCTGCAAAGCGATCCCGAGCCCGATCGCTTTGTACAGTGCGAGTGAGTATGCATCGGGTGCCTCGGCCGCCCAGCGGAGGTACAACTCGACGCGGTCGTCGATCAGGCCGCATTGCCAGAGCAGGCGGGTAAGCGTGTCCGCCTTGGACGCGTCTTCCCCTGATGTGTAGATCGTTTGCTCATCGATCGATTCGAACTTTATGAGCACGGGGGAGAGCGCATCTTGGAACTGCTTGGCAACTTCGGGCATCTCATGAAGCCAACGCTGCCCGAGATACCATCTTCCCGTGGGCGGGCTGCCGGTCCATGTGTGGGTGAGCCAGATCTGCGTGGCAATGACGGGATTATCGTAGACGCGGCTGTTGGCCTCAAGAATCCGGATGCTTGTCTGATCAAGCATCGGCCCTGAGGCGAGCATCTCAGCGATATCGCTCGTGCTCAGGGTATAGAGCTGCAGCAGCTGCTCTTCCGTGACCAGCGGGCCAACGGGCCCCGGGGCGGTTCCTCGGTTCGTGTTGGGATAGATCGTACGATACATAACCGATTGCAGCAGATTCGTGTGCTTTGGGTCCCACCGGTCCTCCTTGGAAAGGATCATCGACTCGATCACATCCTGCGCCAGCGATTGCATCTGGGTGCCGGTCACCCGTCCGTCATCGATGCGTTCAAACAAGGTGTCCCCGGAACCCATCCCGCGCCGGCGGCTGTCATACAGCCACGATTCGGGAAGCCGATCCCATTGGGAGACCATCACACCCGTGGGGGTGATCGATTGAAAACTGTGAATATTCAGCCGATCCTTCATAACAAGTGTGCCCGAGCCCAAGGCGACGAAGACGCCGGCGAGGACGAAGGCCCAGCGTGGGCGACGGGTGCGCAGCAGGTCGGCCTTTTCATCCGCCTCGTGCCCACACTCGGGGCATTGCAGGCCCACCGAGCCGCGCATGTCGTACCAGCACCGGGGGCAGCGTTCCTGATCTCCGGGCCGGTCGCCGGCCCACGCCCATGCCGCCAAGCAGCACCCAAAGAAGATCACGCCGATGGCGGTTAAGCCGAGCGAACCCACACCAACCGTGCTCATTCCACTGATCCGGGTGATCAGGTCCGCGAAATACGCACTGGAAGCGGCGCCAACCACGCACAGCAGAATGAGCAACCAAGCCAGTTGCAGTGATCTTCTGGTGTATTTCGTTGCCAGGCGTTTGCGTCGGCGCGCTCCTCGATCGGCCAGCAATCGGATCGCCACCGAGAACGCCCAGCACGCCAGCATCGAGGAGATGATCCAGAGAGCAACGATCGCGTGTTCCAGTTGCATCCCACCCCCTTGCTTCAGGTCGCACTGTCTATACCAGCACACTGCACGCAAGGTTTCACACAAGCCCAAGTCTGCGGCCGTCATCGAGAATCGCAGGTCACGATGATTGGATTGCGCCCAGAGATGGGCGCACAAACGGGTCATTCCGGATTGGGGAGGCGGTTCCGGGCGATAGCGGCGAGCCGACGCAGTTCTGTATCATCCTCGCGGCGTTCGATCGCCTCGAGATCCGCGACGATCGTTGCATAATCCTTCGCTTCGACCACCCGAGGCAGGAGTCGCAGGAACCACTTTACTGTTGCAGGGTCTGCCTGATGCAGCACTGGCGAGAGGTGCTCAACCCACAGGCCAGAATCCATGGTTCGCCGCAGCGAATCAGACCAGACCCGTGTGCTGCTCAGCGCATCGGCCTGCCCCTCGGCGATGAGTCTGGCTGCTATTGGGCATAGGAGGCGCCCGTCGGGAGCCGCGTACGCCGCGAGCTGGACTTCTTGCTCGCCGATCACTGTCTCGGGACGCATGATGAGTTCGCACGCGTGATCGAGTGCTGCCTGGTACGCCGGGTCAGCGAACAACGCCGCCTCAGTCATGTCCTCAACCACACGCTGTAACTCGGCCCGGGCACAGAAGGCGATCACGAAGCGACGCTGGTGCGGGTTTGATCCTGTTGACCATCGCTCAAGATCGCGCACGAACCGGTCCCTGGTCTCGTCTTCGATGGACTGCGTGAAGCTTGGCAGGCGATTAGAGAGCGGGGCCGGGACGGGCGCGTCGGCTTGCTCGATCCGCTCTCGATACCAGTCGAAGGCCTGATCGAGTTCCGATCGATCGTACAGTTCCATCAGCGAGAACAGCACGATGGTGTCGTCGTCGCTGAGCAGGCAGCGCTGGAATGGTACCGAATCGAGCAGCAACTCGGCAGTCTTGAGCTGGGCCGAGATGAGTTCCGCGGTGCGACGGGTGCTGAGATGCTCCTCGATACCCATCTGCCCCTGATCGATCGCCCGATAGGCGAACCATTCATCAATAACCCACCGCAGGTTGGGAGCCCAGAGCTGATCATAAATGCGCAGCTGCAGCTCGCTGGCCCGATCGTGTTCGACGGCGATCAACGCATCGACCACCTCTTCGTGCACGACCCGGACGAGTTCATCAAGATCAATCGTCTCGGGAAACCAGCGAATCACCGCGGTTCTCTGACCACCGCCACCCCACAGCGTGTGGGCGAATCGTTGCTGGACGGCGCTCAGGAGCCGACCCCGGCGTGGGTCCCATCGGGCCTCGGGGGAATCGAGCAACGGCTCGACCAGCTTCTCCCCAAGGGCGATTGCCAGCTCATCAGTGACGATCGCACGCTCGATACGCGACTCGAGGGAAAGATCCTGGTTTGCCCGCACGCCTGGTGCATTGGTCTGTATGACCCAATCTTCGGGCAGCACGCGCCAACCCATGGCCAGTACCCGATCGGGGACGATCCCCGCCCAGCCATACGCGGCGAGGCGATTGCTTTGCATGAACACCAGCCCCGCCGGGAGCGCAGCCCCGAGCGCGAGGATAAGAAGAATCTTTCGTCGGCGTGTTTTAAACAGGCGGCTCTCGCTCCGTACCTCTCGCCCGCACTCCGGGCATGCTTTCGAAGACCGGGCCGACAGGTCGTACCAGCAGCGCGGGCAGCGGGGCCTCCCATACGAGCGGTCGCCCACAAGCCAGAGCACCCCGACGAGCCCCGCGCAAGTCAGGGCACCGACGCTCCACAGCGTGTACGGGTTCTTCAATGGGCTCGTTGTGCCCCCGGAGGGCGCGGATCTGAATGTCAATACGATCGTTCCCACACCGATCACAAAGCCGATCACAGCCAACCCGATCACCATTGGAATCTGACCGGGCCGGCGTGGTGGGGGCTCGGGCAGCTTCCGGCACACCCGGCGACGCTGCCACAGCACCACACAGAGCATGAAGGTCGTGAGCAGGAGAAACAACCCCGCGCCCAGTTGCAGCAGCGGCCAGATGGTGGTTGGATTCATGCTTCCCCTGTTCTGGGGTTATACGACGCGAACACCCTCACGCTTGGTCAGCTCAACAAACAGCTCGCTCAATCGCTTGGTCATCGCGCCCATCGCCCCGTTACCGATGACCCGCCCGTCGATCTTCCCGACCCACGCCAGTTCGCCCATCGTGCCGGTCGTAAAACACTCGTCGGCGTTATACACATGCGTCATCGAAAGATCACGCTCAATACACGGGATGTCATTCTCGTCGCAGAGATCGATGATCGTCTGGCGCGTGATCCCCTCGGGGCAGGCCGCGGTCGTCGGGGTCTGCACCACGGGTGTGTCATCCCCTGAATGGGCGGGGTACGGCGAAACGATGAACACATGCGTCGCGTTCGCCTCGGCCAGGAACCCGCGCCGGTCGAGCATCAACGCGTCGTCGGCCCCGTTGGCATTCGCCTCCACCTTGGCCATGATCGACTGGATCAGGTTGTTGTGATGGATGTTGGGGTCCATGCAATCGGGCGGGAACCGCCGAATGCTGCTGGTGCACAGGTTCAGCCCGCTGCTGCCCTCCGCATCGCGATAGACCGGCGGCTTGTGCTCGGCCAGCACGATCAGCGTCGGGCCCGCCTGGTTCAGCCGCGGGTCCATCCCCGAGGTGATTTTCGTACCCCGCGAGAGCGTGATGCGGATATGCACCCCGTCGCTCATGTCGTTGGCTGCAAGCGTCTTTTTGATCTCTTCGACCAGCTCGTCGCGTGAGGGAATCTGTGTGAATGCCAATGCCTTGGCGCTGCGCCGCAGACGCTCTAGGTGCTCATCGAGTTTGAAGATCGACCCGTTGTAGACCCGCAGCCCCTCCCAGACCCCATCGCCGCCCTGCACGAGCGAGTCAAAGGGCGAGATGCCGGCCTGATCGCGGTGGATCAGCTCGCCGTTGATGTTGATCTTGAGGTCTTTGTTCTTCTCATTGAACTGCTGCAGCATTCGTTACGACTCCAAACGGATCTTGTGCGCCGCGAGCGTCTCGTACAGCGCGTTGCATTCTTCAAGCACCCCGCCCAATCGCTCGGGTACGGGGTCTTGCTTCTCTTGATACGGGGCAAAGCCGGTGGACTGGTACACACTCGAATACCAGTGGGGGGCCCAGACCCCGTCCTCTTCCCGCTCACCCGGTTTCCACGCGAGCATCGATGCATGGAAGGGCACCCCGACCCGGTCACACACCCGCCCGAGCATCCCCGTCGGGTCCATCAGCACATCGCGCGAATCGATCACGATCGGCCTTTCGCTTGTCTGCTGCTGCAACCAGTGGAACAACTCCACCTGCTGGGGCAAGCCCAGATCGCTCGGCGTCGGGTTGTCGATGATCTTGATGAAGCTGGTGATCATCGCCGCCGGTTCGCGGATCAGGAAGCAGTTCGTGAGCTTTGCTATCCAGTCGCGCCCCATCCCCTCGGTCAGGTGGTGGGCCATGTGTTTCTGATACCACACGCCCTTACCGTCGGGGATTAGCCCGGTGAGTTGTTCCGCAACCTCGTGCCAATCGGTCGGCTGCGAGCGCATCACCGCGTCATACGCCGGGTGCTCGCGTCGCTTGTCCTCATCGAGAACACTCAGATAGTGGGCATACAGGGGCTCATCGCTCACAACGCAGTCCGCCCGTGCGCCCCAGCTGCGCATCAACGCCGTCGAGATGTTGCGTGGCCCGGACCACATCGCGATCCGTGTCATGACTCGATCTCCCGCAACGCCGCCGCGATCCGGCTCGATTGCCATGCGCCAAAGACGGGAAGGAGCGAGCAGACGCCGACCCCGATCGCCACGAGGGTCAACCAACCGGGCAATGCCGAGGATGGGACGAATGTCAGCGCATGCCATGCCGTATAGCCGCCGATACCCAGTACGCCGAAGACCAACAATGTCGCCCCGAGCCATGCACGCCCGACCCAACGCCACCCGCCGCAGACGGTCAGCAGCATCCCGCAGAACGACCAGGCGAACAGGCCCACGCCCACACCGCTGTACACGCTGGTGTTCCAGTGCTTCTCGATGAACGCCGGCAGATCGGGATCATCGGGCAACCACACCTCAGTCTCGGCATCGACGGGCAGCCGCTCGATGATCTCTCGCGGGTCCGCCTGTCCTTTCGGGTCTTCGATGGGGAAATAGTGATTCGAGGTCTGTTCCACGCCGTCACGCAGGTAGGCAAACTCGACCCTCGCGACCTGCCTGGTGCGATTGCCGCCCGAACTGATCTGGCCAAGCGCTGACTGGGTAATCGTCGCCTCGACTCGTTGCGTCGCAGCATTGCTGCGAGCCTGTATGCTCGCCGAGGAGAAGCTCAGTACCGCCATCAGCGTGCCCAGCACCAGAAACGGCACGCAGACCACCGCGACGGGTGCAAACAGGCAGCCCGCCCGGATCTCGCTGATTTCTTCAAGTCGTTTTTGATCCATCGCTGCAAGTGTACCACGCCCGTTCGGTTCATTTGGCCGCCGGATCGGTGTCATCAATCGACGACACCACCGGTCGATCGAACCCGCCAAACTGCGGGCGCAGACTCATCGTCCGGAACACCACCGGGCGGATCCTGGAGATCCTGGGCATATGCACCCGGGCCAGTAGGATGATCGTGCCCAATCGCAGCGAGGTGCTTGTCAGGAACAACGCGTGGTAGGCACTGATGTCCTCGCCCATCACCCGGAAGAGTAATGCACCGCATGTCGCGCCGACGACCATCATCGCCGCGTTGAGCGCGTTCTGTGTCGTCAGCACGCTCGTGCGTTCATTCGCGGGAATCGACTCAAGCAGCAGCAGCATGGTGGCCATCTCGTAGCTCGCCCACACCATCCCCGAAGTCAACTGCACGCAAATCAAGAACCACGGCGACGGCGAGATCACCCAGATCGCACTCATCGGGATCACGCCCAAGCCGCCCACCCACAATAACGCCGAGGCCCCGTGCTTCTTGGCAAACCGCCCGATCAGCGGCATCGCCACCACACGCCCTAGGAATGAGCAGCACAGCAGGCCCGCAAAGACCAGATAGTCAAAGCCGAGCGCCTTGAGCATGTACGGCGCGAAGAACGGCCCCGATACCTGTGCACACATTGTCAGGCACAGCATGTAGAGCAGCAGACGACCGCCCGATACCGCATTGGGCCCGCGCAGAAACGTGCTAATAGGTACCTTGCGCTGCCCCTCGGGCATTGGCACCGGCTCGCTGACCCGCGAGTGGCACCAGGTCGATGCGAGACGTGACAAGCCTGCGACCGCGAACAAGCCTGCAAACACCTCCAGGTACGCATCGCCCTGTCCCTCACCATTGAAATGCTTCTTTCCGATGTACAGCAGCAACCCCGCGCCGATAAGCGAGACCATCAGCATGAACTGGGCCCGTCTCGTGCGAGACGCGAAGTATTTGGCCCGCACAGGCCGAGGAACGATCGTCCCGATCCAGGTGTTCCAAGCCGGGCCGCCGCCCAGGTTCAATGCCCAGTAGATGCCCACGCTTACAAACATGAGCCATGCGGGCATGCGTCCCATCAAGGCCGCAATGATCATCGGCAGGAAGCTCAGTCCCTGCAGCCCCGCCGTCAGGACCACCCATCGCTTGTGGGACCCGAGTCGGAACACCGCCCAAGGCCCGATGAGTTGGAGCATCGCGCCGGCAAGCAGCGGCACGGAGCCCAGCAGTCCCGCCAGGGCCTCACCCATGCCCATCGCCAGGGCAAAGGCCACAAAGTACGCCTCGCCACAGCCAACCATCACCGAAAACAGCATCGCGTCGCGTGTGCTGTAACGGAGATCCCTGCGAATCTGCTCGGTTGTTCGTGGATCAGGGTGCTTCACGGCGTGTTCTGCCCAGTACATGGCCCGTTTGCTTCACATAAGCGGTCATGGTATACCTGAGGCCATGAATAAGGCACGCACTTTCGTGATCGCGATCCTCGCTTCGGCGGTCTTCCTCCTCCCCGGGTGTGCTTCATCTGGCAGTAGGTCGGGTGCCGAGCTCGTTACCCCACTGCGGATCTATGACCTCTCATTCGATCTCAACGCCCAGCATTACGCCTGCAAGGTGCTTATCAACGAAGCCGCCACCAAGGGCGGTGCTGCACTGCTCTTCCTCCATGGTGCTGGTGAGTGCGGCACCGATGGGCTCCGCCAACTCCATGTTGGGCTCCCACGCAATGCCATGCAAGACCCTGAGATGTGGCCATTCGTCATCATCGCGCCACAAAAGCCGACCGTGAACTCGGAGTGGGAAGACCATGACCTCGCGGTCATGCACATGCTCGACCAAGCGGCCAAGCTGGGGCTCTTTGATCCCGAGCGCCTGGCGATCACCGGACTGTCGCAGGGTGGGCACGGGACGATCACCATCGCCGGGCTGCACCCGGACCGATTCAGTGCCGCCGCGCCGGTCTGCGGCTATGTGCGCACGGTCTTTGACGCGGACCGGAACCGCATCCCGCGTACACCGACCACGGCTGACACGCCCGAGGTGGTGCAAGCCGCCAACACGCTCAACGGGATGCCGACATGGATCCACCACGGCGGCGCGGATTCTGTCGTTCCGGTGTCCGAGTCACGATCGCTCTCTGAAGCGCTCCAGAATCTCGGTGCCGACACCCGCTACAGCGAGTACCCGGGGGTGAACCACAACAGCTGGGACAACGCGTACACCGATCAGGCACTGAGCGACTGGTTTGCCGAGTTGCTCAATGCAGAGTAGTGGTCAGGCCTCGACCGCCTCGAACCGCTGGCGAACCGTGCTGCGTCCCTTCGTGCGGTACTCCTCGCCGATGGCGCTGATGAACTGGTCCAGCGGCATCGAGCCCAGGTCTTTTTCGGTCCCGAACGCACGCACCGACACGGCCCGGTTCTCCGCGTCACGCGGCCCGACCACGAGCAGGTAGGGGATCTTCATCTCGCTGCCGTTCTTGATCTTGGCCTGCACCCGCTGGTCGTGATCGTCGAGCGTCGCGCGGATCCCGATCGCGTGCAAAGCGCTCATCACCTCTTGGGCATAGTCGTTGCTCTTCTCAGAGATTGGCAGCACGCGCACCTGCTCCGGTGCCAGCCAGACCGGGAACGCGCCGGCGAAGTGCTCGATGAGCACGCCGATGAACCGTTCCATGGAGCCGAACGGGGCGCGGTGGATCATCACCGGGCGGTGCTTCTCGTTGTCCGCGCCGACATAGCTCAGGTCGAAACGCTCGGGCAGGTTGTAGTCCACCTGCACCGTGCCCAGCTGCCACTCGCGACCGATGACATCCTTGACGACGAAGTCGATCTTGGGGCCATAGAACGCCGCCTCGCCGGGTTCCTCGGTGAAGGGCACGCCCAGTGTCTGCGCCGCCTCGCGGCACGCCTGCTCGGCCTTGTCCCAGTTCGCCGGGTCGCCCGTGTACTTGCCGCTGTCCGGGTCACGCAGACCCACCCGCACACGGTAGTCTTTCATCCCGAGCACCTTGAAGATCGTCTTCACCAGCGACAGGCAGCCCTGCAACTCCTGCCCGACCTGGTCGGGGGTGCAGAACAGGTGCGCATCGTCCTGGGTAAACCCACGCACGCGAGTCATCCCGTTGAGCTCGCCCGACTGCTCCCAGCGGTACACCGTCCCGAACTCGGCCAGACGCACAGGCAGATCCTTGTAGGAGTGGGGCTGGGAATCGAACACCTTGATGTGGTGCGGGCAGTTCATGGGCTTGAGCATGAAGCCCTCGATCTCGCCCGTGGTCATGTGGTTCGACAGCTGGGCACAGCTGCAGCCCTCTTCGCTGAGCTGCACCATGTGGTCCCGCTCGATCAGCGGCGGGAACTGGCTCTCGGCGTAATACGGGAAGTGCCCCGAGGTCCGGTACAGGTCCAGTTTGCCGATGTGCGGGGTGTACACCTCGTGGTACCCCTGCTTGGTCAGCTCTGCAGCGATGAAGTTCTGCAACTCCTTGCGCACCACCGAGCCGTTGGGCGTCCAAAGGATCAGGCCCTGGCCAACCGTTTCATCGATATGGAACAGCTGGAGCTTCTTACCCAGCACACGATGGTCGCGTTTCTTTGCCTCTTCAAGTCGCTCCAAATGTGCCTTCAGGTCCTTCTTATTGAAGAACGCCGTGCCGTACACGCGGGTCAGACGATCGCTGTTCTCGTCGCCGTGCCAGTAGCTCGATGCCAGCGACATGATTTTGAACGCACCGATGCGTCCGGTGCTTGGGATATGCGGCCCGCGGCAGAGGTCTTCCCAGTCCTTGCCCGGCTCGCCGGTCGCGTAAAAGCTCAACGAGAGCGAGCCCGCCTCGTGCGCCCGGTGGGCGTTGTCGAGCTTGTACTTCGATCCCTCGCTCTTGACCTTGCTGAGTCCTTCGGAGTACTCCAACTCGTAGCGGGTGAACGGGCGATCCTCCTTGACGATCTTGGCCATCTCCGCCTCGATCGCCTCGAAGTCGCCCTCCTTCAGCGGGCGGTCCTCGGGGAATGCGATGTCGTAGTAAAACCCGTTCTCCAGAGGAGGGCCGTAGACCAGCTGCGCTCCGGGCACGATGCGTTGGATTGCCTCAGCCATCACATGAGCCGTCGAGTGACGCAGGAGCTGCAGGGCGTTGGGGTCGTCCTGCTTGTCGCGGGTCTTCTCGGTCACCAGCGACAGGGTGCAGTCCTGATCGATCACGGTGCTCAGGTCGCGCAGTTCCTCATCGATGATCGCGCCGACACAGGCCTTGGCCAAGCGCTCGCCGATCGACATCGCGATGTCGTGGGCGCTGATGGGGTTCTCGAATGATTTGACCGTTCCGTCGGGGAGGGTGATCTGAGGCATTGTTCCTGCTCGCTCTCGTGCTGAACGCGTGGTGTGAATCCGTTCGTGGTTGATCGTAGATGAAAAAACGCCCGGCAGTGGCCGGGCGTCGTGTGCGTTTTTCGTACATCAACAACCAGCCGCCATCAATCGGGCGAAGTCGTGGTGGTTGTGGTGGTGGTCTTCTGACTCATGCCTTGAACTCTAGGCCGGATGAAATGCCATGGCCCTGGGCCACCAGATCGGGTAGGTCAGCAGCAGTCATCGCCGCAGCAGGCGCTTGCCGGGTTCACTGCCGCGATATCCACACTGGTGATGAAATCCGAGGCTGATTTGCCAGCGGGTAGCTCGGCATCGACCTTCTGATACAGCGGGTCGTCGGCATTCATGAGTGCCTTGACATACTCGGGCTTCGGGGTCAGCGTCACGCCCTGGAGCCCTGCTCTGAGCATCTGCTCACGCAGGTCCTCGATCAACGCCGCACCCGCGATGCACCCGGCCCACGACTCGACGATGCCCTTGACCGACTCGGGCAGGGGCTCAAAGAGGGCCATATCACTGATCGCCACCCGCCCGCCGGGCTTGAGCACGCGGGCGATCTCGTTCCACACGCCCTGCTTGTCCAGCGCCAGGTTGATCACGCAGTTGCTCATGACCACATCGACCGAGTTGTCCGCCACCGGCAGGTGTTCGATCTCGCCAAGGCGAAACTCGACATTGCTCAGCCCGGTGGTCTTGGTGTAGTGCTCCAGGTTCTTGCGGGCTTTGGCGATCATCTCGGTGGTCATATCCACCCCGATGGCCTTGCCGGTCGCCCCAACCTTGGGCCCGGCAAGGAAAAGATCGAATCCCCCGCCCGAGCCCAGATCGAGCACCGTCTCACCCTCCTTGAGGTTCGCAATGACATTGGGGTTCCCGCAGGAAAGCCCCATATTCGCGTCCGCGGGCAGGGACTCGAGTTCCTCGCGCGTGTAGCCGATCTGCTCGGCAAGCACATCGGGATCAATCGACTCGGTGACGCCGCACGCCCCGGCGCAGCAGCAGCTCTCGGTGCCCTCGGCCTTGTTGCTCGTGGTCGCGATGTTCGAGTAATCGCTTCGGATCTGATCGCGAATGGCTTCGTTGGTATTCATGACTGTTCTCCTTGTGAAACAGTGGGGGTGTTGGTCGGCTCTGGCGGGCAGCATCGAAGGTCGGGGCAGCACCCCTCACGCTGCATGCGTGCCAGATCGTTGGGGTCGATGGCATCGATATTCGTCAGCGTCGCCCGGTCCTGCACGATCAGCTCGTCGCGCATGGCGTGGGTCCGCACGAACGCAAGCGACTGGTCCACGATGGGCTCGGGCTGCTCTGGGATCGCGTAATGCACCCACCGCCCCTCGCGCCGCGATCGCAGCAGCCCGGCATCACGAAGCTGACCGAGGTGCTTGGAGATCGACGCGTTGGACAGGTCGATCAGGGCCACCAGCTGGCAGACGCATCGTTCCTGATCCAAGCAGGCCGCCAAAAGGCGCACGCGATTGGGATCGCCCAGGGCGTTGCTGATCTGGGTGAGTCGGTCGATCGGGCTGTTGCTTTGATTTCTCATTTTCCTAAACAAGAAAATAGATTGCATCGATCTCACAGTCGAGCCAAGAGCGGTGAATTTCTGGGTCTTGTCGAAAATTTCTCTTTGAATCTGGATATATCGAAGCTCGATATATGTATTTGTGGTATATTTGGCCATAAGCAAAGCACGAGGTACACCATGCTCGCACTCAAGCAAGATCACTCCACTCTCATTGTCCTCTCGGTGCTGGCCGACGGCCCGTCGTACGGCTACGCCATCTCCAAAGCCATCGCTGCCAAGTCAGATGGACACTTCAAACTCACACCCTCGGGCATGTACCCACTGCTGACCAAGCTCGAAAAACAAGGCCTCGTCACCACCAGCTGGGAAGAGGTCAAGGCCCAAGGGGCCGACCCCGACGCGACGGGCCGACGCCGCAAGTGGTACACCCTGAGCCCCAAGGGCCACAAGCAGCTGGCCAAGCACATCGAGGCCAACCGTCAGATGCAGGCCCTGCTCGACGCCTTTGTCGCTCCCGCGATCAACGACCAAAACGCACACGCATGAAACACACGCCCGGGAACAACCCGAAGCCGCCGACCTCGCGCGACGGCATCGAGACCTGGCTCGATGTGCTCACCTCGATGCTCAGTCTCCCGCCCTCACAGCGCACCCAGGTGCGCGATGAGCTCGAAGACCACCTGCGCAGCCGCGTGGATGACCTGCTCGTGCAGGGCAAGAGTGAAGCCGAGGCCACCCGCACCGCCATTTCCGAGCTTGGCGAGACCGCCCAGCTCGCACGACACATCAGCAGCGCCAATCGCACACCCAAATCATTCAGGAGATTCGCCATGAACGCCACATTCTTCGTCCTCGCCGGGTCGATCCTCACCGCCAGCGTCAGCATGATGATGCCGACGAACACCAACACCACGGTTCCAGCCGCAGCCGAAGCGCGCGCTGTGGGAACGACTGAAAGCAACGAGCCACTCCGCAAGACCTTCCTTATCGAGCGTGAGCCCGCGGTCGATGTGCTCAGCACGATCGCGGAAACATTTGGTATGAGATTCCGTTTCAGCGACGGCGTTCGCAGGTCCAGCACTGGCTCTGCCATCCTCAATTTGCAAATGGGGAAGTTCGAAGGGGAGTTCACCAAGCAGGAAGCCATAGATGCGATCCAGGCCCGTCTGTACATGGACTACGGCGAGACGGTTCTTGCGGCGAAAGACTCCGAGCTGGTCCTGATGACCCTCGGGGAATATCGGCGAGAGCAGATTGAGATCCACGCATACCCCATTCCGGCCTGGGCAGAATCCAGTGATGAGCAGTTCCAGTTTGGTCAGTCCATGCAGGAACTCCTCGGCACCAAGCACGATCTGGAATACACCACCATCCAGCCCGTCAACGGCTCGCTCGTTGTCGCCGCTCCACCAGCGGTGCACGCTGAGATCAATGAGCTGGCCGCCCAACTCAAGGCGATCTCAGAGAGCATGCTGGAACAGAGAGAGCAGCAACGCATCGAACAGCACGCCCAGATGACCCGACGCATCGATCGCCTCCGCGCCGAGTACGAAGCCGCCAAAACCGTGTACTTCGCCGAACGAGAAAAGGCCAACGAGTTCTCGAACAGAATCGACGAGTTGCGTAGTCGACGCCTCTTCGCTCGCAGCAACGACGAACTCAGCAAAGAGCAGCAAGAGGCCTTGCAGACGCAGATCAACAATCTAGGCGAGCAGAGCAAACAGCAGGAGATCTCAACCGACGAAGCCAAGGCCCGCTTTCAGCGCCTTCAATCAATCCTCATAGATGCTGAATCCCAACTGATTCTCTCTGAAGTCAACGACGCACTCCCGGGCGAGGGGAAGAACGATCCCAAGGGTGAGGTGCGCACCGTCAGTATCATGGGCACCGCCAATATGCGTTCAGGCATCTATCAGCTTCCTGAAGCGGGAAAACTCACCCTTGCACGCTTCCTTATGGCTGCTGATGTTCAGGATCCCAACAGCAGGGTCCTCCTGCACAGGGGAGGTGTGAGCGAGGCCATTGGTACTGTTGGCGATATCAGCAGTGGTACCATCGATTCCATCGTCATGCTCCCTGATGATCAGGTCGTGGTCACTGCTGCTGAGTGACCAGATATTGACTATTGGTCTACCTGTTCATCCTGCATCTGCCCGGTCAATCTCGCGGAACCCTCATAGACTTATGAACCCGGTTGGGTATCGTGCCGGACCGGGTTCATGCGTTTGATCAACCGTTGAACAAGGAGAGCGCAATGACCATCCAACTCGGTGATGCCGCACCTGATTTCACACAGGAGTCGACCGAAGGGCCGATCCACTTCTACGACTACATCGATGGCTCGTGGGCCGTGCTCTTCAGCCACCCCGCGGACTTCACCCCCGTGTGCACCACCGAGCTCGGCGCGGTCGCCAAGCTCAAGGGCGAGTTCGACAAACGCAATGTCAAGGTGCTCGGCCTGAGCGTCGATGGGCTCAGCGACCACGAGTCTTGGTCCAAGGACATCGAGGAAACCCAGGGCACCAAGCTCAACTTCCCCCTCATCGCCGACCATGACCGCACCGTCGCCAACCTCTACGGCATGATCCACCCCAAGGCCCACAGCACCCTGACCGTCCGCTCGGTCTTCATCGTCGGGCCCGACAAGAAACTCAAGCTCTCGCTGACCTACCCGGCCAGCACGGGGCGCAACTTCGACGAGATCCTGCGCGTGATCGACTCGCTGCAGCTGACCAGCGAGTACCAGGTCGCGACCCCCGCAAACTGGGAAGACGGTCAAGACTGCATCATCGTCCCGAGCGTCAGCAACGAAGAAGCAGAGACCAAGTTCCCCAAGGGCTTCAAGGAGATCAAGCCCTATCTCCGCACGACGCCACAGCCCAATCGCTGATCACGGGTGCATGCGTGCGGGTCCATCCCTCAGATGGGGCTGAATCTTGCCCGGAGCGTCTCGCTCCCCCATATCTTGTGGTATGATCCCCCGAACCACAGGGATCCTGCCCCATGATCTGCCCATATTGTGCCCACAATCTCGACAAGGTCATCGATTCCCGCTCCACCGAAGGCGGGGCGGTGATCCGTCGTCGTCGCCACTGCCTCAAGTGCGAAAAACGCTTCACCACCTACGAGCGCGTCGAGCCCGCCGGGCGGCTGATGGTTGTGAAACGCGACGGTTCACGCGTTCCGTTCAGTGCCGAGAACATCATGCGGGGCGTTTCCAACGCCTGCGGCAAGCGCCCGATCTCCGAGGACATCAAGCAGGCCCTCGCCACCGCCGTCGAGGAGGAGCTCCACGCCGAGTTCGAGCGTGAGGTCCCGACCCAGCTGGTGGGCGAGCGTGTCATGGCCAAGCTGCGCAATGTCGACAAGATCGCCTACATCCGCTTCGCGACCGAACACCTCCAGCTCTCGACGCTCGAGGACATCCAGCGCGAACTCGACGACCTGTCGACCCGCCCGACCACCGGGGCCAATCAGCAGGGCCTCTTCGGCGCCAAGGCCTCCAAATAACTTTTTCCGGGTGCAACTACTCGCCGTCTTCGGCGCATTAGTGTCTTCTATATGACATAAAAGCACTACTGCGCTGCTTCGCAGCGAGTAGTGGCACCCTGAGTCGGTCCGCATATCATTGCTCACACGCCGACCCATCAGACGAAAGGTGATCCCGCATGGCATCCAAAGTTCGCAACACACCCGCTGAATGCTTCGAAGGCCTCGCCGAGCAGGGCATCCTCCGTGACGGCATGATGTGCATGGTGGGGGGGTTCGGGCTCTGCGGCATCCCCGAGCAGCTCATTATCGCCCTGCGCGACACGGGCACCAAGGACCTCACCTGCGTCTCCAACAACGCCGGCGTTGACGACTGGGGGCTCGGGCTCCTGCTCCAGACCAAGCAGATCAAGAAGATGATCTCCAGCTATGTGGGCGAGAACGAAGAGTTCGCCCGCCAGTTCCTCAACGATGAGCTGGAGGTCGAGTTCAACCCGCAGGGTACACTCGCTGAGCGCGTGCGGGCCGGTGGGGCCGGGATCCCCGCGTTCTACACCGCCACGGGATACGGGACGCTCGTCGCCGAGGGCAAAGAGACCCGCACCTTCGCCTCACCCAACGGTGGTCAGGAACGCCCCTTCGTCATGGAGACGGGCTTGTTCGGCGACCTCGCACTCGTGAAGGCCGCCAAGGCCGACGAGTTCGGCAACCTGGTCTTCAACACCACCGCCCGCAACTTCAACCCGGACATGGCGACCGCCGCGAAGTTCACCATCGCCGAGGTCGAAGAGGTTGTCCCGACCGGATCGCTTCACCCAGACGAGATCCATCTCCCAGGTGTCTATGTGGATCGCGTCGTGAAAACTGTCAGCGAGAAACGCATCGAGCAACGAACAGTGAGTGGGGCATGAGTCAACGACTTCAACCACAGGGCTCGCTTGTTCGTCGGCTCATTCAGCCTCCCAGGCCTATTGCCGTGTGGGCCGTTGGTCGCATGATCGCAGACGCAGTACGAGAGGGGCACACAAAT
Organism: Phycisphaerales bacterium JB052; assembly: GCA_043100965.1. Taxonomy (GTDB): domain Bacteria; phylum Planctomycetota; class Phycisphaerae; order Phycisphaerales; family UBA1924; genus UBA1924. The sequence goes on along the minus strand of JBICHR010000011.1, from coordinate 411,741 downwards.
GACTGACTCACAATCAACCAATCCAACCCCTCCCGCACCCAAGGGCAAGCCCTTCTACTTCAAGCCCAAGTTCATCATGGGCGCGATCGCGGGGATCATCTTCCTGATCCTGATCTTCCAGAACTGGGACGGCGTCGATCTCCGCATCCTCTTCTGGAAGCAGGAGGGCGTACCGGCCGCACTGCCCTACCTCGCATTCTCGCTCATCGGGTTCATCGTCGGCTGGCTCACCAAGCGTTCACACACCGCAGCCAAAGCGAAGAAGTAGCCCTCCATGCAAAGAGAAACACAGAGCCGGGGCGAGGGGGGCTCCCGGCTCTGTGTTCGCAAGAGAATCATGTGATCTACGGCTTACAGCGCGTCCCCGGCGCGTAATCCGCTGTCCTCACACCATCCCCTCTGAATATCGAATACAAACCCTGATTTCACGGGCAGCCCGCGCTGAACGCGCTCAGGAACGCGCTGACATCAAAGAAGTTCCATTCGTCGTTGCGGTCGAAGTCCGCGACTGGGTCCTGCTGGCCAAAGGCCGCGAGAAACGCGCTGACATCGAAGAAGTTGAGTTCGCTATCGCCGGTCAGGTCCGCGGCACACTCGCGCTGTGCCATGAAGCCCTCGATCAGAAACGCCCCGATACGCCCGTCATCCATCAGGGCATAGCCAACGATGTCGTTGTTGTTGTTCACGCCCGTGGCGCGGATCAGCACATCGAACTCCGAGTCATCGTCGAGCAGCTTGTTGAGGTCGTGCATGGTGCCGTCGACCCACGCCCACGCGTGTGGTACTAAGCCGCTCGCCGTGCCGTCCCATGAATAACCCACGATGACCCCGTTGTCGTTGACATCGAGCCCCTCGGAAGTGTCGAGGTTCGGGAGTGTGCCCAGCGTCATCACCGGGTCGCGGTCATCGCCCGTGAAGATGCACGCGTTCCAGGTCACTGTGGTGCTGTTGTACCCAGAGTGCCCAACCATCAGCCCGTCGTTGTTGATTGCTCTTGCCTGCGAGAAGTTGAGCCCGAGCGGGTTAATCAACGGGTAGTCGTACCCACCGCGCCCATCGGGAATCGCGAGCATGGCATCGTCGGGGTCGCCGAAGAAGTACCCGCTGCCGACGATGTGGCCGTCGTTGTTGATCCCGTAGTTCGCACCGCCCGGGTAGGTGTCGGTCCCGGCCTGCTGCGCCGGGTTGGTCTGATCCCAGACAAATCCGCGTGGGAAGATTCCGGGTGAGATATTGGCCTGCCCGACGATCACACCGCTGTCGTTAATGTGCCAGGGAATCGAGGAACTCGTCGAGCCAATCTCGGCGTGGATATCAACCATGCCGCCGCGCCCGTCCCAGAGGGTGGCCTTGCGCAGGCCCGTGCCGTCCTCGCAGTAGCCGACGATCTCCCCGTTGTTATTGATCGCGTTGGCATAGCCAGTGACGCTGTTCTCGAGCATCCCGAGATTGCTCGGCGTGCCCGAGGCATCCCAGCGAACCGGGGCCATACCAAATCCCGGTTGGATCGACTGGCCCACGACCTCGCCGTGGTCGTTGATGTCCTCGGCGTATGAATCGCCTGGGCCCAACGGTGCCAGGCGAACGACGCTCTGTGCCGTCGCTGTACCGGACAGGAGGGTGAGCGTCAGGATGGTGGTCACTCGTATCGCGTTGCTGTTCATGCCTGTTTCCTTTGTGAGCCCCGGTATGGATGTCCATTCGGTCGGCAGGTGCCGTGAGTCCCTGTCGCACTGCACGCAATATATTGAAAACTGACTTGAAATCAACCCTGAAATCAAATAAGTTGTGCAAATACTGCCGATATTCGGCACAGACCGTCAAAATCAACCTCATAAGGTGATTCGATGCCGCAGCATGATTTGGGAAAACAAAGGCTGATTTCAGGCCACACACCCATCAGTCCAGAGGTTAAGGTGCGTGTTATGCCTGCCACAGCGATCCACACACGCACCAAGTCACCTCCCAAGCCGCTCTCCGCCGACGAGCGGGCCCTGTGTGATCGTGTGGCCACACGACTCCATGCTGATCTGACGATGCTGGTTGAAAAACTTCCCGAAGCCGCCCGATCGGGTTCGGGCTTGGCCAAGCACCTTGACATCGTACGAAACACCACCCAGCGTGTCATGCACGCCCTGCGCGATCAGTCTCCAAGCGCCCAAACGCTCGTCAAGCTCCCGGGCACCAAGGGGCTCGAGCAGATGCTCCAAGCCATGCAGCGCGTGGGGATCAGTAAGGAACCCGTTGAGCTGGCTCAGATCGCCGTCGCTCAGTTCGAGCAACTCATTGAGCAACTCGCCGGCTCGCACGCCAAGCTCATCGCCCGCATCGAAGCCGTGGGCTCGGCAGATACCGATTCAACGCTGGGCTCCATCGAGGCACGCCAGGCACTCTTCAACGCGGCAATGGGGGTCACCGGACGATCGGCGCAGACCGGAATCAGTCTCTACGCTTTTCGACGCTCCGCAGAGAACCCCGAAGTGCTCCAGCGGGCGCTGGCATCGGGGTTGATCCAGACAACCATCGTGCCCGGGGGCATGCCCATCGTCATTCGTGCCGGCGATACGCTCAAGTGGGACGACCCCAAGAACCGCTCGATCGACCTGCTCGACGACACCCAGCCCCATGGCAATACGCCACAGGCGTTGCTCAAGGAGTTCACCACGCACCCGCTGCCTACCGTCTCCTCGCAGGGCAGCGCGGACAACCTGGTACAGGTGATCGACCCGGCCAAGCTCGACGGGCCACAGACGCTCGATGTCATCACCGCCGCCCGATCCAATCACCCGTTCACCGACCCCGAGACGGGCAGGATGACCCTCGATGAGGTCTGGTCGCTGGTGAACTGCCCGACGGCCCAGATCATCTTCGATGTTTACCTGCATCGCGATATCGAACGCATGGTTAGGCCAGCGATCGACGCCCAGCTCTGGTACCCCAACCTCAGCTCCCCGGGCGGGCAACGCTGGATCACCCGCTATCCCTCCCCACCCCGACTGGAACTGCTCGGAGAGGGCATTGGGCGAGCTGAGACCAAAGCCCACCCACGCCACGGCGAGCTTACCAACCATTTCTTCAGCCGACTGGGCTGGGATCCGGACGAGTTCGTGGGCTTCCGCTGCGAGGTCATCTATCCGATCTGGCGTGCGGGCTACTGCATGAGCTTTCAACCCGTCCATCTGCCAGAGCCCTGAAGAACGGATGGCAGTTTCTACCACCCGCTCATTGCGATTCGTTCTCAATGAGAATACAATCGGGTGTTCGAACTCCATTTTTCACCGTTTATGGCGGGGTGAGCATGATGCAGACCAGCAGTACAAACAAGCAAGCCGCATCGGTGATCGAGTCGAAGCAGGCATCGATCCCGCTCACCCAACTGAGCCGCGGACAGCGTGCCACGGTCAATACGGCGAACCTCGACGAGCAGGACGGCAAGATGCTGCGAGCCATGGGGCTTCGCCCGGATGCTTCGGTGCAGATGTGTCGCCTCGGCGAGCCCTGCATCGTGTCGCTCAGCGGCGCCTGCGGCGGCGGTTGCCGAATCGGGCTGGCCAAAGACATTGCCTCCCGCGTGATGGTCACCCCCCAGCTCTGATCGGGCCCAAACGCGATGACCAGCGCGACTCCCGCGTCCAGCCCGATCACGCGTCTCCGCACCATCGCGGTGCTGGGCAATCCCAATGTCGGCAAGACCACACTCTTCAACCGGATCGCGGGCATCCGCGCCAAGACCGCCAACTTCCCCGGCACCACGCAGGAAGCGCGCGTTGCGCACATCACACACAGCGAGAGCAACACCACGATCGAATCGGTGCTGATCGATCTGCCGGGGATCTACTCGCTCAGTCTCGACCTGAGTGAATCGCGTGTCTGTGCCCAGTGCCTCGATGGCACCGCCGCACCGACCGGCGAACAGGCCCACACCCCTGATGCGTTGCTCGTCGTGGTCGATGCGACCAATCTGATGCGCAATCTGACAATCGTTGCCGAATCGATTGACAAACGCCTCCCGACGGTCATCGCGGTGAACATGATCGACGCCGCCCGACGCCGGGGCATCGGCATCGACCGTGACAGTCTCAGCCACATGCTCGGCTGCGAGGTCGTCATCTGCTCGGCACGCACGGGCGAGGGCGTCGATGAGGTTCTCCGCTCGATCCACAACGCGCGCGTCCCCGATCGTTCCGCACCCACCGATCAGTCGGGCATCGAACGCTGGTCACAGGATGTTTACCTCAACGCCTGCGCCCCCCTCGATACACTCGACGACGACAAGCTTACTGATCGCCTCGATCGCGCCTTTACCCACCCGATCCTGGGTGTGTGCTCGTTCGCGGTGGTGATGACCGGGTTGTTTTATGTGATCTTCAAGCTCGCCGCGTATCCAATGGACTGGATCGACATGTGGTTTGGGTCCATCGGGGCCTGGTTCGGATCGCTGCTGCCCGAGGGGCCGGTGCGTGACCTCATCACCGACGGCGTGATCGCGGGTGTGGGTGGCACGGTCATCTTTCTGCCTCAGATCTGCCTGCTCTTCTTCCTGCTGGCCCTGCTCGAAGGCACGGGCTATCTCGCCCGGGCCGCCTTCGTGATCGACCGCCTGCTCCGACCCTTCGGGCTCTCGGGGCACGCCTTTGTGCCGCTGCTCAGCTCGCACGCCTGCGCGATCCCCGGCATCATGGCCACCCGCGCCATCCCGGACCGGCGCGATCGGCTCGCCGCGATCCTCGTCGCCCCCTTTATGAGCTGCACCGCCCGTATCCCCGTCTATGTGCTGCTCACCGGGATCCTCTTTCCCGGCGAGCCGAGCAAGCAGGCCCTGGCCTTTACCGGGTGCTATGTGCTCGGGGCCGCGGGTGGGCTGCTGAGTTCGTTGCTTGCTCGACGCACGCTCCTGCGTGGCAAGTCGCGCCCAATGGCGCTGGAACTGCCAAGCTATCGCATCCCGGATCTCAAGTCCGCGCTGCTGCTGACGCTCGATCGTGGGCTGGTGTTTCTCAAGAAGGCCGGCACGCTTATCGTCGCTATCTCCATCGTCCTCTGGTGGCTGGGCAGCTACCCGCATGTCCAGCCCTCGCAGGAAGTCCAGGACCTGCGCACGCAGGCCTCCATGATCGACGATGCAGCGCAGGCCGAGGCCTTGGAATCGCAGGCCGACACGCTCGAAATACGACAGGCGGCATCGGGTTCGTTCCTCGGGCGCATCGGATCGACGGTCCAGCCTGTCTTTGCCCCGCTGGGCTATAACGACCAGCTCACCGTTGGCGTGCTTGCTTCGTTTGCCGCCCGTGAGGTCTTCGTGTCCACCATGGCCGTGCAGGTCGCGGGCAACGAGGACTTCGAGGACGAGACCGTATTGGAGTCGATCGAGAATGCCCAGCGCGCCGACGGCACGCCGCTCTTCAATGTCCAGACCGCCTGGTCGCTGCTGGTGTTCTATGTCTTCGCGTCGTTGTGCCTGCCGACCACGGTGGTGACGGCCAAGGAAGCCGGCGGCTGGCGCTGGGCCTTCCTGCAGCTGGGCTGGATGTCCGTTGTGGCCTATGGCGGCGCACTGATCGCGTACACCATCGTCGTATCGGTGGGGGGGTAAGCATGCCGATCGGAGACTGGCAGTTCTGGGTCGTCACCATCATCGCCCTTGTCGCGTTGGTGGTGCTCTATCGCGTGCTGGTGCCTCGCAAGAAGGGGAAACGCACGAACCTGACGGTCTCGGCGCACAAGAAGCCCGATCAGGATCAGCATCGCCACTGAACCGTGACCACCCCGGGGCGTATACAGGGCATGAACCACTGGCGATCAACCTCCGGCGCATTGGCGGCCTTGCTCTGGTCTGTCATTCTGCTGTCGAGCGCGTTCGGCTGTGGGAACAGCGGCACCAGCGGTGTTGGTCTCCCCAACGGCTACACCCTGATGACACGCACTCCAGGTAAGTTCTGGGTCGATGATTCAGACGGGCAACGCATCGGAGATAAGCACTTCTCCGTTGCCGAATGCCAGGTTGATGGGGACCTCTTCTTCGGTACTTACAACGATTATTATCGCAATCCTCAACGCACCAGCTCGTATTTCATCATCGACACGGCCGAGGACAAGTATCAGCCGTTCATGGACAAGGACGAATGGGAAGCAGCGCTGCGCGATCAATGGGGCGTGCAGCAAACGAAACTTGTTTCGGTTCGAGACTTCGTCGCGCAGGATGAGGCCGCTGCCTCCCGATTCATGGCGTTCTCGATCATCGGAGCAGTCCTCGGGACGCTGAGCGTGATCGCGTTTGTCGTCTGGGCATACACACGCTCACTCCAACGCGCGATCCAAGATCGTCTCTAGTCTAATGTTCCACTGTCACAGAACCGCGATCACTCGGGGCGTATACAGAGCATGAACCGTTGGCGATCATCCTCCGGCGCTTTGGCGGCCCTGCTCTGGTCTGTCATCTTGCTTTCGGGGGCGTTCGGGTGTGGGATCACGCGTGAAGTCTCGTTGCCCAACGGCTATATCTGCTATGTCGATGATTACATCTGGATCGCTCACCCTGATATTCTCGGGGATGTGGTGCGCAATATCGAAGAGCTTGATGTGCAGCATGATGTGGTCTTCGGTTCTACGCGAGACGAATGGGATGAAGCTCTTGTTGACTACTTCATACTCGACACACAGTTGCAAGTCGTTTGGAATACAACAGACTACAACGCATGGTCTGAGCAGCTGGTCCAACTCGGCATCGAGCAACACAACCTGCGATGGCCAGGGGTGAACTTCAATGGCTTCTCCTTCTGGCGGGTCATTGTGTCGGCCCTGGGTCTTGGCACCGTGCTGTTTCTTGTCGCTTGGGCGGTGCTCCTAATCGGCAAGCACGAAGGCGAGACCCGTCAGGATCGCCTCGATCGTCTATAATCCCCCATGCCACTCACACGCGATGAAATCACCAAACGAGCCGCCCAGGAACTCCACGACGGCTATGTCGTGAACCTCGGGATCGGGATGCCCACCCTTGTTGCCAACCACATCCCAGCCGGGATGGAAGTCTGGTTGCAGTCTGAAAATGGCTTGCTGGGCATCGGCCCATTCCCTACAGATGACAAGGTCGATGCCGACCTCATCAACGCGGGCAAGCAGACCATCACCGCCGTACCCGGCGCCTCATCGTTCGCTTCGTCGCAGTCATTCGCGATGATCCGAGGCGGGCACATCGACATGTGCATCCTCGGTGCGATGCAGATCTCTCAGGAGGGCGACATCGCCAACTGGATGATCCCCGGCAAGATGATCAAGGGCATGGGCGGCGCGATGGATCTTGTCGCGGGTGTGAAGAAGGTCGTCGTGACCATGGAACACTGCACCCGCAAGGGCGAGCCCAAGATCCTCAGGGAATGCAACCTGCCGCTGACCGGGAAGAACTGCATCGACATGATCATCACCGATCTGTGTGTGCTCGAGTTCGACCACGACGCGAAGCGCTTCAAGCTCACTGAACTCGCCCCGGGCGTGTCGGTTGAAGAGGTTCTTGAGAAGACCGAGGCCGAGATCATCACCAGCGATGCGCCTGCAACGGTCAGTGTGTAAGCTTCGATCTGATACTACGACCGGAGCCCGCCCATGACACAGACCTTCCGAGCACGCCGACTCTCCAAATCGAGTCTACTCATGGGACCTCTGTCGATCGTGATTTGGGGAGGGGTCAGCGTGTTGTTCCTCTCGCTTCAGAGCCCGTTGGCCAAGGGCATCGGGCTCGTGATGTTGCTCTTCGCACTCGTCTCGCTGGTCAGCTTTGTGAAATGGATGTCTCGCAAGCGTGGTGTCCTGGTGATCGGGCCCGATGCGGTTTCGTTCGCCAGTAGCAAGGTCTATTACAAGGACATGCGTGCGGTTGATCGCGGCGGCTACACCTGGGCAAGGAAGTGTTCGAGATTGTGATCCAGACCGATCAGGGCAAGCACGCGTTCAATGTGCTGGACTATCAGGTCGCGCCCGAGCATGCCGGGACGGTATTCGATGTGATCGTGCAGGCACAGCGGGATGCGGCCTGAACCCGCGTGTCCAACACCGCTATTGCTGGGGCCTGCGGGGTCGTGCGTAGAAGCGCGAGTTTGCACCGAGATTTCATGTCCGAATCCTGTTATCGGTCCCAAAGAACCACATGCTGGCCGCATTCTGAGGCCACGAAGGTGGCATTTGACTGGTTATGGGCTACATTCTCCTCCCACACCCAGGCCCGATGCCTGCGGTGAAATCGCACAGGACTTGTTTCCCGCAGGAGAGACACACATGAACTTGGTACGCATTAGTTTCGCGTGCGCAGTCGGGCTCGCATGCTCGGCAGAAGCCAACCTCATCGTCAACGGGTCGTTCGAGGAGTCCTCGCTCAACCCGGGGACCAACTGGAGCGTCGTCGGCGGCGGGAGCACCGCCATCGATGGATGGACCACGGTCGGTGGAGGGATCGATTACTTCGGCACATTCATCGCGGCCTCCGACGGTCTCCACTCGGTCGACATCAACAACATCTCCTCGGGCGGCGGGGTCGCGCAGACCTTCGCCACCTCCGCAGGGTGGATCTACACCGTTGAGTTCGACATTTCCGCCAACATGTTCGGCGGGCCCACACCCAAGGTCATGCAGGTGTCCGCGGACGGATCGAGCGAGCAGTTCGAGTTCGATTATGTTGCCGCGGGCTCGACCGCGCAGGACCCGATGTGGGAGCGCATGCGCTTCACATTCATCGCCGATGACGCGTCCGCCACCCTCGTCTTCGAGGGTGTCTCCGGCGGCGTCTTCGGGGCCGCGCTCGACAATGTCGTCGTCACTGGCGTCGCGCCCGCACCGGGTACGCTCGCCGGGATGGGCGCCCTCGGGTTGCTGGCCTCGCGCCGGCGTCGTGGATAACTCCCCCCGGACTGTGGGGTATTGGCCTCAAGCAATACCCTAATGAGGGGTGTTTACGACCCCCTTTCCAATCTCGCACGGGTGCATTTGGCTCGTCCAGGCGCTGCATAAGGTATGTTGAGACAACCCTTTCGGGAGTCTCACATGCCTTTTTATGAAGTCGTCGGCCGAGATGTTGGGTCCCTCCAATCCCGCACCGTGCAGATCAGCGCCAGTGATGAGCGGCAGGCCTTGTTTGCCGCCTCATCGCAGGGACTCGCTGAGCCCAAGCTGCGTCCATACAGCGATCGCGAACTGCTGATGATGGATCTCAAGTGCTTCCTCAACGCCGAGCCCGCGCCCGCGGGGTTCGGGGCGCAAAGAAAAAGCAGCGAGCGCGTGTCGTACCGCTCCTCGCTGCTGCTGGATCATCCGGTGCTGACCATCACCTGCTCGGTGCTGCTCGCGCTCATGCTCGATCGGATCGTGGATCTCTTCGTCGCGATGTTCTGAGTTGATCAGGGGCCGTCGTCGACCGAGTCCTGCGGCTCATCGTCAGTGGGTACCTGCTCGACCGGTTCAATCGGTGCATCAAGCATTTCATGCGCATTGGGTACCCACAGTGTGGGGTCCTCGCCCAACGCCTCGGCGATCGCGATGCCCAGCGTGTCGCTGATGTCGATTTCTGGTGTGTTCTCTTCAACCCCTGCCTCATCGGCTTTGGTCTTGGCCTGGGCGATCAGCTCGCGCAGATCATCATCGCTGACCTCATCGGCTGAACGCAACGCGAACTGGGTGCTGCCACCGGGGCCCGTCTGATACTGCAGCACGATGTCGTTGTCATCGGGCGTTGTGGTGCTCACCGATTCGAGCACGGCCTCGACTTGGCTCGGGTCGATCTGTTCTTCGAACAGCCCGTTGGCGAAGCGACGCAGTTGTACCCGAGCATCAATCTTCTCCTCGTCGCTCAGTTCCGATTCAGCAAAGTAGAGCTTGTCGATCCCCCCGACCAGTGCCGATGCAACCAAGGGCGATTCAACGAGCTTCCCAAAGACGCCGAAGAACTCCTCGTTGTCGATTTCCTTGCTCCGGTACTTATCGAGCAGCGTGGTCATGTGGACCATGATCTCGGCCTGTTCGGTATCATCGATCTGCATCTCGACAAGGACCGCATCTGCCGCTTTTTCGATCCCTCCGGCAATCCAGCCCCGGTAGGAGCGGATCACAAAGATCGTCGCGACGGCGACGATCACGATCACAATCGCAAGCACGGATAGGCAGCCGACGAGCATGTTTCCGCGTCTTAAGTGCTTGTTTTTAAAGTGTTTGTGTGGAGTTTTGGTGTGTGTGTTTCGCATGTTGGTGTTCTTTGGAACTTGATGGATGCGGTTTCATCCGCGTTGCAACCCGGGCGGGCGCGGATACCGGTGGTCCAGTATATATAAGGTTTTTTCCGGTTCTCCCTCGGGAAACGCTCCCGGCTCGATATTCTTCTGTGGGGACATCAATCGATCTCAAGTATGAGGAAACACACAATGGCAAACTACAAAATCGAAGATGTCGAGGGCATCGGTCCAACCTACGGCGAGAAGCTCCGTGCCGCCGGAATCAACGACACCGACGCGTTGCTCGAAGCATGCAAGACCCCCGCACAGCGTAAAGCGCTCGCCGAAAAGACCGACATCGGTGACGCCCACATCCTTAAGTGGGCCAACATGGTCGATCTCTACCGCATCAATGGCGTGGGCTCGGAGTTCTCCGAACTGCTCGAAGCCGCGGGCGTTGACACGGTCCCCGAACTGGCCCAACGCAACGCCGAGAACCTCGCCGCCAAAATGGTCGAGGTCAACGACGCCAAGAGTCTGACCCGACGCGTGCCTACCGCCGATGAGGTCGGCAAGTGGGTCGAGCACGCCAAGACCCTGCCCCGCGCACTCGAATACTGAATCGAGCAATCGTTTGTACCTACCATCCCCGGGTTTCCCGGGGATTTTTTGATTGGAGCGCAGCATGCACTGGTTCGATGCACACCTTGACCTTGCGTACCTGGCCGAGAACGGGCGTGATATGCACGCCGAGCTCAAGGACTGTCGGGGGCGCTATCAGCCCGCGGCCGTCACACTGCCCACGCTGGCCGAAGGTCATGTCACCCGCTGCCTGGGCACAGTCTTTACCGAGGCGGTCGATCCGAGCAACGCCGAGTCCGAGACCGGTGCGTTCACTTACCCGTTCGACGATGCCGATGCCGCCTACCGAGCGGGGATGCGCCAGCTGCTGCTCTACCGCACCTGGCGTGACGCGGGGCTCATCGCCCGCATGCCCCTGCGTGGTCAGCCCGAAGAAGCCAGCGACGCGCCGCTGCGTCTGGGCGTGCTCGTCGAATGCGCCGACCCGATCACCAGCCCCGACGAGCTGGACCAGTGGGTCGATATGGGCGTCGTCGCCATCGGCATGGCCTGGTGGCACCAGTCGCGCTACGCCGGGGGCAACGGCACGGACCACCACAAGCCGGGCAACGGGCTGACGGACCTGGGGCGTGAGCTTGTCAAACGCATGGACGAGCTGGGCGTGGTGCACGACCTCTCGCACCTGTCCCAGCGGGCCGTCGACGAGTTGCTGGAAGCCACCGACGCGGTGGTGATGGCCTCGCACAGCAACTGCCGGGCTTTGATGGGCGACCCGGATTCCAAGGAGAACCAGCGTCACCTCAACGACGAGACCATCAAGGAGATCGCGCGTCGTGGGGGGGTGATCGGGCTGAACCTACTGGGCGACTTCGTCACCCCGGGCATGAAGAAGGGCGAGCGGGCCAAGATCAGCGACTGCGTGCGCCACATCGAGCACATCTGCCAGCTCACCGGCTCACGCGATCACATCGGGCTCGGCAGCGACATGGACGGCGGCTTCGGTGCCGACGGACTCCCCGAGGGCATCAACACCCCCAGCGACCTCACCATCATCACCGACGCCCTCGCCCAGACCGGCTGGAACGATCAGGACCTCGCCAACTTTGCGCATGCCAACTGGGAACGCTTCTGGCGCGGGGAGTAGAAGGACAGGTAGCACAGGCGTCTCGCCTGTGTTTCTTGCACCTCGCACAGGCGGGACGCCTGTGCCACTGGGACTTTTGCGAGTTATTCTGCGATCGCCATCGCCCGGCAATGCCCGCACCAGAGTTCCGGATGTTGCAACAGCAGACTCGCCTCCGTCTTCGGTGCCGGGGGCATCTGACTCAGCGGCGTGAGCATCTGATCCTGATACTGCCGCGCATGCACGACATACTTGGAAGTGTCGCCCGCGTCGGGGTACTGCTCGCGCAGGATCTGCTGGATGCGTTCGATGCGTGTCTCGGGGAAGGGGTGCGTTGAGAGCCATTCGGGGGTGCCGCCGCCGCCGCTGGATGCTTCCTGCAGCACCTGCATGACCCGCAGTTGTCCGCTCGGGTCGTAACCGGCGCGGGCCATGTAGCGCATGCCCAGCATGTCGGCTTCGCTCTCGTCATCGCGCCCGTACTTGAGCAGGACGAGGTTGCCACCGATCGCCAGCCCGGGGACCGCGACCTCGCCGACACTGCGCACGCTCGAGTCTTCGTCGGCCACGCCCACCGCGACCGCCGCGCCCACGAGCAGGGCGTTGAACCCGATCTGGGTGCTGATGCGTTGGTTCCCGTGACGGGCGGTGACATGCCCGATCTCATGGCCAAGCACGCCGGCCATCTCGGCCTCGTCGGTGAGTCGTTCCGCCAGACCGCGTGTGAAGAAGATCTTCCCGCCAGGCAGCGCGAACGCGTTGATCACATCGGTGTTGAGCAGCGTGAACTCCCAGTCCAGATCGGGCACGCCCTCTTCCACGCCCGTGGTCAGCTTCATGCCCACGGTACGGACATACGAACTGGGGATAGTTGCCTCGACCTCGCCGCCGAACTGGTCCGCCAGGCCCGCGGCCGCCGATGCCCCCATCTCTTTCTCGTCTTCCCACGAGTACAGGGTCAGGATCCGCTCGCCCGTGGCTGGGTTGGTCGTGCACCCGATGGGCGAGAGCATCGCCACGCCAAGCAGCACGAAGCCCATCGTCTGAATCAATCGCCTCGGCATATTCAACATCACGCGTCCTTTCGCATCCAGTCCTTCGCAGCATCGAAACCACGAGCACTTCATCCTGCCCCGCAACCACGCGGCCCTACCATTATTGTTCCATGCCCGAGCCAACCCTGCAAACTCAGCCGTCCGACCATCAAGAACCCGCCTGGGTCGACCGGGAACTCGATTCCCTGCACGAGAATAGCGATAAGCACGAGAAGGTGCGCGCGATGTTCAATGCCATCGCCCGCTCGTATGATCTCAATAACCGTGTCCACTCGCTCTGGCGTGATGAGGCGTGGCGGAAACGAGCTGTGATCGAAGCTCGCGTGCAGCCCGGCGAGGCCGTCCTCGACTGCGCCTGCGGCACGGGGGATCTCACCCAGGCCTTTGCCCGCTTCTCCAAGGCAGACCGGATCGTCGGTAGCGATTACACGCCCAATATGCTTCAGATCGCCCGTCACAAGCGGGAGAAACTGCACGAGCAGCTCAAAGCACGCATCGAATACCAGCAGGCCGACGCCCAGCAGCTTCCATTTGAGGACGAGTCCTTTGATGTCGTTTCGATTGCGTTCGGGATTCGCAATGTTCAGGACCCCGACAAGGCCATGCGTGAGTTCCACCGCGTGCTCCGCCCGGGCGGTCGGCTCATGATTCTCGAGTTCGGCCAGCCCAGCTTCCCGCCCATGCGTTGGTTCAACCGCTTCTACTGCGGCACCATCATGCCCCGAACCGCGACTTGGATCGCCCGCGACACCTCCGGCGCGTACAAATATCTGCCCCGCTCGGTCACATCCTTCAAGACGCGTGATGAGATGCAGCAGTCCTATACAGATGCAGGATTCCAGGGGGTGTGGTCTAAGCCACTGACTCTGGGGATCTGCAACCTATTTCGGGGTATCCGACCCTGATTCAGAGCGTTCTAGGGGCTTTCGCCCTGCAAACAGTGTGCGAACACCTGTAATTTATCCCGAGCTTTCTCGGACCATCTTCGCGCACTGAACCGGTTGCGTCCGAGAATAACACACGCTGCCCCCCCCAATTCAGGTCAAGTCTCTTGTCGCGCATTTCTGAGCGGTGCCCTATCGCTCGAGCTGTCATGTGTTCGATACCCCAGCCCAGCGGCCGCAGTAAGTGAGCGGCAACACACACACTATCGCCCGCAATCTCGTGCGGGGAATCACAATCGGAGTTCCAAACCATGAGCGCAGAGATCCTGACAGAACGACTGTTCGAAGCCCTTGTCTCGGGCGACCGCAACGCCGCACGGACCGTCGTCGATGAGCAACTCAACGCGGGCGTCACCCGTGAGATCCTTCTGACTGATCTCTTCTGGCCCGCATATGAACTCATCGAGAAGCTGCACCGGGAAGACCAGATCACCACCCTGGCTCACAACATGGCATCACGACTGCTCCGCGTGCTCGTCGACCAGTGCTCACGGGAACTCATCGCCACCTCTGACGCTCCCTCGGTCGGGCGACGCGTCTTTGCATGCTGTGGCCCGTCAGAGGGATCAGAACTCGGCGGGCAAATGGCCGTCGATCTGCTTGAAGCGGCTGGTTTCGAGGTTCAGTTCGCCGGCGGCGGGCTGCCCATCGACGAGATCCGCGCCACCGTGCAGGAGACCAAGCCCAGCGCCCTGCTCATGTTCTGCTCAGAACCCTGCGATCTGCCCGACATTCGCGTGCTGATCGACTCGCTGCACGAGATCGGTGCATGCCCCGACACCCAGATCGTCGTTGGTGGTGGTGTGTTCAACCGAGCCGAGGGTTTGGCCGAGGAAATCGGCGCCGATCTGTGGGCGACCCACCCGCTCGAGCTGGTGGATCGCATGATCGACGAAGCCGGCGTGCGTGCGACCGAGGATCAGCGCACCGTGGGCCGCACTCGCAAGCTCGCCCCCAAGAAGGCAGAGCGTACCACCCGCAAGGCCGCCTAAGCCAACCAGAATCCAGTCATCATCTGCCTCTGCCCCGGCATCGAAACCCGATGTCGGGGCGTTTTTACGCCAGAAACGGGATTTTTACTGGCTGAAGCCAGGGATTCGTGTGCAACCGCGTCGTACGGGCATGGTATAGTCTTCAGGCGGTATACCGACTTTAAAGCGATTGGCACACCCATATGGAACGACATGAAGAGCGATCACTGATCGAGCGAGCAATCGCGGGCGAGCGTCAGGCTGCCGGCGATCTGATCCGCGCCCATCAGCGATCGGTCTATGCATACATTCTGCGTATGTCGGGGCGTCCTGATGTGGCCGAGGACATCGTGCAGGAGGCGTTCGTGCGCGTGCTTGGGAATTTGCACCGTTTCGACTTTCGGTTCCGTTTCTCGACTTGGCTCTTCACCATCGCCCGTCGCCTCTACATGAACGCGATGGCCAAGAACCGTCCGGCGTACGACACGGACTTTGTTGGCTCAATGGGCGGTAAGGGAGCCGTTCCCGAATCATCGATGTATGCCGACGAGCGCCAGCAGGTGCAGCACGACGCGATCCAGTCGGCCTTGCTCTCGCTGAGTGAGGAACAACGCGAGATCATCATTCTGTTTCACCAGCTCGACTGGCCCATCTCTCTCATTGCTTCGCACCTGGATATGCCCGAGGGCACCATCAAGAGCCACCTGCACCGTGGGCGCAAGCGTCTGCGTGTGCTCTTCAAGGATCAGACCACCCTTGCTCAGCAACTGGCGGGGGTGGCGAAATGAATCGTCCGAACCGTCGCGTCCATCGTGCTCACCCCGATCTGAACCGCGATGCCCCCGGACGCATCCCCGAGTCGCTTATCGACGCGGCAATCGACGGCGAGCTTGATCCCGAGATCCAGAAAGAGATCGGCAACGCCCTCCAGTACGATCCCGCGCGGCGACAGGAGTTCCACGACACCCGTGACGCGATTGATGCGCTGCGGATGCCCGTTGCGATGCCCGACCTGAGTGAGACGGTGCTCCAGCGTGCAAACCGACATCGCCGATTCCTTCCCCGCAAGCTGCGTCAGCAGGTTCGCGCCGGACGCGTCGCGATGGCCGGGCTGCTGCTCGTCGGGTTAATGGGTGTCGCGACCCTGCAGCACATGTATCCCCGCCTGACAACCATCGCGTCACAGCAGACGCCCGTGCACGATCTGCAAAGCGCCGTCGAGCACGATGGTGCCCAGATCGCGCAGGCCTTTGGCAATGAGGTCACCACGCTGCGACAGAAGGTTGCGCCCGTTGCGGGTATCTTTGATCAGCCGGTGCAGCGTCCGGGCAACGATCAACTCCGCTTCGATCTCGCGGTCACCACGACCCAGTACACCAGCGTGACCTCACGCACGCCCCTGAACTCCTACGCGACCTCCCCCGGGTATGCCGTCGTGACCCTGCTCAACACGCGGGCACACCCCGGGCAGTCCGCCAGCAACCGTGCGGGTGTTTTTGAATCCGCCGACGCCCACCCATTTGTTCTGACCGCCTGGACGCTCGATGATGCTCGCTCCGAGCCGCTCACCGCCCAGGACAAGGTCCCCGACCTCCCCTGAGTGTCACACCCGTTGCGATGCACCAGTCACGCGCTGTTCATGAACCATCCCGTGCCCATCGACAAAGCACCGACACCCTGCTGTGTGTGCTCGTCGCCATGCTCATGTGCTGGTTTGCCGGTACAAGCCAGGCGGCTGATCCGGATCTCGGGCCATTTGATCGCCTGGCCTCGGTCCCCAACGAGGTCGATGCGGCAGCGGTGTTCGAGAACCCCGCCGAATCGCTTCTGCTCAGCCCGGTCGGTCGTTCGATGCGATCCCTGCTGGCCATGGGTGGCATCTTCACCCAGACCGAGCGCGCCTGGCAGGCGTTGGGGACCGCTTTCGATGCCCCCGTTGATGACACCATCAGGGCGCTGCTGAGCAAACGCGTTGCGGTCGTGTGGGATGGCTTTGAGCAGGGCGAAGCGAGCATGCAGGGGCTCACCAACTCGATCGACACACGATGGACCCTGGTGTGCGAGGTCGATCCCGCCTACCTCGATCA
The DNA here is from genome assembly GCA_043100965.1 of Phycisphaerales bacterium JB052. Lineage (GTDB taxonomy): Bacteria > Planctomycetota > Phycisphaerae > Phycisphaerales > UBA1924 > UBA1924. The sequence continues at coordinate 394,789 of JBICHR010000011.1, read as the reverse complement.
GATCAGGCGTTCCATGCGGCCGGTCAAACGAGACATTGTGCACGGCCGACCTGTGTACGCGATCGAGCAGGGCCGTTATCGGGTCGCGCTGATCCAGAACGCCTCCAAAGATGACCCCGCGATCGTGCTTCTTTCACCCCGCACCGGGGCGCGGCTCCTGCACGGTGTCATGGGTTCGATCGTGAACCAGGAAGATCCCGCAGGGCAACACGCGGCAATCACTTCCGGACGCGAACCCATGCTGCGCGAGCTTGTGGCCCAGCACGCGGTCCAGGGGAACGGTTCGTTCTCGTTTGCGTTCATTGCTCGTACGCCGATCTTCAGGGCTGTGATTGGCCTACCCGCAACGCCCAACGAGCACGGTGAGCACATAGTCTCGGGTATCGTTCAGCTCGATACCACATCGCTGAAGTGTCACTTTGCCAGCGATCTGCCGATCGCCGAAGATGTGTCCGATGCTCCGATCGCGTTGTTTGAGTCAGTCCGTCCGGGCGCGATGTTTGCAATGGCCAGCGCCAAAGCGCCACGCATCTCGATCAACGAAGAGTCGATGGACATCGGTTTCGCGATTCAGAGCAACCCCGATCGGTCTGCTGCTGAAGCGTTCAACCTGCTCGATGCGCCCGCGTTGATGCTGCTTGGTCGTCCGACACCCGACAGCAACGCTGCGCTGAGCATTCTGCTCAAGCACCCCAGACGCTTGCCCGGAGAAGCCGCCAAGCTGTGCGACGAGTCTGTGCAATCGATGATCAGCGCGTATGACGAATCGCAGGCACCCCGGTTCGACGGGCGGCTGCCCAGCGTGGTACGCACGATCACACTCCACCAACGCCCTGGCCTTGGAAGTGACAATGACTCCGGTTTCTCATGGCCAGGCGCAGATCCTCGTCTCGCGTGGGTCAGCGCGAGGAGCAGCAACAACGATCTCTTTGTTGCCTCCATGACATCTGGTGACACCGATCCCGCCGAATCACTCCGATCCATTCAGAATGCCGCGGCGACACTCGATGCTTTGGGCGACCAGCCGCCCTCGGGCGTGTTGCTGCGTGCGACGCTCAAGCCCGCAGAAGCCGTTCGCGTGCTGGGTGATCCCTCGCTCATGGACCTGGCGCTATCCAAGCTCGTGCATCAGATCGATGTTGAGATCAAGCGCGGTGTGGATTCGTCTTATCGGGGTGAGTTGCGGCTTCAGTTTGCCAAGATCCGCGAGGGCGCGAATCTCGGTGTCGAATGAGCCGTCACTCTTCCTCGGACAGCGTCGCCAGATCCCGGACTGCTTCTTCAAGCGCATCGACCACGCCCGCCATGCGTTCAAAGTCGAGCGTCTCGATCGTGTCGCTGGGCATGTGGTAGTGGGGGGTGCGGAACTCGCTCGTATCGGTGATCATCACGGCGTTGTAGCCCGCGAGCCAGAAGTTGCCGTGGTCGCTCCGCCAGATCGCTCGGACCATCGCGGGCAGCGCCGCATCGACCACATTGGCCCGCTCGCTCGCCCGCATCGAAGCACTGATGGCATCAATGAGTCTCCGGTCTTCGAACCGTCCTACGACACCGATGAAATCCCCCGTATCGGGCAGGTCCATTCCAAGCCGAGCCGCCAGGGACTGATCGAATGGGTACTGCTGCGACCCAGGCGCCTCGTTGTAAAACCCGAGCATCTCCAGCGACATCATCGCCACGATGGCCTCGTTGCGATTCTTCGCCTCACGCGCATGCGCGAAGCTGCCCATCACGCCGCCTTTGCTGTTGCTGTTCTCCTCGTTGGTGAACCCAACCCACCGCACCGTCCGGTCCATCGGTGAATCCGCGAACCGACGCGCCAACTCCAGCATCGCCGCGACGCCCGATGCGTTGTCGTCGGCGCCGGGCGTGTCGATCTCCGCGTCGTAGTGAGCCCCGATAATGACGATCTCCTCGGGGCGCGTGGTACCGCGAAGCTCGGCGATGACATTGAACCCGCGCTCGGGCTTCTGCTCGTTCACCTGTTCCAGGTTGACCGCGTAGCCCATTGATGCCAGGCGATCGCCAATCCATTTGCCTGCGTCGTTGAGCACCCCGCGGTGATTGGTGTTCCGCTGTGCGAAAGTCTCGCTGAGCATGCGCACATCATCGTAAAGGCGTTCTCGGTTGGACCGACTCGTCTGGGCCTGAGATCCAACTTGGGAGCCAGCCGCGCATCCACTTAGGAGCAATAAGGTGATTGTTAAATACATCCAAAGTCGCATGCCGCGTCCTTTTTTTAAAACGGATACAACCGCACGAATATCCGAGCGTATCTGATATCGTTACGATACATCATAGACGGAATCCGGGGGACCACATGACTGATTCGAAGCACACTCTCGCCGCCGGGCTCTTTGCGGCAGCATTCGCCGCATGCACGCCTGTGCTCGCTCAGACCGACACGATCTGCCTGCTCGACCAGCGGTTCTCACGCGTAGACCTCTACCCCGTCGGGCAGCACCCCGGCCAGGTCGAACTCGCGGACCTTGATCAGGACGGCCACCTCGACGCTGTTGTTCTCAACCGTGACGGGGGCTCGTTCACGGTCTTCCTCGGCGAACCCGGCGGGACCTTCACCCTCCATTGCGAGATCCTGACCGGTCAACTCCCGATCGCGCAGGAGTTTGATGACATCGATCACGATGGCGATACCGACCTGCTGATCCTCGACTCCGAAAACAACGACATCGCCATCTTTCTCAACGATGGCAACGCCGGCTTCGTGGAGCACAGCCGCGTAAGCGTGGGGGAACGGTCCCGCTCGATCAAGGTCGCGGACTTCAACAGCGATGGGTACACAGACATCGCGTGCACGCATCAACAGTATCAGATCGACGATCCGACCGTCGAAATCCTCCTCGGCGGGCCAAACATCACATTCGACGAGCCCTTTGGGCTCTTCGATGACATGTACACGAACGATATCTCGATCGCCGATTTCAATAACGATGGAAACGCCGATATCGCCGCGCTTGAAGGGATCTATCCCAGCGGCAACCGCGGGCGGATCTACCTCGGGAACGGTGACGCGACATTCGAAGATCCGATCCAGTTCAACTCGAGGCGTTCGACCATCACCACGACGGTCGAAGACATGAACAACGACGGCCACCTCGACATCGTCTCGGTAAGCAGGATCGATTACAGCGTCATCATCCACTACGGGGACGGAACGGGTGCATTTGATGATTACCGCCAGATCCAGCTGATTGTTGAGGCAGCCAATGTTGCAACAGCGTACCTGAACGATGACGATCTGCTCGACATCGTTGTCTCGTACGACGGGGTGCTCAGCTCAGAGGGAGGTGGGATATCCTTGCTTGAGAGCAGACCGAATGGGTCGTACAGACTCTATACCGTACCAAACACCGGGCTCAGCTCATGGGTTGCCGTCGCGGATCTCAATGATGATGGCAAAGTCGACTTTGTCGCGCCGGCACGAGGATCCGATAACCTCGAAGTCCTCTTCGATCAGTGTGGGGTCTGCCCGGCAGATCTCAACGGCGACGGCGCACTCGATTACCTGGATGTCAGTCAGATGCTGAACCCGGTCCCGGGCGTGAACATCTTCCTCGATTACAACCTCGATGGCGTCACCAACTTCTTCGATATCAGCGACTTCCTGATCGATTTCCAGACGGGCTGCAACTGATCAGGCGTTGGCTTTCGCCTTCTCCTGGCGAGCCGCACGCTTCCGCATCGCCTCGCTGAGCTCGACCTTTCGCACCCGGATCGAGCTTGGTGTCAGCTCAACCAGCTCGTCGTCTTCGATGTACTCCAGCGCCTGTTCGAGCGAAAGCTCCTTGGGCTGCTTAAGGGTCACCGTGGCGTCCTTGTTGGCGCTCCGCATGTTGTCGAGCTTCTTGACACGGACCGCGTTGACCTCGATGTCGTTGCCGCGGTTGTGCTCGCCCACGACCTGGCCCGCGTAGACCTTGTCGCCCGGGCGAACCATCATCACGCCGCGATCGTGCAGGTTCTCGACCGCGTACCCGGTGACCTGCCCGGTCTCGGTGGCGATCATCACGCCCGCGTGACGCTTCGGACGCTCGCCCGTAACGGGGACGAACTCGAGGAAGGTGTGGTGCATGATGCCCTCGCCCTGGGTGGCGGTCAGCACACGCCCACGCATGCCGATGAGCGCCCGCGAGGTGATCTTGAACACGCAGTGGGTCATGCCGTCGCCGCGCTGGTCGATCTTGACGATCTCGCCCTTGCGTTCACCCACGATCTGCATCACGCCACCGACAGATTCGTCGGGTGCATCGATCACCAGCTCTTCCAGCGGCTCGCATTTGACGCCGTCGATCACACGCTCGATCACGATCGGGCGACCGACCGCCAGCTCGAAGCCCTCGCGACGCATGGTTTCCAGAAGGATGCCCAGATGCAGCAGGCCACGCCCGGAGACGATGAACTCATCCATGGTGCGCCCGGGCTCGACCCGCAGCGCCACATTGTGCTCAAGCTCACGCTCAAGACGCGACTTGATCTGGCGCGAGGTGACATACTCGCCCTCATTCCCCGCAAACGGCGAGTCGTTCACACGGAACGCCATCGAGACAGTCGGCTCATCGATCGCGACCTCATCCATCGCCTCCGGGTGATCGGGATCGCAGATCGTATCGCCGATGTCCAAATCGCCCAGGCCTGAGATCGCACACAGGTCACCCGCGCCGATATATTCGCGAGCGACCTTGCCGAGCCCCTCGAATCCCTCGAGCGTCCCGATCTTCGCACGCACATCCTTAGTCTTGCCGCCCTCAAGATGCTTGACGATCACCACGGGCTGCCCCGCGTGGACCGTGCCCTGGAAGACACGCCCCACACCAATGCGGCCGACATACTCGCTGAATCCCAAGGTCGTGATTTGCATACGCAGCGGCTTCTCGATGTACACATCGGGGTGCGGCACATGCTTGATGATCGCCTCGAACACGGGCTGCAGGTTCTCGCCCTTTGTTTCTCCGGTCCACTCGTCAAGCGCCCAGCCGTCGCGAGCCGAGGCGTACACGACCGGGAAGTCCAATGCGTCGTCATCGGCGCCCAATGCGACGAGCAGGTCAAACACCTCACCGATGACACGATCAGGATCACCGTCGGGACGATCACATTTGTTGATCACCACCACGGGCTTGAGATGGTTCTCCAACGCCTTGCCCAGCACAAACCGGGTCTGCGGCATCGGGCCCTCATACGCGTCCACGACGAGGATGCACCCGTCGGCCATCTGCAGCACACGCTCAACCTCACCGCCAAAGTCGGCGTGGCCGGGTGTATCGATGATGTTGACGCGGTAGTCTGTATTGTCCAGCGCGTGATAGTTGACGGCGCAGTTCTTCGACAGGATCGTGATCCCGCGTTCCCGTTCCAGATCGTTGCTATCGAGGATCAGCCCGTGCTGACCGCCTTCGAGCTTCTCAAGCTCGCCGGCTCGGAAGTTCCCCGACTGCTTGAGCAGGTTGTCCACAAGCGTGGTCTTGCCGTGGTCAACATGCGCGATGATCGCGACATTGCGCAACGATGCGATGTCGCTGCTCGATTCATAACGGGTCGCTGCCATGGGTACTCCAAATCGGTACGGGGGCGTAGTTTAGGGGTCGCCGCGGATCAGCCCGGATCGCGGGGGCAAATCGTAGACACACCGTTTATCGGGTCTACGAAAAAGACAAACTCGTTGCCCATCTTCACCACTCCGTACCGCCTGACCCGCCTCATCGCCTCAATCGAGCAGATTCGTCGCGGCAACCCACAGCCCGGGGCACCTTGTACTCGGCCCACAAATATGGGCCGCGATCTATTAGAGAGGAACCGCCATGGACAATCGACTTCTCAGGCTCACAATCGCCGCAGCACTCACAAGCCCCGCAATCGCGGTGGCGGGCCCGATCTACGGCATCGGATTCGAGAACCCGGGCGGGGACTCGGCGGGCGTCTGGTCAACCGATGTCCGGGCAGGACTCGGAGGTCCATACACCAATGTGCTTGGCCGCTTCGGTAATGAGAGCGTCTCGCTCACGCTCAACGCAACCAAAGCGAACACCGCTGGGCTCGGGACGGACCAGGGCAACGGCCAGACCTATAACATCACTCGACGCGAGTACAGCGCTGATCGGGAGCGTGTGCCCATGCTCGACAGCAGCGGGGGGGGCAATGGCGGTGCGACCAACCCACCTTTTCCGAGCACCTACTCCGGTCCGAAGCTCGATCTTGGCAACGCCGTGAAGAACAACGGGGGCGTCATCGACCCACCCAGCACGGAGCCGCTATTCACCGCGGGGATCTACTCGCTCACCTTCGACCTTATGATCTTCGATTCATGGGACGGCAACTACGAGGGGTTCGGGCCTGACCACTTCAGCGTCGACATCAACGGGCAGACCCTCTTCGACGAGCTCATCGAGATCCACTGGCTCCCCAACAACTTCCGCATGCCCGATGAGCTCCCCGAGCTGAATGTCTACAAGCAGAACTGGCAGGACCAGATCTACCGTGACATCACCCTGCTCTTCGAGATTACCGAAGCGACGGACCACTTCGACTTCCTCTTCACCGGGACGCTCGATCAGTCAATCAACGACGAGTCGTGGGGGATCGACAACATCCGCGTGGCTTCGCAGGGGCAGCTCCGCGGGGCATCTGCACCGCTCGTTCCTGCACCGGGCTCACTCGCACTCATGGGCGCAGGCATGGGGCTCCTTACCCGCCGCCGCCGTTGAAACTCTTCGGATCGCTTTTGAGGTAGGGTCAGTTCGCCGAACGCTTCGCGGCAACGCGGGCCGCAGAGGGCACACGGACATCCCAGACCAGCCCAACCTTACTCATCGCCAGGATAATCAGGTAGCTCACATCGAGCTGCCACCAGCGAAGCCCGTGGCGGGCGCTCGTCGGGAAGGCGTGGTGGTTGTTGTGCCAGCCCTCGCCCAGTCCGAGGACCCCGAATATAGGGTTGTTTCGGCTCTCATCGTGGCTCTTGAACGGTCGTGTGCCCCAGATGTGGCACACCGAGTTGATGCTCCAGGTCACATGGTGGACCAGGAAGATCCGGACCAGCCCGCCCCAGACAAAGCCCAGCAGCACGCCTGACCAGCTCATCGTCAGCAGCCCGCCCAGCACCGCGGGGATCAGCAGGCCGAGGAGCACCCACAAGGGGAATAGGGCGCTCATGGTCGTGATCAGGCGATCACGCTTGAGGTCAACCACATACTTCTGCAGCGAGACCCCGCGCGAGCGGAACAGCCAGCCCATGTGCGAGTGCCACATGCCGAGCAGGGCGTTCCGGAACCCGCTGCCGTGCGTGTGGGGTGAGTGTGGGTCGTGCTCGTCATCGCTGTGCTGGTGATGGCTGCGGTGGACTGCGGCCCACTGAAGCACCGAACCCTCGACGGCCATCGACCCGGAGATCGCCAGCAGTGCCTGTACGAAGCGTGAGGTATTGAAACTCTTATGCGTGAAGAATCGGTGGTACCCGATCGTGATCCCCAAGCCGCTGATCAGGTACATCCCGAACAGAATGACCAGGTAGATCCAGTTGAAGGCGATACCCCAAAGAAGCGAGATGGCCACGATCAGCCCAATAAAGGGAAGCACGACACCAATCAGATTGACGATCCGCACACGCATTGAGACGCGTTCGAACTCGGGGGACTTTGTTGTCGTTTGCTGTTCCGGAGAGACGCTGGGAGCGTCGGAAGTGCTTTGGGGCATGCTGTACTCGTTCTAGGTTGACGAAGCGCTCAGGCCGACATCGTGCGTGGGTATTAGAGCATACCCGAAATCAGACGAGCATATCTGTTCCACATATACCCGTATTCAAGGAGTCGGGATCGAGCAAAGCCCGAAATGGGGGATGAATCTCCCGTAAAGAATCAGCGCACGCGTCTTCCGGGGTGTTTCACCCCTGGTCTCACCTGTCTGGCAGAGCAGGAGGAACGCACCCAAGAACCAGCAGCACGGGATTGGTGGCAAACAATGCCCGCGTCGAACCCGTCAAGCCAACCGGTCGATCTTTGGGAACGCGGGGGTGGATCCAAATGGACCACTCACACCGCGACCGCCGCCTTGATGTGGGGGTGCGGGTCGTAATCGACCAGTTCGAAGTCTTCGAACTTGAAGTCGAACACAGACTTCACCTGTGTGTTGATCTTCATCGTCCCCAGTGCCCGGTGCTCGCGTGACAGCTGCTCATCAACCTGCGGGAGGTGATTGATGTAGATATGCGCATCGCCCAGCGTATGGATAAACGCACCCGGGCGGTACCCCGTCGTCTGCGCCAGCATCATCGTCAGCAGCGCGTACGACGCGACATTGAACGGCACGCCCAGGAACAGGTCTGCTGATCGCTGATACAGCTGGCAGTTCAGCCAATCCGGCCCGCCGTCTGTTGCTCGCTGGACATTGAATTGGAACAGGCAGTGGCAAGGGGGCAGCGCCATCTCATCGACCTGCCCCGGGTTCCACGCGCTGACAATGTGCCGACGCGAGTATGGGTTCTCACGCAGCCCACGCTCAAGATTCGCGATCTGATCGATCGTCTCACCATTGGGAGATGCCCACGAACGCCACTGGGCCCCATACACCGGGCCAAGCTCACCCTGCTCGTCGGCCCACTCGTCCCAGATCGACACCCCGTTCTCCTTGAGATACGCGATGTTCGTCTCGCCCTTGAGGAACCACAGCAGCTCATGGATGATCGAACGCAGGTGCACCTTTTTGGTCGTCACCGCGGGGAAGCCAGACTGGATACCCCGCTCAATGAACGCCTCCCGAGCGCCAGGGGCGTCAGGTGACAAGTAGTATCGGCTCTGATGCCCGAACACCGAGATCGTCCCGACCCCGGTCCGGTCGTCACACGGGCTGCCCTCAGCGAGCACCCGACGCAGAATATCGTGGTATTGAATCATGACAGCACAGTGTATCCGAATGGAAAATAACCCGCACGCGTGCAGACCCGAGATCGTGGCCTTCACATCAGAAAAAGCCCGCAGCATCAATGCATGCGGGCCGGTTCTGGATCTGTCAATGCTCAACGCCGTCTGCGGCTGATGCCCAGCAGCCCGGTCCCCAGAAGGGCCAGTCCCGACGGCGCAGGAACCGTGGCACCGATGATGCTATCGCCAGCCCCGGTGATGGTCCCGAGCAGCGAGGTGCTCCCATCGGTCGGGTCGTAGGTGTACACCCCGCCGAGCTTGCCAACCGCGTAGATGACATCGGAAACCTCGAAGAACGACACCACGCCAAACCCGACTTGATGCTCTGCGATCGTTTCCCCGGTCACCGAATCAAAGACCCGGACCGCGTTCTCATTCCAATCCGCTCCGAGGAACACATCCCCGTCGTACCGATGCACATCGAGGAAATAGGCAAATGTGTCATAGCTTGCGCCAGTTGCGTACGAATCGGTGGCGGGGTCATATGAAGCGCTATACGAGCCGTCGCCCCCGCTCGGCAGGTAGGATTGAATGAAGAAGTTGATTTGCCCCGTTGGATCAATATCGATCCCGTTTGCAAAGTGAATCCCATCACCAAAGCGATCGTAGAGGTCGTATTCAACAGTCCCGTCCGCAGCGGATGAGTTGACATCATAACTCGTAAACACGCCGCCATTGTGCACCAGCACGCGATCATTCCCGATGTATGCCAGATCGCTGATAATCCCGTGTGGATCGATGTCAAAGAGAAGCGATGCCTCAAAGGTACCCGTATCAACTGAGAACACGCGGCCGTTTGCATCGGTGATGTAGAACTCTGACAGCCCGATCCCAGCAACCGCCGGCGATGTGATACACGCGACGAACAAGGCGGCCGCCGTCATTTTCATTGTCTTCATTGTGAACCCTTTCTCTTTGGCTCTATGCAGGCATCTCTTACGCTCATCTATGAATAGCACACGGGGTCGGTTCCGTGCGTGTCCTGATTCATTGAAGTCTGAATGGCAATCGCCGCTGCTCGCGGTACGGCCTATCCACAGGCGATGCGCCAAGGCGACCGCTCATGTGCACTCACCGCCTGCGACGCACGCCCATCAGTCCCGCCAACCCCAGCAGGGCCGTGCCACCTGGGGCCGGCACGCTGAAAACCTCGTAGCTGGTTGCCCCGAGCAGATCACCGCTGAACCCACTCAGCGAGCCGTACAACGAGGTAGATCCGTCCGCAGCATCGAAATTGTACAACCCCCCGTCCCGGTCGAGCAGGAACAGTTGCTCATCGAGTTGCAGGAACGAGACCGGGCTGAAGGTCAGGTCGTAGACATCGATCAGGTTGCCGTCTTCGATATTGATGACATGCACCTGGCTGCCGATCCGGTCCGCCCCGAGGAAGACATCGGGGGCGATCTCGACATGGTCGATGTAGTTGCCGAGGAAGTTCGGGTGCTCAATCACCGCCATCTCTCTGTAAACACCAGTTCCGGGGTGATAGGTGGTGCCGACTAGATCGATGCTGTTTGAAGTGAACTGCTGCATCGACATGAACAACTCGTTGTCCGAGGTCGCCGCAAAGCCCTGGAGATAGAAGTTCTCGTTCGTGCCCTCATAATCGGCCGCGTCGAAGAAGACGGACTCCGCACCCGTCATCATGTCGACCAATCGGATCTCATCCCGGATCTGCACGAGCATGTTGTCGTTGCCCGCATAGAGAATGTCGTAGACATTCCAGCTGCCATTGACACGGTACACCTCGCTGGCCTCAAGGGTGGAGCCGTCAACGCTGTAGACCCGCCCGCCAGACCCGGCGACAAAGAAATCTGACAGACCCGCACCCGCCGGCGCACCGATAACGGCGGTGCCGAGCGCACCCATCAACAAAGCATATTTCATCATGGACCTTTCTCTCGATCTCTCGATCTCGCCGCCCAACGGGGCAGCGTTCCCGCACAGATATATGAAAAAAGCACGGAAGCGGTTCCGTGCTTTCTCTGAATTCATATATGGTGTGTGTTGGCTTGTTTACTCGGCCAGACTTACTCTGGCAGCTTGTCCAGCTCCGCCTGCACGCGATCGACCAGACGACCAACCGTTGCGTCGCCGAAGTCGAAGGGCAGGCCCGCGGCTCCGAACAGCTCGGGCAGCGGGCGGGAGCCGCCGAGCGAGAGCGACTTGCGGTACGCATCCAGCGCCGCTTCCTCGCCCTGCTCCAGACTGATCAGCCAGATCCCCAACGCCCCGAGCTGGGCGATGCCGTACTCGATGTAGTAGAAGGGCACGCCGAAGAGGTGGCTCTGGCGCTGCCAGACGAACTTGCGTTCTTCTTCAAGCCCGGACCAGTCGACGATATGGCCCTGATGACCGAACCGCTCCTCAAGACCGAGCCACGCCTGTGTCCGCTCCTCGTGTGTGTGGTTCGGGTTCGCGTACACCCAGTGCTGGAAGGCGTCGATCGTCGCGATCCAAGGCAGCAGGCCGATGCTTCCCTCAAGCTGCTTGCGACGGGCACGGTTCGCGTCCTCCTCGCTGGGGTAGTAGGCGTCCCAGTAGGGCATCGTCAAGAGCTCCATGCTCATCGATGCCACCTCGGCGTACTCCAGCGGCGAGCTGCGGTACCACACGAACGGCTCATCCCGGCAGTACATCGCATGGAACGCGTGCCCAGCTTCGTGCACCATCGTCTCAACATCCCGATGCTGACCCGCCGCGTTCATGAAGATGAACGGGAGCTTCGAGCGATCACGGAAGTACAGGTACCCGCCCGGGGCCTTGCCCTTGCGTGAATCCAGATCGAGCATCGCCCCGTTGGCCGTCCCCTGCGTGTTGGAGCCGTCGCCCATGCTCGCAAAGAACGCGCTCAGCTCCGGGCTCAGCTTATCGAACACCTTCTGTGTCTTGCTGACCAGATCCTTGCCACCATTGAACGGCTCGAGGGCCGAGCGGTTCTTGGGATCGACCGCCAGGTCCCACGGACGGAGCTGCTCGAGCCCGAGCTGTTCCTTCCGGGACGCGTCGAGCCGGGCCGTGAAAGGCATCACATGCTTCTGCACCGCGTCGTGGAACGCACCGCACATCTCAGGGGTGTAATCGAACCGGTGCTTGCTCTTGAATGCGTACCCGACATAGTTGTCAAAGCCCGCATTCTGCGCCACCGTGTGGCGCTTCTGGACCATCTCGTCGTAGATCTCGTTGAAACGGGCCGAATCCTGGAGGCGGCGAGCCGCGACCTTGCGCCACGCCTCTTCACGCACGGAACGGTCAGAAGACTCGAAGAACTTGCCCATCATCGGCATCGTCTTCTCTTCGCCGTTCCACTCGACCGTCATCGCCCCGCAGATTTTGTCGTACTCCTGATCAAGCTGCGAGAGCTCGGTCTCGATCGACACATTCTCAGGGCGGAACAGGTCTACATCGGCGGCGGTGTCGCGGAACAGGACCTCGTAGCGATCGCTTGTCAGCCCGTACTGCTCACACAGGGCCTTCATCTTCTTGTCGAGTTCAAAGCCCACGGGCTTGACCTTGGGCACCACGGTCGTGATGAACGAGGTGTACGCCGCCTGCTTCTCATCGCTGCCGGTGTCGCAGGTCATGTCGATGTAGGTATTGGCACCGGACTCCCCGATCGCCGCTTCAAGCTCACTCCGGTCAAGGAGCCACTTCTCCAGTTCCTCGCGGCTGTCAACTTCACGCTCAAGCAGCGCGTTCATCAGCGGCTCGATGTTCTCCCACTTCGTTGCGTCAAGCACTGGGGGAACAAAGTCGGTCGTCTGCATCGATGTCATCAAAGGCCTCCAGATTGGTCACAGCGCCAACAGAGCGTCCCAGCAGCGCATCGTGTCTTGATATGTATTCATCTTATGCAGGGTTTGCGCCCAGTTCACGCGCCAGCTCCAACGCCGACGCCTTGTCTGCGACGCGGCCTTCGAGCTGCGCGTCGTAGATCGCGTCGAGCACCTCTCGAAACTGGGGGCCAGGCTTGAGTCCTTGCTTGATCAGGTCGCTTCCATCGAGCAACGGCGGGGGGCAGAGTCCCTCATCAAGTCGCTTCCACTGATCCAACTCTGCCGAAACCGCTTTCGCGTGGCTGTCGTCGCGCACATCACACCACGCGCTATACAAGGCCAATGCCTCGTCCGCGTACTCGCTCCCACCGAGACGGCGTTTGGTCGCAACGCCCAGTGTATCCCAGCGCGTGTGCATCGCCCGCGCCAGATCGAGCACCGCGCGCATCCCGTCGCGGTCTTGATTCGAGAGATCCAGCCGCTCGCGGAAGCGTTGGCAGATCGGCCTCGGATCCTCATCGATCCCGTGCCCGCGAGCAAGCGCCAGTGATGCGAGCACCAACGCATACGGCGCGTCGGCTCCCAATCGCTCCATCGCATCGCCATTGAATGCGCTCAAGCTCCCGAAGATCGCGTCGTCGAGCCCCAGTTCATCGATCAGCTTGCACGCCCGTACCCGCGTCGGGTGGGTCAGCATGCGCCGCATCTCCTCGCCCACGCGTTCGATCGACACCCCGCGCAGCTCCAACGCGTGCTTGGCGATCGCCTCTCGCGTGCCCTGCTCGATCTTCAAGCCATACCGAGCCGCGAACCGCACCGCCCGCAGCGCCCGCAGGTGGTCCTCCTGGAGCCGCTGTTCAGGGTCGCCCACCGCCCGCAATACGCGGGCTTCGATATCTTGTCGGCCGTTCACAAAGTCGATCACTTCGCCGTCAGGGCCGCCCGCCATTGGGTCGAGGAACAGCGCATTAATCGTGAAGTCCCGGCGGCGCGCGTCCATCTCGGGGGTCGAGTATTCGATGCTGTCTGGCCGGCGTGCATCGCTGTACACCCCGTCGCTGCGGAAACTCGCGACTTCGATCGTCGCCCCGTAGTCCCGCACCAGCACCACGCCGAAGGCCGCGCCAACCGAGGCGGTCTTGCGAAAGTACGCGGAGATCTGCTCCGGGCGTGCATCGGTCGCGACATCGTAATCCTTGGGCTCATGCCCAAGCAGGAGGTCCCTGACACAACCGCCCGCAAGGTATGCGACATGGTCGCGCCCGCGCAGCGTCTCCACCACCCGCACTGCCGCGTCGCGTTCGCTCACCCGATCTGCTCCTCACGCAACTCGCGGCTCATCAGCATCGCGATCGCGTCGACCGGGTCCAGGTGCTCGAATAGCACCGCGTGCACCGCATCGGTAATAGGCATGTCCACCCGGTACTTCTTGGCCAGATCCACCACCGATTCGGTCGTCGCCACACCCTCGACCACGCACATCGCATCACGCAGGTATGCATCGAGCTTGACGCCCTTCCCCAGCGCCTCGCCGCACGATCGATTCCGCCCCTCGGGGCTGAAGCAGGTCGTCGCCAGATCGCCCACGCCCGCGATCCCGAAGAAGGTCTGGGTCTGGGCACCCATGGCGCTGCCCAGCCGCCCGATTTCTGCCAGCCCGCGTGCCAGCAGGGCGCTCTTGGCGTTGAAGCCCGCGCCCAGCCCGTCGATGATGCCCGCCGCGATCGCGATGACATTCTTCGTCGCCCCGGCCAGTTCCACGCCCAGCAGGTCCGGGTTTGTGTAGATCCGCAGCCAGCTTGTCGAGAACAGCGTCTGGATCTGCTCGGCAAAGCCTGGGTGATCCGAGGCTGCCGCCATCGTCGCCGGCTTGCACTGCGCCAGTTCCGTCGCGATCGCCGGTCCAGACATACACCCCAACGCCCTGGGCTTTCCGTCCGGGTCATCACCCAGCACATCGGCGATAATCTGTGTCGGACGCATCAGCGTGCCATTCTCAATGCCTTTGGCCACACTGATCACACTGGCGGTGGGGGGGACATGCTCCTTGAGCCGTTCCCAGGCACTGCGGATGAACTGAACCGGGATCGCGCACACGATCACATCGGCATCCCGCAGCGCCTCGGCATCGTTCAGCGCAATCCGCACCGAGTCCGGGAGCTTGAAACCGGGCAAACGATCGCTCTTGCCCGTCTGAGACAACGCACCACGCTCGTCCTCATCGTGCCCCCACATCGTGACATGGGCTCGGGGAGACGCTCCGGCACCGTGCTCATCGGGGATCGTCAAGGCCGCGGCACACACCAGCCCCATCTGACCAATCCCCAGGATCGTGACCCGGGGAGGAGTGCCTGTGCCATCATTGCGCGTCTGGGTATTGCCCATCATCATGCTCCCAAGAACCTCACCAAGCCCACTCAGAACGCCGAACCGGCAGCCCATGGCGTGCGTAGAACCCATCGTCGGCACCCGAACCGGCCCCAGACACTATATCACCGCCGACTCGCCAACCGCCCGCACAGGCGATCCAAGCCCCCTACAGTTTCCTCCACGCCGGGAATGCCAGCCCTGCAGGAACAGTTCACCCAAGCAAGAGACCCGTTCCATGAGTGATACAGCCACCCACACCCACGATCACACGCACGACCACGACCATGACCACAGTCACGGCGGGCTCGACTGCTGCTCACACCACTCATTGAGCAACGATCGCTGGATCCTCCTTTATCTCGTTGGCGGGATCCTCGCCATCGTCTCGTGGATCGCCCACCTTTTTAATGCAACAAACGAGCTCGTCGCGACACTCCCGGCCGTGCTTGCCGCACTGCTGCTCGGGTCCAAGCTCTTCTATGCCGCCGGGTTGGAAGTCTTGAACCGACGGGTCTCCTCGTCCTCGCTGGCAGCTCTGGCGATCCTCGCTTCGATGTCGGTCGGGAAGTACGGCACCGCCGCCTTCCTCGCCTTCATCCTCCTCGTGGCCGACCTCATCGTCTCACGCACCGCCGACGGGGCCAAGCGGGCCATCGAGCAGCTCGTCTCACTCACTCCCGACATCGCACGCGTCGTCCTCGACGGCGTAGAGAAAATTGTCCCCGTCGGGCAGGTCCAGGTCGGCCAGACCGTCCGCATCCGACCCGGCGAGAACCTCCCCGTGGACGGCCGCGTCGCCTCGGGTGAATCCACGATCAACCAGGCCTCGCTCACCGGTGAAGCCATGCCCGTTGAAGTCCAGAAGGGCTCCGATGTGTACGCCGGTACCTCGAACCTCACCGGTGCCATCGATATCGAGGTCACTCAGATTGGTGAGCAGACCACTATCGGGAAAGTTTCCAATCTCATCCGTGAGGCCGAATCAACCAAGACCCAGCGTCAGCTCCTCATCGAGCAGGTCGCCCGCTTCTATGTCCCGGTTGCACTTTCAGTGGCGTTGGTCGTCTTCTTCTTGACTTCGCAAAGCGAGATCGAAGCTGTCCGCGAGTCCGCCGCCCTCCGCGCGGTCACGGTCCTCGTCGTCACCTGCCCGACCGCACTGCTGCTCTCGTCGCCCTCAGCGATGGTCGCCGCGTTCGCCGCTGCCGCACGCCTGGGTGTCATGATTAAGCGAACCGACTACCTCGAATCGTCGGCCAATATCGACGCGGTCGTCATGGACAAGACCGGCACGCTTACCACAGGCCGTTTCGAGGTCTCCCGCCTTGCACCCGCCGACGGCGTGCAGGGTGCGGACCTGCTCAAGGCCGCCGCGTTCGCAGAGGCAAGCAGCAACCACCCGCTCGGGCTCTCGATCCTTCGCACCGCCGAGCAGGCTCGCATCAAGGTCGATAACAACGGCAAGTTTGAAGAAATCCACGGTGCGGGTGTTAACGCCACAACATCACTCGGCTCCATCTCCGCTGGGCGTGGCACTTGGATTAAGCAGCTCAACCCCGCATCGACCGATCAGATCTCCAAGGTCGAAGAGAAAATCGAAGGCATGTCGGGCGTCCATGTCGTCAAGGACGGCAAGTACCTCGGTGCCGTCGGGCTTGAAGATAAGGTCCGTCCCAACGCCAAGAGCGTGGTCGACCGCCTGCACGAACTGGGTGTTCGCCTCGCCGCCATCTTTACCGGCGACCGCCTGAGCGTGGGCAAGCGCGTTGGGTCGATCACCGGTGTCGATGCCGTCGAAGCCGAGTGCCTCCCCGAAGAGAAGCACCAGCTCATCAAGCAGCTCACCGAAGACGGCTACCGCGTCATGATGGTCGGCGACGGCATCAATGATGGGCCGGCCCTTGCCGAAGCCGATGTCGGTGTCGCCATGGGCCTCTCGGGCTCAGACATCGCGGCGAACTCTGCTGGTGTGGCACTGATGACCGACGAGCTCAACCGCCTGCCCTTCCTTATGGAACTGGCGCGGCGCACACGCATGATCGTCACACAGAACATCGTGGTCTCGATCCTCATGGCGATCGGCGGGCTCGTCCTCGCTGCGACCGGCTCCTTCCAGGCGATCGGCGGCGCCAGCATCGGTGTGGGCTTTGCGGCCTTCTTCCACTTCATCCCCGATGTCTTCGTGATCGGCAACTCGTTCCGTCTATTCCGCTTCGGCGAAGACTTCCTCGAAGCCGAGACCGTCGCCAAGGCCCAGGCCGAAGCCGCGAATAAGCGAATCCGGCGCGAAGCCAGCGTCCGGAACCTCGCCGCCGAGCCCGCCTGACTTGGCAATATTGGCCAGCTCGGCCATGCCTAGTCAAATCGAGTGCTTTTCGGGCCCCGTGCACAACGGGGCCTGCTTAATTGCACAAAAAACATAGCGATTCAATCTGTTGTATGGTAAAAAGTTCCATGCAATACTCAAATACCATTCTGCCGTTGTTCGCCCTCGCGATGGTTCCGTTCGCCGCTACCCAATCGCATGCACAGAGTCTCCGTTGCATTGAGGAACACCTCATCTTCGAGACGCAGCTGGACCAACGCCCCATCTCGTATGCCATGCTTGATAACGGAACGCTTGCCGTGCTCCACATCGACCCGGAAGCTGTGATCAGGTTCTACGACACCAGTCATGACACACTTGAGCTCGTGGGCGAGTACATCCCCAGTTCAGCCAGCTATCGCAATACGATCCACGCCCATGGAAACGATATCTACGCCTGCCTCCCCGCATCGGACCACCCCGATTCACAAGACACGATCTTTGTCATCGATGCCAGCGATCCAAGCAACCCAGTTCTGCGCACAGAGATTCCCGTGGCGCACAATCTCAATCTCGCTGACTTCGAAGGCAATACTGCCTACTTCATGAATGATGACTTCATTGGCCCCGGCGATGGATTCCTCTATGTATATGACATCACGGATCCTGACAAACCGATTCGCCGACGCCGAGTCAATATGGGGCTCCGTGTACCACGCGAGCAGGGCTTTCAGGTCGCGGGCGGGCTGATGCATATCAGCACCTACGACCGGATCAACACCTACTCCATCGACGAGGCGGGCCAGACGCAGTGGCAACACGCTTACCGCTTTGATGTCAATACCGTGTGGGCGATGGAAGCAGTGGGGCAGATGCTCTACATGGGTCACGATGGGAAGTTCGAGATCTATGACTTCAGCGATCCAGCCAACCCCACGCTCCGCGCATCGGACTACAGGCCTTCCTACGGCAGAATCAGTATCGACGGCAGCACCGCGTATGTGATTCAGAATGGCATAGGGGTTTACGATGTGTCAAACCCCGACGCGCCCCGTTTAACGGGCCACTTCAGCGACTACGCCGGGGTCAACGGGGTCATCCCCTTCAACGACCGCGTTCTCGTCACACGGGACAACGGAGTCAGTATCTTCAACCAGTCCGTGAAGGACTATCAATCGCCCGAGCCACTCACCACACCCACCGGGGGCGAGCCACACGAGATGGTGATCCAGGACAACACCGCCTACATCGCCAACGGGTCGTTCCGCATGACCATCTACGATCTCACCGACCCCATGGCGCCCGTGTTCCTCGACGCTGTAGGGGAGGGTAACTTTTCCGAAGACTATCGTCAGATCGCAGCCGACGAAGACTCCATCGTGACCGCCAGCGATGCGGGGACGATCGGCATCTTCACCAACGTCGACCCTACCCAGCCGGACCATGTCGCGAGCATCAGCGACTTCGTTTCGGTCACGGACATGGACATCGAGAACAACCTGCTCGCCGTGGTCGGGTTCGTCGAGGGCGATTCCCCTGGGGTGACTGAGGGCACGCTTGGGGTCTACGACATCACCGAGCCCTCGAACCCGATTCAACGATCCATGCTGCCCGGTTTCGGCGATCCTCAGTGGGTCCGCCTGACCGACAGCAGTGCCATCACCTATGACGCCAGCTCCGATTTCGATACCGATCACAGAGGACTTGTCAGCTTCGATATCACTGACCCCGCGACACCTGCGTATGTGAAGAACATCTCGGCAACCTCCGGGGGTGTTAGTGGCTTCAGTTTCGACCAGCCTTGTCCCATCGCCTTCTCGGGTCAGTACGCCTATGTCGGTATCGGTGAATCGATCAGCATCCTCAGCTCATCCGGACCGGATACCTTTGAGGTGCTTGCCGATGTGCTGACGGGATACCAGCCCGATTTGATCCACATACAGGGTGAACTGATGATTGTCGAAGCCAACGGCCTCTATCTCTATGACATCTCAGACCCGCTCAACCCCGTCCGTGTTGGCATGGCCAACAGACTTGAGTTCCCCACAAGCTTTGCACCCAAGCCCCAAATCGTCGGCAACGCCGTGGTCGCCCTGCACCGTGACATCGGCCTCATCTCCTACGAGATGGACACATGCATTACCTGCTCGGCCGATCTCAATCACGATCATGTTCTTGATTTCTTTGATGTCTCCATCTTCCTTGCAGCGTACATCGCGCAGAGCGCAGAGGCCGATCTCAACAACGACGGCGTCTACGACTTCTTCGATGTCAGCGATTTCCTCGTCCAGTTCAACAGCGGCTGCCCGTAAGCATGCCCCGATGATCACAAAAACACGGTCCCCGATCGATCTCGGGGCCATGTTCATTTCTTAATGATTCACGATGCGTTCAAGCACAACACAGGAAGTAGGCCAACAATGTTTCAGCACAAACTCCTTTACGCCCTCACGCTCATCGTGGTGGCGATCTCGACAACCAAGTCCCATGCCCAGAGCATGACATGTGCCGCGTGGCGGTTCGTCGGCTCCATCGAGCAGGACGGGTTCTTTGCTGCTTACTCCTATATCGATCCATTCGCATCGCACGAGGTTGTCGCCGGCACGGCCCACGAAATCAAGACCTTCGATCACTCCGGCGCGGACCTTATTGAGATCGACTCCCATGTCTTCGCCGATCAGGCCGACGCGATCATGCGTGCCGGGGACTACATCTTCCGCTCCGAGCGCGTCTTCGGCGACGATTCCATTCTCTATGTTTACGAGCCCACCGACCCGAGCCACCCGACGAAGATCGCCACGGCCGCCGTACCGGGCCAATACGATCGCGTGGTCATGACAAAGGATCACCTCTTCTGCTTCCGCCGCTCCTACTACACCATCGACATCCTCGACTTTTCGAATCCCTCCGCCCCGGCCCTTGTGAACTCCGTCACCTACACGAGCTCGATCCGAAACCTGCGTGTCCTCGACGAGAACACCCTCCTGCTGGCAAACGGCAGCCGGGAAGTCCACACCCTCGACCTGACCGACCCCGCACACCCAACACCGATCAGCGTTTTCGACGCGTTCACATCGACCTCGGCCTGGGGGATCAGCGCCTTCGATGTCGGTGGCGACCTTGTTTATGTCAACGACGGCTGCGATGATCTCCTGGTGCTCGACTACAGCGATCCCGGCTCGCCCATGAAGGTCGGCGAATATCCGATTCAGTCCTGTCCCAGCGGCATTGTTCTTGATGGCGACCAGGCCTACCTCACCTACACTTTCTCCGGGTTCGATACCCTCGATCTCTCAAACCCCACACAACCGGCATACCTCACGCACATCCAGACCCGCCCGTACTTCCAAACTTTGGTCCCTACCCACAGCAAAGTCTTCATCTCAACATCGAAACGCCCCATCGCGGCCATCGACAAGTACCGCAACCTCAACGGGACCAGCCCCAACCAGGCTACCACCGATGACCCCAGCGATTACCGCGCCGTCGAGCTCGTCGCCGACCACGCCTACGCCGCCGCATCGGACGGACTGCTCACCACAACCGACATCACCGACCCGTTCAACCCCGTGCTGATCGACACCCAGGCCACCACCGGGCCGGCCGATGACCTCGTCATTCACAACGGCTTCGCCTATGTTGCGGTCCTCACCGGCTTCGATGTCTTCGACCTGGCCGATCCCGACCAACCGATGTGGGTGCGCTATGTCGATGACGCGCGGGCCATCAAGCTTGCCGTCGACGGGAACCTGCTCGTCGCCACGGCCTCCGAGCCATCGGGCTTTGCGATCTTCGACCTCACCGACCCGGCCAACCCGCAGCAATACAACTCTTCGATCAATCAGATCGCAGAGTATCCCCGTGAGATCATCCTCAAGGACGAGACCCTCTACTGCGCCTGCGGCTACAGCACCTTTGTGGCCGTCGATCTCTCCAACCCCCAAACGCCCATCATTACCGACCAGTACTTCGCCCCACAGTTCGCCGAGTTCGCCGAGGCACTCACAATCCAGGGCTCACTCGCCTATGTCGGGACAGACTACGGCTACCTCTACACCTTCGACATCACCGACCCCAGCAACCTCCAGCTGCTGAGCGACCACTTCCTCGCACCCGAGATCCGTTCGCTGCAACTATCAGAAGACCGGCTCGCGATGGGCTACAACGGCCTGCACCTCTACGACCTGGCCGATCCCATCAGCCCGCAATACATCTCCAGCGCCCAATCACCGGGCACCGCCTCGCCCCGGATCCGCGACGGCATCTATTACGCCGCCGCTGGTGATGCGGGCCTTTGGAGCGTCGACATCACAGACTGCGGCACATGCGCCGCGGACCTGACCGGCGACCTCGTGCACGACTTCTTCGATATCTCCGTCTTCATCAGCAACTTCAACCGTCAGGACCCGATCGCAGACTTTGAGCCCGACGGCGAGTTCAACTTCTTCGATGTCAGCGCCTTCCTCGATGCGTTCCAAACCGGCTGCCCGTAATCGGATGACGCTACCGCAAACGAAAAGCCCCGCGAATCTTGCGGGGCTTTCTTCATTCAATCTCGCAGCAGTGGGGCACTCAGCCGTTGATGCCGCTGACCTTCACCGCGGTGTAACGCTGACGGTGACCCGTCTTGCGCTGGTAGGTGCTCTTGGGGCGGAACTTGTAGATGTAGAGCTTGTCGCCCTTGACGACCGGCTCGGTGATCTCGAGGGTCACGCTCGCGCCGTCGACATACGGGGTGCCGATCTTGGCGTCGCCGCCGGCACTGCCGACCACGAGGACCTTGTCGATGGTGATGGTGTCGCCCGTGTTGGACTCGCCACCGTTGTGGAGATCGATGAGGATCGTCTCGTCCGCGGAAACCTTGCGCTGCCCGCCGGATTCCTCGATAATCGCGTAAGTGTCTGCCATGGCACATGCTCCGATCAGCTGCCGCATGCGTTCCGGGGCGTGGCCCATCGCGGCCCACGCTTGAACCCGACGCACATCGGGGTCGAGATGATAGGCCCGCGCCACCCAGCATGTCGATCCATCATTCCCGAGGATTCTCCCCATCGGGCCCCCCGGATCGGCGATATCATCAGGCCATGATTCTTCAAAGTACCCCAGATTCTCTATCCAACCCTGAAACAACCGCCCAGAACGCCGCGGAACAGGCGAGCGGTACAACAGGCTCCACGCCAGACCCCGAGTTCGTGCTCGATCTCTCGGGCTGGCCAAGCTGGGACTCCAATGCCAACTTCTTTGAGAATATCTGGGCCTATGTCGATCATTTCTGGGATCTGAGGCTCTTTACCGTCGGCGAAACCGAGGTCTTCGTCAATCAGCTCGTCGTCGCACTCTTCGCTTTCGTCTTCGGCGTCATCCTCTCCAAGCTCATCGCCCGTCGGGTTGGCAAAAAAATTCTTCCCCGCATGAAGGTCCACGAGGGACCCGCCAGCGCGATCCAGACCATCCTCTACTACTTCCTGCTCATCATCACGGCCGTCATCGCCCTGCAGATCGCGCAGGTCCCGCTCACCATCTTCACGATCTTCGGCGGTGCGCTCGCGCTGGGTATCGGCTTCGGTTCCCAGAACATCATGAACAACTTCATCTCGGGGTTGATCCTGATGCTCGAGCGACCCATTCAGGTCAATCAGATCGTCACCGTCAACGGCGAGACGGGCAAGGTCCTCAAGATTGGCGCCCGCGCCACCCATATCCAGCGCTACGACGGCGTGACCACCATCGTTCCCAACTCGCACCTCCTCGAGAACGCCGTGGCCAACTGGGCACTGCCGGACCCGCGGATCCGCTCCATGATCCCCGTGGGCGTCGCCTACGGCTCCGATGTTCAGCTGGTGAAGGAGACCCTCGAGAAGCTCCTGACCGATCACATCCGTGTCCTCGAGTCGCCTGACAATCGGGTGTTGTTCATGGGCTTCGGCGACTCCTCCCTCGACTTTGAGGTCCACTTCTGGATCTCGCCCCGCTCTTCGTTCGACCGCCGCCAGATCGAGTCCGACCTGCGATTCAAGATCGACGCCCTCTTCCGCGAACACGACATCACCATCCCGTTCCCGCAGCGCGATGTGCACATCTTCAACGAAACGCCTGCGTCCGTTCCCGATCAAGGCATGGCTCAGGGCGATTCCTGAAACCGGCCCCGGATCAACTCGATCGCACGATCGAGCTGTGTGTCGCCGCGACCGACAAGATCACCCACATCGGGCTCAACGGTCACATCCGGCGGCACACCGACCCCGTCAAACAACTGGCCATTGGGCTGATACGAAGCCATCGTTGCCAGTCTCACCTCAAGCTCGCCAATCTCGTAGGTCTTGCTCCGAGCGCTGCCCCCGCCCGACGCGGTTCCCAACAGCGTGACTTGGGGCAACTCGCCCATCGCCGCCAGGAAGATATCCGTCGCGCTGAAGCACCCGGCGTCCATCAGCACGACCACCGGCCCATCGAAGCGAGTCACATCGTCCCCGCCCGCTGACACGACCATGTAGTGCCAATCGCTGAAATCTCCCTCGGATACATCCCACGCCGGCTCGAACCTAGCTCGGAACCGGTCGATGGCCGCCCGCTCGCGATCGCTCCATCCGGGCCATGCCCGAGGGAAGAGGAATCGGTTCTCCAGATACCCGCCCGGCGCGTGCGGGTCATCGCCTGTATCAAGCCGATAGCGTGCCGCGTTCACCACCACCGGCTTATCCTCCGCACTCATCAGGCAGGGCATCAACGCCAGGATCGGGTGTCGCAGCCCGCCCCCGTTGGCTCGCACATCAATCACCAGCCCATTGGTCCCCTCGGTCACCAATGCGAGTTCCTCCCGCATCGACGCGATCCATGCGTGCATCGAGCCCCGGTCTTCCGGGCTCATCCGTGCCAGGCGCAGATACGCAATATCTTCATCAATACGCCCCGTTGCTCGCCCAACCCGCGTCGTCGATCGTGACAGGCGATCATCCAGCGGTATCTGAACCTCGACCCGTGACGCCCCTTGCGCATCCCGCAGGGTGAGCGTCGCCGTATCGCTCGCCTCCCGCCCGAGGGTGTTCCTCGCAAAGTTCAACGCGCGAAGCTCACGCAGCGATCGGGCCTCAACATACTGATCCGATCCAGCGGGCACATACGCCCGCACGCCATCAATCCAGTGTTCGAGCGGGACCCCATCGATCGATTCGATGTACGGGTGCGACTCGTCCATCAACCCCGATCGATCCGCATGCAGGGCGACGATCCCGCCCCGCGACCGCTCGAACACCACCGGCAGGTACCCCGGAGCCAACCCGTCCCGCCATTGGCGCACACCGGCGTGCCCGTCGCCGAGCTTTGCGACAATCCGTTGCGCTGCGCGTCGAACCACACCCACGGGCGCTTGATCACCGAGCGCCTCGGTTTCTGTCTTGATGAGTTCACGCAGATCGACGCCGCGTAATGACGCGTACGCGTGATGAGATTTGATAATCTCCTCCAACTCACGCATCACCACACCAGGCGACACCGGTTCATTCATGAGGTTGTACTCAAGCACCAATGCTCGATTCTCCCGCGTCATCGGCGCCTCGCTCACCGAGACCAGGTCGTCACCGGACCGAAGGAGCAGATCAATCGCGTCGGTCCGATCCAGCACCACGCCCATCGCCTCGAACACATCGAGCAGGTCTTCGCCGATCCGCTTCTCCCAGAGAGGTCCGAACTCCAGCATCGAACCTCGCACCAACGCACGGGAGCTGACACCACCGATTGATACGAGCTCGACCCACTCCCCCTCGTAACGCACAATCATCCGGGCCTTATCCTCGAATCGCACCGCGGTAAACGGCGACACCTGCCCCCGTGCCAGCCCAGCCACGCACATGAGCATCCAGACCATCATCGCCGTCAATCGAACACGCATCATCACGAACCCCTTCCGATCACACCCCGCCTCAATCGACACACCGCTCGACCACTCGCGGTGGGGCCAGGCGCAGGCGTGCTCCATCAACCCCTTTGTTACGCATACGCCCCCAACCCCAGCGGGGTTTCATCCCTTGTCTCGCCTGTGCTTCCCGGGCGTCTCGCCCATCACCCGCTTGAACGCGCGCGAGAACGCCGCTTCGGACCCATACCCGTACCGTTCCGCGATGTCGATCACCTGCTCGTTCGTCGTCCGCAGCGCCTGGGCGGCGCTCTGCATCCGCCAACGCGTCAGGTACTCCATCGGGGATTCCCCAACCAGTTCCTGGAACCGCAACGCGAACGCGCTCCGAGACATCGACACATTGCGTGCGAGCGATTCGACCGTCCACGATGCGCCGGGCTCACGCTGCATCGCGACGATCGCGCGTCCGATCCGCTCGTCGCGCAATGCGGCCAACCATCCCTGCTGCATCCCCTCGCCCCGCGCCAACCACGAACGGATCCCCTGGATCACGAGGATGTCCGCCAGACGCGTGACAATTGTTTCGCCGCCGGCGCGCCGTTCCTTCGACTCCATGGCCATCAATCGCAGGGTGCTCTGCATCCATTCCGACTCGGGTGCGTTCCACGCATCGACATGGATCACACGCGGGAGCTGGCGCACCAGGTCCGCCGCCGCTGGGTGATCGAAGCACACCGCCCCGCAGATGAGCTGGGTCTCCTCGCCCCCGCCCCCGTACACCAGCCGCTCGTACCGCTCGCTGACCTGCTCCACCGGCAGATCGAAGAACGGCTCCGTCTTGACCCGCTTGCTGCTCATCAGGTCGTGCCCCATCCCATGAGGCACCAGCGCGAACGCGCCCGGGCGCAGCTCGATCAGTTCTTCACCTTTCACCCGCACCCAGCACACCCCGCTCGTCACGATGTGGAACATCACACAGTTGTCCATCGCAGGCATCGCGACCCCCCAGGGCGCGCTGAGCTGCGAGTGCGCATACACCACGCCTTCCAATCGTAAAAAGTGCAGCGCCTCCCCATACGGGTCCCCCGACGCCCACGCCCGCTCGATCCGCTCGTCCATGCTCATGGTGCTCATGCCTCATCATAGCACCCATCCACGATCATCCATTGTTCTGGACGATCAGTCAATTCATTGGGAGAATCAATCATTGAGTATCCAGAATCGTGCGCCATCATGTATGTATCAGCAATGCCGCTGATCCGGACTAAGGACCCGATCATGACCAAGCACACCACATCGACCGACCCCCGCCCAATCCTCGTCACCGCATCCACCGGCAAGACCGGGCGACGCGTCGTCGAGCTGCTCGAATCCAACGACATCCCCACCCGCCGAGCATCGCGCACCGCACCCGTTCCGTTCGATTGGACCGACCACGCGACCTACGCCCCAAACCTCAAGGGCGTGCGGGCGGCCTACATCGCCTACACCCCGGACCTGAGCGTCCCGCGTGCACAGGATGACATCCGCGCCTTCGTCAACGCGGCGATCGACGAGGGCGTCGAGCGTCTCGTCCTGCTCTCGGGTCGAGGCGAACCCTCCGCGGAGGCCTGCGAAGACATCGTCCGCGCATCGGGTCTGGAGTACACCCTGGTGCGTGCGGCGTGGTTCAACCAAAACTTCGACGAGGGCGACTTCCTCCCCATGATCCTCGAGGGCACCATCGCGCTGCCCGCGGGCGATGTGGCCGAGCCGTTGGTTGACGCGGACGACATCGCGGAGGTGGTCTTCGCATCCCTCACCCAGCACGGGCACAACACCGAGCTCTACGAACTCACCGGCCCACGCGCCATCACCTTCCACGAGGTCGCCCAGATCCTGTCCGGCCAGACCGGTCGCCCGATCACCTATGTCCCGATCACGATGGAGCAGTTCAAGTCCGGTCTCGCATCGGTGGGGGTCCCGAGCGAGCACATCGACCTGCTCGAGTATGTCATGTCCCACACCCTCGACGGGCGAGGCATCCACCCGCAAGACGGCGTGGAGCGTGCCCTGGGTCGTCCGCCCAAGGACTTCATCGCGTACGCGATCCAGGCAAGCGCCACCAACATCTGGAACCCCCAATCCCCCGCGCCGATGGCATAAGTAGTAGGCCTCCCATTCGCCTCGTCTCTTGTGCCTCCCTCGCACCTCTTGTGCCTCCCCCGTCCTGACGGGGGAGGTGTCGAACGAAGTGAGACGGAGGGGGTCTTGTGTTGCGGGGATTTCTCAGAAGACCCCCTCCGACCTTTGGCTGCGCCAAAGCCCACCTCCCCCGCCAGGGGCGGGGGAGGCGCAGACAAGGGAGGCACAATGAAGGAAGGATCTCAGCGTGTGACCCCGAGGGTCTGGGACTCTTGATTCGTGTGCCGCTCCCACCCGTCTGGGGAGGTGCCGATGCCGCGAGACGGAGGGGGGCTTTCTTCACACTCACAGCTCCAGCACCCAATCCCCATCCAGCCGCGCACCGGCACGCCAGCGCGTGTCGACGCGGTTGTTTCGGTACCCCTCATCGAGCGCGTCGAACATGGGGTCGTCGATGCTGATGATCGCGTTGTGCTCCCACGCATCACGGACCGGGCCATCGTGCACCTGCACCATCATCACCCCGATCAACGCGACGAGCATCACGCACACGACGCCCGCGCCAGCGCGCGCTCGATGCACCGCACGCCGACGCCGAACCTTCGCCCGCACCGCATCGGGCAAGCCGCCCGCGTCCGCAACTTCGATTGGTTTCAGCTCATCCATCATGCACCTCGTTCAACGCTGCACCCATCGTCTCCCGCAATCGCTCCATCCCCAGCCGCGATCGGCTCGCGACGGTGTTGCGGTTTACCCCCAACGCCTCGCCCACCTGATCGATCGTCAACCCGCCGATGTAGCGCAGCAGGATCACCTCGCGTTGCTCGTATACCAGATCCTCGATCGCACCGATCATTCGTTGCACCTCGTCCGTCTCGTGCACATGCTGCTCGCGTTCCTCGATGCGCCGTCGCCGTGCCTGCTCGCGCAGCTCGCCCCGCCCCGCGTTGATCGCTTCGTTGCGTGTGATCCGGAACATGAACGCCGTCCCGTCCGTGACCTTGCGGAGCGCCCCGCGTCGCATGCGGAGCACCTTGACGAACACCCCCTGCACGACATCCTCTGCCGACGACTGGTGCCCCTTGGGCAAGAGCACCCGCGCATACGCGATCAGGCGCGCACTGAGACGAGCCCACAGCATCTCTGCCGCACGCTCGTCCCCGCGATGCATCCGCATCATCAGTGCCTGGACCTCGTCTCGTACCATTCAGTCCGCGATCTCTTCCAGGCGATCGATCAAGCGATCAAAGTCCTTCTCCGATTGACGGCTCGACTCGATCGCACGCGACACCGACGGTGCGATCACATACGCGAGTGTTCCGTACGAATCACCTCTGAGCCGCTCGACCACGCTGGTCAACTCGCCACGATCATTCGTATCCCATGCGGCAAGCACATCACTGAAGAACATCGACCAGCCGCCCATCTCGCCCATCAGTGCCGACCTGTCCATCTCTGCGATCCGCTGCGTATGCGTATCGTCGGGCTCAATTTGTACGGTCTCCAGCAGCCACGCACCGGCGCCTTTCTCGGGTGCCCGCGACAGCAGAAACTCCGCGATCATCCGCCACTCACCAACAATCGCGTCACGCATTCGATACCGGTCCGACAGGCCGTCACCCCGGATCGCTTGGAGAACAACCCGTGCGCCCGCGGCATCAATCATGCCCTCATCGATCATCTGATTCGTCAGCTCAACCCCAAGGTTCCCGATCGCGATCCCAACCAGCGAGCTGATCAGGTGATCGCCCGATGCCGAATCCACACCCATGCGGTGCAGCGCCGCCAGGCACTCCGCGGCCTGATCAGGCGCCCCGTGCTCGCCGTGCTGCAGCGCTGCGGCCGCCATCACCCGTGCCGATCGGCGCAGCGATCCGAGATGCGGAAGCAGCGTGTTCGGCCCATCCTCGTAATCAACACCCCAGTCCGCCACGCCCGCATCAGATGCCCGGATCAGGATCAGGATCGAGTCATCCAATCGAGCGAGCTGCCCGGGGGCCTGCGGCGTGAGCTTGATCTCATCCTTGCCCGTCTCGATCAGCTCCTCAGGCGTGTCGCCCATCAGCGCCCACGCCCGGTAGTACTCCAGCGCCGCGTTGTCGCTCACCGTACTTACCCCCGAGCCCATCGCCAAACTCCCCGCCAACCCAACAATCGCCGCCATCAATCCTGTCCGCATGCCGTGTCCTCCTGTGTCACTCGCACCATTGCGATACCGACAGGACACCGCCCGGGTCGCCCTGTGTCAGGCAAAACCAAGTTTTTCCGGCGGTGCCCACGCCCCAAGAATCGCCGCCGAAAGGCCTATAATCCCCCTCAACAAACACCACACCCGAAACGGATTCAGAACACCGATACGGAGATCCCAGATGACCACCACATCCGCCGCACCCATCACCATGACCGACGAGGGCCTCCAGGTCCCCAACCACCCCATCGTCCCCTTCATCATCGGCGATGGCACCGGCCCCGATATCTGGAACGCCTCCGTCAAGGTCTTCGATGCCGCCATCCAGAAGGCCTACGGCGACACCCGCAAGATCCACTGGCACGAGACCCTCGCGGGCCAGAAGGCCTTCGATGAGACCGGCGAATGGCTCCCCGAGAAGACCCTCGAGGACTTCCGCACCTACCTCGTCGGGATCAAGGGCCCGCTCACCACCCCCGTCGGCGGCGGGATCCGCTCGCTCAATGTCGCCCTGCGTCAGATCCTCGACCTCTACACCTGCCTGCGACCCGTCCGCTACTTCGACGGCGTCCCCTCACCGGTCAAGGCGCCCGAGCTGACCAACATGACGATCTTCCGCGAGAACAGCGAAGACATCTACGCGGGCATCGAGTTCGAAGAGGGCACCACCGACTGCCGCAAGTTCCGCCACCTCCTGCGTGACACCTTCCCCGAGCGCTACGAAAAGATCCGCTTCCCCAAGACCACCGGGTTCGGGATCAAGCCCGTCTCCAAGAAGGGCACCGCACGCCTCGTCAAGGCGGCCATCCAGTACGCCATCGACAACGACGAGTCCTCGGTCACCCTGGTCCACAAGGGCAACATCATGAAGTTCACCGAGGGTGCCTTCATGGAATGGGGCTACGAGGTCGCTCGCGAGCACTTCGGCGCCACCCCCCTCGACGGCGGCCCCTGGCACCACTTCACCAACCCCAACACCGGCAAGCAGATCATCATCAAGGATGTCATCGCCGACGCCTTCCTCCAGCAGATCCTCACCCGACCCGCCGAGTACAGCGTCGTCGCCACCATGAACCTCAACGGCGACTACATCTCCGACGCCCTCGCCGCCTGCGTCGGCGGCATCGGCATCGCTCCGGGCGCCAACATCAACTACGACACTGGTCACGCGATCTTCGAAGCCACCCACGGCACCGCCCCCAAATACGCCGACCAGGACAAGGTCAACCCCGGGTCGGTGATCCTCTCAGGCGAGATGATGCTCAGGTTTATGGGCTGGACCGAAGCCGCCGACCTGATCATCAAGGGCATGAACGGCGCAATCGGTGCCAAGACAGTCACTTACGACTTCGAGCGGCAGATGGAGGGGGCGACCCTCCGGAAGTGTTCGGAGTTTGGGGATGATGTGGTTAGCCATATGGGCTAAGCCCAAAGCGAACAACCCAACCAACCTCGAAGGGACGCACATGCGTCCCTTTTTTCATATACTGATGACATGCACAGATCTGAGTCGGATCTCACAGCTGATGCTGCCATCGACTCCCTTTTTTCCAATCCCTCCTGCCCTCAAACCCATCCGCACTCGACCCCCGGAGGCAGGGTGCCTTGAACGCCGGGTGCTCTTACTCTTCATCTTCTTGCCCTCCTTTGTCTGGAGGAACGAAGGAGACCGTGGCGCAGCCATGCCCCCTGCCTGAAATGGCCGGTCCGCAACACCCCGAGCTTTGATGCAGGGTCCACGGAGAACAACTGCTGGTCGTGTGTTGGGGTTCTCTATTGCTTTTAGAGGCCAATCGCGGCACAATTTTAATTGCAGTAACACATGATTTCGTGTAGATTACGATGTGCCCCATGATTGGTCGGGGGCAATCGATTGATAATGGGATAAGGGAAGTGGGTTCTGTTTATGAAAAGCAGGGATATTGCGACATTGGTTTTATTTTCGGTGTTTTCTTCCATCTCTGTCGCGCAAATGGTGTACACGATTCCGCCGGACAAGTTCCCTTCTCAGCAAGACTTTGATAATAATCATGCTGCTGTGGTAAATATTGATATGCTGAATCAGTTGTCAGATTCGTTTCTAGATATTGACCTGAACGATGCGACGATAAATGTGCTGGGTAGTTTTTTTCCTCCAGACCGAAGTACATACAGGTCGGGGGTCTTTGTTGTGAATGGGCGATTGGGCGCAGAGCCAGGAGATACGGAGTTTGTTGACACTCAAATTCGGCTGCAGTCGGGCATGATGGATCGTGACACAGTACTTCGAGGGACTAGCTCGATGAAGATCACTGGCGGTACTTTCTTAGAAGATTTCAGCGCTTATGACGCTTCGAGACTTGAGGTTTATTCTGGAACCTTCTACCCAGATCAAGGTGCATATTTTGCAGGCGAATCTGTGTTTGAAATATTCGGCGGAACTGTTTCTTCGTTATACATTTTGTTCGGGCAAGATCAAGCCCGTTGTATTGTCCGTGGCGGTTCAATTCGCCAAATGAGTTGGATTGATGGTTTTGATTTGGTACAAATATTTGGTGGTGTGTGGGACGAAATTTATTTGGGTAAAGAAATTTGCATTGATTCTGCTGTTCTAGAGATTGAGGGCAGCTGCTTCGCTGTTGAAGGGGTTCGCATCGAGTCTGTAGTGGGCGAGCCCATTGAGTTTTCTGGTTCACAGCTTCTCCAAGCCGTATCCGTTGTTCTTCCAAATCAGACGCCGTTTCGCACACTGGTGATGAATCAATCGGGTACTGTCATATTTATACCTACGGGCAAGCCGTGTGTTTCAGACTTTGACTGTAGTGCCAGTCTCGATTTTTTCGACATATCTATATTTGTTGATAAATTTGTCGAGCAAGATCAAATAGCAGATCTTGATGGTGACGGTGACTTTGATTTTTTCGATATAAGCATATTTGTAAATGGATTTGCCCAAGGTTGCTCATAGATTCTTCTGCTGGGCGCCCTCCTTCTCCTCCCCCGTGCCCTCCTTCCGCACAGCCGAAGCAGGTTCCGTCCGTCCGGCACCCTCCTCCCCGCTCTCCCCATCCCCCATCCAACAAACCCATCCACGCTCGACCCCCAGGGGCTGGGTACCTTGTCGGCGTGGGTGTGCGGCACATGTCCGCCCGCGCGATGTGGGTCGATGCCGTGCACCCGTCCTCCAACAAACCATCCCGGTGTGTGACCCTCGGGGGCTGGGTCTCTTGAACGCCTGAGCCGCAGACCAAGACACCCAGCCCCCCAGGGGCACCCCGGGGGTCGCTTCGTTTTGTCCCTTGCCCATCAGGGCGGGGAAGGTGCCGCGTCTTCGCCCGCGTCGAATCCACCTCCCCCACGGGGGCGGGGGAGGCGCAGAGTGGGGGGGGAACGGAGTCGCAAGAGACCCAGCCCCCGGGGGTCACCCGGTGGGGGCCTTCCTTCCTTGCTCATGCTGCGATCCGATCCAGTACCAGCGTTTGCCCCGCTTGATCGATCTGATCATGAGCGTTTCTTTGGCCCGGATCAGGGTGTTCTTGCTCAGCCCCTTGGACTTGCCCATGGCGATGATTTCCTGCGTGGGCACCGGGCCCGAGCGGAGCAGGTGTCTCAGGAGCGCGATCGCCGCGTCTGCTTTCTGTGACGCCTGCAGTTTGAGGACCGGACGCATACGCGGGAGCGGCTTGGGAGCGTCCCAGGTGTCGTCTTCCTCGGCTGCCAGCGGGTCGAACACGATCCCCCGGTCGTGGGTGATCCGGAAGGTCTCTTCGGGCAGCAGCGAACGCAGGGTGTTCTTGAGCATCGTGATTCGGCGACGGCCGTCGTCTTCTTCTGTCACGGCGATCACCACAGGGACGGTGCTGGTAAATGCCGGGGCACCCAACGCCCGCAGGCCCTGACGGGCCTCCCATTCATCTCTCTTGGACAGATGGGTGATGCACACGATCGCGGCGTCACACGCCTGTGCGAGCAGCGAGAGACGCGTGAGCATCGTCCGGACATCAGCGTTGGATTCCGACTTGTACGAGCCCATACAGGCGCTGATCGGATCGATGATGACGAGCGAGATGTTCTTCGCCCTGATCGCCTGCTCGAGCTGATGGAGATCCCGATCGAGCTCAATCAGTGTGTTGGTGATGTGGACGCGTTCGAAGGCCGCACCCATCTTCGCCATGCGAGGCACGATCGTATCGTTGATGCCATCTTCCAGAGAGATGATGAGGACAGGCTCATCCAACCTCGAGCATCGCGCGGCCAGCTCGTGCGAGAGGTACGACTTGCCGACACCAGGATCACCCGTCATGAGGGTGAGATACCCGACCGGGTACCACCCGCCTCCCACGAACCGCAGTCGTGGTGTGATGTTGTTTGAGTTGTTGTTTTTTGTGTTGTTGTTTGAGTGGTTGCTGTTTGTGTTGTTGTTCTGTGTGTTGTGTACCTCTTCCATGATCAATCTCCTGACAGGTGTCTGTATGTGTGTGTCATCCCAAAGAACACACACGCTCTATATACACAGGGCGCGACCCGATTTGTGCGCACAAATCCGGTCACTCCGACGGGTCCCATCGCGCGCTAAATGAAGGCGTGGAAGAGAGATAAAAAAATCTTCAAAAAAATCAGACAGCGCGCGCGCCGCGACCGATTTGTGCGCACAAACCGTGCGATGCGCGCTCAAGGAAGGATCGCTGCGGGTGACCCCGGGGGGCTGGGTCGCTTGCATCGTGGGGGAAGGAACATCCCCCCGCGCTGAGGGGCCCCCCCTGGGTGCCTTCATCCCAGATGCACCAAGACACCCGCGCCCCCAGAGTCACCGAGCGGGTGCCTTCCACCCGGGCGGGGGGAGGCACAGCACACCCCGCCTCCCCCCGCCCCGGGGGGAGGTGTCACGCGCAGCGTGACGGAGGGGGGAATGGCAGTCCGAGCGCGTTTGGTTGTTCGACCCCCCCCTCCGACCTCGGCTGCGCCGAGCCCACCTCCCCCCGGGGCGGGGGGAGGCAAATTTCAACCAATCAATAATCAACAATTCAAACAAACAACACAGAAGAGAAGGAAGGGAGTCTCCCCATGGGTGTGGGGAGACTCCCTTCCTTCCCAACGCGCCCTGCCTCCTCCAGTGGATATGCGACGAGCGTGTACTCTCCCCGTGCCTCCCCCCGCCCCGGGGGGAGGTGTCACGCGCAGCGTGACGGAGGGGGGTGGCAGTCTGAGCGCGTTTGGTTGTTCGAACCCCCTCCGACCTCGGCTGCGCCGAGCCCACCTCCCCCGCCAGGTGCGGGGGAGGCACAGCACACCTCGCCTTCGCCATGCGGATCCCCGATGGCCGCAATCCCATTGCCCCCTCACACCGACATCATCACCCCCACCCGGTGCTCCCACAAGCACCGCGACTCGACCAACGCCCGCCCACGACGAGCCATCTCAACCGACCCCGGCGCATCGCCCAACGCCCGATCCACCGCCTGCCGAGCAAACTCCGGCTTCGACCAATCGAACAGCGTGCAGCAGTCCTTGAAGTCACGACGCACCAACAGCCGATCGTCGGCCACGACACACGCACCGCTCGCCATCGCCTGCATGATCCGTTCCGAATACGAATGCACAAACTGCGACGGCCCCCAGGCCAACGCGACCCGCCCGTGCCCGAACGCCTCGGCATTGCGGGCATACTCGATCTCGCCGGCGTATTCGATCGTTCCCACGCACTCGGGCTTCCACGCCGACGAACCGAACACCCCGACCTTCAGCCCCTGCAAGGCCCGCACGGTCGACAGACGCCGCGCCCGATTGACCATCGAGATCACCAACGCCCACAGCAGCTTGAGCGTCTTCCAATCCCCGGTGATCACCCCCGCCGACCCCATGACCAGGTCCGCCGCCGCCACATACCCAAGGTGCGGCTCGGCCACCATCAGGTACACCATCTCCCGCGCCATCCCCGCCAGCTGAGCAGGCAACGCGCTCAGCTGCTGATCGATCGACTCCTGCGTCCGCACCGACCCGGTCACCACCACATCAAACGCCCGCTGGGCGTGCCCATGGGCGGTGATCGACTCCAACGAGCGCAGCGACCCACGCGGCAGCCCATGCGGCACCCACCGGTGCACCAGCCCAGGAAACCGGGCCCGCAGCAGGTGCGCATCGTCCGCACACGGCATACACAACCGATAGTTCCCCAGCCCCGCCCGCTGCGACCACCGATCAATGATCTCATCGGGCAACGCGAACGGGTGGTCCACCATGTACTGGATCGCCCGAACCCGTCCCCCCGGCTCAAACAAGGCCCTGGGCAGCATGTCGATCGTGGTGGGGGTATTCATAAACAACAGCACCCCCGACTCGATGCCCGGCATGTCCTCGATCGGGACAATGCGCGCATCGTGCCCAACCGCCACGAACGCTTCACGCAGCTCGCGGGCCATGGCCCCGAGCAGGCCGAACTGGGAGGTGTACTGGTCCGGGATCCAGATGGTCTGATTCATGTGGGGTTGTCGGGGATCGAGGGCGTGGGCCTTCAATCTGTGCCCCGGTCAGCTGGTCGCGTGGTGCCGCTCAAGCCAGGTCGGGACCAGATCCGGGAAGATGGTCTCGAGGTATTCGTACTGCGGGGCGAGCTTCTCGAGCAGCTGCAGGCGGAGTGCGTCGGGGAGCTTGACCTGGTTGCCCTTGAACACGCTCCCGGTCAGGTCGTCGCGCGCCTCGGCGCCTTTGAGACCGATGTACTCGGTCACCTCATCGAAGACCGCGTACGGGTCATTGGCGACCTGGTCGTAGCTGATGATCTTGAGTCGCCCGGGCACGGCCATGCGTTCCCAGCGCGGGATGGCCGTCGCGTAGTCGGTGTACTGCAGGTAGGGGGTCAGCGGCGACTTGCCGGCGGTGATGGCGTTGATATTGATGTCGAGGTGCTCCGACCTGGCGAGCATGCGGATGTGCGACCACGCCCGATCGATGGGGTCACGGACGATGACGATGATGCGGACGAGCGGGTTCATGCGCATGAGGTGCCTGATGCCCCGCATGTTCATGGTCATGTACGAGGGGCAGATCTCGCCGCAGATGTCGTCGGGGTTGGCGAAGTCGAAGATGCCGCGGTACCAGTCATCGTCAACCGTCTCGGTGTCGATGTGATCGAGCTGGCGCAGGACCATCTTCTGGTACTTGTTCTTGTGGATCTTGCCAAGGTGGAACTCGCGGAACTGGTCGATGCGTCGTCGTCGTTGTTTGGGTGCGTATCGCGCGGCATCCTCGCAGTGGACCTGCGAGAAGTAGTGGAGCTCCTTGAGCACAGGGAGAAAGACGCCGGGGGTCCAGCGCAAGGCGTTATAGAGCCACGATGTCGCGGCTTTCTGAGCACCGATGCAGATGAAATCGGGGTGACTGGTCATGGTGGTTCCTGGCGTTTGTCCAGATGAGTGTATCAGCTGCGGCGGTTGGTCGCGGTGGTTCTCATTGGTTGTGGTCCTGAGCTATACTCGGTGCATGAAACGCGAGCATATTTTTGTTGGGACCCATCACAAGGCGGGGACGGTGTGGATGGTATCCACTTTTCGTCTGCTTGCGCACGACAACGGGCTGTCTTTCGTCCACCTCAACAAGCTCGATCAGTCATGGAAGATCAACCCCGATAAGCAGAAGTTCTTCGAGGGGCATCGCCGCAAAGTCGAGAAGCGAGACGATCGCCCGGGCGTGTTCTTTGATTACCACAGCGCGTTCCCCGACCTGAGCGCGTGCCGGGATGAGCGGGGTGCCAAGGGGTTGCACATGATCCGCGACCCACGCGACATGCTGGCGTCGGGGGTCCGGTACCACCTGAAGTCGGACGAGGTATGGCTCCATAAGCCCGACAAGCGTTGGGACGGGATGACCTTCGCCGAGAAGCTCGCCTCGTACAGCTCGTACGAGGATCAGCTCAAGTTCGAGCTCGATACCGCGATGGGCAACTCGATCCGGAAGATGGCCAACTTCGACGATCAGGGCGTGTTCCGCAATGTGCGGTACGAGGAACTGATTCTGGATCGCGACATGACGATGTTCCACGAGCTGCTGTCATGGCTCGGGCTGGAGGGCCTGGAAGTCGTGCGCGGGCTGCGCGCGTACTGGCGCAAATCACTCTTCGGCGAGAAGGGCAAGGCGCTGGGGAAGAACCAGACGCATGTGCACAGCGGGGCACCGGAGCAGTGGCGGACCGGGCTCTCGGATGCGGCGTTGAACATGATCGAGCAACGCGTCGGCGAGGAGATCGTCAAGCTGGGGTACCCGTTGTCGTAACGGGTGCCGCGTGTTCCTGATCCACACCATCGCCAGAAGCATCGCCTGAATCCGTGTACGGGTCGCGGTTGAGGGCGTGCTTGACAATGCGCGGCGGGACGAGCTTGGCCCGCTGGATCGTTCGCGCGATTGCCTGCGTGTGCTTCCTGGCGAGCTTGAGGTCTTCCTCTGTGCCCTGTTCCTGAGCCGGCGAGGTGAAGATGGCCTCTGAATCGAAATAGCGGTCGTAGAGCGGCCGCAGGTTCGGCTCGTAGTAGCGGTAGAGCTTTTGACGCAGTGAGGGTGATACGAACTTCTGCACGGGGCGCGTGGGTTCAGCGCCGAGCTTCTTGATCAGCAGATCGAACAGCGAGCGTGCCAGCTGCTTGCGCTCTGGTGGTTTGAGCCCCGGTGTGGCACGGGCGATGCGTGAGACCATGCGGAGCATGTCGGCGTCGATCGAGAGGTTGGCCCGCCCTTGGGGCCATGACGACCCTTTGGCATCCTGGAGCCCGATCTGGTGCAGGAAGTCGGTGATGCTCTGCCCGCCGATGAGCGCGTCGGGGTGGTAGTGACGCACGGTCAGGTTCTCGCGTCCGAAACTGGCGGCAAAGTTCTCCAGGGCCCAGTAGTAGTCGAAGCAGGCGAGCAGGTTGCGCTTATAGAACCGGATCGCCTTGGGGAGATTCTGGGCGGGGAGCGAGCCGAAGCGGAGCAGCGTGGTGAAGTGCGAGATCACGGCGTCGGCGGGGTTGCGGACATAGGCGATGATGCGGGTGTTGTAGCCATCGAGCATCTCGCGTATGGCCGCGGGGTCGTCGAGGTGCAGGGACTCGTGCGAGAAGAGCACGGTCTGGCAGGGCGACTCGTCGACGATGGCCCGGACGCGTGGGATCAGGTCACGAACACGCTTGGGGTTGGTCTTGGCCAGCCCGGTGTGCATGAAGATGTGCTGCGGGGTGTCGTAGAGGAGGGGGTAGTGAATGCCGTGCTTGGCAAGCCAGTCGGCGTTGCGCCCACAGAAGCTTTGAATCGCGCTCGTGCCCGTCTTCTCCCACCCGATGTGCAGGATGATGTTCTTCTGGGCGGGCTGGGACTGGCTGTGGTCTGTTTGCTCGTGCACGATCCGGGATTCTATACCCGG
Source organism: Phycisphaerales bacterium JB052 (assembly GCA_043100965.1). Lineage (GTDB taxonomy): Bacteria > Planctomycetota > Phycisphaerae > Phycisphaerales > UBA1924 > UBA1924. The sequence continues at coordinate 355,868 of JBICHR010000011.1, read as the reverse complement.
TCGAACTGATATGATGCGTTCCCGTTGGATTGCGCCGTGGCGCGGTGTGAACGAGCGTTGACAGGCGGACGCAGGGAAGTGTGATGGGCAAGCGTGTGTATCTGCATATCGGTTGGGAAAAGACGGGCACCAGCGCGATCCAGGTGTTCTGCGCTCGCAACCAGGGATGGCTGAACGATCGAGGGGTGCACTACCCGCTGATGGGCGAGCTGCCGCAGCATGCGGACCTGTACTGGGATCTGATCTCGGGGGACGCTTCGCGGGTGGAGCGTTCGTCCGACGCGGTTCGTGCTGAGATCGACGCGTGCGATCAGGACGCGGTGATCTTCTCGCATGAGAGTCTGCATCTCTTTGCGCCCAAGATCTTTGCGAAGATGTTCCAGGGCCATGAGGTGCGGGTGATCGCGTATGTGCGTCAGCCGGATGTGGCGTTGATTTCGTTTTTTATGACGATGGTGCGTTACGGGCTGGTCGGTGCGGATGATCTGTTTCGCGCGGTGCGTGGGTTTGGACGCGAACATGTTGGGCGCTTCGCCTACACCGGGGCGCTGATGGGATTCGTGGACCAGTTCGGGCGTGCGTCGGTCACTGTTCGGCAGTATGCGCCGGACGCGCTGGTGGGTGGGCAGGCGGTCACAGACTTCATGCACCTGCTGGGGATCGATGATCTGGATGGTTCCAAGTGGCCCGATGATCGGTCGAATGTTTCGCTCGATGCGGACCAGTTCGCGGTGGTGCTGCGCGTTGCCCGGGCCTTGCGAGGCATACCCGAGGCGGAGGTCCGCGCCCGCACGCGTCGCCTGTGCGATGCCATGCTGGCGGCGGGAGAGCCGGACCGCTCCCGGCGTGCGGAACGCTTTGTGCCCGCATCGCTGCGGCGTCGCCTGCTTGCCTGCTGGCGTGAATCGTTCGGGGCCTTGTATGACGAGTTCTTCGATGGTCGAGCGATCTTTGACGATGGCCTGGCTGGTCTGGGCGGCCAGCTGTATGTGGGGATGGATGCTGACCGGCTCGAAGCGCTGGTGGCGGTGGTGCGTCAGGCCGATGTGCTGCCGGTTGGTCAAGCGGAGGGGATTCTCGCGTCGTTGCAGGTGTTGCGGTGCTGAGGGTAGCGGTCCGACTTGCGGCTTCGGGTGGTTTGGGATTAGAGTGGTGGTTTTCAGGAGGCATGCGATGCGAACACGAAGCGGTGTGAGGACGATGGTGTTGTTCATGGTTCTGGTCGGGTTGGGCCTGCCGACGATCGGCTGCGCCTCGACGGGGATCGCGATCCGAGAGAAGCTGGGGACGCCCAAACGGGAGCAGCTGGTCGATCGGGTCGATGAGACGCGCGATGCCCAGGAGTCGGCCAAGGAGCAGTTCGCCAGCACGCTCGATGAGCTCAAGTCGCTCTCGGGCTACGACGGGGGCGAACTGGAGTCGGCGTACAAGCGGCTCAACAGCCAGCTCGAACGAGCAAAGAGCCGGGCCGAGCGGGTGAGCGACAAGATCAAATCCGTCGACCGAGTAGCCAACGCCCTGTTCAACGAGTGGGAGGACGAACTGGACGAGTACGCGACCGAGTCGCTGCGAAACGCGTCCGCCCGGCAGCTGGAGCAGACGCGCCAGCGGTTCGGCGATGTGCTGTACTCGATGCGCAAGGCCGAGGGCAAGATGGGCCCGGTGCTCGATGCGTTCAACGATCAGGTGCTGTTTCTCAAGCACAACCTCAACGCCCGTGCGATCGCGAGCCTGGATTCAACGCTGGGCGAGCTTGAGGGAGAGATCGCAACGCTGATCGCGGACATGGAGGCGTCGATCGATGAGGCGAACGCGTTTATTGATGAGATGAGCGGGGGAGCATAGCCATCAGCCATCGGTGGCTGTTGTGGTGGGTTTATGCGCGGGTGTAGTGCGAGGACATGAAGCGGTTCCATGAGCCGTCTTCGAGTCGGATCTCGGAGTGGAACTCGCGTGTGTTTTCTGAGGTGATGATGATGACATCGCGGTAGGCGCTGGTCTTGTTCTGGTCCTCGAGGTCCGGGGCATCGCAGGAGAGGGTGAGTGTGGTGTTGTCATCCGAGAGGGTGCCCGTGTAGTTGACGAGGTTGGGCATGGGCGATCCGATCCAGGTGCCGACGAACTGGTCTGCGTCGGGATCGAACCCGATGATGAGGACGCACTCCACAGGGTCGTCTGCGCCGGGGACATGTCCCTTGAGGACGGCGTGGAGGAAGTAGTCGCCGACCATGCGTGCGGATTCGGTGGCGTTCGATTCGCCGGTCGAGCCATCGGGCATGGTGCAGGTGCCGGTGATGGTCCATTCGCCGACGAGTTGCTTGAGCCAGGCGTGCATTGGGTGTGCGGGTTGTGGTTCCATGCGTGTGTCCTTATGTGGGAAGTGTGTAGGTCGTCGGCGATCCCGGACCAACGGGGAGCCCCAGGGCGAAGACCCAGAGGTAGAAGAACGCGATCCAGCAGACGATCATCGCGATGCAGTAGGGGAGCATCGTGGAGATCATGGTGCCGATCCCGATGTCCTTCTTGTACCGCGCCGTGATCGCGAGGATCAATCCGAAGTACGACATCATCGGGGTGACGGTGTTGGTGGTGGAATCGCCGATGCGGTAGGCAGCTTGGATGACCTCGGGGGAGTACCCGATCGTCATGAGCATCGGGACAAAGATCGGCGCGGTGGCGGCCCACTGGGCGCTCGCGGAGCCGAGCATCAGGTTCACGAAGCAGCACATGAAGATGAAGGGGATGAAGACGATCGGGTTGTCGAGGTTCATCGCGACGAGCGCATCCGCGCCAACGACGGCGAGGACTTCACCGAGCCCCGAGTATTTGAAAAACGCGACGAACTGGGCGGCGAAGAACACGAGGACGATGTAAAGGCCCATGGAACGCATGGCCATATCCATCGAGTGGATGATGTCCTTGTCGTTCTTCATCGTGCCGACGACCTTGCCGTAGATAAAGCCGGGGATCACGAAGATGATGAAGATGAACGAGACGACGGAGCGCAGGAGCGGGCGGTAGAGGTTGGGGCCGTCGGCTGGCGTCATGTCGGGGTTCTGCATGATGCCCCAGCCCGGGAGTTGGTGGGCCCACGAGAGCCAGGGATCGAAGAACCGGCCCTCGGGGCCCGCGATCCATGCGAGCATGAGGAGCAGGATGATGGCCGAGGAGATGGCGTAGAGGATGCCCTTCTTCTCCTGCTTGGTGAGCGGGGTCATCTCCTTGGCGGGCTCGAGCGATTCGTCGGCTTCGGACTGGTCGTACTTGCCCAATCGCGGTTCGATGATCCGCGCGGTGATGAACCAGCAGACGAGCGTGACGAGGAAGGTGGACGCCGCCATGAAGTAGTAGTTGGCGACGGGGGAGACTTCGTATGCGGGGTCGATGAGCTGGGCGGCTTCTTCGGTGATGCCGGCCAGGAGTGGATCAACGGTGCCGATGAGGATGTTGGCCGAGTACCCGCCCGATACACCCGCGAACGCGGCGGCCATCCCCGCGAGGGGGTGACGCCCCAGCGCGTGGAAGATGGCCATGGCCAGTGGGATGATGACGACATAGCCCATCTCGGAGGCGGTATTGGACACGACGGCTGCGAAGACGACGACGAGCGTCACGAACTGAGGAGGTGCCCACAGGATCGCGCCCCGGATGATCGCGGTCAGGAGCCCCGAGCGTTCGGCCACGCCAACGCCCAGCAACGCGACCAGGACGGTGCCCAGCGGCGCAAACCCGGAGAAGTTGGGGACGATGTTCTGGAACAGCCAGCGGATCCCCTCGGGTGCAAGGAGGGACTTGGTCGTGATGACGACACCCTCATTGCCCGGGCGTGGATCATCGACACTGACGCCCATCGCGCTGGTGATGGCGCTGATGATGATGATGCCCAACGCGAAGAGCGCGAAGAGGGTGACAGGGTGGGGGAGCAGGTTGCCGAGCCACTCGACAAAGCTGAGGAAGCGGGCGATGAAGGATGATTTGGGCTTGGGCTCGGTATTGGATTCGGGCATGGGATGAGGGTAACGGATTGTGGGGGTGTGAGCCAGCGCGGTGAAGACTGAACGCAGAGGGCGCGAAGGTCACGCAGAGGCGCAGAGATGAGGGCATCCAACTGTTCGTGCCTCCCCCGCACCTGGCGGGGCAGAAGCACAGAGATGTGAGTTGCGGGTGCCCTGCTTTGACCCGAAGGGCAAAGCAGGTTCTCGGGGGGCTCTCGTTCCTGCTTTGTCCGACTTCGTCGGATCAAAGCAGGGCACCCAACACTTCGTGCCTCCACCGCACCTGGCGGGGGAGGTGTCACGCGCAGCGTGACGGAGGGGGTCTTCTGAGAGACACACGCATATCAAGACCCCCTCCGCCTCGAAGACTCGGCACCTCCCCCGCCGGGAGCGGGGGAGGCACAAGATGAGTCGTGTGTTAGCGGTACAACTTCGCGAAGTGCTGGAAGTAGTTGGGGTAGGTCTTGGCGACGCACTTGGGGTCGTTGATCGTGATGTTGGGGCGGCGCAGGGCGAGCAGGGACAGGGACATGGCCATGCGGTGGTCGTCGTAGGTATCGAACGCGACTGGCGGGGCGGTGTCGGAGCAATCAATGCCACCCTTAGGTGGCGTGATGGAGAGGGCATCCTCGTCGCCGTTGAGATTGTCGGTGATGGTGACGCCGAGCTTTCCCAGTTCGGTCTTCATCGCCTCAATGCGGTCGCACTCCTTGACGCGGAGGGTCTTGACGCCCTTGACGATCGTCGTCCCGGGCGCGAAGCACGCGACGGCTGCGAGGGACATCACGGCGTCGGGCATGTCGCGCATGTCGCACATGATGGGGCGCAGGTCGTTGGTGCCCTTGACCGCGAGGGTGTTGTCTCGTGCGATGAGGGGGCATCCCATCTGCTCGAGCAGGGTGGGGAAGTTCGCGTCGCCCTGGAGCGAGTCGGTGGTGTTGCTGAACCCCTCCACGCGCACGGTGGCGCTGGGGAGCAGGGCGCCTGCAGCCCACCAGTAGGTCGCGCCTGATGCGTCGGGTTCGATGTCGAGGGTGAACCCGCTGAGCCCGGGGAGGACCTGGATGACGGAGAGATCCTGCGCGGATCGGGTCTGCACGCCCAGGTGATCGAGCAGGTCGAGGGTCATCTGGACATAGGACTGAGAGGTGATGCCGTCGGGGAAGGTGAGGGTGAGGCCATCGGGGAGGAAGACGGCGGTGAGCATGAGGGCGCTGACGAACTGGGAGGATTGGGTGGGGGCGATGGGGAGAGTGGAGGTTGGGAGACCCCCTCCGCCGACTTCGTCGGCACCTCCCCCGTCAGGACGGGGGAGGCACGAAGAGGGTGTGATCGTGAGTGGGGGGCACCCGTGGGTGCCTTGGTAGGTGATGGTGCACCCGAGTTGTTCGAGGAGGGATGCGAGTTCGGCGATGGGGCGCTGTTGCATCCGGGCGTTGCCGGTGATCGTGAGGGGGGCATCCGCGAGGAGCGCGGACGCGGTGAGGAACCGGGTCGCGGTGCCCGCGTTGTTGAGATCGAGGGTGGAGTCGTTGGGGTTGATCTTCCACTTGCCGCCGACGCCGGCGATCTTGAGGGTGTTGGGGTCGGAGTCGTCGACTAATGCGCCGAGTTGGGCGATGGCGGCGAGCATCCGCTGGGCGTCGTCGGCTTCGGTCAGGGGGTGATGGAGCGTCGAGGTGCCCGGCGCGAGGGCTGCGAGGAGCAGGGCCCGGTTGGTGATGGACTTGGACCCGGGTGGGCGGAGTGTGATATCGATCGGCGCCTGCCCGGGTTGGCGCGACCAACGCGGGAGCGGGAGGTGCTCGGGGAGATCAGCGAGGGCGAGGGTGGTGGGGTCGAGGGCGGGCATGGGGGAAGGGTAGCGGGGTAGTAGCCATCAGCCACTGGCCATCAGCCATCTGTGAAGATGAAGAGGGGTACACGGAGGTGGCAGAGAGCGCGGAGGGCGCAGAGAAGAGGATGCAGGAGACTCTGTTTATGCATGGTACATCGCTATTTGAATGAGCGGCGGACTTTGGCAGGGCTGACTCTCTTGCCTTGTTTGTCGTAAAAGTAGAGTTTGTTCGGGAAGAACCAATGGAAGCCTAGGGACACATCGATGCCGTCCATGAGGGTGTCGTAGATTGGTGAGTAGATCGTGCGTTTGGCGATGAGCACATAGTCACCGGTGAAATCTGAGCCGTTCGAGTTCTTGTTCTCAATCGGGATGACCAGCATACCTTCGTGATTGATGTAGCCGGTTCGGATTTGGGGCGTAATGAGGTTTGAGGGGAGTTCGTTGCGGACTTGAGCCATGCCGTTTACGAATGGGCTGACATGGTCATAGTTGGCTTTGAAGGCAACCGAGCCGTCGGGGTGGATGAATGCGCCGTTGCCATCGGGCATCACGACATATGCGAGCCCTTCGCAGAACTCCTTGTCAGCCCATTTGTAGATTGCTGGTAGGATGACTTCGCCGGAAGAGTCTAGATAGCCCTGATACTTTCTCGTCAACCCCGATCTGCTGCGGTAGGTACTTGAGTCGTCGTAGAAATGCACGCGATCGATACTCGGATCGCGTGTAGGTTTGTATGCGATTCCGTTTGCGATCGCGTGATCAACGATTTCGTCCCAGATGCGGTCGTGCCTTGAGTTGCTGTAGTGGATGAGCGTGATGTGGGCGAGGTAGATGGAGAAGAGCGTGAGCACGATGAGGATCGTGATCTTGAGCTTCCTGTGTTTTCGGAATAGCTTGCGCATGCAGAATCAGTATACAACAATGAAGAACATGCGCGAGATTTTGTCACCTGCATGGCACCCTGAGATGGAATGCGGGTGGGTTCACGCCTTCTTCACGAACTCAGACTTGAGGCCCATCGATCCGATCCCGGGGATGGTGCAGTCGATGTCGTGGTCGCCGTCGACGAGGCGGATGTTTTTGACCTTGGTGCCGCCTTTGACGACGAGGGATGAGCCCTTGACCTTGAGGTCCTTGATGACGGTGACGGTGTCGCCGTCGGCGAGGGGGTTGCCGTTGGAATCGCGGACGATGGATGCCTCGGCCGCGGCTTGGGCGTCGGCCTCGGTCCACTCATGGGCGCACGCGGGGCAGACGAAGAGGGTGCCGTCGTGGTAGGTGTCTGGGGATTCGCAGGTTGGGCAGGGTGGGAATTCGGACATCTGCTGGCTCGGGATTGTGGGTTGGGGTGAATGGGATGGGATCTGGGGGAGGCCCCCTCCGTCTCGCTGCGCTCGACACCTCCCCCGCAAGCGCGTGGGAGGCAAGTGTTATGCGTCTTTGCGGAAGACGGCGACGATGTCTTCGACGGGGATGACGAAGAGGCGGTTGTCGCCCTCGAAATCGACGGGGATGGCGTGCTTGGGATTGAAGAGGATGCGGTCGTAGTTGCGTATGGGGTAGTCGGGGTCGGATTCGACCTGCGCGGAGATGGCGACGACACGCCCGGTGATCGTGGGGATCTCGATCTTGTCTGGGAGGTGGATCCCCTTGGAGGTCTGTTTCTTGTCCTCGTCCTTGCGGATGAGGACGCGTGCGCCGATGGGCTCGACGGTTTCGAGTTCGGTTTTGGGTTTGGATTGGGCCATAGGGGATGGTAGGGGGGGATCACTCGATGGGGCGGAGGGTCATCTCGAGTTCGAGGGTTTCGTCGCCGCGTTGGACTTCGAGAGTGACCTTGTCGCCGGGCTGGTGCTTGGCGATGATGGGGGTCCACGCTTCGACGCTCTCGATATCGGTGCCGTTCCATTTGGTGATGCGGTCGCCCACGCGGAGCCCGGCCTCGGAAGCGGAGGTGTCCTCGAAGACGCGTTCGATGCGCATGCCGCCCTTGCCAGAGTTGGAGGGGACGATGCCGACGCGGACCTTGGGGCCATCATCGTCTGCCTGCTTGACCTTCTCAGAGGGGTGGATGATGTCGGCGGGGTTGGTCGCCGCGTCGTAGGCCATGTCGGAGACGAGCGAGGCGATGCGGACGCAGCCGTCCATGTCGAGGAGGTCGGTGTCGGGCGTGTCTTCGGGTGCGTGGTAGCGGTCGTGGAGGCCTGTGAAGAAGAAGAGTGCGGGGACGCCGGCGTTGTCGAAGGAGGCGTGGTCGGAGCGTCCTGAGCCGACGGAAACATCTTCGGAGTAGACGATTTTGGATGCTTCGAGTGATGGTGTGGCGAGTTCTTCGAAGCCCATGCCGGAGCTGAAGCCTCCGATTTCAAGCAGACCGTCGTCGAGCGTGCCGATCATGTCCATGTTGAGCATGATGTGGTGTTGCTTGAGCGGTGCGATGGGGTGATCAACATAGTACTTCGAGCCGTTGAGTCCGGACTCTTCAGCGGTGAACCAGAGGAAGAGGATGGATCGCGCGCTGTCGTCGTCGCTCAGGAGCTGGTAGCGTTGGGCGAGGAGCTGGGCGGTGAGGATGTTCGCGGCGGTGCCCGTCGCGTTGTCGTCGGCGCCGGGGTGGAGCTTGCCGCGATCTGTCTGTCGTCTGGTGCCGAACTTGCCGTAGCCGACATGGTCATAGTGCGAGCCGATGACGACGAACTCGTCGGCGAGTTCGCCTTTGCCTGGGAGGATGGCGCCGATGTTGGAGGTCATGCGGGGGGTGCGTTCGAGTTGCACGCCCAGGGTGATCTCCTGAGGTTCGTCGGTGTTGCCCAGGGGCATGACCACGCCGGCCTCGTTGGCCTGCTCGATGAGGGCGGCGAGGTCGTTCTCGCTGCCGAGGTAGGTGAGGATGGTGTTGGCGACTTCGGGCGTTGTGTGGACGATGGGGATGTCGTACTCGGGTCCGCTGCGTTCGCCGACGCGGTTGCTGGGCGGGGCGGTGGACTCGACCGATTCGAGGACATCAACGCGATCATCAACGGCGTTGGGCGGGTTGACAATGATGACGCCCGCGGCGCCGCGTCGTTCGAGGGCGGTGACTTTATAAGTGAGCCGGCTGTTGTGGGACCAGCCGTTGCCGCGCCATTGCGAGGTGCCGTCGTCGTTCATGGGCTCGTAGTTGAGGACAAGGACGATCTTGTCTTCAACGGATTCGTTGGTTTCGAATCCGAGGTAGTTGTTGGGTCCTGAGACGATGGCATAGCCGGCGAAGACGACGGGTGCGGTGACGGTGTCGCTGCCTGAGTAGGCGAGGGGGGAGACTTCGTCGAAAGAGGTGTAGGTGTTGTCGGCAAAGACGAGGTTGACGGAAGTGGCGGTGGTGTGGGTGCCCATCTGGAGGGGCTGGCGGAAGGTGCTGTTGTTGTTCTCGTCAGAAAATGCGGGCTCGAGCCCGAGTTCGATGATGTGATCCTGAATATAGGTCGCCGCCTTCTCGATGCCCTTGGAGCCCGGTGCTCGGCCTTCCATTTCTGGCGAGGCGATGGTCTGGAGCATCTCGGTGTATTCGGTGACGAGGGCCTGGTCGATGGGTGGGAGGTCGGCCTTGGTGAGCTTGGCGGCCTCGCGTTCCTGTGCGCGCCGGTTCTCTTCGAGTTGGCGCTGGGCGCGTTGACGCCGGATGTCGTCGGCGGTCTCTGGGCCGAATGCGAGCAGGGTCGTTGAAGAGAGCGTTGCACCGACGAGTGCGGCGTTGATGATCAGGCGGGGGGTAAGCATGGGAGATCCTTCGCGACGAGAACAGCGTTGATGCTTGTATGGTAACGGGTTGGGTGCGGGGAGGTTGCGGGGTCGGCCATCAGCCATCAGCCATCAGCGATTTGGTGGTAAGGTGAGATTGAAGGTTGTGAAAGAGTGTTTGGACCAGCTCATCCATTGTGGGTGTGTGCTCTTGGCCGAGGATCTGGGCGATGGAGACAACGGGGCGTCCGGCGAGGCCACAGGGCACGATGAGGTTGAAGTGGTCCATGTTGGGGTCGAGGTTGATGGCCAGGCCGTGGAGGGTGATCCATCGTCGGACGCGGACGCCGATGGCGGCGATTTTGGCGGGCTGTTCGGATTGGAAGGAATGCTGGGGTTGGACCCAGACGCCGGTGGCGGTGGGGTCGGCGTGGGCGGTGATGTCGTAGTGCGCCAGTGTGTCGATGATGGCCGATTCGAGCGTTCGGATGTACTCGTGGATGCGGAGTTTGGCCGCGTGGAGGTCGACGATGGGGTAGGCGACGAGCTGGCCGGGGCCGTGGTAGGTCACATCGCCGCCGCGGTCGGTCTGGTGGAGTGCCACGCCCTGGGCATTGAGGAGGGATTCGGAGGCCAGAATGTGGGACTGTGCGTCGGGGCGGCGGGTGACGGTGATGACGGGGTCATGCTCGATCATGAGGACGCGTCCGAGCTGGGCATTGTCGGTGTCTCGGGCGTCGAGGATCTGTTGGTGGTGATGCTGCTGCAGCTGATAGGCGTCGCTGTAGCTGATCCGCTGGAGCGGGATGTGGGTGAGGGGTTGCACAGGGGAGTTTATGCGTGTCTGGCGTTGATGTATGGCGCGGGCGATTTCAGGCGGCCTGACCTATACTGGCAGCATGGCGAAAGTGCACCCGAAGGCGATTGTTGATGACCAGGTTGAGCTCGGCGAGGGGGTTGAGATCGGCCCGTTCTGCGTTGTGCGTGGGGCGGTGAAGCTCGGCGAAGGCGTGCGGCTGTTGTCGAATGTCTCGATGCAGGGGCCGGTGACGATCGGGAAGAACACGATCGTGTACCCCGGAGCGGCGATCGGGTTTGAGCCGCAGGATTACAAGTTCACGCCCGGGTCTGCGACGGCGGGTGTGGTGATCGGCGAGGATTCGATCATTCGCGAGCATGTGACGGTGCACGCGGCGAGCAATGTTGAGAAACCCACGCGCATCGGGAGTCGCACCATGATGATGGTGGGGAGCCATGCGGGTCATGATGTGACGGTGGGTGACGATGTGGTGATCGTGAACGCGACGCTGCTGGCGGGTCATGTGGTGGTGCAGGATCGCGTGACGATGTCTGGGAGCGTGCTGGTGCATCAGTTCTGTCGTGTCGGTCGGCAGGCGATGTGCAGTGGCGGCACGGTGCTGACGGGTGATCTTCCTCCGTATTGCCTGAGTGCCGGGCGCAATATGGTGATGGGACTGAACATGGTGGGGATGCGTCGTTCGGGGATGCCCAGCGAGGAGATCGAGGCGGTGCGTGAGGCGTATAAGAAGGTGCTCCGTCACAACCCGCCTCTGAGCGAGATGCGGGCGCAGCTCAATGAGTTGGGGGCGAACTCGGTTGCGGTGAAGCACATCGCGGACTTTGTCAGCGAGGCCAAGCGGCCCATCGTCCCGGTGGGCGGGAGGCGGTCGCAGGGCCGTGACTGACGCGTCTGCACACCAACCCGTGTTCGGTGCTGGCTGCGTGGGCGCGTTGTGTGTTCTGGCTTCGGGCTCGAAGGGGAACTGCTCGGTGCTGGTCGTGCCGGCGACGCGTGAGACGGCTCGGCGGGTGATCCTGATCGACGCGGGGCTGAGCCCGAGTCGGACGCGGCTGATGCTGCACCAGCGTGGGATCCGACCCGATGAGGTCGATGAGATCGTCTTCACGCACCTGGATTCGGATCATTGTCATCAGGGATGGATCAACGCGCTGCGTCCGGGTTCGGTCACGGGCGCGTGGCGTGCGACGCTGCGTGTGCACCGCATGCACATGGGGCGTGCGCGGCGGATGGGGTTGCTGTATGCCCGAACGGACCCGTTTGAGGATGTGTTCTCACCAGCCCCGGGTGTGGAGATGCGGAGTCTGATGCTGGCGCACGACGATCTGGGTGTGGCGGTGTTTCGCTGCCGCATCGAGCTGCCGGATCGGAAGGTGGGGGAGCTTGGGTATGCGACGGATCTGGGGCATGTGAACGCGGGGTTGATCGATCACCTGCGTGGTGTGGATACGCTGGCGATCGAGTCGAACTACTGCCCGGTGTTGCAGGAAAACTCGGGTCGGCCCGTGTTTTTGCAGCGGCGGATCATGGGTGGTGCCGGGCACCTGAGCAATGAGCAGAGCGCGATGGCGGTGTCGCGGATCGAGCCGAAGCGGAACCTGGTGCTGCTGCACCTGTCGCAGGAGTGCAACGAGCCGGCGATCGCGATGGGGCACCATCGTCGGTTTGTGGAAGATGGTTCGCGTCGGTGCGTGGTGTCTTCGCAGTTCGAGCCGACCGGGTGGGTTGAGATCGTCGGCAGCGGGCGAGGGGAAGGCGCGGCATCGCGAGGGGTATCGGTGCCTCAGAAGCAGATGGGGCTCTTCGCTCGTCCCGGGCGGAGCGGCGATCGGGCGAGGGGTGTGTGATGTCGTCTGATCGTGAGCTTGAGGTCAAGGGGGGCGACGGGCGTCCGCTGTCCTGGGGCGAGCGGGAGAGTCGGCGACGAGCGCGTCAGCGGGCGCACCGCAGCAGCGGGGCCGAGCGTGCGTGGGGGCGCCTGTTTCGTCGCTTGCAGCGGCTGATGCGAACGCTGGGATTGTCGCGTCGGCGTATTGAGGTCGGGGGCGTTGTGTATCGGGAGCTGTCGGGCACATCGCTTCGTCGGGCGTTGGGCGAGACCGGGTCTGGGGTGAAGGAGTACGAGGTGCGGTTCCCGCTGCCGGGCTCGCCGTTGCGTGGCTCGCAGTATGCCCACCGGGACGCGATCAAGATCCGTTTTACTCGCATGCGGCAGTACGCGGACCTCGGGCATGATCCGCGTGTGCGGTTTGTGCATTCGCTGCGTGGGATCGTTCGTCCGGGGCAGCGGATCCTGGAACTGGGGTGTGGAACGGGTGCTTCGAGCGCGGTGCTGGCGTCGGAGGTCGGGCCCTCGGGTGGGGTTGTGGCGATCAATCGGGACGGGGAGTCGATCCGGTATGCTCGTCAGCGGTACCGGTTTGATCATCTCGCGTTCGAGCTGGGCTGGTTGGACACGCTGTCGGGCGAGCTTGATGGGGCGTTCGATATCGCGATCGCGGTTGATCTGTTCCGGGATGCGCCCGATGACCCGAGCAAGAGCCGTGCGATCGCGGAGTTGTGGCGGGTGACCCGCGATGGTGGGTGCGTGCTGCTGATCAGCAGCGATGCCGACGGGCTGGGGGCGTACGAGCATCGTCTGGCGGGGCTTGGTTCGGGTGATATTGAGTCGATCGATCCGGACCCGGTGCTGGGCTGGGGCGCGTTGCGGGCGCTCAAGCCCGACGCTGAGCGGGGGTCGCGTGGGTGAGCGGGCTACGATCTCTCAATGAGCAACGAAGATCATCAATCGAATCGTGAATCGGTAACCCCGCAGACCCTGGGGGCGACTGCCTCGAGCGGCGCGAAGATTCTTGAGCCCGAGACGGCCAGGGCGTTCGCGATCAGCGCGGCCCAGTCTCTGCAGGACGACAAGTGCACCGATGTGGTGGTGATTGATGTCTCGGGGATCTCCCCGGTGACGGGGTTCATTGTGATCGGTTCGGGCACCTCGGCTCGTCAGATGCGCAGTGCGCTTGAGGATGTTGACGATCTGGCCAAGGAGATGGGGACGCAGGCGTACTCGATCTCGGCCGACGAACGGGCGTTGTGGTTGCTCGCGGACTTTGTCGATGTGGTCGTGCATCTGTTTGAGCCCAACGCGCGGGCGCACTATGACCTTGAGTCGTTGTGGGCCGGGGGCACGCGTGTGGAGGTTCCCCCGAGCGAGCGGAGCCGGGCGCATGGCGGCGGCAACACGGGAAGCGACGCGTGAGCACGCGGGTGGTCGATGTCGATCTGCCCGGTCGGGCGTATGAGGTGCGCATCGGGCGTGGTGTTTTGGGTGAGGTGCCCGAGCTCGCCCGTCGCCTGCTGGGCCAGAAGGCCGAGCGGGTGCTGGTGGTCCGGGACACGGGCGTGCCTCAGCGGTTTGTCGATGAGCTGGTGCGGGGCCTGCGTGATTCGGGCTTCGGGGCGCGGGTGTGCGATCTAACACCGAGCGAAGCGGTGAAGCGTGTTGAGACGGCCGAGCGTTTGCTGATCGAGGCGGTGCGGTTCGGGCTGACACGCGTGGACGCGGTGATCTCGCTTGGCGGCGGGGTCGTGTGCGATATCGCGGGGTATGTTGCGGCGAGCTACCAGCGCGGGATCGCGGTGGTGCAGTGCCCCAGCACGCTGCTGTCGATGGTGGACGCGTCTGTGGGTGGCAAGACGGGCGTGAACCTGCTGGTCGACGGCGAACTGTACAAGAACATGGTGGGGGCGTTCCATCAGCCGACGATGGTGGTGGCGGACACGGCGTTGCTGGATTCGCTCGATGCGCGTCAGCGTCGGTGTGGGCTCGCCGAGTGCGTCAAGCACGCGATGATCTGCCAGAGCGTTCCCGATGAGGACGAGACGCACGCGGAGCTGCTGGGCTGGATGCAGGACCGGCTCGGGGCGATCTCGGCGTTTGATCGCGAGGCGATCGATGAGCTGGTCGAACGCAATGTGGCGCTCAAGGCGAGCGTGGTCGCGGGGGACGAGCGGGAATCGCCCGAGGCCCGCACGGGCGGACGCATGCTGCTGAACTTCGGGCATACCTTCGGGCACGCGATCGAGACCCTCGATGGGCTACGGGCGGGTGACGAAGCGGGCCTGTTCCACGGCGAGGCGGTCGGGCTTGGCATGTGCTGCGCCTGTGCGGCCGCGGTCTCGCTGGGGATGTGCGATGATTCGGTGGGGTCCTCGCTGCGGGCGATGCTCGATGCGGTTGGGCTCCCGACACTGGTCGAGGGGCTGCCCGGGGCTGAGGAGATCGTCGAGCGGATGGGGCACGACAAGAAGGCCGCGGGCGGGTCGCTGCGTGTGATTCTGCCCGAGGGGCTGGGACGGTGTTCGATCGTGACCGATGCGGATATTGGTGCGATCGGGGCCGGTGTGGGCGTGATCCGGGCTGATTAACGGGGTTTTTTCCTTGTTTTGACGCTTCTGTGAAGCTGGGTAACTCAATATTTCAGTTTTCTGGGGATTGCTCCGATAACGAGACTGTTCACCTGCCAGCTTCTTGGTTTATGGAACAGCCGGAGTCCCTCGCCGTGCGCACATTTACGGTCATCAACCAAAAAGGCGGTTGTGGGAAGACCACGACCGCGATCAACCTTTCGGCGGCGTTTGCCCGTGCGGGTTGTCGTACGCTGCTGGTGGATCTGGACCCGCAGTCGCATTGTGCGGCTGGTTTGGGGATTCCTGAGGATCGGCTCGATCTTGATGTCAGCGATGCGTTGCGGGCGCCCGTGGACGCGGAGTTCAATCGGGAACGGTACATCTGGCATGTGAGCCGCAAACTGGATTTGCTGCCGGCACGCATGAAGCTGGCGGGGATCGAGGCGACGGGCGGCGGTCTGGCGGACCAGCCCGACAAGGAGAAGCGGCTGCGGAGCGTGCTGGCGAGGATGACGCGGGACACGAGCGCGCCCGAGGTGTCGGGGACAGAAGATGATGGGGTGGGGGGACCACGGTCTCTGTACGATGTGTGTGTGATCGACTGCCCGCCTTCGATCGGGCTGTTGTCGTACAACGCGATCGCGGCTGGGCGTGAGGTGCTGATCCCGGTGGAGACGAGTTTCTTCTCGCTCAAGGGTGCGGCCAAGCAGGTGCAGACGACGCGTTCGATTGCCCGACGCATCGGGATGCGGATCCACCCGCGGCTGATGGCGACGATGCACGATCCCTCGCAGCCGTTGGCTCGGGATCTGCTTGACGATCTGCGTGATCGGTTCGGGAGCGGGATGATCCCGACGGTGATCCGGTACGACCACGCGCTCAAGGAGGCGGCATCGTTCGGGCAGCCGATTGATGAGTACGACCCGGAGTCGATGGGGGCGGAGGACTACCGGTCGTTGTGCGAATGGCTGATCGAGCATGTGAGCATCGAGCGTCCGGAGCCCGGGGAGGGTGTTGAGAACTTCGGGCGGTTTGAGCCGCCCGCGACGCTGGCGAGCGCTTCGCTGCGTGCCCAGATTGCGGCAGGGAACATGGGGCTGAGCGGCGGCTCGGGCGATGAGCCGCTGAGCCGGGCCCAGGAGCTTGCGATGCGGGCTCGGACGATGCAGACCGTGGGTAGTTCGAGCGAGACCAAATCAGAGCGGGCTGAAGAGGCGGTGGCCGAGACCAAGCTGGCCCCCCAGCCGGAGCCCAAGCTCGAGCCGATGCGTCGTTCGCTGATGCCGCATAAGCCGATCGCGGTGGAAGTCCGTGACGATCGGATCGCCGAGCCGGCGGGGAAGACGCGCGGTGTGAGAGCGACGCGTGTGCGGCATTTGTACGGTATTCGGCGCAGCTCGACCGGTATTCTGTTCGTCCAGCCAGAATCGGTGGGTCAGCGTGTGGAAATTGCGGCCGATTTCAATGGCTGGGACCCGAGTTCGTCGAAGATGAATCATAACGAGGCGCTGGGGGTTTATGAGTTGCATGTGAAGCTGCCCAAGGGCGTGTACCACTACAAGCTGGTGGTCGACGGTCAGTGGGTCCTTGATGTGTACAACCCAGACCTCGTTGACAATGGGATGGGGGGGCGGAACAACCGGGTTGAGGTCGTCTGAAGTGCCGCATTGTCGGCACTATACTTGAGCCTTGCGGATACCCCCGGTTTGATCTGAACAGCGGCGATGGGACGGACGCCCTCGCCGAACGCAAGAGCGGAGCTCGGCATGGACGACACACGCGACGATTCGAAACAGGGCACGGAGAGGCCTGAGGGTGATCATCCCTCGATGCGGCTCGTTTCGATCGATCACGACGAGTACGACGCGTTGGCTGATCTCTTTCTCGGAGACGGCGAGCTGGCACCCGATGCGTTCGACGATTCGGGTGAGCCCAACCACGACACCCACACGCCGGTGCTGCAACTGGCGGGCGAGCTGGACGAAGAGGCCTCGGCCCTGGGTGTGATCGAATCGCTCGAGAAGACCGACCAGCACGCGACGACGCTGATGTCGGAGCTGCTGGGCGATTCGGACGAAACCATGGACCTGGTCCGCCTGCCCGAGCCCAGCGTGGAGCTGGTGGTGCTCGGGCATCTGCCCGTGCGCGCGACCCTGTGGGCGCGTCAGTACGCCTGCTCGAGCGCCAAGGAGCGTGGCGAGGTCGTGGCGCTGGTGCGTGCGGCTTCGGGGAGCACGGCGGTCGACCTGATCACCGGGCGTGAGCCCACCGCGGTCGAGGGGAGCAGCGGGCTTGGCGGGGCGATCGAGACGATGCACGAGCGTGCGGACCGGGTGATGCTGCGTGTCGATGAGCGTCACGAGCCCGAGCTGCTTGAGCGCCCTGAGGTTGAGACGATCACGGTGCTGACCGGCGCTGACGAGGCGGCGGTCGTGGCGTCGTACCGGCTGATCAAGACCATCGAGGCGTCGTTGCACGAGCGGTACGCCCAGGACGAATCGCCCCGGCTGCGCATCGCGGTCATGGGTGCCACGCGTGAGCAGGGCGAGGATGCCCGCGAGAAGCTCCAGAGCGCGGTGGACTCGTTCATCGGGCGTCCGGTCGAGGTGGTCATCGGCTCGGGGCGGATCGACGCGACGGGCACGGTGAACATCTACCGCGACACGCGGGCGCACGCCGCGACGGACATCATCGAGGGGCTGGTCGCGCTGGCGCATCGGGCCGAGCACGGGCCTGCGGGTGTGGTCGAGACCCGCCCGATCGATATCGGTGCGGTCCAGGGGCGGGCGATCGAGTCCGAGCCACGCCCGAGCGAGCCAACAGGCGGCAAGGCGACCCCGGAGCGGGCGGACCGCGACGAACGGACCGACCGGACCGACCGGGCCGATCGAGAAGACCGGGCCGACGGGTCATCGGAGACCTCGCCCACGATGCGTGCCGGGTTGTGTGCGTTGATCGACGGCGTTCGCGGCATCGAGACGCGTTGCCCCAAAGCGCCGGGCGTGGAGATGGGCATCGACGACGACGGGCTGCTGCACCTGCTGGTGTGCGATGCCGACTGCGATGCGGCGCTCGAACGGTTGTACACGGCTCAGAACTGGGCCCGCGATCACCTGGGCCTGCTGCTTCGGGCCGAGCCCGGGCTCCGCTTCCCGAGCAGTGACCTGCACACCGAGTCCGACGCCGTGATGCACCTGATCTCGCAGGAGCCGGCGGCGCTGCGGAGCATCTACGACACGCCGGTTCGCATGTACGCGTTGGCTCGCGTTCGAGTGGGCGGCGTGATTGCCCAGGTGGCGACGCCGTTGAACTGAGTGGCTGAATCCGAGCCCGATCGCCCCCCGTGTTGCGGGGGGTTTTTGTTGCGCCGACGGGTGGTGATGGCGTGGCTGGTGTGCGTTGGAGTACCGGCTTTTTGCGCACAGATCGGTCGCGGCGCGCGCAGTGAAATTATTTTTTGAAGAATTTTTTATCTCCTTGTGTGTGCGTGGGTTGGGCCGCGATCGGAGTGCTCGGAGTGACCGGGTTTGTGCGCACAAATCGGGTCGGGGCGGGAAATGGTGGAGGCGCGTGTTGGTCGCGCCGGAACGAGAACGGTCTTTGTTGAGGAGATCAGCATGTCACAAGGAGCCATGACGAATGAGGAGTTCAACACAACGCCGCACCCGGCGATGCTGGGGCTGCCGCCGCTGGAAGCCGGTGCGACGGATGCGGGGGACGCGGGGATCGTGAACAACACGATCGGGGACTATCGCAACGAGTCGGTGTACTGGCTCGAGCCGGGCCGCATCGCGATGGGGAAGGTGAACATGATCGCGGGCGACCCGGGGCTGGGGAAGTCGTTCATGACGATGGAGCTTGCTGCGCGCGCGTCGCGTGGGGAGATCGGCTCTGCGCGGGCGCGGGTGGTGATCATGAGTGCCGAGGACGACCCGTGCGACACGATCCGTCCTCGTCTTCACAACATGTGTGCGAACCTGGACAATATCCAGTTCATCGAGGGGATCCGGCGTGAGCCGGGCGGTTGCGTGGACCTGATCGAGTTGGACCGGGACTACGAGCGGTTCGAGAAGATGGTCATGCGTCTGTTCCCGGTGTCGCTGATCGTGATCGACCCGATCAGCGCCTACATGGGCAACGCCGACTCGAACAACAACGCCGATGTGCGCAAGGTCCTCGCCCGCCTCTCGACCCTGGCGGCCCGCACCGGGGCGGCGGTGGTCTGCGTGACGCACCTGAACAAGGACAGCGGCTCAGGGCGCAAGGCGGTGTACCGGACGATGGGCTCGCTGGCGTTCACGGCCGCGGCCCGCACGGTGCAGCTGGTGACCAAGTACGAGCCGACGGACAAGAACGACGACGAGCGAGTCCGTGACAAGCGGGTCGTGTCGATGGTGAAGAACAACATCGGGCGTATGTTGCCGGCGCGTGTGTTCGTCATCCAGGACGGGATCTGCACCTGGCTCGACGAGGAGGTGGACATCGATGCGGACCAGTTCGCCAACGGGCGTGTGACCTTTGATGTGTCCGAGACGGGTACGGACCGGGCGATGGAGTTCCTGTCCCGCATGCTCTCCGCCGAGCCGCAGGCCAGCAAGGAGATCTTCGAACGCGGTGCTGCGCAGGGCCTGAGCCGTGACATGCTCAAGAACGCGAAGAAGGCGATGGGCGCCGTGTCGTTCAAGCGTGGGACGGTCTGGTACTGGTCGCGTGAACACCCGGACAAGTCGATGGAGTCCGACCTGCGCGACGCGATCGAGCCGGCGCTGGACTACGACGACAACGGGTACCTGTGAAACGAAAGAAGGGCGTCTCCCCATGGGTGTGGGGAGCCGCCCTTCCTGTCTTCCACACCTTCGCCTTTTTTCGGGAATATGCGATGAGCGTGGATACTCAGTGTGCCTCCCCCCGCCCCGGGGGGAGGTGTCGATCCGCGCCAGCGGAGCGACGGAGGGGGGAACGGCAGTTCGAGCGTGCTCGTTGTTCGGCCCCCCTCCGACCTCGGCTGCGCCGAGCCCACCTCCCCCGCCAGGAGCGGGGGAGGCACAGCACACCCCGCCTCCCCCCGCCCCGGGGGGAGGTGTCACGCGCAGCGTGACGGAGGGGGGTTGGCAGTTCGAGCGTGCTCGTTGTTCGAACCCCCCTCCGACCTCGGCTGCGCCGAGCCCACCTCCCCCGCCAGGGGCGGGGGAGGCACAGGAACACCCCGCCTCCCCCCGCCCCGGGGGGAGGTGTCACGCGCAGCGTGACGGAGGGGGGTTGGCAGTTCGAGCGTGTTCGGTTGTTCGAACCCCCCTCCGACCTCGGCTGCGCCGAGCCCACCTCCCCCGCCAGGAGCGGGGGAGGCACAGGAACACTGCGAGGGAAGGGGGGCTCCCCACACCCATGGGGAGACTCCCTTCCTTTCTTGCCCACAAGGACAACACCATGAACAACAACACACAAAGCAACAATACACATAAAAATAGAAACGATAATAACTACAATCTCGATAACCACCACACACAACTCCTCCGCAGTCGTTCCACGATCTACGGCGACCCGCGTGAGAATCACCGTGCGATCGCGATGGCATGGGCCACCCTGCTGCACCCGCACGCGAAGAAGATTGCGAACCTCGAACCGATCCCGGAACACACCGTGGCGTTGATGATGGCGATGTTCAAACTCTGCCGCTCACGACGCGTGTTCCACGCGGACAACTACGACGACGCCCGCGTGTACCTCGGCTTCGCCGAGCAATGGCAGGGTGAGGGAGAGAGACACACAGACAACGAATGAAAAAGAGAAGAAAGAGAGAGAGAGGGGGAGAAGGAGAGGGGGAGAGAGAAGGAGGAAGCAGAAGAAAGGAAGGGAGTCTCCCCATCGGTGTGGGGAGACTCTCTTCCTTTCTTCCTTCCCCTCGCCTTCTCGCGAGGTAAGTGCGAAGAGCAAGTTCTCTCTCCGTGCCTCCCCCCGCCCCGGGGGGAGGTGCCGAACGGAGTGAGGCGGAGGGGGGTGGCAGTCCGAGCGCGTTCGGTTGTTCGACCCCCCCTCCGACCTCGGCTTGCGCCGAGCCCACCTCCCCCCGGGGCGGGGGGAGGCAAAGCATCTGGATAGAAGAAAATATGTATGGAACAATCTCTCGGCATGGACCATCGCACATACCGAAGACTTGTGAAGCCAACAAAGCTTGCCGAACAGCGAGCAAGGCGGCTCCGGAAAAATCTGTCACCGCCAGAAGTACGACTCTGGTGCGTCTTGCGTGATGATCAGATCGACGGCCTTACTTTCAGGCCGCAGCACGCGATCGGAAACTACATTGCAGATTTCTATTGTCGACGAGCACGAATGGTCATTGAGATCGACGGCCAGTCATCGCATCGCGACAAGCAACTGCAGCACGATAAAGCCAGAGATCATTGGATGAAATCATGTGGGATCTATGTCCTGCGTGTTCAGGCTCGTGATGTGTTTCAGAATCTGCATGGAGTCATTCAGACAATACGGGCTATCGCTGCACAAAGGATCACCGAGATCCACACCAAGTGAGTCGCTCAACTCCCCTCGACCCCGGTGAAGGTGCGATCAGCGTGTACTCTCATCCCGCCTCCCCCCGCCCCGGGGGGAGGTGCCGAACGGAGTGAGGCGGAGGGGGGAATGGCAGTTCAAACGCGTTGGGTTGTTTGAACCCCCCTCCGACCTCGGCTTGCGCCGAGCCCACCTCCCCCCGGGGCGGGGGAGGCACAAGAACACTGCGAAGGAAGGGCGGCTCCCCACACCCATGGGGAGACGCCCTTCCTTCATTCAATCCACACATCCACACCAACCCCCTTCAACACCTACACTCCCCATATGGCCACCACCTCCTCACCTTACGACATCATCAAGACCCAGGACATCTGTGCACAGACCGGGCGGGAGATCGCCGTCGGGGAGGAGCACATCGCCGCACTCATCGAGACGCCCGAGGAAGAAGCACTCGTCCGCGTCGCGTACACCCTCGACGCATGGGAGAAGGGGCCAAACCTCCCGCCCGAGGCCTCGCTCTTCGGCTTCTGGAAACGCGTCCTCCCCGAGCACAACGAGCAGCCCAAGCAGCTCGTCTCGCCCGATGAGATGTTCGACCTCTTCGAGCAGCTCGCCGACACCACCGAAGAGCGACAGATCACCTTCCGATACCTGCTCGCCCTGATCCTCATGCGCAAGAAGACGCTCGTCTACGAACGCTCGACCCCGCCCTCGGGCGATGAGCCCGGGCTGCTGGTGCTGCGTCAGCGCGTCAAGGGCGGCGAGGGGCCGCTGTTTGAGGTCGTGGACCCCGGGCTCGACGACGAGGCCATCACCGCCGCGTCCGAAGAGATTGGGCAGGTCATGAACCTCGACGAGAACAACACATGAACCGACCAACCCCGCTGATCACCGTGCTGCTCATGCTCCCCGTGCTCCTGCTGCTCTCGGGCTGCAGCGCCCCGGGCAAGGTCGATGTCTCCAAGCTCGGCCCGCCGCCGAGTGCACAGGAACTGGCCGAGCGCCACAACGCACGCATCGCACCCCTCGACACCCTCTGGGCACGCGTGAGCGTCCGGGCCAAGGGCACCTACGACGACGGCACCGGCTACGAGGAACAGGGCGAGGGCCACCTGCAGATCCAAAGACCCGGCAGCGTCTCTCTCTCGATCGGCAAGCTCGGCGAGACCTACTTCGTCTTCGGCGCTTCCCCCGAGACCTACTGGTCGTTCAACCTCGCCGACGCCGACCACAAGGTCATGCTCGCCGGGGATATGGACCGCGTCACCCGCGCCAAGGCCAGCGCCCTCGGGCTGCCCGTCCACCCGTCCGAGATCATCGCACTCTCCGGCCTGTCCGAGATCGACCTGGCCACGGCCGGGGGCACCCAGTGGCGACAGGACGGCCAAGCCGTCGGCATCCGCGTCCCTGGGCAGTGGGGCAGCATGATGCTCTGGTTCGACCAGCGGACCGGCACCGTCGTCCAGGCCCAGGCCTACGACGCGTTCGACGAGCTCATCGCCACCGCCGAGCTGTCACGCTACAAGGACGCCACCATCCCGGGCGAACGCCCCGTGCTCGTCCCCGGCAAGATCGAGATCACCACCCCGAACGACGACGGCTTCGTCCGCATCGAACTCAGCGAGCCCCAGCGCCGCGATATCCGCCCGATGGTCTTCCAGCCCGACCGGCTGCGCCGGGGCTACCGCGTCCACGAGGTGATCGACCTCGACGAAGCGCTCGACGACGAACCCACCGCCACCGAGCCCACCCCCTGACATGCCCATGCGTGCACTGATTTCGTTCTTCATCGCGCTGCTGCTCGCCACCCCGATCGTGCGGGCCCAGTCCGACGCGCCCCTGATCGCCGCGAGCATCAGCGACACCGGCGCCCGCGCCTGGACCATCTACAAGAACACACAGGGCGAGCACATCCTCGTGCTCATCGCGCCCCGCAACGAAGTCGCCTCCTCACGCATCCCCGTCGAGGCCGCACCGCCCGGTCAGGTCCAGGCCATGCGGGCCCTGGGCGGCCGCGCCCCGCTGGCCATCGCGGCCATCGGCGACCGGGTCTACCTGGTCTACCCCCCGACGAGCACCGAATCGACCCGCCTGATGCGGGTCTACAGCGCCACCGCCCTGCCGGGCAGCGTGGGCGGGCTCTGGGTCATCGACCCGCCGACCCGCCTCGACGCCGAGCCGGCGATCAGAGGCGAGGCCGTGCTGGTCGACCTGCAGGCCACACGGGACACGCTCTACGCGCTGCTCAACGACGACGGACGGGCCCGGCTCCTCGAGCTGCAAACCACCGAGTGGGTCGAGATCGAACTCCCCGATTCGATCAACACCCGCCGCCTCGATCTCGTGGCGATGGGCGATCGGCTCGCGTTGGTCGATCGCTCCGGCCCCGCGTTCGCCGCGCAGGTCTACGACGCAACCACCCTTCGGTGGACCCCGCTGCCCGACACCCTGCCCATCGGTCTGCACACCCAGCTGATTCCCGCCGAGCACGCCATCGGGGCCCTCGACTGGGATGAGGAACAGACCGCCCGCCTGCGGGTCTGGTCCGAGTCGGGCGTCTTCCAGTACGCCGCACAGCCCGGGCCACCCGTCGACGCCCGCTACGCCCTGCTCGATTCCAGCGACACGCTGGTGGGCGTCCGCGCCCTGACCGAGAACCCCGATGACCCCGAGCAGGGTACCGTCGAGCTGCTTGAATACGACGCCCGCACGCTGGCCGAGCGATTCGCAGGCCCGCCCGTCGCCAGCGCCCCCGTGACGCCCGAGGAGTTCCGCTTCCTCGTGGGCATGATGATGCTCATCATGCTGGGTGTCCTTGTGGTCGTGATCCTGCCCGACCGCACCGATGCGATGAGCATCCCCGAATCCTGCGTGATGGCCGACCCGGGTCGCCGCCTCATCGCCACGATGCTCGACGCGGTCATCGTCGCCAGTCTCGTCGGGTGGGCGTTCGATGTGAGCGCCTCGGAGATCCTGACCCTGGCCGTGATCGTCCGCCCCGACAATGCCTGGGCCGTCATCCCCTTCACGATCCTCACCGGGCTCACGATGGGCACCGTGGGCGAATGGCTGCTGGGGCTCACCCCGGGCAAGCTGCTCATGGGCCTGCGGGTCGTCCGCGCCCAGCCCGAAGTCGTCCAGCACCCCCGGTTCTGGTCCGCGTTGGTCCGCAACATCGTCAAATGGGTCCTCCCTCCCGTGGCGGCGCTGGCCCTGATCGACCCGGAGACCCTGCACCGCGGTGATCGGGCCTCCCGATCGCTGGTGGTCATGCCCAGACCCACCCCCGTGCCGCCCGCTGACGATCAGGGCTGAAGCCCACCCCCCCGAATGTCCGATACGAGTTATCAGCCCCCCAAGGGGCGGGTGCGCCTGCGCCCACACCCACGCGACGACGACCAGCACCATGAGCGAAGACCTCAATCAACTCAACGAAACCGGGATGCCCGAGGACTCGGCTGTCGAAGTGCAGAGCGATCAGCCCCCGCAGCCCGCGCCCGAGCAGGAATCCCCCCTCGACCCGGTCCAGGCCGTACGCTCCGGCTGGCGTGATGTCTGGCAGCTGCCCACCCTGCTCGTCGCTGGCGGGCTGCTCATGCTCGGTGCCGCCTACGCCATCGCGACCAAGCCCAAGCCCGACCTCGCGCCGACCATCCGTGCCGCCAACCGCCTGATCGAAGGCGAACAATACGAGCAGGCCATCGAGCTGCTCAACACCGAGGTCTACCCCTGGGTCGGCCAGCCCGACACCCCCGACGAAGCCCGAGCCGCCTACCACCTGGCCAAGGCCCGCTCGATCTACTACGGGCAACGCAAGCTCTCGCTCAGCGACGACCGCAACCACATCGCCGTCGTCCGCGAGTACGAAGAGGCGCGACGCGTCGGAGGCGTGCTGGAACCGCGCGACCTGGCCGCCCTGGCCAGCACCCACATCGCCCGCGATCAGATCCCGCTGGCGCTCCAGGAAGCCCGCGAGATCCCCGAGAGCAAACGCTACCTCCGCGACGCCGTCTACCAACGCGCCGTCGAATCACTCCTCGACCGCCCCGCGCCCGAGCATGAGCAGGCCATGGAGATCATCGCCGAACTGCTCATCGACCCCAATCTCCCCACCGACCAGCGTGTCTGGGCCCTGCTCAAGCAGGGACAGGTGCAGCTGGCCTCGGGCCAGCCCGACCTGGTCGTGACCCGCATCCTCCGCGAGATCCCGCGGCTGGACAACGCCAGCAAGTACGACCGCTCGAAGCTGCACCTGCTGCTGGCCGAGTCCTATGTCCAACTGGGCGCGATCCCTCAGGCCGACGAGCAGGTCCGCATCGCCCGCGGGTTCTCCGCCTCGGGCGACCCGCACTACGCCCAGATCCTGCTCATGAAAGCCATCGTCGAAGACGAGCAGGGCCACACCCGCGAGGCACGCGACCTCTACGACGAGATCGTCAGCAACCACGCCAACTCCGACGCATTGCCTCTGGCCATGCTCGGGCTGGGCGAGACCGAAGCCGCGCTGGGCGAGCCGGTCCTCTCGATCGACGCCTACACCAACCTCGTCGATCAGTACGACCAGCTGGGCATCGAGTCCTACCCCGCGCGTCGCCAGATCCTCGACTCGCTGCTGGCCCGAGCCGACGAATCCCTCTCACTCAACCTCCCCTTCGACTCGATCAGCTACGCACGCCTCGCCGAACGCCTGTACCAAGACCGCCAGATGCCCAGCACCGTCTACCTCGCCCAGGCCAAGGCCCACCAAGGGGCCGCCGAATCACTGCTGGGGCGACCGATCGACGAGGTTCGCACCCTGCTGGGCATGGACCCGTCCGCTCGCGCCGAGGTGCAACGCCACCTGATCGCCTCGGCGAGCAACTACAGCATGCACGCCGAACGCCATGTGGTGACGAACCTGCAGGTGTTCGCCGATTCGCTCTGGAGGTCAGCCGATCTCTTCGACCGCGCCGGCGACCAGCCCGAGGCGATCCGCGCGTTCAAGTCCTACGCCGAGTCGATGCCCTCGGACCCGCGCCACGCCGAGGCCCTGTTCCGTCTGGCCGAATCGCTGCGGGCGATGGGCGACTTCCACGCCGCGGCCGATGTCTATAAAGGACTCATCGCCGCCAAAGACACCGCCCAGGGCGCCGACATCGGCGTCTTCGCCGACGCCAGCCATGTCCCCCTCGCCCAGGCGTACCTCTACGACGAAGACCCCGGCAACGATGCCGAGGCCGAGAAGCTCCTCGTCCAGGCGATCGACGGCTCAGTCGGCACCACCGACACCGCCCTCTTCCGTGATGCCCTGCTCGAACTGGCCGGGCTCTACGACCGCACCGACCGCCCCGAGCGGGCGATCGAACGCTACGAAGAGTTCCGGGCCCGCTACCCCGATGACCCCGAGACCGGCGCATCGATCTTCCGCCTCGCCGACGCCCACCGCCGCCTCGCCGCCGAGATCGAATCCACGCTGCAGGAAGCCATGCCCGCCGCCGAACGCAACCGACGCGACAGCGAGATCGCTCGCCACCGCCGCCTGGCGATCGAACGCTACGAAGAAAGCATCTCGATCCTCGAGGAGCGTTCCTTCTCACAGCTTGGCATCTTCGAGTCCATCGCCCTCCGCAACGCCTACTTCTACCTGGGCGATTGCGCCTTCGACCTCAAAGAGTACGACCGGGCAATCAGCTACTACGATCGCGCCCGCGATCGCTATGTCGAAGACCCCGCCTCGCTGGTCGCCATGGTGCAGATCGTCAACGCCTACATGGAAACAGGCCAGCTCGGACGCGCACAGACCGCCAACGAGCGGGCCAAACGCTTCTACGCGCTGATGCCCGACGAGGTCTGGGACGACCCGACCCTCCCCATGGACCGCGACGACTGGGAACGCTGGCTCGACACCAACACCCAGCTGCTCGCCAACGGTCAGCCCTGAGCGTGTTTTTTGCGCACAGTGTGGAGAAATCCGCGCCATAGGCCGATAACCCTTGCACGCACCTGGAACAGGGGAACGGAGTCCCCCGGGGTGCACTGCTCGTGAGGGTCAAGGATGACCACCCCCAGAACACCACATGCTGAAGATCAGGACCGCGCCGATCTGCTCGCGGCCCGTCTCGAAGCACTGCTCGAAGAGACCGGCTCGCTCGTCGATCAGCTCGAGGCCGTGGGCGATCAGCAGCACCACGCCATCGAGAGCGGCCAGGTGCGCCAGATCGTCGAGATCGTCCAGACCCGCGAACCCCTCGTCCGCTCGCTCGTGCGTGTCGGAGAAGAACTCAACGCCTTGATCGAAGACCGCGACGCCCGCAGCACGCTGGGCGACGAGGTCATGGAGCGTGCCCTGCGGCGCATCGCGATCTACGAGCACACCATGAAGCGGTTGCGCGAGCGTGACGCCCAGGATCAGCAATGCATGGAGCAGGCCCGCGACCAGATCGCCTCGCAGCTGGCGGGCATGGGCTCGGGCAAGAACGCCCTGCGTGCCTACTCGACGCGGTCGCAGACCCCCAACCCCATCATGCAGGATCGGCGGGGGTGATCCATGCCTGAAACCATCGCACAGATCGACCCGATGACCGAAATGGCCAAGGCCACCAGCGCCACCCTCTCGCCGGGCGACCTCGCCGAACTGATGGCCGCGTTCACCGAGGTCACGACCAAGCTCGAACGCACCCACGAGCAGCTCCGCAGTGAGGTGTCGCGGCTCAACGCCGAACTCCGAGACGCCAACGAGGCCCTGCAACGCTCACGGCGTCTGGCCGCGTTGGGCGAGATGGCCGCCGGCATCTCGCACGAGATCCGCAACCCGCTGGGCTCGATCCAGCTCTACACCAACATGCTGCGCGACGATCTGGCCCAGATGCCCGAGCAGCACGAGATCGTGTCCAAGATCGGGCGTGCCGTGCGTGGCCTCGATGAGATCGTGGGTGATGTGCTCAGCTTCGCAAGGGAGATCCACGCCAAGCCCCGCCCGTGCGACCTCGAGGCCGTTCTTGCTCAGGCCGTCGAGCTGTGCTGCGCCGATATCGCCGGGAGCGTGCGTCTGGACATCGACCCGCAACACAGCGAAATCGAGTGCGACGCGGCCCTCCTTCAGCAGGCCCTGGTCAACCTCCTGCGCAACGCCGGCGAAGCGAACCGGCTCTCAGGCGGCAGCGAGATTGTCATCGAGACCACGCCCACGCGTGTCGAGCGTGACGACCGGGCCGAGCCCGCCGTCGCCATCGCGGTCCACGACCGGGGCGACGGGATCCCCGAGCAGGTGATCGAACGCATGTTCAACCCCTTCTTCACCACCCGTGCCGCGGGAACCGGCCTGGGGCTGGCGATCGTGCACCGCATCGTTGATGCGCACCGCGGCCTTGTCGAAGTGGGGAACCACACCGATGAACCCGGGGCATGGGTGCGTCTGGTGCTGCCGATGGCGCAGCCGGTGGTGGTGGTCAAATCAGAAGTCCAGTCTGTTGCAGACCTTCGGGAGCATGTGCCGCAAGCCGGCGCATCCCCGATCGCGATGAGGTGAACGATGACACGAAGCGTCCTGGTGGTCGATGACAAAGAGATGATGCGCGACTCGGTGGGGTCCACCCTCACCCGCGCCGGGTTCACCGTGCGGACCGCGTGCGACGCACGCTCGGCACTGA
Organism: Phycisphaerales bacterium JB052; assembly: GCA_043100965.1. Lineage (GTDB taxonomy): Bacteria > Planctomycetota > Phycisphaerae > Phycisphaerales > UBA1924 > UBA1924. The sequence continues at coordinate 326,951 of JBICHR010000011.1, read as the reverse complement.
GCGAGATCGCTTCGCGCCGCCCCGACTGCGTCGTGACCGATCTCAACATGCCCGGCATGACCGGCATCGAACTCGCCGCACAGATCAACGAACTCGACGACGAGCTCCCCGTGATCCTCATGACCGCGTTCGGCTCCATCGAGACCGCCGTCCAGGCGATGAAGAACGGTGCATATGACTACATCACCAAACCCTTCGAAGGCGACGAGCTGATCATCAGCGTCAAACGCGCCATCACGCACGCGGGTCTCGTGCGTGAGAACGCGATCCTCAAGGCAGGCACCGCCACCAGCGACACACGCAGCGGGCTCGACCGCCTCGTCGGCGAGTCCGACGCGATGCGCAAGGTCCGCGAGCAGGTCCGGGCCGTCGCCTCGAGCCACGGCACGGTGCTCGTGACGGGCGAGAGCGGCGTAGGCAAGGAAGTCGTCGCCCGAGCGGTGCACGACCTGAGCCCAAGAACCACCAACCCCTTCCTCGCGGTCAACTGCGCCGCCCTCAACGAGAGTCTGCTTGAGTCGGAACTCTTCGGACACGAAAAGGGCGCGTTCACGGGTGCCGACAAGCTCCGCAAGGGCCGCTTCGAGCTGGCCAACGAGGGCTCGCTGCTGCTCGACGAGGTCAGCGAGGTCTCGCCTCAGATCCAGGCCAAGCTGCTGCGTGTGCTCCAGGAGCGTGCCTTCGAGCGGGTCGGTTCGAGCACAACCATCGGCGTCGATGTCCGCATCATCGCCACCAGCAACCGGGACCTGCCGCACGCGGCCTCCATGGGCGAGTTCCGTCAGGACCTGTTCTACCGCCTGAATGTGCTCCCGATCACCATCCCGCCACTGCGTGAGCGCGAGGGCGATGTCTCCGTGCTCTCGCAGCACTTCGTGGACCAGATCGCCCGTCGCGACGGGCGCAAGCCCATGCGGTTCGAAGACGCGGCAAAGGAACTGCTTGAGCAGTACGCATGGCCCGGCAATGTCCGCGAACTGCAGAACATCTGCGAGCGGGCGGTCGTGCTGAGCGATGCCAAATCATCGACCATCGCCGCGTCGCTCGTCGAGCCCTGGCTGATGACCACACGCCCGACTCCCAAGGCAACCCCGCTGCGTGCCTCGGGCCTCAACGGGAGCGTCCAGCAGGCCGGCTCGATGACCGAGGCCAAGCCCATGCAGCACGCGATGCCCATGCGGAGCGAATCGATGAACGGCTCAGCAAGAAGCCAGCTCGAAGAAGACCTCCCGGGCGACCGCACCCTCGCCGAGATCGAGCGGGACACGATCGTCGCGACGCTCAAGCGATTCAACGGCCACCGCCAGAAGACCGCCAAGGCGTTGGGCATCGGGGTTCGCACCCTGGGGCTCAAGCTCAAGAAATGGAAAGAAGAAAGCCTGGTCTCCCAGAGTCTCTGAGTTCGACCCGATTGGTACGCCGCTTGCGGCAGAAGCAGTACGCATGATCAAGGACCTATCAACCGCTGGTGCCCTCCCCGCTCTGGAGAAGATGTTCCTCTTCGCCGGTCAGCGCCAGCGTTTGATTGCGCACAACATCGCGAACATCGACACACCCAACTTCCGGGGGGTAGATGTCGACCCCCGTAGCTTCCAGCAGTCGCTGAGCCGGGCACTCGACGAGCGTCGAGAAATCAACGGCGGGGTGTCGGGCGAGCTCGATCTCAGCAGCGCCGATGAGGTCCGCATGGTGGGGGGGCAGATGCAACTGGTGCCCAACACCCACACCGACGGCGTGCTGTTTCAGGATCGCAACCACCGCGACCTGGAACGCCTGATGCAGGACATGGTGGAGAACGCAACCATGTTCCGTGTGGCCAGCGACCTCATGCGAAAGAACCAGAGTCTGATCCGCGGCGCCATCGCCGAGCGGGTGATCTAAGGAGGCATTGACCGATGTACGGCTCGCTCGATATCTCAACCTCCGGCATGATCGCCCAACGCACACGCATGCAGGTGATCGCCGCCAATATCGCCAATATGAACACGCTCGAGAACGCCCAGGGCGAGTACGACCCGTACCGACGCCGAGCAGCGATGCTCGAGCCCTCGGGCAACCCGGACCAGCCCCAGGGGGTCATGGTCGGCGCGATCGACATCGAGCATGACGCGCTCAGGCGGGAGCATCGACCCGGTCACAAGTTCGCCGATGCCGACGGATATGTGATGGTTCCCGATATTGACTCGACAACCGAATGGGTCAACGGTCTGCAGGCATCGCGTGCGTACGAGGCCAATGTTGCGGCCGCCGAGACCATGAAGAGCATGGTGGCACAGGCATTGCGTCTGCTTGCGTGATACACTGACGGAGTCTGGATCCAAGAGAGACCACTATGAGCGACCCACTGGGACTCATCTCAAACGCCGGCGGCCCGCAGAACCTGCCAATCACGGGTTCTCGTACGCCATCGAAGCAGGGCAACGGCCCGGACTTCAAGAACCTGCTGATGCAGAACCTCAATGAGGTCAACGCGTTGCAGCAGGACGCGTCGAAGGCGGCAGAGGATCTGGTCACCGGTCAGCGCAACGATCTCGAGGGCGTTGTGGCCGCGACCGAGAAGGCCGAGACAGCGTTCAAGATGCTGCAGGCGATGCGCAACCAGGTCATGGAGGCCTACGACGAGATCAAGCAGATGCGTGTCTGATCTCCTCGTAGCTCGTTCGATCTGCGCAAGAGATGCCCCGGTTGAAAAATACCTGCCGATAGTCCCCTTGTGTTATCAAGCCGCGCGCGAGCTTCGGCCGATGATGCCGATCAGTGGCGCGATTCTCGCGCTGTGCGGGTGCAAGGATTGCGCCCCAGAGGGCAGGAGGCCGACACCGTATGCAACAGCTGCGCAGCATCATGACGCAGATCCAAGAGCAGTTCGCGAAGATGACCGCTTCGCAGAAGCTACTGATCGCCTCGCTCGCAGTCATCGCCTCGATGACGCTGTTCTTGGTCTCCCAGTACGCCGCCAAACCCGCCATGACTGATCTGATGGGCGTTGGGTCCGATGGCGACACCATCGGCGCACTCCAAGCCGCCGGGTTTACCGCTGAGATGCAGGATGGGCGGGTCGTGGTCCCCGAAGGCCAGCAGCGGTCAGCTCTGGCCTACCTCGCCCAGTCGGGCAAGCTCCCGGGCGATACAACGCTGCTCTTCTCCAACCTGATCGGGAGCCAGGATTGGAAGGCCTCAAGCCAGCAGCACCGCCAGCAGTTCAACATCGCGCTGCAGAACGAGTTGTCTGCCACGATCGCCGGCTTCCGGGGCGTGACCAAGGCCAGCGTGATCCTCGACATCCCCCAGACCACGGGGCTTGGGCGGGCCGCCCGCCCGCCGTCCGGATCGGTCACCATCTTCACCGCGGGCATCGATTCGCTCTCGCAGGACATGGTCGACGCCGCGGCCCGGCTGGTCTCAAGCTCCGTCTCGGGGCTTACGCCGGAGCGTGTGCAGGTTATCGATGGCTCCACCGGGCGTGCTCGCAAGTCCAGCGACGACTCAACCCGCTCCTCCGGGCGGTACCTTGAGTACGCAGCCGAAGTCGAGAAGCACACCCGTGAGAAGATCGAGGGCCTCTTTGGGCACATCCCCAATGTCGTGGTCTCGGTCACGGCCCATGTCGATATCACCAGCGTGCAGTCGACCGAGAATATCTACACCCCCAAAGACGAAGGGTCGGTCGCGATCCTCAAGAGTGAGAAGAAGACCGACGCAACGACCCGCATGGCCAACCGTGGTGCGGAGGCGGGGGTCCGCTCGAACCAGGCGGTCGCGATCAATGAGGGCAGCACGAGCGTGGGCAACAGCTCCGAACAGAACATGGGCGACACCGAGTTCGACACCGCGATCGGCAATCGCACCAAGACGGTGCTTGACCCTCGGGGGATGCCCACGCACCTGAGCGCCTCGGTGATCATCCCGCAAGAGTACATCATGAAGATCATCGAGCAGTCCCGGGCCGGTGACGAGGACGCCGAGCCCGAGCCGGTGACGCTCGTGGAGGCCCAGGACTTCTTCGATCAGGCCAAGCCCGCGTTCGAGGAACTCGTCCGTCCGCACCTCATGAGTCTCGGAGGCGAGGGGCAGGTGCAGCCCGGCGAACTCTCACTCCAGATGGCCCCGATGGGCGGGCTGATGTTCAGCCCCGCAGGCGGGCAGAGCGTCGGCATGCTGGGGTCACTGGCCAGCGGCGGCGGGCTGGCCAAACAGGGCGAACGCCTCGCTGAGACCGTCCTCGTGGGCGTGCTGGCGGTCATCGCGCTGGGCATGATGGGCTTGATGGTCAAGCGGACCAGCAAACGCATCGAGCTGCCGGACGCCGAATCGCTCGTCGGGATCGCCCCCAACCTTGAGGGTGACAACGATCTCATCGGCGAGGCCGGCGAGGGCGAGCATGTCATGACGGGCATCGAGGTCGACGACCAACTCGTCGAGGTGCAGAAGCTCCGTGAGCAGGTCTCGGAGCTGATCATGCAGGACCCCGAGTCGGCGGCCGGGCTGGTCGAACGCTGGGCTGAGCAAACAAACCACAGGTAATGCGTACGGGAAGCACTGAGAAGAACCATGCCGCGTAGAGCCAACGAACCATTCCCCGAAGACCTGAGCGAACTCGACGGCGTCGAGAAGGCGGCGATCCTGCTGCTCGCGGTCGGCCCCGACTGTGCCGCGGGGGTGCTCAAGCACATGCCCGCCGAGCGAGTCGAGGAGGTCACCCGCATGCTCGCCGGGCTCGGACGCGTGCCGGACACGGTTCAGAATAAGGTCGTCGAGGAGTTCTACAGCATCTCCATCGCCACGCAGTACGCCAACGAGGGCTCGCTGTCGTACGCGAAGATGCTGCTGCAGAACTCGCTGGACCCAACCACCGCCGATCGGCTGCTCTCGCAGATCCAGACGCAGGTCCAGAAGACGCCGTTCAGCTTCCTGCAGCGTGCCGAGAGCGACAACCTGCTGACCTTCATCCAGGACGAGCACCCGCAGACGATCGCGCTGATCCTGTGCCACCTCTCGCACCACAAGGCGTCCGAGATCCTCAGCGGGCTGGCGATGGAAAAGCAGCTCGAGGTGATCAAGCGAATCGCGAATATGGAGCAGACCAACCCGGAGGTCATCCGGGAGGTCGAGCGTGGGCTCGAGTCACGCCTGAGCAACATGCTGATGCAGAGCATGGAAAAGGCCGGCGGCGTGCCTACGGTCTCGGAGATCCTCAACCTCACCGATCGTGCGACAGAGAAGACGATCATGGAGGGGCTCGAGTCGGACGATCCCGACCTGGTCGAAGAGATCCGTCGCCTCATGTTCGTCTTCGAGGATATCAAGCTCGTCAACGACAAGGGCATCCAGGCGGTGCTCAAGGAGGTCGAGAACGACGAGCTTTCGTTGGCGCTCAAGACCGCAAGCGAGGCATTGCAGCAGAAGATTTTCACGAACATGTCAGAACGCGCGGCTTCGATGGTCAAGGAAGATATGGAGTACATGGGCCCGGTGCGAGTCTCGGATGTCGAATCGGCGCAGCAACGCATCGTGGACATCGTGCGACGGCTCGAGGAATCCGGCGATCTCATGATCGAGGGACGCGGCGGCGACTCGGAGATGATTGTTTAAGCAAGCCGCGTGCAGTAAGCGGCAGGAGTCGTACCGATGGGGATGATCAGACGCGCCGATCTCGAGGGGCACACGCAGAACGCGTATGTGATGGATCTCGGAGATCTCGAGAAGCGGGGCAACTCGCTGATCGATGCCGCCAACACCAAGGCGACGCAGATCATCCAGGATGCGGTGAAGGAACGCGAACGCCTCATCAGCGACGCGAGCCAGGAGGGGCACAAACAGGGGCTGGCTCAGGGGCTGGAGCAGGGACTCGAGCAGGGGCGTGCCGAGGGGCTTGAGCAGGCACGCGAAGCACATCGCGAGAAGCTCGAGCAGCTCGAATCGATCTGGGGCGATCAACTCGCCCACTTCGAGCAGCAGCGCGACTCGATGCTCGAAGCGGCCCGGGTGCAGGTTGTGGAACTCGCCGCCAAAATCGCCCAACGCGTGGTCCATCGCGTGGTCGAACTCGATCCCACTGTTGTGGTGCGTGAACTTGAATCGGTGCTTTCCACGGTCACCGAGCCCACACGCCTGGTGATTAGCGTGCACCCAGAAGATGCTGATCTGGCAAAGGAAGAACTCCCCCGCCTGATTGATCGCTTCGCATCTTGTGAGCACGCCCAGGTTGTGACCGATCCATCGATCCCACGCGGATCGTGTGTCGCACGCACGCCCGGTGGCGGAATGGTTGACGCGTCGCTCAACAAGCAGATCGACCGCATCATCGATTCATTGCTACCAAGCGGGCATGTGCACGAGGGGGCGATGAAGCTGCCCGATTCGTACGAAGAGTTGCCGCAGCAACCATCGCCGGACGAGCAGCCGGACGAACAGGAAGACGCGGCGTGAACCTGTTCGCGTCCGAGATCGAGACCCTGGCGAACCTCGAACCCCGCGGCATCGTGGGGCGGGTGGCGTCGGTGCGTGGGCTGACCCTGCTTGCAACCGATCTCCCGGTGCCGATCGGGTCGCTGGTCGAGATCGATGCGCCCATGTCGGGCGGGCTCGTCGCCGGCGAGGTCGTTGGCTTCGAGGGCAGACACACCATCATCATGCTGTTGGCAGACACGACGGGGATCATCCCGGGAGCTTCGGTGGCACTCAAGCAGGTCTATCAGGCGGCAGCGGTATCGCGCCGCATGCTCGGACGCGTGGTCAACGGGCTCGGCCAGCCCATCGATGACCTGGGACCGATCGGCGAGTGCGTGAACCGCCCGATCAATCCCACGCCGATCGGGCCCATGAAACGCAAACGCATCGATCAGGCCCTGCGGACCGGCGTGCGGGCGATTGATCTGATGACCCCGCTGGGGCGCGGGCAACGCATGGGCATCTTCGCAGGGCCCGGTGTCGGAAAATCGACGCTGCTGGGACAGATCGCACGCAACACCGATGCGGATGTGAATGTCATCGCCCTGATCGGCGAGCGTGGTCGCGAGGTGCTGGACTTCATCCATCATTCGCTTGGCCCGGAGGGGTTGGCACGCTCGGTGGTGGTTGTGGCCACGAGCGATGAATCGCCGCTGCTGCGGATCAGGGCGGCCAAGCTCGCGTGCACCGCCGCTGAGTACTTCCGCGATCAGCGGGATGATGTGCTGCTGATGATGGACTCGGTCACCCGTTTCGCGCACGCCCAGCGCCAGGTCGGTTTGAGTGTGGGCGAGCCGCCCGCAACCAAGGGGTACACCCCCTCGGTCTTCTCCTCACTGGCGACCCTGCTCGAACGGGCCGGCTGCATCAATCTCGGGAACGGGAAAGCGGGATCAATCACCGGCCTGTACACCATTCTGGTCGAGGGCGATGACATGACCGAGCCCATCTCGGACGCAGCACGCGGCATCCTCGACGGGCACATCGTGCTGAGCCGCAAACTGGCCCAGAAGGGGCACTTCCCCGCGATCGATGTGCTTGATTCGGTTTCTCGCGTTGCGGGCGATGTGAGCGACAGCGGCCAGATCGCCGCACGCTTGCAGCTGACCAAGCTCATCGCGCAGTACCGCGAGATCGAGGACCTGCTGCAGATCGGGGCGTACGCGCCGGGTTCGAGCCCGGTCGCGGATACCGCGATTGATATGAACGAGGTGATCAGCGAACTGCTCCAGCAGCGGACCAACGAGCGTGGCCAGTTCGAGCCGGCCAAGAGCATGATGGTCAAGCTCGCGTTGCAGGCCGGCGAGATGATCCAGCAACGCAAGGCCTTGATGGGCACGCAGCAGAACCAGCAGCAGGGCACGGCTCGCTAACCACCTGATTGAGGGAGATGCTCAGCATTATGGCCCGATTCGTATTCAAGCTGCAGCCGGTGCTCGATCAGCGAGAGCGTGCCGAGCGAGACAAAATGCTCGTTGTCGCGGAACTCGAGCGTGAGCGTTTGGCACTCGAATCGCGTATTCGTACCTGTCAACAGATGATGAGCGACGAACGACGCACGCTTGCCGAAGCATTGAGCGGGGGCAACCGGGTCGATGTGCGGGCGGTGAAGCTCCAGGCGGGAGCTTCGCTGAAGCACAACTTCGATGCCCAGCGTGCGGTGCTGGAGCTGGCCGGTGTGTTCAAAAAGCTTGAGATCGCCCGGGCCGAGCTGGCACAGGCATCGGCAAGCAGAAAAGCGGTCGAGATGCTGCGAGACCAGCAGCGAGAGGCCTTTGAGCATGAACAGGACATGCGTGAGACGCGTGAACTCGATGAGATGAGCGTCATGCGTCACACACGCGATAAAGGGTTTGTGGCATGAAGAGTATGAAGAAAGCAGTCCTGATCATTCTGGTGCTGAACCTGATCGCCATGCTCGTGGGCATGGGTTGGCTGGTGTCCTCCGGGCGGGTCAGCAAGGATCGAGTGATCGAACTCACCGAGTTGTTTGATGAGCCGGTCGTGCTCGAGCAGGCGCGGCTCGAGGCGGAACAGAAAGCTGCGGAAGAGGCCGAAGCCGCGAAGCCACGGGCATTGCCTGAGCTGGCGCTCAACAGCGACGAACGCAACCTGGTGCGTGTGGAGATGACCCAGGTGGATATCGCCCGTCTGGAGCGCATGCGCCGAGAGGTCGAAGATCTTCAGGAGATCCTGCGCAAGGAGCGCAAGAGCATCGCCAGCGAGCGGGATGTGCTCGATGAGGAACGCGCGGCCTTCGATGCGATGCGTGAGCGACTCGCAGAGCTCGAGGGTGGCAAGCAGTTTAAGAAGGCGCTGGCCACGCTGACCACGATGTCTGCCAAGGACGCGACCACGCTCCTGTCAACCATGCTCGGGCTTGAGACCAACCTCGCCGACCCCCGTACCGGCAAGTATGAAGAGGTCGTCTCGTACCTGAGCGCGATGGACGAGCGTGCCCGCAGCGCGATCATGACCGAGTTCATCAAAGAGGGTGAGGAGCAGTTGGCAGCAGATTTGCTTGAATCCGTTCGGCTGCGTGGTCTAGAGACCACGACCGCCAGCGGAAACACACCATGAGTAACGCCAGCAGCACGATTCAAAGCGACATCCTGAGCACACGCACCAGCAAGGCAACGATCCCGAACACGCAGGGATTGCGCCAGATCGACGCATCGCTTGCGCCCGACTTTGCGCAGGTCTTGCAGGCCTTCGATTCGTCAGACCAGGAGCAGGCGCTGGTGGACGATACCGATCCGGTGCGTGATCCCGCTGTGAGTGAAGACGCAGGCGACGAGGCTGAGGCGACGGCTGAAGATGCCGACGAATCAGCGGAAGCCGGCGAAGCATCGGCACAGGATGGGCATGCGTCTGGATCTGAAGGCGATGATGCCGACCAGTCCATCGATGCTTCCGATACCGATTCCAAGCTCGACAAGGCGAACGATGGTGCGCAGGGGGCAGAGGTCACAACAGCCACAACCGATGATTCTGGGGCAAACTACACAGCGTCCGCTCAGGCGGGCGATCAGGTCGAGATTAAGGAAGCCGCCCATCTGGACCTGCTGGTCAACCGGGGCGACATGGCGAAGCTGAGCATGCGTGGGCTGGTGCAGTCCATGCGGGCCCAGTCGAGCCCTGATCTGACCACGATCGCGGTGCAGACGCGTTTGGGTCAAGCCCCGCAAGCGGAGTCGAACACAACGGCGCAGGACATTCCCGCGATCCCCAAGCTCGAGGGCAACATGCCCGAGGCCACGCCGCCGACGCAGGATCGGTCGGGGAATGCGTTGAATGATTCATCGCGTTCACTGAGCGATGGTGTGCCCGAGTCGCCGCGGACCGGGGGGGAGACGGCAATGCATGCTCCCGGTGCTACCAAGAACACATCGACACCCACCGAAGAACCGATTCTGAAAGATCAGGCACGCACCGATGTACAGCAGACCCGCAGCGCTCGGGCTGATGCGAGCACGGTGGTGCAATCCAACGCCAAGGTTGACCTCGAACGCATCGCTTCGCTGCAGGCGACGGGTGTGGGGCCTCAGGCCAAGCGGGTCGAGGGGGCGTTGACCAGCCGCGCGATCAGCGGGGTTGATGCAGGCGGGGATGCGTCAAACCTCAAGGGCACCCAGCCCAACGCCCAGCGTCTTGCGGGCTCGACGAATGACTCTGGCGATCAGCGGACCTCGATCCTGTCGCAGGTCCAGCGTGGGCTGGCGCAGATGATGCGATCGGGCAAGGGCGACATGACGATCAAGCTCACACCGGGGCATCTTGGTGAGCTTCGTGTCCAGATGAAGCAGGACGGTGACCGCGTGTCGCTCAGACTCACCGCCAGCAACGATCAGGCCCGTGAACTGCTCACGAACGGCAGCAAGGAGCTCGTCCATACCCTGCAGAGCAAGGGGATCACGGTCGAGCGCGTGCAGATCGATGTGCAGGTTCCTGATTCGAACGATGCCAGCAGTGGGGCGTCAGATTTCAGCGACTCGACCAGCGCCGATCACGGTCAGAGCGATCAATCTGGTGCGCAGACCCCAAACGGCGAGACTGATGAAGTGGTCCCGATTGAGTTTGATGCGGTGAACCCGAACCAAGCTGAACCGGAAACAATTTGGACCGAACTCGGGCTTGACGCGATCGCCTGATTGAAACAAAGGAGCACCCGATGAGTGCGATTGATTCGCTGGGATCACTCAGCAACCCGACATCTTCGACCGATGCGTTCAGTGCGCTCAGCAGTGGGGAGTTTCTGGAGATCATCTTCACGGAACTGACGAACCAGGACCCGCTCGAGCCCAATGACACCCAGTCGATGCTCAACCAGCTCTCGACGCTGCGGTCGATCGAATCGGACACCCAGATGGTGGATTCGCTCTCGCAACTGGTCACCCAGAGCGAGTTTGCTGCCGCCTCATCGCTGATCGGCTCGCTGGTTTCGGGCATCACGCTCGACAACCGGCGTGTCGCAGATCTCGTCGTTTCGGTCTCGATGACGCAGGACGGCCCGGTGCTGAACCTGTTCGACGGGTCACGCATGTTCTTCAACAATGTCGATGAGATCGTTGGTCCGATCGATGACCTGAACAACGATGACGGTGACCCACCGATTGATAACGACGATGATGACCCGGATGACGGCGATCCACCGATCGACACCGATATCCCGACGCCCATTCTCGGTGACATCGACCCGGGAGATATCGACACGGGTGAGGTGCCCGACGGCAACTCGGTCGATCCGGTCCAGATCCTGATGAGTAATGATGTCTGATCGGCACGGGGCATCATGAACCCAACGCAGGCACACCTTCTTCGTTCGCTTGCCAGTGGGGTGCGTCCGGTCGATCTGGGCGAGCCGATGCTCGGCGGTGATGATCGCTTCAGCGGCATGCTGGAGAGCGCGATCGAGGGCCACCCGCGCAGCGAGGTCGGGGTCACACTCGGGCCTTCGATCTCGGGGATGTTCGATCTGCACCAGCAGGAACTGATATCGCGGGCGGTCGATATCGCCGCAGCATCGGGGAGTGAGAACGCGCTGATTCTGCACGATACGCACGCGATGCGCGTCGATGTGCGCAATCGTGTCGTTTCGGACGCCCCCGAGCTGCTCAGCGATCAGATCATCACGGGCATCGACTCGTTCGTGCTCACGCAGGTGCCTGAGAATGAAGAAGAAACGGACGATGTCGTGCCTCCCAAGCTGGGGGTGGTGCTTCCGGCACGCGTTGTGCGAAATGCTTCTCTCGTGAGCACGCTCGCACAAGCGGGTGAGGCGCACCAGCAGTGAACACCATGCCGGGGCAGGACGCATCGCCCTCGGTTTGATCATGGAAGGATTCTTGATGGCTCTTACCAGCGCTCTCTTTACCGGGCTCAGCGGGCTCAACGCTCAATCTGCAAGACTCGATGTCATCGGTAACAATGTCGCCAATGTCAACACCACCGCGTTCAAGAGCTCACGCATGCTCTTTGAGTCGCTCTTCTCCCAGAACCTTGGTTTCGGGACCAGCCCCAGCGACATCCGCGGCGGGGTCAACCCCACGCAGATCGGCAATGGTGTCGGCATCGCGGGTATCCAGCGCGACTTCAGCGCCTCGAGTTTCAACGGCACGGGTGATCTGCGCGATCTGGCGATCGACGGCAGTGGGTTCTTTCTCGTTGAGAGCGGGGGGGCGAACTTCTACACGCGGGCCGGCGCGTTCCGACCGGACTCCAATGATAATCTCTCGACCATCTCGGGCGAGAAGCTCTTGGGCTACGCCGTCGACGATGATTTCAACATCCTGACTGGGCAGCTTGTCCCGATCAATATCCCCGTCGGCAAGCAGTCGATCGCCGAAGCAACCAGCAATATCGCGCTCGTCGGGAACCTCGATAAGGACGGCGACCTCCCCACGCAGGGCTCGATCATTGATATTCTGGGCACCGCCACCGCGGGGCTGTCGACCACCGGCGGTGCGTTCATCGATTCGACCACGCTGCTGACCGCGGTCGAAGATCCGGATCTGCCCGGCTCGGGGACCGCGGCGTTCAGCGTCGGGCAGACCATCAGCTTGCGTGGGACCAACGGAGCATCGCGTGGGGGTACGGACCTGCCCGATGCCGAGTTGGAGATCGAGGCCGGGACCACGGTACAGGACTTTATGGATTTCCTGGCGGCGAACATCGGGATCCAGTCGACGGGCGGGACCAACCCCGATGGCAATACCCCGGGAATCACCGTTGATAACACGACCGGCGTAATCACCATCGTCGGGAACATCGGTGAGGTCAACGACCTCGACATCGCCAACGGCGACATCGAGTTGATCGATACCGACGGCACATCCTTGGGTGCCCCGTTTGTCACCGACAAGACCGCCTCGGCGGACGGCGAGAGCGTGCGGACCACGATCGTCGGGTACGACTCGCTCGGCGCTGAGGTGACCGCGAACATCACGATGGTCCTCGATTCGACACCCGACGCGGGCCCGGTCTGGCGATACTTTATCGATTCAGAGGATGACGCGGGTACAGGGATGGCCCTGACCACCGGGACCCTGCAGTTCGACAACAACGGTCAGCCCGATCCCGACAACTCCGAGATTTCATTGACGATCGATCGCAGCGATAGCGGTGCCGACCCGCTGTTGAGCTGGACCATCCAGCTTCAATCGGACCGTGGAACCACGACATCGTTGGCGGCCTCGCCCTCGAGCATGGTCGGGCTGACGATCGATGGTCTTCCGCCCGGCACACTCGAGTCGTTCGCGGCAGGTGAGGACGGCGTGATCTTCGGCCGATTCTCCAACGGCGCTGTCAAGACGATGGGCCAGGTGGTGCTGGCGAACTTCACCAACCCGGCGGGTCTGATCGACGAGGGCGGGAACCTGTTCTCGACGGGACCCAACTCGGGGCCCGCCTCGATCACCGCACCTGGGACCCTGGGCACCGGCGTGCTTGTCTCGGGTGCACTGGAGCAGTCCAATGTCGATCTGGGCGAAGAGTTCACGCAGATGATCCTCACTTCAACGGGCTACTCCGCTTCCTCGCGCGTGATCCGAACCGCGGACGAACTCATGCAGCAGCTGCTGGTGTTGGGCCGATAATATCGGTAGACCCGCGGCGCTGAAGGAGCCCCGATGATCTCTGTGACACGACTCAACGGCCAACAGTTCGTGCTGAATGCCGATCTGATCCGGACGATTGAGGAGAACCCGGACACCATCGTAACGCTTATCAGCGGCGAGCACCTTGTCGTGCGCGAGCCGAGCAAGGAGATCGTGCGCCGGGTGATCGAGTACAACCGCCACCTACGCCGGCTCAGCACTCCCGCCTGAGCGGTGATGTAGGTCTGATAATCGACGAAGCTCACTTGAATGAGACGAAACACCCCTTGTGCATCAAGCGTGGGGGGTGCGTTGTCGATAGCCACCTTGTGTGTCGGTCGCTCGGATGCTACCCCCGACACACGGAGGATCTTGGTGGATATCGGTACCGTCATCGGACTTGTCGTCGCTTTCGTCTCGGTGGGCCTTGCCATCGTGCTTGGTGGCGATCCGCTTGCGCTGATCAACATCCCCTCGCTGGTGGTGGTGGTCGGTGGTGCGATGGGCGCGGTGATCGCCGCGTTCCCACTTGCAAAGATCACCAAGGCCCACAAGGTCATCATGAAATCGGTGTTCAACGAGGCCCCCGATGTCGAGGGTGTGATCCGTGAGCTGGTCAAGTTCGCCGAGATCGCCCGACGCGAGGGCATCCTCAGTCTTGAAAACCACATCGGCGACATGAAAGAAGAGTTCGTTGTGCGTGGCATCAAGATGGCCGTCGACGGCACCGACCCCGAGCTGATCCGTGTGATCATGGAGACCGAGCTCGAGGGGATCATGGATCGCCACATCCAGGGCAAGATGATCCTCGATCAGTTCGCCAAGTACGCCCCCGCGTTCGGCATGATCGGGACGCTGATGGGTCTGATCTTCATGCTCGGTTCGATGGACGATCCATCTTCGATCGGCCCCAGTATGGCCGTTGCGTTGATTACCACGCTGTATGGTGCGGTGATCGCCAACGTGTTCGCCGGGCCGCTGGCCGACAAGCTCTACCAGAATGACCAGTCCGAGGTGCTCATGAAGACTGTGATCATCGCGGGCGTCATGGCGATCCAGTCGGGTGACAACCCCCGCGTGGTGGAGAGCAAGCTGCTGACCTACCTGCCCCCATCCCAGCGTGACTCGTTCGGTGAAGAAGCCGAAGCCGCCTGATCGGAGAGCCAGAATCGAGGTGTGCGATGGGCAAGAAGAAAAAAGAAGCTCCAAAGGCCGAGATCCCCGAGTGGGTGCTCACATTCGGCGACATGATGTCGCTGCTGTTGTGCTTCTTTATTCTGCTGGCGGCATTCTCGGAGATCAAGAAGCCGCGTGAGTACAAAGAGCTGGTCGAATCGATCAACAGCGCCATGGGCGCCAACGGCGGGCTTGGGCTCGCGGCTTTGCTCGAGAGCGTCGACAACTCGATGGTCAGCTACCGCGATGAGCGTGCGCGGCGCGACGATAACAAGCGAAACACAAATGAGGATGTGAACCCCAGTGTCCCCGGTCGCGAGCCGCAGACCAGCATCGTCCAAGAGGGTGCCCGTCATGCTGTTGGCGCGAGCATCGAGTTTGAGCTGGGCAGCTGGGAGCTGAGCAAGCGTGCGCAGGACCTGATCCGGGACCAGATCGCCCCCAAAATCCGGGGTCTGAACTACATCTGCCCGGTGGTGGGGCACGCGTGGGGGACCGAAGAGAAGCGGGGCGGGCTGAGCTATGACGAGCTGGCCTACAGGCGTGCCCAGGCGGTCAAGGATTTCCTGGTCCGAGAAGGCGGTGTCGACCCGGCGATCTTGAGGGTTGAATCGGCAGGGATCACCGAACCTGCATCGCTCGGCGGGGGCGGGAGCGAAGGCGCGAGCTCGAATCGCCGAGTTCAGGTATATCAGACCGGTCGTACGGTCGAGCAGACACACCCCGACCCAAACTTCACGGGCGCGGGCGGTTGAAACACGGGAGTGCCCGGCATGGCCGACGAAGAAACCAATGTTGAATCAACCGAAGAGGGTGCTGCCAAGAAGGGTGGCGGACTCAAGACGATGCTCGTCGTCGCAGCGCTCATGATCGCCGAAGCAGGTGGCCTGTTTGTGCTCATCAAGGGCATGGGCGGTCCTGGTGCGGTCGAGGCGAGTGAGCTTGTCGGGCTCGAGGGCACGGGCGAGGAGGCCCCGGTTGAGATCATGCTCGTCGAGGACCGCTTCCAGAACATGCAGGCGGGGCGTGTCTGGGAATGGCGGACGCAGATCTACATGCGTGTGCGCCAGAAGAATGTCGAGGAGATCAACCGCATCATGGAACGCGATGCCGCGAGCCTGAAAGAGGGGATCTCGATGATCTTCAGCCGGGCACAGGACCGCCACCTTCGCGAGCCCGGTCGTGAGACAATCACGCGTCAGCTCACCTCGTATCTCAACGAGGTCTTCGGGCTTGATGCCGACGGGCTGCCCCGTATTGATCGGGTGATCATCCCCGAGCTCAAGGGCTTCCCCGCGGACGCCTGATCCGGCTCGGTCACATCAATCTTACATCAGGATCAGCGCACACATTGCGCTCTGAGAGCGATCTTGCGCGAGATGCGCAAAATGTGAATGGTCCTGCGTCCTGCGGCCGATAACCGGGTTACGAGCAATCGGAGAGATTGCATGCGCACACCCAAGGATTGGACCTGCGATGCCCGACGAGCAAGACACCCCGACCCCCGACCCCTCCCCGGAGGGCGTGAACGAATCGCCGGACACGCAAAGCGATGCAGCCCAAGAGGATGCGGCGCAGCCCGGTGATGATGCCGAAGCGATCGAAGCCGCCAAGGCCGCGGTCAGCGAGGTCCAGGAGGTTGCCGATTCGGTTCAAAGCTCAGGCGATACGCAGCCCTTCGCCGCGCCCGAACTCAACGGCATGTCAGGTGCCGACAGCCAGAATCATGTCGATCTGCTCTCGGATGTTCATATGGATGTCCGTATTGAGCTGGGTCGCACCCGCATGTTTGTCGAGGATGTGCTGCGCCTGGGTGACGGGGCGGTGGTCGAACTCGACAAGCTGGCCGGCGACCCGGTCGATGTGTTCGTAAACGATCGTCGTGTGGCCCGCGGCGAGGTGCTCGTGCTCAACGACATGTTCTGTGTTCGTATCAGCGAGATTATGGATATCACCCAGAACGAAGACTGACCGTACTCAGGCATTTCAGACGAGCGGGGGACCCGCTCAGCACCAGCCAGGATGGCGACATGCACCACCGACACACTGTTTTCTTCTTCGTTCTGATGCTCATCTGTGTGCCCTCAGCACATGCTCAGTTGGGGCCTCGTCCCAATGAGATCCCTGTTGCTGAAGCTCAGGAGCCTGTGGGCGACCAGTCCCAAGGTACGGTCACTGAAACAGCAAACGCGTCGCGAAGTGCTCAGGCCCGCCCTGCGATCGACGCGGTGCTGCTTGCACGGGCTCGGGGCGATGAGCCGGTTGCCAGCAACGATGCGGACTCGGGAGCCACGCCGATTGGTGCTCGTTCGCTGCGAGACGATCTGCGTGCTCAAGAGACTCTGGCTCCCATTGAGCAGTCGCAGCCCGAAACGCTGATCGGCGCCTCGCAGACCCAGCAGACTTCCAGTCGCTTCGGGTCGATCGACAAAGGGTGGGTGCAGACCGCGGCAGCGTTAGGCGGCGTCCTGTTGCTGATCATGGGGCTGAGCCAGTTGTACAAGCGACTCGCACGCTCGCAGGGCGGACTTGTCGGTCAGCTCGGTGCGGGCGGGAATGCCCCGACGGGGATCCTCGAGGTCATCGGCCGCTACCCGCTGGGTACGGGGATGACGCTCGTGGTGCTCAAGTTCGATCGGCGGGTGCTGCTGGTGGCCAACAGCGGCGCGACCCGGGGCAAGCACGCACGAGGCGCGACGATGCAAACACTGTGCGAGCTCAGCGACCCAGAGGATGTCGCGTCGATCCTGCTCAAGGCCCGCAGCGCCAGCGGCGAGTCGATCGCGCAGTCGTTCGAGCGTGCGTTGCAGGAAGCGGACGATCTCACCGACGAATCCATCTACGGCTACGACGAGCCGGTGCGTCCCGCAGCCCAGGTGCATCTTCCCCGGCAGCAGGCCGCCCCGGCCCGGACGATTACCAGCGACGAGGGCGATCGTGCCGAGCTGTGGTCAACCGGAGCGACCGGGCAGGCGGCCGCGGGTGTGCTTCGGAAGCGACTGGCCACCATGCGCCGGGAGCAGCGGGACACATGATCCGATTCGCTCGCGTCATTACGGTTTGGCTCACGCTGCTGGTTCTGTCCAGCAGCGGTTTCGCGCAGGGGTTCGGCCCGCAAGCGCCGACCTTGACACCGCCCCCGGTAACGGGTGTTGCGGTGGATGGGCCCATGGAATCGATCGATTCGTTCAACCCGCTGAGCGTACTCGATGATGCGGGCAGTCTGATCAACGGCGCCAACAACATGGGCGGTGCAATCAGCGGCGACAGCGGCGGGAGCAGCAACGAGGGTGGCATTTCGGTGGCCCTGAACATCATGCTGCTGCTGACGGTGATCTCCCTGGTCCCGTCGATCATGCTGATGACGACCAGCTTTGTCCGCATCATGGTGGTGCTCGCGTTGCTTCGTCAGGCGTTGGGCACGCAGTCGCTGCCCCCGGCGCAGGTGATCACAGGGCTGGCTCTGTTCATGACCGCGCTGGTGATGAAACCCACGATCGATCGCATCTGGGATGAGGCTGTTGTGCCCTATCAGAGTGGTGAGATCAGCGATGTCGATGTGCTCTGGGATCGTGCCTCGAACCCGATGCGCGATTTCATGTTCGATCAGATCGAGGCAACCGACAACTGGTCGAGCTTGTATATGGTGCTCAACTACCAGGGCGTGGACACGAGCGAGCCCGAGATGATCAAGCGGGCGGATGTCTCGACGCTGTCGCTTGTGCCGGCGTACATGCTCAGCGAGTTGAAGGTCTCGTTCCTGATGGGGTTCCGGGTCTACCTACCGTTCCTGGTGATCGACATGGTCATCGCGTCGCTGCTGATCTCGATGAGCATGATGATGCTGCCGCCGGTGCTGATCTCGCTGCCGTTCAAGCTGATGCTGTTCGTGATGGTGGACGGCTGGTCGCTGATCGTCGGCTCGCTGCTGGAGAGCTTCGTGCAGGAGGGGGACTCCGTGCGGGCCAGCGCCGCGACGGCGATGATGCTCCCGGTCTTGCTGTGCGTGTATATCAAGAAACCCGGGCCTGAGCTGCTCGCGAATGAACCAAAACTGCGACGGGGGAGACTGCGATGATTCTGTACGATGAGAACTCGGTTGAGCTGATCCGGCAGACGCTGATGGTCACGCTGAAGATCGCGGTGCCGCTCCTGACGGCCGGGATGATCATCGGTCTGCTCATCAGTCTGGTGCAGTCGATCACCTCGATCCAGGACCAGACTTTGACATTCGTGCCCAAGATCGTCGGGGTGATCCTGATCGCGATCCTGCTGCTGCCATGGATCATCGGCAGCATCCTGGCCTTCACCGCCGAGATGCTGCAGCTCTTCTGACACGCTGAGGAGCGGCATGCCCGATCTCACACCCATCCTGGCCCACGCGATCCCGTTCATGCTGGTGCTGACCCGCATCACGGGCGTGTTTCTCTTCACGCCGCTGCTCACGAGTTCGAGTGTGCCGACGAGTTTCAAGGTGTTGCTCGCATTCACATTTGCCATCGCGATCTACCCGTTCGTCCCGGTGGGGACCGTGCCCGAGGTCATGACCCTGGCACAGCTTGTGCCGCTGATGTTCTCAGAGCTGCTGATCGGCACGGTCATGGGCTTGATCATGGGGATCCCGATGATCGCGTTGCAGATGGGCGGCTACATCATGGGCTATCAGATGGGTCTCTCGCTTGCCGAATCGTTCAACCCAGAGCTTGATACAAACTCCAGCGTCATCGGGCAGCTGCTGTTCTACCTCAGTATTTTCATCTACATCGGTGTTGGCGGGTTTGAGATCATCTTTGTGACGCTCGCGGATTCGTTCGTGACGATCAGCTCGGGGAGTTTCGGGACCGCCGATACGCCGCTGACACTGCTGCTCGATGTGATCAACGCGGGCTTTGAGCTGGCGTTGCGGGTTGCTTCACCGATTCTGGGCGTGATCTCGATGCTGCTGATCGCCATGGGCTTCATTATGAAGACGATGCCGCAGATCAACATCATGAGCGTGGGGTTCTCGATTCAGATTGTCACGGGCATGACGATCCTGATGCTGATGACCGGGATCATCGGGACCGTCGCGGGCGACGAGGTTGTTCGCGTGCTCACCCTGCTACAGGATTGGGTCTGGAGCTTCGGGGGGACACCGCATGGATGACCTCGGCGAACGCACCGAAGAACCAACCGCACGCAAGCTCAGCGACGCGAGGAAGAAGGGGCAGGTCGCTCGGAGCCAGGACTTGTCGGGTGCGATCTCGCTGCTGGGTGTGCTGGTGATCTTTCTCGCCTTCGGTTCGACGATCGCTGCGATGTTCGCTCGCATCACCCGCCGTTCGCTCGAGGGGAGTTTTGCGGCGGACATCCGCTCGACCGAGACCATCGCTGCTTCAGCGAAGATCATCGCGTACGAAGCCATGGTTGTGGTCGTTCCCGTGATGGTGCTGGCGGCGATCGTCGCGTACATCGGCGGATTCGTGCAAGTGGGCTGGCTGATCTCAGGCGAGGCGGTTCGGCCCAAGCTCAGTAAGCTGTCCCCGCTGGCGGGGATCAAACGCATCATGGGTATTCGTGCCTTGATGAAAACCGTGGTCAACTCGATGAAGCTCACGGTGATGGTGGTGGTTTCGACGCTGTTCATCCTCTCGAATCTCGATGCCATCGCGGCGATGCCACGCTTGCAGCCGCTGATGGCGTTGACGAACGCGTTGAAGCTGATATACACGCTGGCGATCATCCTGGTGATCTTGCTGATCTTCATCGCAATCATCGATTTCATCTATCAGAAGTGGCAGCACACCAAGGACCTGCGCATGAGCAAGCAGGAGGTGAAGGATGAGCGAAAGACCATGGAGGGCGACCCGCTGATTAAGGGCAAACGCCGCCAGATGGCCCGTGAGATCGCGATGCAACAGATCGGCAAGTCGGTCCCCGAGGCCGATGTGATCGTGACAAACCCAACGCACTTCTCGGTCGCGATCCGGTACGACCCGGAGACGATGGGCGCACCCCGTGTGACAGCCAAAGGGGCCGATCTGATCGCGTTGCGCATCCGGCAGATCGCTCGTCAAAACGAGGTCCCGATCGTTGAACGCCCACCGCTTGCTCGCGCGCTCTACTGGGCGGTCGATGTCGGGCAGGAGGTCCCCATCGAGCAGTATGAAGCGGTCGCTGAGCTGCTCGCGTATGTCTACCGCATCGACACACGCGCCGAAGCAAAGTTCAAGCGTCAGACACGGGCAAGAGAACCCGTCGGCGTGTAAACTGTTGACGACGACAGGATGTCGTCATGATTGAGTGGCGCAGGAGGCGCCAAGACTTGGCTGATCAACGCGCCAACCCGAGTACACTCCCCGCCTGGATGCTGCGCCTCGTC
The DNA here is from genome assembly GCA_043100965.1 of Phycisphaerales bacterium JB052. GTDB lineage: Bacteria > Planctomycetota > Phycisphaerae > Phycisphaerales > UBA1924 > UBA1924. The sequence goes on along the minus strand of JBICHR010000011.1, from coordinate 305,870 downwards.
GAGCTGCGTGCGTTCATTGTGCCCGTGGGGTTCGTGATGTTGCTGGGCGTGCTGCTTGTGCCGCTGCCCCCGGCGATCCTCGATGTCCTGATCTCAGTCAATATCTCGCTGGCGATCATCGTGCTGCTCACAACGCTGTATATGAAGCGGCCTCTGGAGTTCAGCGTGTTCCCCTCGTTGCTGTTGGCGACGACGCTGCTGCGTCTGGTGCTCAACATCGCCTCGACGCGCCTCATCCTCACCGCTGATGCGTCGAGCCCTGAAGCCGCGATCGGGGTGGCGGGTAAGGTCATCAGCGCGTTCGGCAGCTTCGTCGCAGGCGATTCTCTCTTCGTCGGCGTGATCCTGTTCTCGATCCTGATGATTGTTCAGTTCATGGTCATCACCAAGGGTGCCGGGCGAATCGCCGAGGTCGCCGCACGCTTTACACTCGACGCGATGCCCGGCAAACAAATGGCCATCGATGCCGAGCTGGCCAACGGGATGATCACCGAGGAGCAGGCGCGGGACAGGCGAGAAGAGATCGGGCGCGAGGCGGACTTCTACGGGGCCATGGACGGTGCCTCAAAGTTCGTCAAGGGCGATGCGATCGCGGGCATCATCATTACCGCGGTCAACATCCTTGGTGGCTTCGCGGTCGGGACCATCGATCGTGGTTGGCCTGCGGGTCAGACCGCCGAGGTCTTCACCCGCCTGACGATCGGTGACGGTCTGACCTCGCAGGTCCCCAGCTTTGTCATCTCCATGGCCGCCGCGCTGATCGTGACACGCTCGGGCGATAAGAACAACCTCGGCAGCGAGCTGACCTCACAGCTGACGGCCCAGCCGATCGGGCTGATGATTACCGGCGTCTTCCTGTGCGCTCTGGCGTTCACCCCTCTGCCGACCGTGCCGCTCATGGCGACAGGGTTCGGGCTGGGCGCCATCTCCTACACCATGATGCGGACCACGCGGGGTAAGGCGAAGCAAGCCCTCGATGACGAGCACGAGCTGGTTCAGCCCGGTGCGCCCGAACCACCACCGATCGAGGACCTGCTGAAGGTCGATGTGCTTGAGCTCGAGGTTGGCTACGGTCTGGTGCCGCTGATCGACACGAGCCAGGGCGGTGATCTGCTCGATCGCATCAGCGCGGTGCGTCGCCAGCTTGCCGTCGAGCTTGGGCTTGTGATGCCCCCGGTGCGTATCCGTGACAACATGCAGCTGGCTCCGGGCGAGTATCGCGTGAAGATCCGTGGCAATGTCGTGGCCAGTGGAGGTGTTGAGCCGGGCAAGCTGCTGGCGATGGACTCGGGCTTGGTTCACGAGAAAATCGATGGGATCCCGACGAAGGAACCCGCGTTCGGGCTCGACGCGATGTGGATCGATCCGCAGCAGCGTCAGCGTGCCGAGACGCTCAACTACACGGTGGTTGATCCCACCAGCGTGCTCGCGACGCACATCACCGAGATCGTCAAGTCCTACGCCGACGAACTGCTCACCCGCGAAGAAGTGAACAACCTGCTCGAGGGGCTCAAAGAGAAAGCCGGTAAGCTTGTGGAGGAGACGGTCCCCGCGGTCATCAAAACGGGCGAGTTGCAGAAGATCATGCAATCCCTGCTGCGAGAGCGGGTCCCGATCAGGGACATGGAATGCGTTCTGGAGACGCTCGCCGACTGGGGGACCAAGACCAAGGACCTCGATGTACTGGTCGAGTATGTTCGCAACGGGCTGCGACGCACCATCTGTGCCCAGTACGCGACGCCCGATGATGAGGGCAACATGCGTTTGCTCTGCGTGACGCTCGATCCGAACCTGGAAGACCAGATCAACGCGTACATCGACCGAAATGCCCAGGGAACCACGATGAACATGCCTGCCCGTGTGGCTCGGGAGATCGCGGGCAAGGTGAGCGAGGGATTGGGGCAAGTCACGATGCACGGCGGGTTGCCGGTGGTGATCGCCTCGCCGCAGGTGCGCAGCGCCGTCTGGCAGATCATCGAGCCGCATGTTCCTGCTGTAGCAGTACTTGGGTACAATGAGATCGTGCCGGGCATCGATGTCCAGTCGCTGGCATTGATCGAGCCCATCGGTCAGGAACAGGCGCAGGGGGCCCGCCAGCAACCCATGAACGCGGCGGCGTCGTAGCACGACATCTTCGTGCATGAGTTGTGTACAACCCAACCCGTGGTGGTGTTCTCTCCTCAGGGCGGATACAGTGATTCCTGAAATCGGTGACCACAGCGGGCGATCTGTCCGTCTGGGGTGTTTGCTCCACCTTCTCGCCAGGACGGCTCATGAAACTCAAGACTTATACCGCTGACACCATGGCCCAGGCCCTCGCCCAGGTCAGGAAAGAACTCGGCAAAGACGCGATGATTCTGCACACCCGGAGTTACCGAGTGGGATCATGGTTCGGTTTGGGCGGCAAAAACATGGTTGAGATCACCGCATCTTCGCCCACGCTCAGCACAAAGAAGCCATCACCACGCCATCAGCCCCGGGTCGAGCAGCCCCGTACCACCGTTGCGCCGGCTGAACGCCAGGAGCGCCAGCCCGAGATTGTGGTCCAACGCGGCCGCACGCTCACCAGGCAGCGTCTTGCGCACAGCGCGATCGAAGCCAAGCCGCTCGTCGCTGCTGTTGAGAATGATCGCACGCGTTCGAGCGAGACCAATGGGACCGAGGGGCGCGATGCGCTGTTCAGTGATGTCCAACAACGCACGCAACCGCCCAAGCGTGAGCTGCCGCGTATGGATCACAAGGAGCTGCGCATCAGGCAAGAACGCCCGCGCATGCAAGACCCCACGCAAACACCGACGACACGCGAGCCGGCGGGGCATCCCGAAGCCAAAGCCATACCGCAACCTGCGGTAACACCGACTCCATCGGCCACACCTACGCCCGCATCCGATCAGGTGAGCAGCGATGAGAACGCTCAGCTGCGTGCCCAGCTCGAGTCCATGCAGAAGATGATGGGCCAAGTCCTCGAATCCACCCGCAAAACCGCGGTCGCATTCGGCAGCGGGAGCAGTGAGGCCTCGCTCCCCAACGGTGAGATGCCCGCGCCGCTCTTTGCCCTCTATCGCCAGATGCTCGACAACGATGTGCCCGTTGAACTTTGCGATCAGCTCGTCGGCACCGTCCGCGATCGCCTCGACCGGGCTGAGCTGCGCGATCCCATTGTTGTTCGGCAGGCCCTGCTCCGAGAGATCGAATCCACGATTCGAACTCGGAGCGAATCGCTGCTGAATATCGATCATCGAACCCTGACCGACCGGCCTCGCGTCATTGCCCTCATCGGGCCGACCGGGGTCGGGAAGACGACGACCGTGGCCAAGCTCGCGGCGACCTACAAGCTGCGTCATCAGAAAAAGGTGGGGCTGATCACCTCCGATACCTACCGCATCGCAGCCGTCGAGCAGCTGAAAACCTACGCGGGGATCATTGGTCTGCCGCTCAAGGTGGCCAACAGCCCGGAGGAGATGCGTCAGGCGGTCGAATCATTGCAGAGCTGCGATATCATCGTCGTTGATACGGCCGGGCGTTCCCAGAATGATCGCCAACGCCTGGCAGAACTGGCAGAGTTTTCTGCCGCTGCCAACCCCGACGAGACGCATCTCGTGCTCTCAACGACGGTTGGGGACAATGTGCTGCGAAAGACTGCCGAACGATTCAGGGCATTGGGCCCTGACCGGTGTATCCTTACCAAGCTTGATGAGGCGGTGACAACCGGCCCGATCGCGGGATTGTGCGACCGCATCGGTCTCCCTTTGAGCTTTGTGACCGTGGGACAGGAGGTCCCCGATGATATCGAGCCCGCGCGTGCCGACCGATTGGCACGATGTGTGCTCGACGGCCCGGATGCTTTGCTTCGTAGAGAGGACGAGGAGAACGGATGAGCCAGGTTGTATCGGCACAGAACTCCAATAACACGCCCCAGCCAGCTGGTTCTGGAGGGGATGATCAGGCCACACGCTTGCGTGAGCTTGTCAACTCGCTTGAACAATCTGGGCCCGCTCCAGAGATTGATCCCAACGATCGCAGATTCACCCCGCCCGTGCGTCGGATTCCGATCGTCGCGATCGCCTCGGGCAAAGGTGGGGTCGGGAAGACCACGACTTCGGTCAATCTCTCCATCGCCTTGGCCAAGCACAACCGACGCGCGGTGCTGCTGGACGCAGACCTGGGGCTGGCCAACGCCGATGTGCTCTGTGGGCTGATGCCCAAGGCCCGGCTTGAGTCTGCGGTGAGCGATGGCGAGGGCTTTTCGCTCGAGGACCTGGCGATCGACGCGCCCGGTGGTTTTCGGCTCATCCCCGGTTCGGTCGGGATTGGCCGCGTAGGGGAGTTGGACGATGCAGAGCGTCGCGTGCTGCTGAGCCGACTCAACGATCTGCACGAGATGAACGATGTGATCATGATCGACACCAGCGCCGGCCTGGGCCCGAGCGTTACGGCGTTCATCGACGCTGCGGACGCGTGCCTGATCGTGGTCACGCCCGAGCCCACCAGCATCGCCGATGCGTACGCCCTGATCAAAGTGCTCGTGACACAGCAGCAGGAGCAAGAGGGCAATGCCCGGATCCCAACACTCGCCCTGATCGTCAATCAGGCGGTCAACGAGAAGGAAGCCAACGCGGTGCATACCCGTATCTCGGGAGTATGTGATCGGTTCCTGGGGTACTCGCTGCCGATGATCGGCTATATCCGCAAGGACAAGAAGGTCGTCAAGGCCATCAAGGCCCGCTCGCCCTACATGATCGAGTCGCCCAAGTGCAACGCTTCGCGTGATATGGCGGAGTTGGCGGCCTCGATGATCGACTGGCTCAACATCGAGGGGCGTGCGAGCGCAGCGCCTCGGCGTCGATTCTTTGGACGCTGATACAGCGGTTCATCCACAACTCATCCCGAACTGATCCGATTTAGACGATTCTGGCGCGCCGTTTGCGTGGCCTGAATGCTGTCATTGTGCGCATGAAGTGCGCACAGCGCGTGAGTTTGCTTTGATCAGGATTCGATCGAGCCGATGGAGAAGGCGATGGCCAAGTCGCATCAAGACATCACGGTCGCCCAAGAGCAGCGTCTAGCCGACCCGCAGGAGTATCTTGCCGACATCCCGGCACGCCTGGTTTCTGGCGTTCTGGGGCTGATGGGCTTCGTGACGGCGTGTGTTGTTGGCCTCCTGGCGGGCAATCCCGGGGTGGTGGTGCTGACGCGTGCGTTGATGGCGATGCTGATCTGCGTCCTTGTTGGACGCTTGCTGGGGGTGATCGGTGAGATCTGTGTTCGTGAGTATGTAGAACGCTACAAGTCAGAGCGTCCACGCCCGAGCAAGCCGCAACAACTCGTCGAGTTGGATCGAGCGAATCACGCACACCAAGAGGTCGTCGATACCTTAAAAAAAGCAGCATAAAAAGAAAGCGTTCGCTACCACCAGCCGGCTTGGGATTCGATATACTCATGCCGGATTGGGCAAGGATCGCCCGCATCGACAATCTGGAGCGTCCCGGCAAGATGCATTGTGATATCGGACGGCAACTGATCGCCACCGAAGAACGCCGGGATACACCGTTCAGTCGGGTTCACCGCTGAACGCGTCAAGGGTCAAGGAGCCGACCGATGACAGCAATGAGGTCAAAGTTCTCATCGCGCCATAGCGCACAGCATGCGACTTCGAGCAATCTCCCGACTCGTTTCGACGACATGGAGATGGTTGACATCTGGACGATGTACCAGTCTGAATCAACGAAGGAACTGCGGAACTTCCTGATAGAGAAGTTCCTCCACCTTGTGCGATACAACGCCGAGCGTATCTACCAGCGTTTGCCCGATGAGGTGGATCTCGAAGATCTGATGTCCGCCGGGCTCTTCGGGCTCATGGACGCGATCGATGCGTACGACCTGGATCGTGGTGTGAAGTTTGAAACCTACTGCGCACCGCGCATCCGAGGTGCGATCCTCGATGAGCTGCGGTCGATGGACTGGGTTCCCCGTCTGGTTCGCCACCGCACCTCGAAGGTCGAAGCCGCCAAGCAGCAGATCCAGATGGAACTCGGCCGTAAGGCGACCGATCAGGAAGTCGCCCAGCGACTTGAGATCGACAAGAACGAGTTCATCAAGTACAAGCGCGACTCATCCGCGGTCTCGGTGACCAGCATCACCCGCAAGTGCTACCAGTCCGAGGGCTCACGCGAACTGCGTGAGATCGATGTCATCAAGGACGAGGCCCAGGACAGCCCGGTCAAGCTCATCCAGCGTCAGGACCTCAAGGAACTGATGACCAAGGGGCTCACCCGAGCCGAGCGTCTGATCATCGTGCTCTACTACTACGAGGGCATGACGATGAAGGAGATCGGGACCACCCTGGATCTCTCCGAATCACGCGTCTCGCAGATGCACTCGTCGATCCTTGCTCGCCTCAAGGCCCAGATGCAGCACCGCATGCGTGAGCTTGAGCCCATGAAGGGCTGAAACTGGCTGGGCTCGAAACCAGATTCTCTCCAAGACCGGCTCCGTATGGGCCGGTTTTTTCGTGCATCCGCGCCAACACTTGGGGATGCAAACCGAGGCCTACATCGCGATCGGCTCGAACCTGGGGGATCGGGCGCAGACCATCGAGTCTGCCGTTGATTCGATCAGGGCACTGGATCAGACCGAACTCGTTTGCGTGTCGTCGATCATCGAGACCGAGCCCGTCGGCCCCGATGGTCAGGGCGCGTATCTCAACGGGGCGCTGTGTGTCCGCACCGGTCTCGGACCAAGGCCCCTCCTCGAAGCGTTGCTCGAGATCGAGCGAACTCATGGCAGGGACCGCGACCATGAGCAGCGATGGGGGGCTCGCACGCTCGATCTGGACCTGCTGGTTTATGGCGACCAGATTCTTGATGAGCCGGGGCTCTGCGTGCCCCATCCTCGCCTGCACGAGCGTTCATTCGTCCTGATCCCATTGGCCGAGATTGCCCCAGAGCTGTCGATCCCAGGGCATAAAGAAACGCCCCGAGCGATGCTCAGGGCGTTGCCTGTTGATTGAGACGGTCGATCGATTTGGTTCAGCCCGCTTCGGCCCGGGGGTGGGCATCCTTGTAGGCATCTTCTACTCGCGATGTCGAGATGTGCGTGTACACCTGTGTGGTCGAGAGCGACTGGTGACCCAGCAGTTCCTGCACGCTTCGCAGGTCGGCACCGTTATCGAGCAGATGCGTCGCGAACGAGTGACGCAGGGTGTGCGGCGAGATGCTCGGGTCAAGTCCGACCGCACGCAGGTACTTGTCGAGCTTGCGACGCACGCTTCGTGAGGAGAGGCGCTTCCCGTGCTTGTTGAGGAACAATGGCAATGGTTCTTCGCCGCCTGACCGGTTGGCCCAGATGGGGCCGAACTTAGTATCGTTGCTCATCAACTCGATGTAGCGTCTGATCGCACCCAGCGCGTGGGAGCCGAGCGGAACAATGCGTTCCTTGCGTCCCTTGCCTCGGACATGCATCGCTTCGTGCTCGAAATCGAGGTCGTCGTGGTTCAGGCCGACGAGTTCCGAGACGCGGATGCCGGTCGAGTACAGGGTCTCGAGCATGGCCCGGTCACGACGCCCGAGCACATCGTGCTCATTGGGGGCCGCGAGCAGACGCTCGATCTGTTCGATGGTGATGGCCTTGGGCAGACGCTTGGACTGGCGAGGCGTGCGGATGAGCGTCATGGGATTGGTTTTGGTGTAGCCGAGTCGGTTGCCCCACTTGTAGAACGAACGCAAGGTCGCGATCTTGCGCGCCATGGTTGCCGGCGAGTAGCTCTGCTCGCCCAAGAAGCCCAGGTAGGCCCGGATCAGGTCCGCATCGGCGTCGCAGATGATGTTGCTGATCGTGGGGCGGTCGATCTTGCCCGCGACATCGCCACCGGGGTTGGTGCGGGACTTAAGCGCGTGCATCTCAGCGCTCAGGTCGATGCTGATGCCCGTGTCATTGACGATGTAATCGATGAACTGCCGCAGGTCAGCGCCGTAGCACCGGGCGGTATAAGGCGAGAAATGGCGCTCGTCAGTCAGGTAGCTGGCAAACTCGTCCGTGATCGGTAGGGTGGTCATGTGTGTAACTCCGGGCGAACCGCGTCGGTGTGGGCGGTGATCAATACGAATGGGGGCTTGTTTCTCTGCCGTGCTATCGGTCGTTCGTTTGGCCGGCTGAAGGATGATCGAGGTGATGATGCACAACAATTTCGGACGCGATCAGTTCCGCATCATGCCAGGTTAGCTCGATGTCAGGGTTGTCGGCGAGTTCGGCGAGTCGTTCGAGCAGATCACCGGTGCCATCGACCGGGCAAGCGAACCGCCAGAAATGGGGCGGGCGTTGCAGTGTGACACAGACCATGTCACCCGAAGCGTGGGACCGCTCGGGAGCCGGTTCGGGGTCGGGGTTTCTTGGTTTGTGATCCAATGGCGTGCTCCTTGTGAGGGAGCACGCGGCTCCGCTCAGTTGCCCGGCCTGCGTCTGGCGCTTTGTTCAGCCAGGCGAAGCCACTCTTGATCGATCAGCCGACCGATCGTGTGATGGGCGGCAAACTGGGTGTACAGATCCATGCTCGCCAGATAGATGCGCCACTGAAGGGCGCTGCTGTGATCGCTTCTGCCCTGTGCGTAGGAACGAACGGCATACTGAACTTCGTGATTGCGTGCGTCGAGGTGTTCGCTGACGACCGAGACCGGTTCGCCGGCAAAGGTCAGCCCATCAAATGTCCCGAAGTCGCTGAACGCCATCGTGAGTGCGCGGGTATCGAGTTGGGCCTGCGTGGTCTGGGCCATTGCGCCCGGTCGGGCGTAGAGCGCCAGTGCCAGCCCGAGTACGGGCGGGTCATAGGGGTCGTACGCCGTGATTGACCCGACAAGGACCGCGTCGCAGCCCATGTATTCTGCGAGTTTGTGGGCATCGCTCGATGATTCGATGCCGTTGAGCAGGCCGAGCGCGTCGAGCGCATCAAGGCTGCGGTTGATCGGCAAACAGCGCACGCCGCGTACCCCCTGGGCGGCTGCGACGATGGAATCACCGATGGCGCTGGGGTCAGCGATTGAGGTCCCCGACTCGTTGAGAGGTGGGATCACCGCCCAGAGGACATCGCCCGAGCCCGTGTCGTATGGTGACACGATCACTCCGGGTGGGGTCAGCTCGTCGCGTGATTTGGTCATCGAGCACCCGCCCATCAGTGGGGCGAGACACACGACCAGCGCGAGGGTCAGCGTGGTGAGCATGGTCTGTGCACTTGTCATGGCGTCCTGCCAAATCTGAGACGGGACTCCATTCCCGTCCGAATCGCTTGGTGGGGCGAGTGCCCCGGGGAAACGCCGGGCATGACTCTCGTCACGCACGGCGGGTGGGTGGGTTTATTCGTTCTCGCCGTCGGTCGGGACCGTGGCGAAGGAGCTGGCGATATCAGGCATCGTGACGCTGGCGGCACGGATTGCCGGTGAGAGTTCCATCGACCAGAGATGGTCCTGACCATCCATATTCGACACGAAGAAGATGTCGTTGTTGCGCCCCCAGACGGGCATGAGGTCGATCGTGTCGCCGTCGGTCAGCTTGATTTTGCCCGTGCCTTCGGTCGAAACCATCCAGATGGTGGATGATTCGGGGCGGGCGTTGCCACCCTGCGACCACGACTCGGAGTTCGGGACCGCGGCGAAGGTGATGAACTTGCCATCGGGCGACCATGAGGGGTTGATCAGGGCCTGATTCGGGCCCGCGGCGATCTCGGTTTCACGCCCTGCGGTGCCGGGGATCGGGTTGTAATCGAGGGTCCAGACCGAGAAGGCCCGGTCGCCACGCTCGCGTGAACGCTGGAACAGGATCTGGTCGGCACCCGCGATCCCGGTCCCGGGCACGGGGCACCATTCGGGGAACAGGCCGAACCCCACAAACTGGGGGCCCGCATCACTCAGGACATCCTTGACCCAGATCTCCCATCGCCCGGACTGCTGGCCGAGTCGGCAGAAGGCGACCTGGCGTCCGTCGGGGGACCATGTCGGGTGCAGGTCGTGGGCGCTCTCGGCGGTGAGTTGGACAACCTTGCCGCCCTCGAACGGCATGATGAACAGGTCCCAGCTGCCGGTACGATCCGAGGCGAACGCGATGTAGTTACCGTCGGGCGAGACGGCGGGCATCACATCCTGGGCGGGGTCATCGGTCAGGCGGGTGACCACCGAGCCGTTGTTCGATTTGAGGTAGATATCCGCGGTGGGGCGGTGCTGGGTGCTGGCAAAGATCAGGTAGCGGCCGTCGGGTGAAATGCTTGGGTCGAAGTCCGATCCCGCGTAGCTGCTGGTCACCTGACGGACATTGACGGTGGCACGCACCGCGTCTCCGGTTGATTCGCTGGGCAGTTCGATGCCCATGGCGTTGGCGTAGACGAATGCACTGATGTCACCCGAGCGGAGGGCCGCGGGCGATTGCGTGCTGTCGGTGAAGTACGGGTCACGCTCGACGGGCGTGGCGGCGTCGGCGTTGCCCAGCCGCATGTTCTGCTGCTCGGCGCTGCCGCCAAGGTTGTCGTCATCAAAGCCGACGCTGGTGTTGTGCTCGTTGCTGGCAACGGTGGTCGTGGGCTCGGGGGTGGTCGTGGCGGTAGGGGCCGTCTCGGTTGTTGAAACATATGAGCCGCGTCGGCCCTCGGCGCTCATGGCGTCGATACTGGCGCTGGCGTTGCTCTTGAGCTCGCCTCCGAGCTGGGGTTGTTCGTTGACGGGCGCTTCATTCGCGACGAGGTAGCTGCTCGTGCGTGCCTGGGCGCGTTGCGATTCGATCTGAGATTGCTTGTTCTTGTTCCAGAACCCGGTCCGCTTGGCACCGCACGCGGGCAGGGCAGCCAGCGACCCGGCGCAGGCGAGCATCAGAACTGGACACAACAACGAGCGGCGATTCTTGGTGTTCATAGTGGTACCTGAGTGATTCGATTGATGGCGCATGACGGCACTCCGCTGACGCATGCCCTTGGCGGGCTGCGTTGCTCCCCACGACCGGTGATCTCACGCGGGGTGATCGTCTGTGGTCGGCGGGCTCCGCCCGGTCGAACCTGTTTGGGGCGTTCCGTGCCCGAATCCTTTGGGGCGTGGTGGGGAACGCCGGGCGTGCAATGCGGGGCTCCGCCCGCGGCCAAGCACGGCCCGTTCAGAACCCCTTATCGGACGACTCGCACGCCGGGCTTGAGACTCGATAACCCCGCCGGGACCATTCGGACAAAAAAGAAGCCGGGCGGACCCCACCACAGATCCGCCCGACAGGGAGAGCGTGCCATGTCATGCCCGTTCTGGGCATATCCCGACGCTCGGTATGCTGATGTCATTGAAATGATTACGCGATGCGACGACGCACCATGATCGCGGGGGCATCGCCCGGGCGATCCCATCGCGCCTCGCGGCCACGCGGCTGCTGGGAGGCGAGCAGGTGATCGAGGTACTTGTCGAGCGATTCACGCTTGAACTGAGAGAGGTAGTCCACCGTTGCTGAGCGGTTGATCGAGATGATCTGATCAACCACCTGCTCGACGGAGAGTTGGGCCCTGGGGGCTTCGCTGCGTTCGAGATCGCGGGTCGCGGTACTGCGTGACCAGGAAAAGAGATCGGTCATGGTTGAGTCTCCGTACTCATTCGTTCGCACCCAGTCAGCGGCCTTGCTTCCTTACGGGTGCCCGCTCGATATCGGGAGCTTTCTGCGCATCAAGCGAACAGATAACCGCACCGGACCAAGCGACAGGCAAGAATTGTGCCTTGCAAGCGCAGGTTTGGCCTATCCGACGCCACGCCGGTCTAGTGTTTGGATATGGCGATCATCCTCGATCCACAACAGCACCAGTATCTCCGCCAAGGCACCCAAGAGCCCTATGCGATCGATGCGGGCGTGGCGCTGGCCCGGTGGGTCGATGGGCCGACTACAACCGGGGATGTCGGGCGCGTGATCGTACACGATCGTCTCGGGCATCGAGGGGACAACCCAGACCAAGACGCCCGGTCGTGGCTGCAGAGTTGGAGCCAGTCCGGCTGGGAGCAGTTTGATCGTCTGCATGAGCAGGCCCGCACCATGGCCCAGTCGCAGGAGGCCGAACTGCTTCTGTGTCCCAACAGCGCCGGCATGCTCAGCGATGCCGTTTGCACCCTCAACTGGGTGGCGCGTGGTGGGGGCCAGCAGGCGCGGCTCATGCTCGACCCGATGGGCTGGGTCGTCGAATCAATGAACCGGGACCTGCCCGATCATCTGGACCGCATCGCGGCACTCTGCGTCGAGATGATCGAGCAGGGGCGGGTCGCGTGCGTGCTGGTCCGGTCCAAATCGGGCGAGGCGATGGATCCTGTGTCCTTGGGGGCGGGGGATGTCGACCCCGGGATGGTGGTCGAGCGCCTCGGGCCGCTGCTGGCTCGGGCCCCCGAGATCGCGGTGCTCGAGGAGACGGATCTGGAGCTGTTGAAAACCGTCGAACCCCGCTGATTCAGGATCAGAATCGAGTGCCCGGCTACCATTGGGCACCAGGGCACGAACGCCATCAGGGACGAAGCGAGGAGCATCATGGCCAAAGGCGCAAGCAGCACGATCAACCACCCGACCTTTGCGCGTGTGAAGGGGGCATTCCCCAACGCGAAGCTGCGTGCCAGCGAGTTTCGCGAGCAGCCCACGCTGGTCGTCGAGCCCAGCGACCTGCACGCGATCATGAAGTTCCTGCGTGACGATGAGGAGTGCCAGTACAACTTTCTCAGTGATGTGGTCGGGATCGACTATCTGAACTACCCGGCCAAGATGCCCGGGCGGTTCGCGGTGGTTTACAACCTCTGCGCCTACAGCCGCGATGATCGATTCTTTGTCAAGGTCTTCCTTGATCCATCACTGCCCACCGATGGCATCGAGAACGACCCGGCGCTGGTTGTCGATTCAGTCTGCGACCTCTGGCCCGGTGCCGAGTGGACCGAGCGTGAGGTGTTCGACATGTTCGGCATCCGCTTCGCCAATCACCCCGACCTGCGACGCATCCTGCTCTGGGAAGACTACCCGGCCCACCCGCTCCGCAAGGACTACCCCCTGCGTGGTCGTGGCGAGCGTGAGTCGTACCGCGTGGTCGACCGCACCAGCTCGTAATTTCAGCGCATGATCATTTCGGATAAGCTGTGGTATCCCGGAGCCCGGGGGCTTATCTGATGGGCTTGTCTTTGTATGGCAACTCATCGGGAACCACAAACACCGGCGTGGTGAAGGTCACCGGCTCCTCCTGTCCTCGGACGGGGAGGATCACTTCGATGAAGTACGCACGGAAGCCCTTCTCAGGGATATCGACGCTGCCGGCAGCCCGGTAGTCGCTGGTCGGGGCCAGCTCGGTGGGGACCCAGGCATTGCCGATGGAGGATTGGCGGAAATCGCGTCCGTCGGGGTTGTACGCCTGCCACAGCGTGACCCGCGTAGGGCGGGTGTCGCATTTGATACTCAGGTGTGATTGTCTGCATGTCCCCCTGGCCCGCTTCTTTGGGAGATCGATCTCGATGGCGTGCGTCCAGGTTAGCTTGGGGATCTTCCGGTCATGCTCGACGGCTTTGTAGAATCCAACCAGCGATTCGACGGCGCTCTGATGCCCTTGTGGCTGATCGTCGCCGTCGAAATCGAGGTCATGATCGGTGTTGGGCATGTAGCGCAGGCGAGTCTCGCCCGGGAGCTGGTCGAGGTAGAAGGTGGTTGAGTCCGGCAGGAAGTACTGATCACCCGCGGAGTTGAGCAGGAACTTGGGCATCGTGTAGCGATCGCGATAAAGGTAGGGGTCGACATTGTTGCGGACCACATCGCCTCGTCGGGTCTCAAACGACTGAAACAGATCACGGCTCGTATAGTCGGCGATCGCGGGGGACCAATCGCCGTACGCGCCCCAGTGGTGTCGGATCGACTTGGGCATGTTGAATGTGTCGATGACGATGGGCATGACCGCACGGATCCGGCTATCGACCGCGGCGGTGAGCCATGTGGTCCAGCCACGCTTGGAAGCGCCGGTAACCACAAAGTCATCGATTCTGATCGCATCGGGCTGATCAGCGAGAAACTGCTGCGTCGCGTCCATCGCGGCGATGGCTGATTTGACCATCGCGGTCTGCACCACCCAGTCCGGGTCCTGCTCGTCGATTGCTCGTAACCATGATTGGGCGATCAGGTCGTCTTCATAGCGTCCGTCAATGCCCTCGGGATCGTCGGAATCGAGTATCGCAAGCGGCTGGTTGGGAACATTTGGCAGCAGCACGCACACCGACCCGGTCGCCTCGGCGAGTTGGAGCAACGCGTCGTCGAGCGGACCGTCGCTGTCGGCTTTTCGGCTGCCACCCGAGATCAGCAGCATCGCTGTTCGGCTGGCCGTTTGTTTCGGGCGGACGATCTGGAGGTTGTGGGTCCAGAGCGGGTGCGAGACTTCCTCAGCGCTTCGCCAGGTCTGGCTGTGGAGCTCAAGTGTATAGCCGACCGCCTGCTCACCCAGATCATGGGTCTTGGCGAGTCCAAAGCTGAAGTCCTCATCGGGGGACTGGGTGACCCGGTCAAGGTAGGACATCCTTTGCGATTGATGGAGATCCCGGTGGGAACGGAGCCCGCACCCGGAACATAGACACACGGTGACGATTGAGAAACAGATGATGTGGAGGCGCATGCCACATCATGGAGCATCGGGGAGCGTTGTGCACCCCGAGCCGCGTCAAAAGTGTGTGAACATATCGATCAGACCGTCCGAAGTGGTGGGGTCAGATCCGGGGTCAGGGCGCGCGAGGGGTCTAGGATTCGTGCAGAAAAACAAGCCAAAAGGATGAGCATCAATGGATCCAAAGACCCGCATCACTCAGTTCCAGCGCCTGATCGCTGATGATCCCAACAACGACATGGCCTATTTCTCGCTGGGCAATGCCTTCCTGCAGAACGAGCAGTTCGAGGAAGCGGGGGAGACCTTCGCCAAGTGCGCCGAAATCAACGAGGCGATGACCAAGGCCTACCAGCTTGCCGGCGACGCCTATATCAAAGCCGGTAAGGTGGATCTTGCAAAGGTCGTTCTCACCAAGGGCTACATCGAGGCCACGACCCGCGGTGACCTGATGCCCAAGAACGCCATCGCCGACCTGCTCGCGTCGATCAACGAGCCCCTGCCCGAGGTCAAGGATGAGCCCAAAGAGGCCCCTGAGCCTACGGGAGATTTCAAGTGCCAGAAGACCGGCCAGATGGGCACCCAGCTTCCTCGCCCGCCATTCAAGAACGGCGTCGGGAACTGGATCTACGAGAACATCTCTAAGCAGACCTTCGATGAGTGGATCGGCATGGGCACCAAGGTCATCAACGAGCTGCGTCTCGACCTGTCCCGCGACGAGCACGACGCGGTGTACGACTACGCGATGCGGGTGTACTTGGGCATCACCGATGAGATTTATGAGCAGGTGATGGGGAGCAAGCCTGTCATGCCAGACGGGCAGTTCAGAACCGTGATCGACGAGATCATGAGCAAGGGCGGTCACTTGGAGAGCTATCAGGGCAATATGCACACCCAGGTCGAGGACTGAGCACCCCCGCCCGGCCCCTCCATGGGGCCTTGATTGGGGCTTCTGGGGGGCAATTGAACCCGCCCATTTGATTGGCCTCTGTGATCGGACGGTCTATCATTTGTCTACAGGCCCACGAGGTGTGGGCTTGGTTACGCATCGGCGGCGATCGCGGTGGAAAACCCACTTCGACGCTCGCGACGGAAGGAAGAACAGAATCCATGCCATTGCCAGCTGAACAAAAAGCACAGATCATCAAAGACTTCGCCCGCAAAGAGGGTGATTCGGGCAGCCCCGAGGTGCAGATCGCACTCCTGACCGCTCGCATCAAGCAGGTCGCGACCCACCTCCGTGAGAACAAGGGTGATGTCCACAACCGCCGCGGTCTGGTGATGATGGTTTCGAAGCGGAACCGCCTGCTCCGTTACCTCTCGAAGAAAGACCACAACGCGTACCTCGACACGATCAAGCGTCTGGGCCTGCGTAAGTAAGAGACAAACCAATCGCCCCGCGTGTACGAGAGTACACGCGGGGCTTTGTTGTAAGCGAGTCGGTGTGAACCGGCCGCAGACAAGCAAGACCCGGACCCATTGAGAGTGGCAGCAGACGCAGGGCAGTTCAGCTTTCAACGAACTGCCTCCCGTCTTCTGCCTCTCAAATGCGTGAGGATGGGTCCCCCATGCTGGCGATGCGTGCACCGATCGATCTCCGATCGGCTGTATTCATCAACCGCGGTGACCTCACGACCGCACACGGGCGCGACGAACGCGCCTCATATTGGAAGGCACAGAAGAACATGACCAAAGAGAACACACCCATCGTCGTCGAGAAGGAAATCGGCGGGCGCACCATGCGTATCGAGACCGGGCAGATCGCCAAGCTCGCATCGGGCTATGTCCTGATGAGCCATGGCGAAACCAGCGTCGGCGCTTCGCTTGTCCGTGCTGATCCGCGTCCGGGCCTGGACTTCTTCCCGATGCAGATTGATTACCGCGAGAAGCTGTCGGCCGGTGGCAAGTTTCCCGGCGGGTTCCGCAAGCGTGAGGGCGCTCCAAACGAGAAGGAAGTCCTCACCATGCGCATGATCGACCGCCCGATCAGGCCTCTGTTCCCCGACGGGTTCATCGAAGAGATCCAGATCCAGTGCTGGGTGATGAGCCACGACGGCGAGAACGACGCCGATGTCATCGCCGGTTCGGCCGCATCGGCCGTGCTTTCGATCAGCGACGCGCCCTTCGAGGGCCCGACCGCGACCGTTCGTGTGGGCCGCATCCACACCGAAGACGGCGTGGTGCACATCATCAACCCGACCAACGCGCAGCTCGAGTACTCTGACATCGACCTGGTGCTCGCGGGCCACAAGGACGGGATCAACATGATCGAGGTCGGCGCCGCTGAGGTTCCCGACGAAGAAGTCCTGGCCGCGATCGAGTTCGGCTACGAGAACGGCGTGAAGCCCATTCTCGAGCTGATCGACGAGCTTGTGTCCAAGGTCGGTAAAGAGAAGCGGCTCGGTGACCACATGAACCTTGTCCCCGACGATGTCATGGCCGAGGTCACCAAGCTTGTCGAGAAAGAGCTCACCGAAGCACGCAAGATCAAGAGCAAGAATGATCGCGGCAACAAGGTTGGCGAGATCAAGAAGGCAATGCTCGAAGAGCATTTCCAGGTGAACGAGTCTGGCACGCCCGGCGAGTGGGAAGCGAGCAAGAAGCGTCGCGGCCAGGCAAGCGAGGCGTTCCGCAAGCTTGAGAAGAAGATCACCCGCCGCCTGATCATCCAGGAGGGCACCCGTGCCGATGGGCGTGGCTTCAAGGAGATCCGCCCACTGTACATGGAGGTCGGCAAGTTCCCCCGCACCCACGGCTCGGCGATCTTCCAGCGTGGCGAGACCCAGTCGCTCGTCACCACGACGCTCGGCACCGGTCGCGACGAGCAGGTCGTCGACGGGCTCATGCCCGAGTACAGCAAGAAGTTCTACCTGCACTACAACTTCCCGCCCTTCTGTGTGGGCGAGGCCGGGCGCATCATGGGCCCTGGTCGTCGTGAGGTTGGCCACGGTGCACTCGCCGAGCGTTCGTTGCTGGGTGTCCTGCCCAGCGCCGAGGAGTTCCCGTACACCATCCGCGTCGTCAGCGACATCACCGAGTCCAACGGCTCATCGTCGATGGCCTCGGTCTGTGGTGGCTGCCTGGCACTCATGGACGCGGGCGTCCCGATCACCAACACCTGTGCTGGTATCTCGGTCGGCCGCTTCACCGATGACAACGACGAGAACGAGGTCTTCGTGACCGACATCATCGGTGAGGAAGACTTCTTCGGCGATATGGACTTCAAGGTCTCGGGTACACGTGACGGGATCACCGGCATCCAACTGGACCTCAAAGCCCGTGGCCTGGTCCTGAGCCAGATCGAAGAGATTTTCGAGCAGGCCAACACTGGTCGAATCGAGCTCATCGAGGCAATGGAAGAAGTCATCGCTGCTCCTCGCGAGAAGACCAGCAAGTACGCACCGATGATGATCCAGCTCAACATCGATGTTGAGAAGATCGGCAAGCTCATCGGCCCCGGCGGCAAGACCATCCGTGCATTGCAGGACAAGTACGATGTCAATATCGATGTCGAAGACGACGGCACCGTGATGGTCTCCTCGACCAACCGCGAGAATGTCGAGAACGCAGAAGCCGAGATCGGTGCGCTGTGTGAAGATGTCCGCCCCGGCACCATCTACGAGGGTAAGGTTGTCTCGACCAAGGACTTTGGTGCCTTTATCGAGATCGCGCCCGGGACCGACGGCATGTGCCACATCTCTGAACTGGCCGACGGCTATGTTGAGAAGGTGAGCGATGTGGTCAAGATCGGTGACATGGTCAAGGTCAAGGTCATGCTCGTTGACGATCAGGGACGCATCAAGCTCTCGATCAAGCGTGCGGATCCTGAGTGGGACGATTCCAAGGCCCAGGACGACAAGAAACCTCGCCGCGAGAATCGCTCAGAGAGTGGTGACAGCCAGGGTGGAGATGGCGAGGGCGGGAAAAAACGCCGCCGCCGCAAGCCGCGACGCAGCAATGAGGACAAAGCCGAAACCGCATCGGCTGAATAATTTGACCGTCTGATGGGGACTTTTTGTCCTCAGGGACCGAATTTGAACCCACCGGTGCATTTGGTGCCGGTGGGTTATTTGACGCGCAGTATGAATTTGGTATGCTGGGCGAATGACTTGCCGAATTCTCGGGCGGTCTGAAGGTGTCTTGGTGTCGTACCGGGAGCACCCAGAGTTTGGAATGCCAGCCGCCCGGGGGACCAAGTCGGGTGAAAACGGTTGGGAACGCGTTCATTGGTGGGGAATGAGCGTACTCTCCTGCAGTATGACCCGTGTGAGGGGATACTGCCTCCCATTCGGGTGCCGTGCTGGTTCTTTGTTGCTTGGGGTACGGGATGCCCCGGGGGTAGCGCACATGTCGGACAACGAAACAAGCCCAAGCCCTGAAGGCGGGACAACAAACACCTTGATTGAAGTGAAGGGTGCCGTCAAATGGTTCGATCCGCGCAAGGGGTTCGGATTTATCATCGGCCCCGATGAGCAGGATATTTTCGTGCATTTCACGGTGATCGAGGGTGACGGGTTCAGGGTGCTCAAGGATGGCTCTCAGGTCACGTATGACGCTGAGCACAACGACAAGGGGTGGCGTGCCACGCGGGTTCACCGGGAGACCGAAGAGCAGGAAGGCGACGACGCCCCCGAGGTTGTCGTTCCGCGCCGGACCTATTCACGCACGCCGAGAAGATAACCATCGCGGTCATCACGCGTAGAGTTCTGAACGAGTATCGCCTCGCGATGCGCCGGGCGCGATCTTTGTATAGGGACCATCGATGACCACGCTTTGGATGATTCTGCTGTTCCTGCTTGGGCTCGTTCTTGGTGGGGTGCTGGCGTACTTGCTTGCAGCCCGTCGCGTGCGAGTCTCACTCGCGCGGGCACAGCACGCGCAGCGGAGGGCCCAAGCTGCCGAACGACTTGCCGAGATCGGAGCGATGACCGGCGGGCTCGCCCACGAGATCAAGAACCCGCTCTCGACGATCGGGCTCAATGCTCAGTTGCTGAAGGAAGCGATCGAGGATTCACGCCTTGAGGAGGCCGAGCGGCAGCGTTTGGTTCGGCGTACAGAAACCCTCGGGAGGGAGACCGAGCGACTGCGTGGGATCCTCGAGGACTTCCTTGAATACGCTGGCGAACTTCGGCTGAGCAAGTCGAATGCGTCAATCAACCAGCTGATTGAGGAGTTGGCGGACTTCTTTACGCCCACGACCGAGAGCGCTGGGGTGCGTCTTCGGGTCGAGGCCGCGCCGGGAGAGCCGCGGATCTCGGTCGATGTTGATCATCTCAAGCAGGCGCTACTGAATCTGATGCTCAATGCGGTGCATGCGATGCAGGGGCAGGAGTCGGGAACCCGTGACCTGATCCTGCGGGTCGAGCGTGGCGTCGACGATCACGATCTGCCGGTGTTGTGCGTGCATGTGACGGACACGGGTCCGGGCATCGGTGAGAAGGAACGGGCCAAGATCTTCCACCCGTACTTCACCACCAGATCCGGTGGGACGGGGCTGGGGCTGCCGACGGCTCGAAGAATCATCGAGGCCCACCATGGGCACCTCGAGCTGCATAGTGAGCCCGGCAAGGGCAGCGACTTTGTGATCTCGCTGCCGTTGCATGAGCAGCCAACGATGGGTTGAGTCAGTGCTGGGACAGGACCGAGGCGATGCGTTCCGCTGCTTCTTGAAGCTCTGCGTTGGTATTGAGCAGGTCGGGGCAAAGGCGGACCGCCCAGCCGCCTGAGCGAGCAAGCGGTCTGGCGTCGCAGTTGACGCCTGCTGCTTTCAACTGACGCGTAGCCGAACGCCCGTCGTCGGTCTCAATCAAGATATAGGCACCGCGTTCATCGAGCAGGCGAGGGCTCACGCCCTGGCTGTTCAGGGCTTCAGCGAGCAGTCGTTGTTGATCGAGCGAGTGTGCCCGTAGACGATCGATACCGACCGCGTTGCTGAGCATGAGCCCGGGCAGGGCTTGGAAGTAGGTGAGCACGGGCGGGGTGGCCTCGAGCCACGCGTTGCCGCCGGCGGCGTAGGCGGGCTCATCGTCTCGCTTGTAGGCGAATGGATTCTCTTTGGCGAACCACCCGGTGTCGAGCGGGAAGAGCGTCCCGTGCTCGGGCACGCCACCGGTCGAGCTCAGGTGCTTGGGGTTGATGGCCAGAAAACAGGCGCCCGCACCGCCTCGGGTGTACTTGTAGTTGCCAGCGATGATGAAGTCGGCGTCGAGCGTGCTGTAGTCGATCGGCAGGACGCCATATGCGTGGTATGCGTCGAGCAGGACCATTGCTTCGCACGCGTGGGCTTTGGCGATGATGCGATCGAGCCCCTCGACGACCTGCCCGGTGACAAAGCAAACCATAGAGACGGCCACAAGATCGGTGCTGTCGTCGATCGCATCGATGATCGCGTCGGGGTGCATCAGATCCTGCGCGTCGGGTTCAACCCAGTGGATCGAGGCCCGCTGCTTGTAGGCGTACGCCTTGAGCACGAAGTCAATCGAATCAAACTCGCAGCGGGTGCTGACGACATTTGGGCGAGTTGTAGGCAGGGCGTTGAGCACCGCCCGCAGCCCCTGTGCGGCGCTGGTCTTGGGCACGATCGCACGATCATCTCTCCAGCGCATCAGCGATGAGATCTGGCTGCGGTACCGGTCGCGGGCGCTGATCCATTCGTTCCAGACGCCATCGAGCTGGGTGTACCAGCCATCGAGGGCCGACTGGACGACCGCGCTGACCATGTCGAGCGGCCGCCCGAGTGAGTGGTTGGCCAGGTAGATCTCGTTGGTCGATTCATTGCGAGCGAGCACGCGCGAGAACAGCGGGTGTAGGTGCTGGATAAGGGACTGCTCGTTGAGCGGCCCGTCACCCATCGGGGAAACGGCCGCGTCGATGATCTGCTGGGCTTGGTCGAGTTGCATGGTGGGTGCTCAGAGGTGCGTGCGGACTTCCCAGAGCTCCGGGAAGAATCGGTGGTCGATCATTTTTCGCAGGAACCCGACACCTGAAGAGCCACCCGTACCGGTCTTGTACCCAATGACCCGCTCGACGACCTTCATGTGGCGGAAGCGCCAGTGGGCGAACTGCTCTTCGATGTCGACGAGTTTCTCGGCCATCTCGTAGAGGTCCCAGTGCTCCTTGGGGTGGGTGTAGATGATCTTGAAGGCCTCGAGCACGCCAGGGTTGGACTGGTGGGGGACGGTGATGTCCCGATTGAGGACCTCGTCGGGGATCTCAAAGCCCCTCCGATCGAGCAGGCGAATAAACGCGTCATAGATGCTCGGGGTGTTGAGCGTATCGGTCAGCACCTTGACGGCCTGCTCATCATGGGCATGCACGTGGATCATCTTGGCATCCTTGTTGCCCATGAGGTATTCAACGATGCGGTACTGCACGCTCTGGAAGCCCGACGCGGGCCCGAGCGCGTATCGGAACTGGGTGTACTCGCTCGGGGTCAGTGTCGCCAGCACATCCCACTGGTGCAACAGCTGGGCCTGGATGTGCTTGATGCGGCTCATGATCTTGAAGGCGGGCGAGAGCCGGTCGGTGTTGATGTAGTCGAGTGCTTCGCGCATTTCATGGATCACGAGCTTGAGCCAGAGTTCGCTGGTCTGATGCTGGATGATGAAGAGCATCTCGTCGTGGTGAGCCGGGTCGGAGTGGATCTCCTGGCAGTCGAGCAACTTGTCGAGGCGTAAGAAGCTTGAATAGGTCATTTTGCCACCGAGATCGGTGTGGATGCTCGACTCGATATCGCGTGCGCTACTCATTTGGGCTCCCTGTGCAAAGATTTGCTGCCGGGAGAGTCTACGCGAGGTTCGCTGGGCGTGCCCGTCGCGATGAGCCGACATACACTTGATCGAGCCCTGAACGGGTCTGACCCGGACTGATCCCGAGCACGAGGAACGAGCATGAAGATCGCCTTTTCAACCCTTGCCTGCCCCGAATGGACCTTGGAGCAAGCCGCCGATCGGGCCGCGTCGATGGGCTACCTTGGCGTGGATATGCGGAGCTTCCTAAGCGTGCAGGAGCGTATGGCCAACGATCCGATGTCGCTGGAACCGAGCGAGGTCGACCGGATCTACGACAACGCTGGGGTCATCCCGCTGTGCCTTTCGACAGGGGTGAAGTTCGACAAGCCAATCGAGCCACCGCTGCTCGGTCGGATCTTCGTCAATGAAGAAGCGGGCGTGAGCGAGGCCAAGCAGTTCGTGGATCTGGCCGATCGCGCGGGTGTGAAGTTCGTACGCGTGTACGGCTGCCATCTACCCGCAGCCGAGCCCAAGACATGGAGCACCCGTCGGGTTACCGAGCGGCTCACGCTGGCGGCACAGACATGCCGCAACACCGATGTGCGCCTGCTCATCGAGAATGCTGGCTCGTTTGCACGCGGCGGCGATCTGCTTGAACTGATCGAGCGGGTCGATTCGCAGTGGTTGGGGGCCTCGTACAACATGCTCGCTGCGGTCAATGCAGGCGAGTGCCCGGTCGATGGCGTCCGCACGCTCCGCGACCACCTTAAGATTGTGCGCATCAGCGATACCGACGACGACGGCAACCCGGTCATGCTGGGCAAGGGACGCTTCCCGATTGCCAAGCTCATCGAGACCCTCGCCGAGATCGATTACGATGGCTGGATCGTTTACGAGTACCCCAAGCTCTGGGAGCCCGAGTTGGGCACCGAGAGTGAAGAAGTGCTCAAGCACGCGTGTGACACGCTGTACGACTGGGTGCGGAGCGCTCAGGCCGCGGGCGTCTGATCGCCGCTACCATCGTGTGTGCCTGAACTCACGCCGTACCAACAACTCGGCCAGTCCCTGATCGAACGCGCCAAAGCGTTGGGCTTTGCCTGCGCCGGGATCGCGTCACTGGAGCCCATCGAGCGCGCGCAACATCTTGATGCATGGTTGGATGCGGGGATGCACGGCGAGATGGGCTATCTCGATCAGCACCGCGAACTGAAGTCGAACCCGGGCCAGATCATCGCAGGGGCCAGCTGCGCCCTGGTGGTGGGGGATCTTTACGCCACGCGCGATGAGAACCTCGATGAGCCGACCCAGCCCGGGACGGGGCGGATCGCCCGGTACGCGCGGGGCAGGGATTACCACAAGCTCATCAAGAAGCGTCTGGTGCGCCTGCTGCTGGAACTGCAAGAGGCACACCCCGGCGCTGAGTTCAAGGCCTTTGTCGACACGGCGCCGCTGCCCGAGCGTGAGTTGGCTGCCCGAGCGGGCATCGGTTGGGTGGGCAAGCACACGCTCGTCATTCACCCTAAGCACGGCAGCTACCTGTTTCTCGGCGGCATCGTGATGACGCTCAAAGCAGAGAACCCGCCTGAGGTCAGGCCGGTCACGGACCACTGCGGGACCTGCACCCGGTGCATCGACGCGTGCCCGACCGATGCGATCACGCCGCACCGTGTCGATGCCAGGCGGTGCATCAGCTACCTGACCATCGAGCACCGCAGCCCGATCGAGCCTGAACTGGCCATCAAGGTGGGCGACTGGGTCTACGGCTGCGACATCTGCCAGGAAGTCTGCCCGCACAACTCGCCCAAGCCCGAGCAACTGATCGACGAGCCGGCGAACCCGGCCTATCGATCGGATCGGACGGGCTTTGATGTGCTTGAGGTTCTGGGATGGAGCGAGGACGATCGACGCGAGGCGTTCGTCGGCTCAGCCATGAAACGGGCCAAGCTGGAGATGATGCAGCGCAACGCGGCGATCGTGGTGGGCAATCAGTTCCCACACATGGATCGCAACATGCAGCGGCAGGCGGTGGCGCGGCTCAAGGGGTTGCGGGAGGATGCACAGGCGGGGTCACTGGCCCGCGATGCTGCCCGTGACGCCCTGCTTGCGATTGACGATCCCGATGGCAGCAATCATGAGCACGATGCCCATGCCGGGGGCGAGCCAGACTGATTCGCCCTGCATGAAGCCCAGCCAGAACATGGGGGTGGCCAGCACGATGGCGCCCCAGACCGCGACCATGGACATAGGCCTGGCACCGTTGCGAGCCAACACGGCGCGGTAGAGCACATAGGTCGGGAAGACGAGGCCATATGCGCCGATGAAGCAGCGGTAGACGATCTCGCCACCGCTGAGCCCGGCGATCGAGGGCAGGTTCGTCGCGAAGAACCCGATGAGCCCGGCGAGCAACGCGACCCCGATGAGCATGTTGTAGGGCGGCACGCTCTTGATTGGCATCGCCTTAACGCGATCGAGGTGCACCTGCACGGTGAAGACCCACTGGAAGAGGATGTGGGCCAGCAGGACCGCGCCGATCCAGGTGGTCTGTGTGGGGTTGGCTCGTTGCCCGTTGAGGGCGTCGTTGATCATCGGTGCGTACCGGGTCGTGAGCACGATCATGAGGGCGAACATGACCATGAAACCCACGGTGAATCCGATGCGTCCGCGTTGCTTGTTGCCCAGCTGCTGGCGGGCGTGGTGGAAGGTGACATCGAGGTAGGGGCAGAGGAGAAAGCCGAAGGTGCTGATGGGCAGTAGGAAGAGGCCCATCGCGTTGCTGGGATGCGCCTTATGGAAACGCTGGTTGATCGGCCCCAGGTCAGGGGTGACGAAGGTCGCCACGAGCACCAGAGCGCTGAAGATCCAGAGCGCCGTGGCGAGTTGGGGCATGCGCTTGAAGTAGCTGGAACGCTTGGTGACGAGCCAGAAGGCGATGAAGGCGGCCAGGACGCCATAGCTGGCATTCTGCGACATGTACAGTCCCATGCGCAGGTACTGGAAGATCCACAGCACCCAGAAGACATGGAATGCAAGGGTGACGGCGCTGAAACACCAGACGGCTTTGGCGTGCTTGAGCACGAATGTTTCGGACTCGCCCCGCGACTTGAGCACCCAGCCCATCGCGGCGGCACCGATGACATTGGGGACCGCGAAGACCAGGAAGCCGAGCCAGCCGAAATCACGCAACAGCAGCACCGGCAGGAACATCCCGATACACCAAGTCCATGAGCACGCGAGATAGGCACCCCAGACGATCGGGTTCGAGGGCTTGTGCTCGGGCGCGACCGCGTGCTCGTGGGCCGTGGTCATTTCTTCTGGATCCCGCGTTGCTTCTTGGCCTTATGGTGCGACTTGGGCGTGACATGGAAAGTCGCGGTGCAACGCCCGACACGCTTGGGTTTGGGCGCGCCCGAGCCGGCGTCATCGACTTCCTCGGCCAATCGCTGCTCACTCATGGGTACCAAGACCTGCACGATGTCCATGCGGATGCTGATATTGAACTCCTCGCCCGATTCGACCAAGGCGTGGATGTCATCGAGCGGGGTCATGCGGTATTCGGCCGGGCCGTGGCACGGGCGGAGGAACTTGTATTCGAGCTGCTTGCAGACGACGGTGTAGTCGCCGCCGCAGACGCTGAAGACATAGTTGCCGCCGGCGATCTCGGAGTTGCCCAGCAGGGCGGCCCCGGCCATGGCGTTGTACCAGTTCTTGTTGAAGCGTCTGAAGGGCAGCGTGGCCCGGTAGGTGTTGTCGTTACCGCTCATCGTGATCCCTGAGCGGTAGGCGTAGGGAAGCCAGATCATCGAGCAGACGCGGTTCCAGAACTTGTTGCGGGTGCTGAGTTTCGAGACGAACGCCTCGGCCCGCTCGAAGAGGGTCTTCTTGGGCGGCTTTGGTGGGTGCTTGTCGCCCTTGGGGCGTCTGGGCGTGGTCTGCTCGCGATTGAGCTCGGACGCGGGCTTGTGCTCGCTTGGAGGCGTCTCAACGACTTGTTCGGTCGTGTCTTGATCACTCGTCGAGATGGGCTGTGCGTTCGAACTCATGGGCTTTGAAGTATAGGCGATTGATGCGAATCGATGCCGTATCAGGCGGGCTGGATCCCGCAGTCCGCTTCGGTCAGGTTGTACCACCCCTTGTCGTTGCTTTCTACACGGAAAGTGGGGTTTCCGGGCTCATGATCGAGCAGCAGGACCCAGCCCCGCTCGCTGGCTTCCTTGAGGAACCAGCTCTTGGTGATCATCGAGGTGTAGGGCTCAACATCGTACCCAAGCGAGTAGGGCTGACCGATGTGGTGGTGGGTCGGCAGGACATCGGGGGTGAAGACGATCGAGGAGCCTTGCTCGTCCTCGAACTGGATTGCCTGCTGTCCCCAGGTGTGGCCCGGGACGAGGAAGACCTTGATGCCCGGGAGCACCTCGGTCATGCGCTCTTCGACACTGTTTTTGGGAAGGTCACCACGCGATGGCTTGCGGTTGAGCGGGTATGGGCGGGGCGAGTCGATCAGACGCATACGGGGGCGACCGTCCGGCAGCGGGTTCTTCTCATCTTCGAACGGGAGCAGGTGATCGCGGTAATAGGTGCGGGTCATGACCGCGTCGTTGTTGCGGGCATCGACCCACTCGCGTCGCTGCACGATGAGTTCTGCGTTGGGGAAGGTGAACTTGATGTTGCTGCAGTCACCCGAAGCGGCGCCGGGCTTGGTCGCTTCCCAGTCTGGCTCTTCGCCATCACGAGCGCGACGGGTGAGCCCACCCGCGTGGTCGAAGTGCAGGTGGGAGACGATCGTGGCCTCGATGTCGTTGACATCGACCCCGGCGGCGATCACCTCGCTCTCGACGGTGCGACCGTCCAACCCGAAGATGCTGCTCATCTTCGCGTCGAGCTTATCGCCGGTGCCCGCTTCGATGAGGTAGCGATGGGGCTTCCCTGTGTTCGGGTCGGGCTCGACCGATTCGAGCAGCACGCAGTTGTGCATGAGCCGGATCCGGTGCTTCTCGTCCGGTGTGGCGTTTCGTTCCCAGATGACGCGGGGGATGATGCCGAACATGCCGCCGCCATCGAGGAGAAACTGGCCGGCACGAAGAAGGGTCCATTTGTATCGCATGGGCAACGGTAGACCCGGGGGGCATCGCTTTCATCTCCGAACTGGAAATGCCGCTTGTGCATATGGATCAAGTCTGCGATACTGGGGCTCTCAGGGGAGCTGTACGTATGAATAGAGAATCAGATGTTTTGATCGTCGGAGGCGGGCCAGCGGGGTCGACCACAGCCACGCTGCTCAAAAAATATGCTCCGGATCTGCGGGTGCAGGTCTTGGAGAAGGCCCGGTTTCCGCGTGACCATGTCGGCGAGAGTCAGCTGCCCATGATCGGGCGGATTCTCGAAGAGATGGGGTGCTGGGAGAAATGCGAGGCCGCGGGGTTCCCGATGAAGGTCGGCGCCACCTACCGCTGGGGGAAGTCGGACAAGCTCTGGGACTTCAACTTCGTCGAGCCCGAACTGGTCGAGAACCTGCCACGACCCGGGGAGTACGCCGGCGTACGCATGAACACGGCGTGGCAGGTCGACCGAGCCGTCTATGACGAGATCCTGCTCGATCACGCTGAGTCGCTTGGGTGCGAGGTGCATCAGGAAGCGCAGGTCGTTCGGGTCGTGCAGGACGAAGGGGATCCCGGACGCATCGATCACATCGTTGCTCGTGACCGAGAAGGGAATGAGCACGAACTACGAGCCAAGCACTATGTTGATGCATCGGGGAACGCGGCGGTGATTCGCAAAGCGATGGGCATCGAAATCGATTCGCCTTCGACGCTGCAGAATGTTGCATTCTGGGATTACTGGGAGAATACCGAGTGGGCCGTCGAGATCGGCGTGGGTGGCACCCGGGTCCAGGTGCTCTCGATCGGGTCGGGCTGGATCTGGTTCATCCCGCTTGGTCCGACACGCACGAGCATCGGGTTTGTTTGCCCCGCTGCGTTTTATAAAGAATCGGGCATGACGCCCGATGAGATTTACGGTTGGGCGATCGAGCAAGAGCCGCGGGTCCGAGAGCTGACGAGAAATGCGACAGCCCGTGGTGAGGTTGAAGCGACCAAGGACTGGTCGTTCCTTGCCGAGCGTCTGGTGGGCGAGAACTGGATGCTCGCGGGCGAATGTGCTGGCTTTGCTGATCCGATTCTCGCGGGAGGCATGATGCTCACCCACACCTGTGCTCGACATGCCGCGTACACGATCCTGGAGCTTGAACGGGGTCGGTACGACCCCGCGTGGCTGAAACGCGATTATGAGCTGACACAGCGCCGACGCATCAAGCAGCACATCCGGTTCGCGGACTTCTGGTACGCGGGCAATGGTCAGTTCACCGACCTTGAGAAGCATTCTCAGAAGATCGCCAAGGAAGCGGGGCTCAAGATGCGCCCCAAGGAGGCATTTCGTTGGCTCTCTACGGGCGGGTTCACAGATGATGCGCAGGGTGCCGTGGGGCTTGGGGGGGTCGACCTGGGTGGCGTGAAATCGCTCGCGGCTCGATTCGGGGGCTACAACAATCTCGTCTGGGAGATCAGCAACTACAACCACTTCGAGTTGAATCTGACCGCTTCGCAGCAGACACAGGTTGCGATGCTTCAGAACGGAGAGATTCGCCAGGCGACCGAGCTCGTTCGCAATGGGAAGCGGCTCCCCACGATGGGGATGTTCAGCGTGGTGATTGGCGTGTTGAATAAGCACCAAGACCTGCAGCAGATCGGGATCGCGTTCGAGCGGGTCTGCAAAAACAAGTTTGGGGCTGAAGCACCGCTGCACCAGATGATCTGCTACCAATGCCTTGAGACCATGGTTAACGACGGCTGGGTGAAAGGTTCGTTGAATAAGAACAGGCCGCGTATGAACTTTAAAAGCGCTGCGGTCAGCGGGAACTTTGCTCCCAACACCGATGAGCTTCAGAATCGCATCGCCGATGGTGCATAGGGAGTTGGGCCAGCACATCGGCCGATAGTGGCCAAAGAGGTGCTGGAATCATCGCATACGAGTCTTCTTGGGAGCGCATCTCGCTTTTTGAGACCACCTACGGGGTATGATGGGGCATGATGAAGAATACCGCCGCAAAGATGACCCTCTTATTTCTCCTGCTCAGCACCATGTGTGTAGCTCCACTTGGTTGCAGCGAGAAGTCCAAGGAAGAGCAGGCTGCTGAGGAACTCATCGATCAGATCGATGAGATCGGGCGTCAGAACCGAGAAGAGCTTCAGTCCGAGTTGGAAGACGACGGCGGGTACTCGATGCGGACCGAGCGGGTCGACAAGCTGGTCGATGCCTATGAGAACTCATCTGAAGACCTGCCCGATGCCCTCAAGGCACAGATGGCTGATCAGGTGGAGGCACTCAAAGACATCAAGGCCCTCGCCCAGCCCTATGAGCTTGCGTACAACGCGTTCACCGAACTCGGTGGGCTTGATCCTACGACCATGACAGACGAGGCGGACATCCAGAAGCGCATCGATCTGGTCAACACGCTGATTGACGAGAACGAGAAGATTGATGCGGGCTTCCCCGAGATCCTTCCACGCTTGGGTGGCGATCCCGCTGAGATCGAACAGCAGCTCGATCTGGTCAAGAAGATTCGCCAGACCGATCGGGAGATGCTCCCGCACATGCGCGAGGTGCTGGTGATTCTCAAGAAGCACTGGGCCATCAGCGAGATGGGCGACGATGACATGTTCTACTTTGGCTACGATGTCCCCGATGAGGATATCGATCTTTACAACGAGCACATCGAACTGATGAATGTTGCAGCATTGGAACAGGAACGCCTGCAACGCCTGCAACTGCAGATGATGCAGCCGTAAGTAAGTCCGCTAGGGAATCTGGCGAGTTTCTTGTTGATTCAAATCCAGTCGGCTTCGAGCCGGACGCCCATGTGATTCGCATGGGCGTGTTTATGCATACCCAAATCAGGGGGTGGCGACGAAGTCGTATCGTGATGAGATCTGTCACTTCATCGGTGTGGTCTTGACGAGGCGCGTGTGGTGAGGGTAACTTGCGTTTGGTACTCATACAGCTCGCCATAGTAAAACGGAAAGGAGCAAAGCAAATGATGTTGACATGTCTAGCGTTTCTCACAACACTGCCGGTGTTTCATGATTTGGTGGCAAACACCATGTCTGAAGTCGAAGGGGTTCAGGACGGTGCATTGATCATTGCTCCTGAGGGGATCCACATCCCCGCGGACCATCATGGCTTGGCGTTCATGGACGGTGTCCCGGATGTCGCGATCAAGATGTTCGATCCCGAGGCCGAGGTGATGCTGAGCACGCTCTCGGAGGTTTCTCAAACGCATGTGCTGCTCGATGTGACCGTCGCGCCGTCCGGCGGGCTCCGGGGACTGACGCTTCAGATCGACGGCTTCCCGCACATGCCCGGTGAGAACCCGGTGAAGTATGTGCTGCTCCGCCCCGACGGCACGGTTGAGTTCGTACCGGCCCGGGCCGATGAGCCCGGCTGTCGGGTCATTCTTCAGACAGATTCAATCACGGGTGGCGTTTCGGTCCGGTGTCAGGTCACAGATTGTACAGGTATGTGTAATCTGATCGGCGCGGTTCAGCCGGACGGTAGTATTAAGCTGAGTTGTGGGTGTGTTGATATGCCGCCGGATGAGGATTGATCTGCGATCAGTACTGAACAACTCAACGATTCAAAGACGAAGAAAATGAGCCCCGGGGATGATCCGGGGCTCTTTGTTGGTCTGCTCGGTTTGCTTCAGGCGACCATCCGGTTTGGATTCAGAGCCCGTCCTTCTCGCCCATCATGCGGAGCATGTCGACGCAGCGGTTGGCGTAGCCGGCCTCGTTGTCGTACCAGCTGACTACCTTGAAGAAGTTGCTGTTGAGCTCGATGCATGCGCCCGCGTCGTAGATCGACGAGTGCGAGTCGCCGACGAAGTCGCTCGAGACCACGGCCTCTTCGGTATAGCCCAGCACGCCCTTCATCGGGCCCTCGCTGGCGGCCTTCATCGCGGCGTTGATCTCCTTGAGACTCGTGGCTTTCTCGGTCCGGAAGGTCAGGTCGACCGCGGAGACATCAGCGGTGGGGACGCGGAACGCCATGCCCGTGAGCTTGCCGACCGTTTCGGGCAGGCAGAGCCCGACGGCCTTGGCGGCGCCGGTGCTCGCGGGGATGATGTTCTGGTAGGCATTGCGACCGCCGCGCCAGTCCTTCTTGGACGGGCCGTCCTGCGTGGGCTGGGTCGCGGTGGCGGCGTGGACGGTGGTCATCAGGCCCTCGACGAGCCCGAAGTTGTCCATGATCACCTTGGTGATTGGGGCCAGGCAGTTGGTCGTGCAGCTGGCGTTGGAGATGATGGTGTCGGTCTCAGGGTTGTACTTGCCACAGTTGACCTTGTGCACATAAGTGGGCACCGAGTCGGGGGTCTTGGTCGGGGCCGAGATCACGACGCGCTTGCAGCCGTTGTTGTCGATGTGCTTCTGTGCGTCGGGGCCCTGGGTGAAGAGCCCGGTGGATTCGAGCACATAGTCCACGCCCATGTCGCCCCAAGCGAGCTTGGCCGGGTCACGCTCGGCGGTGGTCTTGGTGACCTGGCCGTTGACGGTGAACGAGTCCTCGGTGGCGGTGATCTCGGCGGGCTTGCCGTCGATCAGGAACCGCCCGTGCATGGTGTCGTACTTGAGCAGGTACGCCAGGTTGTCGGCCGGGACGAGGTCGTTGATGGCGACGACCTCAATGCCGGGGGTGTTGGCGGCGATGCGGTAGACGAGACGACCGATGCGGCCGAAGCCGTTGATTCCGATTTTGACGCTCATATCTGATTCCGTCCTGAGTGGAAGGTGGTGAAATACGGGTGCATGGCACCCGAAAGAACTTGCCTAGGCGCATGCTAGGTCGATTCAGCGAGATCTTCCTACGGGCGAGCCCATGTTCCTGTTAATGATCGCGGATGTCCGAGATCACCCTGGGCGGCCAGGCGGCCCGGAGGGCATTGACTACCGCCAGGACATCGATGACTTCTTGGCTGATTGCCCCTGCCACGGGCGGCAGGTAGCCCATGGCCGCCAGAATCATCCCGACCATGCTCAGCAGCATCCCACCAACGGCGGATTGTAAGGCGATGCGGCGCATGTGCTTGGAGATATGGAAGAACTCGTCGACACGCTCGAGGGACGAGTCCATGATGACAACGCCCGCGGCCTCGGTCGTGATGTCCGATGCCTGCCCGAACGCGATCCCAACCGTCGCCAGCGAGAGGGCCGGCGCGTCATTGATCCCATCTCCCACAAAGCAAGTCCGGGCGTGCTCAGACTCGGCCCGGACGATCTCGACCTTCTGCTCGGGTGTCTGCTCGGCGATGATCTCATTGATCCCGACCTTCTGTCCGAGGTAGTCTGCTTCGCTCTGGCGATCGCCCGAGACGAGCATGACCTTCTCATACCCGTGCTTGCGAGAGAGGTGCTCGATGAAGAGCTTCCCGTCCTTGCGTGGCTCATCGCGAAACTGGACCGTCGCGGCGTACTGGCCATCGATGACCACGACGCATTCGAGCCCGGCCGTGCGCTCCGGAAGCAGGTCGAGGTGTTCCGAGTCGATCTGGGCCAGGGCCTTGCGACCGGTGATGAGCACCTCGGTGCCCGCGACCAGCCCGCTGAGTCCCTGGCCGGGCTTTTCGGATACCTGGTTGGGTTCGGAGATCGGCACACCCAGCTCTTCGCCGCGTTGCACGATCGCATCGGCCAGCGGGTGCTTGGAGTAGCGTTCGAGCGACACGATCTGGGAGAGCAGGGTTCGCTCGTCGGTCCCCGGGGCGGGGATGATGTCGGTGATGACCGGGGTGCCGTAGGTCAGGGTGCCCGTCTTATCGAAAATGATGGTCTTGCAGGTGTTGATGACCTCGAGCGCACCGGGGTCCTTGATGACGATGCCCCGCTTGGCCGACAGGGAGATCGACCCGATGATCGCCACCGGGATGCCGATGAGCAGGGGGCAGGGTGTTGCGACAACGAGCACGGCCAGGAACCGGGTCGGGTCGCCCGAGACGGTCCACGCGATCAGGGCCAGCGCCACAGCGATGGGTGTGTAGATCGCTCCGAGCTGATCACCCATGCGACGCATCTTGGGCTTGCGTTGCTCGGTGTCACGCATGACCTGCATGATCTTGGCGTAGCGTGAGTCCTGGGCTGGTCGTGTCGCTTCGATGGTGATCGCCGACTCGCCGTTGATCGAACCGGAGATGACCGATGAGCCGGGGGCCTTGGACATCATGTACGGCTCGCCAGTCAGGAACGATTCGTCCATGACCCCGTGGCCGTCGATGACGATGCCGTCGACCGGAGAGGTTTCGTGCGGGAAGATGGTGATATGGTCCCCGACCCCGACATGATCAAGCGGAACATCCTCGAGTGTCCCATCCCGACGCACATGCGCCACCGAGGGCATGCGTTTGGCCAATGCCTTGAGCACGCTCGATGCGTTGGCGACGGCGTACTCCTCGAGCGCCTCGCCGCCCGAGAGCATGAGCACCACGATCGAACCTGCCAGGTACTCGCCCAGCAGGACCGAGGTCACGATCGAGATGCCCGCGAGCAGGTCGGAGCCGAACTCGCGGCGCAGGGCCTTCCCCACCAGCTCAAGGACCAGCGGCGTGCCGCCCAAGAACAGGCAGACAAGCAAGGGGACGCGGGCGGCGTCGGGGTCCGTGTGCATCCCGAAACGCATGATCAGGTGGATCGCGATCGTGAGGATGGCGATGACCGCAATGATGATCTCGCGTTTATCCCAGATGATCTTGAGTGGGGTCATTCGATGCTTACGCTTCCCACTGGATCTGCCCAGCGACCATGGTCATCACCGGGCGGGCGCTCATCTCCCATCCCAGGAACGGGGTGTTCACCGACTTGCCAACGAGGTGGTCCTCGCTGAGGGTCCAGGAGTGGTCCGGGTCGATGAGCGTGAGATCGGCGGCTCCACCGACACTGATCGAGCCGATGCCGCAGGAGTCGAGGTTGCAGAGCTTGGCGGGGTTGATGGTCATCAGTTCGATGAGCTTGGGCAGTTCGATGTGCCCGGTCTCGACGAGCGCTTTGTGGTAGAGGGAGAATGCCGATTCGAGCCCGATGATCCCGAAAGGTGCCTCGCTCATGGGATTGCGTTTTTCGTCCGCGTGATGCGGCGCGTGATCGGTCGCGAGGATGGTGATGATCCCGTCGGCGACCCCCCGGCGGAGTGCTTCGGCATCGGCCTGTTCACGCAGCGGCGGGTTCATCTTGGCCAGCGTGCCGTGGGTTTCGACGGCTTCGTGGGTCAGCAGCAGGTGGTGGGGGGAGGCCTCAGCGGTAACGGGGATGCCCTGTGCCTGAGCACGGGCGACCAACTCGACAGAGTTGCCCGAACTCATGTGCTGGATGTGGTAGCGACAGCCGATGGATTTGTTCAGCCGGATGTCCCGCTCGATGATCAGTTCCTCGGCTTCACGCGGCCAGCCCTTCTCGCCCAGCTTCATCGCGACCGACCCGGCGTGCATGGTGGCCCCCTGGGTCAGGGTCAGCTCCTGGCAGTGCTGCATGAACGCCTTGCCGGTGGTCTTGACGGTCTGGAGGACGGTCTTCATCATGGAGGCCGATTCGATGACATCGCCGTCGTCGCTGAAGCCCACCGCGCCGGCCTTGTCGCAGAGTTCGATCTCGGCGAGCCGCTTACCTTTGCGTCCCTGGGTGGCCGCGGCGACGCTGAAGACCCGGCAGTGGCCCTCGCGCTCGGCCTTGGCCCGTATGTACTCGACGATCTCGGGCGTGTCGAGGCAGGGCTGGGTGTTGGGCATGCAGCAGACCGTCGTAAACCCGCCCGCGACTGCGGCGGCGGTCCCGCTGGCGATGTCCTCCTTGTGCGTCTGACCGGGGTCACGCAGGTGGACATGGGGGTCGATCAGCCCCGGGGCGAGCACCTTCCCGCGGGCATCGATGACCCGATCGGCCGAATCAGAGATGGATTCTGCGATGGCCGAGACCTGCCCATCGCGGATCAGCACATCGCGAATCGCGTCCAGACCCGATAAGGGGTCGATCACGCGGGCGGACTGGATCAGGATCGAACGATGGTCGGTGGCGGGGGTGGTGTCGCTCATACGGTTCAGCATATGCGGTTTGTGATCGGTGGGTTCCTGTTTTGGGTTGGCAAGCGGCCAGATCGGCGCTATGCTTGGGGCCTGCCCGAACGGGTAGGACTGACGGGGCGTAGCGCAGCTTGGTTAGCGCGTCTGACTGGGGGTCAGAAGGTCGGAGGTTCGAATCCTCTCGCCCCGATTAAGTGATTTCAAAGGCCTCGGCAACCGCCGGGGCCTTGTGTGTTTTGGGCTCGGGTATCTGAAGACATCGATCTTGCCAGATCCATTTGCCGCGTTCCGGCGGTGATCGCTCGCTCAGGGCCCGCCCCATGCAGCGCGAAGGATTTCGTATTTGAGCGCACGCTCCCCGTCGTAGGTGACCTCGCCGTTTCGGATCAGCCCACACTTTTCCAGCACGCGGATCGACGCCTTGTTCTCCGTGAGCACCAATCCCAGGATGCGGTCGAGTTTGAGCACTTCGAATCCGAAGGCAATGCAGGCGGAGCATGTCTCTGTCGCGATTCCCTGCCCCCAGTACTCAGGGAAGAACCGGAACCCGACATCCACCTCGTCGAGTTCTGGGAGGTATTTCAAGCCGCAGAACCCGATGACGGCACCGGTTTCTTTCAGCACGCACGCCCAGCGCCCGTAACCGACCGACTCAAAATCGGGATAATCGGCGATGGCCTGCCGAGCATCATCAAGCGAAGGCAGTAGCGGCTCACCGGTATAGCGCATGATTTCTGGGTGACTATTGAGGCGATAGAACGATTCGCAATCATCGAGCGTGAACGCGCGGTGCTCGATTTTTTCCGTTTCTGGGCCGGATTGATGGGACTTCATGCCCGAATATATCCGCTCCCACACATTGGCGTGAGCCCTGAGTTGAAAGCGAATCCAGACTCCGCTTGATGGATTTGCTGATGTCAGCAATATTCAGGACCGTCTTCGAGGCGATGGTAATAAAAAGAACCGGCTCCCATTTCTGGGAGCCGGTCGAGTTTGAAATCATATCCGTCAGTCGGTGCGCTGATTAGCGACGACGACGGGTTGCGGCCAGGCTACCGAGGCCGAGCAGTGCGACTGAAGCGGGTGCGGGCACGACGCGGTAGGTGCCGATGTAGGTAGCGGTGGGGATGTCGTCATCCGAGTCAGCGGGGCTGTAGATGTCACCGACCGAGTTGCCGTCGACGAGGTCAGCGTACGAAGCTGCGTCGATGGTCCATGTCGCCGAGCCGGTGAAGGCGACCTGGCCAGCGGTGAACGAGGGCGAATCACCTGTGAAGCTCCAGATGTTGAGACCAGCGCTGCCAGCAGCGTGGAAGATCGAAGGCGAGCCGTCCGAGGTGGTGCCAGCAACGGTGAGATCACCAACGCCGTTGGTGATGGTCAGGCCGGTGGAGGTGTTGTTGAAGAAGTCAGCCAGCAGGAAGCCGGTGAAGCTGCTGCCTGCGGCGTCGGCGGCCGAGAGGCCGTCGGTTGCGGTCACAGTCATCTGGTTCTCGACCGAGAGGTCGATGAGCAGCAGTTCGTCAGCCTGAGCGACGCCCGCGAGCGAAGCGATGACCAGTGCTGCACCGAGACCGATGGTGTTCTTGTTATTCATTTCTCTTTCTCCTTTTTCCAACTCAAAAATATCGAGTTGATACAGATGCACACGCCGCTCACGGACAGATGTGAGCGACACATATTGAATCTAATCGATTCCGGACTCTGTTTGCAAGATTTGAACACGGTTTTTTGGGAAAAGAACCGTGTTTTCGTGGCATTTCAATGCTCTGCATGCAAAACCGCATGGATGATGAGCGGCGAAAATTGAGCAAAGTCCGCATTTCTATCAGGCGTAAAACGCTCCGTGGCGGGCTTGTTCGTCGTTTGGTCTAACAATGGAAGCGGGGGGCGTATTGTAAAATCGATCCATATCAGCTCGCTCGCTTTGGTCTTATATCGTGTTCGTTCAGTCGGTTACGGGGCTTCGCTGTTGGCGGTGATTTCGTATCGCCCGTCAGTTCGGATATAGAGCATGACCTGGTGATGAGCGGAGACAGCGATGGGGGTGTTCGGATTCTGAGCACGCCCAAAGTAGCTTCCTGGTTCAAGCTCGGTCCAGCCAGCAGTGTTGTCGCCGTGAAGAGTTACCGTGCCCTGAATCACGACGGCGTGGAAGCTGGGAGCATGTGATCGGATTTCTCCTTGGAAGCCCGCGGGGAGTTGGACCAAACTGCCACTCGGTTGGTCATCTTGTGGGTCGCCCCAGAGCCATGCGATTTTCGTCCCGGATGCTGCACCGCCGTGGTTGGGGAGGTCGACCCATGAGATGCTCGATGCATCGAGCCAGACGAGGTTTGATTCATCGACATTGATCGACACATCAGCGCTCGGGAACGCTTCGCTCGTGGGCTTTACAAGGTACGGGCCTTCATCAATCTCGATGTATGCCAGATTGAACTGGCCTTGGGCAGCGGTGATGTGGGTATCGCCAGCGGGTTGGGTCCAGAACGAACCGCTTGGAAGCCACATTTCTTCAGCGTTGGGGTCATCGTTATGGACGAGCCCGTTGATGACGACGCCACGGTAGGTGATGTTGTGAATATGGGGCGGTGAGGAGAACCCATCAACAAACTGCACCAGGAATCCTGAGGCACCGGGACCCGTGCGGTCACCCCAGAGGTTCCCCGCACGCGGGCTGTTGTCGCCCCGGGCAGGGTTGAGCGCACCCCACTGGATGTCCTTGTATGAGAGGGATTCGTAATGAGCCACTCCGGCTTGGTCTTCAACGGTCTGTGATGATGAGCATGCGCTGAGCACCGATGCGATGGCGATCAGGCTGAGACTGAGCTTGATGGTTGCGTGATGCGTGTTCATGGGGTGGGCCCTTCTCTGTATTGGATGGTGGTGCTGGATTGGTATCAGGCCGATGCGGTGACCGCGTGGCCCTGCTCGGAGAGAAGCTGCTCGATCAGCTGCACGATCTCGTTTGCTCGCTGTTCGTTGACGGCATCGGGGTGGGGCGAGGTGAATCGGCCGGTGTCGTTGTCGTAATACTGCCCATTGGCCGATCGGAACTCATCGGACAGAGCAGCCCGCATCAGGATATCCGCACCGATCCCGATGTCTGCCCCGTCCATCCCGTAGGCCTGTTTGACCATGTTGGTGGCCAGCAGGGAGCCGGGGTTCACGGAGACAATCATTGGGCTGCTCTCATCCCCGTCGAGCGCCATCGCCCGAGACCAGGCGGTCAGAGCGAGTTTGCTCTGGGCGTAGACGGCGCTGTCGCCCAGCGTGACCTTCCCGGACAAGGCATTGAGACTAACGGGTGCCTGGGCAGCCGAGGAAAGGTTGACCACTCGCCCGTCTGAGGGGAAAAGCTTGAGCAAACGCTTGGTCAGCAGGTACGGCGCGATCGTGTTGACCACGAATCGCATGTCAAGCCCGCTGCGTGTCCGGGCCTTGGGTACCTTGAAGACGCCCGCGTTGTTGATCAGCACATCGAGCGACCCCTCGCGTGCTTCGATGGCATCGGCAAGCCCGCGAACCTCTCCCAGATCGGAGAGGTCAGCTCGAAACGATTCAACTTCTCCCGCCCCCGGGATAGCGCGAAGCGATTGCTCGACCGATGCGATCTTGTCCGGGTTTCTCCCGTGCACGAGCACGGTGTGGCCCTGTGAAATAAGCGATCTGGCGGTTGCCAGCCCGATGCCGTCGGTTGAGCCCGTGATGAGGATTGTCTTTGATCCCATAGGTGATCCCCTGAGTCTTGTGTTATGCGTGATCGATGACGACCTTGCCCATCGCCTGCCCGCTTTCGAGGCGTGCGTGCGCTTCGTTCGCCTGGTCGAGTGTGAACCGCATCTCGTCGAGCACGGGTTTGAGCGCCCCCGACTCGACGATGGCGCTCAGATCGGTCAGGGTTTTCCCATGAACCGAACGCTTGTGATTGTGGAGCATGGGGATGAGCATGAAGACGACATGAAGGGACAATCCCTTCATGTGCGCCGGCGTGAGATCGAGCTCGCACATCGAAACGGTGGTGGCGATCTGACCATTGAGCGCCGCGGCCGCGAAGGAGTTGGTCAGGTTTGCGGCACCCACCGAGTCGAAGATGAGATCGAAGCCCACTCCGCCCGTGTGGGCTTGGACATACTGCTCGACCGTTTCGGTCTTGTAGTTGATGGGGGTCGCGCCGAGTTGCTTGATGAGTTCGAGCTGGGTATCGCCGCCGCCGGTGGAGTAGACCTCGGCACCGTAGTGCTTGGCCAGCTGGAGGGCGACATGGCCGACCCCGCCAGAGCCGCCATGGACAAGCACCCGCTGCCCCGCCTTGATCCCGGCGCGGTGCAGCCCTTCGTATGCGGTGATGGCGACCAGCGGCAGGGCCGCCGCTTCCCGCATCGAGAGGTTCTTGGGCTTGAGGGCGATCAGGTCCGCGTCGGCGACGATGTACTCGGCGAGCGTGCCGGGCAGGTCTGCCAGCCCGCCGGCGCAGCCGTAGACCTCATCGCCGACCTTAAACCCCTCAACACCCTCGCCGAGTTCCTCGATGGTGCCGGCGAAGTCCATCCCGAGCAGGGCGGGGGCTTCTGGGGAGAGCGGGAGATCCGCCCCCATGTTGCGGATCATGGTGTCGACGGTGTTGACGCTCGAGGCACTGATCTTGATGAGGATGTGACCGGGCTTGGTCGTGGGGCGTTCAATCTCTTTGAGTTCAAATTTTGCGGGTTCGCTGTAGGCGTTGATGAGCATGGCTTGCATGGTGGAACTCCATTGGGTGTTCGCTCGATCCGAGCGTTCGTGTGTTGCAGAACCCAGAAACCTACGTCTATACTGCGTAAGCGACAAGTACCCACAAAAATGTAAGTATGAAGTTTTTTGGACAAGGCGGCGGCCCCAAATGGCTCGAAAGTACAACTGGAAAACTGGCTGTGATGTCGAAGCAACCCTCAGCGTGATCGGTGGGCGGTGGAAGCCGATCCTTGTTTGCCACTTGCTGGGCGGGCGGAAACGCTTCGGTGAGCTTCGGCGTCTGACGCCCAACGCGACCGAACGCATGATCACCCTGCAGCTGCGAGAGCTGGAAGCGGACGGCGTGCTGGAGCGGCATGTCTTCGCCGAGGTCCCGCCACGGGTTGAGTATGAACTGACCGAGTACGGTCGGACGCTCGAGCCGATCTTGGAATGCATGCAGGCGTGGGGACGCGAGTTCAAGGCGCGTCGGGCCGCAGAAGAGGCGGGGAACGAGTCCTGCGAGGTGGTCCACGCGGAGGGGTGAGCTGGGAGACTCGGGATGGCTTCACCGGGTCGGGCGGTGCGATGGGCATGAGGATCCAGTTGTCTGCGCGATTCCTGAGAATCACGAAATAGGTTTCCTCTTGGTGTGGTTGGATGGGTGTACTTGTTCAAAGGCCCCAAGGAACCACGCCCATGAATCAGGACGGATTGAACCGACGACGCTTTCTTGCTTACTCTGCCGCAGGAGCGGCGGCGACGACCTCAACCGGGCTTGCGCACGCGGCGTGGCGTCCAAACCATGACCACAAGGAGCACCCTGTGAGCCGACCCGCATGCCTCTTCTTCGATGTCAATGAGACGCTGCTGGATCTGACGGCAATGAAAGCGAGTGTGGCCGAGGCACTCGGCGGTCGACCGGACCTGCTGTCGCTGTGGTTCACGACGATGCTGCAGTACTCGCTCGTGTCTTCTGCGGGCGGGCAGTACGAGGACTTTGGTGTCATCGGTGCGGCGGCCATGCGCATGGTGGCAAGGAATAACGGGATTGAGTTGACCGAGGCGGCGTCCAAGGAGGCGATTAGGCCCATTCTGAGCCTGCCGCCTCATCCAGATGTGCGTGATGGCCTTGCACGCCTCAAAGCTGCGGGCTATCGCATGGTGACGCTGACGAACTCCTCGAACAAGGGTGTTGAGGCCCAGATGGAGCACGCAGGGCTGACCGACATGTTTGAAGCGCGTCTGAGCGTTGAGGATGTGCAGATGTACAAGCCGCACCAGCATGTGTATGCGTGGGCCTCCCGCAAGTTGGGTGTTGATCCGAGCGATTGCATGCTCGTTGCGGCGCACGGGTGGGATATCGCTGGTGCCCTCTGGGCCGGTTGGCGTGGGGCGTTTCTTTCACGCCCCGGCGCGCAGCTTTACCCGCTGGCGCCTGAGCCTGAGATCAATGTGCCAGACCTCGGCCAAGCCGCAGACCAACTGATTGCTATGCCTTCGTAGGTCAAGATTGCCTGATGCCTGATGCCTGATGCCTGATGATCAACTCCTGGAACTGGGCGCATCGAAAACCGAGCCGTTGTCGTCCCGGCTCGTGTCGGTGTTGTGTCTGGTGCTCGTGCGCGTCGGGTCCATCATGGGCGGCGCGGTGCGCGTGCCCGAGGTTGCCCGGTGCGTGAATCAGCGCCGGTAGGTGATGCGGGCGCGCGTGAGGTCGTAGGGGGAGATTTCGACCGTGACGGTGTCACCCGGGAGGATCCTGATGTAGTGCTTGCGCATCTTGCCCGAGACATAGCCGATGATCTCGGACTGTTGCTCGTTGGGAAGGCGCACTTTGAACATCGCGTTTGGGAGCGCTTCGACTACGATCGCGTCCATGGTGAATTTGTCGTCTTGCTTGGCCATGTAATCTCCGTTGCCCCCAGCGCACCTGCTCCGGTGTCTTTGTATTCAATCGTTCTGGGGACCCTAAGAATAGGGCGATGAGACAAAAGAACCAGACAAATGCCGGTCTAGTGTGCTGAAATTGGCCGGACAGGCACAGAAATTTACTTCATTGGGTGCTCTTGAAGCGATCAAGCCCGAATCGCGTGTGCTCGCCTTCGAGCATGACCCGCGCCGCGTGACGTCCGGTTTGGTAGCCCATCGACATGCCATGCCCGGTAAGCCCGCCGCAGAACCAGATGTTGTTGTTGCTCAATGTGTGGACGGGGACGCGGTCGATCACGGGCATGCCATCGGGGCTGAAGCCCATGATGCCCGACCATCTGGCGGTGATGTCATACTCGGTGGTGATGAGTTCGCGGACAAACCGCTCAAGGTGCGATTGGACTTCGCTGCTCGTCTCGTCGGCGCTGGTTGCTTCGTGGTCTGCGTGGTAGGTTCGGCAGCCGCCGAAGATCACCTGATCGTCACCGGCTGAGCGGACATACTCCGAGCCATGATTCAGGTAATAGGCGAACTCCAGTCGGCTGTCTGATTTCTTGCGGGGCCTGATCGAGAGCATCTGACCCCGGTTGGGGGTGATGATGCCTTCCAACGCGGTCACGAGCCCCGCGGCGTAGGCGTTGGTGCAGATCAGCACCCGCGAGCAGACCACATCGACCGGGCGTGTGCGAAGCCGGATCCGGTTGCCGTCGTCTTCGATCCGGAACACCTCGGCGTCTTCGAAGATCGGTGTGTTGCCGAGCGATGCACCGAGCAGACCAACAAGCTCGGTGGGGGAGCAGACGGCGTCTTCGTTGTTGACCAGTCCGATTGTCGGCTTCCCGGAACGCCAGATGGGATCACCGGGTGCATCGCTCGGCTCGATCAGCTCGCATCGCATGCCGTCTTCCCGCATCATGGCGTGCGATTCGATCAGCTCGGCGTGCTCCGGATCGCCCAGCGCGAGCACACACGATGGACGCGGTGCGTAGCCGGGGGTCGATTCGATGCCCAGCTGCTTGAGCCCGACAAGATTCTGCTGGGTCCATTCCCAGAGGAAACGAGTGGTGTCGCGTCCCAGTGTCTTTGCGGCGTTGGCGTAGTTCTCCGCTGCTCCCCGGATCAGGAAGCCCGCGTTGCGTCCTGAGGCCTTGGACCCGGCGTAGTCGGCCTCGAGGACGATGCAGGAGATGCCCCGCGACTCGAGTTCGAGCGCAGCTGAGAGCCCGGTGATGCCCGCCCCGATGACGGCGACATCGCATTGCTCGGTTGTGTGCGTCGGGCTGCGTTGCCAGAGTGAAACGGTCATGGATCGCTCGCTGTGTTTCGGCGGTCTGTGTTGTCGCCCGGCCAGCGGATGGCAATGGCGATGTCATTCACATTGGTCCCGGTGGGCCCGGTGATGACGGTTGCGTTCAGTGTATCACACATCCCAAGGGTGTCGTGCTGTTCCAGAGCCGCGTTGATGGCATCGAGCGTTTCGGCGTCCGGGATCATCGACGATGAGAGAACCATGCCCGCGGCGTTGCTGGGCCCGTCCATGCCGTCACTGGTCATGGTGAGCACGGTCCAATGGAAATCGTCTTGTGCCAGTTGTGCCGCAGCGGCCAGGCCCAGTTCGAGCATGGGGCCGCCGATGCCTTCAGTTCCAGATGCGTTGACCGTTGGTTCACCGCCGAGGATGAAGGCAACTGGGAGGGGCTCCTCTGTCGCGGTGATCTGAACGCTGAGCATGCGAGCCGCCAATCTTGAGTCGTCCACGACCTGCCGATTGATTCTGGCGCAGCTGATCCTGTTTCGTGCGCACCAGGCGGCGAGTGCGTCCACAGCGGTGTCGTTGCTGGCGATGATGACATGCGGCGTGGTCGGTGGGTGAGCATCGTGCATCGGCCCAGAAGCGATGATGCTCGGATCGTCGCCGATGACATCGCTGAGCAGGAACACGAAACGGTCATCCACTTGCCGTAACTCGTGGGCGAGCCCGCCGTGTTTGAGGGTGTCCAGCTGCGATCGGACGCTGTTGATCGCTTCGATGGGGGCACCGCGCTTGAGCATGTCCTGTGTGGTTTGTCGGATCTCGCCGAGGGTGACGCGGGGTTTGGGGGCGCAGAGCATGGCCGAGGCACCGCCGGAGATGAGGACGATGACGCGGTGGTCGTCGGGGATCGACCGGGCGTGCTCGATGAGTTCGCGGGTTGCGTCGATGTTGCGTTGGGTGGGAAGTGGGTGGTCGCAGGGATAGAGGGCGACAAACTTGCTCTTGAACTGGGCCTCGAGGACGAGTGGCTCGGGTGCCAGCACCGTCGCTCGCGCAAAGCGATCGCTCAAGTGCTCGATCGCGCCGTCGGTCATGGCGATCGAGGCCTTCCCGAACGCGAGCACATGGGTCGGCTTGTCCTTGGGCAGGTGTTTGAGGTGGGCCAGCAGGGCCCGCTTGGGATCGACGGCTCGGAGCACCGACTCGATACAGTCTCGCGCCAGGCGACGCTCGCGATCGGGCAGTCCGGGTTGGAACACGATGGGCACCATCTTAGGTCAGAGCCGTCTGGAGGCATTTGATGGCTTCGTCGATGGTCTCGGTG
The DNA here is from genome assembly GCA_043100965.1 of Phycisphaerales bacterium JB052. GTDB lineage: Bacteria > Planctomycetota > Phycisphaerae > Phycisphaerales > UBA1924 > UBA1924. The sequence goes on along the minus strand of JBICHR010000011.1, from coordinate 261,200 downwards.
CGTTTGCAGAAGGCGAAGCGAACGAGGGCGGCGCCGTCGCTGGGATCGTGGTAGAAGGCACTGGGTGGGATCGCCGCGACGCCGGCGTGCTTGGGGAGCCATCGACAGAGTTCGACATCGGTCTGAAGCCCCAGCCGCTGCGAGACCCGGGTGTGGTCGGCGAGGATGAAGTACGAGCCCTGTGGCAGGGACGGGTCAAAGCCGAGTTCCTGGAGGGCCTCGCCCAGCAGCGATCGGGTGTGGGTGTAGTGGGCTCGGAGCTTCTCGATTTCGGGCTCGCCATCGCTGAGGAGCGCGGCGATGCCGTGCTGGAGCGGGGTGGCGACATCGAAAGTCAGGAACTGATGCGCCATTCGGATCCCGCGGGTGAGCGGTTCGGGTGCGATGGCCCAGCCAATCTTCCAGCCGGTCAGGGAGAACGACTTGCCCGAGCTCGAGAGCACGATGGTGCGTTCCCGCATGCCGGGGCGGGTGGCGATTGAAATGTGGGTGTGGTTGTCGTAGGTGAGACGTTCGTAGACCTCATCGCTGATCGCGATGGCGTCGTGTTCTTTGCACAGGGCGGCGATTTCGTCGAGCTGGGCAATGCTGAGTACCGCTCCGGTCGGGTTGTGGGGGGTGTTGATGAGCACGGCTCGGGTCTTGGGGCCGAAGGCGGCTCGCAGCTCTTCGGGTCTGTAGGCAAAGCCGTCTGGCGTTGGGTGCATGGTGACGAAGCGGGGGATCGCATCGGCCATGGCCAGGCAGGCGCGGTACGAGTCGTAGTAGGGCTCGAAGACCACGACTTCGTCACCGGGGTTGAGCAGCCCGAGCATGGTCGCGGCGATGGCTTCGGTACACCCGCTGGTGACGGTGATCTCGCGATCCGGGTCGCAGTCGATGCCGTTGACCCGAGATGCCCAGCCCGCGATGGCTTCTCGGAGTACCTGCACACCATGGAGCGGCGCGTACTGATTTTGCCCATCCTGAATGGCTTTCGAGGCTGCGACCTTGCCCAGTTCGGGGCCGTCGAAATCTGGGAAGCCCTGCGAGAGATTGACGGCCTGGTGCTGATTGGCCAGTGCGGTCATTTCGGCGAAGATGGTGGTGCCGAACTGGGCGAATCGGTCAGCGAATTGGTGGGGGGCCCTGATGCTCATACGCACAGCATATCGGGCGGGGTGCCTGAACGCACAGCTCATTCGGGTTGGGTGTAACCCAAACGCTGAGCGGCCTGCCACGCAAGATCAGAATAGGGAAGCAGTTGCATGGCTTCAATCAGGCGTCGGCGAACGGCGGGTACCGCCGGGTCAAGATCACGGGTCTCGCGCAGGATCGCCTCGGCCTGTTGCTTCGCATCTTCCATGGTTTGTCGTCGGCGCTCATCGACCCATCGCAGGGCGGTGGAGAACTGCTCGGGACTGGGCATGGTGTGGGCCATGCCCTCGACAACATCGATCTGGGCGTCGATGCCGTCTTCTTGGAGCAGGGTGGTGCGGCGCGTCATCTCGGGCTCGTTGAAATCTGCCGTGCCGGTGATGGATCGAATGCGGCGTTCCTTGAGGCGGCGGAGATTGGCGCCGCTGGGTTTCCCAACGCGTTTGGGCCAGTATTGGTTGCCGTTGCCGGTGGGCGCGTTGTGGTAGGTATCGAGCCCGACGATCGGGACCGCGCCGGCGAAGTGATCTGGGAAAGCGAGTTGGAGTATTCCGCTGCATCGCCCCCCGCCGGACATGCCGGTGAGGTAGATCCGCTGGCGGTCGATGTTCGCGTGCTGGGCGAGGGTCTCGATGGAATCAAGGTGATTCTGGAGCCGGTCGGTAATCTCGCGTTGGTTGCCGTTGTTATCCACACCGATGGCAATGAGCCCGAGTTCGTCGCAGATGGGCTCGAAGATCGTGGGGATACGCCCGTTCTCGTTCGGGCTGATCCAGACGAGGATGCCCGCGGGTGCGGTGGGGTCGTAGTTGCTCGGCAGTCGGACACGGAAGTTCTCTTCTCCCAGCACACGGGTCAGACGCGGGAAGTTCTGGCGGATGCGTGAGCGGACCGTGCCGGGATCGAGGACGATCGAAGATTCGGCATGCGGCTGCGGGAGTTCGAGCGTCAGTGCGTCGGTGGTGGCCGCGAACATGTCACGAGGTTTGGGTTGATCGAGATTGATGCCCAAACGATCGAATACATCGCGCCGGATTGTCCAGCGTCGTTGAGGGGCTGCGGGATCAAGGATCAGCAGCGTGTCGTCATCGGGGCGATGCATGGCCAATACGGCCGACTGTGTGCCACGCCGAATGTGGAGATAGACCGGGGTGTCGTGATATTGGACGATTGGGGTATCTGGATCGATCTGGTCAGCGATTCGGTTGATGGCGCTGAAGGCCTTGGGCTCGAGCACATCGATGAGCCCGAGTGAATCACGGAGCATCTCGATCTCCTCAATCCCCTCGGGGATGGGTTCGGGAGAAGAGGTAATCAGTCCCGATCGTGGCACACGGCCTTCGATCTGCATGGGCTTGTTCTCGACGGAGATCGAGGGTTGAGCCGCATAACCGGGTGCCCAATGAGCAAGTCCGAGCGTGAGAAGGGCGTAGATGAAGAGCATCCCGGCGTGTGGAGAGCGTCGCATATCCGGTTATACGAGCCTGGCTGATGAGAGATGAGGTATATTGGAGGAAAGGGGGAGGAAAATCGAAGGGCTGCTTGGGCTTGACCGAACGAAGATCGGGGATAGTCTTATCCCTCAACAGATCCTCCGTAGCTCAATGGTAGAGCGAGCGGCTGTTAACCGCTAGGTTGCTGGTTCGAGTCCAGCCGGAGGAGTTTGGATGAACGCTCCTGTCGATTCGGCAGGGGCGTTTTTCGTTGGGCATTGGTGGGGGGCTTAGCCTCGTCGGCCGGAGACATAGAGCACGGAGGCGCAGAGCCCCGTGGCACCCCTGAGTGCCTGCAGGGAGTGGCCGACGAATGGGATGATGCTCAGGGCCACGCCGGCGAGCTGTGCGCGGGGGCTGGCGTTGCGCTTGCCGGAGATGAAGAAGCCCATGCCCGCGGCTCCGATGAGGATCCCGGAGAAGAGGACGGCGGGGTTGTCGAGTTCCATGCGAAGTCTCCTGCCCAGGGCTTGAACAGCTGCTGGGATGACTTCAGTTTCGTATTCGTTTGCCCGGGGGTGGTGCGTCAGCATGAAACCCGCAGGGGGCATGGGAAAGCGCCCGCATATTGAGGCGCGTGGCGTTGCGGGCGGTGGTGGCCTGGGTTATCGGGGGCTGGGTTGGTGGTGGGCTGCGGGCTTAGCTGACGGCCTTGCTGCTCAGCGTGACCTCGATGTTGCCTCGGGTCGCGTTGGAGTAGGGGCAGACATCGTGGCTGACTTTGACCAGTTCGTCGGCCTGGGCCTGGTCGACGAACTTGATTTCGTTGTCAAGGTGCACGCGGAGGCGGAACTCGCCGGCATCGGTCGAGAAGAGCTCAACCTCTGCGGTGGTCTTGACATCCTCGGGGGCCAGCTCGATGCCCTTGTCCTTGGCGACGAAGATGACCGCGTTGCCGAAGCAGGCGGCGTATCCGGCGGCGAAGAGCAGCTCGGGGTTGGGCTTGTCGCCCTTGCCGCCCAAACTCGGCGGGACGGTGATGTCCATGTCGATCATCCCGTCGTCGCTCGTGATGTGGCCATTGCGGCCGCCGGTTGATGCGACGCGTCCGGTGTAGAGTGATGGCATTGTGCGCTCCTAATCGTGTGATGGTTCGCGAAAGTGTACACGATAGCGGAGCGTTCCTGCTTGGGCTCGGTTCGAGAACAGCTCATTAAGCGTGATGTGGCCTGTTCAGGCCTCGCTGATGGCTTGTTTGGGTTCAGGATAAAGGCGTCGTTTGAGCCAGAACGAGACGCTCACGAGACTGATGAGGACGGGAACTTCAACGAGCGGGCCGACGACCGTTGAGAAGGCAACGTCCGAGCCGATGCCGAAGACGGCGATGGCGACGGCGATGGCCAGTTCGAAGTTGTTGCCCGAGGCGGTGAATGCGAGCGTGGCCGCGCGTTCGTAGTCGGCCCCGACTTTCTTGGCCATGAGGAAGCTGACGAAGAACATGATGACGAAGTAGAGAGAGAGTGGGATGGCGATGCGGAGGATGTCAACGGGCAGCTCGACGATGCGGTCGCCCTGCATGCTGAACATGAGGATGATGGTCAGCAGCAACGCAACGAGCGTGACCGGGCCGATTTTGGGGAGGAACTTCTCTGTGTACCACGCGTCGCCTTTGAGCGGGCGGAGGACGAAGCTCGTGATCATCCCGGCAAAGAACGGGATGCCGAGATAGATCATCACACTGATGAAGACATCGGCGATGGAGACATCGACGATGGTGCCTTCCAAGCCGAGCAGCGGGGGGAGGAAGGTGATGAAGACCCATGCGTAGGCACCGAAGAAGAGGACCTGAAAGATGCTGTTAAACGCGACAAGACCCGCGGCATAATCAGTGCTGCCCCGCGCCAGATCGTTCCAGACCAGCACCATGGCGATGCATCGCGCGAGCCCCACCAAGATCAACCCGGTCATGTACTCGGGGTAGTCTCGGAGGAAGAGAACCGCGAGGGCGAACATGAGCGTTGGGCCGACGATCCAGTTCTGGACCAGCGAGAGCACGAGGACCTTCCAGTCTCTGAAGACCTCGGGGAGTTTCTCGTAGCGGACTTTGGCCAGGGGCGGGTACATCATCAGGATGAGCCCAATGGCGATGGGGATGTTGGTGGTGCCGATCGACATGCTGTCGAGTTGCTCGGCGACACCGGGGACGAGGCGTCCGAGGGAAACGCCGATGGCCATGGCAAGGAAGATCCAGAGGGTCAGGAATCGGTCGAGCAGGCCGAGGCGTTTGGGCTTGGCGTTGAGGCATACGGGCTGGTCAGCAGAGGGTGCGGTGGTCATGGTGGAGAGTTCCGTGAGGTGTCCTGTTCAGGAAAGCGTTTAGGCCTTGAGCATGTCGGGGAGCGTGCGCATGAACGCACCGATCTCGTCGCGGACGCGCCGGTAGTGGGCGAGGGCTTCATCCTCGGTCTTGGCCTCGAGTGCGAGCTTGGGTGGGTCGTCGAAGCCTTGGTGGATGACTCGGGCGTTGCCCGGGAAGACGGGGCAGGTCTCGTGGGCGTGGCCGCAGACGGTGATGACAAGGTCGAACTCGATGCCCTTGAGGTCGTCGAGCGTCTTTGAAGTGTGCTCGGAGATGTCGATGCCGACCTCGGCCATGACGCGCACGGCGTTGAGGTTGAGCCCGTGCTTTTCGATGCCCGCGGAGTACGCGTCGATCGTGTCGGGGTGCAGGTGGCGGGCCCACCCCTCGCCCATCTGGCTTCGGCATGAGTTGCCCGTGCAGAGGAATAGGACTTTGTTGCGTTGGTCAGTCATGGTGTGGTTCCCTTGGTGGTTTCGTCTGTGGGGCAACAGCCGCAGTCGTCGTCGGCCGGGCACCCGTCCTGGGGGGGCAGCTCGTCGATCGAGTCAGCTAAGTCTCGGAAATGTGTTGCTAGCCCCGGGGCATCTGCCCGGTACCAGACGGTGCGTCCCTTCTTCTCGCTTGTCAGGAGCCCCGCGCGGGCGAGTGTGCCCAGGTGTCGAGCAACCATGGAGAAGTCGATTGAGCAACACTCGGCAACCTCGGTCACCGAGCAGGGGCGCCCGCACTTGAGAAGGCACGAGAGAATCTGGGCGCGGGTGGGTTCCGCGAGGGCCTTGAGCATCTCCGGCTCGAGCAGGCGGTCGAACCGTGCTCGTTTGCGGGAGGCCTGCTTCGGGGTCTTCGGATGCTGGAATACTGACGCCATAACGCAAGTATATGGCGCGGCGGTGGGCGCTCAAGTTGAGTTCGGTTAAGAAATCGTCAGAGCCGGTGGTGCTTTGGTGGTGTCACTTTGAGCGTCGGTTGCGAACTTTGACGCGGCCTTTGCCCTTGGTGACCTTGCCGATCACATGGACCTTCTCGCCATACTTCTCGAGCTTGCGGGTGACGCCATCGACGAAGGTGGGGCGGACGATCAGGGTGTACCCGATGCCCATGTTGAAGACCTGTCGCATCTCGGCTTCTTCGATGCCGCCGTGGTCCTGGAGGAATCGGAAGACCTCGGGGACCTCCCAGCTCGATTCGTCGATGACGGCATCGACGCCGTCGTGGAGCGATCGGTTGAGGTTGCCCTCCATTCCGCCGCCGGTGATGTGGGCCATGCCCGAGATGACCTTTTTGACCTTGTAGGCACGCAGCAGCTTGACGATGGAGGCGGCGTAGATGCGTGTTGGTTCGAGGAGGACCTCGCCGAGTGTGCGTTCGGTGCCGAGCTCGGGGTAAGACTTGTTGAGCTTGAGCTTGGCGTGCTTGAGGACCTTGCGAACGAGCGAGTAGCCGTTGGAATGCACGCCCGAGCTTTCAAGCCCAAGAATGACATCGCCGGGCTCGACGCGGAGTGGGTTGGTTGCTTTCTTGAGCTCAACAACACCGACACTGAAGCCGGCGAGGTCATAATCGTTGGGCTTGTAGAGGTCGTTCATCTCGGCGGTCTCACCGCCGATCAGTGCACAGCCGGCCTGCTTGCAGCCTTCACTGATGCCCTTGACGATGTCGTAGAGGACTTCCTGATTGACGGCATTGACCGCGATGTAATCGAGGAACAGCAGTGGCTCGGCGCCTTGTACGATGAGGTCGTTGACATTCATCGCGACCAGGTCGATGCCCACGGTGTCGTGCTTGCCCATCTCGATGGCCAGGTGGACCTTGGTGCCCACGCCGTCGGCGCAGGCGACGAGGACGGGGTCCTTGTAGTTGTGCTTGAAGAGCTGCTCGTTATAGTCGAGGCGCAGGAGCCCGGCGAAGCCGCCCGGATTGTCGATGACGCGCTGGCCGTGGGTGCGTCGGAGGAGCGAGCCGATGGAGCCGACGAACTTGTCGCCGGCTTCGATGCTCACGCCCGATTCGGCGTATGTGAGGCCTCTGGGCTTACTCTTCGATCGTGTGCGGGTGCTGGGCATGCGTAGAGGATAGGTGCCTATCAATCGGGGTGTGAGCATGAATCGGCACCGATGCGAGATGCAAAATGAACTTCATCGGTGGCTATAATCCTCTCATCCGAAAGAACGGCTGAAACACAGGCCCTGGAAGGAATACCAGATGAGCGAAACCCAGCTTTTTACCTCTGAATCTGTCTCGATGGGGCACCCCGACAAGGTGTCCGATCAGATCTCAGATGCGATCCTCGACGCGATGCTCAAGAACGACCCGCATTCACGCGTCGCCGTTGAGACCATGGTCTCGACGGGCATGGCCGTGATCGCCGGCGAGGTCACGACCGAGGGGTATGTCGATATCCCTGACATTGTCCGCGGTGTGATCCGAGATATTGGCTACAACGATGGGGATATGCGATTTGACGCCGAGTCGTGCGCCGTGATGGTCTCGATCAACCAGCAGTCGCCTGACATTGCTCAGGGCGTGAACAAAGAGGGCGCCGGCGATCAGGGCATGATGTTCGGATTCGCGTGCAAAGAGACGGACGAACTCATGCCGTTGCCGCTGATGCTGAGCCACAAGCTGGTTGCGCAGCAGGCCCATGTGCGTGAGAACGGGCAGATCCCGGGGCTGCGTCCCGATGCCAAGAGCCAGGTTACTGTTGAGTACGATCATCGCAAGCCCGTGCGTGTTGACACGGTGGTGATCTCGACCCAGCACGATAAGAGCTGGAACGACAAGCAGGACCAGCTCAAGCGTGAAGTCATTGAGCACATCATCAAGCCCGTGCTGGGTGAGTGGTGGAACCCTGGAATCAAGGTTCATGTGAACCCCACTGGTCGTTTCGAGATCGGTGGCCCGCACGGCGACTGTGGACTCACTGGCCGCAAGATCATCGTCGATACCTACGGCGGGCGTGGCCGTCACGGTGGTGGCGCGTTCAGCGGCAAGGACCCAACCAAGGTGGATCGTTCAGCCGCATACATGGCCCGCTACATCGCCAAGAATGTCGTCGCGGCCGATCTGGCCGACGAGTGCGAGATCCAACTCTCGTACGCGATCGGTGTTGCCGAGCCAACGAGTATCTATGTTGAGACATTCGGGACCGCGAAGGTCGATGAGAAGGCCATCGCCGATGCGGTGCGTGATACCTTCCCGCTGACCCCGCGTGGCATCATCGAGACGCTCGATCTGCGTAAGCCGATCTATCAGCCCACGGCTCGTCACGGCCACTTCGGGCGTCAGCCCGTTGAGAAGAACGGTTTGCAGTTCTTCCCATGGGAAATGGTCGATCGTGCCGAGGCACTCAAGGCCGCGTGTAAAGATGCGGTTCCCGCCACGGCCTGACGGTAAGCCAAACGGCTCAGTCCAGATAGAGCCCGTGTTTCAGGATGTAATCATGAACCCGATCGTCGAGCCCGGCGATCGGGTTTTTACGTGTTTCTGGGATTCTCAGTCGTTCCCTGATTTCTGTCGATGATGCATCGATGAGTTCGACCTGCACGACCGAGTCGCGCCAGTGTTCGAGCTGGTGGGCATCCCACGCGCCGGTTGATTCGAGCGTATCGATGAGCTGCTCGGGGTCGTCGTGCTCGCCTCGGAGCATGACAATGGCATCCTGCCATATGGCCTCATACCGGTGCCAGCGGTGCATGGAGCGGGCCTGGTCAGCGCCGATGAGGAATCGGTTCATCCCAGAGGTACAGCAAGACCGCACCGTATCCCATGTCTCGGCCCAATAGCTGGGCTGGTTGGGCTGCTGCTGGCTTCGTTGGAGTTCGGTGTCCCAGATCAGGCAACGGTCGGTTTCAGTCAACGCGAGGTCGAGCATGTCGAGCCGGGCTTGATCGGGGCTGGGGGCTTCCTGCTTATGGGGTGAGCGTGCGGCAGGGACATAGATCAGCCATGCCTGGGGCTGGTTGAACTGGTCGAGAACGCCTTTGGGGAGCCTTGTATGCCCGAGATGCGGGGGGTCGAATGAACCGCCGAAGAAAAGGCGCAGCGGTGCATCGAGTGCCGAATGAGGGAGTGAACTGGCTATTCTCGATGATGTCGGGGCGGGCATAGGTGATTCTTGGCGCAGGTACAGGCGTATGGCGTGTGTCTGTGGTTCCGATAATCGACGAGAGAGGGAGCGTCGAGCCGTTGTGAGGGCCAGCTGGGGTGAAATGGCTATATTTCTGGGCAGTGGGAGGCGTGGAATTCAGGATCGGATTAACCGGGCTCAATGATCGGCCGATTGGGTTCATGGAGATTTGCCATGAGCCTACCCGATCCCAACGCATTCAGTCTGGACATCAACGATCCCGCTGATGCTGAGCTTATTGAATACTTCCTCGCCGAGCTCCCGGATCGGATCGATTCTATCGAGGCCGCGTTCAGCAACGACGATTACGAGGCGCTGTCCCGCGTCGCGCATCAGTTGAAGGGGGCCGCCCCGGGCTTCGGGTTCCCGACGATCGGAGCCCAGGCGGGCAAACTGGAGCAGCACATCAGGAGCATCAGCGACCCCGCGGAGGAGTTGGATGCTTTGCGATCGCAGGTTGAGAGTCTCATTTCGCTGTGTAACTCGTATATCAAGCCGGTCTGATCCGCGGCCATGCAGTTCCTGAGGTTCGAAGACACTCAACGCGAGGATTGATCAAGCGAATGACCGAAGTCCAGATTCATCCTGATACGAGCGGCACACCAACAGTGTTGCTTATCGATGATTCGCAGTTTGTGCATCGATTGCTCGATGCTCGGCTTCGGAGCGAGTCGATTATTCTGCGTGGGGCCGAGGATGGGCAGCTCGGGATCAAGATGGCGATCGAAGATCCGCCTGCGTTGATCCTGCTGGATCTGGATATGCCCGTGATGGACGGCTTCGAGACCCTGAGGGTGCTCAAAGAAGATCCACGCACGCGGGATGTGCCGGTGATCGTGCTCTCGGGGATGAACTCGTCCCAGGATAAAGTGGCCGCGTTCGATCTGGGGGCGATTGATTTCGTTACCAAGCCATTTGAGCTGACGGAGCTGCGTGCACGCGTCCGCTCCTCGCTCAAGATGTACGCTTTGCTCCAGATGCTGGCCCAGAAGGCGCAGATCGATGGGCTCAGTGGGTTGTACAACCGCCAGTACTTTGACGAACGGTTCCGAAATGAGTTCGATCGCACGATCCGACACGGGCAGGCACTCTCGGTCGCGATGATCGATATCGACCATTTCAAATCGGTGAACGATACCTACGGGCACCCCGCTGGGGACTCGGTCATTTCCGGAGTGGCCAAGCTGATCACGCAGGAAACGCGATCGATCGATATCTCCTGCCGCTACGGTGGCGAGGAGTTCGCATTGATCATGCCCGAGACTGAGCCGGAACAGGCGATGCAGCTCTGTGATCGAATCCGGGCGAAGTGTGAACAGATTACTTGGTCGCGTCATCCCACCCGCCCGGTGACTATTTCGGTTGGTGTGGTCGGCATGTTCGATGGGCAGAGTCTGAGCACGACGCCCGAGGCCTGGATCGAAGCCGCGGACCGCAATCTGTATGATGCGAAGCAGTCCGGGCGGAATCAGGTGAAGGCCACGGGCATCGATGGCACCCCGATCAAGCGGGCCAAAGCGGGCTAAGCAGGGTTTGTACGCCCTACACTCCCGGCATGGGCGATAAGCAGCTACAAGAGCGACTGGAACGACTCGAGCACGCCATGGGGTTCGCGGACCGTCATGTCGAGATCCTCTCGGGCGAGGTTGTGGAACTGAACAAGACGATGACTTCGATGGCACGCCGGATCGAGCGTCTGGAGTCGCGGCTGGTCGAGATCAATGAAAAAGTGGGGGAGGCCCCGCCGAATGTTCCCCCGCCCCACAGCGCCGGTCCGGATGTGCCACGCGATCCGCTCTGAGTGCGATCAGTTGTGATTTCATGCATACGCCAGGGGTGTACACCCGTATACACTTTGGTATGCGAACCAGAACCCACATTCAGTCAGTCTCTATGAGGGCGTGCATTGTGCTGTGCGGTGCGATCGGGCTGCACAGCATGCTCGGGTGCGAACTCCAGCAACGCCGTGTGGATGTCCCCGTTGCCTCGGGGGCAGATGAGTCGATCAATCCCGAGTTCGGTCTCACCGCGGACGCTCAGGACCCCACCGAGCGGGACAAAGAGATGGGCTACGGCAAGTGGAAGGCCAAGCCCGAGCCAACCGGCACCTATGACCCGACAAGCCCGGACCGGCGGGGATCGAGTTGGAACGGTGGTGGCTGATCACCGTTCGGCACGGATGCAAACACAAGCCGTTCAAATGCGGTACCATATCATCCAATACACAAGCGACACACATGACAGGAGGTCACATGTCCACGCTTGAGCAGCGATACATCGAAGTAAAGCAGCGGGTCGCGGAGGCGGCGCAGCGCTCTGGGCGAACACCAAACTCGGTGTACCTGATCGCAGTGACCAAGTTTGCTGAGCCGGAAGATATCAGGGAACTGATCGAGCTGGGACACCGGGATTTCGGTGAGAACAAGGTGCAGCAGCTCTCGCAGCGTGCCGGCGTGATCAATGAATGGTTTGAGCGCATGCGCATGCACCCGCGCGTTGCGGTGGAACACAGCGGATTCGACCCATCGACACCGGTTCGCTGGCACATGATCGGCCACCTGCAGCGGAACAAGGTCCGCAAGATCGCCGACATCGTGCGGCTGGTGCATTCAGTTGATAGTCTGCGTCTGGCCGAGGAGATTCAGCAAGTGGCCAACAAGCTCGATCGGCAGATCGATGTCCTCTTGCAGGTCAATGTCTCTGGTGAAGATTCAAAGTTCGGCGTGCCCATCGCGGCCGCTGGCGCGATCGCCGAGCAGATCGATACCATGATCAATGTGCGTGTACGCGGGTTGATGACCATGGCACCGCTGACTACAAAGCCCGAGGAAGTTCGGCCCCATTTCACCCGTTGCCGCGAGTTGTACGAAGACATGAAGCGTCAGGGCGTAGGCGAGGGGCACTTCGACCTGCTCTCCATGGGCATGAGCGGCGATTACGAGGTTGCGATCGAAGAAGGGGCCAACCTTGTGCGTGTCGGTTCAGCGATCTTCGGGACCCAGCAGGATGAAGAAGCCGCCGAGCCCTCGCTGAGTGGCTCGGGAGACTGATCCCTGAAAATCCATGTATCACGGTTGGAATGCGTTACGCGTTCAACAGGGAGCGATCGCGCACGAGTTGGGCGAGTCGCCCACCGTTTGATCGTGTCGCCACCATCTGTGATTGCAGATTCCGCCCCGGGCATGCCGTGGGTCGCAGTTCCTGATGGGTGTAAACCCGGCTGATGGGGACACTGAAACGCTGCATGGCGTATGCGAGCATGCGATCGACTGACGCGAGCGTCGCGGCGGTGGGTCGGATTTGTTCGTAGTTGCCAAAGACGACGATTCCCAGGTTGCCGGGGTTGTTGTCTTTGACATGGGCACCCTGGAGTTCAAGCGGGCGGGCTTGCCAGATGCGTCCACTTGGGTCGATCGCGAAGTGATAGCCGATATCGGCCCAGCCGTTTCCGAGATGCCCGTTGCGGATGGCCTGCAGTCGCCGCAGCGAATCCGCGTATGAACCATTGGGCACCGGCATAATCGCGTCGTGATGCACGGTGATGCGGCTGACCGAGCTCATCGGGTCCGCCAGCCAACGCTTGGGCCCCGAGCTGGTCCATTTGCTGCGGGGGATGACAAACGAAGGGATCGCCGAGAGCGAGGCGCTTGGCTCGACGCTGGGCGAATCATGGCGGGTGATAATCGGCGTGGGTGTGGATGTGTGTGCGATGGGGTCGCTGGGGATGGGGTCCCCGAGCGAGCCGCCCTTGGACTTGACGCGCTTCTGGGCGGTTGAGTTGCACCCGCTCAGCGAGCCGGCGATACCGAGGATGAGCCCGGCCTTGGCAACCGATGTGAGCGCCTTGCGTCGTGTAAGGGCTGGTGTTTGGACAGAATCTGATTGTGGGGTTGGATGTGTCACACAAATTCCTTCGGCATTTCCCCTAGGTTGGGTGTAATCCTACCACGGGATGCAGGGCACTTGGTGCCAGATCAATGCCAATATGACGAGGATTTTGCAATCTAAACACAGAATATGGCACGATTTGCGCAGGGTTTGGGCCGGGAATCACGAAAGTCGGGACTCAGTTTCGCTTTCAGGCAGGTTGTGGCTTAATGTAGTGAAGCGCCGGTGTGTAGGCAGAGTATGCCTGGGGACTTAGACACCGTGCCGAAACGACGAAAAGGAAACGCACATGCTATTCATGCAAGAGGGTGAGGCGGTTGACGCCGCGAACGCGACCGAGCAGACGAACGAACTCGTAAGCGGTGGGACTGAAGCCGCGAGCCGGTTGATGGAGGGGGATTTCAGCAGCGAGACATGGGTGCTGCTCTGGGACTCGGTTGGGTGGCCGATCACCAAGGCGATCGTATTGATCATCCTGGTGATCATCATCGCCGGCTGGATCAGCAAGATCACCGGCAAGGCGGTCCGCAAGGCTAATGTCGAGGAGACGCTGGCACGCTTCCTCTCAAACCTTGCACGCTATGTTGTTCTCATTGCAGGTGCTGTCGCGATCCTCGGCACCCTTGGGGTTGAGACGACCAGCTTTGCAGCGCTGATCGCGGCCGTTGGCTTTGCCATCGGTATGGCGATGTCCGGCATGCTTGGCAATGTCGCTTCGGGTGTCATGCTGCTCTTCTTCCGTCCCTTCAAGGTCGGCGATGTCGTCAGCGCTGGTGGGACGACCGGCAAGGTCTTCGAGATTGGCCTGTTCACCACCACCTTCGATACCCCTGACAACCGACGCATCATTGTGCCGAACAACTCGATCTTCGGCGGGACGATTGAGAACATCTCGCACCACGCGACCCGTCGCGTTTCGATCGATGTCGGCACGGACTACGGCGCGGACATCGACAAGGCACGCGAGATCATGCTCGCCGCAGCTTCGTCCACGGACAATGTCCTGAACGACCCCGCACCCGCGATCGTCCTGACGGGCCTCGGTGGCTCGTCGATCGACTGGTCCGTGCGTGTTTGGGTGAATGCCGCTGATTACTGGGCGGTCATGGACGCGCTGACCCGCAATGTTAAGGTCGCCCTTGATGATGCAGGTATCGGCATCCCCTTCCCGCAGATGGATGTTCACATCGACGGCAAGGTCGCACAGGGCTGATGGATTGGGTGGCACAGGCGTCTCGCCTGTGTTTGCCCTTCTGGATCCCGCACAGGCGAGACGCCTGTGCTACCGACAACTGGTTCATACAAAGGCCCACGCCCCGGCGTGGGTTTTTTATGCGCTGTGCTCGGTGCCCTTGCGGACCCGCTGCAGCCACTTCGACCAGATGCTCAGCACCAGCAGCATGTAGAGGCGATGGGAGTGGTCCCGCCCGTGCCACGGGTTGATCGACTTCTCCCCGGCCGCGTCGTGCTCTTTGAGCATCTGTTCGACGAACTTCATGTTGATCTCGACACCGGCCTCGGCCAGCCCCGGGAATGGGTCGGTTGAGTGGAGGTGGTCGTGAAGGAGCTGACGCATCCCGCCGTAGTCCGTGCGGAACCATTCGCCGATGGGGATGGCAAAGCCTTGTTTGGGGCGATCGACGATGTGGTCAGGGAGGTATTTGCGGGCGACCTGCTTGAGGAGTCCTTTACGCTCGCCGTTGGGCATGAGCGAATCGATCGTGGCCGTCGTCGCTGCCTGCACTAGGTTCGAGTCCAGAAACGGGCATCGAACTTCAAGTGCTGCATGCATGGATGCGGTGTCCGTTTTCACGAGCAGGTCATCAGGCAAGTAATTATGGAGGTCATCGGAGAGTGCATTGGAAACGGCAATGGATCTTGAAGCAGGGACAAGCACGCGGTACATCCCAAAGAATGAAGCTCCAAAAGTGAACGCATTCAAGAGTACGCCAGAGAGTGCCATGCCTAGACGATTGTGGTTCATTAGACGGGCATGCTGATACTGTGAGAATCCATCACGGAGACTGGGATAACCCATTTCGCGAACTGCATTCCCCATGCGAGCAAGTCGAGCGCTACCAGATTTTGGGTCGCGTTGAGGGAGCAAATAGCTTGGAACAAGCATGAGCAGCGATTTGCCATTTCTGAGCAAACCCGCTGCGTGGTGGCGTTGATAGCCTGCAAAGAGTTCGTCACCGCCATCTCCACTGAGTACGACACGAACGACTTCGCGGGCAGCTTTGCTTACCCAGTATGTAGGGAGCAGCGAACTATCCCCGAATGGGAATCCGAGGCGTTCGATCAGTTTGATCAAATCACTCGCTGGTTCGGGACTACATTCAATGACGCGATGACGAGTCCCAATAGCCATAGCGGTCTCACTTGCGGCATCAGACTCGTCGTATGCGTCGTCTGGCATTCTGACGGTGAGCGTCTCGATCGAGGGGTTAAGCTTGTGAGCGTGTGCAGTGAGTAAGCCAGAGTCGATTCCGCCTGATAAAAAGACACCTACCGGAACATCGGCTTGCAGTCTCTTCTCCACGCTCTTTGCGAGCAGCAGATCAACTTCTTCTACCCCGAGAGTCTGAGTTCGATCTACAGGCCTGCATGTAGTCTCATTCCTGTACCAGTTCCATTCACGGGCAAACAGCGTCTTCTTCTTCCAAGTGAATGTCGAGACTAAATCCTCGATCTGTGATGGTGCAGAAAGTGTCTTGATACAGCGAGAAAGCGGACGAAGAAACTCAGGTTGAATCAGTAGATCTGGATGCTCGTATGGAGGTGTCAACTCAAGGATACCGGCGGGTGAACTGGAAACCAGATGAAGTCCAGTCTTCGTTGTGGTACGCCACGCTCGTTTCTCGCGGAATCGATCATTGGAAATCGACACATCCCCCGTCATGGATGCCCAGCACAGCATTGCCCACATACCTTCGAGCTTCGAGGGAAGGCCTCCGCTTCGGGTTTTCCAAGGTTTACCCTTGGGCTTTGCGATGTCTGGCCGACCCTGCCTCCACGCCCGCCACCCATGCACCAGCACCTCCGTATCCGAGTGATCCGTCTCGAACACATACCCCTGCCCCTCCAACTCCTCCCGCAGCTGACGATGATTGTAGATGCACCCATTAAACACCACCGCGACCAGTGGCTTGTCGGGCTCGGCCTCGCTGGCGATGATCGGCGTCTCGCCCGGCTGGTAGGTCAGGTCCGGGCGCAGGCGATCCCCATCGTGGACCATTGGCTGGTGCCCGCCTTCGTGGTCAATGATGCTCAGGCGTCGGTGCACGAGTGCCACATCGACGACGGTGCCGTCTTCGCGGATGGCGCGATCACGGAATCGCCCCTGCCCGTCGGGGCCGCGGTGTTTGATGGACTTGTCGAGGATGTCGAGCCATTGCTCAGGGATCGCTTCGAGCGGCGGGGGCGGTGGGCCGTCCTTGGGGGCGTGGATCTTGATGACGCCGGCGATGCCGCACATTACGGGGTGGCCTCATCGGTCGCGGTGGGCTTGGGCTCGGCTTGCGACTTGGCCTCGGCTTCGGCGGTCAGATCGCGTCCGATCTGGATATCATCGTCGATGACGAAGTCCACATGATCCCTGAAGGTACCCGACTGGTAGCCCCAGAGTGTGTGGGCGATGCGTGTGACGAACATGGCGGCGATGAAGGCGATGACAAAGGCCCATGAGTGGGTGATCTGGTAGAAGTGCTGCAAGCCCCACATGCCGCCCATCGAGACCAGCATGAAGATTGGCACGAGGGCCATGCGTTCGGCTTGCACGCGGGTGGCGTCCTGCATGAACTTGCGGGACTTGGGCAGGTGATCGTCCTTGGGAAGGTTCCCGCGTGGGTTCCAGTGGTTGGCGACCCAGTGCAGGGCGTAGTACATGCAGACATCGATCGTGGTGTCCAGGACATACGCGATGACCGAGATGAGGAGCTTGTGCTCGGGGCCGATCCACTCGCCGATGAGAAAGACGGGGTACTTCGCGATCGCAATCGAGAGGAACCCGGCCATGAGGATGTTGATGTTGATATTGACGACCCGTTTGCGCTGGTAGTACTTGAATACGCGCCTTTGCATCGGGTGGTCCTTGAGCGGGTTCAGTACGAGCGGCTGATGACCGCGTCGGCGATGAGTTCGAGCATCGATCGCCCGGGTGATTCGGGCAGTTCAAGCAGGGTACTCTTGGCTCGATCGACATATGACGACGCGAGCGACCGGGTCGCATCGATTGAACCGGTTGAGCCGATCGCCTCGATCAGTTCGGGGATGCCCGATTGGTCGTGCTGGGCGGCCAGGCGGATCAGCTCGAGCGATCGGATCGTCTGCTGCTCGTCGGCGTGGGCCAGGTGATGGATGAGCGGGTAGGTCAGTTTGCCTTTTTCGAGGTCCTTGCCGACGGATTTGCCAACCTGGTCCTGATTGCCCATGAGGTCGAGCACATCGTCCTGGATCTGGAAGGCGATGCCCAAAGCACGCCCAAAGTCGAGCAGCGATTGGGTGATCGGGTGCCCGCGCTGGTCGAAGCCCAGCGTGCACAGGGCCCCGAGCTCGCAGGCGGCCCCGATGAGCGCGGCGGTCTTGCGCTCAAGGATCTCGAGGTAGGTCGCCTCGTCGAGCGAGTGGTTGTCGCGGTGCTGGAGTTGGAGCAGCTCGCCCGTGCACATGACCGCCGAGGCGTTGCCGACGATCCGGGAGGGGACGGGCGAATCGAGCGTCGAGCAGAGCTCGTAGGCCGAGGCGATCAGGTAGTCGCCCAAGATGACCGAGGTCTCGTTGCCGTGGAGCATGTTGAGCGTTTGGCCGCGGCGCCGGATCTCAGCCTCATCGAGCACATCGTCATGCACCAGCGTGGCCATGTGGACCATCTCGCAGACCGCACCGCAGACCGTGTGTGCGTGCGTGCACAGCGTGCTAGCGTGATCGCTCTCGATCACTCGGGCATGTTGATCGTTCGCGGCGATGCCGCAGAGCAGCACGAGTGTCGGGCGCAGCATCTTGCCCCGATAGCGTTCGATGTACTTGCACATCTCATCGACCGGTGGAAGGTCCGAGACCAGCTGCTGCTCGAATACCTCGATGACGCTTGGGAACGCGTCAGCGATAACCCCTTGAAGGGATTCGAGCTCAGCGGGGATGTCGAGTACGCCTTGCAAAGCTGTTCACCTCAGTCGTACGCGACAATGTAGTTGATGAAGGCGGGGTCGGCTTCGCCCACACGCGTTGGTTCGTATTCGCCGTTGCCCTCGCCTTCCTCGTCTTCACCCTCCCAGTACACATGAACCTGGGTGAAGCCCGCCTCGCTGAGTAGTTCCTGGATCTCCACCAGCGACCAGAGCCGCCAGTGATAGACGAACGCGTCGTTCATGCGGGTCTTGTCGGGGAACTTGAAGTGGATGCGGCACTCCATGTCGTTGGTGATGGGGTTGAAGGTCTTCTGTTCCCAGATATAGGTGAACTTGCGTCCGGGGCCGTCGTCGATCTTCTTGGCCTCTCGGGTCTCGGTCATCGCTTCGGAGCCGCCGTAGTGGTCGAGGAAGAAGACGCCGTCTTCGCCGAGGCTTTCCCGTACCGATTTGAAGTAGTTGCGTAGCTCATCCCGGGTTTTAAAGAGCCAGTAGCTGAAGTTCATCGCCAGCACGCAGTCGGCCCCGACCGCATCTCCGGGTTCGAGCACATTCCGGTTGTGCAGCACAATGCGTTGCTGCTGATCAGAGCTCAGCTGGCTGATATGGTGCTCGGTTCCCCAATCGAGCGTTGGCTGGTCGATATCCAAGCCGATTGCCCGGTTGGTGTCGCGGCGTCGGACCCATTCAGTGCTGGTATTGCCCGTGCCGCAGAAATCCTCTCGCAGCAGTACGCCCTTGCGTCCCCTGATCTGCTCGAAGGTCTCGTCGATGAAATCGATCTCGGCCTCGACATTCTGGACCGAGAGCTGGTACAACTCGTGGCGGTCGGCGTTGGCGGCAGAAAATGCGCCATCGGCCTTGGCCTGCTTGGCGGCTTTGGCTTCGAGCTTCTTCTTGCGTCCGGACTTATGGGACATGGTCTGGGTGCTCATCGCGGTGGATCCCCGCAAATATGTTCCTGATTTCAAGCCCGTCCCACGACGGGTCGAGGTTCTGATTCACATAATAGATGGTTCGATGCGGCGGGTTCCCGTGCTGGGCGTGAATCTGAAAGAAGCCGATGATTGATTCAGAGTCTAGACTCCTGCCTGAAACGGAGGAACAGTCACGATGCAACTGACGATGGTGGGTACAGGATATGTGGGTTTGGTCACCGGTGTGTGCCTCGCCAACGCAGGAAATGATGTGATCTGTCTCGATGTCGAGCCCGACAAGATCGAGAAGCTTGAGAACGATGTCTGCCCGATCTATGAGCCCGGATTGACCGAACTGATGGTCAAGAACCGCCAGGCGGGGCGGCTGACCTACACGCTCGACAAGAAGCATGCCTATCAGGCAGCCGACATGATCTTCATCTGCGTGGGAACGCCTTCCGATGACAAGGGCCACACCGACATGTCCTTCATCGACAGTGCTGCTGACGATATCGGGCACGCGATCAAGGAACTCGGGCCGGATCAGAAACCCAAGGTCGTTGTGGTGAAATCCACTGTGCCCGTGGGAACGACTTTCCGCGTGAAGGACCGCATCAAGGAGATCGTGGGCGATATCCCTTTCCATGTCGCCGACAACCCCGAGTTCCTCAAGGAGGGCGACGCGGTCAACGACTTCAACAAGCCAGACCGGGTCGTGGTCGGCGTTGAGAGCCCAGAGGTGGGCGAGAAGTTCCGGGACCTGTACGACCCGTTCGTTCGGAACGGGCACCCCATCTTCGTGATGGATGTGCTCAGTGCCGAGATGGTTAAGTACGCGAGCAACAACTTCCTGGCAACCAAGATCTCATTTATCAACGAGATGGCCAATCTCTGCGAGGCCTACGGGGCCAACATCAACCGCGTCAGGGAGGGGATGTGCTCCGACTCACGCATCGGGCACGCGTTCCTGCACCCCGGACTGGGCTACGGCGGCTCGTGCTTCCCCAAGGACACGCTCGCCTGCATCATGATGGGTGACAAGGCCGGAGTGACGATGCAGGTCTCAAACGCGGTCCACGGGACCAACGAACGCCAGCGGAACCTCTTTTTCAACAAGATCCTGAATCACTTCGGCGGCGAGTCTGGTTTGCAGGGCAAGAAGCTCGCCTTCTGGGGCTTGGCGTTCAAGCCACGCACAGATGACATCCGCAAGGCCCCTGCGCTGACGCTGGTTCGGAAGGCATTGGGCTATGGGGCCAACTGCATGGGCTTCGACCCGGTCGCAGCGGAGAATGTCGCCAAGGAGATG
This sequence comes from Phycisphaerales bacterium JB052, assembly GCA_043100965.1. Taxonomy (GTDB): domain Bacteria; phylum Planctomycetota; class Phycisphaerae; order Phycisphaerales; family UBA1924; genus UBA1924. The sequence continues at coordinate 240,899 of JBICHR010000011.1, read as the reverse complement.
GGCGATACAATCACGCTCAGCGACGACATGTACGAGTGCGCTCGAGATTGCGACGCCTTGGTTATCTCGACCGACTGGGCCGAGTTTAAGAGCCCGAACTTCCAGAAGCTCGCCGAGGTCATGAAGGGCAAGGTCATCTTCGACGGGCGGAATCTCTACCGGCGTCAGCACCTCGACGAGCTCGGCTTCCATTATTACTCGGTGGGCCGCGCGCCGGTCAAACCCGTGTAAGATGGGTTAATGCCCATCCCCCTCGATGATCGAAGGCAGCCATGCCGCGTGGCCCGCTTGACAAACCGTCAGCTGGCTTGGCGTGCCATTGGAATCAAGTCCCTGACCAGGGACGAGATTATCAAGCAGGAGCAGCAGGCGACCATCAATACCGAGGTGCTGATCGCGCTGGTCGGCGGGGTGCTCGGTTGGGCTCTGGCGAGCTTTACCGGAATCGTGCTGCTCGGGCAGAGGGGCACGCTGCTGTGGAACCTGATCATCCCCTTCTGCAGTTCAATCGTCGTGTCAACGCTGCTGTGGTTCGGGCTGCTCGGGTGGGTGCGTCTTCGCAAGTTCGATCGCATCGCGCAGATCCATCTCACCCACGGCATCTGCCCATCGTGCGCCTACCAGCTCGATGATCTGACCATCCAGGAAGATGGGTGTGTCGTGTGCCCCGAGTGCAACGGTGCTTGGCAAGAAAGCCGGGTTCGACAAGCACATGTAACGGTGAAGCATGCCTGATTCTGCACCCGTGAGCAACGAGGACTGGCTTGTGCGAGCAGGCGAGTTCGATGACGAGTCGGTCGATCTGCTGTATGCTGATCCCCCATTCAACACGGGCAAGGCCCAAGTCGCGGCTTCGGGTTCGTACCAGGACGCCTGGCCCAGCACCGACGCCTGGGTCGATTGGCTCCACGAACGACTCGGAGCGACCATCCCCAAAATCAAGGCAACCGGCTCATTGCTGATTCATACTGATTGGCGGACAAGCCATCGAGTGCGAGTGCTGCTTGATGAGCTCCTGGGCGAGGACCGCTTCGTCAATCACCTCATCTGGCGTTACGGGCTGGGCGGTTCATCCCCGCGCCGCTTCGCACGCAAGCACGACGACATCCTGTTCTATTGCATCGATCCTGATCGGTACTACTTCGAGCCGCCCATGGTCCCCGCGACGAGCAATCGCATGAAGGGGCAACTCAAGAAAGCGACCGATGTGCTCGATGTCCCGACGCTGAACAATATGGCCGAGGAAAGGGTCGGCTACCCGACGCAGAAGCCGCTGGCGTTGCTTGAGTTGCTCGTCGGGGCGTGCTGCCCCGCGGGTGGGGTGGTCTTCGACCCGTGCTGCGGCTCGGGGACGACGCTTGTGGCAGCGCAGCGACTGAATCGTACCCCGGTCGGTTGCGACCTGAACCCAGAAGCGGTCGCGATCGCGATGTCCCGGTTGCAGTGATAAAAAAGCGCGGGACCCGACGCTTTGCAGCTGATCGAGTCCCGCGCGAGAGGGGGCAGTTGGTTCAATGGTTTTAGCGTCGACGACGTGCTGTGGCAAGTCCGCTCAGGCCAAGCAATGCAAGTGCACTCGGGGCTGGTGTGATTGCGACATTGTCGAGATCAAAATCAACCACGAGCGGGGTGTCGAGCCCGTCGGGACGATCGACCGAGACCTGCAGGTTCCCGATCGCGGCCATGATCTCGTTGAACGCCTGCGGGGTCGGGGCACCCTCGATGGTGACGAGCGGGTTGAAGAAGCTCAGATCGAAACTCAGGGTGACCCATTCGTCTGATGCGACGGGGCCTGCCAGCTCGACCGCGAAAGCGGGGAAGTTGGTCGAGCTTGCCACGCGGAGCGCGACGCCGAGGTCTTGGCCCGCGTTGTGGCGGAAGTCGAAGCTGATGCGGTCGATGCCGCCGGCGAGGTAGTCGCCGACAAACGCGTCGCCCGAGGCGTCGAAGTCATCCTGGCCACGGAACACGGTCAGCCCGAAGGGGCCGGCGCTGTTGAGATCCGCGGTGCTGCTGATGTACGCGCTGCCGTCGAGTGCGCCAGTTGCGTTGTAGGTGGGGGCGCTGAAGCTGCCCTGGAGCCAGCCGTTGGCGCCGGTCTCAAAGGTCTCGGTGAACGACGACACGCCGGCGTTCGCAACGCCCGCGGCGATCATCATCGCGCTGATGGTCATGGTCTTCATATCTATCTCCTCAGGGTCGCCCGCACACAATCGCGGGATGGGTATGGTTTAGCCGGCGCTGAAGGCCGTCAGGAACTGTGAAACATCAAAGAAGTTGAACTGGCAATCGCCGTTGAGGTCGGCGCTGGTATCGCCCGCGTTGAACGAGGTCAGGAACTCACTGACATCAAAGAAGTTGAACTCGCCATCGCTGTTGAAGTCGCCGGGCGAGCCAACCCGTACGGTCAGCTCAAGGCGAGGGGCGTAGCCAAAGAGCGCAGCCAGCGGGTTCTCCTTGGTGTACCAGAAGGGGTAGGAGACCTCGCCCGTCCCGCCACCGTCGCCACCGTTGGCCGCGTGCAGGGAACTCACCGCGAAACGGACCTCGCCGAGCGACAGGCCCTCAGCAAGGTAGGTGCGGATGCCTGGCTGGCACAGGTCAACATCGAAGGAGAAGTCCGAGTCCGCAGGGACGATCTCGCCTGGCAGCACCGCGTCGGTCTGGGCGATGGCCATCGGCGTCGCGTCGAACTCTTCTTTCAGGTTGTTCGAGATGTCGACCGGGTTGCTGCCATCGAACGGGAAGTACGAGGCAAACGCGTAGCGTGAACCCTGGGTCGGGTCAACATCCGGGATCCCGCCGAACGCGGAGTACTCGCCCCAGATGGCTTGGCTCTGCTCGTCGCGGTAGCCGATCGCCCAGAGGTGAATCGGTCGCCCGTCGTCTGTATCGAGCGAGTTGTCGAGGAACAGGTAGGTGTCGTGCGTGTCGTAGGTCGGGTCGTAGCGGAACGCATCACCATTGGTGTTGGTGATGATCACGCGGGCGCTGAGCACTTGGTACTCCGATGCGTCGAGCCCGCTGCTGACATCGGCGAGCGTCTCAAACCCGAGGATGAACTGCGCATCGTGGTCGTCGAAACCGTCGAGTTCGACGGCTCCGAAGGTGGACGCGGACAGGCGTGTGCCGGGCGAGCCGTTGAAGGGGTAGTTCCAGCGGTCCATCGAGGGTGCGTCGTACTCAACGGTGATCGTTTCCGATTGGCCCAACGCCGATCCAGCGATTGCTGTGATGGCGAGCAAGGCAGAAGTTGCGCGTTTCATATCTTCAATCTCCCGTGGGTGGGGCAGGGTGGATAAATTCAGCCGGACCTTGTTGAGATTCAGTCGCAGCTACGGAAGAATACACACAGATTTCGATGAGATCGAGTCTCAGTTGCAGACAATTTTGGCAATGCGAGATAGAATCCCATCCAGCGAGATTTCAACGCCACCCCAGCAGATTCAGAGATGAGCAGCATGGAACGCTTCAGAGCCTCAATCAGGACAACCCGATCTGCATTCACGCTCATTGAACTGCTTGTGGTGATCGGGATCATCGCGATCCTCATGGGGGTCCTGCTGCCAGCGCTGGGCAAGGCGAGGACCACCGCGGCAGCCGTCAAAGAACAATCTGGCATGCGTCAGGCCATGCTCGCATACACGATGTACAGCGATGACAACCGAGGAAACCTGCTCATCGGGTTCCCCGATCTGGCACTCTGGAACCGCATCGTTGCACGAGGCGACGAACCCACCGATTTTCAAGGCAACACGCTCGGGCGGACGGTTGGTTCACGCTACCCGTGGCGGCTGATCTCTTACTTTGATGGGAACTTCGAGGGGATCTACCAAGACCGGCGTGTGATCGAACAACTCGCCGAGGCCAGCGATGCGCCATCGGCTTCGGTCAGCAATGAGACGATGAAGTATGTCATCAGTCTCTACCCATCCTTCGGGCTCAACTCCTACTTCATGGGCGGGGGAGCCCCGGGCGATTCGATCCCCTTCTCAGACAGCGGCGAGCGGGTCTTCGGGAAGTTCTACGCGACCAAGTTCTATGGCGTGAACCGACCCAGCAACCAGATGGTCTTTGCCAGTGCCCGCGACCGGGCCGAGGCGAGCATTCTTCCGGGCTACGGCACGGTGGAGGGGTCATACATCGTCAAACCCCCGTATCTGTACTCGACCTCGGGGCGACAGTGGGAGACGAGCTACGACGAGTACGCCGAGACGCCCGACCAGAACTCGGGGCGGGTGAGTCTCCGGTTCGCCGGCAAGGGGATCGCGGGCATGCTCGACGGGCACGCCGAGCAGTGGGGCTGGGACGAGTTCAACGACATGCGCCGCTGGTCGGACAAGGCGACACGGGAAGACTGGGTACTCGAGCCCAACCTGCCCTGACCTGTTCGCCGACCTATCGTCTGGGTCTATGAGCGAGAAAACACACAGCCCACAGATCCCCGACCTCGTCGCCGAACTCGAATGGCGCGGCCTTGTCAAAGACGCCACCGACAAGGAGGCACTCCGCGACCACCTCGCCGATCCAAAGGGCGCCCCCCGCAAGGTCTACTGCGGCTTCGATCCCACCGCCGACTCGCTCACCATCGGCAACCTTGTCCCCATCATGATGCTCGCGCATGTCAAACGCGCCGGCCACACCCCCGTCGTCGTCATGGGCGGCGGCACCGGCCTCATCGGCGATCCCTCCGGCAAGTCCGCCGAGCGCCAGATGATGACCGCCGAGACCGTCCAGCACCACGTCAACTGCCAACGCCCCATCTTCGAAAACGTCCTCGGCCAGATCGACGGCCCCGAGCACCACATCAAGAACAACCTCGAATGGCTCGGCAAGATCAGCTACATCGAGGCCCTGCGCGATATCGGCAAGCACTTCTCCGTCAACATGATGATGCAGAAGGAGTCCGTCAAGGAACGCCTCAACAACCGCGAGCAGGGCATCAGCTACACCGAGTTCTCCTACATGATCCTCCAGTCCTACGACTTTTCTTACCTCTACGAGAACGAAGGCATCACGGTACAGTTCGGCGGCAGCGATCAGTACGGGAATATCTTGGCAGGTGCCGATCTCATTCGGCGCACAAACCATGTCGAGATGTCTGACCACGATAAGCACCTATGGAGGGAATACTCACTAGGCATTGACGAGGCAATTCGTGAACAGAATCATGGTAAACGGAAGTTCTACGAAGAGAAACGAGAAGAGATAGACAGGAAATACATTCTGTCTCATGGCCTCACCGCCCCCCTCGTACAAAAAGCCGACGGCGGCAAGTTCGGCAAAACCGAATCCGGCGCCATCTGGCTCACCGCAGCCCGCACCTCACCCTACGCCTACTACCAGTTCTGGCTCAACGCCAGCGATGAGGACGCTCGCAACTGGATCAAGGTCTTCACCTTCCTGAGCCAGGGCGAGATCGAAGCCCTCATCGCCCGCCACGACGAGAACCCCGGCAAGCGTGAACTCCAGCGCACCCTCGCCCAGAACGCCACCCAGATCCTCCACGGCACCGCCGCCATGGAAAACGCCGAGGCCGCCGGCAAGGCGCTATTCAGCGGCGAGATCGCCTCGCTCGACAAGGACACACTGGTTGAAGTATTCGCCAGCGTGCCCACAACCGAGCACGCCAAGTCCGAGCTTGAGGGCGAGGGCGTGGACCCGATGGAACTGCTCAAATCGTGCGACCTGGCATCATCGAACCGCGAGGCCCGCGAGTTCCTGGGCAGCGGCTCGGTCTCGATCAACGGCGAGAAGATTGACGGCGACACCCGCATCAACTCTTCGCACCTGCTACATGGCGCATTCATCGCCATCCGACGCGGCAAGAAAAAGTGGCATATGACGAAGTGGTCGTGAGCCCCTGTGCCACCACTGAGTATCTACTGCCTATTGCCTTTTGCCTACTGCCTATTGCCCCACCCTCACATCGACAGCATCAACTGCTCAACATCGTGCGGCGACTCACCCTGCCCCGTGCGGGTGCTCAGCAGGGCCGCGTGGGTCATGGAGAGCACGCTGGTGAAGTCGATCGGTGGGCGTGCGGGGACGACCCCGGAGCAGAGTTCGGTGAGTTGCGTCTGCAAGGCGCCGCGATCGGAGTTCAGGTGTGGGTCTGGCGCGTTGTGGCGATCGACCTCCTGTCCTTGGTTGTCGGACCAGACAAAGCCCCGTTGATCGACAGCCATCTGCCCCTCGGCGCTGGCGATGGTCATGGAGAGGGCGCTGGCGCTGAACTGATCGGAGAGGTAGATCGCGGCGCACCGCCCATCGGAGAAGCGGAGGTTCATGGTGATCTCGCCGTGCAATCCGCGAAGGGTCTGCCCCGGCAGCGGGTGCATGCCCCGACCTGCACGGGGTGAAATGTAGGCGGCTTCGATGATGCTGGGCACGCCCATGAGCCAGCGTGTGAGATCAAGTGCGTTGAACAGGCGGGCACCCAACGATCCCAGTGCAGACGGTCCCGCGATGGTCAGCGATGCCGATCGGACCGGTGCGAATGTCTCCAGGACCGTCGAGAGCTCGGAGAGGATCGGTCTGTAGCGGAGCAGCGGCACGAAGCTCGCCATTGTGCCCAGCACGCCCTGATGGAGCGCCTCAGCGAAGCTCGTGCCCATGATGCCCGAGGCGGTCGCGGGGATCGGCTCGAGCGTCGTCACGCAGACATTCCGGGCGTGTGCGGCTCGCAACGCATCAAGGTCCGCGTCGTTGGCCTCTTCGCCGAAGCTCCCCGCATCGCCCAGCAGCACCATATCGGTTTCATGGGCGTTCATGACCAGGCGGAGGTCATCGGTGGGTTCGCAGCTGAGCGCCGAGGCGACCTGTCCGGTCCGGGCCGAGTCGGGGCAGCCGGCACCGATGATCGTGATGCCCGCGAGGCGCACGATCTCATCGAGCAGAGGGGCTTGCTCGGGGGTGGTCCACACAACACAACGGGGCTGGGTCATAAGACGCGATTGTATGCGAAGTCAGAGTTATGTGCATTGGCGATCCGGGGGCGATTGCCTGGCGTATCATTCGTGCAAGACGCAGCAAGGCGGTCGCTCATGGACTCAGGTTCATGGGAGGAAAGTCCGAGCACGAAAGGACACGATGGTGGGTAACGCCCACCCGCCCCAACATGCCCGCAAGGGTTCGGCTGGGGGCGAGGGACAGTGCCACAGAGAACAAACCGCCGATGGCCCGGCTTGCCGGGCACAGGTAAGGGTGAAAAGGTGCGGTAAGAGCGCACCGCCCGCTTGGTGACAAGCGGGGCACGGTAAACCCCATCGCGTGCAAGCCCAAGCAGAGCTCGTGTTGTCCGCACGATGAGCTCGGGTCGGGTGCTGGGAGCGAAGGCTCCTCACCGCATCGGCAACGATGCGGGCAGAGAAATGGCCGCCCAAGGGCGCAGGTCCGATCGCGAGCCCCCGTCAATGGAGCTGATCGGAAACCGCGTCTTGGACAGAACTCGGCTTAGCAGCTGCGTCCAGCCGCATGTCGCACCCCCCAGGGACCACTCTGGGGGGTGCGTCCTTTTTGAGTTGTCCGTCCTGTGCATGAAAAAACACCCAGCGGAGAGGGGCCGCTGGGTGCTCGACCGTCTCGACTCGGGGGAGAGCCGTGACGAGAATCGATACATTCAACGATGGGTCATGGGCAGCCGCCGGAGAACGCCCCCAGGAAGGCGCTCACATCGAAGAAGTCGTACATTCCATCGCCGGTAAAGTCGGCGGCCGGGTCCATGCTGCTGAATGCCGCGAGGAAGGCGCTGATATCGAAGAAGTCGAGGTTGCCGTCGCCATTGATATCGGCGGGGCAGCCCGCAGATGCGCCGAGCGTGCCGTCGGGGTTGAGGTTGTGGGTCTCGATGTCGGCATCGCCAAAGTCACCGATCTGCCAGGCGCCGATGATGAAACCATCGCTGCTGAGCGTCGAGGTCAGGCGGCTGCGGAGCGCGGCGTCCGATGCCACATCGACCGACCAGACTTCGCTCCCGCTCTCATCGAGACGGGCGGCCTGCACCACATCAGCATTCAACATGCCCGTATTCTCGACCCACATGGTGACCATGTCGTTGTCCATGATCTGGACATTGATCTGCCCGGACTCGTTGCCATCGACGGCAGAGACCGGCGTGCCCGAGTCGGACCACATGCGTGAGCCCTTGTTGTCCAGACGCTGAGCAAAGACGCCGTGGTTGCCCTGGTTATTGTCGAGTTCGATCCATGAGACATAGACCGAGTCGCTGCTGGGGTCATACGCGGCGCTGGGGGCAACTCGCTCACGCGGGTTGATCGAAGCGGCGACCCCGTTGTGTCCAAAGAGTTCGGAGCCATCGCTGGCGATGTGCTGGGCGAATACATTCAACCCGTTGGCGGTGTCATACCACGAGAAGACCGCGCCGCCCGCGCCGTCGCTGCTGAACTCGGGGAAGTTCCCGAACTGCAACGAACCGCCGTCGAAGACCGCGACACGCTGGGCCCATGCCTCATTGCCGAGCGAGTCGATCTTCTGGGCCATAAGGTGCTTCGGGCCGAGGAAGAATCCGTACTGGACCCATGAGACGATGACCGAGCCGTTGTCGCTGCCTTCCATCGCAGAAACGATCAGCGTGTCATCGATGTCCGAACTGAGGGTTGTTTCCCAGTTGATCATGCCTGAGGCATCGATGCTGGCCAGTTCGGTGTTGAGATTGCTGTTCCAGCCCACTACAGCGTTGCCGTCGCTGGTCGCGGCGATGTCGGGTGAGTTGAGCGAAGCGGCCGAGTCGCCGAGTTGGATGCCGTTGGCACCCCAGGTGAGCGAGCCGTCGGGCGCGACACGCTGGGCGGTGATGACGACACCACCGAAGCGGTCATCGCGGAACGCGAGCACGGCGTGGCCGTTGCTGTCGACATCGAGCCCGTAGTCTTGCGTCGATGAGAAGCCACGGTCAGCGACGAGGACACCGTTGTGTGCCCACATCTCGTTGCCTTGCGCATCGAGTCGTTGCAGACGCACGTCGTACCCGCTCTGGCTTGAATACCAGCTCACATAACACCCGCCGTCTGCAGTCGGCACAACCTTGGGTTGGACCTGCTCGCCAGCGCCGTCAGCGACGACCTGATGCATCGTCGAATCGGCTGTCCATTGTGCGTGTGCGATGGGTGTGAGCGACGCGATACTCATCGTGAGAAGGAACGCGGATTTGGGGTACAGATTCATGGGGTCTCTCCGTTAAAAAAGTTGACTGCACTCGCGCGAGTCATCCCCATCATGGCGGGGCGTGGGGGTAAAATCAAGTGTAATTTATCACGATTCGCATTATTCATGCATATCGCTCATCCATGTGCTACCCTGTGTGGTCACCGTAGCAGGTCGGGTGAGGGGGCAAAACCGTCTATGCCGCAGAAACAGCAGAGTGTTACACCAGAGGTACAGCCCGACCAGATCGGGCAGGAACTGGGTACGACCCTGAGTCGCGTCCTGACTGACATCGAAGGGTGCAGCATGCGCCCAACCGATATCGCGCGGGTCCTCGACACTTCGCGGGTGATGGTCAGCCGCCTGCTGAGCGCGATCCGCAAAGATGATCCGATTGAGCGGCTGACCCGGATCCCTGGCCCGGAGACGCTGCGATCGATCGTTCGTGCCGCTGGCCAGCACGGCGTAGAAGCCGAGTACATCATCGCGGCAGAGAAGGCCATCGAGGCGTTCGATGAACTCATCCGTGAGCAGTTCGGGACCCGCTCGGCGCTGAATGCCGCCTTGAGCAACACCAACCCCAACGCTCGGTCGAAGTTCGAGCAATCGAGCCGCTACCAGGTCTTCAAGGGCATGAGCCAGATCGTTGGGGCCCAGAGCAACCTCTGGCTCACCACCATGATGCTCACGCCCTGCGCCGATCAGCCGGACGGCATCGACATCTCGACGATCCACGGCACTTCGGGCTTGCGCCGATTGCGTCCGGACACGCCAATCAGGTTCGTCTACGGGGTCCCGCCCGAGTACGAAGATCGGCGTCAATCACCGATCCGAACCGGCACCGATCTCTCATCATTCCTCGTACACGAAGCGGCACCGCTTCAGGTCGATGAGGAGAACGGTCAGATCATCAACACCTTCGCTCCCGAGGTTGAAGGCAAGGATGACCTGTACGACATGTTCGCCGAAGTCTACATCCCGAACGGATCGAATCGATACGCGGCACCGGGGAGGAACTACCGGGGCACGACCGTGATCCCCGATGTGCCGACGGTCACCCTCGTCAGCGATGTCATGATTTGTGACGATATCTTCGAGGGCATCGAGCCCGATTTGTTTCTCTACAACACCATGCCTCGCGGTGGCGCAGACATCGAAGACCCGAAGCGGCTGATCGATCGTGTCGAGACGCAGGAGCGGTTGGATTACATGGGCAGGGGAACGGCGAGCCTGAGGATCAGTGAGTTCCCGATGTACGAGGACATGGTCGCGTATCTCTGCGAAAAGAATCGGCGGTCACCCGATTCAATCAGGACATATCGCCTGCAGGTCCAGTACCCGGTCTACGGCTTCCAGTACACCATTGCGTTCAAGGCCCCTCAACGCTCCGCGTGATTTCAGTCCTCGTTTGTCGTCACAACCCGCAACTGGCAGAACTGGCGGTGCCCCAGCGGGCCCGAGTGGTATCCGATGCCCGACTTGCGGGCACCGACCCACGGCGCCCCGCCTGTGCCACCCATTGAGCGGTTGATACCGATCATGCCCGCGGTCAATCGTCGCCCAACCTTGCGTGCGACCTCTTCTTCACCGAAGACTACCGCGCCGAGACCGTATTCGGTGTCATTGGCCAACTCGACCGCCTCGTCGGCATCCTTCACCGTGGCGACGCAGGCGATGGGGCCGAAGGTCTCGGTCACCATGATGTCCATGTCGTGGTTCACGCCATCCAGAATCGTCGGCTCCACAAAGTTGCCCTCGTGCTCGTTGCCACCGAAGATGACCTGGGCGCCCTTGGACTTCGCGTCTTCGACCTGCCGCAGCACATGCTCCTTCTGCTCCCGCATGACCATCGGCCCGATGTTGGCGTTCTCGTCGAGGCAGTCGCCGATCGTGAACTCCTTGGTCTGCTCCAGCAGCTTGTCCATGAACGCGTCCTTGATCGAGTCTTGCACATAGATGCGCTCGGTCGAGACACACACCTGCCCACAGTTGCGGAACGAGTTGCGTGCCGCGAAGGTCGCGGCCTTCTCGAGGTCCGCGCCCTCGAGCACGATGCACGGGTCCTTCGAGCCAAGCTCAAGAATCAGCCGCTTGAGCCCCGGCGCGGCAGCCGCCATGATGTGCTGACCGGCGGTCTTGGACCCGGTGAAGGCGATCATGTCCACATCGCCCGCGACGAGCGCTTTGCCCTGATCATCCTCGCCGTGGATGATCTGCAGCACGCCCTCGGGGAGGAACTGATTGAGCACCTTGACATACTCATCAGCAATCAGCGGCGTCTGCTCGCTGGGCTTGAGCACGCAGGTGTTCCCCGCAACCAGCGCCGGGACGACACCCCAGTGGGGCATCAGGATCGGGAAGTTCCAGGGCGTGATCGCGGCGCACACGCCGAAGGGGTCGTAGTGCAGCATCGACTTGGCACCCTCGCCGGTGAGCACCTCGGGCTGCACGGCCTGGGCGATCTCGTCGACCGTCTCGGCCATCCCCGCACCGCAGGCGTTGACCTCACCGATGCCCTCCGCCAGCGGTTTGCCCTGCTCAAGCGAAAGGATCCGCCCAAGCTCCTCGGCCTTGGCCACCAGCGCCTCACCCGCCGGCTTGAGCATGTCCGCCCGCTCCTGCGCACTCAGTGCCGCCCATGCCGGCTGCGCCGCACGGGCCTTGGCGATGACGGCATCGACCTGATCGGCGGGCGTGGCGGGCACGCTGCCGACGACTTCGCCGGTGGAGGGGTTGTAGGAGCTGAGGGTGTCAGTCGAAGTGGGGGTATTCATGGTGGTCATGCATGATCCTAGGGGCAGAACCACACTACCACCAGTCCAAAAACGGCGGCCAGATCTCGTCGAGCCACATGGCAGCGACGAACTCGATAAACCAGATATACATCAACAACTGGATCAACCGATGCCGTTGCCGAATGTGATAGGACAGTCGCCCATGGCGGGGGGCGTTCTTTAGCCAGTAATGAACTCGGAGTGCCAAAAAGTAGAAAAGGAAGGCCAATGGCATCAGCACCGGCATCACCAGTATCGCCAGAATGATGTTGATGACCCCTCGGCGAGCGCGTTGCCATGCACCGGGTACATCCGGTCGCTGATCGAATGGTGTCCCGCATTCCGGGCATGGGGCACCCTCTTCAAAACCCTGCAACTCATATCCACATCGGTGGCAGCGGGTCCGCTGCGCGTCGATCTGATCGTGCAGCTTGGAACCCATCACACGCGCCCAGCCACCAGCACGATGAAGCTCTCCTCGAGCTCCTCTTCGCCGTCCTCGACGGGCATCACATAGGCATTGCCCTCGTGGTCCACGGCATCGGCGAGCTTGGTGTAGACCAGCGTCTCGCTGAACCCCGCGTCCTCCATCGCATCGCGCAGCTCCGGGATCGACCACAGCCGCCACTCGTACACGAACGCGTCCTCGAGCTCGAACTCGATCACGCCCGCCCGCTCGACCCGGAAATGGATCAGATTGGTCACGAACCCCGTCGTCGGATCGGCCGCGTGCTGCTCCCATGTATACCGGCACAGCTTCCCGCCCGGCATCGGGTGGGCGCGGTGCACACCGCCCAGCGTGTACGCCGACTCACCGCCATAGGTATCGCACACAAACACCCCGCCGGACGCCTCTAGCCGTGCGCGGCAGTGCTTCAGATACTCGACCAGCTCGCCCCGCGTATGCAGGTACCCGATCGAGAAGTTGCCCACAAACAACAGGTCGCACGGATCACTGACCCCACGCACATCGCACAGGTGCTTGACGATCCGCTCATGCTCGCCCCGCCGCGCAAGCGTCTCCTCATCGAAGTCCACCGCGACGGCGCTGCACCCGCCGCGCTCCACCCACAAGTGCGACACGGCCGCCGTGCCCGCGAAGTCCTCGCCAAGCACCACCGGATTCTCGCCGTGGATGGCGCGGAGCAGCGGCACCAGATCCTTGGGGGACTGCACGCACAGCTCATACAGATCGTGCTTGTTGTACTCGGTATCGCTGAGCATGTGTTCCACTTCAGGTTACGCCATGCGGACCCATTTGATGAGCGTGCGGAGATTCGGCGGCTTGCCGAACATCAGCAGCCCAACCCGGAAGATCTTGGCAGCAAGCCAGAGGAAGAAGACCACTGCGATCGCGTTGGCCAGGATTGAGAGGGCGACCTGCCAAACCGGGGGTGGGTCTGTTGAAGCGATACGCATAATCATGATGAACGGCGAGATCGGTGGGATGAAGCTCATCACCGTGGCCAGCATCGAACTGGGAGCTCGGATCACGGGCATAAAGAAGATGTACGGCAGCATCATCATCATGATGACCGGGGTCATGAGTGACTGGGCTTCACGAAGGTCATTGACTGCCGAGCCGATCGCGGCCATCAGCGAGGCGAACATGAAGTACGCCAGGATGAAGTACACGAAGATCAGGACGATGGTGCTGACTTCAATCAGGTCGGCCCGCTCGAACATGATCAGCGCGAAGATACCCAGCCAGCTGTAGATCAGCAGCAAGGCCAGCCCGACAGTCATCTGCCCGAGGATCTTGCCTGTCATCAGTTCCATCGGCGAGCACGCCGAGAGGAGCACCTCGACGACGCGGTTGGACTTCTCCTCAATGGTGGTCGTGAGCAGGTACTGCCCGCCGGTCATACTTGCGATGAGCAGAAGGAGCATGGAGGCAAAGGGAATGGCGAAGCTGGCGATCTCGCTGGCCTCGTCGCGTTCACCCTCTTCGGTGATCTCCTGGCTCTTGCGGGCGATGATCGAGTCCAGCTCGTTGATCTGACCCCGGTCGATCCCAACATTCTCGTACCGCTTCTCACGGATCGACCAGCGGACGCTGCCCTTGATCTCACTGACGGTTTCCTCGTTGAGCTTGGGTCTGAAGAACGCCTGGTACACGCCGTAGCCCTCGTCTTCGTTGACCTTACGCGTGGCATCGGCGTCGATCTCGATAACCGCCAGCAGCGTCTCGATGTCATCGTCGGACTTGGAGTCGGCGGCAACCTGTTCGCGAAGCTCCTGCTTGAGTTCCTCGATGTCCGCATCGGGAGCGGTGGGGATCACACGGAACTTCGGGTACTTGATCATCGAGGCGGCTGAATCGATGTACTTGTCCGCATCGGTACTGGATCCGAGCGGGTTGATGGCCTTGCTTTTCTCTTTGACCTCATCGAAACGCTCACGCCAACGCTGTTCCACCTGCTCTGGCGAGAGGCGTTGTGCCAGCGCATCTTGCACATCGCCCGACCGGTCGAGCACATACACCGTTCCGGTGTCGGCCGGGGGCTGCACGCTCATCGCCAGGACGACGACGATCGGCATCAGCACCGCCAGCACCGCGGGTACGACCAACGCGCCGATGATGAATCCTTTGGTCATGGCGGTCGAAGCAAACTCGCGACCCGCGACTCTGGTAATCTTGCCCAGGTTCATGATTCGCCCTCCTCGCTGTCGTTGCTCCCGGCGAGCAGCTCGGCACGCAACTGTTCGGCGTTCTCGCCACGCTTGCCCCCGGTCACGATCTCGATGAACACATCTTCAAGTGTCGGGCGTTTGATTTCCACGCGGTTCATCGGCATCGCATCGAGCAAGGACTTCATCGTCTGCTGAGGATCAACCCCCTCGTCGAGCACAACCTCGAGCGACCCATCAATCGGTGTGACATGAGCAACGCCCGGCACACTTGAAACCATACCGGCTTCTGAAACGCCCCCGATCGGGTCGACATGCAACGCCCGCGGATCGAACCGCCTACGGATGTCGTCGAGCGTGTCGTCAAGGACTTTCTTGCCCTGGTGAATCATGACAACATGGTCGCAGTTCTGCTCGGCCTGATACATCACATGGGTAGAGAAGATGACCGTTTTGCCTCGCTTGTTCTCGTCATCGATCAGATTGCGGAGCAGACGCATATTCACCGGATCAAGTCCCGAGAAGGGCTCGTCGAGGATGATCAGATCCGGGTCGTGCAGCACCGATGCGACGAACTGCACCTTCTGTTGCATGCCCTTGCTCAGCTCTTCGCACTTCTTTTTGTAGACATCAGGCAGATCGACCCGTTCGAGCCATTCCATGACCCGTGGTTTGAGCCCGGTTCGATCGAGCCCCTTGAGTCGGCCCATGTGCATCAGGAATGAGCCAACTTTCATCTTCTTGTAGATCCCGCGTTCTTCCGGCAAGTAACCGATACGGTCCTTGGATTCAACAGCGGATTTTTTGCCAAGCACTGAAAGCTCGCCCTGATCGGGGAACAGGATCGACATGATCATCCGGATTGTGGTTGTTTTTCCCGCGCCGTTGGGGCCAATGAACCCGTAGATCGACCCCTCGGGGATCGAGAGGTCGATCCCTTCAACGGCGACCTTCGGGCCGAAGGTCTTTCGAACGCCTTGCATAGAGACAGCTTGTGTCATGGATTCCCCGTTCACTCGGTGTTGAGAACCAGTGTATGCGCCAGAATGGGTTGTGCATATCTGCAGGCCCGGCTGAGCGTGCGGCACCGCGAAAGAGTACATTGCTGATTCCGAATGAGAAGTTGCACCGTTTTCGCGGTTGACGGGCAGTTTTTCAACAACACCACGCTCAAGGGGGATTCAGATGTCTCTTTCAATGTCTCGCACGCTTCCACTCGTCGCACTCGCAGCACTCATCGCACTGGCCGGGACGGGGATCGGGGCTGGCGCAGTTGAACATACGCAGCCTGAGAATACACGCACTCGACAAGGCGGGGCACCCGATATCGGGGCCATGCTGGTTCGGGGCCTCAATAACTCCCCGGGCTGTTTCAAGGTCATCACGGCACAGACCTCGGTCGGGTCCAACAGCATCATCGCCTGGTTCGAGAACAAGGCCGCGGTCGAAGAGTGGTACTACTCCAATACCCATACCCGCGTGATGGGCATGGTGGGTTCGGACCCTGACACCAAGAAACCCATGGCCCATGTCGAGGATGAGAACATCCCCGTGATGGTCATGGCGTCGATCACACTGGCCGAGAAGGGCGTGCTGCCGGGCCCGATGCCCGTCTCGCAGATCTCCATCGAGCTCTACACCCCGCTGGACGCCGGCGCTTCGGTCAACGGGCGACTGATGCCCGAAGAGATCAAGCTGGAGCATTTCAACGCCATCTCAATCGACCCTGACGCACAGCCCGACGGCTGAGCACCTTGCGCATACCCTTTGGGATGCCCGCCGATGCGCTCGATCCCAATCTCAGATCCAAGCTCGATGAACTCGATTCCCAGTTTACTGCGCTGAGCAAGCAGCTCGAAGACCCCGAGGTCCTGGCCGACCACCGGCAGGTCGCGGCGCTGTCCATCAAACGCGCGGCCATCGCCCCGGTGGTCGAGGGCTATCGCCAGTACATTGCCCTGATCAGCGAAGCCGAAGAGCTGCGCGAGGCCATCGCCGGCAACGACGAGGAACTCGCCGAGATGGCGAGCGAGGAACTGCCTCGCGTCGAAGCCCAGGCGATCGAGACCATCGAGCAGATCAAGCAGCGGCTCGTGACCAGCGATGACCTGGCAATCGGTTCGGTGATGCTCGAGATCCGGGCTGGCACGGGCGGCGATGAGGCAGCACTATGGGCACGGGACTTGCTTAGCGTCTACACGCGGTACGCATCGAGCATGGGGTGGTCGGTCGAAGAACTCGACATGACCACCGACCCGAGTCTGGGCGGGATCAAGCACGCGGTCATCAACTTCAAGGGCGAGGGGGTGTGGCAGCAGCTGCACTTCGAGTCCGGCGTGCACTCGGTCAAGCGGGTCCCCGAGACCGAGACCCAGGGGCGGGTGCACACGAGCACCTGTACCGTCGCGGTGCTGCCCGAGCCCGAGGCCGTCGAGGTGGATATCGACTGGGGCAACGATGTCGAAGAACACATCACCACGGCACAGGGTCCGGGCGGGCAGAATGTGAACAAGGTCGCCACGGCCGTGCATCTGATCCACAAGCCCACCGGGGTCGAGGTGCGCATGCAGGAGACCAAGTCGCAGGCCCAGAACAGAGAGAAAGCCCGACGACTGCTCATCGCACGGGTCTACGAGATCGAGCGCCAGAAGATCGAAGCCGAGCGGGCCAAGGACCGCAACGCCCAGATCGGCAGCGGGGCCCGATCGGAGAAAATCCGGGTCTATCGCTACCAGGACAACATCGTCGCCGACCAACGCCTCGAACAGAAGTTCAACAAGAGCAAAGTCATCGACGAGGCCGATCTCGGTCCCATGTACGACGCGTTGATCGAGCAGGAGACCGCCGAGCGATTGGCGGCCCTGTGAGCCCCGTTACGGGCAGCCCGCGCTGAACGTGTTGAGGAACGCCGAGACATCGAAAAAGTTGAACATCGAGTCGCCGTTGAGGTCAGCGGCTTGGTCCTGCGCGACGAAAGCATTGATGAACGCGGAGACATCAAAGAAGTCGAGTGTCTCATACGGCTCAGCAAAGTCTGCCAGCGAACAAGCCGCCTCGCTGGTCAGCGTGATCCTGAAGGTGCCCAGTCGCCCGGTCCCCTCGAATGGGAACTGGTCCGCGATGTTGAGGATCGGGAGGTGGGGGGTGATGTCGATGTTCGGCCCCACGAAGTTCACGCCCGCGTCGGTGCCCGAGTCGTAGGGGTACAGATCGAACACCAGCTCGCGCACCCAAACGCCTCCGGGGCGAAGATCGACATCGTGGATGCCGACGAACCAGTCGGGGCTGGGTGCGATCATGGTTACGATCGAGAGCAGCGGGTAGTCGGCATTGGCGACGAACGCGTCATCTCGGACATCGGGCGAGGTTGGGATGCCTCGGAGGCTGAGGAACTGGTCGGCAGTCCCCGCAACAATATGGGCATCCACCTCGGCTTGCAGTGCTGCAACCGCGCCCCGCTCGGCCATGTCTTCGATGCCGAAGGTCGCAATCCCATTCGGAGCCCAGATGCTGAGCTGGTCGGTGTGGGTGGCCCCGATGACCCGTGAGAAGTGCGGGTTGTTCGGGAACATCGTCGGGTGCGTCGCCTCGCTCCATTCAGCAGCGAACTCGAACCGATACTCAGCGGCGTCCTGAGCAGAAGCTTGGGCAGCGGTGAGGCAGAGGATGAGAAGCGAAGTACTGAGTGATCGACCGAGCATGGCGGCATTCCTTTTGTGTGATGGTACGGTCCTGTGTTTGCACTGAGTAGAATCGTGGTAAACGAGTGTTTATTCTCTGGTCATCAGAATATGATCCATGACATGGGTTTGGACTATGGCCGTTCTCAGTCGAGCGTACCCGCGATTCATGAAAGCGCCCTGCTATAATCCATCTCCACTCGGTCAGTCGCACCCTGACTGAATACGAACACTGATAGAAAGCTGCTCACATGGAACGAAGCGAAATCTTTGAGAAGATCCAGGTTGTACTCGTCGATGCCTTGGCGGTCGATGAGGATGAGGTAACGCCTGAGGCCACCCTGATCGGTGATCTGGGAGCCGAATCGATCGACATCTTGGACATCTCATTCAAACTCGAACAGGAGTTCGGATTCAAGATTGCTCAGGGTGAGTTGTTCCCCGAGGGCGTCACTCAGGACCCTGAGTTCGTCCAAGACGGCAAGGTGACCGAGAAGGGGCTTGCGACGCTCAAAGAGCGCGTGCCGCACTTCAACTTTACACAGTTGGAAGCCGATCCCAGCGTTGAGAATGTCTCGAAGATCTTCACTGTTGACGCGTTGGTGACCTTCTGCGAGCAGAAGCTCCAAGCCGCCTGATCAAACCGTTCAATCAAGCTCCCGAGGGGACCCCATGCGCTGGATGTGGATCGATCGCATTGTCGAGTTGAAGCCGCGTGAGCGCATGGTCGCCATCAAGCATGTCTCGATGGCCGAGGAGCATCTCCACGACCATTTCCCAAGCACAGCCAATCGCAAGGCGATGCCGATGATGCCCATGTCGCTGATCGTCGAGGGCATGGCCCAGACCGCCGGCGTGCTGGTCGGGCATGCCGAGGGGTTCAAGGAGAAGGTCGTGCTCGCCAAGGTCTCCCGGGCCCAGGTCACCCGCGATGCGCCCCCCGGCTGCACCCTGAGATACACCGCGACGATCGAGCAGTTCACCCCGGTGGGGGCCTCGACCAAGGGCATCGTGGAACTGATCGAGCCGACCGCCTCGGGCCCCCGCGAGCCGGAAGTTATCGGGCATATCGACCTGCTCTTCTCCCATCTGGACAACAACATGGGCGGCGTGCAGTACCCGGAAGAGAACTTCGTCTTCAGCGAGTCCTTCAAAACGCTGATGCAGACAAGCGGGATCGAAGCTGATTTCTGAACAAGAGACCCCAGTTTCGCCGTATACTGGACAGAGACGCCCCCGAACCGTGGTGGAGATAGAACATGATGAAGATGATGAAGCCCCTGATTGCCTGCTCATTGATCGCCCTGGTGCTCAGTGGTTGCGGCACGGTCCGCGAGATCGATCGCACGGAGCGTCGCCCGCACACTGCGATGCGAGGCCCCGCCTTCAAGCGTCTGGTGCTGACATTCAACGAAGCGAACAACCTCGCCTACCGGGCCGATCGGTACGCCAAGGCCCTGCGTGACGCGGGCTCGGTTGACCCTGATACGCTGCTCGAAGCTCAGGAACTGGCCGCCGACCTGGCCCAGTTTGCCGACGACATCGAATGGTCGCTGGCCAACCTGCAACGCATGACCTGGCACCGCACCGAGATGGACCGCTACTGGGATCGCTTCCTGACGCTGTACCCCGAGGACGAGGACTTTATGCTCGCCTACACCGACGATAAAGTCCGCAAGCCCTCACCGAAGCTCGCCCTGAAGAACCAGGAAGAGTACCGAGACCTGCACGAGTACGAGCATCACGATGCCGAGTGGAGCACCTTCTTCACCCCGATCGGCCGCAAGGTCTACGACGAGCAGATCGAGAAGCAGGACCAGTAAGATCAACTTACATTGAATCCAGAAGGGCTCCCAAGCGGAGCCCTTTTTCATGCATTTGTGCCCCTCCCCGCGCCTTCGCCGGGAGGTGGCCCCGGCGCAGCCGGGGTCGGAGGGGTGTCTTACTGCTACTTCCCCTCATCCAAGCCCCCTCCGCCTCGCTGCGCTCGGCACCTCCCTCGTCCGCCTTTGGCGGATCGCGGGGAGGGACGCTGATTACTGGGTGCCACGGCTTGCTCCGCCGAAGGCGGGCAAGCCGTGCGTTGAGTAGTTGTTGGGTGTCCCAATCCCCAAGGCGCTGACACGGCACGGGTTGTCAGCCTGCGGCTGAGCAACCCGTGGCACCCGGAATGAAAGTCACTCAGAGAGTTTCTCACGGACGAGTTTGTCGAAGAGGTCTTCGGGCGCAGCCTGCCCGGTCCAGATCTCGAACTGGGCGGCGGCCTGT
Source organism: Phycisphaerales bacterium JB052 (assembly GCA_043100965.1). Classification (GTDB taxonomy): domain Bacteria; phylum Planctomycetota; class Phycisphaerae; order Phycisphaerales; family UBA1924; genus UBA1924. The sequence goes on along the minus strand of JBICHR010000011.1, from coordinate 220,381 downwards.
TTGACGAACATCTGGACGCCGTCGATGGTGCGGTAGCCGCGTTCTTTGGCGGCTTTGAGCATCGGGGTCTCGATGGGGTTGTAGACGGTGTCGAAGAAGACGGTGTCCGGCGAGAGGTTGGGCATGTCGGGGATGGGGATCGAGAGGCCCTCGGGATCGGGGCCGCCGGTCATGCCGACGGGGGTGCAGTTGATGTAGAGATTGAGTCGGCTGTCTGCAAGAGATTGCAAGGGTTGAGCCTGAATCTCGCCGCTCATGATGTCATTACCATTCTCATCTTTAGGGTAGTTAAACGGATGAGATTTTTGGGTGTATCGCTTCGCGTTTTCAATATGCTTAGTACCTTGTCGTACTTCTTGGATTAGCGTATCTGCTCGTTGGCTTGTGCGGTTGAAAACACTCACATTCGAACTGTGATTCACTGTGGTTAATGCTGCAACTGATGCAACGCCACCAGCGCCAATAATTCCGACTTCTGGTGTGTTGAATCCGTACTGTTCAGCAATCAAATCTTGTATAGCTTGAATGTCAGTATTCTGAACAAACCACGAGTTGCCAATCTGGTACAAAGTATTGAACGCGGAGATAAACGGCAACATGTGTTCGATACCGACTTCGTCACAGTACTTTCGTACGTGTTCCTTGTGCGGAATTGTGACACTGGCGCCCGAGAAGTTCAAAACCACAAAGTCCATCAACGACAACACCGTCGCCTTGAATGACTCGTAGCTGCTCTCAACCGGCATCGGCACGTACACCCCGTCCCACCTGATGTGTTCGAAGCCAGCGTTGTGCACGAGCGGGGACATGGACTGCTTCACCGGCCAGCCAATGATGCCGTAGACCTTGGTGGTGGGTTTGATCGAGCGGAAGCGGTAGAGGCCCAGCAGGTCCTCGATGGTGATCTGCCCCGGCGCGGTGGTGGATTCGTCGCGGAGGGAGGCGAAGGTGAGGAACCCGCCGAACTTTGGGGCGAGGATGCGGCTCATGATGCCGAAGTCGCCCATGCCCAGGGCGATGGTGGGCTTGGTCTGGTTCTGGAGGATCTCGAAGAGTTCGAGGTTGTCGCGGATGGAGCGGGCGCGGTAGGCGATCTTGACGACAGCGCACGCTGGCTCGTCTTGCATCTGCAGGATCTTGCGGGTGAGATCCGAGGGACGCCCTTCGAAGTCATGGGTGGAGAGGATGAGGCGGGTGGAGACGGCACGCTGTTGCTTGGGGTGGTTGACGCCGAGGTTGATCTTCTGGCGGATGTTGGCCGAGCGGGTGTAGGTGGCGAGCTCGACATCGATGTAGGCGGGCGGGTGCTCGCTCGTGCCCAGCGCTTCGTAGAGGGAGACGCGTTCGTCGTCGTCGCCGTAGTACTCGCCGCCCTCCCAGTGGGGGCGGCAGGTGACGATGCAGGGAAGTGGGGCGGCCTTGACGAGTGCGAGCACTCGATCGATCCGGTCCTGCAGCAGGTCGGTGGAGTCTTCCTTGTCCTCGAAGAAGACATCGATGCGGAACTCGACGAGGTCCGCGCCGTGCTCGGCGGCGAGCGTCGCGTCGCGGATCGCCGACGCGTGTTCTTCGACCATGATGGGTACGCAGATCTGTGACATCACGGCGATGGTACACCGCCCGGATGGATCACGCACGCCTCAGGGGCAGCCGGCGTTGTACGCGGAGAGGAACGCGGAGACATCGAAGAAGTTGAAGAGCTCATCGTCGTTGAAGTCCGCGATCGGATCCATCGAGTTGAAGGCGGTCAGGAACGCCGAGACATCGAAGAAGTTGATCTTGCCGTCCATCGTGATATCCGCTGAGCAGTTCTCGATCACCGTGACCACAATGTCACTGCCGATGGCGTTGACGGCGTAGGCGATCCCCGATCCCGATGTGTCGATGGCCTCGCTCGGGAGGGTGCCGATCGTGCCCGAGACGGTCCCGATGGTGAACGAATCACCAACCTGCGGCTCGTATGCCTTGAGGGGCGTGATGGAGATGCTGCCGGTGATGTCGATGTCGCCGGTATGGTTGATGCTGCTGGCGATGCCGTCGGCTCTCGCGTTGATGCGGAGCGTGCCAGTGGGGTGGACGGTGAGCGTGCCTGATGTGTTCATGACCCCGATATCATCACGAATGGGGGTAAGGTTGGCGTGGATGTCGATGATGGGCGCGGTGACCGATGGAGGTGTGGTTTCTCCGAATGAGAGTTCGATCACGCCGGTGATGTCGTCGGTGACGGAGGGGAGTTTGATGTCGTCGGAGCCGATGGAGATGCTTGTGTCCGATTCCACGGTCGCACCTGGGTTGATCACGATCTCAGACGCGTCGAGCACCTCGATCTCGCCGGGGGCGTTGAAGAGCCCGCCGTTGAGCACCTCAAGCGTGCTGTGTCCGTTGAAGAGGATGCGTCCCTTGGCGATGAGCCAGAGCGAGGTGATGACCGCGGCTTGTTCGCAGACTTCCTCGACGTTCCGGAGCGCCGGCATGCCGTCGGTGTCGGAGACGACCTGCGAGTTTGGCCCCAGAACGACGGTGGGCGGATTCTCCGGGAAGAGAATCTTGCCGTTGTTTCTGGTTCTCCAGTTCCCGGTGAGATACAGGCGTCCGGCTGAGTTTACTTCTGTTGCGTTCTTGAATGAAACCTGAGCGCCGTCGGCGATGACGGTGCCGGTGTTGTTGAAATCGACATCGACGAAGGAGCTTCCGCCCTCGAACCGCATCTCACCGGCGTTGTTGAAGATGGTGAGGCCCGGTGTGATGTCAAAGTCGGGGATGATCTGGACCCCGATGAGTGGGACGAACCACTCGCCTTGGTTGATTGCGCTGGCGGAGTCGCCGAGGATGAGGGTGTTGCGATGGATCACGCTGCCGTCGGCCTGGTTGATGAGCGATGCGTGCTCAAATGTGGTGGCGCTGGTGATGTAGAGGTTGCCTCGGTTCTCGACATTCGCGGAGTAGGTTGCGCTGCGGTCGAAGTCCATGTTGCCCAGATTACGGAGCACGCTGGTACCGGTCCCGGTGACTTCGTTCACGCGGATGTCGACGGTGCTGCCGCTGCCCTGGAGATTGAACGTTGCGAGGCCGTCGACTTCGAAGGCGGGTTGCTCGGATGATCCGTTGCCGATGAGAATCTCGGCTTGGTTGCCGGAACTGGTGAACTCGACGCCGCCGCCGACGGTGTAGGTGTCGCTCATGGAGCCGTTGAGGAGGAGGCGTGGAAATCCGCTGGCGTTTGTATCGGTGAGGGTGACCAGCCCGCCCTGAAGATCGCCGCCCCCGCGAAGAATCAGGCGACGGTCGTCGACGATGACACTGCCGCCGGCACGGAGATTGAGCGGGACATCATCCAACGCGACGGTATCGGCGTTGCCAGTCGGGAGCCGCAGCGCGCCGAGGGCGGTGATTTTCGGGAGTATTCCAGTCCCGCCTGAGACGTTGCGGATACCCGCGGAGATGAGGTCGACGACGCCCCCGGTATCGATCCGCAGCTCGTTGGCGAGGGTGAGCTGGGAGTTGAGGGTCATGGTGCCGCCGGAGCGGACGATGGTCTCGGCGTTGATCTCGCCGCCGAAGTTGATGTCGAGGGTGCCGCCGCCCTCGATGGTGAGTCGCCCGTCACCATCGACGGTGCCTCCGCGGATCTGCATCGTGCCGGTGTTGCTGAGCTGGCCGTCGATGAGGAGCAGCTCGCGGACCCAGAAGCCGTCACCGGTGACGGAGGTGGTGGAAGAGGTGTTGCCCATGTCGACGGCGTTGCCCTGGATCTCGATCCGACCGTCGCCTGAGAACGAGTTGACCCCGAGGAACTCGCCGCCGAGGCCTGGCATGCCGGCGTCGAACACGATGCGTCCGCCGTTGGAAACGACGACCTCCGTGTCCTGGAATACGAACTCCTCGGAGAACTCCATCTGCTTGGTGTCCGCGCTCACGGTCCCGGCGGTGACGAAGACCTTGTCCGAGATGACCGCATCCTGCGTGCCGGTGTAAGAGAGGTTCCCGCCATCGAAGTACCAGGTTGCGTCGGGGTTGTTGAAGAACCCTCCGAGAGAGGCGTTGTTGAGATTCAGTGTGCCGGTGATGCTGGCGGAGGCACCCGGCCACTGCTGCGCGGTTGCACCGTTGATCGTTGCTTGTGCATTGATCGTGAGGCTTGCAAGGTCATCGATAAACAGGTTGTCGTTGAAGACAGCGGTCCCCTCGATGACATGCGATCCGATGAATGTAGGGGCTTTATCAAACTCATGATTTCCGAGATAGGTGATGGTGCCGCCGCCGGAATCCAATGGGGTGGTGCAGCAGCCGCCGAGATAGAAGTCGGTAATCATCGAGTCAGTCGCGACCTTGAGCGAGGATGAGATCAGCTCCAACCCGCTCAGGGCCTCGACACTGATGACCTCGATCGGCATCGAGGCGGCGGTCACACGCCCACCCGAGTCGATGGTCACGGTGTCCATCTCGCCCGGCACGCCGTTGGGATTCCAGTTGTCGTCAGAGAACCAGAGCAGGTCGCCGGCCTCGCCGTCCCAGTTCACCGGGGCGAGGGCGTGTGCGTTGCCGGATAAGCACGGGAGCGATGCGATGATGAGTGAAAGCCTGCCTGTCCTGGGCAGCATGGTGCGTGATGACATATTTCAACCCTCCCCGATCGGTTGGAACCAATGTACCCGATCGGGAAGTGAGCACCAAGACCAGATTGTTGGCTCAGCGTTGCTGGGCAGGTCGGAGCGTGATGCGCCCCGAGCAGGCGACTGGCAGATCCGGGTTTTCGGACGCTCCGGGCTCGATCAGGCGGACATCACCCTTGAAGTCAATCGAGCCGTCGTCGTTGTCCTTGTGTCGGGTCATGGTGACGCGGATGGTCGCGCCGGGTCGGACGAATGAGCCGTACTTGAGTGCCTTGGCCTGGGTCAGTACCCAGGGTGTTTCGGCGGCATCATCGGGATCGAGCAGCTGGCGTGCGGCCTGTGTCATCGACTCGAGCATCATCACACCCGGCAGCACCGGGAAGCCCGGGAAGTGGTCCTGCAGGTATTCCTCAGCACTGGAGATGTGCTTGAGGGTTACGATGTGAGAATCGGAGTGTTCAAGGATGCGATCGACGAGGTTGAAGTGCATGGGATGAGCATAGGTCGGGAGGTCCAGATGCGTCCTAACCTCTCTCGTGGCCACGATCAAAGACCAAGCAATCTGCGTGCGGCACTGGGACTGGTCCGAGACCTCCCAGACGGTGTCGCTGATGACCCGTGAGCACGGGCTGCTCCGCTGTCTGGCCAAGGGTTCCAAACGAGAGCGTGCACCGTTCTCGGGTGGCGTAGAAATCGCGACGCTGGGGGAGCTGGTCGCGATTATCCGCCCCAACAGCGAACTCGTGCTGCTGACTCAGTGGGATCTGAGCGAGCCCATGTACCAGCTCCGGACCAATCTGGCTCGGTATCACGCGGCGATGTACGCGATTGACCTGATCCCCCGCATGATCAACGACCACGACCCGCACCCGGAGCTGTATGACGCGTTGCGGGCGACATTGGAGATCCTGGGTGTAGCCGCTGATTGCCAGCCGATTGATATTGATCGAACCTTGCTGTGGTACCAGTGGACACTGCTGGTTCAGATTGGTTCGAGACCGGAACTGCGGCTCGATGTGTGCGAGAGCAAGCCAATCGATGCGGGGAGTGATGTCTACGGCTTCCATGCCCGATTTGGGGGGCTGACACAAGACCCGGGCAGTACCGAGACGGAGGTCTGGCGGGTGCGACGCAGCACCGTCGATCTGCTTCGTCGTCTGGACGACTCGGAAGCACTCGAATCGCTCGCAGAGGCGAATCAGACCGATCTGACCCGCGCGGGGGCGCTTCTCGCGCTGTATATCCGGACCCTAGTGGGGCAGGATATCCGCTCGGCTCACCCGCTTTACCCGCAGATGAGCAGGTCGATCTGATACAAACTACACCGGAACGGGTCAACTCCCCCCCAGAGCCGGTCGATAGTGGCGTTGAGGGGTGGCCCGCGACGGATCGGGGGCTGCACGCGTCATCAGAAGAAACGACCCGCATGGATACCCAGCTGCTCGACGACATTCTGAGTTGTCCGACACTGCCGACGCTACCCTCGGTTGCGATACGTGTGCTTGAGCTGACCTCTGACCCCGATGTCAAGATGGAAGAGCTTGCCCGGGAGATCCAGTACGATCAGGGCATCGCAGCCAAAATCCTCCGTACCGTCAACTCCAGTTTCTTTGGGCTTCGTCGTCGCTGTTCGTCGATCGAGCACGCGCTGGTCATGCTGGGGCTGGGCCCCGTCAAATCGCTCGTGCTCGGGTTCTCGCTCGTCCAAACAGTGAGTGGGGATGACGGTGACGGGTTCGACTATCAGCGGTATTGGAAGCGTTGTCTTGTCAGTGCCATCGCCGCCAAATATGCCGCTGAACAGACCGGCAACAAGGAAATTGTTGACGAAGCGTTCCTGGTCGGGCTCTTCCAAGATATTGGCATGATCGCGATGCATCGCGCACTTGGTGAGGAGTACACCAAGGTGCTCGAGCAGGCCGGGGGCGACCATGCCAAGCTCGCGAAGCTGGAACTGACAGAGTTCGAGAACCAACATTCCAGCATCGGGGCCATGATCTGCGAGCGATGGAAGATGCCGTATGAGATCATCATCCCCGTCCGCTACCACGATCGCGCTACCGCGTGCCCGATGGAGCACGGCCAGATCGCTCGGTGTGTTGCGATCGGGAATCTCGTGCACGGGCTGCTCGAATCAGCAGATCCAACCGAGCATCTCCGTCGCGTCTATCAGAAGGGCATGGCCTGGCTCGGGCTTGATGAATCACAGGTCGATCAGATCATCAAGGACACCGGAAACTCAACCAAAGAACTCGCGAGCATGTTCAACCTCGATGTCGGTGCGATTGCCGACCCCGAGGAGGTACTGATCAAGGCAGACCGGCAGCTGATCGAGCTGGCCAAGAATCAGAAAATAGAGGGTTTCGCTGCCAAGCAGTTCTCCGAGCTGCTTATGGATGGTGACGGGACCGATGCGCTCACGGGCACCCTGCTCCGGGAGGGCTTCGCCAAGGCGATCCATGAGACTTTTCCATCTTCGTTCCGTGGGCAACGCCCCCTGAGCATTGTGCAGTTGGTGATGGACGGTTTCGATGATTTGGCATCGGCGGTTGGCGAATCGGCACAGGATGAGGTGCTCATCAGCACCGTGGTGATGCTGCGTCGGCATTTCGAACCGATGGGCGGTGTCGTTTGCCGCCTGGGCGATTCGATCTTTGCGGTGGTGCTGCCCGGGATTGAGCGTGCGGACGCGGTCCATGAATCAGACGCATGCTGCACGGAGTTCGGTGCACGGCTGACCGAATGGGTCGCCGATCTACCCGAAATCAAGGACTGTGTCAGAATCGCGATCGGTGTGGCAACGCTGGACGACGATTCGCGTTCGATGCTGGTGAACGCGGACCTGCTCGTCAAGGCCGCGAGCCAGGCCGTCCTTGCCGCGAAGGCAGCACAGGGATCGACGACGAGGGCATTCGTGCCTCGCAAAAACGCCGCCTAAACAGAACCAAACTCAGCTTTTCGGGATCATCTTCCCGAGCGTGCAACGATCAAGCGGGTATTGATCGCAGAGATCCTGCAGGTCCTTGATCGTGATGGATTCGATCTTGGCCAGCTCTTCTTCAAGTGGCCGGTACTGACCGGTCATGGTCCACAGACGCCCGAGTCTCTGCATGCGATCTCCCGGCCGCTCAGCGCCGACCATCGCCGCGGTGGCCATTTTCGATCGCAGCCCCACCAACTCGTCGTGGGTGATCGAGTCGCGCAGGCCGCGGATCTCCTTGAGCATGACTTCCCAGATGTCGTCGAGCTTTTCCGGATCGCCTGAGGCGTAAACGAAGTAATCCCCCGTGCCGTCGAGCCCGTCGTAGCCCGCCTGGGCCTCTTCTGCCAGGCCGGTCTCGATCAATGCCCAGTGAAGCTTCGAGTTATCGACGCCCCCGAGCATCTGCATCAACAGGGCCGCGGCGTACCGCTCGTCGTCATTGGCCGCGGGTGCCTGCGAGATCCCGATAAGGTACCCGCGATTCACCCGCTCATCACGCAGCGTGAAGGGTTCCGCGCCGACGCTGGGTGGGGTGGTCTCACGCTCACCAACGCTTTGCTGCCAATCGCCGCACAAGGTGGTGATCTGTTTGACGGCCGCATCGAAGTCGACCTTCCCAGCAAGTGCAACGACAGTCTTATCCGCCGCGTATCGCTGGTTGAAGTACTCCGCCATCTGATCACGGGTCAGGGCGGTGATCGAATCTTTCGTACCCAGCACCCGATGCCCAAGCCCGTGGTGCTTGTAATGGCGTGCGACCGATTCTTCGTAGAGCACCCAGAATGGGTTGTCGGCGTACATCGCAATTTCTTCCAGAATGACGCCTTTCTCTGTATCAAAGTCGCTCTCACGCAATGCCGGACGCATCATCTTCGCCAGCAGCGTTTGGGCTGCCTGGAAATGCTCGGGGATCACGCTGGCGTAAAAGCAGGTCAGCTCACGCGATGTGTACGCGTTGTTGCTCGCCCCGAGGTCATCAAAGCCCTGGTTGATCTGCTCCGCCGACAACTCGTCAGTGCCCTTGAACATCATGTGCTCAAGGTAGTGCGAGACGCCCATGATCGGTGTCGCCTCATCGCGGGCACCGGCCTTGACGAAGAATCCCGCAGCCGACGAGTGCGCATCGTCGTCGGTTTCAGCGATGATGGTCATGCCCGTGTCGAGTGTGATCTGATGATACTGAATGCTCATGACGAAATCGTAGCGTCGCCCGCCTCGCGATGATGCAAGATCGACTCGACGATCGCCCTGCAGACCGATTCGGGGTCTGGGCTTGAGCACACAGCGCTGCTCACGGCTACCCCCGGACAACCGATCCGGGCGAGCGAATCGATATTCTGTGCATCAATGCCCGAGATCGCAAGCATCGGGGTCGATTCAGTACGCGGGTCGTTGAGATACGATTCGATCAGACATTTACCGGCCAGATGGGTCTTGGATTTGGTCGTCGAGGGGAACACCGGTCCGAGCCCGCAGGTGTCTGCTCCTTGCTCGACTGCCTCGAACGCGTGTTCGATGGTGGGGCAGGTGCGACCAATCCAGAACCCAGGGCCAAGCAGCGATCGGGCCGAGTCGATTGGCAGGTCGTCCTGGCCCAGGTGCACACCGTCAGCCCCCACCAGCTTGGCGATCTGCACTCGATCATTGATCATCACATGCATCCCGAGGTTGTGCGCGAGGTCGGTCAGACGCCCGGCGTGTTCGAGGAAGGCCCGGTCGGGCATGGTCTTCTCACGAAGCTGCACGCAGTCCGCGCCGCCGGCAGCCGCCAACTCGATGACTTCGCCGGCAGCATGATGCGTGCAGAGTTCGTTGGTGATCAGGACACACAATGACCACTGCGGGCAGGTTGGGTTCAGGGCCAAGAGCAGATCACGCTCGATGTCATAGATGGTGTACCGGATGGACTCAAATGGGGCGCCCGATTGGCCAAGCACCTTGGCACTCTCTTCGATCACACGCAGTGCCTCACATGATCGCTTGGCCGCGGCGTTGACCATGTCCCGGAGCCCACCCGTTCTCGATTGCTCGGTTGGGGTGCTGATGCTGGTTCCCACATCGCCCGCTGTATTACGGACACCCAGCATTGAGATCGCATCGATCGACAACGAGCTCAGTGCGCTTTTCAGGGCGTGCCTCGCCTGCTTCAGGCGTTCACTGAGTTGGGCATCGTTGAGCACAAATCGGGCACAGTCTTCCATGACCCGCAGGCCCTCTCGGGCCCTGTTCAGGTTCGCATCGAGCATGCGCAGCATGGAAACGTCGAATCGGGGCATCAGAAGTATCAAAAGCAGGTGGCGAACGGGCGGGGTTCTGCCCACAATAGACCTATGGGCGAGCACGACGCATCATCATACGGCTTGGAACCCGCCGCGGAGGTCCCTGATCTGCCGGGGAGCGTCAGGATGGGTGAGGATGTCGAGGCTGCGCTCGACATGCTCGCTGCTGACTTCTTTGTGCAATCGACCAGCTGTGTATCGACATTCGGGCATTTTCACCTCGCGCTCTCACATGGCCACGCTCAGGAGCGGTTGGTTATGAAACTCATGACCGACCCCAAGTACCGCTCGATCCCCTGGGATCGGACCCACATCTGGTCGGTCGCCGAGCGTAGCCTTGAGCCCGGGCACCCCGACCACTCGATGACGCACTGGCGCGAGCTGGCCGCCGAGCCAGGCGGGATCCCCGACGATCAACTGCACGCGATCCATGCGCACCGACCTGACGCGGCGAGCACCTACGAGCGAGAGCTGATCGAGCACCTCGAATGGCGGGAACGGGGCCACGATCGGCTTGATTTTGTGATTCTCGGCGATGATCTTGGCCTGCTCCACGGGATCGAGGATCCCATGGGGCGGTTGGTTGGGAGCAGCGAGCAAGCAGAGCGGGTGATGCTCACAAGGCGTTTGCTCAACGCTTCACGGACGATCGCGGTCATCGGTATCGGGCATCCGGGGCGGAAACTGGTGGACACACTGCGTGACAATCGGGACCGAGTTGGGCTCTCGCCCGAGGAAGGCACCCTTCGTTGGTATCTCGACGCGTATGCTTGCCGCTGCAGCGAAGAGGAGCCCCAGTGAACAAACCGAGCGGTCATATTCAAGCCAATGAGCGGGTGACATACTCGATCCGGTATCAGGACAACGACCTGATGGTGGTTGAGAAGCCCGCACGGGTGGTGACACAGCCCGGTGTTGGGCACCAGCACGACACCTTGCTCAACGGGCTCTTCGCCAAGTTCGGGCCACAGCTCCAGCAACTGGGCACAGCGCGTGACTTCGGCTTGGTGCACCGGCTCGATCGGGAGACCTCGGGCCTGCTCGTCGTGGCCCTGACAGCCAGTGGATACGACGGCATGCGGGCGCTCTTCGAGCAACGCAAGGTCAGCAAGTTCTACTGGGCGGTCTGCCACAAGGCACCAAAGGACACGCAGGGTGTCATCAAGAAGCCCATCGCAGAACAGTTGCGACGCAAAGATCGGTACACATCAACCAAGACCGCGAAGGTGTCGGCCTCGGGCAAGCCCGCGGTGACCGCCTACCGGGTGCTGGCAAGCAATGAGCTCGGGGCCCTGATTGAAGCCCACCCGGTCACCGGACGATTGCATCAGGTCCGCGTGCATCTGGACCTGATCGGCTCGGCGGTTCTGGGCGACGACCTCTACGGTCCCAACATCGTGCGGAAGGCCTCGTCGCGTTTGGCGCTGCACGCGCACCGCCTAGTCTTCACACATCCGGTCACGGGCGAGAAGGTGGATATTGAAACCAAGTTCCCCCGTGATCTCAAGAGCACGCTCAATAGGCTCAACCTCCCGAGCCCTGATGCGATCGATCCCACCACGATCAATCAGTCATCAACGCGCCAATAAACTCACGCGCCACCCGGTCAGCAAACAAAAAACCGTCATCGCTCAGCACCCAGCGTTCTTCAGACGATGAACTGAGCCATCCCTGATCGATGCACATGATCGCGGCCCGGCTCAGCGTATCAGCCGCTCCGAGCGTGGTTGCTTGTTCTATCGCCGCGACCGCATCGATCCCTTCACTGAGGCGGATACCCGTCATGAGCCGGTCCATGAGTTCACGGCGATCATCCGGCGGCTCATGCTCGCAGGCCGGCGCGAAGCCCTCATCATCGTTCTGCAGGTAGTCATCGAGACGCGGAGTGTTCTTCCAACGATGTCCCTGGTAATGCCCCGAGGCGCTGGGTCCGACGGCGAGCCAGTCGTGCTGCCTCCAGTATGCCATGTTGTGCGCACACTGGGCACCGGGTTTGGCATGGTTCGATACTTCGTACCGTTCAAAGCCCCGATCACGCAGGGTTTTGATGGTTTGCAGATACATGTCCGCTTCCAGATCGTCAGGGGCCTGGGTGAACTCGCCGCGGACCAGCCGGGCGGTCATCGCGGTCCCGGGTTCATAGGTCAGGGCGTACGCAGATAGGTGCTCGATAGGCAGGGCAAGGGCAGTCTCTAGGTCCTGGTCCCAGTCTTGCATCGTCTGGCCCGGGATGGCGTAGATGAGGTCGATCGAGCAGCGAGCGATTCCAGCGCGACGCAGAATGTCGATGGCGATAGGGACCTTCTGTGGGTCGTGCCAGCGTTCGAGCGACTTGAGGTGGACCGTGTTGAACGACTGGGCCCCGAGCGACGCTCGGTTCACCCCCCCGTCTCGCAGCACCCGGGCCAGCTCGGGCGTGACGGTCTCGGGATTGCACTCAACGCTGAACTCACCCTGGCCCGAATCGATCAGCGACATGTCGAAGTAGTCGTGCAAAGCCCGGAGGACCAGCGACCAGAGATCGGGCCGCATGAGCGATGGTGTGCCCCCGCCGACGAAGATACTCTCAAGCGGTTGTGGAGCAAAGGGCGATTGGGCGATGAGTTCTCGGACCAATCTCTGCGCGAACGCCTCTTGGCGATCTCTCGTATCAACGATGCTGTAGAAGTCGCAATAGTGGCATTTATGGGTGCAAAAAGGGATGTGCATGTACAACGATCGTGGCGTAGATCCACCCGGATCGGGGCGCATACCACCCTCTTCGGGGTGAAATACCACCCTCGATGATCCGATCGAGCGTTGCTTGAGCAGCGATAAGGCGGTATTGTCCGCCATAGGGCCTTGCCTCCGTGTGTGTTTCATCGCACGAGCGACGCCGGGAAGGATAGGAGCGCTTTGGAAGTCGTCCTGATTCGAGTGACCGAGAGCGGTGAGCAGCAGCCCGTGCCGCTGAACCGAGAGCATACCCTGATTGGGCGTCTGGACGATTGCCACATCCGTATCCCGATCGCCGATGTGTCCAGGCGGCACTGCGAGATCGTGGTCAGCGATGGCTCGATCAACATCAAGGACCTGGGATCCAGCAACGGGACCTATGTCAACCAGGAAAAAGTTGAGTCGACCCCGCTCTCAGCGGGTGACCTGATCTCAGTGGGTGGGTTGGTTTTCGTGGTGGTGGTCAACGGCGAACCCGGAGACATCGATCCTGAGATCATGTTCGAAGACGGGCTTCCAGATGAGCCGGTTGTTGTCGCCGGTACGAATGAGTCCGCACCCAAGCCGGTCTCCGCGACAAATATGTCGAACGACGACTCGAGCATGATGGACTTCGAGTTCGATTTCGACGACGACGATCAGCCGCCGCTTTGAGATCAGGTTTCGCTGATTTGTTGCTCGCTGGGAGCAGGCGTTTCCGGCTTGCTCGCTGGGATCCTGATATTGGTGCCGCATGATTTGCAGCGCACCGTTTTCCCCCGTGCAACATCGGGGATCGATAAGACCTTTCGGCAGGTCAGATTCGGGCACATGATGCGGACCAACTTGGGATCGGACATGGGGCTTCTCCGGTAGACATAGCGGAGATCGGCTGTTCAGGACGCCTACTCGACCCGCAGATCCGATTCATCTTCCCATGTGCCCGCACAGGTGTCATCTTTCACCTCTTATCTCGTCCGAATGGGCACACTGATTGCTCGGCGCTATCGTTGCACCGATAACCCCGCACACCCAAGCGGGGTGGTTTCTGGGCTCAAACGAAGGGCGATGAATACATGACGCTTGAGAGCAATAGCGCCACCGCGGTGGTCGGTCTTCAGTGGGGCGACGAGGGCAAGGGCAAACTGGTCGACTTACTCGCGGGGCGATTCGATGCGGTCGTTCGCTACAACGGCGGGGCCAACGCGGGGCATTCGGTCGTCGTGGCCGGTGAACGCTACGCGCTCCACCTGGTGCCCTCGGGGATCCTTTCCCCCGGTGTCAAAGCCGTCATCGGCAACGGTGTGGTCATCGACCCCCAACGCCTGTTCGAAGAGATCGCCACACTGAGCGAGCGGGGTGTTGATACATCGCAACTTGTGGTCTCCGATCGGGCGCATGTGGTGATGCCCTACCACAAGGCAGAAGATGCCCTGCGCGAGGAGCTGCTCAGTGGTTCGGTTCGTGAGGGGCAATCAGAGAGCAAGGGCGTGATCAACGCGATCGGCACGACCAAACGCGGCATCGGCCCCGCCTATGCCGACAAGGTTCAGCGTGCGACCGCGGTGCGCGTGGGCGATCTGCTCCAGCCCGAGGTGCTGCGTGAAAAGCTCGAGATGATCTGCTCGCTTAAAAACGGCATCTTCTCCGCGTTGCGTCCCGAGGGGCACGAGCCATTCGATGCGTATGCCCTTACAGAGCAGTTCAGCGAACTGGGACAGAAGCTCAGCCCCATGATCCAAGACACGGCGTACCTCCTGGATGATCTCCGCCGTGAGGGCGGTGAGATCCTCTTCGAGGGTGCCAACGCCACGATGCTTGATGTTGATCACGGGACCTATCCGTATGTGACCAGCTCGAACGCATCCGCGCTGGGTATCGGTGCCGGATCGGGCGTTCCACCCCAGTGCATCGGCCGCATCATCGGCGTCGTCAAGGCCTACTGCACACGCGTCGGTGGGGGGCCCATGCCCACAGAGCTCTTTGATACGACTGGCGATTCGATCCGGGAACGCGGGCGTGAATACGGCACCACGACGGGTCGCCCACGCCGTGTCGGTTGGCTCGACTTGGTTGCCCTCAAGTACGCGGCCATGATTTCGGGCGCAACCGAACTGTGCATCACACTGCTGGATGTCCTTGCTGGTGAGCCTGAACTCAAGCTCGCGACTGGATACGAGACTTCCAAGGGCAAGACAAGCCGGTTCATTGCCGATGCCTGCACGCTCAACGAAGCGACGCCGGTGTATGAAACCATGCCCGGTTTTTCCCAAGATATCACCGGGGTGCGCACTTTCGATGAACTCCCAGAACAGGCCCAGGCGTATGTGAAACGCATCGAGGAGTTCGTCGGCGTGCGGGTCGGGATCATTTCTGTCGGCCCCGACCGGGAGCAGACAATCATTCGTTCATGAGCCGCATTGCTCATCGAAGCGGGGTGTCATTTCGTGACCAGACAAGCATCGAGTCCAGCTCAGCCAGTGATCGAGCCGTTTGATGATGCGAGGGCGATCGAAGCCTATCAGCGCATCAGATCACGCTTCCCCGAGGCCCGCCCCGAGGCCCTGCTGCCCGATGTGCACCCAGCACGCATCCCGCGTCATGTCGCGGTGATCATGGACGGCAACGGTCGATGGGCCCAGGAGCGTGGCTTCCCACGCATCTTCGGGCACCGCAACGGGACCGCGGCGGTCCGCACAGCGATCGAGACCTGCGTGCAGGTTGGTATCGAAGTGCTCACGCTCTATTCGTTCAGCAGCGAAAACTGGGCTCGCCCGAGCGATGAGATCAAGGCGCTCATGTCCCTTTGCGTGGATTATTGCGAGGGCGAACGAGATGCGCTGCGGGAGCACAACATCCGGGTACGGGTCATCGGGCGACGCACCGGGATGCCCCAAGAGGTCATTGAGGCGCTCGACACGCTGGAACGCACGACGGCCGAGTGCACCGGGCTGACGCTGTGCCTGGCGATCAACTACGGTGCCCGCGATGAGATCGTCGATGCGGTGCGTGACATCGCCAAGCGGGTGCGAGCGGGAGAAATCGAGCCCGACGCAATCGACCAGGAACTGGTCTCTGATTCGCTCTATACCCACGATCTGCCCGATCCGGATCTGCTGATCAGGACCGGCGGCGATCTGCGTGTGAGCAACTACCTGCTCTGGCAGATCAGCTACAGCGAGATCTTCGTCACCCAGACCTACTGGCCCGAGTTCGATCAGGCCTGCTGGCTTGACGCCATTCGGGACTTTGCACGCCGGCAGCGACGATTCGGCGGGCTTGCTGATTCCGACGATCAGGAAGCGTGACCTCATTTTCAGCGTTGTGAGAAGATCGCTGCTATCGTGTGCCCGTGCTGAAATATAGACTCACATTCGGCCCCCTCTTCATCGTGCTTGTTGGCCTGCTCGCCTGGTTCGACGCATGGTTCGATCGGCAGCCGGCTCCGGGCTTTCTGCCCAGGGAGACCTTCCCGCCCGGTGTGGGCGTCTTTTTGGTGCTCGCGGTGCTGGGGGCAGGGGGAGCAAGAGAGGTCGCACGCATCCTGACGGCCAAGGGGATCCCGGTCGGGACCGGGGTCGCGATCGGGGTCCAAATGATGGGATTGCTCGCGATCGCGTTGCTCCCGACCGAGGCCCGAGGCACGATGGGGCTGGCTGCAGGGATGAGCACGGCGGTGCTCTCGTACATGATCGGCGTGCTCTACGCCGTGCGAGATCGGGATGTCAAAGGGGCGATCGCGATCGGTTCAGGTGTGCTCTTTATCCATGTGTACATGGGCCTGATGCTGGGGTTCCTGCTGCTGATCCGGCGCGAGCACTCAATCTGGCTGCTTGTCTGGGTGCTGGCGAGCGTCAAGTCCTGTGATATCGGTGCTTTCTTCACCGGCACGGCCATCGGCAAGCACAAGATGATCCCATGGCTGAGCCCGGGCAAGACCTGGGAGGGGCTGATCGGCGGGCTGGTGACCTCGGGGCTCGTGGCGTTGGCGGGGAGTTGGCTCTTGCAACGCAACGGCATCGCCGCACCGGGGCTTGTGTACTCTGCGATCATGGGCGTTTTTATGGGCGGCTTTGGTCAGATGGGCGATCTGGCGGCGAGTCTGCTCAAGCGCGACGCTGGGGTCAAGGACTCAGGAACGAGTCTGCCTGGATTCGGCGGGGTGATGGATCTGATCGATTCACCCATCCTGGTCGCGCCGCTCGCGTACTGGGTGCTGGCATTCACACAAGATCAGGGCATCTGGACCACGAGCGGCTTCTGAGTGGCTACACTTCTTCATGATCGAAGCGCCAGTTCAGGAGGGCTGCATGTCCGTCACTCGCCAGTTGCTCGCCGTCTTTCGTGTAGACAAAGAAATCAGTGGGCTCCAGAGCAGACTGACATCAGCAGAACGCTTCCTCACCGAACAGACGAAGAAACTCGCTGAAATCGGTGCGCAGAGCGAATCGGTAAGCGCCCAGATACGCCAGCTCAAAGCCTCAGCCGCAAACGCCGAGGGGGAGAGTGAGCGGCTCAAGGGGCACATCGATGAACTCCGCGAGAAGATGAACAACTCGACATCGAACAAGGAATACAAAGCGCTGCTCAGCGAGGTGAACAACCTCAAAGAGCAGCGTTCAGTGTTTGATGACCAGGCCATTGAGCAGATGGAAAAAGTCGATGAGTTGAACACGCAGTTTGAGCAGCTCGAAGTCGCCAAGGCCGAGCGTGAGAAGATGCGTGAAGTCGCTGAGAACGATCGCCAGCAGCGTGCCAACGAGATCGCAGATCGACTCGCCGAGTTGCGTAGCAAGCGTGAGGAGCTCATCGAGGGTGTTCCAAAGGACGCCCTGGCAATCTACCAAGAGTTGCTTGAGAGCCGCGGCGAAGATGCGATGGCCCCCTTGGAGATCATTGACCGCAAGCGGCACGAGTATGTCTGTGGATCTTCGATGATGTCGGTGCCCGTCGAAGTCGCCGCGTCGCTGATTCAGGGCAAGCTGACGCTCTCGCCGAACGATGGTTGCATCCTGTATCTCACCGAAGAGGCTCAGGAAGAACTCGACGGCGCCTTCAAGAAATAATGATGATCAATGAGAAGATCAAATGAACCCAGTTGCCGATTCGGCCGCTGGGTTGTTTTCATTGATGGGATCGATCGGTGCCAGGCCCAGATGCTCGCAGGCGCGACGGGTGATCATCCGACCCCTGCGGGTGCGGGCGAGAAAGCCGATCTGCAGCAGGTAGGGCTCGACCACATCTTCGAGTGTGCCTGCGTCCTCGTTGAGCGTGGCGGCCACGGCTTCAAGCCCGACCGGGCCGCCGTGGTAAACACTGTGGATGGTGCGCATGTAGCTCCGGTCGATCTCATCAAGCCCGAGCCCGTCAACACCCTCGAGTGCAAGGGCGTCATCGACGATTTTGTCGTTGACGATACCGTCGGCCCGCACGGCCGCGTAATCCCGCACACGCCGGAGCAGGCGGTTGGCGATGCGGGGCGTGCCGCGTGAGCGTGAGGCGATCTGCCCGAACGCGTCGGGCTCGCAGGCACCCATCGCCAGCAGCGCTGCCGAGCGGCGCAGGATGTGCACGAGGTCGTGTTCCTCGTAATAGCGCAGGTGGTGGGTGATCCCGAAGCGTGAACGCATGGGCGAGGAGAGCAGCCCGGCGCGCGTTGTCGCGCCGATGAGCGTGAACGGGGCACACTTGATCTGCACCGTACGGGCGTTGAGCCCCGTGTCGAGGCACACATCAATCTTGAAGTCTTCCATCGCGGGGTAGACGAACTCTTCGACTGCGACCGGCAGGCGGTGAATCTCATCGATGAACAACACATCGCCAGGCTGGAGGCGAGTGAGCACGGCAACCAAGTCAGTGCCTCGCGCCAGCGCGGGGCCCGAGGTCGTATGCACCTTTGTCCCCAGTTCAGACCCGATGACATGGGCCAGCGTGGTCTTGCCCAGCCCGGGTGGGCCGTGGAGCAAGATATGCTCCAGATGCTCGCGGGTCTCGGTGTCGTCTTTGGCGTTCTGGCGGGCTTTGACCGCCTCGATTGCGATCAGGAGGCGTTCGATGAGTTCGGGTTGCCCGATGTACTCGTCGATCGACTCTGGGCGGAGTGCCCAGTTCTTGGACTCCTCGACAGGCGAGGCGGTAGGTGCGATGATGCGATCGGTCGCCATATGAGCAGTCTATCGGGTCCTGATCGGGTTGGGCGTGAAAAGCCGCTGATCTGGGGCGAAACGGCGCATGAAAAAGGGAGGCCGGCCGGCCTCCCAGTGTGGTAGTGCGAATGGGGATTACTGCTCTGCGTCAGCGGCAGGTTCGGCCTCATCGGTTTCGAAGGTTTCGCCTTCGCGCGGGAGCAGGTCGGGCGCGTTGGCAAGGTTGTAGGCCGTGATCGCCGCGTTGGTCGCGGACTGCACGAGGTATTCCTCAATGGCAAGATCAAGCGTGTCGTTCTGGGTGTGCCACCCGTAGCCATACTCGGCTCGCCCTACTTCGTCCCAGAAGAAACCCGGGACCCCGACGCGGTTGAACGCGGCATGGTCTGATCCGCCGTGGGTCTGGATCTTATCCCCCGTTGGGCGAATATTGACATCAAGGTACTTGCCGTCGGTTTCGGAGAAGAAGACCCCGTTGACCGGTGCGGTTGCGGCGGCGAGGTAGTCGACCATGAAGTCGGCGGCGGGGAGTCCGCCCTCGTAGTTGGTGCCGCCATCATCGACGAACGCGGCGGAGATGCGGGCCTTCTCTTCATCGCTGAGCGATTCGATGTAGCCCTTGGATCCCAGCAGCCCCTGTTCCTCGCCGCCCCAGAGGGCGAACCGGATGGTCCGCTTGGGTTTGGCGCCAACAGCCGCGAGGATTCGTGCGGCCTCGATGGTCACGCTTGTCCCTGTGCCGTTGTCGGTGGTGCCCATTGAGCCGGGGCCGTTCCACGAGTCCATATGGCCCGAGATGATGATGACCTCTTCGGGTTTCTCCGTACCCGGGATCTCGGCGATGACGTTGTACACGGGGAAAGGACCAGCGATCAGGTTGTTCTGCAGGTCGAACTCGACGGTCAGGTCGACGCCCTCCATGGTTCGGCTGGCGAGGTAGTCATAGTCGCTCTGGCGCACATTCACTTCGACATCTTCCGGGTAGTCACTGAGCTTGCGCTCACGCCAGTTGTTCGATGAGGTGGTCCAGACACGCTCGTCCTTGGAGCTGGAAACAAAGCCGTGGGGGTTCTCGTCGAGCACCAGGGCCATGAGCAGGCGGTCGGTGTCTTCGGCGCTCTGTTCCGCATCTGCCTCAGACTGGGATGCCCGCGAGAAATCGAGGGCGAACTCATTGCCTGATGCGGCACGCGAGACGCCCTTAGCGGTGTCACCGTCGAAGGTCAGCTCGATGTTCGAGGTCCCCATCTCGTGGGTCCAGGAGAAGGTGACCGTGTTGCCGTTGCGTTTGATATCCTTGATGGGCCCCTCGGAGAAGTTGCGGATCTCCATGCTGCCCACCGGTGTGTCCCCGTCTTCGTTGAGTATGAGGGTCGCGGGGACCGGCGTGCCGTTGTAGTCGAAGGTGCCTTTCCAGGCGTATGGATCGACCTGCTCGGCTTGGCCTTTGGCCAGCTGCTTGTTCTTTTGGTGTTCGGCTCGAATTGCTGCTCGCTCATCCATGCGCTCACGCATGAGGAAACCTGTCGATCGCACGCCGCCCCGCCCTGCGTAGTTGGGCTCGATGAGCACCCAAGCGTTGCTGTATTTGCCCTTGTTCTGCTCGTACTCTTCGAGCGTCTTGGGCAGGAACATGACAGGGCCGCTCTCCGGGCCGTCGGTTCCCATTGACCACGCGAGGGTGGTGAACTCCATCTCACGCACGATTGTGGGTTCGGCGTTGCGTCGTCGGCTGTTCTTCATCAGCACCTTACCGGTCGACGGGCCGCGATCGAAACGGGTTTCGACTTCGCCCCATTGATCCAGGTGGGCGTTCTGCAAGCCCCAGCTCTCGAAGAGATCTCGGGCCCAACGCTGTGACTGCTCGAGTGATGTCGATCCGGTCAGTCGTGGGCCGAAGGTCGTACACATCTCGGTGATGGTCGCCATGACCTGGGAGTTGTTCTTGCCCTCGTTGATGATCGCGTCGATGGTCTCACGATCGCCCATTGGAATGTTGGGGACCGGGACCTGCTCGCCGTCGATCACGGCATAGTTCGTGGATACATCGACACTGTCGCGGGATTGTGTGGAGGTGCATGCTGTGAGTGACAGGCAGGCGCCAGCGGCTGTGAGGATAGAAAAGCGTGTCAGCTTGGACATCTTGGGTTCTCCTGATATGGGGAGTATCTATGGGGCAGAAAGCCCGAGTGAGCATATACCAAAAAACGCCCCTCTCGTTGCGGACAGGGGCTGAAAACATGGTTGATCGGTTCAGATTGTCTTGTGTATCCGACTGGGCGTGTGATCAATCGAGCGGGAGGCCCTTCTTCTGCCACAACGAGATCAGGCGATCGAGTTCGATCGGTTCCCAGACTCGTCCGTTGCTCAGGCGGACTCGGAGCAGGTCGCCATCCTTGTTGTACAAGCTGACGATGGGGGGGGTATCGCTCGAGGCCTTGGTGACCACGCGAATGAGATCGGGCGTATCTTCTGGGTGCTCGACGACATCCCATCGCAGCGTGATCGCCGATGCGGAACTGTTGTACGCGTAGGACCCGTATTCACCCGGATCAGCGTGTTGTGCAAGCATGTTGCTGAGCAAGTAGCTCAGGGCCTGAGAAATATATCCATTCCCCTGGATCATCGGCTTGGTCTTGACCGGGGCCGTCTCGTTGGACTCGGTGAGGATTACGAGGTCATTCTTTGCGCGTGCGCCGGTGATCGTTGAAGTGGTGGATTCGGTGCCCTGACGCAGGGACATTTTGATCGTCCATGATTCTTCGCTGCCATCCTCGGCCATGTAAAAAGTCGCGCGGGTATCGACTCGCAGGTCCTCTTCGATCGCCATCGCATCGACCTGGACAAAATACCCCAGGGTTCGGTCGTCCTCGTTCCATTTGCTTCTGGATTTGTCGCTCAGTTCGCCCTTGAACCCCCCCCAAGAGCGGATGCGACGGTAACCGTACTCGGTTGCGTCCATGTCATCGCCCGATCCGGCGGGGCTGTAAAGCCGTTCCCAGCGGTCCTTCTTGCCGGTCATTGCGTCCTGGTAGTCCTCTACGCTTCGCAGGGCGAGGAAGTCGAGCATGCGGGTGATCGCGGCTGAACGACGAACTTCTTCGTCAGTCGGGTTGCCCAGGTCCATGGTTGCGATGCTGGTCTCGTACATCACTTTGCACTTGTCGTAATCGCGATAAAGCGTGGTCAGGTCAAAGATGATGAAGCGTTGGGGCTGGGTTTGGAAGATCGTCATGCCCCGCACGGTGTCTGGCTTGCCGTTGGTCCCCGGGATGCGGACATAGAAGCGTTGCCCGGTCCAGAAACCGACCTTGAGTTCCTTGTCGTGGGCAAGCACGCTGCCTGTCCGTGAGTTGGCAAAGCGGGTGAGCTGCTTGAGGACACTCTGGGCAACCTGCGACAGGGTCAGGTCGGGGTTGCTCGTACGCTGCTCCTTGATGATCATGACACCGATTTTGTCCGGGAACCCCACGCCGACATTGACATTGTTGCCGAAGCTGGTGGTTTCAGAGACCGAATCCACGGGCAGGAAGATGTTCAGGTTCAGCGCATCGATACGGAGCGGTTCGGAGTCCATCTCGACGCTTGTTGGGGTCGGTGGGGGCGTGGCCTGACTGTTCTGGCCCTGGGCGGGGTGTGTACACAGCAGGGCCAGGAGGGTTGTGAGGCACAGAAAGAGCGATTGAGGGGTATTTCGCATGGTCATGTCCCGAATCGAGCGGCGGGTGCTCGTCTGGTGTGGATGGTGTAGCGGAGCGTTTGTGCTCTGAGAGTAAGATCGGGCCGGTGGGGCATTCCGAGAAAAAAATCTTGTTGGTCCAGGCATTTGATTGACTCAATCGGGCGTGGGTCTACGCTTCTCTCCCGCCTGATAGAGCTGATTGCTCCATCAGGCGTGGTTCATCGGGTTTTTGCACTTCGGCGATCATGAATGCGGGCGTGGGCTTGCATCGAACCATTGTGGGCCTTGGTGACTGGTGTGTCGGGTCTTCCGACGACTGAAATGAGGAGTTCGACCATGTCGATCAATCGTATTCGCATTCGTATGGAAGCCTATGACCATATCGCCCTCGATGCTTCGGCACGCGATATTGTCGATCACGCCAAGCGCACCAACGCCAAGGTCAAGGGCCCAGTGCCCCTACCGACCCGCATCGAACGCTACACCGTGCTCCGCGGCCCGTTCGTCGACAAGAAATCGCGCGAACAGTTCGAGATTCGCACCCACAAGCGCATCATTGATATCCACGAGCCCAACAACCGCACCGTCGAAGCCCTCAACCGGCTCGTCGTCCCTGCGGGCGTATTCGTGAAAATCAAGGCCTAATACACATTCTGACAGGTCCATCCTACCCGGGTGGGCCTGTTTTCCGTTTCTATACCCTTTGAAGACTTCCCCTGCACGCTCTGGTGAGTGAGGCATGAAGCGGTTCCCACCCGAAGTGGGGATGAGGATGACAACATGACGCAAGCAAGCAAATCAGCACACCTGCTCGGCCAGAAAATCGGTATGACCCGGGTGTACTCCGAAGACGGCACATCGTTGCCCGTCACCGTGATCAAGGTCGAACCAAACACGGTGACCCAGATCCGCACGCCCGAGACCGACGGCTATAGCGCTGTTCAGGTCGGTGCCGGCGAGATCAAGGCCCGAAACTCGACCATGCCGCTGATTGGCCATGACGCCAAGGCCGGTGTCGCCCCGCGTCGGAAGCACGTTGAGTTCCGTGTCGAGGACGGCACGGAGTCGAACTGGGAGCTCGGGCAGACCCTGAGTGTCAGCGAGCTCGATTCGGTCAAGTTTGTCGATGTCATCGGCACCAGCAAGGGCAAGGGCTTCCAGGGGGGTATGAAGCGGTGGGGCTTTAAGGGCCAGCTCGCTTCGCACGGTGTTGAGCGCAAGCATCGTTCACCCGGTTCGATCGGTGGCCACGGCAATAACGCCGGTAAGTCGGGTCGGATCAAGAAGGGGAAGAAGATGTCAGGGCACCAGGGGAACGCCCGGGTGACCGTGCGTTCACTGGACGTTGTCCGCGTTGATGCAGAGAAAAACCTGCTTTTGGTGAAGGGGCCTGTCCCCGGTCACAACAACGCTTGGGTCGAAATCCGACCCGCGACGCGTCTTTATCGTTCAAAGGCCTCAAAAGCCTGAGCGGTGAGTTGATTGATTGAGTCAGGGTGTCAATAATCCCTGCTCACAGGTTCGGAAGGTCGAGGAATCGAAACCACCGAAATGAACAAGTCATTGTCCCCGGCGGTTTGCCGGGATCACAATGCCGAGTCGAACCTGAGTGTCTGAACGCCGCATCGCGGTGGCTCGCAAGAGCGATATTCAACACCGGGCAAGGCGTATTGGGCCGGGCTTTGTTGCCCGGGTGGTCCGAGAGGCGTGAGGCGAGGTAAAGACCTATGGATGTCCCCGTCTATTCAATGAGCGGCGCTGCTGCTGGCACCATGTCAGTAGATGAGATCGCGCTCGGCGAATCAGTCAACGCAGATCTGCTGAAGCAAGCGTTCGTGATGTATCATGCGAACAAGCGTCAAGGTTCTGCTCGTACAAAGAATCGCAGTGCAACTGCTTACACCACGAAGAAGCTGTACAAGCAGAAGGGCACTGGCCGTGCTCGCCATGGTGATAAGGGTGCCAACATCTTCAGGGGTGGTGGCCACGCGAAGCAGAAAACGCGTTCGCGGGAAGATTACCATCAGTCGATGCCCAAGAAGATGCGTCGCAAGGCAAACCGCAACGCCCTGCTCGCCAAGCTCTTGGATAACGAAGTGAAGGTTGTTGATGGGCTGAGCTTCGACTCGCCCCGCACCAAGGACTTTGTTGACTTCCTGAGTGCAATCAATGTTGATCGCTCCTCACTGGTCGCGCTTTCGGGCGACGCCGAGAAGAGCAAGAACGCTCGTCTGAGTGCCCGCAATGTTGATGGTGTCCAGCTCTGCCGGGCTGACCAGCTCAACGCGTACGAGATGCTCAACAATCGCTACCTGGTTATTGACAAGGCCGATCTCGAGGCATGGCTCAGTGGCCCAAGCTCGCAAACGGGTAAAGCCGTTGCAGGGGAGGCGTAATCATGCTTGAACCACACTACATTCTGCGTAAGCCACTGCTGACTGAAAAGAGCACGGCGGACATGGAAGCAAGCAATGTGTACACCTTCGAGGTCGATCGTCGTGCCTCGAAGAATGACATCAAGGCCGCCATCGAGTCGGCGTACGGTGTCAAGGTGGAAAAGGTAACGACCCAGGTGCGTAAGGGTGGCTCGCGTCGCTTCAAGTACGGGAAGGTTGCCGAGAACAGCTGGAAGCGTGCGGCCGTCAAGGTCGCTGAAGGTCAATCGATCGAGCTCTTCTGAGCGGGACCGTGTTGTAAGGAAGGACTGCAGATATGGGCATCCGTGTCTACAAACCAACAAGTGCGGGCCGCCGGAACGCTTCGGTCAACCTCAATGAAGAGGTGACCAAGAAGGCGCCCGAAAAGAGCCTGCTCGCACCGCTCCCGAAAAAGGGCGGTCGTAACCATCAGGGTAAGATCACCGTTCGTGGTCGTGGCGGCGGCGCAAAGCGCATGTACCGTCAGGTCGACTTCAAGCGTCGTGACCGTGATGGCATCGAGGGTACCGTGGTCGGGGTCGAATATGATCCCAACCGCAGCTGCCACATCGCACTGATCGAGTACGCCGACGGCGTGAAGCGTTATATCCTCGCCCCCAAGGGGTTGACGGATGGCGACAAGGTCATGGCTTCGTCCACCGAAGCCATTGAGCCCACTGTTGGCTCGATCATGCCGCTGCGTTACATCCCGACGGGTATGAATGTGCACTGTGTCGAGTTGCTCCCCGGCGCGGGCGGCAAGCTGTGCCGTAGTGCGGGCTCGTCTGCTCGTCTGACGAATAAAGAGGGCAAGTACGCCACGCTGATCATGCCTTCGGGCGAGACCCGGCGTGTGTTGATCGACTGCCGTGCGGTGGTGGGGCAGATCGGTAACACCGATCACCAGAACCGTCGCTTGGGCAAGGCCGGCATCAGCCGTCACCTTGGTCGCCGCCCCAAGACCCGTGGTGTCGCGATGAGCCATCACGCTCACCCGATGGGTGGTGGTGACGGTCGAAGCAAGGGTGGTCGTGCACCGGTCAGCAAGTCGGGTACATTCGCCAAGGGTGGCGGCACGCGTGATCGCAAGAAGCCGTCGCAGGACCTCATCATTCGTCGCCGCAAGAGCAAGCGGTACGGGCAGTTGAAGTAAGACTTTTAGGAGTAGTCACATGGGACGCAGTCTGAAAAAAGGCCCGTATGTCGTCGAGAGCCTTTACAAGAAGGTGATGAAGCAGGCCGAGGCGGGCGAGAACCGCCCGATGAAGACCTGGGCTCGTGCTTGCACGATCGTGCCCGAGTTTGTTGGGTACACCTTCCAGGTGCACACCGGTCGTGCCTTTGTTGATGTCTTCGTCACAGAAGACATGGTGGGGCACAAGCTCGGAGAGTTCGCACCAACGCGTACTTTCCGCGGCCACACGAACAAGAAGGAAGGTCTGAAGTCCGGACGCTGATCAGCGACTGACTCAGAAGGAAGGAAGAAGCAGTGCGACTTCGAGCCAATGAACTGAAAACTCGTGCCTCAGAGGCAGGCGTCAGCGTCGAGCAGCTGGCCGACGCGGTCACTCGCGACGGGCTGAGCGGCGATGCCGCGGTCAAAGCCGTCAAGAACTGGCTGGCAGGCAAGGGCACGCCCCGCTGCACCAGGTCCGACATCGAGGCGATGGCCACCGCTGTTGGGTGTCTCCCGCGTGAGATCGCGAAGTACACCTCCCAGGTGCGGAACCATCGCGGCAGCCCCAAGAAGGCCAAGCTTGTCGCGGACATGATCCGTGGCAAGAGCTTCGAGGAGGCGGACAACATGCTTGCTTTCTCGACCAAGCGTGCCGCAGTGAATATTCGTAAAGCGCTGAAGGCCGCGGCCGCTGACGCTGAGCAGTTGGGTGCAGATCCCAGCAGCGTGTTCGTGAGCGAGGTCGCCGTCGATCGCGGCATGCACATCAAGCGGTTCCAGCCAAAGGACCGTGGGCGTGCACACCCGATTCACAAGCGTACCAGCCACATCACCCTGTCACTCCAGGAGCGTAACTGATGGGACAGAAATCACACCCCTTCGGATTCAGACTCGGCGTCACCGAGGCACACCGCAGCCGCTGGTACGCCCCCAAGGCGCTCTACGGCGAGCTTCTGGTCGAAGATGAAAAGATCCGTAAGTACCTCGATAACCGCCTGAACCGCACGCCCCCGAACGCGTTCGTTTCCGATATCCACATCGAGCGTACCCGTGAAGAGTTGAAGGTCATTGTCCGCACCGCACGCCCCGGCCTGGTCATTGGCCCCAAGGGTGCCGAGGTCGACCGCATGACCGAAGAGCTGCAGTACATGACCGGGCGTAAGGTGTCGATCTCGATTATCGAGATCCGCGAGCCCGATATGGACGCGCAGCTGGTCGCCGAGAATGTAGCCGAGCAGCTCAAGAAGCGTATGGGCTTCCGTCGCGTCGTGAAGATGCGTACCGAGTCTGTGATGCAGGCCGGCGCCAAGGGCGTGAAGATCCAAATCTCAGGTCGTCTGGGTGGTGCAGAGATGTCCCGCCGCATGGATGTGCGTCTGGGTGCGTTGCCACTGTCGACCCTGCAGGCGAACATCGATTACGGCTTCGCCGAGAGTCTGACGACCTACGGGATCATTGGTGTGAAGGTGTGGATCTACAAGGGTCCGTACTCGAGCGAACAAGAAGAAAACCAGTCGAACGCTGCCGGTGCTCAGGCCCGTGCTCGCGGTCGTCGCTAAGCGATATTGATACGGAAGGGATTGCACGATGCCTCCTTATAAGATTCCGAAGAGAGTGAAGCACCGCAAAGAGTTCCGTCGCGTGCGTGATCGCAAGGCGACCAAGGGGAACTATGTGGCGTTCGGTGAGTACGGTCTGCAAGCGCTCGAGCCGTGCTGGCTCAAGAGCAACTGCATCGAGGCCGGGCGTGTGACATGTCAGCACTTCCTCAAGCGTGAGGGCAAGCTGTTCATCCGCGTCTTTCCGGACAAGCCGATCTCGAAGAAGCCACTCGAAACTCGAATGGGTAAGGGTAAGGCCGAGGTGGATTACTGGGCCGCACGAGTGAAGCCCGGAACGATCCTGTACGAGCTTGCGGGCGTGAGCGAGACGCGTGCTCGCGGTGCGTTCTTCCGTGTGGCGATGAAGATGCCCGTCAAGTGCCGCATGGTCGGTCGCCGGGTCGAGGCATAAGGAGCGAACCATGACGGGTGCAGAAGTACGCAAGCTGAATGACGAAGAGATCACGGTTGAGCTCGGTAACCTTCGTGGCAAACTGCTGGCGCTGAAGAACAAGAGCGTGAGCGAGAAGATCGAAGATTCAACACAGTTCGGGAAGATCCGCAAGGACATCGCCCGCCTGCTGACCGAGCAGAATGCACGGGCCGCGAGCTGAAACGCTCTTAGGAGATTGCAATGAGCGATACCGCGACAGAAATCAAGGGTGCCAAGATTGGTGTGGTCGAGAGCGATGTGCGTGACAAGTCGCGCAAGGTCGTGATCCAGTACAAGACCAAGCACCCGAAGTATGGCAAGTATGTGAGCAAGCGCACCGTGCTGCATGTTCATGATGAGAACAACGAGTCCTCGAATGGTGATGTGGTCGAGATCGTGCAATGCCGCCCGATCTCAAAGACCAAGAGCTGGAAGCTCAATCGCATCGTGGAGAAGCGTGCCGACTGATCGGGAGTTCCCCCATCATTCGGGCGAATCGGATGATTGCAAACGCGTGAAACGCGAGAGACAAGGCAGGGCAAGTTATGCTCCAGCAAGAATCAAGATGTGAAGTAGCGGATAACTCGGGCGGCAAGATCGCCTATGTGATCCGTGTCTACGGCGGTTCAACCCGTCGTGACGGTCAGACCAGGCGTCAGGCCTACATCGGCGACAAGGTCCTGGTCAGCATCAAGAAGGCGCTCCCGGGCGCTGATGTGAAGGCCGGCGAGATGTATAAGGCGGTTGTTGTCCGCACAGCTCGCAACACGCGTCGTCGTGATGGCTCGTATGTCAAGTTCGATTCGTCGGCGGTCGTGCTGATCAACGATGACGGGAACCCGAAGGGGACCCGCATCTTCGGCCCGGTTGCTCGCGAGCTTCGTGAACGCAAGTACATGAAGATCATCTCCCTCGCACCGGAGGTCGTGTAATGCCTAAGCATGTTCGAAAAGGCGATCAGGTCGTAGTCACCGCTGGTGATCACAAGGGCGCTACCGGTGAGATCACACAGGTGCTCACCAAGAGCGACCAGGTGATCGTCAAGGGTGTGAATCTTCGCACCAAGCACCTGCGTCGGAACCAGATGAACCCCCAGGGTGGAACCGTCACGATCGAAGCACCGATCCACATCTCGAATGTCAGCCCCGCGGTTGACGGCAAGCCCACACGGGTTCGCTTCGAGACCGGTGATGACGGCTCCAAGACACGCGTCGCGGTCCGCGGCGGCAAGTCGCTCGGGCAGATCAAGGCCGGCAAAAAGTAATCACAGTCATCTCGGGGACTGAACCCGAATCATTGGGCGCCGAACGGATGGAAACCGTGCGGCAAACACGAGCCCGAAAGAAGGCAGAGCCATGGCGAAGAAAGCACAGTTTGATCAGGCGTTGATCGATGAGGCCCAGAAGCCCAACACCCCACGCCTGAAGACCAAGTTTGATCAAGAGGTCATGCCCAAACTCGAGAGCGAGTTTGGCATCAAGAACCGCATGGCCATGCCCAAGCTTGAGAAGGTCACGATCAATGTCAACGTTGGTCGTCACCTCGACGGGACCAAGGTCCCAACCAATGTCCGCGAAGCCGTTCTTCATACGCTGAACACGATCTCGGGGCAGAAGCCCGTCACGATCGCGGCGAAGAAGAGCGTCTCGAACTTTAAGGTCCGCGAGGGCTACGAGACCGCGTTCAAGGTGACCCTGCGTCGTGATCGCATGTGGCACTTCATCGATCGCCTGTTCAACCTCGCCACGCCTCGTATCAAGGACTTCCGTGGTCTGAACGACAAGGCGTTCGATCGCCAGGGCAGCTACTCGATGGGCCTGACCGAGCAGGGCGTGTTCCCTGAGATCAACATGGCTGAGCAGAGCTTCACCCACGGCATGAACATCAACTTCAGCTTCAGCAACTCAAACCCGGAGCTGAGCAAGTTTGTGCTCGCCGAACTGGGTCTGCCGTTCAAGAAGCCAGCGAAGAACAAGAAGAACTGAGTACGGGATAGGAAAGAGCACATATGGCCACCAAAGCACAAGTCGCCAAGAGCAAGCGTACCCCGAAGTACTCGTCCCGCATCGTTCGCCGTTGCGAGCTGACGGGTCGTTCAAGGGGTGTGTACCGCAAGTTCAGAATCAGCCGCATCATGCTCCGCAAGCTGGCGCTTGAGGGCAAGATCCCCGGCATGCGGAAGGCCAGCTGGTAAACCCATACGGGACGCCCACATCTGGGCACACAGAAATCTCCCGGGCATCCGTGCTCGACGCAGAATACACAAGGACAAAGGTAGGTCCACATGTCGATTAACGATCCAGTCGCAGACATGCTCACACGCATTCGCAACGCCACCCGTAACCGCTCCAAGAGCGTGGTGGTGCTCAATAACAAGGTGTGCCGCGGTGTTGCCAAGACCCTTCAGGATGAGGGCTACATCAACGGCTTCGAGGTTGTTGAGGACAACAAGCAGGGCACCATTCATGTTGACCTGAAGTACGGGCCGCGTGGCGAGGTGCTGATCCATGAGATCAAGCGCATGAGCAAGCCCGGCTGCCGCGTGTACAAGAAGGTCGACGAGATCCCCGCACCCATGCAGGGCCTGGGCATCTCGGTCGTCTCAACCAGCAAGGGCGTGCTCTCGGGCCGCCAGTGCCGTGACAAGGGCGTCGGGGGCGAACTGCTCTGCACCGTGCTCTGATCGAATGAAGCCATGAACCACGGGCCATATGAAGTGCCCGCTCACACGATTGGAATCCCCGGCGGAGCGAAACCCCGACCGGACGACGAAGACAATCGGAAAGGAACGCGCCATGTCGCGAATCGGTAAGAAACCCATCTCGGTCCCAGGCAATGTCAAGGTGAATCTGTCGGCCAACTCGATCACGGTTGAGGGACCCAAGGGCACCCTGTCGTACGACTTCCGACCCGAGGTTGATGTCAGCTACGACGAATCCGACAAGAGCATCAGCGTCAGCATGGACGACTCGCTCATCAAGGCCAAGCGGAGCAACGGCGCGTTCTGGGGCACGACACGCTCACTGATCGACAACATGATCAAGGGCGTCACCGACGGCTACGAGAAGAAGCTCCAGGTGGTCGGCGTGGGTTGGACCGCGACGGTCAACGGCAACAAGCTCGCCCTGAAGGTTGGATATGCCAACACCATCGAGATGCCGATCCCGGCTGGGCTGAATGTCACCGCTGACAAGCAGATCATCACCGTGAGCGGTCCGGACAAGCAAGCGGTGGGGCACTTTGCAGCCTCAACCCGTGCCAAGCGTAAGCCCGAGCCGTACAACGGCAAGGGCATCAAGTACCTCGATGAGGTCATCGCTCGCAAGCAGGGTAAGGCGTTCGGTAAGTAAGTGAATGAGTACTGAGCGAGCGGGGAAAACCCCAGCTCGAACGAGGTCAATGAGATGAACAAGAACAAGCTAAAAGACGCTCGCCGATCCCGTCGTCGTACAGGCATTCGTAAGCGTGTTTCGGGTACACCCGAGCGTCCCCGCCTTGCGGTCTACCGTTCGCTGAACCACGTCTACGCCCAGGTCATCGATGATCTGGCGGGCAAGACGCTCATCAGCGCTTCGACACGCGACAAGGGCGTGAAGATTGAGGGCTCCTCGGGCAACTGCGATGCGGCTAAGTCTGCCGGTTCGCTGCTCGCAGAGCGTGCGAAAGACGCGGGGATCACCGATGTGGTGTTCGATCGCGGTGGTTTCAAGTATCACGGCCGTGTCAAGGCCTTCGCCGACGCGGCCCGCGACGGCGGTCTGAAGTTCTAACCGAACGAATCTGAAAGAGACAGCAACTATGGCTGAAATCCTCGACGAAAGCACGAATCTCGAGTCGCATACCGTCGGTATCTACCGCACGGCCGCGACGGTTAAGGGTGGCCGCCGCTTCAGCTTCGGCGCCCTGGTCGTTGTCGGTGACCGACGCGGTAAGGTCGGCTACGGCTACGCCAAGTCGCCCGAAGTCCCGACCGCGATCGAGAAGGCCCAGAAGCATGCTCGTCAGTCGCTCATCAATGTTCCCATGGCCGGCACCACCCTGCCCCATGAGATCGAGGGCAGCGCCTGTGCGAGCAAGGTTCGACTCATGCCCGCTTCGCCCGGTACCGGTGTTGTTGCAGGCGGCACGGTTCGTGCGGTCATGGAGATCGCAGGTATCTCAGACTGCCTGACCAAATGCACCGGTTCGACGAGCAAGCTCAATACCGTCAAGGCGTGCCTCGACGGGCTCAGCAGGCTCCGCACACGCGAACAGATCGCCGAGCTGCGTGGTGTCGAGATCACCACCTCAGATATTGAAGAGCGAATCGAGCGTGGCAGCAAGTTCATGCCCGTCGTCAACGAGAACACCGAGAAGATGGCCGCACCGGTCAACACCGTCGGTCAGGACCGCGGCGGACGCGGTGGTCGTGGCGGTCGCGGTGGACGCGGCGGTCGTGGCGGTGGACGCGGCGGCGATCGTGGAGCACCAGCATCCGCAGCGGCACCAGCTCCAGCTGATGCACCCGCGCCAACTGAGGGCTCTGCCGACAAGCCGTCGAGCGAGAGCTGATCAATCACTGAAGCACACTTTCACCGGAGTAACCGGCCATGATGATCCATGAAGTTACCGCGATGGCGGGCAAGTACAAGCAGCGCAAGCGCATCGGTCGAGGCGTTGGCTCAGGCAACGGCAAGACCTCAGGGCGTGGTCAGAAGGGTGCCGGTGCGCGTCGTGGCCACTCAACCCTTTACCAGTTTGAGGGTGGCCAGATGCCATTCTTCCGTCGCATGCCCAAGTTCGGGTTCACAAACTCGAAGTTCAAGACCCAGTTCTGGATCGTCAACCTCGGGGCTATTGCTTCGCATGAGGCGTTCAAGAACGGTGGCGAAGTGAACCAGGAAGCCCTGATCAAGGCAGGCCTCGTGCGTGATACTTCGCGTGACCTCAAGATCCTGGGCGGCCTGGGCGAGGGCAACGAGAAGCTCGGCGTCAAGCTCGATGTGACCGCCAACCGCGTCACCGACTCGGCACGCAAGCTCATCACCGATGCGGGTGGCAGTGTCAACGAGACCGGTACCCGTCGCGACAAGGTGCGTGGTATCGATCGTAACTCAGACGACCGCACCCCCAAGAACCTGACCAAGAAGCTGAAGAACCAGGAGTGGCACAGAAAGCGCTCCGAGGCATTCGCACGCGGTGAGGTGCTCAAGAAGAGCTGAGCGGGTCCGGGCACGAGTCCGCCCTGAGTGAGCATGTATGCAATGTGAATCTCGACGCCGTGACCGATCGCTTGCAGGCGGGGCCTACGATCCCAGCAAGGTATCGGTCACGGCGTTTTCCATGATACAGATCGCCTGATGATGCCAGGACCAAGATCGACACGACGAACCGGAGTCAAGACAGCATGCTGATCAAGACCATCATCAATGTGTTCCGGATCGATGAGCTCAGGAATAAAATCCTGTTCACCATCGGTATGCTCGCGGTCTATCGCATCGGGTTCTGGATCCCCGTGCCCGGTGTCGACCAGAGCGCCCTGACGCAGTTCTTCCAGGCCCAGCAGGCCCAGGGGGGTGCCGCGGGCAAGGTCATGCAGTATGTCGCGATCTTCTCGGGTGGTTCTTTCGGCCAGTCGACGATCTTTGGCTTGGGCATCATGCCTTACATCACGGCCGCGATTATCTTCCAACTCTTCCAGTCTGTATCGCCACAGCTCAAGAAGCTCAAAGACGAGGGCCCGACCGGCTTTGCCAAGATCCAGGAGTGGACCCGTTACGCAACGGTGGGGCTCTGTATCGTACAGGCGGTGGGCTGGCTTTCATTCATCACCAAATCCGGTCTTGTCTATCAGCAGTGGGCGACCAACCCGCTCTGGTGGGTCATGGCCATCACGGCGTTGACCGCCGGTACCATCTTCCTGATGTGGCTCGGTGAACAGATCGACCGCTTCGGCATCGGTAACGGTGTCTCGCTGATCATCATGGCGGGTATTCTGACCGGGATGCCCAACGCCATGATCAGCCTCTACACGGGCTTCGATCCCAGCGACCCCAACAAGATGGGATGGATGGGACTCATTGTCCTCGTTTCCCTCTTTGTGATGGTTGTCGCCGGATCGGTCTTGCTGACGGTCGCCCAAAGGCGCATCCCCGTGCAGCAAGCGAAGCACTCACGCGGCAAGCGTGTCTTTGGCGGGCAGAAGAGCTACCTGCCCCTGCGTGTGAACCACGGCGGCGTGATGCCCATCATCTTCGCCAGCTCGCTGATGATCTTCCCCAGCGTGGTGTTCAGCTACCTGGTCGATATGGCTCAGGGGGCAGGCAACAACCAGGGGATGTACTTCGACACCATCAACTGGCTCAACACCAACTTCCAGACGGGTGAGTTCCCCTACCTGGTGCTCTACATCATCATGGTCTACTTCTTCAGCTACTTCTGGATCACCGTCCAGTTCAACCCTGAGGAAATGAGCAAGCAGCTCCGTGATCACGGGTCATTCATCCCCGGGCTCCGCCCAGGGCCGAGGACGGCTGAATATCTCGAAGCGGTGATGGAACGAATCACCTATGTGGGTGCGGCATTCCTGTCGGTGATCGCGGTGCTCCCGATGGTGGCCAGCTCGAAGCTGGGGATCGATTTCGCTGTCGCCCAGTTCCTGGGTGGCACGGGGCTCCTGATTGTGGTGTCGGTGGCCCTGGACTTCCTACAGCGGGTCGAAGCAAACCTGCTGATGCGGAACTACGAGGGGTTCCTTGGCAACTCGGCGGACAACTGATCCGATCCCTGTGTTTGGGGGCGGTTTGGACGCCTTGTGGATGAAAATTCGCTGCTCCGGAGACTTTGGAGCAGATGGAGACAAGATATTTTCGGGTCGCGGGCCTATAGTCTTCGCCCGGCTTTCCCTTCTGGGGAAGCGGTGATTTGAGTCAGGACTGCCGGGATTACTCGGTCGAGCGTGTCGCAGGTGCGACAGGAGAACAGTCATGAAGGTTCAGTCGAGTGTCAAGCGTCGGTCCAAGGACTGTCAGATCGTGCGCCGCAAGGGCAAGGTCTACGTGATCAATAAGAAGAACCCCCGTTTCAAGCAGCGTCAGGGCTGAGATTCGGGTCGGTGAGAACGAACATACGAGCGTGCGTTGAACGCATGCATGGTCTTTCCGGCGTGAGCCGGTGACAGGAGCGAAGCAGTGCCCCGTATTGCAGGTGTCGACATCCCAGAGCGCAAGAAGATCTACTACTCACTGCAGTACATTCATGGGGTTGGCCCCAAGTACGCAGCGGACATTCTTGCTGAGGCAAACATCAACCCTGACACTCGTGCGAACGAGCTCTCAGAAACCGATGTCTCGCAGCTCAACACCATCATCGACAACGGCTTCCTCGTTGAGGGTGCCCTGCGTCGTCAGGTGCAGCAGAACATCCAGCGTCTGCGTGAGATCCGCTCGTACCGTGGTGACCGCCATCGTGCCGGTCTGCCCACCCGTGGCCAGCGCACTCGCTGCAACGCTCGCACCCGGAAGGGTCGCAAGAAGACCGTGGCAGGCAAGAAGGGCGTGAAGGGCTAATCAGTGTTTGCCTGATCGTCTTCAGGCATACACGGCAACCAAGACTCACACATCGCAAGGTTCCAGCCCGCTGCAGGTCGCAGTGGGAGGTGGAGCCGCCAGGAGCGAGATTCAATGGCGAAGAAGACAAAGAAAGTTCGCAAGGGCGTCGTTCGCGGCGTGGCCCACATCAAGGCCACCCACAACAACACCATCATCACCGTCACCGACACCAACGGCGAAACTCTCGCTTGGGACTCGGCCGGCACCATCGGCTTCAAGGGCGCTCGCAAGTCGACGCCTTTCGCTGCGACTCGTGCGGGTGAGCAGTGCGGCCAGAAGGTCCGCAAGATGGGGATGAACGAGATCGAGGTCAAGATCACCGGCGCAGGCGCCGGTCGTGAGAACGCTGTCTCGGGCCTTGCTTCGACCGGGCTCCGCGTGACCGCCATCGAGGACCACACCCCGGTCCCGCACAACGGCTGCCGCCCGCCCAAGAAGCGTCGCGTCTAATCTGAATCATTCACACCCACGCGTTGAAAGACGCATGGGTGTTTTTCGTGCTCGGCATGGAAAGAAAGGACGACGCGGGCAGCAAGCGTGTCGGACCTGTGAGCCAAGATCGAGCGTTGAGTCGGTTCAAGAGAACCACCACTTGCTGAGGAGATCAACGACATGCGTGTACGCTGGCGTGGATTAGAACTGCCGTCCAAGGTCGTCGCTGACCCCAAGTTCACCGCAGACACCTTCGGTCGCTTTACCGTGGAGCCGTTCGAACGCGGCATGGGTACGACCGTCGGCAACTCGCTGCGGCGGATCCTGCTCTCGTCGCTCGAGGGTGCTTCGGTCACGGCCATCAAGATCAAGGGTGTCGATCACGAGTTCACCAGCATGCCCGGCGTGCTGGAAGATACCACCGACATTGTTCTCAACATCAAGAACCTCATCGTCAAGCTCGAGGGCGACGAGCCACGCGTGATGAAGCTCGCGGCTCAGGGCCCGGGCGAGGTGACCGCCGACCTCATCGAGGCCGACACCAATGTCACCATCGTCAACAAGGATCTGGTCATCGCCACGCTGACCGAAGAAATCCCATTCGAGATGGAGATCCATGTCGGCAAGGGGCGCGGCTATGTCCCCGCTTCCGAGCAGTACGGCCGCAACGACGAACAGGAGATCGGGCTGATCCCGGTCGACGCGATCTACTCGCCCGTGCAGCGAGTGCGTTACTCGGTTGAAGATACCCGCGTCGGTATGAAGACCAACTACGACAAGCTCACGATCGAGATCTGGACCGACGGCACGACCAACCCAGAGATGGCCATGGTCGAGGCCGCCAAGATCCTTCGTAAGCACCTCAACCCCTTCATCCAATACTTTGATCTGGGTGAAGAGCGGGTCTCAGAAAACGCGGCCGCAGCTGCGGGTGTCGACGAGGAACTGATCCGCAAGCTGAACATGCCGATCGAACAGCTCGATCTTTCGGTGCGTGCGAGCAACTGCCTCGAATCAGCACGGATCGACACGGTTGCCCAACTGGTCACCAAGACCGAGCAGGAACTGCTCAAGCTGCGTTCGTTCGGCCGGACTTCGCTGCGTGAGGTCAAGCGGAAGCTGCTCGACATCGAGCTCGATCTTGGTATGGAACTGCCCGAGGGTTACAACGCCGCGGGTGTGAACTGAAGAAGCGACGGGCACGCTCTGCCCGGTATGAATAGCGACGCGGTGATCGCGTCAGAATCGAAGGGATAAAGCCATGCGTCACAGAAAAGCCGGCTTTAAGTTGGGAAGAACCGCGGCTCATCGTCAGGCGATGCTGCGCAACATGGCGGCCAGTCTCTTTGAGCACGGCCAGATCACCACGACCGTGCCCAAGGCCAAGGCCCTGCAGCCGTTCGTGGAGAAGATCGTGACCAAGGCCAAGCGGGGTGATCTGCACTCCCGTCGCCAGGTTGTCTCGATGCTCGGGCGTGATCGCAACGCGTTCGCCTGGTCGTACATCGCCAAGAACGCGACCGACGAGGAGCGTGAGTCTGTTGAAGAACAGCGCGACTTCGTCGAGGGCTTCTTCGATATCCCCGATATCGAGGAGATCGAGCGCAACCGCTACGGTGAGCTGCGTAAAGCACCCAAGCTCGTGCGTCACATCTTCGAGAATGTCGCACCACGCTTCGAAGACCGTGCCGGTGGTTACACCCGCATCGTCAAGCTCGGGCGTCACCGTCTGGGCGACGCGGCCGAGATCTGCGTGATCCAGTTCGTCGGCAACGAAGAAGGCCCCGAGATCGGCGGGCACCCATCGGGTCGTCGTCGTCAGGCCGACAAGCGCACCGCATTTGCTGCCAAGCTCCGCAAGGAGACCGTCAAGCAGGAAGCCCCCGCGGCAACTGAAGACGCAGGCGCAGATGCCGGCGAAGAAGCCAAGGGCGACGAGTGATCACCGCGATGATCTGATACCACGACCCCGCTCAACCGAGCGGGGTTTTTTCTTGACCAGCCCCATCGCACGAATCGTGCATTTCGAGACTACGATCGACCATGAGCATGCTTGACGCACTGAACGAGATCGAAACCAACGCACTCGATGCGCTGACACGGGTCGGTGATGCCGACGCGCTCGAGGCGTGGCGCATCGAATACATCGGGACCAAAGGCAAGATCCGGGGTGTGATGCCCATGATGAAGGATGTGCCTAAGGAGCAGAAGGCCGAGGTTGGCAAACGACTCAATGAGGTGAAGACTTTGCTTGAGACCGGGTTCAAATCCAAGCAGTCCGAGCTTGGTTCGGGGAGCGGCTCCGCTTCGACCGGCCCCGCGTTGGATCTGACCGAGCCCGGGGTGATCGACACCCAAAGCGTAGGCAAGGAGCACATCATCACCCGCGTGCGTGGTGAACTGGTCGAGATCTTTGCCCGCCTGGGCTTCGAGGTCGCCCAGGGCCCGGAGCTTGAGGACGACGAGCACAACTTCGTCAAGCTCAACATCCCTGACGCCCACCCGGCTCGCGATCCGATCGACAACTTCTATGTCGATGACCCAAATGAGGTCGATACGCCGCGCATGCTGCGGAGCCAGACCTCGACGGTTCAGATCAGGACCATGGAGAAGGCCGTCGCGGAGGATTCGGGACCACCGATCAAGATCGTCTCACCCGGGCGTGTGTACCGCCCCGATACGGTCGACGCGACGCACAGCTTCATGTTCCACCAGATCGAGGGGCTCTACATCGATAAGGGGGTCTCGATGAGCGACCTGATGAGTACCCTGCTCCAGTTCGCCCGGGCGTACTTCGGCGAGGATGCCGATGTGCGTCTTCGACCCAGCTTCTTCCCTTTCACCGAGCCCAGCGCTGAGTTCGACATGATGATCGCGCTGAAGCCCGGCACCGACCCGAGCTGGATTGAGCTGGGCGGCTGCGGCATGGTCGACCCCAATGTCCTCCGGGCCTGCGGGATCAATCCCGAAGAGTACACCGGATTCGCCTTTGGCTTCGGCATCGAACGCATCGCCATGGGCAAGTACGGGATCCCCGATATCCGTATGCTCTTTGAAAACGACATCCGTTTCCTTCAGCGGGTGTAAATCGCTCTGGTATACTCCCAATACACACGCACTGGGGGTACGCCATGAACGAGCAGGAATACGAACAAGAAACGGTTGAAGTTGAGCAATGGGAGACCGCCGAGGTGGTTCTGCGTCCCAGGTGGCCCAAGGTCATCGGGATCATCTCCATTGTTTGGGCATCCATCGGCCTGGCCTGTGGTGGGATCGGCCTGCTGTTTCTCCCATTCGCCAGTTCGCTGATGTCCATGGGGCTGCAGGAAGGGGAGCCCGTCCCGTACGGGCTTGTCTCCAAGCCGGCTGATTACGCGATCGCAGGGCTGGGTTTCCTGTTTGCGCTGCTGCTGCTCTTTGCGGGCATCGCCTGCGTTTCACATCGCCCCGTGACACGGGTGATGCACCTGATCTACGGGCTGGCCGCGATCCCGATGTCGCTCTGGTCCTACATGAATCAGATGCACAAGAACGAGCTGAACGCACAGTGGGCCAAAGAGTTCCCCAACAGCGAGATGGCGCAGGGCTTCGACCCGGCCCAGAACCCGGCCGCCGCAGCCGGGGAGCTGATCGGGCTCGTGGTCCTGATCCTGTTTGGCTTTGGCATCCCGCTCTTTTATCTCATCTGGTTTGGGCTCATCAAGACCAAGCCCGAGCAGATCACCGGCGGCGACGAGGGCGTCTACTAAGCATCAAGCTGGATCATCCAGTCAAGAAAAACACCCCGTGTATGGCGGGGTGTTTTCATGCATATATCTGACCGATTCGATCAGGGGCAGCCGGCGCTGAAGGCACTCAGGAAGGCGCTGACATCGAAGAAGTTGTACTGCCCGTCGCCATTGAGATCGGCACTGGATGCCTGAGCCGAGAAGGCGCTGAGGAAGGCGCTGACATCGAAGAAGTTCAGCATCCCGTCGTTGGTGAAATCAGCTGGGCACGCGGAGCCAAGGGTGACCGTCTCGGTGAGGATGTTGGTATTGCCCGAATCTTCGACAGCCACGATCGTCACGGTATTGGCACCGGGTTGGAGAACGCTGTCGAAGCTCTTGGTGTAGGTGAAGCGGTCGTAGGGCGTGGCCTGGTTGAGCGTGGTGAGCATGCTCAGCGGGTCCTCGCCGGCATCGAGATTCAGGAACATGTACACCGAGCGGGTCGTGCGGTCGAGGGCGTTAACGACGAACTCGGGGCGGTCGTCGTCGGTCACGAGCCCGGCCTGCTCCAGTTCAATCGCCGGCGGCTCTCGGTCGATGTAGACCACCTTGCGGACTTCCCGGAATATCGGGGTCGTGCCCGAGGGGCGGTGGCGGAAGGCGATCACGCTGAGGTAGTGGAAGCCCTCGCTCATCTGGGTCGCGTCGATTTCCTGGCGGTAGAGTCCGAACGAGTTGCCCGAGTCGTAGAGCGGGGACTTGAGGGTGGTGAACTCCTCGTAGCCGCCGATGACGGATGAGGTCGTCGGGATGTCGGGCGACCCGTTGCCGTTGTAGTCCTTGTTGCGCTGGTCGAACGCGAAGAGGGCGTTGTCATCGGTGTTCGGGTCGAGCGGGTCGCCGGCGGTCGTTTCGAGCCGGATCTCGAACGAATCGTCTGTAATCACCGTGGCGGTGCTGAGGCGCTGGATGAAATCGGGGAAACTGGCCGGATCGGGATCGATGGCGCCATCGGCACCGATGAAGGTGACCTCGGCTTGCGGGAGTGATTCGGCGTAGATGAGGTAGCCCTTGCCATGCTCGGAGGAATTGGTTGTGTTGTTGGGCACGGTCAGCGTGACCGATCCGCCAGCGCCGACCACAATGGTTTCGGGGATCGCGTCGCTCGGGTCGATGACCGGGTCGGCGGCGTTGCCTGTCATCTCGTGCAGTCGTGTCCCCTGTGGGTACGAGGTGCTGACCGTGACATTCAGGGTGCCTGAATCGAAGCGATCGTTGACCGCGACGAGGCAGTTTGCCTGGTTGTTGAACGCACGCTCGTAGACGAGCACATCGCTGATGTTGCTGTTGAGTTGGAAGTATTGCCCGTAGCCGACCTGGTTGCGGAGATGCATCAGGGTGGTGATTGTCTCGTCGATCGTTTGCGTTGCGGGATCCCAGCCCAGCGCTGATGGGTTGCCCTCACGCGGGTAAAACCCGCCGGTTCGGGGGATCTGTCGTCCGTTGTGGTAAACGATGGCACGCCCGGGGCGCATCAGCGTGTAGGCGAGCATTGGGTAGCCCTGCTGACGGGCGGTGGGCAGCGGGGGCATCGATGAGCCGGTGCCGACGGTCCCGTTGTCGTGGGAGAAGACATGGTTGACACCCATCGAGCCGTTGATCAGCCCATCGTCTGCAAAGTCGAGGTGCCCCGAATCGGCGCTGGCGTTGATGTTCGCCCACGATCCAAAGCCACCCGCGTTGAGCAGGTCACGCAATCGGGCGGCGCCCTGCAGGTCGAGGGCGTCGCGATTCGCGAACGAGTCTTTGCGGATCTGGTTGTTGAGGATGTCGAAGTTGCCCGTGACATTCTCACCGAAGCTGAACGGGTTGACCTTGTTGCCGGTTGCGGGGGAGGTGCGCGTCTTGTGGACCGCGCTGTCGAAGAAACCATCCCAGAACCAGGAGGGCACATGCTTGTGGGCATCGAGTCGGAAGCCATCGACGCCCTGAACCTCGACCATCCATTGTGCCCAGCGCATAAGCATCCCGGTGCCATTGTCTGCGACGGGATCACCGGCCATCGGGTTGCTGGTGTTGTATGGGTAGCGTGTAAAGCTGGTTGCGCCTGGGTTTCTTGAGGTGCCGGGGTTGCTCACGATGGTTGGGGAGAGGACCTGATCCGGGTAGAAGCGTGCGTTGTTCGGGTCGGGCTTGTTCCAGATGGTGCCCGCGGGGATGTTGAGCGGGTTTCCTTCTTCGACGGGCTGCCTGATAAAGGTGTTGTTGCTCTCTTGGGCGATGTCCACGAGCGCGACGAGATCACCATCGTGCAAGTCATAGCGGGCCCCGCCCGGATCTTCAGACTGGAGGTATCCCGAAGCCACGCCATTGTGGAAGTCGCCCCAGTCATCGGTGGGCTGCTTGTCGCGTGGTGGGTCCTCACGGGGGATCCAGAATCCCGGGTAGCCGCCCTGGGCCAGGAAGGCGTCGGACTCGGTGCGACCACCGTTGTGGTTGAAGATCGCGTCGATGTAGACTTCGCCATTTGCGATGTGCAGTTCGTCGACCATGGCCTTGAAGGTGGCCTCGGTGCCGTAGGATGTGCGGGCACGGGATGAGGAGAAGCTCAGCAGCGGGGGCTGCCCGAGGTCAAAGCGGTTAAACGGGTCGTAGCCCGGACTGTGGAATGATGAGACGGAGACCGGTGGGAGCCAGACCGCGTCGTAGCCCGCGAGGAAGAAGTCGGGGACGCGTCGCTCGATGTCGTCCCACTCGGTCTCAAACCATTGCAGGTAGTTCTGGGAGGTCTGTCCTTGGGCGGCGCCACCCGCCAGACCGATCAGGGTGGAGCAGGCGATCAGGGCGGGACGCAGTGGTAATACATGGAGCATGGTGTTCATTGGTAGATTCCAGTCAGTCTGTTGGCTGGGGGGAAGGTGCACAGTTCATACCGGTTCGGTGCTACCATTATCGCCGAATCCGCGTGAAATATGAACACGCTTTCGTGGGATTCCGATGGATTATCGCCTCTTTTGGGGTGTAATTCTGGTAGAGTCCAGTAACTAGGCCAATGCACTTTCGTACACATCTGTTCGAGGTCTCGACCGCCTCAATGCCCTGGAGAGCCCGATGCTCAAGACCATCAGCCCAATCCTGATCTGCACAACCATTGTTTGTGCCGTACCAACTGTGACGCATGCGCAGGTCGCAGAAGTCATCGGCGAGGGCATCGTCCGGTTTGATGCCTCGCATCAGGCACGGGTTGAGCGTCGCCCATCTATCGCGATGGTAAGCCAGTTTGAATCAATCGGTGACATCAACGCCACGGACCACTCGTTGGCGCCAGAGTTCAGCCAGAACGAAGACGGGCGGTTCGTTGCATCGATCAGCATCGAAGATGGCACCAGTCTCTACGGCACCGGTCAGGTTGCGGGGCCGCTGCTCCGCAATGGGTTCGTGACGGAGACCTGGAACCTCGACGCCTTTGGCTACGGGCTTGACGCAACAAATCTCTATACCTCGCAGCCGTGGGTTTTGGCTGTGCGTGCAGACGGCAGTGCGTTCGGCGTCCTCGCCGACACCACCGAACGGTGCGAGATCGATCTGCGTGGTGGCATCACCTTCCGGGGGGTCGCGTACCAGTTCCCGGTGATCGTCGTGGATCGTGAATCGCCTCAGGCGGTGATGCGGGGTCTTGCTGAACTGACCGGCACCATCGCGATGCCCCCACGCTGGGCGGTCGGGTACCACCAGTGCCGGTACTCGTACAACCCTGATTCACGCGTGCGAGAGGTTGCTGAGACCTTCCGGGCCAAGAAGCTGCCCGCCGATGTCATCTGGATGGACATCGATTACATGGACGGCTACCGCGTCTTCACCTTCGACGACAAGCAGTTCCCCGACCCCAAGGGGCTTAACAACTACCTCGACTCCATCGGATTCAGCAATGTCTGGATGATCGATCCGGGCGTCAAGAAGGAAGATGGCTACTTCGTTTACGACTCGGGCACCGAGCACGATGTCTGGGTCCAGAACGCTCAGGGCAACACCTTCACCGGGGAGGTCTGGCCCGGCGTGTGTGTCTTCCCTGATTACCTGAATAAAGAAGTCCGGGAGTGGTGGGCCGGGCTCTATGAGGACTTCATGAGCTACGGCATCGACGGCGTGTGGAACGACATGAACGAGCCCGCGGTGTTCAATGTTGAGTCCAAGACCATGCCCGAGGACAACATCCATCATGCCGACCCGGAGTTGGGCGGCGAGGGGAATCACGGGCGCTATCACAATGTCTACGGCATGCAGATGATCCGCGCCACCCGAGAGGGTGTTATGGATGCGAACCCGGACAAACGACCCTTCGTGCTCTCTCGAGCCAACTACCTTGGTGGTCACCGCTACGGCGCGACATGGACCGGCGATAACTCGGCGACATGGGAACACCTGGATATGTCGATCCCCATGACGGTCAATCTCGGACTCTCAGGGCAGCCCTTCGCGGGGCCCGATATTGGTGGATTTGCCTACAACGGCGACGGCGAACTGTTCGCGCGTTGGATGGGTTTCGGCACCTTGTTCCCCTTCGCTCGTGGGCATACCGCCAAGGGCAACATTGACAAAGAGCCGTGGTCTTTCACACCGGAGGTTGAAGCGACTTGCCGACGGGCGCTTGAGCGTCGATACCGACTGCTGCCGTACATCTACACCCTGTTCCACGAGTCGGCGACCAACGGCACACCCATCGCGATGCCGACCTTCTTTGCCGACCCGGCCGACCCTGCACTGCGGAGTGAGGATGACTCGTTCCTGCTGGGTGATTCGCTGTTGGTAGTGGCCAAGGCCACACCCGAGGCCGATCGTGTCTCGGTCCTGCCACAGCCCATCGATGGGGTTGCCTGGGCCAAGTTCGACTTCGAGAGCTTCGACGGCGGGCGTGACTCCAAGGACAGCGACCTGCCCGATCTGTACATCAAGCCCGGTTCAATCATCGTGACCGCACCCGTGACCCAATACTTCGGCGACCGCCCCGATCAGCGGGACGAGATCACCCTGCTCGTGCACCTGGACGCCAATGGCGAGGCGACCGGCACCCTCTACGAGGATGCGGGCGAGGGTATGGAGTACATGCTTGGCGAGTACCTGCTCACGACCTTCAAGGCGACACGCAACGGCAACAAGGTACAGGTCGATGTTGTTGATCAGCAGGGCAAGATGCAATCACCGGACCGCACGGTCAGGGTTCGCGTGATCAAATAACGGTTGA
The DNA here is from genome assembly GCA_043100965.1 of Phycisphaerales bacterium JB052. Classification (GTDB taxonomy): domain Bacteria; phylum Planctomycetota; class Phycisphaerae; order Phycisphaerales; family UBA1924; genus UBA1924. The sequence continues at coordinate 175,383 of JBICHR010000011.1, read as the reverse complement.
GTACTGGATTGAATCGCCCGCAGGTGCTTAGGCACTCGCGGGATTCTTTTGGACAGCGTTCTGCTCATCGGTCGCGAGCGTCAGGATGTTTGTCTGCGTCATCTGTTCGCCGCGTAGCTCACCCTTGATCACGCCCTCGCCCATGACGAGGATGCGGTCGCTCAGGGCGAGCAGTTCAGGCATTTCTGAGGATACGAGCAGGATGGCGAGGCCTTGGTCAGCAGCTTCGTTTATGAGCTTGTAGATCTCGGTTTTGGTGCCCACATCGATGCCGCGAGTGGGCTCGTCGAGGAGCAGGACCTTGGTGCGTTCGCTCATCCAGCGAGCGATGAGGAGCTTTTGCTGGTTGCCGCCTGAAAGTTCATTGGGGCGGGTTTCACGCAGCGAGGCGGTTTTGATCTGGAACTTATCGACGCGTGACTGCACGCGTGCAAGCTCGTCTTCGAGTCTTCGCATGCCGAACGAGCCACAGATGTCGGGCATGATCGGTGCGAGGATGTTCTCATCGATGCCGAGGTTGAAGAAAAGCCCCTGATTGCGTCGGTCCTCGGGGACATAGCCCAGCCCGACGCCCGCCTCGATTGCGGCCTTGGTGCCCTTGCCGGCGATTTCATCACCGTCGACATTGATCGAGCCGGTGACGCGTTTGTCGATGCCGAAGATCGCGTCGAAGAGCTCCGAGCGTCCTGCGCCCACGAGCCCGCCAACACCGAGGATCTCGCCCGGGTAGAGTTTGAGCGTGATGTTGTGGAGTTTGCCCGGTGAACAGACATCGCTGAGGATCAGACGCGGCGGTTGGTCGTAGTGGGGCTCTTGGCTATTGCTCTGGCCAACAAGCGATTCGATCGCGTCGGCTTCGCCCCCCTCACTCGAAGCCTCGTGCTTGGAGCCGGGCGTGCTGATGCGTCGTCCGATCATCTGCTCGACGAGGGTGGGCTCATCGATGTCTTTGACGACACTGGTCGCCACATACTTGCCGTCGCGCAAGACCGTAACCCGGTCGCAGCAGGTGAAGATCTCGCTCATGCGATGCGATACATAGATGATCGTGAGCCCGCGGGCGGCGAGGTCGCGGGTGATGTCCATCAGCGTGCTGGCTTCGGTCAGCGAGAGCGAGGAGGTGGGCTCGTCGAACACGATGACCTTGGCAGCGTTATTGTCGTGCTCATCCTTGTCGAGCGATGCGGCGATCTGGCAGATCTGGCGACGCCCGGGTGACAGGCGGCCCAGCGGCTGGGTGACATCGATGTTCGGGTCCAACTGGTGGACCAGCGACTCGGCCCTGTGTCGCATCTCATCAAAGTCGACCGAGAAGCCCTTCTTGGGGATGTCGTGCAGGCAGAGGTTCTCGGCGATCGACAGGTTCGGGCACTGGGCCAGCTCCTGATGCACGATGCGTACACCCGCGGCGAACGCGTCGTCGAGCGACCCAGGGATCAGCTGTCGGTCCTCGAGCGTCACCGTCCCGGTATCCTGCTTGTGCAGCCCGGCGATGACCTTGCCCAGCGTGGACTTGCCCGCGCCATTCTCTCCCATCAGTGCGTGGACTTCGCCCGGGAGGAACGACACACTGACATCGCTGAGCGCTTGGGTGATCCCGAACGCTTTGCTGATCCCGGTCGCGGTCAGGACCGGTTTGGATTGGTCCGGGTTATCCCTCACCGAGCCAAGTCTTCCAGTTCTCGCCGTACTCTTCGACATTCTCTTCGGTCACGATGTCGAAGTCTGCGAAGATCATTTCGCTCTCGGGCGTACGGTTGTACTCGAGCTTATCGATGATCATCTCGACTGATTTCTCGCCCCAGCCGTAGTAGGGCTGGCCGACGAGCACCTGCACCTGCCCCTTCTTGACGTACTCAAGCGGGAGTGGGAGTGGGTCCATCGAGACAACCTTGGCATTCTCGTAGATACCGTCGAGCGCGTTGTCGGTGTAGAGCGGCCAGCCGCCGACGAGAGCCCAGCCGGTGATGTCGGGGTTGGCGCTTTGGACCTGCTGCATTTTGGCCGCGGCCTCGGTTGCGGTCTCGGGCATGAAGGAGTAGACGGTTGCATCGGTGATGCCCTCGTACTCGGCAGCTTGCTCGAGCACGCCGTCGACACGCTTCTGCAGGTTTGATGCAGCGGGGTTGCCGGTCAGCACCGCGACCTTGCCGCTGCCGCCCATCTGATCGGCGAGCTGACGCATGACTTCCTTGCCGGCTTCCTTGTCATCCACGCCGTAGTACGCCATGCGGCCTGATTCGGGCGCGTCGGAGTCGAAGGTCACGATGACCACGCCATTCTCAACCGCGGCCTTCAGGGCACCGGTGAGCAGGTTGGCGTCGGTGCATGAGATGGCGATGCCGTCCACGCCCGAGGCAACAAGCTGCTCGACATACTGGGCCTGAACCTGCGCATCTTCCTGGGGCGGTGTCTGCCAGAGGATCTCGACCTGCACGCCGTCCATCTCATCGCTGAGGCGAGCGGCGGCGTCGATGGCGCCCTTCTTGGCGGCCTGGAACGGCGGGTTACTGTTGCTCTTGGCGATGACGCCGATGCGGTAAACGGTGTCAGCGGCTGCCGGAGCGGCGTCGCTTGAGCTTGTCTCACCCTCGTTGCCGCTCTGGGAACAGGCGCTGAGGAGCATGGCGCTGATAGAGATTGATGCGGAAGTGATGAGCCATGCGCGTCTGGTGGTCATGGTGAAGCTCCTGTGGTGTTTAGCCTCTGCGGGCTTGGACTCGTTGTTTGGTCTGATCGATGACGACGGCGATGATGATGGCCGCGCCCATGACGATCTGATTGTAACTCTGGTCGATCTCAAAGATGACCATCGCGTTGTTGATGAGCTGGATAATGATGGCCCCGAGCACCGCGCCGATGGCCGTGCCGCGTCCGCCCATGAGCGAAGCGCCGCCGATGACGGTCGCCGCGATGACCTGCAACTCGTAGGCGTTGCCCGCGTTGGTCTCGCCTGCGCCGAAGTAGCCCAGGTAGAGGCAGGCGCTGAGGCCGCAGAGCGTACCGGTGATGGTGTAAACGAGGATCTTGACCCTGCCGACGGGGATGCCCGCGTACTTGGCGGCGGTCTCATTGCCCCCGATGGCGTAGATGCGTCGACCGAACACGGTTCGTGAGAGCACGAACCAGCCGATGATCGCGACGAGAATCATCACGAACACCGGGACAGGGTGAACGCCGAAAATTTCGGCTTTGATCGTGCCTGTCATGATGCTGTCGGGGAAGCCGCCGATTGACTGCTCGTTGAATATCTGCTGGGGGATCACGATGGTGAGCCCACGGAGGACGGCCATCATCCCGAGCGTGATGACGAACGGGTGGACTCCAAGTCCCACGCTCATCGAGCCGTTGGCCAGGCCGCAGAGCGTACCGACCGTCATGCATGTGAGCAGCCCCACGGGGAGGGAGATGTACCAACCAGCGCTCTCGGGGAGGGCGCTGAGGGCCATCGCGCCGACGATCGCCGAGAAGGCGTAGATGGAGCCGACCGAGAGGTCGATGCCAGCGAGGATAATGACACCGGTCATCCCGACGGCCATAATCGCGAAGAAGCTTGCGTCCTTGAGGACCAGTGAGATGTTGCTCTTCTTGAGGAAGCGGTTCTGCTTGTCGATCTCGTAGAGCGTGTTGGTCGTGGCGTCGAAGCGGTCGATCCCCGATGCGGGGTAATCTCTGACTTCATCGCCTTGAGTCACACGATATTGAGCGATGTTCCGTTTGGCAATGGAACCGACCTCGTGCACATTGTTCTGCGCGTCGAGCAGTTCAATGCGCGCATCGGGTGTTAGTTCGATCTTTCGTTTGCCAGAACTCGGGTTGAAATGCCCGTAGACCGTGAGCACGCTCATCATCAGGATGATCACGATAACAAGCCCGGACTCCTGGTGCGAAAAGAGTCGTCCGAGAAAGGAGCCCCGAGGTTCGCTCGGGGCCTTGTTCGATTGCGGCGTTTGCCGATCAGCGGTTTCGGTCCTGCTCACCGTTCGTCCTCATGCGGGTACATGGATCTGACTCATCACGCATTGTACTGCAAGGGCGAAGCCGGTGCAGTACTCCGGGCGATCAGTCGATCACCTGGACCTTGTTGCTGCGGTTTGGGTTGATCAGGTTGATGCTGAGACTGCTGGTGCGCAGGTCTTCGTCCTCGATGTCTTCGGGGCTCATGAAGAATGTGGCCTGCGGGTTGGTATCGATGAACGCGGCGCTGCCGTCGGCCCGAACAAAGTTCCCGCCCTCGTCGCCGTGGTTGTCATCTTTGGCGTAGCCGGTCTTGGGATTAAAGCCGTACTCGCTGACCGGGTCGGGTTCGTTGCCCCCGCCGGGCTGGTTTTCACGCCAGTCCCAGCCATACCAAGCGTTCACGCTGACATCGCCGGTGTTCGTCTCGTCGCCCCAAAGCGGTGGTGAAAACTGGATCGAGGGGTCGATGGACTTGAGTCCTGCGATATAGAGGTAGCTGATGTTGTAGTGGATGATGTCCCGCTCGGTCTTGGGCGGTTCGGGGATCTTGCTGGAGCGTGCGTCGGCAATCAGCTTGTTCGTGGGCGTTGGGTATCGGCTCCAGTAGTAGTCGATCTTGTCCGTTGGGCAAGTCAGGATCTCAAAGGTCTCGAGATAGCCACGCATCAGGGGGGTGCTGTTGCCGTTGTTGTAGGCACCTGCACCGCCAGCGGGTGTGCCGACAAAGCCGATGTCACCCGAGACGCTGCCCGGCGTGCCATCGTCGTTGATGGAGCCCTCGCCGTCGCCGATCTGGAATGTGGAAAAGAGCCCGGCGACACCGCCGGCGGTGTACTGATTGTCGAGATACCGCGAATCGGGTTGCTGGGCCGGGATGACCGGGTACCAGTCCCTCGAGTCATCGGCATAAAAAGTGAATGCCTGCCCCATTCCGCGAACCTGGGTCAGGCATTTGAGTTTCTGAGCTGAGTCTCTGGCACCGCTGAGTGCTGGCAGCAGAATGCCAATAAGGAGAGCGATGATCGCGATGACGACCAGGAGTTCAATGAGGGTGAAGCCAACGCGCTTCGTGTAAAGTGGATACCGTTTCATGCGTGTTCCTTGACAATGCGGTGAAACCTTCACCACGGTCGCGATCCCCCGATTGCGATATTGATTGACACGATGGTAATGGAGAACGCTAGTGCATGTCAACCGAATCTACTTTCGTGGACGAAAAACATTTCTTGGAATGCTGGCTCTGCTTTCGCTCTCGGTCATCAGTGCGTGTACCACCCCAAAACCGTATTCAAAGGCTGGGAGCGATGTTTTGGGGCAGGATGGGCCTGCGGAGTTCCAGACGCCCGATTGGGCGAAAGGTGTTGTGTGGTATCAGGTCTTTCCTGAGCGATTTCGTGATGGGAACACAGAGAATAATCCCAATGCATGGGATCTGACCTCACTCGGATGGGATAAACCCTTCGGTGAGCCAAGCATCGAAGAGATCGAACGGGCATGGAATCGGGCGAGGGTTGAACCCAGGCAGTTCGGATATCGCCCAGAACGACAGGGCGGGGCGCTCCCAAATATCGTGTACGCGCGGCGTTATGGAGGCGACCTGCAGGGCGTGTACGAACGGCTGGAGGAGATTCAGGCGTCGGGCTTCACGGGCATCTACCTCTGCCCGGTCTTTACATCTCGATCGTTGCACAAGTACGACGCGAGCGACCACCGCCATATTGATCCAACACTCGCTCACCCAGGGCATTATGAGGATCCTGGGCCAGGGCATGTCGCGCTTGGTGCTGTGGAGGATCCTGCCGATGAGCACACATGGGAATGGACAGCCGCCGATCGCTGGTTTGTTGATGTCTTCCTCCCGAGAGCCAAGTCGCTTGGCCTGCGTGTGGTGCTCGATGGTGTCTGGAATCATGTCGGGCTCGATCACTTTGCTTTCAACGATGTGCGGGCCAGAGGTAACGCGTCGCCGTTCGCTGACTGGTTTGAGACCGTCTTCAACGACCAAGGCCAGCTCATCGGCTGGCAGGGTTGGAGCAGGGTGAATGGCAGTCTGCCCGAGTTTCGACATGTCGGCGAGGACCTGGCCGCTGGACCCAAGGCCCATGTCATGGCGGTCACACGGCGTTGGATGGATCCCAATGGCGATGGCGATCCCAGCGACGGGATCGATGGATGGCGATTGGATGTTGCTGCCGAGATCGGGCCTGTTTTTTGGCGTGATTGGCGGGCTCAGGTTAAATCGATCAACCCGGAAGCACTCATCGTCGCTGAGATATGGAGCGACGCCAAGGACATGCTCAGCGATGAGGCATTCGATGCCCAGATGAACTACCCGTTTGCGTACCCGGTCGCCGACTGGCTGGCGATCGGGGGGCACGATGTGATCGATAACGCGTCCGTCGCGGCCACGCGCCTCGAGCGTGTGTTTCATCATGGGCGGGAAGTCGATCTGGTTCAGTACAATCTGATGACATCGCATGACACCGAGCGTCTTGCATCGATGATGCAGAATCGCTGGGGGCGCGGGTATGACAACGAATCTTCGCGTTGGTTCGAAGGCTACGAGTATGAGGTCGTGAGCGAATCCGCGCGTATGCGGGCGTATGCCGCGATCGCCGCGATGGTTGCGAGTCCGGGGGCGATCATGGTCTACAACGGCGATGAGTTTGCGCTGCCCGGTGCAGATGACCCGGACAATCGGCGGCCGATCCCGTGGGGGCAGTTGGATGCCGGCAATCGCGCGTTTGCCGATGCGGTTGTTGATCTGATTCAGCTTCGATCTGATCCAATCATCGGGGAGGTGCTTCGTCTCGGAGAATACGAGTTCAGCTCACGCGGCCAGCACACCCTGTTGATACGCCGTACCTATCAAGGAACGCTCGTTGAGTTCGCGATCGCACCCGAGACGCACATGCTTTCCGCTGATGTGGGGGGCGATGCATGGGTTCGGGATCACGAAATGGAACGAAAAGTCCCCTCGGTTGGGCGAAACTGGCCGGTTCGAGTTCGCGTTATTCGCGATGTTGTTGTTCTGAATCGCGTCCGAGAACTGGAATAAGCCGTCAGGATGGCGATTCTACACAACGAAACCTCTTTCGTTTGGGTTCTTGCTCGCACCCCGAAACGGGTTTCGCTATTCTGCCCTATCACACCGCACGATGTGTATGGGTAGAGAACACCCACGCACGGGGCGAGTGAGATACAAAATGGCCGCGCATCGCGCGCGAGCCGAGGAGCAACCAAAGGGAGATCAGCATGAATAACCGTACCCTTCAAAGCGCGAGTCTGCTCGCATTCATCGCAGGTACCGCGATGGCACAACCAACACTCGATGGCGTGTATGACCCGGGCACCGAGGGCTCGTTCTATGGCGACCATGTCTGGGTGCAGAACAACCCAACTGCCTTTGGCGATAACACCGCCGGGCTCTCAACCGGTGGCGAGTTCGGCAACCCCGAAGTCGTCAGCACCGGTATCGAGATCAGCATCCCGCTCGCCTCGCTGGGCCTGACCGGGAACGAAACCATCCGCCTTGCTGGTTGGGTGAACTCGGGCGATCGTACATTCAAGTCCAACCAGATCATCGGCGACCTGCCTCAGGACACTGGCAACCTCGGCGGCGCCCAGGATTTCGGTGACGCCCCCTTCGACACCACCACGCAGCATATCGAGATCGACCTCTCGTCGGTCCCGACCACCGCGGCCAGCGTTGACGGCTCGCTTGACGGCGGGGTCGCGGGCAGCTCGTACGCCAATGTCTTCCTCCAGGGCAACTACACCGGCTTCGGCAATGAGACCGACGGCACCGTTGACGGCGAAGGCCCCAACGGCGGCGGCTCGGAGATCGACGGCATCTACGTCGCCAAGGACGGGACAAACCTCTACATCTTCGTCGCGGGCAACCTGGAAACCAATGGCAACGGGCTCGATCTTTACATCGATACCGGAGCAGGCGGTGACAGCTCGCTCGGCAGCGGCTCGGGCGATGGCGCCTTCATTATTGATGGCCAATCCGGACTGGCCTTCGATTCGGGCTTCGACGCGGACTATGTTTTCTCGGTCGATGCGACCGACGACGATATGGACGGCGGAACCATCAATGTTCCCCGTGCATGGTTTGGTGGGATCAACGGCTCGATCGATAACCTGGGCACCCTCGCTGGCTACGGCGCAGCGAACGCCGGCGCACTCGCCGGCGGTGTTTCACTCGGTTTCGACAACTCGAACACCGAGGGCGTGATCGGCGACCCGTCCGCATCGACACCGGTCACACCCGATGCCGACTGGGCGTACGGTTCAGAGATCGACAACATGCGTGTCTTCATCGACGAGCCCAACAACAAGCTGTGGCTCTTCATCGCAGGCAACATGGAGGGCAACTACAACAAGCTCGCCCTCTTCTTTGACACACAGCCCGGCGGTCAGAATGTGATCCGTGATGACAATGTCGATATCTCGTTCAACGCGTTGAACAACATGTCCGGCATCACCTTCGACAGCGGTTTCGAAGCGGACTACTGGGTCGATGTCAACCAGGGTGTCGACGGCGGCACCGGTGAACTCCAACGCTACGCCGACGCGGCGACCATGCGTACCGACGGGGCACTCATCGATTCGTTCTTCGGTGTGATCGTGGACTACGGCTCATTCGATGGCGGCAATGTTGCCGACTTCCCGACGATTCCGTTCGCGGGGCCTCGCATTGATCTTCAGGACGGCTCGCTGGGTAGCCTGTTTGCAAACTACGGGCCCCGCCTGTCTCAGCTCGATCCCAACAACCCGGTCGACGGGCTGCTGCAGGTTGCAATCAACAACTCGAATGTCGCCGGCGTGACTGATTCGTCAGCTGCTGGCGCCGCCAGCGTCAACACCGGTATCGAGATGTGCTTCGATCTCGACGAACTGGGTTGGGACGGCAGCCAGGATATCCTGGTCGCAGGTTGGATCGCCAACAGCGGCTTCGATTTCCTCTCGAACCAGGTCCTCGGTGGCTTGCCAACCGCAGACAATGTCGGCCCGCGTGATGCCGATGGCGACGGAACCAACGATCTCGATTTCAACGCGATCGATGGTGAGCAGTTCGTCAACCTGACCAATCCATCGGTGCCTACATGTGCGCCCGACTTCACTGGTGATGGCCTGCTGAACTTCTTCGATGTCTCGGCATTCATCAGTGCATTCTCGGCGATGGCGCCAGAGGGTGACTACAACGGCGACACGCTGTACAACTTCTTTGATATCTCGGCATTCATCAGCGACTTCAGCGCTGGCTGCCCGTAATCGATTTCGATCGTGTCTCGCCTGAGGCACGAGCATTGAATCACGGGCGTCCGTGCCCAACCGTGCGGACGCCCTTTTCTTTACCTCGATCGAGTTCGTCCGATAGCATTCGGGCATGAATCACAGGAAATGGAGTCTCGCCGTGCAAGCAAGGCCGCGTATCTGCACCGTCATCGTTCTGCTTCAGATGTGTCTGTTGGGATCCCTCAGCTGGGCACAGGACCTCGTGAAGCCCGAATCCCTGCCCCAGGGCTTCGTGCTTGTCGTCAAGGACCTCTCAAGCAAGGCGAATAAAGACAATCCAATCTACTTCGCTTCGAGCATCAATGGCTGGAACCCTGCCGATCCTGAGTATGTCCTCTCGGGCCGCTCCGATACCCGCTGGCAGATCGTCATCGATGAGGACTTGCAGGGTGTCACGGTGCAGTTCAAGTTCACCCAGGGAGGATGGGATCGCGAAGAGCTCGACAGTGAGGGCAACGCGGTCGCGAATCGCTCGCTCCCGATGATTGATGCGAGCAAGCTGGCACCGGGCGAGCGTCCGATCATCGAGCTTGAGATTGCTGATTTCCGTGAGCCGGTTTCGTTGGCGGAGCAGGTGCGTCAGTCGGGCTTCTACCACGAGCTGCAGGTGACGGGCGATGTGCACCGCATGCAGGTGCAGGGCGGGAGTGGCGGCGCCGAGTCGATGACCCGCGATTTGCTCATCTGGACCCCGCCGGGCTATGACGACCCGAGCAACGCAGGCCGGACCTACCCGGTGCTGTACATGTTCGACGGTCAGAACATCTTCGAGCAACTCCCGGGTGTTCCGGGTGAGTGGCACGCCGACGAGACCGCGATGGAACTGGTGGAATCGGGCAGGATCGAACCGCTGGTCATTGTTGGTATCCCAAACTCCGGTGCCCATCGTCTTGAAGAGTACCTGCCCTTCGGCTCGTATCGCGGGGTTCAGGGTCAGGGCGCACAAACCATGCACTGGGTGCTGCGCGAAGTGATGCCCAAGATCGAGCGAGCTTTTCGCGTGAAGACCGATCGCGAATCAACCGTGATCGGCGGGGCCTCGCTGGGGGGAGCCATGGCCTTGTACGCCTCGACGGCACACGCCGACCGTTTCGGCATGGCGATCGTGGAGAGTCTGCCCATGATGGGGGACGAGGGCGAATCGGCGATGCAGTACCTCAAGGGCGTGGAGAAGTGGCCCAGCAGGCTTTTTCTTGGCATGGGCGGCCACGAGGTCAGCAACGATGCCTCGGATCAAGAGCGGAACACTTTGTATCGGAAGTGGGCCCGTCGCATCGACGAGATCGCGGCTGAGCGAGGTCTGTCGAGTGCGGATCGCAAACTGATGATCGTTCCTGAAGCAAATCACAATGAACCAGCCTGGGCTGAGCGTTTCGACGATGCGCTCCTGTTCCTCTTCGGGAAGGACTGAGCCCGCAAACGAGTTGTGACGCCAGAGCCGATCCAGTGCCGATGAGGTATGATGCCCACATCGACACGGAGGTTGGTTATGTCCATCACAGCTTTGATGCGCGTTTGTGCCCTTTGGGGCGTTCTGCTTGGCTCGGGGTGCGTATTCGACGGGGGGGATTCGCGTGCTGACCGCATGACGAGTACTTCGTTGAATCAAGACCTCTTCGGGCTCTGGGTGACCCGCTGGGATTTCCAGACTGCCGAAGATGTACGCACGATTATCGACGATGCGGGCAAGGCGGGCGTCACGGACTTATTCTGGCAGGTTCGCGGTCAGGGTGATGCGTATTACAACTCACCCTTTGAGCCGTGGGGTGAGGATCTCACGCTCAGGCGTGATGCAGAGAACAAGCCCATTCAAGACCGTAAACGAACGCTCGATCCCGGGTTTGATCCGTTGAGATTGGCGATCAGCGAGGCCCACGCACGAGGTATCAAGGTCCACGCGTGGGTCAACGCCATGCCGCTCTGGAAGGGTGTTGACGAGCCTATCGACCTGCGGCATCCATGGCACACGCACCCCGAATGGCGTCTTCGCGACGAGACCGGCAAGCCGCAGGCATTGAGCGAGGGCTATGTCGTGGTGAACCCGGTGCTCGACGATGTGCACGACTACCTCGTGCGGGTGGTGGGGGATATCGCAGATCGGTACGACATCGATGGGCTGCACCTCGATTACATCCGGTTCCTGAGTGACGAGCTCGATTCCAGCAAGCTCTACCCGGGCGATGCTCGTTCGCTCTCGTTGTATGCACGCATGGTCGGCGACCGGGCAACGATCGGTCAACTCAACCGGACTCGATATCGCGAATGGATCCGGGATCGCCTCACGACGCTGGTGCAACGAATCGGAGATGAGTCACTCGAAGGGCATGAAGATGTTGTTTACTCGGCAGCCGTATGGCGCAGGCCCGATTTGGCGAAGAATCAGTATCTTCAAGACGCGCAGCGATGGGTGAACGAGGGCCTGGTCGATCTGATTATGCCTATGGTGTATACAGAGAACGACGCGCAGTACACGGGTGATCTCGACGCGTGGTACAGCGTGGTTGATCGTCGCCGGGTGGTGCCCGGCATCGGTGCATACAAGCACAAAGGGGCGAATCAGACTTTGACACAGGCATCACTGGGACACCCGCGTCGCTTTGTGCTCTTCGCCTACTCGACGCTCTTCGAGTCGGTCAACCCCGGGCAGCCGCGGACTCCCGAGGAGGCGCGTGATCGTGAGCAGAAGCGGGAAGCCCTCGCCCAGTTCATCGAGCGGGTTGGGACCTGAGCGTGGCATCGCTGGGCATCGATATCGGTGGATCCAGTGTCAAGGTGGCTCTGCATGACGGTGCGGTGATCCAGACCGCCCGCAGCGCCTCCTACCAGCGTCCGGATCGGGAAGCCCTTGCAAGTGCCATACGCGATGCGATGGGATCGCTCGATACCCCGATCGATTCGTCGATCTGTGTCGGCTTGTGCCTGCCAGGCAGGCATGATAAGGCGGGGAGCGCCATCGAGTGCTCGTTTAACCTGCCATGCCTTGAGGGCTGGGCCTTTGGAGCACTGCTGCGATCGGCGCTTGGGTTTGATCCGGCCAGATGGCGCGTGGTGAGCGATGTGCACGCCGCCACGATGGACATTGTGCGATCCAAGGGCCTGGATGGACGCGTCGCGGTGGTCGCGATTGGCACCGGCGTGGGGCTGGGCGTGTGGGAGCATGGCCAGATGTGCACGATCGGCTCTCGCGGGATCGGCCACCTTGGGCAGATCGATGTCGGTCGATTGGGCGACGAGGATCAGGTTGCTCCCAGCGGCGCGATCAACACGCTCGAATCCTACATCGGGCTGCCGGCCCTGCGTGCACGCCTCGGGTGTCGGGATGAGCAGGAACTTGTTCGCCTCATCGCATCGCTCCCCCCCGAGGGCCCGACGATGCGTGCGCTCGTGGCCGGGCTGAGGGTCTTCCACGCGATCTATGTCCCGGACACTGTTGTGCTCGCAGGCGGCGTGGGCCTGGCGATGCGGGGCAGCGGGGGGGCGATCCACGCCCGCGTCAGCGATGGCCTCACGACCTTGGCCAACCCGGACTGGTCACTGCTCTTTGCCGATTCGCTCTTTCACGCGGCTTCTGGCGCGGCGACGCTCGCCTTGGGTTGAGGGCGACCGAGGGTGCAGATACTCGTTGAGAGCAGCACGCCGATGGTGAGCTTCCAGGTGAAGTTGATGCCGTAGAAATACTCGATGCGTGGCCCATGAATGCTCGGTACCGCGTCGTACACGAAGCGCTGGGTCATCAACATCCAGGCGAAGCCGACGATCAGAGCGGCGATGACCGAGCACGATGAGCCACGATTGGTCAACAGGGCGCAGAAGAACACGCCGATCAGCCCGGCGTAGGCGAAGCTCATGACGCTCAGGGCGAAGACGATGAGGGTGTCGTTGTTCGAGTTTTTCCAGAAGATGCAGACACATGCGAATAGCCCGAGCACGATCCCCCAGGCGATGACCCCGATCTGGCCCACACGCACGAGGTGCTGTTCGTGCAGTGGCTTGCCACGCCTGCGTGTCATGATGGGTTCGTAAAGGTCGCTGATGAAGGCCGCGCTCATGGCGTTGATGGCGCTGTTGAGACTCGAGAGCCCTGCCGCGAAGAGCCCGGCCATCATGAGCCCGCGTACACCCGGGGGGATCTGAGTTAGGATGTAGTGCAGGAAGATCGTCGTCGAATCCTCGGGCGGGACCGAGTTGGCGACGGATGTGAGTTCCGGTCGCTGATAGAGCACCCACAGCAGCAACCCGAGCGTGAGAAAGATCGTCACGCTCGGGATTCCGAGCAGGATCCCCACGATGACCGACCGGGCACCCTGCTTGGCGTCCTTGCAGGTGAGCATGCGCTGGGCGAGGTCCTGGTCGGTGCCGTAGGAACCGATACCCAGGAGGGTGAAACCGATGATGCACGCGGGGAGCGAGAACGGGGCTTGCCCGTCGAAGCTCAGGTCAAACAGCGTGAGTTTGGAAGCGCCCTCGGCGGCCCCCGTGCGGAGTTCGTGCAGCACGGTGTCAAGGGGCGCGTTGATCGTGCTGATGATCACGAAGATGGCGCACAGGGCGGCTCCAATGAGGATCCCGAACTGGATCACATCGGACCAGATCACCGACCTGATCCCGCCTGCGAGGGTGTAGATGATGCCGACGAAGGCGAGGACCGCGATGGCGCCGATCAGGTACTGGGGCTGGGTGCCCCGATCGATGCCAAAGAGCACGATGGAGGCGGGGATCGCGCCCGCGTAGACGCGAGCGCCCGAAGCGAGCATGCGCCCGATCAGGAAGGTGATGCTGGCACTCTTACGCGCGGCGGAGCCGAATCGCTCTTCAAGCAACTCATAAATGGATGCCGATCCCGAGTGGTAGAACGCGGGGATGAACACAAGCGCGATGACGACCGCGGCCAGGACCATGCCGATGTTGGTCGCCAGATAGGTGAGGTCGCCCTTATACGCCTGTTCGGGGGCACCGATGAAAGTGACGGCCGAGAGCGAGGTCGCGACGATCGAGATCGCGACGGCCCAGGGTGGGATCGAGCGTGAGCCGAGGAAATAGTCGTCGCTTCCCTCGGGTTCCTTGCGAGCAAACAGCACGCCGGTGATGGCCAGCATGAGGAAATATCCGCCCAGCACGGCCACATCGATCTGACCGAAACCGGTTGTACCCGTGCTTTGCGCTGCAAGTGTGAACACCCCATCAACATCGGTTTGAGATGCGATCGCGGGTCAGAATCAGGTCATTTCTGGGCGGCGAGAATCTCGCTCATGACCCGGTACACCAGCTTGGCGGCAATGAAATCGGAGGCATGGTGGTTCGGGTTCGGGCATAGCTCGACGACATCGAAGCCGACGATCGTGCGTTGCTGGGCGACGCGGCGCACCAGCTCGTTGACGGTGAACCAGTCCATGCCGCCCGGCTCGGGCGTGCCGGTTGAGGGCAGGATCGATGGGTCGAAGGCGTCAAGGTCGATCGTCAGGTAGACGCGGTCTTCGAGCTGGGAGATCGCTCGATCCATCCAGCTCGTGTCGTTGGCGCGGGTCCAGGCATCGATCTGGTGGCCAAAGTAGACACGGTCCCGGTCCATGGCTTCGAGTTCCTCGGCATCGATCGCACGGATCCCGACCTGCACGATCGAGGCGTGCTCGCGGGCGCGGGTCATGATGCAGGCGTGGTTGTGGGTTGAACCGTGGTAGGTCTCGCGGGTGTCGCCGTGGGCATCGATCTGCAGGACTGAAATGGGGCCGCAGCACTCCGCGGCGGCTTCGACGGCACCGATCGTGACCGAGTGCTCGCCGCCGAGCACGACGGGGAGCTGGTCGTTGCGAAGGGCGGCCGTGACCCGTTCCTTGACGAGCGGGGCGAGCTTGATCGGGTCGTGGGCATCGCAGATCACGGGCTCTTGGGTGCAGATGCCCTGTTGGTAATACTCGGCATCGGTCTGGATGTCGTACCACTCGACCTGTGCTGACGCGTCGATGATCGCTTGAGGGCCCTGGTCGGCCCCCTTGCGATAGGTCGAGGTCGCGTCGTAAGGGACCGGGATCACCTGGACCTTTGCATCGGGACGTGTGAACTCGTCGGGGATGTCGAGGAAGCCGGGCATGGGTGTCTCTCGGGCAGGTTGAGTTGATCAGGTGAGCTGGTCGTTGATGTTGAGGTAGGTGTACCCGGCGAGCCC
The DNA here is from genome assembly GCA_043100965.1 of Phycisphaerales bacterium JB052. Classification (GTDB taxonomy): domain Bacteria; phylum Planctomycetota; class Phycisphaerae; order Phycisphaerales; family UBA1924; genus UBA1924. Next base: position 159,956 of record JBICHR010000011.1, on the reverse strand, counting down.
GGATTCGTAGAACTGTGCGAGTGTACGGGATTCCCGAACGCTCATGTCTTTTCGTTTGACGGCTCGCTCGCACTCCTTCTCCAATGCCCGAGCCAGTTTTTCTGGCTCGAACTGGACATAGGAGAGGACCTCGGCGATCGAGTCGCCCTTGACGATTTCGGTGATCGACCAATCGTCATCCTCGATCGCGATGTGGACCGCGTGCGGGTCGCCGAAGAGGTTGTGGAGGTCGCCGAGTGTTTCCTGGTATGCGCCCACGAGGAATACGCCGAAGTAGTACGGTTCGTCACCTCTCAGGTCGTGGACTGCCAGGGTGTGCTCCGCCTCACCAGTCTCGGAGATGAACTGATCGATTTTCCCGTCCGAGTCGCAGGTGATATCGGCGAAGACGGCCCGGTGCTCGGGTTCCTCGTTGAGGCGATGGATGGGCATGATCGGGAAGAGCTGATCGATGGCCCATGTGTCGGGTAGAGATTGGAAGAGGGAGAAGTTGGCGAAATAGGTCTCGCTCATCAGGTCATCGAGCCCTTGGAGGGGCTCTGGCACCTCGTCGAGTTCCCAGGCCGCGCGTTGAAGGAGCGAGCAGTTGGTCCAGAAGATCCGCTCGATCTCGGCTCGGTGTTCGAGCGACAGGTAGCCGAGCGAGAAGAGCGACATCGCGTCCTCGCGGGCGCGTGTTGTGTCATGGAGGATCTCGACGAGGCGTGGCTTCTTCTCTCGCAGGGCGTTGAGTGCGTGGCGGAGATCACGCAGCGGCTGCGGGGCGTCGGAGTCGTCAGCGGGGACGACAAACGCGTGGTCGACCAGATCGCTGGGGCCCGTCGAACCGAGCACATTGAAGATCAGGACGGAGGAGTATGCGACCATGGCCCGCCCGCACTCGGTGACGACGGTGGGGTGATCGATCCCTTTGGCGTCACACACCGAAGAGATGCGATAGATGACATCTGAAGCGTACTCGTCGAGCGAGTAGTTCATGGAAGATGGGCGTTCTGAAACTGAGCCCTGATAGTCCACGCCGAGGCCGCCGCCGATGTCGATGTACTTGAGGTTGGCGCCCTGGTCGTGCATCTGGACAAAGACATGGGCCAGCTCGGTGATGGCCATCTTGATCGTCGCGATGTCCTGATGCTGGCTGCCCGAGTGGCAGTGGAGGAGCTGGAGACAATCAAGCATGTCATGGCGCTTGAGTGTGCCGATGGCACGCAGCAGCTCGGCGATCGTGAGTCCGAACTTGCTTTTGATCCCGACCGAGGTGGCCCAGCGTCCCGAGCCAGACGCAGCGAGTTTGACACGCACCCCGATGCGCGGGCGTACGCCGTATTTTTCTGCGAAGTTGATGATCAGCATCAGCTCCTTGAGGTTCTCGACGACAGGGATAATGGTTCGGCCGAGCTTGTGGGCGAGGATGACTGCTTCGATGTACTGCGCGTCTTTGAACCCGTTGCAGATGATCAGCTGGTCGGGGGTCTCGATGGTCATCGCCATGACGGCCAGCAGCTCAGGCTTGGATCCGACCTCGAGCCCGTAACCGAGCTTGTGCCCGTATCGTGCGATCTCCTCGACGACATGGTGCTGCTGATTCACCTTGATGGGATACGCGGCAAGGTACTTGCCCTTGTAGTTGTTCTCCGCGATCGCACGATCGAAGGCCTCGCGGATGGTTCGGAGGCGGTGGTCGACGATGTCGGTGAATCGGAGCAGCACGGGCGTGTCGACGCCGCGCTCACTGAGCCCCTCAACGATCTCGTGCAGGTCAATACCGGCCTGATCGGGCCCCAGTGGGTGGGTGTAGAGGTGCCCGTCCTCGTTGATGCGGAAGTAGCCCTGGCCCCATCGGCTGGCGCGGTAGATCTTCTCGGATTGCTCGCAACTCCACGAGCACCTCTGATCTTCGGGCGGCGAGGAGGGGCGCGGGGGCACATCGGTAGTCGTGGGGGTGGGCATTCTGAATTATATGGCCCAACGAGAATCGCTCGATCCATGCCGAGTATGATTTTCTTCCGCCCGCGCCGGGTGGCCCCAGAGATCCCACCCCATCCCCCTCGTATCGGAGTCAAGCATGAACATCCGTGCCTTCATGGACGAGCATTTTCGTCACTTCAACGCCGCCGCGTCGCTTGATGCCGCCAAGGGCTACGAGGCCCACCTGGCCGATGGGGGCATCATGCTGCTGGCCATGGCCGGGGCGATGAGCACCGCCGAGCTGGGGCGGTCACTGGCTGAGATGATTCGCCAAGGTAAGGTCCACGCAATCTCCTGCACCGGGGCGAATCTGGAGGAAGATGTCTACAACCTCATCGCCCACGACCATTACGAGCGGATCCCCAAGTACCGCGACCTGACCCCAGCCGACGAGCAGGCCCTGCTGGAGCGCCATCTCAACCGGGTGACCGATACCTGCATCCCCGAGGAAGAGGCGTTCCGGAAGCTCGGGCACCTGCTCATCGGGAAGTGGAAGTCCGCGGCCGAGTCGGGTGATCGCAAGTTCCCCCATGAGTACCTCTACGAGATTCTCAATGAGGGGCTCCTGGAGGACGAGTACCAGGCGGACCCCAAGAACTCCTGGCTGCTGGCGGCTGCTGAGAAGAACCTGCCCATGGTGGTTCCGGGCTGGGAGGACTCCACCAGCGGCAACATCTTCGCCGCCGAGGTCCTCAGAGGCAATGTGAAATCGGCCTCAGCGGTCAAGTCGGGCATCGAGTACATGATGGAGTTCACGGGGTGGTATAAGGAGGCCTCGGCCAAGTCGAGTATTGGCTTCTTCCAGATCGGCGGCGGGATCGCGGGCGACTTCCCGATCTGTGCCGTGCCCCTGATGCGTCAGGACATGGAGCTGGAAGTACCGCTGTGGGGGTACTTCTGTCAGATCAGCGACTCGACGACGAGTTATGGGTCGTATTCCGGTGCGGTGCCCAATGAGAAGATCACCTGGGAGAAGTTGGCGGTGGATACGCCGAGCTTCGTTGTTGAGTCCGATGCGACGATTGTGGCACCGCTGATCTTCGGGTATGTGCTGGGGTGGTAATCTGGTGGGTGAAGCGGGGGTGACTTTTTCCCGATAGGGGCTTATAGTCTGGTCCACTGGAGCGGTGGCAGAGCGGTTGAATGCGCCGGATTCGAAATCCGGTTCGGCCTTCGGGTCGACGGGGGTTCGAATCCCCCCTGCTCCGTTATACGAAATCAGCCTCAATCCCTCAGTCGGATCGGGGCTGTTTTTGTTTTGACAGAAGTGTATTCCCATACGTAGTCCAACAGTCCGTCCTATGGGCATCCATCCTTGAATGCTACGAGGAACGCGCTGACATCGAAGAAGTTGAAGAGGCCATCGTTGTTGAAGTCAGCAAGTGGATCCAGATCCGCGAAGCCGACGAGGAACGCAGAGACATCGAAGAAATTCAGCTCACCATCTCCGTTCAGATCAGCAAGGCAGGGCGGGGTCGGCCTGATACCCGGCCAGAAACCGCCGTTGATCTCATAGCCTGCTGTCAACCCAGTTGGGCCAGAGGCCAGCTGTCCGATTGTGCCGTTGATGGCGTAGTCACCGATTGCTTGTGATTCGCTCCCGATACTGCTCGAGTCGAACCATGTGATCTCGTAATCACTTGCGGTCGCGCCTGGCGTGATGAAACACATCATGGTTCCTAAGAGGCCAAGTCGCATGGTCGTTGAGTATGCCATCGTTCAGTTTCCCAATATGAGTGTTGTTTGGTTCGGTTGAGCCCGAATCAGGACCTGGTTTCCCGGGCCCGGATTTCCCCAGGTGTCGATGGGATCGACCCATGCTCCGGGGCCCGTGACGAGCTCAAGCCGTCCAAGGTATGCCCAAGAGGTTGCGAGCCCGACGATGTTCGAGGTGCCAAAGAAGACGGATGTGCCTGTCGGGACTTCATATGCACCCATAAAAACAGAGTGAATCTTGTCGCCGAAGCTGAATTCATCCAGCTTCGAGATGGATTGAATACTCCCGTCACCAACGAGACGCAGGTAACTCCCGTTGAAGTTCTGGTCCTCGAAAAGCAAGACCTGATGCCCCACAGGCAGTCGATAGCGCACTGAATCCGGTTCGTCTCCCCACCCGTTTTCCTTGTCGAGATCGAGCCAGTTCTCAAGCCCGTAGTCGATCTTGTCAAGCATCAAGCTTTTGTCTGGGCTGCTGTCGTTCCATCCTGACTCATCGTTGTATAACTCGATCCAAGAATCACTCGATGGATCGCGATAGCCCGCATCGAATGTGGAAACATTGTACGAGCGGAGTTCGCCGCAACGGATTGCGTTGTTGGGGCCCTCGTTCTCGTGCTCGGTGGTGTAGAGGATCAGCTGACCACTCGGGGAAACATAAAACCCGCCGGACGCCGCCGCATTTCCGGTGCGTGGGTCGTCAAGTTTGAGCTTACGCTCGGTTTGATACACGAGATTGAAGTTGTTGCCCGAGTTGGTCACTCGGAACAAACCCGCGAGGTGTGACCCATCGTCATCGTCGAAGGCGCTGGTATTGTCCGTCGTTGCGAGATAGAGCTGCCCATCGGTCTGACGGATGAAGTTCAGGGTCTGCCACTTCTCCCAGTTATCTTTCACATCCGTAGGCACATTGAAATCATCGACATGCCAGGTATCGAGGAGGGTGATTCCGAGGTTCGAGTCGAACAGGTCCGACGAGTTGGTCTCGTACCAACGCAGGGTCTTGGTGTCTCCGCCGGACACTACCATAAGGTATCGATCCGTCACCGGATCCTTCGCCATCGCGAAGACCCCGGCCTGGTACGGGAGAAAGAACTCGTTGATGACGCGTGGGTTCGCGGGGTCGATCACGTCGATCAGCACGAGTGAACCTGTTGTTGAATCGTTTGGATATGCTCGCTCCATTGGAACGATCAGGACATCATCAACGAGTTGCATCCCGCCCGCGTGCATCCAAGCGGTCCGGTTGCCTGTCCCATCGAAAACCATGCTCGTCTCAATGATGTCCTGGGCTGGAGGCGTGGTGTCTTTGAATGACAAGTTGGGATTCAGGATGTTCGATCGCATGCGCTCGCCGTGCTTTGGTCGGCTGCCCATTCGGGCGAACACGATTTCTGCGGGATCATCCGAGCAGTCGAAGCCGCAGAATGTACACGATGCACGCTGACCGCTTCGCGAGATAATCAGGTACGGCGTTCCATCGAGCCCATAATGACGGACTACACCCTGATAGTGCTTGCAAAGCGTGGAGTCTTGCCCGACGCCTTGGTTGACGCTGATCGGGTCAGGGTGGTGTGACAGCGAGATGAACTGTGATACGACATCATCGACGGTGTACCCACCGGGTGGCGGGAGTTCAGGCTGGGCCCAACTCCCGGTGCTGAGCATTGCCGAAGCGCAGATGCTTAGGAGTGACTGTGTGCGTGCATTGAATCGCATGGCACACTCCTTTCTGGAGTTGGATTACTGGAGGTTCACAAGGACAAGCACGAGACCCCGTCCCCCTTCGAGTGGGGTCATCGCTTTCCCGATGGTTGCACCGAACGCGCGAGAGCGATCATCTGCTTTCATCGCGTGTCCGCGGGTTTCACTTGTGGTGAGCATGTCGCCGGGAATGATTGGCCCGTTCGCATCCGCATCTACAAAGCACCAGACGCGCCCCGTGAGTGCGACGGGGTGCTTGCCGTCTGCGATCGTTCCCTCTTGAGCGAGCGTGAGCGCTGGGTTGATGCCGTTGGCGCCACTGATGATCCCTGCAACACGGTGGTTGTATGCACAAGCGCTGAGCTTGAGCTGCCCGGGGTTTTCTGGGTCAATCGCCACGATCATGCCGGGGAGCACGGGGATATCCGCGTTGACATCAAACGGCTCGGCGATGTCTGCCCCTCCGATGAGGCGTACGCCCTCGGATCGGATGATGCCACGAACATCAAGCTGATCCTGCGGATTGGTTGTACCGATTCCGACACGCCCATTGGGGACATGAAGTGCCTTCGTTTGCTCACCATCGCCGATGCGGAGGGAGTCGCGGTGGTTGTAGACATCGAGAATTGTAATCGCGTACGGGGTTGAAGTGATCTTGGAGCGTTCCCCAACAACGATGAAGTTCCCTGTATCCTGGTCACGGACTTCGATTTGTAGCCAGCTCTGGATGCCTTGCCAGAGATCCTGGTTGTATTCGTCGAACTCAACTCGGAAGAGACCGTCCTCAACCTGAACTACACGGGTGATGGTTGGTGCGATTGCGTCTCCTTGTCCAACTTCAGCATTGTTCCAGAGCGAGAATCTGAAATCATGCAACCCTGTGACGCGCTCGCCTTGGTACTCAAGAACACCTTGGTATGTGTATGTGGGTTCTTGCGGATCACCATTGACATCGCCCGCGTGGACATTGCTGGTCGTGACGATGCCTGCAGCAGCGATAACCGCTGCAACTGTGAAGTTCTTCATTGAACGCATGAAACTGCCCTTTCGTGTGATCGTTTGAGTACCCCCGCCCTCACTGTTGGCCCGAACAGGTACTTAGGACAGTCGCGAACGAGCTCGCCAACCGGAAGTGGATGCTGGGAAAAAGGTGAAAATACATATTGAAGCCGCATTCTTGTGCTAAAAACGCGGATCAGGTACACTGCATCACCACGATGAAACAGCCCAGTTCGAGCCCGGAAACCCCAGATCCCGCGTGGGATCAAGCTGATGCAACACATCAGCCAGAGCTCATCCGCGCGGTTTACGAAGAACTCCGTCGGCTCGCATCGAGTTATCTCGGTACCGATCGGGCTCGTCATACCCTTCAACCGACCGCGATCGTCCATGAGGCGTTCCTCCGCCTCTCAAAGAGTGCGGAGCTCGAGATTCAATCTAGGTCGCACTTCTTCCGGGTCGCCGCCAAGTCGATGCGTCATGTGCTCAGCGACTACGCGCGCTCGAAGAACACAGAGAAGCGCGGGGGGGATTGGAACCGCGTCACGCTTTCGGGGATCGGGACGAGCGGCAGCACCCAGGAGTACGACGCTGCGGACATCCACAAGGCGCTCAGATCACTGGAAAACCTATCGGAGCGACAGGCTGAAATCGTCGAGCTTCGATTCTTCGGAGGCCTTAAGGTTGAGGAGATTGCGGACTTACTCAATGTCAGCGACCGCACAGTCCGCAACGAATGGCGAGCCGCCCGCGCCTGGTTACGATCGGAACTCAACAGACTGGATGAACAATGAATGACTCTCAGCACGATCGGATCACCAAGATGTTCACCGAGGCGTGTGAGCTCCCTCAAGATCTGCGTGAAGACTTCGTTCGTGATCATGCAGAGGGAGATGAAGACATCATCTCGCGTGTGATGGAGATGCTCGCAGCAGATTCGGATGAGACCGATGGGCAGCTGCTCTCTGATCAGGTGATCGATGCGGGGTTACACTTCCAACTCAATGATGGCATCACGGGTGAGCAGCCCCCAGGGGAGATCAGTCGTTTTCAGATCATCCGTGAGATCGGGCGCGGCGGCATGGGCGTCGTATACGAAGCGATGCAACTCCAGCCTGAACGGCCGGTCGCGATCAAAGTTATCCGCTCCGGGTTGATCAGCTCCCAAGCAAAGCAGCGCTTCAAACGCGAAGCCCAACTGCTCGGGAGATTGCAGCATCCGGGGATCGCCCAGATCTATGAAGCCGGCAGCCTTAACGATGAGGACGGAGATCAGCCCTTCATCGCGATGGAACTCGTCGAAGGCGTGCCCATCAAAGCATTCTGCGAAGAGCAATCCCTCAACACGCACCAGCGCCTTGAACTCATCAGCATGATCGCCGACGCGCTTCACCACGCGCACCAGAAGGGCATCATCCATCGCGATCTCAAGCCAGACAACGTGCTCGTTGTACCGGGCGATATGCCTCAACCCAAGATTCTTGACTTCGGCGTCGCAAGAGTGAGCTCAACGGATACACTCGCACCGATCACCATACAGGACCAGCATCAGATCATCGGCACACTTGATTACATGAGCCCTGAGCAGGTTTCGGGATCGGCGGATGTCGATATTCGCACGGATGTCTACGCGCTGGGTGTGCTTGCTTTCGAGCTGATCTCGGGAAAGCGGCCTTTCGATCTTTCGGGAATGCCGATCGTCGCGGCGGCACGCGTTATCACCGATCAAGAGCCTGAGCGACTCTCATCCATTAACACGGCGCTGCGAGGGGATATCGAAACCCTCACAACAAAGGCCATGTCGAATGACCCCGAAGAGCGGTACCAGTCCGCAGCTGATTTCGGCGCAGACATCCGCCGGTACCTGCGCGGTGAGCCGTTGCTTGCCCACCCCCCGAGCACACGCTATCACGCGTACAAGTTCGTTGCCCGAAACAAAGCCCTGGTCTGCATGTCCTTCGTCGCCCTGCTTGCACTCGTAGGGGGGCTGATTTTTACGAGCATCGCGCTCAAGCAAGCGAGGGCAAAGACAAGGCTCTCTGAGGCGCTGTATGAGTTCATGACTGTCAATCTACTTGAGCAAGCAAATCCGAGTCTCCGCACGGAGGGCGATCCCACCATCCGAATGGTGCTCGACAGAGCGGATGATGAGCTCGACGATCAGTTCCGGGAAGAACCCGAGATCGAGCTCAAGCTCAGACAAACAATACAGTCTGCTTATCGATCTCTCGGTGCATTCGAACAATCCAAAGACCAGTCCATCAAGATGATCGCGCTCGCGGAAGAGCTGTACGGGCGTGAAGATGACAGGACGCTCGGGGCGATGCATGAACTCACGACTGGCTTGCTCGATCTGAGACAGTATGAAGAATCGCTCGCCCTCTGCACCGAGGTCTACGAAGTCCGCAAGCGCAGGTACGGCATCTATCACACCGAAACACTCCAGATCATGAACAATCTCGGTGCATGCCACATGCAACTCGGGAACTACGAAGATGCCGCGATCGTGCTCGAAGAGACCCTGGCAGCGAAAGAAGTCGTCTTAGGAGCGGACGACCTGAGCACCACAAACACAAAGCACAATCTCGCAGGTCTGAAGTTCACCCTCGGTGACTACGAGGAGGCAGAGCGATTATTGATTGATGTGATTGCGGAGCGAGTTCAACAGCTCGGTACTTCACACCCCCGTGTCACAACGAGCAGGTATGTGCTCGCAACGACCTACTTGATGCAAGAGAAGTACAAGGACAGTCTTGAGACATCAGATTTGGCGATCAAGGCTGTTGGAGATCGCCTTGAGCACGACCACCCGATCCGATTAAATCTGGAGCTTACTTCGATTCGATCGTTGTCGGGGATCGGCAGACATGAAGAAGCCTGGCAGCGTGCAATCAGAAGTAGATCAGCATTCCAAAGCCAAGGGGCTATGTACTCGGACTGGCTCCGCTGGAGTGCTCCGATCGCCCATTTCGCAGGAGACTCAGAGGCTGCGGTCTTACTTTACGATGAGTTCGTTGAGGATCACCTTGAGGGACTATCGCAAACAGAGGAGCTTGACCTTTATAATGACTTCGCTCATGTGCTTGAGACTGCCGGGGAGATATCCCGAGCGACTGCTTCACTTGAACATGTGTTGGATTTACTTGGCGACTCCGCAGGAGACTTGGCAGAGGCAGAAAAGGTACAAGTCCGGATCGATCAACTGCGTAGCCAGTGACTTGTCTTGCTCGAAAGGGCGAGTCTGGAGGGGGGGGAGTTTCGCGGCAGAGCGTCAGGGCGCGTGAATCTGCCCGGTCTCGACCCAGTCTGATATCCAGCGCCGATTCACTGGGATGAAGCCGCATCACTAAGCATCGGCACGAGAGACTGTTTGCTATCTCTCGGATCGCCCCCCGTTTGATTCAAAGGTATACGAAACGGCGTCTTTGATTTGACGCCATTTCGGCCGTTTGGGGGCGTGCCACGGGAATGAGGGCACAAGTTGAGATCGATACCGCAGGCTTGGTGGATGCCCGATTGGCCGCGAGAAGCCCAGCACAATCTCCTGGCACTCCGCGATGAAGCCTCGGGAGGGATGTTCCCGCGGGATCTCGACCCAGCTTGCCATGCAAGCCGATTCAGGGATGAGGTTGCTTTGCTCAGGTGCGGAACGAGAGGCTGTTCAACGAATAAGCGATCGTCCACCGTTCGCAACCGGGAATCGAGCAGACAGTCATCATGTTGCTGCGGCTTACCGCAACAAGATGGTCACCTCGTACTGGTTGCGTAGGCTCCGTCCTGAAGGTGAGCTGAACTCGATCCTGGTGCAGGTATTCGGTTTTTGATCTCGCCCACAAGTGCTCAGCTTTGGCGTACGGAGAGTGTCGGTGTTGAATCTGGCGATTCATCAGATCTGAGGAGTCCGCAGAGCCGGTAGGCGGGGCTGTTGGATTGAGCGATACCGAGCGCTCGTTGAGAGAGCATTGGTGAAAGATGGGGTTTCTGTGCACTGTTCTTGGTGAGCGCGGGTTCATTCAGATGCTCGAAGAACTGATCTCGAACGAGATGATCGAGGGCCAGGCTTGCCAAGGATGGAAAAAGTGAAAACTTGCTGGTGATTACAGCATGACGGTTTTGCGCGATCGGGCAGAGCATGGGGCCGAATGTTCGCCCGTCAGTGTCTTCGGTTGCGACCTCGATCTTCCGAGCCATGTGCCAAGCGACGCGTCGCCCTTGGAAAGCTTGGTTGCCGAATACAGTCTTTACTTTCTGCAGGATGCGGTACGCCGTCTCGATGCACTGTTCGGTGTTGGGATATTCACTGAGCGAAGTGGAGTCACCGATGGCGCTGTAGCCAGTTTCAGAGAAAGCGCTTGGTGGGTGGGCAATGTGGCTGATGTTGTTGGCGGGGTCCTCAGCGATTCGTACGATGTTGGGCGCGTCAAGGCACGGCGTTGCCGAAACGATGATTCCAGATCGGCGCGAAAACGAGATGTGCGGCAAGTTCGGAACGCTGTATCCAGTGGTGATGAAGGTGTGGAGGGCACGGATCGGCTTTGGCGAACCGGACTGGTCTTCGAGCATGATCGGTTCATTCTCATCGGTGCGATCCAGACCATATGCCCGATGACCTGTCAAGAACTCGGTACCGTTCCGGATGGCAGAATCTGTGAGATCAGCAATGATGTTCGAGGTGACCATCGAGCGGTCCGGGGTGGAAATGGTTGTGTATCTGTTGGTATCGATCTGGCGCGCAGGATCGAGTACGCCGCCGAGAGCGTGCAGTCGATTCGTCATCGCATTGACATGCTGATTCCATGACGGGTGTGCCGATTTGTCGAGGACGAATTGAATCGGCGCTCCGAACCACGCGTAGTGGTTGGGAGGAGCAGCGTCGAGATTGCAGTTCTGGCGGTAGTGAAAATCATCTGCGTTGGCGTAGTCGCGTTCAAGAATGTTGTGTGATCGCACGCAGTTCAGGTAGCTTTCACTCGAGTTCAATCGGGTGTAAAGAGATCCCGTGTGGAACCATCCCTGCAGGCCGGATGAGGAGCCGGAAGCGAGCATCGGGGCGCTGTCCGCGACCACGATCTTGATCTGCTTGTTTCTTCGCATTGCCTCACGCGAAATGCGCTCTGCAATCGCGATCCCCGCGATCCCCGCGCCGATGATCAGCACATCGCAATGGATAGGGGCGGGACTCATGGATGGAACTCATGGAGCCTTTGGGCTGCAAGGAGGAGGGCGAGGGCCGAGTCAGCATCACCCTCTTCCTTGTCGGCTTGGGAGGGCTTTGTCAGCCGGATCATGGCTTCATCAAAGGAGACAGCCTCGATGTTGGTGATCGTTTCACCATCTTCGTGATTGGTGTTGCTGTCGAGGGTCACATTGGTCGCCAGGTAGAAAGAGCAAGGGCACCGAGCGAAACCGTTGGCGATGTGGAGGGTGGTGAGGTGCTCGATCGAATCTGTATGGGCACCGATTTCCTCTTCGAGCTCTGCGCGTGCGCATTGTTCGGGTGTTTGGCCCTGTTCGATTCGTCCTGCGGGGATTTCCCAACAGAACGCGTCCAGCGTATACCGGTAGGAACGGATAAGAACGACGCGTCCGTCTTGAAGGATCGGCACTACGAAAACAGAGCCGGGATGCTCCAGATAGCTGTATGTGCCGCTCCGCCCGTTGGGGAATGAGACCTGGTCGCTGCGGACCGAGAACCAAGGAGAGGTATAGACGAACTCAGACTGATGGACTCTCCACCCGAGTTTGTTTCCCAGTGGTTTGTCTGCGGCTGAGGTCATGCGGTTTTCTCGCTCGTCAAGCCCATGGTCTGTGGGAACATGGGACGGACACTTTGGGCGAACAGGTCCATGCTGCGGCGGACGCTTTCGACTGGCATGTTGCCAACCTGGAGGTGCATGCTGAGAACACCGATGCCGAGGATGTCTCGGAGGCGTTCGATTTGTTTGGTCACCGTTTCGGGTGAGCCACAGAGGACGGTTTGGGCTTCCAGGCGCTCATCGAGTGTGGGCGGATTCTCTTCTGTTGGTGAGAGTCCATACCCATTGCCGGATGCTGCGATTTTCCGTTTCTCGGCATTGAAGGTGCCGCTGAGTTTAGTGTATTGATAATCGAGCGCAGGCCTGAGGGTGTCATAGGCTTCCTGGTCAGTGGGGGCGATGCAGGTTTGCAGTCCAACCGTGAAGGTGTCTGGCGACGGTGTCCACGCGCTGGATTTTGCGATGGATCGGTACGCATCAAATGACTCTCGGATACGGTCGATCGCATCGCGGTTGTAGAGATGGATGGCGCCGACCATCGCGCGTTTCTGGGCGCCTTGCTGGGCGCTGGTCACGCTATTGGCGCTGAGCAGGTACGGGGGGTGGGGGCTCTGGTACGGTCTGGGCCAGAGAGAGACCTTCGGGAACTGGTAGAACTCGCCATCCCAAGCGAATGTTTCGGGATGGGTCCAGGCTTTGGTGACGAGATCAATCGCCTCGTTGAAACGGGCACGGGATTCCTGTGGGTTGATGTTGTACGCTGCGTAGTTTTGAGGAACCCCGCGGATGAGCCCCGCGATGACACGGCCCCGGCTTTGAATATCGAGCATCGCCATTTCTTCGGCAACACGCAGCGGATTGAGCAGCGGCAGTGGGGTTCCCATGGTGACGAGTTTGACGCGTTGGGTTCGGGCGGCCACAACACTGAGCAGCATGAGCGGATTCGGCGTCAGCCCGTACGCGGTCATGTGATCTTCGCCCATACCAACCCAGTCAAAGCCGCATGTCTCGGCGTATACAAGTTGATCGATGGCGGCGTCGTAGCATGTCGCACAGCGTTCGGCATTGAACGTGTCCGAAGGGAAGGGCCATGCATCAGGACGCTGGTCAAGATCGGGCCAGGGAACCGGTGTGAAACAGCAGAACTTCATGAGGAAGACCTGTTGACATAGACATGGGCGAACGCGTCGCGGATCTGTGCCGAATCATCTTCAGATGTCCCCGAGGTGATCGGCGGACAGATGTGGCGTGGGCACCATCGCTCGGATACCGGGAGGCCTCCAGATGGATGAGGCACATCAGCAAAGACGGGCTGTAGGTGGCAGGGCTTGTCGTAGACACCACCGCCAGGGATAACCCCGTGCGATTTGAGCGCCTCTTTCACCTCAGACACAGTCCTTGGGTCATCCTCCGGGTGTTTGACGATGAGTTTGTAACCGCTGAATCGGGCCATGTGGTCCACGGCACACCATTCAAGTCCCAGAGACGGCAGGAACTCGGTGAGATCAGCGACGCCGCGTTCGCGTCGTGCAACCATCTGGTCGAGTTTGCGGAGCTGGACCAGGCCAATGGCGGCTTCGATCTCGTTGAGTCTCCAACTATTGCCAAGGTCGGTATGCTCGTTGCCGAACGCAGCACCGCCTTTGCCCTGATTACGAAGTGAGCGGGCCATGCTGGCGATCGATTCGTCATCAGTGGTGATCATGCCGCCTTCGAGGGTGGTCATAACCTTGGTTGGAAAGAATGAAAATGCGCCGGCGTCGGCGAGTGATCCGGCTTTACCTTCCGGCAGGGCACTGCCATGGGCGTGGGCTGCGTCCTCGATCATAAACAGGCCATGCTCTTTGCAGTATCGAACAGTCTCGACAAAGTCGGGTGCGATGAGGCCGCCGATGTGGACCCAGATGGCACCCGCGATGTCTTCTTGCTTATGAGCCTGCTCGAGCATGGCGAGTGTGGGCATGAAGGTTGCCGGGTCCATATCGACATAGACCGGGCGTGCACCAGCGTGGAGGATCGCGGCAACCGTGGCAAAGTTGGTGTTGGTTGGAACCGCTACAGCTTTGCCTTCGACATGTTTGCTCCTGAGGATGATCTCGAGTGCGGCGGTCCCCGTTGAGACACTGACAGCGAACTTGGTCCCGACATATGCGGCGAACGCTTGCTCGAATGCGTCGGTCTTCGGGCCGAGAATCAGCTGTCCGGATTCGAGTACCTCGCCGACGGCGGATTGGATCTCAGCCCGCTCATCTGCAGAGATGTCCAAGAAAAACGGCTTGACAAGCCGTTCATTCTGAGTAGATGACATGATTTGATCTCCGATCTCTCTACGGGCTCTATCAACTTACTGCGACCTTGCAGAAGGAGCAAGAGGAATTTGCGGTACATGAATGAAAACGATACAAGTCAACCTTTAATTGATTGATCCGGTTGGGCTTTGGCTTTGCGATCGAGCAAGCGATGTACTATAAATTTTCATAAACTGATCGGCGAGTCGATCCGGAGCAAGGTCTTTCATCACCCAGGCTCTACCAGTTTCACCCATCCTCGAGCAGCGTTCGGGGTCCTCCAAAAGTTCTTCAATTGCGTCTGCAAAGGCTTCGGGTGTTCGGTCGACAATGAGCCCGCCATTGCAAGCTTCGATTTCAGGGTAGATGTCGACCCCACGCGTGGTGATCACAGGCGTTTTGGCTGCGAGCGATTCGGTGAGAACGAGTCCAAAGTTCTCTTGCTTTGTCGGGAGGGCGAGGAGGCTGGCGCGTTGGTAAAGGCTGACCTTTTCTACCCCTCGCACAAGCCCTGCGAAATAGACATGGTCATGGAGTCCCTTTGATTTGATACGGCTCTTGATTTCTTCGGTGTAGGCATTGGTGCCTGTCCCCGCGATGATGACCCTGAACTGCCGACTGCGTGATGCGAGTATCGCCGCGGCGTCGATGAGGACTTCGAGCCCTTTCTTATGATCGATTCGACTCAGAAAAAGGATGACCGGAGTTTCCCCGTCAGCGCCTGAGACGCTCGATCTGGCACGGTCTGGGCCAGGCAAATCTTCGTACAGCTTGATATCCATAGCAGCGGGAACGACATGCCCCGGCGCTCCACCGGTCCACTTTTCCGATTGAGCCTGTTCTCCAGCGGCACAGTAAAGCACCCCCTTGGATTCGGAGAATACTCGTTTTCCAAAGAGCCCGAGGAAGATGCGTTTGCGGATCGGGTGGTATGAAAGGCACCAGTCATCGAGCATGCCGTGGGGAGTGATGACATACGGGATGTTGTAACGGCGGAGCGCTTTGGCGATCTGAATATTGGCTGGTGTCCAAGCGGTGTGCAGATGGGTGATGTCGGAGTTCGCCGAGAGTTCAAGGACCTGTCGGATTTGGTCTTTGCGAAGCAGGAGTGCATACTTGATCGGTGGGCCAAGGTCGACAATGGTTGGCCCGCCTTCATAGTCAAGGTTTCCTGGGTGGGGATGGGCATATGGTGAGGCGATCGTGACTTTGGCCCCGGCGTTCTGTGTGAGGACCGCGAGGTCGGAGACATGTGCCACGACCCCGCCACGCGAGGGATCGAGACTATTGATGTAGTGGGTGACCCGGATCATGCGCCGATCTTACCATGCGGGCCATGATGCTGAACAGCTTTTGATGGCCAAGCCAAGAGAATCTGAGTTTGGCCAGAGCAGTGTTCTCTGGCCAATATTCTGGCCGATCGACACCCAAGCAGAGCGGACTCAGGTTCAGGACAACAAGTCCTCTGCTTCCAGTTGTCGACGAACCGCACGCGGACATCATCGCCCAGTTTCAACATGATTCGCCACGATCAGAGGGCAGGCTCTCGGCCGAGCGGCAGACGGGTCGTGAAATACACGATGCCCACAAATGGAATGCACTACGGTCAGATCGCCCTAGGTGCGAGAGCGTTTCGTGCATGGGAGCATTTTTATTTCTCGTGCATAATCATGTCCGTGATGCAGATTCTTCATATTCAGGTATCAGCGATCGGTACTTGGAGACCAAACCCACCGCGGTGTTTCGACTGCGAGAAGCCTTCGCTGAGGGGAATTGAGATACGCCGGGGCGGTTGGTTTCACGATCGAGATCCCCAGCGTGGCACCAATCATCATTATGGCATATTCCGCGCTCGTTTCAGGCAGCCTGCGACTCGTGGTGGCATGACCTTTGCCTCACTTGCTCTCAGCATCGAAATCGGTCATGATGACTCCGATCGGGGGCTCTCCCCGGCATATCCCTGATTCAGTAAGCCTCCGCGTTCAAGGAACCGTGTATGACTGACCCCTCGACACCACCCCCGACACAGCCTCCGTATCGGGAAGTCACGCTGGCTGCCATTGTGCTCGGGCTGATCATTGGTGCCGTCATGAACGCAGCGATCACCTACGCGGGGCTCAAGATCGGTTTCACAATCGGTGGGTCTGCGATCGCGGCCGTGATCGGCTTTGGGCTTCTGCGAGGGGTCTTGAGGAAGGGCACCATTCTCGAGACCAACATCGTTCAGACGATCGCCTCTGCGGTGAACACACCGAACTCAGGTGTGATTTTCACGGTCCCGGTGCTGCTCTTGCTGGGTTTCCAGCTCTCCGTTGGTGGGATCGACTTCTGGCTCATCACGCTCGCGTGTGTTTGTGGTGCGGTCTTGGGTGGAGCGTTCATCATCCCATTGCGGAAGCAGATGCTCGATATCGAGCGGCTCCGATTTCCATCGGCAACAGCGGTTGCCGCAATTCTCAAATCCCCTGGCGCGGGGCCAAAGAAAGCGATCGTACTGGGTGTCGGTATTGTCCTGGCGATGCTGATCGGGTTGCCGGCTCAGCTGCCTCAGCTCCGAGGGGCCGCCGATGTGGATAAGCTGCAGGAACTGGTTGAGCAGGAGCGGATCAGCCGGGCTGATCTGCTGCTTACGCAACAGATCGATTCCTGGATCACCGCGGAGTCTGCTCCAGACTCGCTCGTTCGTCATGGACAGTTGCAGGCAGAACTGATCGAAGCAAAGGATGCCAGCCGTCCGGAACACCGTAAGGGACTGACGCCCGCTGAAATCAAGGCCAACGCACAACGAGTGACGGAGCTCGAAGCGCAGCTTGCAGATGCCAAAGCGCTTGCGATCAGCGATCTCCGCAATGCCCTCGATCATCCTGTCGATCGAACGCGCCTAACCGATTTTCCGCTCGAGTTGTCTTCTGTCGCGTACCGGGCCAGCACCGGTCAGGCCCAGTGGTCCGAGCTGCGCGATACAAAGACTGGTTGGGCGGCTGATCCCATGTTCGGGTATGCCGATCTCCAGATTCGCACGGCTCGTGTTGTTGATAGCGACGCTGAGCCCGTTGACTTCGCCTTCAATGGGCCAGGTGTAACGGGTGAAGTGCTGACCGTGAAATCTGACATGGATCGGAACGGCGTGCCGGATCTACTCGTGACCGATGACACCATTGATGTGGGGCGCATACTTGGTCTACCGATTCAAATCGAACTGTTGTTCGCAATTGCCCCCTTCGCCCTTGGGGCTGGGTATCTCACCGGGCGTGCAGGACTGCTGGTACTCGCGGGTGGTATTTTGGCCTATGTGGTGCTCAACCCGTTGATCTTCGCGATGGGCTGGATGCCCGCGACGGTGAGCGAGTCGGGTGCGGCTGGGTACGGGTTTGGGAATGTCAATCGACCGCTTGGGATTGGGCTGCTGCTCGGTGGAGCGTTCATGGGCGTCGTTGCCTCATTGCCCGCGATTCGTGAGGCATTTAAATCAATCGCGGCAGCCGGGAAATCCAGCTCGGTTGGCACGAGTGGAAAGGGAGGCGATGAGTTAGGCCTGAAGGTGCTTATCACCGCAGTGGCGGGCGCTTTGTTGTTCTTATTTGTTGCCGCGGACTTCACGGGGAAGCAGCCAATCAACTCGGTCTGTCCCGTTACAGAGCAGGCCATCGAATCGGATGGGTACACCTCAGAGTACAACGGGTACACGATTGCATTCGTAGATGAATCCGCGCTCGAAACCTTCGAGGGGGCATCTCCGGAACATCAGGCGGCGGTCACCGCCCCATTCTCGGCCACACGCAAGGGATTGCTTTCCGGTCTGAATCCGCATGTGCGTGCGGGCATCATCGCGGTCGTAGGTGCATTGTGGATCTGGTTTGCAGGGATCATCATCGCCCAATGTACCGGGATGACTGATTGGTCCCCGATCTCGGGAATGGCGTTGCTCACTGTTGTGCTTGTGATGTTGCTCTCGGGTCCCGGTGGGGTGCTGGGGGCGGTGCTGATCGGTGCCGCGTTGTGTGTTGCGATCACCTGTGCCGCTGACATGATGGCAGATCTCAAGACCGGCTATCTCGTCGGTGCCAAGCCCAAGCGGCAACAAACAGTTGAGCTCATATTTACGGGGATCGGCCCCATCATCACCATGGTGGTGCTGCTTGTCATCGTCGTTGGCAACCAGGCCAAGTTTGGTGTTCCTATCGGGCCGGGTACGGATACCTCGGCTCCTCAGGCACAGGCCCTGCAGGCGGTCATCACCGGCGTGCAGGGTGGCGCGATGCCATACGCCTTGTATGGTGCGGGTGCCCTCATCGGGGCGTTGCTCGGGCTTGGTGCGTTTTCTGGGCTTGGTGTGCTCGTCGGGCTCTCCATGTACCTGCCCTTTGCGTACATCGCGACCTATGGCGTCGGTTGCGTGGTCAATATGACCGTGAGCAAACTCAAGGGCTCGAGTTGGGCGGAAGAGTGGGGCGTGCCCATGGCCGCGGGATTCATAGTCGGCGACGCGGTGTTGGCGCTTGGCGTCAATGCCATCGTCTTGCTCGCAGGATAAGTTCACATCACTCAAGGCCATACACCGTCAATTCCCCGTCCCTCCCCTCGGGAGCTTGAACCATGAAGATCATCGCCTATCTGCTCATCACCTTCTCGCTCATCGCCGGCTCGCTGGCAAGCAGCACCGCGTACTTGGTGCGCATCGACGCCACCAACCCGGACACCATGTCAACCCTGCAACTGGGCTCACCCGCGGGTTCGTATGACCCCTCGTCCGCGGACCCGGAGCTGATCGATCGAATCGATGCGGTAAGGGCAAGACTCGATGCCGTTGGTTCGGTCGATGTGAATCCGCTTAAACCTGCGACGACGCCACGGGTACCCGCAGAGGTGCCCGCCGTTCTGACCGAACCGACTGGTGAGTCGGTATTGCGTGCAAGAGAGTCGATCAGGCCGATTGCACAAACCGGTGATCGTCTCACTCCAGAACTGGTCGCGCTCCTTGATGAGTCAGGTGTGACCTACGTCAAGGTGACCGAGTTCAGCATCGCTCGCTGGCCGTACGCGTGGCTGTTTGGGCTCTCGTGCCTGGGGTTGCTGGCCGGTGCATTGATGGTTCGGAAGGCTCGGAAAGCGGAGTTGGCAGCAGCAGATTCTTCCGAAGCGGATGATTCACAAGCTCCAGATGCGCCGACTGTCTTTGCCCGCTTGTCAGGTCGACTCCATACACTCGCGGAAGATCTGGAACGGACACGGGACACAAACGCTCGGCTCGAAGCGATACTGCTCCATATCGGAAAAATCCAACGCGATGATGTCCCCGCCTTCGTCGCCAATGAACCGGCTCTCGTGAACCGGCTCTCGCTCTCCGGGTATGCCGAACTCATGGACAGCTTCGCCGCGATGGAACGGCAGCTCAACCGCGCGTGGTCAGCGGCCGCGGATGCGCACCTGTCAGAATCTGAGAGCTGCCTCCGAAACGCACAGCCGCTGCTTGTCGAGACACTGCGTCGATTGAAAGCCAATGACTGATCATGCCATCGGCTGGTTTGCTCTCATGCGTGCTGAATGCTCGTGTGCGATGAGCCCCTCCATGCGTGCGATGCGCATGGTATCGTCGAGCACGGGTCCACACTCAGTAGGGTCGTCGATGCGGATCCAGGTGCGCAACCTGAGGAAGTCCATCACGCTCAGCCCCGCCTGGAACCGTGCGGTGCCCCCTGTTGGGAGTGTGTGATTGGGGCCGATCCCATAATCGCCGAGAACTTCGGCGGTACGCGATCCAATGAAGACTCCACCCGCGTTCCGAATGCGCGGTGCGACCTCGTCCGCCTCCCGGGTGATGATCTCGAGGTGCTCGGGGGCAAGCATGTCGGCGAGATCGATCACCTGATCGATCGAATCACAAACCACAACGAACCCGTTGCTGAGCGCTGCTCTCGCGGTTGGAGCGGTCGGGAGGGATGCGAGCTGTCGATCGAGTTCAAACTCAACCGCTTCGGGGTGCCCGGGGCAGGTTGTCAAGAGCATGGGGACCGCCTCGGTATCGTGCTCGGCTTGAGCCAAAAGATCCGCCGCCAACGTCGCGGGAGAAGCGCTGCCATCAGCGATGATGAGCAGCTCAGACGGCCCAGCGAGCATGTCGATACCCACGATGCCGGAGACGAGCTGCTTGGCGGCCGTAACCCATGTGTTGCCGGGGCCTGCGATCACATCACAACGATCGAAACCTTCGAATCCGTATGCCATGGCGGCGATGGCGTGGGCGCCGCCGATGCACAGATACTCGTCCGTCCCCGCGATGTGAGCCGCGGCGAGCATGACAGGATTTGCACCTGGGGACGCAACGACCACCCGTTCGCACCCCGCCGCCCGTGCGGTGATCGCAGTCATGAGGACGGAGCTCGGGAGCGGATATCGCCCCGCGGGTGCATAACAGCCGGCGGCACTGACAGGTTCGATCGTGTGCCCCGCCTGCCCACCCGGCACATCGAGTGCGAGGGGCCTGATCGAGTTCCGCTGCGCTTTGGCAAATCGTTCAATGCGTTCCGCTGCCCGTAGGAGTGCATCGCGATCGTATGACTCGAGCGCGTCGTATGCCGTTCGCATCGCGTCGCGTCCGAGCACGATAGGTTGATTCTCGTCCCGCTCCCCAAACTGTTGCGCATACGAACGGATTGCATCGACACCTTCGGCTCGTACGCGATCAACAATCACCCGGGCTTGTGCGATCACTTCATCACGAACCACGGGCTGAAGCCCACGGCGTATATCGTCGGGTTGAATGACTCGAAGCAGTGTCATGATTGATTCCCCGCGTAGCCGGGCTTGGCGTTGCCCGGACGACGAGACACCCTCAGTGCGCGCCGGTCGAGCTCGAGTTCAATGTCGGGAAGTGATCCACCCAACTGGATCACGCGGGTAAGGGCAAAGAACAGCAAATCGGCGGCTTCGTGCGTCGCGTCGGGCTTTGATCTGGCGTGGATCAACTCGTCCGCTTCTTCACGAAGCTTTGCGCCCAGCAGTTTCGGGTCGTCGAGCAAACGACGCGTATAGGAGCCCGGAGGTGCGTGCCGGATTCGATCCGCGATCGTGCGGGTGAGACGATCGAGGCCACGAGCCTCGCCAAAGCACGAGGATGTTCCGAGGTGGCAGAACCCGCTCCCGGTCTGACGCACTGTGAATCGCAACGCATCGCGGTCGCAGTCTGTATCGATGCGGATGAGCTGCTGGGTATTGCCCGATGACTCACCCTTGCGCCAGAGTGATTGGCGCGAGCGTGAGTAATAAACACCGGTGCCCGTCGAAATTGACTCACGAACACTCTCAAGGCTGGAATAGACAAGCCCGAGCGTTGTGCCTCGCTCGTCGCATACAACCGTTGGCCAGAGCCTATCCGGACGATCGGACCGCAGCGGCCCACAGAAGCCGTCGGCTAGATCAATCGCGCCGGAGTAGAGGGCCATACCGACCTGTGCATCAGCACCCAGCGCATCGATGCGGGTAATGTCATCAGCGTTTCGGACTCCACCCGCGGCGGTGAGTTTGGTATTGCCCGCACACGCAACCAACTGCTCAACACGATCGAAGGGCAACCCGCCCATGCGCCCCTCGCAATCAACGAAGGTGACAAGGAACCCGGAAACATACTCCCTGAGTTCGTGCATCCGATCCTCGATCGTGTCGGTGGTTTCCTTCTTCCAGCCTTCCACGACCACTTTGTCCTTGCGTGCATCGAGCGCTGCGATGACACGATCGCGTGGGAGCGCACGCAGGACCTCAGGCGTGGCGGCGGTGCCGAGGATGACCTTGCGAGCCCCAGCATCGAGCCATTCGATCGCGGTGTCCACATCGCGGATTCCACCGCCGACGCGGCAGGGGTATTGGGCGCAGATCGCTCTGAGCAGTTCCTTGTTGGACCCGGTGCCCATGGCTGCGTCAAGGTCGATCAGTGCGATCTCACCCACCCGCGCGAACCGCTCGGCGATTGGGCGTGGGTCCCCCGCGTCGATGGCCTTCGTTTCGCCGCCGATGAGCTGAACCGCCTGCCCGTTCTGAATATCGATGGATGGGATCATCATGTGCGCACCTCGATTCCTGATGCTCGGAGAAGTTTTTTTAATGCCTGGGGTGTTGTGTCGTTGTCGTGAAATATCGATGCGGCCAACACCGCATCGGCGCCGGCGCTGAGGGCATCAAGCATGTGTTTCGCACTGTCCGCGCCGCCCGATGCAATGACCGGTAAGGGTGTGGATGCACGGACGGACCTGAGCAGGTCGGTGTCATACCCGCAGCGGGTGCCGTCCTGATCGAAGCTGGTCAGGAGGATCTCGCCCGCCCCCATCGATGCTGCTTTCGACGCCCACTCGATCGCATCGATTCGGGTCCGACGCGTACCGGCTCGGGTAACGACCTCCCAGCCGCCCGCGTTGCGTCGCGTCGCGGCGTCGATTGAGAGCACGACACATTGGGCACCTACCCGTTCCGCGAGTTCTCGCAGCAGCGTTGGATTCTCGACCGCTGCACTGTTCACGCCGACCTTGTCCGCTCCGGCACGGAGCAGCGCGAGCGCGTGTTCAAGTGTTCGCACGCCGCCGCCCACACTCAGCGGGATCGAGATGACTCGACGAACTGCCCGCACGGTCTCGAGCGCCGTCTCCCGCCCGGATGTCGTCGCGCTCACATCGAGCATCACTAACTCGTCTGCCCCGCTTTGTTCGTAGCGTCTGGCTTGCACGACCGGATCGCCCGCGTCACGCAGGTTGGTAAACTTCACACCCTTCACGACCCGGCCGTTGTTGATGTCCAGGCAGGGGATCACCCGTTTCGTCAGCATTGCGTGGCCTCCTGTGCCTTCTGGATCCATGCTCGCAGCAGGCTGGTTCCCCACGCACCGGAGAGTTCTGGGTGGAACTGGCACGCGAGGGTTGTGCCGCGTTGCAAATACGCCACGAACGGCGAGCCGTGCGTGCTGGTTTGTCCGTCCCATCCACCGGGAATGCATTCGATGCGGTAGGTGTTCGAGTAATACGCATACCCATCTCCGACGCGATTCCACCCGTGCTGGGGTGTGCGAACAGAATCAGGGAAACGAGTCACCTCCGCATTGATGACCCCGAGCCCCTCTACGCCCGGCGATTCCTCCGACGCATCACAAAGCATCTGAAGCCCGAGGCAGATACCCAAGAGTGGGCGATCTGAGCTGATGCGTTCGATGATGACGCGATCGAGCTCGGTCTCACGCAATGCACGCATCCCCGCGTCGAACCGCCCGACGCCGGGCAGGACAACGAGCGTGGCCTCCGCGACACGGGTCGGCTCGCGTGTGAGCGTGGCCTGGCACCCGAGTCGTTCGAACGCCGCCGATACGGAGGCGGTATTCGCGATGCCCGTGTCGATGATGGTGATCTCATTCATGTCAGGGTCCCCTTCGTCGATGGCATTTCGCCCTTGCGTGTGATGCGGGTCGCATCCCTGAGTGCCAACGCCAGGGACTTGAACGCCGCTTCGGCCTTGTGATGGTCGTTCTTGCCTCGCATGAGATCGACATGCAGCGTGGCACGCAGGGATACCGCGAGGGACTCGAAGAAGTGTGTGATATTCTCGGTGGCAACATCGCCAAGCGATTCACGGACGAATCCGAGCTCGACGCATGAGAACGGACGCCCGGAGAAGTCCAGGACACAACGCACCAGCGACTCATCGAGCGGCGCGTAGGCGCTCGCAAAGCGTTCGATCCCGACACGATCGCCCAGGGCTTTGTCGATACACTTGCCGAGCACCAGGGCACAGTCCTCGATGCTGTGGTGATCATCGACGGCAAGATCACCTACGCACGCCATGGTGACCTCAATTCCGCTGTGGCGTGATAGGGCATCGAGCATGTGGTCGAGGAACCCGAGCCCGGTCGAGATCGAGGATTCGCCCGGAGAATCGATGTTGACCGAGCACTCAATCTTGGTCTCGCGGGTTCTTCGTGAAGTGGTCGCGGTGCGTGAGTTCATGAAGTTGCTCCGATCGCGTTCAGCGCGTCGATGAGTTGGGTGAGTTGTGATGGATTCACGGGAACTGTGATGCGGAGATAAGAATCGATTTCAGTTCCGGACCGGAATCGACGCACGCTGATCCCCCGATCGAGCAGTTGCCCATGTACAGACGGGGCATCATCGAACCGGGCGAGTACAAAGTTTGCCTGCGACTCAAGAGCATCGATTCCCATGGCACGAATCCTGCCGATCAACAGCTCGCGATTGGCCCGAGTCTGCTTGATGATGTCGTCGCGTTCCTTCCGACGCTCATGGATGATGCTCGCAACTGCGATCGACAAAGATGAGACTGGGTAGGGGCCGCCCACGGTGCGAAGCCACGCCGCAATGGGTTCCGGTGCGATCGCATACCCAACACGGAGTCCCGCACCGCCCATTGCCTTGGAGAAGGTCCGGACGATCACGACATTGGGCATTTCAAGCAGCGAACCGATCGGGTCCGAGCACGCAAACTCGATGTACGCTTGATCAAGCATCAGCACCGCACCGACCGCTTGGCAGCGATCAGCAATCGCGATGATGTCATCGATCGGGATTGCCGCACCGGTCGGATTGCACGGAGAAATCAAAGATACGAGCCGCGTGGATCTTTCGATTGCACTCAAGAATGATTCAAGCGGGAACAAACCCTCGAACCATTCGACCGTGTAGTTTACGGCCCCCGCGAGCTGTGCCCAGCGCGGGATCATCACAAAGCCCGGCGTGTGGGTCAACATCACATCGCCCTGGTTCAGCAACGCTCGGCAAACCCGATCAATCGCATCGTCGCCACCGTTGGTCAGTACGACACGGGAAGAATCGATCCCCAACGAGCAGGCGATCTGTGACTCGAGTCCCGACTGGTCCGGGTACCGGCTGATCTCGGCCGGCCCGATCCCCTTGACCGCATCCAGGATCGAAGCATCGATGGGGGCCCCCTCGTTATGATCCAGAGCCACCGATATCCGCGGGTTCCGAGGTGGGGGCGTGTAAGGAGTGAGTTCCCCGATCCGCTTGGCAGGCTGCAGTGCTGGAGATTTCATGGCACGATCTGCCCCGGGTTCGTGACGATGATGTCCGTCCCACCCCGTAGCTTGATGAGCGGAATCACCTGAGTCAGCTGCTCACGCGGCACAGCCACCTTGACCGCGAATCCGGTGTCGTTGTGCATCGGCGCGACCGTCGGCGTCCGCATACAGGGAAGCACCTCGATGACTCTGGCCAGGTTCTCGTTGGACACATTCAGCTCGAGCATCACCCGCACGCGGGCCTCAAGCACCGATCGCACCAGCAGCGTGAAACGCTCGATCTGTTCCCGCTTCACGGGGTTGTCCATGGCTGGCTTCGATGCGTACAGGCGTGTCGTCGAGACCATCAGTTCGTCGATGATGCGGAGATTGTTTGCCTCAAGCGTCGCACCCGTCGCGGTATT
This sequence comes from Phycisphaerales bacterium JB052, assembly GCA_043100965.1. Classification (GTDB taxonomy): domain Bacteria; phylum Planctomycetota; class Phycisphaerae; order Phycisphaerales; family UBA1924; genus UBA1924. The sequence continues at coordinate 134,095 of JBICHR010000011.1, read as the reverse complement.
GTCGATGATGCAATCCGCATCCTCCGGCGGAAGGACCTCCGTTGCGCCGTAGCTGCGGATGAGCTTCGCGTCATACCCCTTCGTTTCGATCCACCGCTGCGTGAGACGCACATACTCAGATGCAATAATCGCACCATCACGATGAAGCAAGTCCAGTTCGTCCAGCCGCTCTGGGATTGCCGCCACGAGCCGAACGCGATCCATGCCGGTATCCAGCAACTCCACCAAGTCCGCGTCGTCCTCACGGACCCAGTCCTCGCCCGCAAAGCCGATGTCTCGGGCTCCGATATCAAGCATCTCGATGACAGCCCGGGGCTTGAGGATCTTGACATCAAACCCCGGGAGCGACAGTGTGGGACGATAATCCCGTGAGGAGGTCCTGATCTTGATCCCCGCGTCGCCCATGAGTTTCGCGACGCCCTCATACATGCGACCCTTGGGGATCGCCAGCTTGATTGTGTTCTCGTTGGATTGTGGTGTCATCGGGTCGGTTCCTTGGTCTTTCGTGGAGCCGACCCCGGGGAGATTGTCACGCCGTGCAGAGCACAAAACGAACAACGCCGACCCGAGGCCGGCGTTATGGTGTGTCAGTTCTGGTGCTTAGGCACGCAAGTCTGCACGATCATCGCCGGCCATGTGTATGGCTGTGATGATGATGCAGATGGGCAAGCGATTGGCGCATGGCGGAACATATCCACGGCTTATGGCAGAGTCAAGCAAATCATGTGCAGTGAACCCAGATCAGCTCAATTCCCGCATGGATTCCAGTTCGGACCATCGGGCGTAGAGGTCGGAGACACGCGTTTGAGCATCCTTGAGCTTGGTATAGACCTCGCTCGCTCGTTGATGATCGGACACCATGGCCGGGTCCGCCGCCTCCGATTCGAGCTGCTCAACGGCCGACTCGGCCTCCAGGATGGCTTCCTCCATACCGTCATACTCAAGTTGTAGTTTGTACGACAGCTTCCCCGATTTGGGCTTGCTCTGCGCTCTGGGCTTGGCAGTGTTCTGCTTCGGTCTTTCAGCGGCAGGCGTCTTGGTTCCCTGCCACGACGCGCTCCACTGCTCGATCGACGCGAACCGCTTCGCCTCACCCCGATCGTTGAGTGCCAGATACTCCGTCGAGATCCGCTCAAGCAGGAACCGATCATGCGTTACGAGCACGATGGCCCCCGGGAACTCCAGCAGTGATTGCTCGAGCATCTCCAGCGTGGGGATGTCGAGGTCATTCGTCGGCTCATCGAGCAGCAGAATATCCGCAGGGCGCTGGGTCAAGTTCGCAATCACCACCCGCGCCTGCTCGCCGCCCGAGAGGTTGCGGACCTGCGTCGGCAACTGATCCGTGCTGAAGTGAAATCGCTTTGCCCAACCAGAGACATGCATGGACTGGCCGTGGAAGTGCACGGTGTCACCGACCGGGCATAGTGCCTCTTTGAGTGTCAGCCCCTGATCGAGCGACTCGCGGTGCTGGCTGAATGTCACAGTCTTCAGATCATCCGCAGGCTTGACGATCCCCGCATCTGGTTGAAGGTCACCCGACATCAAACGCATCAGCGTCGTCTTGCCCGAGCCGTTGACTCCGAGCAGCCCGATACGCTGCCCGGGTGAGAGGGTGAGGTCCAGCGAGCGGAAGAGCTGTTTCGGGCCCATCGACTTGGACACGCCTTCGAGCACCAGCAGCTTGGTCGACTGGCGATTGGTCGCATGAAAGGCGAACGAGGCGGAACGATTGTTCGCCTGATTCCGATCAATCGTCTCTTTGAGTTCTTCGCGTCGTTTGGCGGCCGCTTCGACCTGGGTCTTGTTCCGGGTCTGACGCCCCTGGATCCCCTGGTTCAGCCACGCGGTATCGCGACGAACCTTGCTGGCGATGCTGGTCTGGGTGGCCAACTGGGCCTCAAGGAACGCGTCTTTTCGCTTGATGAACTGGGTGTAGTTCCCCCGCGATTCGAGCACGCCACCCGGGTAAGCCTTGGAGAGCTCGATGATGCGAGTCGCGGTATTCTCCAAGAACCGTCGATCGTGCGTCACATAGATCACCGTGGTCGAGAGCTGTTTGACGAACTGCTCGAGCCAGAGCACGCCCTCCAGATCCAGATGGTTCGTTGGCTCGTCAAGCAGCAGCAACTCCGGATCCTGAGCCAGCGCCCGGGCAATCGCGAGTCGTTTGCGCCAACCACCTGAGAGCGTCGCAACTGGGCGTTCGAAGTCGTCAAAGCCAAGCTTCGTCAGCGTGATCGAGGCACGCGTAGCCGGATCCATGCCCGAATCGTGGCGGTCTTCGAGTGCGTCCCGCACAACAGACAGCGGTGTTGCGTCCAATCCGAACCGATCATCCTGGTCCAGATACACCGCCCGCAGCCCGCGTTTGCGTTCAACCGTGCCCACGTCGGGTTCGATCAATCCCCCGATAACCTTCAGCAGCGTGGTCTTCCCGCTGCCATTGGGGCCGATGAGCCCGACACGCTCATCATCATCCACAGTCAGCGACACCCCATCGAACAACTCGTTCGATGGGTAGGCCTTTGACAGGTTGCGTGCGATCAGCAGGTTGGCCATGGTGGGGGGCTGGTGGTCAGGCGTGGGGGTGAGCAAATGGGCCTTGAACAGTACCCAGATCAGCCCCTCGTTTCTCAGTAGTGTGTCAGACACCCGCACCTTGCTGGGGAAAGCAAAACGCCCCCGGCTGAATGCCGGCGGCGTGGATGTACTGTTGCCTTATCCCGTGGTCAGCAAATAGGTGACTTAGGGGCATCCCGACGAGTATGCACTCAGGAACACCGACACATCAAAGAAGTTGAACAGGCCATCACCCGTAAAGTCCGCGGCTGGGTCCATCGCGCTGTAGGCCGCGAGGAAAGCAGACACATCGAAGAAGTTCAGTTCCCCGTCCCCGGTGAGGTCCGCTGGGCAGACCCCCTCGGCTTCATACGCGCCCATGTCGGGTGCCGGGGTGAGGTCCCCATCCCCATCAAGCGATCGAACATACCCAAGCTGATCGAAGGCGGGGAACTCGTCGGTGGCTCCCGTGTCGATGAGCGGGCTGCCGGGCAGGGGTGCGAACGAGCGGGTCACGCCGATCTGCGTGGGCGTGCCCGCAAGCACAGGGTTCTCGCCCACGAGCACGGAGCTCAACAAGCCGAATGTGGCGCCGTCGAGTGTCGTGAAGAGCGAGTGGTCCGCGTGCGAGAAGTTCCCGTAGACATCGGCAAGCTCGCCGTCGAATGTGTTGTAGGCAAAGACACTGGACTTGATGATCGGTTCAGAAGCCGATGTGCTCGAATCGATCCCGCCTGCTGAGGGGCCATCGGGGAACACGCCCGCCTCGTTCTCAAGGAATGTGCTGTGAAGCACACGCAGGGGTGAGCTGGATCGGTAATGGATCGCACCGCTATTGACAAACGCGAAGTTCAGATAGAAAGTCGAGTTCATGATATCGACACCGGCGTTCGATATGGACAACGCGCCGCCGTCCACAGCCTCATTCTCGAAGAACGAACTGCGATCAATCACCGAGTGGCCAGCACTGACCGCGATCGCACCGCCCTTGCCATTGGCCTGGTTGCCAACGAAGTGGGACCTGTAGACATGCAGCGGAGCGGTTGAATACACCGCGCCGCCGTCCCCCGCCGCAAAGCCGCTGCGAATTACGACATCCTCGAGCGCCAGTGGGCCATCGGCATAGATGCAACCACCATGTCCCACATTCGCACGCCCATCCTCGATCGTGAGATCACGCAGCCTGAGCGATGCATCGCCCAGCACGGTAAAGATCCGGCTGGCATTCGAGCCCGTGATGATCGTCGATTCTGCCCCAGCACCCACGATCGTGATATCGCTTTCCTCAATATCGATCTCGGGCAATGAATCAACACCATAAGTCCCAGCAGGCAGCACGATGGTGTGCGCACCGCCCTGCGCGTTCGCCTCCTCGATCGCTGAACGCAACGAGGTCTGGAAGCTGGCGTTTCCGGCATACCCGTCGCCCGGGTTCGCGTCATGAAAATCAGCGGTAGTACTGACCTCGGTGATGGTTGCCCGTTGTTGTATCACACTGATGCTCAGCGGCTGTTCGAACACATCGCCGCCTGTCGCCAGCACGCTCTGGACGCCGGTCTCTGAATCGATCGCGATGATCTTCCCCGCCGGGGTTGTCGGATCAACGACATAGATCGTGCCAGTATTTGACACGACCATGTCGCCGATCGCTTGAAGCTCACCCCCTCGAGTAAGCTCCGTGACTGAGCCGAAAGAATCGATGCTGTAGATGACCGCCTGGCTCCCGCTCCCCCCGCGTGTGACGCCGTCGGTCCCCCAGACAAACGCGTTCCCCGGGATCACCGGATCGATATGCATGCCGTCTACATCGAACGAGCCATCGAATATGTCGTCGACCGCGAAGGGGTACAGGTCCAGCGAGCGATTCTCGATCGAGACACGATCGAGCGGTGCAAGGTAGATGCCCGAGGCGAACCGTCCACCTTCGAGAAAGATTGCAAATCCGGCATAGTGCGTATGAGCTTGCCCGTCGACACCGTCGAACGCCTGGACTTCATCCGGATCAATAAACCAAGACCTCGGGTACGCTAAACCGGCCGAGACGGTGCCACCCGATATCGCAAACTCATACTCTTCACCCAATGTCGCATAACTGATCACGGCTGAGTTTGCAGTAAAGCCAAAGGACGGGTCTTCGAAGCCGAAGGAAGGATCCTCAAAGCCAAACGAAGGGTCCTCAAAGCCGAAGAGCTTGTCTTCAAAGAAGTCTGGCATGTTCGCACGCATCGGGTGCTGCAGCCCGATCATGCCGGGCGTGAACGCGATGGTCGGGTGATCAAAGGCCACGCTCGGATTGTCGAAAGCCACGATCGGGCTGTCAAATGAATCAAATCCCAACTCGCGGTCGATCAGCGAGGTATACACGGGCCCGCCCTCGTTTGCACCATCTCCAAAGTAGGTATGGCGGAGCATGCCCGAACCATTGTCGACGACATTGAACACAAGCCCAGTCTGTGTGACAGGCGTCACCGGGGCAAGCTCTACGGTGCTCGCGTACTCGTTGGGCATCAGCCCGTTCGCGCCCACCAGCCCGTTTGGTGTGATCACAAAGATATCCGGCAGCCCCGTCTGCGTGTCGATCGCAGAAATAAGCAGGTCGCCCGTCTGGGGCATCTCTTGGGCCAAGGCGGATCCAACCGTTGTGGTCAGCAGCGCGGCGAGTGTGATCGTGGGGGTGCTATATCGTGTAGCCATGAGGGGTCTCCAGTGCATTTCGCTCATGCGTCATCCTGTATGGCCATTGCGAAGGGCGTATTTGACATGATCTTTGAGAATTTGTGCCAGATCCGCCCGTCAGTTTGCACCCCGTTCATTGCTGCTCGCTCAGGAACCCGTTACACTCGTCGGGATCATGCAATGGGAAACCACTACGATTCTGCTCGAACAGCTGCAAGATTCAGAAAATCTTGCGTGGCAACGGTTTGCAGATCGCTTCCGCCCGCCGATGATCCGCTTTGCTCGTCGATGCGGACTCGCCGAGGAAGAGGCCGAGGACGCGGTGCAGGACACCCTCGTGCGCTTTGTTGAGGCCTACCGGGCGAGCCAATATGACCGAACCCGCGGCCGTCTCAGCTCCTGGCTCTTCACCCTGATGTACAACACGGTCCGGTCGTACCGCCGGTACGGGGCCAGAGCACCCAAGCAGGCCCCCAAAGCCATCGATCGAACAACCTTCTTCTCCGCGATCCCTGATACAGATGACGCCAAGCAGGTCTGGGAGCAGGATTGGGAACAGCACGCGATCCAGACTTGCATGCAGCAGATCCGGAGCGAAGTCAGCCCGTCCCATTTCCGGGCCTTCGAGCTGATGACCTTCCGCAATGTGCCCGCCATCGAGGTCGCACGCCAGCTGGGGCTCTCACGCGACGCGGTCTATCAGGCTCGCTACAGGGTGCTCAAACGGGTCGAGGAACTCCGACTCGCGTACAACGGCATAGAGGAACTCACAACATGAGTGACCACCTCACGATCGGTGAACTCGAGCGCCTCCGCGCCAATGAGCAGGCAGACGAACGAAGCAACGAGCGGTCATTGAATGACCTGCGTGCACACATCGAATCCTGCGCAAGCTGTAGGGATAAACGAGACGAGCTGGATCAACTCGATGCCTTCGCCGAGCAGGTGCGGGAGCTGGCGAGCCCCGAACAACCGGCACAGGACGGGGCACTCCAGATCCCGGGGTATCAACTCAGCCACGAGATCCACCGCGGGGGGCAGGGCATCGTTTTCGCCGCCACGCAGGACTCCACTGGGCGGCAGGTCGCTGTCAAAGTCCTGTTGCACGGCGTGCTGGCATCCCAGAAACAACGCATCCGTTTCGAGCGTGAGGTCGACTACGCCGCCAGAATCAATCACCCGAATGTCGTTGCAATCATCGACCGCGGCACAACAAGGGACGACCGCGGCTTCTTTGTCATGGAGCTCATCGATGGGCCTACGCTCGATGGGTATCTCGAGACACACCGCCCAACCCTGGAGCAGCGACTACGCCTGTTCATCGAGATCTGTGACGGCGTGCAGGCCGCGCACCAACGCGGTGTGCTGCACCGTGATCTCAAGCCGGGCAACATCCTTATCGACCAGAGCGGGCGTGCCAAGGTGCTGGACTTCGGGCTCGCGAAGGATGACCTTGCAGATTCAGTCACGATCGCACGCACCATAGCGGGGGAGTTCATGGGGACCCTCGCGTATGCCTCACCCGAGCAGCTCCGCGGCGACCCAGGCGCGATCGATTCACGAGCCGATGTATACGCGCTGGGTGTGATCTTGTATGAGATGGTCACCGGGACGCTGCCCCACGACATGACTGGCGCGATCGATGAGGTGATCCGTCGGGTGCTTGAACAGGATCCCAGAAGACCGTCGGGCCTGGTGCCCAAGCTTGACCCTGATCTGGATACCGTGATCCTCCACGCGCTCGAGCATGACGCTGAGCGAAGATACCCGAGCGTGGATGCGTTCCGAGCAGATGTACTGTCGATTCTGGAGCACCGCCCGGTCATGGCTAGGCGGTCGAGCGCCGCGTACCAGATCCGCAAGTTCGCCCGACGCCATCGGGTCGGTGTGCTGGTCTCATTCGTTGTCGTGCTGGGGCTCCTGGGCACCGTGACAGGACTGAGCATCGGGATCGTTCGAGCCAACGCGGCCAACAGGATCGCAGAGCAGCGCCGCCAAGAGGCCGAAACCGAGCTCCAGAAGCAGTACAAAGTCAGCACCTTCATGAATGACCTCCTCGCCGAGGTCGACCCCGGTCAGAGCGGCCCGGACATGCGGGTGACCGAGCTGCTCGATGTAGCATCAGAACAGGTCGTGGATCAGTTCGCCCCGTACCCGGACCTCCGCGGGGCACTGCAACTGGTGCTGGGCGAAACCTACACCCGCTTGGGCAGCTACGGGCAAGCCGAAGCGGAGCTCATGGCCGGGATCAGTGCGCTGAACACAATCGAACCTTCGCCTTCGAGATCGCTGGCCAAAGCGTACATCCTTCTGGGGCAGGTCCAGACCGCGACGACACGCCTGCAGGAGGCGCACGCATCGCTCCACGAAGCAGAATCCCATCTAGCCCAATCCGGCGATTCAGATGTGCTCCCACAGGTACGGGCACAGCTGGAACATCAGCAGGGAGCGTTGTACTACGAGGAAGGCGAGTTCGAGCAGTCGATCAAAGCCTATCACCGATCGATCGATACACTCGGCGACATCGATACGCCCGAAGAGAAACGCATCGTCTCACAAGCGCTCATCGGGCTCGGGGTATCGCTCAAGCGCCTCGAACGCTTCGAGGAGGGGCTGCAGGCATACGAGCGGGCACTGGCGTACCTCCAAGAAGTTCGATCTCCCAACCATCCCGATACCCTCGCGTGCCTGAGCAACCGGGCAGAGATCCTCAACAACCTTGGTCGGGCCCAAGAAGCCGAAGCCCAGATGCTCGATCTCCTCGAACGCCGCCGAGCAGTCTTCGGCAACACACACGAGCGTGTAGGCATCACGCTGAACAACCTCGCCGACTTACTCAGTGCCCGTGGCGCGTTCGAGGAAGCGACCCAGTACTTCGACGAGGCCATCGCCATCTTCCGTGTCAGCCCCGGCGATCCGAGCTTACGACTCGCGATCACCATGCACAATGTCGGCGTGATGCACTTGAAACAAGAGCGGCTCGACCTTGCCAGCGACAAGCTGCGAGAAGCATGGCAGATGAGCACGGGCCTCCTCCCAGAGGGGCACTGGATTCAGGCCCAGTTCGGGACCAAGTACGCCGAGTGCTTGATTGGCACAGGATCTCACGACCCGGCCCGTGAGATCCTCGAAGACACCTACCCCGATCTGCTCAACGCACTGGGCGAAGATCACCGGCGCACTTTGTTCGCCAAAGCCCTGCTTGAGCAGAGCGCATCGAGCGAGCAGGGCGACTGAGCCCCCGCCCGCAGTGGTGATGCAGATTCAACCCCGGCTCGGCCTCGGACTGTACTCAAGGAAAGTTCCGGTCGCCTGCCACAGCGTTTCCAGCTTATCGATCCGTTCGAGCGCCTTCTCGCCAAGCTGCTTGACGACTCGCGCGACAAGCAACTCGGATGCAAGCACGGCCGGGATCGAGCTGTCGAATGGGCCCGAAGCTGGGATCTTCAACTCGCACCAATGCTTCGTCAGCCCCGCAAGTGGCGAAAGCGGCCCATCGGTGATCGCCACGATCGTCACCCCGAGTTCTGAGAGCATCCGCGCCGTGGTGACCGAGTTTCGGCGATAGCGGGCAAAGTCGTACACCACCGCAGTGTCTCCGGGCTCGGCGCTGCTCAACTCCCGCCCCGTCGAGTGCTCCTCGACCAGGTGCACATCAGGACGAACCATCGACAGCCCACTATGGAGCACGATCGCCCCAGCCATCGAGGTTTCCCCAGAAAGCACCCAAACCCGCGGGGCCTGTGTGATCGGCTTGGCCAGTGCATCGAGTTTTCGGTCGTGGAGGGCATCGAATGTGCTGCGAACCGCGTCCTCGACCGTGGACCGAATCTCACCGCTGGCCCCATCACCGTGACGGATCCGATGGCTCGGGCTCGAAAGCTGCTGGGTCAGGTCGTCCCGGATCCAGTTCTGGAGGTCGGTATACCCATCGAACCCAAGTTTGGACGCGAATCGGACGATTGAAGGCCTGCTGGTCCCCACCCGATCAGCAAGGTCCGATACCGTGCCAAAGGCCAGCAGGGTCGGATCCTCAAGCAGCATGGCGCAGATCCGGCGTTCGGTTGGAGTCAGCCGTTCGCTGACTGGGGCGATGAGATCTTGTAGCGACATGCTGGCACTCCGATGGTCAATGTATTACAATCATACCAGCCCAGTGTGCATCTGGTTACAAACCCACCCCGACCCTGTCGTCCGAATCTGGAGTCCACTTCATGCCACAGTCCACAGAATATGTTCAAACCGCCAAAGAGCAGGCCTTCCTTGAGCGGGTCGAGAGCCCGCAGTACCAGCGCGAGATCATCAACGGGCTCGCACCGTTCCTCAACGGCAAGGCACCCGAAGAGCTCCAGGACTTCTATGGTGAGCAGGAACTGGTTCAACTCGGCGGGCTCAAAGGCGGCGAGCGGGATGTCGAAAAACGCATGCCCGTCAAAGTCACCCGTCACTACGCAGACCTCGCCCGCCAGAGTATGCCCATGCAGCGCCTCGTCAAGGCCAGCCCCGACGAAACCCAGGACCTGGCCGGCTCAGAGGACCCGGGCAACCAGATGGACTACTCCCCTGTTGAGGGGCTGCTCCACAAGTACGAGATGGGGCTGATGTATGTCGTCTCCACATGCTCGGCGCACTGCCGCTTCTGCTACCGCGAGGAGCTCATCGCCCGCAAAGAGATCCAACGCAAAGACGGCACCGTCGCCAAGAAGGGGCTCGCCAAGATTCCCGAGATCACCGCATACATCAAGGACTTCAACGCCAAGGTCGCGGCCAACGGCGGCAAGCACCCTGATTCGGGGCGTCAGAAGCTGCGTGAGATCCTGCTCTCCGGCGGCGATCCCATGGTGCTCAACAATGCCAAGCTCGCCGCATGGCTCGCCGCCCTCGCCGAGTCCGGCATCGAATCGATCCGCATCGGGACCAAGGAGATGGCCTTCTTCCCCAAACGCTTCGACGAGACCTTCCTTGCCATGCTCGACGCATTCCATGAGTCCTATCCCGAAGTCGGTGTGCACTTCATGGTCCACTTCGAACACCCCGACGAGTTCCTCGCAAAGGACGATCAGGGCAACTACATCCGCAACGAGCACGGCATCTGCAAGTGGGTCGATGATACAGAGAAGGCCATGCGCGGCCTGCTCGCGCGTGGGTGGGTCACGGTCGAGAACCAGACCCCGATCATCAAGGACATCAACGACGACCCCGACGCCCTCCGCCTCATGCAGCGTGAGATGAAACGCATCGGCGCAGACAACCATTACTTCTTCTGCGGGCGAGACATCGTCGCGTACCGTGCCTTCAACATCCCGATCGAAAAAGCGTGGGAGATCCACAACGAGTCCCAGAAGGAACTCTCGGGTGTCGAATCGCACGCACGACTCTCCATCACCCATTACAAGGGCAAGACGGAGGTCGTCGCGGTCACCAACGAGCCCATCGCGGGGCTTCCGGGCAGCGAAAACGGTGTCGTGATCTTCAAACTGCTCCGCAACGCGGGGACAGCGCCCGACCGCTTCAAGGTCTGCATCGTCGGCCGAAACCCAGACGCGGTCTGGTTCGATGATTACCAGGATCGTGTTCTCTTCGATGAGGCCGGTTTGTTCGAGTACTCGCGTGTTGAGGATCCAACCACGCTGTCCGCAAACTGAGTGAAGCCATGATCAACAAACAAGTCTCCTCACCTGCCGAGGCACTCGCAGATGTGTTCGACGGCGCGGTCGTTATGGTTAGCGGGTTCGGGGAAGCAGGGAGCCCCATCGAACTTATCCACGCACTCATTGACCAAGGGGCCAAGGACCTCACCGTGGTGAGCAACAACTGCGGCAGCGGGGAGGTTGGCTTGGCCGCACTCCTCAAAGCCGGACGCGTGCGCAAGGTCGTCTGCTCGTTCCCGCGCACAGCCAACTCGACCGTCTTCCCCGACCTCTACCACTCGGGCAAGATCGAGCTCGAGCTGGTTCCACAGGGCACCCTCGCCGAGCGGATCCGCGCCGGCGGGGCTGGTATCCCCGCGTTCTTCACCCCAGCCGCGGTCGGTACTCCGCTCGCAGAAGGGAAAGAGTCGCGTGAGTTTGATGGCAAGACCTACCTGATGGAGCGTGGGCTCAAAGCCGACTATGCACTCATCAAGGGCAAAGCCGCCGATACTCACGGGAATGTCATCTACAACAAGACCGCACGAAACTTTGGTCCCATCATGGCCATGGGCTCCAAGACCGCAGTCGTGCAAGTCGAGGAAGTCGTCGAGCCCGGGCAGATCGATCCCGAGGTTGTGGTCTCGCCGGGCATCTTCGTCGATCGCGTCGTCGAGGTCGCCAACCCCGTGCATGAATCAGAACTCGTCGCAGCAGGAGTGTCCTACCCATGACGCACCAAGTCGAACAGATCGGACGCACCCGTGAGGAGATGGCGCAGCGCCTCGCGCAGGACATCCCCAACGGTTCCTATGTGAACCTGGGCATCGGCATCCCCGAACTCGTCGCCCGTTTCGTCCCCGAGGGCCACACCCTGATCTATCACACCGAGAACGGCCTGCTGGGCATGGGCCCCTCCCCCGAAGAGGGCATGGGCGACCCAGAACTCATCAATGCGGGCAAACGACAGGTGACCGCCAACCCCGGAGCCGCGTATTTCCACCACGCCGACAGCTTCTCCATGATCCGCGGCGGCCACATCGACCTGTGCGTGCTGGGCGCGATGCAGGTCTCCCAGTCCGGCGACCTGGCGAACTGGTCCACCGGTGCCCCCGACGCGATCCCCGCGGTCGGTGGGGCCATGGACCTGTGCGCAGGCGTCAAATCTGTCTATGTGATCACCCAGCACTGCACCAAGCACGGGCAGCCCAAACTCGTCGAATCGTGCACCTTCCCGCTCACCGGGCGTGGCGTGATCAATCGCATCTACACCGACCTGGCGGTGATCGATGTCACGCCCGACGGCTTCAAGCTCGTCGAGCTCAGCCCCGGCGTGGACTTCGACTATGTGCAGCAGCGCACCGGTGCGCCGCTCATCCCAATCGACGCAGAACGGACCACGACCCGATGAGTACCGACACACATACCTCGCGCAGCGCCGAACTCTACCAGCGGGCCCTCAAGGTCCTGCCGGGCGGGGTCAGCCGCAACACTGTTCTTCGCGACCCATACCCCGCGTATGTGGACTACGGCAAGGGATGCCGGATCGTCGATATCGACGGCGTTTCACGCATCGACTTCGCCAACAACATGTGCGCGCTGATCCACGGCCACGCCGACCCGGATATCGTCCAGGCCGTGACCGAACAGCTCCAGCGGGGCACCGCCTTCACCATGGCCACCGAGGTCGAGGTGCTTTATGCCGAGCACCTATGCTCGCGCAACCCCGGCTTCGAGAAGCTCCGCTTCGTCAACTCGGGCACCGAGGCGATCATGGTCACCCTCAAGGCATCCCGCGCCTTCACCGGTCGCGCCAAGATCGCCAAGGCCGAGGGCGCATACCACGGCGGGTACGATTACGCCGAGGTCTCACAGGCACCCAACCCCGAAACATGGGGCGATCTGGATCATCCCAAGAGCGTCCCCCTCGCGCACGGCACCCCCCAGTCCGCGCTCGACGATGTGCTCATCCTGCCCTACAACGACATCGACCGATCCATCGCCATCCTCGAAGCCAACAAGGACGACCTTGCCTGCGTCCTGCTCGACCTCATGCCCCACAGGATCGGGCTCAACCCCGCCGATCCCGAGTTTGTGCGTGCCATCCGCGAATGGACGACCAACAACGGCTCGCTGCTCGTCCTCGACGAGGTCATCACCTTCCGCAGCACCCACTCCGGGCTGCAAACCAAGTACGGGATCACGCCCGACCTGACCGCGATGGGCAAGATGATCGGCGGTGGGTTCCCCATCGGTGCCGTCGCCGGACGCAGCGAAGTCATGGAAGTCCTCAACCCCCGCGCCAAGAAGGTGCTCTTCCCGCACTCAGGCACCTTCTCAGCCAATCCGATCACCCTCACCGCCGGGCTGGTCGCAATGGAGAAGTTCGACCAAGCCCAGGTCGATCGGCTCAACGCGCTGGCCAAGCGTGCGATGGAGGGAATCACCAACGCGATCGAGGAAGTCGGGATCGACGCCTGCGTCACCGGCGATGGGTCGATGTTCCGCCTGCACATGAAGCCCAGTCCGCCGCGCAACTTCCGCGAGGCCTACATGACCCCACATGAGAACGCGCAGATCAAGTTCATGCTCGATCACCTGTTCGACGCGGGCTTCGTGATGATCAACACCTGCACCGCGACGATGTCGACTCCCATGACGGAGGTCGAGATCGACGCACTGGTCGGTGCGATGAAAGAGGGCTTCGTGAAACTTGCTGCTCAGGCCTGATCAGGCCCGCTCGAAGACCGTCGCCAGTCCCTGACCAACGCCAACGCACAGGGCCGCGAGCCCACGCTGGGCATCGCGGCGCACCATCTCGTGCAACAGCGTCGTGGCGATGCGGGCGCCACTGCATCCCAGTGGGTGACCGATCGCGATCGCGCCGCCGTTGACATTGAGCTTCGAATCATCGATGTCCAGTTCCCGCGCACACGCCAGCGATTGGGCCGCGAAGGCCTCGTTGAGTTCGATCAGATCGATATCACTCAGCGCCAGCTTGGCCCGCCCCAGCGCCTTGCGGATCGCGGGCACCGGGCCTACGCCCATGTACGCCGGGTCGACGCCCGCCGAAGCGCTGTGGCCCACATACGCGATGGGGCTAAGCCCAAGCGACTTGGCTTTCTCCGCCTCAACCAGCAGCAAAGCCGCGGCCCCGTCGTTGACGCCCGACGAGTTGCCCGCCGTCACGGTGCCCTGATCGTCCTTGGCAAAGACCGGGCGGAGCTTCGCCAGCTTCTCGAGCGTGGTATCGGGGCGTGGATGCTCATCGGTGTCAAACACGACCGGGTCTGATCGGCGCTGTGGGATCTCCACCGGCACGATCTCGTGCTTGAAGTGCCCCGCCTGATGCGCCGCGGCCCACTTTTGCTGGCTGCTTAGCGCGAACTGGTCCTGATCCACGCGGCTGATCTGATACTTGCGAGCGACATTCTCCGCGGTCTCACCCATCGGGAACGGGTGATGCATTTCGGCAAGCTTGGGATTGACGAAACGCCACCCGATCGAGGTGTCGTAGATTTCCTGATTCCGGGCGTATGCCGTATCGGCCTTGCTCAGCACCAGCGGTGCGCGGCTCATCGATTCAACCCCGCCGGCGATGAACACATCACCGTGGTCGGCCTCGATCATACGAGCAGCGATATTGATTGCCTCCAGCCCCGAAGCGCACAGGCGGTTGACCGTCGAACCGGGCACGCTCGTGGGCAGACCCGCCAGAAGGGCGGCCATGCGGGCCACATCTCGGTTGTCCTCGCCGGCCTGGTTCGTGGCGCCGAAGTACACATCATCGATCTGCGCTCCGTCGATGCCGGTTTGCTCGACGACAGATCGGATGACATGGGCGGCCAGATCGTCCGGACGGACCGGGGCCAACGCCCCGGCATAACGACCGATCGGGGTTCTCAGGGCACAGACGACAGCGGCTCTTCGTTGCATAGCCCTGATTATAGGGGCGTGCGGTTTCACTGTCCCCCAATCGCGGGGGATTCAGGTCAGGCGAGCAAGCGGAACACGATGATTATGCCATGCTCGTGGCTTGTTCCTGTTTGGTGCGCAGCTGCTGGTGATTACCCTTCATCGGGGAGAGCCGCCCAGTCGCGATGCAGAAGAACCACTGCGTCCACGCCCGATGGTCATCCCCCGGGGGCCATGTGTAGTCCGAACGCCCCGCCTTGTCGTCCCACCCGGTATCCCCGATCGAGAGTACGCCTTCCATGGGGGCGGGCGGACCCGTCACCGTCTCACCCGCGTGCAGTTGCTGGAAATATGCCACCCAGTCGTGCCCCAGCGAGTGCGTGGCGCCGGTGCTGGCGTCATACTCCGGATGGACTATGATCGTCCGCTGATAAGCGCACAGACTCTCCAACTCATCGAACCCAGGGTACTGTGCTTGCAGACCCGCGGCCAGCGATGCAAAGAACCGGTCACGCTGCATGCTCACCATCGCAAACAACCAGCGGTGGGGCTCCACAAGCCAGCGACCATCATCGCGTCCGGGCATAGGGAGCAACGCCAGCGAGGTCTCGTCCTCAATGAAGCGCTGATAGCACGAGGTCAGTGACGCATGCAACGATCGGCACGCATCATCCTGCGCAAAGAGTTCATCGAGGATCCAGTCATAGAAGGACTCGTATTCGATGCCTCGGGTGGAGTGCAGGTAGCGTGCGATCGACTGGGTCACGCCCGGGTTGTGCAGCCCGCGGATGATCGCGGCGTCGACGCTCATCTTCACCCAGTCGCCGCGATCGAAGGAACTGGTCTCGACGATCACCTCGCCCCGGGCGTAGGTCATGGGGTCGATCGGCAAGTTTTCCTGCACCCCATGCCCATCGTAGATGTAGCGGTCGATGGTTCTCAGCCCCCATGTGTTCCGGTACTCGGGCTGAGCAGCCGGTGCGTTTGGCAGCAGGTGGTAGTTGGTGATGACATACCCATCGTGTATGCCCCAGCGCATCAGGTCCGTGAAGGTGCGCCGCCACAGCTCGGGCGTGTCGAGCGGCAGTCCCAGGATGAGCTGCACGCTGATCGGGATCCCGTCCTCCTGGAGCGCACGGACGACCTTGATCTGCTTGTCCACTGAGATGTTCTTGCGATCCGTCGCCTCGAGCACCCGCTCGTCGCTGTGCTGGATCGACAGCGTGTGGGCCGTATCGAGCCCGGCACGCACCACCTTGCGGGTGATCTCGACCGTCCGATCGGGCACATTCTTGGCATTGCTATAGACGAAGTACTGCGGGTAACCATACTTCTGCTTGGTCTCGACGATCCGGTCGGTCAGTTCGATATCGGTCTTGAACATACCAAAGTTGCTGTCGACCGAGAAGAGCGACACCACCTTGTTCTGTCCGAACCAGTCGATCTCACGTTCGAGCCGATCCATATCGAACCGGCGAACCTTTGACATCGTGTTCGAGCCCCAATCGCAGTAGGAGCACTTGAACGGGCATCCTCGGCTCGTCTCCCACGCGACACAGACCCCGCCCTTGTGCTCGGTGAAGAACCGTTCGTAGTAATCCCGCTGGGCGAGGTACGCGCTGGTGTCGTACCGGGCCGGGACCTCGGTCGGGCCGGTGAGTTCACCGTTCGTGCCGGGCAGGCACAAGCCGCCGATGTCCCGCAGCGTAGTGGGATTCGCACGGAGCGATCGCAGATCAGGCAGGGTCAGCACCCGTTGCAGGATCTGGGTGAAGGGGACCTCACCGTCTTTGACGACGATCGCATCGATCGCGGGGTGCTTCTCGAAGAACGCCGGGTCGCGGTACTCGGGGTGCGGCCCGCCAGCAACGATCAGGCAGTCGGGGTGCATCTCCCGCAGCAGCTCCGCGATCCGAAGTTGCAATCGCCAGTTCCATGTGTAACAACTCAGCCCGACCACATCGAGCGGCTGGTCGTGAAACGGCTCAACCAGAGCGACAGGGTCACTCATCTCATAGATCGGGTTGTGCCAGTTCACCTTCTCAGAGTGCTCAGCGTAACGCTGCTCCCAATAAGTCTTGAGCACACCCCACATCACGGGGAGGTATGGCAAGCCGTAGGTCATCAGCTGCGGCTCACAGATCAGCACCTCGATCGGCGACGACCGCTTGGGCTTGAGCACCCCATCGAGCCCGAGCTGGTGCAGCGGGGGAGGTGAATGGGTTGGTGGTTCCGCATCTTGCTTCATCGGGCATCCAGAACCTTCCGTGCCGCCTGGGCCAAGCGCACACCCTTGCTGTTCGATTCCCAAGGCCCGATGAGCATCTCCAGCAGCACGGGCAGGGCGTCGTGGGGGGGCTCAGGCATCCGGATCGCCCCGATGTTGCGGTCGTGCGGGTGCTCACCGATCAGTTGCAGCTTCTCGAAAGGCCATCCCCTGAACAGGCGACCTGCACCCGAGTGCCGCCCGTCATCATCGTGCTCACCGTTGTCGATGTGTTCCAGCTCGACGTCGTGCAGCAGCACCCACGCGTTGGGCTTGAGGGCATAAAGCAGGGAGATGAGGTCCACAACGGGGGCGGGGTTGGCGTGCTCGCCGTCGATCATGAGCAGGTCGACCTCGCCATGGCGAAATACCGACGCGGCATCGGCGGCATCGGTGTAAGAATAGGTATGGGCCCGGTCGATCAGGCCCGGGGCCATCTCTCCGATCGCCGCTGCCAGCGGACGCGAGGGATCAAAGTAGCAGCGCGTGGCGATGTCAAAGCTCAGCAGGATCGCGTCATCATCACAGAACCGATCGATCGCGTGGAGCATCATGGCGCTGGACACGCCCGAGGCCGTCCCGATCTCGACGGTCCGATCCGGGCGGACCGCTTCGATGAAGTCCCATACGAACGCGCATTCGTGCAAACGGATGTAGTCTCGGCACCAGGCGGGCGGCTTGAAGAGCGCCTGCATCTCAGAAAGCCATGGACGGGTCCGACCGAGCCCCAGCTCGGCCCGGTGGGGCTGCTCGGGCTCGATGTGCGGGAAAATCAGCGAGCGATCATGCACGCCGCCACGCTTGGACTCGGGCACGGCTTCGACGACATAGCGCCAGCGTGTTTGCATCAGCTCGCCCGCGTCCTCATGCGTGTACACCCGCCCGATGGTGATGTTCTGTTGCTCACCAAAGCGAACAGCCAGTCTCGATCGCATCACGCCCTCGTATGAATCGGACGAGGGGAGAATGAGCACGCGCTCGTCGGCACCGGGCACGAACGCATCGGTCGGGCAGACCGGGATGCCGAGCAACTCATCAACGCTTGGCTCATCGTCGAGGATCAGATCGATTCGGGGCGCGATGTCGCTGGAGCGATGTTGAAGCAGCCAATGGGTGTGCTGCCCAGCGCCGTAGAGAACCACGCGATCGGCCTGCCCCGCAGCGAGGCGTTCGTCAACGCCGTCCCAGATCGTCATCCGGGTCGACTCGGGGCAGTAGCTCACCCGTTGCCCAGGGCGGGGACGGTCGACCCGAGAACCGCGCACGACCGATTCGGCGATGAGTGCTCTGAGTTCGTGCGTTTCCGCGTCATTGCTGGTGAGCGATTCGGCGATCGTGTCGAGCAGGTCGTGCCAGCACGGCGAGAAGTAGGTGTGCTCGCAGTGGGCCGATCGGCTCCACGCCTCGTACGCCCGCCCGTGCCGGACGGCGTCGCCGATGCGATCCTGCATGATGGCCAGCTGGAAGGCGTGCCCGTGGAAGACCTGGGCCGCGTCGGAGCCGATGATCTCGGTCCAGTACGCGATGATGGAATCCCAGGCCTGCTCGATGGTGCTCGGATCGACCGTCTCATCCCAGAGCGTGGGCAGCAGTGCCGCGATTGGTGATTCGCACCTGAACGAGCAGGTCGGTGTCGGGTGCAGGGCGTCGCGCGGGATGAGCACTTCGCGAAGCTGCCACATGTGCAAGGGGATCCACGGGGTCTGCAGGTCGAAGAAGTCCTGCTGCACCAAGGTCGAGCCGGGATGCAGGTGTGATCCAAACGCCCGCAGCATGCTCAGGTGCACGCCCCAGGTTTTGGCAATGTCGCAGAACAGCAGCTCGATGGGTTCCTGCTCGGGGTACAGCTCCAGCAGTTGATCACCTCGGGCGGAATCGGGCACCCAGCCCTCACGCACAACGACCTTGTCACTCCAACGAGAGATGAAGCGATCGAACTTGGACCGGAACCGTTCGCCGGGCTCGAGCCCGTACTGCCCGAGCCAAAGCGCAAAGCGCTCGTCATTCTTCATCGGGATCTCAAAGGCGTCGTAGCTGAGGATCGGTTGGTATGGCGAGCCGCTGCGATCGAGCCCGGTGAGCAGGGCCGCGCTTGAGCCGCCGAGGAAACAGCCGAGCTCGACCAGGCGTCCAGACCCGGTGCAATCCTGGGCCAGCCGGGTCAGGTAGTCCAACTCGCGTCGGACCAGCATGGTCGGGATCGCGTCCGCATCGTCCATGTGCAGTATGCCCGCACCGGTATGCATTTCAGGCGTGGGCATCGATCAGCTCCTCGTTGGATTCGTCTTGCCCGTAGATCCGGACCGTCGGGATACCCCGGTCTCGCAGCACGCTCGCCCGATCCCAGAGCAGGTCCTCGATCGAGTTGGCGCTGAGCACCACCGCGTCGAGCCCGATTTCAACCGCCTGCTCTGGTGATACGATGGGGAAGCCCCAGAGCGTCTCGCCGACGCGGCGGGTATCGTCGTCGATGATGCACCGGATCTCGACAGGGGGCTGCATGAACGCATCACCCACACCACGGGTGTGTGTGCCAGCCCCATAGATCCCGATGCGGTTGTACCCATCAAGAGCGCACTTGGCGAGCACTTTACGCATGGCCTCGCTCCAGTCTTCGCCGAGGTGCGCCAGGCGAAGATCAGGATCCCACAGATCGACAAGGTTGATGAGCAGATCGAATGCCTCCTCGGCGATCCCGGGTGAGCCCGGGTCGAAGCCCCAACTGGACCAAACCCGGCCCGGCTGGCTGCACTCCACCTGATCGGCAAGCAGGCAGGCAAGCCGTGAGGCCGACTGTCGTTGCGGTGGGTCCGAATCAAGATCACTCACGGGCCACTCGATGTTGATCGGTGTGCCCTGTGCACACCAGATGCTCCGGAACCACAGCAGCGGGAGTAGGGCGGCAGCGGGGCACCCGATTAGTTGCACGGCATCGATGTGTCTGCCACTGAGCGTGGCATCGATCTTTTCAAGCACCCCCTCCTCTGGGAGTGGCATCTGTCCAAGCACCGAGCACCACGGGCTGTCATTGCTCAGTGCGATCGTGCCTTCGATTGGGCCACGCTCGGATTGGCATGTGTAACGAAGTGTGTTCATGACAGAGCTCCCAAACCCGAGTGGGTGAGCTGGTGTTCGAGTTCAGTCCAGAAGCGGAGATTGGTTTCTTTGGATTCTGTCGGCTTCGCGTCGCAGATCGACCGGATTGTGCGCACAATCGCGTCAGTCGGGTGATCGGCGTTGGATTGGTTCCACACATCGTCGGCATGGGATTGCCGCCGGTTTGGATCAAGCCGGATCGCTTGGTCGATGGCGATCCTCAGCGATTCGGTCGTCAACCTGTGTGTTGCGAGTGAGGGAGATCCGTAGCCCCCATGATCTAAATGGGTTATGCTCGCGATCCCGTGGGCCGAGGCGAGGGTCGGGAGCACGGGGATCCCCGGCTGGAGGGTCAGCAGGATGGGGGGCTGGTGAGTTGGGGCCATGGCCTGGTGATCGCACATCGCCCATGTCCCGTCGTCTTCGAGCAATGCCAAGGACCAGCCGAGGGTGGGGGCGTTGCTTGCCCGGTAGGCCTCGATCAGCAGAGCCCGGGATGAGGTGTTTGGTGCTCCCGCGCCAAGCAGGGTCGGGGTGGGAAATACTGGGGGTGACCAGAGCTCATTGGCGATGGGCAGGCCGTGCAGATCGCTTGGCTCGGTCGATGGGGCTTCGACTCGGGATTGAACCACGCGGCATCGCTTGCTCGGGAAAGCCCGCAGCAGATCCGCACAGGTCGGGGCGTCGATACAGATCGCCAGCTGGCATCGGTTGCTCTGTTGCAGCTCGTGCACGCGATTGACGCATTGGGCGGCAAAGCCCATCGCGGGCAGTCCCTTGCGGACAGGCAGGCGGTGGACACGCAACAGACCGGATTCGATATGCCCGGGGCGAGGAGCTTGCGATCGAGTGGTGATGACATCGCACGCGATGCCCGCATCGTAGAGCAGTGATGCCAACGCGTGGGTGAAGAAGCCGGCGCTGCAGCCGGTCTCGCTGAATCGCGGAGTGATCAGGGCGACACTCAGCATGGTGTCACCTCGGTCCGTTCAACCCAGCGACGCACGCCTTCAGAAACCTGTGGCAGTCTCATGTCTGTTTCCTGACCTGAGCAAGCAGACTCCAGGCGTGCCCACGAAGCGAGCATGGCGCTGGTATCGGGGCGTGGCTGGTGCTGCTTGGCTCGCTCGATGATCTGTGTGAAGTGTTCGATGCGCTGGGCCGCGATCCGTTGGGGGTTACACAGGTGCTCGATGCGCCCGCGTGCGATGCGGCCCCGCTCGATGAGTCGGCCCCTGGGTTCTTCGAGCATCTCGCCCAGCACCCGCGACATGTCATCCGGATCGCCAGCAGTGAACGAGCGCCCCGCGTCGGTGTCGCCGACCATTTCGTTCATGCCGCCCTGATCGCTCACGAGCACCGCGCGGGCGTTGGACATCGATTCGATGCAGGTGTTGGGGTAGTTCTCCCACAACGAGGGGATGGTGCAGATCAGGGAACGGGCGAACTCTTCGCCCATGGCGCTCTGATTCAACCGTCCGAGGAAATGGACACGCCCCTGCGCCTGTGGTTCGACGAGCGATTGCAGGTACGCCCGCATCGAGCCGCCGCCGGGTGCGCCCGATGTATCGGCCCCAGCGAGACGGAGCTGCACGCTCGGGTGGTCGGCGGCGACCCGGTTGAACCCGAGGATCAGCGACTCGACGCCCTTGCGTGGTTCGATGCGCCCCGCGTAGAACACGGTCGGGGGTGTACCGACTGGCGCGGGAGGTGGCGGGGCGGGCAGCGGACCCGTGGCGTACGGGATGACGCTGGGCATGCGTGGTAGCTGATAATGCGCGTGGGCCCAAGACGCGATGAAGCGCGACGGTGCCAGGATCTCGTCGGCCAGGCGCATCGCCATGCGCTCTGTCTCGAAGTACACCCGGTGGGGGGTATCGAGCACGGGCGAGGAGAGCGACCGGAGCACAAAGAGCTGTTCGCTCGGGGTGTGCAGCTGGACGATGGTCGGCGGGCGATGGCGATTGAAGAGCAGGGGCATCAGGGCCGCGCCCTCGCATTCGGCGAACTCGACCGCGTCGATCTGTCCGGTGCGATGCAAGGCGCTGGCGATCCGCCCGGCGTGGGTTGAGAACCGGATGGCCGCGTTGGTCCAGCCCCCCTTGCCCATCCCCGTGGGAACGCGGTGGACCGTGACAAGCCCGTCGACCTCCACGCGTGGGCGGACCCGGTCGTATGCCTGGGTGATCACATTGACGCGGACGCCGGCTTGAGTCAGCGCTGGGACGATCCATCGGGCGTAGGTGCCGATGCCGCCGCCGAAGAATGGCGGGTATTCCCGGCTGACGATCGCGATGCGCAGGCGGGGCGACTTCATGTGGCGACTCCCGCGAGTGCCGCTGGTTTCCTAGGGGTCAACCGATCGCAGAGCAGTTCAATCATGGACTTCGCGAAGCGGTCCATGGAGACGATGTCGGTGGCCCGAATGCGTGTGGCCGCAGAACGGGCGTCCCTCCATGCGTCATCTCGTACCACTCGCAAGATGCCGGCTTCGAGCTCGTCTCGGGTCGAGAAGGTTAGCGCGTCGGGATCATCGAGCAGTTGCAGCGGGCGTTGGTTCAAGACAGGGAGTTCTCCCACTCTGAACTGTGGTTGTTTCAGTGTATCGATTTGTGCGTAGAGTCCATCTTCGAACTGCTCGTGGTCCCAGCCGACGATCGGACGCGGGATGCGGGCGCGTTCTTCGATGATTGTGCGCAGTTGCTCGTGATTTCGCAGGGTAAAACAGGGGCGTCGATCAACCAGCAGGCAAGCGTCGGGTTCGGGCTCTGATTCGAGGAACGCCTGCATCTTGAACAGATTCTCGCGATAGGACTCGTCCCAGTTTCGCCGGGCCAGCATCAGCCCGCCGGAGAGGACGCACTCGCTGATACGCTGGTGTCCGCAGCCCATCGATGAGGCGTGCAACTGGACACGGCTGCATTGATACGCGGCACGCAAGGCTTCGCCGTGTGGGAGTTCGCCACGGGCATACGGAGCCAGGCTCGGGTGGTTCTCCCAACCTCGTCCGTAGATGCGTAGTTTGAGTTTGTGCCTCCCGGCGATGTCGGCGGCCCATTCAAGTGTCTGGTGACGCAGCAGGCGTTCGAGCATCGGGTGCAGGTACTGGGTCCAGAGCATCTGCTGGAGCTGCGTGTCGTCTGGTTTGCCAAAACCACCAGCCATGGCACGCCGGAGCGATTTGAGCTGTGCGTTGATTGGTTCGGTTTCCCATCGTCGGACGATGTCGTCGAGCCGGAGACGCATGGCATCGAAGTGCGCATGCATGTGTTGTGGGAACTGGGCGACGAACGTGTCGTGGTATGCTCCCGCGGGCTGGGATTGATGGCTGATGTATGCGATGTCGCATGCGTACCGCTGGCGAAGTTCGTCCGAGACAGGCTCGGGGTGAAACTTGCGTGTCGAGACCGGCACGGGGAACTGGAGCTGGTTGGCGGCGGGGAATTGCTGAACCGCGATCGCATTGCGATAGATGTGACCCGCGATGAAGTCTGTCAGTTCGGGTGCGCGGGGGAGTTCCTGAAACAGGTGGGCCATGGCATCCTGGACCCAGCACACATGGGGGATGCCAGGCGGGAAATACTCTTCGTGCAGCACACGCGGGTAGTTCACGACGACACAGCAGTCGGGCTCGAACTCATGCAAAGCGTGGAGGCAGAGCAGCGGTGTAAGCGTGCTGTGCGCATCGGGCTCGCAGAGGAGACGCGTTTCGTGGCCCTGCTGTTTGAGCGTGGCAGCCAGATCGGCGCTGGCGTGCTGGATGTAGGTGGAGTATCGCGTCGTGACGATCATGATGCGTGCTGGGTCGCCCGATCGGATCCGATCGAATCGCATCGATCGGCCATCTGGCCCGAGCTCGGCGATGCGGTGCTCGATCTCCTCCGTGTACGCCTTCGCCTTGGCGGTTTGCTCTGTCACGAGGCGCTCAATCTGTGTTGCGATCGCCCGTGCTCGAGTGGCGTGGTGCTGCCCGCTGGCTTCAAGCGTGCGTGGGATCGTGATCTGGTGCAGGCGTTCTCGGAGCCACTGGACAAGGTCCTGCTCGGCAGTCGAGCCGAAGAAGCATCGGAAGCGAGCCGGGTTGCTGAGCGACTGCGCCAGGGCTTCACCCCGGGCTCGATCGGGCTCGACCAGAAAGATTGGGGTGCTGTAGCCGTTGGGCTGCTGGGGATATTCAGCAAGCAGGGTTTCGATGAGTTGCGGGCGATCGAGCCCGACGACGATCACGCCGGGCGATGAGGCGTTCGGGTTGGGTGCCTGCGTGGCGCTCATGTCTGCCGATATCGTCCTGATTCTGGGCAATTCACCAATGTTCGATACAGTATAATGCAAGCGATGGACCTGAGTGTGCTGATCCCGACGCATCGACGCCCAGAAGCGATCGATCGCTGCTTGTCACACTTGGCATCCCAGCGTTGTGACGCGCTCTTTGAAGTCATCGTCGGGCTTGATGGGGATCAGCAAGATACGCCCAGACCCACGATCCCGGAATCACTCGTCAACAAGACCCGGCTTGTCTGCCCCGGGCGTGTGGGCTTGCCGCGCCTTCGCAGCCAGATGATGCGGGGTGCGTCCGGGCGGATCGTGCTCTGGCTCAACGATGACGCGTATCCCCAGCCCGATCTGCTCGCGGCTCATCTGCAGGCCCATCTGGACGCATCCACCCCACGGGTCGTGGCGGGACACGCGCGATGGTTCCCCGTGGAACACCCCACCCTGTTCGATCGGCTGGTGCAGGAGAGCGATCTGGTATTCTTCCAACAGCCGCCCGGTTCGGCCCCGCAACCGACCACCTATCGCCACTGCTTCGGTCTCAATGTCTCCTTTGAGCGGGAGATGGCCCTGGAAGTGGGGGGCGTTGCCGAGGTGGACGAGCACTACGGCTACGAGGACATCGAACTCGCGTGGCGTTTGGCCCGGGCCGGGGCGGAGTGCGTGTACGAATCACGCGCGCTGGTTGAGCACGACCATCGCTACCGGGCGGTGGATGTGCATCGGCGGGAGTACCTGCTCGGGCGGGCCGCGTGGGCGTTCGCCCATGCCAATCCCGACTTCGCCGGTGATCTCTTCGGGCGCAACCTGCGGGAGCCATCGGTGGTCGAGTCGTTTTTGACGGCGATCGATTTGGGCTGGCGTGATGCGTTGCGGATCGAACGCTCGTTCCTCTCGCTGGGCGACCAGGGGCCTGAGAGCGTGGATGCTTCGATGCTGCCCGTGCTGGCCGAGCACTGGGTGCTGCTCAAGCGGTTGCTATGGCGATGGGGCGTGCTCGATGCGCAGCACGGGATTGCCAGTCGCTGGTCGGTCCTGCGAGAAACCACGCCTGAATCGGTGCTTTGTGCCCTGCAAGATCCGGTATAGTGTCGGCATGAATGACCATCCCTCGCATGAGATCACCCGTCGCGATTCACTCAAGGCCCTTGGCGCGATCGGTGTTGGTACCGTGCTCGCCTCACCCCTGCTTGCTGCCATGAACAACGCCGATACGCCGCTCTTTCGTATTTCCCTGGCGCAGTGGTCGCTGCATAAGCTGTTTTTTGCCAATGAGATCGACAATCTGGACTTTGCCAGCGAGGCCCGTTCGATGGGCTTCGATGCGATCGAGTATGTCAACGCGTTCTTTAAGGACAAGGCCGAGGACAAGGCGTACCTGCGTCAGATGAACGCAAGGGCATCGGACAACGGCGTGACGCAGTTGCTCATTATGTGCGATGGCGAGGGGGCCCTGGGCGACGCTGATGAGGGGGCTCGGGGCCAATCGGTCGAGAACCACAAGAAGTGGGTCCATGCGGCCAAGACGCTCGGGTGCCACTCGATCCGGGTGAATGCGGCCAGCAGCGGGAGCTATGAGGAGCAGCAGAAGCTTGCGGCCGACGGGCTGCGTCGCCTGACCGAGTTCGCCGAGCCCTACGGGATCAATGTCATCGTGGAGAACCACGGCGGGTACTCATCGAACGGTGCGTGGCTCTCGGGTGTGATGAAGCGGGTCGATCACCCGATGTGCGGGACGCTGCCCGACTTTGGCAACTTCTGCATGGACTGGTCACGCTCGGATGAGCCCGACGCGTGGTATGACCGCTACAAGGGGACGGGTGAGCTGATGCCCTTTGCCAAGGCGGTCAGCGCCAAGTCACACGAGTTTGATGCAGATGGAAACGAGACGGGGACGGACTATCGGCGCATGATGCGGATCGTGCTCGACAGCGGGTACCGAGGCTGGGTCGGGGTTGAGTACGAGGGCAGCACGCACTCGCCTCGTGACGGGTCGAAGCTGACCAAGCAACTGCTCGAAACGATCCGGGACGAGATGTCGGCCTAAGCAGACTCGGCGGCACCTTTGCCCGCGGGGAGCAGGCAGTCGATGATGATCATCACACCCAGCAGAGTCGTGCCCGCGGCGTAGATCCCGCCACCAATGACGACGGCGTAGGCAAACTCAGCGATGTCGCGGGTGATCCACCACCCGGCCATATCAACAAGCAGGCCCGCGGCTGAGACCATCAGGATCAGCCCGGTGAGGCCCTTCCAGAAGCGGGTGCAGACGGTGAGCCATCCCAGCACGATCAGGATGATGGCCATCGTCGGTGCGTGGGCGTGCTGGCTCATCGCGACGATGTTCTCGCCTGCGGGCTGGATGTCCTTGGAGTAGGCGATGCTCTGGATGTCATCCCAGTATTCCAGCGGCACCTCGGGCATGGCGTCGTCACCGCTGGCGGTGCGGGTGTGGCAGTCGAGGCAGTTGAATGCGATGATCTCGGAGGGGGCGTTCTCGCCCAGGTCGAGGTTGTCGTAGTCCTGTGAGAGTCGATCGCCGCGCAGCCATTCGAGCAGCGCGTTGCGTTCGGGGTCGGACAGGTCCTCGGGGTGGCCGGATTCGAGGGCGTCGACGAGCGGGGAGGGTGACTGCACGCCGTGGTAGGCACCGATGATGTCATTCATCGTGAGCCCGGGCTCCTCGTCACGGTTGTCATAGTGCCAGCTCAGGTGCAGCCCGGAGACGATGTACCCCCCGAGCAGGGTGATGGTGAGCAGCGCGATCCCGACTCGGAACGAGTAGGGGAGTGATCGCAGCACGAATGGGTGTCGTTGCTTCATGGTGATCCTGTGCGAACGGGGCTGGCTTCAGAGTGCGCCGAAATCGATGTCGACCACCCTGTTGCTCATCACGGCTTGGTTGGCGGCGATGCCGACGACCGTCGCGCGTGCGGCCTCGCTGATACTGCACGCTGGAGAACCATTGCTGGCGATCGCACCAATCCAGTCTTCCAACGCGTAGTACACGCCCGGGTGTGGGAGTCCGATGCCCTCTTTGAGTTTGCCCTGCTCGGCGAGTTTGGTGGCGCCGGCGATGAGGGTGATGCCCTCGTCGTTGTGGAACTGCTGGCGGTTGGCGTAGACCTCCCAGCCCTGAGTGGGGGCGTCGGCTTCTTTGAACATCCAGCCGTGTGACCAGCCGAGCTTGATGGCGGCGTTGGAGCCATGCAGTACCTCGTACGTCCCGCCGTAGGAGTTGGCGAGTGTGGCGCCGTACTGGATGGCCTGGCCGTCTTCGAACATGAGGGTGCAGGCGACGGTGTCGGGGACCTTGCGGTCGTCGCGCCAGTGGCGCACGCTGCCGGTGCCGAAGACCTTGATGGGGTACTTTCCTGAGTACCAATGGAAGACATCGAACTGCTGGGTGCCCCATTCGCCCGCCAGCCCGTTGGCCCGAGCGGGGTCAAGCTTCCAGTTGAGGTTCTGGTAGCGTGCCGAGTCGTTGCTCGGTGAGATCCAGTTGGTCTTCTGGTTATGCTGGGCACGCATCGAAACCGGATCACGCACCGAGTCGGTGCGGTAGAACCCTCGGGCGAGCTGGTAGACGGGGTTGGCGCGTCCCTGGAGCCCCGCGGCGATCACGCCCTTGGCGTTGCGTGCTGCCTCGCTGATGGCGACGCAGTCTTCGAGCGTGTGCGCCAGCGGGCACTCGAGATAGACATGCACCCCGGCATCGAAACATTTGATCGCGATTTCCTTGTGGGTGTGCGTGGAGGTTGCAATCGCGACGGCATCGACCTTGCCCGATGAGAGCATCGCGTCGGCGGTATCGAACCCTTCTGCGCCCGAGGCGCGACGCAGGCCCGCAGCCAGGCGTCGGGCGTCGGTGTCGCACATAGCGGTCACTTCGACATCGGGGAGCTTGGTGAGCTCGCCGAGGATCTCGCGGCCCTGGCGTCCGACCCCGATGACGCCGATGCGGAGGGGGGCGTTCAGTGAGTAGCTGGCGAATGCGCTGAGGTTGGGGACAAGCGCCATCGCGGCGACGCTGCCCGCGGCGGTGGAAAGGAATGTACGGCGATCAACATCAGTCATGCAAGGGTCCTTCAACGGTCGTGGACTCGATGGACTCGAGGTGGTCAGTTGGTGATGGGGGTGGTAAATACGCCGAGGCGGTCGCGGATGCACGCGGATTCGATGTCAGCGTCATTGTTCAGGATGGCGATCGAACACCCGTGCTCGTGGAGTCGGTCGATGAGGTCAGGGCGGACACTCAACGCGGTCGCATACGCATCTGCGATCGCTGCGCTGGGATGCGTGCATACGACCCGATGGGCATGGTTTTCTGCGGGCTGCCCGGATCGCGGGTCCATGATGTGGCCTTGGTTTTCTCCGTTCACACGCCCTTCGTGTTCCGAGACACCAACCGCGATTGATCCGAGGTTCACTCGCAGATCGGGTGTGCCGGAGACCTGGACACTCCATGGTTGTGAGTTGTGCTGCGTGCCACGGGCGAGCACGGAGGATGAACCGCCATGGATGAATGCGTGCTTGATCTGATACATGCGGAGTTCGAGCGAGATCAGGTCGAGCACGAAGCCCTTGGCGATGGCCCCGAAATCGAGCGAGATGTGTTCGCCGATTCGGGTGATCGTCATGGCTTCTGGATCAAGATCGTACGCATGTTGCAGATCGACGGGGATATCGTGGACTTGGGCGATAGGCTGGCCACGGAAGCCGTGCGCATGCATGAGCGTCCCAGCGGCGATGTTGAACGCTCCGTCTGTTTCGTTGCAGAGCTTCTGGCAGAGGCGGAGCAACTCGAACAGGTCCTGATCGATGCGGACAGGGACTCCGGCGGGGGAAGCGTTGATCCTCGAAACAATCGATGTCGGCAGGAAAATACTCAGGCGATCGTGCCAGTCCTGGATGAGCTCAACGAGTTCGTCTGCGATGGCATCGACGCTGAACCGGTCGTGTGGGGCGTCCCTCGGATCGAGTATCAGTTCAAACCGACAGCCCATCGCGTTGAGCGATCGATGCACAAGGCCGACTGTTCGCAAGGGCTGAGACTCAGGCCTTGGTCGCACGCATCTTGTCAGGGTCGAAGCTGAATGCATGACCTTCCCACATGGATCGGGTTGCGAGGTCGACGGCGACCATGACCTTGGATGCGAGATCGATGTTGCTCTTTGCGGGCTGACGCGAGCGGATGCACTCGAGCCAGTTGAGCCGAAGGGCGTCCTGGTCATTGCCGATGTCCTCGCACTCGATGCGTTCAGATTCGATATCGTCGACGAAGATGCGCTCGGGGCGGACCTCGACATGGCGTGAGTTCAGGTAGATGTTGGCTTTGTGGCCTCGGATCATGGTCTCGAGCCCAACCTCGTTTGCGGTCGAGCCGGCGATGATCATGGTGTGCCCGTCCTCGAACTGGACATTGAGGTTGACCTGATCGTGGTTCTCCATGTCCTTGTCGATCACATGGGCGCCTGTTGCGACAACGCGAGTTGGCCAGCCCGAATCGAGGGAGAAGATGAGTGGGGTCATCACATGGACGAGCAGGTCACCGATGATGCCGGTGGAGAAGTCCTTGTAGCGGCGCCAGCGGGCGTAGACCTTGGGGTCCCATTCGCGCGGGCCGAGGTATCCGAGCCAGGCGTTCCAATCGAGGTTCTTTCCCGGTTCCCAGCGATCATCGATGCCGTAGTAGTTCCACTCGCCGGAGGTTGAGTTGCGGCAGTAGCTCGTCTGTGACCAGACGGGAGCGCCGATGAGGCCAGATTGGATGACATCGCGGGCCTTGTTATATTTGGGTTGCATGATGGCCTGCGTTCCGACCTGGAAGATGCGGTCGGAGTGCTTCTCGATGGCCTTGCGCACCGCGAGGCCCTGATCGAGGCGGAGGGTCATGGGTTTCTCGGTGTAGACATCCTTGCCCGCTTCGAGCGAGTCGATGATGTGCTGGGCGTGCCAGTGTTCGGGCGAGGCGATGAGCACGGCATGGATATCGTCGCGTTTGAGTAGATCGTGGTAGCTGCGGTAGGAGGCGACTTCGACGCCATCCTGCTTGTCTTCGGCGACTTTTCGTGCTCCTTCGGCCTTGAGATCGCATACATCACAGACCGCGACGATCTGTGCGTTGCACTTGCCTTGGTTGGTCATGTTGATGAACGCATGGAGGTGACCGCCGCCCATGCCGCCGGTCCCGATGATGCCAATCCGGATCGCTTCGTCCTTCTTGGGGATCGATCCTTTGCTGGATTTGATTGTGGGCAGGATGTTCGCGGCCTCGATTGTCTTGGCGCCTGCTTGAGTGCCAACCATGGCGACCCCGGCGAGTGCGGCGGACTGGGCAAGGAAACTGCGGCGTGAACCGCCCGATTTCGGCATATCGTGGGTGCTCATAGGGGGATCCTCTGTCGTGAAATCATCCGGGAAAGACTTTCCCCGGGCGCTCAGAGTACCATGTTGCGTTGGAAATGCAACAGGGCGCATGGAGATGTGGATGATCGATCGATTGGGCGTGTGTTCGTGGTCTTTGCAGCCGGCTGGAGTGGGCGAACTGGTCGAGCGTCTTGGGGCGTGCGGCGAGCGGCGCGTCCAACTGGCGTTGTGCCCGCTACTTGAACATGCAGACGCATGGGCATCGCTCAGGGAACACACGGAAGCCGGTCGGGTTGTCGTGTGCTCTGGGATGATGGAAACCATCGGCGAGGACTATGCATCCTTGGAGCGGATCAAAGTCACCGGCGGGGTGCGACCGGACGAGCACTGGGGCGCAAACCTTGATCGTGCAACACGATGCGCCGATCTGGCAAACGAGCTGGGGCTGTCGCTGGTCACCCTGCATGCAGGATTTATCCCCGAAGATGACCCACAACTCCATGATCGCATGGCCGAGCGGCTGTGTCGGATTGCGGAGGTGTTCAACGCGAAAGACATCACTTTCGGGCTGGAAACAGGGCAGGAACGCGCGGAAACGCTGTTGGAGTTGTTATCCACAATTTCGACTCGGGTGCGGGTCGGTGTGAACTTCGACCCCGCGAACATGATCCTGTACGGCATGGGTGACCCGACCGGAGCGATGCAGGGTTTGCGGGAGCACATCGTGCAGGTGCACATGAAGGACGCGATCGCGACCGATAGCCCCGGAACTTGGGGGACGGAGGTCGCGGCTGGCGATGGGCAGGTCGATTGGGACGCGTTCTTCGACATTGTGCAGGGATTGCCTCAATCGGTGGATGTTGTGATCGAACGCGAGGCGGGTGAGCAGCGCGTTGAGGATATTCGCAAGGCGGCGGCGCTGGCCAAATCGCAGATCCAGCGGGTGCGATCATGAGCCGGGGCGTGCGGGTTGGGATCGTCGGCTACGGGTTCATGGGGCGTACGCACGCGCGGGCGTATCAGGCGGCGGCCCGGGATGGGTACCCATGCACGCTCAGCGCGATCGCCGACAACACGCTGCGATCGCTTGATGAAGCCGACGATTCGTCGGGGAATCTCGAGACCGATGCGCACCCGGTGGATTTCAACGGCGTGACACTGCATCGCACCGCGGAGGGACTGCTGGCGGATTCAACGATCGATGCGGTCTCGATCTGCACACACACCGATACGCATGTGGACTTGGCGATCCAGGCGCTGCGTGCGGGCAAGCATGTGTTGGTTGAGAAGCCCATCGCGATTGATCCGGCGCAGGTGCAGCGATTGGCCGATGAGGCCTCGATGCACGCGTTGGTATGCATGCCGGCGATGTGCATGCGGTACTGGCCGGCGTGGGTGAAGCTGCATGAGATGATCAAGGGTGAACGGTACGGGCGGGTGCGGAGTGCTGAGTTTCATCGCATGGGATCGCGCCCTGGCTGGGCAGAGGATTTTTATGCCGACGAGGCCCGTTCGGGCGGGGCGCTGTATGACCTGCATATCCACGACACGGACTTCATCGTCCACTGCTTCGGTTTGCCCCGGTCGGTCTCGACCTCGGGCGATGGGCTGCACCTGAGCACGATCTACCACTATGACCTTGAACAGGGGCAGCACCCGGTGCATGTGCTGGCGCAGGGGGCGTGGGATCATCAGGCGAGCGTGGGTTTTCGCATGCGTTGCACTGTGGTGTGCGAGCGGGCGACGCTGGACTTTGATATCAGCCGCGAAGACCAGTTGGTTGTGCATCGTGGCGATGAGTCCAAAGCGGTTGATGTCGGGATGCTCAGTGGCTACGACGGCGAGGTTCGGGCGATGCTCGACGCGATCGCCGGCCAGCCCAAGGCCATGCGCGCCAGCATGAGCGACGCGGCACAGACCGCCCGCGTGCTGGATACCGAACGCGTGAGCATGCAGAACGGGCAGACCGTCACGATCGAGTGTTGATCGGGATCAGATCGGCTCGGGGACCTCGGCCTGTTCGATCGCGTCTGGGCTGATCTTCTTTGTGTGCTTGAACAGCAGGACGAAGATGACGAGGACGATGAGGGCGAACGCGGCGGGGTAGGTCCAGAGTGTCTTCCAGTCGACAATGCCGGCTTCATCCTTCTGCATCGCAAAGACCCGTCCCATGAGCTGGGCACCGATGAGCATGCCAAGCCCCTGGGTGAGGAGCACGAAGAAGCCCTGGGCTTGGCCTCGGATCTTCGGGCCGGATTCGTTGTCAACATAGATCTGCCCAGTGACGAAGAAGAAGTCGTAGCAGATGCCGTGGAGCGCGATGCCGGAGATGATCATCCAAGCGATCTGATCATTGGCTGCACCGGCGAAGAGTGCGTATCGCACAACCCAGGCGAGCATGCCGACAGCGAGCATCCATTTGACACCCAAGCGGATGAAGAAGAACGGCATCACCAGCATGAAGAAGATCTCGGACATCTGCCCGAAGGACATGGTCTGGGCAATCTTCTCGATGCCCATCTCACCGACGAATGTGCCCGCGTAGGCGTAGTAGGCCGAGAGCGGGATGCAGACGAGGAAGGAGCAGACACAGAAGACCGCGAATGAGCGACGCTTGAGCAGCACCAGCGAGTCGAGGCCGAGGGCATCATTGATGGAGAAGGGCTTGCCCTTGCTGGGTGCGGGTGTGTGAGGCAGGAAGAAGCTGAACACTCCGAGTGCAATCGCGGCCCCGCCGGCGAGGTAGAACATGTTGGCGGAGGTGTCATAGCCCAACTGCGAGATCACGAGGTTGGCGACAATCCAACCGATGGTCCCGAAGACCCGGATCATCGGGAACTGCTTCTCGGAGTTGGTCATGTTGTGCATGGCCAGCGAGCTGGTGAGTCCCAGCGTGGGCATGTAGCAGAGCATGTGGGCGAGGATCGCGACAATAAACAGGTTCTCTGATTGCTGGGCAGCCATGGGGGCCAGGCAGAGGATGATGCCCCCGAGCATGTGCATCGAGGCAAGGACGCGCTCGCTGGAGAAGAAGCGGTCGGCGATCATGCCCAGGAAGAACGGCGAGATGATCGCGGCGATCGGACCGACGGTGTAGGCCATGGCGATCTTGCTGTCCATGCCGTTGGCGTTCATGTAGGGGCCCATCGTGACATACCACGCGCCCCAGACGAAGAACTGGAGAAACATCATCACGGAGAGTTGGGTGAAAACTACGCCGCCGAACCGGTGCTGGGGTTGCTGATCTGTCATCGTTGTGTATCCTGCTTGTGCGTACACTGAATCGTGTGTGCAGAGCGTACCAGAAAGCGGTTGCTTTCGCGAGCGATGGAGATTTGCCGATGCCACGACCAGTTACGATGTTCACCGGGCAATGGGCGGACATGCCCCTGCGGGAAC
Organism: Phycisphaerales bacterium JB052; assembly: GCA_043100965.1. Taxonomy (GTDB): domain Bacteria; phylum Planctomycetota; class Phycisphaerae; order Phycisphaerales; family UBA1924; genus UBA1924. The sequence continues at coordinate 99,913 of JBICHR010000011.1, read as the reverse complement.
TTGCCGAGAAGGCCAGCGCGTGGGGCTACGACGGGCTGGAACTGGCCTGCTGGGGCGATCATTTCGAGGTCGATCGGGCGCTGAGCGAGGACGGGTACTGTCAGCGGCAGCTGGATCTGCTGGGCGAGTTCGGGCTCGGGTGCTTTGCGATCTCGAACCATCTGGTGGGGCAGGCGGTTAGCGATCCGATCGACGAGCGTCACAAGTCCATCGTGCCGGAACGCATCTGGGGGGACGGCAGCGAGGCGGGCGTGCAGGCGCGGGCGGCGCAGGAGATGATCGATACGGCGCGTGCCGCCAAGAAGCTGGGCGTGGGGGTGGTCAACGGGTTCACGGGCTCCCCGATCTGGCACAAACTCTACTTCTTCCCGCCCACGAGCAACGAGGACATCGAGCGGGGCTACCAGCGGTTCGCCGAGCAGTGGAAACCGATCCTCGATGCGTACCAGGCGGCCGGGGTTGGGTTTGCCTTGGAGGTCCACCCGACCGAGATCGCCTACGACATCGTGACCTTCGAGCACGCGCTCGATGCGCTGGATCATCACCCCGCCTTCGGGATCAACTTCGACCCGTCGCACCTCATCTGGCAGGGGCTTGATCCGGTGAAGCTCATCAACGCCTTCCCCGAGCGGATCTTCCATGTGCATGTCAAGGACGCTGCGACGACGCTCGATGGGACGAACTCGATCCTCGGGGGGCACCTTGGCTTTGGCGATCATCGGCGTGGGTGGGATTTCCGTTCGCCCGGGCACGGCGAGGTGGATTTCGGCGGGATCATCCGGGCGCTCAACCGGATCGGGTACGAGGGGCCGCTGAGCGTCGAGTGGGAGGACAGCGCGATGGACCGCGAGCATGGGGCCGAGGAGGCGTGTGCGTTTGTCCATTCGATCGACTTTCCCGCTTCGGGTCGAGCGTTCGACGCGGCCTTTGACAAGGAAGACCAGTGATGGCAGATCGGCTCACCTACGCGATGATCGGCGGCGGGATCGGTGCGTTCATCGGCGAGGTCCATCGACGGGCGGTCTCGCTCGATGATCGGGCGACGCTGGTCGCGGGGGCGCTGTCATCGACACCCGAGAAATCCAAGCAGAGCGCCGAGCAGCTTGGGCTTGATCACGAACGCAGCTACGGGCGTTATCAGGAACTCTTCGAGCAAGAATCGAAGCGCGACGATCGCGTGGACTTTGTCAGCATCGTGACGCCCAACGACACCCACTATCCGATTGCCAAGATGGCGCTCGAGCACGGGTTCCATGTGGTGCTCGACAAGCCCGCGACGCACACGAGCGAGCAGGCGGCCGAGCTGGCTCGGCTGGCTGAATCCAATGGGCTGCTGTGCTGCGTGACCTACAACTACACGGGCTACCCGATGGTGCGTCAGGCGCGGGCGATGATCGAAGCGGGGACGCTTGGCGTGATCCGTAAGGTCTACGCTGAGTACCACCAGGGCTGGCTCGCCAGTGACCTTGAAGCGTCGGGGCAGAAGCAGGCGGCTTGGCGTGTTGATCCCAAGCGTGCCGGTCTCGGTGGGGCGCTTGGGGATATTGGGACGCACGCCGAGAACTTGGTTGGGTTCGTGACGGGGCTGGAGATCGAATCGCTGCAGGCCAGTCTCAACGCGTTCGTCCCGGGTCGAGCCCTTGATGATGATGCGAGCGTGCTGATGCGTTTTGTCAATGGGGCGCACGGGGTGCTGACCGCCTCGCAGGTATGCATTGGCGAAGGCAACGGGCTCACGCTGCGGGTGCACGGCGACAAGGGCTCGCTGTGGTGGCGACAGGAGGCACCGGACGAACTGCGTGTGGCGCTGCTGGATCAGAACCCGGTGACCTACAGCCGGGGCGGCCCCGGTCTGCACGAGGATGCCCAGGTCTCGGCCCGCATCCCGCAGGGGCACCCGGAGGGGTACCTCGAGGCGTTCGGGAATATCTACCGCGGTGCCATCGACGCGATCATCGCTCGGCGTGAGGGGACCGAGCCATCACGCATGGCCCGGCTCATCCCGACCATCGATGATGGTCGACGGGGCGTGGTGTTTGTGGAGAAGTGCGTGCAGAGTGCCAAAGAAAACGCCCAGATCAACTGGGCGTGAGTGAGCGTGTGATGCGCGTTCGGTGGCTCAGTCGAGCGGGAGCACGCGGTAGTCTCGGAACCCGATGACATTGCCCTCGTGATGGCCTTGCACGGCCAAGTGCCCGTCGTTGAACTCGTGAAGTTCTGTATCGACAAATCGCACGCCGTTGATCCAGGTGCGGATCCGATTCCCCTCCGCACGGATGCGGTAGTCGAACCATTCGTTGTCCTTGGTGATCGGGCCGTGCTGCGCGGGCCCGATGCTCGGCCACGCGGCGTTATAGATGCACCCGGTGTAGTTCTTTGGGTCGTGCTGGTCGATCTGGGCCTCGTAGCCGTTGGGCCAGGGGTTATTGGGGTCGGGGTTGGGCGTGACGCGGAAGTACATGCCCGAGTTCCCACGGGTGTTGACCTTGACGAGCGAACGGATCTCGAAGTTGGTGAACGAGGATTTGGTGAAGAGGTGCCCGGGCCCGTCGCGCCCGACGAGGGAGCCGCCCTCGTTGGCCCACTTGGCGTTGTCGTGGGCGAACCAGTTGTCGAGGTTCTCGTCAATCAGGTGCACCATGCCATCGGGCTCGGGGTCAGGCGAGAGGTCCCGGATGCGGATGTTCTTGTAGCGGAACGGGTGCCCGTGGTCCTGGATGGAGATGTAGCCGGTGGTGGCGCGGGTGTTGAGCGGGAGCTTCTGGTCGTGGCTGCGGAAGTATCCCCGGTCGTCGAGTTTCTGATCCTTGTGGATGTGCTGCCCGTTGAGCCAGACATTGAGGGTGTCGCCCACGAGTTTGATGCGGTAGGAGTTCCACTCTCCCGCCTTGTTGACGGCCATGGTCTCGGGGACGATGGCCTCGTAGACCGAGCCGCAGTTGTGCTCGTTGGGCTCTTCGCCGTAGGTGTCGAGGATCTGGACCTCGAAGCCTGTGAATGCGGGGTCGCCGTTGGATGAGCCGCGGAGCCCGATGCCGGAGTTGCCGCCCTCGGGCATCCAGAAGTCGAGAGTGAGCTCGAAGTCGCGGTACATCCTGTCGGTGCGGAGCCACCAGCCCTGCCCGGGCTTGACGGTGACGAGCTGGCCGTCCTCGACGCCCCAGGCGGTGATGTCGCCCTGGCAGGCCCAGCCCGTGAGGTCCTTGCCGTTGAAAAGATCGACCCACCCGTCGTCGTGATGGCTGGTTTGGGTCGTAGAACAAGCGCTGAGCGAGAGGATCGCGGCGCTGAACAGTGCGGTCATGAACTTGATCACATGTCACTCCTGTGTGTGATGTTGCGAGGTGCAGATTCGATTATGCGTCGTCGGGGTCCACGGCTCGGTAGGCCTCGATCAGAGCGATCTCGCCCTCTTTGCCGCCTTGTGATAGGCCGTGCTCCATGCCGAGGATGCCCGTGAAGCCTCTGTCACGAATATGGGTGAAGACCTTTTTGTAGTTGATCTCGCCCGTCGTGGGTTCGCGTCGTCCGGGGTTGTCGCCGATCTGGAAGTAGGCGATCTCGTCCCAGGCACGGTCGATGTTGGGGATGAGGTTGCCCTCCGTGATCTGTTGGTGGTACAGGTCGTCGAGGATCTTGCACGCGGGCGAGTCGACGGCTCGGCAGATCTGGTACGCGTGGCCCATCTCGGCCAGCAGCATGTTGGGGTGGTCGCGGGGGTTGAGCGGTTCGAGGACCATCGTGAGCTGCGCGGGCATGAGGATGTCGCAGGCCATGCGCAGGGTGTCGACCGCGTAGGCGGTCTGGTATGCAAGGTCGATGCGTGGGTGGCGGGTACCCAGCACCACGGTGGCCCACTTGGCGTTGACCCGCTTGGCGACCTCGACGGCGTCGCGGGCTTCCTGCAGGAACTTCTCGCGATCATCCTTGTTGCCGCGCGAGAAGCTCGGGGCCCAGGCGGTCGATGGGTTGAGGACGAACACGCCCATCTCAATGCCGAGTCGCTCCATGGCTTTGGCGATCTTGGACTGGTCCTCGATCGATCGGCCGCCCATGCCGTTGTCTTCCCAGGCGTAGAAGCCCTCGTCCGCGGCGAACTCAAGCTGGGCGATTGGGTCATCGCCGGCGTGGTGTTTGAACATCCCGAAGTGGGGGGCGAACTTGACGCTGAAGAGGTCTTTCTCCTTCTTCTCGCTGTGCTCGTTCTGCGTGCTTTGGGCCGCGTTGCCCAGACCGATGGTCGCGGCGGCACCGATTGCCCCCGTGCTTGCGATGAAATCTCGTCGGTTCATGCTTCGCCTTTCTCAGATCAGTGGGGTCTGCCCGGGCACGGCAACCGGACGCACGGGGAGGTCGCCGAAGGAATACGAATCGGGGGACAGGTCGAGCTTGGAGTTGAGGGCCTGTTCCCAGCTGATGCTCTTGCCCGTGTAGGTGCTCATGCGTCCCATGATCGCGGTGAGCGTTGATTCAGCGACGCGTTTGGCCTCGTTGAGGTAGCGGCCCTGCCCGGTGATCGAGGCGATGAGGTCGACATGCTCCTGCTCGTAGGGGTTGCGGTTGTCGCTGTCGAACCGCCAGGCCTTGCCGTCGTTGATGACCGCATACCCCGGGCGGGAGACGGCGCGGGCCTTGCTGCCCACAAGGACTTCTTCGACCCGCACGGCGCACCCGTCGATCTGTCGGCACATTGACTGCATGGTCATGCCGTTGGCGTACTCGTACTCGATCGAGAAGTGGTCGAAGATGTTGCCATACTTGGCATCGGTGCGGACCTGTCGCCCGCCCATGCCCGTGGCCTTGACAGGCGGGCCGTCCATCGCCCAGTTGATGACATCGATGTTGTGGATGTGCTGTTCGCAGATGTGGTCGCCCGAGAGCCAAGTGAAGTAGAGCCAGTTTCGACACTGCCACTCCATGTCGCTGTAGTGCGGCTGGCGCTCGTGGACCCACAGGCCGCCCTGGTTCCAGTAACAGCTGGCGCCGACAATATCGCCGAGCTCGCCGTTGTTCACGCGTTCCATGAGCTGCAGGTAGGAGTTCTCGTGTCGACGCTGCGTGCCTGCGACGACGGAGAGGGCCTGCTGCTTGGCTCGGGCGCCGGCGTCGATGACCTTGCGGATCCCCGCGGGGTCGACGGCGACGGGCTTCTCCATGAAGACATGCTTGCCCGCGCTGACGGCCGCATCGAAGTGGATCGGCCTGAAGTGGGGCGGGGTGGCGAGGATCACATAATCAATATCCTTGATTTCAAGCAATCGTTTGTATGCATCGAAGCCGACGAACTTGTGCGCCGGGTCGATCTTGACTCGGTCGCCGAAGTCGTCGTTGTCGATCAGCCAGCCGTAGGAACTGCTGAGGCGGTCCTCGAAGAGGTCGGCCATGGCGACGATGTTGACCTTGGGATGGGCGGCCAACGCGTTGACTGCTGCACCGGTCCCGCGTCCGCCGCAGCCGATCACCCCGACCCTGATCGTGTCGTCGAGTTTGGTGCGGTAGCCAGAGGCAAGGGCTGAGGGCACGAGCGATGCAGCACCGAGCGCGGCCGACGCCTTTACAAAGTCTCTGCGGTTCCAGTTGTTCATGGGGACCTCCTGTGCCTCACGGGCGTTGCTTGAGTGACGAGAATACACGATCCATGCGGTTGGCGATGTCGGCGAGTCGTTCCTGACCGCCCCCGCCGACTTCGGCCGTGGCCCAGCCCGCGTAGTCGTTGCGGTCGAGGGCCTCACAGACCCGCTCCCAGCCCGCGTCGCCATCACCGATCTTGACCGAGAAGCCCTTCCACAGCCCCTCGTCGTTTCGCTTCTGACGCGAGAAGTCCTTGATGTCGAGCTTCTTGATGCGCGGGCCGAGTGTGTCGATCCACTGCTCGGGGTAGCCGAAGTTCACGATGTTCCCGATGTCGAAGTACCAGCCCACGCGGGGGGATTGGAACTCGTCGACATAGCGGGCGGCTTCGATGGGCGAGAGCAGGAAGTTGTTCCAGACATTCTCAAAGGCGATGTCGATGCCCAGCTCCTCGGCCAGCGGGACCAGCTCACCGATCTCACGCTGCGAACGCTCGTAGGCCTCCTCGTAGGGCATGGATTCGTTCACGACCGCTGGCACCACCAGCACGCTGCTGCCACCGAGGGCTTTGCAATCTTTGATCGCCGTCTCGAGTGCCGACTTGGCCTCGTCGCGAACCGATTGATCCGGGTGATTGAACGGCTTGTGCCAGTGCGTGGAGAGCACCACGCCGGGGATGCTCTGCCCGGTCGCGGCCTTGGCGTCGAGCATCTCCTGCAGGTCCCAGTCGCCGGGCGCGTCCAGCTCGATGCCATCGAATGCGCACGCTTTAACCAGCTTGAACTTCTCAAGCACGGTCTCGCCTTGGCCGATCATCCCGAACTTGAGTGCCTTCTTGATGCGTTTGTCTACGGGGCGGATCGGGGGTGTTGGCACACCCGAGGCGAGGGCGATGCCCGCAACGCCCAGGGCCGAGCCCGCGGCGATGAACTGTCTGCGATCGATCTCGTTCATGGTGCGGTCCTTTAGATCAGCGGCGTGGAACCGGGCATTGGGAATGCGGGGGTGGTGCGGTCGCTCAATGCCCACGGGGTTTCGTTGAGGTTCTCTTTCGAGTTCATCGCCTGATCCCAGGTGACAACCTGCCCGGTGTACGCGGCCATGCGTCCCATGATCGCCAGGAGCGATGAGTGGCTCATAAAGGTGCCGTCGTTGACGGGCCTGCTGTCCCGGATGGACTTGAAGAGGACATCGTGCTCACGCTGGTACATGTCGTTGCTCGATGCGCTGCCTCGCCATGGCGTGTCGCCCTCGATGACATGCGTCCCGTTCCACGGCTGCATGGTGCAGCTGCCCTTACTGCCCAGGAAGTAGGCCGAGTTGTCCGAGGGAGTATTGGGCCAGTGTCGGCACATGTGGTAGGCACGCACGCCGTTGGGATACTCGTAGATGATCGAGAAGTGGTCCCAGACATTGCCCGTCTCGGGACGCTCGGCGCGGGTTTGGCGCCCGCCAACGGCGAAGCATTTCAGCGGCGGCTGGTCTTTCATCGCCCAGGCGATCCAGTCGATCGCGTGCACGGCTTGCTCGGCGACGTGATCGGCACTGAGCGGGGTGAAGTACTGCCAGTTACGGAGCTGGAACTCGGCATCGCTCCACCCGGGCTGGCGGGGTTTGGGTGCGACCCAGCCGGTGGTGTTATATGTGGTCTGGATCGTGTGCAGGTCGCCGACCCCGCCCGCGTGGAGCTTGTCGAATGTCTCGTGCACTTGGTCCTGATAGCGCCAGCAGAAGCCCGACATGAGCGAGAGGTTCTTGGCCTTGGCCATCTTCGCCGATTCGAGCACGCTGCGCACGCCCGAGGCATCGACGGCGACGGGCTTCTCGCAGAACACATGCTTGCCCGCTTCGACCGAAGCACGCAGGTGCTCGGGCCTGAAGCCGGGCGGCGTGGTGAGGATTATGACATCGACGCCCGAGGCGAGGACTTTGTGGATGGCGTCGAGCCCAGAGTACTGGCGTCCCTCGACCTGGATCTTCTTCGACCACTTGTCGGTGCCCTGCTCCTCATCGAGATCGAGCATCGCGTTGCGTGCATAACCGAGGCACGGCTCGAACTTGTCGCTGAAGACATCGCCCATGGCCCAGAGGACCGTGCCCGGGTCGGCCTTGAGTGCCTGGATGACCGCGCCGGTGCCACGCCCGCCGCAGCCAACGACGCCGACCTTGAGTGCCTGATCGACGCGTGTGTTGATCAGCCCGAAGCTGGGGCTTGCAAAGACCGCGGCCGCCCCGATCGCGGCGCTTGCGGCGGTGAACGATCGGCGGGACATCAGGCGGTTGGGGTCGAGATTGGTCGGTTCACTCATCGCTGAACTCCTTGAGTGCTTGTTTGTGTTCGTCCGTCGCGTCGATCACGAAGCGGAACCCGACCCACGAGCAGTCGGCAAGCCACCATTGGCTCTTGGGGATCTGCGGGTCGGACTGGTTCCACGAACTGGCCTGGCGCTGGGCCGAGGTGGTGGTCGAGTCCTCGGCGGTGTCGCGGTACCCGCCGCCCATCGCGTATGGTCGACGCGTGTCGGTCATGACCCACTCGGCTGCGTTGCCATGGATATCGAAGAGCCCGAACGCATTGGGGGCCTTCTGGGCGACCGGGTGCGTGGTGTGCTCACTGTTATCCTTGAACCACGCGACATGGTTGAGGTTGTCCGCTTCGACGCTGCAGCAGTAGTCGTTTTCCTCGCCGCCCTGTGCGAGATAGATCCACTCGTGTTGTTGGGGCAGGCGGACCGTCACGCCCAGTTTGAGCGAGAGCCACTGACAGAACTGTTCGGCTGCCTTGCGGGTCATGCCGATGGCGGGGTAGCCATCATGCCCGAACCCGCGGTCTGGCGGGACATAGGGTTTGCTTGGGCGCGAGACCGCATCGGCGGGCGATGAGCCGTCGGGCTGGTCGAGTTCATATATGAAAATGTCGTACAGTTCCCATGGCAGCTCGGTCGTGAGGACGAGCAGCGGGTCGACTTCGGTTGTCGCCTCGTCGTGTGTGATCGATCCCGCTGGGGTTTCGATCAGATCGAAGTGCACTGTGGTTTTCGGGACGCGGAGTTTGATGGTTTCGGCGTCCGTCTGCGCGCCAATCTGCGCGTACGCTGTGGACGAGCAGACTGATATCAGAGGCAGGCACATCGTGAACAACAAAGCCCAACAGCATGACCAACGACGCATAATGCGAATCTCCATTCTCGCGATCGGGGGTGTGCTGACCATGGCAACGCTCATGATCAGCGGGTGTACACAAACACCCACCCAGGTCGGAACCGACCCCACCGAGAGGAACCAGCGTACCCTGACTAGGTACCGATTCGCAAGGGTGCTGATGGGGTCACGGTGCGAGATTCTGCTCGAAGCGCCCAGCGAGCCCGAGGCGGCCCGTGCGGCCGGGATGGCCTTTGATGAGATCAGACGCATCGAGATGGTGCTGAGCGACTACAACCCCGATGCAGAAGCCATGCGGGTCATGCGCTTGGCGCCAGGGCTCGAACACCCGATCTCCGGGACGCTGCTGGAAGTGCTGCTGGTTGCTCGGGATATCCACATCGCCAGCGGCGGGGCCTTCGATCCAACGGTGGGGGCGTACACCCATCTCTGGCGTGCGGCGGCTCAGGATGGCCAGGTTCCCACACACCAAGCCCTCGATGCGGCTCGGGACGAAGTCGGGTTTGACTACCTGGCGATCAACCCCATGCGCCGAACCCTGCGCTTTGATCGACCGGGGATGATCCTTGACTTCGGGGGCATTGGCAAGGGGTATGCCGCCCATGCAGGCATCGAGTTGCTGCGCGAGCTTGGGTACCCGATCGCGTGCATCGAAATGGGCGGGGACCTGCAACTCGGCGACCCGCCCAGCGATGAGCCACGCGGGTGGCGCGTCGAAATCGTCACCGGCATCGATCAGACGCATACCCGGTACCTGCACAACACGGGCATCGCGACCTCGGGAGATCTCGAACGCTACTACGAGCACGAGGGCGTGCGATACTCGCATATCATCGACCCGCGCAGCGGGCTGGGCATCACCGAGCGCCGCGCCGCGACGGTGATCGCGCCCGATGCAACGATCGCCGATGCCCTGGCCAGCGTGATCTCGGTCACGGGCAATCCCGATGCTCCTCAACTCGTCGAGGCATACCCGGACGCGGAATGCACGCTCGTGGTCCGCCAGCTCGACGAGGACTGATGGCGAAGCTCGATCAGCCGATTCATGATCTGCACTGCGTTGAGGGCCGCCCCTTTGCGGATCTGGTCACAGCACGCCCAGAGCAGCACCCGCCTGGTGACGTTGGGATCGACCCGGATGCGTCCGATGTGCACCTCGTCCGTCCCGGCGATGGATGCGGGTGTGAGCGGTGAGCCCGGGGGGGCGATGTTGATGCCTGTGGCACGGCCCAGGATCTCCCGGACCGTGGCGACCGAGACAGTCCGGGAGAGTTCAACGGTGATCGCCTGCGCATGGGCGCGCTGGACCGGCACACGCACACAGGTCGGGAGCACGCACAGGTCGGGCGTGGCCCAGATCCGTCGGCTCTCGGCGATCATCTTCGATTCCTCGCCGTTGAAGCCGGTGTCCGGGTTGATCGCCGACTCGTGCTCGAAGACATCGAAAGCGCAAGGGACGGGGAAGATGCCATCGGGTATCGGCTGGCCCTGCACCGCCGCGTGGGTCTGGTCGCGCAGCGATTCCAATCCGGCCCGCCCGGCGCCCGACACGGCCTGGTAGGTCGAGACCTGCACCGCGCGCACGCCAAAGGCGGCCCGCAGTGGGTTGAGTGCGGTGAGCAGCATGATGGTCGAGCAGTTCGGGTTGGCGATCAGGCGCGGTTGCTGAACGAGTTGTTTGCCGTTGACCTCGGGGATGATGAGCGGGACCGCCGGGGTCATGCGGAACGCCGATGAGTTGTCGATGATCGTCGATGGACTCTGTGCGAGCAGGTCCGCCGTCGATCGTGCCGTCGCCCCGTCGGCACAGCAGAGCACGAAGGTGGGTGGGGTGTGCGTGATTGATTCGAGCGGCTCGAGTGTCAGCTCTGTGTCGCCGTAAGGTACTTTCAGCCCGACCGATCGCGGGGATCCGAACACGCGTAGGGCGTCGCTCGCATAGCCCAAGTCCCGCAAGATACCCAGGGCCTCCTGCCCGACGAGCCCGCGGGCACCGACCACGCCGATGGTGATGGGGGGCTGATGCTCAGGCATAGGCGACCTCCTTGTCGGTCGGAGCGTCTTGGTCCGAATGATTCCCCAGGTCACGGCTGAGTTCGAGCAGGTCGCCGAGCACCGATTCGCTTGTAGGCCAACGCCCCGCGCCCTTGCCACGCACGGTGACGACCGATCCGTCGCCGTTGCGGATCTGGACGAGGTTGTCTGCAGTGCCCAGCCCGGCAAACGGGGACTCCGCATCAACCGCTTCGAGCTGTACGCTGGCCCGCAATGGACTGATCTGCGCAATCTGACCATGGGGTGGCGATTCGGGTTTGATCGAAGATGGATCGCACGCCGGGGTCTCAATCTCGAATCCGCTCCAGCCCAGTTGCAGGGCGATGACCCGGAGCTTGTCGAGGGCGTCTTGGCCGTCAAGGTCGCGGCTCGGGTCGGCCTCGGCATAGCCGAGACGCTTGGCATCCTCGACGGCTTGCGCGGAGGGGACCCCATCTGCGATGGCGCTGAGCACATACTGGCTCGTGCCGTTGAGTATGCCGCTGATCGAACACGCGTCGAGAGCACGCATTCGTTCCAGGACGGGCAGGCCGCCTCCAACACTGGCCGAGTAGAGCAGTCTGACGCCGTGTTCTTCTGCCAGTCGGTGCAGCACCTGCCCGTGCTCGGCGATGAGCGCCTTGTTGGCGGTGATGACATGCTTGCCATGCCTGATCGCGGTCTCGACGATCGACTTTGCTGGCTCGATACCTCCGATCAGTTCGACGAGAACATCCGCGTCACCCTTGGCCAGAGCGTGCGAATCGGTTGTGATGCCGTTGGTCAGTGTCTCGATGCCCGTGTGCTTTTCGGGTGTTCTGCACGAGGCACCGGCGATCTCGAACGACTGTCCGAGCGTTGTGAGGTGTTCGATCAGGCCACCGCCGACGGTGCCCAGCCCGCAGATGGCCACGCGGATCCGGCGGGCCTGATCGGTTTGGGGAGACTTCTGTGTTTCCCGGTCGCCGATGAGGGTGGGCGCTGTGGCGTTGAATCGGCCCAGTTCGATCTCAACGCCGAGCGATTGCGCGATGCGGATGGACTTGTGTTGGATGATCGAGCCGTCGGTTCGCAGCGCATCGTTGTAGCTGGCCGGGATGTACCGATCGGGATGGTCGTGCGTTGCTGGGTCCGCCTCATAGAGCCCATCGACATCCTTGATCAGTCGGCATCGGCATGCGCTGAGCTTGCCGGCGATGAAGACGGCCGTCGAATCGGAACCGCCACGCCCGAGGGTGACGGTTCGTCCCTGCGAATCGATCCCGACAAAGCCGGGGACGACGACGACGCCGTATTGCTCGAGTCCCTGCTCGATCAGCTTCGTGTTGATCCCGATGGGATCGGCGTTGAGCGAGTCACCCTGACAGATCAGGTCGAGGGCCGCGGGGCTGTGCACGCGGGCAGGCACGCCGGCACGGTCGAGCAAGAGCCCCAGCAGGGCCGCGCTCTTGAGTTCGCCCAGCCCGACGAGCGCCGCCCGAGCGGTCGGCGATGAGGCGGGGGCGAGGGCCTGATCGAGTTGGATCAGCGATTCGGTTTCACCTTGCAGGGCCGAGACCACCGCGACGACGCGAAAGCCATCACGACGCCAGCGATAGATCTCATGAACCGCAAGGTTCAGGTGCCTTTGATCGAGCAGCACCGAGCCGCCGAACTTGAGCACGATGGTTGGTTCGATGGTGTTTGACTGTTCAGCCACAACACACCTCCGCCACCGCAGGTGCATACGCGGCACCAATCGAAGCCAGGGCCTGCTCGATGTCGGCGATGAGTTCCTTGGCGGGCTCGAGCCCGACCGACAAGCGCAGCGTGCCGTCAGTGATCCCCGCCTGCAGACGCTCATCGCGGGGCACATCGGCGTGGGTCATCGACGCCGGGTGGGTGATCAGGGTCTCCACCGAGCCGACATGCTCGACGAGCGTACAGAGCTTGAGCTGCTGCACGAACGCACAGCCGGCGTCGTACCCGCCTTTGATCGAGAAGGTCACGACTGCGCCGTGCCCGCCGAGGTGCTGCTTGTCGGCGATGCGGCGCTGCTCACCCGTGAGCAGTGACGGGTGGGCGACGGCTTCGACGCCCTCGTGCTCGCTGAGCCATTGGGCGATCTGCTCGGCACTCTGGGATTGGGCCTTCACGCGCAGCGGGAGGGTCTTGATCCCGTTGCTGGTGAGCCACGCGTTGAATGGGGCCTGGATCCCGCCCGTGCACTTACGGATGAACCGGAACCGTTCGAGCAGTTGCTCGTCGCGGCTTACGATCGCACCACCCAGAGCTACCGAGTGCCCGTCGATGAACTTCGTGGTCGAGTAGATGCTGATATCCGCGCCCAGATCGAGTGGTTGCTGGAGCACCGGGGTGAGGAAGGTATTGTCGACGGCAAGCGGTATGGCGGCGAGCTTGGCGATCTGGGCAATGGCACCGATATCGGTGATCCCGAGCGTGGGGTTCGCGGGGGTTTCCACGAAGATCATTCTGGTGTTCGGACGCAAGGCGATCTGCACTTCATCGGTATTGCTCGAATCGACGAAGGTGGTGTCGATGCCCAGCTCGCTCAGGAGTTGTTGCAGCAGGCGGGTGGTGCCGCCGTAGACGCTCCGCCCGCAGACGACATGATCGCCGCTCTTGAGCAAGGAGAGCAGCAGGGCGGTTTCGGCGCCGAGCCCGGTGCCAAAGCACACGGCGGGGGGCGCATTCTCCAGCGAACCGAGTGTGTGTTCGAGCCCTGCGACGCTGGGGTTGGACACACGCGAGTATTGGTGGGTCGGGTCGGTGCCCACGCCCGATCGGGCGAAGGTTGTGGATTGGGCGATGCCCTCGACGAGCGGCTGCCCGTCGTCGAGTATGACATCGTGGCGCAGGCACCGTGATTCGGGCGACAGCGACTGTGATGAGAATGAACGATTGGTTGAGGTTCCCATGCTGTGAACTCCTTCACAGCATCGAGAGCTTCCAGTGTTGGCGTGGTGTGCGGCATACTCAGCCGCGACTGCTCCTTTGTGATGATCAGGCGTTGCCTGTCATCCGCATCGTTCCCCACGCCGGGGCTGGTCTCGGCACCGTGGCTGCAGCAGCTCGGTTGCCGCCCGGGACCTTGTGAGACATCCCGGGACTCTTGATGCATTGTCTGGATGAAGATAGCCGGGATTGTCGGAAGATCAAGGGAGTTGGTTGAGATTTTGATTCACTTTTGCGAATAAACGGATGAAGGGGTCGTCGGGCAAAAAGAAAACCGCCGCTCGATCGAGCGGCGGCTTTGCGTTTGGATATCAGAAGCGTGGGGTGACTTACCAGTCGCCGCCACCGCCGCCGTAGCCGCCGCGACCACCGCCGCCGCCACCACGGTTGCCGCCGCCGCCGAAGCCGCCACGGCCGCCACCGCCACGGTTACCGCCGCCACCGAAGCCACCACGACCACCGCCACCGCCGAATCCGCCGCCACGGGGGCGCTCTTCGCGGGGACGAGCTTCATTGACGACGAGTGCACGGCCGCCACAATCCTGGCCGTTGAGCTTTTCAATGGCCGCGTGGCCTTCTTCTTCGTTCTTCATTTCCACAAACCCGAACCCGCGCGAACGCCCGGTTTCGCGATCGTTCATCACGCGAGCCGACTGGACTTCGCCGACTTCCGAGAAGAGGTCGTTGAGTTCCTGGTCATTCATAGAGTAAGGGAGGTTACCGACATACAGGTTCAGCATTGCTGTCATTTCCAAAGTGCCCGGGGTCAAATGCGTTATCGAGAGAGAGTCGGGCATCTTCTTCGTCGACTGCAACGCCTCATGGCGCGGCAGCCAATTTTATCACTCAGTTGGGCGACGCAAGCATAAAAATGATAAAAGTTTGCGTGGTTAAACGCTGTGACTTGAGAGTGACTCTTCACAGAACGCAAGCAGGCTTGATTGCAGCTTCGGATTCGCCGCGAGGATCTGTTTCACCTCGAGCGTGCTGTTGCCCTCGAGATCGGACCAGATCCCCCCTAATTCGCGTATGATCGGCAATGCTGCGGCGAAATCCCACAAACTCAGTTCTGGCTCGATGATCGCATCAACCCGGCCAGTTGCCAAGAGCACCCAGCCATAACAGTCGCTCCAGCCCCGTGAAAGGCGGCAGAGTGCATCGAGTTGTTCATACATGGCCCTGAGTGGAGGAGTTGTGAAGTAGCTCAGCGAGGTGCTCACCAGCAAGGTGTCTTCAGGGCGAGCAGTCGAGGTCAATGCCCCCTGAACAGGTGGGTTGGTGCCCTGGCGATGCCAGCAACCCAGCCCATCGGCTGCCCAGACGGTTTCATCGAGTGCGGGCATATGGATCACACCCAAGATCGGCTGGTCATCCTGAAGGCAGGCGAGCATGGTGCCATACAACGGAACGCCTTGGACGAACGAGATGGTCCCATCAATTGGGTCGATGACCCACTTGAACCCGCTGGTGCCGGGCTTGTCTTCGAACTCCTCACCAAGGATCGCATCATCGGGGTAGCGTTGCGTGATCAACTCACGCAACAGCGTCTCGCTTTCTTGGTCGGCGATGGTCACTGGGGTGCCGTCGGGTTTCAAACGCCGTTGCTCGGGGTCGAGTTTGCCGAAGTACTTGAGTGTGACATCGCCCGCTCGCTTTGCGATTTCGACGGCGTATTCAAGACGGTGTTCAAGTTCACTATTCATGCCCGCGCTTCCTCATGTTGTTCCACAGCCTGTCTGGTCGCAAGACGCATGGCGGACCCAAGCTGATCGATCTGTTCATGCGTGTGCGATGCGTTGACGACCAGTCGGAAGTAGTCCGGAGCGGGTCCGTTGGGGTACGCCATGAGCGGGAGGAGAACGCCTTGCCGCAAAAGTGTTTCTTCGATGAACTGCATTTCTTGAAGGTCGCCCAAGACAAAGGCGAAGATCGCGGATTTGTGCCTATGCGCCTCAATGCCCAGTGAACGCAGCGTCTGCTGTGTGTGTTCAATGTTCTCTGTGAGGCGTGCATGGATCCTGTCGTCTTCTTCAAGAATACGCAATGCTTCGAGTCCGCCAGCGACGATCGCTGGGGAGGCGGGGGTCGTGCATCGATACGCGACTGAGTGTTTGCGAGCGGCTTCCACAGGGTCGCTTGCCCCCATGACGATGCCGCCTGCACAACCCAGACCCTTGGCGAGCGTTGTGGTGACAACGAGTTGGTTCGACACCAAGCCGAGTTCGTCTGGGGTGCCTCGCCCGTGATCACCCAGGACCGCAAAGCCGTGGCAGTCGTCCAGCAGCAGCCAATCACATGGACGGAGCGCACCGGCCAGTTCGTGTGCCGGTGCCAGATCGCCATCGGTCGTAAACACCGAATCGGTCAGCACCACGCACGCGGAATCCAGGGACTGGATGCAATGGGCGGCATGCCCCGCGTCGAGGTGGTGATACAGGGTGATCTGCATGCCGGCCAAGCGTGCGGCATCCTTCAGGCTTGCGTGACCCCGGGCGTCGATCAGGGCGTGCTTGATGCCCATCTGTTCGAAGCCTTGGAGCGCTGCCAGATTCGCGGTGTATCCGTCTGGGACAAGCAGGCCCGCTTGGTGTCTGCAGAAGCTGGTAAGTCGTTGTTCAAGCTCAGCATGTGATCGGGCGTTGCCCGTCGTCTCTCTGCTTGCGGAACTCGATAGCCCATAGATGCTTGCAGCGTTCTGCACCGCGTGCACGACCCTGGGGTGGTGTGCGAGCCCGAGGTAGTTGCCTCCCCCGAAGCTCAGGAAAGTTTCTCGACCACGGGTGATGGTCGTCGCGTCGCATGAATCTGTGGGAATATTGGGCATCTGCGGGAATTATCGTCAGCCGATGCGGGCCGGGCGCAGTATTGAGTGTGAAATCTCATGCAGTCGCCGAATCGCTCGAACCCGAGTTCTGATCGGGTTTGAGCCGCGCAACTCGATCCCCTACGATACCCCCCAATACCGACCGCCCCGATGTGCGGCAGCCGACACCAGGAGGACCTCATGACCATGCTTGCCCGACCCCGCCGACGTTTCGCGATTGCCGCCGCCTGCGCTGCCGTGCTCTGCTCGAGTGCTGGTGCCGCAGAGAAGACAACCGAGACCGGATCTATTCAGGTCAACCCAAAGGTCATGCAACTCCCGATCCGAACGGATGGCCCGAAGAGTCTCGATCCGGTCGAGGGCTCAACAACATACGACAACATGGCGTGTGCGCAGTTCTATGAGACCCTGCTGACCAACAAGTACACCAACCCGATGGAGATGGAGCCGCTGCTGCTCTCTGAGATGCCAACCAGTCCCGATGGTGGTACCACATGGCATTTCAAGCTCAAGCCCGATGTGTACTTCCACGACAACGAGTGCTTCCCCGGCGGCAAGGGCCGGACCATCAGGACCGATGATGTGTTCTACTCGATCAAACGGCTGGCAGACGACGAGCATAAACTCGAGAACTGGTGGCTGTTGGACGGCACGATCCTGGGATTCAACGAGTACAAGGACGAGCAGAACGCGGCCGACGTGTTCGATTACGACGCCCCGGTCGAGGGCTTTCGCAAGATCAACGATCTCGAGTTCGAGATCATACTGACCAAGCCCGTGTACCGGTTCCTGTACATCTTGGGCATGTTCCAGACCTCGGTTGTGCCTCGTGAAGCCGTCGAGTTCTATGGGCAGGATTTCTCTCGCAACCCGGTCGGGACCGGTCCGTTTATCCTGGATACATGGGTGCCTAAGCAGTCGTTGACTGCGAACAAGAACCCGAACTACCACCCGGTCTACTACCCTGAGCGGGGTGAGTGGTCGAGTGCGGACAAGCGGAACCGTCTCCACCGTGCCGCGGGCAAGCAGGTCCCGTTTGTTGACCGTGTCGAGTTCACGATGTTCGTTGAGGACCAGCCCATGTGGCTTGAGTTCTCCAAGGGCAAGCTGGGCTACACCCAGGTGCCTGAGGACTACTTCACCGATGCGTTTGATCTGGCATCCAAGCAGCTCAAGGAAGATTGGCTCCGCAAGGGGATCCGTGCTCACTCCAACCTGCTGCTGGACTTCACCTTCCGTGGGTTCAACATGGAAGACGAACTGCTCGGCGGGTATACCCCAGAGAAGCGTGCTTTGCGCCGAGCGATCAGCTACGCGATCGATCTCGATGAGATCAACAAGACATTCTATAACGGTCGACGCATCGTATACGACGGACCGATCCCGCCCGGGTTGGAAGGTCACCCTGAGAATCATCGGGCAGAAGCGGCGGCACGCGGCCCCAACCTGAGTAAGGCCAAGCAGTTGTTGGCCGAGGCGGGCTATCCCAACGGCGAGGGGCTCCCCCCGATCCGCTTCTACACCTCGCAGAACACGCTCAACAACGCGGTGTCCGAGATGGTCAAGCGTCAGCTGGCGCAGGTGAACATCAAGTTTGAGCCAGTCTTCCTCGACTTCTCAACCCTGATCGAGAATATCAACAAGAAGAAGGCCCCGATGTTCGGCTTCGCCTGGTCGAGCGATTACCCAGATGCCGAGAACAACCTGGCTTTGTTCTATGGCCCCAACGAAGCCCCGGGCTCGAACCACTACAACTACAAGCGCCCCGAGTTTGACGCGATGTACGAGCAGGTGCTGACAATGAGTCCAAGCGAAGAACGCACAGCGATCTATGAGCAGATGCGTGACATGGTGCTTGAGGATTGTGCGTATGTGGGCGGCATGGCCCGCGAGCGTTTCTACCTCATGAACCCTTGGCTGCTCAACTGCAAGCCAACCGAACGCTATTATGGATGGTTCAAGTTCCTCGATGTCGACGACGAGGCACGCAACTGATCTCGTGACAGGCGTGAACCAAGACTGAACCTACCCGACCCGGAGCGCCCGCTGTGTGGAACTATATCGTTCGGCGAACGCTGTACAACATCCCAGTCTTCCTGAGCATCATCTTCGTGGTGATGATTGCGCTGCGGGTCAATGACCCCGTCTCGGCGCAGCTCGGTAAGAATGCCTCACAAGAGCAGATCGATCTGCTGACACAGGAGTACGGGCTCGATCAGCCGTTCTACGAGCAGTACGCCCGATTTATCGGGAAGCTGTTCACGCTCAACTTCGATGAGCGGTCCTGGGATCAGGGGTTCCCTGTTGGTGAGATGATCATCGACGCCATCCCACCCAGCATGGCGGTAACCATCCCGACGCTGACCATCACCGCCACGATCGCGATCTGTGTGGGTTTGGTCTCAGCGTTTTTTCGGGGGAGGGCGATCGATCGATCACTGATGTTTGTCGCGGTCATCGGGATGAGCATCTCGGTGCTTGTGTACATCATCATCGGACAGTACTGGGGGGCATTCCTCCCCAGTACGCGTGTGGATGGGTGGCCCTTTGAGATCTCCGTGGATGCTTCTGCGGGCTCCTCGTGGTACTTCTTCTTCCAGCCCGCCAACTGGGTGAGCTTCTGCATGCTCCCCGTGCTGATCAATGTCACGGTGGCCCTGGGCTATGACACCCGCTTCTACCGGGCGGTTATGGTTGAGGAGTCGCAGCGGGATTACATCCGGACCGCTCGGGCCAAGGGTGCCAGCACGCGGCGCGTGATGTTCGTGCACATGCTCAAGAACGCGATGATCCCGATCATCACCCGCATCATGATCTCGTTGCCGTTCGTGATTACGGGCTCGATCCTCATCGAGGTGTACTTCGGGATCCCGGGCATGGGGCGCACGCTCATCAACGCGATCAACGCCAAGGACTTCCCCGTGATCCAGACCTTCACGGCCCTGTTTGCCGCGTTGTTCATCGCTTCGAACATCCTGACCGACGTGCTCTACGCACTCGCAGACCCACGGGTGAGACTGTCATGAGTATCCGCACCCGAATCAACGAATCCCCTTCGCTGCGGAAGTTGTTCCGCAATCGTGGCGCCATGGTTGCAATGAGCATCATCTCGCTCTACCTGATCCTGTTCGTTTGGATCATCACGATGCAGTTTGTCTCTTGGGTGGGCAAGGCGACCGACAGCTATGACCTTCGCCAACGCCCAGTGATGGGAGCACTGCTGCCTGAACGCACGCTCGAGCGCGTCGGCGCGAGCAACCAGCCCGGCTTTGGGATGACTGCCGAGCCGGGAAAGCGAACCGAGCATGTGAAGTTCTACTTCGATCAGGTCGGCAAGATTTTCAACGAACTCGAGCAGCGTGACAATGCTCAGGGGGATCAGCAGGACGATCAGGCCCGGACCGATGAGGACATCCTCGAATCCTCACGCCTGGCGGAGCGTCGCGTCGCGGACATGCCCATCGATGAGCTGCGAGCCAAGTACGACGCGGGCATGGCGATCTTTGCCGAGCAAGACAACCTGCGTTCGATCCGCTCGACCCTGACCAAGATCGAGCTGGCGCTCAACCAACTCGCGGAGTACCGGGCGAAGCTCGATACGAAGGACACGCTCAGCGAAGAGGATCTCGAGGTGCTCTACGACGACCTTGCGCTTTCGCTTGACGAGATCGTCCTTCTGTTGGGTGAGTACGGCGACAACGCCCCTGTCGAGGACGATCCGCTCAAGGCGATCGATGTCACGCCGCTGGAAGACTCGATGAACGCGTTGTTTGATCTTGAGCCGCAGGACCCGGTGTACGATCAGGCCATCATCGATGAGATCGAGCAGGGGATCAGTGCTGCCAGTGAGGGAATCAACGAGGCGGTGTACTCAAAGCTCGATGAGATCGAGCCGATCCTCGACGAGCTGTACCCCGTGCCTGATGGCTTGCAGGGCTGGATTTACAAGTTCCGGCTGATGCTTGGCACCGACCAGCAGGGGCGTTCGATCATGCTCCGGGCCCTGTACTCTGCCAAGATCGCTATTCAGGTCGGGCTGATCGTTTCGGTCATCGCGGTGCTCTTTGGCTCGGTCATCGGGGCCGCCGCGGGATACTTTGGAGGCTGGATCGATCACCTGGTCATCTGGCTCTATTCGACCTTCAGTTCGATCCCGTACCTGGTGCTGCTTGTGGTGTTGGCGTTCATGTTCACCGGGTCGATGTTCGAGGGGACGCTGATCCCGCTCTATGTGGCGTTCTGCCTGACCTACTGGATCGGCCCCTGCCGCGTGACGCGTGGCGAGGCGCTCAAGCTCAAGTCCCTGGACTATGTTCAGGCGGCCCAGGCGATCGGTGCGAGCAAGGCCCGCATCCTGCTCAAGCACATCATCCCCAATACTTCGCACCTCATGTTCATCAACTCCTCGCTGCTCTTCATCGGGGCGATCAAGGGCGAGGTCGTGCTGACCTTCCTGGGGCTGGGGCTCAAGGAGGGTGCAAGCTGGGGGATCATGATCTCGCAGTCCAAGCCAGAGGTTGTCTCGGGCTTCTTCTGGCAGATCGGCGCCGCGACTTTCTTCATGTTTGTGCTGGTGCTGGCGTTCAATGTCCTGACCGACGCGTTGCAGGACGCCTTCGATCCCAAGCATGTGGGTTGAGCCCGTTTCAGAGTGAGTCCATAATGAAACACCCGCGTCGATCGCGGGTGTTTTTTAGTGCTTTGGGTTGCAGCATGTCAGCTTCGGGCGGATTCGAAGCGTCGTGAGATCTCTTCCCAATCCACGACACGCATGAACGCCTCGACATAGTCGGCACGGCGGTTCTGGTATTTCAGGTAGTACGCGTGCTCCCAGACATCGACACCCAGCAGCGGGATTGCACCCGTGAACATCATGTCCTGCTGGTTCTGCATCTGAACCACCATCAACTGCTTGGACGCGGGTTCGTAGACGAGCCAACCCCAGCCGGATCCTTCGACCTTGGTCGCTGCAGATGTGAACTGCTTGGTGAAGTTCCCGAACGAGCCGAAGTCGTTGATGATCTGGTTGGCAAGGTTCCCGGCGGGCTGCCCTCCGCCGCCAGCACCCTCGGGCTTCATGCCCGACCAGAAGAGTGTGTGGTTGATGTGGCCGCCCATGTGGAAGCTGAGCTGGCGTTGCCAGTGCTGGATCAGGCCAGCGTCACCCGCGCCGAGCCGGATCGATTCGAGCTGCCTGATCGCGTTGTTTGCCCCCCGCACATACCCGGCGTGGTGCTTGTCGTGGTGGATCCGCATTGTTTGCTCGTCGATGATGGGCTCGAGCGCGTCGTAGGCGTATGGCAGAGCGGGCAGCGTGTATTCTCTGGTTGTTGCGTCAAACCCGATCGCTGCCGGCGATATATGTGCCGGGCGGACCTTAGGTTGTGCGGCGTTGGCGGCGCTTCCGGCAAAGCCGAGTGCCCCGATCGCGGCCATGCCTCCGATCGCATCGCGTCGTGTCATGTCATGATTCATGGCGTGCCTCCTTCTGATGTGTAACTTCCTGAAGTCAGAGTCTATTCCTGGCGTCCCTCGATCGCAGCGATCAGGCAGGAAGCGCCCAGGATCAGCAGATCATCGATCTCGTCGTCTTCGTCGAGGATCGAGACCCCGAGTCGGAAAATGAACGGGTTGAAGTGCTGACGGAGGTTGGCGATGTTCTTCTGATCGCGAGAACGGGTAACCTCGTACCGCTGGGGGAGGAGGATCGAGACATAATCGAGGTATCGACGGGCGAATGGTGCGAAGGATCCGGTTTCACGAACTCGGCCGATCTCATCATTGTTCATGTCGAAGAGCAGCCATTCATCGCGAACGAATGATGACTTGAGACCTTTGCGGCGCAACGAGCCGAGCTGGGTCCCATCGGGAAGCGTAACGGTGTAGGTGGCACCGAAGTCGATGATGCTCTGTGTCTTCAGAGAGAGCAGCATGTCGCTCATGTCCTCGCCCGTGTAGAGCTTGATGTCTTCCCGCAGCTTGAATGCCTTCTGCTTGCAGTAGCCAACGACCGAGCCGTGCTCATCGTAGACATGGAACGCGGCACCAAAGATCTTGAAGACCTTGCGCCGGATGGTGTATCGCTCGCCATGTGATTTCATGCTTTTCCTCGAGGCTCAGTCTCTGGTTATTCTTCGAAACCCAAGTGTACAAAAGAAACAGGCACGCGGAGCGTGCCTGTGATGGAATCAGAATCAAGGATCGGATTCAGTCTTCGCTCTCGCCAACCTGCCAGCGGCGGAAGTTGGAGAGTTCTGCACCACCGATGAGGTCACGGACCGCCTTGGAGGGGTCCATGACGAATGGCTGCTCAAGCAGTGCGACTTCGGAGAAGAACTTCTTCATGCCGCCCTCGACCATCTTCTCGGCGATCTGCTGGGGCTTACCAGACTCAACGGCCTGATCGATGCGGAACTTGCGTTCCTTCTCGACCAGGTCGCTGGGGATGTCGTCGCTGGTGAGGCCGAGCGGACGGGGGACGGCGGCGGTGACATGCATCGCCAGCTGACGAAGGACTTCGCCGTCGACTTCACCCTGTGCTTCGATGAGCGAGCCGGTCTTGCCGTCGTGGTGGACATAGAATCCGTACTGGGTTTTGCCGGGCTCGCCGACAAGCTTCTCGATCGCGTCGATGGAGATGTTCTCGCCGGTGGAGATGCGGAGCTCGTCGATGATCTCCTTCATCTCGTCGGTGGGGGAGACATCGCCAGCGTCTGCGCTGAGTGCGAGCTGGGCAATCTTCTTGACCGCGTCGACGAACTTCTCGTTCTTCGCGGTGAAGTCGGTCTCGGCCTTGACCTTCACGAGTGCGGCCTGTGCGCCGTCATCGCTGACCGCGACCTCGACACGGCCCTCACCGGCGACGCGGTCCGACTTGGTCTCCATCTTGCCCTTGAGCTTCTTACGCAGCAGGGTCTCGGCTTCGTCAACATTCCCGTTTGCCTCTTGCAGTGCTTTTTTGCACTCCATCATGGCCAGACCGGTCTTGTTGCGGAGGTTCATCACATCTTTGGCACTGATACTGGTACTTGACATTTCAGGGGGTCTCCACCTGTATGGTCTTTGGGCGAGCCGAGATTGTTTGGCGTCGCCGGTGTTGCAATCTGGTTGAATCTTCGCCGAGAGAACGGATCAGCCGGCGATGAAAAACTTCAGCTCTGATCAGGAATCGCTGGGTGCTGCGGCGGCGGTGGTCGAGGCGGGGGCGCCTTCTTCGTTTGCCGCTGCCGATGAGCCTTCGTTTGCGGGGAACTGGGCCCTGCGTGAACGACGGGGTGCGCCGCTTTCCTTGGCTCCACCCTTGGCTTCGCGACCCTCTGAGCTCTCGACTCGTGCGGTCTTGCCGTCCGAGATCGCCTTGCAGAGTTCACGAACGATCACATCGATTGAACGCATCGAGTCATCATTGCCGGGGATCGCGATGTCGGCCATCTCGGGGTCACCATCGGTGTCGATCAGACAGATGGTGGGGATTCCAAGCTTGCGTGCTTCACGAAGTGCGGTGGCTTCGCGGTTGACATCGATCGCGATGATCGCGCCGGGCATCTTGTGCATGCGACGGATGCCGTCGAGGTTCCGCTTGATCTTGCGCATCTCGCGGCGGAGTTGTGATTCCATCTTCTTCGAGTAGCTCTCGAAGTTGTCCTCGGCTTCGATGGCTTCAAGCTCTTCGAGTCGCTTGAGGCGGTTGCGGATGGTTGCGAAGTTGGTCAGCGTGCCGCCGAGCCAACGCTCGGTCACATAATGCATCTCAACATCACCGACGCGTTGTTCGATCACGCCCTTTGCCTGACGCTTGGTGCCCACGAAGCAGACATCCTTGCCGCCCGAGACCGTCTTGGTCAGGAACTTGCGTGCTAGCAGCAGACCTTTGACGGTCTCCTTGATGTCGATGATGTGGATCCCGTTACGCTTGCCGTAGATGTACGGCATCATCTTCGGGTTCCAGCCACTGGTGCGCTGTCCGAAGTGAATACCTGATTCGATGAGATCTTGTACGAGTGTGTTGGCCATGATACTGGTCCGTTCCTTGTCAGCGACACCGGCAGCGTGATCGGACGCGGCACTAGGGCGCTTTGGTGACGAATCCTGATCCCGAATGCGTTTTCGGGATCGTGTCTGTGTAAACAAATCCATACAGGATGACGCAGCCCGATCAAACCGCGTTTCGAAGTATAGGTACCACCGGGAAGCAAACAAGCCCGATCCCCATGAAGAATGGGGGGACTGTGGTGCGTACGAAACCCAAACATCATGCCCTTGCCCGTTCAGACCCGCCAGGACCTTGTGGATTCTTTCTGCCCCCTATTCAGGGACGACCTTCAGAGACCGATAGCGACACTGTCCGAACCTGCAACCAAAAGAAAAGAGGGGCGACGAGATGGACAGTGGACTCATAGTCAGACGGTCGGTGCGTTTCGAGATCGCGATGCCCGCACGCATCCGGGTTGCACCTCATCACGCGGAGATCCTGAACTTCTCGAAGGGTGTCTGCGACGAGGATCGCTGGATCGAAGTCGATGTCATTGACTTCGCCGCCGGAGGGCTCGGGTTCATCATCGATGTCTTCCTGCCACGCAATGTGGACCTCGAGATCGAGGTCTTTGATTTTCACGACAAAACCAATCCGCCGCTGCTCACCAGCACGCTGCGTGTGCAGCGTGTCCTGATGACCGATCGGAGGCCCGCATACCAAATCGGGTGTTCGTTCACAGACCAGAATGATGAATCCAAGGCACAGGTCGAGTCACTGATCGAAAAACTGAGCGGGATCAGCGATGATGCCAAGACGGGGGGCCACCATGCTTGATACAGCAGAGTTCATCATCCAGGTCCTGATCGAGGGCGAGAAACTGACCCAGGAGAACGCCGCCAAGCTGCGAAGCTATATCACCGAGCGTGAGGTCAGCTTCGACGAGGGCGTCATCCGCACGAACATCGTATCGCCCTTCGATGTTGCCATCGCGAAAGCAACAATCTGTGAATACCCGTTCGTCGATCTCCAGAAGTTCGATATCGATATCAGGCAATCGCGTTGTATGCGTAAGTCCATGTCCGAGCGTCTTCGGGCTTTCCCGATCTTCACCATCGGTGAGATCGCGACAGTCGCGATGGAAGATCCGCTCGACCTTCAGGCGATCGATGAGCTCCGTCAGACGCTGAAGAAGCAGATCGATCCGGTTGTCTGCGATGCACAGCAGCTGCGCCTCCTGATCACCCGCGCGTACACGCTCGATACGGGCGCACCGGAGATTGAGAACGAAGATACAGAGCACGAGCAGGAGAACAGCAGCGAGCCCGTGGTCGCGGCAGTCAATCAGATCCTGTTTTCTGCTGCCGAGCAGAAAGTGAGCGATATCCACATTAACCCGGATGAGAAGCGGCTGCTGCTTCGATTCCGAGTCGACGGCGTGCTCCAGACACAACGCGGGCCTGATATCAGCATGCACGAGGGGCTTGTCCAGCGTCTCAAGGTCATGGCCCACCTCGATGTGACCCAGACCCGCCGCCCACAGGATGGCAAGTTCAGGTTTAAACACAACGGCGTCCCCGTGGATGTTCGCCTGAGCATCATCCCCACGATCCACGGCGAGAATGCCGTGCTGCGTTTGCTCAGCAACGCCAGTGCCATCGGCCAGATCAAGGACCTGGGCATGCCGCTCGATGTGAGCAGTGCGTTTACCCAGATGGTGAACAAGCCGCACGGGATCGTGCTCGTCACCGGGCCGACCGGATCGGGTAAGACCACAACGCTGTATACAGCGCTCAATGAGATCAATACGCTCGAGCGCAACATCATGACCATCGAAGACCCTGTTGAAATCCGCCTGCCCATGGTGCGCCAGGTGCAAGCGAATGCCGAGATCGGGATGACCTTCGCCAGCGCGCTGCGTTCGATGCTCCGTCAGGATCCGGACGTGATCCTGCTCGGGGAGATCCGAGACGAAGAGACCGCCAAGATCGCGGTGCAGTCGGCGCTGACCGGGCACCTCGTGTTTTCAACACTGCATACCAACGATGCGATCGGTGCGATCCCACGCCTACGCGAGTTCGGGGTGCCCGCTTTCGCGGTCACGAACGCCCTGCTCGGGGTGCTGGCACAGCGACTCGTTCGACGCGTCTGCCCCGACTGTGCTGCACAAGACCATCCGGAGCCCCATGAACTTAGGGAGTTAGGGGTGGATCCCAGCGGGAATGAGAAGTTCTTCAAGGGAACAGGGTGCACCAAGTGCATGAATCTTGGTTACAAGGGGCGTGTTGGTGTGTATGAACTACTCTGCGCCACGGGTGGTGTCCGTGAACTCATCGAACAAGGCGCCAACGCGACGGATATCTTCGCATGTGCTCGTGAGGAGGGCATGCGGCTCATGCTCGAGGACGGCGTCGAGAAGGCCCGCATGGGCATCACCAGCATCGAAGAAGTACGCAAGCTGCACGCAACTGTTGATGTCGTGCTCGCGTCCGAAGATGAATCAGAGTATCGGCTCAGCGCCTGATCGGGGGGCACCATGGCGACGATTTCATACAAGTATCAAGCGGTTGATAGCGGTGGCACGCGAACGAATGGTCGTATCGATGCCCGCAATGAACAGACCGCGTTTCAGATGCTGATCGATCAGGGGCTCACGCCGCTGACCGTGAAGCAGAGCACGCTCAAGGGTGCTTTGTTCACAAGCCGCCGCATCAGTCAGCTGGAGATCGCGACGCTTACCCGAGAGATGAGCGTGCTGATCGAGGCCAGCATCCCGATCAGCCGAGGGCTGCTCTCGATCTCAGAGCACGAGAAGAACCCCGCGTTGCGGGACATGATCTTTGACATCGCCTCGATGATTGAGTCGGGCGAGAAGATTACCGTGGCATTCAGCAAATACGAGCATGTGTTCGGCGATGTGTACATCGAGACCCTGCGGTCAGCCGAGAAGACCGGTCAGCTCGGCCCGGTTACTTCTCACCTTGCCGACATGCTCGAACGGGGCATTGAAACCGCACAGCAGATCAAAAGAGCACTGATGTACCCGATCATCGTGATCTGCTTCGTGATCCTTGCACTCAGCGTCATCGTCATCTTTGTTGTTCCAAAGTTCGCAACCATCTTCGAAACCAATGGCGTGGAACTGCCCCTGAGCACCCGCATCATCCGGGTGATGGGCGTCTCGATTGTCACGTATTGGTGGGCCTACCTCGGGGTGATATTCGCCTCGGTGATCACGCTCATGAAGGCATGGAAGAATGAGACAGGGCGTCTCAATATCGAGCGTTTCTTGCACACACTCCCATATGTTGGGAAGATGCTGACCGCGGTGACGACCGCACGGTTCAGCCGGGTCATGAGCATCGGGCTCGAATCGGGGATCGAGGTCATCGAGGCCATCGAGATCGCCGGCTCGGCTACCGGTCGCCCGGTCTTCCAGAACGAGTGCATCCGCCTCTGCGACCGCATGCGGAGCGGTGAGGCGCTCGGCGATGTCATCAACAGCGCCCATGGCCTGCCAAGCTTCGCCAGACGACTCTTCGGCTCGGGGAACGATTCGAAGGAACTCGCAAGAGCGGGCAACATCATCGCACGCCATTACGACCGGCTCTCAGACCATCTCGCAAAGAATGTCAACACGATCGTGGAACCCATGATCACCATTGCCATGGCGGGCATTGTCCTGCTCGTGGCGCTCTCAGTCTTCCTGCCTATGTGGCAGATGATCAGCATCACAAAGTGACACAGCAGGGGGGCGTCACATGAGCCGCACACAAGCATTTACACTTATCGAAGTCCTGATCGTGATCGTGATCCTCGGCGTACTGGCCGCAGTTGCGGTTCCCAGGTTCGCCAATGCGAGCGAGGACGCCATGACCAGCGCCACGCAGAGCACCGTTGCCGGCGTCCGGTCTGCGATTGCGACCTACCGAACCAGTGCGGTGATCCAGGGCAATGACCCATACCCCACCATCGATCAGCTCGGTGATGGCAGCGTCCTGAAGTTCGACGTGCCCGTGAACCCGTTCACGAATGTGGGGGGGA
Source organism: Phycisphaerales bacterium JB052 (assembly GCA_043100965.1). GTDB lineage: Bacteria > Planctomycetota > Phycisphaerae > Phycisphaerales > UBA1924 > UBA1924. The sequence goes on along the minus strand of JBICHR010000011.1, from coordinate 71,351 downwards.
TCCAGACCGTTGGTCAGGCCCAGGCAGAAGCCCGTGGGGTGAGCAATCAGACCACCGCGGGTTGGAACTACTTTGTCGATAACTCGGCCAACCCGCCAGTCGCAATCTTCTACGCCAACTCCAGTGATACGACCACCGCACCCGACGGCAGCGGGGGCGTCCATACCGCCAACGAACTCTGATGACCATCCCAAGGCCCCAACCCGATCGTCGAGCACACGCCGGTTTCACGCTTGTGGAACTGATGCTTGTGGTGGTGCTGATGGGCATCATCACGGTGAGCGTCATTCCGACGATGGCGAATGTGCAGGCGATGCGAAACGGAGCTGCGAGGGACGATGTCGCCCGCATGCTCGATGTCACCCGAGCGCGAGCCATGGCCGCGGGCGAGCCGATGGGGATGCGTGTCAATCTCACTGACTCACAGCTCGACATGGTCGAGATTGGCACAACTGGCACGGCTACCCCGGTCAGCGATCCGCTCACAGGAGAAGCACGAAGCATCGACATCAGCGCGGCATATTCAGGTGTCAGCGTCATCCGGATGATCAACGGCGATGGAAGCTCTGGCTCCGGCACGGTCTGGTTCGATTACGAAGGCACGCCGCATACAAGAAACAATGACGGCTCATTCGCAGCGTTGAACGAGGAGCAGGTCGAAATCACGCTGGACTCAGGCGAGCGGGTTCTTGTCTACGCATACACGGGGGTTGTCGCGACGCCATGATGCAACACCACACGAACCAGCCCAAGAGAAAATTGCGTGGATTCACGCTGATCGAGGTTGTCATCGCTGTAATCGTGTTGGCGATCTCGGTCCCGCCGACCCTGAATCTGATGGATTCGGCGGCATCCGGGCGTGCGGATGCGATCAACACCACCCGGGCGACCTTGCTCGCGACCAGTGTGCTCGAGACGATCACCGCCGATTTGAGTAGCAATGATCCTGGGCTGGGGTTCGATGCACTCTCCGATGCAGGCGCGTACCTCGACACGGCGAATACCGGCTTGAAAGCCCGCCTTGAGTCAACCCTGGAACCTTATACCAGCGCCGGGTTCACCTACAGCGTCAGTATCGGCACGCTGGTCAGCAGCGACGGTACCGTATCGGCGGACGCCGACGACAATATATTCCGCATCATCACCGTCCGGGTGGTGTTTCCGAGCGCCAGCACCGCGTCTTATGAACTCCCCATCAGCGTCATGGTTTCCGCGATATGACTCTTCGATCTGCCTCAACCCGCAAAGCGTTCACGCTGCTCGAGCTACTCGTCACCGTACTGCTGATGGGCATCATCAGCGCCGTGTTGCTCCCGGTGATATCATCGGCCTCAGAGGCTTATTCTACCACGCGTGATGTACGGGCCCGTTCGGAACATATCGCGCACGCGCTGGATCGGGTGGCCCGTGTGATTCGTCAAGCGCCGATCGGAACGGATGACGAGGGGCTTGGCGTAGTGAACGCCTCCGTGTCGACTTTCGAGCTCAGCGATGGAACGGGCTTTGAGCTGAACGGAAGCAGTGTTGAGATACTGGTCCCCGGTCAGCCCAACGCCATCCTCTGTGAGGATGTCGACGATCTGGTGATCCAGTATATCGCGGAGGACGGCATCACCAACACTCTCGCGGACCCGGTCAATGCGCACCGTGTGGTTGTGACGATCACATCGGGCGATCTGAGTATGAGCGTGGTGGCACACCCACGCGTCTGGATCGGACAGGGGGCATCATGATTATGAAACATGGAATCCCAGCTTCAGAGCGGCAGGGTGAACAACGCCGCGGTGTTGTGCTGCTTGTCGTCGTGGTCGTCATGGCGATCTTGGGCCTGGTGGTCGCGAGTTCTGTCCGGCCCGTCCGTGACGAGGCGGAGCTGGCCACGCTGCGTGTAGAGACGACCAGAGCTTTTTATAGCGCCGAGAGCGGTGCCTTTGTGATGATGAATGCCCTGCTCGGGGAGACCGATATGCCCGAAGAGGGCGATACATTTCAAATTGACGGGCAAACCGTGCGGTTTGTTCAACTCCCGGTCGATGGCGCGAATGCCATCATCGAGGGGGCCAGCGGTGACGCAACGCGCAGGATCGAGCTTTCGACCGAATAACCAGGACCCTGAATCAGGGTTGATGTCCCTATCTGGGGCAAGTCACCATCTCGACCTGCCGATGAGGTCATGGACTACACGATCAGAAGGGGTTCACTATGCCTGCTATCAGCGGATTCATCATCTCTCTAACGCCAAGCAAACTCAGCGTGATCTACGCGCGCCGAGGGCGTGTACAGCAGACCGAATCTGTCTCACTTGATTACGATCAGTGGGCCGAACACTGGAACGATGGGCTCATGCGTCTCGATCAGCCGCTCCGGCAGCTGCTCTCCAGGTTCCGCGGGAGCAAGCGGATGTCCGCAACACTGCTCTATCAATCGAACACATGCACCAAGCAGATCTATCCCTTCGATCAGGGAGGCGCGTTTGCACGCGATGCCGCACGCTCGAAGCTCCGTGAGTGCATCGGTCTGACCGATCCTGTCAGTGTCTGCGCACTGGGCGATCAGTCGGGCACGGCAGAGTCGTGCACGATGCTGGCATACTCCGACAGGGAAGATATCCTGAGGTCTCTGTACGCATGGCTCAACCGGGCCGGGGTGGATGCGGTCGGAATGATTCCCCTCAGCGTCGCATCGATCATCTTCGCTGCCAAGGACGCTTCACGATTCGACAACCAAACCGCGATCCTGTACTTGGGTGCAGAGAACAGCATCATCGCACACTGTGAGCAGGGGGAACTCTCGCTCGTTCGTCCCGCCGATATCGGGTTCAGCAAGCTGGTCGAGTCGTATCGCCAGGTGTTCTCCGAGCAAGCCTCGGAGAACGCTGACAACCCGGTGCCCACACAAGAAGCGCCAACCCCAGTCGAGTGCCTCTTCGAATACGGCGTGCCGTTCAAACCAATCGAATGTGCCGGTATTGAGCTCCGCTCAACCGTGCTCCCATGCATGGCCCCCGCGCTTCAACGCATCTGTATTGACATCAAGCAGACCATCCGATTCGGGATCGGCTCCAAAGGGAACCTGAAGAACCTTTACATTAGCGGCCCGGGGGCCTCGATCCCGTCGATCACCAAGGCCATTGGGGAGCACATCGATCTCCATGTCCAGCCGGTCCCCGGTGCAGAGGGCTACCAGCCACTCCTGGAGGGAGGGGGCGGATCGGTTGAACTTCAACTCATCGAGACCGTCATGCCCACGCCGGGGATCCTTCCCGGCATCGCGGGCGACGAGCAGGTGCGTCGATCACTCAAGACCGCACTGGTTGCGGGCGGCGCGATTGCAATGGTCGTCATGGGGGCAGAATACACCCACTCAACGATCACGCAGCAACGGATGAACGAGCAGGCACGGAACGTTGCACCGCTCGTCCAGCAGGTTGCGCAGTTCGAGCAAAGCCGTGAGAAGGCAAAGGAAGTGGCATCATTGCTCGGTGGTATTGCGGATCTCGTCGCGGAGCAGAACCGGAGCACCCCGGAATGGGTCGGCCCGCTAGCCAAGCTCAGCGAATACGCGGGAGAGGAAGTCCGGGTCCAAGAAATCCGAGGTGATCAAGGCGACAGCGGATTCTATATCGACATCAACGGCTACGCCGTCGGAACCAAAGACATCGCCCCCGGGCAGGCACTTGACCGATTCGTCGATTCGTTGCGACAGAATGTCTGCACTCAGTCAATCAATCTAGGCGCAACCTCTCGACTCGATCTGTCCTCGAACCCCGGATCGGATCAGTCCGAGCCGCCTTCATGGGGTCTTCAGTTCACACTACGGGTCAAGATCAAAGCCCAGGAATCACCCTACAGCGGCTTCGCCCAAGTCAGTCCTGAGCAGACAGATTGGATCGCACCATGATGACCGATATCACCCGCACATTCTTCACAAAGCTTGTTCTGATCTGCGTGGCACTGCTCGCAGTCAACTACTTCTTGATCAAACCAAAGGTTCTTGCTGCAAAGGAAACCGCCGTGGACCTGGAAGCCCAGGTCAGCTACATTGAGCACGGGCAGCAGGACATCGAGGCTCACCATGACGAACTCGAACAGCAGATCGATCAGATGCGTGTTGTTCGGGACGAGATGATCCGTGATCTTGAATCAGAGCAGACGGCCCAAGCACACCAGATCCTGCAACGCCAAGCGATCAGCCAGGGCCTGGTCGTGACACGAATCGAACCGCTGAAATCGGTGATCGAGAAAACGACCCCGGCGGACGAAGAACACGCCACCGAGCTGGATGTCAAGGAGTTTCGTCTGGAGTGCCGAGGAGCGTTTCATGATGTGATCGCGTTCGTCAGTGAAGTACAGAGCGGCGAGCATCAGGGTTGCATCACCAGCTTCCGTATGGTGCCTATTGATGAGCGCAATGTGCGTGTCTCGATGCAGATTCGGCTGATCGAGCTGATCACCATCCCAGATCAGATCCGGGATGCGTTCAAAGGCACCGAGGCGATCACTCTTCAAGGTCCCAGCGAGGGAGCGGAATCATGAACCAGAGCAGCATCAAGTATGTACTCATCCTCTGTGGTGTCATCGCACCAACCGCAGCAACGATCAGTTCGCGATTCGTGGGAAAAGGAGTCTCTGTCTCCGTCGCTGCAACACCCGAGATGTCTGAGGCCTCGTTTGAGTTCCCCAATGGTGATCTCGATCGAGCCGTGGTCGGCTGGGATGGGATCAGTCAGATCCCGTCGCCATTCTGGATCGACGCCCAGGTCGAACAGAGCTACGAGATCGGCAACACATTACCCCGCCAGGAACGGCCCCGTGAGACCGGTCCCAGGGAGCTGCCGCCTGTGAATGTGTCCTCAATCCTGCCCAACCCCAAAAACCCACTGGCAGTGATCGATGGCAAACCACGCCGTGTTGGCGACAAGCTGGACAGCGGCTGGACCGTGATGAGCATCAACGGCAACGATTTCACGGTGACGCTCGTACATACCAGCGGGGCCAAAATCAGGGCCGGGATGAAAAAGAATCCGTGACTCCACACCAGCCCTTGAGACAGGCACGGGATAGGCATATGCTTCACGCCCTTACGGGCGTATAGCTCAGTTGGCTAGAGCGCTGCCGTCACATGGCAGAGGTCACAGGTTCGAGTCCTGTTACGCCCATTGTCTTAAGTGATTTCTGGACACCAGTTTATGGTGTTGTCCGGAACACACGCACACCAAGTCTGGCGATACTGCAGATCGCACCTGCAAAGCGTGGCTTGCCTGCCAGCGGCAATCAGCAACGATCATGTTTATGCCCATTGCCCAATCGGGCGATCGGACTTTACGCGCAGTGATGCGGAATCGTACCTGATCAAGCCGTGGACAGCTGAAGGGCAGTCTGGGTTCGAAGCTGATTCAGCGTCGGCGCCGAGTTCCAACAACACCGCCGAGCATCAGCAGGGCAGCCGAGCCAGGAGCGGGCACATAGGTACCCACGCTGATGTTATCGATCGCGATCGCATTGCGAGCCGCGGGATTGTGACTGTCTCGGATGTCGCTGCTTGCGTAGCTTCCGATCAGAATCTGGTCGAATCCACCACCTGCAATACCGACATACTCTCCAGATTGTGCGTTGATGTCGAACTCGCCCACGAGTCTTCCAAAGCTGTAGAGCTGGACCCAGATGTATACGGTGCCAACGCTGTTTGGCGTCCACCCACTGGAGACCTGCATGTCGAGGTCATTGAAATCGCCGCCCGAACTCAGGGAGATGTCCACCATCTCAAGTGATCCCGTGTTCGCATAGAACATCTCAGAACCATCGAAACCCGGCGCGTCCCAGCTGAAGTAGGTCCTGTCGACACTGACAATGAGCCCGTCTTCTTCATAGCCCGTGAGCGACTGGTCATCGACCAGCATGTTGAAGTTTGCAGAGTTTGTGACATCAACGATCATGGAGCTATCGCCGGTGTAAGTGGACAAGCCGGCCGTAGCGGTTGCGCTGAGCAGACAGAATCCACCCGCCAAGGTGAGCCCGAGCCTATTTGAGCCGTTGATCTTCTTCATGCGATATCCCCTCTGAAAGCTGCTTGCAGGCATATTCGAGCGCATCAGTGCCCGGTGCGTGAGCTTGGAACACAAGCTCGCAGCCCAAATAGACACCCAAATTCGCCGATTGCCAGCAAAATCCACTCCAATCAGGGGGCATATGGCTCAAATTGGCTGGCATCCAAGGCAATCAGATGTAGGTTTCACGGAGTCCTGCACACGCAGAACGACGCAGAACGATGGGGAACAAGCATGATGAAGACCAGATCAATCAACGCCGCGATGTTCGGCTCGCTGCTCATACTCGCCACGCCAGCCCTGGCAGGTCCGGACTGGATCGAAGATGGCGACGCGGGCAGTTCGATTGGTGATGCGCAGGATACAACCGATGTTGGACGCGTTAACACCATCGCTGGCACGCTGGGCGGTAGCGATCAGGAAGATGTCTACCGGCTCATTATCGAGAACGCCGACGACATCCACAGCCCAGTCGATTTCGGGATCATGCCCGGTTCGGATCCCTCGTTCAACCCGTCGCTCTGGCTCTTCGATAGTGCTGGCTTCGGTGTGCTAGGCAACGACGACGACCCCATCTTCGGGGGGATCGACGCACGACTCATCACCCCGTCAACAGACGGCGTCACGCTCCTGCTCCCCCCAGGCGAGTACTACCTTGCGGTCACTGAGAGCGGGAATGTCCCACTGAGCTTCAGAGAGTTCGGGAGAGGCGGTTCCGGTGTGTTTGAAGAGATCTTCTCATTCGTCGACGCATTCGAGGTCTCTGGCCCAGACGGTGCTGGAGCCGACAACCCGCTCGCAGCATGGTCCGGTGGTGCCGGGTCAAGCGGAAACTACGGGATCATCATCACGCCCGCGCCCTCAACGCTCGCGGTGATCTCTTTCGCGGGTCTCGCCGTGACCCGCCGTCGACGCAACGCCTGAACGCGGCATACTCAGTTCGATTTCTCGAACCGGATCTGCTCAAGGATCTCCTCCGACGCAGAAAGACGCGGGTCGCCGATTTCTTGTCGGATCTGAACGACTTGGAGCGCATACCGCTCGGCGTTGTCATAATCATCGCTCAATCGGCAGACCTCCGCAAGGCTCTGGAGTGTCGAGGCGACCGACGGCTTGTTCCCCGAAAGTAGCTCCGTTTTCAGCTCGAGCGAGCTGGTGAGCAGTAAACGCGCCTCGTCGTATTGGCCGAGTGATATCAGCGTATTGCCCAAACTATGCTTTGCTCGAGCGACCCAGAGCGGCTTGGATTCATCGCCATCCAGTCCCTCCAGGATATTCAATGCCCGTCGATAGATCGGTTCTGCGACCTCGGGCTGGCCCTGTTGGACATGGAACCATGCGATTGAGTTGTCCGACATCGCGACCTCAAGGCTCCCCGGCCCGAAGAGTGCCACACGCAGATCGCGTGCCTTGGTGTACATGGCAACCGCCTTGTCGCTCTCCCCGAGCTTGACATAGGTTGAGCCAAGGTGGTCAAGGGTCCGTGCAGTCTCAGCGGTCTCGGGATCGTTCGAAGCGTACAAAGCTTCATACATTTCCAAGGTCTGGAGATAGTGGTCGCGTGCCAGATCGTACTCGTTGAGATAGAACTCTGCGTTGGCGATGTGATGCAGCGCCTGGGCAAGCAACGGGTCTGGGGCACGCAGACTCTTCGATCTGATCTTGTAGGCTTTCTCGAACTGTGTCAGTGCTCTGCGGTAATCCTCGTATCCGAAATACGCCTCGCCAAGATTCGTATAGAACACGGCCAAGCTCTCAGGGTCACCCGAGAAGAGCAGTTCGCCATTGTCCGCGTAGAGGTCAAGCAATCGCTTGGACAGGTCGGGCACCAGCCCCTTCTGAACATCCATCTCACTCAGCGAGAGCAGCATGTTGTCCAGGGCGACCTGCCGCGCCTGAATCCCCCCGTACCACTGCTTGAGAGCAAAGCTCCCGCCGAGTCCGAAAATCAGCAAGACGACCAGAGTAGCGATGGTCAGGCGGGTGTTTCGGCGTACGAACTTGGTGGCCAGGTACAGCGTGCTCGGTGGGCGTGCCTGGATCGGCTTGTTCTCAAGCGATCGCTGGATGTCCGCGCGCAGCTCCGCGACCGATTGGTATCGGCGCTCTCGGTCCTTCTCGAGGGATTTGAGCGTGATGATGTCCAGGTCACCCTTGAAGCCCTGGTCGATCTCGCTCAGGCGACGCGGCCGCGTTTCGACAATCGTGCGTACCGCCTCGTGCAAGGCTTTATCTCGAAGCTCATAAGGCATCTTGCCGGTCAGTAGTTCGAAGAGCACAACGCCCAACGCATACACATCTGATCGTGTGTCCAAGCTCGCAGTATCGCCCGCAGCTTGCTCGGGGCTCATGTAATACAGGGTGCCCACCAGCTGCCCGACATGGGTCTGCATCGTCTGCTGTTCGTTGCTCGAATCGGTCGCTCTCGCGATGCCAAAATCGAGCACCTTCGGCTCACCTTCACCCGAGACAATCACATTCCCCGGCTTGATGTCCCGATGGATAATCCCCTTTGCGTGCGCGTGAATGATCGCATCGCACAGCTTGACAAAGAGTTCCAAGCGTGCTCGCGGGCCGAGCCTCTGTTTGTCGGCATACTGGGCCAGATCATGGCCCGCGATGTACTCCATCGCCAGATACGGCGATCCGCTCTCGGTATCGATCCCCGCCTCGTAGATCTGCGCAATATTGGGGTGCTGCAGGCGGCCCAGGATCTCGGCCTCAAGGTCGAAACGCTGGAGGATGCGAGCCGAGAGCGCTCCCGGACGGATCAGCTTCAACGCAACCCGGCGGTTGGGCTTGCGTTGCTTCGCAAGGTAAACGGCACCCATCCCGCCGACACCGAGCACGCCCTCGATCACATACTTGCCGATACGCGAGCCCTTCGGGAGCGTCGGGCCATCGAACCCCGAAGGGGCTTCGCCGCCGATGGTCTCCATCTCGTCCGGATGGCTCTCGAACTCCGAGTTCGATGCAATCGTCGGGCGTTCGTCATCAAAATCAGGGGTGCTGAGCGGGTCCATCGCCGAAGTATACTCACATGGTGGTGTTCTTCATCGGAGCACGCACAAGCCGCGTCCCAATGAGCGTGCATTCATTCTTGTTCGGAGAGGGCGATTCCGATTGAGGCGATCGTCATGTCGTCATCCAGCTGCTCGGATCCAGCGTGCTCGACCACCGCAGAAACCAACGCCTCAACATCCTGAGCCGACGATGCACACGCACGCAGAACTTCTCCTGTCCGTGGGAGCCCGAACTCCTCGCCGCTCTTGGGCGATTTCTGCTCCACAACACCATCTGAGAAGAGCACCAAGCGCTGTCCGGGTTCCAAGATGATGGACTCCGAGCGGAAGCGATAGCTCGGGTCGATTCCAACAACCAGGCACCCGGTGTATTCAGGGCGGTCGGCATCGTGGCCGTCGGTTGTGACAAGCCAGTGCCCATGGCCCGCATCAATAAACTCCACCTCGAGCTGGTCGTTCTCGTCACGCGGGCTGAGCATGCCGATCCACATCGTGACGAACATGCCCCCGTGCGACCGATCAGCAACATGGCGATTCAGCTTGGTCACGATCTCTGCAAGATCCCTCTGCTGCTCAAGCATCGCGTGGATATAGCTCTGCGTCGTCGCCATCATGATCGCCGAGCCCGCGCCCTTGCCTGAGACATCGCCCAGGAAAACGCAGACCCGCCCATCGCTGAGCGGGACAACGCCGAACAGATCGCCGGCAACATACCGCCCGGGCCTCATCGACATGCTGTAGCTGATGCCGCCTACCGTTCCGGCATCCGCCGGCAGCAGCATGCGTTGGGCCCGAGCGGCCGCGTTCAGGTCGTACTGCATCTCGATCTGGCCGATCTCGAGTTCCTTATTCCGCAGGTTCGCCGCCGTCAGCCCGAGCAGGCGCCCCACAGCCCGTCCAAACGAAGAGGCGTCCTGACTCACCTGATGCTCAGAACCCCGCGCGTCGAGGTAGAGATACCCGATCGCGGCATCATCGACCATGATCGGGATGCACAACGCAGAATGAATCGCCAGTTCAGCGATGCTCTGCCCGTAGTTTGCTTGCCCCGCGGTCGAAGACACCCGCACGACCTCACCTCTGGAGGCCATCTCGATGAGCGACCGACTGAACTGGACCGAAGAAACATCCTCGTCAGGAACGCGGCTCTGGAATGCGAGCGTCTCGAGCACGCCGGTCTCATCCCCTGGGCGAGCGAATGCCCCGCGCACATAACCGGTCGAGCTGAGCATGGCCTCGATCGCCGCCGTACCCGCTCGTGGCAGGTCCTCAGCGGAATGGATCTGATCAGAACACTCGAGCAGGGTCGCAAGGCGATGGCTCGCAAGCCCGGCGAGGGGTTCGTCGTGGACCCGCTCAAAGAGCTGGGCGTGGTCGTTCGCGTCGTCAAGCGTCTGCACGAGCGTCATCGGCGCGACTTCATCCCCCGCGTGATCGCTACCCGTCGTCAGACGAAATGCCCACGACCCGATCTGCAGCGTGCTGCCCGGCGAAATCGGCACCGCTTGATTCGCGGGCATCCGTTGCCCATCGAGATACGAACCGTTCCTGGAGTCCAGATCCCTTGCCGTCCACTGCGCATCAACACGCGAGATCTCAAGGTGCCGACGCGAAACAGACCCGAGCTGGTCTTGAAGCATCACATCACAGCCAGAACCGCGTCCAACTACCGTGGGTGAGCCGGTATCAAGCACCACCGGCTCAATCGGGACTGGGCCGGATGAGAACACAAGCTGCATGGCATCTGTAATCATATTCGTGGGTCCCCACGCCGATGGTAGACCCAACACAACCCGCTTGCTCATCGCTTCTTCCGCCTTCAGAACCGATATCATCGGAATGCACCCCGGATGGACTCCGATTCGCACCACAGGCCGGAATGGGGAGAAGGGCAAAACAGCAGCAATATCGCGTGCCGCCCCTATCGGATAGAGATAGATTCAAGATTTTTTCCGCGACGATGGCAAACCCGCAGAGAGGCTGTAGAGATCGTGCCAAATATCCCCAATACACGAGCACACCAACGCACTCGAGAAGATCACGCTTCCGAACTCGCTGAAGATTATGTCGAAGCGATCGGAGACCTGATCGAGATGAGCGGCGTCTGCCGAGTGCGGGATCTTGCGGACCAGTTCGGTGTGACGCATGTAACCGTCATTAAAACTGTCAAGAGACTCGAACGGGAGGGGCTGGTCTCGACCGAACCATACAAGCCCATCGAGCTCACGCCAAAGGGCAGGAACCTCGCCAATCAGTGCCGGGTACGCCACGACATCGTGTACCGGTTCCTTCTCGCGATCGGTGTGGATCCCAAAGTCGCCGCCGTCGACGCCGAGGGCATCGAGCACCATGTCAGCCCCTCAACCCTCAAACGGTTCAAAGCCATCGCTGACCAGCCCCTCACCTAAGAAATTATTCCCCGGCTTGACGCGAGCCACCGGACGCAGTACGATCAAATGTAACACTGGCTACAAATGGCCCGGCCCCGTGTTCACGCTATTAAGCTGAAGGAGTAATCATGCCAAGCCAATGGATCACCTGTGTGCTCGCAACACTCACACTGCTGGGCTGCCAACCCGCGTCACCCGAAACGAACACAGACTACACCGTCATCGCCACAGTCGGGATGATTCAGGACATCACCCAGCAGGTCGCGACCGATCGGGCCCAAGTCACCGGGCTCATGGGGCCGGGTGTCGACCCGCACCTCTACAAGCCAACCCGCTCCGATGTCAGCCGCATCATGAACGCCGATGTCGTGTTCTACAACGGGCTGCTGCTCGAGGGCAAGATGGTCGACTCGCTGATCCGGGCCGCCGAGAGCGGCAAGCGGGTCCACGCAATTACCGAGCTCATCGATGAGGACTTCCTGCTCGAACCCGAAGAGTTCGAGGGCCACTACGACCCCCATGTCTGGATGGACCCGACCGCATGGGTCAAGGCCGTTCGCGTGATCGAACAGAACCTTTCCGAGTTCGACCCGGACGGGGCATCACAGTACCTAGCCAACGCCCAGGCCCTGACCCAGCAGCTCGAAGCCCTCGACGCCTACGCCGAGCGTGTGCTCAGCAGCGTGCCCAAGCAGCAGCGCGTGCTCGTCACCGCCCATGATGCGTTCAACTACTTCGGTCGCCGCTACGGCTACGAAGTGGTCGGCATCCAGGGCCTCTCCACCGAATCCGAGGCCGGTGTCCAGGACATCGAACGCCTCGTCAACCTTCTCGTCGATCGCAACATCGGCGCGGTCTTCGTCGAATCCACCGTCTCAGAACGAAACATCAACGCCCTGATCGCCGGCGCCCGCGCCAAGGGGCACGAGGTCATCATCGGAGGCGAACTCTTCAGCGATGCCATGGGTGATGCCGATACCTACGAGGGCACCTACATCGGCATGATCGATCACAATGTCACCACCATCGCCCGAGCACTGGGGGGTGAGGCCCCAGAGCGGGGCATGAACGGGAAGCTGTCCAACTGATGTCGCCCATCAACACGCATCCAACCCGAACCAAGCAGGGCACCCGCCTCTCCGAACGCCCAGAGCACTCGTCGAGCAGCCCGGTCTCGGTCCACGCGATGACCATCGCTTACCACAAGAAGCCCGTCCTCTGGGATGTGGACTACGACGCCCCATCAAACAAGCTCGTCGCCATCGTCGGCCCCAACGGCGCGGGCAAGAGCACCTTCATCAAGGCCTGCCTCGGGCTCGTCCCCAAGGCCTCCGGGCAGGTCGAGTTCTGGGGCCAGCCCTATCGCAAGGCCCGTTCGAGGGTCGGCTATGTCCCGCAGCGTGAAAGCGTCGACTGGGACTTCCCGGTCTCGGCCCTCGATGTTGTCTGCATGGGGCGTTATCGCCGAATCGGTTGGTGCAAGCCCGTCACCCGCAGCCACAAGCAGGCCGCGCTCGCCTGCCTCGATCAGGTCGGGATGCGCGAGTACGCGAGCCGACAGATCAGCCAACTCTCGGGCGGCCAGCAGCAACGCGTCTTCCTCGCCCGCGCTCTGGCTCAGGAGGCCGACCTCTACTTCATGGACGAACCCTTCGCGGGCGTCGATGCCGCGACCGAGCGAGCGATCGTGGCCGTGCTCCGCCAGCTCAAAGAGCAGGGCAAGACCGTCATCGTTGTGCATCATGACCTGCAGACCGTCACCGAATACTTCGACGAGGTCATCCTGCTCAACATGCGCATCGTCTCTGCGGGCCCTGTCAGCGAGGTCTTCAACAAGAACAACCTGCAGAAAACCTACGGCGGGCGTCTCACCCTGCTCTCCGAGGCCGCCGAGGCCGTCGCACGAACCGCGTCGGGGATCCCCGAGAAATGAGACTGCCCACGCTCAACCTGCTTCAGTCGAACCCGGCCGGCGGTGCATCATCCATCGCCGATGTCACCGACGACTGGCCCAGCATGGCCCAGATTATTGAGACCCTGACCTTTCAGGCGGGCCATAACACCACCATGGTGATCTTGGGTACCACCCTGCTCGGGCTGGCCGCCGGGATCATCGGGGTCTTCGCCCTGCTCCGCAAGCGCTCGCTCATGACCGACGCCCTCAGCCACGCGACCCTCCCGGGCATCGCACTGGCCTTCCTCTTCGCCGCATCCTTCGGGCTCGATGCCAAATCCCTGCCCGTGCTCCTCGTCGGGGCGACCACCACCGGCGTGCTCGGGGTCTTGTGCATCCAGGCCATCCTGCGATTCTCACGCCTGCGTGAGGATGCCGCCATCGGCATCGTGCTCAGCGTTTTCTTCGGCGCGGGCATCGTCGGGATGAGCTACATCCAGGCCAATGCCGCCTCACGATCCGGCGGGCTCAACCACTTCATCTACGGCCAGGCCGCCACCATGCAGCCACCCGATGTCATCCTCATGGGCATCATCGCCGGGCTGGCCATGCTCGCGACCCTGCTCTTCCTCAAGGAGTTCTCCCTCGTCTGCTTCAACGACGCATTCGCCAAGGTCGACGGCTGGCCCGTCAGCGTCATCGATCTGGTCATGATGGCCCTCGTTGTCCTCGTCACCGTCGCCGGGCTTCAAGCCGTCGGGCTGATCCTTGTGGTCGCGTTGCTGATCATCCCACCCGTAGCCGCACGATTCTGGACCGAACGCCTCTGGCTGCTGGTCCTGATCGCCGGGCTGATCGGGGCCGCCAGCGGGTACCTCGGCTCATCCGTCTCGGCCCTCTTTCCACGCAAACCCGCCGGGGCGGTCATCGTGCTCACCGCCGGGGCGATATTCGCCATCAGCATGCTCCTGGCCCCCGCCCGAGGCATGATCGCCATCATCATCCGACGCACCAAAATGCGGCTCAAAGTCGGAGGTGACCACCTCCTCGAACACGCCTACGAACTCCATCAAACTTCTATCCCACGCGACGAGCTGCGCCGGCTCGCGCAGCTCCGTGGATGGACCGCGCCTTTCCGATCCATGGTCATGCTCTCACTCCGCCTCGAAGGCATGCTCAAGTCAGCCGCCCAGCGCGGGCTCGAACTCACCGATGCGGGCATCGAACGCGGGGCACGCGTCAGTCGCAACCACGCCCTCTGGGAACAGTACCTCGTCAGCTACGCAGACATCGCACCCAGCCATGTCGACTGGTCGGTCGATCTCGTCGAGCATGTGCTCTCTGATGAGCTTGTCCACGAACTCGAAGACCAACTGCGCTCACGCGGCGTCACACTCCCCGAGCGAAAGGGGGTGGCCTCATGATGTACTTCGACCTGGGGCTCGACCTCTTCCCGCTCCTCGCCGCCGTCTTCGCCGCCCTGGTCTGTGGGCTGCTGGGCAACTTCCTCGTGCTGCGCCGCCTGAGTCTGATGGGCGATGCCGTCAGCCACAGCGTGCTCCCCGGACTCGTGATCGCCTTCATGCTCACGGACTCTCGCAACCCGCTCGTCATGTTCCTCGGCGCCGCCATCGCCGGCATCGTCACCGTCATCCTCGTCGAGGTCGTCAAGAAGTACGGTCGTGTCGAGCCCGGTGCCGCCATGGGCGTCGTCTTCAGCGTGCTCTTCGCCCTCGGCGTGCTGCTCATCGAACAGGCCGCCGTGCGTCATATCGACCTCGATGCCGACTGCGTGCTGCATGGCCAGCTCGAAACCCTCGTCTGGTACGGCGCACCAAGCTCATTCTCCGAACTCCTCCAATGGTCGACCGTCGACGCCATCCCGCGTCAGGTTCTGACCCTCGCCATCATCCTTGTCCTCGCGATCGGACTGGTCACGCTGCTGTACAAAGAGCTGCGCATCGCCGCCTTCGACTCGGCCCTTGCAACCGCCCAGGGCTTCAACGCGACCATCATGCACTATGTGCTCATGATCTTTGTCGCCGCGGCCACCGTCGCAAGCTTCGAAGCCGTCGGCTCCATCCTCGTCATCGCCATGCTCGTCTGCCCCGCAGCAACCGCCCGCCTCTTCACCGATCGTCTGCATACACAGATTCTCGCCAGCGTCATCGTCGCCCTCATCTGCGGCATCGGTGGCTACTTCGCCGCCACCATCATCCCCGCCCTCTTCGACCGTGATGCCGTCAACGCCGCTGGATCAATGGCCATGGTGGGGGGGCTGGCCGTGACCCTCGCCATCATCTTCTCACCCCGCCACGGGGTCCTCTCACGGGTTGTGCGTCGTCGCCGCCTCGCCAGCCGCGTCGCGATCGACGATATCCTCGCCGCCGTCTACCGAGCCGCCGAATCAGGGCAGACCCGGGTCAGCACCGCCAGTCTGAATCTGCTGCTGACCCCGCGCCGTGTCGAAGCCGCCCTGCCTTCCGCCACACGCAGGGGCCTGCTCAAACGCGATCAGCAGGATGTCATGCTCACCGACGACGGACGCGAGGCCGCACGCCAGATCGTCCGCAAGCACCGCCTCTGGGAACATTACCTCGTCGAGAAGGCGGGCTTCGCCCCCGACCATGTACACGACACCGCCGAGCAGCTCGAGCACATACCGCACACTCCACCGAGTGGCCCGCACAAGGACCCGCACGGGCGAGATATCCCCGGCATCTAACGCATGCCCATCGCGTGCAACCGCGCTGACACAGCTCGGGCAATGCCCAACGCGTCGGGTGTATCGCTGTGTACACAGAGCAGGTCACACCCATGCTCACAGATCAATCGCTCGGCTTGCGACACCGCCTGAGCAGCATCTTCGATCATCGCGTCCATGGCACTGCGCGACCGGAGGCCCCCATCGGGTTCATATACACGATCGCAGAACCCCTCCGTGAGCGTGGGCACGCCCGATTCTTTGAGCGCCGCCAATGCTGGCGACCCCAACGCGCCAACAAAGCGTGCGCCGGGAAACACCAAAGCACATCGTGCCCAGTACCAGTGTGCAAACTCCACATTCTGCGCTACATCGTGGTACAAGGCCCCGTGCGCCTTGATATACGAAACCGCGACCCCGTGTTCCTCAGCATGGCGGGCGAACGCTTCCAGTTGCCCAGCGAGCGAACGAGCCAGCGTCGCGCGGTCAATCGAAACCGAACGGCGTCCGAATCCCACCCGGTCAGGGTACGAAGGGTGTGCCCCCACAACGCACCCAAACCCAGCCGCCGACGCGATCGCGTGCCGCATCGACTCATCGTTCCCAGCATGGCCCCCGCACGCAATGCTGACAGCGTTGACATAGGGAAGCAACTCCAACTCCTGCTTTCGACCGGCTCCGGACTCGGCTTCCCCCGTATCGCACCCGAGCAGTACGCTTTGCCGTGCGGCCACGCGAACTGGTGCGGTCGTCGCCTGAATCATCGCCTCTTGGTCAATCAAAGCCCGCCGTGCTGCTTCCAGGCGAGTCCATGCGAAGCAGACTTCCTCCCGAGGCCCGCACTGGGCCAGCACGGGCAGATCCGCCTCAATGACACACCCGATCACCGGGTAGCCCCCAGTGGTTGGACCATCCACACCCAGCACAATGGGCTCTCCCGAACTTGGCACCTGCACATACCCTGGCAGCGTGCCCACGCTCGCGACACGGCCCGGGATCGTTCCCCGCAGCGATCTCCCCGTCAGCCGCACACCGGCACGGTTGCTGTCATCAGATACAGAAAACGGCTGCGCACACAGATCCTTCAGTTGGGACTCGCGAAACCGCGCTGTGTGCATGCTCGGGACGATCCGCAACACCTTGGTCTGCGGCTCACAGGGCGATGATACAGATCGAGGCATCCCAGGAATGCTCGAATCATGCACGATGAACTTCAGCCGGTCACCTGGCATCAACTGTTGCCCAAGCCCCGCATTGGGTAACGAAACCAACGCCGATCTGCTTCCCAACAACTCAGGGCTTTGAATGCCGCCCGCAATACAGAGATACCCACGCACGCCTCCACTCAACGGCCCGATGCGCAGCAGACTCCCAGCGGCGATCGCAGTGGGGATCCCGTGCGCCAATCGCTTCTCGTGCCCATCGCAAACAATCACCGCTCTCTCCGCCCGTGCGCCTGTCAGGCAGACCATCGAAGCCGAAGAGAACTGGAATGCACCACCAAGCATCGTCAGTTCAATGCCCGCATTCGATTCAGCATTGCCCAGCAGCCGATTGCCAAGCCGGAGCGCGACCGAATCAAAGGCCCCGCTCATTGGCACACCGAACGCACCATAGCCAGTGCGTCCCAAGTCTTGGACGCTGCTGAGCATGCCCGCTTCGATGACCTCGATGGTGCCCATCAGCAACCGCCTCGGATTTCAGGATCACAACACGCCTGAAACGCATCGATCGTGATCGCTTCAAACCGAACATGATCACCCACCCGCAGCATCGCCGGCTCAGCACGCATTGGATCAAACAGCCGAAGTGGGGTTCGTCCGATCAGGTGCCACCCGCCCGCGCTCGGGTGCGGGTACACCGCCGTCATATCCTCGGCGATGGCCACGCTCCCCGCAGGCACTCGCGTTCTGGGGGTCTCCCGTCGGGGCAAACGCAGTGGCTCGGCGACAGATCCCAGATACCCAAAGCCGGGCATGAACCCCATCGTCAAGACCCGGTAGGTCCGCCCGGCATGCCACGCGATCACCTGCGCCCGATCGACCCCCAGCCGTGCCGACACCCAGCCCAGATCCGGCCCAACCCGCTCGTCATAACACACCGGGATGGTGACTTCCCGCCCGCCGACATCTGCCGCAGGTTGGCCCGCATGCTGAGCCGAGAAGCGTACCAGCAGCAATTCAACCGCCGCCCGTGCCGCATCATGCCCTATATGGCGAATATCCAGTTCAAACAGCACCCCATGAGCCACGGGAGTCGCGGCTCGCACCATGCCAGTCTTCTGCTCAACGACCCACTTTGCCAACTGACCGGCCTCAAGCGGACACGACTGCCCATGGGGCAATCCCACCCAGATTGACCGCTCACTGGTCCAGTTCATCTCCCAGTTACTCATACCCAAAGCATATGAACCCGCCAGATCAGCCCGGTTGGGCACCAAAACGAAAAAAGCCCCGTTTCGGGGCTGAAAGCACGGGCGGAAGGATTCGAACCCTCAACCTCCTGATCCGTAGTCAGGTGCTCTATCCAATTGAGCTACGCCCGCAAGGCGTCGCCGAGACTTGCGGCTCGACGAGGGGAAGAATAAGCCAGCAGACTCAAGATGGCAAGTTCACACCCCCCCAGAGGTTGATTTCTTGCCATTCAAGGCAACAATATCTTCCCGCGGGCTCGTACCCGCAAAAGTGCCTCAGATAGGAATCACGATACATGGCTCACTCGAACTCTGCCAAAAAGCGCATCCGTCAGAATGTTACCCGCCGTGCACGCAACCGTTGGCGTATGAAGCTGATGCGTACCGCGATCAAGACATTCGACTCATCGGTTGCCAATGGTTCAGTTGACGAGGCGACCAAGGCCTTCCGCGAAGCGTCCAAGATCGTTGATCGCACCGCGCAGAAGGGTGTGATCCACCCTAATCAGGCAGCCCGTCGCAAGAGCCGCATGAACGCGCGTCTCAAGGCCATGGCCAACGCCTGATCCGAGCACAAGAAGCTCGAGTACTCGATATCATGCAAACCCGGTGACATTCACCGGGTTTTCTCTTGGGCCTTTCACCCAGTTGATCGATGTAGTGGGCACGCGATGAGCAAAGACCGATCAACCCAGCCAAGCGTGCTCCCCACGCAGACAGGGACAAAGCTCCCCCTGGCACAAGGCGGGTACTTCATGTACTCCGCGCAGCCGCTGCACATCCTGCTCTTCGTCCTCCCCGCACTCATTGTCTATGAACTCGGAACCACCGGCATCATTGGCGGTGGGGGGGTGAGCGCCAAACTCGAAGCCCAGGACATGCTCGTCCGATTCTTCAACCTCTTCGGTGTGCTCGGACTGCACCTTCCTGCTATTGCGCTCGTCGTCATACTGCTCATCCAGCACCTGCTCAGCAAGGCGTCGTGGAAGGTCCAGCCTTCCGTGCTCCTGGCCATGATCGCAGAATCTGCGTTCCTGACAGGCCCGCTGATTGTGCTCGGCGTACTCGTTCAGCCGCTCGCACCGATGATGATATTCCAGCCGGAAACCATGCCAAGTCCCGCGATCAATGACACGCTGCAAGGCACATTCCTGGCCATCGGGGCGGGTATCTACGAAGAGATGTTGTTCCGGCTGGTGCTGATCGCCCTGCTCCACTTCATCTTTGTCGACGCCCTTGGGTTCAAGCACAAGACCGGCATCATCATCGCCATTGTTATCTCGTCGCTCGCATTCGCGTGGCATCACAACGAGGTTGTCAATTCGATGGGGGTCAACTGGCGGCTTGCAATCTTCTACACCCTCGCTGGGGCGTACTTTTCCATCATTTTCATCGCTCGGGGCTTTGGGATCGCCGTCGGGGCCCACCTGATGTACGACCTCCTTGTCTTGGTGGTCATGCCCGGGATTCAGGGGCAGGAATCCTGAAATCGGCAAGTTTTACCCGATCAGAGACCATTGCGCAGCATTTTTTCAATCGGTGCATGCAGCCGACGCTCCGAGATGGTAATCTCAGCGTTCTGAAGGCCTCCACACTCGCTCTGGGGCAGACCATGCACGACTTGGGATTCGCACTCGATGGCTTATACGCCGCTGGCTGGTGGCCAAGCGACAGCGATGATTGCCAACTCAGCGATGACAGCCGCTGGTATCCGAGTCATAAGGCCATCCTCGACGCGTTCGCCCAGCAGGGCATCGATCTCATGATCACCATGCCGCTCAGTGGCCACCCAGTGACCGTACGCTGGGCAACGCCCGAAAGCGGTGTTCAGACTGTCACAGCCCGGACCCAGACAGAGGCCCTGTTGCTCGCGTTCGCCCGCTCATTCCCGCGATCAGGGCAGATTCTTTCGCATACCGAAAACTGAGTGCTTCTGCTTTCGTCAGTCGGCTTGACGATGCCGTTGCGCGGGCTAAAATCCCGTCTGACCATTAGGTCCTGGCCCCATCGTCTAGTCTGGTCCAGGACACCAGGTTTTCATCCTGGTAACGCGGGTTCGAATCCCGCTGGGGTCACTTGCCGAGTATCCGAAAGGGTGCTCGGCACTTTTTCTGCCGAGTGAGCGTTATCGCAACCGCTCGACAACCAACTCCCTTCGTTCTGGCCCCATCGTCTAGCCTGGTCCAGGACACCAGGTTCTCATCCTGGGAACGCGGGTTCAAATCCCGCTGGGGTCATTGATCGGCTCGCTTCACGGCGAGCCGATTCTTCTTTTGCCCCCCAGTTTGAACTCCTCACGATAGATTCAACTCGTCAACCACCCGTCGGATGACATCGAAGTCAAACCCGCGTCGGGCCAAGCGACCAGTGATCCGCCGCACCCGGACCTCGGGTGCATGACGATCCGAGATCGACCGGGCCGCCTGCTGGGCGAGTTTGCGTGCGTCTGAGAGCGTATCTCGATCTTCGAGCGCTTCATCAAGCACCCGGTCGATGATCTCTTGGTCAATGCCCTTCTCGCGCAGCTTGCCCGTGAGCAGACGCCGACCGGCTGGTTTTCGACTCAGCTGCGAGCGCACCACCATCCGGGCGTACTCCTCGTCGTTGAGCACCCGCAGCTCGGTCAAGCGTTCGATCGCCCATTCGATCGCGTCCGCTTCGTACTTGTACTCCCGCAGCTTGCGTCGCAGCTCGCCGCTCGATTTCGCCCGCTTGGTCAGGATGCGAATCGCCGCCCGGTACGCGTTTCCCCGCGCCAGCTCCTCGCCCATCGCTTCGGCGAGCGACTCGGTCCAGGGAGTCCCGACCTCGAGCCCGTGGCGAACCTTAGTTTCGATCAGCACGCGACCAACCCGCTGGCGCCCGACCCGGATCGAAACACGTGCCGGGTCATCGGGGCACGAACGGATGGAAGTGATGGAGACCGAGCCATCGAGCGGGATCGGCTCGGGCGGGGCTTTGGGGCGTCGGTATCTTCCGGGTGAACTCATCGCATCATAAGCATAAGCGATTCGAGTTCCGAACGGGCCTTGGCATCTCCTGAAGCGGTCGCTTTCTCGATACCGAGCTTGATCACATCAACCGCCTCGGATTTTCGGCCAAGTTCTGAGAGGGAGATCGCCTTGAAGTAGTATGCGTAGCAGTAGCAATCATCGAGCGAAAGAACCCGATCGAAGTCCTCGATCGCTCGTTCATGCTCGCTGAGCTTCGCACGCTCTTGCCCAAGCCCGTAGTGCACAAACGGATCGTCGGGGTCAATCTTCAGGAGTTTCTCAAGCTGTTCGATCGTGGGCATGCGTGCATCATACAGGACCGGGCGCACAGAGACACCACAACAAACAGATAAACATTTTGTCACAAAACGGATATGAAGATCAGATTATAGAATAGAACAAGAGTTTACTTGCTGTAATCAAACACACCGCGCCCGGTCTTGTTCCCCAATCGACCCGCCACGACGAGTTGCTTGAGCAGCGGGCAGGCGCGGTAGCGATCGTTGTTGAGTCCCTCGGCCAGCACATCCATGATGTGCACACAGGTATCCAACCCAATGAAGTCTGCCAGGCGCAGCGGGCCCATCGGGTGGGCCATGCCCAGCTTCATGATCTCATCGATATGCTCTGGCTCGGCAACGCCCTCCATCCAAGCGTAGAACGCCTCGTTGATCATCGGCATGAGCACCCGGTTGGACACGAAACCCGCACGATCGTTGGCGGGCACCGCAACCTTGCCCATTGCTTCGGAGAGCGCGATGGTGCGGGCCGTCGTTTCCTCGCTCGTCGCCAAGCCGTTGATCACTTCCACGAGCTTCATCACCGGCACGGGGTTGAAGAAATGCATCCCGATGAACCGGTCAGCCGCGTCACCCACACTTGTTGCCAAGGCTGTGATCGAGATTGATGAGGTGTTGCTCGCCAGGATCTGGTTGCCGGTGAACTTGTCAGCAAGCCCTGAGAAGATCTTCTTCTTCACATCCAGGTCCTCGACCACCGCCTCGATCACGATGTCCGCGTTATCCATCGCGTCCATGCTGTCGGCATAGGTGAGCCGCCCCTTGGCTGCGGACACTTCATCCTCGCTCATGCGTCCCTTCTCGACGGCTCGGGCCAGCAGCTTCTCGTGGAGGGCCTTACAGCGGTCCAGTGCATCGTTCGAGAGGTCATAGACCACTGTGTCAAAGCCGCTGACCGCCGCGACCTGAGCGATCCCGCCGCCCATCTGACCGCTGCCGATGACCGCGACTGTGTTGATCCCGTGATCCATGTGCTGTGCTCCTTGCGTGCGATGACTTGATGCCCGAACAGCCCGTACGAGGGCAGAAACCGGGTCAAAAGCATAGTCAGCCCCGACCGCAATGTCGTTGAGTGCACCCAGACGTGCCAACGCCGAAATGGGCTTTTCCGCTCGTTGCGCGTACAATCACACCCGCGCCACGAAGCGCCAGATCCAAGAAACACCGAGGACCCTCCCCATGGCCCAACAACTCGGCGAAGCGACCAGCGCATTTGAAAAACTCGATCGGTGCGCCGATCTCGACCATCGACCACGCGTCCTCTTGGGCAAGATGGGGCTCGACGGCCACGATCGAGGAGTGAAGGTCATCGCCCGCGCATTGCGCGATTCGGGGATCCATGTCATCTACTCGGGGCTCTGGCAGACACCCCAGTCTCTGGCCATCTCGGCGCGCGATGAGGATGTTGATGTCATCGCCGCATCAATGATGTCCAACTCACACCTTGTGCTGGGCAAGCACCTCATGGACGGCCTGACCAATGTTGGCCGCCCGGACATCCCCGTGCTCATGGGCGGCATCCTCCCCCAAGAGGACATCCCAAAGCTCAAAGAGATGGGGGTCCGCCAGTGCTTCCCAACAGGCACCGGGCTCATCGACATTGTCAACGCCGTGCGCGATTCGGTGCACCAACTGGCGCTCAAGGTCGGTACCGATCACCCCAGCGCCCAGCTCTCACGCGATCTCTCCCTGATCCACAACGAGAAGCCCATGCGTGATGACGCCACCCGCCGACGCCCGAAACGCGTCATCGGGTTGACCGGTTCACCCGGCGCAGGCAAGAGCACGCTTGTGGCCCAACTCGCCCGTGAGCATTTCACTCGCGCTCAGAATGACCCCAGCATCGGGCGGTGCGCCGTGCTCGCATTCGACCCCAAGAGCCCGATCACCAACGGCGCTCTCCTCGGCGACCGCCTCCGCGTCGATTTCAACAACATCGGCGAGCATGTCTACTACCACTCGCTGGCCATCCGAGGCGAGGATTACCACGGACTCAACGACGCGATCGAACTCATCGGCGGTGCCTGCTCTGGCAACGACGCATACGACACGCTCTTTGTAGAAACCGTCGGTGCAGGCCAGAACGAGACCATGATCCGAGACTTCGTCGATCACACAGCCGTTGTGCTCACCCCCGGCATGGGCGACGCCGTACAGATGGACAAGGCAGGCATCCTCGAGATCGCCGACATCTTTGTGTGCAACAAAGCCGACCACCCGGGCGAAGACGAACTCGTCCGCGATCTACGCGATATCGCCGGCAAGATCCCGATCGTCGAGACCGTGGCCACACACGCCAAGGGCATCCCGGAGCTCTTCGATACGCTGATGGCTGTTGGCTCGTGAGTCTTCCCGGTGTCATCTCCGCATCAGCCAGCCGACTGGCCGTACAACTGCTGGAGCACAATGCATCTGTGACGACCGTAGAGAGCTGCACGGGTGGGCTTGTTGCAGCGGCCCTCACGATGATCCCGGGCAGCTCCGCCTACTTCCCGGGCGGGCTCGTCACCTATTCAAACCGCCTCAAGCATGAAGCCGTGGGGGTCTCAAACCAGACACTTGAGCAGTTCGGGGCCGTCAGTCCCCAGACCGCGATCGAGATGGCCCGCGGCGGGCGAGCATTCGCCCACGCCGATTATGCCGTCGCGATCACCGGCATCGCGGGGCCTGACGGGGGCAGCGACGATAAGCCCGTCGGCACGGTCTGGATCTGCATCGAGGGGCTGGGCGAGCGGCGTGATTGCCGACGCTTCATCTTCCCGGGAGCGCGTGAGCAGGTCCGTGAGCACTCCTGCGTGAACGCCCTGAGCATGATGAGCCAACGCATCTCCGAGTCATATGAAACACTCCCCCATGAACTCGAGCGATATCAGGCATAAACTCGATGATGAACTGCACCGTAAACGGCGAGCAACGAGAAATCCCAGAGGGTACCACGGTCGAGCAACTTATCGCCGAGCTCGGGCTGGGGAACTCGATCTGTGCGGCTGAAGTCGACAAAAAAATCGTTCCCAAGCGGGAACGATCTGCTTTCGAGATTCAGCACGGCATGACGATCGAGATCGTCACCCTCGTCGGCGGCGGATGATCACATATTCTCATCATCCTCACTGACCAGTATCTCCAGCCCATAGCGTTCGGAGAGCGATTCGAACGAGAACGGGTTCGTCTCGAGGTACCCCGACTCCATCAACTCAAGCCCCGCGGTCTGTTGGATCGCCTGATTTGCACGCAAGCGATACTCTTCGAGTGTCAGCGGGCGCGGGGCGATGAGCTTGGCCAGAGCGATCGAACGCGACCCGGGGAGAGCCACACCGACCGCGATGGGATTCTCGCTCACTACCTCGGGATCAGCAAGCGGGTCAAGATCACGAGCGGCTTCGATGACCTCGTCCCGGAACGATTCATTGTTCAGGTCGGGATCAACAAAGCTGGTGATCCTGCCAGGATTCACGCTGTCAGCACGCACAAGGATCTGTGAGAGCACGCTCGGGCGGTCGCTGTTCTCATCGTTCGACATCGACATCACGGCATCAATGGCCGAAGCAAGGTCGCCGCTGCCCTCCACCAGGCCCACCAACTCCTCATTGCGTGTCTGGAGCAGCTCAAAGGCCTGGAGAGATTTGTAGTCATCCACCACCCGCTCACGACCGGCATCATCGATCGAATCTGATGGGCCTGCTTTGCGAACATCGAGCACCATCGCGTAGTAGCGATTTCCCAGTTCATCGACCGCGGCGTGATCGACGATCGGCAGCAGCGGCTGCACATCCAGCCCGGTTTTGTTCGCTTCCTCAAGCTCAAAGAACTGGGGCAGCGCCATCATCGGGATCTGACGAGACCCGACCTGGTAAGACGAGCGACCGACGCCATCGAGCAGCGTGATGTCGTTCTGATTCAGCCAGCGATCCCCGATCAGGTTCACCTCGATCGTCGGCAGCGACATGTTGAACTTCTCATTCAGACGCTGCGTGACCGTGTCCGCGATCTCGTCGAGCTTGGGGTAACGCGTGTCCCAGTCGTCCGGGAGTTGCAGGATGCCCTCGCGGTTCGGGATCCCGTTGGTCTTGGCGAGCACCTGCGATCGGATGATCCGGTCTGCCTCGATCATCATGTTGTTCGCTTGATCCTCGCGGTACTGACGCTCCAGCTCAAACTTCTCTGACGCGAAGTCGCCGCTATAGGTGTCGCGATCCTGCTGCCACATCTTGCTCAGCTCGACACGATCGACCTTGACCGCGTTCATGAACATATTCTTGTCGAGCGTGATCCAGCCCAGCTGAATACGCGTCGGCTGAACATACCCGATCCCATACTCGTTCTCAGCCGCGTTCTGGTCCTTGTACGCATCAAAGAAGGACTGCAGCTCTTCCTCGCTGGGATCTTCGATGCCCGAGGAGATAGTCGAGGCCTTGATCAGCACCGCGTCCACCGCGACAGCGTCGTAAAGCCGCTCGGCGGCCGCGATCGCACCCGCATCGCTGTAGGCCGGGAGCGTGACCAGGCCCGACATCATGCGATACATACCACGCGCTTCAGCCAGGGTGCGATACACATCCTCCATCTTCCCGTTCATGCTGTTGGCAGCGCTCTGCGCACTCCTGTTGATCAGGTCGATGTACTGGGCTCGTGCCTCGTTCATCAGTTGCTCAAACTGCTCCATGCTCTGGATACGCCCCGAGCGGGCCTCGTTCTCGACGAACGATTGAGCAAGACGCTCCGCGATCACCGGGATCCAGGCCTGGCCGTCGCCGGCTTCACCGATCAGCCCTGCGTTGCGTGCGTGATCGGCGAGCATGATCCAGTGCAATGCCGCCGCTCGGTCGCTCTCGGTTGTCAGCCCCAGCCCACCCTGCACCATCGGCCCCAAGGCCTGGGGGTTTGATCGGCCAAGCAGCGTAATCGCCGCTCGTGCGCGATCAATATCGCCGCGGGTGATCTTGGTCCCGTCGTTGAGCGTCGCGATCTTCGTATTCTGAGCCGAGGGACTCAGGCGAGTCAGGATCGGCTGCAGAAGGAAGACGACCATGAGCAGCGAGCCGCCCACCACAAGAATCAGGAGCTGGAATTTGCGGATGAACTTGATCATGGCAGATCGGTCTCAATCGGTTGGTGTGTCAATGAAAACGAATCCTCGGGCGTGTTCACCCGAGGATTCGCTTGGCTCATCCTCGGCGTCAGAACCGTGCCGGACGCGAGGCGGGATTGTATTATCGATAGAACTCGATGATCAGGTTGGTGTTCACATCGAACGGGATCTGATCAGTGGTTGGCAACGAAGCAATCTTCGCGCCCAACTCGCTTGGGTTGAAGGCGATCCAACCCGGGACCTCGTGGCCGCCGAGCGATTCCATGTTCTCGCGTGCGACCTTCTGGATCTTGGTCTTAAGGGTGATGCTGTCACCAACCTTGACGCGGTACGAGGGGATATCAACCTTCTTGCCGTTCACAAGCACATGCCCGTGGCCGACCATCTGACGGGCGGCCCAGATCGTACGGGTCACGCCCATACGCCGGATCACATTGTCCAGACGAAGCTCGAGCAGCTGCATGAGAATATCGCCCGAGTTACCGGGGCGACGCTTGGCTTCGTCCACGGTCAGGCGGAACTGCTTCTCGAGGATGTTGTAGTGGTAGCGGAGCTTCTGCTTCTCCTGCAGACGAATACCGTAGTCACGCAGACGCCGCCCACGGTAGCCGTGCATACCGGGAGGGGTGAGCTGACGCTTGCTGGTGTGCTTGGGGGTGTCCGAGATCGGGACACCAACGCGACGCGAGAGACGGACCTTAGGTCCTGTGTATGTAGCCATATCGGCTTTCCTTTCTACCGTCCGCAGGGCGGGGTGTTCCCACCTGCGATGCTGCGAGGGTGTTCGCAGCGACCATGCCGGGTAGCCGAGTCTTCGGTCCGGCGTTCATGGCCCGGGCACAATGCCTGGGGAGAGTTGATTGAAGCCCCGAAACCGCGTTGGGTCAACTCGCCGAAGGGGTGAATCGACCCGAGTTTCGGGATGGGTTCGGGAATCAGTCCGCCAGCGGGTCCGGGCGGTACAGTTTGACGCCCAGAGCCCAGTTCTTCTCGGTGAAGTTCCCGCCGAGCGAGAAATCGCTCTCACGCTTGGGACGCGCCGCATCCAGTGCCATCACCGTCTTGGCGTCCAGATTATCGATCAGCGACACCAGCACCGCTTCGGGAGACGAGGGGATCTTGGCCGCCCCATACTCGGGCCGCTCGTGATGCGAGATGATGATGTGTTGCAGGATGGTCAACGCACCCGCGGGCAGGCGTGTCCCGGTCTCGAGCATCATCTGCTGGGCCTTGTCGTGGAGCATGATCGCACCCTCGACGAGGTGGCCGATCAGCTCGCCACGATCGGTGTAGCCAAAGCCCCGATCAAAGTACAACTCGCGGGTCTTGCCCAGATCGTGCAGGAACAGGCCCATCATCACGATGTCGCGGTTGACCCGTGGGTAAAGCGGGCAGATCACATCGGTCAGCTGCATCAGCGTCAGCGTGTGCTCAAGCAAACCACCCAGGTACGCATGGTGCAGGCGAGCAGCCGCGGGGGCGTTCCGGAACCCGTCCATCAAGTACTCATCGGCAAGGTAGGTCTCAGCCAACGCCTTCATCGCCGGGTGCTCAAGCGTGCCCAAGAGCTGCTTGACCTGCTCAAACATCTCCTGCGGGTCCCGATCGGACGCAGGCAGGATCTCACGGAGTTGCTCCGGGGTTGGCTCATGAGGATCGATGCGATGGATGATGATCTGCAGCTCACCCTGATAGGCCTGAGTCTCACCCTCGACCCACACGAACCCGTCAGTCGGCAGACGCCGGAAGGTGCTCTCGTCGATCGACCACATGCGGCCCGAGGCCTGGCCCGAGGCGTCCCCGAGCAGACAACGAAGGTACGGCTTGCCCTTCTGTGTGGTGCCCAGCTGGGCGTTGGCGATCGAAAAAATGCCATCGAGTCGCTCTGCGGGCTTCATCTCGGCAATGGTGCGGCGTGCGGTGTTCATGCTCATGGCAACAGCATAGATATGCCACCCGGGAATCTCCATGCGCCACAACGGGCAACCCGATCGGGTACACTTGGACTCCAGACGCCGCAAGGACCCAAAGCGCATGCCAGACCCCGTTCGCACACGCACAACCCGACGCACCCTGCTGGCCATGATCGCCGGCTCATGTGCCGCGTTTGGCCCGACACCCTGCGCCATCGGCGGTGCCGTACGCCCACTCATTCAACCCCAAGGCGAAGTTGATTTCGACCAGATCGACTTTGCCATCAACCCAATCGTGGGCACCATCAACCTGCGCGCCCGCTCAGGCTGGGTCTGGCGCGAGGGCTCGACCCACCGCATGCAGCTGCTGGGTGATGTCCAGGTCCAACTCGCCGACAGCAGCTTCGTGGCCCGCTCCGCCTGCCTCTGGCTCCGCAAAGTCGGTCAGGAACAGGGGCGTGCCCGGTATCAGGTCTTTGCCGTCTTTGAAGACATGCGATCCTCCGATGGCACGATGATCATGCAGGCCCAGCGGCTCCCTGTGCGGGGTGTCATCGAACTCAGCCAGCCCCTGATGCTCGCACTCGATGCCCGCTTCGATCAGCCACCGAAGCCCAACAGCCAGGCTGGTCGTCTACGACAAGCAGCCGAACAGGTCTTTGCCCAGCGCGTACTCGGCATCGGCGGTGACAATATCGCCGAGGCATCCCAACGCCCCTGGTCCGCACCGACGGTCGCCAAGCCGGACCGACCAACCCAGCAGCAAGCGATCGAGCAGGGGAAGAAAGGCGTTGTCCCGCCGAACAACGCGACCCCGCCGGCACGAGGACCGGTCTTCGACCCCGACGGCGTCTTCTCTATCTCCATTGGCGGGCGAGTCGTCATCGACGCCGCCCGGGGTGGCAGCCAGTCCGTGATCACCGCCGATGGCGGGGTGCGGGTGCAATACCAATCCCCGTCCACAAAGCGCTGGGTCGATTTCCGCGCCGAACGCATCGTCATCTACACACGGGGCGACGAACCGATCTCCGGCATCACCGAAATGGGGACCGCCCAGATCGAGGGGATCTACCTCGAGGGCGGTGTCTTCGCGGGCGATGATCAATGGTCTGTCCGTTCGCCACGCATGTACCTCGATGTCGTGAACAACAAAGCACTGATGCTCGACACGGTCTTCTGGACCGTTGATCAGCACAGCGAGATGCCACTCTATGTGCGTGCAGAGAGCGTGCGCCAGACCGCCAGCGACGAGTTCCTCGCTCAGAACGCGACGATCTCGAACACCGCTTTCTTTGAGCCCGATGTCACGCTGGGCATCAACGATATCCGAGTCTCGCTCGAACCCGATACGACCCCAGAAGAACGCCAGGACCCACGCCCCAATGTCCTCGTCGAAGCCAAGAGCGTCACGCTCCGAGCCGGCCCCGTTCCCTTGCTCTGGCTCCCCGGCTTTAAGGGCGACCCGGGCGACTTCCCGCTGCGCCAGATCAAGCTGGGAGATTCAGACCGCTCGGGCCTGGCGATCCAGACCCGCTGGAACGCCTTTTCGCTCTTCAACATCGATGCACCGCCCGGCGTGGAACTCGACCTGAATCTTGATTACTACGAGGAAGGTGGGATCGCCTTCGGCCTCGAGTCCCGATGGCAGACCAGCAAGCACAATGGCTCACTCTTCTCCTACCTCATCCCCGATGACAACGGGGAAGATGTGACCGCTTCAGGCAGGCGGATCCAACGAAATGGTGAGACCCGAGGCATGTTCGCCTTTCACGACCTCTGGCGGGTCACCAACCAGTGGACCGTGATCAGCGAGCTGAGTTATGTCTCCGACGAAGCGTTCGTCCCAGCGTTCTTCGAGGACATGGCCCGCACCACCGAAGCCATGCGCAATCGCATCGTGCTCGAACGACTCAGTGATGACTCGCTGCTCTCGCTTGAACTCAGCACCACCGTCAACGACTTCATCGTCCCCGAGCATCAGCTCCAATCTCCTGGATACAGCGTCTCTAAGACCCCCGAGGCCAGCTTCGTCACCCTCGGCAAGGACCTGCTTCCCGACATCGAGCCCGGGCTTCTGACCTACTCGTTCGAGGCCAGCGCGGGCTTGCTCCGCCTCTCATTCTCCGAGGTCCAGGCGCGAGAATACGGCTTCCTGTCCAACTCGCTCGCAGACGACGCGTTCGGAACCACCGCCTCCGAGTCACTGGGCGACAAGTTCAGGGCGATGGGGCTCGACGAGGGAGCCATCACCCGACTCGATACACGCCACGAACTCAGCTCGCGCCTGGATATGGGCCCGCTGCGGATCAACCCGTTCCTGGTCGGACGGGTGACGGCGTACGACGACGACTTTGCGGCCTTCAGCCCAGGCCAGACCGACGAGGTCCGATTCTGGGGTTCAGCCGGTGTCACGCTTTCCACAACCATCAGCAAGATCGACGACGGGGTTGAGAGCCGACTCCTCGATCTGCACCGGATCCGTCACATCATCGAACCGTCCCTGACCATCTGGGGCAGTGATTCAAACTTTGATGCCATCGACCTGCCCATCTTCGATGACGATGTAGAAGGGCTCATCAACGGAACCTCGATCCGGGCGGCGATCGATCAGACCTGGCAGACCAAGCGGGGCGGGGTTGGGCGATGGCGCGATGTCGATCTCATCAAGCTCCGCACCGAATATGTGAACACGGACGCCGATTCAGGCAGCGTTCCTATCCCCGAATACTTCTCATCACGCCCCGAGCTTTCCAACCCGGGCGAGTACCTCAGCGCCAGCATGGTGATCCAGCCCACCGAAGCCCTCGCGCTCGCCGGTGAGTGGGTCTACGACCTCGATCTCGACATGACCGCCAAGTCCAGCATCGGCGTCATCCTGGAGAACCGCCCGGGGTTCACCACCTCGATCGAGTATCGAACAGTGCAGCCGCTCGATGCGACTTTCGCGACACTCGCCGCCCGTTACCGGCTCAGCGAAAAATATGTGCTCAACGCCAGCGCCAACTACAACTTCCGCCTCGAGGACTTCCAGACCTTCAACACCGTGGTCCTGCGTCGATTCCAAGTCGGAACGCTCGGGGCAACCATCCGCTACAACAACATCAGGGATGAGACCAGCATCGGTTTCATCTTCAGGCCGCTCGGATCGAGCAACGACCTGCCGATCGACCCCACATGGGGCGGCTGAACCGATCAGCGATCGCTGCTGTTGAACATGATCAGCTGTGATTTCGTCGCGACCTCGCACGCCACCGGGTGATCGATATCGACCCGGTACTCGCCCGAGAAGCAAGCCGTGCAATACTGCTCGGGCGCATGGTTCATGACGCTGAGCATGCCCTCGAGACTCAGGAAGTGCAGCGAGTCAACTCCAAGGAACGCCCGGATGTCCTCAACGCTCCGGTTGTGCGCGATAAGCTGGTCGCGATCAGCAAAGTCCACACCAAAGAAGCACGGGTGCTTGATCGGTGGGCACGAGATACGCAGATGGATCTCCTTGGCACCCGCCTCGCGGAGCTGGTTCATCTTCTCACGCGTGGTCGTGCCGCGGACGATCGAATCGTCGACGATAATCACCCGCTTATCCTTGACGATATCGCCGATCACATTGAGCTTGAGGCGAACCGCCGCCGAGCGTTGCTCCTGAGTCGGCTTGATGAATGTTCGCCCGACATACCGGTTGGGGACGATGCCCTCGCGGTAGGGGATCCCCGATTCGATCGCGTACCCATTGGCCGCGCTCCGACCCGAGTCGGGCATGGGCATCACATAGTCGGCCTCGACATGCGCCTCTTTGGCGAGCTTCGCACCCATGCGTTCACGCGAGATCTGTACATTCTGCCCAAACACATTCGACGCGGGGTTCGCAAAGTACACATGCTCGAATACGCACTGGGCCAGCGGGGTCGCCGGGGCCGCGTACCGACGCGAGCGAACCCCGTTGTTATCCAGCGTCACGATCTCGCCCGGCTCGATCTCCCGAATGAACCGCGCGCCCGCGACATCCAACGCCACCGTCTCCGACGCCACCATGGGCTTGCCGCTGGGGAGCTCACCCAGCACGAGCGGACGCCACCCCCAGGGGTCGCGTGCGGCCTCAATCCGATCGGGGAAGAGCATCACCACCGAGAACGCGCCCAGCAGATTCCGCAGCGTTGCCGCAACCGGATCGGGCGTATCACGCTGCTCTGGCGATGCGAGCAGGTGAATCATGATCTCGGTGTCCGAAGTCGTGTGAAAAAGCCGCCCCGCCTCGGACAGCACCTGACGCCACGCCATCCCGTTGACCAGATTCCCATTGTGCGCCAGCGCGACCGGGCCATCAAAGGTCGTCTCGACCAGCGGCTGGGCGTTGATCGCCACCGATCCGCCCGAGGTCGAGTACCGGTTATGCCCAATCGCTCCCCGGCTGGCACTGTCATCGTTCGACCGATCATAATGCTGCTCGAGCTTCTCGATCGCCAGCTCGTCGAACACATCAACCACGAGGCCCTCACCCAGATGCGAGATGATCGACTCGCCATCGCTGACCGCGATGCCCGCCGCTTCCTGACCGCGATGCTGCTGGGCATACATACCAAGGTAGACCTTGCGCACCGCCCCGGTGTCATTCCAGATCCCGATCACGCCGCACTTCTCACGCGGCTGATCGTTGATCTCATCGAAAGAGGCAGGGGCCGCACCATGCCCCGCACAGGGCGTGCTGGGCAGAACAGGCAACGAGAGACGCTTGGTCATCAGCGGGCTCCGATGGGCGTGTAGCATTCGGGGGGTCGGCAGGCATGTTCAGTTTAGCGCTGCCCAGTGAAACGACCTACAGCACACGCAGATTTTCGACGCGTTCGCAGAGCCCCTGATCGGCCGCATGCCTCAGGAAAGTCTCAATCGCGTCGCGTCCTCGTGTACCCATATCCAGTGTCAGCCCCGAGACATACATCGCCAGGTACCGGTCCACAAGTTCCGGATCGTCCCACTCTGTACGATCCCCTTTATTGAGTTGCAGATACTGCCGCGACGCTTCACCCATCGCGACACAGCAACGCACCGATTCGTTCAGCACCGAGGCCAACCGCTCACAGGTGCCAGAACCGAACCGATCGTCCAGGTCCGACTTGATGACATTGAGCCCCAATGGCAGCGGCTTAGCCATCTCGCTGTTCCACCACTTGCCCATGTCACCGATCTCACGCAGACGCATGTCCCCGAAGGTCAGCTGCGCCTCATGGATCAGCAGCCCCACATCGACCTCGCCGCGAGCCACTGCATCGGGTATTTCTGAAAAAAGCATCTCATGGGTCTGCACAGAACCAGCGGCCATCCGCAGTGTCAGGTACGCCGAGGTATTCACACCAGGGATACCGACCGTGCCACCCAACGCGCGAAGATCGTCGATCGATCGAAGCTTCGAGTCATCACGGACGACCAGACGCGGCCCGTAGTTCTCGCCAAAAGAACCGCCCGCAGCGGTAATCGCATACCGGTCAGCAATCGCAGGGTACGCGGCACAAGAGATCGCCGTGATGTCGTACCCACCGCCGTCATCCTCGCCGATCACCAGCTTGTTCAGTTCCTCAACATCACGCGCCACCAGATTGAACCGGAAAGGCCCCGTGTCAACCTGCGGGCGCCCCAGATCGCCCTCGACGGGCGTGCCATCGGGGTGGCGCACCCCAACCAGCGGCCACCACATGACAAGGTCATCCGAATCGGGCGAATGGGCAAGATTGAGTTCGATCACTTCGGTCTGCATGGACATACCCAACAGTAGGGGACTCGTTCAATACCGTGGCACAGATGGATCGATTCGCAGCGACCACCAGTCGATCCCCCCAGCGACCGATCGCGTCCCCGCCAGCCCTTGCTGCTGCAGGTACAGCGTCGCCTTGAGCGACCGCCGCCCGGTGTGGCAGATCAACGCCACCGTGGTGTCCTCATCGGCATCAATCTCATGGATGCGCGTCGCCAAGTCACCCATCGGGATATGCACCGCCCCCTTGACCGAACACACCGCCAGCTCATCGGGCTCACGGATATCGATGAGCACAAAGCCCGCATCATCCGCATGCAAACGCTGGGCGGTCTCGGGCACGCTGATTTCCAAGCCGTCCTGAAAATGCCATCGCGGCGGGTTCTCAAGCTCAGCAAACTTCTCGGTATCACTCATTGTCTCGCTCCGGTGAGGGCTGGGCAGGCTGCCCAGAAGACCATTCATCCTGTTGTGTGCGTTTATACGGGCTCGGCGAGACCCTGGGCCGGTGCAACTCGCCCTTCCATGTGAGATACCCGGCGGCGTACACCCCGCCGATCAGTGTCCGCCCAAGCTCACGCCCGGTCTCAAAGAGGTCGTCCGACCAGCTGTGAGCCTGCGGATCGAGCGCATCGCAACTGCTCGGGAATCGTCCATATGTCCGAGCGGGCGCGTTCGAACGCAGTGGTGGAGACAGCAGGAACCGGTGCCCGTGCACCACCCCGTCGAGCGGCACCAAGAACTGCGTCGGACGCCACCCCGACCGAGCAGGCACCGATTCGGCAAACAACTCAGGCGATCGGGCTTCAAAGGATGTGGTCCGATTCTGGTCCAAACTGGGCGATACGAGCCGCCCACCGAGGGTCAGCCGATCATTCAGTCGCTGGGCGCAGCTGACCATCGACAGTGAGCCCAGACAAAGCAAGATCGAGACACGCGAACCCATCGCACGATGGTATGCGTATGCTTTCATTCACGAAAGAAACAACCGATGGCCAAGAACAAGAAGAAATCCAAGCAGGGCCCCCCCAGCTTCAATAACCGCAGGGCGCTCTACGACTACTTCATCGAAGACACGCTGGAGGTGGGTATCGTGCTGACCGGGTCTGAGGTCAAAGCGATCCGTGAGGGGAACTGTTCGCTCAAAGAGGGCTACATCAGCGTCGATCTCGACCCGCCGCGCCTGACACTCCACCAGATCGACATCGGTCCCTACCAGCCCGCGGGTGCGCTGAACCATCGCCCCAAGCAGGACCGCATGCTGCTGGCCAAAAAACGCGAGATCCTCAAGCTCGCCCGCCAGGTCGATCAGAAGGGGGTCACCCTCGTCCCGCTCGAGCTCTACTTCTCCCATGGGCTGGCCAAGGTCAAGCTGGCCGTCGCACGAGGCAAGGCCCAGCACGACAAGCGCCGAGCGATCGCCGAGCGTGAGTCCAAGCGTGAACTCCAACGCGCCGTCTCCCGTCTGGATCGCTAGGCAAACCCCGACCCAAGACAGGCACAAAGAAAAGCCGCGTCATATGACGCGGCTTGTGGTTCTTTGGGCATGATCGGTTGATCAGATACCGGCGGCTTTGGAGCCCTGAGCCATGCTCAGCTTCAGGCGGGCACGCTCTTTGGCGCGGGTCACCTGCTCGACGGCCTCCAGCTTGTTGGGAGCGTCTTCGGGGACGACCCGGGCCGCTGCTTCGGCCAGTTCCGCCTTGGCGTCGCTCTCGACGATCGCCTCAGCAGCGACCGCTCGCTCTGCAAGGATCACCAGCTCGTTCTGCCCCATCTCGACAAAGCCGTCTTCAACGAGGTACTCACGCGAACCCGAGCCCGCTTCCGCGGGAAAGTCCAGACGCAGCTTGCCCAACCCCAGACGCGAGACCAGCGGCGAACCGCCGTGCTGGAAACCGATCAACCCGTCCCAAGCGGGGACCGAGGCGTATACGACCTGCTCGTTGAGCAGTTCTTCCGAGGGGGTGACGAGTCGGCAGGTGATGGTGTTGTCAGCCACTTCGAGGTCCTTCTTCTCAGCCCCGTTATCAGGGCATATCGGCTCGGGCACCCGCTGCGGGACCCGTTTTCAGGGTCTCAATCATAGACCCATGCACCCATCGAATCAGTCCCGGTGGGGGCCTTTCAGATGGGTTTCGATCCGCGAGAGCGAGTCCCGGATCTCCACCAAGACCGCCGTCTGCTCACTGGCGTCAGATCCGGTCGACGCCGGAGCCGCCGTTGCCACCGCCTGCCCGCCCGACGAGCGATCATGCAGCCGATCTCGCTGGGTCAGCACCGCCTTACGAAAGTCCTTGGTATCAACAATCCCCAAGATGTTCACCAGCGCCCCGCCCGCACCAGACGACTGGCCCGCGGTCTCGACTTTGAACCCGTGCAGCCCGAAGAACCGCATGATCGGGCCTTGAAAGAGCTGCAGATCGGTGATCTTCTCCAGCGGGATCGTCGACTCAGTCTTATTGAGAATCCCCTTCTTGATGTCCAGCGTCCGCTCCGTCAGCGTGCACGATAGATTCGCCAGGTACCGGTTGGTGAACATATTCGCGATCAGAAAGTACAGGATCGCGATCGGGATCGTCACGATCAGCAGCGTGAAGACCAACACGGGCGACCACACCCAGTATTTCTTCACATTCGGATCGAACTCGGCTTCTCGTAGCACGGCTGGCTCAGTCATCACGGTCTCCTTGTACGACCCAGATGACCGATTCTACCCGATTCAGGGCATACGCTGATATATGACCCAGCGTCAACTTTGGACCATCTCGGGGTTGCTACTCGCCTGCGCCATCGTCATCGCACTGCGGGTCATGGTCGGCACCTCGGGCTGGGGCATCGCCGAGGACGACACCATTCATCAACTCCGCCTGCAGCGCGTCCAGGTCGGCGCGATCGTGGGGGCCGCCCTCGGGCTCAGCGGCGCACTGCTCCAATCCCTGCTCCGCAACCCCCTCGCCTCACCCGACTTGATGGGGCTCTCAGCCGGCGCCGGCTTCGCCGTCACACTCCGAACATGGCAGGCGGGCACCCTCATCGGGGCCACCGCCGCCGCCTTCCCCGCCCTCATCGGCGCGATGGGCGTCCTCTTCTTCGTCTGGTTTCTCAGCCAGCGACGCGGACTCATCGACCCCATCACCATGATCCTCGTCGGCGTCATCGTCTCCGTCATCCTCGGGGCCGCCACCATGCTCCTGGCATCGATGATGCCCGACCGCGGCTTTGCCGTCTCACGATGGATGATGGGCACACTGCGAGAGCAGATCGGCTCGACCACACTCCTCGTCTCCGGCGCGAGCCTCGTTGCCGTGCTCGCTTGGTCGATCTACAACGCCAGATCCTTCGATGTCATGGCACTCGGAGAAGACGAGGCCCGATCCGTTGGCGTCTCGGTCGGGCAGATCCGCATCGGCCAGTTCGTTGGCTCAGGGATCCTTGCCGCCATCTCCATCGTGCTCGCCGGCCCCATCGGGTTCGTCGGGCTTGTTTGCCCACACCTCGTACGCCTACTCGCAGGGCCAGCACACCGCACACTCGTCATCGGCTCGGCACTCAGCGGTATCGTGCTGCTCGTCGGGGCAGACACCATCGTCCGCGTCATCCCCACCAGCGCCGGACGCATCCCCATCGGTGTGATCACCGCGCTCATCGGCGGCCCGATGTTCCTGGCCATGCTCCTGCGTATGCGTCGCTGATCAGGCGTTGAAGTACCGCGCCGACGGGTGATGCGCAATGATCGCGCTCGTTGACTGCTCAGGATCGATCTGGTGATTCTCCGTTAGCTGGCAACCGATGCGGGTCGGGTCGAGCAGACGCCAGAGAATCTCGTGGTCGGCCATGTTGGGGCACGCAGGGTATCCGAACGAATAACGGGAGCCACGATAGTGCTGCTTGAACAGCTCAGGGATGTCATGCGCATCCTCATGCCCGAAACCAAGCTCGGTGCGCACACGCTTATGCCAGTACTCCGCCAGCGCCTCGGCCGTCTCCACACCGATCCCGTGCCAGAAGAGGTACTCCTGATACTCATCCTGCTCGAACAGCTCCTTGGTGAACTGGCTGATGCGTTCGCCCATGGTCACGCACATCATCCCGATCACATCGCGCCGCCCCATCGCGTCGCACTCAGACTCGTCACGATAGAAATCGCTGATGCAAAGGTGCTTGTTCTGCTGCTGACGCGGGAACGAGAAACGCTCGATCTCACGGTCGTGATCCTTGGGATCGAACAGGATCAGGTCATTGCCCGATGAACTGCAGGGGAAGTAGCCGTAGACCAGCTTCGGTTGCAAGATCGGCTCACGCAGGCAGCGCTCGACCATCTCCTTGAAGCGGGGGCGAGCCGTCTCGTTGAGCAGTTTCTCGTACTCGTCCTTGCTCCGGTCGCCACGCTTGATCTGCCACTGGATTGAGAACAACGCCGTCGGGTTGATGTACGCGAAGATATCACGCAGGTTGAGCGTCTCCACAACCGCCGTGCCCCAGAACGGTGGGGTGGGCACCGGGTTGTCGCGTTCGATGTCCGAGCGGGTGGCGACAGCCGTGGTCGTCCCCGTTTCCCCACCCGAGCGTGCCTCGTGCTTCTCAACCGAGACACGCCGGTTCGATTGACGCTGTTCAGCAGCCGCGAGTAGTTCACCCGTCCTGCCGGCCGTAATCGCGTTCATCGTATCGAGCCCCTCGAACGCGTCCTTGGCATAAAGCAGGTCCCCCTCGTACACGCTCCGCAGATGCCCCTCGGCGTACGAACGGGTCAGCGCCGCGCCACCCAGGATCACCGGTACCTTGATGCCCTTCTCGTTCAGCTCACGCAGGTTGTCTTCCATCACATTGACCGATTTCACCAGCAACCCCGAAAGCCCGATCGCGTCCGCCTTCGTCTCGTCGTACGCGCCAAGAATCGCATCGACCGGTTGCTTGATGCCCAGGTTGTGGACCGTGAAACCGTTATTCGTCAGCAGAATATCGACGAGGTTCTTGCCGATGTCGTGCACATCGCCCTTGACCGTCGCCAGCACAATCGACCCCTTCGACTGCGTATCCGCCTTGTCCATGAACGGCTCAAGAAGCGCCACCGACTTCTTCATCGTCTGCGCACTCTGGAGCACGAAGGGGAGCTGCATCTGCCCGGACCCGAACAGCTCGCCCACGATCTTCATCCCCGCCAGCAGGTGCTCATTGATGATCTCCAAAGGCGTGTACTTGGCTCGCGCTTCCTCAAGCGACTGCTCAAGGAACTCATTCTCGCCATCAATGATGTGCTTCTGCAGCCGCTCTTCCAGGGGGAGATCAATAATCGAGGTCGTGCTTGTCTCCTCCGTCGCATCGGCAAAGAGCTCGATCAACGCATCAAGCGGGTCGTGGCCGACATCAGAGACGCCCTCTCGCAGCCCGGTCCCGCCGACGCTCGTGTCGCGTCGATCGTAAATCAGATCCAACGCCGCGTCCTTCTGATCCACGGGGATGCGATTCAGCGGCGTGATCTTCGACGCGTGTACAATCGCGCTCGTCATCCCCGCCTGCACCAGCTCGTGCAGGAACACCGCATTGAGAATCGTACGCGCGACCGGTTTGAGCCCAAACGACACATTCGACAAGCCGCAGGTCAGCTGCACCTCGGGGTACCGCTCGGCGATGCGTCGAGTCCCCTCGATCAACGCGTGGGCACTCCGTCGGTCGCTGTCGAGCCCCGTCGAGATCGGCAGCACCAGCGGGTCAATGAACAGATCGCTGACCTTGAGCCCGTGAACCCCTGTCGCTCGCTCGATCGCTCGCTCGGCGATGCTCAGCTTGCGATCCACCGTCCGAGCCATGGCCTCCTCCGGGTCTTCATCAATAGTCCCGATGACCAACGCCGCACCGTAGGTCTTCGCCAGCTGGCAGAACCGGTCGAACTTCTCCTCCCCATCCTCGAAGTTCGCAGAGTTGATGATGCACTTGCCACCCGCGGCCTTGAGCCCCGCCTCGATCGTCTCCGGGCTCGTCGAATCCAGCATCAGCGGCGCATCGGCCTGCTGGACCAGACGCGACACAACCTCATGCATGTCGCGTGCCCCGTCGCGACCAGCGACATCGACATTCACATCCAGCACATGCGATCCATCCTTGACCTGGTTCTTGGCCAGCGAGCAGATCCCCTCCCAGTCCTCCGCTTCCAGCAACCGCTTGAATGCTCTCGAACCAGAAGAGTTGCACCGCTCCCCAACAATCAGGAACGATGCGTCCTGCCGATACTCCACCGCGCTGTACAGCGACGAACACGCCGGCACAATCCGCGCCTCAGGACGCTGACCCAGCGCCGTCTGCGCCACCAGTTCAGACAAATACGAGATATGCTCTGGCGTCGTGCCACAGCAGCCACCCACCGCGCTGATCAGCCCCTCTCGCAGAAACAACTCCATCGCATCCTTGAACCCCTGCGAGGTCAGCGGATAGATCGTCTTCCCCTCCACGAGCGTCGGCAACCCCGCGTTGGGCATCAGCGTGATGTGCCGATCCCACCGCGATGCCAGCGTCCGCACCGTATTCACCATCTCCACCGGACCCGTCGCGCAGTTGAGCCCCAGCGACGCGATCGGCAATGGACGCAGCGCCTCGATCGCCGCCTCGATCGACGAGCCCACCAGCATCGTCCCCGTCTGTTCGATCGTCACCGACACAAAGATCGGCACCGTCCCGCGCTCGATCCCGAGCTGATCGTGCGCCAGCTCGATGCCCGCCACCGCCGCCTTGATCTGCAACAGGTCCTGGCAGGTCTCCAGCAGCACGCAGTCCACGCCACCCGTGATCAGCCCCCGTGCCGCGTGTGCGTACGAATCCCGCATGTCGTCAAAGCTGATCTGCCCCAGCGTGATCAGCTTGGTGCCCGGGCCCAGAGAACCCGCAACGTACCGCGGCTTCTCCGCCGTGCTGTACGCCTCAGCTGCCTTGCGGGCGATCTCAGCCGCCTTGTGCGACAACTCCTCGGCCCGGTCATACAGATCAAACTCGCCCAGCGTATGCGCCGCCGCACCAAAGGTATTGGTCGTCACCACATCCGACCCGGCCTCGTAATACCCCCGATGGATCTCCTCGATCACATCCGGACGCGTGAAACACAGCACATCCGGGCAGTTCTCGCACCCCATGTAATCGGTGTCGATCGAAAGGTCATACCCCTGCGTCTGCGTCCCCATCGCTCCATCCCAGATGAGAACACGGTCAGAGAGAGCTTGCAGCAACGATTGTGGGGATGATGGTGCCATGCCGGGACTATATCCGAATATCCGAATAAGTGAATCAAGCCCGCCCAAAAAGACAAAAAACCGGGCCCGAAGGCCCGGCTGTAAGGTACAAGCTCAATCAATCGCTTACGGGCAGCCCGCGTTGAACGCGGTCAGGAACTCCGAAACATCGAAGAAGTTCAGATCACCATCGCCATTGATATCGGCAACTTCAAGATCGCCGCCATTGAACGCGGTCAGGAACGCCGAGACATCGAAGAAGTTGAGTTCGTCATCACCATTCAGGTCAGCGACACAACCGATCGGGTCTTCGCATTCAAGCGTGCTGATGCTGAACGCATCAACAGCCGCTTCAACCACCGACCCATCACCGAGGTCTTCCGCGATGAAGCGAACCAGCACAGCGTTGGTCGCGCTCACGAAGTCGCCAACCCGGAAACTCGCTTCGAACCAGCCACCCGAGGACTCGGAGGTGTTCGGGCCCACAGTCTCGACCAGCGTCCAATCGACACCGGCATTGTCCGAAACCTCAACCTTGAACACATCCTCACCAGGTGCAGCGCCGGTACCCGAGCCAGTGTTGTCAAACCAACGGCTGTATGACACGATCGCTTCGGGGTTGCCCTCGAGGTCCAGAAGCGGGGAAGTCAGGATGGCCTGACCGTCGTCAACATCTGTGTTCGATCCCGCATTGCCGTTACCCGTAAGGTAACACGAACCAGAGCCGTCGGCATCATTCGGTGCATCACCACGCGAGCCGTCACCATTGGGGACCCCGCGTTCCCAAGCGCCGCTTGCACGCCCGGTCACGCCGCTCACAAACCAGCCCTCGTCAACCTCGAAGTTGTCGCTGAACGCGGTCACGATATCGCCAACGAGGACATCGAACGGATCCGATGCGCCATCCTCGGGAAGCGTGATCACGCCATCTGTGTCGCCCTCGACCGCGAGGTAGAACGACACGCTGTCACCACAATCGAACGCAGGAAGCGTTGCCGTGTAGCTGTTGCCGCCGTTGCTCACCAACGCCGACGCACTGAACGCACCGCCGTTGACAGAAACGAACAGCTCAGCGCTGTCTGCAACGATCGAGTCTTCTCTTGGGTCAATGCTCAGATCGAAACTCGTAGCCACGCCGGGATCGACCATGTCAGGAACATCCGCTTCGATGAGCGGCCCCATGAACGGGACATCAGCCACGATCAGCGAAGCGATGTACCGCTGCACACTATTCACATTCGTGGCACCGTCGACAACGATAAAGTACTCGCCTGGGCCGTCGCTGTCGTACACCAGCTCTTCGCTCTCGCCGAAGCCGGTGGCATTGGAAGTTGCAAGGAAGCCACCCGAAGAATCGACCAGGGTGACCTGCAGATTCTGGATCGAGTTATAATCAGTCGTGCTCCCGGTGTCGCACGCCGAAGTCTGCGGACCCTGAATGTAAGTCGCCGCATCGGGCGCAACCATGAACACAATCCGTGATGCCTCATTCAGTTCGACACGGAAGTAATCCATGTCGCTGTTGTCATCAACGCCGGCGTTCGTGATGGTGGTCGCCTGGCCGATGCTGAAGCTCCCAAGGTCGGTCGCCTCGGCGATCGAGTTGTCGGGCTCGTACACATCACCATAGTGACGGATCCCGTTGAGGATATCGTCAAGCTGCGGCCCGTCGTACGCGACCGAGATGAACGGCTCCATCAGCTTCGTCTGGTTCGCAGGGCAGACATGCAGCATGCCAAGCCCGTGGCCGTGTTCGTGCGCCGCCACATTGCGGAACCGGATCGACTGACCGCCCGTGTTGTTGTAGAAAGTGTCAAAGGCATCAAAGATCATGTCGCCGTCGTTGGGGAAGTTGTTGTACGCCAGAACGCCGCTGTTTCCGTCGTTCGCGTAGTTGTACGCCCCGATGCGCACATCGCCACGCACGCCAAGAACGCCGCTGAACGAGTTGGTGTTCACACCATCGTCGTTGGGCTCATAGACATAAGTGACATTGATCA
This sequence comes from Phycisphaerales bacterium JB052, assembly GCA_043100965.1. Taxonomy (GTDB): domain Bacteria; phylum Planctomycetota; class Phycisphaerae; order Phycisphaerales; family UBA1924; genus UBA1924. The sequence continues at coordinate 27,618 of JBICHR010000011.1, read as the reverse complement.
GCTCTTCCCAGCGATCAAAGACTTGATGAAAAAGGTCCTGCCAGGTCTGCGTGTCGCCGTAAACACCATCGAGCCACGCAAAGAGTGCCGAGTTGCCCGAGCCCAAGCCGATGCCGAGGTCAGGAACGAAGGTACCATCGGGAACAAACGAGTAAGTCAGGGTCGTGGGGGTGCCCTGGCTCAACCCGCCGCCATCGGTCGCCGTTGAGGTCCAGCGGGCGGTCTGCTGGAAACGAACCTGGAATGGGAACTCGATGAGCTGATTCACCGCGAACGCGTACTCACGATCGGTATCGGGTGAGAAGCACATGTGGGGAACCGTCTTGCCATCGTCGAGCGTGTCGGCGATCGCGTTGAGGATGTTCCATTGCTCAGGGGTAAGCCGCTCAGCAAGCTGCTCAGAAACAATCAGCTCCAGATACTCGTGCGCCGAGATGTCCGGGTCAACCTCGGGCAACGCGGGCGCATCGCCCGCCGGCTCATGCGAGAAGCCCATAAACCCATCGGAACCAATCCCGCCCGCCTCGGCGATCAGGGCCTGGTGCTCGTGCGGGAGCTGCTGGAACATCTTCTCAGCAAGATCGTGCTCGAACATGTCCTGATGAGACGCGATCGCGTCCGGGAATCGGGCATCGGCATTGGAGCCGGCACCCATCGCACCACCCGCACACGCTGCGAGTGCCAAGGCGCTCACTGATATTGGTCTATTGAAACGCATAGTGATCTCTCCGTGTCATTGATCGCAAAGCTCAGCGATACATAGAAGAATGTGCCTGTAAAAAACAGACGGGCTGCGTGCGCTGAAACAGCACACACAAAGCCCGTCTGTGAACACAACTCGGTTTATGGGCAACCCGCGTTGAACGCGTTGAGGAACGATGAAACATCAAAGAAGTTCCACTCGTTGTTGCCGTCGAAATCGCCATCGGGCTCGTTGGCGCTGAACGCACCAAGGAAGGCCGAGACATCAAAGAAGTCGAGGTTGCCGTCGCCGGTCAAGTCAGCAGGGCACTCGATCGGAGGCAGCTCGCTCGTAAACGAGGTCACCTGGTACCGCTGAACATTGTTTACATTCGATGCGGCCGAAACGATAATGTAGTAGACACCCGTGTCCTCGAGATCGTACACGAGCGTGTCGAGACCACCCGCACCCTCCGAGTTCACGCTGGCAATCGGCGTAATGAGGTTCGTGCCCTCATAGAGATCAAGCTCAAGGTCCTGGATCGAGTTGTAGTTGACCAGATTGCCGCTGTTGCACGAAGCGGTCTGCGTACCGCTCTGGTACTGTCCCGCCTGCGGACCAATGACGAAGGTCAGCTGGGCACGCTCGGTCAGGTTGAAGGTGTACATGTCATAATCGCTGTTGTCATCGATGCTGACATTGCTCAGGCCGAAAAACCCTGACGAATCGAAGTTGCCCATGTCGATCGCGTTGCCCGGGTCGTTGTTGGGCTCGGTCGGATCGCCGTAGTGACGATGCCCGTTGAGAATATCGTCAAGCTGTGGGCCGTCGTAGTTCGTGGAAGCAAACGGCTCCATCAGCTTCGTCTGGTTGTCCGGGCAGACATGCAGCATGCCCAAGCCATGACCGTGCTCGTGGGCCGCGACATTGCGCAGACGCAGCGAGTTGCTGCCGGTGTTGTTGTAGAAGCTGTCGTAGGCGTCAAAGATCATGTCGCCATCGTTGGGGAAGTTGTTGTACGCAAGCACGCCAAAGTTGCCGTCGTTGGCAAAGTTGTACGCCGCAATGCGGACATCACCGCGAACGCCAAGGATGCCCACGGGCCCGTTGGTATTGGCCCCGTCATCATTGGGCTCGTACACATAGCTCAAGCCGGTCAGCTCCGCCCAGCGATCAAAGACCTGCTCGAAAAGGGGCTGCCAGTTCGCGGGGCTGCCGTAGCGGCTGTTGAGCCACGCGAAGAGCACCGAGCTGCCCGAGCCAAGACCCAAGCCAGCGTTGGGGATCGTGGTCCCGTCAGGAACATATGAGTAAGTCAGCGTGGTCGGGTCACCCTGGGTCAGCCCGCTCCCGTCGGTCGCCGTGCGATTCCACCGGCTCGTCTGCTGGAAGCGAACTTGAAAAGGGAACTCGATAAGCTGATTCACCGCGTAGGCATACTCGCGGTCCGTGTCGGGCGCGAAGCAAAGGTGCGGGACTGTCCGGCCCGCATCGAGCGAATCTGCAATCGTGTTCAGGATGTTCCATTGCTCCTCAGTCAAACGCGAAGCGAGCTGATCCGAAATGAGCATGTCCATGTACTCGTGAGCCGTCAGGTCGACCTTGATCTCATCTGAAAGGTCGATCGTCGCGCCATTCTGGAAGGCGTTCAGGTCGAAGTCTTCCGAACCGATACCCCCGTTGAGCGCGATCTTGTGCTGGTGCTCGATGGGAAGCTGTTTGAACATCAGCTTGGCAATTTCCTGCGTGCCCTGCTCAGTTGGGCTGGCAATGCATTCGGGGTAGCTGCCGGCGCCTGCTTGGGTCATCCCAGCAAACAAAGCAAGCGTTGAAGCTGCGGTCAGTGTCTTGGCAATACGACTCATGTGAGTGTTCCCTTTTTCGATTGAGTTGCCCGAGCGAACCGGGCGTGAGACCAGAGATGCACAGAGCGATCGATACAGACCTCCACTCGGCGGAGAGGTCAGTAAACGAAACATAAAATCCCGAGCCAGAACGCTGTGCCGCGTCAAGGCCCGTTCACCCTGTACCTGCGTAGATCATCCGCGGCGAGAGCCACGGAGCCCGATACACCCCAAACAAACAGGCGCACAGACATCGACGGGTATCTTTACGCAACAAACCCCGTCCTAGATTCATTTGTATCCGATTCTGCCCGCTGATAGAACCAAAACAAAGAAAAACACCCGAAATGCGGGTGTTTTTAGGGGGTGTTTCAGGCCGTTGACGACCGATAGAGCGGCAATAGTCGCCCCAAAGGTCTCATTTCTTCTTGTTCTGGAAGTAGTTCCCTGCGAACTTCTTCTGGAACTTCTCAACACGACCAGCGGCATCAACAAATGCCGACTTGCCCGTGAAGAACGGGTGCGACCCCGACCACACATCAACCTTCAGCTCAGGGACCGTGGCCCCGACGGTCATGACGACCTCGCCGTTGTAGTAAACCTTGCAGGACGGGTACCAAGTGGGGTGGGTATCGCTTTTCATGGCTGTTTCCTTCAGTATCCCCCGGTTTCCATCCGGAGGGCGTCAACGATAGACCACGCAGGGGGTTGGGTCAATCAAGATCCCCAACTCACAAGATCACCCATCTTCACACCGTGACATCGGGCGCACAGCATCTACGATGATCCCCCATGCCGATCATTCGTACCTCGACCACCGTCCAAGCCCCCATCGAACGCGTATTCGACCTCGCACGCAGCATCGACGCCCATGTCGCAACGACCACCAAATCAGGCGAAAAAGCCATTGCTGGGCGTAAAACAGGGCTCATCGAGTACGCCGAGTCGGTCACCTGGGAGGCCAAACACCTGGGCCGCACCCAGCGGCTCAAGGTCCAGATCACCGAGTTCGATCGCCCCAATCAGTTCGTCGACGAGATGGTCACCGGCGCGTTCCGCTCGCTCCGTCATGTGCACCGATTCAAGTCCATGACGCCCGATCAGACCGAAATGATCGATGAACTCGTCTTCAAGGCCCCCATGGGTCCCCTGGGCACCATCGCAGAGAAGCTCTTCCTCACCGGGTACATGCACAAGTTCCTCGAAGAACGAAATCAGCAACTCAAACAGATCGCCGAGACCCAGCGATGGAAAGAGTTTCTCCCCGAACTATCAGCGAACTGAGCGGATTCTCATTTTTCACACGCCCGAACACACTGGGGCGCATACACTTCCGACCGCGCCCTGTGCAATCAGGACCACGGCGCAATAAAAACACTCCGGTTGCTTGCCTCTGACGCACCATGCGCACGCCTGACATTCCGGAATCTCCAGGGCACCCTGATAGCCCGAGACCTCACCGGAATCTGTAAAGGCCCCGGCAATCGAGAAACAAACATATGAAGTTCACTGAACTCGGACTCAACGAGTCCATCGTTCGCGCGGTCACTGACAAGGGCTATACCGACGCGACCCCAATCCAGGCACAGGCCATCCCCGCGGCACTCGAGGGGCAGGACATCCTCGGCACCGCACAGACCGGCACCGGCAAGACCTGTGCCTTCGCACTCCCCGTCCTGCACCTGCTCGACGAAGACGGCGGGCACAAACGCAACCGACACCGCGGCAGAGGCCGATCGCCAAGAGCACTCGTCCTCGCACCCACCCGGGAGCTCGCTTCGCAGATCTTCGACAGCTTCATCGCCTACGGCAAGCACCTCAAGCTCCGCCACGCGGTCGTCTTCGGCGGCGTGAACCAGCGCAAGCAGGTCGCCGCCATGCGCGAGGGCGTCGATGTCCTCATCGCCACCCCCGGACGCCTCCTCGACCTCATCAACCAGGGCCACATTGACCTGAGCGAAGTCGAACTCCTCGTCCTCGACGAGGCCGACCGCATGCTCGACATGGGCTTCATCAACGACATCCGCAAGGTCGTCGACATGGTGGGCGACGATCACCAAACCCTATTCTTCTCTGCAACGGTCTCCCGCGAGATCCGTCAGCTGGCAAACGCCCTGCTCGTCGATCCCGTGGCCATCGAGACCGCACCGGAAGCCACAACCGTCGACGCCATCGAGCAGCGAATCTACACCCTCGATCGCACCAACAAGAAGGTCCTCCTCCTCCGCATCCTCGAGAACGACCCCGTCGAACGCATGCTGATCTTCTCCAAGACCAAGCACGGCGCCGACAAGATCGTCAAGGGCCTCCGCAGCCAGAACATCCCAGCCGAGGCAATCCACGGCAACAAAACCCAGAACGCCCGAACCAAAGCACTCGGACGATTCAAGAGGGGGGCCGTGAAGATCCTCGTCGCCACCGATATCGCATCACGCGGCATCGATGTCAGCAACATCACCCATGTGATCAACTACGACATGCCCCTCGACCCCGAAACCTATGTCCACCGCATCGGCCGGACCGCCCGCGCCGGAGCCACAGGCATCGCCATCTCCTTCTGCGACCACGACGAACTCGGCCTCTACCGCCAGATCGAACGCCGCTCGCAGATCGACATCCCGGTCGGCGATGATCACGACGATATCACCTTCAAGGCCCCACCCGCACGACGCTCGCACTCGGGCAACGCCGGCGGGAAGCCCAACAAGCGACGTGGCGCCGGCCGAAGCGGACCGCGTCGGGCATACGACAACAGCGCACCGCGCAAAAAACCCAAGAGCAAAAACGCCAAGCGTGCCGCTCGCGTCGGTGCCGCCAAGACCAAAGCCCCCAAGGCCAAGTCGGGCTACCCAAAGAGCAAGCCCCAGGGCGCCGGAGCCGGCAAGCCCCGCGGGCAACGCCCCAACTCGCGATAAGAACCTCATCTGAACAATGTAAAAGGCACCGATCAGCCGATCGGTGCCTTTTCTTATGCTTTGATGAACCGCAAACTCAGAGCAGCGATTCCGGGTTCTGCAGCGACTCGACGATCTCCGCCAGCGCCAACGCACCGGTCGCACCGTCAACAACACGGTGGTCGCACGCCAGACTCAGCGGCATCACTTTGCCGACCATCGCCTGCCCGTCACGAACCACCACGCCATCATACACCTTGCCGATGGCAAGGATCGCAACCTCGGGGCTGTTGATCACGGGCGTCGCAAACCGGCCCGCGTGCGAACCGACATTGCTGATCGTGAAGGTCGAGCCCATCAACTGCTCACGCGGGATCGAACGATCCCGTGCCGCCGAGGCGACACCCAAGATCGCCTGCCCAAGCTCAACAACATTCATGCGGTCCGCATCACGGATCACCGGGACCATCAACCCATTGGGCGTATCCGTCGCGATGCCCAGATGCACACCAGCGTACTGCACGATCTCTTCACGCTGCTCATCAACGATCCCGTTCATCGCACCGAAGCGACCCGCCAGCGCCTTGGCGACAGCCGCCGAGATGAACGGCAGGAAGCTCAGCTTCACGCCCGTCTGAGCGCTGACCTCCTTGCGGAGCGAATCCAGAGCCGTCACATCCGCCTCGTCCATCACGGTAAAGTGCACGGCCGTGTTCACCGATTCACGCAGACGATTCGCGATCGTGCGACGAATCCCCTTGAACGGGATGTGCGCCTCGGATTGCCCGGCCTGAACCTGTCCCTGCTGCGCCGGATCAGGAATCGGGCGATACGCACCTGGGCCCTGATACCCGGGAGCCGCGGGCAAACCCTGCGGCCCCATCGGTGCCTGCTGCGGGTACCCATAGCCCGGAGGCGGTGGTGGGGGCGCGTACCCATAAGGCGGGTACGCCGGGTACGGCTGCGGCGGGTAAGGATACATCGGCTGCGGCGCATACCCATACCCGGGCTGCTGCTGCGGGTAGGGATGCTGGTAGCTCGGCTGCGGGGCCTGCGGCTGTTGCGGCGCATACGACTGACCAACATTCGTCGCGGGCAGGTTCAGCGGCTTGCGAATCTCCGCAGGCCTCGAGGCCGGTGCCGGTGCGGGCGCCGCCGGCGCCTGTGCCGGGGCACTCTTGGCCGGTGCCGGTGCAGGTGACGGCGCGGGCTTGCTGGCACCACCGCCCTCGGCAGCATTGCGAACATCCTTGGCCGTCACTCGCCCACCGATACCCGTACCGGCAACGCCGTCGATATCAATGCCAAGGTCCCGTGCCAGACGACGAACCGCTGGTGCCGCCAACGCCTTGCCGTCAGCACTGCCCATCCCAGCCAGCGTGTCTGACACTTGGCCGACCACCGTGCCGGCATCCTTGGACTCTTCTTCGGCAGCATCGGTCGTGAGTTCCGGATCCTGCTCAGACCGTTCCGGGGTGTCGTCGCCACCCTCGTAAGTCACAAACACCGCGCCCACCTTGATGATGTCACCATCGCTGCCGTGCAGGGTCTTGATCACACCCTTACGCGGCGAGGGGACCTCGACGAGCGCCTTATCGGTTTCCATCTCAGCGAGGATGTCGTGCTCGTCCACGGCATCGCCCTCACTGACAACCCACTTGATGAGCTCGGCTTCTTCGAGCCCCTCGCCAAGGTCGGGGAGAATGAACTTGTTCGGATCAGATGAGACTTTGCCAGCCATATATTCCCAATCTTCATATCTGCTCAGACGCTCGCGCCTGCTGTTCGTGTAAATCAATCCCGATCAAGCGTGGCTCAGTACGCCAGGCACTCCTCGATCCCCTTCTGAATCCGGGGCGATTCAGGAAGATAATCAAGCTCGAGCTTGTAGTACGGCATGATCGTGTCGAACCCCGCCACCCGCTGCACCGGGGCCTTGAGGTAGAGGAAGCACTCCTCCATGATCCGGGCCGCGATCTCCGCGCCCATGCCCGCGGTCAGCGGGGCCTCGTGCACAATCACACAACGCCCGGTCTTCTGCACGCTCTGGGCAATCGTGTCCATATCAAACGGATAGATCGAACGCAGATCAATCAACTCGACCGACACATCCTCGGGCAGGTTGTCCATCGCCTCAAGGCACTGGAACACCGGAGCCCCCCAGGTCACAACCGTCAGGTCCTCGCCCTCGTTGACGACCTTGGCCTCCCCGATCGGGATCTCGTACATCTCCTCGGGGACCTCCTCCTTGAACGAGCGGTACACCCGCTTGGGCTCAAAGAACATCACCGGGTCCGGGTCACGGATCGCCGAAATCAACAGCCCCTTGGCGTCGTAAGGCGTCACGGGCATGACCACCTTGATCCCCGGCGAATGGGCGTAGATCGCCTCAGGCGAATCGCTGTGAAGCTCCGGAGCATGGATACCACCACCAACCGGCACACGCACCGTCATCGGCACCGTCACCGCGCCACGCGTACGCGTACGCATCCGGGCCGCGTGGTTCACGAACTGGTCGTACGCCGGGCCCAGGAAGCCATCAAACTGGATCTCAGGCACCGCCTTCATCCCAGCGATCGACAGCCCGACCGAGGTGCCCATAATGCCCGACTCGTCCAGCGGCGTATCAACGACGCGGTCCTTGCCGTGCTTGGCCTGCAGGCCGTCGGTCACGCGAAACACGCCGCCGTTGAGCCCCACATCTTCACCCAGAAGGATCACATCGGGGTCGCTCTCGAGCATCTGGTCCAGCGCCTGGTTGATCGCGCCGACGAGGGTTTGTTCTGCCATGGGTATGACTCCGTATTCTTTAAACCGCGGCCGCGGCTGCTGCCGCAGCGGCTTGGTCTGCCTGGATCTGATCTTCGACGGCGAGCATCGCCTCGATACTGCTGGGCATCGCCGCGTTCAGCAACTCAACAACCTGCTCGACGGGCATCTTCACCCGCAGCTTGGTCGATCGCCCGCTGATCTCGACAACGCTGTCCGCTCCCTTCGCCTGAACCGACTTCACATACACCGCGTTGATGTAGTGAACCCGACCCTTGGTGTCCGAGAGCCCAACGAGCATCAGCGTGCCTCCGTCGCCTGCGCCTGCAGACCGATCTGCGACGGGTTCCGCCCGATCGAACTGGTCCGCATCGTATCACGCTGTGTCTTAAGGTCCTCAGGAAGCTCCGCGAACATGCTGTTGAAGAAGTCCGCCTTGTCGGGCTTGGACACATTCACCGCCGCGTCCACGACCTCCTTGACGATCGTCTTGGCACGGTTCTCGAGCTCTTCCTGCTTCTTGTCGTCCCAGACGCCAATGCTTTCCATGTACTTGCGTGTGCGAATCAGCGGGTCCTTCTCCAACCACGCATCGACCTCCGCCTGGTCGCGGTACCGACGCGCATCGTCCGCCGTCGTGTGATCGCCCAGGCGATAAGTCACACCCTCGATGAACGATGGCCCGCCGCCCTCGATCGCACGCTTGCGCGCGTCCTGGGTCGCCTTGTACACCGCGAAGATGTCGTTGCCGTCCACCTGAATCGTCGGCATGTCGTACGCAAGCGCCTTCTGCGCCACCGTGCGAGAGTTCATCTGCTGCTCGCGAGGCACCGAGATCGCCCACGAGTTGTTTTGGCAGTAGAAAATCGTCGGCACTTGCATCACACTCGCGAAGTTCATCGCGTTGTGGAAGTCGCCCTCACTTGTCGCACCGTCACCGAAGTAGGTGATCACGGCGCGATCCTGCTCCTTCCGCTTCTTCATCGCCCACGCGATGCCCGTCGCGTGCAGCATGTGCGTCCCGATCGGAACGCTCAGAGGCGTCATGTTGATCCCCTCAGGGAACTGCGAGCCACGCTCATCGCCCATCCAGTACTGGATGACATAGTGCATCGGCAAGCCGTGCATGAACAACGCCGCGTTCTCACGGTACGAGGGCACGATCCAGTCGTTCCCCTTGACCATCGCCAGGGCTGAACCGACGGCATTGGCTTCCTGCCCCTTATTCTGGGGGTAGGTGCCCATGCGCCCGGAGCGCTGCAACTTGAACGCAATCTCGTCGAGTTCGCGGCAGATACGCATCTGCTCATACAGGTACACAACCTGATCATCGCTCAGGGTGTCCTTGGCAAGCTTCTTATCCAGCTTGCCGTTCTCATCGAGGATCTGAAGATGCTCGATTTTGGCTTCAAACACGGTGTGGTGTGGCATGCTTTCTCCTACACATCCGGGTCACGGTCAACGATCGCGCATCCGTCGTTCGAAAAGGCGGCGGGGCGATGCGAAATGCCGACTCACCGGGGTTTGTGAGTGTAGGAAGGGTTGCCTACTGAATCCTGCTTACTGTGTATGGTGTTGGGTCAGGAAAGCACTTGCCCTAATCCCAGTCACGTCCGAGAACGCCGTTGCGCGTGTAGTCAAAGCTGAAAAAAGTTCGTAAAGAACCTGCGAGTTGATCGGGCGAAAGAATCGGGTGGTTTGTGATTACTTCAGCAAAGATCACCGTATGTTCAGGCGAGCCGATGCGAATTGCACCGGATCCGTCAGACGCAAGCACCATTTTTCCTAAGCTCGGCTGAGGAGCGTTGTATTGGTATGTGGGATTGTGCGTAGTATCGGTAGTATGAAAAGGAGAAGTTTCTATCAATAAAGCCTTTGAAGAAGGGTAAAAAATATCTTGAGCTTTCGCAAGTCGATTGGCTTGCTCTGGGTATGTGGAGGTGTCTCTCGACAAAAAACGAGGATTTATGTAGTTAGCCGAAGTGAGCTTACGAACTAGAGGTAGATGGAACTCGTTGATTTGCATGCCAGACATCTGTGCCTGATGCTCATACATATCTGCAGTGATGTTGTCTTTGGGGCAGAGAAGTTGCTCTGAAAGAAATGATCCGCCGAAATCGTCTATGAACGGTAGTGCCCAGTATTCTGAGCTTGTGCTATACAGTCGATAATCGACTACTAATCCGCCTGGAGTATGCCATGTGCCGTCAGTTGGGGATCGACGGTAAGCAAATGGAAAATAGCCATGAGATTCTTGCGTGTATAAGTCTACCTTCGCAGCTAACTGCCTCATCTCAGACATGCACACTGTAGTCATACTTGTATCTCTAGCCTGAGACAAAGCCGGAAGGAGCAACCCGGCAAGGATTGCCATAATCCCAACCGAAACCATGACTTCAATAAGTGTCATGCCGCGGTCACAAACATGATGCTTCGTGTCGGGAAGATTTTTTTTTATGTTTTTCATTGCCAGCGCCTCACACATTGGCAGGGATCTGGTAGTCTACTGCAAATCACTGTACCATACAATCGGAGAAATGGATGGCCACCATGTCAAATAACCGTCGATTTTCGAGAGCAGTTGCATTTTTCGCCTTCATGGCGTTGTTTTCATCTCCGCTATTTGCAATCTGTAACAAGCTGGTTACCCCTCATCCTGGATACATCGCTAACGCGGAAGTTACCCCTTGTACAGGTGCGGCCAATCCATTAGGGCCTTGTGCCAGTTACAACCATTGCCCAGCGGGCACTGGTTGTACATTCGGGGGCTGGAAGAAGTGTGTGGCTGGCACGGCTGTTGTTCCCGTTGATGTGTATACTGGCGGGGCTGTAAATACCGCAGGATGTTGCCAAGCTGGAACTTTTTCTGGGCCACATCCAACAGCGACATGTACAGTTCCTGCTGACACATTGGGTGGGTTCTGCCTCCTTCCGGTGGTGTAAGTTATGATTTTACAACGCATTTGTGCTGGGCTTGTTACTCTGGTTGCCACAAGTTCCCATGGTCTCGGAGAAGAGTTTGCGTGGGACGACTTCAGTTTGCCGCCCCAGTACTCGTTAGCGGCTAGTTCTTCTAGTGTAATTTCAGATCAGGGCGCAAGCACAACAACTCCATTCCATGAAGATGTCGTTGTGGATCGTGACTGGGTATATATCAAAAAGAGTACTGTTATTCCTGGCATTGGTGCCAGCGTAGTGGAGTTGCGATCCTCTTCGTATGACAGCTCTCTTCTGATCACGCCTACATCATCATCGGCCTTGATATCTGATCGATTTGCTCAGCTTCATGGGGAAAGCGGCGAGGCGTCAGTCACTCCGATGCCGGTTTGTCGAATGCTTGTGCACGCCAAGGATCTAGGGATCACAGTGGAACGAGGAGATGAGCTGCCTGATGGCTCGGCAGTATATTTGCTTTCTGGAGAAGTACTGGGCCAAGATGCAGTGGCAAAAGTTGTTATGGATGGCAAGGACATCGTTTCTCTAACACAATCCCCGCCGGGGAACAATCGCGTAGTACATGAGATCAAATATCTCGCGTGGGTCGACTTGCCTGGTGGCGGCAGGGTTCCCACAGAAATAACTGATGTGCTCAACACATCAGGAACTGGCCCATCGATACAAAAAACTGCGCGACTTGATCAATACACAAAGTCAGATTTGGCGTTCACTCAATCCCAAGTTTCTATCCCGGATGGCTTTGCTGTAAGGGATACAGTCGCAGGCACAGAGTATCGCTTCAGCAGTTCAGGTAATCACTCAGAGCTCGTCTATCCTGCGGCTGCCTCTCAACAGCATACTGAGAAGTGGGGTATCAATCGCATTTTGGTTTGGGGTGGCGTGCTATTGATTGGCGTTTCAGGCATAGTTGTCGCATTGAAACGAAAAGCTGTGGCTTGATAGGTAAATGATGATGTTCGCCAGGTTGCTCTCATATGGAATCGCATTTGTCTGGGCTTATGCGGGCACTACCAAGCTTGTTGGAGTTATACTTGGGGTTGACAATGATGTGGCTTCAACTTGGCTTTACACTTTTCCGATATGGCTTATTCTGATGCTTGGGCTGGCAGAATGTCTATTGGCGATATTCATCTTCGCGGGCGGACAGGTGACGGGGATGCTTGGCGGTTCGTTAATGCTCTTGTCATTTCTTGCTGCGTACTTGCTCTACCCCCCGGCGCCTGATCAATCTTGTGGATGCCTTGGATCACAGCTTCAGTTGGCTAATGTCAGTGTTGTCGGTCGACTACTCATCTTCATCGGACTGCACATCTTTACGGCAGCGTTATTGTGGAAACCGCATTCGAGTGATCGCCACCCCCAACAGGGAACGGCGGTAGTGTAAGCATATGTGTTCAGCTACTTAAAGCTGTTCAATCGTTTCCTGCATGTGCTCACGCCCAGTGGCACCGATGTTCTCGCGCCCCGTCCCCGGGAACTGCACGATGTGATCCTGATCGTGCGCCTTGCCCGTGCCCTTGGCAGTGGGGGAGCTCTCCGGGATGTAGAAGTTGCTGTTCGGCAGCGACGAGCTGTGCGCCAACGCCAAGTCCGCCGCCTTGAGCATCGTGTCATCCGCATTCTCATGCAACTCACGGAACGCCTGGTGGATCGCCAGCTCCGCCAGATCGAAGAAGTGGATCGCCGACGCCTTGTTCCGCTCGAACTCGGTGCCCGACTCCCCATTACGCATATCGCAATCCAGCCGCGACAGCGTACACGCCCACGCGTGCAGGTACATGGCCGCGTCCGCCAAGCGCGCCTGCGTCGCCTGAGCCGTCACGATCGCCGCGTCCTTCTTCTTGCTGATGACCTTGAACTGGTAAGTCAGCTCGCTGATCAACTTGGAAAGGCGATCGGCATACCCACGCAGCGACGCATCGACCTTGGTGATCGACGGCGCCTTCTTCCGCATGCCCAGGAATACCTCCATGCCCAGCGGAATCGCCGCCCGAAGCATGGTGGGGGAGAACTTCTTGTTGTCCGCCATCTCCTTGATGCCCAGCATCTGCTCAGCAAGCTGCTTGCCGCCGTAGGCAAAGATGAACGACTGCATCACCTCGTTGGCACCCTCAACAATCGTGTTGATGCGCGAGTCACGGAAGATCCGCTCGAGCTCGTTCTCCGTCATCGTGCCCTCGCCGCCGACGATCTGAACCGCGTCATTCACGGTCCGCCAGCCGAACTCCGAGCAGAACACCTTACAGATCGCCGTCTCGAGCATGATGTCATCGTCATGGCGATCGAGCATGCCCGTCGTCATGTACAGCACCGAGTCCATCGCGTAGCAGTACGCGCTCATCCGAGCGATCTTCTGCTGCACCAGCTCAAAGTCACTCAGCGGACGCGAGAACTGGTAGCGGGTCTGGGCCCACTTGATCGACTGATCCATCGCCTTCTTCGCACCGCCGAGCATGCCCGCCGAAAGCGTACAACGCCCGTAGTTCAGGCAGGTCAGCGCCACATTAAGCCCGCGACCCTCCTTGTGCAGCAGGTTCGCCTTGGGCACCTTCACATTCGTGAACCGGATCCGCGCCTGCCAAGTCCCCCGGATGCACATCTTGCTCCGGTTCTTGGAGAAGATATCAATCCCCTCCATATCAGGCGTACACACAACCGAGGTCACACGCTGCTTGCCATCAATCGTCTGCTTGCCCATCACCGTGAACAGACCCGAGATCGCGCCCGAGGTCGCCCACTTCTTCTCGCCATTCACGATGTAGTGCTCGCCGTCCTCGCTCAGCTCAATCGTCGTCTCCTGACCACCAGCATCACAACCGACCTGCGGCTCAGACAAACAGAACGCACTGAGCCACTCGCGAGCCAGCTTGGGAAGCCAACGCTCCTTCTGCTCATCAGTACCAAACAGCATGACCGCCTTGCAACCGATCGACTGGTGCGCCGAAACCATCACCGCCGTCGAACCACAGTACTTGCCGATCGTCTCCAGCACCCGGTTGTAGCTGGTGATCCCCATCCCCAGCCCACCAAAGTCCTTGCCGATCGTCATCCCCAGCACACCCATGTCGAACAGACGCTGAATGACCCGCTCAGGAATGTACTGCTTCTGATCGATCTCGATCGAAGGGTGTTCGTTCTTGAGGTAGTCCTCAAGCTCCGCAACAAGACGATCACACTCAGCAGTCTCCTCAGGCGAAGTCTTGGCAATCTCCGGGTACGGAAAGTACAACTCCTCGCGGAAGTTCCCCCAGAAGAGGTTCTTCACCGCGCCCATCGTCGACGGCTCAGGCCCAAGCAACTGCTCGGCGTCCGCGATCATCTGCTTGTCGCGTTCCGACACGCCCTTCATGTTCTTCAGATCGGCTTTGGTGGTCTCGGCCATGCTGTCACTCCTCGTTTCAATCAATCAACGCGCGGGACGGTTACGCCGCCGGCGTTTGGTGCTTCTGTTCACTTCTTGCTCGATCGGGCAAAGAACGCCTCGATCGCTTCACGTCCCGGCTCGGTGTTTCGCAACCGAACCAGATGTTCCTGTTCTGCCCGCAACGCCGCGTCCCAGCCAGCGTGAATCCCGACCGAAACCGCATCCAGCACCGCGTCAGCATGCAGCGATGCGTCAAGCTCGTCACGCGACTTCTCCAACGCACGCTGGATTTCGTCCGTGTTCATCGTCTGGATGCAACGCGATGGCTTCCCCGTTCGGTTCTGCCGGTCCTGCCCGATCAGCCAGTGCTTGGCCGTACCGATCAGGTCCTCCGCATTGGTGCAGGTCTCATCGAAGATGCCCAACGCCGCCGCCTCGCTCGACTTGAACGCCTTCCCATGCGCAGTCGAAACGATCGCCGTTTCCGCATCAATCCGCCCAGGCAGCAGGTTCGTCCCACCCCAACCAGGGCAGATCTTCAAACCCGCCTCCGGAAGACCAACAAGATACGGCTTCGCATCCGGATCATTGAGCCCGATCAGCCCATCGCAGTGCATCGCCAGCTCAAGCCCGCCACCCAGCACCGTGCTGTGAATCGCCGCAGCAGTGGGGCAGGGCAGGTCCGAGATCTTCTGAAACACACGCGAGCCAAACGCAAGATACTCGTGCAGTTCCGCGTCACTCAACGCCATGATCGCCTTGAGATCCGCGCCCGCAACAAAGGCACGCTCAGCAGCCGAGGCAAGGATGAAACCATCCAAATCACTCGGCAGCGAGTCAAGCGTCGCATCAAGCTGCTCAAGCAAGGCCTGCTCGATCACCACAACCGGACGGCCGGGCTGATCAAGCGTCAGTGTCGCAATGGTCTTGGTACCGTCCCCGGCACTGCCAATATCAACGGGCAGAAGTTCGCGCCTCATGCGATGTCCGAATCTTGCGATTTCATCGCTCAGCATGACAACCGTGTCATCCCGGCGCACGCGCACTCGCAGGGCTTGCGTGCAAATCAATCATATGCAACGACGCGGCTGAATGGACAGCGCCCGCGTGCCAGTCTTACCGCTTGGCAAACCCCGCCAGTTTCGCCTGCGCCTCAGGTGTCGAAAGCACACGCGCAGACAACGCTGCACCCTCCAACACCATCGCTGGATCAAGCGATCCATCAAGCTCATTCAGCAACGACTTCGTTGTAGAAAGTGCTTTCGGTGCGCCCGTGGCAAGCTGCTCAGCGACCTCAGCCGTCAGCGTTTCCAATCCAGCCCGATCCTCAGCCAGATAATCGACCAGCCCCATCGCATGCGCCGCACGCCCGTCCATCACACCGCCCCGGAGCATCGCAGCTCGCGCAACCCCGCCACCCAGCTTCTTCACGACCCAAGGCGCGATGACCGCCGGGCAAAGACCAAGATCCACCTCAGGGAAGCCAAGCTTCGCGTCCGCGTGTGAGATCGTCACATCGCACACACAGGTCAGTCCACAACCGCCACCGATCGCCGCACCGTTCACCGACGCAATCGTGACCTGATCCAACGCACGGATCTTCAGCGTCAACTCAGCCAGCGATCGCAAAAGCCGCTCGCCCATCGTCGCATCACCCGATAGCTCAATCAGCACCGCCTTCAGGTCCATCCCCGCACAGAACGCTCGCCCCGCACCAGTAATCACCAGCACGCTCGCTTCCGAGCCCCGCAGCGAATCGACGGCTTCATGCATCCCCTCCAGAATCTCCACCGACATCGCGTTCCGCGCATCGGGGCGATTGATCGTAAGCGTCGCAATCAATCCCTCAGTCTCAAGCAGCACCGCATCGGTCATCTTCATCTTCCTTCCTGATCAGCCCCAGAGCGCCGCAAGCCGCGCCCGCTCTTCTTCGCCACCGGTCAACGACAGCGACGCATCCAACCCCTGCTGCGCCGTCGTATCGGTGACCTCACAGATCTCGTTGAGCCAACGCTTCGTCGTCATACAACCCACGCCGGGCTTCTGGGCCATCGAGCGACCCAGTTCCATCGCATACGCATGCACCGCATCAGCCGTATCAACCAACGCGTGCACCATCCCGAGTTCAAACGCGCGAGACCCATCCACCAGCTCGGTGTCAACCAGCCGAGAACGCACCACGCCCGGGCGCATCGACGCAAACATAAACGGCGAAGACACCGCCGGTGACACCCCGATCTTCACCACGGGATACCCAAGCTTGGCGTCCCGAGACGCAACAACGACATCCGCACCACCCAGAAGCGCACACCCGCCCGCGACCGCAGCCCCATGCACACCGAGCACCACCGGCGCCGGGCACGCCCGCATGGCACGCACGCACGACGATAAGCCGCTCAACAGCGCCCGCATCGTCCCGCCCCCAGGGTCCGCCGCACAGGCCTTTAAGTCGAACCCCGCACAGAAAGTCTTCCCCGCACCCACAAGCACCACCGCCCGCGCTTCACCGCTCGCCTCAATCGCCGCATGCAACCCCTCGAGCATCTCGGGCAGCATCGCGTTCCGCTTCTGGGCCCGATCAAGCGTGATCACGCTGAGATCGCCCTGTGTCTCGTGTTGGATCATGAGATCAGCCCCGCCGCATACTCGCTCGCCTCAAACAAGGCCGCATCATCGATCGCGGTTTCATACCCGCTCGCGCGGATCGCGTCCACCAGCACACCAGTCGAGATATTCCCCGGCGCCCGCGTTGTCCCCGTCGACGCATACGGGCACCCACCAAGCCCACCCGCAGACGAGTCAAACGACCGGACCCCCAGCTCCAACGCCATCTGCACGCAATCCCGAGCATGCCCAAAGGTGTCATGCAGGTGCAGCGTCAGCGTCGGTTCACCAAAGTCATTGGTGGCACGCCCCTCGAGCCGATCGATCACCTCCATGATCACCGGGTCGATCGTCTCAGGCGTCGCAGCGCCGATCGTGTCGCCAAGATCAAGCTCATCGACCCCCATACGCAGCAGTGCCGACGCCACATCCCCAACCGCCACTGGCTCAACATCCCC
The DNA here is from genome assembly GCA_043100965.1 of Phycisphaerales bacterium JB052. Classification (GTDB taxonomy): domain Bacteria; phylum Planctomycetota; class Phycisphaerae; order Phycisphaerales; family UBA1924; genus UBA1924. The sequence continues at coordinate 10,045 of JBICHR010000011.1, read as the reverse complement.
ATCAAACGGGCAACGCACGATGCACGAGATGTACCCCCGCACCATCAGGCCTTGCTCATGTGCTCTGGGAATCAGCGGCTCGAACCGCTTGAGCACTTCCTCAATCGTTCCATTGGTATTCTTCAGCGAGAACCCCTCGCTCGCGGCGACAAACACAGCCACCTTATCGATCAGACGCTCGATCCCGTGCGCCTCCCGTGCCGCATGGTTCGCCGCCAACGCCGCCTCAAGACCCTTGCCGTTTGGCACCAGCGCCGAGTAGCACACACCCTCGGGCTTGTTCCGCGCGATCAGATCAAACAGGTCCGCCGCGTCCCCGAGCTGAGGCACCCACCTCGGGCTCACAAAGCTGCTCACCTCGACCTCATCGACCCCGGTCCGCTGCACCAACTCAACCAGCCGGGCCTTGTCCACCGTCGCCACGATCGCCTGCTCGGCCTGCAAGCCATCACGAGGGGAAACTTCCGTGATGCGTACACGCTGCGTCATGAGCCACCCGTTTCACTTGCTGGTGCGGTCTCAGGCGTGGGCTCCGATCCCGCCCCGGGCTCCGCGCCCGAGGCTTCCCCGTTCTCCAACGCCTCCTGCTCCTGCTCATCGTCGCCCGACAACTTCAGGAACGGGATCGTGCTGTCAATATTGTTGATCGTCTTCCGCAGAGACGCCAGGTGCGCGTTCGTCGCGTCCAACTGCGTCTGCAGGGACTGAAGCTGCGCATCCATCGATGCCAACCGAGATTCAACCGTCTCAAGGTTCTCATTCGTCGAACCCAAGCCCTGATCGATCGACTGCAACTCATCCTCGATACGACCCAGATTGTCGTTCGACGCGAGAATGCCATCATTGATGTCCCACACCACACAGCCCGACATGGGCAACAGCACAACCATAACGCCCATCAACGAGCTACACCGATTCAAACGCTTCATCGCACGCCTCCGAGTACATGGAACAGCCACAGTTCAATCAATGACCGAGTCGATCACTCGTCGTCTTCAACCGCTTCGTCCTGCTCGTGAGACAGGCGTTCCACGATGATCCGTGTGAACAGATCCGTCTCTGCAAACTGGCCCGCGTTCCCAACGCTCGAGACCACGACAGCCCCTTGCTCCGCCGTGGCAGGAATCAGGTAGCTCGTGATCTTCAGCCCCTGTCCGCCAGCAGCCTGCAGGGCCTCTGGCGAAGCAGTCGTCGAAAGCGTTTCAACCGAGCGTCCATCGTCGAGTGTGATCGTCGTTGCAACCGGAGTGGATTGCGACGCTGATTCAGCCGCATCATCCAGCCCGCTCAGCACCCGCTGCCAAAGTTCATTGTGACTCGATTCAAGCGTGAGTTCTTCGCTGGGCTGCCCAACAAGAATCCGTGTATACCCGCCCTGGCCCTTGGCCGGGGCCCCGACAAGCTGCGTCCAATCCTGGTCCGGGACCGGGGTCACGAGGTACTCGTTGAGCCCAGATTCATCGCCCTGACGCACGAAGTGCAACGCCGAGGAAAGTTCCAACTCGTACCCATCGAGCTCAATCGCCTGCGTTGCCTGCTTCACCGAGCCCAGCGGCCGCTCAAAGAAGTGCGCCACATACCCGGTCACGGTATCCGCAGCGTCCTCCGCACCGGTAAAGCTCACAGCGATGACCGCACCCTGATCAACAACGGTGTGCATCGTGTTGTAAAAATCGATGTTATTCGTATTGAGCATGAAGCTCATGCCCTCAATGACCCCATCCTGCTTCTCACCAGCGGGGATGTACGAAGGCGTCGCCCGCTTGAGTGTCAGCTGGCCCTGCTGGGCCTGCTGCTCAAGCGTGCGGGCATACCCGGTGATCTGATCCGCCGCAGTCTTCTTCAGGTTGTACTCCGGGGGGACCTTGAGCAGCTGCACACGAGCGTTCGCTTGGGGATAGCCAATGGTCGCTTCATACACATACTGATTCACCTGGCGCAGGTTCTGAACAATCGAGCCCACAGGGAGCCGAAGCGGGTACCCCGCGAACGATAAGTAGTACTGCGAATCGGGCTCCAGATCCTTGACCCGCAGCCCAATCAGCAGTTCTTCTGCCAGCAGCACATCCTCAGGGAAATCGTCCTCACCAGCCGGTTCGCTCAGCTTGAGCGTCACACCAATCCCGTTCCCATTCGAATCCTCAAACGCGTAGCATTCCACATACGCGATTGAACCATCGGGAAGCATGCCCGCATCGATCCGCTGCCCCTCACGCGTCTCGCCAAGAATCTCCAGTGAACAATCGCTAAAAAGCCGATCGCGACGAACGCCGTACGCATTGTCCAGCGACTTCATCGCGTCACGCAGCGTCGCATCAAGCAGATTCTTCTGATTCACGCCCGCATCCAGCGGCGCAATCGTCTGCGTCAGACGCATGAACGCCATCTTACCATCTGTATCAAAAGCACCACCGTCCGCGGCACGACGCTGGAAAGTCACGCTGTAGATCGACCCGTCCGAAGTCTCCCGGATCACCGGCTCATACGGCGCCATCACATCAAACGAGAACCCAGCCGTCTCAAACTCGAACAGCTGCGGCTCTGGCTCCGGGGCCTGCTCGACCTCGTCAACATCAACCTCAACCACAGGGTCGGGCTCGGCGCTCTGAGCCTGCAACGGGGTGCTCAAACCCGCAAGGGCGAGCAGAGTGACGATGTACGGCGTGAAGTGTCTCATATACCTAAATCCTTCGTGGTCTATCAACTCAAAAAACAACCCAGCCCGATCCATCAGACCTGCAGCACCCCGGTCTTGAACTCAACCGAGTAATCCCACCCCTGGTTCGCCGCACGCAACGACTCGATCAGCTCTTCACGAGTGCGATGCGGCTCGATGATCCGGTCCACCCAACCCCGCGCCGCCCCGTGACGAATATCCTGCTGCTCGTTGTACGAATCACGCACCGCACCAAGAATCGCATCACGCGTCTCCGCGTCGATCTCCTCGCCCTTCCGAGCCCGCGAACGCTCCTCAATCATCGCCAGCGTCCCCGTCGCCGACCCCGCGCCCATCACCGCACACTTGCTCCCAGGCCACGCCATCGCAACAAACTGATCAAACGCCCGCCCGCACATCGCGTAGTTCCCTGCACCGAACGAGCCGCCCATGATCACAACGATCTTCGGCACCACGCAGTTGCTCATCGCGTTCACCATCTTCGCACCACTTCGGATGATCCCGCCCTGCTCGCTGTCCCGACCAACCATGAACCCCGTCGTGTCATGAAGGAAAACGATCGGCACCTTGCGTTGATTGCAATCCATGATAAATCGGGCCGATTTATCCGCGCTGTCATCGTAAATCACCCTCGGCATGCTCGAGGCCTTGCTCGGGCCCGCCTTGCCACCGGGCATCTGCCGCGTCGTTAGCTTCCCCTGATTGGCCACAATCCCCACGGGCATCCCGCCGATGGTCGCATAACCACACACCACCGACTCCCCATAGGTCGCCTTGTACTCATCAAAGTCCGGCTCGAGCGACTTGTGCCCCTCAGCATTGGGCACCGCACGCGAATCCACAAGACACGCGATGATGTCCTTCACATCGTACTGCTGCCCCGGCTTGTCCGTAAACAACTCATAAATATCCCCGCCATCGCGATACGCCTGCACATGCGTCTCGGTGATTTCCTCAAGATTCGCATCCGGGTACTTCGCCACCAACGACCGCAGCCGCTGAATACACGCATCGTCATCCGGCTCCTTGAAATCGATCGTCCCCGAGATCGATGCGTGCATCTCTGCACCACCCAGCTCCTCGTCGCTCACATCCTGCCCGATCGCTGCCTTCACCAACGCCTGTCCAGCCAGATACAGCCCAGACCCCTCCGTCATCAGCAAGCTATCGCACATCACAGGCAGGTACCCACCCCCCGCAACACAGAACCCCATAATCGCCGCCAACTGCGGGATCCCATCAGCACTGATCTGCGCGTTGTTCCGGAAGATCCGCCCGAAATCGTCCGTATCCGGGAACACATCCTCCTGCATCGGAAGATACACCCCCGCAGAATCCACCAGATACAGCAGCGGCAGCCGAGCCATATGCGCCATCGTCTGCGCCCGAATGATCTTCTTGCAGGTCATCGGGAAGAACGCACCCGCCTTCACCGTCGCGTCATTGGCGATGATCATGTGCTTCTTGCCATGCACCGACCCAATGCCAACCACAACCCCCGCACCCGGAGCGCCGCCCGCATCCGCGTACATCTCAAACGCCGCCCACAGCCCCATCTCCTGAAAGTGCGACCCCTCGTCAATCAGCTTCTCAATCCGCTCACGAGCCGTTAAACGACCCTTCGCGTGCTGCCGCTCGATCGCCTTCGGGCCACCGCCCAGCTTGATCCGGGCCTCGGTCTCAAGAAACTCGTCAGTCAACGCACGCAGGGTCGTGGGGGATTCACTCATAGTCCACAACGGTAGGGGAGCAACCCCGATTCTTCCCCGAAAACACCCATCGCTTGCGGCTTCCCCCAATCGCCTTTACCCTGTCACCATGACCACCAACACCACACGCCGCATACACACCCTTCTTTCGTGTCTTTCGCTCCTCGCACTGGCCACCGCCTGCCCCGCCCACGCCCAAGACGCAGAGCCAGCAGACACCTCCGACTTTGTCGTCTACCCCGACACAACCTCCGTCACACACCACACTGTCACGATCAACGGCCAACCCATCCACTACCAGGCCACCGCCGGCACACTCACCCTCGCCAATCTCCGAGGCAAACACGAACCCACCGCCTCCGTCTTCTACATCGCATACCGCAAAATCAACAACCCACCAGCCGACGCCGTCGAACCCACATTCCCCGACCCAGCATCACGCCCAATCACCTTCAGCTTCAACGGCGGACCCGGCTCCTCCTCCGTATGGCTCCACCTCGGCGTCTTCGGCCCCAAACGCGTCAACCCCATCGACGACTTCGGAAACCCCGGACCACCCCCATACGCACTCGTCGAAAACGAATACTCACTCCTCGATCAATCCGACTTCGTATTCATCGACCCCGTCGCAACCGGCTACTCAAGAGCAGCTGAAGACGGCAATCCCAAAGACTTCCACGGCGTACGCGAAGACATCAGCTCCGTCGCCGAGTTCATCCGCATCTACCTCGGGAAAACAAACCGCTGGGGATCACCCAAATACATCGCCGGCGAGTCCTACGGCACAACCCGAGCCGCGGGCCTGGCCAAGGAGCTCCAGGACACCCACGGCATCGCCCTCAACGGCACCATCCTCATCAGTGCCATCACCAACTTCCAAACCGCACGCTTCGATGTCGGCAACGACCTCCCATACCCCCTCTACCTCCCATCCTTCGCCGCCACAGCCAAGTTCCACAACGCCCTCGAAGAACCCTACCTGTCCATGCCCCTGCCCGACTTCCTCGCCGAGGTCGAAGAGTTCGCCACCACCGAATACACCCTCGCACTCACCCAAGGCGACCAACTCACCGAATCCGCACGCAACCACATCGCCCAGAAACTCAGCGATTACACCGGCGTCACCCCAAAGTACGCCCTCCAAACCCAGCTCCGAATCAACATGCCCCGCTTCCCCAAAGAACTCCTCCGCGACGAAGGCAAAACCGTCGGCCGTCTCGACTCCCGCTTCACCGGCTACGACCGCGACGACGCCGCCGACTCCTACGAGTTCGATCCCTCCTACGCCGCCATCCAATCCATCTACACCGAGTCCATGAACCAGTACCTCCGCCAGGACCTCAACTACAACTCCGACCTCCGCTACGAAATCCTCACCAGCGTCTGGCCCTGGTCCTACCGAGGCGTCGCCGACAACCAATACCTCAATCTCGCCGAAAACCTCCGAAGCGCCATGCACAAAATGCCCTTCATGAAAGTCTTCATCGCCAACGGCTACTACGACCTCGCCACTCCATACTTCGCCACCCAATACACCATCGATCACATGTTCCTCCGCCCCGAAATCAAGAAGAACATCGAGATGCACTACTACGAAGCCGGCCACATGATGTACGCCCACCTCGGCATGCTCCAAAAACTCAAAGCCGACCTCGACACCTTCTACCAATCCAGAACCAACTAACCCCAACCCGCCTCCCCCGCGCTTGCGGGGGAGGTGTCACGCCACAGGCGGACGGAGGGGGCCTCCCACCTGCTACCTCCCCCAACTCGCCTCCCCGCGCCCTCGCGGGGAGGTGCCGAGCGCAGCGAGGCGGAGGGGGCCTTCCCACCAACACCATCCGCAATGTGCCTCCCCCGCCCCGCGGGGGAGGTGTCACGCGCAGCGTGACGGAGGGGGCCTTCCCACAAACACGATCCCCCAACCCGCCTCCCCCGCGCTTGCGGGGGAGGTGTCACGCCACAGGCGTGACGGAGGGGGCTCTTGTCCCTCCCCCCGCCCCGCGGGGGAGGTGCCGAGCAAAGCGAGGCGGAGGGGGCTTCCCACCAACCCCCTCCCCCAACCCGCCTCCCCCGCGCCTGCGGGGGAGGTGTCACGCGCAGCGTGACGGAGGGGGCCCCATCCCCCATACAATCCCCCATGCCACCCCTCCAATCCCTCCACCCCCTCGTCGTCCACTTCCCCATCGCACTCTTCCTCATCGCATGGCTCCCCATGCTCCTCGCAATACTCGACAAAAAACGACGAAACCCATGGCTCGCATCCACGGCCATGCTCCTCATCATCGCCACAATCGCCGCATTCGCCGCCACATTCACAGGCCATGCCGCAAGCAAAATCGTCGGCTCATCAACCCAAGCCGTCAGCCAACTCATCCACGATCACGAAGAAACCGCCGAATCCGCCCGCAACCTCATCCTCGCCTGCACCCTCGTCTTCCTCATGGTCTGGGCTGTCGCAAACAAAGTCTCCGACAAAAAGAAACCCACCATCGCCATCACCGGCGGCCTCCTCATCGCCATCACCTACACCCTCGCCACCCTCACCCTCGCCAACGCTGCCCACCTCGGCGGCCTGCTGGTCCACGGGCATGGGGTGCATGCGCCGGTCACGACAAGCCCGATGCCCGATGGCGGATTCCGCCGCACCCTCAAGGATGACGACTAGCTTGTTTCCCCGCTGCGTCTTCCAAGTAGCCTGCAGGTCGCTTATAAAATAGAGGCCTAGGTAATGTCAATTTAGAAACGGTTCTGCTCGCTGGCGAGATTATGCTGCGTTTCATAGGCTGGGCTGAAGCCGCCGACCTCATCGTCAAGGGTGTGGACGGCGCAATATCCGCCAAGGTATTCGCTTGCAACTTTGATGGCAGATTGAGGGTGCGGTCATACGGGAGTGTTCGTAGTTTGGAGGTGAAAAGATCAGCCATAGGGACTAAACACTGCCGGATACAATATGGTCAACCCCCATAAGGCGCCCAGTGTGCACAATTATTCATATATCCATGACTCGCACGGACTGGACGGATTCAGGGTGCCTAGCCGATACAGATGCCTGCGTATGGCCTAGACGGTGATCCGCTCATCGGGCATGATGCGCACACGCCGTGCTGTATTGGCAATCAAGGCAGGACTTGATAAACTGGCAAAGACATTCGACGGTCACTCTGATAGGAGGGGGCTTTCGGGCTTGGTAGGTGTTCGCGGGAGGGTAAAGGTTGGCAAGTATCTATATTAATGAATCTATGGGGCCCTCGCTTACGGCCACTGCGCTGTTAAGGCAGACGGGTACAATAAGATTTATTCTGCCAAAAGTAAGTGGGGCGGTGCAGTTGTATTCGCTAGAATGCGGCAGTTTTTGTTTCGCTCTAATGGCTTGCGAAAAATATATAGAGTTAGTTCGCGGAGAAAAAACTCTAAAAGTTCCTTTGAAATGGAGGCGAGAAAAGTCAGGGGGGTTTAGTGATATAGTACACATTGTTTGGGGTTTGGGGGAGTTGTCGCTGTACACATCTGATAGCAAGGCGAGTTGTGTGCTTGGTAGGTCGGACTGGATTCCTCAAGAGCTTGTGGACTTTGCAGCCAAAAAAAATTTGACTCCTGAGGTGTGGTACAAAGATAATGTTTCCGTTTGTAGATCTATAATGGACTATCTTGACCTGAAGGCGGGCGGTCTTCGAAGCCGAAATACTGTGAATCCTTTTTGGAATCGAGGCGATAAGTCTAAAGCAAAAGATTTATCGGAGCCCAAGGGTGAGACTGATGTGCAGCCGCTAATACGAGAATGGTTTCATGATCTATTTGAGCAGAGAGGAATCAATTTGATCCCCGAGTATCCTGTGGGGGCCGGGAATGTGGATTTTTTGTTTAGGTCGCCGGTTGATGGAGGGTCTATATGTATGGAAATAAAAAATGCACATTCCTCGAGACTGGTGCACGGGTTGACTGTTCAGCTACCTGCATACATGAATGCTGCAAGGGCAGAGTATGGTATCTATTTAGTCTTGAGCTACGGAGATGATTATCCATCAAAAATCAATGAGAATAATATACCTAATGGATTCAAGGGTGGAGATCCTCAGAACTTGAGGTATTTGATAAATGATCAATTTGACGGACGTATATTCGTCAGGGTTGTCGATGTCTCTTGGGGTGTTCCGCCAAGTAAGGCGGTGTGAGAGTAATTGGTGCCGTGTGCCTTACTCACACCCACCTTGAGCAGCTGCCTCCCACCTCCTCAGCAATATATGCCCCCTCTCCTCTCCCGATCACGCCTCAATCCTACCCCCCTCTCCTCTGCGTGACCTCCGCGCCCTCCGCATTCAACCCCCTCTTCGCCCCCTTCGCGATCTTCGCGTTCACCCCGCGCGCACTTCCAGCAAAGCGCGCACAAAACGGTCGCCGAGTGCGCGCGCTCCCAAAATTTCCAAAACTTTTTCTACCCCCTGCGCCACAAAAACTTACGCCAAAGCAGGCAATCGCTTACTGACCACCCTCGTGCGCAAAAATCGGTCCGGCCCCTGTATATACGGGAGCCCATCATGTTCCGTCGGCTCCACAACAACCAAAGGAGGCAAACCATGCGCATGACCATGCTCAACGAACCAGCCACCTGTTCATCGGCCCCCAGTGGCAAGTCGTCACAGGCCTGTCCCGCCTCTTCCTCCCACTCCCTCACTCCCCAACTCATGGACGACCTCCTCGACCCCAACAACACACCCGTCCAGATCTGCAAAATGCACGGCCTCACCCTCACCGACCTCACCGCCATCATCGAGTCCGAAACCTACCGCCGCACCGCCGCCCAGATCTGCGCCATCAACCAGGCACGCCAAGCGGTGATCGATTCCAACGAATCCCTCCAAACCCGCGCCCTCCATCACGCCATCGCCAACCACGCCTACCTCGCCGCCACCGACATGGACCAAGCCGCCACCGCCCGAGACCCCAAACACGCCGCCATCAAAGCCCGCTACCTCGAAACCGCAAGAAAAGCATCCTCTTGCCCCTCCCCGCGCCCCCGCGGGGAGGTGTCCGCGCAGCGGACGGAGGGGCCTCGCCCCCAAATACCATCCACCCTCACCCCCGTGCCTTCCCCGCCCCGCGGGGGAGGTGCCGAACGCAGTGAGGCGGAGGGGGCTCGCCTCCCCCGCGCTTGCGGGGGAGGTGTCCGCGCAGCGGACGGAGGGGGGCTTCAGCCTTGCATCTCACACGCACCCACCCCCTCCAAACATCCCTCCGCCCCGCCTCCGCCGTCCCACCTACCCGCGAGGGCGCAGGGAGGCACAAAATCCCACTCGCCTCCCCCCGCCCCGGGGGGAGGTGGGCTCGGCGCAAGCCGAGGTCGGAGGGGGGCCAAAAACACCAACAACTCTCCTCAACAGCGGCCCCCCCAATCAATCATCCACCCCAACCCTGTGCCTTCCCCGCCCCGCGTGGGAGGTGTCCGCGCACCGGACGGAGAGGGTCTTCAGCCGTGCATCTCACACGCACCCACCCCCCCCCACGCCGCGCCCCGGGGGGGGGGGGGCCGGGGGCCGGGCGGGGGGGGTGTTGGTGCGTGTGTGATGCATGGCTTAAGACCCTCGCCGTCCGCTGGGCGGACACCGCCCACGGGGGGGGGGGATGGCACTGGGTTGGGGGTGTTTGATTGATTTGGGGG
>JBICHR010000010.1:0-2186 GCA_043100965.1 Phycisphaerales bacterium JB052 | reverse complement strand
GGCACACTCTTTCCCTACACGACGCTCTTCCGATCTGGAGGCGAATGTCGAACAATCATCAAATCAATCAAACAACAACACAGAAGAGAAGGAAGGGTGTCTCCCCACACCCATGGGGAGACGCCCTTCCTTCCCACGGCTCCGGGCCTCCCACGGGACGGCAGGAGGCGGTGCGTGAAATGTGCGTTGGCGTGGCGCGGTGGGGGGGTTACCAGCCCGACTGCACCTTGCCGCGGTGGAGCATGTTGTAGGCGGCTTCGAGGAGCGCGGGGCAGCCGATGCCGGTGGCGCCGCTGATCGGGAAGATCTCGGTCGCCGCGTCGAGTTGCAGCTCGGTGCGCATGGCGTCCATGGCCTCCTGCTGATCCTCGTCGGTCATGAGGTCGAGCTTGTTGAGCGCGATCATCTCGGGCTTCTCGGCCAGCTCGGACGAGTAGCCCATCAGCTCATCGCGGATCGCCCGGTAGTTCTGTGCGGGCGTCAGCCCGTTGTCGGGTTCGACATCGAGCACATGGATGATGATCTTGGTGCGTTCGATGTGACGCAGGAACGAGTGCCCCAGACCCGCACCGCCCGAGGCGCCCTCGATCAGCCCGGGGATGTCGGCGATGACCATGCGACGGGACTGGTCCAGCGAGGCGATGCCCAGCTGCGGCGAGAGCGTCGTGAACGGGTAGTCGGCGATCTTGGGATCGGCACGCGAAACGGACTTGAGGAAGGTGCTCTTGCCCGCGTTGGGCAGGCCCACCAAGCCGACCTCGGCGATCACCTTGAGTTCGAGCTTCAGTGCCAGCTCTTCGCCCGGCTCGCCCGGGGTGGCCTTGCGGGGGGTCTGGTTGACGGCACTCTTGAAGTGCTCATTGCCGAACCCGCCCTTGCCGCCCTTGGCGATGGTGAACGCATCGCCGGGCCCGAGGTCGACGATCTCCTCGCCGGTTTCCTCGTTGTAGACGACCGTGCCCGCGGGGACGCGGATGACCAGGTCGTTGCCTGCGCCGCCGGTGCACTGCTTCTTGCCGCCGCCCTCGCCGGGCTCGGCTTTCCATTCGTAGATGCCTCGGAAGTCCACGAGGGTGTTGAGTCCCTCATCGACGCGGAGGATGACATCGCCGCCCTTCCCGCCGTCGCCGCCGTTCGGCCCGCCCTTGGGCATGCCTTTGGCGCGTTTGAAGGAGACTTTGCCGTCGCCGCCCTTGCCGGCGAAGACCATGATGCGTGCACGATCGATGAACATGGACGATGGTAGGTCATTGCGACTGCTGATATTGCGCCCGCAGCCCGGTTGGGACTGAAGTCGCACCCATGACGGGCCGATAAAGCGTGGGTCAACGACACCACAGGAGCCAAGATATGCCCAGCCAGCCCCGCGTGAACCGCCGCATCCATGAACGCTTCCTGCTCCAGCCGGGCTACACCGCCGCCTCGGTGCGTCTGCACCCCAAGGAGCGTGAGTTCACCCGCGAGGGGCATGTGTACGACATCTCGGAGGGTGGGATCCGCTTCGAGCTGGACCACCCGATCGAGCTGGGCTCGACGATCTCGATGCGCATTCAACTGCCCAGCAACTGCCAGGAGGCGGGCCCGGACCACTGTGTCTATGTCACGGGCAATGTGATCTGGTGCGACCTCGACGAGCCCGGCCCGAGCAAGATGGCCATGGCCATCACCCGCTTCGACCGCCAGGGCGACAAGGCCCGCATGCTCCGCTCGCTGACGAGCAAGCGCTACCTTCGGGCGGCGTAAAACCCGTTCACCCCAAACCTCAAGCCAAGACACGCTCCCCCAGTTCGGGGAGCGTGCTTTGTTTTCCATTTTGCGTTGCGCTTGCACCCCGCCTCCCCCCGCCCCGGGGGGAGGTGTCACGCGCCAGCGTGACGGAGGGGGGGTGGCAGTTCAAACGCGTTCGTTGTTCGACCCCCTCCGACCTCGGCTGCGCCGAGCCCACCTCCCCCGCCAGGAGCGGGGGAGGCACAGTACACCTCGCCTCCCCCCGCCCCGGGGGGAGGTGCCGAACGAAGTGAGGCGGAGGGGGGGAATGGCAGTCCGAGCGTGTTCGGTTGTTCGACCCCCCCCCCCCCCCCCGCGGGGGCCGAGCCCCCCACCCCCCCCGGCGGGGGGGGGGCCACGAAAAGGGGAGGAGAAAAAAATAAATGGAAAAAAACAAGGGCAGGGCCAAACCCCAAAAC
>JBICHR010000009.1:0-4343 GCA_043100965.1 Phycisphaerales bacterium JB052 | reverse complement strand
TAACTAAGCCCATCGCCGGGCAGAACTTCACGCAGCGGCTTGCGGTGAAGGCGATCAACCCCGAGAGCGGGTATTGCCAGATCACCAACGGCTATCTCACCGTCCACGGCGTGAAGGATCTCTATCAGGCCATCCAGGCGGATCCGTGATCCGCTTGGATGCCCCCTTCCTCGTCTACCTGCTTCACTTCGACCCGCCCGTCGGCCGCGCCCGGCACTACATCGGATCCTGCGCCTCTGCCCGCCTGATCGCCCGCATGGGAGAGCACGCCGCAGGTCGAGGCGCCCGCCTGACCTCGCAGGCCTTTGCGCAGGGCTCTCACGTCAGCCTAGTCGCCGCTTGGCCGTCAGGAGGCAGGGAGCTGGAACGCACACGGAAAAGGCGAGGCCACTACCACCGCTGGTGTGCAATCTGCCACCCCGAGTTGCGATCTTCGCCGATAGCGAGCATACTCCCCCGCCGTGACCTCAACTCGCAGGTGCGGCCATGCGGTTCCTCCCTCTCCTTCCCCTGCTAACGCTCCTGACCGTCGCCCTCGTCGGCGCGGCTGGCTGTCAGATCTCGAATGAAGACGGTTGGCCGACGGCTGAAGCTCGGATCCTGATCGGCGGCGGCAACATCATCGCCCGCCCGGATCCGGATCCCGTCGAAAAAGACGTGACCGACGAAGGATCTTAAAATAGGAAAGGGGCCGACCGCTGCCCGCGAGCCGACCCCCCAGATGACTGTGCACAACGATGTCTATATGCCACGATAGATCGGCTGTAAAGCACCACCCCCACGAAAGTATTGCCGTCTCTCTCCCCTGCTGGAGCTGGTATTGCGAAGAGTGCGGACCGAAGCGGCAACGCCGACTGATCGCACAGGCCTTCGACGGCGCGCCTAACACCTTCCTGACCCTGACAATCCGCCGGGATCTCGCGCCCGATCCAGAAACCGCCGCCGCCATGATGTCGAAGGCGTGGCGCTCGCTTCGCTATCGCGCCCTCCGTGAAGCCGTCCGGCAGATCTCCAAGCGTCCCCGCCCCACGGGCGAACCCCCCGAGGATGGTTGGCCCGAAGACGATCAGGGCCGAACGAAGCGCCAGGTATCGCTTTTCGACAGCCGCTTGCCCTTCCTCGTCGTGTTCGAAAAACACGCCGACGGCTGGCCGCACATGCACGTCCTATGTCGGTCGAAGTGGATCGCGCATCGCTGGCTGAAGGCTCAATGGATCGCGCTCACGAGATCCCCCATCGTCTTCGTGCAGCGGATCTATAGCCGTTCCAAGGCTGCCGGATATTGCGCGAAGTACGCAGGAAAGGCCTCCGAGAAATTCGGGACCACCAAGCGCTACTGGCAGTCCCCCGACTATCAGCAGAACCCGCGCGAGAAGCCCGACAAGCGCGACCCCTACGGCGCGGTATGGGAGATCTCACCGAGTTCCATCTGGCAGATCTATGGCGCTTGGCGCGACCTAGGCTATGCCGTCGAGTGGCAGGGCAATCACAAGATCGTCAAGCTGGCTCCGCACGGCGGAGGCGATCCGCCATGACCGAGCGACTGGCACAGCCGCTAAGCGGTCCTCGCTTCGCGAGGGGGTCCAAAGCCCGGCGCTGCATGGATGGCGAACCCTTGAGGTCGGCTAAGCCCCCCCACCCCCCTCGGGAGGGCCGAGCGGCTCTCCGCGCCGCTCTCCGCGCCCTGACGGGCCGTCGCGGGGCGACCCCTTGCAGGGGTCACGCCCGCACCGTCGACCTTCGGTCGCGCTCCGGCGGTGCTCCGCACCGCTCGGCCCACCCGAGGGGGGTGGGGGGGCTAAGCCTCGCTAGAGGGTTAGCCATCCATGCAGCGCCGGGACGGCCCCTTCAGGGCCTACGAGCGGGCTCCTTGCAGGATCCCGCTACCGCCGACCTTCGGTCGAAATCGACCCTCCCAGCCGCGCCCGACGCCTGCCGGCGCCCCTGCGCGGGCCGCAAGCGGCACTTCCCTTGTCCCCCGGAGATAATCCGTTTGCGCAAATTAAGCCGTTCGGATCGTTCGATTTTCGCACGTCAGCCCGGCTGTCAAGGCTTCGCCTGCTCCGCTGGCGCTCCGCTCCTGCGGATGACAGCCGGGCGCCCAGACGCTGCCCGCTGGGATGATCCGTCTCGACAGTGAGACGGCCCACCAAGGAGGCCCGAAAATGAAGCACTCTCTCCACCTCGTGTTCCGCCTGGACAACAAGGAAAGGCTGTGCCGGGCGTCGATGATCATCGACGGCGTGACGCAGTGGTCACAGACGTTCGCGGATCTCGTGACCGCGCTCGACCGCGTTCGCAACGTCGCAAAGCCGATGACGCCGGGACATGCAATCGGAGACACACACGTCACGGTCGATGCAACCGACCTCGACGCAGGCCGTTAACCGGTGTAGCGTCCACGGCGAGCGCGGCTTTCCGGGCTGCGCTCGCTTCCTCCCTCGCAACCCCGGAGCCCACCATGGCTAAAACTGTCGCCCCGCTCCTGTCGTTCTCGGCATCGGGCCAGATCGCACAGACGCAGGTCTATTCCAGCTGGAAAGGCCGTCCCTACGTCCGCCGGTACGTCGTGCCGGGCAACCCGAACACGGTCGCCCAGCAGGAGACCCGCAACACCTTCGACTTTCTGAACAAGGTCTGGCCGTTCTTCCCCGCTGCCGCCGTCGGCGGTTGGGCCGCCTACGCCGACGCGTCCCGCTTCACCAGCCGCAACGGCTGGATCAAGCAGAACCTTTCGAACCTGCGGGACCAGACCGATCTCACCAACATCGTACTCGGCGTCGCCGCCCGCGGCGGCTTCCCCGCAACCGCCTTGACGGTGACGCCCGGATCCGGCCAGCTCGAATGCGCGCTCACGGCGCCCTCCCTCCCGTCGGGCTGGACGATCACGCAGGCCATCGCCGTTGCGATCGCCCAGCAGGATCCGCAGTCGGGCACCGCCTTCGACGTTTACAGCGCCACCGACAACTCGGATCCCTACGCGCCGATCATCACCGGCCTGACGCCCTCGGAAACCTACGTCGTGGGCGCATGGTTCGAGTTCTCCCGTCCTGACGGTCTCGCGGCCTACGGTCGCTCGCTTCAGGACACCGGCGTGCCCACCGCCTAGGCCCATGGCCAAGGTCGAACTCAACCCCTTGGATCCGGGCGCCTTCCCCCGGATCCGAGGGGCCTTCTACACCCGTGACACCCGCTGGGGGCCTGTCGCGCAGGCATGGCCGCAGAAGCGTGGATCCACCACAAATCCGAAGGTCTACTGGAACCAAGTGCAGTTCACATGGGCAGCCCGTTCGGCCAGCTCCATGGACGCGCTGCAACAAGGCACAGCTATCGAGATGGTGAAGGGCACCGAGTATGTCCCGCGCGATTTCCTGATGATGTGCATCTATGGCCGCGCCTATCAGATAGAGCCTATCGACGGCATCACGTTCTATGACGCCGATCACTCGGCCCCCGAGGGCTTCCAGATCCCGGAAGACTGATGAAGATCCCATCGAACTTCGACATCAACGGGCCGTTGTTCATCGGAGATTGGACCTCCAAAATCGGCAAGGTCCATGACATCGTTTCGACCTCCTGCGATCCAGATCCCGAGATCTGGGCTCGAGCCGCTTTCTATGCGGTCCCGCAACTGCTGTGGAGCCTCTACAAGCCGGAGCCGCTGGACGCCTACACCGACCTCTTTTTGCGCCCGCACAAACGCAAGCGCCGGTGGAACTTCCGCCCCATGGGCCGGATCGTCGCCAACGAGCCGTGGGCCACCGGCATCAACCCGAAGGTCTTCCGGCTCGGCTCACTCGCCCAGCGTGTCGGCTGGTACTTCCTCATCGTCGATGCAGCGCTCGACGGCGCCGTCAACTGGACATCGGCCGCCTACAGCTGGTCGGGTTGCAACGTCCCCGGCCTCCCGAAGCTCGTACAACACTCGCTCGATACGCAGGGCATCGCAGGCGGTCGCACCCGCTACCTTCAGGACTGGGTCGTTGACAGATCGCTTGTCTTCGAAGGCGGAGGCCGATACGTCATCATCCCGCCGGGCTATAATTACGTCATCAGCCTGTCGATATCTGATGGCCCTAACCGCTACTTCGGCCCGGCGTGGTACGAGCCCTTTCAAGCTATATGGGTCGAGAACGAAACGACCGGCGAGCGCATCGACCTAAACTTCACCCACTACGACAAGTCGGCAGGCGGCACCCTCTTAACTAAGCCCATCGCCGGGCAGAACTTCACGCAGCGGCTTGCGGTGAAGGCGATCAACCCCGAGAGCGGGTATTGCCAGATCACCAACGGCTATCTCACCGTCCACGGCGTGAAGGATCTCTATCAGGCCATCCAGGCGG
>JBICHR010000008.1:0-4308 GCA_043100965.1 Phycisphaerales bacterium JB052 | reverse complement strand
AGGCCTTCTACACACGGCTGGTCGCAAACGGCAAGAAGCCGAAAGTCGCCTTGGTGGCCGTCATGCGAAAGCTCGTCATCATCGCCAACGCCCTGCTGCGCGACCAGCGGACCTATGCGCCATGACAAGACAGTTGCTTGGCTTGCCGAGCGCAAAACCGCCCGGAAGGCCGCCTGATGCTCCCCGAAAAGAGAAACCCCCGCGCGGCTGGCACCGTGCAGGGGACTTCGGAAACTGTCTTCGCGGACGGTTCCCAACATACCACCCTCTCCACCAACTTCAAGACCGCCGGCGCCCTCGCCGACCTCATTGTTCGCCGCTTGGCCGCACGCCATGGGTTGACGCTGGCGCACGCCGCCGTTGTCGCCTCGCTGGCTGGGCTGAGGGGGTGCGGCAATGTCTAGCACCAACCTCTTGAACGAGTTCGTCACCTACGCCGCCGCCGCCGCCCGAGCGACCGATGCCCGGCTGGCCGGCGCCTACGGCGTACCCCTCGACTGGCTCCAGTCGGGCGCGGCGCGGTATGGCATCGCCTCCGGCAACACCCAGGGCCAGCACTGGCAGCCCGACCCCATAGGCCGCCCGCTGCTGGTGCTCCCGGACGTGCCGCTGGCCGATCCCGACGACGAGCGCTTGGGCGCCGTCGATATTGGCGACCTGATCGCCTTCAACCCGCACGAACCCACCCGCTGGTGGGCCAGGACCGGCGCCGCCGTGATGTTGAACCCGGAAGGCGTCGAAAGGGGCCAGCACCACGCCGAGCCGGTGCATGTCCATGCGACGCCGCTGGACTGGTTGCGGGCGGCCGGCGCCGGGATCGTCGTTCTCGACTGGAGCGGGCACCTGCCCTTGCGCCTGGCTGGGCCGCCGCGCCTGATTGCTGCCGACCTTGCTCTGGCCGAACGGCTGGACCGAGCCTTGAACCGCCCTGCGCCGCGTCACCGCATCGAGGTGCTGGCCCGCGCCCTGGAGGCCGCTGAATGACCGCTGACAACGCTGTCCCCCTTGAGATGGCCCGCCGCGCCGCCGAGCATGGCGTTGATCTGATCCGCGCCAGCACCATCAAGCCTGAACCGATCAAGTGGATTTGGCCGGGCTGGCTGGCCCAAGGCAAGCTGCACATCTTGGCCGGAGCGCCCGGCGCCGGAAAGACCACCATCGGCCTGAAGCTGGCCGCCGCCGTGACCACCGCCGGGTCCATGCCGGACGGCTGGCGGGCGCCTAAGGGCGACGTGTTGATCTGGTCCGGGGAGGACGCCATCAACGACACCTTGAACCCCCGCCTGCTCGCCTGCGGTGCTGATCTGGATCGCGTGCACTTCGTCGGCGACGTGAAGGACCGTGGCCGCCCGCGCCCCTTCGACCCGGCAGTCGACATGCCGCGACTGGCCGCAGCTGCCAAGGCCCTGCCTGCCCTGCGGCTGGTGATTGTGGACAGCATCGTTTCGGCCATCGCGGGCGACTCCCACAAGAACACCGAGGTTCGCCGAGGGCTTCAGCCCTTGGTGGACCTAGGCCATGAAGCCGGCGCCGCCGTCCTGGGCATTTCGCACTTCTCCAAGGGCACCGGGGGCCGCGACCCGGTGGAGCGCGTCTCAGGGTCCATCGCCTTCGGCGCCCTGGCCCGCATCGTCCTCTGCGCCGCTAAGCCAGCGGACGATGAGGACGGGCCACGCAAGCTGGTGCGGGCGAAGTCCAACATCGGCCCGGATACTGGGGGTTTCTCCTACTCCCTCACCCTAGAGACACTAGGTCCTGAGCTGGTGGGCCAGGCCGTGACCTGGGGCGAATCCCTGGACGGCACAGCGCGGCAAATCCTCGGCGATGCCGAGGCCATGGACGATGAAGGCGGGGCCAAGGCCGAGGCCGCCGACTTCCTGCGCGACCTCCTGGCGTTCGGCCCTGTGCCCGCAAAGAAGGTACAGGCCGCCGCGAGGGGCACCGGGTTGGCTTGGCGCACCGTTCGGCGGGCGAAGGATGACTTGGGAGTCGTCTCCGAGAAATCCGGCACTGGCGGCTGGTCCTGGCGACTGTCGCAAGGGGTCCAAGAGGGCCAAGGCGTCCAAGGCGGCCACGCAAATCAGGTGGGCGCCTTGGATTGGGAGGTGGGGCTATGACCCTGAACGCTACTGAAACGCCAAGGTGCCCATCTGATCATCATGGACACCTTGGCCCCCTTGGACATCTTGGCCGCCTTGCCCTTGCCGACCTGATCGCCCTGGCCCGGGGGCTAAACGTGCAAATCATCCTGGATGACGAGGGAGGGGTGCGCCTGCGAGCGGCTGGCACACCCCCGCCCGAACTGCTGGCCGCCCTGCGCGACCGCAAGAAGGAGATCGCCTCCACCCTGCTCGCCGCCGCCGCCGTGAGTTGGCGCAACAGCTCTCCCCCACCGCCGACGCCGGACGGAGAGTGCGTCCACTGCGGTGCGGCGGGCGCCGACCTCCCGGCTCTGGCCGGCGATGGTCGGCATAGATGGCTGCACTCCCGCTGCTGGCACCCCTGGCAAGCGGCGCGGCAGGCTGTGGCAGAGGCTGCGATTGACGGAGGGGGGATGGCCCGATGATCGCGCCCGCTGTCGCCCTGGCATCCGTCTGCGCCCAGCGGCAGGCCGCCGCGCTGGGCTGGATGGCCCAGGAAGTGTTCGGCGTGCATCCTGGGGCGCTGGAGCGGTGCCACGATTGCCGGGGCCTGGTCCTGCTACTCTGCGGCCTGCCAGGGGTGGCGATTACCACCGAGCCCGCGACCATTCAGGTTCGGCTGAGGATTGCGCAGCTGGCGTTCCGCTGCCAAGGCTGCGGAAGCAGTGCCCCTTGTGAGCTGCCTTCTGCGGATTGAAGCCGAATTCCTGTGTGATGAAGGGAATGCCATCATTTCTCCTCGGCAGAATGGCGCAATGCATCCACTTCCCTTAATTAGAGAAAATGGTAATCTACCACCTCCGTGGGTGAGGATGTTTGGGACTTCGGAGTGAGAGGGCTCGGAAGATGGCAGCGCGCGACCCGTATTCTGGTGCCAAAGGCGGAAAACATACCTAATCGACAAAATATTTGAAAAATTACCTTCGTCCGCAAAATGGGGTTAAAGGAGATATTAATGAAGAAAGCTTTGTCCATAACCGCGAAGATCATTCTAACCGTAGTAGGATTTTTATTTTTCTCTACGTTATCAGCAAAGGCTTATCCCGTTCGTTCCGGTATCCCTACATATAGCCCCTCAAACGCTTGACGCGTTCCTGGTCCGTGCCCACATGGATCAGCATGCCGAGCCGCTGGAAGAACGACAAACCTCCCTCGCTCCAGGAGTTTATGGAGCGGTTCCCTGACGACGACGCCTGCGCCCAATACCTGGAGCGGCGTCGCTGGCGGACGGGCTTCGTCTGCCCCGAGTGCGGATCGTGCTCAGGATGGCGGCTCCAGACCAAGCGGTGGACTTGGGAGTGCCGCGACTGCCGACGCCAGACCAGCGTCACCGCAGGCACTGCCATGCACGGCTCCAAAGTGCCCCTGCGGACCTGGTTCCTCGCCGCCCACCTTCTCGCCACCCACTCCAACGGAATGTCCGCTCTCCAGCTCCAGGCAAAGCTCGGGCTCGGCTCCTACAAGTCGGCCTGGCTCCTGCTCCACAAGCTCCGCCGTGCCATGGTCAGCCCTGACCGGAGCCTCCTGTCGGGCGATGTCGAGGTGGACGAGACCACCATCCCGTTCCGCACCAAGGACGAACCGGTCGCGGGCGGGCAGGGTCGGAGCACCATCGGCAAGATCGTCGTCATCGGCGCGGTCGAGCTTCTGGAGGGCGGCAAGCCAGGACGGTCAAGGCTGGCGGTGGTTCCCGACTACAAGGGCGCCACGCTGAAGAACTTCATCCGCGCCAACATCGCCGCCGGGAGCCACGTCTGGACCGACGACAACAAGAGCTACTACGGGCTTGAGGGCTACAGGCACACGCCCCGCGTCGTCGGCAAGATGGCTGCCCACATCCTGATGCCGTGGATCCATCGGCTATTCTCGAACCTGAAGCGGTGGGCGATGGGCGTCTTCCACGGGTTCCGGAAGAAGTACCTGGACGCCTACCTCGGCGAGTTCGTCTTCCGCTGGAACCGGCGGCGGAGCTACCGGTCATCGTTCCAGCGGCTCGTCGGCGTCAGCGTCCGCCTTTCCCCCGCCACCTATGATGACATCCGGGCGACCGCCGCGGCCTGATCCTTCGCGGTTGCGCCACTGACCCGAATCAGTCCAGGCTCGCCCTGGGCTGGGTAGTCATGCCACGCGCACCGCTGACACCGCCCTTCCGATCCTGCCTTCCAAC
>JBICHR010000007.1:0-3486 GCA_043100965.1 Phycisphaerales bacterium JB052 | reverse complement strand
CAAAAAAAAAAAAATACCCTCTCACTCCCCTTCCGTCTCCCCCGGTGGCCGCGCCCACACCCCCCCTTTACGCTGCCCACCCCTCCGTCGGGCGGACCAGAACACCCCCCACCCCCCCCCCCCCCCCCCCCCCCCCCCGGGGGGGGTGGGGCCCCGCGGGGGGGGGGGGGGGGGCCCTGGCAGATCGAGCGCGTTGGGTTGTTTGAACCCCCCCTCCGACCTCGGCTTGCGCCGAGCCCACCTCCCCCCGGGGCGGGGGGAGGCGAATATCGAACAATCAATAAACAACAATTCAAACAAACAATACAGAAGAGAAGGAAGGGAGTCTCCCCTCGGGTGTGGGGAGACACCCTTCCTGTCTTCCTTCCCCTCGCCTTCTCCTAGGGATTGTGCGATGAGCGTGTACTCTCATCGTGCCTCCCCCCGCCCCGGGGGGAGGTGTCACGCGATAGCGTGACGGAGGGGGGCTGGCAGATCGAGCGCGTTCGGTTGTTTGAACCCCCCTCCGACCTCGGCTGCGCCGAGCCCACCTCCCCCGCCAGGAGCGGGGGAGGCGTATATCAACCAATCATCAAATCAATCAAAGTACATCAAACAAACAACACAGAAGAGAAGGAAGGGTGTCTCCCCACACCCATGGGGAGACACCCTTCCTTCGCGGACTTCGTATTTCGCCGCTCTTGGGGGAGGTGTGAAGAAGGGCGGGAGCACGGGGTGCTCAGGTGATGTCGGTGCGGGGGGTGGTGTCGGTGTGGTGTGGTGGGACGGGTTCGGGTGGTGTCGGTTGTTCGTCCTCGAGCGCGTGGAGGTTGCGGTAGCGCAAGCGGCGCATGCCCAGCGAGCTGAGGATCTCGAAGACGATCAGCCCGGTGGGGATGCTGGCGAGGATCAGGATGTAGCTGGTCACGAACAGGGTGAGCTGGACGCCGGTGGCGTCACCAGCGAACCGTGATGCCAACATCTCGCTCACCACCACGGTCAGGATCATGAGCACGGCGACGAAGACCAGCATCGGGGCGAGCACGAGCCCGAAGCTGGCGTGGCCGATGATGGTCCAGGCGATGCGTGAGTCGATGCGGTAGCTGCGGTGGCGGGCCCAGAACTTCATGCGTGCCACGGCGAGGGCCGCGTAGAGCAGGGCCGCGATGAGGTAGCCGCCGCCGACGATCAGGATGAAGAACATGCCGGCAATGATCGCAGAGGGGTCGCTGCTTTCGATTGTGCCGATCACCACCGCGGCGAAGATGCCCAGGGCGGGCAGGGCGAGCCCGAGCATGAGTCCCCAGCCCATCAGCGAGAGCCCCGAGGCGGTGTGGACCTGCATCTGTTCCCAGCACTTGCGTGGGTGGGTGATCAGGCCCCACCAGGTCAGGATCATCGAGCCGAGGCCGCGTTGTCGCTGCCATGGTGAGCCGGGGCGGAGGCGTGGCTGGACGCTGGCGATCGGGATGCCGCATTCTGGGCATTCGCCGCTCGGGTCGAGGTCATCGAGCACATAGCCGCAGCGTTCGCAGAGCAGGACGCTGAATCCCGGGATATCTGAACACTGGTCCATCGCATAAGCATACAGGCAACGGCCATACACTTGCAGCATGAAGACACAAGTGATTGTCATCGGGATGCTGCTGCTGGTTGTGCTCGGGGTCCCGTTCGTGCTCAGCGCGGGCAAGGCCAAGACGGCACACGATTCCAGTGCGCGCACGCTGATCATCGTTTCGCCCCATGTGCCTCAGATCCGCGACGAGTTCGCGCGTGGGTTCAGCCAATGGCATCAGCGTGAGTTTGGCGAGGCGGTCAGCATCGACTACCGCACGCCCGGGGGGACCTCCGAGATCCGCAAGCAGCTCGAAGCGTTGTTCAAGGACAGCGTCAAGGAGATGCTCGCGTCCGACCCCGGGTCCGTCTCAGACGGGGCGATGCTCCCCGAGGGCACCATCGCCTTCGACATCATGTTCGGCGGCGGCTCCTACGACCACACGCTCGTCAAGAACGGCGTCAGCGTCGATGCCAAGGGCACGACCATCAGCGTGCCCATGTCCCGCCCGGCGGCGTTCACGCAGCAGGAGCTCGACACGATGTTCGGCGAGAACAAGATCGGGCCGCAGGAGCTGTACGACCCCGAGCAGTACTGGATCGGGACGGCGCTGAGCAGCTTCGGGATCGTGTACAACCGGGATGTGTTCGCCAAGCTCAACCTCCCCGAGCCCACGGCCTTCGACCAGCTGACCGAGCCCGATCTCTGGGGCTGGATCGCCCTGGCCGACCCGCGTCAGTCGGGCTCGATCACGACCACCTTCGATTCGATCCTCGGCAACGAGGGCTGGGAACAGGGCTGGCGGACGCTGCGTGGGATGTGCGGCAACACGCGCTACTTCACGAACTCGTCGACGAAGCCCCCGATCGATGTCTCGCAGGGCGAGGCAGCCGCGGGGCTGGCGATCGATTTCTACGGGCGTGGTCAGGCCCAGGTCGTCAAGGACTCGGGCGGTGGCGATCGTGTCGGCTACAGCGACCCGGCGGGCGCGGTGTATGTCGATGCCGACCCGGTGAGCATCATCAACGGCGGGCCGGACTACGAGCTGGCGATGCGCTTCGTGCGCTACTGTCTGACCGACGAGGCTCAGGCGATGTGGCAGTTCGATACCACGCTGGAAGACAACCCGATCGGCAGCGACGGCGAGCCGATGGGCCCACGCTGGCACGCGCTCCGCCGCATGCCCGTCAAGCGGAGCATGTACGCCCAGTACTTCGATCAGTTCATCGACCCGGTGGACCCGTTCGAGATCGTCAGCGATGTGAAGAACCCGGGCTGGCGAACGGGCGTGCAGGTGATGATGGGCTGCTTCGGGATCGACATCGCCAACGAATGCCGGTCGGCGTACCGGGCGCTGCACGATGCGAAGGCGTCGGGGGAGTTCAGCGACGCGGAGCTGGCCGAGCTGGACGCGTTGTTCTACGCGTTCCCCGAGACCGAGATTGATGGGCAGATGGTGCCCTTCACGCCCGAGACCTTCCGCACCGTCCGCAACGCGTGGCGCGACCCCAAACGCCAGGCCCAGCTCGAGATCGAGTACGCGGCCTTCTACCGGGACAACTACAACCAGATCGTCCGCCGCGTGAACGAACGACTCTGATCCCACCTCCCCGCGAGGGCGCGGGGAGTCACAGGAACACCCCCGCCTCCCCCCGCCCCGGGGGGAGGTGTCACGCGCAGCGTGACGGAGGGGGGGAATGGCAGTTCGAGCGTGTTCGTTGTTCGACCCCCCCCCCCACCAGCGGGTGCGCCCGGCCCCCCACCCCCCCGGGCGGGGGGGGGGGCATAAGGGACAAAAAAATAAAAAACACTAACAAAAACAACCACTTGGTTCTGGTTGGCCGCCACCCGGTGGTGTGGGGGTGTTGTGGGCCCCGGGGGGGGGGGGGTGTGTTGGGGTGTTTTTTTTTTGTTTTTTTATTTTGTGGTTTTTTTTGAGGGGGCCCCGCGGG
>JBICHR010000006.1:0-49645 GCA_043100965.1 Phycisphaerales bacterium JB052 | reverse complement strand
TCGCCTTTGCTTTTCACGACGAGCCCACCTCGGAGCCTGACGGCACCGAGGCGCCGGCCGAGCCCACCACGCCGGCCGAGCCTGTTGATGAGCCCACAACGCTCACCCAGGAACAGGTCAACCGGATCGTTCAGGAGCGCCTGCAGCGCGAGCGTCAACAGCTGCAGACCCAGCTGGCAAACCTTGGCTTTGAGGACGGTCTCGAAGGCCTCAAGGCCAAGCTGAGCCAGCAGCGCGAAGCTGAGCAGCGCAAGCTCGAAGAAGCCAACCAATACAAGGAGCTTTACGAGCGCATCAAGGCTGAAAAAGACCAGGAGCTCCAGCGTAAAGAGCAGGAGCTTCAACAGGTCCGCACTCAGCACACACAGGAGCGCATCAACCGCGAGCTCACCAGTGCGGCCGCCGGGGCCATCAACCCCGACCAGGTTGTCGCTCTGGTCCGTGACAAGATCAAGGTGTCGGAAGATGGCACCATGTATGTGGTCGACGAGATGGGCAACCGCATGACCGATGGTCGTGGAAATATGCTCACTCCTCGGCAGTACGTGGCCACGTTCCTCGAACAGAACCCGCACTTTCGCCCGGCCTCGGCCGGTCGTGGTGGCAACAGCAACCCGTCCGGTGGCGGAGGGCCCACGCCCCCCGCTGGTGGTAAGGTTGACTTGAAGCGTGCCAAGACCGACCTGGCTTACTTCAACCAACACCGAGAAGAGATTAAGCGGATGATCGCATCCGGTGAGATCTCCGGCTAACATCTTTTGACCAGAAACTGACCGCCAGTCTAGGAGTAGAACCATGGCAATTATCACCAACACCGAAGCAGCTGACATCATCCCCACTTTTTGGCTCAATGAGGTGATCCAGCGCCTCAATGCCAACATGGTCGTCTCGGCCCTTGTGCGCCGTGACTTCTCGGCCGAGACGGCCTCGAAGGGCGACACCGTCAACATCATGAAGCGCGGCGCTGTCACTGTTCGCGACAAGGCCCAGGGCACCCCGATCACCTCGGATGCCCCCGAGAATGACAAGATCCCCGTTGTGCTGGACAAGCACAAGTACATCTCATGGGCGATCGAGGACAACACGAGCTCCAAGGCGCTCGACGAGGGTCTGAACTACCTCGAAGATGCCGTGCCCGCACTTGCCGAGCAGATCGAGAAGGACGTGCTCGACATGTACGCCAACATTGCCATGCAGCACGGCACCGCTGGCCAGGCGCTCGGGATCGATGACATCCTCGAAGTGCGCAAGATGCTCAACGAGAAGCGCTGCCCGCAGACCGGTCGCATCTTCGTGGTCTCGACCAAGGATGAGATCGAGCTGCTCAAGCTCGACCAGTTCATCGCGAGCAACGTGCGTGGTGCCGAAGGTGCCACCGCGTTGCGTGAGGCCAGCCTGGGCCGCATCCACGGCTTCGACTTCTACATGTCGCAGCTCACCCCGGTGGTTGCCGGCACGCCCGACACCACGCACAACCTGGCGTTCCACCCCCGGGCCTTGTGCCTGACCAGCCGCGCCATCGCCCAGCCCCCGCAGGGCGCCGGCGTGATCTCGCAGGTGATCGTCGATCCCATGACCGGGATGGCCTTCCGCTACACCCAGGGCTACTCGATCAAGGACCAGGCGACCATCCACACGGTTGATGTTCTCTACGGCGTTGCGGCCATCGAGAGCGACACCCTGGCCGTGGATGTGATCTCCTAAGGCTAGTCCAAAAGTTCCCGCCAAGGAACCAAAGCACGGCGCTGTGCACCCTTCGCGTCGTGCTTTGCGTCAGGCTGCTCAGGTAGGCCCTCCGGGGCCTGGGCGGTCTGACGCAAAGCCCGCCCGCACGCACCCACACCCCAGCAAGGAGACACCCAAGGACCGCATCGAAAACAGCATCGCACTCACCAACCCCCACGGCCGCGTTGTTCGCGTTGACGCCGCCCGCAAAGAATACCTGCTCGCGCGTGGCTTCACCCTGGCAACCGAGGCCAAGACCGCCACGGCTGCCGAGACCGATGACGAGACCGAAACCGAGGGCACCGACGAGGCCGCTGACCTCGCCAAGATGACCAAGAAAGAGCTGGTCGCCTTCGCGCTCGATGTGTTTGGGCTCGAGCTCGACGAAAACCTCAAGAAAGATGAAATGATCGAGGCCATCCTTGGCGCTGAGTAAAAAACAACTTAGAGCCCTCGAGGCCGAGCTCGAGCGCCTTACGCACATGTACGTCGACCAGGTGGACAACGCCGTGGAAACGGTCGCCTCGATGTACAAGCAGACAGTGCTGAGCGTTGAGCGCGACGTGAGAGATGCCCTCTCGTCCATCGAGACGGGCCAGGATGGACGCTTTCAGTCGGGTGCGGGCATAGTGTCGCGCATTCGCCTCGACATCCTTAGGAGCGCTCAGGTTGTCGAAGAGGTATGGCAGCGCTGGGAGGCACGCCTGGATCAGGTTGAGGGTGTGCTGAACGAGTATCACCGAGTGATCGGTGGCAGGCGCACCGTCGAGGACGTGGATCGCACCATCATCCAGGCACTCCGAGGGCAGTGGCCCAAAGCTGGCCAGCCGGGCACAGGCCTCGCTGGCCAGTTCTACGACCTGACCGACCACCACCGAAAGGAGCTCGCCAACGCGCTGACCCGGAACGTGCTCGGCCATGCCACACGCGACTCGCTCGTCAAGGACCTCAGCAAGGTGATGGACCGCTCCTCAAACCAGGTGCAGCAGCTGGTGCACGACACAACGATGGAGTATAGCCGCACGGTCAACGCCGAGAAGAGCACAGGCTACCAATATTTTCGCTACTCAGGCCCGGCCGACTCGGTCACCAGACCGTTCTGCTCAAAGCTCGTCAACAAGGTCTTCACCCGCCAACAGATCGAAAAGATGGACAATGGCCAAAGCGGTAATGCGGCCGACGTGTTCATTGCTGCGGGCGGGTACAACTGCAGGCACCACTGGAGGCCCGTCAAGCGTGAATGGTACGAAGAAGACGAGTGGGCTCGCCTCATAGGATAACACCATGCCTTTGGTCCTAACACAACTCAGCTTTGATGCGCACCTTCGGGATGAGCGCTCGGAGCTCTTCATGCACCGAGACGCGCCCTACACCAAGGCACATCGGCGCAGCCGCGACGACATTGTTCGTGACTTGCTCCGACACGGCTTTGATCTTAAGCACGCCAATGTGATCGACGACTTCAGCTATGCGGAGGTCGTGCTCGAGTTCTCGGCCTCAGCTGATGGGCCCTTGTTCGTGCCTTCGGGCACACGTGTTCGCGCGATGGACATGTCGCGCGAAGGGCAAACCCACGGCGTGCCTGTTTTTGAGGTCACCGAGGACGTCAACGTGGTTGCAGGTGGAACTGCCTTAGTCGAGGCGCAGGCCGAGTACCCCGGCACGCCCTACAACGTCGACGAGGGTGTGCTGTGTTTTCTCGAGGACCCAGCGCTTGGCAACTTCGCCTCGGTGAACAACCCGCTCCCAGCTTTTGGCGGCACGGATCACCAGCTGACAAGGGCTGCAGTGTACCGAGCCCTCGCCATCATCTACATGGACTTGATGCGCATGGACGACGACGCCTTCGCGAGTGCGTTCAAGCGCTACCAAAGAGCCTATGTCGATGAGGTGCAGCGGGTGGTCGCTGCGGGTGTTGTGCTCGACACCCTGATCAACAACGGCCTCGAAGGCGACGACAGGCACCACGGCATGAAGCGCTTCGAGCGAGGCTGACATGTATCTTGATGTAAGCATAGTTTTTGACGACGTCGAGAAGATGCTCGCTGCAACAGAAGGTGCGCTCAAACAGGGCTTCACCGACGAGGAGCTTCAAGACATCGCCAACCGGGCCCTTGACATTGTGACCACACGCACCGACAAGGGCCTTGACTTTGAGGACAAGCGTTTTCAGCCTTACTCCAAGCGCTATGCTAAGAAGCGTGCCAAGCACGGCAGGGTCACGGAGAAGGTGACCTTGCTCTTCAGGGGCGAGATGATGGCCTCGCTCACAGGTGGACCAGACAAGGGCGATGCTCGCCTGTACTTCAGCAACTCCACCCTGGGTCAGATCGCAAACTACCACAACTCCTTGGAGCCTCGCAAGGTGATCCCTTTTCGTCGTTTCTTGGACTTCGGCGAGAAGAGCGACGGCTACAAAAAACTCGCCAACATGGCCGCTCAGATGATGGCCAGCAGGATTGAG
This sequence comes from Phycisphaerales bacterium JB052, assembly GCA_043100965.1. Lineage (GTDB taxonomy): Bacteria > Planctomycetota > Phycisphaerae > Phycisphaerales > UBA1924 > UBA1924. The sequence goes on along the minus strand of JBICHR010000006.1, from coordinate 45,456 downwards.
CAATGACGACAGCACAAGGCAGCAGGCGAGAAAGGGCCATCGAGGCACTCAGCCGCGTTCTAGGCGACATCGATGGGGTCGTGCGGGTCAAGCGTCAGGCAGTGACAAAGGAGCTGCTAAGCTCTCATGAGATCCCTGGCGTCGTCGTTGACGAGGCCGCCGATCGCCTGGCGTGGTTCGAGCGCCACAACGGGCGCAACATGGACTGCCGAGCGATCGTCGTGCTCGACTGTCAGGTGCAAGGCGCCGAGGGTAAGGTCAGCACGGCACGCGAGGCCATCAAGTGGCTGGTGATCAACAGGTTGTGCAACAATCCCACCTTGACCACACAGCTCGACGACGAGGACGAGCCCCAGGCGCACTGCTCGGACTGTGCCTCGAAGTTCGACGTGCGCTATGTCGAGGAGCAATTCCCCTATGGGCGGGTCATGATTACCATGGAAGTCCACTTAGAAGAGGTCTTCGACGACCGTGAGGTCACCGAGTGGTCGCAGCTTATCCTGAGCTGTGGGCCTTCTGAAGACGAAACAAAACACATCACAAGTGTTTACTCCAAGGAGCAAAACGATGGCTAACACCGTTGGTGCATTCATCCGCCGAGGAACCGCAGGCCCGCTCACGGCAGGGCCTGACGCCGGCGACATGGTTTTTGTGGTACTTCAGGCCAACCGAGGGCCTGTCAACGTGCCTACCCTGGTCACCAGCCCCGGGCGCTTCACGGCGGCCTTCGGCGGCCCGACCACCTTCTCGGACGGCAAGCGCTACTCGACGGGCCATGAGCTCGTGCAGCTGCTCTTCACCAAGGGCGTCCGCAAGATCACGGTCCTGCGCGTGGTCGGCGACAGTGCCACCCTGGGCGGTGTCGAGCTCATGGATGGCGAGACTGTCCCTGCGGCCTGTCTGCTCGTCAACGGCAAGGGCGAGGGCTCCTGGGTCGAGGACTATGAAGTGCACATCTCGGAAGGCACCCGGGCCGACACCTTCAAGCTCTCGATCTACACCGCGGGAGGTGAGGCCGCAGGCGATGAGCCCATTGAGGTCCACGACAACCTGACCATGGCGGGCGACGACCTTGCCCGGGTCAGCGATGCGAGCGACCTCGTCACCCTGGACGGCCTTAGCGCGAACATCCCGGCCAATGGCACGTTCTTGCTTAACGCCACCACGCCCGGTGTGGACGACAACGAGCCTGAAGCAGCTGAGATCGTGGGCACCGATGTTGATGGCGTCAAGACGGGCCTCAAGTGCCTTAGACGGCGCAGCCTTGGGCGCGGCTTCGTGATGGCGCCGGACCTCGACCACGACGACCTTGTGCGCGACGAGCTCCGACTGCAGACGGAAGCCTTCTTCCGGGTGTACATGGCGAGCGGCCCTGCTGGCTTGACCCCGGCCGCGGCGATCACCGACGCGCACAAGGTGCGTGCCTTCAACGTCGCTTACCACTACCCGCGTCTGCAGGTGGTCGACGCTTACACGAAGGAGCGCAAGACCGTCCCGGCCTCCGCTCACGTGGTTGCCGACTGGCTGCGGGTGATCGGCACCAAGGGGCCTGCCAAGGCGCCGGCCGGCCGTGACTTCCGCCTCGACTTTGTGCGCGGGCTTGAAGCTCGCTCGAACGGTGAGGCGCTGGTCGATGAGGGCGTGGCCGAGCTGCTGGTGGCCAACGGGGTCAACCCCCTGTGGGACCGTGACGGCACGGGCCCCAAGGTCTGGGGCGCCCGCTCCACCTCGGATGATCCCGCCTGGATCTACCTGCATGACGCCTACTTGTGGTGCTTGATCTCGAGCAACATGCAGGCGATGCTCGACCGAGAGACCTACGAGAGCGACAACAACGGGCTTCTGTTCTCGCGCATCAACGGTGGCATGCGTCTGTTCATGCTCGACCTGCACAACCAGGGTGCGTTCTACGGCAAGGCCCCGCTTGAAGGTGAGGACCCCAGCGAAGAGCACGCTTTCGCCACCCGGTGTGATGCTGACATGCTCACTGCCCAGGACAAAAACACGGGCATCTTGCGTGCCGAGATCTGGTTCAAGTCGGCACTCACGGCTGAGACCATTCTTTGCACGGTTGCCAAGCGCGTCAACGAATAATCTCAACCACAAGGAGTAAGTGATCATGAGCGGATTGAACCGGTTCAGCGCACAGCACAACGCGCTCGTCTACATTCAGGAATTTCCCAACATCTTTTTCACCTCGAAGACAGGTGGAAACGTTACCCGAGAGGTCACCCAGCGCCACCCAGGTGATGGCACCTCACCGGTCAACGTCCCTGGCCCGACCAACGTCGAGCAGTTGACCCTCGAGAAGCCTTATGATGCTGTCAAAGACATGCCCCTCGAAGTCTGGGCCACTGGCTGGGACAACGGCCTTGAGGCCGAGGTCACGGTCGTCGTTCAGCCTGTGACCTCGGAGGGCGTGCCGGCTGGAAAAAGTGACCAATATCTCGGATGTGCCTTGGTCACCTTCGCCAAGCCCGACGTCAACCGAGGATCGGCCGAGGCCAAGGTCTTGAGCGTCACGCTGCAACCCCGTAAGAAGCTGTAAAACACACCCACCGGAGGGTTCAACATGTTTCAACATATCACCAAAGAAGTCATGCTCGATCGCGGTTTCGTGGACAAGGAAGGCAAGGCGCACCGCCGCGTCGTGCTCCGGCCGCCCACTGTGGACGACGAGGTCACCCGAGACGCCGAGCTTGCGTCGATCCGACACAGCAACGATGGTCCGGACTCGAGGCGGTTTGAGGGCTTCTCAGACACTCTCTCGACGATGGCGCTTATCAAGCAGTGCATCGTCACGTGGGATCACTTGCCGAAGCCTGAGCTTTACCACCTTCGCTCGCTCTCGCGCGCGGATGGGCGCAAGATTGTCAAGGCGTTCTACGACGTCGAAGAAGAAGACGAGAAGCACCAGTTGGGAAACGAAACATCGCCCGAGTAGTGGACATGCTCGCTCTTGCCCGGGTGTCAGGCATTGCGCTTGACACCCGGCTGAGCGGGCTGACCCGAGGGCAACGCCAGGCGCTCCTTGAAGCTGGCAAAACCGTCAATGAGATGGTGAACAAAAAGGCACCCAAGTGACCCAGGCAGAACTCAAAATTAAGCCGAGTGTAGTCGGCAACATCAAGCCCAAGCTCAACGGCTTGAAAAACGACCTGGCACAGGTGGAAAAGCAGCAGTCGTCCACGCTCAAAGACGGGCAGGTCGAGGTGTCTCGTCTCGAGAGAGCCTATGACTCTGTGGGTGAATCTGTCAAGCGTGTTGGCACGGTCACAAGCTCAATCACAGACTCCATCTTCAACTTGAAGACGGCTGTGGTTGGCTTGGTGGCAGGAACGGCAGGAACGGCCCTGGTCAACAGCACCATCATGGCACAGGATCAGCTGCATCGCTCCCAGCGCATGATCAGCGTCATGTTGCGTGATCAGGACAAGATGCAAAGTGTGCATTCTTCTGTCCGAGACATCACAAAAGAGATCATGGGCTTCAACACCAACCAGGCCTACAGCGCTCTGCAAAAGACCCTGGTGATGAGCGATCAGAATGTTGATCGAGCTCGTGAGATGGTGCGCATGGGTAAGGCCCTTGAGGCGCTCAACCCTGAGCAGGGCCTTGATGGCGCACTCGATGCCATCCGAGACCTTGAGGTTGGCAGCATCGGCGCCTTGGAGCAGTTCGGTGTCTTTTTGCCTGAGCCCGAGGTCGCTCGAAAAGAAGCTGAAAAGCTCGGATCTAGCCTCGGTGACTGGTACCAAAAAGCCCTGACAAAAGAGCTTGACCGAGTGTTTGGTAGAAGTGATGTTGTGGGCTCAGGCATCAGTGCTCTGCTCGGCATCGACGACGGCACCATTGCAGGCCAGCTTGCACACGTCCGTTCACGCGTCTCGGACCTGTTCTTGTCCATTGGCGAGGACGCTTACCCCATCATCAACGACGCACTTCCCAGGATGCAGGAGGCGATTGACAGCCTCGAAGCTGATCCGCAGTTTCGTGAAGACATCAAGGCCATGGCGGGTGTGCTTACCCAGGCAGCTGAGAAGGCGGTCGACATCGCGCGCCATGTGCCGAGCGCCGTTGTGTCGATGCGTGAGTTCATCAGCGAGAATGAGACCTTGCTGAAGCTGGCAGGCGGAGCTTTTGTTGCAAACAAGCTCACAGGTGGAGCGCTTACTACGGGCGCCGGCGCGCTTATCAGGGGCGGAGTGCGTTTTGGTCAAAAGACCCTCCAAGGTGGGATGCCCAAGATGCTCGCAGGGGACGTCATCGACGATGTGGTCGGTGGGGCCACATCTGCCTTGTCTGGAGCACAGCCTGTCTACGTTGTGAATGCAGACGAGATCGGCGGGGCTGTGGGCGGCGTCGGCGAGGGCTTTCTGAAGCGAGCAACGGGTGGTGTGGGTGCTTCTGCAGGTGGAAAAGCCATCAGCACAGCGGGCATGGCTGCGGGCGGCACGGCTCTTGCGGCCACAGCAGGTCTTGCTGCCCTGATCGGTGGCTCGGCCTACACCCTCAACGCAGTGCTGCAAGGCACTTCGCGAGGCAAGGCCGGGATGTTCGCTGAGGCTGACGCTCGCGAGCAGGCTGCGCTCGAGCAGCGCCAGGCAGCCGAGCGTCGCAGAAGTGAGCGAGAAGCCGCCCAGGCGGCCGAGAGCGCAGCAGAACGCAGCGAGCGAGAGACCCGTGAGGCGGCTCGCAAGGCCGCGACCTTCCTGGGCGGTGGCATGAGCGGGCTCGGTCGAGGCTACGTCGAGCAGATCTTAGGAGGGGGCGATCAGGTCTATGAGGGCACAGCTGACCAGCTCCGCATCAAGGAGATCTTGAACGAGACCTTCAGGTCAGCGGGCATTGCAGTTGACTTCGCCGAGGGCAAGTCGATCTCGGAGGGCATGAGCTTTCGTGGTGGCCGGGATGTGGTCCTTCAGAACGAAGACATTGCCAGGCAGTCACAGCAGCTTGACGAGCTGGCGAGCAAGCTTTACACCTCCGACGGCTCGGTGCGTGATCAAGCTCTTATGGATGAGCTGCAAAGCACAGGTGAACTTGACAAGCTGATTGAGATGTCAGACTCGTTGAAGAACCTGGTGGCTGACGCTGAGCGCCGAGCACAGCAGCTCAACGCTGCCCAAAGCGCTACACCCAGGGGCCTTGACAAGCTCGAAGTGAACTTCTACGGCAACGTCGGTGATGCTGACGGTGTTCGTGGTGCAGTTGACGAGATGCGCGACGAGGTCCGAGGCATGCTCGATGACATCTTTCGAGAAGACCGACTGAGGACACAGTGATGGCTGAAAAGATCGTGCACAGTGAGCTACCAATCACTAACGATGGCATGCGCTACCGCATGACGATCGTGCCGCTTGACATCGAGGGCGAAGATCCCTTGACGTTGCCTTACAACCCTGAGAGCTACACCATCGACACCAGGCCCCAGTGGTCAGAACGTGGAACTGCTGGGGCCTGGCGAGACAAGGCCGACTGGGTTGGAAACAACGCCAGGCGCTTGACTTATAGTCACATCCTGACCACCCAGAATGTGGCTGAGATCTCCTCGGAGGGTGTGGTCACAGTGGACACCGCTGCCCTGCTCGAGGTGGAGCGCATCTGCACCACACTCGAAAACTGGGCTGAGCGTCCCACCGACCGCACACAGCGCCCCACCCGGGTTGATGTGTTGATGGGCATCAAGAGCTTTCGAGGCTACATCGACCACACCAAGATCAACCGTATCAGGACGACAAAAGACGGCTACGCCATCACGGCAGAAGTGCAGATCACCTTTGTGGCTAACCCTGACTGAGACAAACTATGAGCAGAAGCCCTTTTGACGTGCACGGCCGTAGCCTCGCCCAGGAACCCAGGCGCAAGCGCTTGCCCCTGTACGGTGGCAGGTACGAGACCCCGTTCTTGTTGGCACACCGAGCAGCAGGTGAGTGGCGCCTGTGGAGGAGTGTCGTTGAATCTTCGGGGGCTACCGACCCCTTTGACCTCAGGCGCTTTGAGCACGGCGAGGTCGGCTACACTGAACTGCTCGCCGACTTTGGTCTTGACCCTTTGACAGTACACTCGGCGAGCTCAGACCTCGCCGGGCTTGCCTACATTCACATCGAGGACGTCTCAGAAGACTCCTGGCACATCTCGTTTGCGCCTGAGGGTGAAGATCCAGGCGAGGCCGTGCTGATCACTGAGGACGATCTGAGGAGCCCAGCCACGGGGCCGCTAAAGATGTTCCTGCACAACGCGAACAAGACGAGCTGGATAGAGCTCGGACTTGAGCGCGATCTCGACCAGTGGTTGGCCCTTTGGTTGCAGCATGACGTGCCGATCGTCATCACTGGCCAGCACGCCAACACGGAGGTCACCGTTCCACTCATTGAACTAGGCACAGCACAATGAACAAAAAGACCATAGCGGTGGTTCGTGTGGGTGACTACACTTGGGCGACAGACACTGATGAGAATGCCATCTTGTCTGGCATCGTAAGCCTCGAAGAAGGTGACGCAGCGAGCAGCGCTCGAGTGGTCCTGGCAGACCCAAGACTTGAGGTCGCCAACGCTATCCCACTGCCCTACAAAAAAAGCCGCACTCCTTTCGAGGTGTGGTTTGGCTACGGACCAACGCTCACCAAGGTCTTCCACGGCTTCCTGGCAAGCATCCGTCCGGGTGGTCTGCCTGGCAGGGTCGAGCTCTACGCCACCGACCAGGCCAAGGGCATGCGGCGCCAGCCCAAGGCGAGATCACTCGGGCAGATGTCAGCAGCGGCCTTGGTCGAGAAGCTGGCCGGCGAGAATGGCCTTAGCGTCGATCTCTCGCAGGCACCCCAGCTCAACGACCTCACCTTCGCCTCGGTGTTGCAGCACGGTGAATCAGACTGGGACACGGCACAGCGCATCGTCGAGGCTGCAGGCTGCAGGCTCTACGAGCGCAATGGCACCTTGTTCGTCAAGGAGGTGGGTGCATCAGACGACAGTGCACAGGTCATCGTGGTTGAGTTCGGTGTGAACGTGCGCAATGGCTTCTCGTTCACTATCGATGAGCTCACAAGAAGCACCACACCTAATGTGCAAGACCTTGGTGGAGATCGCACCTTCGAGGCAGGCTTCGACACTGACGCGGCCGAGCGCATCGTGCAGCTTGAGCGCACAGGCTTGACCCTGCAGAACGAGGATTCACCGTCCTACTCGAGCCAGGCTGCGCAGCGAGCACAGCGAGCGCAGGCTCGCGCCAAGGAGCTCTTCAAGGGCAACATCCCACTCGATCGAGCCTACCCGGAGATCGACGTTGATGGCATGGCCGAGCTCAGGGGCTTCGGCCCTCGCTTCAGTGGCTTCTGGAATGTGCGCTCGGTCAGCCATGACCTTGTGCAAGGTCACACCTCGATCAGCATCTATAACGGAGGCTCGGAATGACATCTTTTTTTGGTCAAGGCTTTGCCTACCCACTCACCGTGGATCAAGCAGGTCGCTTGGTGATCACGAGTGGCGACGAGAAGATCATGGAGGGCGTCGCATCTGTGCTGGACACGGAGAAAGGAACGTGCCCTCTCGATCCCTTATATGGCATCAAGATTGATGTGTATGACCCCATGCAAGATGCGGAGTTGATAGGCTGGGAGATTGCCAACGCGATCGAGTATGCAGAACCCCGAGCTGGTAAGATCGAGGTGACGATCAAGGCTTTCGACGCAGCCAACAACACCATCTATGTTGAAGTCGCCATCACACCCATCGACTCCAACACCAAGCTCAACCGGGTTTTCCCCGTCTACCGGCGAGCATAGTGGCACTTTGTGCCAGGGCTGTGCCAGGTCCCCCCCTGGCACACCCGCCTCGCCCAGCGCCTATCACGCCCTCGTGCACTTTTAGCCCCTCGTTTTTGGCCACTCCTGTGCCAAGGGGGGCTGGCACAGCTTTTTCGTAGGCCAGCGCTGGACGAGAGAGCCTTCTTCCTTCTTCTGTGCCAGGGGGTAAGGAAAGGTTATATAGGGAAAGAAAAAAAGACTTCTCGTTTTATTTTCTTTTTTTATATAAGTAACAGTTCCCCTGCCCCCCTGGCACAGCATATGCTCTGGTGCTCTCTCGGCCAGTGCCCGTAAGGGAAAAGCCTGTGCCAGCCCCCCCTTGGCACAGGCTGGCACAAACACACACCTTGGCACACCCGCCAAGCTACGCCTCGACAAGCAATAGTCTCATTTTACTGCCCTTCCCGCCTGTGCCAGGTGGGGGCTGTCACACAAGGATGCTCTGATGTCACCCATCGAACTGCCCCAGCTCGACCCCCGTGATGAATCGGAGGTCGTGGCTGATGTCATCGACAGCTTGCCGGCCGAGCTCAGCGACCGAAACGCCTCAGCGCCCGAGGTCAAACTCATCGAGGCGGTGGGCGCCATGTACGGCGTGGTTTTGTACATGCTGGCACAGGTGCCTTACAAGCTCCAGCTGGCCATGCTGAACCTGCTTGGCCTCCAGCCCAAGCCCGCCGAGAGCTCCATGGTTACACTTGAGTTCACGCGCACCAGCACGACTACGATCTACACCATCCCGGCAGGCACGATCGTGAAGACGTCGACGGGTGTGGAGGCGATCAAGTTCGCGACCGTGGAAGACCTCACCTTCCAGGTCGGCGAGAAAACGCTCGAGGTCAACGCTGAGGCACTCGAGCCCGGCGCGCGGGCAAACGTGGGCGCAAACACGCTCAAGCTGCTAGACGAGCCTCTGAGCGCCCTAGAGAGCGTGAATAACCCTGCCTCGGCAGCTGGCGGGCTTGACGAGGAGCCGATCGCAGCGCTTGAGGCACGCGCACCTCTCGCCATCCGGGCTGGTGAGCGCGCCATCACCGACGAGGACTTTCAACTGCATGCGGAGACGGTGGCGGGTGTGCGCAGGGCCATCGCCTTCGTGAGCCCCGGGGCCGCCGTTGTGCACATCCTCAATGACACGTTGAACGAGGCTCCCAACAACACGCTCGTCCAGGCAGTGAAAGCAGAGCTCGAGAGCCGCACCCTGGCAAGTGTCGCCGTCACTATACTCGAGCCCCCGACGACACTGGTGAGGATCACCAAAGTTGAGCTGGAGCTCGAAGACGACGCGCCCTCGATCCTCGCGATGCTCACAGCCGTGCATCAACGCCTTGCTGAGGCCATTACAGCAGATCACATCTACGCACCTGATGGCTACACCGTCGAGCACCCTGGCTGGCCATGGGGCCGGAACCTGTATGCCAACCAGCTCGTGGTCGCCCTGGGTGACCTCGAAGGCGTCGTGCGCGTGGGCAGGATCTACGCTCAGTGGTCGAACGACTATGGCCAGACGTGGAGCCCTGTGACACCTGGTGTGCTCAATCAGCTCGAGCCCTCGAGCCCCAACTATGGCTTGATGCAGTACGACACGAGCTACAACCCTTCAATCGTGGAGTTGTGATGGCAACAAAGCTACTCGACCTGCTGCCCAGGCGGTGGGGTCTTTCGCGCGTTATGCGTGGCCTCGCCGAGGCTGTCGGACGTCCCCTCGACCAGTGGCGAGCCACGGCGAGCGCTCTGCACATCTACTTCGATCCCTGGTCGGCGCCCGCCGCCTGGCTCCCCTGGCTTGCCCAGGTTGTGGCCTTGCCCGTTCTGCCACCCACAGACACCCAGCGCCGGGCTGTGATCTCGGCAGCTTTCTCGGCCTGGCCGCACAAAGGAACCCCTGGCGGAATCGAGGTTTATCTCAAAGCGGTGGCAGGGATCGAGGCCGAGGTTGTGCGCACCAACCAAGTGGTCTTTGTCGCAGGGTTCAATGTGGCAAGTGACCCGGCAGGTCCTGGCGAGAATGCCTGGCACTTTGAGGTGCACGTGCCGCCTGGCACCGATGAACAAAACCTGAGAAGGTTGCTCCACCCCGTAGTGCCTGGCTTTGATACTTATGACGTAGTGGAGATGACCCCATGACTTTGAACAAAAACCACTTCAGCCCCGCCCAAGTCGGAGAAACAGACTTCACTGACGGAATCACGCCTGTCTCGGCGAACTTCCTCAACTCTATGTTGCCTACGTTTGGCAGCATCCAAGACGCCATCGAGCAGCTTTCGCCTGGCGAGCTGTGTGTGATTGATTCAGCACATGAGTTCGGTGATCGCCAGGCAGCTTTCCAGACAGCTACTCTCAGCTACAGCCTCGACGAGTTCGTTGACATGGCCTCAGATGGTGAACATCTTATGATCCTGTCAACAAACTTCTCCACACAGCTTAGGGTAAGCATTCTTAGCTCGATCAAGGACTTGCAACCCACAGGCAACTTTCTGCACAACATCAACGTGTCGGGCTACACTTCGTCTGACAGCTATAATTCCACAGACGTCAACTTCATCAAGCGGGCGCGCGTGCTGACCAATGGAACTCACTGGTGCGTGTTACATCACGACGGAAATGGTCTGAATAACCTGCGCGTGGTGATCTACGACAGCTTTGCACAAGGAGCTCAGCCTATCACGGTCAAACAGTTCGACTCTTTGAGTGGAAGTGCAGCTGTGCAGCTTCACAGCGTACACTCAGCATTTATGCTCCAAGACAGGATCATCCTCGGGCTCAACGACCTGCTCGACGACCCTTCGCACAACGGCGTCTCGCTGATTGCCATCGACTTCGACGGCAACGTCATTGACAGCACAGGCCCTGGTGTGAACTGGCGCCCCCTGGCCTGCGATGGTCGACACGTGCTTGCTGTGTCTGATGTCAATGGAGGCGGCCCCCTTGACCACATTGCGTTCATGCCCGCACATGACCTGTCGGGTGGAGAAAGCACATTCAGCTTTACAACTCCATCGACTGGCACCTACAAGGCAGACTTCAACATCGTCTTAGAGCCGGGTGACCCTGATGCGGCCTCTGGGCGCTACGTGATGGACGAAGAAAGCATCTATTGCTTCATCAACGATGGTGCAGGCAACACAGCTTATGTTGTCTACATCAGGACCGGCACCGGTGTTTCAAGCCCTAAGCGTGAGGCCACTCTGAGCGGTGGAGGTGATACTCTCGCCACGTGTGGTCTTTGCGTCTACGGGGACAAGATCATGTCTCGCAATACCCAGGTAAGGCTGCGCACAGGCGAGCCTCCAACCGCTGAGACCTTAGGCAACAACAAAACACTGTCCGCCTGGGAGCTCGTCGACCTTGACTTCTACAACGACCCCCAGCAGCTGGACTACAACACACAAGAGCTCATGTGTGATGGCCAGCACCTTTTTGTCCATGGTTTGAGAAACAATCTCGGGCGTGTTACCGTGCTTAAGCCTTACAACAAGCCTCCCAAGGTCTGGAGGCGCACAGGCCTAGGCGTCCAGGTCATCACACCCTACCCCCACATGCCGTTGGTGCCATGCTACTAAACCAAGTAAAAAATGCCGTGCGAGACGTCGTCGGAATGTTCAGCTTTGGCTTTTACCATGCCAAGGCTGGCGCGGCGCGAACGTTCCGACGGGTGTCGGCTGATGCCGAGTGGGGAGCTTCACTGCCCTTCGTTCGACGCATCGACAACCCCATCCTGGACGTCGTGCCGCCTGAGGGCGCCCGTCTGGCCATCGTCAGCCAAGACGCGATGCCTGAGTTCCCTGCCTACGTCGGCGTCGTCTCGGACGATCAGAACGCTCCTGAGGGCATGACTGTTTGGCTGCGCGCAGACCTCCAGCAACACGAGGGCGTCGTCGAGCTGGGTGCGACCAAGTCGGTGCGCATCAAAGTTGGCTCGAACGATGTCGACATATCGCCTGGCGAGGATGGCTCAGTGGAGATCAAGACGGCGGGCGGCGGGCTCACGATTGACAGTCAGGGTAAGATCGCACTTGGCACTCAGACTGTCAACCTGCTTAAACAGGTCAGCGATCTTGCTGGACTCGTTGAAGCTCTAAACACAAACCTCTCCACTGCAGTATGTGCACCAGGTGGACCCCTTTCTACATCAGCACTTCATGCAACAGATGCCATCGCTGCTGCCGCTGTAGGCACAAGCGTTGACTCCATCACAAAAGGATAAAAATGGATCTTCAGAAAGGTAAGTGGAAAAGTCGTAAGCTCCTTGTCTTTGCACTCTCGTTTGTCGCTGCCATTGTGCTCGCCTGGCTCGGCAAGTTCACCTGGGAGATCTCGGGCTTTTTGCTGGCGCTCCCGGCCGCTTACGGTTATGTAAATGTTCGAAACAAGGAAACGGTGCTAAAACTGTTGGATAAGGACTAAGAGGGCTCCATGGAGCAAAGTTTGGTTGATCAGATGACGCCTTGGCTCGGAGGCGGAGCAGTCACCGCCATCGCGTCCATCACTTTTTGGCTGTGGTCAAACTACTTCAAGCGCGACAGTGAACAACGCCAGGAAAAGGCTGGGTTCCTTGACGACATGCGTCGTGACCGAGACCACTGGCGCGAGATGGCCTCGAGCCGCCAAGGTGAGCTAATCTCTGCTCAGGGGCTCGTCGACGAGCTCCGCAAGCAGAATGCCGCACTTGAGCAGCAAAACCGCATCTTACAGACTCAGCTGGACATTATGCACGAGGAGAAGGAGGCTTTGCTCAGACGCCTCGAAGCCCTTGAGGAGTAAAATGACAGTTGAAAGTATCATCATCATAGTTGGTCTTGTCCTCGCCCTGCTCGGACTACACAGGACGACGACCAGTGCTCACTACCGCAAACTAAGGAGAGACATCGATGAAGACCATACCGAGGATGTCCAGCAGGCTGATGCGCGCTTTGATCAGCGCCTGGCTGACCCTGATGGGACTATTGATCGTGCACAGCGCTCCATTGACGGCCTTCGCAGAGAGCGGGCCGAGCGTCGAGGAGGAGACGGCGGCGACTGAAGACATCGCCGCACCGCCCGACACGCTGTGTCTTGCTTTCGAGCTCAAGCCTCCCTGCCTGCTGATCACGGTCGACGCGCTCAACACGCTCGACAGCGGCTACCGCCTCGAGCGCGATCGTCGCATCGCCGCCGAGCTCGCCCTCGAGCGGCACCAGCGGCTCAACGCTAGTTCAAGCGCCCCGGCCGTCGGCCACGCCTTTGCGGTAGGCGTAGGGTCGACATGCTTCGTGCTTGGAGCAGTGTTGATGTTTTTTGTGATGAAATGAGAAAAGCCCCACTGGCCGCCGCCTGGCCAGTGGGGCTTTTTTTATTTCTCGTGGGTCTGGCCAAAACACCATGCTCAGCTCGCCTAGATGCACCAGACGCGGCCAGGCCGAGATTGAATGCTTAGGGGTATCACGCACCAAGGCTCGAACGCGCCTCGAGGCGTCTGGAGCACTCTAGCACCAAACGCCTCAGACGCGTTCTTAGAACATCGTGACGACCAGCTTGGCCCTATGCAGTGGATCGTCGTCGGAGCGATCTATGGCCACACAGGCGTGGATGTGGGACACGCAATCGCGGCCATCGTAGTTGGCAACGACGTTCGCAGCAAAGAGCACTTCCATCCGACCAGCGTGAACAAACAGGCTACCGTCGTCGTTCATGAGCATCTTAGCAGTGTCGCGAGCGACCTTGATGGAGCAGGTTGCCTCGTGCTTCTGGATGAACGCCTCGCTGTAGCCCCGCTCGGCCAGCAGCTCGCCAAACGTCGCCATGTTTTCTTCGGTGCACTTTTTCATTTTCCATCTCCTTGGGTTGTTCACTGGAGGGCCATTCCCGTCCAGTGAAGACATCATCTCAGAGCACCATGTGTTTGCAAAGCACTTTTTGATGTTTTTTGCAAAATAGTTTTGGTGCGTGAGAGCTCCTTAGACGCCTCCAGACGAGCCCGACCTACACGCCATGCTTTGGGGTATCACGCACCAAAGTTCCAGTGTGATATGGCGCGCCTAAGACACCACTGGGCCCGGCTTTTGACCGGACCCAGCAGCGAGCTTTAGCGCGTCGTCACGCTAATCTCACCATCAACCGTCACGACGACGGCATATTTTGAAAACTTCCATCGGGGGTCGGCGAGCTCGGCCACCCACAGAACTCGCATCGGGCGCCCGAAGGAATCCTCCGAGACACACTGGACATCAGCGGGGACATCGCCTCGAAGCGTGCCGACTTTGACGAGCATACTTCTGCTGAGCTTGTCCAGCTCGTTGGCTTTCATGCCAACTTCTCGCTTCAGCATGGTTCCAAGTTTCTCTACTTTCATTTTTCCATCTCCTTGGGTTGATGTTCACTGGAGGGCCATTCCCGTCCAGTGAAGACATCATCTCAGAGCATCATGCGTTTGCAAAGCACTTTTTGGTGTTTTTTGCAAAATAGTTTTGGTGTGTGAGAGCTCCTTAGACGCCTCCAGACGAGCCTGACCTACACACCATGCTTTGGGGTATCACGCTTCTTAGAACAAACTCCAGAGAGTGAATATCTGGTGCCATCGGGCCCGGCTTTTGGCCGGGCCCGACAGTGGCTTACTTGTCCAACACGCTGGCCAGCGTTGCCAGCTCCGACTGGAGCTCAATGCGGGCTTCGGCGAGGAGGAAGCGAGCGGCGTCGTAGCGCGACTTTGACGAGCCAAGACGCTGGTCGCGAATAAGGCGCCCGCCGGACTTCAACCGGATGTACGCGCTCCGTTCATGAAGCTCCATGTAGACGATGAACGGAACCAACTTACTCGTCAACTCGCCTTCCAAGCCTTCGGCGGCGCCGAACACTTCCCACTCCATCCCTTGCGGCCATGCTAGACGAACCGCGTTGCCGAGCTCGTAGCCGTCGGCATAGGCCTCACTGGAGCGATAAAGCTCCTCGTTGCGGGCGGCGTTTCGGCCGTCCGCAAAGCCTTTCGAAGCTGCCTCGTAGCTGTGCATTTTCCATCTCCTTGGGTTGCTGTTCACTGGAGGGCCATTCCCGTCCAGTGAAGACATCATCTCAGAGCATCATGCGTTTGCAAAGCACTTTTTGATGTTTTTTGAAAAATAGTTTTCAAAAGGGCCCCCTTTGAGGGCATGGTGTGCACGCTCCAAACAGGAACTGTGGTTGGCTTAGCGTCCACTCTCTGGAGTTTGTTCTAAGAAGCGTGATACCCCAAAGCATGGTGTGTAGGTCGGGCTCGTCTGGAGGCGTCTCAGGAGCTCTCACGCACCAAAACTATTTTGCAAAAAACATCAAAAAGTGCTTTGCAAACACATGGTGCTCTGAGATGATGTCTTCACTGGACGGGAATGGCCCTCCAGTGAACATCAACCCAAGGAGATGGAAAAATGAACAACTTGGCAACATTCATCGAAGCGCTTACGCGCTTCCCCGGCTTCAAAGAAGATCTCCATGATCTCAATGGAGACTGCGCGTTGCTGGATGCGACGATCGTTCGAGATACCCTTCAAAAAGGTCTTCCGAAGGGTGTCTACAGCTATTGCAGCTTCAACGGCCGAGACAACTCAGTGCTCTACTCGGCACGGCTCGCCTACTCGTCTAAGCACGTCGCGCTGATTCGTGTGGAAGATCCCGGCCATCCGATGTATGAGGCCGGCTTCTTTTTGGTGGTAGACATCGTCTGATGTAGCTCGCCAGGCCCGGCCAAAAGCCGGGCCTGGTGGCACCAGATGTTCACTCTCTGGAGTTTGTTCTAAGAAGCGTGATACCCCAAAGCATGGTGTCTTTGCCCGGCCTGTCTGGAGGCGTCTAAGGAGCTCTCACGCACCAAAACTATTTTGCAAAAAACATCAAAAAGTGCTTTGCAAACGCATGGTGCTCTGAGATGATGCTCTCACTGGACGGGAATGGCCCTCCAGTGAACATCAACCCAAGGAGATGGAAAATGAAAGTGGAATCGTTCGAAGCGGCGCTGATTGCCGCCGGGGTCAGCCGAGAGAGCACTCGAGGCGCATTCGGCAACCCCGACATTCTGGACGCCCTCGTGCGAAGCGATGCGCTTCAGCAAGGGGCTCCGGACGCCGAGCTGCCCGATGAGATACTGGGCCGCTCGCGCGAGTTTGTCTGGCACGCCCCGCTTCATCGGGAGTTCACGCCAGCTCGCTATGCCGTGCTCATTCGCATCTTCGACGAGCTCCACCCGAACGGAAGTTTTTTGAAGGTGGACATCGTCTGATGTAGCTCGCCAGGCCCGGCCAAAAGCCGGGCCTGGTAGTGCCTTAGGCACACCATATTGCATTGAAGATTTGGTGCGTGATACCCCAAAGCATGGTGTGTAGGTCGGGCTCGTCTGGAGGCGTCTCAGGAGCTCTCACGCACCAAAACTATTTTTCAAAAAACATCAAAAAGTGCTTTGCAAACGCATGATGCTCTGAGATGATGTCTTCACTGGACGGGAATGGCCCTCCAGTGAACAGCAACCCAAGGAGATGGAAAGATGGACACTGGAAACTATCGTCGGCAATTGGTGTACATTGAAGCTGCGTTGGGCAGCATGGATCACTCGCGCAAGATGATGCTGCGCTTGTGCGAGCTCGAGATGGAGGCCCCCGAAGGGGTGAAGGAGTATGCTCGCCTCGTTTCGGAGATCTCGAGCATGGTTGGCACTCTCAAAAAGCAGCGCGACGCTGTGATTGCCGAGATTGACAAGAAGGCTTGATGTAGCTCACCAGGCCCGGCCAAAAGCCGGGCCTGGTGGCACCAGATGTTCACTCTCTGGAGTTTGTTCTAAGAAGCGTGATACCCCAAAGCATGGTGTCTTGGTCTGGCTCGTCTGGAGGCGTCTCAGGAGCTCTCACGCACCAAAACTATTTTGCAAAAAACACCAAAAAGTGCTTTGCAAACGCATGGTGCTCTGAGATGATGTCTTCACTGGACGGGAACAGCCCTCCAGCAAAACCCAAGGAGATGGAAAATGACGAACATCATCGAAAAGATCAAGGCCTCCAACGAAGCTAACTACACGCCGGCACACGCTCTCGCCAACGCGCTCGGTGCCGAGAAGGTCGATGCCGCGTTTGCTCGCCAGGAACTCGCCGAGCTGCTGGACATCACTGAGAGCGACCGCATCTCGCAAATCGAGGGCGGCGGCTCTGTCGCGTTCAAGTTCAAGACTGGCGAGCTCGTCCTGTGGGTTATCCGCCGAGGCTGGTGCGTGTATCGGTAAAGCCTGCTGCTGAGTTTGGCGTGGCTACGGCCTCGCCAAACTATTTTGCAAAAAACACCAAAAAGTGCTTTGCAAACACATGGTGCTCTGAGATGATGTCTTCACTGGACGGGAACAGCCCTCCAGCAAAACCCAAGGAGATGGACATGAAATTCAAAGTAAAAACCAACGCGCCGCTCAACGCAGACCTTGTTGTCAGACGCTCCATTGAACACTGGCCGAGCTTGGGTGTTTACAAAGATCGTCCTGAAACTCACGTTTACGCCCTCCGCTACTCTAGCGGTGGTGTTGTGGCCACTGGCACTCGAGCAGAGATTGATGCTCACATCGCAGACAAAGGCTATTTTCGAGTGAAGTGAGCAGCAGCTGGGTGCGGCGCCTTGGCCTTGCTCGTCTGGAGATGCCTCAGGAGCTCACGCACCAAAACTATTTTGCAAAAAACATCAAAAAGTGCTTTGCAAGCGCATGGTGCTCTGAGATGATGCCTTCACTGGACGGGAATGGCCCTCCAGTGAACAACCCAAGGAGATGGACATGGACATCGAAAACTACTTCCACAAGCTCGATGCTGCAATCCTCGAACAAGACATGCAGCTCGGGACCAACGGCGAGATCATGGTCGATCTTGATGGCGACGCTCGCCCCGCCGTCTTGAGCCTGCCGTCCTGGGAAAAGGACCCGGCGCCCGACCGCCCCTCGCGCAACCGAGAGCACCCCACTGGCTACTACGCCAAGCCGGGCTATGACCCGCTGATGCTCTTCGCTGTGTACAACAGCGAGAAGGACGAGACCCGCATCGTGGTGACCGACCCCCGCCGCAAGTAACAGCTGGACAGCTTGAACGTGGGAGGGTAGCTTAGCCCTCCCACCACGGCAATCAACCCAAGGAGATGGGCATGTCGATAGACTTCGCAAAAGACTTCACCGGCGAGCAGATACACCTGGCAATAGAGAGAGCGGCCAGCTTGATCGAGCAGGGCTATTACCAGACGAGCAGAAAGCATCGGACCGTTGCGCGCCTACCTGACGAGCCCAAGGACCCGCGACACATCCTGGCAGAAGCCTCGAACTCGCCGGCGCGAATGCTCGCAGACCCCGCCCTGGCGGCGCACTGCTACCTGTGTGTCTACGCACCCGCCGAGCTCAAGGAAGACCTCAGCCCACTTGAGTTCCACTGGTTCCGACGGCTCGGAGGTGAGAGCGTGCGTGGAACGCGGGGCGCCTGGGCGATTGAAAAACGCATCAAAGAAAAATGAACAAAGTGCTGGACAAGCTCATGGTGTGAGTGTAGCTTCTCACCATGGCCACGGCGACTGGCGCCGGCCGAACCCCAAGGAGTGGAACCATGAACATCAAAACCGGAAAAGGCGACAACGTTTGGGAGGCCTTCGAAGATGCGAAGCTCGACGTGAAGCTCGCTCGCAAGACCGAGGTCATTGAACTGCCGCCAGTCGAGGCCGTGGGCAAGGTTGTTCGTCGCGCCAGGAAAGCAGCAGACCTGCCCCTCAAAGCACTCGCGTACTCGGTCGACCGCACAGCAGGCTGGGTGAGCGACCTCGAGCACGGGCGCATCAAAAAGCTCAAGCCTGAGCTCGCCAGAGTGCTCGACAGTGAGCTCGGGCTGTCAGGCTATCTTATGGCCTGCGCTGCCGGAACGTTGACCGTCGAGGCGCTTGAGGCGTTCTACAGTGCACTTGACGAAAAACCTGCCGGCAAGGTCTACGCCTGGCAGCAGCCCGGGTGCCCTGGTGACCAATGGTTTTTCCTCCTGAAATAATTTGACAAAGTGCTGGACACCTGCATGGTGCGGGTGTAGATTGTCACCATGCCCGGCGAGTGGCGCCGGGCCAAATCCAAGGAGATGGAAAATGAAAGTCGGCGATAAAGTCAAGAGCAGGTGGGTGATCAACGGCGAGACGTCAACAGTCACCTGGGTGTCTGACAACGGCTTCTTCTTCAAGGACGAGCTCGGAGAAGTCTGGCCCACGTGTGACTTTGTGGTTGTCGAGTGACATCTTTGAAATAACGTGTGGACAGTTCCACCAACCAAGAGTATTTTCACAAACATCAAGCGGACGGATGGCCGCCCGCACAAACACCGGAGAGACAAAATGAGCAGCGCAACCCAGCAGACCATCGACATCGTCGCCCCTGTGCTCGCCAACGACATCGACACCCCCACCGCCGAGCTCGTCGAGCTCGTCCAGAAGAAGGTCAAGGGCATCAAGAAGAGCACGATCGCCCGCGCCGTGTACAAGGCCAAGAAGCTCGTCGAGAGCGGCGAGTATGAGGCCGAGCAGGCCGACGAGCCCGAAGAGCAGCAGGAGCTGCCGGCGCCCAAGGCCAAGAAGGCCAAGAAGGCCAAGAAAGTCAAGAAGGCCAAGGCGACCAAGAAGGCCAAGGCGCCCAAGGCCGAGAAGAAGCTCAAGGCTCCCAAGAAGACCCGCGAGCTGCCCAAGCTGACCGCGACCGAGCTGGTCGTGCTCGATGACTTCAGCACCTTTGAGGCGGGCTCTGAGGGCGTGGACATCACTCGCCGCACGAACCTGCGCTCGATGCTGCAGGCGTTCGTCGAGGCCGGTCCTGGCGGCGAGCTGACCGTGTCTGAGCTGCTGCAGGCCGGGTGGCCGAAAACCAAAGAGACCGACACCACGAAGCGCCGGGTCTACGAGGCCATCTTTCAGCTCCGCGACATGGGGCTCAAGGGCATCATCGTGAACGCCACGCGTGGCTGCTACATGCTCCACCCCTCGGTCACCATCGAGATGGTCGAGGCCGTCGAAGGCGAGTGAACCGAAAGCCGGCGCCTGGCAACGGGCGCCGGCACATGAACAAAGTGCTGGACAAGCACATGGTGTGGATGTAGATTGCCTCCACCACATAACGACATCCCAAGGAGATGGACATGTCAGAAAAACTCACCAGCAAGCTCAAGCAAGCCCTCAGCACCGAAGACGAGACCTGCGCCCAGGCGCTCGATAAGCTCCGCGACGAGCTCGTCTTTCAGCTCACCAGCCAAGACACAGCGACTATCCTGGGTCTGTCGATGGCCGACGTGGTCTCGATGGAGCAAGTGCACGACGAGCTGATCGTTGAGATCAGTGCTCGCGTCAAGAAAGGGTCAATCCCTTTTGCCACACTCGCCATCATCAACGAAGAAAGGGAGGACGGCACGCGAGCCGCGAAGACCTACCTGTGGAACGGACAGGAGGTCAGCCTCGACGAGCTGGTCGAAACCATCAAGGAGTTCATCCATGTTTGAAGATCTGCAGATGTACCTTTTCGAGGCCATCCTCGAGAAGTTCGGCGACATCGAATATCCCGTTGGCCGTGACCGTATCGTCGCCATCCAGGCTGTCGCCGAAAAGGCGATGGCCGAGTGGGTACGAACGAACTGCACTCCGCTCGACATCTCCACGGGCTGGCGACTGCGCCTGCTTGATGAGGAAGGCGACTGCATGCTCAACCTGGTCTTCGCCGAGTTCGCTGTCTCGGTGATCTACGACTGGAAGGAGGAAGCGCTCGACGTCGTGCCTATGCTTGGGCACATCCTGTTCCCGGCAGGTCGCCCAAGCTTGAACAAGCAACCAAACCGCGCCGCCCACTGTGCCCGCTGCGCTAAGTCCCTGTTGAAGGAGTAAACAAGTCATGGCAAAAGCACCCTACGTTACTTCACGCTTCGAGCTGTCTCGTCTGTTGTTTAAAGCTCTCGACGAGCTCCCCTCAAACGTCCGCAACATCTCCATCCGAACCCCTGACGGCAAGGAGATGTCAACCCTGATCGACCGCGAAGAAGCCAGGAAGCTGCAACACTGCTTGGAGAGCTTTGTGGAAGATGTGCCCGGCTGGCGCAAGAAGCAATGCGCCGAGTGCGGGGGCTTAGGCTTCTTCGAGCTCGAGCCCCACCTGTCGAAAAGACAAGCCAACCTGAAAGCGATGGAGATCGTGAAGTCGGGCAAGCCTGCCTGGCACAGACGCCCGGCTGCTCCTCGGCCCGAGCCGCCCCCGGTGGAAAGCTCCATCGAGGAACCTACACACGCGGCCGCACCTGGTGTTGAGCTGATCGGTGTGCACCGTCTCATGACGCCCCTCCCCCTCGACCCACACGACCAGAAATTCTACCGCCTTGTAGGCCTGTGCGCCACTCAGGGCGAGGCTGACGAGTTCTGTGGCCCGTGGGATACTACGACAAAGGTTTGCATCTCTGAAGGCGCCCTGGCGGCTCTGAGGGGCTCTGAGCCGGCAGAACCGACCACGGCCGAGCTCGTCAAGGCGCTGAAGGCCGACGTCGACCACCTCCTCGACTGCATCGAGGTGGCCGACACCGACCTTGACACGCAAAGCGCCGAGCTGGAGCTTCGCGAAACGCTTGATCAGCTTCTGTCTCGCTTCAGGTAGTGAAGCCCCAGCCCGACCGCATCGAGCGCGTTGTGCTGCAGCCCCGCGTTGATCTCCCCCAGGTCAACCTCGAGCTTCCGCACCTCGTGCGGTGAAAGGAAAAACTCCTTGATCCGCGCGTGGTGCACCCCCTTGTCGAGCTGCCCTTTCCACTGGGCCGGCAGGAACCCCTCCCAAGGAACTTCAGGAAACATGCCCGCTATGGCGCCTAGAACGCCCGCTAGCTGCATGAGATCGTTCGGATCAGCATAGCCATCCACGTAGACTGTGGGCATCTCATAGACGATCTGAGTGGCCCTGCTACCTCGCAACCACTCGTAGATCAGCTCTCGACAGCTCTCGGCCACGCCGAGCCAGGCGGGCACGTCGCGGATCTTCGTGCTCGCGGTGTACGGGTTGACAGCGCACCCAGCGTGCACGAGCTTGCCTTTGCGAAAGTAGGCAAGCCCGCAGCACCTCAAGCCGGGGTCAAGTGTGATCAGGCGCATTGGGTAAGGTCTCACGCTGCC
This sequence comes from Phycisphaerales bacterium JB052, assembly GCA_043100965.1. GTDB lineage: Bacteria > Planctomycetota > Phycisphaerae > Phycisphaerales > UBA1924 > UBA1924. The sequence continues at coordinate 23,531 of JBICHR010000006.1, read as the reverse complement.
ACCTCCTTGGGCTCCCAGCACTGCAGGCGCCCGGCCGCGTCGTAGACGGTCTTTGCACCCTTGTACCACCGCCGCATCAGGGCAGGCTCGCAGGTGATTGGAACGTCCTTGATGATCTTCTCCATGCCAACGCGCATCAGGCGAGCAGCCTCGCAGGCAGCCTCGTGGGCGACCTCCTCGCGAACCTCGAGCATGAATTCATCGTGGACAAAGGCAACGACACGTGAACCAAACAGGGGGCTTGATCGATCAACGTAGCACGCGGTGGCGAGCAGCCATGCGGCTTCCTTCGCGCCGTCAGCGGCAGGGCCCTGGAAGCAGGTGTTGTAGGCTGCTCGCTTCGGGCACCCTCCGCGGTAGCGGTGGCTGAAGGGCTGAACGATGGTTGCTCGGTCGTTCCACCCAAAGCTCTCGTCGATCTTGTTGAAGTAGTGTCGCACCTCTTTCCACCTGCTAAAGTAGACCTCGATCAGTGACTCGGCCTCGTACAAGGTCACGTCCACACCATAGCCCTTAGCGAAGCCGCAGAACGACCGAGCAGACAGGCCGCCAGGCACGCCGAAGTTTAGCGCTTTAGCGAGCCGCCCACGGAAGTGCTCGGCCGATGCAAGCGCCTCGTCGCCGTGCTTGCCCTTGAGCGCTTCGACGACGTACTCGTAAGGCATGCCCATGAGCTGGGAGGCGATGTCAGTGTGCGGGTCCAGGCCCTCCATGAAGGCATCGGCCATGTTCGACCAGCCAAACCACTCTAAGCACACCTGGGCGAGCACACGAAGCTCGAGGGTGTCATAGTCGATGTTCGCGTAGACGTAGCCTTCTCGTGGCACGAAGCACTCACGCACTCCGCCCTTGCGGGGCAGCTGCTGGACGTTGGGATCGTAGCTGCTCGTGCGCCCAGTGGCTTTGAGCACATCATAGCTTGGGTTCAACGGCACACGCGTGCCCCACTCGAGCTCGCCGATGTAGCTGCTCAAGAGCTTGTTGCTCGATGCAGCATTTCCCACCATGATCAGCAGCTCATCTCCACTCTCTTCGAGCGTGGTGCTGCATGTTTTGATGGAGCCTTTTTCGGTGGTGGGCACGGTCTTGCCCAGGCCTTCATAGGCCTCGATGACGCGCTCGCGCAGCGCCGTCATGTTCTTGCTACCGTTCTTGCGCATCAGCCCCGCGCGCTTGAGCTTGATGTTGAGCTCTTCGACCTCCTCGGTCAGGCTCTTCTTCAGCTTGGCCACTGCGACAGGATCTGTGCGCAGGCCCCAGGCACTGATCAGACGCAGCGCCAGGTCGGCGCGCACTTGCTCGTGCTCGTTCTGTACACCCTGAGGCCCTGCCACCTGGCCTTTCTCACACCACTCTTCTTGCTTCTGGAAGTGGTAGATCTGATGCGTGTAGTAGGGGTCGTCTTCAGCGTACTCATACGCCTCGACAGGCCACTTGTCGACGGGCACACCGTCGAGCTCAGCGTAGCGCTTTCGCCACACGTCGGGCCCGCTCTTGCTGGCCTGGATGTCAATCCCAATGCGCCACTCAACCAGGCGCGCCAGGCTGTACGACGCGCGCTGCATTTTGCCTGTGCGGTCAGGCCGAAACTCGAGCCAGCCTTTCGACAGGTTGATCAGCTTCTCGCGGATCAACGTGTCGTGCACTCGGTTGTATTCATAGGCCTTGAAGAACTTCGGCAAAAGGCTGGGGTCGTGTCTACACACAACGCACACATCAAAAGAGATGTTGTGCCCGATGATCTTGGTCTCTCCATCATCAAGCACTTCATGCAAAAGGGCACAGCCTTCGTCAGGCAGAAGCACACCTTTCTTTTGCACTACACCATCGCCCTCGTCGACAGTGTAGCTTAAGCACACCATCTTGGGCACCTTTAGACCTCTCTTCATCAGGTAGGTCTCGGTGTCAAACGTGAACTCTATCACAGCAAACTCCACTTCTATGGTCAAACAAAAAGAGCCGAGCACCATCAAAGATGCTCGGCTCTTACGGATCAAACCAACAACCGACGAGCCTTACTCAGCGGGCTCAAAGTAGAGGTCGATGAAGCCCCGGCTGTTCTCGGTCGCCGAGCACATGACCAGCTCGCCAGCAAGGGCCTCGCCGTCGTTCTCGATGGCCTCGTCAGCCTGCTGCTGGGTGATCTCTTCCTCGGGCATGTCCAGGATGGCCGCGACGAGGTTCTTGACGTCGCGGAAGGCATAGCTGTTCTTCAGCAACGTTGCCCACGAGACGGGCGTCTCGGGCGCCAGGGCGTGCTCGCCCTCGCTCTCCACAACCTCGAACTCGGCCGCGAAGAAGTTGATGCCCATCTCCTTCTTCGACGGGCCCGCCTTCAACGCCTTGACGCGCAGCAAGTAGTCACCCGCCGTGAAGCGCGAGTTGGCCTGTTGCTTGTTGTCGACCTCGTCGATGGGGGCGAAGATCGAACCACCGCCGCCGAGCCCTCCGGAGCTCTTGGTTTTCTTGGTGGTGGTCTTGGTGTTCTTGCTGCCTTTGCGTCGGTTTTTCCAGCTCATTTCTACTTCCTTTGTCTTTTTGACTTTTGACTTTGTCTTTTGACTTTACTCTTTACTTCTACTGTGGGTGGCGGGCCTTACTTATGTTGTTGCGCCAAGCCATGCCCTTGAGCGCTTTTGCACTACATATCAAACTCCTTTTAGGTTGACCCCTGCAGGAAGGGTGCTGCGAGAAGCCCAAGCTACTCGGCCTGGGCCGCTCGGCAAAGTGCTTTGTTTAAGGCTTCCAGAAGATCACATCATCAGGTGCGTGCAGGCCGATGCGAGCCTCCTGGTGTTCGGTTGAGGCCCGGCGCGAGAGCTGCACAGTCAAGCGCTTGTTCTCGTCGAGCACGGTGGGTGCATCCTCCTCGTGCAGGCGATACTCCTGTTGTCGCCAGGTGACCACGGCGACAGGGCCTGTCACGTACGCCAGGCGCAAGGGCTCGCCGTCGATGATGATTGCTTTGCCTACATCAAGTGTTGTGCTGTACATGTCAAGCTCTCCGCTTTTGTGACCAGTGGTCGGCGATCGCCATCAGTGCTGCTTCGAGGAACTTCGAGCCCGCGAGCTTCGTCTCAACGCAGTCTCGTGAGATCATGCACGCGCGGTGCACACGAGTGAGCTCCTCGAGTGCCCAGAACGCGTCGAGAGCGTCCCAAGTCTTGTCATATGGCACATCCCACTCAGGCAGAGCAAGCCCGCCGCTCGGGTCGGCTGGGGCGTCCAGGAACTTCTCGATCGTGGGGATCATGCTTTCGTACATGTGCAGGCTCGTCGCAACGTGCGTGTAGGTGCCAAGCTCCACACCGAGCCAGTGCGCCATAACCTGCTGCAAGAAGGCGAAGGCCGCCATGTCGTAGGGGAAGCCCCACCAGATGTCGTTGCTCCGCATGTAGGCCGTCATGTTCAAGGCGCCGTCGCGCAGCAGGAAGTGCAGCGCCAAGGTGCACGGCTCGTTGCGCTTGTCGCCGTGCCCGTCCTGCATGTAGTTGTACACATTGACCACAGCCTGCCGGGTGTCTGGGTCCTTGCGCAGCAGGTGGTAGGCCTGGTTGAGCTGGTAGCTCATGCGGGGCCCGTAGGCGCCCATGTCGGTGTGGTTTTCCTCCAAGAAGTTCCTGTAGTTCTCCATGTAGCTCGTGATCACATGGGGATGATGGCCCACGCCCGACAGGTAGCTCATGCGCTCGATCAGACCAAACATGTAGTTCAGCCCTCGTTCACGCAGGGTGATGTCGCCGGCGACGCCAGGCGGAAGCTCCATCGCGAAGGTCTGAGGCAGCTCGTAGCAGCCTTGTCCTCGGGCCTCGATGTAGCGCCCGTTGCAGCACTTACGAACGAGCGCTACGTAGACTTCGTTGATTCCAGACAGCTTGCTCTCGCTCATGATGTAAGTCCCACTTTTGAGGTTGCGTGGTTGATGGCTTCGACAAACAGGTCGACGTCTTCAAGCGGGCTTTCACGCACGTGATAAGACCGCTGTGCGAACAGCAGGGGCCCTCCAAACTCGACGGTGAGCTCGGGCTGAACAAGCGCCAGCTCCTGACACAGGCCTTGAACGTCCTTGGAGCCGCAAATGTAGAAGCGCTTGTGGTCACACTCCGAGAGTGCAAAGTGTAGGCGAAGGTCAACGTGCTCATGCGAGACGATCGCCACCGCGCCCTCGCCCGTCCAGCCAGCTCCTTTGAAGCTGCTGATGTACGCGTGGCGCTTGCGCCGCGCCTCGGCGATCTGCATGATCTGCTCAAACTCGCGGCGCCCTCGGCGTGCCTCGTGGTCGACACGCCACTCCACGCGTGGCAGTTGGCTGAGAGCGCACTCGTGGTCGAAGCGCTGAATCATTTGCGGGATCTCAACGTCGAGCACATACTCCTCGCCGCGCTCGTGGAAGACGTTGCGCACCCACTCTTCGCTTGCGCGTGCCTGGACCAGTGTAGCTCCACGTGCAATGAGCACTCGCTCGATGGCCTCAACGTGCTTGACCTCAAGGGGCTTGCGGTTGAGCTCCTTGAAGTGTGGGTAAACCCGCTCGCCAAGGTGGAACCGATCGAGCACAGCCTTGCTCGGCAGAAGTTTCGCTTTGTGGAAGTAGTAGTTGCAGTTCAGATCGGGATTATCCGCCGGTGGCTTGCTCTCGTGAAAGTACTTGTAACCCAGGATGAAGGCGAGCGCTCTCGCCAGGGTGGTTTTGCCCGTGCCGTCCGGGCCTTCGATCAGTATCATTTACAGCTCCTTCCACAACCACACCCTGACGTCGTCTTGACCAGTCATGGGCGGACAGCTGCGCAGAATGTTTGAAAACTCGAGGATCACGCTGGACAGGTCGCAGGCTTTGTTCCTGACGATGTTGAGCTGGCCCATACAATCAAGGATGTTTGATGCCGTGTGCACGGAGATCTCGGCGAGCATGAAGCACCCCGCTTTGACGTCTCCCCACTTAAGCTCATGATCCTTGGTGAGAGCACGTTCTGTCGAGCTACCACCAACATAAGAGTGCAAAACAGGTTCACCACAAAAGGTGACATGTAAGTAGACTGCTGCCATCAGTAACCCCGCTCCTGCCGGTCAACGTTTTCGGCGAGCTTGGCGGCAAACATGGCATGGAACTCTTGCACGTCGTTGAACCACACCATGATCAGGTTGTTCACAAAGTGAGCCACATCGACGATCTCCATGCGGATCGCTTCGATGTCCACCTCCGTCATGTCGGCATAGTTCGTCTTCCAGGGCTTCCACGGCAGCTCGCCGAGGACTTCCTGGGCCTCGTCAACCAGTGCGTGGATCAGCATGCTGGTCAAGCGCAGGCGCTCTTCGAGGGGCACGTTCGTGATGTCCTCGATGTCATACTTCTCGGCGAGGTAGGTGTTGATGAACTCGGTGTGCTTTCGGTAGTTGCCGTCGAAGGTAAAGTAGGCAGCGTTCTCGAGGTAGTGCTTGGTGTCCATGTGTACTCCTTGCGCCTGGACAGCTTACACAAAGGGGCCCCGCGCACCAGGCATTGCCCGGGGACCAAAAAGTGACTGCATGTGGTGCTAGGGGGTTTTCTTCATCCATCTCCTTGGGTATGTGGGGTGTGTCGAACAAGGGGCACTCTAGCAGGCGCTGAGTGCCCCGCACAGCGCTTTGTTTAAGTAAGGCGGCGCCAAGTCCCCTCGAGGATCTTCTGCGACGCTCCGGTCGTCTGGCGAGCTCCTTCGGCCAGAAGCAGCGCTTTCTTGACTGCATCTCGCAAGGCCGGGGTGTGCGCCATGAATGACGCCTTGACCTCACTGGCCGACTGCTTGCTTCGGTGGGTGCGGCCGAGCATCTGCTCGTTAACCGTCGCCGAGCTCGAAGGGCTGATCACCATGTTCTTCGACCACAGCTGAAGGTTGTGCGCCTTGAAGTGCCCGCGCATCGACAGCGCAATGCGGCGCACAGGCCCCTTCACCGGGGGCTCTTCCTTGCTCCTGAACACCTCAACACCGAGCTCTTCCAGCTTGTCAGCTATGGCGAGGTTGTGATACCATATAATGGTCTCGTCGTCTGTTCGATGAATGATCTCACGAACTACCTCGTCTGTCAGCCAGACAGCCTCGCGCGGTGGCTGGGGCTTCACCGACTGTGGTAGCCAGGCCAGCCAGGTCATGAACAAGCTGTCGACGCGTAACTCGCCGGGCTCGGCCTGGGTGAGCAGGGCGAGCCAGAAGGGGCTTGTGCACCCTTGCTTCACAGCATAGGCCGCGGCGAGCAGCACAAGCGTTCTGCGCATGTCTCGGACGACGAGCCCGGCGCTGTGCAGCCTTCGCTTGCCGACCACCTGGCGGAGCTCGGCGTGCCAGGCTTTGCGAGCATCCAACCATGCCCAGTCTTTCACACCGCCAGGCCACCGCCAGCGGTAGTAGAAGCCCAGGGCCAGCTGTCGACGAGCTCTCGCCATCTCGACAGCGGTTGTCAGGAACTCGCCGCCTGGCAGTGCCCAGGCCCGCTCGAGCTGAGCGAGTGCCTTCTCACACACTGCAGGGAGCTCGACGTTTTCGATGCTCTCGAGCACCAAGGGCACATCGGTTGACGCCTCCTCGGTCAGCACCACACCGGGTGTCAGCTTAAGGCGGTTGAAGAACGCGGCGCGTGCCTCGGCGCGGCGAGCTTTCACAGACAGCTTGTGGAGCGGAGCACCGCTGCCAAACTCGTCGACCAGCGGCTGCACCCGCGCCCAGTCTGTCGGGCTGGGCCAGGCCATTGACTTGGGCGGGTCGATGCACAGGCGCCACGACTCAAGTGTGGTCCACTTCAAGGGCAGGGGAGATTTGTCTTTATGTGACCAGGCAGCGAGGTGGGCATAGTCACTGAGTGACTGCTTCACCAACGTGCCCGTCATAGCACAGAAGCGGGTGTCGGGCGCGTCTCGCATGAACAAGTGCACTCGCTTACATCTTAAGCTGTCTCTGAGGTTCGCCAGCTCATGGGCCTCATCAGCTATGATCAGATCAGGGTTGATGTTGAATAAAGCATCTTCATAGTCGATGTGGCTCAATATTCCATAAGACATGATCTCAATGTGTTCACTGATCTTGAAGTGCTCGTCATACTCAAGCGCCTCGCGCACCGTCTTCTCAAGCGCATTGGGTGGCACAAGCAACAGGGCTTTTTTCGCGCCCATCACGCTTGGCAGGAGCAGGCTGACGAGCGTCTTGCCCCAGCCCACCCCTGCCGAGGCGAGCAGCCCGTCTGCCATGTAGGCTTCGTAGAGCATGCGCGCCTGGATCGGCCTAAGCGTCATAGACGCGTTTCTGCGCGTTATGCGAGCGATGAACCACGCAGGCACTTCGAAGTCCGTCTCTCGCTGTTCTAGGGACAGTATACGGGCAACGTCGTGGTTCTTGTAGGGCTTCATCGGATGATCTCGCGTGAACCGGGCTTCTTCTTGAAGTCAACGATCTCGACCTGGGGCTCGTCGAAGGGCTCGTTGTCCAGACTGTCGGCGAGCACTCGGCCGATGTAGTCGGCCACCTCGATGCACACACCACGACTGATCTGACAGGTGATAGGGATCGGCTTGTCTGAGCTCCACTGGTAGCCGTCGGGGTAGCCCATGAGCACCGCCATCTCGTTGGTGTCAAGGAACCTATCCTCGGTAGGGTGAATCCAGGTCACACCGCCCACGAGCGTCTTGGTCGGCTGGTTAAGATCAATCCTGCGCACCATGTTGTAAGGTCTGCCGCGCTTGGTGTCTGGGTGGTGCTCGATCCACAGCTCACGGAGCTTTTGGTCTGGCTTGAGCTTAGGCATGAGGCGCTGCCAGCGCTCCCATATCTCGTCATTGGTGGGTCTTGCCTCGACGCCTTTAAACTTGACGTTCTCCACCTTGTGCCAGACGTCCTTAAGCAGAGTGCGCTCGAAGCTCGGCCACTCCCAGTTAATCGGGCGATCGTGCACGATCATCATGTAGCGGGGGCGCTTCTGACAGGAGCCAAGAAAGTTCGCCTCGTGGATAAAGTGCGTCACCGAGTAGCCAGCCTCGAGCACCATGTCTTCGATCATTTGCACAAGCTCGCGCCCGGCAGTGAACGCCCTGGTGACCGACTCCCAGACCCAGAACTTAGGCTCGATCACTCTCAACGCCTCCACATGGTGGTGGATGCAGTCAAGTCTGTCGTCGTCTCTCCAGTCGCGCCCAGTCTGTAGCGAGTTGTTCAGCCCCTGGCGAGCCCAGGGTGCACACGGTGGGTTGCCATAAACCAAGTCCACATCCATCTCCGAGAGCACTTCGAGGGGCCAGTCGGAGACTTCACTGTAGACAGGGATGTCAGGGTAGTTCTTGTTGAATGTCTCTACACCATAGTTGCTCGATTCAAGGTGGCAAAGCACTTCAAAGTGCTCCATCATTCCAATGGTAAAACTACCAGCAAAGATGTGTGTGCCTACCGCGCGTGGTGCTTGCATTTCTACTCCTTATGGGTGCAAAAAAGCCCCGCCAGCTTTACGACGGGCGGGGCTTCTATCAACAACGGCCTTCAGGCCAGCTCAGATCAGCCGAGCGGCTGCACGACCACATCGGCCACACCGATCAGCACGTCGAGCACTTCAGACGCGTAGGGCATGCGGCTGTCAGCCACGATGGCCTGGCCCTCGAAGAGCTCCAGGTTCTCAAGCACGAGCGCCGCCAGGCGACGCTGACCGTCGCGGTAGTCGGGCAGGGCGTAGTAGCCACCCTCCACCATCTGCTCTTTGAGGGGCTCGAGCAGGGTGTGAAGGAACACGTAGGGCGTGCCCGTGATCGGGATGCAGTTGATGTAGAGCGTGGTCGTCTCGCCATCGCCATCATCGAACGTGACGGGCTCAGGCTTCTTGGCGACCTTGACGATCTTGGAGACGCGCTTGGTCTTGGGCGCAGGGGCTTCGTCTTCCTCGTCCTCCTCGTCCTCCTCGATGGCCTCAGCAGCCTTCTTGGCGACGGTCGGTGCGGTATCACCCAGGGAAGCCATGAACTCGGCGACGTCCTCGTCGGTGCTCAGCGCGTCGACGAGCTCCTGGATGGACTTCTTGCCAAGCCCCTTGATGTCTTTGAGGGCGTTGCCATCGGCCAGGTAGTCGAGCACGTCCTCGACCGTTTCCATGTCGTTCTCGGCGAGCAGGGTCACGGTGCGGCCCTTCAGGTCGAGCGCTTCTAAGCGCTGGTCGGTGAACTCCTCGACAACATCATCCTCGGGCGCGTCAGGCGCCACGATGGCGACTTCTTCCTCGTCCTCGCCCTCGTCCTCGCCCTCGTCCTCAAGGCGGGCGTAGGCGACCTCGATCAACTCCTTGTCGAAGGCCGACATGACGCGGTCGGCCAGCTTCTCCGGCAGATCATCGAGCGAGTTGATGGCCTCGATCACCTCGGCGATCTGCTCCTCGGTGTAGCCATCCTCCTCGACCTCCTCGACCTCCTCGACCTCGGCAGCGGCCGCAGCGCGCTTCGCGGCCAAGGCTTCCTTCAAGCTCATGCTTCCCTTCTTGCCCTTTTTGAACATTTTTCCCATGATACTGTCTCCACTGTTACTAGGTAAATGGTGGCACGTAGCGAATGCGTGACACCCTCCGAATGCGCCGCATGCCGAACGAGTGGCAGGGACGTCTACGATCTGCTGCTGAGCTACTTCAAGCATCTCAGCAGCAGTTGCTTCGAGCTCTTTGTACATCTTGCAGATGTAGTCGAACTCTAACTCAGTCTCAACAGGGCGAATATCGCCGTTGCTCTTGTTGCAATAAATGAAACGAAAACGAACCACAACGCGCGAGGGCGGTCCAGGCGGCACATTGCATGCGATGGTTGCCCATCGCGAATACATAATGGCCTGGACATCTTTTCTGATCTCGTCCTCGGTGGGCACGAAGTCCCAGTTTTTGCATGTCTTGTAGTCTGTCAGTTCAATCACTTCACCAGGCTTTGCGACAACTAAGTCAACAAAACCTTTGATGGGAAGTCCGGCCATACTTGGGCCGTGCTTAGATGTGCTCCTCTCCACACTCACATGGGGCGATCCAGGCTCAGGCAACAAGCCTTTTTTCTCCATGTTTCCAACAAGACGCCTTGCGAGATCGTTCTCGATCTGCTCGATTGTGATCTTGCCCATCACATAGTCTTCAGCGGCCTTGTGAAGGATCTTGCCAAAGTCAAGGTAGGCACGGTGAGGCTGCTTCAAGCCGAGCACGTAGCGATAAAACCACTTACGCCTGCACAGCATGAACATTTTGAGTTGTGACGCGCTTATGTGTTTGCGTTTGCGTTTCATGGGTCCCTTCTACAGCGATAAAACACCATAGGTAAACAGCTACCTCTAAGAATTGACGATCTCTTTTAAGGTCGGCTCATTGATGTGTTTTTCGAGCTCTTCACGGTCGGCGAGGTTCTGACGTTCGGCGATCCGGTAAAGGCGCTCGAGGTCAATGTCCCAGCAACGCACATGCCTGTTGCGTCGATTGCGGGCGCGCACCTTGTCGTGAGACACGGCGCGTAGTGCATCTGTCAGTCTGTACTCTTCAGGGATGCGGGCATCAGGTCCAAGCAACGCTTTCCATTCCTTGAGCAGCGCCCGAGCGTTCACTAGCAGGCGACCGTCCCCAACGATTATGTTGGTGTTTTGCTGGTGCTCGGTGATGAAATAAACCAGCGCAACGAGCACCTGCCCATTAAAACCCGCGTAGGTCACCAGGTCATGCGTGAGTTCCGACTCCCACCCTTCGACCACATAGCGGGGTCCAGGATCGACCTGCCTGTTCTCGTGCAACCACAGGATGTGTTGAGCGATGCCGTCGCCGGCGACCCAGCTCTCAGTGGTGTCACGACCGCCAAGCTCTTCAAGGAAGTCACGTGCATCGTTGTTACACTTGATGTAGCCAACACGCCTGATGATCGCGTCCAGGTCTTCCACCGTGAGGTCTTCACGCACACGCAGGGCGTCAGCGTTGTTTGCGGTGATCAGCAGCCGGGGGCAGCCCATCAGTGACGCCTCGGCCTGCCACTTGCGTTTGAGGGGCATCTGACTTGATCCCAGCAGCTGGCGGAAGATCGCCGAAGCGTTGGTGTCGTAGATGCCTGAGGGAATCGCCTCGTCGGCCACGATCAGGGGGCACTTCGTCAGGCGCTCGTTGAAGCTCGCCGAGAGTGTGCTGTAGCTCGTCAGCGCCCCGCCCCACAACCGGGCAAGGCCCTCGCCGAGCATACCCTTGCCGATAGAGTTCGGGCCGTGCAGGTAGATGGCGCACGTAGGCTTGTCGAGGATCAGCAGGGTGGCCAACCAGTCCAAGAACGCATCTTTACGCTCACCACCCAGCAGCTCCAACCAGCGCTGAATCTGTGCGTTGTAGACGGGCTTTAGGTCCGGCCGCACTGCAGCACAGCCCTCGTACATGGCACCAGTCGCGGCGTTGTAGTGGTGGCCTTCCTGGCCGAGCACAGCATAGACATCATGCGCGGGCGTTGAATATCTGGCAAGCAGCTCAACGTCGGCCAGGTTCGCGCCCGTGTGCGACGTGGTGGTAGGGCACAGCGCCGGGCACGAGCGCCGAAGCCCACGCAAGATCTCGATGCGAGAGCAAGGTGCGTCGTAGCACATCTTATGCTCGTTGAAGATGTAGTAAGTGTTGCGACAGCTGATGATCAGATGGTGCTGTAGCTCGTCTACACCAATGCCGATGCACTCAGCAGCCTTATCCTGCAAAGACCTTGCAATCTTACGGAACGCCTTGCGCAGCTCCTCCTCGGTCTCCTTCAAGCCAGCGTGCAAAGATGTGAAATAGCAGCACCGATCCCACAGGTGGTCAAGTCCCCACTTGGACCCTTGCTTGACCTGGGCCTCGATGGAGCGTTTCATCAGCCTGTAAACGAAGTAAGGATCAGCCGTATCATAGACGGCAATGATTGTGCCGATCACCTGCACCATGGCTTGGTTGCGTCGCCCGCTTGGCGCCAGGGGTAACCCATCCACTATGCGGTGGTAGAAGTCATGGTCTTTCAGCTTAGCATAGTCACCTCGCCGAACCTTATCGCCCTCGGGCATCTCCGGGCGCCCACCCTCAGGCCTTGCCATCACTACGCGACTGAAGGTGCCCTCGATGGGCTCTCGTGGCGGCGTCCACTCAAGCGGAGCCATGTGCTCAAAGTCGAGTGGATAGTCCTGTCTGACGCCATCTCGGACGACCCTGGGCATGCGGTATAGCCGCGTCCAGTCAAACAGATCGTCAGGAACAATGCCATGCTCTCGCAGGTGATCGTGGAACATGGCCTTGAAGTCCTCGGCACAAGCCACCGAGATCGGTTCCTTCAAAGGCCAGACCAGGCGCAGCCCTCCGCGCGTCAAGTACCATCCACAATGGCCGAACTCAGGCAGGCGCGCGAGCGCCCGGAACGTCTCTTCATAGAGCTCGTCCGTCCACTCAGCGTGGCCCGGGTTGTCGATGTCGACGATCATCCAGCTGAGTTGAATCGTCTTGCCCTGGTCCTTCACAGCCATGTAGCTTGGCTTGTTCAGACGGGGCATCGTTTCTTCACCTGGGATGGTGTAGGCCACACAGTGTGCGTCGCCATCATACACCTCCTCCCAGGGCTCTTCGTCGTGGTCTTTTAGTGCAAACACCTCAATGCGTTCAAGTTCATCCAAGTGACCATGCCACCCAGCGACATTGCGTCGTGGGAAAACAAGCAAACTGCGGTTCATATACTCCTCGTGTGCTCCACCACTAAAAGTGTGGCTACTCTCATGCAGGGGTCGCCGACCCTACTCGCACAGGCCACCAAGCGGCTAGTCAAAAAACTAAGTCAGCACTCCGAGCCAGCCCCTTGGCACAAAAAGGCCAGTTTGTGCCAGGGCTGTGCCAGGTCCCCCCCTGGCACACCCGTCTCGCCCAGCGCCTATCACGCCCTCGTGCACTTTTAGCCCCTCATTTTTGGCCACTCCTGTGCCAGGGGGGGCTGGCACAGCTTTTTCGTAGGCCAGCGCTGATCGAGAGAGCCTTCTTCCTTCTTCTGTGCCAGGGGGTAAGGAAAGGTTATATAGGGAAAGAAAAAAAGACTTTTCGTTTTATTTTTCTTTTTTTCTATAGGTAACAGTTCCCCTGCCCCCCTGGCACAGCGCAGCCCTTGGTGCCCGCTCGGCCAGCGCCCGACAGGAAAAAGCCTGTGCCAGCCCCCCCTTGGCACAGGCTGGCACAGAACAGGGCACTGTTTCACCTGCCGAGCCACGCCTCGCCCAGCGCCCGTCACGTCCTCGCGCCTTTCGAGCGCTGTGCCAGCCCCTACCTGGCACGGGGCTTGGCACAAAAGCGCCCCTCGAAGATGCCTTCGTTTCTTGGTTTTGTGCCTGTGCGCCACCTGTGTATGTTGGCCCTCGTTCCCACGATGTTTCCTCGAGGTTTGTATGATGTTGTTCTCGAGCGTCGACGACTTTGTCGAGCGCTACACTGAAGCAAAGCTGACGCTCTACGGTGGGCCGCCGTCGCCTGACTACGTGCAGATCCTGTCCGTGGGCTCGGCCGCCCAGCGCGGGCGCAACTACGAGCACCCTGGCATGTGGGCCTTCAGCGCCCTGTGGTTCATGCAGGATGTGCTCCGCGAGCTTCACGCTCGCACCCCCGACGAGCGGAACTTCATCGCCTGGTGCCTCGCGCGTCTGGCCGACCTCTCATGGCATGCGGCCTCCAAGCACCCCCACTGCCCCTACTCCAGGTCATTCCTCTACGAGAGCGGCAACAACATCGTGCGCCGCCTTGACCAAGAACTGATTGACATCCTCGCCGAGCGCGGGCTGATCTCGAGGCCACAATGACGTCGACCATTGACCCCGTGCTCGAAGCGGCAGTGCACGCCTACATCAACCACACGCTCTTGAACGAGCCCGACGACATCCACGAGATGAGCACCCCGGCGCGCCTGGTGATCGCTATGCTCCTCGAGATGCGCATCCCATACCTCGGCCCGTTCCCACTCGACTCGGGCCGTGTGGCCATCCTGGCGCGCCCGGTGATCGCACGCCCTCGCCCTGACATTGACGCCGAGATCTTCGTGCTCGCCGACCAGCTCATCATCACCATCAACGACGAAAAGGAGCTCAACTGATGGACTTTCCGCGCATCCACGACATCACCACTCGTGGCAGGGTCACCTATGTGAACCTTGACAGCAACAGCTATGACACACACCGTGCAGGCCCCTGGCCTCTGAACGAGTGCGAGATCATCCAGCGCCACGCCCACAACCCCACCGAGCGCCCGTGCGAGGTCTGCGCCAGCACAGGCATCCGCACCATGAAGCCCCACCGCAGATGGCAAGAGTGCAAAGAGTGTGCGCACCTCTACTCCACAAAGGATGACTTCCAGAAACACGACCAGGGCAAGCCCATGGTCGACCTCATTCCACCCCAACCCCTGCTCGAGGTTGCCCAGGTGTTCACCTACGGCGCCAAAAAATACAGCGCCGGCAACTGGACAAAAGCACCCTCGATCAGACGCTACATGGCAGCAACAATGCGCCACATCCTGGCCTTTATGTCAGGAGAAAACACCGACCCAGAGAGCGGCCTTCCGCACCTGGCACACGCAGCAACCAACCTGATGATCATCATGGCCCTACTGGCCCACAACCCGGAGAGCGACGACCGTGACCTCACCTAACCCCGACTTTTTCGTCTTCATCGACATCGAAACCACTGGCCTTGACCCCCACTTCAACGTGCCCCTCGAGGTGGCCCTGCTCCTCGTCGACCCACACACTGGCAAGACCCAAGGCTTCCTGCATGTGCTGTGCGACGACGACAAAAAGCGCTACACCGTCCGCATCAGCGATTTCTGCACGCAAATGCACCTTGAATCAGGCCTGCTCGGCGAGCTCAAGGAGCACGGTGGCAGGACCTTCGACGAGACCGACCAACTGCTCTCTCAGTTCATCATCCAGAACAACGCACACGGCTCCACCCTGGCAGGCAACTCGGTGCACTTCGACCGTGGCTTCATTAACGCTTACTTTCCACGCACCGCCGCGATCCTGCACTACCGCAACATGGACACCTCGAGCCTCGAGCGCCTGATCCACGAGGCAGGCCTCAAGCTCGACTTTGAGAAACCCACCAACCACCGTGCCATGGACGACATCAACTACTCGGCCCGTGTGTACAAGACAGCCCTTGCGCTGATGGCGTGTGCAGAATGCTGAGACCATGCAAAAGCTGCTTCAACTCCCTTGGCTGGGTCTATGACCCCACCAAGGGCCACATCAACACCCCAGAAGCTCGCGTAACATGCCCTGACTGCCAGGGCCGCGGGCACTCACCAGGACTGCCACCTATGGAAACACCGAAACCGCCAAGCGACCCCATCCGGTTCCTCGACCACGGCTTTGTTCGCTACATCACACACATGAACACCGACGAGGACATCGTGCGCTGCGCCAAGCAGTCCTACGACGCGCTCGACCAGCCCCTCGAAGAGAAAGACGCCCGCCGGCTGATCAACTACCTGATGGAGCACAGCCACACCTCCCCCTTCGAGATGTGTGAGCTGATGGTGGAGATCCAGGCGCCCCTTTTCGTCGTGCAGCAGCTGCTCCGCCATCGCACTGCGAGCCTCAACCAGCTCTCGATGCGGTACACGAACGCGCCTGAGGAGACCTACCTGCCACCGAGAGCGCGTTTTGCCCCGAACGCGACCGACAATAAGCAGAGCACGGCAGAAACGCCTCTCGGCGCGTCTGAGGCGGCCGCAGCACAAGCAGCTGTCAAGCTCGCCTACGATGCTGCCGAGACGAGCTACACCTACATGCGTGCCCAGGGCGTCAGCGACGAGGTGGCACGCGTGGTGATCCCACATGGTCAGTACACGCGCCTCGTCTGGAAGTGCGACCTGCACAACGTGCTCCGCTTCCTGGCGCTGCGCACCCACCCACATGCACAGCAGGAGATCCGTGAGCTCGCCTTCTGCATCGAGGCCCTGGTCGCTGAGCTGTGGCCGATGACCTACGCAGCCTGGCGGGAGTTCCGCAAGCACTCGGTGACCTTCAGCAAGACCGAGATGGAGCTTTTGCACATGTTCCTGGGCGCCATCGAAGAGCTCTCGGGCGCCGACCTTGTGGCCATTGCGCACGAGCTGGGTATGCCAAAAGACATCCTCGGGAGCAAGCGCCGAGGCAAGAAGTTCCTGGATAAGCTGGGAATTGACATGGACACTAAACCTGATGAGGACTGAAATGTCGTTGTTTAAACAACTCCACAAGTTCACCCTGATTGACTCCACCCGTGAGTGGATCAAAGGTCGCGAAGTCAAGTGGGGCTTCGGGGCGCTCTCCGAGTTCACCTTTGCCAGGACCTACTCGCGTGACGGCGAGCGCTGGGCCGACACGTGCATCCGGGTGGTCGAGGGCACTTTCACCATCCTCAAGACCCACTGCCACCTCAATCGCTTGCCCTGGGATGAGGACGAGGCGCAGAAAAAAGCGAGCTTCATGCTGGGCACGATGTTCGACTTCAAGTGGCTGCCGCCAGGCCGCGGCCTCTGGATGATGGGCACCGACTACGTCTTTGAACGCTCCGGTGCTCCGCTCAACAACTGTGGCTTCCGCTCCACACGCAACATTGATCAGCACTTCTCTGCCCCCTTCACGTGGACCTTTGACATGCTGATGTTGGGCGTGGGTGTAGGCTTTGACACGCGGGGTGCTGATCTGCCTCAACCGGTGCACTTGAAAGCCCCTGAGACGGGCCGAGACGTCCACGTCGTCGAAGACAGCCGTGAGGGTTGGGTGCGCGTGCTCGAGCGCTTCCTCGACGCCTGGGTGGGCAAGGACACCCTGCCGGCGCAGTGGGACTACAGCCAGGTCCGCCCCGAGGGCACTCCCATCAAGACGTTTGGTGGCATCGCTTCGGGCCCCGCACCCTTGGTTAAGATGCTCGACAGGCTCACCGAGCTCTTTGCTGAGTACACCCTCAAAGACAAGCCCGTGGACAGCACTTTCATCGTGGACACCATGAACATCGTGGGCGCCTGCGTGGTGTGCGGGGGCGTGCGCCGAACTGCTCAGATCGCCATTGGCGAGCCGGATGATGAAGCTTTCTTGGACCTCAAGCTGGACATGGAAAAGCTTGGTGCCTGGCGATGGGCCTCCAACAACAGTCCTGCCATCCTGGACGAGCACGAGCCCTTTGACTTCGGGCCCATTGCTAAGCGCATCAGCAGGAACGGCGAGCCCGGCGTGTTCTTTTTGGACCGTGCTCGCAAGTTCGGTCGCCTGGCTGATCCACCAAACTTTGCTGACATGCGGGCCCTGGGTGCGAACCCCTGCTTGGAGCAAACTCTGGAGGATGGCGAGCTGTGTTGCCTGGCGGAAAACTTCCCCGCACACTGCGACGACTATGATGAGTTCAAGGCTGTGTTGAAGATGTCATATCTCTACGCAAAAGCTGTAACTCTGGTGCCTACCCACAACCAGCTTACGAACACGATCATGCTCCGCAACCGCAGGATAGGCAACAGCATCTCCGGAGTGGTGCAAGCGGTGGCTCGGCATGGTTATCAGACTTTTTTACAGTGGTGCGATGACGGTTACCAGGTGATCCAGGATCTTGATGTGAGCTACTCTGAGTGGCTGTGTGTGCGCAAGAGCATCAAGACCACGTCCGTCAAGCCGAGCGGCACTGTGTCCATCCTGGCGGGCGCGACCCCTGGTGTGCACTTCGACCACGCACAGCACTACATCCGCCGCGTGCGCATTGATGCCAACAGCCCGCTGGTGCAGGTCGCCAGGGATGCAGGCTATGATGTGGAGCCTGACGCCGTGACCGATCGCACGATGGTGATCTCCTTTCCCGTCAAGACGGCCTTTGCGACGCGGTCCAAGCATGAGGTCACGATCTGGGAGAAAGCCTCTCTCGCGGCCGCTCTGCAGACCTGGTGGGCTGACAACCAGGTCTCGTGCACCGTCGAGTTCTCGCCTGACGAGAAGGACGACATCGAGCGTGTTCTGGACCACTTCGCGCTCAGGCTCAAGGGCATCAGCTTTCTGCCCATGGTCGATCACGGCTACGCACAGCCGCCCTATGAGACGATCAACGCTGAGACCTACCGGCGCATGATCGCCAAGACCAAGCCCCTGGTGATCCCCTACGGCCAGGACAACAACGAGGTGGTCGAGCGCTTTTGTGATGGTGATAGCTGTGAGATCTGACCGCACCCCCTAGTCCAGCTTTTCGTCCAGACCCCGCCGGGCCGAGTTCACACTCAGCCCGGCGTCTTACATTAGGCTTTATAGGAGGGCAACACAATGACGCAAAACATGAACAGACAACCCTGGGAACGTCTCGAAGACGAAAGCGAAAAGGCTTTCCTGGCCTTCGAGTGCTACATGGACCTGCCACGCGGCGAGCGCACGGTGCGCAAAGCCTACGTGTCTTACCAGAAGCGCCTCAAGGGCAAAGACGAGCCTGCCACGGTGGGCATCCCTGGCTACTTCGGCGAGTGGAGTGCCAACCACGACTGGCTCAACCGGGCCGTGGAGTTCGACAGCTGGAAAGCCAAGCAGATCCACAAGCAGGCTGCCATCAAGGTCGCCGAGGCTCGCCTCGAGTACCTTGACCACCTGCCCGAGCTCGTGCGTGCTCACCTTGAGTGTGCACTTGGGCTCGAGGACGAGGTGACGGCCGTTCAGTGGAAAGCTCTGAAGGATGCGCTCGACCGGGCAGGTGTAGTGATCCCTGACCGCATCGAGCTCACAGGGGCAGATGGAGGTGCAATCAAGTCCGAGACCTCGGGCAAGGTAGAGCATGGCATCCTGGACGCCGAGAAGGCGCTCAAGGTGGCAGCTGTGCTCGGTTCGATGGGTGTGCTCAATGTTGACCAAAGCAACGCCGCAGGCGACGAGTGAGCTCGCGGAACTACTCACGCCGAGGCTCAACGGCTACATCAAAAACACACCGACGGTCAAGCAGACAGCGGCCTTGCTGGTCCCCCACCTCGAGGTCTTGTTCGGTGGAGCCGCCGGCGGTGGCAAGAGCGACTGGCTGCTCATGTCGGCGCTGCAGTACGTCGACGAGCCTGGCTATGCGGCCATCATCTTTCGCACCACACATGCAGCCCTCTCGCTGCCCGACGGCCTGATCCCAAGGTCGCACGAGTGGCTGGCGGGCACCGACGCAAGGTGGAATGAGCAAAAGAAGACATGGCACTTTCCATCAGGCGCGTCGCTCACGTTTGGCTACCTCGAAGGACCACGTGACAAGTTCCGCTATGCCTCCTCGGCCTATCAGTTCATAGGCTTCGAAGAGCTCACGGAGTTCCGCGACGAGCAGGACTACCGCTTCTTGTTCTCGCGTTGTCGTCGTAAGGCGGCCATGGCTCATGTGCCCCTGCGCATCAGGTCTACAACGAACCCCATCGGACCTGGCTTCGACTGGGTAAAAGCTCGCTTCCAGCTTGGCAAGGACAAGGTGGAAAACACTGAGAAGCGCATCTACATACCTTCCACCCTGGACGACAACCCCTTTCTGGATGTGGAGGAATATGAAAAGTCGCTCGACGAGCTCCCACCCGACGTTCGCGAGCGCCTGCGCATGGGGTCCTGGCGAGCGATGTCGAGGGGTGAGTTCTTCGGCAAGGACCCGTTCCACCTTATCGAGCCGCATCAGGTGCCCAAGATCATCAAGTCTGTGCGTTCCTGGGACCTCGCGGGCACAGCGCCTACGCCCACCAACCCAGACCCTGACTACACGGCAGGTGTGCACATCGGGATGTGTGAGAAGGGCAATGTCTACATCATGCATGGCGAGTACAAACAGGTTGATGTTGATGCTGTTGAAACCCTGGTTGTGAACACAGCTAAAGTCGACGGCCGCTTTGTCTATGTGCTCCTCGAGCAGGAAGGCGGCCAGGCCGGCAAAGCTCAGATCAAGCACTTCTCACGGCTCTTGAAGGGCTACGACTTTCACTCGGTCTCACCCACGGGCGACAAGACCGTCAGAGCGGCGCCTCTAGCCGCCCAGGCGCGTCACGGCAACGTCTACGTGGTTTGCTCCGGGCCGTGGGTCAAAGCCTTTCTCGACGAAACTGACAACTTCCCCTACGCGAAGCATGACCACTTGGTCGATGCCGCTGCGCACGGGTACAACTTCCTTGTTGACGCTCGGCCCAAGCGGCGCGAGCGGAACTATGGACCAAGGGTCTACTGATGGCAACCACACTTTGGGATCGTTTCCACCAAGCAGTTGAGCTTGATGTGTTGCTCGGAGCTCGAGAGATCGAGTGGGTATCCCACCCCCTGCCGGCTTCAGGTCCTCCCACGTACAACGACGCCTCGGCGGGCGTGGCCATCCCCAGCACAGCGGTGCGCACCTTTGTTGCTGTTGGTAATGGTGGCGTCTCCGCTGTTCCCCCGTTTGGTAGGGTCTGGGGCTACGTCGCAGCGCTCAATCGCTGGTTTGTGCTCAACGGCAGCGAAGACATCTTTGCACGCATGGAGGATGACGGCGCTGGCAGGATTGAACGCCTCTCCACTGCAGGCTTTTCTCGCATCTATGTAGAGTGCGGAGACCTCGCACCAGAGGTGTGCCACATTGGCTATAGCACTCTGGAGGACTGATGGGGATCATGGAGAGTTCCATACTCACTCGGAGCAACGCCTCGGTTGTGTCTCCGCTTGTGGGCTCACCCAAGAGCCAGGACACAGACCCCATCGAAGACAACGGCTTTTACAACATCTCAGGCGGTGTCGCTCGGTACGACGCCAGGACGCTTCAGCTCGCCCAGGGCGACCCGGTGGCAGCCTGGGCGGATGCGTCTGAGCAGCTGGGCGACGCGGTGCAAGACGTGACCGCTCGTCAGCCTACGTACAGTGCAGCCCTGCCGGGTGTGGTTTTCCCTGGCGGTGGGGCGCACCACTTGAGACTGCCCAACCAGCTGGCCTTTGATGAGTTCTCGGCCTTCACGATCGTCTGTCTTGTGAACCGCCATGAAAGGTCGGCGCCCACGGGCATGCTCTTTGGTCTGGGCGAGATCGCCGGCGGCCAGCCATGGGGAGTGTACCACCTGACCTTGGGACGTGCGTCGTCTATCATCAGCGGCACCCAAGAGATCAGCGTCAGTGACGCATGGCCTGTTGGGCTAGGTGTTATTGATCTTACCATGCAAGGCTTCGCTGGCACCTTCTCGCTAGACGGTGTTCAACTTGTCCCAACGACCAACACAAGCGATGTACCTACACAGGCCGTGGCGCCATCAATGGGAGCCAACCTCAGCCCGGGCGGGGCTGTGAGCTTACCTCTCACAGGAACTGTCCACGACATCATGTTCTTTGACCGAGCGCTCTCACCCGCCGAGCACTCCACGCTGCGTGCAGCACTCAACCAAGACTGGGGCATCTAACATGCGCTACATCGATTCACAGATCCTTCAGCTGCTCATTGATCAGTGGGACGTACAGCACTTCACTGGCCGAGAGCTCCTGTGGCTGCCCAGGCGGTCCACTCATGCTGAGTTGCCCATCACCCTGGCGGCGAACATCAAGGGAGCGCTTGAGCTCACCCAGCTGATCCGTAACCGCTGGCGCGAGGTGGTCGACGATCCCAGGATCAACATCAACAGTGGCTACAGGCCCCTTGACTACAACCGCCTGGTGGGCTCGGACGACGACAGCATGCACGTCAAGTTCATGGCGATCGACTCCTCGCCCTACAACGGTGACTATAAGCTTTACCACAAGATCGTCAAGGAGGTGGTCGAGGGCGAGCGTCGTCGTGGCGAGATCATCGGACTTGGCTTCTATGACACCTTTTGTCATGTGGACAAAGGGCATTACACCTACAACCGCAACTGGGACGAGCGCACACGATGAAAGCAGCTGCGAACATCAACGCACACAGGCACCCCTGGCACGAGCAGCTGTTCGACGAGTGGGAGTTCCTTCGCCTGTCGTACGAGGGCGGTGACGAGTACATCTCGCACAACCTGTTCACGCACCCCAAGGAGGTCTTGAAGTACTACCTCCGCAGGCAGACCCGGGCCATCTACCCGAACCATGCCAGGGTGATCGTCGACACCTACGCGAGCCAGCTCTTCAAGGAGGGTGTGCCCCGCAATGTGAAGGGTGGCTCGGGCGGTGACTACCTGGTTGACTTCTGGAATGACATCGACCTCGCAGGCACATCGGCCGATGACTTCTACGAGGCCGTCGCGCAGCGTGCTCAGATCTATGGTTTCATGGCCGTTGTTGTTGATCGCCACGAGCCAGGCTCAGGAACGCCTCAGACGCGCGCAGACGAGCTCGACAGTGGAAGACGACCCTACGCCTATGCGGTAGAGCCTCAAGACATCCTGGACTGGCGAGTGGACTCTCGAGGGCGCATTGAGTGGATCATGATCCGCGAGACTGTGCCCTATGAGCGATCTTTTGACGAGCCCTATGGCGAACTGAAGTATCGCTACCGGATGTGGACTCGCTCCGAGTGGCGCCTGTACGAGGTCGAGACGGTCGAAGAAGACGAGGGCACAACGAGCCTGAACTACCGCCTCGTCGACGAGGGCACTCACCCCTTGGGCCGGGTGCCTGTGGAGTTTGTTTTCTTCTCCAAGCGAAAGGCCCCCAACCCTGTCGGCGAGAGCTTGATCAAAGACATCGCACCGCTCACCCGGCGCCTGATGAACCTGATCAGCTTGATCGACGAGCAGATCTATCAACACGTTTTCAACATCATGGTCGTGCCTGAATCCACCTGGGAAGAGCTTGAAAAAGTGGACTTCTCGGTGGCAGGCTCCATCCCGGTCAAGGATGATGCATCCCACGTCCCGTTCTACTTGAGCCCGGATGTGGGGCAGATCGAGGTGATCCAGCGACAGATCGAGGCTACCGAGCAAAGCATCAGGTTCCTCTCGGGCCTGGGTCGGCAGAACGAGCAGTCGCAGACCACCCCGTCAGGCGTCGCTCTCGCCTACCAGACCACGGACAAGCGAGCACTTGTCGGCAAGTTCGCGCAATCGCTCGAAGACCTCGAGGCGCGCGTTGACGAGGCCGCGCTCGCCTGGATGGAGATCCCTTATGATGCGGAAAACGTTGCACGCACCTATGACATCAAACTTGAACCCGGCGAGGTCGACCAGGCGCTCGGAGATGCGCTGAAGTTTGAATCGCTCGGGATCACAGGGGAGGCCGCGGTGGAGAATCAAGTTCAAGCCGCCCGAGCCTACCTTGGCAAACTTGTGACCCCTGAACGTCTTCAAGAGATCATTGACGACATCAGGACGAGCAAGCCTGCGGCAGCTTACATGCCGCCTTTCACGTAAGTGCTAGGACTACTCCACCTAGTGACTGACGGTCAACTCAACCCTTTCGGAGGAACACATGGAACGTGACACCATTTTCGACCCCAGGCGCGTGCTTTTCAACCTGCCCGCCATCGCCTTTGCTTTTCACGACGAGCCCACCTCGGAGCCTGACGGCACCGAGGCGCCGGCCGAGCCCACCACGCCGGCCGAGCCTGTTGATGAGCCCACAACGCTCACCCAGGAACAGGTCAACCGGATCGTTCAGGAGCGCC
>JBICHR010000005.1:0-2500 GCA_043100965.1 Phycisphaerales bacterium JB052 | reverse complement strand
CAGGGTTTCACGTGCCCCGCCCTACTCAGGGTACCGCCGGTGCCGGCTCGGCCTACGCGTACGGGGCTATCACCCGCTACGGCCCCGCTTTCCAGCGGGTTCCGCTTCGCTCGCCTGCACCTCATGGCGGCCCTACAACCCCGGCCCCGCCGTAACGGGGCCGGTTTGGGCTGCTCCCCGTTCGCTCGCCGCTACTTGGGGAATCACTCTTGTTTTCTTCTCCTCCGGGTACTTAGATGTTTCAGTTCTCCGGGTTCGCCTCCCGATCGCTCGGGATATCCCGTCATCAACGGGATGGGTTGCCCCATTCGGACACCCGCGGATCGATGGGTATGTGCCCCTCCCCGCGGATTTTCGCAGCTTGTCGCGTCCTTCTTCGCCTCCGAGAGCCTAGGCATCCCCCGTGCGCCCTTAATCACTTCCCGCGCGCTCGCGCGCCCGGTGTTCGCTCGGTCTTTGCTCTTGCTCAGAAATAAATCTCTATCTACTATAGTTGTCTACAATAAAAATCTGTGTTTATTCACACCACCACCACGTCAAAGAACTTCCCCCGCCCGAAGGCGGAGCTGCGGAGATTCGCGGCCTCGAACCGCTGACCCCCCGACCCCCTGGCCGGGATGCCCTAGCCCCACTCGGCTAAACCCCTCTCTCCTCTAAATCTGCGTAGAAACCGGCCGAAGCGCTCTTCGGCCCCTGTGGAGAATAACGGATTCGAACCGTTGACCCCCTGCGTGCAAGGCAGGTGCTCTAGCCAGCTGAGCTAATTCCCCGGTCGTAGGACGCTGTAGTCCCGCCCAGACTTGAACTGGGGACCTCTACATTATCAGTGTAGCGCTCTAACCAGCTGAGCTACGGGACTGTCTGCCCGCGCGTCGCACGCCTTTCCAATGAAAAATCAACACACGGCACCAAGAAGGGGAAGGTTGCGGCCTCGCGGCCCCGCGCTCCAGAAAGGAGGTATTCCAGCCGCACCTTCCGGTACGGCTACCTTGTTACGACTTAGCCCCAGTCACCGGTTTTACCCTAGGCCGCTCCTCGCGGTTACGGACTTCAGGTACCCCCATCGTCGATGGCTTGAAGGGCGGTGTGTACAAGGCCCGGGAACGTATTCACCGCGCCGTGGCTGATGCGCGATTACTAGCGAATCCAGCTTCACGGAGTCGGGTTGCAGACTCCGATCCGAACTGGGACCGGCTTTCGGGATTCGCGCCCCCTCGCGGGGTGGCTGCCCTCTGTACCGGCCATTGTAACACGTGTGTAGCCCTGGACGTAAGGGCCGTGCTGATTTGACGTCATCCCCACCTTCCTCGCGGCTTACGCCGGCAGTTCCGCTAGAGTCCCCGCCTTTACGCGCTGGCAACTAGCAGTAGGGGTTGCGCTCGTTATGGGACTTAACCCGACACCTCACGGCACGAGCTGACGACAACCATGCAGCACCTCGCGCTCGGCCATTGCTGGCGCGCGCCTTTCGGCGCGATTCCGAACGCGTTTGAGCCCAGGTAAGGTTCCTCGCGTATCATCGAATTAAACCACATGTTCCTCCGCTTGTGCGGGCCCCCGTCAATTCCTTTGAGTTTCAACCTTGCGATCGTACTCCCCAGGTGGATCACTTAATGCTTTCGCTCAGACGCCGACAGCGTGTCGCCGGCATCCAGTGATCATCGTTTACGGCGTGGACTACCAGGGTATCTAATCCTGTTTGATCCCCACGCTTTCGTGCCTCAGCGTCGATCTCGGCCTGGCCAGCTGCCTTCGCGATCGGCGTTCCGCGTGATATCTAAGCATTTCACCGCTACACCACGCATTCCGCCGGCCCCGACCGAATCCAAGGCGCCCAGTTTCAACGGCAGTTCAACGGTTGAGCCGCTGCCTTTCACCGCTGACTTAGGCGCCCGCCTACGCACCCTTTAAACCCAGTAAATCCGGATAACGCTCGGATCCTCCGTATTACCGCGGCTGCTGGCACGGAGTTAGCCGATCCTTATTCGCACGGTACCGGCATCCCCCCTCACGAGGGGGTTATTCTTCCCGTGCAAAAGCAGTTTACAACCCGTAGGGCCGTCATCCTGCACGCGGCATGGCTGGTTCAGGCTTCCGCCCATTGACCAATATTCCTCACTGCTGCCTCCCGTAGGAGTCTGGTCCGTGTCTCAGTACCAGTGTGGGGGACCATCCTCTCAGACCCCCTAGCCATCGTCGCCTTGGTGGGCCGTTACCCCGCCAACCAGCTAATGGCACGCATGACCATCCCCCGCCGCCGAAGCTTTACTCCCGGGACCATGCGGTCCCGGGAAGCCATGGGGTATTAATCCGCCTTTCGACGGGCTATCCCCCAGCGGGGGGCAGGTTTCATACGCGTTACGCACCCGTGCGCCGGTCGCCGCCAGGTGTTGCCACCCGCGCTGCCCCTCGACTTGCATGTGTTAGGCCTGCCGCTAGCGTTCATCCTGAGCCAGGATCAAACTCTTCGTTGTAGTTATGTCTATCTCTTCAAGTTTCC
>JBICHR010000004.1:0-584883 GCA_043100965.1 Phycisphaerales bacterium JB052 | reverse complement strand
GAGTTGTTGGTGTTTTTGACCCCCCAACGACCTAGGCGTGCGCCGAGCCCACCACCCCCCCGGGGGGGGGGAGGCGGGTGGGTTTTTTTGCCTCCCAGCGCCCACGCGGGGGGGTGGGACCCCGGGGGCTTTGGTGGGGGGTGGTGGGCTGGGCGCACGCGGTGGTGGGTGGGGGGTCAAAACCACCAACAACTCCCCTAAACAGTGGCCCCCCCAAGCATTCATCCACCCCCAACCCTGTGCCTTCCCCGCCCCGCGTGGGAGGTGTCCGCGCAGCGGACGGAGAGGGTCTTCAGCCTTGCATCTCACACGCACCAACCCCCTCCAAGCCTCCCCCGGTCCCCCCTCCCCCCTCCCCAAAACTTATCCACAAACACAACCCAACCATTTGACCACCTGTTCGGACTCTGGTATAGTCCACCCGCCGGGCCCGCGAGCAGCACCGCCCCCGGCCAGATCGTCGCCCGATATGGACATCGCCGCGTCTGACACAGTGCTGATACCCGTGCACCCACACGGCTGCGGGAGGCCTGAAAGCCCCTCCCAACAGCGCCCGAGGCCACGCACGGCAAGCCCGAAAGGCACACCATGGCAAAGTCAAAGAAAGCAATCGAACACAAGCCACTCCCCGAGAACGAGAAGCAGAAAAAACAAGCCCTCGATCGTGCACTCGCACAGATCGACCAGGCCTTCGGCAAGGGCTCCATCATGCGTCTCGACGAAGACGCCTACAACAACATTCCAGGCATCTCCACCGGCGCACTCTCACTCGACCTCGCACTCGGCGGCAAGGGCATCCCACGCGGCCGAATCGTCGAGATCTTCGGCCCGGAATCATCCGGTAAAACAACACTCTCACTCACCGTCCTCGCCAACGCCCAGAAGGCCGGCGGCGTCGCCGCATTCATCGACGCCGAGCACGCCCTCGACCCTTCCTGGGCCCGCAAGATCGGCGTCAACATCGACGACATGCTCGTCTCCCAGCCCGACACCGGCGAGCAGGCACTCGAGATCTGCGAGCTCCTCGTTCGATCCAACGCCGTCGATGTCATCGTCGTGGACTCCGTCGCCGCACTCATCCCCCGCGCCGAAATCGAGGGCGAGATGGGCGACACCGTCGTCGGCCTCCAGGCCAGACTCATGTCGCAGGCCATGCGCAAGCTCACCGGCGTCATCGCACGATCAAACTGCACCGTCATCTTCATCAACCAGATCCGCGAGAAGATCGGCGTCATGTTCGGCTCCCCAGAAACAACGCCCGGCGGCCGCGCACTCAAGTTCTACTCCTCCGTCCGGCTCGACATCCGACGCACCGGCAGCATCAAGGACGGCGATCAGGCCGTCGGCAACCATGTCCGCGTCCGCGTCGTCAAGAACAAGGTCGCCCCGCCCTTCCGCCAGTCCGAGTTCGACATCATGTTCAACGAGGGCATCTCCATCACCGGCGACCTCGTCGACCTCGCCGTCGAAGACAAGATCGTCCAGAAGTCCGGCGCCTGGTATTCCTACGGCGAGATCCGCCTGGGCCAGGGCCGCGAGAAGGCCAAGGAGTTCCTCGCCGAGGACCCCGATCTCTTCAACGAGATCAAAGAGAAGATCCTCGATGTCCGCCTCCCCGCCCGCAGCAAAGCCAAGGCCGAAGCCGAAGCAGGGGCTGCCGAGGTCGAAACCGACGAGCCCGAGTTCGCCGCCGCCAAGTAACCCCCAGCGACCTCAAGTCGCCTTCGGGAACCAACGGGGCACGAGATCAACGCCGCCTGGGGCTTGCCATCACGCATCAGCAGGTCAATGATCTCCCCCCACGCGGATGTGGCGGAATTGGTAGACGCGCTTGGTTCAGGTCCAAGTGGGAGTAAAATCCCGTGGAGGTTCGAGTCCTCTCATCCGCATTCAAACCCCCAATGGAGCCCTCTCGGGCTCCATTTTTCATGCCCATACAACACAGCCAATGAAAAACCGCCCGGGTTCTCACCCGGGCGGCACATGGGTTCATCATTCCCGATTCAACCGATCACTCGGTATCAGTGGGGACGCTCACGAACGAGTCGAACTCGAAGCTGGGCTTCGTCTGCTCGTAGAGATCCTCAACCGACATCGGGGTGTCGAGGTTGCTGGGCATCGCCAGGCGGTTATCCCAGTTGCGCTGAGCCGTCAGCTGGAACGCACGCGAGGTCTTGTTCAGGCGCTCGAGCGCTGCCAGCGACTGCTCCGAGTAGGTCGCGGCCTGCGCGGCTGCGATCTCGTTGCGGGCGGCCTGCTGTTGCCCCTGAGCGTACAGGTCGGCGTACGCACGGTTCCGCTCCGACTCGGTCATCGCAACGCGATGATCGAAGCGGCTGCGGACACCGGTCTCGCGGGCATCGGCGACGGTGAAGTCACGCGTGGCCGATGCCATGGCGACCTCGTAGTCCGACTCGATGTTGCCACGGGTGGCGATGTCCTGGGCCTTGGCGAAGCCGAGCTGCTCGTCGGCCTGAGCGTACATACGCTCGACCTCAGCATCGCGCTTGAGCTGGCCCGCGTTGGTCAGTGCGGCCATGTACTCAAGGTCGGCGTCCGACTGCTTCTTGCTCGCGATGTGGCGTGCGGTCAGCTCGGAGGTGTTGGCCACGGCGATACGCTCGAATGCTTCGGCCATCGCGATGCCCTCTTCGTAGTTGGCCTTGGCGATCGCCAGGTAGCTCTCGGCTGCCTGGTTCAGGCGTGCCAGCTCGGCGTTGAGGATCTGGCGGGCGCCGGTGATCTCCTCACGCATCTGGGCGACGACGGCACGCTGGGTCTGCTCGAGCGAGCTGGCCTCGGCGAGCAGCTGGCTGCTCTTGGCGGCACCGCGGCGCTTGGCCGAGTCACGCTGGACATTGAGCGAGGCGACCTTCGACTCGCCGATGCGCTTTGTGGCTTCGGCCTGTGCGAAGAGCTGGCGGACCTGTGCGTCGCGCTTCTTGCTCATGTTGACCGAGCTGCCCTTGAGGGTCTCGACGGTCGCGAGGATCTCGGTGCGGCCGCTCTCTGCGTCGACCAGTGCGCGGTTGCGCTCGGTGTCGGCGCTGGCGAAGAGTGCAGCGGTCTTGGCGTTCATGCGGTCAACTTCGGCGTTGGACTTCTGCATGAAGGCGTCGATCGATGCCATGGTTGCGAAGTAGTCGGCTTCCTTGCCTGCGAACCAGTCGTTGAACTTGCCGAGCTCTGCGTCACGCTGTGCGATCGCTTCGAGGCGGTCGGCGTCGGCCTGCTGGCGGAGCTGTGCGGCCTTGGCCAGGCCGGTCTTGAATGCGGCGATGCGGTCGGCTTCGACATTGACGGGCTTCTTGGCGGACTTGGCGAGGTTGGGGGTCTTGTCGCCCGCGGTCACGCCCTCTTCGAAGTCCTTGGTGTTGCTGGGGATCACGAAGCTGCCCTTGCGAGCCTGCTCAGCGAACTCCTTGGCGAACTTGGCCTGCATGCTCTTGGCGGTTGCTTCGGCTTCGGCCTGGATCTTTTCGAGTTCGGCATCGGCGAGTGCCTTGTTGTGGGTTGCCTCGGCCTTCATCGCAGCGACGCGTGCGTCGACCTCGGCCTTGACATAGGCGCTGCGGGCGACCTGCTCTTCACGCTCTGCCTGTGCGAGGGTGTTCTGGATATCGGCCATCGACTTGGCGTACTGGGTCGAGACCCATTGCTGTGCTTCGGTGAAGGTGGTCTTTGCACTGTCGAGCTTGGCCTGTGCGTCTGCGCTGAGGCGGGCGTACTGTGCCCTGTCGCGTGCTGCCTGCTCTTCGGCCTGGAGCTTGATTTCCTCGGCTTCGGCGAGGGTTGCTTCGTAGGTGACCTGTGCTGCTTCGACCTCGAGCTTGTAGTTCTCGTCGGCGTCTGCGACCATGAACTGGTTGGCCTGTGCGTCGAGGGTTGCGATCTCGCTGCTCATCTGTGCATCGAGCGAGCGTGCACGCTGGGTCAGCTCGGCGTACTCGGCGTTGTACTGGTCAGTGGTGGTGGCGGCGAGCTGGTTGAGGCGGCTCACTTCGGCGTTGCTCTGCTCTGCGACGGCCTTGGCCTGTGCACGCAGCGACTCAACCTTCTGGATGGCGCGGTCTTCGGTGAGGTCTGCGGTCTGCACCATCTGATCGATCTCGGCCTGGCCACGATCGCGGACGGCTTCGTATGTCGCCATCATGCGGTCGTGCTCAGCGAGCGAGCTTGACCATTCGCTTTCGGATTCGGAGCGCATGCGCTCGATCTCGGCCTGCCATTCCTTGACAGAGGCGACGAGGAATGCTTCCTGGCGTTCCCACTTCGAAGCCTCTGCGAGTTCGCGTGCCTGGATGTCGCTTTCGAGCTTGGAGAGGTTTGCGTTGTGGACGCTGCGGGTCAGCTCTGCGTCGGCGTAGCCGGTGTCGCGTGTGACGAAGCCGTCCTGCAGGTCTGCGTCAGCGCCTGCCATTGATTCGGTGTACTGTGATTCTGCGAAGACTTCGAACGCCTGTGCGTTGGCGCGTTGTGCCTGGATTGAGGCGCTGCCCTCGCGTGCTTCTGAGACCCATCGCTGTGGGAGTTCGATCTCGTTGCCTTCTGCGACGAAGACCTCTGGAGTGAAGTCGCCCTGGGTGCGGCTCGGGTCGAGGTGCACGGTTGCCAGTTTGGCCTGGTACTCAGGTGTGAACTGGTTTGTGTTGCCGCGGGTCAGGCTTGAGCTTGTCTCGCAACCGGTCATGCCTGCTGCCATCGCGATTGCGAGTGGTGAGAGTCCGATCAGGAGGCGAACAGGACGCACGGTGTTGTTTGGTGTTGGGTTCTTCACGGTCGAGTCCTCGGTGATGATGAGTTCCATGTGATGTTGCCCGAATCGCACGGGCGTTCGAGAAACAGATCGGAACGAATGGCGTCTGGGTCGAGTTGCCCAAGTGGAGTTCGTATACTGGGGTTCCGGTCGCAACGAATAGCCGGGTCGTGATTCTGATAACCTTGTTCCCAGATCGTGGGGTCTCCCCGCACAGACGGCGCAGATGGCGCAGGACACCGATGGCATTGATTTACACAGGCATCGACGAAGCGGGCTATGGCCCGATGCTCGGCCCGCTCTGTGTCGCCAGCGCCACGCTGCGGGTCGAGGGTTGGGCGCCCGGTGAGCCGGCGCCTGATCTGTGGTCGATGCTGGATTCGGTGGTGTGCAAGACCAAGCGTGAGGCGAGGGCCCGTATCGCGGTGGGGGATTCAAAGGATCTCAAGCTGGCCAACAGCAGTGTGACGAAGCACCCGTTGCATCACCTTGAGCGTGGGGTGCTGGCCTTTCTCGGTGCCCAGCGGGGAACGCTGCCTTCGGTCGATCACGATCTCTATGAATGCCTCGGTGCTCGCCACGAGGGGCACGCGTGGTATTCGGGGGATGCGATTGATCTGCCTCTGGGGCATGATGTGGCGTTGCTCGGGATCGAGGCGAACGATCTGCGACGGGCGATGAGCAGGGCAGGGGTTGAGCTGCTTGATCTGCGGGTGCGGGTGATTGGCGAAACGGAGTTCAACACGCTCTAT
This sequence comes from Phycisphaerales bacterium JB052, assembly GCA_043100965.1. Taxonomy (GTDB): domain Bacteria; phylum Planctomycetota; class Phycisphaerae; order Phycisphaerales; family UBA1924; genus UBA1924. Next base: position 579,375 of record JBICHR010000004.1, on the reverse strand, counting down.
CAGACCCATCGGAGCAAAGCGGCCGCGACGGGGCTCGCGTTGCGGGAGTTGATCGGCGCGGCCTGCGGGGTCGGTGATGGGGCGATTCAGCGGCGCATCGTGTGTGATCGTCAGAGCGGGCGGACCCACTATGGGCGGATGCTCGGCGAGCTGTTCGGGTCGGTCCAGGTCGAGGAAGAGTCGGCGCGTGCTTCGCGGTATTGCTGCGATGACCACACGGGGGTGTTGCTGACACCCGGTGCGGACGGGGCGTACTTCCCGGTGGCGCTGGCGTCGATGGCGGCCAAACTTGTGCGTGAGCTGGCGATGATGCGGTTCAACCGCTATTGGGGTGAGCGGGTTCCTGAGTTGAAGCCCACGGCGGGGTATGTGCAGGATGCTCGGCGGTGGCTGGGTGATGCGGAGGAGACGCTCAGTGCGGCGGAACGGGAAGCGATGGTTCGGTTGGCATGAGTGATGATCAGATAGCCAAGCAGTACCTCGATCTCGCGGCACGGGCCGGCGTGCGTGCGTTCGGAGCCGCGGAACCCAACCCGTTGGTTGGTGCGGTGATCGTCCGGGATGGTGTGGTGCTCGGGGTTGGGCATCATCGTCGTTTCGGGGATCTTCATGCGGAGCGTGATGCGCTGCTGGCTTGCAGGCGGAACGGGCATGATCCGCGTGGGGCGAGCTTGTACTGCACGCTTGAGCCGTGCTGCCATTATGGGAAGCAGCCGCCGTGTACGGAAGCAGTGATCGAGGCGGGGATTGCTCGGGTGGTGATCGCGTCTCGTGATCCTGGCGAGGTTTCGGGTGGTGGTTGGGACCTGCTGGAGCGCGCTGGCATTCGTGTTGAGGTCTGTGAAGCGAGCGAGCAGGCGTTGGCGTTGTCGCAGCCGTTCATGCACCGGGTTGCGACGGGGCGACCTTGGGTTATTGCCAAGTGGGCGCAGACGCTTGATGGTCGGATTGCGACCCGGACGGGTGCGAGTCAGTGGATTTCGAACCCCCGGTGTCGGGCGCGTGTACATCGGCTGCGGGCGAAGGTTGATGCGGTGATGGTTGGGATCGGGACGGTGCTGGCGGATGACCCGATGCTGACGCCGAGGGATTGCCGGAATGTCCGCCGGGTGCCCAAGCGGGTGGTGCTCGATACGAGCGGTCGGTTGCCTCGTGATTCGAAGCTTGTGCAGAGTGCGGGTCAGATTCCAACCATCGTGTACACGGCGGACCCGATGCGGTTGGCGGGCACGGCGGTGATCGCGGAGGGCTGCGAGCTTGATGGGGATCGTGTTGATCTGGCGTGGTGCCTCGGGCATATGCACCGGGTCCATGGGATCGCGACTGTTTTATCCGAGTCGGGCCCCCGTTTGCTCGGGTCGTTGCTTGAGCGGTCGCTGATCCAGGAGGCGCTGGTGCATGTCGCGCCGGGCGTGATGGGGGATGCGCAGGCCCGACCGGTTGCGGTGGGGCGTGAGGTGCCGACGCTGGATGGGATGCGGCGGTTCAGGTTGCTGCGAACCAAGCGCATCGATGATGATGTCGAGTTGCATTACCGGGCGTGGTGATCAGGGCTTTGACCAGAAGGCGAGTTTTTCCTGCACGGTGCCGGTCACGAATGTGCCCTCGGCGCTGATTCGCAGCGAGGTGCCCGGTTCGTTGTGGCCGGTTTTGATCATCGCGAAGCAGATGGGGATGGCGCCGAGCATGGGCGAGATGGTTGAGCTGGTGACGACGCCCACTGCGGATTCGTTCTCTTGGCCGACTGGGAAGATCTGCGAGCCCGTGGTGGGCTGGAGGATCTCGGTGTGCTCGGGTGTGATGCGTTGGTCTTCGATGCGAACGGCGACGACCTTGCGGGCGCCTGCACCTCGTGCGTGCATGCGTGCGACGACTTCCTGTCCGAGGTAGCAGCCCTTGGTGAAGTTGACGCGTTGTTCGATGATGCCGGATTCGACGGGGAGGCTGGAGTCACCGAAGTCGAGGTTGAAGAGGGGGTGTCCAGCTTCGATGCGTGCGGCGTTGAGGGCCATCCAGCCGGTCGGGCGTGCTTTGAGCTGGGGGTGTTCTTCGGCGGCGGCGAGGAGTGCCTCGTAGATGGCTTTGGTTTGATCGATGGGTATGGTGATCGCGAGGCCGGGCTCGGCGCAGAGATCGTCGCGTTCGACCATGATGGTGTGGTCTTGGAAGGTGACGGTGGTGTTCTGGTCCTGTGTGAGGTCGTCGACGCTGTCGGTGTTGCTGAAGACGCTGCTGATGAGCCCGGCGGCGGTTGGGCCGTGGATTGAGAAGCGGTGGTATTTGTGGCTGGCGTCGGCGATTTGGGTATCTTCGGCGAAGATGAATGCGTCGAGTGCTTTGGCGCTCTGCTGGGCGAGGTGTCGGTCGACGCGGATGAGCATGCGGTCTTCGAACTCGGCGAGGCGGAGGTCGGCGTCGATTCGTCCCTTGCGGTTGAGCCAGAAGCTTTTTCGGCCCATGCCGGGTTTGAGGTCGTCGACCTTGGCGGTGAGCATGTTGTTGAGGAACTCGAGGCGTTCTGAGCCGGTGATCTCGATGGTGCCCATGTGGGTCTCGTCGAAGATCACGCAGCCCTTGCGGAGGGCGGCGTACTCCATGTCGAGGTCGCCGAAGGTCTCCACGACAGCGCTGGCGCTTTCGTCTGTGCCGTAGGGCAGGAAGAAAGCGTCTCGTTGCTCGTGTGACTCGTGGACTGGTGAACAGTATGGTGCGTTGCTCATGGTGGAGGATAGGTCTGTGTGGGGGTTGAATCGGGGAATTTGGGGTGTAGCGTAGCTACGATCTGTTCACGCTGTAGTGAATTCATGAACCATCCGAAGGAGCCCGCCTGTGAATATTGATCTGCTCAAACGACTGTGTGAAATGCCTGGCATCCCCGGCCGCGAGGAGCGTGTTCGCTCGTTGATCGAATCGGAGATTGGCAAGCTGTTTGACAGTGTTGAGACCGATGCGATGGGTTCGCTGATCTGTCGACGCAAGGCGCGTACGGCGAGCGGCACGGTCAGGAAGGGCGATGCCAAGACGCTGATGCTGCTGTGCCATATGGATGAGATTGGGTTTTATGTGTCGAGCATCGATGAGAAGGGGTTCCTGTGGCTGAGCCCTGCGGGCGGGTTTGATCCGCGGAATCTGTTCTCGCGTCGGGTGCTGGTGTGCACGGACAACGGGGATTTCAAGGCGGTGATGAACCCGGGCGGTCGTCCGGTGCATATCTCATCGCCTGAGGATCGCAAGAAGGTGCCCGAGGTCAAGGAGTTCTTTGTTGATACGGGCATGACCCCGGCGCAGGTGAATAAGAACATCAAGATCGGCGACTATGTGGTGATGGACGAGCCGTTCCTTGAGTTGGGGACTAAGTGCGTGTCCAAGGCGCTGGATAACCGTGTTGCGTGCTGGCTCGGTATTGAGTCGGTGCGGGCTCTGGTGAAGAGCAAGAAGGGGAACGCGTGCGATGTTGTTGTTGCGTTCACCACTCAGGAAGAGGTCGGGCTGCGTGGTGCCAAGACGGCGTCGTTTGCGGTTAAGCCGGATTATGGGATCGGTATTGACGTGACGCTGGCGTGTGATACGCCCGGCGTTCCCGCGGCGGAGTCGGTGACGACGCATGCGAAGGGGTTCGCGTTGCATATCAAGGACAGCAGCTTCATCTCGGACTATGAGATGGTGCAGAACATCGAGAAGATTGCCAAGAAGAATCGGATCCCGTATCAGCGGTCGATTCTGGGTGCAGGCGGGCAGGATGGCGCGGCGGCGCAGCAGGCGGCCGCGGGTGCCAAGGCGGTGGGCGTGACCGTGGGTACGCGGTATATCCACACGGTGACGGAGATGCTTGATAAGAAGGATCTGAAGGCGGCGTGTGATGTTCTTGCGGCGGCGATGAGTGAGCTGAAGTAAGAGGCGTCGGATCTTGAATGCATGAAAAACGCCCCGTTTGGGGCGTTTTTTTGTGTGGTTGTGAGGTTGTGTCAGTTGGCGGAGCCGAGCTGTGAGCTGAGCATCCAGAGGTCTTTCTCGAGGTTGGCCAGTGTGCCGATGACGATGTCCTCGCTGACGGCGTCGAGGTCGCCGAGTTTGCTCTGGGCATCGCGGAGGACCTTGATGGTTTCGTCGAGGATGGCGACGGCGTGTTTGAGGACTGCTTCGTCGGTGAGGAAGCCGCTCTCGATGGCTGGGACGGGTGATTTGTCGAGTTCGGTGCGCTGTCCTTCGGCGGGCATGCCGATGGTGACGAGGCGTTCGGCGAGTTCATCGGTGGCGTCTCTTGCGTGCTCGATGACGATGTCGAGGAACTCGTGTACGGACCTGAATCTTGGTCCTCTGATGTTCCAGTGGAGGTGTTTGAAGGAGAGCGCGAGGTCGATGGTGGCGGTGACGCAGGCCTGTAGGAGCGGTGCCTGCTTTTGTGGGTGGTGGTGTTCAATACTGGTCATTTGTGGCTCCTTTGCTGGGGAAGTATTTTAGAATAATTCTAGATTGTTTGAGTGCGGGTTTCAAATGGCTGTGGTCGGAAAATGGATTTGAGGGTCGTTGCTTTGGGTAGCTGCTGGGGGAGTAGAACGCTGGAAACTGGCTAGAATTGTGGGTTTTTGGAGGAAGGCGGATAGATTGTAAGTGTTGATTCCGATGTATATGGGGAATGGGATTCCTGTAAGGTCTTGTTCTTGTGGGGATTATGAGATTCGGAGTATGGTGATGCTGGGACGGCGTGCGTTTGTGTGGTGTTGGATCTGGGGCGTTTGTGCTTGCTTCTGCGGGGTAATGAGCGGGCAGGCGAGTGCTCAGACTGTGATCGACTTTGATGGTGGTGTGATCGGTGGCGTGATGACGAGCATTGGTGATGAGCCGATGTATCACTATCGCGATCATGTGGTATATGGCTCACCGAGCGTTTCGGATCTTTCGGATATCTACCCGATGGCTCATTCGGTGGTCGTGCATCCGGCGTCGCGTTGGCGGGGACTGGACATCGTTCCGATATTCAATAACACGAGTAAGAACTTGGACATTTGGTTTGGTGATCCTTTCGATGGGGGAGAGTTGGTCCGCTATGCGTTGTCGACGGGGGCTGGGAATGACTTGATGATCGCGGATCCGATTGAAGGTTTCTCCTTCAAGGTCAAACGACTGTTTGTTGTTGGTGAACGCATGGTGGCGTATTGTTCGGTCTTCGAGGATGCGGTGCAGCGTGAGAACAAGATCGCGATTTTGTCAGCGTCGATGGAGGATCTGCAATCGGTATCGGAGGATCCATGGACGGTTCATTTTGTGTCGGCGGAGTATTCATCTCGAGCTGATCAGTGTGGTGGGTTATGGCCGATTTCCATTCCGCAGTTTTATGAAGGGTACTACTGGTCGGTTGTCACGGATTATGACAGCGGGTTGTACGAGGGCGGGCAGTGCTGGCTGCTGTGCATGGAGGAGGACGGGACGCCCAAGAGCATGGTTCGCATGCATACACGAAGCGGGCAGGTTGCCGAGCACTGGCATGGCGGGACGGTCCTTCGGGATGAGGATGGGTACAAGGTCGTTTGGCATCTTGGTGACCGGGTGACCCGATTGTTCTATCGCGAGATCGAGACGCTGAGTGATGCTGCATCGATGGCTCAGGTGGATCCGGGGTCTGGGGTTGGTGGTGCGTATCAGACGCTGCTGGCATCTGAAGATGTTTGGGGGCCTATCACGCTTGCGGGTGGGCCCGATGAGGACACTGCCTTACAGAACTCGCGATGGAAGAATGCATTTATCCTGGCTCAGGATCCGCATGATGAGACGAAGTTTCTGTACGGTGGAGATGTGAGCGCGGGGCTTGTCAGCCGGGTATCGATCGATGCGTATGGGGTTGCTGAGTGTGAGACGGTGTTTGATCCCATCAGCCGGAATGTGCGGCAGCAGCAGGGTGAGGTCACGCGTCATCTGAGTACTTTTATGGTTGCAACGATGGGGTCAACCCTTGTTGGGATCGTGTCGAATGAGTTTAATTTTGGATCGAATGTGCCTCAGTACTCAGGCATCATTCAGTCTGACGATGGGGGCCAGACTTGGGGTTGGATCTGGCGTGGGAGTACAGAAGCAGGGCTTGTTCAGAACTCTGGGGTTGCCGTGCTCTCGAATGGGCGTGTGATCGCAGGGATGCTGAACGAGGCTAGCACTGTGATCGGGATCACGCCTGGGACCAAGCTGAGTGGGGTACCTCTCTATGTTGGGTATCGCCCCGAGAATCTTCTTGGTGACGCGTTCGAGCAGATGGTGCTCAATGACGGTTCTGGAGGTGGTGGGCTTGTGAGCTCATCGGGTTCATCGCCAGAGAAGCCGCTGCCTCCGATTGTGCACACAGAAGCGGTGTTCGATCTTCATCGGGTTGAGGGCAGTGGTGGTGGAGCATCTCTGCGTTTGATTGAGGGCGGGGTTTATCAGAGTGTCCTCTCGCCGGTGGGGGACTCATCGAACATGAATGTCGCATTCTGGACCAGACGGAAGACGCCTGAGTCATCAGAAGAGGCCGACCGGATGGTGGTGGATACTCGGTTCGGCTGGGCGACTCCAGGTGGGAGCTATGGCACGAGCGTTCAGCGTTATACCCCTACGCTGAAGATGACCACGAACGACTGGGTGCGTGTTATCGGGCAGTATGATGGGAGTCATGTCAGCGGGGTCTTTGATCCAGACCCAGGGGACCTGCGGGCCAGTATTCGAGGGTCAGGTTTGGCGACTTCAACGAGTCGATCAGAGGTGCTCTTTGAGTATGTGAGCATTGGGCATGATCGGCCGGCGCTGCCATATGTTGAGTTTGATCGCTCGGGTGTTTCATCGGCGAAGTTCACAGGTCTTGGGCTCGGTGATACATGGACCGTGCTTGTCGCGCTGCAGGTGCCCGAGGAAGCATGGGATTCATGGTCAGGGAATGAATCGGACACCTGGGAGGAACCTGTGCCTGTGCTGACGATTTCTGATGCGGCCGATGCAGTCTTTGCCTCGCTTGACGCTCATTTGGTGCTCTCTGCGCGGGGTGGGGTGGGAACATCATTTGCCAACGCTGTTTTCAACTGGGAACTGCGTGACTCGCAGGATTCGATCCCCACAGAGGTTTCTGATCACCCGGTTCGGACCATGGGCGTTGTGATTGCACTCTCGAAGGACGGTGAGGGAAAACTGAGTTATGCAATCGGCGGGCCGCAGGGTATCACGAGTGGTTCGCGTACAATGTCTGAGCGGCTGAATCTCGACACGCTTCGTTTCTCCGATCTTGATGAGACCGATGCGCTTGAGATGTACATTCATCAGATCCAGGCCGATTGCCATGCGTATTCGATCGCAGAGTTAGAAACAGTTGTGTCCACGCTTGATCTTCCCGGGGCAGGGAGTGGTTCCTGTTCCTGCGTCGCGGACTTCACGGGTGATGGTGCGTTGGATTTCTTTGATGTCTCGGCGTTCCTGATCGCGTACACGGGTGGGGATTCCTCTGCGGATCTGAATGATGACGGGCAGTTCAGCTTCTTTGACGTGTCGATGTTCCTGCAGGCCTTTGGTGCCGGCTGCGATTGAGTTGGTCGGCGGCTCGGCAACTGGCTGGCCGTTGGTGACGGGCTTGTTGCGCCGTTGACTGTGAGCGGTGGGGGGCATGGTCTGGATTCGCGTTGCGATGGGGCCTCGTATGGACATTTGATCGTGGCTCGGCTCGCGGGTTGGCTTCTGGGCTCATTTGTGGGTGGGATTTGGGTCTGGCAGGTTTGGGCGTGGTAGGGCATGTGTGGCGGGCGTCTGGCTTTGGGTGTCTGGCTTTAGGTTTCTGGTTTTGGGGTGGCGTTCTATAGGAGAAAACCCGAAGCCGCGTCCATGCGGCTCCGGGTTTGTGGTGGATTGAGATGTGTTGTTGGTTCAGGCGGCGATGTTGGTTGCCTGCTCGATGGCATCGACGACCATGCGGACCTGGAAGGGCTTTTTGAGGAAGCCGTCGAACCCTGCGGAGCGGAGTCCCTGGGCCTGGCCGTCGGTGAGTTTTCCGCTCATGGCGATGAGGCGGGTCATCTGCATGGCCTCGCTGGAGCGGACGAGCTGTGCGATTTCACGCGGCTCGCACTCTGCGATGTGGACATCGATGAGTACGACATGGGGGCGGAATCGTTCGCACTCGAGTCCTGCGCTGAAGGCGGTGTTCGCTGTGGAGACCTCGTAGCTGGTCTGCTCGAGCAGGACGCGTTCGAGTACATCGGAGACCTCTCTGTCCGCATCGATGACGAGCACGCGGGTGTTGCCGCTGGTGATGCCGTCCATGGGGATGTGATGGGTCTTCATGAAACGGTAGAGCTCGGTGACGGGTATACGCCTGTCCTTGGAGCCCGGGATCCGGTAGCCCTTGAGCTGGCCTGAATCGAACCATTTGGAGACGGTTCTGGGGGCAACATTGCAGATTTTGGCGACCTCGCCGGTCGTGAGCACATCTTTTTCTATCGGCATCATCTCACCTCTGGGAACGGACAGGAAGTGAACCGGCGCTTTCGTCACGCGCCGCAACACCGGCTTCATCGTCGTCAACGAACGCGTGCTTCACGGTTGGATCGGATTCGCGGGTGAATCGGCCAAAATGGCGATATTCGGACGCATGATGGGGGTGGCTGGGGGCGGTCGGTCGGTTCTCGTCTGGTGTGACCCCGGATTGACAGGCGATGCGGATGTCCGATAGAGTTATGGCTCAATCAGGCGTTGTTGGGCAACACATGGCCCTGATCGTCGTATATGATGCCCTCCCCCGGATCGCGGGTCTTACTGCGCTCCAAACTCGTTCCAAACACCAGACCCGGTCTGTCCCACAGGAGACGATTGTGCGCTTCTCGAACCGAAACCTTACCGGATTCACCCTCTCGATCACACTCCTGGCGGGCTCGAGCATCGCGATGCTGGCCCCCTCTGCCTCGGCAGCATCTGAGGCGCAGGCCCAGCCGGAGAACGAGAGCCCCGAGCAGCTTGAGCTGCTGCGTGATTTCATCCACTTTGTGAAGATTGCCCGCTTCGATGTTGCCAATGACATCGGTACGCGACTGCTCGACTCGGGGATGAGTTCGGAGGCGTTCGTCGACTTGGTTGAACAATCTCGCGAGCAGCAGCGGTTTGAAGAAGCGGTTGCCGCGGGTTTGCGGGTCCCCGTGCTTGAGCCGATTGCGGCTGAGCTGGAATCGCTGTTTCGTGAGGGCAAGCTCTCGCGTGCTCGCAATCCCGAAGAGATCGCACGCAATATCGGGCTGCTTACCGAGGGGCTCCGTGCCCGCTCGCTGGCTCGTGAGCGTCTGATCTTTGCCGGTGAGTACGCGATGCCTCAGCTGCTTGATGCGTATCTCCAGCAGAAGGACCTGGCGCTCAAGGCGCAGGTGCAGCGTCTGCTGGTCGATATGGGTCGTCAGGCGATTGTGCCGCTGATCACGGCACTTCCCGGGCTTGATGCGACAAGCCAGGAGTCGATTGCTGAGGTTCTGGGGCTGATCCCGTATCGCACCAGTCTGCCTGTGTTGATTGATGTGTACCAGTCCACGGATAACAACGCGGTTCGTCAGGCGACTGGGCGTGCGATCTCTCGTCTTGGGGGCAACCCGGGTAGTGATGTGGCTGAGATGTACGCGTTGCTAGCCAACTCGTACTACAGCGAGCCCGCGGAGCTGACCAGCTTCCCGGGTGAAGACCACCAGCTGGTCTGGGATTTCGATCCGGGGCTGGGACTGGTGATGGTGCCAATCCGCACGCCTGTGTTCCACGAGGCGATGTCGATGCGCATGGCTCAGCGTGCGTTGCGTCTGCAGCCTCAGAATGATGAGACCCTTGCTCTGTGGGTCGCTTCGAACTACTCGCGTGACTTCGATACTCCCGAGGGATACGAGAACCCGCTGTACGGCAGTGATCGTCGCAGTGCCGATTACTACGGGATCGCTGTCGGGCCTGAGATTGATCAGTTGGTGCTTCGCCGTGGCATCGATTCGCGGGATACCCCGCTGGTTCGCAGCTCGATCGAGGCAATTGCCCAGACTGCTGGCTCCCGCATGCTGTGGGGCCAGGAAGTCGATGGGCGATACCCGCTGCTTGAGGCGCTGGATTACCAGAATCGTCGCGTGCAGTTTGAGACGGCGTTGGCTCTTGGAAACGCCCAGCCCAGCGAGTCTTTCGCCGGTTCGGAGCGTGTGATCCCGCTGCTGGCCAGCGCGGTTCTGGACGCGTCGGCGCGGTATGCGGTTGTCCTCACGGGCGATGATCGTGAGAGCTATGACCAGTACCGTGCGCAGCTGGAGCGTCAGGGCTTCACCGTGCTTCCTCCGGCACCCGAGGGGCTTGGCCAGGTTGAGGCGGCGATTGCCGAGAGCCCGACGATCGATCTGATCGTGAGTGCTCAGGGCTTTGATAACACCCTGCTGAGCATTGAGACGGCGCGTGCGGACAACAAGATGTCGGTCGCGCCTGTGTTGGCGTTGATGGGGCCAGATGATCTGATCGCGATGGAGCGTCAGTACGGTCGAGACCAGACCGTGTCGGTGCGTCGTCAGGCGATCAGCAGCAGTGCCTTTGATAACTCGGTCGAGACCCTGCTTGAGGTCGCGTCTGGTGGTCCGATCTCGCTGGACGAGGCGGACGAGTACGCGATGCGTTCGATCGAGGTGCTCCGGAACCTGGCGATCTCGAATAATCAGGTGCTCAACATCTCGGATGCTGCTTCGATGCTGATTGAAGTGCTGCAGCAGGTTGATGGGTTGACGCTGTTGGATATCGCTGAGATCATCTCGTACATGCCGCAGCCCAAGGCGCAGCAGGCGATTATGGATTCGGCGCTGGACAATCAGGGTGAGATCCAGATTGAGCTTCTGACGATCGTTGCGGATTCGGGTAAGCGTTTCGGCAATCAGCTGAACAACCGTCAGGTGCGGCGTCTGATTGAGCTTGCCGGTGCCGACGATTCGGCGCTGGCCGAGGCGGCTGCGGCGACGATGGGTGCGCTCGAGGTTGATAATGACACGCTGCTTGAGTTGATCTTCAGCGGCGAGTGATAACGCCTCGGCGGACGCTGGTGAGCCATTTCTACTTTCTCAACGGGCGGTGATGCCCGTTTTTTTCTGCGCGTATTCTCGGGCTGTGCATGGTCCGATCTTGTGTGGTTGTCGTGGTGCTGTGGCCTGCATATTCGGAAGCAATGGGGCAATCGGCAATATCGGGGTTGGTTTGCGCTGACTCGTGGCAGCATCGCTCACTCATGTTGGCTTGCAAGTCGATGCTCATATTGCACGCTGTGATTTGCGTGGTGCGGTGTGTAGCCGCTTAGAGGGAACCCTTGGAGCGAACTCCAGGGGATACCGGCTCTCGACCGGACCGGACAGCGTGAAACTCATGAGTCGTTTTCAAGGAGACAAACCAATGCATGCAACGCGAAAGACTATGGCAAAGGGCTTTACCCTTGTCGAAATCCTGATCGTGGTCGTGATCCTCGGCATTCTTGCCGCGATCGTCGTCCCCCAGTTCACCAATGCGGCGAACGAAGCTCGTACGGGCAACATCGCCACCCAGGTCTCGACCATCGAGAACCAGCTTGAGCTTTATGCTGCTCAGAACAACGGCACCTACCCGACCGTTGCTGAGCTCCAGGATGACTGGGATGTGATGATCGAGGGTGATTACCTCAAGGAACTCCCCGTCAACCCCTTCGACAGCACCTCGGATGTGACTGCTTGGGACTCGGACGGCGTGAGCGACCAGGCGATCGTGTATGAGGATGAAAACGGCGGCTGGCTCTACGACCCGGACACCGGCAACATCGCAGCGAGCACTTCGATCGAAGCGCCTTGATCTTGCCATGAACGCTTGATTCACACGGAGCCTGGAAACGGGCTCCGTGTCCTTTCGATGTTAACGGGAGTTGAGATGAAACGGCAGATACAGCATGCATTCACCCTCGTCGAGATTCTCATTGTCGTGGTGATTCTGGGGATTCTGGCGGCCATCATCGTGCCACAGTTTGCGGGTGCCGTTGAGGACACGACGGTGACGACAACGAAGTCGGAGCTTGAGAAACTCCGGCGTGCGGTGGAGGTGTTTCAGGTGCGTAACGGTGACGCCCTGCCTGATGTAGAGGCGGGGGATGGTACCTGGGGCGATCTGATCGTGAGCACGGGGGCGTACCTGAAGGAAGCGCCGGCGAACCCGTATGTTGGCGGTGAGAACGCCAAGGTGATCACGATTGGCGATGGGCCGGATGACGCGTTTCAGACGGCGTATGCCTGGATTTACGACGACTCGACCGGCCAGGTTTGGGCGGGCGGGTTTGACGGGAACGACGAGCCGCTTCCGCGGAACTGAATGGTTTCAGTCGTGCGAATTGGATCTGGTGGGCATTGCGGGGTCAATGAGGCGACATGAACTCGAACACTAGCCGAAACAACGCGACGCGTGCGGGGTATACCCTGATCGAGGTGCTCATCGTGGTGATGATCATGGGGATCGCTGCTGCGGTTGTCGCTCCGACGACGAGCCAGGCGGGCGTGCTGCGTATTCAGGCGGCTGTGCGGACGCTCGTTGCTGATATCACCTTTGCGCAGATGGACGCTCTGGGGTACCAGGAGCAGCGTGCGATTGTCTTCGACGCGGAGGAGAACTCGTACACGCTGGTGCAGGTCAACGGCTCAACGATTGATGTTGAGAATGATGCTTTGTACGACCCGCGTGGTCCGGGGCAGCGTTATACGGTTGATTTCAACCGGGAGATCTTCGGAGGGACGGTCATTGAAGCCGCGGAGATTGATGATGACCATGTTCTGGTCTTCGACGAGATGGGCGGGCCAGTGGCCGAGCCTGGGTCGAGCACGCTGAGTGACGGTGGTTCGATTACGCTCGCGGGGCCTCTGAGTCGGTTCCGTGTTGATGTTGCTGCGTTTACCGGTCGTGTGACGGTGACCCGACTCGATTAATCGAGCCAGACGGACCCGAGGTTCTCAGTATGCGTGGTTTGCGCCTCATGGGTTGGGGCGTTCGCACCGAAGTTGGTTCTTACCAATAGGAGTGCGCCATGCGTGAGCACGAGACAACAAACCCACATCGTACACAGCGACAGAGTGGCGCGACGCGCAACCTGTCGCTTCTTCTTTGTCTCGGGGCTTTGGCGGGTGTGCTGATCTGGGCGAAGCTTCGTCTGGTGACTGATATTCCCCGCAGCGCGTACGCGGCCCCGAAGGAGCGGAGCGTGGAGTCGGGGTCCGATGCGGGCGATGGTCATGGTGATCGTGGTGTCGGCGAGGACGCATCGTGGCAGCGAGACGAGCATCCCTGAGCCCCGTCCGGTGTTATCGGTCGGTGAAGTGCCGACTATGCCGACAGCAACCCGTCGAATAGTCAGGGTCTGTCCAAAGTCACACCCGATCCCGACCGATCGAATTGCAGCAATAGACCCGGACGAACCGGGACTTGGAAGCATGCGAGCATTTCGCAATAGCTGAGGATCAACCCAATGAGCACGATCGAGCCAAACCGCAACTTCAAGATCAATCTACTCGGCCTGAGTCTTCGTCAGGGCATCATGCCCGCGTTGGCCGTCGCCATGCTCGCTGGCAATGCCACCGCGCAGGACTCTGGGGGGTTCGGGCTGCTGGCGGCTCTGAAGAGCCAGGCGAAAGCGGCCTCGCAGCCAGCCGACGAGCCGTATGAAATCGGTGAGTTCGATGAAGAGGAGTACTACCCCGAGGATTATGACAGCATGGCCGACATGGGTGGGGCTCCTGCTGGAGATATTGAGGATCTGGCCGGTGCGGTGGAGGTCAGTGATTACGACCTCGTTGACTTGCATGTGAACAACGAGGACCTCGGGAACATCCTGCAGTTGCTCTCGATCCAGTCGCAGCGGAACATCATCAGCTCGAACAATGTGCAGGCGACCGTGACGGCGGACCTGTACGGGGTGACTTTCTACGAGGCGTTGGATTCGATCCTGCATGTCAACGGCTTTGGGTACATTGAGAAGGGCAACTTCATTTATGTGTACACGGCTGAGGAACTGGCTGAGTTTGAAGCCCTATCTCGCCAGCCCGTGACGCGGATCATTGATCTGGACTACCTGAACTCGACCGATGCCGCGGAGTTTGCCAAGATGCTGCTCTCGGAGTCGGGGACGATCACCGCAAACGCGGCGACCGAGGCGTACGCGATCACCGATGGTGTTCCCACCGGTGCGGACAACTACGCGAATACTTCGACGATCGTGATCAGCGATTTCGAGGAGAATGTCGAAGAGATCCAGGCCCTGATCGATCAGCTCGATACCAAGCCCGCTCAGGTGCTCATCGAGGCCACGATTCTTCAGACCACGCTCAATGAGGCCAACGCGTTCGGTGTTGACTTCGCCCTGATTCAGAATCTCGACTTCACTGACTTTGTGGGGACCGGCGGTCCGCTCAGCGTCGTTGACGGGCTGATCAGCGGTGCGGGCGAGACCATCGACGGGACTTCGGTTGATGTGCCCAATGGTCATGGCACCGGTCTCCAGTCGACCCCTGGTAACACCAGCTCGGGTTCATCGACCCTGAAGGCGGGCTTCGTGAATGGCGATGTTGGCGTCTTCATGCGAGTGCTCGATGAGATCACCGATGTCACGGTTGTTTCGAATCCCAAGCTGCTGACGCTCAACCGTCAGCCCGCACGCGTGCTCGTGGGTACCCGTGTTGGTTACCTGAACTCGACGACCACCGACACATCGACCACGCAGAGCGTTGAGTTCCTTGATGTCGGTACCCAGCTGGCCGTGCGTCCGTTCGTGAGCAAGAACGGGCTGATCCGGCTCGAGCTTCGCCCGCAGGTCTCGAACTTCACGCTTCGTACGGTCGCCGATGGTGCTGGCAACAATGTCACCATTCCCGACGAAGACACCACCGAGATGAACACCAATGTGATGGTGCGTGACGGTCAGACCGTTGTGCTTGGTGGTTTGTTCACCGAGTCGACGACTTCGACCCGCAGTCAGGTCCCGGTCCTTGGCGATATCCCGCTTGTCGGGAACGCGTTTAAGGGCTACGACGACTCGACGCGTCGCAGCGAGATCATCTTCCTGATCACGCCCTCGATCGTGAACGATACGGTCCTGGCCGAGACCGGCGATATGGGCAACCAGTATCTCGAGCATGCACGGTTTGGTGCACGCCAGGGCCTGCTTCCCTGGTCGCGTGAGCGTCGTGTTGGTCAGTTCCTGATCGAGGCGCGTCAGCTTGCGGACGAGGGCCAGATCGAGGAGGCGCTCTCGAAGGTTGAGCGTGCCCTTCGCCTGATGCCGATGTCGCCTGATGCTCGTGCACTTCGTTCGGAGCTGACCGGCAAGGTTCGCACCATGCCATCGCGTTCGCTTATCGAGGGCATGCTTCACAACGAGATGCACTACGGCGGCAAGATGTCTTCGAGCGGCACGCCGCACAACACGAACCCGCATTTCAACCCGCTGCTGAATGAGCAGGTCGAGTCGCTCGCAGCCGAGCAGACCGAGCAGCCGGTCGAGGTTGAGACCGAGGAGTTCGAGTCGTACGAGCCCGGTTTCGAGGAGTCGTACGCCGAGGCCCCGGTCGAGAGCGTCTCATCGAATGACACGGAGGGGTTCGACGAGTTCCAGGGCGAGCAGGAGACCGAGTTCTTCACGCCCGAGCCCCTGGCCAGCGGCGACGGGTTCAACGAGATCCCGGTGAACAGCTTCGATAAGTTCGACCAGATGAAGTCGGTTGTAACCGGTGAGCAGACCAGTGTCGAGCCCAGCCCGGAGAGCGAGTATGTCTCGCAGGGTGAGTCGACCGAGATGGGCTTTGAGGAGGCGCAGCAGGATGGGATTGACTCGTTCGTGAGTGTGGCTGACGGCTTCACAGGCCAGTTGATCATTCCGCTGCCGACCGGTGGCGCTCTGCGTCTGGACTGGCCCTTGGGCTTCGATTATGTGGTGAGCGACGACAGCCCCGAGGCGACCTTCACCGAGGTGCCTACCGAGGGTGATGATTTTACGGATTTCACTGAGTAAGCGGGTCGATCCGGTCGACATGAATCGCGTCCAGCACCCCAGTCTCAGGAGTTCTCAGATATGACCATCAAGCGCACCCTCCCTCTCTTCGCGACCGCAACCCTCGTGGCGACCCTTGCGGGCTGCTCGGGGCAGGGGAACTACACCCGCGAGGGTGTCTCGATGGCCAAGGAGCGCATGAGCTTCCTCAAGAGCGCGACCGAGTGGGAGCTCGCTCGTCAGGCGTTTCTTGCGGGCGACCTTGAGAAGGCGCTCCGCAAGGTCGATGTCTCGCTTGAGATCAACGACACAGTTGTGAAGTCGCATGTGCTCAAGGGACGCATCCTGATTGAGATGGGGAATATCGGGAACGCGTTGGAGTCGCTGCAGACCGCGGTGACGCTTGATCCCGGTGAGCCCGATGCACACTACTACCTCGGTATCGTGTACGAGCGGATCAGTGAGCCCGAGCTTGCTCGCGAGCACTTTGAGATCGCTTGTGAGTATGACGATTACAACCCGAGCTACGCGGTCGCGGCCGCGGAGATGATGATCGATCTGAATCGGATCGATGATGCCAAGGGGTATCTCAGTTCAATCCCGATGTCGGCGAACAACGCTGGTATTCGGCAGACGCTGGGGCATATCGCGCTGATTGAGGGTGAGCCGGAGGCGGCTGTCAAGCTCTTTGAGCAGGCGCGACTGTTGGCACCCGATGACTCGGGCATCGCCGAGGACCTTCTGCATGCTCAGATCCAGGCGGGCGCGTGGCGTGAAGCCGAGCGGAGCGTGGCGGTGTTGCTCAAGAAGCCGGAAAACAAAGACCGCGAGGACCTGCGGATCCTTCACGCGAAGACACTGATGAATACCGGCCGTCCGGTCGAGGCACGCAGCATCTACCAGAGCATGGTTTCGCGCGACGAGGGACGCAGTGATGTTGATGCCTGGGTCGGGCTTGCCAACGCATCGTACATGGTGGGGGATCTCCGCACCGTTCGCAAGGCGGCTTCTCGCATCGTTTCGCTGTCTCCCGATTCTCACGACGGGTTCATGCTGTACGCGATGTACCATCGTGAGCAGGGTGATTTCAAGAGTGCGTTGAGTTCGATTGAGACTGCGATCTCCAAGCAGCCCAAGAGCGCTGATATGTTTGCGTTCCGGGCGATGATCCTCGGCGACATGGGGCGTTCGCAGGATGCGTTGGAGAGCATTACCTATGCCGCCAAGCTTGAGCCACGGAATCCGCAGTACGCTCGCATGCTGACCGACTTCACGCGTGGTGCGTACGCGACGGTGCCCACCGACGGGCAATAAGCTCAGCACACGCGGAGATCGACGAGCACGGGCTCGACGCTGATCCTTCCATTCCAATCAGAGACTTTGGGTTCGATGATCAGCTCGACCGGTGCGCCGGGTGGGATCTGATCGATGTGCTTGGCCCAGTTCCATGCGACGACGCGCCAGCCGGGGCCGGCACCGTCGCGATCGCACACCCTGAGTGAGAGATGGTTGCCGCCTCGTCCGAACGGGCTTGGGGTCCCGTTGAGCTTGGCATGAACAATACGGATCTGCACGCGCGGGTTGCCCGCGCCGAATGGGGCGAGCCGCTCGAGTTCGCGTACTGATTCGGGTGTCAGTTCACGGACTCGAGCGGTGGTGTCGTAGCGGGTGGTGTTGACGAGGTCATCGGGTGACAGGCGTTGGTTGGTGTGGGCCACGAAGGCTTCGGCGAACAGGTCGAAGTGTTCGCTCTGGCATCGCATTCCAGCGGCCATATCGTGTCCGCCGTACCCGATGAGGTGTTCTGCGCATGCGTCGAGACCGGCGTGGAGGTTGAAGCCGTCGATGCTCCGGCCCGAGCCCTTGCAGACCTCGCCGTCGCGTTGCATGAGGATCACTGGGCGTGCGTAGCGTTCGACGAGGCGTGAGCAGACGATGCCTACGACGCCCGGGTGCCATTCTTCGTGCGCGAGGACGATGGCGCGGCGGTCCGGGCCGACCATGCCGGCGTTGATGGCCATCTCCTCGGCTTGGGCGTAGATGGCTTCGCCGATGGATTTGCGTTCGTCGTTGATCTTTGAGAGGCGTTCTGCGAGGCGGGCGGCCTCGCTGCCCGTGGCGTTGGTCATGAGCTCAAGGGCCTCGGCGGCGTGGCCGAGTCGGCCGATGGCGTTGAGTCGGGGTGCGAGGCGGAACCCGACATCTTCGGTGTCGATCTTGTTGGAGTCGAGCCCCGAGGCGGCGATGAGTGCCTGCACGCCCTCGTTGCGTGTGTGTGGGATCTGGCGGAGGCCGTGTTTGACGATGACCCGGTTCTCGTCGAGCAGGGGCACGACATCGGCGATCGAACCCAGTGCCGCGAACCCGAGCATCTCGACGAGTACGGTGCGGAGCGCGGGGCTGACGCGTTGGCTGCCGCAGTGGAGGGTGCAGAGGTGCCAGGCGAGTTTGTAGGCGACTCCGGCGCCGCAGAGTTCGCCGAAGGGGTAGGTCGAGTCCGGGCGGCGGGGGTGGACCACGGCGTAGGCGTCCGGGAGTTCGTCGATGGATGCGGGCGGGTTGTGGTGATCGGTGATGATGAGGTCGAGGCCGATTTCGCGGGCTGTCTTGGCGGGCTCGTGGGCGGTGATGCCGCAGTCGACCGAGACGATCAGTGATACGCCCTGGCTGTGCAGGGTTCGTATGGCATCGCAGTTGAGCCCGTAGCCCTCGTCGACGCGGTGGGGGATGTAGGAGATGAGGTTGGCCTGGGGATCGATGGCCCTGATGGTGTGGATGAGGATGGCCGATGCGGTGACGCCGTCGACATCGTAATCGCCGAAGATCGCGATGGTTTCGCGGTTCTGGATGGCTTGGATGATGCGGTCGGCGGCTCGCTGGAGGTCGGGGATGCGATTTGGTTCGTGGAGGGCCTTGAGTGAGGGGTTCATGAATGATTCAGCGTCATCGGTGAGCCCGCGTGCGGTCAGGACTCGGTCGAGCAGGGGGGGCGTGGAGTCGGGTTCTTGGGTGCGTGGTCTCCATGCCCGGGTGAGTCCCTGGGTGGCCGGCTCGGCATGGGCGGGCGTCGGGACGCCTGGTACATCTTGAACTTGGCCAAATGCTGCTTCGCTCACGCATGCCCTCCTTGGACTCGTGTATCACCATACCCGACCTTGCTGGCCGAGTCAGGATACACTCACACAACATGGTCAAGCTCACAAAAATCTATACGCGTTCGGGTGATTCGGGAACCACGGGGCTGGGCACGGGCAAGCGGGTTGCGAAGTTCGACCCGCGTGTTGAGGCGTACGGCTGCGTGGATGAGGCGAATGCGACGGTTGGTGTGGCGGTTTGCACCGCCCGGGCTGAGCAGAGCCCGATTGTTGGTCTGCTCGAGTCTGTCCAGCATGATCTGTTTGACCTTGGGGCGGACCTGTGCATGCCGATCGGGCCGGATGAGACGGCGGGTACAGCGTTGCGGATCACTGCGGATCGTGTGCAGGCGCTTGAGTCGATGATCGACGAGCATAATGCCGATCTGGCCCCGTTGAACAGCTTTGTGCTCCCGGGGGGGACGCGATTGGCGTCGGAGTTGCATGTTGCCCGGACAGTCTGCCGACGAGCGGAGCGGGTCGTGGTTCAACTGATTGAGCTTGAGCCGGATCAGACCTCGGCGCTGACGATGCAGTATCTGAATCGTCTGAGCGATCTGCTTTTTGTGCTGAGCCGATATGTGAACGACAAGGGGCGTGGTGATGTGCTGTGGGTGCCCGGCAAGAATCGCGGGGAATGATCAGATCGCCTGCACCGGGGGCGGCAGGACTCGGTAGAATGTTTGCGTGCACCAACAACTGCACAATCTGATTCTGGCAGTACGGGACTTTGAGTCCAATCGTCTGCTTGAGAACATGACCGAGTCTGAGGTGCGTCGCAACACCGCTCAGTTTCTCGGGATTTTGGCGTTGCTGGGTGTGGCGGTCACGCTGATTCAGATGATGAGCGACCGCGCGTTGGCGATTGATCATGTCACGCTGGGTTTGGCGTGGGCGGGGATTTACCTGACCGCGACGGTCATGATCTACTTTGTGGATCTGAAGAAGATCTGGTGTGTGCGGCTGTCGCTGATGCTGATTATTGCTGAGGGGTTGGTGGCGATTGCACGCTGGATTTTGGCGGTTGATCCGTCACCCAATGAGGGGACGGTGGTCGGGGTGCTGGTGGGGTTGACGATGGGGGCGGCGTTGCTGCCCTGGAGCCCGCGTCAGACGCTCGCGGTGAGCGGGGCATGGATCATCGCGTCGATCACCAGTCTTTTTCTCTTCCACGATGGGCGTGATGATATTTCGGTGCCGGCGTCAATCTTTGCGTATATCGCGATCACGATCCCGGGCACGATGATCTCGTTTTTTCGCATGTCACGGTTTCAGGATCAGTTCGAGCTGCACTTCATTCAGAGTAAGTATGATGAGGTTCGTGAGGATCTGCAGGCGGCCAAGGCGATCCATGAGCGGGGGTTTCCCAAGCCCAAGTCATCGGGGCAGGTGCGGTTTACTTATGTGTATAAGCCGATGAGCCAGATCGGCGGGGATTCGGTCTTTGCGTCGATTGAGGACCCTGGGCATGCTGATAGCGCGGTGACGCTGGTGCTGTTTGATGTGACGGGGCACGGGATCACGGCGGCGTTGACGGCGAATCGGTTGCAGGGTGAGCTGATGCGTCTGACGGGTGAGGACGCGACGATTCAGCCCGACGCGATCCTGCGTGCGATGGACCGGTATGTGTGTCTCACGCTGGCGGACAGTGCGGTGCTGGTGTCAGCGGTGGCGATCCGTGTTGAGCCGAAGCGGGATTTGATCCAGGTGGCCAACGCTGGGCATCCGGCCCCAATCCTTCGCAATGGGCGTGGTGCTTTGGTTCGGATTGAGCCCTCGGGGCCGGTTCTGGGCGTTGGGTTGGAGCAGATCATGCAGACGCGGGTCGAGGAGCACCCGTTCGACGAGGGGGACTCGTTGATCGCGTACACCGATGGTGTGAGCGAGGCCCGCACGGGATCGGAGTCGATGTTCGGTACGGATGGGGTTGAAACGGTGCTTTCGCATGATTGGGTCGAGCAATCCAAGCGTTGGCCCACACAGATCTTGGAAGAAGTGGAAAATCGGCGTGCAGGCGGCGCGACAGACGATATCCTGATACTTGAGACCTATCGCGCCTGATTTGAGACCGCAGCGGAGCTTGCCTTGACCACCGCATCGTTTGAGACAACCGAGTTTCGTCGCACCTTTCGTCAGGAGACTGATGATCTGCTCCGGACCCGCCTGATCTGGTTCATCTCGATCTGGGGTGGGCTTGGGCTCATCATGACCACGGTGGCGATCGTGATGGTGATGCAGGGGGTTGATGTCTCGACCATCTTTTCCAATGGTGGACAGAAGGCGTTTTTCTTTCTGACCACGGTGATCTGGTTCGGTGCGTATTTGGGCTCGTTGCTCGTGGTGCTTGGCAAGCGCGTGCACAGCCAGACGATTATCTATATCACCATGGGGCTGGTGATGCTCGATGGGGTGCAGGGCATCGGGACCCGGGTGATGGACATGACGGGCGGCCCCGCGTTGGCCGGGTTCCTGCTCGCGCACTTTATCGCGTGCTGTCTTTTTCCTTGGACGGTGAAGCAGGCCATCGTTCCGGTGGTGGCGATCCTGTCGGCCAGCGCGTTCAGCCACATGGTGATCGAGAGCACGGGTGTCGGGATGACGGCGTTCTTTACGGTTGCCACTGGGGCCTTTGCGCTGCCTGGGATCTTCATCACCGGGTTCAAGCATTCGAACCGTGTGCAGCGGGCGACGAACAAGTTTCTCAATCAGCGCTACGGCATGCTCCGGCAGGAGCTTGCGTACGCGCGTCAGGTGCACGAGGCGTTGTTCCCCGCACCTGTTGCGTCCGGCGAGCTGTGTTACGCGTACCGGTACGAGCCGATGCGTCAGATCGGCGGCGATTACCTGTACACGCGTATGTCCGATGATGCCAAGTGCCTGTCGGTCGTGATCGTGGATGTCACCGGGCACGGGATCCCTGCGGCATTGACGGTGAACCGGTTGCACGGCGAGATCGATATCAGCTTTGCGGAGAACCCGGACATCAGCCCGGGTGAGATGCTGTGCAAGCTGAACAAGTATGTGCACCTGACGCTTGCGAAGCACTCGATCTATGCGACGGCGGTCTGCATGCGGGTGAACTGCGAGACCGGCAAAGTCGAATACGCCTCGGGCGGGCACCCGCCGGCGTTCATTCGGGGGATCGACGGTTCGCTGGAGGACTTGCAGCCGACGACCTTCGTGCTCGGCGCGTGCGCGGAGCAGGACTTCGAGTCTGGGCAGATCGAGATCGACTTTGAGCCGGGCGATTCACTCATCGCGTACACCGACGGGGCGATCGAGGCGCGTGGGCTGGATGGGAAGATGTTCCAGATCGACGGCTTGCGTCGCCTGCTTTGCTCGCCGGCGCTCCCCGGGTTGGATAACGGTGGGCAGGGGCAGTGGGCTGAAAAGATTCTGGAAGAGGTCGCGGCGTACCGCGGCGGTCTGCCACCGGATGATGACACGCTGGCGATTGAGATTTATCGTCCACTGAGCAGCAACGATCCGTCCGCGTTTGATGAGGATGCCGACTCGGCTGGGGTGGATGTGGCGGAGGTCTCTACGGGCTCCTGATCAGTCCTTGGTGCCCTGGACGCGATCGGGGTCGGTGTATTTGATGAGCGTGTCGGCCAGATCGATGCCGTTGATGTTGGCCAGGGTGGTGAGCCAGGCGAGGACATCGGCGAACTCTTCCTCGAGATTTGCCCGTTCATCGGGGGTAGCGGGCTTGTTTGGTCGGTTGCAGTTGGCCAGGGCGGTTGCCAGCTCGCCGAACTCTTCTGTGAGGTAGAGGAAGGTTCCTGCGGTGCCCCGGGCGTTGTCGGAGGCGAAATAGCGGTCGTGGATCAGTTTCTGGAAGCCGCGGATGGTCATCGCGGAAGCCCGCTGGGCCGGGGTTAGGGTCTGTTCTTGTTCGGTGGGATGGGGTTGCTGGTGTTGTTCGCTCATGGGGACGATGGTAGCATGGGCATGGGCGGGGATTGGTTCGGGTCGTGCATGGGTTTTTGGGGTTTGCGTCGCTTGCTTCGCAGTGTCTGGGTGCTACACTTCCTGCCCGACCAAAGATGGTCACCGGCTTGGCTGCGCGTCGCGGCGAAGCACCTTGAACGAACGGGATAGTACGCATGCCGACGATCAACCAGCTCATCCGTAAGCCTCGCAAGACTCCGGTTGAGAAATCCAAGACCCGTGATATGGAAAGCTGCCCGCAGCGCCGTGGTGTCTGTCTTACTGTGAAGACCACCACGCCGAAGAAGCCCAACTCGGCGCTTCGGAAGATCGCTCGTGTGCGTCTGTCGAACGGTAAGGAAGTCACGGCCTACATCGGCGGTGAGGGGCACAACCTGCAGGAGCACTCCATCGTGCTCGTTCGCGGCGGTCGTGTGCGTGACCTTCCCGGTGTGCGTTACCACATCGTTCGTGGCTCGCTCGACACGCTCGGCGTTGACGATCGCCGTCAGGGCCGTTCGAAGTACGGTGCGAAGAAGGCCAAGGGCTAAACGACATCAAGTTTTCGATCAACGCACCGCACGCGTGGTGCGTTTTTTTATCAGGCAAGTAATCCCGGCGTGATACAAAGACGGCCGGGGTGAACAGCGCCCGCGAGGGCAGATGAGCCGAAAGGAACCGACACATGGCAGGCCGCATTACCCACTCGGAAGCACAGCTTCGTCCCGATCCCAAGTTCAACGACAAGGTGCTCTCGAAGTTCATCAACTGCATCATGCTTGACGGTCGCAAGACCTCGGCCCAGCGTGTCGTGTACAACGCGCTCGATGTGATCCAGGAGAAGCTCAAGGGCAACGCTGAAGCTGAAGCCGAGGGCATCACCGACTCGATCGAAATCTTCCATCGTGCGATCGAGAATGTGAAGCCTTATGTCGAGGTCCGCTCGAAGCGCATCGGTGGTGCGAACTACCAGGTGCCCATGCAGGTCAAGACCAACCGTCAGCAGTCGCTGGCGTTCCGCTGGATCATCACCGCTGTTCGCAGCGAGAAGGGTCGTCCGACCCACCTGAAGCTCGCTGAAGAGCTCTGGGCAGCCGCACGCGGCGAGGGCAAGGCGATGACCACCCGTGATCAGACCCACCGCATGGCTGAGGCCAACAAGGCATTCGCCCACTTCGCGCGATAACCGATCACAAATCGACCGATATGAACCCCGGGAGCCCTTTGGCCCCGGGGTTTTTCATTGATCGTATGAACCTCTCGCGTGTGGCCCGTGTAATGAGTTCGATATGCCGTTCTTCGATCGATCAACCAAGCCGCTTCTTGTCCTCTGGGTGGTCGGTACGGCGATAGGGAGCGTGACATCGATCGCCTCGTGGTCGTTTCATATGGATGGGGCAGTGCGCCAGCTGGCGAACCTGGTGTACATGTTCGCGCTGCCGGGCTGGGTGACCATGTATGGGCTGGGACTTTCGGGCATCCGGGATCACCCGCTGGGGATCATCTCGGCCAATGCGATCGGGTGGGCATTCTGGTGTCTGGTGATTCTGATCGTCTGGAAGGTGCGTGGACGCTGGGTGGCCAAGGGGCAAACACAGGATGACGGGCCCGAGAATCCATCGCGTCGTGCGTTTCTGGCGCACGGTGTGCTTGGGGTTGGTGCGGTTGGTGCGGTTGCATCACCGACCTATGCAACGCTGGTCGAGCCGTGGTCGATGAAGGTGCGTCGGTACAGCATCCCGATCAAGGGTCTTCCCGAGGCGTTCGAGGGTCTGCGTCTGGTGCAGTTCTCTGATTCGCATCTCGGGCCGCGCATTCCCGCCTCGTTCGTTGAGTTTGCGGTGAAGCAGGTTGTGGGATTGCGTCCGGATGTGCTCCTGCTGACGGGTGATTACATCCACGACGGGACCGGGGAGATCGATCAGGCGGCGGCGCTCTGCAAGCCGATGATCGATGCGGCCCGGTTCGGAGCCGTGGGGGTGTTGGGCAATCATGACTGGTGGGGCGATGGGCCGGCCATGGTTAGCGCCTTGCGTGCCCAGGGGGTACGCATGATCGATAACGCTCGCGTGTGGCTGGATGGCTCAGGTGGTGGGCTGGGCGAAGACCCGGTGCCCGGCGGGCTCGCGTTTGTGGGGCTGGGGGACCTGATGGAGGACACCATCGACACGGGGCGAGCGTTCGCATCGGTCGATGAATCAACACCACGCATTGTGCTGGCGCATCACCCAGATACAGCAGAACTGCCTGTGTTGGTTGATCCGGGATCGCCCCGGGTGGATCTGATGTTCTCGGGGCACACGCACGGGGGGCAGGTGCGGTTGCCGTTCATCGGCACCCCGTTGGTTCCGAGCCGGTTTGGCTCGAAGTATGCTGGCGGGTTGGTGCAGGGGCCGGCGTGTCCGGTGGTTGTTTCGCGGGGTATCGGGATGTCGTTGCTGCCCGTGCGGTTCGGGGTCCCGCCTGAGATCGTTGAGGTCACGCTGACGCGGGCGTGATCATGCGGTGTTTCTCGCAGTCCCATTCGTCAGCATGCACGCCCCAGCCGAGCCGGTCGGTGAGCCCGATGGTTTCGATGTAGAAGTCATCGCGTTGGTGAACTTCTGCGCGCACACCGAGCTGCTCGATGAGGCGTTGTGAGTGCGTGTTGGCGCTTGAGCAGTAGATGCGTACACGGCGGAGCCCGAGCCCGCCGGTGTCTTGTGGTGCGAGCGCCCAGGAGATTGTTCGTGCGCACGCCTCGCGGGCGTAGCCGTGCCCGATTTCGCTCTTGCGGATCCAGTAGCCCGTCTCGCAGGAAGCGGTGTCGCGGCGGACATCGTGGACGCCTGAGCCGCCGATGAATCGTCCGGTTTGTTTGCAGAAGATGCCCGTCCCAACGTTGTTGAATGTTGCGGGGTTCTGCATCGCGAGCATCTGGTCGCACACATACTTCATTGAAGATTCGAGCGTGCGGTGGTTTTCCTTGCACCAGACCATCCATGGGAGCAGGTGACCTTCCCGTGACTCGGTGATCGCGTCGAACAGGGCCTGGGCGTCATCCATGGTGTAGCTCCGAACGATGAGCCGCTCAGACTCAAGCTCACAGCGGAGCGGGTTTGGGGGATTCCAGCCCATTCCCTCGATGGGGTAGTTGATCTCGCTTGAACACCGTGTCATCGGTTCCCCTCTCCTGTCTACCATCACGCGTGCCTGAATCACACGATCATGCTCGATATGCACGCCAGCTCAGGCTTCCGTTCTGGGATTCTACCGCCCAATCGAATCTGGCGTCGTCCCACGCGCTGATCGTTGGGGTGGGGGCTCTGGGGTGTCCGTGTGCGGACCTGCTGGTCCGGGCGGGTGTTGGGAAGCTGACGATCGTCGATCGGGACCTCGTGGATGCTACGAACCTGCACCGGCAGACGCTGTATACCGATGACGATGCCAGGCGGCATCGCCCCAAGTCGATTGCGGCGGGTGAGCGCCTGCGGGCGGTGAATCCCGGGGTTGAGATGCATGCGCTCGTTGCGGACTTCAACAGTCACGATGCGGAGCACCTGATCCTTCACGAACGGTTCGGCACGCCCGACATCCTCATTGACGGTTGCGATAACTTCGAGACGCGGTACATCCTCAATGACCTAAGCGTGAAGCACACGATCCCATATGTGTACGGGGGGGCGATCGGGAGTACGGGTATGGCGACGGTGTTCCTGCCGCCTGATGGGGCTTGCCTGCGTTGCCTGTTCCCTGATCCGCCCGTGCCGGGCTCACAGCCGACCTGCGAGACGGCGGGGGTGTTCGCGCCGGTTTCGTCGATCATCGCGTCGTATCAGGCGAGCGAGGCGATCAAGATCCTCATGGGGCACCCGGATCGAGCGATGCGTTCGTTGCTCGAGTTTGATCTCTGGGAGGGGCAGCGGCGGCGCATCGATCTCAGCGGGAGTAGGGATCCGCAGTGCCCGTGCTGCGGCGCGGGACGCTTTGTGTTCCTTGATCGCGATGATGAGGACACGGTCAGTATCTGCGGCAAGAACGCGGTTCAGGTGAACCCGCCTGCCCGGCAGCGTGTTGACCTGATCCGTCTGCAACGCGCCTTGAGTATTCATGGGACCTTCGAGCACCTCGGGGTGCTGGTGAAGGGGCGGCTGCGTGACGAGCCCTACGGGCTGAGTGTGTTTCACGACGGGCGAGCGATCATTGAGGGGACGGATGATCCGGCTCTTGCTCGAACAATCTACAGTCGTTACATTGGAAGCTGACTGCACAGTTGGATAGAGAACCCCGAAAGGAAGATCAGATGACACAAGCCGCCGCTCTGAGTACCACCGCCCGTCTGCTGCTCAACATGTCTGAGCGAACCACGGGTCTCGCCGCGGGGCTGATGCAAGGGATCAACCCGAGCATCGCCGCGTCGAAGCCCAGTATCGATGGGAAGGTTGTGGACTGCAACCATGCGACTTTCATCATCGGGCATCTGGCGATTTACCCGGCGAAGATCATGGGTGCGTTGGGCGTGGAACTCGGCGAGTCTGCTGTGCCTGCGTCGTACGACGAGTTGTTCGAGGCGGGGCTCGAGTGCAAGCACGATCCGGACTGCACAATCTACCCGGCGTTCGGTGAGGTCGTTGCGCATTTTCAGCGTGCGCACGGGGTGGTTCATGCGCAGATTGCCAAGCTCGATGACGAGACGCTGACGGGTGCGATCGGCGGGAGCAGCCGAGCCGCGGAGTTCTTTGTCACGCGCGATGTGATGTCGATGTTCATGCTGCACGATCACTACATGTTCCACCTGGGTCAGTTGTCGACCTGGCGTCGGTGCATGGGGCTCGGCAGCGTGATGTGATTGGATGCTGCTACTGGGCCGGCACGAACGGGTTGGTGACCATCTCATGACCGATGGTGGTGGTTGGCCCGTGCCCTGGGTAGACGGTGGTCTGGGGGGCGAGCGTGTAGAGTTTGGATCGGATGGAGTCCGAGAGCGTTTCGAAGCTTGAGCCGGGGAAATCGGTGCGTCCGATGGAGCCGTTGAAGAGCGAGTCGCCCACGATGGCGGTGTTTGAATCTTGATGGATCAGTGAGAGCCCACCTGGGGAGTGGCCGGGGGTTTCTCGGATGTCGAAGACCACGGATCCGATGGTGACCTGATCGCCCTCTTTGAGGAATGCGGCGGGCTGCGGGGCGGTGACGCTGAGCCCGAGGGCCGCTGAAAGGTTCAGCATGGGGTCGCTGAGCCATGCTTCCTCTGCCTGGTGCATGGCAATAGGGATGGGTCCGAATCGTTGATGGAGTGAGAGCAGGCCGGCGATATGGTCGGCGTGTGCGTGGGTGAGGACTACCCGCTCGGGTTTGAGCCCTTGGAGCTCGATGGCGTCGAGCATGGGTTCGGGCTCGTATCCACAATCGACGATCAGGCAGGGCTTTCCGGGTTCGGTGGGGCCGTCGGTGACAATCATGCAGTTGGTCTGGAATCCCCCCAGTGCAAAGACCTGTATGACGGGGGACCCGGCTGTTTCGTGCTGCGCATCGCTCATGGTCTATGGTAAACTCAACAGAAGCGGGAACCAAACCCGAAGAAGAAATCAGGAGTCGAACAGATGCCGCTGATCAGAAATATCAATCAAACCGACATGAACCCCGTTCAGATGGATGGGGTGAAGGGTGCCTCGATGGCGGTGATGATCGGGCGTGAGGACGATGCGCCGCACTTTGCGATGCGTTCGTTCGCGGTTGAGCCCGGGGGGCATACCCCGAAGCATCAGCACGATTACGAGCACGAGGTGTTTGTGGTCTCGGGGCAGGCGCAGGTGCTGCTGGAGGGGCAGCAGCACGATCTGACGGCGGGTGACACGGTCTATGTCCCTGCCAACGAGCTGCACCAGTTCACGGTCCCTGAGGGGGCCAGCGAGCCGTTTCGGTTTCTCTGCTTTGTCCCGGTCGAGCAGAACTGTGGCGGGCCGGTGCCCGGGAGTTGAACCTCACCCACTTTCATCGGTAGAACATTCAGGAGCCAAGTTATGGATGAGCACGGTCGTTTCTCAGCTGGATGGATCATCGCGATCTACGGGAGTGCGGCGGTGCTTTCCATTGCCGCGTCGATGCACGGGCTCACGGATGACAAGGAGTTCTGGGTCTTGGCGGGGTTGGTGACGCTCGTGCTGACACTCACGACGCTCCCGGTGTGTCTGGCGGCTCGCAGTTCGGGCAACGAGGAGAAGGATCAGTCGATCGAGCTTGATCGGATCCGCACGCAGATCCGATCCCTCAATGACACGATGAACACGCTCAATGAGACGATCGTGCTATCGGATGATGCCCGGCGGGTGCTGAATCGGCGCAAGGAGCGGGATTTGCTCTGCAAGGCGATCGAAGAGGATATCCAGCTTGAGGATTGGGACGCGGGGCTGGTGCTGGTGCGTGAGCTTGCCGAGCGGTTTGGCTATCGCGTCGACGCCGAGCAGTTCAGGGCTCGCATCGAGCGTGCCCGGGCCCAGACGCACGATAAGGCGGTACACGAGGCGATCGCGGGGCTTGAGGGCATGATCGCGTCGCACGATTGGGAGCAGGCGCTGAATGAGGCGGCTCGGATCTCCCGGGTGTTTCACGAAGCGCCACAGGTCGACGGGCTGCGTCACCGGGTCATCAGTGCTCGGGATCGGTACAAGCAGAACATCGAGCGTCGGTTCCTGCAGGCGGCCCAGAACGAAGAGATCGAAGAGGCGATGAATCTGCTGCGCGAGATGGACCACCTGCTCAGCGAGCACGAGGCCGAGCAGTTCCAAGAGGTCGCCCGGGGTGTCATCGGCAAGGCCCGCGATAATCTTGGCGTGCAGTTCAAGATGGCGGTGCACGACAAGGCCTGGGACGACGCGGCGAGCGTGGGCGAGCGGATCATTGAAGAGTTCCCCAACTCCCGCATGGCCAGCGAGGTGCGGGACATCATCGATGAGATCCGGGGACGAGCGAACACCATGAAGCGGTAGTTCAGGTGTTGGGCTTGGACTCGGTAGGGGCCTCGTCGGGCGTCTGCTGGCCGTCGGGGAGACGCCACGCGTGGATCATCAGGAAGACGATTCCGACGATGAGGAACGCGTCGGCCACATTCGACACATAGGGCCAGACCTCGGTGTTCCCGCCGGGCCAGCTGAGCCCGAAGGGGAGGTGCACGCCCGGGAGGGGGTGGATGAAATCTCGCACGCAGGCGAAGATGAGGCGGTCGTAGAGGTTGCCCAGCCCGCCGGCGATGATGAGTCCAAAGCCGGAATGGGCCAGCCAGTCCTGTGCTCGGGACCATCGCACGAAGAGCGCGACGGCTACGACGCAGGCGATAATGGTGAAGATGATGAAGAACCAGCGTTGGCCGGCACCGATGCCGAAGACCGCGCCGGGGTTGAGCACGAGCGTGAACTCGAGCACGCTGCTGATGAATGTCACGGGTTCGTGATGGGGGATGAGCATCCCAAGGTCTGGGACGGCCAGCACATCCTGGCGTTCGATGTCAACGGGGAAGCCGGCGACGTGCTTGAATGCGTACCACTTTGTCCAGAGGTCGGCAAACAGTCCGATCGCGGAGGTTAGCAGCAGGATGGTCCACGCCCTGGGGCATCTGGCCGCTGACCGGTGTGACTCGCCTGGATTCTCGTCAATCAAGGCCGCCCGCCTCGACGATCGAGTTCTCTGGCGGCATCGATGGTGTACCGGGTCCATGGGATCTCGTCGAGTCGTGCCTTCTTGATGGGTTCGAAGGTCATCTCGCAAAGGCCGTAGGTACGGTTTTCGATGCGTTCGAGCGCGGCATCGATCTCGACGATCCGATCTCGGTCAGCGGCAGCGAGGTTGAGGTTGAGCGATTGCTCATAGCTCTCAGAGCCCGCATCGTCGAGATGCTGCGATGTGTGGCTGTTGCGGCCGGAGTCGCCACGCAATGCCTCGTCTTCGAGACTACGCATCTCGCCGAGGAGCTCGGCGCGTTTTTCGAGGAGGATGAGACGGTATTTTTCGAGTTGTGTCTTTGTGAGCGGCGTCTTTTTGCGACGCGAGGTCACATTATCGAGCACCGATTCTTCACGCTGGTTGTCTTTGCCCGAGGGGATCAGCGGCTTGAGTGATGGGCCATTCGGGCCGAGCAGCAGCGGACGAACCGGCATCACCAACTCCGGCTTCTTCGATTTCGAAGAACGGCGCCGTTTGTTGTTCCCTTTGGGCCCGGATTTGGATTGTGTGCTCGACCCGGACGACTGGGCATCGGATTTCACAGCCGATGCGGGTGTTTCCTTGGGCGTTGCGGACGCTTTCTTGGTTGTTTTTTTGGTCGACTTCTTCGTGGTCTTCTTTGACGATTTCTTTATCGTCTTCCCGTCGGGCTTCTTGGTTGTCTTCTTAGCCGCAGACTTTGAAGTCGATTTCTTCGTGGTTTTCTTGGTCGTGGACTTCTTCGATGTTTTTTTGGCGGTCTTCTTAGACGCGCTCTTCTTGGACGCTTTCTTCTTCACGACCTTCTTCTTCGTGACCTTCTTGGCGACCTTCTTTGTCGCTTTCTTTTTGGTCACTTTCTTCTTCGAGGATTTCTTCGCGGCCTGTTTTTTGACGGGCTTCTTGGTACCAGCAGATGACCCTGACGCGCTGCGAGCAGCGGTCTTCTTGGTGGTCTTCTTCGAGGTCTTCTTCTTTGCTGCTTTTTTCTTTGCCAAGCGGCATCCCTCACGCAAGAACCTTTGCGAAACCGCCAGGTCTCGTCATTCGGGCACAAGGTTAGGCGCACGCGGGGTTTGGGTCAAAGTGTTGACCGAATATACGCCGAACTTCAGGCGGGTTGGGTTTCCTCGGCCTGATCGGTCGGGGTTTCGTTGTACTCGTCGTACTCCCCGAGTCGTCTGAATCGCTCATACCGGGCATTTACGAGGTCTTCAGGGCTCATTTGGGAGAGTTCATCGAGTTGGGAGACAATCCAGGCCTCGAGGTTTGCAGCGGCCTGTTCGTGGTCCCTGTGGGCTCCGCCCAGGGGCTCTTCGATGACCGAATCGACGATTCCAAGCTTGAGATTGTCCTTGGCCGTCAGGTGCAGGGCTTCGGCTGCGGCAGTGTTGGTGGTCTCGTTGGCCTCTTTCCAGAGGATTGCCGCGCAGCCCTCTGGCGAGATCACCGAGTACCACGAGTAGGCAAGCATGGCGACACGATCGGCGACCGCGATGCCGAGGGCGCCGCCCGATCCACCCTCACCGATGATGATGCTCACGATCGGGACTTTGATGCGGGCCATCTCCATGAGGTTCTTGGCGATCGCTTCCGCTTGGCCGCGTTCTTCTGCGCCGAGACCAGGGTATGCACCCGGTGTGTCAACGAATGTGACAATCGGGAGCCCGAACTTTTCGGCGATCTTCATTTTCGCAAGTGCCTTGCGGTAGCCCTCGGGATGAGCGCAGCCGAAGTGGCAGGCGAGCTTTTCCTGCGTGGTCTTGCCCTTCTGGTGGCCCACGATCAGGCACTTCCGGCCACCAATTCGTCCGAAGCCGGTGACGAGGGCGGGGTCGTCGCCGAAGCGTCGGTCGCCTGAGAGCTCAGCAAAGTCGCGGCACATGTGTTCGATATAGTCGCGTGTCTGTGGACGCTCCGGGTGTCTGGCGACTCGCACCGTGTTCCAAGGCGAGAGATCCTTGTAGATCTTCTTGAGGGTCTTCTCGCGTTGTTTGATCAGTTTCTTGAGATCGTCCTCCGTGCCAGATGGATCCGTGCCGGCTTGTTCGGCCACGCCACCTAGGGCAGGGATCTCGGCTTCCCCGGCATGCTGGGCTTGCTCGATGCGGGCATCGAGTTCGTCAATGGGCTTTTCGAATGCAAGCTGATAGAAACTCGACATGGGCACCTCGTCACCGAACGAACATTTGGTCTCAACGGACGAATTGTACCATCCTACCGATGCAAAGGGTACAGTGAGGCATGCAGACACTCGAATCCCCTCTTCTGACCCTTGGGGCGGGCAATATGGCGCACGCCATCATCGCCGGGGCCCAAAGCGCCGGTACGCTCGATTCCGGCCGTGTAGCGGCTGTCGATCCCAATCCTGATTGCACCGCACTTTTCGAGCATGGCTTCGCTCTCCCCGAGGATGCTTCGGGTTGGCTCAGTCAGCAGCAGGGCACCCGGCCGCTCGTTTTGCTGGCTGTGAAGCCCCAGATGCTCAAGGACGCCCTGCCGCCGTTGATCGGTGCTTTCAGTGAGAAGCATGTACCCCCTTGTACACTGATCTCGATCCTTGCCGGGACGAAGACAGATTCAATCACCGAACTGGTGCGCGAGGAGGACCGGGTGATTCGCGTGATGCCCAACACCCCCGCCCAGATTGGGCTGGGAATGAGCGCTGTCGCCAACGACAATGATCCCGATCCTGACGACCTGGCACGCGTGAAACAGCTCTTTTCGTCGGTTGGTGAAGTGATCGAGGTCCCGGAAGGGATGATCGATGCTTTTACCGCGGTTGCCGGGTCGGGGCCTGCTTACATTTTTTATCTTGCGGAGGGCATGATGCGTGCGGCTGAATCGGTTGGATTCAGCCCCGAGGACGCGGGTGCCATCGTGCGGCAGACGGTGCTGGGCTCGGCGACCTTGCTTGAGAACAGTGATGAGATGCCTGGCGAGCTGCGTGCAAGGGTGACGAGTAAGAATGGAACGACTCATGCCGCAACCACCACACTGGATGATCGTGGTGTGATGGATGCGGTTGTCGCGGCGATCACGGCGGCGCGGGATCGTGGTATCGAACTGGGGCAATCGAGCTAGAAGTCGCGTCTGGCGAATATCAGGCAGCCCAAGCCGAGTATGAGGCCTTCGAAGACGAACGAGGTGCCGAGGATCCAGCCGAGTGAGCGTCCGTCATAGACGGCTTCGATGCGTTCTCCGAGTCTCGGGTCGCCAGAGTTTCCGCCACCCTCTTGGTTCATCTGCTCGAACATCTCGGTGAGGCCGCTGACTTCATCCTCGCTGATGAGGTTGCGTTCGAGCAGGCCGATGGTCTCCTGTGTCTTGGGGAGCACGAACTTGATGCTTGAGGTGAGACTTGCCCACCTCGACCATGTTTGGTATGCGGTCTCCGCGCTCTCGAGCTCTTGGCGCGCGTTCCCCAGCGTGGGGTTGATTGCCTGGAGTGCGTCGGGAACGCCCTCTGGGAGCGGCTCATCGCCTTCGCCCGGTATGGGGCGTCCCTGCTCACGGAGTTGTTCGATGCGTCGTGTGGCGAATCGTTCCTGGGCGGCGATTTTCTCCGGTCCGTCTTCCATTCTCAGTGCTGCCTCTTCTCGCTGAAAGATCATGATCCCCTCGCCTGTATGAACGACGAAGAGCATGAACCAGAAGAGCATCGTCAGCAGCAGGGCGGCGATGGTTGATCGTGTCAGCAGGCCCATAAAGGCGCAGAAGGCGAAGATGTAGCTGAAGAAGGCCAGGACGATCGGGACGGCGAGGAAGAGTCCGAACTCCCAACTGCCGGCACGGATCCCCAGCACAAGGAAGCTGCCGAAGCTGAAGACGAAGATCTGGACGGCGACGAAGAGGAGCCCGGTGAGGTACTTGGTGAGGAACAGTCGCACGCGTCCGATGGGCTTGGAGAGCAGGGGCTCGATGGTGCCGCCTGAGACGAGATCGGGGATGATGCTCGCGGTGGAGATCAGCGCCAGTGTGGTTGCGAGTTTGCTAAGCCACCAGGGGACACCCCAGGTCAGGAACTCGAGCTTGTAGAAGGCGGCTTGGGATAGGACCGAGGTGTTGAATCGACCCTCGAAGGTCCAGAAGAGCACGCTGAAGCCGCGCTCGTTGATGCCGAGCGAGGCGAAGAGGATGACGGCCAACAGGTTGAGGCCGAGGGTGATCCAGAACAGCTTCTTGGCGTTGAGTTCCCGGTAGGCATCGAGGAACAGGGCCTTGGTTTGCATGATGATCATGAGCGATCCCCCTTCTTGTTTCGTCGGGCCCCGGGCATGGCGCCTTGGGGGTGTTCTTGGACCGCTTTCACGAACAGATATTCGAGTGATGGGCGTCGGAAGCCGAACGCGCTGATGGAGACGCCTTGTGATCGCAGGGTGTCGATGACGGGCTGGACGACTTCGGCGTCGCTGGTCGCGAAGACCAGCTCGGTTGGGTCTTTGGTCTCGATGGCATCGACGCCCTGGAGCTTGGATTGGACCATTGATCGTACATCGCTGCTGATCGCGGTAGTCGCTCGGATGGCGTATCCGCTCTGGCCGTCGGTGAGTTCTTCGATGGTGCCCTGCTGGCGCATCAGGCCGTGGACCATGATGGCGACGCGGTCGCAGACCATTTCCAGTTCGCTGAGCAGGTGGGAGTTGAGGAAGACGGTGCGTCCCTCGTCCTTGAGCCGGGTGAGGATCTCGCGGATGTCCTTGCGGCCGATGGGGTCGACGCCGTCGGTTGGTTCATCGAGGACGACCAGTTTGGGGTCGTTCATGAGTGCCTGGGCGATCCCGACCCGTTGGCGCATGCCCTTGGAATAGCTGCCGAGCTTGCTGTCGGCCCAGTCTTTCATCCCGACCAGTTCGAGCAGTTCTTCGGCCCTGCGGTTGCGGTCGGATCGGTCGACGCCTGCCATGGCTCCGAAGTGGCGGAGCAGTTGGCGGCTGGTGAGGTACTTGGGGAAGTTGTGGTGCTCGGGCAGGTAGCCGACCTGGCGGAGCACGCTCTTGTCGCCGACCTTGGCGCCGAGCAGTGATCCTTCGCACTTGGTGGCGCGGATGACGGTGAGCAGGACCTTGACGAGCGTGGACTTGCCCGCCCCGTTGGGGCCGAGCAGGCCGAAGATCTCGCCGCTGCCGACCTGGAGGTCAACACCTCGGAGCGCGTGGACACGCCCCTTGTACATTTTCTCTACGCCGCGAACATCGATCACCGCTTCCATACATGAATCTCCCGAAGGTGTTCGATGAGTTTACCCGTTCTTGCGAGCGACAATGTGATAGACATGCCAGTGTTTGCTGGTCCCATTACAGTCTTGGCCATCCCGCTCTTCTTCTTTCAGCATTTCGACGGAAAATGGAGCGAGAAACGCATCAACCTGTTCGCGCGTATGGTGTGAGCGGTCGGGTATGGCGGCCCATGAGTCACGATTGCCGAAGAGTTGGCCTGAGAATCGTCCTCCGGGCTCGATCGCATCGACGATGCGAGACCACAAAGCATCGAAGCGCCCGGGCTCACAGAATGGGAGCGAGAAACTGGCGTTGAGCAGATCGCAGCGGGGGGGATCGACACGCTCGAAGGGGGCCAACTGCATGGTCAGGCGCTCGTGGGCATCGTGGTCGTCCCGGTGCATCAGGCGTGTGAGCCCGTCGGGGTGGCCGTCGATCGCGTGGACGCGCCATCCGGCACGGAGGAGTTCGGCTGTGTCACGCCCCTCGCCGCAGCCGAGATCCACGGCGAAACGCGTCTGCCTGTTCGGTTCATTCGAAAAGAGTTTGAGGGCGTGCAGGAGCGTCTCTCGGGCGGGGCGTCCCTGTGTCACTTCGAAATACCCGGGCCAGTCACGGGTCGTAGCGTAGACAAACGCGGGCTGGCGATCGCTGGCGCCCTCGGTCGGCTTTGGTTCACTCATGGACATATCCTTCGGCATGTATCTCGATCTGCACCAGTTTATCGACGCCCTCGACCAGTCGGGCGAGTTGAAGCGTATCAGCGAGGGCGTCGATCCGGTGCTGGAGATCGCCAAACAAACGGACGCCGAATCCAAATCGACTGCTCCCGGGTCTGGCTCGGAATCATCGCGGGTCAATGACCCGGAGTTTGCGCACCTGGGCGGCTCGGCCCTGCTCTATGAAAAACCGATCGGGAGCGATTTTCCGCTGCTGATCAATGCCTTTGGATCATACCGGCGCATGGAGATGGCGTTGGGTGATCGGCCTCTTGATGCCATCGCCGAGCAGATCGCCGGGCTCGTCAAGCCGGAGCCGCCTCGTTCTTTGGGGGAAGCGATCGCGAAAGCCAAGCAGTTTGCTCCGCTGCTCAAGATCGGGCCGAAGCGGCTCAAATCGCCCGGGATCTGCCAGCAGGTTGTCAAGACTGGTGAGCAGATCGACCTGACCCGTTTGCCAATCCTGCGATGCTGGCCGCTCGACGGCGACTTTGAACGCGTTGGGTACCCGGGGGGCATCAATGAGAACATTTCTGGCCTCGGACATCCCGATATCGATGAGGCCACTTGGAACGAACGCCACCGCGGTCGGTTCATCACGCTGGCTGGGATTCACACGATTCATGCCGATGATCGCGATGATCCAAAGCCCAAGAGCCACAACATCGGGATGTATCGCGTGCAGCTGCTGGGCAAGAACCTGCTGGCGATGCACTGGCACATGCACCACGACGGCGCGTCGCACTGGCGATCTTGGAAGAAAATCGGCAAACCGATGCCAGTGGCGATTGCGCTGGGTGGACCGTCGGTGTTGCCGTACGGTGCGACTTGCCCTTTGCCGCCTGGGATCTCCGAGCTGCTGATGGCGGGGTTCCTGCAGGGCAAGGGTGTGCGTTTGTGTCGGGCCAAGACGGTCCCGTTGTGGGTGCCCGCTGATGCGGAGATGGTCATTGAGGGTATTGTCAGTACCGATGCGGGGTTCCCCGGCTGGGACCCGCGCGAGGCGGACGCGGGCGAGCTGGGCGAGGGCGCGGTGTTCGAGGGGCCATTCGGTGATCACACCGGGTTCTATTCGATGCCCGACCGCTATCCGATCGTTGAGGTGACGGCGTTCACGCATCGCCAGAACGCGGTCTACCCGACAACGATCGTGGGGCTCCCGCCGCAGGAGGATTACTTCCTGGGCAAGGCAACCGAGCGCATCATGCGGCCGCTGCTCAAGACGATCATGCCGGACATCGAAGACTATGACCTGCCGATGTACGGTGCATTCCACAATGTCGCGAATATCCAGATCGCCAAGCACTACCCGCTTCACGCACGCAAGGTCATGCACGGGATTTGGGGCGCGGGGCAGATGGCCTG
Organism: Phycisphaerales bacterium JB052; assembly: GCA_043100965.1. Taxonomy (GTDB): domain Bacteria; phylum Planctomycetota; class Phycisphaerae; order Phycisphaerales; family UBA1924; genus UBA1924. Next base: position 541,349 of record JBICHR010000004.1, on the reverse strand, counting down.
GACGAAGAACCTGTTCATCGTGGATCATGATGTCGATGTGCACGACCTGAGCGAGGTGATGACGGCGCTGTATCAGCACTGCAAACCCTCGCGTGATATCGAGCGGGTGCACGGGGCGCTGGACATCCTTGATCACGCCGCACCGCGCCTGGGTTCGGGGATGAAGCTGGGCTTTGATGCGACGCGGAAGATCGCGGGCGAAGACCTCGATGGAAAACTGATCAAGCCACGCACGGCCCTGCCGACGGTTGAGGAGCGGGAGCACGCGGTCGGGATCGCTCGTTCGATCAAGGGGGTGCTGGAAGCATCGGCCCCCGAAGCGACGCCGGGCTGGCTGTTACTACGCGTGGATCGGGATGTCGATGAGCCGGAGTATGCCGGGCTGGGGCAGCGGGTTCTGCGGGCATTCTTTGAGCAGGAATCTACGATGCGGTTCATCGCCGTGCTCGGGCGTGGCGTGGATGTCCACGATCATCACCGTGCCCTGTTTCACTGGGTGGCCAACTGCGACGCTTCGCGGGATGCGATCTGGGATCTGTCACACGGCTGTGATCGCGTGGGCTTTGACGCGACGCCCAAGACGCCGGAGGATGCACGCAACAACCAGCCCGTGCGGGCGTGGCCTCCGGTGCTGCCGGGGTTGTGAATCAGTTTTCGAGTTGCTGACGCAGGCGAGGGATCAGCTCATGATCCGGTGCGATGGATTCGAGACGATCGAGCGTGGATTCGGCGGATTGTCGGTCGCTCACCTGGATCTGACAAAATGCCAATCGCATCAATAGATCTGGGTCATCGGGACTGCGATCGACGAGCCATTGATAGTGAGGCAATGCATGGCCTGGCTTGCGCAGTTGCAAGCAGAGTTGCGCGAGCCCCGCACGACCTTCAGCATCTGTCGGGTTGCGTTCGACGAATGACTGAAACGGTTCAAGGGCCTCAGCTTCTCGATCGAGTTCGCTCAGGCACGACCACAGGTTGTCGTAGTACATGAATGTGTCTGGGGCTCGATCGCAAGCGATCTGGAGCCAAGGCAGCCCGTGCTCGGGTCCTGAGCGTTGCCAGTGTGCCAGCCCCAGCATGTGATGTGCGTCAGGATTTGCATCATCGAGCATAGTTGCCGTTGAGAGCGACTCAATCGCTTCTTCGTAGCGGCCACGCTTGTATTGCACAAGGCCAAGCGAGTACCTGCCCTCGCTCCATGCATCCTCGATCTCAGTCGAACGAAGCAGGTAATCCTCAGCGACGCCAAGGTCGTAGCCCATCATGTCTGCGAGAACGCCGAGTTCATACAACGCACGCCAGTTGTTTGGATCGATTTTCAGGCAGTGGGATGCATCCTCGTAGGCCCGTTGCAACTGACCACCATCTCGCAGGTCCAATGCTTGTATCACGAGCGCGTCGGCCTGTTGCTGGCCGGTCATATGCTCAGGACCGAAACGAGCGAGGGGGATCAGGTCGTGTCGTGGCATCGCGAGCACATCGGTCAGCTCGGTGCCGATGTCACGGGAGCCTCCACCCCAGGCGTTGAGAATCGCGATCGGGTAGCCCTCGTCGTTCACAACCAGCGATCCGCTCATGACCAGTTTCTTTTCGCTTGCGAAAATCAGCACCTCGCCAATACCCGCCCAGTCGACACGCTGTTCAACCGTGGTCGGCATTTCGCTGAACCCTGGGCCGACCTCAAAACTGATCGGTAGGGTGTAGACGATTCGATATGGGTGTTCATCTTCGGCGGGCATTGGTTTGGCCGGGATAATGCCTGGGGCACTCAGTGGTGGATCGATTCGGGCGAGTACGATGTTGCGTGCGGCGTCATATCCCACCACACCAACAACTGTGCTCGGATCGCAACAGAGCAGGCTGACTTCGGTCTCAATCGCATCAAAGAGCCACGAACCGCTCATCGCGATGGTGTTTTTGTCGATCAGTGTAAATCCGGTGCGTCCATTCCGCCCGTCGGAAAACTGGATGTCGATGGTCCCCAGAAACTGATGGGCCCACATACCGTGAGCGAGTTCATCGGCAACATCTGAGGGTGTCGATTCTGGGTTATGCGGCTGGCGATCACATCCGCTCGTGATGGTGTGGACGAGCGTGACGCTGAGTAAGAACAGGAGCGGTCGGGCCATGGCTTACCCGCCCATCGCGGGCACGCCCGCTCGCTCGTTGAGGAAATCGTCGATCTCTTTCACGATGTCGTCGATCAGCGGCTTGGCGTTGAGTGCGGTCGAGCCGGCCCGCACATCGTTGAGCATGATGGAGAACACAACGCGTTGGTGTGTGCGTGGGTGTTCGAGCACTCCGGCCAGCCCGTAGGTGCCGGTCAGGTAGCCGCTCTTGGCGTGCAGGTCGCTGCTGAGTTCACCATCTCTGAATCGTTTCTTCAGCGTCCCGGTGCCCGGCCTTGCCATCGATTCGATGAGGGTATCCCAGCTGTCGGAGCGGGCAAGCGATCGCATCCATGAGACAAAGGTCTTGGGGGTGACGCGGTTTTCGCGTGACATCCCCGATCCGTCTGAGATGATGGTGGATTCTGTGGCGGCGGCGCCGATGCGTTCGGACAAGACCATGCGAATAACTGCTGCGCCGTTCTCCCATGAGCCCGGGTCGGAGGTGACCGCGTAGCCGATCCGCTTGAGGAGTGACTCGGCGTACATGTTGTGCGAGAAAGTATTGATGCGTCGCAGCACTTCATCGAGCGGCGTAGTGATGATCGCCAGGGTGCGTGAGCTCTCGAGCGATTCGCCGGGCTCGACAAGGCGTACCGCGTCGATCGTGCTCTGCGAACCGTCTCCAACGGTGATGTCGCGTTCTTCCAGGGCGGCCGCGAGGACGCGTCCAGCGTACATGGGGGGGGTGTCGACCGCGACGGGAATCTCCGACTTGGCGCTGACATTGCCGTGGACGGTGAAGACATTGGCCTTGGTCGGTCGGGATACCCACGCCGTGTCGCGTGATTTCTTGTTGGATTTGGCCTTTACATTCAGCTGCACCCAGTAAGCGTCGGGCTGCATGCTGACCAGCGGAGATCCGCTCAGGGCGGGCTGGGTGTAGACATTGATTACGTTGGTATGGAAGTTCAGCCCACCGATCTGGGCGCAGTACCAGCGGTTCAGCTGGTCTTCGGGCCAGGCGGGGTGGGTGTAGTTGCGATCGAACACGCGGTCATCAACAACGATGCCCGAGATCGCATCGACCCCAGCGTTTCGGAGCGCTTTGGCGATCTGATCAATGAGCATGCCCATCTCAACACCCGGGTGCTCGTCCTCAAAGATTGCGGGGTCACCCAGGGCGGGATCGCCGTCGCCCTCGATGATGAGCAGCGGGGGGGTCACGGATTCGTCAAGGATGAGCTTCGTCTTGAAGACGAAGTCGTCGCCGAGTACATGCAGTGCGGTGCCCGTTGTGAGCAGTTTCATGGTTGATGCGGGGATCATCGCTTGGTCGGATCGGTAGCTGGCGAGTTCTTCGCCTGTATCGAGGTCCGCGATATAGACCGCCGCGGCCCCGCCGCCGAGGTTTGTTGAGCTGATCAGGCGTTCGGTCTTGCGATCGAGCGGCCCAGCGAGTGCAGACTGCACGCACAGCACCGAAAACGCTGTGAAAAGAATGAGGGTGTCATAGACGCGCGTAAGATTCTGCCGCATTCGATGCCTCCGAGGGTGGGTCAGTGCTCATATCGGCATGCGCAAGCGATGCGCTCCAGCATCAGCCGGGCGAAACGCCCCGCATCAGATCGAGCATCGCGATCAACGCCTCCGCATCGTCCTTATTGGCGACATTCCACTCGCACCATGCAAGGGGCCCGACGCACACCCCTGTGCCAAGCCCGGCGTGGAGCGCTTTGGGTAGCTGTGGGGTTGTGCCGGACTCGAAGAACCTTCGTCTGCAACTGACGGCGACTTTGGGGCCCTCGGGGTCAGGGATCAGGTAGATACCGGCGAGGTCGCCCGCGTCATCCTCTTCGAGTTCGTACTGCTCGCACCAGTGCCACGCGACATCGACATAGGAGAGGTTTCCCTTGCCCTTGGTCTGATCCCTGAGCCAGTCTCGCACGGTTGTGATGGCCTTGCGATGATCGCTGCTGAGTTTCTCGATCAACCCGTGCATCGTGGGTGTTTCGAACTGACGCTGCCAGATGCTCAAACTGCTCTCCCCTGGTCTTGAGTCCCGAATCGCCCGGTCGGCTCCCTCCCCGAGCCCGCTGGCGACCCTGAAAGAGTAGGCGCATCGGGTGCGGGGCTCTCCGGGACGCGCTATCGGCGAGTTTGCCGCCAACAATAGAGCATGAACGAACACCCAGCCGCCGAGACCAGCATCGAGGATTCCCCCATCGAGCATCAGGGGGTGCTGATCGTCGATGACAATGAGCAGAACCTGGAACTGCTCCACGCCTATCTCGATGACCTGGGCGGCCCGATCCGGATCGCGCACGATGGTCTTCAGGCCATCGACTCGGTGAAGCAGGACCCGCCAGACATCATCCTGCTGGACATCATGATGCCCCGCATGAGCGGGTATCAGGTCTGCGAGACCCTCAAGAAGAATCCTGACACCCGCGATATCCCGATCATCATGGTGACCGCGCTCAACGAGGTGGGGGATGTCGAACGCGCGGTCGACGCGGGAGCAGATGACTTCCTGACCAAGCCGGTCAACAAGCTCGAGCTGCTGACCCGCGTCCGTTCACTGCTGCGAGTCCGCAAGATGAAGCGGGAACTCGATGCGGCCGTTGATCAGGTGAAATCGATGCGCGACCAGACCGGCGGGTGAGCCTTCACTGAGAACTCAGGGGCAGCCGGCGCTGAATGCCGCGAGGAACCCGGAGACATCAAAGAAATCAAAGCTGCCATCGCCATTGATGTCGGCGCTGTTTTCGCTGTTGGAAAACGCTGCGAGGAATGCGCTGACATCAAAGAAGTCGAGCTGGTCATCGTCGATAAAATCGGGCGGGGAGGGGCACGGGTCGTCTGGTGCCGCCGGGAGGATGAAGTCAACGATCACCGGGCGGTGGTCCGACGCCAGCGATGAGACCGAGGTCGGGTTTACCGGGAAAGTGCTCGCCGGGTAGGGGATGCGGCTGACATTCATATTGCTGCCCGAAGAGCGGAAAATGAACTGGCGGCGGACCTGGGCGATCGAATCCTGCCAGCAGAGATAGTCGAGTCGGCTGGAACTGCCCTGCGTGCTCGTATCGCCGGAGATGGGGTGCGACGGGTTCGAGAAGCTTGCATCACTGCGGTCACGGTCGGTGCCGTCGGATCCGCCCGAGAACTCCGCCCGTGTCATGATCCAGTTGGGGCTTGACGAGCTTGGGGTCTGATTCAGATCACCGCCCCAGATCACGGGTGTGTTGTCGTCGAGCACATTGCCGACAGCGGGGACCGCGACGCGGCCGTTGGGATCGCTCATGCCGGTGCCAGCGCCGTTGTAGTAGTAATCGATGAAGTACGCGGTGTTCAGCGCGGCGATCTCACGCTGCTCGTAGTCGCTGCTGCTCCCGCCCGCCTTGAGGTGGGCGTTGCCGACGACAAGATCACCCGCGTAGTCGTTGTCAGGCAGGTCGATCTCGGCAAACTGGAAGCCACGGATGCCGCCGGTCCCGCCGCTCTGGTACGCATCAGGAATGACGACGAAGTTACTGAGGAGTGAGCCGCCGCCGTTGATATCGGCGAACGGGTAGCGTGAGAGGATCACATTGCGGTTGAAACCATCCGAGTTGGTTGAGACGAACACATAGGGGAGGTCGTAGTCTGGCACGTATTTCTGGACATAAGAGCCGACCGTGCCTCCCTCGAACGGGTCGCTGCCGCCGTGAAAGAAAAGGTCGATGACTGTTTCAAGCTCACTGACCGAGTCGTCGCCGCTGCCGGTGTTGTTCCCGCTGTTGTCGCCGCACTCCTGGAGGATCAGGACATCGGGCTGGAGCGACGCGATGATCCGAACGAGCCCGTTCCAATCGGCGAAGGTATCGCCCTTGTCGTTGGAGGAGCAGATCCCGTCCTGGACATTCCATGTCATGACACGCAGGTCTCTTGTGTCCTCTTTGCCCCAGTCTCCATTGAACGGGTCCCATTGGGCGTTGACAAGCCCGCAGAAGCCGGTCAGCACCAGAACCGCGATCGGTCGCATGATCTTCATAAACAGATTCTCCTTCGTTGCAAGGCCATTGTATCGCGGCACTTAGCGTTGTCGCGGAAAAACTGGCAAATCGGGATCGTGGAGCTTATGGGACATAAAAAAGCGTCCCCGCTCGTGTGAGCGGGGACGCGGAGGATCAGATCCGATGAATGGCTTTTCGATTACGGGCAGCCAGCGCTGAAGGCGCTGATGAATGCCGAAACATCGAAGAAGTTGAACAGGCCGTCACCATTGAAGTCGCCGTCGGGCTGCATGCCGCTGAAGGCGCTGATGAATGCCGAGACATCGAAGAAGTTCAGCACTTCATCGCCGTTGAGGTCAGCCGGGCAGGGCGGCGGGCCGTCCTGGTAGTAACCGACATAGAGTGCCACGCTGTACGACTCGTCGGCCGGTGCGTCGGCGTTGAAGTTGCCGCTGGTCGGGTCGTTGAAGATCCCGTCGCCGTCGATGTCGTAGGTGATCGAGGTGTTGATGATCACGCCACCGTTGCTGATCTCGTCGCCGGGCTCGGTTGCCGAGATATCAACGCCGTTCCACGACGAAGCGGAGACATTGTTGGACCAGAGCGAGCCGCCGCTGGCGCCGCCGCCAGAGTTGGCCGTGCCGAGGAAGTCAACCGAGTACTCAAGGCCCGAGTTGGGGCCAGTCGCACGGGTGCCGTTCTCGAGCACGAGCTCGATGCGGTAGGAGAAGGTGTCGGGGTCGAGGACCGCACGGAGCAGTGCCCCGTCGAAGTCCGAGCCGCCGTCCATGAAGCGGTCGTACAGCTCAACCGCGCCGATGAACCAGACATTGCCCGCAGCGTCGAACGCAGGGGCCGAGATCGACGGGCCGAGCGGCGAGCCACCGGTGACCGCGTCGAGGTTGACGAGCTGACCGATCTCGACGCCCATGTCGTCGTAGATGGGCTTGCCAGCGTCCTGCGTGAACAGGCCGAACTGGTCGATGTACGCCGCGAAGGTGTAGTCGGTTGCCCCGGTGGTGGGGTTGTAGCGCCCGACGATGATCTGGTTGGAGAAGTCATCGCTGAAGCCGTTCTCCGAGACGGTCGCGGCGAACAGCGCGTTGCCGTTGATGTCACGCCCGACGGCCATGTTGCCAACGCCACCGCGGAACGGGACCGAACCGAAGTAGTTGACGAACTCAACGAATGACGAGTACGAGAGGACGAAGCCGTCGTCGTTGTCGGTCACGCTTGCGGGGATGTCCCAGGCCTTCTTACCGACGACAGCGCCGGTGGCGTCAACGCCCCAGACATTCATCGCCTTGGTGTCGCCGTTGGCATCCTTAGCGTAGATGCCGTAGGTGTACACGCCGCCGAAGCCGAATGGGTCGCCGATGGTGCTGCCCATGTTCCCTCGGTGGTCGCCGGTGCGGCCGCCTGTGAGATCAAAGTGGTCGGTGGTTGCGGTGGTCATGCCCAGCGAACCGCCGTAGACATACTCGCTGTTGAAGTTGGGGCCGCCGTAGAGGCCGTTGCCGCCAGCGATCGAAGCCGGCATGTTGTTGGGGACGGAGTGGGTGTCGCCGCCCTGGATGATGAAGTCGGTCGCGTCGAGCGTGCCGCCTAGCGACACAAAGTTCTGGACGCCACAGTCACGGTCCATCAGGCGGGTGCGGAAGATGTTGGTGCCGCTGAGCTGATCCGGACCGGTCGATCCGAAGTTGTCTCCGCGGTAGTAGAGGTTGCCGTTGGCATCGACCGAGACGCCGCCGAGCTGTGAGGAGTCGCCCGAGGAGTCCGAGCTGCTGTTCACAGCGCCCATGCGGCGATCGACGAAGAGTCGGTTTGCGTCGCTGGGGTCGTAGTTGACAATGGCACCGATCATGCCGTTGTAGCTCTCGCCCGCGGGGGTGGTGCCGAACTCGGACCAGCCGATGGCGAACTGGGAGGCGTTGCCGCTGGGGCTGACCGCGTCACCCATAGTGTTCTGAGCACTCACGCCCGCGCCGGCGGTGCTCCACTGCATGTAGCTTGCGCTTGAGAAAGGCACGCCGTTGAGCACATCGGTGCTGATGCCGACGGTGGAGCCCAGGTTGTTGAAGAAGCTGGGATCGATCTGTGTGCTCTTGAGCAGGGGTGCAACACCGAAGGTGTGTCCACCCGAGGTGACGACGGGGGCGAGATCGACGACATAGGCCGCGCAGTGATCTGACCAGGGGTTCAGCGCATCGCCGGGAAGCCCGCCGAGGTTGCTGCTCACACTGTCCTGCGCGATGGCGGTGCCGCAAAGGCCCGCCGTCGCAACCAAGGCCGCGATTCGAATCTGTTGACGCATCTTCTCGTTCTCCTTTGATCGTGTGTGGGGTTTCCCCCTTGGACGCTGCGAGAGGGATCCACCCTGCTCACCTCGCTCGGACTCTCTCGATACGAATACACCGACCGGAGCGCAATGCTCTGGCGGCTTGTTCGCAACGCCGTATCCTAGCATGAAAAGCCCCTCAGCATGGGCGTTTCTGCCCGCGAAGGCGGTCAATGTTGTGTGAAGGGATGCCCGATAATCAGCACCTGATGGCCCAGATGGCACTTTATCTGTCTCTTGTGCACGAAATCAGGTCAGAACCGTGACTCGATCATGGCGGCCAGGCGTGCATTGGACTTCACAAGTTCGATGTTCGCTTGGAGTGTGCGCCCGCCTGACTGTTCATGCAGGCCTGCAAGCAATGCCGGCGTGACATCGCGTCCCCCAACTCCCGACTCATCCGCACGGGCCTCCGCCTGTGTGAGCCATGCGTCCCAGTCTGCACGATCGATCTCGGCCGACTCGGGGATCGGGTTGGCGATCACAATCCCGCGCCCAGTTCGGGGGAGCTCGCGATGCACAAAGGCGGCCAGGTCATCGGGATCATCGAATCGGACATCGACACCGCACCCGCCGTCACGCAGGTAGAAGGCCGGGAAGACATCGGTCTGAAACCCGACCACCGTCACGCCGAGCGACTCGAGCGCCTCACGGGTCGCGATCACATCCAAGATGGACTTGACTCCGCTGGTCACCACCGCGATCGGGAATCGAGTAAACGCGAGCAGGTCGGCCGAGATATCCAGGTGCTCCCCATAGCCCCGGTGCACGCCGCCGATCCCGCCGGTGGCAAAGACCCGCAGCCCGGCGTACGCGCCGATCTCCATGGTGCTGCTGACCGTGGTGGCCGCACTCCGCCCCGCGTGCATCGCAACACCGAGGTTGGCCGTGTTGACCTTCTCGATCGAATCAGCCCCGAGCATCGACTCCAGCTCATTCCGATCCATGCCGGCCACGGCGGTGCCTTCCACCACACCGACCAGCGCCGGGGTCGAGCCCTCGCTGCGGACGATCGCGTCAAGCTCACCCGCCAGCGCCAGGCTCGAATTGCGGGGCACGCCGTGCACCAGCAGCGTGGTTTCGAGGGCGACCGCCCGTGAGGAAACTCGTTTTCTCAGTTGCATGTAGTGCTCCGTGTGGCTGGACGGTGGGGGATTAGGTATCGGGCACAATCCGTGTCCCGCTTGGGCCAGAAGTCTACACGCATGATCCGTACCCAATGAATACTTGGTTCGCAATGAATACGGCTTTGTACATTGGCTGAATCGCCGTTGTTTGAGCGGATGCTCGGCGTGTGCATGAGATGGAGGGGATTACGCAAAAAATGCCACGCCCGAGCGTGAGGCCCGGGCGTGGCGTAGTTCAGTTCGACTGATTCAGAATCAGACGCGGTCCTTAAGACCCTTGAGGGGGCGGACCTTCACGACGTTGCGTGCTGGCTTGGCCTTGAAGACGGTTTCTTCACCGGTGAATGGGTTGATGCCCTTGCGTGCCTTGGTCGCGGGCTTGCGCTGGACCATGACCTTCATCATGCCGGGCACATTGAATGCGCCGCAGTTGCCCTTCTTGAGGTCCTTCTCGATCATCTCGCCCATGACCTCGAAGACCTGAGCGGCTTCCTTCTTGCTGATCCCGACATGGTCGCTGATGATGGTCAGGACCTCAGACTTGGTGCGGGGCTTGTCCTTTGCAGCGACGATGCGTGCTGGCTTCTTGGCTGCAGGTGCCGCGGCCTTCTTGGCGGGTGCCTTCTTCTTTGCGGGTGCCTTACGAGCTGCGGGCTTGCGGGCCGCGGTTTTCTTCGCGGGGCGACGGGTGGTTTTTTTGGTGGTTCGCTTTGCCATGTTCTGGTACTCCGTTTGCATACCGGTATGCGGCGCACTCTCCAAGCACGCCATTTTTTACCGGACTAGTTTCGGCATCCTAAACCGTTTTCGGCCTGTATTTCTCGGTATTTTCTCGATTTTCTTTCCCGATCATCACTTTCCCAGTGCGTGATCTGCACGGATATCAGCGCATCAAGTCACGCTCGGCCTCTTTCCCGATGTCCTACGCTTGGTGCATGGCAGCAACCCAACCCATCGTCGGCTTCACCCGCAACCCCGTGGGAACCCCTGAAATTCCAGGTGTTTGCGTCAAGGTGCTCGGTGCGAGCAAGCCCGCGCGGGACGAGCTGCTTCGCTTCGTGCCCGGGCTTTCGGGACTGGTGACAATGTACACTGACCCGGTGGATGACGAGCTGCTTGACGCGGCTGGGGATCAGCTGAAAGTTGTCTGCAACTTCGCAGTCGGGTACGACAATATCAACATTTCGGCCTGCAAAAGCAGGGGGATCGTGGTCTGCAACACCCCCGATGCAGTGACCGAGGGCACCGCGAACATCGCCTGGTTGCTCGTGCTCGCCAGCGCCAGGCGACTCATCGAGGCCGACCGGTATGCCCGTTCACCCGACTATCCCAAGCACGGGCAGTTGGGGATGGACGAGTTCCTCGGCATGGACCTGTGCAACAAGCTCTTGTTGATTGTGGGGGCCGGTCGAATCGGGTATGCCACAGCTCAGCGGGCGAAGGCATTCGGCATGCGCATCGCTTATGTCGCCCGTTCCCGCCATCTTGATTTCGAGATGGCCCCGCTCGGTGCACAGCGAATGACCCTGGAAGAGGGGCTCTCGGCGGCCGATGTGGTCAGCGTGCATACACCATTGACCGAGCAAACAAGGCATCTGCTCAACGAGGACAACCTCCGGCTGCTCAAGAAGGAAGCGATCGTTGTCAACACGGCCCGTGGGCCCGTCATCGATGAGCAGGCCCTTGTCAACGCCTTGGACGAAGATCGCCTTTGGGCTGCGGGGCTCGATGTCTATGAAAATGAGCCCGAGGTCCACCCCGGGCTGATCGAGAATCCGCGTGTTGTGCTGACGCCGCACATCGGCAGTGCCGAGATCGCCTGGCGTCGTGCGATGACCGAGATGGTCTGTGACAATGTCGGTGCGGTGCTCGGAGATCGTGAGCCCCCCAACCGGATCGGATAATCCTGCTCAGTCGCGCCGGACGGTGCCGCCATATTGGAGTTCCATGTACTTGGCCACATAGTCGACGATGGAGTCGGCTTCCGGAATCTCCGGGTTGCTGGTCATCCCGTTGGGCTCAAACCGCATGCCTTTGAAGCGTTTCACGGCTTCATCAACCGGTAGCCCGTATTGCAACGCGATCGAGAAAGCCCGGCAGAATGCCTGGCACATCCCAGAGATCGCTGAGCCCTCCTTGGCGATCTTGATGAAGATCTCGCCCGGGGTCCCGTCGGGGTAGAGCCCGATGGTGAGGTACCCCTCGTGCCGATCGATCGTGAACTTGTGGGTCAGCGAATCCCGGGTGGGGGTGAGCGATTGGCGGGTGGCGAGCATGTGGTCTTCCTTGTCCATAGTGCACTGAATCCCTGCAACAGCCCGATCTCAAGACACCCGATCGGGTGAAACGGGCCTCATTGATATCGGACCAACCACCCGTTTCCGCTTTACATTCTCATCGCAGAGGCAGAGAATACCCCATCGCAGACCACTGGTCTTGCATGATTCCACGACAAGTGCCGATACAGTACAGAATGAGCAGCAGTAGCAAACAGACCGAGACCACGATGCAGGCCCGCAGATCCGGGCTCGTAATCGCCGCCATCGGGCTGCAACTCATGCTCTGCTCCATCGCTTCAGCGGCCAACGCCGCCGGCGACAGTATCGACCGCTCGGCCCGCAAACTCCCGGCCCAGATGGCCCAGGCCTTCCGGGACATCGTCGACCGCTCGGTCTCGGTGCACCAGTCGATGGGCGAGGACCATACCCCGGGATATCGCCTCAGCGAGTGCCCCAGCGCGGTGCGTCCGGTCGGCGTCCTGCAGCAGGGAGCGACCCAGACGGGCAACTGGGCCCGACGCGTGCTGAACCTGCCGCCGCCGGCTCTGATCTGAGCCGCAGCGTCCCCGCGTTTTCAAGACGCATTCCAGTACCAACAGAACAGATCACCGCGTCGCAGCACTCACCGTGCGGCGACGCTCGCGCTCCATGCATGAAAGAACGCCCACATGGCAAGCTCAGAAATCCCAATCGTCGGCCCGATTCTCTCCAAGGTCTTCGGCTCACGCAACGAACGAATCGTCAAACGCTACACCACCCGCGTGGACGCCATCGGTGCACTCGAGCCCGAGATGCGCAAGCTGACAGACGATCAACTGCGTGGGAAGCTCGAAGAGTTCCGCAAGCGTCACGATGACGGTGCCAAGGCCGACGACCTACTGGTCGAGGTGTTCGCCGCCGCTCGTGAGGGCATGGACCGGGCGGTGGGGATCCGCAACATCTTCAACCCGGAGCAGGACTTTGATCCCAGCGTGCTTAGCGAAGAAGGGCAGCGGCTCTACCACGAGGTGAAAGCCAAGATCGATACGCTTGAACCCGCCGATCCCGAGGGGCCGTACCTTGGACACCCCGAGCCCGTGCCGCCGCACCTGCAGGTTGATATCCCTGTAGCGTTGTACGACGCGGTGCGTGAGGCCTACCCCGATTCCAAGCCCCCGTACCGCGCCCGCCCCTTCGATGTCCAACTCATCGGTGGCATGGTGCTCGGGCAGGGCAAGATCGCCGAAATGAAGACCGGTGAGGGTAAGACCATCGTCGCGCCGCTCGCGACCTACATGGCCTGCGTGCAGCGCCAGCAGGTCCATGTGGTCACCGTGAACGATTACCTTGTCCAGCGTGACCGCGATTGGACCTTCCCCTTCTTCTGCTGGATGGGCCTCACCGCCGGTGCCATCCACCCCATGCACATGCAGCCCGAAGAGGTCAAGCGGAAGATGTACCGCTGCGATGTGGTCTACGGCACAACCAGCGAGTTCGGCTTCGACTACCTCCGCGATAACATGAAGCGGAATGTTGAGCAGCAGGTGCAACGCAAGCGACAGTTCGCGATTGTCGACGAGGTCGACTCGACCCTGATCGACGAAGCACGCACCCCGCTCATCATCTCGGGACAGGCCCACGATGATCAGCCCCGGTACCAGCTGGCCGATCAGCTCGCTCGCAAGCTGGTCGATATGCAGAGGCCCTGGCAGGAGCTCGAGGACCAGGTCACCCACTGCAAAGAGACCATCAAGGGGCTTGAGGGTGACATCCGTCAGACACGCGACAAGGCGTTGCTTCCCGATCTCCAGAAGAAGCTGAAGGACGCTGAGGCGGCGCTCCCCGAGATCGAATCCAAGCGAGATCAGCACACCCAGTACTACGAGCTGGAAATGGAGCGTAAGAGCGCCCATCTCACCCACGACGGCATCGCCGAGGCCCAGAAGCTCGCGGGTGTCGGGTCGTTCTATGTCGACGAGAACATGGACATCCCCCATCTTCTCGAGCAGTCATTGCGAGCCCACGCGGTGTACACGCGCGATAAGGACTACATCGTCATGGATGTGCCCGATCGCATGAGCGGTCGCACCGAGCCCACGATTGTCATTGTTGATACCAACACGGGGCGTCCCATGATCGGGCGTCAGTGGTCCGATGGGCTTCATCAGGCCGTCGAATGCAAAGAGGCCGTGCCCATCAAGCCCGAGACGCAGACCGTCGCCTCGGTCACGGTGCAGAACTTCTTCAAGATGTACAAGTCACTTTCGGGCATGACCGGTACCGCCGACACCGAGGCCCAGGAGTTTCACGACATCTACTCGCTGGATGTGGTCTCGATCCCGACCAACAAGCCCATCGCCCGCGCTGACCATGACGATCTCATGTTCCTGCGTCAGAAGGACAAGTGGGAGGCCATCGTCGACGAGATCAAGGAGTTCCACGACGCAGGCCGCCCGATTCTCGTCGGTACTACCAGCGTCGAGAAGTCCGAGATGATCTCCCAGATGCTGACACGCAAGCATCACATCGAGCATTCGGTCCTCAACGCCAAGCAGCACGAACGCGAAGCCAATGTCGTCGAAGATGCAGGCCAGATCGGCGCGGTCATGATCGCAACGAACATGGCGGGCCGAGGCACCGACATCAAGCTGGGACGCTTTACCCGCGAGCAGTTCATCGACCACCTGCTCCGGCGTGGCTTGGCCAGCAAGGGTCTCACGCCTGATATGAGCGACGAGCAGCTCCGTGAGAATGTCTATCGCAAGATCGCCCCCGGCGTGCTCAAGTCAGAGGGCGTCAGCAAGCGGGACGCGGAGTCGATGTCATTCGATGAACTGGAGCTTGCCCTGGTGCGTCACTGGGCGGGTGAATACACATGGCTCTCGCCCAAGGGCATCGAAGCCGCGAGTCGCGAAGAACTGGTTCAGGAACTCGACAAGAACGGGCGATGCCTCATGCACCGCCTTCGTTGGTTCGACAACATCGAGGACATGGGCGGGCTTCATGTGATCGGTACCGAACGCCACGAATCCCGCCGGATCGACAACCAGCTCCGAGGCCGCTCGGGCCGACAGGGCGACAACGGTTCGTCACGCTTCTTTGTCTCCCTCGAAGACGACCTGATGAAGATGTTCGCCGGCGAGACCACCATGAAGCTCCTCTCACGCCTCGGCATGAAAGAGGGCGACGCGATCGAGCACCCGTGGCTCTCCAAGAATGTTGAGCGTGCACAGAAGAAGGTCGAAGAACGCAACTTCCAGCAGCGCAAGAGCATCCTCGACTACGACGAGGTTATGGAACACCAGCGCCAGCGTTTCTACGGGCTCCGCCAGCGTGTCCTTGAGGGGCAGCAGGTCAAGGACCTCATCTTCGAGTACATCGAGGATGTTGTTGATGACGCGATCGCTGAGTACCTCGATTCGGACTTCGCCGCCATTTGTGCCGCCGAGTACGCACGCGAGAAGCTCGATTGCTCCATCCTGCCCGAACGACTCAAGGGTAAGGATGCGGACCAGATGGAGATGACCATCCGCAAGCTCGCCAAGGAAGATGTCGCGGCCAACATCACCGTGACCTTGGGCGAATACATCCCAGTCGACGGCTCGGAGTTCCTCATGGAGTTCGACTCGGCGGGCCTGCACAACTGGGCAAAGAACCGGTTCGGTGTTGAGTTGGACACCGGCGACCTGCGTGAAGCCGGCCCCGGCGTTCGCCGCCAGGTGCAGGAGCAACTCGAAGCCGCCGCGTTCGACAAGATCGACCACACGGAGCTTGATGAGATCCCGCTGTTCGCGGATCCCAACTACGGGGCCGAGCGACTGAGCAAGTGGGTCAAGACCAAGTTCACCTTCGATGTGTCCCCCGAGGACATCGTTCATGCGAACCGCGACGATCAGCTTGAAGTCCGCGATCTGATCATCGACAAGGCGAGGGACCTCTACACCAGCCGCGAGGCCGAGTTCCCGGTCGAGTTCATCATGCAGACCACCATCGCCAACGCACAGCGTGATCCCAACGCCGCGTTTGAGGGCCTGGCCCGCTGGGCACGCAACCGGGCGGGGATCGAGGTCACTGTTGACGAGATCAAGACCACGCCTCCGCCCAAGATGCGTGCACGCCTCATCGAGGCCATGCGCGAGCAGGTCAAGCGTGACAATCTCAGCGAGCAGATCAACGCGGCGCTGGCAACCGAGAGCGACGACGAGCTCGACGAGTACCTCAAGTCGCAGTTCGACGAGGGCATCACCGAACGCATGCGATACCTCGACGAGGATGACCGTGAAGACGCGATCCGCGCCCGGGTCGAGACGCTCGCCCGTCCCGAGCTTGTCCAGTTCGAGCAGATGGTGCTGGTCGAGACCCTCGACCAGTCATGGAAAGACCATCTCTACGCCATGGACCAGCTCCGAGACTCGATCGGTTTCCGTGCCATCGCGCAGACCGACCCCAAGATCGAGTACAAGCGCGAGGGGCAGCGCATGTTCAAGTCGATGATGAAGGAGCTGCGTCAACGCGTCACCGACATCATCTTCAAGGCACGCATCGCACCCCCGCGCCCACAGCAGCCCATGCAGCGTCCGCCGCAGCAACGCCCCGCAGCCCCCCAGCAGCAGCGTCCTCAGCAACGCCCGCAGGGGGCGCCGACGGGGAACATCATGGGGTCATCCATCATGGGCCCAGGGATGAGCTTCGGACCTGCCCGGGCGGCGACCCCGCCCAAGAGCGAGCCCCAGACACCGCCAGAGCCCAAACAGGACGATCCCAGCGAGTAAAGATCGTTTGGGATCCGAACGGCGTCTCTTCTCGTATACACTGATGCGGGACGACGCGCCGTAGAGATCACAGGAGCAGATATGAGCTATCCCCGCAGGCACATGTACCATCGGGCATTCACCCTTCTCGAAATCCTTGTGGTGGTTGCGATCATCGCGCTGCTCGTAGCCATCACCACTATGGTCGGCACGGCGGTTGTCGACACTGGCAAGAAGAAGGCCACGCTCGGCGTGCTCCAGTCGCTCGACGCCGCACTCGCCGCTTACATGGACGAGAAGGGCGAGAAGCCCCCGGCCCTGGTCGAGATTGCATACCCGCAGCTCCCACAAGGCTTCCCGGATGTCTCCGAAGGTGAATCACTCTACTTCCCAGCCATTGATGGGCGAGGCCGTGAGTCCACTTCGGATGACCTCTTCGAGGTCAACTCGGTTGCCCTCTTTATCGAGTCCGCCAAAACGGTGCCATCGACGCAGGAGATCGTGAACTCCATCAACCCCAAATACCTTCAGAACTACAGCCCCAACGAGGATTACTTCCCCTTCCTCCTCACCGCCTTTGACGCGTGGGGCAACCCCATCCGGTATGTACACCCCAAGTTCGACGGCATCATCGAGCGTGTCCGGCGTGGTCTCGGGGAAGCGGGCGAGCCCGTGAACATCATCAATCCAAACAAGCCCTTCTTTGTCCGCGGGGCCTTGCCAATGAACCCGGGGCGGGCGGTACGCATGAACTTCGTGCGCCGCAATCGTCTGATCGACCCCGACTTCGGCGAAGGCGGACTCGACTCATGGGGTGGCGGGAGCAGCAACGGCTCGGCAGGGAATCCAACCTCGCTCTCAGAACTGGATCTCCTCCCTGACAGCGACGGCGGGCTGACATCAGGCGATCGCCCGTACTTCTACTCAGCAGGCCCAGACGGGAACCCCGCCACAATCGAGGACAACATCTACCTGGCCCCGCCACAGCATCAGGACCCAGGGATCAACTGAGCCATTGGTTCTCGACAGAGGGCCGCTCAGGGCATATCATCCACCCGACGAGTTTTGTCGACAAACCACGGGGTGTAGCGCAGCTTGGTAGCGCGTTTCGTTCGGGACGAAAAGGTCGGAGGTTCAAATCCTCTCACCCCGATTCATTGCCAGAGATGGGGCAGCAAACAGGCTCATAAAAGCGTTCAGACGTTCATGCGTGGATCAATCATGTCCTGTCCTTTGGGGTAAACCAAGGCAACTTGGAGCGTGATCAGGTCGAAACTCTGGACGCCCATTCTCTTGGCGACTGGCCGAACTGTCGCTTGAACTCCCTGCTGAACTGAGAGATGCTGCTGTACCCGACCGCGTCCGCTGCTTCGCCGGTGCGCATGCCGGCTGCGAGTTGCATGGCGGCCGAGTTCAATCGGTACTCTTTGATGAACTGGATTGGCGTCATCCCAGTGATCACTTTGAACCGCCGATGGAATGTTGCCCGACTCATGCCAGCCCATTTGGCAAGATGATCGATCGAGAGCGATTCGGTCAGGTTGTCTTGCAGGTAGCAGACCGTCTCAACAATCGTCTGAGACACGCCGAATCTCCGCTGAAAGACGGGGCCGAGCGGGCCAGTGAGCAGGAAGTAGTAGACCTCTCTCAGGCGTCCTTGAGCGAGAGCCCGGCATGTGGTCGAATCGTACAGTAACTCAAGCAGCCGACGGATCGCCTCTTCGAGTGTGCCGGAGATCGGCCCGGTGGCGAGACCTTGTGGCCCGGTTGACTCAAACTTGAAATCGATGCTGTGGCCCTGAGCCGCGGAGATCAACTGGATGAGCTCCCGGCATGGCCCGGTGTCGAGGTCGAGTGAGATACCCATGACCGGGGCAGTGGGCGTTGCGTTGGGGACCTCGACCTGGACCGGGACTGGCATCGTGCAGCAAATGAACTGTTCGCTGTCATAGATGTGGACTCCCGATTTCGAAAAGACTCTCTTCGCTCCACGCGTATTGATACAGATCCGCGGCGTGTAGACCGCTGGTGAGCGCTCGATCGGCCCTGAGATTCGATAGAGCTGCAAGCCGGGAATCTCAGTCTCGTTGGCCCCTTCTCGGGTCGCGAACTGTTCAACGATTGTTTGTATAGATCGATGCTCCATCACAACAGTGTCGTTGTTAGGCATACAAAAATCAACACAGTGAGATTATTAGGCAACAAAAACAGAAAAAAAGACGGTTGAAATGCGCGTTCATGATCGTATCGTTCATCTGTTGATTCTGCGCCAGCCTTGAAGGGACCCCGGCGGCGACCCACGAGCGTCCAACTCGGTCCAAAGGGCTGGCACCCGACCGTCTCGAGGACCAAGCAGACGAGCATTCGCAACCAAGGATGCAAACGTTGGGGTACGAAGCTTCACTTATCCGGCTGAGTAGAGGCGCGGGCAGTCGCTTGAAGGAGTCAGATCATGGCAGACACGACCTTTGGACTGAACGGCTGGACGCCGGATCGCTTGGGCAACCTCGAAGGCAAGACCTATCTGATCACCGGCGCCAATGCCGGCGTGGGCTTCCAAGCGGCGCGGACGCTGCTGAACAAAGGCGCAAAGGTGGTGATGCTGAACCGCTCGGTCGAGAAATCCACCGCCGCCATCAAGCAGTTGAAGGAGGAGTTCGGCATTCACGCCGATGCGAGCTTCGTTCGCATGGATCTCGCCTCACTCGCAAGCGTGCGCGAAGTGGCGGCGGTGGTACTGAAGATTGTTCCCCGGATCGATGCGATCATTTGCAATGCCGCTATCGCTCAGGTGCCTAAGCAGAATCTCACCGTGGACGGCTTTGAGAGCATGCTGGGTACGAACCACTATGGTCACTTCCTGCTGTGCGGGCTGCTATATCCTCGCCTCAAGGAGTCGCGGGGCCGTATCGTGGTCGTCAGCAGCCTGGGTTACAATATGGGGATCAAGACCATCCAGTTCGACGATATGAACTGGGACAAGAACTACCACCAGAACAAAACCTACTCCCAAAGCAAGCTGGCGCAGATGATGTTTGCCTACGAGCTGCAGGACCGTCTGGCTGCGGCGAGCGAGACGGACGTCAAGGTCTACGTCTGCCACCCGGGTGCGTCGAAGACTTCTCTTATCAAAACCAGCGGCAACCTGCCGACGCGGATCATATTTGGGCTCATGTCCTTGTTGCCGATCGTACAATCGGCCGAGCGGGGCGCTTGGCCTGAAGTGATGTGCGCGACCGAGGATGGCCTTGAGCAGCGAGCGCTCTATGGACCCACAGGACGCGCACAGTTTGTTGGTCCGGTCGGAAAGGGCACGCTGCACTCCCATGCCTATGACAAGCCCGTCATGGAAAAGCTCTGGGCACTTTCCGAAAAGGAAGTCGGGTTCGATTGGAAGATCTGACCCTGCTGGAAACAACATGCTGGCCCCACCTGCCGAGGCCAGCACGCTTCCTCGCCTGAGCGATCTACGTTCTGGAGTTTCTACGCGAAACCAGAAATCGTGTTTCCGGCCCTCAGAGACCAATTGGGGTTGCAAAGAGTTCGACTAGTGTCCTGTCACCCGGATTATTGTGCAACGAGATTGAGGCACGCAAAGAGTTCAACGCTGGGCTGTCGTGCCGGCGTCGACTGGCGGATTGCGAGCATGGTTCCTGCGGGGGGATGCCTAATGGTTCCTGCGGGGGGATGCCTAAAGGTATCGTCCTGTGCGATCGGGTTTCCGTTTCGCGTTGTCATGAGAGCGCTTGTGCATTGACTCGCGGCTGCGGGCACGGTTCAGCGATCTCGCTTTTCTCCCGATAGCACGCGGAGAGGCTGCATAGCAGAGGCGAGGTCAAGGCGCGCGGCGAGCGTTGGTGAGTACCAGCCGTAAGGGCCGAGTCGGAAGACTTCGTACGAGGTCTCGACGATGTTGTCGCCAAAGGCATCGAGCATGTCGAGAAGGAGCTCGCCTTGCCAGAAGCCCTCGTCAGCGAGGTAGGACAGTGATCCTTCCGGGGTGATGCGTCTGCGGAAGGTGTAAAGGACGCGGTACGAGCCGTCGTCCTGCCGGGTGGCGGAGGCGATCTGTACGTCGCGGAGCTCCATGCGGACCTTGATGTTGAGCTTGCCCAGTCCCGGGACGATGTGCATGCAGGTGGAAGGATCAAGCAGTTCTCCGCCGTCGAGGGCGAACGCGCGGAGGGTGGCGAGCCGGACCTCTTCCTCGCTCGGTGCGGTGTAGCCGTCGGGGACGACGAGCCGCCCAAGGTCTTGGTCCAAGAGCGCCCACTCACGCTCGGAAAAGAGGGCTTGGAGGGCCTCGGCCTCGAGCTGCACGGTGCGGAGCGAGACATTGAGCTGGATGAGTCCGCCGGCATCGGTGTCGGCATCGCTCGGGAGCGTTACGACATGAGAGGCGATGCGTCGGGCCTCTTCGGCGGAGTCCGCGTCGAGGATCTCGGCGATCACGGCCTTCCGGATGTCGAGCAGGTCTTGGGCTCGGCGGGAGGTGATGAGGGTGAGAAGCTTCTGCGCGACGGGGCGGTTCTTCGCGGGGCCGATCTGGGCGAGGATGTCGCGGTACATGTCTGCTCCAAGTTCAAGCGCTTTGTAGGGATCCTTTGTCTTGTGGAGGGTGCTGATCCGGTCTCGGAGGGCGCTAGCGATATCGCTGATGGCGCGGTCGAGGGCCGCGTTGATGGAGAGATTGATCCGCCCGCGTGTTGTATCCGAGACAAGCCGGTCGAGGTCGGGGTGGCTCGCCCAGAAGTAGGAGAGCGTCGCGATCCCGCGCTGCCCTGTTGCGTCGTTGATGGTGCGTTGGGCGATGTGGCGGGCTGTGGCATCGGCGTGTTCTTTGCGGGCTGCGATGGCAAGGAGGGCCGCAGCGTCCTGCTCGGACGGACGCAGGTGGTGGGTCCGGAGGGCAAGGGTGGACTCGATAGCGTCGAGTCGCTCAAAGGTTTTGGCATCGGGCCGGATCGCGTCCAGTTCAACTCGTACGCGGTCGATCCAGTTCAGGGTTCGGTTCTGCACGTACAGACGGAGGAGGTTCAGTTCGTAGTCGTCGGCGAAGGGCGCTTTGATGATGTGCGCCCCTCCGTGCAGGAGAGCGCTCAGCTCATCTCGCTGCGCTTGGCGTGCAGATTGATCTTGGGCGTTGGGTTGTGCCGGTGTGTCCGTCGGTGTGTTTCGCACACGGCTTGGGTTGCTTTGAGGTGTTGGGGTACTGGGCTGGAAGTCTTTAATCTCCCCCTCGTCGTCGTACTCCTCGTTGCGCATGTCGTAGTAGGCGATCGCCAGGAGCATGTCGTACTCGGTGAGGTTCTCGTAGGCGGCGCCGAAAGTATCGGTGAAGACGTCATCGCGGAGCGCGTTCAGGACGGCGTGGCGGGACTCGGGGGCGCTGAAGTTGAGGTCCCCGTCGTCGGTGATCTGGGGGTACTCCTCGGCGATCCGCTCGACCCAGGAGGCGACGGCGTCGTTGTCGATGGTGATCGTGCGTTGGACCTCGGAGCGGGCCGCGTCGAGTTCTTCTCGCTTGGTGTTGTGTTTGGCGAGCTCTTCCTCGAACTCGGCGCGACGGTCGGCAATCTGCTCGTCGAGATCCTCGACGGTCCTGTCGTGTCGGTCGTGGGCCTTGGCGTTCCGGCTCTCAAGCTGCTCGGCGGCCTTTGTGCGTCTGCCGGCGATGCTCTCGCGTTTGCTGGCGATGCGGCGCAGTTGGGATTCGCTGAGGTCGCCTGCGGCTTCTTGCGCGTCGAGGTCGGCTTCCTGCTCGTCATAGGTCGCCACGAGTTTGTCGTGCGCGCTCTGGTTTGAGGCGAGCTCTGAGGTGAGTTGGTTCGCGGCCCTCTCGTACCTCGGCTCGAAATCCGCGTCGAGGGTGTCGATGGGGCGGTTGCGTTCGAGGTATGCCAGTTCTCTGTTGTATTCGCTCAGGTTGCGCCTCAGGCGGGTGATGCGGTCGCCGCCGAAGTGGTTCGGGTAGGCGACGGACTCGATGCGGGCAGTCGCCCGCTCTGGGGCTTGGCCCTCACGCCAGGCGATGACGGGTGTGAACGCGGAGTAGCTGATGCGTTGGGCGACGCACTCACCAAAGAGGACGGGCTCGGCGGGGTCAAAGACGAGTTGGAGCTCGTTGGTCTGGAGGAGATTGGTCTTAGGTTGGTCAGCCCATCGAATCAGGTTGAGAGTGAGGGCGCCCGAGTGGGGGTTGAGGTACCCGATGATCTCGCAGCTTCCCGACCCGTCCTTGACTGACGGGACACCCCCGAGGCCTGTGCGGATGTTGCCCTCGCCGTAGAGCGGGGAAAACTCGAGCATACCCTCGATGCGGTCGGAGCGGTTCCGCTCGCGCTGGAGGCGGGCGCTCTCGAGGGAATCGGCCCTCTTTCGGGCGGACTCGCGTGCGTCGGCGTTCTTGGAGACTGCTGCGTCGGGATCTCGGCCTTCGCGGATGGCCTTGGTTCTGGCCCGGGCCTCATCGAGTGCGGCTCGATCTTCTGCGCTGACCGGATTCATTTCGGATTCGGGGTGGTCGGAAGACTCGAGGCCGGTCCGGAGGGTGAGCCGGAAGCGGAGCAGCGTGGCGTCCCGAGCCTGCGTGCCCATGATGCCTTCCCATGTGCCGAGGACCTGCGACCGATCCATCCGTGATGCGTCGGCGACTTGAGCCAAAGCGGACTGTGCGAAGAGGGCTGCGAGGACACAGGCGAAGATGGCTCGGGCGATGGGCGTCATGGGGTGTTCCTGTGTTCAGTGAGGCACCAGAGCCCGGTGTGGGGATCGCGGATGATGCCATCGTGCGGTCTGTACTAGTCCAGAGCGGTTGTCTGAGTTGGAAACGGCGCGGGCGACATGGGGTGAAGGCGTTGATCGTGGCTTCTCGGCGCGAGCAAGCGGAGAGGAGCAAGTCATAGCATACTTAGCGCTGTTCCTCCGTCAAGCTTTCTGGTTCTTTATTACTCATAACTCCCAGTGACATTGGGGAGCTTCTGCTAATCGTGGAGATTTGCATCTGAGACATATTCGACGGCAACTGCATACACCGCCACCAATCAGCAGTGCAGTTGGCACAGCCACATGCGGGTTGTACGCCAAAGACTGGCTCCGAGTGTCTACAACCTACAGACCAATCTGTGATGTAAAAAGATCAACCGGTGTCCAGACACACCGATTGTATGGGTCAGCAGGATTTGCAAATACAACCCATCGGAGTAACGCCAGAGGGCTAATCGATGACAAAATACAAACACGATCACCGATCGCCGAGAAAGAGCCCGCTCCGGAGTCCGGCCGTTCAACCCGACGCTCAAGCGAGAGACTTTCCGATTCCAACGCACCAAGCACGCAATCGCAGGGCATGACTTCGCGGTGCCGCGATCGCCTCGCGTTTGTCGCCAATGTACAACGCAACGCGTAGTCGCAAAGAGGTTTAGGGCGAGCGGGTAGAACCGCGACCGTATCACGCGAAGAAGTCAGCGCATCGCAGAGGGGCTCTGCCCCCGCCAAACGCCGGCATGGGGCAATTTGCTCAAATGCCACCGGCTGGATGCCCATGGACATAAATGGGCACATATCTGAAATAATGATTTCAAATAGGCGTTTGAAAATTTGAGAGGAGTCAGCATGGCCGCACGAATCGATGGAAACCAGACGAAGCAACGGTTGCTGGAAGCAGCGAGCGAGGTGTTTGCTGAGCGGGGGTACCAAGAGGCACGCGTCACCGATATCTGCAAGGCGGCCGGTGCTGCAAGCGGGGCCGTGAACTATTACTTCGGTTCCAAAGAGAAGCTCTACCTCGAAGTCTGGGAATGGGCATGGCGTGAGATCGACCGCAAAGAACCCATGGGCGGAGTCGATCCTGAGGCCCCCCCGGAGGACCGACTCCGATCACTGGTCAAGAGCCTTCTTTACCGCATTCTGGTCCACGGCAAAAAGAGCCAAGCGGGCCGCCTGCTGCTCCAGGAAATGCGTGATCCGGTCGAAGCAGTCCGCCCATTGCGGAAACGACTGATCCGACCGACGATACAAGAGTTCCGACGCTCGATCGAGGAGATCGCCGGTCAGAAACTCGACCAGCGAGCGGCAGAGCACTGCCACATGAGCGTGATGCACCAGTGCCTCGCCATCGGCTTCCGGGGCGGCCACAAACCACCGATGCTCTCAGGCGGGCGTCGGTTCACACACGCCGAAATCGATTATCTCGTTGACCACATCGCCGCCTTCTCCATCGGCGGTATATCGGCAATCGCCGCTGCGAAGAAGGAGGCCTGACATGAAGTTCCAAGAGGCCCTACGCATATGCAGCCTGTCGCTGGCCAGCGCCCTCATACTCGGATGCCAGACCAGCATCCGATCTGTTCCGGGCGTGGTTGAACTGCCACAGAGTTTCACGCGTTCGGGAGAATCCGTGGTCCCCGAGCAGTGGTGGACCTCCTTCGATGACCCCGGTCTCAACGCCGCGATCGACATGGCCCTGCAGGACAACTTCGATCTCCGTTCTGCATGGGATCGCCTCGCACAGGCCCAAGCCATCGCACGCAGCGAAGGCGCGGACCTCACCCCGAGCGTGGATGGCACCGCGGGGATTGGCCGTTCGTATACCCAAAACAGCACCACCGACTCGTCCGCCGGCAGTTACACGCTCGGACTGAGCATGAGCTACGAACTCGATGTGTGGGGCCGGGTACGCTCGGTCCGCGACGCCGCAGTTTTTGATGCCCAAGCGTCCGAGCAGGACCTCCACGCCGCGGCGATCACCCTCTCGGCGAGCGTCGCCACGGTCTGGTATCAACTCGGTGAACAACTCGAGCAGATCCAACTCATACAACAACAGGATGATTCCAATCGTAAGGTGCTGGAACTCCTCACGCTTCAGTTCAATCAGGGGCAGATCCTGGCCGCCGATGTGCTTCGTCAGAAACAGCTGGTCGAGCAGACAGCGGGTGAACTGACGCTCGCCGAGCGGGACGCCACCATCACACGCCATCAGCTCGCCGTGCTGCTCGGGCGTTCGCCCAAGGATGATCTCGGGTTGCCCGATCCCGAACTCGCATCGCTGGGCCCGCTGCCCGCAACCGGCTTGCCGAGCGAACTGCTGCAACGCCGTCCGGACCTGCTCAGTGCGGAGAAGGCAATCCTGGCCGCCGATCGCGATCTCGCCACCGCGATCGCGGATCAGTACCCCCGCGTAAGCCTTTCGGCGAGCATTGAGACCGGTGGCACACAGATCCGGGACATCTTCGATGACTGGATGGCCAATCTCGCAGCAAACCTGACCCAGCCGTTGATCGATGGCGGGCGACGCGAGGCGGAGGTTGACCGCAATGAGGCGCTCGTTTCAGAGGCAATCAACGCGTACGGATCTGCCGTCCTCACCGCGATCCAGGAAGTAGAAGACGCCCTCTCCGAGGAGTCCCACCAGCAGCGATACCACCGCTCCCTGGTTCAGCAACTCGAAACCGCCGGTCAGGTCTACGAGCGCACACGAGATAGCTACCTGAACGGGCAGCTCAACTACATCAGCGTGCTCGACGCGCTCATTTCACAGCAGAGTCTGCAGCGTGAGGAACTCAGCTCGAGGCAATCACTGCTGGAAGCCCGAATCGAGCTCTGCCGAGCGCTGGCAGGCTCGTGGGAGCTGCCACAACCGAAACTGTTCGCAATGGAAACAACAGCCAAGGACGAGCCCCGTCCTCAGTTTGAGTGAGAACGAAGATGAACCAACAGCAAACAATCACGGGCGGTCGCCTTGGGCGCGTACTCCGATGGGGCATCAAGGGCCTCATCCCCTTGGTCGTGCTGATCGCGGCGATCGCCGGCGCGCGATGGATGCTCAGCACCACCCCTGAAACCCAACGCCGCCCACAGGAACGCCTGGCCACGCTGGTCGATGTAGAAGCCTTCAACTCCTCCACGCAACCGGTGGTACTGGACACCGCGATGGGTGAGGTGCAACCTGCACGGATGCTTGAACTGAAACCTCAGGTTTCCGGGCGGATTGAGTGGCTCTCGCCTGAGCTTCAGCCCGGTGCGGTTTTCCGGGAAGACGCAGAGCTGATGCGTATCGAGGCCGTCGATTATGAGCTCGCGATCGCCGAGCAGCAGGCCGCGATTGCGATGGCAGAGGCGGAACTGCATGTCGCGCAGGCAAGCGTGGTTACAGCAGAGAACGATCTGGCAATCGAGATGGGCAACCAGCGTGTGGCCCAGCGTGAATCAGAACTGCTGGGCGAACCAATCGACGAAACCAGCCGAGACCTGATCCTCCGTGTACCGCAGCTGAAAGCAGCCGAAGCCGCAGTTCAATCAGCCAAGGCCGCGTTGGAATCAGCCCAGGCATCGTACGAAGCCGCCAAAGCCGGACTCGCTCAGGCAGAGCTGGACCTCAAACGCACGACAATCCAATCACCATACAACACGGTCGTCGCCGAAAAGCTGGTCGATATCGGCGATGTCGTCAGCAGCACCGCCGCGGTCCTGACACTGTACGGCACCGACGAGTTTTGGATTGAGTTGTCCATACCATCGTCGCAGACCCAATGGATCGAGCCGGGCATCTCGCGCGTGAAGCTCACCAGCCCCGCGGCATGGGGTGAAGAACAGTCCCGAGATGGACTTGTCATTCGGATTCTCCCGCATGTCGATGATGGGGGGCGTATGGCGCGAGTGCTGGTCAGCGTCAAGGACCCGCTCGCGATGGTCCCAGAGCATGCGGGCGACCCCATTCTGCTCGTGAACGACTACATGAGTGCAAACATCATCGGGCGTACCGTCGAGGATGTTATCGCGTTGCCCCGATCTCTGTTGCGTGAGGGGGACGCAGTCTGGATCATGAACGAACAGAACGAACTCGATATACGCCCTGTCAAGGTCGTATACCGAGGTCGGAGCCATGTCTTGGTCTCAGGCGGGCTGCAGAGCGGCGAACGGGTTGTCACCACAGACATCGCGGCACCGGTACAGGGGATGCCCCTGCGTGAGAGCGATACCGAGGGAGGTGCGTCATGAGCGATACACGCCAGGGCTTCATCGCCTGGATGGTCAACAACCGCGTGACACCCAACCTGCTGATGCTGGTGCTGTTGTTCGGCGGGTTCTTTATGGCCTCGCAGATCAAGCAAGAGGTCTTCCCCGAGTTTTCCGAGGACACGGTCACGATCAGCGTCCCCTATTCGGGCGCATCACCCGAGGAAGTCGAGAACGGGATCATCCTTGCCGTAGAGGAAGCCATCCGCGGCCTCGAGGGGGTCAAGGAGATCCGAGCGACCGCGTCCGAGGGATCCGGGACCGTGGTCGCCGAACTGCTCGAAGATACCGACCAGCAGAAGACCTATCAGGACATCAAACAGGAGATCGACCGGATCACCACCTTCCCCGATGATGCCGAGGAACCTGAGGTGACGCTCGATGTGCAGCGCCGCGAAGTGCTCACCCTGCAGATCTACGGCGATGTCGACGAGTGGGCCCTCCGAGAAACGGTTGAACATGTCCGAGATCAACTCCTGCAAACCCCATCAATCACCCAGATCGAACTTCGGGGTGCACGCGATTTCGAGGTGATCATCGAGGTCGCTCAGGAATCGCTTCGTGCGTACGGGATAACCCTCCAGGATATCGCAGACAAGATCCGAAGCTCAGCGATCGAGATCCCCGGCGGCAAGATCGAAACTACGAGCGGCGAGATCATGCTCCGAGTGGACGAGCGCCGCGACTGGGCCACCGAGTTCCGACGGATCCCTGTCGTTACAAGTGACGATGGTGGCTTGGTGTACCTCGAGGATATCGCTACGGTGACCGACGGCTTCGAAGATACCGACAACGCCGCGACATACAACGGGCTTCGCGCAATCGGTATCGGGGTGTATCGTGTCGGCGATCAGACTCCGATCGGGGTCTCGACAGCGGTTCAAGAAGCCATGGTCGAGATTGAGCAGGACCTGGCGCCCGGCATCGATTGGGTCATCCAACGCGATCAGTCCGAGGTCTACATGCAACGCCTCGATCTGCTGACCCGAAACGCTGTCATCGGACTGGCGCTGGTCATGCTGATCCTGGGTTTGTTCCTGGAAATCAAGCTGGCCTTCTGGGTCACCATGGGTATCCCCATCTCATTCCTCGGCGGGCTGCTCTTCATGCCAGCCCTGGGCGTGACCATCAACATGATCTCCATGTTCGCATTCATCATCGCCCTCGGCATCGTCGTCGACGATGCAATCGTCGCCGGCGAGAATATCTACGAATATCGCCAACGCGGCATGGACCTGCGAACGGCGGCAATCAAAGGCGCCCAGGATGTCGCCATACCCATCACCTTCGCCATCCTGACCAATGTGGTCGCATTCATGCCCCTCTACTTCGTCCCCGGATTCATGGGCAAAATCTGGCGGGTCATCCCGCTCGTGGTCTGCACTGTGTTCCTGGTATCGCTGGCCGAGGCGTTGTTGATCCTCCCCTCGCACCTCTCCCACATGAGCAACGACGACCGCAAGCCGATGCTGCGATGGATCCACGCACGACAGCAGGCGTTCAGCCGACTGGTCTCGCGTTTCATCGAGGGCATCTTCGGACCGCTTCTGCGTGGCCTGATGGTGTACCGCTACCTCGTCATCGCCATCGGATTCTCCGTCGTGATCGCCGCCGGCGCTTATGTCGCTTCGGGACGCATCGGTTTCATCCTGATGCCAAAGACCGAATCGGACTCAGCCGTGGTCACCGCGACCCTGCCCTATGGCAGCCCCATGACAAGCATGCAACGCGTGCAGGACATCCTGATCGACGCGGGCAAAGTGGTTGTCGCTGATGCCGGCGGTGAACAGATGGCCGACGGGGTGTTCGCCAACATATCGAACAACGAAGTCGAGGTTCAGTTCTACCTCACCGACCCGGATGTTCGTCCACTTTCAACGGGCGAGTTCGTCAAGCGTTGGCGTGATTCCGTCGGCGATATCGCCGGTCTCGAATCGCTGAAGTTCGAATCCGACCGGGGTGGACCCGGCTCTGGCGATGCCCTCACCGTCGAGCTGAGTCACCGCGATATCGACACGCTCGACCGTGCCAGCGAAGCCCTCGCTGCTCGCCTGGCAGAGTACAGCGTGGTCAAGGACATCGATGACGGTTACACGCCCGGGAAGCGTCAGTACAGCTTCACAATCAATGACACAGGCGAGAGTCTCGGGCTGACCGCGATGAACATCGCCTCCCAGGTCCGAAACGCGTTCCAGGGGAACGAGTCCTACCGCCAGCAGCGCGGACGCAACGAGGTCACCATCCGAGTCCGACGCCCCGAGAGTGAGCGGATCAGCCTCTACGATGTCGAGAACCTGGTCATCCAGACCCCCGCAGGCGACGATGTCCCGCTCTTCGATGTCGCAACCGCAACCCCCGGCCGAGCGTACACCTCCATCAGCCGACGAGACGCGCGCCGAACCGTGACCGTGTCAGCCGATGTCGATCCGGTCGGCGAAACAAGCCGAGTGCAAGCCGTACTCTCTTCAGAAGTATTGCCAGAGCTCGCTCGCGATTACCCCGGTCTGACTTACGCCTACGAGGGGAAACAGGCCGACTTCGCCGAATCCCTCAGCGCACTGCTCAAGGGGCTGGTCATCGCCCTGCTCACCATCTACATCCTCCTCGCAGTGCCTTTCAAAAGCTACATCCAGCCCGCGGTGGTAATGCTGGCCATCCCCTTCGGCATCGTCGGGGCCCTCCTGGGCCATGTGATCATGGGATACAACATCTCGATCATGAGCATCATGGGCGTGGTCGCACTCGGCGGCGTGGTCGTGAATGACTCGCTGGTCCTCATCGAGTACACCAACCGACTCCGCAGCGAGCAGGACATGAATCCCTTCGATGCAGTATGCAACGCAGCAGTGCGTCGATTCCGACCCATCCTCCTCACCACCCTGACCACATTCTGCGGCTTGGCGCCCATGATCTTCGAGACATCACGACAAGCACGATTCCTGATTCCCATGGCCCTCTCGCTCGGGTTCGGAATCCTGTTCGCCACGGCGATCACGCTGGTCATTGTCCCCGCGCTCTACCTGATGATCGACGATCTGCATGTCCTCTTCGCGAAAGCCCGCCGCATCGGCCTTCCCGCCGAACCATCTGGAGCCGGTGAGCATGCCTGACAGCGAAGCTCTGAAGCTGCGAAACAGATCGCCCAGCCAAGCCGAAAAGCAAAGTAGAACAAGCATTCAGAGCACAAAGGGAGTCAGATCCGTCATAATGCACCAGCACCGAAGAGAGGATCTCCATGACCTACCCGCCGCCATCACGCACCGAACCAGATACGGCTCAGGCACTCCGGCTCATGCGTGAATACCCCTTCGCGCACCTCTTCACCGCCCACGCCGGGCTCCACTCCACCCGCATCCCATTCCTCACCGATACACACAACCAGCGTCCAACACAGCTCCGTGGGCATCTCAATGCGCTGAACCCCCAAGCCCAGGGACTCGATGCCGCTCCCGTGCTGGTCGCGTTCTCAGGCCCATCAACCTATGTCTCTCCAAACTGGCGAGCAGACAAATCAAGAGGCGGCACATACGACTACGAGGAAGTCATCGTCCGGGGCACCGCCCGCGTCGTTGAGGGCATTAAGCACTTCAAAGCCATGATCGATGACCTCTCATCCCTCATCGAACCGCAATTCGCAGAAGTGGGGGACGACCCGGTCTGGCAAACCACAGACGCCACGCCCGGCTACATCGAACGCCTGGTCCCGCACATCACCCAGTTCGTCGTCGACATCGAACACTGCGAGATGATCTCCAAACTCCACCAGCAGTTCCCAAGGGAAGATCGCCAATCAGTCGCAGACCACCTTGACCGATGCCATCGCGATGATGCACGAGTCATCGCCATGAAGATCCGTGAGCTGCCCTGAAGACGCCCCACCTGAAGATGCACCAAGAGCATTGCTTACGACGCAACGCTATCCGCGCTTCTCGGTATGCCGAAACATGCACAGCTCGCTTCAAAAATGGACAGCCATACTCACCCTCGTTCTCTCCGGGATCTGTCTACCCGTACTTGGTGCAGACTCCGACACGATTGCTCGCCAAGTCGACGAAATCATCGCGAGGGCCGAACTCGGTCGATTCAGGGGGGCCGTCGTGGTCCGCATTGGCAACGAATCGGTGGTCTCACGAGGATACGGCTTCGAGGACGACGAACTCAGGCCAATTGACCCCCAGCACAGTCTCTTCGATGTTGGCTCGGTCGCCAAGTCGTTCACCGCAGCGACGATCCTCCGCCTGGTCGATCAGGGCAAGCTCCGACTCGACACAACCATGGGTGAAATCTTCGCCGAGCAGGCAGGCGGACTCGAAAGCATCACCGTTGAAGACCTCCTCCGTCACCGCTCCGGGCTTGGCAGCGGGGGGCGTGCGATGTCACGCGCAGGCCGCCTGGACTCCCCCGACGCGCTGATCAACACACTCGCAAAAGCCCAGCTCGGCGAGAAGGAGTTCGCATACTCTAATGTCGGGTACTTCCTGCTCGCAGCCGTGATCGAAAAAGTCGGCGACGCCTCGTTCGAGGATGTCACCCGTGAACTGGTTTTCAAACCCGCAGGTCTCACCCGCATCGGGTTCGTCGGCGACGGCTCGATCCCAGATGCACGATCGACAGCGCGGGTATCAAAGTCAGCACAAGGGCGACCCCTGATCACATCAATCTTCGAATACCCGTGGAACTGGGGCCAACGCGGAGCAACCGGCGTGTTGATGACCCCCGATACCGCCGCGGAGTGGCTCGAGGCAATCGATGCCGGGGACTGGCTCTCAGACGAGTCACACAAAGCCATGCTGTCGTCAGACCAAAGCACCTACGGGCTCGGGCTGCATGTCGACCGGGACAAAGACGGGGTCATCACACGCTTCGGTCACGGCGGCTCCACAGGCGGGTTCGTCTGCGATATCGCCCGCTACCCGCTCGCGTTCGATGGGCAGGGCGCCACCGTCGTGCTCATGGCAGAGCGCGGCATCAACTTGTATCCCATTGAGAGTCAAGTTCGAAGACTCCTCTGGACCCCACCCCCAACACCAAGCTTCGCTGGCGTCTACCTCAGCGCGTACGAGCCATTCAAGAATGACGGCATCTACACCATCAGCGATGCCCTGAGCTGGAAGGGCATGCCACAGTACAACGGTTCCGACGGCAACAAACGCATCACCGACGACCGACCCACGCTCATCCTCGAAGATCGTGCAAGACACATGTGGTCGCTGATGATCCGTATGGATGCGGACAAAGTCACCGACCTGAACGATTCGCTTGAGCATGCTGTGACGCAAATCGCGCAAGACCCCATAGGTGCTAAAACGCCTTGGACAAGGGGCATCACCCTCCAGATCGATGTCCGTGGGCTTGAGCTCACCGAATACGACTCCTACATCATCGACGACGGCGCGATGGTTCGTGTTGAAGCATCCCCAGACCACCATGTCGTGCTCGTGATCAGCACACCAGACGCCCAGCACGATCTTGCCCGCGTCCGAATGGGTGGTGCAGAAACGCGAGCACTTCAACACCAGATCCGTCTGGCGAACCCGCGAGGCACCGAGCCCAACACACCTTGAGAGTGCTCATCGTGCCGGATCGGTTCTCCACGCTGAATCGCCTGTCGGGCTGACTGCATCAGCCTCTCGATGGTCTATCGAATGAGGCCGGAACGGTGACGACAGAAAACGGACCTTCTTCACCAGAAAAAGCCCCCGGCCACACCATGTCATCTCGCATCGATCCTAGAGTTTCGCAGTCGTGCCCTCGAACGATCCGAACTGAACGACGCCTCAAACGCACCGATCAAAAATGGACGGCGAGATACCCGCACACAAAGAAGTCTGAGTGGCATTGGGCACACCAGACTCATCGACCAGATGGCGATGTGCACACGATGACGGACTGGAGCTGGCAGCGTGAAATCAAGGCCTTGGTACAGAGCAGGATGTGTGGGTTGCGTACTCGCAGCCATC
Source organism: Phycisphaerales bacterium JB052 (assembly GCA_043100965.1). Lineage (GTDB taxonomy): Bacteria > Planctomycetota > Phycisphaerae > Phycisphaerales > UBA1924 > UBA1924. The sequence goes on along the minus strand of JBICHR010000004.1, from coordinate 507,793 downwards.
GCAGGCTGCACCGTTGGCCCCGACTATGTCCCCGTTGAACCCGATGCCCCAACAGAATGGAATACCCAACTCCCGCCGGGACTCCAACGCGACCCCGCGTCGCTGAGCCAATGGTGGACCAGCTTCGATGATCCGCAACTCACAGCGCTTGTCGAACGGGCCGTCGAAGGCAATCTCACACTCCAACAAGCCGCGGAGCGGGTGTACGAGGCGCGCGCCCAGCGAGCGGTCGCCAGTGCCGGCCAGTTTCCCACCCTCACGGCCTCCGGCTACGCGATGCGTAGCGAGTACAGCCAAAACTCCATCTACCAGGGCCTCACAGACAACTTCTATTCCGCTGGGTTCGATGCCAGCTGGGAACTCGACCTGTTCGGTCAGATCCAGCGTCAGATCGAGGTCGGTGACGCCCTCATCACCGCCTCAGAAGAGGCCTACCGCGATGTGCTCGTCACGCTCGTTGCCGAGGTCGCCCTGAACTATGTCGAAGTCCGTCTCTTCCAGGAACGCCTGGCGGTCCTCAAAGCCAACGAGGCTACCCAGAGCCGAACGCTCGAACTCGTCAAAGCCAATGTCGATGCGGGGCAAGTCTCCCGCCTCGACCTCGAGCAATCCCGCACCAACCTCGAACTAACTCGGTCCCAGATACCTTCGATCGAAACCGGTCTCGAGCAATCTAAGAACCGCCTGGCGGTCCTCCTCGGGCTCCAGCCCGGATCACTCAGCGTCGACCTCGACACCAACGCCGCCATACCGGTCCCGCCGGCCACCATCGCCGTTGGCGTGCCGGCAGAAGCGCTCCGCCGCCGTCCGGATGTCCGTCGTGCCGAACGCGAACTGGCAGCCCAAACAGCGCAGATCGGTGTTGCCACCGCGGACCTCTACCCCAAACTTCAACTGCTCGGCTCCATCGGCCTCGATACCATGGGGTCCTCGGACATCCTGTCCCGATCCAGCGAGAGCTTCGGCATCGGCCCCTCGATGCAATGGGCCGTCTTCGATGCCGGACGCATCCGCGCCAACATCGAAGTCCAAACAGCCCGACAGCAGCAGGCGCTCCTTGCTTATGAGAGCGCCGTCCTCGAAGCCCTCCGCAGCGTCGAGGATGCCATCCTGGCATACGGCAAAGAGAAACTCCGATACGATGCACTCACGCTGGCCGAGCAAGCCGCAGCCCGAACGCACGAGATCGCCAAGGACCGCTATGACATGGGCGAGACCAGCTTCCTGAGCGTGCTCGATGCGGAGCGATCACTCCTGAGCGTCCAAGACCAACTGGCCGTCAGCAGTGCCCGCTCGTCCTCGATCGTGATAATGCTCTACAAGGCCCTCGGGGGTGGATGGTCGGCCCTCGCGCCCGAGCCAGCCCCCTCAAACACCAACGCCAACTCCACCGATCCAGGGGGAAAGCAACCATGAAGCGATCGAGCGTGGTACGAGTCGTAGCCGGAGTCTTCATCCTCCTTGCGGCGATCATCGCGTGGCAGTGGTGGCAGAGCCAGCAGCCCACATTGCCTGAGGGCATTGTTTCGGGCAACGGCCGGATCGAAGCCGTACAAGTGCATGTCGCAACAAAGTATCCAGGGAAGATCGAAACCGTTCTCGCTCAGGAAGGCGACATGATCGAAAAGGGCTCCGTCCTGGCCCGGATGGACACGGCAGAACTCGAAGCCACACTTGCCGAAGCGCAGGCCAAACTCGCACAGGCCGAGGAGACACAGGCCGAGGCAGGCGCGACAATCGTCCAACGCCAGAGCGTCCTGACACTGGCCGAGCAGGAACTCGCCCGCATCCTGCCACTGGCCGAGCGTGGCTCTGTCGCTCAGCGTCAGGCCGATCAGGCCCAGAGTGCCCGAGACTCGGCCCAAGCGGCCCTCGAGGTCGCCCAGGCGCACGCAAGAACCGCACAAAAGGCAATCGAAGCGGCCCAGGCCGCAGTGAAACGCGTGGAAACGCAACTCGATGAGTGCACGCTCAGGGCAGCCGTGACCGGCCGCGTCCTCTACCGCCTTGCCGAACCGGGGGAGATGATGGGAGCCGGAGGCAGGGTGCTCACCCTGCTCGACCTCGACGACATCTACATGGAAATCTTCATCCCCGCCCGCGACGCCACACGCCTCGCGATCGGTGCCGAAGCACGCATCATCCTCGACGCACTCCCCGAGTATGTCATCCCCGCGCAGGTGAGCTTCGTGGCGCCCGAGGCGCAGTTCACCCCCAAGCAGGTGGAGACCCAGAGCGAGCGGGACAAGCTGATGTTCCGCATCAAAGTCAGGATCCCCCAGGACATCGTCGCCGATCACATGGCGTCAGTAAAGACCGGCGTTCGCGGCGTTGCCTATGTCCGCATCCAGAGCGACGCGGTATGGCCAGAATACCTCCAGCCCCGATTGCCAGAACCAAAGCCATAAGAAGGATTCACCGTGACGCCAGCAGCCGACATCGCGTCGCTCCAAGCGGTCACGCACCGCTACGGCCGAACGAACGCGCTCGACGATGTCACCCTATCCATTCCCTCAGGGTGCATGGCCGGCCTGATTGGCCCCGACGGCGTCGGCAAATCAACGATGCTCGCACTCATCGCGGGCGTGAGAAAAATCCAGACCGGCACGGTGCAAGTGCTCGAAGGTGACATGGGCGATTCCAGACATCGACAGCGTTGCTTCTCGCGCATCGCCTACATGCCGCAGGGCCTCGGACGCAACCTCTACCCAACACTCAGCGTCTTTGAGAATCTCGATTTCATCGCCCGACTCTTCGGCCTGTCCAAGCATGAGCGAACGGACCGCATCCACGATCTGCTGACAAGCATCGACTTGAATCAGTTCCGCGACCGACCAGCAGGCAAACTCTCAGGGGGCATGAAACAGAAGCTCTCGCTCTGCAGCGCGCTCCTCCACGAGCCGGACCTGCTCGTCCTCGACGAACCAACGACCGGCGTCGATCCCCTATCACGACGCCAGTTCTGGGAGCTCATCGAGCGTATCCGCGCCCAGCGCAAACACATGAGCGTCCTCGTCGCCACCGCCTACATGGAAGAGGCAGAACGCTTCGACTGGCTTGCCAGCATGAACGATGGGCGGGTGATCGCGACCGGGACACCCGCCCAGATCAAAGCCCAAGCCGCAACAGACGACCTAGAGTCCGCGTTCGTCGCAATGCTTCCGCAGGATGTGCGTCAGTCTCACAAAGGTGTTCGCATCCCACCCCGAGTCCCGCAGCATGGCCCCCCGGCGATCGAGGCCGAGGGGCTGACAAAACGCTTCGGAAACTTCGTTGCCGTCGATCGTGCCAGTTTTCGCATCGAAAAGGGCGAAATCTTCGGCTTCCTCGGTTCCAACGGCTGCGGCAAGTCCACGACGATGAAGATGCTGACCGGACTCCTGCCCTCCTCCGAAGGGACCGCCACGCTCCTGGGCAAGCCCATCAGCGACAAAGGCGTTGAGTCCCGCTCGCGCGTCGGGTACATGTCCCAGTCGTTCTCGCTCTACACCGAACTCACCGTCCGCCAGAACCTCGTGCTCCACACACGCCTCTTCGAGATCCCCGACGCAGAGAAACAGGCACGCGTTGAAGAGATGCTCGATCGCTTCGGTCTGCGGGAGGTCGCCGCAGAGCGACCCGATGCCCTGCCGCTGGGCATGCGTCAGCGATTGCAACTCGCCGTCGCTGTCCAGCACAAGCCGGAGATGCTCATCCTCGACGAGCCCACATCGGGCGTAGACCCAATCGCACGCGATGAGTTCTGGCAATACCTCGTGGATCTCTCCCGAAACGACGGCGTAACCATCTTCCTCTCCACCCATTTCATGAACGAGGCAGAACGCTGCGACCGCATCTCCCTCATGCACGCGGGCAAAGTCCTCGCAGTCGATACGCCACAAGCGCTCACCCAAGCCCGAAACGCACCGACACTCGAAGACGCATTCGTTTCCTACCTTGAAGACGCTCGTAACCCCAGCCAGAACCAAAATGCCCAGAGCCAGCCCGACCCCAACCACCGACGCACCGTGCGCTCATCCGCATCAGCACCCAACCGGGTCTTCGCACTGGGCCGGCTCTGGGCCTACGCAAGGCGCGAGAGTGTCGAGATACTCCGCGATCGGATGCGCCTTGCTTTCGCGATCCTCGGACCCATCATCCTGCTGCTCACCTTCGGCTATGGGATCTCCTTCGATGTCGAAAGCCTACCCTACGCGGTATTCGATCAGGACCAAACGCCCGAAAGCCGCCAACTCCTCCAGACATTCGAGGGCTCACAGTATTTCGAGCGTCGGGAAGATATCCAATCACCAGACCAGATCGATGACAGACTCAAGAGCGGCGAACTGATGCTCGCAATCGAGATCCCCCCCCGATTCGGCAAAGACCTCGTCAGCGGCAGAACCCCTGAAGTCGGCGTCTGGATCGATGGGGCCATGCCCTTCCGCGCTGAAACAACCAGCGGCTACATCTCCGGGGTCGCAGTGAAATACCTCTCGAACCGACAGGCAGAATCCACCAGTGCCACCGCAGCATCCCAGTCCGTCGATATCCAGTCCCGCTTCCGCTACAACCAATCCTTCAGGAGCATCTACGCCATCGTCCCCGGCGTGATCATGCTCGTGCTGATCCTGATCCCCGCGGTGATGACGGCAGTGGGGGTGGTCCACGAGAAAGAGTCTGGCTCAATCGCCAACTTCCGCTCATCCCCCGTAACGAGCTTCGAGTACCTCGTCGGCAAGCAGGTCCCATACATCGCCATCGGCCTCATCAGTTTCATCACATTGGGCCTGATCTCGTGGCTGGTCTTTTCAGTGCCGGTCAACGGCTCCCTTTTGGCCATGTGTGTCGGCGTTCTCTTCTATGTCATGGCCGCAACAGGATTCGGCCTCGTTGTCTCTACTTTCACACGCACGCAGGTCGCCGCCGTATTCGCCACCGCGATCATCTCCATCATCCCAGCCGTCAACTTCTCAGGCCTGCTCGTCCCCGTCTCATCCCTCTCCACAGCAGCGCGAACATTCGGGCTCGCATTCCCCGCAGCATGGTTCCAGCAGATCAGTCTGGGCACCTACACAAAGAGCCTCGGTTTCGCCGAACTCTGGCCCAAGCACCTCGCGCTCGCTATATTCGCCACGCTCTTCATCGGCACCGCATCGCTCGTGCTCAGAAAGCAGGAGGACTGACATGCTCAGGCACGCCAAAAAAGTCCTCTGGCTCTGCGGAAAGGAACTCCGAAGCATCCGCGCCGACCCCATCGTGATGGTCCTGATCATCTACACCTTCAGCTTCGCGATCTACACCGTCGCCACCGGCGCAAAGTTCGAGGTCGAGCACGCATCAGTCGGCATCGTCGACGAAGACCAATCCCAACTCTCAAGACAAATCCAGGCAGCGATCGCCGAACCATACTTCAAGCCGCCACAGGAAATCGGCGTCACCGACATCGACCGCGCCATGGACGCCAACGAGTTCGTTTTCGTCATCGAGATCCCATCAGATTTCGAAGCCGACTTGCTCGCCGGCCACACTCCCAGCATCCAGATCAACATCGACGCAACCGCCATGGCCCACGCTGGCAACGGATCCGTTTACCTCCAGAACATCATCAACAAAGAGATCCTCCGCTACACCCGACGCGACGCGGAGGCCTCCCAACTCCCCGTCAATCTCGTCCTCCACGCACGGTTTAACCCCAACCGCCAATCCATGTGGTTCAACGCCGTGATGCAAATCATCAACAACATCACCATCCTCTCCGTCATCCTCACAGGTGCCGCTCTGATCCGTGAACGAGAGCACGGCACCGTCGAGCACCTCCTCGTCATGCCCGTCACCCCGACCGACATCATGCTCTCCAAAATCCTCGCCAACGGCATGGTCATCCTCCTCGCGGCCTTCATCTCACTCAAGGTCGTTGTCGAGGGATTCCTCCAGGTCCCCGTCGCCGGATCGCTCACCCTCTTCATATCTGGCGCCATGCTCTACCAGTTCTCCGTCACCGCACTTGGACTTCTCATCGCAACCTTCACGACCTCGATGCCCCAGTTCGGCCTCATCGCCATGCCCGTACTGGTCATCATGAATCTTCTCTCGGGTTCAACAACACCACTCGAGACCATGCCCGAATGGCTCCAGAACGCCGTCCAACTCATGCCATCAACACACTTCGTCGCCTTCGCGCAGGCAGTCCTCTACCGCGGTGCAGGTCTCTCCATCGTCTGGGAAGACCTCGTCGGCGTGATCGTCATCGGTGCCGTGTTCTTCGCCGCCTCACTCCTACGCTTCCGCACCGCCATCGTCGCCATGCATTAATACAACCACACCGCCCCGGCACCCTCGCCCCGACTGGACACAAATTGGAAAACGATCCTCCGCTTCATGGGCCACACCCTCGTCGCCGTCGGCGCACAGTTGCTCCAGGCCGGCTTCACCACATTCATGAGATGAATCCAAGCATGAGATCTACCACGCCCACGATCAACACATGCTCCGCCAGCGCCACGCGACGACTCACCCTCGCTTGCACATCCTTGCTCCTGTTCCTGACCGGTTGCACACGCACGCTTGTTCCAACACCAAATCTCTATACAACCACAAACAACCACCCATACCAGAGCACGCCCGAACCACACCGATCCATCACGACCGACATCCTGTATGTCACCGACCGCCAGCAAACGCAACACACCCAAGACAACATCCGTTTCGGATCCAAGCGAAACTACGACATGACCTACGGCATCGTCAAGGTCCGCATCGGCAATCCCAGCAACACATGGGAAGACCTTGTCCATGACAGCACCCACGCCAAGCGACAACACAACTACCCCGTCAACACCGTCAGCATCAGCAAGTCGGGCACGATGCACGACCTCGTCGCAAACTTCGAACCGATCAACGATCACCTTGTCACGCTCTCCCCCGCGGCACAAGAACAGAAGCAACACGAAGACCAAGCATTCATCAACCTGATCAAGGACCGCGTCGCCGAGTGCAACAGAAAAGAAGTCGACCTCTATATCCACGGGGTCAACAACAACCTGCCGTACGCGGCGCAGACCCTCGCGCAAATTTGGCACTTCCTCGGACGCGACAGCGTCCCCATCGTCTACTCATGGCCCGCATCGGTGGGGGGGCTCCGCGCGTACGCCTACTCACGCGAATCCAGCGAGTTCACCATCTCGCACCTCAAACGCGTCATCAAACTCATCGCCGCGTGCGAGGATGTGGAACGCATCAACATCATCGGACACAGCCGCGGGTGCGACATCCTGCTCTCGGCACTCCGTGAGTTGCACATCCAGCGCGTCTCGGCCGAATCCGTCCCACCCTCCAAGATCGACACCGTCGTCCTCGCAGCAGCCGACATCGATCAGGGCGTGTTCCGCGAGCGTGTCTTCGGCGAGCGGGTCTTCGAAACGCCGCGACGCATCGTCATATACACCTCGCCCAGCGACGCCGCGATGGGGCTGGCGGACTGGATGCTCGACAGCGTCGGACGCATCGGCGAGTTCGTGATCTCCACCATGGACAGCACCCCTGGAATCAAACAACGACTCAGCGCCTTCCGCTCCGTTCAGATCATCGAGTGCAGGGTCAGCGCGGGAATCGCCGGCCACGACTACTACTACACCAACCCAGCCGTCCTCTCAGATCTCATTCTCGTCCTCAAAGACCGACTCGATCCCGGCGCAGAGAACGGGAGGCCGCTCGATACCACAGACGATGGCACATGGCGGATACTCAAGTCCTATCCCCAGTTCGAAGGAGCTCCGCCCGAAACGCTCAGTCCCGATGATTCGGGTCCGAGCGCATCGCTTTCTCCAGCATCATCAGGAAGCTCGTACCGGGGTCCTTGAACTGAGCGTGACGCAACATCTCCCAGTTCTCCTTGGCGTATTCCTTCAGGAATGTGATGATGTGCCCGAGCGTGATCACCGTGTACGCATGATGCTGCGACTGGTCATAATGACTGCCGAACGCCACCAGCCGGATCTGCGGCCCCATCGGGGCGTGGGCCGTCCCCGATCGGATCAGTTCATCAACCAGCATGTCCGCATGCTCCGCGGTACTCGCACCAAAGCGTGTCAAAGCCGCTCGCAGAACCTCCGGGTTTCGTGCCCCATGGTTCAGTTCCGCCTTGCCCTCTTTGACCTCCGCGACAATCAGGTCCACCCGATCCGCAGAAGGGTTCAACGCAGCATCCGGTTGGGCCAGTGTCACCCCCCTGTGCCCGCCCTTCTTCCCAGGGCGTGGAACGAGCCGCCCGGCACCGGGAAACCGAACCGCAAGAATATCGACATCGGTCGCAGTACGGAAGTTCCCATGCCGCATCGCCTCCACAACCGGGTACTCCGTCACCGTGAAATACCCGTTCGCGTAAAGGTACGCTTGAACAAACGCAACAGCACTATCCATCACAATCTCCTCGCCAGCGCACACCGACTTCCGCGATGAAACCGCAACGGTCACCAAGCATCAGGTGTCGCCCGATCGGGTACGCAACACAATACGCGGCTTGGAGAGATCAGAACCAATGCGCTTCATCGGCTTCAAAGCACACAGGGCACGAATCGCCAATGCGACGAGGCGTGATCTCCTTATCCCGCACAAGCAGCGTGTGCCCATCAAGCTCAACCGTCAGGTCCTGCGCAAACCCCAAATGCTCGACATGCGTGATCCGACCCTGACCAAGTCTCGTCGTGCCGGGGGCATCGGCGCTGAGCACCACATGCTGCGGGCGAATCCCCAGCGTTGCCCGTGGCCCCTTCGGCATGCTCTCGGGGTCAGCGTGCACCTCGATACGAAAATCCCCCAGCCCATCGGGACGGGCAAAGACACCGCCCTCGTTCCGCTCAATCGCACACTCGATCACATTCATCTTCGGCGAACCCAGGAAACGCCCCACAAACAGTGTCGCAGGATTGGCATACACCGCATCCGGCGCGCCCGCCTGCTCAATCTTCCCCTCGTTCATCACCACGACCACATCGCCCAGCGCCATCGCCTCCTCGTGATCATGCGTCACATATACCGTCGTCGTACCAAGCTCACGCACAATCCGCCGAATCTCCGCCCGCGTGCTCACGCGACGATCCGGATCCAGATTCGACAGCGGCTCGTCAAACAGAAACACCGACGGCTCGCGAACGATCGCACGCCCCAACGCCACACGCTGCCGCTGACCGCCCGAGAGCTGCCCCGGCTTCTTGTGCAGGATGTCATTGAGCCCCAGCATCTCGGCCGCATGATGGACCCTCGCAATGCGTGCCTTCTTGCTCACCCCGCTCATCCGCAACGAGAAGCCCATGTTCTCCTCGACGCTCAGGTGCGGGTAAAGCGCGTAGTTCTGAAACACCATCGCAATGTCCCGATCCTTCGGGCGAACACCATTGACCACCCGGTCACCGATCTTCAGGGTCCCCTTGGTGATCGTCTCCAAGCCCGCGATCATCCGCAGTGTCGTCGATTTACCACACCCCGAGGGTCCAACAAGCACCACAAACGAGCCCGGCTCGACTGACAGTGAAATCGCATCAACCGCGGTGAAGCCGTCCTCGTAGGTCTTGGTGATCTGATCCAGTATCAGCCCTGCCATGCGTGCTCCAAGTTCGTGAGGTGCCCCTGATCAGGAACAAGCCCCCAGATTCGGGTGAAAAATCAAAGAAAGGGTACCAGATCCACGATGAAGATGGTACACTCGCGTAACTGTTACGATACCCCATACGAGAACCAATGATGCACACAAAAGCACCAATTCTGCTCGCCGCGGCTGTTTTCTGCTCACCGACGATCGCTCAGGATGCATGGCAGCTCCAGTGGTCAGATGAATTCGATGGGACGGCCCTGAACACCGATAACTGGTCATACCAGACCGGAACGGGCACAGCATACGGCCTCCCAGCCGGCTGGGGAAACAATGAACTCCAGTACTACACCGACTCCACAGCCAACATCACCGTCTCCGACGGCACCCTCAAGATCAACGCCATCGAACAGCGGTTCAATGGCAGAGACTACACCTCCGCACGCATCAGATCGCTCTACAAGCAGGACTTCCTCTACGGCCGATTCGAAGCACGCATGAAACTCCCCTCAACGCCCGGCATCTGGCCCGCGTTCTGGATGCTCCCCACAAACTCACCCTACGGCTCATGGGCCTCATCGGGTGAAATCGACATCATGGAATCGGTCAACTACGCGGATCGCATCTACGGCACACTCCACTTTGGCAACAACTGGCCCAACAACGCCTCCGATGGTCCGCGACTCCAGGACGGAACCGATTTCTCACAAGACTTCCACACCTACCGCATCGACTGGGACCCCGATCGAATCACCTGGTATGTCGACGACATCGCCTACGGCTCACGACCAAACACAAGCTGGTTCTCATCCGCGGCCCCCTCAAACCCGAGCGCACCATTCGATTCCGAGTTCCACCTCCTGCTCAATGTCGCAGTCGGTGGCAACTTCCCGGGCAACCCGGACGGCAGCTCAACCTTCCCACAAACCCTCGAAGTCGACTATGTTCGGGTCTACGAGCGGGTTCAACTGCCCTACTCAGGCCAGGCCCACCCAGTCCCCGGCACCATCCAAGCCGAAGATTTCGACCTGGGCGCACAAAACCAGAGCTACTACGACTGCGACGCCACAAACACCGGCGGTGAATACCGCGAAACAGGCGTCGATATCGAAGTGGCCTCCGAAGAGGGCTACAACATCTCAGACATGTGCCAGGGCGAATGGCTCGAGTACACCGTCGATGTCCAAACCGCCGGCACCTACACCCTCGAAACCCGCGTGGCCTCCGACCGAACAGGCGGGGCATTCCGCATCGAACGCGATGGTCAGGACCTCACCGGCACCGTCTTCTTCCTCGCAACTTTCGGTTGGCAGAACTGGACAACCGTCACCACCAACCTCGAACTCGAAGCCGGCGAGCAGGTCCTCCGCTTCGTCAACATGGGTGTTGCAGATACGCAGTACAATGTCAACTCGTTCACCTTCACCCTCGATGGTCCAACCCCCTGCAGCGAAGCAGACCTGGCCGAGCCATTCGGTGAACTGAACTTCTTCGATGTCAGCGCCTTCCTCAGTGCCTACAGCGCCCAAGACAACGCCGCCGACATCAATGCCGACGGCGCCTTCAACTTCTTCGATGTCTCGGAGTTCCTTACGATCTACAACGCAGGATGCCCCTGATCAACGATCAGCTATCCCGCTCAACCACATAGATCGGTAGGTTCGCCGTCCCCGCGTGGCCATGCCCGTCGCGAACCGTGACGAAGATCCGGTACGCGCCGGGCTCGTCGGGCAGCGTGATCATCGCACCCAGTTCCCCATCCTGCTCGATCGCCACATCAACCGCATCCAACTGGCGCTCAAAGTCGCCGCCCATGCTCTGGACATCCGACTCGGGGAGCACATGCCATGCGGCGAGCATCGCATCACCATCCGGTTCCGAAGCCAGCACCTGCACACGCACCGGTTCCGACGCGTACACGCCTGCCGGGTTCGCGTCGAGCATCTCGATCTGCTCCACCCGCGGTGCACCATTGCTGACCCGTTCACCGGTCCACAGCTCACTCAGCACATCGACCCGCTCGGTCGTCTCGCCGCTCTCCAGCAGCAGCCCGTACCAGGTCGCAGTCTTCTCCTGTTTATGCCCCCAGAGAAACGCGAACGACCCCAGGCAGTCATCCCCAAGATTCGGCTCGATGGCTTGTGTATAGACCTCGCGAAGGAAATCCGCTTTACCCCCGCTCGATTGCTCGTACGGCGCACCCCAAGGCGTCTTTCCCATCTCCCAGTGGCCAACCACACCCCACTCTGTCACTGTCCAGGCGCCCTCATACCCCTGCTCAGCCAGCCGCTCGGGCACGCTCGCAAGCCCGCCATACGAGTTAATGCCGATTAGATCGATATCCGGGCACTCATTCTGAATCCGCACCGCCTTGTCATCACCAATCTCCGCGATGATCGCCATGCGCGGGTGGTGGGGGTCCAACCGCCTCACAATCGCCGCAGCATCATTGATCTGTCGAAGCGCGACATCAAAGTCGCCCCCAAGCTCCACTTCATTGCCGACCCCCCACGCTAGAAGCGCCGGGTGATGACGGTGTTCCAGCACCAACTGCTCGACCCGCTCAAGCTCCTCAGACCGCTGTGCCGCATCATCATAATCAAATCCATGCCGCTGGTGCTCGAGCCAGATCCCCGCAACCACGCTGATACCAAGGGCGTGCGCCTCGTCAAGCATCTCCCCGATACCTTCGGCATCCCAGGTCCGCACAGTATTGCCACCGTACGACGCCAGACGCTCAAGATCCGTGTGCCCACCAACCCCGTAGATCGTGTGGGAAACACCATCCTTCAACAGCATGAACCGCCCGTCCCGTTCAACCAGTTCAACCCGGCTCCCCTCGTATGTCGCACACCCCATGGGCATCGCAAGGCTCAGGCAACCGGCAAATATCGACAGCAGTTGGGCATTCTTCATGGATCAAGCGTAACTGTTACTGCCAATGATGTCAGCACCACGCCCAGAAATCATCAACTTTGTGAATAACTCAGACGAATCAATCGCCCTTGACACCTGAAAACGCAGCGTGTTCTGGATATGTTCGGCGGGGCGAATCTTTTTCCGATTGATTCCCCGTCAGGCTTGCGTCAAGATAGCGTAACTGTTACGATTGGGGCACTGGCGCCACACATCGTGACCAACCCAGAGGCACAACATGCAGAACACAAACAACACCAAGTCCCAGAGCTGGAAGATGACGCGGAAAGCCTTCACGCTCATCGAACTGCTTGTCGTCATTGCGATCATCGCACTGCTCATCGGGATCCTACTCCCCGCACTCGGTGCCGCTCGCCAGTCCGCAAAGGACATGCTCTGCAAGTCCAACATGCGCCAGCTCTCTGCTGCGACCATGGTCTACGCCTACGACTTCAAGGGCAAGTTCCCGCCCGTACTCTCCAAGGGCCGTTTCGTCATCGATCCCAAAAACGACAAACTCAACATGATCTGGTACGATGTCAACCGCATCGGGCAATACCTCCCGCAGGAAGACTACCGCAACCTCGCATGGGATAACGAGATCAACCCAACAATCGGCGGCACCGTCGTCCGATGCCCAAACCACCCCGAGGGCGCCCGCTCATATACCCTCAACCACTGGGCCGCATCGGCCGCCGAAGTCGGCGAGCCGAACTTCTCCACTGGCACCGTCCCGTACTACAAGCCAGGCACCTACAAACAGAGCGACAGCTACCAGATGGGCCAGGCATTCGACAGCGCCGCAGATCGTTCAAGCTCACTCATCCTCTACGCCGAAGCATGGGGAAGCTGGGGGTCAGAAGTCGAAAACGAGGCAGGCGAAACGACATGGTTCACCGCAGGCAGCGTGGGCTCCAGCGGCCTCCCAGGCGAACGATTCGGCGGCGGAACCGGCATCAACTCCGATTCCCTGAGCGGAAACTGGGACGACGGCAGAGATCCACCCCCAGATATGGACCCAAACCGTGCGGACGACCTTAAAAGCTACATCCCGTACTACCGCCACCCAAACCGCAGAAACGACACCTTCGACCTTGAAGGCGGGGCAAACTTCGCCTTCGTCGACGGCCATGTCGAAGACTACGATGTTCAAGACCTGTTCAACGCAGGCACCGGGCGGAGCACATACGAAGTACTCTGGTCCACAAACGATCAGCGTGTAGAAAAACGAGAACTCGGTCCGGAGTCCTAAGCAAAATGAGTTCAGTACGACAAATCGCGAACGAACTGGGTATATCCGTTGCCACCGTGTCACGCGCCATCAATCAGCGCAGCGGCGTCAGCGAAGAGACCCGGCGCAAAGTGCTCGAACTCGCTCAGCGACACCACTACAAGCCCTCCATGGGACGCAAGCCCACCAATGTCATCGGCCTCGTCTACCCAGAAGAACCCGTCAAGTCGGACCTGGGCGACTTCGAGGCGTCCCTCCTCTCGGGTATCCTCCGTGGCGTCTACGAGAAGAAGCACGACCTTGCATTCATCAGCGCCGCCCGAGATAAGCACCCCGACGAAACCTACACCCAGTTCTTCCACCGCAAGGGCGTCAACGCCATCCTCATGCGATCACTCGGCGACACCTCGCTCGTCGAGCAGATCACCGCGGAAGGCTTCCCCGTCCTCCTCGTCGCCGACCGATCAGAAGACCCGGCGGTCTCCTACATCGACTCCATCTCCCACGACACCTCACGCAAAGCCATCGAACACCTCGTGGGCCTCGGCCATAAGCGAATCGGGCTCGCGATGCACAACATCGTCGATACCGACCACCAGGACCGCGAAGCCGGCTACCGCGATGCGCTCCACGACGCAGGAATCCAGATCGACGAGTCACTGATCGTCAAAGCCGAAGCCAACACAGCAGGCGGCGAGATCATGCTCACCAAGCTGCTCGAACTGGAAAACCCGCCCACAGCGATCTTCTTCACCAACCCCATGTCCACCATCGGCGCGCTTCACAAGTGCCTGCGCACGGGCATCAAAGTCCCCAAAGACATCTCGATCGTGGGCTTCGACGACTCCGTCACGCGTCACCAAACTTTCCCGCGCTACACCGCAGTCTGTCAAGATGCCATCTCACTGGGCATCGAGGCAGCACGCTGGATCACCCGCGCCGCGCAGAGCGATGCACCCCAGCCAATCTATCGTGAAGTCCGCCCAACAAGCTTTGAGGTGCTCGAAACAACCTCCTACGCCTCGATCGCACCCGTGCGCATCGGCACCGACGGGCAGCTGATCCGAACGGTCTGATGCACCGAATCACCAACACCATCCTCGCCCTCCGGGCCCTCTCCTCGGGCGTCTGGGTTATCGCGTGCCTGCTCATTCTCAGCACCCTCCTGATCCTCGTGCGAAAGCCATCCGATCAAGGCGACCTCCAGTTCTGGGTCGCCTCACCCGAGCACGCCAAGATGTATGTGCCCATGATCGAACGCTACGAGCAATCGAACGATGTCAAACTCGACATCACCATCATGAGCAACGCCGCCATCCAGAGCCGCATGATGAGCGGGTTCTTCGGCGGGCTCCCAACCGCCGATCTCATCGAGGTCGAAAAAGCCGTCGCACCACAGGCATTCATGGGCCCCATCGACGCCATCGGTTTCACCGACCTCACCGACATGCTCGTCGAAGAAGGACTGCTCGAGCAGTTCAACCAGCCCTCTCTCAACCCGTGGAGCGTCGACGGGCGCGTCTTCGGGCTCCCGCACGATGTCCACCCCGTCATGCTCGCATACCGCGCAGACATCACCGAGGCCGCCGGCATCGACCTCTCCCAAGCCGAAACCTGGGATGAGTACTTCGCCATGCTCCGCCCGCTTATGGCCGACACCGACAACGATGCCAAGCCCGACCACACCCCGCTCTCCTTCTGGTACACCAACCAGGACCTCATCGAAACACTCATGCTCCAGGGCAACGGGCAGCTCTTCACATCCAGCGGCCAGCCCACCATCAATACCGAACGCAACGCCCATCTCCTCGCCACGCTGGTCTCATGGTGTGTCGGGCCAGATCCGGTCGCCATCGACATCAATGAATGGAGCGCCGCAGGCCACAAGGCCAAGGTCGACGCCGTCGCCATCGGCTACATTGCACCCGATTGGATGTGCTCCATCTGGAAGATGCATGTCCCCGCGCTCAACGGCAAGCTCAAACTCATGCCCCTCCCCGCCTTCGAACCCGGCGGGCGACGCACCAGCGTCCGCGGAGGCACCATGCTCAGCATCCCCAAAACCACCAAGCACTTCGACCGCGCCTGGGATTACGCCAAGCTCCTCTACACCTCGCCCGAGGTCGCCCGCGAACTCTACCGCGAAGTCGACATCATCTCCCCCGTGAAATCACTCTGGGACGACCCGGTCTACGACGAGCCCGACCCCTTCTTCATGAACCAGCGCAAGGGCCGCATGTACATCGAGTTGGCACCCAACATCCCGCTCCGCACATCGTCACCCTACAACAAGCAGGCCGCGATCGATGTCCGTGACGCCATGGGCCGTCTTGCCAAATACGCCGAAGAACAAGAGCTCTACGAGCCCGACCAGCTCATGCCAAAGGCACGCGAGCTGCTCGATACCATGCAGCGACAAACCGAACGACGCATGGAGCGCAACGCCTTCGCCCAAGAAGATCTCGCAGCGATTGATGAGGGGGCAGAATGAGCGCAAGGGAAATCAACCGCAACCGAGTGCTGTTCTCATGGGCCATGCTCTCGCCCTTCCTCGTGCTCTTTGCCATCTTCGTCGTATACCCCCTCATCCAGTCCGCCTTCCTCGCCGCCAACCAAACCTTCGGCCCGGGCACACGCACATTCGTCGGCACCAAAAACTTCAAGCTCCTCTTCGCCGACCCAGTGTTCTGGAAATCAATCAGGAACACATTCATCTACGCCCTCGGCTCGCTCTTCATCCAACTCCCCATCGCCTTCGCCCTCGCCCTTGCCCTCAACTCATCAAAGCTCCGAGGCAAGGGCATCTACCGACTCATCTTCTTCAGCCCCCAACTCATGGGCCTCGTTTTCGTCTCCATACTCGGCGCACTGGCATTCGAAAAACGAGCCGGCCTCGTCAACCAGGCCATCGCCTTCATCACACGCAACGAGAAGTTCCTTGAGATCGACTGGCTCCAGCAGCATGTCATGGCCACGCTAATCCTCATCTCACTCTGGCTCTATGTCGGCTTCAACATGATCTACTTCCTCGCCGCCCTCCAAAGCGTCGACAAGTCACTCATGGAAGCCGCCGAGATCGACGGCGCCGGCCCGCTGGGCAAACTCCGCCATGTCATCTACCCCAGCGTCAAACCCGTCGCCACCTTCGTCATCCTCCTCTCCATGATCGGCTCCCTCCAGCTCTTCGAACTCCCCTACATCCTCCTCGAGAGCAGCGGGGGCCCCGACAACCGCGGCCTCACCATCGTCATGTACCTCTACCAGAACGGCTTCGACCTGGGCGACCTCGGCTACGCCTCTGCCATCGGCTGGGTCCTCGCACTCATCCTCATCGCCCTCGCACTGGTCCAGATCAAAATGACACGAGCACAAGAGGTGAACGCATGAGCGCCACCAACCGAAAGCTCAACAAGGCCGCACTCCACGCCCTCCTCATCGTGCTCGCCTTCATCACTCTCATCCCCTACGCATGGCTCATCATCGCCTCCCTCAAAGGCCAGGACGACTTCTTCAGCGGCATCTTCTTCCCCCCCGGCGAAGGATTCCTCGGCATCGGCTGGGACAAACTCACCCTCAACAACTACAGAGCACTCTTCGACCTCGGCTTCGAGGTCAACCTCATCAACTCCATCTTCTACTCCGCCGCCACCGCCCTCTTCGCCACATTCATCTGCGCCGCCACCGGCTTCGTCATCGCCAAGCACCACTTCCGTGGTCGCAACCTCATCACCCTCGTCGTCCTCGGCGCCCTCATCGTCCCCCCAACCCTCCTCCTCGCCCCCGGCTACGAACTCCTCTACGACCTGGGCCTCTTGGACACAGTCTGGGGGCTCCTCCTACCCATGCTCGCACCCGCCTTCGGCGTCTTCCTCTTCCGACAGGCCGTCATCCAATCCGTACCCGACGAACTCCTCGAAGCCGCCCGAATCGACGGCTGCTCCGAATGGTCCATCTTCTTCGTCGTCGTCCTCCCCCTCCTCCGACCCATGATCGGTGCCTTCATGCTCATCACCTTCCTGGGCATGTGGAACAACTTCATCTCCCCTCAGATCGTCCTCCAGACCGCCGACAAGCAACCCCTCTCGGTCGCCATCGCACAACTCCGAGGCGTCTACAAGACCGACTACGGCCTTCTCACCGCCGCCACCGTCATCTCCGTCCTCCCCGTCGCAGCCCTCTTCCTGCTCCTCCAGAAGCAGTTCATCTCCGGCCTCACCACCGGTGCCGTCAAGGGCTGATCACAGGACAACTCCAAACACAACCCATCGATGCCCATGCGACCTCTTGAGGACTGCTGGCATGTCTGTGCGTCATGCCCACCGCCATACGCCTGATACTGCCCAATCACCTCAAAGCCGAACCCCGCCTTGCGCCGCATCGTTGATGCAGATACAGTGGGACAAAAAAAGACACACGCCCCGGGGGAGGGCGTGTGTCTAGGAACAGAACCGTAAGGTTCTTGCATGAACAACTGATTACGGGCAGCCGTTGCTGAACTCAGTGATGAAGAGGGAGACATCAAAGAAGTTCAGTTCGCCGTCACCGTTGAGATCAGCAGGGTTGGTACAAGGAGCATCGCCGCCCGAGAGAACGATGTTGTCCCAGAACGAAGCGCCGCCACCCTGCGTCGGGAAGCCCTGGTCAGTACCCAGCTGGATGTGAAGCAGGAAGACATCAATGTTGGTCGTGCCGGCAGGCGCGATCGCATCGACTGAGGAGTAGACCCATGTGTCGAAGGGATCGCTCGCAGGATCGATCGCGTCGGTCTCAACCGTCAACAGACCATTACCGCCGCTGTCGCGGAACACCATCTGCATCAGAATGATATTCTCATCACCCAGCGCGTCCGAAGACTTATTCTGGCAGTAGCCGCTGAGCGTGTACGAAACACCAGCAGTCGCAGGCACATTCTGAGTCAGCACCTGGTCGCTCTGAGCGCCGCTGCTGGCACCGAACATCTTGGCCGTGAAGCTGCCGTCCTGAGCGATGATCTCGCCATCGTCGGCTGTGAACACATTCCCGTAGTTCTCCCAGCTCTCAAACTCCACAAAGCCGGGGCCCGCGGTCTCAAAGCTGCCGTTGTCCAGAACGTTCTGAGCGTTGACCGAGCAAGTGGCGGCGGCCAGTGCTGCGGCAATCCATGTCTTCAGTTGCATCGTATTTTCTCCTCATCTCGGGTGGGGCGGGCGGAATCGCCCGAAAAAGCGTAACAGTTACATCATGCTACACGAAACCACATGCTTTCCAAGCCAAAACCACCACAAAAACACATAAATATGCGATCCGATGGGCTGAAAAAGGGTTATCGCAGCGCAGACAGCGTTCTCGGGATCAGATCGCCATTGCTCGATATCACCTTCGAATACCAGTGATACGAGTCCTTCGGGATACGCTCCAGCGTCTGATAATCAACATAGACCAACCCAAACCGGAGCGCATATCCCTCGGCCCACTCAAAGTTGTCCATGATCGACCACTGGAAGTACCCACGAACATCAATGCCCTCATTGCACGCACGACGAAGCTGATGCAGATACCGCGTCAGATAGTCAATACGCCCAGCATCATGCACCTTCCCATCGCTGTGTACCCAGTCCATCGAAGCAAGGCCATTCTCAGTGATCACCACCGGCAGCTTGTACCGCTCAGACAGAAACTTCGGTCCCCAGTACAGCGACGAGGGGTTGATCGTCCACCGGAACATCGTGGTTGGATACCCACGCTGGCTCGGAACCTCGATCGGCTCGCCATCAGCACCGGCACGCACGATGCCCGCTGAATAAATGTTCACCCCGAACATATCCAGCGGCTGGTTCATCGTCTCCATGTCCTGGTCGCTGAACGCCGGCGCATCCTTCCCAAAGAACGACAGCCCCTGCTCCGGGTAGTGGCCCAGCATGACCGGGTCGCAATACCAGCTGTAGTTGTATGTCCAACCCTTCTCAGGTACCGTAAAAGTCGCTTTGCGGGCAGCTTCGATGTCCTCAGCAGACTCCGATTCAGGAGTATGCAAACTCCCAACCGGAGCAAAGCCGACGGTCGGCGCCTTCTTCGCGTGCGCACGGATCACCTGAACCGCACGCCCGTGCGCCAGCAACGCATGATGCGTCGCCAACAACACTTCATTTCGGGGAAGCTTCAGCCCCGGAGCATGCGTGCCCTCGTTGTGCCCAAGCCCAAGGAAAATCGCCGGCTCATTCAGCGTAAACCAATGCGTGACACGATCCGAATACCGATCAATCACCGCCTTGGTATATGCCTCAAACCACGCGGGGCTCTCGGGATTCAGCCACCCCCCCTGATCCTGCAACGCCTGGGGCAGATCCCAGTGGTACAGCGTTACCCAAGGTTCAACGCCACGCTCGAGCAGCGCATCGATCAGGCGGTCGTAATACGCAAACCCCGCCTCATTGAACTCGCCGGTGCCATCAGGAATCAGGCGGGACCACGAGATCGAAAACCGATAACCATTCGCACCGAGCCCCTGGATCAGGCTGGCATCCTCATCAACCTTGTGGTATGAATCACAGGCAAATTCACCCGTATGGCCGTCAAAAACCTTGCCAGGTGTGTCACAGAATGTGTCCCACACGCTGGGACCCCGGCCGTCTTCAGCCGCGGCCCCCTCAACCTGGTATGCCGCTGAGGCGACGCCCCATGTGAACTGCTGTGGGAAAGTCATCGATTGAACCCCTAAGGAAAGAAACTGTTTCAGGTGCGAGGGCAATCATAACGCATTCAGACCCGAAGCCAACCAGATCAAGAAGATCCAACAGCCAACATCCACAATAATCGCCGATAACACCAATCAAGCCCCCAAAATACGCCCCCAGTCAGGAGATATGTCCGCCACGCGCGATTCGCAGAAAACTCCGAAATCATCAGCATTTCATCTTGATCCGCACGAACAATCCTGCCATAGTGTAACTGTTACGATTCCGGGCCGGCTTCAACCCGACACATACTCGTGGGCGCAGAATGCTCGGATAAACCACAAGAGGAGATCGATATGAAAAGCACCGCAGCAGCACTCTGTGCATCAGCAATCATGACGACCGTGGCAACCGCCGGCATCCCCGCCGTTGATGTCGGGATCGACCAATCATCCGCACCATGGCTCGGATTCATGAATGTCTTTGAACTCGACGGCTCAACCTACGCATTCGGCAGCAGCTGGGGCGTCGCAGATCTCACCGCTGAGTTCGACGATGGCGCTGGTACCCTCACCATGGGGCCCAACACCATCGGCGACCCCGACCCATACTGGTACATCGGCGGCGGCGGCCCCGGCGCCATGGGCAACAAGATCATGGAAGCCAACCTCTACCAGCAGGTCGACGGCGACCTCGCAGGCACCACCGTCAACTTCTCGGGCAATGTCCTCAGCATCACCCTCACAGATGCTCACGACGCACGCGTCTTCATCCGTGACTTCGCCGCCGACTACAGCTCCTCCGTCGATGTCTTCGCCGATGTCGATGCAGCAGGCAACTTCAGCATCTCGCTCGATACCATCGACGACGTGTCACGCCATGTCCAGTGGGGCATCCAGGTCAAGGGCGTCAATGTCTGGGTCACCGATGTCGCACCCTTCGGCAACATCGTCTTCAACACCGTCCCAACACCGGGCGCGATGGCACTCCTCGGCATGGGCGGCCTCATGGCTAGCCGTCGCCGTCGATAAACAATCATCCACCATCTCCACAAACAGAGTCACCGGCACAACCGCCGGTGACTTTTTTCATGCCCGACGCGCTATCAATACCACCACATGCCCAACACCGACCACAAGCCACCCATCCTCGCCAGGGCCCTCGCAAACCGCGCGAGCACACGCAACCGCAAACCCATCTTCTACGGCTGGGCCATGCTCGCCGCGACCACACTCACAACCATGGCCACCTCGCCGGGCCAATCCTTCGTCGTCGGCAGTTTCAGCGAAGCCATCCGCGCGGACCTCCGCATCTCACTCCAAGAGTTCGCCGCCGCCTACATGATCGCGACCTTCATCGCCTCACTCCCCCTCACCCTCGTCGGACGCCTCAGCGATAAGCTCGGCACCCGCACCGTCATGGGCACAGTCGCCCTCCTCCTCGGGCTCGCATGCATGATCATCGCACTGCTCGCCTTCGCCGTGCAACGCCTCAAGCTCCAGGACAACATCGACCACTACGCCGCACTCGTCGCCCTCACGGTCTCGTTCTTCCTGCTCCGCTTCCTCGGCCAAGGTGCACTCGGACTCGTCTCGTCGCACACCCTCGCCATGTGGTTCGAACGCAAGCTCGGCCTCGCCGAATCCATCCGACACCTCGGCATGCCTCTCGCCCTCGCGGTACTCCCCGCGGCCATCGTGCTCAGCATCGATGCCATCGGGTGGAAAACCACCTACGCACTCCTCGGGCTCCTCGTCTGGATCATCGTCCTCCCCCTCGTCGCCCTCGTCCATGTCAACCGCCCCGAAGACCTCGGCCAACATGTCGATAACGACGCCTACGAACACACCCACGACACACACGAAGAGATCAACATCGAGCTCGACGCCCCCTCTGTGGGCGACGCAGGCGACAAGCACGAGAACAAGGAGCACGCCGCCGATACCGCACTCCATCAGTTCACCCTCAAGGAGGCCATGCGCACCTCCGCTTACTGGATCGTCACCGCATCGATGGTCCTCTCCGCAGCCGTGGGCACCGCATTCGTTTTCCACACGCAGCCCATGATGAGCGACCTCGGACTCCCATCCGAGAAGACCGCCGCAGCGGTCGTCGCCACACTCGGCGTCGTCACCATCATCACCTCCATCCCCTTCGGCTACCTCGTCGACCGATTCAGACCACGCTACCTCCTCGCGGTCTCCGGCTTCCTCCTCGCCGGCGCGTGCGTCCTCTACGCGACCGCCGCATCAACAGCCCACGCCGCGCTCATGGCGCACGCCTCGTACTTCATACTCGCGCTGGCACAGGGGCTGCTCTTCCTCCTCGCAAGCCCCATCTTCGCACGCTACTACGGACGCACGCACCACGGCGCGATCCGTGGCTCGCTCACCACCTTCATGGTCATCGGCACCAGCGCCGGCCCCTTCGTCTTCGCAGCCGCACGCGCCATCACAGGCGACTTCAACGCCATCTACATCGCGTCCGCAATCGTCGCCATCATCCTCGCCATCTGGGCAACACGCCTCTCACGCCCAACCATGTAGAACGGGTATACAATCCCACAACACCGGCCCAAGCGGCCACCGGACGAGACGCGCCGTACCCGGACACGACAAGACGACGCACAGGAGCGTCGTATGCCGTGGATCATCCTCGTTGTTGCCGGTCTCTTCGAAATCGCCTGGGCCACAGGCCTGAAATACACGCACGGGTTTACGAAGCCCTGGCCCAGCGTGCTCACCATCCTCGCCATCATCAGCAGCATGTACCTGCTGGGTGTGGCCGCCCGGTCACTGCCCATCGGCACCGCCTACGCGGTCTGGGTGGGAATCGGTGCAGCCGGCACCGTCATCCTGGGTATGATCCTGCTGGGCGAGCCGGCCACACCCGCACGCATCCTCTTCCTGCTGATGCTCATTGTGTCCATCGTGGGACTCAAGCTCACCGCCCAGCCGCCGGAAACAACCTGATCACGCGCGATCACGGATCGAGCAGCTGCCCGCATCGTTTGCAATACTTCGCGTCTCGGTCGTGGCCCTCCGCCATGCAGTGGGGGCACGCACGCGTGGTTGTCACCCGCCGACGCGTATCCGTAATCTCAGCCGACAGAATACCCGTCGGCACAATGATCAGCGAATACCCCACCAGCACCAGCATCATCGTGGTGATCTTCCCAACGATCGTCAGCGGCACCACATCGCCGTACCCGACCGTCGTCATCGTGATCACCGCCCAGTACAACGCGCCGGGGATCGAATCAAACGCCTCGTTCCCCGCGCCGCTCTCCACCACATGCATGATCGTGCTCGCGATCAGCACCACGATCAACACCGTCGTCATAAACACCGCGATCTTGTGGCGGCTGATATAAAACGCCTCACGCAAGGCCGATGCCTCACGCAGGTACCGCGCCAGCTTGAAGACCCGGAAGATCCGCAACAGCCGCAGCGTGCGAACCACCATCAGCCGCTCGCTCCCCGGGAACACCAAACCGATAAACGCCGGCAGAATCGACAGCAGGTCAATCACCCCGAAGAACGAGCCCGCGTAACGCCAGGGACGACGAACGACGATTAGCCGGAGCAGATACTCGATCGTAAACAAAATAGTAAACACCCACTCGAGCGTGTAGAGCAGCCCCCGATAGGGCTCCTGCTCAGCACCCTCCAGCGTGCTCAGGACCACCACCGCCACAGACAGAAAAATGGCGATGATCAAACCAACATCGAACGCCTTGCCAGCCCGCGTATCGGCCTCGAAAATAATCTCATGCAGCCGATCTCGCCACGGAGCGACCTGTGGCTTCTCCTGCTCCATGCAACCCCCATTCGTGGACTCAATCACACCAACAACCCGATGCCGGCAATACCATTCATCCTCTCTATCGGCATTCCAACCCGTCTGACCACAGGGCACCCATGATCAACGACCTCCAATCCACCCTCGAGTCCCTGCACGACAAGTACCGGGCACTCAATACCGGCACGCTGGCGACCTATATCCCCGAGCTGGTCAAGGCCGATCCCGACCTCTTCTGCATTTCCGTCCGACTGGTCGATGGCACCGAGTTCACGGTCGGAGACGACCGGGCTCAGTTCACACTCCAATCGTGTTCAAAGCCCCTGGCCCTCGCTCAGGCCCTCGCCACCGTCGGGCGAGACCTTGTCATGTCGCTCACGGGCGTCGAGCCAACGGGCAACTCCTACGCCTCAATCGTCGGCCTCGACCAGATCGGCAAGCCCCTCAATCCCATGGTCAACGCCGGGGCCATCGTCACCGCATCACTCCTCGGTGGAACATCCCCAGAAGACCGGTTCGACCGATTGGCAGCCGGGCTCAGCGCATTCACCGGTTCACCCATGCAGGTCGACCAGGCCGTCTACGAATCCGAGCAACGAACAAGCGACCGCAACCGGGCCCTCGCCTACCTCCTCAAATCCAAGGGCACCATCGAGGGGAATGTCGAACAACATCTTGATCTCTACATCAAGCAGTGCGCCATGCGCACAAACACCCGTCAGCTCGCCATCGCCGCCGCAACCCTCGCCAACAACGGCATCAACCCCGTCACCTACGAGAGCGCCATCAGTGCCGAATACATTAAGGACATCCTGGTCGTCATGCTCATGAACGGCATGTACAACTACGCAGGGCGATGGGCCTACGAGGTCGGCATCCCGGCCAAATCCGGCGTCTCGGGGGCCATCATGGGTGTTGTCCCGGGCGTTATGGGCATCGCCGTCTACTCGCCCCGCCTCGATGAGTACGGCAACTCCACCCGAGGCCTGGCCGTCTGCCGAGACCTCGTTCGCAAATACCACATGCACATCTTTGATCAGCGGACGCCAGACTGACCCGAGCTGGCGATGCTTTGGGCCGTGTTGGGCCGTATGATGAACAAATCCGCGCACCGCGGATTCGAGGATCTCCATCATGCCCCGATCAACAAGAATGCCCCCGGCCCAGGCCCTCGAGCGACTCAAGGCCGGCAACGCACGCTTCGCCGCCAACGCAAGGCAGGTCGACCCGCATGCGTTCGACCATGCCGTCGACGAGAAGCCCATCGCACTGATCCTCGGCTGTTGCGACCACCGCGTGCCACCGGACATCCTCTTCGATGCGGGGTTGGGCAACCTGTTCTCGATCCGTGTCGCGGGCAACATCGTGACACCGACCCAGCTCGGGTCCATCGAGTTCGGGGCGTTGACCTTCGGGCCGCGGCTCCTTGTGGTCATCGGGCATCAGCGGTGCGGGGCGATTCAGGCAACGCTCCGTGACCTTATCGACAACCAACCACCCGGCTCGGATCATCTCAAAGCCATCGTTGATCGCATGTCCCCGGCATGCAAGGCGTGCTGCGAAGAGCATGGGGCCGACACCGATTTCGATGAGCTGACCTACGCCGTCACCATCAACAACATCAAGAACTCGATCAAGCAGTTGGAGTCCGAGTCGGAGATCCTGCGTGACCTTATCGATAACGACGGGCTCGTAATCATCGGCGCGTATTACAACATGGACTCGGGCGTGGTCGAGTTCCTTGAGGACTGACCCGGTTTACGGGCAGCCGGCGCTGTACGCACCGAGGAAGGCGCTGACATCGAAGAAGTTCAGCTCGCCGTCTCCGGTGAAGTCGGCGCCCGGGTCGTTGCTCGAGTAGAGGCCGAGGAACTCGCTGACATCGAAGAAGTTGAGCATGCCGTCGCCGTTGAGGTCGGCCGGGCATGATGAGCCGGCGACCTCGCCGATCAGGTTCAGGGTCAGGTCTTCAACTACCACATCGCCCGGGAACATTGAGCGGCTGTTGTACACCCGGAGGGTGTACGTTGCCGAGTATATTCCCTCGTTGTCGTCGTCGAGTATGACATCGAATGAGGCCATGCCGGCGCTGCTCAGGTCGGTGATGGAAACCAGATCCGTCATCAATGCGGAGGTATCGCCGGCGCTGGAGATGATCTCAACATCGACCGGTGCCGCGAACGCGCCGCCGGCAGCGATGTTGAACAGGTCGATCGACTGGGTGGCATCGCCGGCGCCAGATGTGACGGTTCCCAGGTCGATGCTCAATGTGTTGAGGTCGCTGCCTGAATCGAACGAGCCGTTGCCGGGGTTGAAGACGCTCATTGCCACGGAGATCAGGTCGTCGCCGTCGTTGGCGCCCTTGCCGCTGCCGGCCTGGTTGGTGACATCGAGGTTGTCGATCGTGACCGAGCCGAAGACCATGCCGGTGTTGTCGGTGTAGGCGGCGTCGAAGCTCATGGTGAGTGTTTCGCTGCTGGCGTTGGTCCCGATGGCGAACGCCTGGTAGCAGCCGTCGAGGTTGGTGGTGATGCCGGCGCTGGGGGTGACGCGGTAGAAGGTGCCGTCGTCGCCGTTTTTGTTGAGCATGATGTCGATGGGGTCGATGATCTCGCCCACGAGGACATTGCCCAGGTCGATGTCGATCATGGACGCCCCGTCGGCGGGGGCCAGGTCACCGACATAGATTGTCGAATCGTTCATCTGGTCGACATAGACCGACCACACGAACTCGGGGTGGTCGATGTAGGCGTTGCGGTTGTTCGTGCGGAGCGGGTTGAGCGTGACGCTGTAGATCGCGTGGTTGCGTCGGCGCTCGAACTCGTCGGGGATGTCGAGGTAGTGCCAGGCGATGAGTGACTCAAGGTCGCCCATCTGGTTGCCGCTGGGGGTGCCGTTGACCAAGGACATCCCGTTCCCCGCGTAGCGGGTATCGCTGTAGAAGAGGGAGCGGGCGATATCGCCCTTCTCGGTGTCACCCGGGAAGTAGAAGGTGCCGAGGGAGCGGTAGTTGCCGGTGGTGTTGGCACCGCCGCCGAATGGTTTGTTGCCTCTTGAGCTGTTGATGCTGGGGTTGCACGGCTTGAGTGCGTGGGGGTCGCCGAGATTGCCGGTGCTGCCGTTGCTGGCGCTGCCGGGCTGGCGGCTCTGTGGCCAGACATGCTCACGGTTCCAGGTGCTGCCGCTGTCCCAGCTGCTGCTCACGCTGGCGCGGTTGTAGCAGAGCAGGATGTTGTTGGGGTTGTTGGGGTCGGTGTCGATGTAGCGGGACATGTCCCGGAAGTTGCCGTAGTTGCGCTGGATGTGCCCGGCGCTCATCGCCGCGGTGAGCTGTGATTTGAGCGTGGCTCCGGTGCCTGTTGCGCCGCTGTAGTAAGCCGCTGGTGCTTCGTATGCGTCCCCGGCGGCGAGGGCAGTGGGGGCGATCAGGGCGGCGATACAGATCGAACATATGGGCTGATGCAAGGTGGGGCTCCGTTCATCGGCGGGGGGTTGGTTTCGGAAGGCCAGTTTAGCAGGGGCATCGAACAAAGCCCAGCGCCGATTCGGTGGGCATGCGTTGAAACGGCCCGGAAACCGGGGCAATTGGGGTGGGGCATGGGTTATGGGAACACATGGGCGGGGGATGGCGGGGGGATTGGCCTGGTGCGCCTTGCTTGGGTTGTTGGGTGAAGTGGCGGGGGCTGGTGCGTGTTGGTGCTGTGGCTCTGGGTTCTGATCGCGTTGTGCTTTGGCGCGTTCACTGGTGGGGGCGAGTTTGCTCGCGGCTTTGCGGATGGTCTCTTCGTGGTGTCGATCGGTTGGGCGTTGTTTGCAGATGTCGTGGAGGCGTGCCTTTGCGGTGAAGCGGGACTCGGAATCGACGAGCTTGGCGCGGGCGGTGCTGATCTGGTCGATGGCGGATTGGAGGTAGGCGAACTCGGGTGATTCGAGGATCGCGATGAGCTTGTTGAGAGTGAGGCCGTGGTATTCGCAGAGGTCGAGCGTGGCGACGGTGGGGTCGAGCAGGTCGCGCATGAGGGCGTTGGAGAGTTCTGGTTCTTGCGGCTTCTTGGTGGCGGGCGCGGGGAGCGTGGGCACCGGTTCGTGTTGGCGCTTGTGTGGTTCGGGCTTGAACGCGGCGTTGAAGTCGTACGGCTGGAATCGGTTCGTCGTCTGCATGTGGGAATTTTCGCAGACGGCATTTGGCGGCTCAAGTGGAAAGTGCTGCAGTGCACGCAAATCGCGCACAGGGGTGGTGAGTGTGAGGGGAATTTGATTGAGGGAGCCCCCTCGGTGCGGGGGGGATTTGCTCTTTGGGGCAAAGCAGTGGGTGCGGTGCGTGAAGGTGTTTGGCCCCCTCCGCCTCGCTGCGCTCGGCACCTCCCCCGCAAGCGCGGGGGAGGCGAGTGGTGAACTGTCCTGCTTTGCGCTTCGGGTCAAAGCAGGGCACCGGGCTGTAGTGCGCGCACAGGGGTGGTCACTGCGGGGCACTTTTTGTGATTTCATTGGTCGGGGGCGCAGAGAAAAGGCACACGCACGGTGGCGCATGCCTTGTTGGTTGTCGCGTTGCGTGTGGTTTAGCTGCGTGAGCGGCGGGTGGTGCAGAGGGCCCCTGCGGCGAAGAGTGCGAGTGCGCCGGGTGCTGGGACGGGTGCGTCGAAGACGAGGTTGTCGATAGAGAGGCCGAACTCGTCGGTGATGTTGACGAGTTCGATGCGTGTGACATCGGTGTAGGAGGAGAGGTCGGTGTTGATCGGGTCGGAGAAGTCGCCGTTGCCGATGATGTCGACGGTGGCCATGCCGCCGGCGTGGAAGACATTGATGGCGGCGATGACGCCTGTGTCGTTGTCGGCGAGGATGTCGAGTGACAGGTTCTGTGCCGCGTCAGTGAAGTCCATGTAGATGTCGGAGTTGAAGCTGCTTGCGTCGACGGACTCGGCGGCGGTGAGGTTGTTGGGGTTTGAGCCGCCGACGGTGCCTGAGCCGCTGAAGATGAGCAGGACATGGTCTGCTTCGGTGCTGAAGGTGACATAGGGAGAGAAGAGGCCGTCGGTGACTTCAGGCGGGAAGAAGCCGCCGGGCTGGTCGTCGAAGTCGACGGTGACGGTCTGGTACATGCCTGCGTTTGCGGCGAGCGTGGCGGTGGCAATGGCCGCGCATGCGGCGAGTTTGATCTTCATGTTGAGGTCCCCTCTGTGTGTGTCCGGCGGATTTGACTGCCGGGTGAATCTCCCCATACATGCACGATTTTGTGGGGGGATGCCAGTATGTTGGGGGAAATTATTGGAACTTGGGGTGGTGTGGATTGTGGTGGGGGTGGTAAGTGTTTGTTGTTTGGGGGGATACAGAGGGGCGGGTGTCGGTTCGTTTGGGGTTTATCGCGTTTGGAGGTGTGCGGGCCCCCTCCGCCTCGCGGCGCTCGGCATCTCCCCCGCAAGCGCGGGGGAGGCGAGTGGTGGACAGTCCTGCTTTGGGCTTCGGGTCAAAGCAGGGCACCCGGCTGTTTGGGTGGTGTGTATGGAGGGCAATGGGCTTCCCCCCTCCGACCCGCCTTCGGCGGGCCACCTCCCCCCGGGGCGGGGGGAGGCGAGTGGTGGACAGTCCTGCTTTGCGCTTCGGGTCAAAGCAGGGCACCCGGCGGGATGCGTTGATGGACTCGATCTATGCGGCGGCGGGGGTGCCTCGTGCATGTGGATTGTCGGCGGGGGTATTCGATGCAGGAGGTTGGGGGGGTGATTCGGGAGGCGGTGGGGGGGGGGTGATCCAAAACCATGCTACTCGAATATAAGTTCCCGGCCTTCGGCTGAGTTTGCGTATGCGACCAGCCGCGCTGCAGCCTCCAAACTATCCCGAACACTTTTTATTTGTGACTCGAAGTCCTCGGCATGATTTATTGGTGGCACATTGATACTGAGAGCTAATGACTTTGAAGCTAGCACGATCTCGATGTCATCCGGGATAGCTGTGTGCTTTGCCTCAGCAAAGTGATCCATATCAGCGGCACGGCCTCGGAGTTCAAGATGGACAACACCACGATCAGCTTTGTGCTGTAGCCGACACCCTTCGGGAAGCTGTGCATCCGGGAACTGCATCCAAAGCGATCCCGCGGGCCTTGAGTTCGGTTCCTTGAGATTCAACTCGGGAAACTCACTTGCTGCAAGTCTCCAGTACTGGTTCCAGAATCTTGACACTTGCTCATCGATCTGAGGCGTGTACCCTCTTCGATTCTGATTTATTGCTTCATCGATGATTGATGCGCGGTATCGACCCCGCTGAGTTTCTCCAGAGTTGGTGGCGAACCAATCCCGAATCTCTTCGTAACTGACTTGGGTCAAATAGCCGGTCGTGTTTCGAGCGTTGGTGAGATACTTTGATGGTGCGATGATGCAAGTGTGATACTCATCCCATCCATGTCTCTCAAGCCCGTGCTCCCCACGCTGACGATATCTCTCGGCTTGTTCAGGCTGAGGTGGTGCCGAGATCTTATTCTCTACGAGGAGAACCGACGCAGTGCTTTTGGAAGTCTCAAAGGAGATCAAGATATCGGTCTCGCCGTGTTTGCTCGAAACAGACCGGAGGACTCGATGCACCTTTTCTACCTGAATTTTCGGCTGGGTGCACTTAGCGATAAACCAATGAGCAAACTCTGAACTTACATTGAGTTCTTCTACGAGAAGCAAATCGATATCGCGTTCGAGTACAGAATCTAGGACAAGTTCGTTGTCGTTCACCCCAGCCAATCCTTCGCCTTCAGTCGTGCTGGCACATATTCCTCGGTCACATAGGAGATGTCCTTGGTGATGAGGGATTCGACTTCCATTTTGAAGCCGTTGGAGAGCATCTTTTTGATCTCCCTCTGCCACTGCTTGTTCTTTTCGAACCAGGGGTAGGAGGCGATTTGTTTGGCTCGGGTGATGTCTCGGTCGTTGAGGCCGATTTTGACATCGTCGGAGAGGTCGCAGCGGTCGTAGTCGAGGGAGCGGATGCCGAGGAACTTGGCTTCGGGGATGGCGAGGCGGGAGGATTCGAAGGCGAGGGAGATGGAGCCCTGTTTGATGACGCTGTAGATGTAGTGTCCCCAGGGGTCGCAGTCGAGGAGGCAGTAGACGGGGAGTTTGTATTCCTTGTTGAGGCGGTGGAGCATGCGGCGGACGCCTCGGGTTGGTTGGCCTGAGCCCTCGGTGAGGATGCAGTTGTGCTTTTCCCAGAAGCGGTCTTCGTTGAATCGTTGCCAGACGGTGTCCTTCTCGACATGGAGGATGAACTTGGCATCGACATTCTTGAACTGGATGACATCGGGCTCGCAGATGGAGGGGATGGCGTAGCCGCCTGATCCCATCTTGCGGCAGTTGATCTCGTCGCCGTTGTCGACGACGGTGATGTTGCCGACCATGGTGCCGCGCTTTTTGGCGAAGATGTGGAGCTCTTCGCGGAGCGATCCGAGGGAGACCTCGAGGTCTTCGAGGATGCCGTCGGATTCGGTCTGGTCGTCGAAGGTTTTTTCCTTGGTGCCTTCGATGGTGTGGAGGGACTTGTAGAACATCCCGCGGAGGGAGAGTGTTTTGTCTGCTTCGAGGAGTTCGTCGACGGACTTGCCGTGCAGGAGGGTCTGCATGAACTTTCGGGCTTGGCCGAGGTTGAAGAGCTGGCGGGTGCCGACGGAGTCGCCCATCTCGAGGATGCCCTTCTTTGCGTTCCAGTTGGTGTTGGATGCGGCGCGAACGGGGACATCCATCTCGGGTTCTGAGCCCTTGTAGACGGAGTCGACGATGTTCTGGGCGAGGTTTGCGAGCTTCTCGGAGGTCTGGGCGTCGCGCTCGGCGCGGGAGTGGGACTTGGTGCGCGCGGAGGTGGTGGTTTTCTTGGTCGTCTTTTTCTTGGAGACCTTCTTGGTGGTCTTTTTGACGACTTTCTTTTTGGTTACTTTTTTCTTGGCCATGGGAGTGTGCTTTCGAGCGTTGTGTGTGTTCCGGGGAACACGACTGCGCCGCGTTGCGGCGAGTCGTGGCACCCTGTTGGTGAGGGTGCCGGCTCAGTTGAAGAGGCCGGTGGTTGATTTCTTCTTCGTGGTGCGTTTCTTCTTCGAGGTCTTCTTCGTGACGCGTTTCTTTTTGGTGACCGGTTTGGTTTCGGAGATGGTTGCGTCTCCGTCCGGGGTTGCGTTCTCGGCTGCGGTTGAGTCGAGGATGATGACATCGTCGGCTTTGGCGAGTCGGCCGTGGTCGTCTTTGACGAAGTTGCCCTCGTCGTCGAGTTGGGCGTCGGCGATCTCGGTGCGGGCCTTGGCCTGCTCGAGGAGCTTGTCGTAGAACTCTTTGGTGTCGGTGCCGGTGAGGTGGTTGCAGGCGCGGGCGATCTCGCCGATGTAGCGTTCGAAGACATCTCGCTTCTGGGCGTCGCGCTTCATGCGCTGGCGGCGGCGGATGTACTGGCCGAGTTTGCGACCGCACTCCTGGAGGGCGAGCTGCATTTCCTTGCGGATCTCGTCGTAGTCGGCGATGGCTTCTTTGGATTCTGAGGTGAAGGGGACCCATACGGAGGCCATGTGGATCATGACGACGAGGGGACCGACGGGGGCGCCGCCTCGTGGTTGCTGCATGCCGTAGTTCTTCCAGCTTGTTTCCACGACGGATTTGTATGCGGAGCATGCCGACTGCTGGTAGAGGAGGGGGACGCGGTTGGCGTAGCGGATGACGCGGGCCTGTTGGTCGCCGGGGAGGTCGCCTCCGAACGCGATTGCGGCCTCGATCTGGAAGGGGTTGCCGCGGTAGACGGCGGGCTTGCGTGTGGAGGCGGTGTAGAACTCGGCCTTGACGCCTTTGAGGAGTCCGGCGAGCATGGTTTTGACGCCGATGGGGCTGAGGCAGTCGGTGGGGGGGGCACGGAGTTTGGAGTTCTGGAGTGCTTTGTAGATCTTCTCGGCGTCGTGTGAGTCGAGTGAGTTGACCCATGTGCCGCCGGAGAATGATTTGGATTTGGTCGAGGCCTCTTTGGTGACGGCTGAGACGATGCTTGGTGGTACGCGGCAGAACTCGTTTTTGAAGAAGCCGGTGAGTTGCTTTTCGTTTGTCTGTTTGAGCTTGGTGAGGAAGGTGCCGAGCTCGACGCCGTAGGGATGGGGTTTGATCTCTTCGGTTTCGGGCGGGAGTTCGTCGACGGTTCGTGGGTAGACGATGCGGTCGGAGAACTCCTGGGTGCGGACGATGCCCTGCTCATCGGCGGTGAGGTTCTGCTCGGATTCGGCGAGGTCGGGGTTCTCGTTGGCTTTGTCCGGGGGTATGAAGGTGATGGAGCAGTGGGGGTTGGAGATGGCGGTCTGTTCGAGGTATGTCTCGACGGAGCCCTTGCCGCGGAAGAACTTGGCTTCCATCTCGATGGAGACGCGGGTGCCGGTGCCTTCGGGGAAGTCCTGTGTTTCCTCGTCGACGGTGACTTCGGGTTTGTTCTTGGTGGTGTCCATGGCCAGCTCCAGGTGGTGGGCGGGCTTGGACTTGCTGGGGCGTGTGGTGATGACCATGGGCTTGCCGGTGGTCATGAGGCCGTACATGCCTGCGGCGGAGATGCCGATGCCCTGCTGTCCTCGGGACATTTTGAGTCGGTGGAACTTTGAGCCGTAGAGGAGGCGTCCGAAGATGTTCTCGACCTGCTTGCGGACGATGCCGGGCCCGTTGTCGGTGATGGTGACGCGGTAGCGGCCGGGTTTGGAGACGGACGGTGGGGGGGTGATCTCTTCGATCTTGACTTCGATGTCGGGGAGGATCGAGGCCTCTTCGCACGCATCGAGGGCGTTGTCGACGGCTTCCTTGACGGTTGTCAGGAGTGCTTTTCTGGGGTTGTCGAACCCGAGCAGGTGTCGGTTTTTGGCGAAGAACTCGGAAACGGAGATGTCGCGCTGCTTTGCCGCCATGGTTTCGGCGTTTGCACGGGCGCGGGAAGATTTGGCTTTGGCCATAGCGACCACCCTCCTTGGTGGTAAATACGAGCCCTTTGGGGGGCAGAATCCTGATCTTGAGGTCAGGATAGCACGAACCCCCGCTGTGCGTGATCTTCAGCGGCGCTGAAATTGGGCAGGAGATGGCGAATTGTGCCCGTATCTTCACACAATTCGCATGATTTGGAAAGCGACTTTGATGCGTGGTGATCTGTATGATCTGGCGTGAAACCGGGATTCGGAAGCTTCCCGGAACCAGGAGACGGCACCTCGTGTGTTTCGAAGTGCTGAAAACAGAGAAGAGAACTTGGAGATCAAGATGAAGAATGCAATGACTATCGGTGCCATTGCCGCACTCAGCGGTTCGGCCTTTGCGGGTGTTTCGACCGAACTGGCCAGCACGAGCTTTGAGAACGGCTTTGTCGGCGACCAGTATGTTGATACCGGTGATGCAAGCATGGATCACGACCTCGTGAACAATGCAGGCCAGTCGTGGGTGAACTTTGTGAACGACGGCTTTGAGGTCGGCTTTAGCGCATACTACCGCAACACCCGTGGCGATGTCGGCCTGACCGACGGCGATTTCGTTGGTTTCACCAACTTCACCGGCGAGGTTGGTAGCTTCACTGACGGCGTTCAGGGCTACGAGATGCAGGACGCAGACGGTCTGATGGGTGTCCAGTTCGATACCGTCAACTCGACCAGCTTCCAGAGCATCACTATGGACCTGTTCGTGCAGGAAACCGGCTGGGAGAGCGACGACAGCATCCGCGTTTGGGCTGTTGTTGACGGCGGTGTCGAGGTCGACCTGCTTAACACCATCGGCAGCGATATCGATGACCTGCTCATCGAGGGCAGCTGGCTGAACCTGTCGGCTGATCTCAGCGGGATGACCGAGGCAACCCTGTTCGTCGAGCTTGACTCGAACTCGGGCAGCGAGTCGATCTACATCGACAATGTTGTCTGGAACGGTGCGATCCCAACTCCCGGTGCTGCTTCGTTGCTGGCATTCGGTGGCCTCGTCGCTTCGCGTCGTCGTCGCGCCTAATCGCTCGGGTCCTTGTTGACCCGCGATTCTGCACATGATCTATTGAAAAGCAGGCGCCTCAGCGGGCGTCTGTTTTTTTTGGTTTGATCGGTGGGGGGTTAGACCTTGGCTTTGAGCCAGCCGCCCTGGAAGAAGCGGATGGAGAAGACCACGCCTCGGAGGAACATCTCGGAGCAGAGGGCGATCCAGAGTGCGGAGAGGCCGGGTTCAACGCCGAACCATTGTTCGAAGAGTCGGGGGTTTGTGACGATGCCGCCGCCCATGAACTCGGGGATGGGGATGTCGACACCCGAGACGAGGTAGGCGAGCGGGAGGCGCATGCCGTAGGTCGCGAACCATGTGAGCCCCATGACCCATTTGACATCGCCTGCGCCGCGCATGGCTGATCGGAAGACGATGCCGATTGCGAATGGGATCTGGACGATGCCGCAGGTGATGAGCAGGGGGGGGACGAGGTCCATGTGCTCTGGTTGTGCGGACATGGCGTTGGTGATGGCTTTGGCGAATACGATGAAGCCGATTCCGAGTGCGCCCATGATGACTGCGGCGATCACGGTGCAACGGAAGACAGCTTTTTTGGCGAGGTCTGGGCGGTTCATGCCCAGGTATTGGCCGGCGAGGGTCGCGGCGGCGATGCCCATGCCGAATCCGGGCATGAAGCTGAATGCTTCGATGCGGACACCGATGATGTGTGCACCGAGGAGCCCCTCGCTGTCAATTTGGAGGGCAAGCAGGCCGACGAAGGTGATGATGAAGAAGTTGCCCAGCCACATGCCGAAGGTTTCGATGAAGTTGGGTATGGCGAGACGGACGAAGCGGTAGATGGTGATGGAGTGCGGCTTGAGGTTGCGTGCTTTGAGGCGGATGGACCATTTACCGGACATGGCGAATGTGAGGATGAGTCCTGCGCCGAAGATATCGCCGACAACGGTGCCCAGGGCGATGCCTCGCACGCCCCAGTCGATGCCGAGCGGGCTGGTGAGGCCAAAGACGGTGGCACCGGAGATGCCCCAACTGACAAGGATATTGATCGCGTTTCGCACGATCATGGCGATGAGCGGGGACATGGAATCGCCCGCGCCGCGAGAGCAGGCGATGAGGGCGAAGAGCAGGGAGGCGAAGGGGGTTCCGAGGGCGATGATGCGCATGTACTCGATGAAGTACCCCCCTGCCGCATCGCTCATGTTGAGCAGGGTGACGATTGCTGGTGCGAGGAACCAGACGACGATGCCGATGGCTGAGCCGCAGATCAGGCCGAGTGTTGTGGCTTGTCCGAGCATGACATTGGCGACGCCGAGTCTGCCTTTGCCGACGGATCGTGAGATGAGTGCGGTTGCACCGACGCCGATGGCCATGATGACCAAGCCGATGAACCACATGATGTAGCTCGCGCCGCCGATGGCGTCGGTTGCGGCGACGCCGTCCTCGAGCGATGCGCTGAGCTTGGTGTCGGTGAGGCCGACGAGCGAGTTGAGGAATGATTCGAGGACGACGGGCCAGGCGAGGATGAATATGGCGGACCACATGGTGAGCCCTTTGAGCCGACCGGAGCGGAAACGCCCATCATCCGTGCAGATTGGTTTGGGGCCGGTTTCGGTGAGTGCGCCGGTCGTGGTGACGGTCATCGGCTGGCCGACGAGTTCTTCGAGGTCATCCTCGTGGATGGGTGTCTCGAGGTCATCATGCGCAGGGACACAACTTGCATCATGCTCATCGCGTCGATCGGTCATGGTGGTGCACACTCCGGTTGCCACCGATCCTCATTCGGGGGCAATATGGAGTCTAGCCCTCCGGTTGTCATCGGTAATGCATGCTGGTGTGGATGGGAATAGATGGGGCAATCCCCCTCATGTGAGTTCGCCGGGCGTGTGGCGGCGGATGCTCGCGTGCGGGGATAGGTGAGTTTTACAGAACATACACTCTCATAAGTTGCCCAAACACAATGAGTTATAAAACAGGCCCGAAGTGGGGGCCGATTTGCAAAGCTCAACCAGATCTGTATATTGGACGATATCAGGGCAGGGCGGCATCGCGAACGCTCTGCACGAAAGCGACGATTTCAGAGAAGTACACGTAGAAAAGAACATGCAGGCCGATCAGAAAAACAAACCAGAACCAAAGCCAGAAGCGTCTGCGACGCTCTTGCCTGCGTCTACCCCTTGCGATGTATTCATCAACCCCGACGCGTTTCACGCTGTGCCTTTGCATTGTGGCTGAAAAGCCGTTGTGCGGATTCAAATGAAGTTGCCGGGGGCGTATCCCGGCAACCCCAATGCGCTCGCGAAGATTGCAGCTTCCGAGCGCGTGGACCACGATGACAGCATCACCGGGGCCGAGATCATGATACACGCACTCAGACACGCACGCAATCGGCTAGGTGGCCATGCGGCGTTCTTTCTGTCTGTGTGTTCATCGGGTCCCCGGGCTGGCAGCGTGTCCACGACACCGTTGCTCCCGGCCAGTGAGACCCGAAACCGGGAGCAACGGCTTTTTCTGCGTGCAGGCTAGAAACCTGCAAGGAATACCGTGTCGACAAAGCTTCACGAAACACTCGGAATCAACCCAATTAAGGGCGGATGTGCCGCCCTCGTCTCGGGGCAGATTGTCCGAAACGAGCCGTACTCGATCATCGACAAAGAGACCAAAGAGGAACGCAGCGGCCATTCATGCCATGTCGCGTATTTCGGCGGCGTCATGAAGATCCGCACCGAAGACGGAGATCCGTTGCGACTCATCCCAATCGGTACCGATGTCGATCTTGTCGTCAGCCTGACAACCGGATCGGGTGGTCTGAGGCAGGTCGGGCCAGCGCAACACCTCAACGCGGCTAAGTAGCCAATCACAGACACAAGCGGGGGCGGGCCAAGGAAGCGGCTCGCTCCCGTTTTACCGTGCATCCAAAGCGGCAAAGCAATAAGAAACACAAGGAAGCGAAAAAATGCAAATCTCAAAATATAAGAAGTTCCGCATTCTCGCACTCAAAGTCAACGGCATGAATCGTTCAAAGTCGTTCGATCACTTCGAGGATGCCAAAGCGTACATCGATATGTGCTTCGACAAGGGGTGCAATCTCGTTCACATGATCCGGCCCGACGATACCTCCGTGTTGTTCATGACCGCCGAGATGCGGATCGT
Source organism: Phycisphaerales bacterium JB052 (assembly GCA_043100965.1). Taxonomy (GTDB): domain Bacteria; phylum Planctomycetota; class Phycisphaerae; order Phycisphaerales; family UBA1924; genus UBA1924. The sequence goes on along the minus strand of JBICHR010000004.1, from coordinate 469,528 downwards.
AGGCCAACCGCGAATGGGCACCTACTCCGTCTATGAGATGGCAGCGGTGAGCAACAAGAGCCAAATCGACCGGATCACAGCGCACGGCATGGAGGCGGGCGCTGATAGTTTCGGATCCGATCAGTTGTCCTTCTCCGACCTAGCCCTGGCGAATGCCTGAGGACAAGTACACGGTTGGATGGCTCAAGAATGGAAGGGTAAACATTGCGTACTTCATCAAACGACATGAAGCCGAGCGAATGGCCGCCAGATGTGTATACAGGCGAACAGGGTTACGCTCGTACCTTTACTCGCCAGACGGAGAACTCCTTTACATCTTCCATCCCGACGGACGACCAAGAGAACCATCTCGAACAGGTCGCGTCATGGTGCGAGCGACACGGCAAAGTGTTCCACAACACACCAGCACTGCCGAACCGCCAAACCACAGATGACCCGACCGACACGGCGGCGGCACCCCGAAGCGCAGCGAGGGGTGCCGCATGTCGTCGTCCCCCCATAGTAATACGGGGGGCAAATGGACAAACTGAGCCCGATGAGGCGAACGGCGCGACCGTCAGCCTCGACTGGCTCACTATGTCCGGGCCAAGGGCGGCGAGGCAAAGGGCTATCAGCCTCGTCGAATCCTTCTTCGGTGATCTCACGCCCGGCAACGGTCTGCATTTCCTGAACAGCGGTATGCGTCTCGGCCCCAACAGCGGTGTTTTCTTCGATGAGGGGTGCGACAAGCCCAAAGAACATTGCGTGGTGAACATCGCCGGTGCTTACCTGACCGAGCTTGGATCCCTGTCTATGTGTGTCCAGCTTATTGACGAACTCATGCGGCTCGGATTCAAGGGAACACGCGTCGATGTCGCTCTCGATTTCTACGACAAACCAGACCTGATCAAGTTGGCGCACCGATCATGCCAAGAGAAGCATCTCACCGGAGCAAAGACCTACGCCCTGCAAGAACAGCATTCGAGCGGTTCGACGACCGGACGCACGCTCTATATCGGCAAGCGAGGAAAAAACGGGTCTGGGCGGTTTCTGAGAGTCTACGACAAAGGGCTAGAAACGCAGACCAAAGAAGAAGGGGAATGGATTCGCTGGGAGGTCGTTTACTCGAGCGACTGCGCCGAACAGGTGCTCCACGATCTTGCAAACGCTGACGATGCTGTGCAGCCTGCCGTACAACATGCTCTCGGCGTTGTCGACTTCCGCCTGTCGCCCGGTCAGAAACTCGCACGGCGTGCCCGGTGCAAATGGTTCGAGCAGCTACTCGGGGCGGTACGAACAATCCGAGCAACCCAAAGCCGGGTGGCCTCGACGATCCACACCAAAGTACGGTGGTTCAAAAGCTGTGTTGCCCCGTTCCTCCGAACCGCCCAACGGATCACAGGAAACACCGTCGACCGTGTCATGCAAGAGATTACGGGCGATGTCAATCCCAACCCCAGGTATCTCGACGATCCCCTTATGCGGTGCGTCTGCGACTCGCTCGGGGTCACGCCATACCAACTCAAGCCAGCCTATCAAGCGGCGATAGCGGGGGGGGCATGATGTTCGAGAACCCATACATCGGAAATTTCACAATGGGCATTGCTAGTGGCTTTGCTCTTCGATCAGCTGCCTTCGTCATCGGAGTGCTATGGCAGATGATCATGTCCCTAATGCACTCCGTAGGAGGTCCCAGATGAAGGGAACCATTTATCGTGCAGGCGCAGCCCTGCGTAACAAGTTCGAAGCAATGTCGACCCGCACCAAGGCTGCGTCTGTCGGGATCGCTGTTGCTGTCATGGCTCCCGGTGCGAGCGCACAGGTCGATCCCGCCCCTGTGATTGATCCCATTGCGCCCGTCATCGACACGGATGCTCTCGTCTCGGAGGTTTCCGACTTCGGTGGCACGATCCTGCTTGCATGGGCGGGTCTGTTCATTGCCTTCGGTCTGACGTACACCCTTGTGCGTCGTCTCCGCGGTACTGCCTAACCCACGAAAGGCAGTCCCCACAACCCGACACTGTCCCGTGAAATACCGGGGCGTGTCGTTTTATGAATCTCAACCGGAACAACATCATCGTGGCAATCGTCGTTACACACGCGGTTGTCTTGTGCTACTGCCTCGGGTATGCCGTTGGCAGGAATATCGCTTTCGCCTACATGGGGATGCTGTAATGCAGATCAGTGCCGAGCCAAAGGGCTGGAGCGATGCAGAAGTCGATCAGATAATCGCCGATGTCGAGTCGATCGAGGGCATCGTAGCCACAACAGATGCCACTACAAGCATCATCGCCCAGCACACCGCGAACATGAACGAGTACACGTACACCACGATGCACGGGCATGCCATGATCGTGTTCGTGCTTTCGGTTCTGCTGGGCTATTGGCTGGCGGCATCGTACGTTCCGTCACCGCGCGATTTGGGCAGATGGAGGGGGGGCGGCCTATGAAGATAACAAAGCGATTGGCACTGATCATTATCGCAGGCACGACGGGAACACTTCACGCCGACCCGCATCCATGCGATACATGCCCACTCGGCGAGGTACACGGCGACGGGTTGGTATCTGCCTCCTACACCCTCAAAGTCTACGAGAGTTCGCCCGGATGCGAGCTTGTCCTGTGTTCGAGGATCGACCTAACAGGTAGTGTCACAACAAACGGTGTCAGTACATACGACACAATCGACGTGCCGCTAGAAGGGGCGAGATTCATTCCGTCAGACACGTGCTGCGCCGAATCAAGCGCTGCAACAACCGTTGATATGGAGGGCACAGTTTCAGCGTCCTTCATTGCTGGCACACTGCAAGCAGACGCATTCGGTACGTACTGGCGAGAGGGATTCCCGGCATCAGCGGAAGACTTCTTTGTAGATATCGGCACAGCATCCTGCACCAGTTTTTCGAAGACCGAAATATGGTGGAATGACTCCACCCAGTACATACAAACCTTCACTATCACTTTCACAGGCGGCGAATGTGTAGAGGATCAGGGGAATAACGACGACGACCCACCCGACGACGAACCCCCGAACGACGACCCACCAGACGATGATCCTGATCCGCCTAACGACGATCCGCCGATCGATCCACCAGACGACCCGACCCCGCCGACACCACCAGACCCACCGGATGAACCACCGGCCACCGATCCACCGATCCCGCCTGATCCACCGCTAGACGATCTGTGCTGCGCGGCGATTACCTCCCGTCTCGATATTCTGGCAGAGTACATGGCGACTGCGGAGGCGCAACGCTCAAACACGAACACCATTTTGCACGAGCTGCATGTTGAAGCGGACAAGTTGTACGACTCGCTCATCGCAAACGACTACGCCATCCTGCCGTACATGAAAGACACCCTGCACAACATGCGACTCGGGCAGATCGTTGTGTCAGACGACATCAAAGATATCGAGGCCCAGGTGCGTGATATCGAGAACATCGCGCACAGCATGTACGACCAAGACCGAGAGCGGTACGAGCAAGAGGTGTTCCGAAACATCTACTTGCAGCAGATACTGTCAATCCTGCAATCGATCCAAGGCGAGCCAGACGACGGGGAGCCGCCAGACACCGACCCACCGGACGATCTGGGCGAGTTCGTTCCTACAGACCCTGTAGAGCTAGAACAGCCGGACACGATCTTTCAGACCTCACGAAACGCGTTCAGGAACCGACTCGTAGAAACGGGCAAGGTCGTGCGGTTCTTCGATAACGTGCTTGAAGATCGGGAGCCGCAAGAGCCGGAGAGCGAGTACACCACACCGAGTGTCACCGTAGGCGATTTCACCATCGGATCAATCCAGTTTGAGTTTGACTATCAGGAATACACAGGCGTACGGGCGCTGGTGCATGGATATGTGATTGTAGATATATTGCTGTCGTGTATGGTGCTTGCTTGGTTGGAAGGCAGGAAGCAGTAGTATGTTTAATACGCCAATAAATATTATCATTACATGGTATACGCTTATCATCGTTATGCTTGAGCAGATACCCCATATCATATTGTCATGGTTGGGGGATCTGGTAGAGACAATAGCACAGTGGCTGGTAGTGTATATAGGGCAGACGTTGCCGTCAAAGATGGCCGATCTGCTCCCGCAACAGATCATCGACCTCCTGAACACAGAAATAGCATTCTCGTTGGCGGGGTTTTTCGATATGATCATGTGGTTTTACCCGTTGCAGGAGGTTGTCGCAATCTTTACGACTACATACACAGCAATACTCATGCTGAGAATAGTTAGGTATACTGTTGGATTCATCCCCGGCGTAGAAGGCTGATGAAGATTTACGAAACCCAACACGGCGTGGAGATCATGGAGGGCCTGCCCGGATCGGGTAAAACCTTCTTTGCAGTGCGGCGCGCGCTCCGTGTCATACAGGAGCAGAAACGCCCGGTGTATACAAACCTGCCGATGAAGTTCCGAGTTGTCAAGCAGCGGCTTCGCAACCTCGGCGGCGAAGAGCTTGCCAATCTGATCAGGCCGTTAACCGAAGGACACTGGAGGCGGTATCTACGCCGTCACGAGGCCTACGCCGATCTGCTGGAGAAACACGCGAAGATCAACCCGGCTGATGCTGAGCAAGAGATTATTGCAGAGCTTGCAGAGGTCACAGGAAAGCCAGCGGAGCGGATTAGGCAACAACAGGCGTTCCATTCCAATCAGATGCGTGCGCTCTTCGTCAAGCGCAACGGCCCTGACATTTACGAAGGGCCAGAGGCCAACGAGATACCGGCGTTCTCGGTCATCTGCATCGACGAGGTGCAGAACTGGCATTCGATGATCGACCAGAGCAAAGACCCAGACAGGCAGCGGCTATTGCAGTACATCAGCAAGCACCGACATTCTCTCCACTGGGTATGGGTCATCACGCAGGACACCCGGAATATCTCGATCGAGTTTCGTAGGCAAGCCCAGAGTATCTGGTCCATCATGTCGTTGGGAGATGTCAAACTCGCCTGGGGTTTGAAGTTCAAGCATCTGCGAATCAATGCGACGATCTACAAGCGATACACGCACGATCAGTACGAGATGAAAGACCGCACCGGCGACGTTCGTGCAGAGACTTTCATCTTGTATACAAAGCTGCCATGGCTCCGCAAAATCTACAGGTATTACGAGCCATACACCAACAGCGGCACAAAGCGACAGCTTCAAAAGCAGCTCGCACGCTCGCGGCGCAAGGCGGGGTTGTCTGAAACAGGTCTCACAAAGAGCGAAGAAATGCGACTGAAAAAGAAAGTTACCATACTCTCAAAAATCACACGGTATCTCATGATCAGGGCGGCCATCCTTGCGGCTGTCGTGCTGGCGTTTGTGGTGGGGTACACGTCCAAGCCAAAGGAAAATGGAGCAACCGAAGATGCTGTCGATGTACAAGCTGCACAAGCAAATGAAGAGGCGAAAAGAACAGTCGAGTGGCCAGAGTGGACAATCGCAGGGCAACAGCCGTGGATCGGCGGCAAAAGGCTATCAGTCGGGGACGCTCTGGCTAATGGTGCGCGCCTTGATTACATTGGCAGTGGGGGTGCTTCTCTTGTTCTTGTTCGGGATGGCACCGTCTGGCTGTGGGAATACGGCAAGCCGTCGCCCCGAGCTGTCGGCGCTCTGGGAGAGGTACGAAGAGCTTTCGAAGCAGCCAGAGCAGACGGCCGATTACTCGGTGGAGGCATCCCAGAACCCGCCACGATCGATCCGTGAACGGTGGGAGTTGCCGCCAATCACGATCAGGGCATACGACACGCCAATGTCCCAAGTCCTGTTGGAAATCGCCTCACAAGCCGGGGTCTCGATCTCGCTGCCGTCAGGGATCGAATCAGAGCGTGTCACGGTCGATAACGAGCAAGCCGATACCCGAGCGGTCTTGAATGAGCTTGTGGGTCGTATGGAGCTTGTGCCGCGATACAGCGGGGGCATACTCACATTCGCAAAGCAGGACGTAGACACGAATGATTTCATCGTCGTTCGGAGCGGCTACATACCACCGGATAAAATGCGGGAACTCATGAAGTCCCAACTTGGCGAGAAAGCAAGCGTCGATCTCATAGACGATCGTGTCGTGATTACGGCACCGGCGCCGATCTTAGAGAGGGCGGCTGAGATCGCCGAGCAAGCCAGCACCGGCGCCGATGCCTGGCTCCTCGATATCAAGGTAGTAACGCTCACAGAGACTTTGCAGCGGGAGCTGGGCCTCGATTGGACAGTAGGGGGTACAGCGGTATTCACTGCCAGCAACCTCCGATCGGTCATGGATACGGATCTGTTCGTGCAGGTCATCGCGCAGGCAACACAGGCAGAATCAGGTGCGACCTTGCTCGATACTGCCAACCTTCATGTCGTTGAGGGTACGACCTCGACACTCAACCGCGGGCAGCGAATCCCGGTGCCAAAGTTCACGACCACGAACGAGGGTGCAACGAACCTCACCGGGTTCGAGTACATCAATACCGGATTCATCCTCGAGGCCACCGCGACCCGTGTGCCTGGGGGCGTGCGGCTCACGCTCTCGCCGACGATTTCTTCAGTGACCGGCTTTGTGCGGGAAGCGCCCATTACGCAAGAATCTGCCATGACAGCCGATGTCATCATCCAAGACGGCGAGTGGGTCATCCTTACCGGTTTGCAAACCTTCCGGGATTCAAGCGGCCGCACAACCCTACCCGGACTCGATATGCCAGTGTTCACGAACAACACGGATGATCGGGCTGCAGAAAGTATTCAAATATTGATCAGGGCAAATAGGGTCTATTCATCAAGCCAAAGCAGGTGAAGATCCCTATACTACGACATGCGACCAACAACATTCATTTTAGGGGCTGGTGTGAGCATGCCCTTTGGTTTCCCGTCTGGCGATAGGTTGATGGATGACATAGCTAAATTGGCCGAGCAGTACAGGAAAAAGGGCAACGATTTACTGAGAGCAATTATTGACGATTTGTCGCAGCATGCTCACAGGCATGTAGTGCACAGATTTGAGTATGGGTTGCAGCGCGGATCCATGAGATCCCTCGATCATTTTGTAGAAACAAATCAGCAGTTTGACAAAGTGGCCAAATCGTTCTTGGCGTACAAGTTGATAATAGACGAATCCAATCATATAGACAATGTGTTCAAAAACACGAGGTACTATGAAGATGGTTCGGTCGGGCGGATACCAAATGCTATTAGGCATATATTCACGCAAATGCATCTCTCGGAAGATTTTCTGACAGAGTTTGGTAAACATAATTTTATCACATTCAATTATGAAAGGACTCTAGAGCATTATTTGCACAATATGTTTGAGTATGGAATGTGCATGGGGTATGATGACATAGAAAAGATGCAAGGCACATTGAAAAGCAAGATATTGCATGTGTATGGTCAGTTGGGGGAGTATGATCGGGGTGAAATGGAGCAGATGATAGAGGTTGAGGAGCCGTACGTCCTATTGCCCTATATGAGGGAGGCGGTAGAAGGTGTCAACTTCATAGACAGGGCATCGGATAGGGTTGCGATTATCAAAGAAATGGCTTCGCTCTTGGCGTCGACAGAACAGGTCATAGTGCTGGGCTTCGGGCATGAAAGGACTAACACGGTCCTCATAAGAAATGCGTTACAGGAGGCTATTGCGGGCAAAACAGCTCCACGAGCGGGGGAGGGCCAGTTGACATATGAGACATTAAGCGACGACAAAAAGCAAGAAGTAAAAATAGTTATGCATCAAATAGTTATTAACAACTGGTTTACATCTGCATATGCTAAAACACAACTAGAGGTCAAGGAGTTCCGGAAAATAATACCATTTAATACGCGTAATATCGCCCCTCTAGACCAAACGGATCTCGATTTTCTCAGGCACAAAATACGTATACAATAAATACATGACGATGGCCAAAAGTGAGTGAGCGAAGCGAACGCGTCCCGCATACCTGCTACAATCGACATCTCTGAGCATCTACGACGACTAGCAGAGCCGGATTCGGCAAGTGCCAAACCCCGAATGTCCTCTTGTGAAGATGTCGAACGCATGAGCAAGTCAAACAATGTGAAGCAACTCAAGCAACGCCATTCGTGTGCGGCGTGGTGGGCACGCGTAATGCACCGTTACCCCCTCGGAGTCGTTCCGATACCGACGGCGGCGAGAATGCTCCATATCACGCCTCAGCGAGTGCGTGCCCTGATCGATCAGGGGCGATTGAGGGTCATCGACGATATGCCAGGGGGCACCGATCGAGACCGATTCGTTCCCTTCATCGACCTTCTAGATGCTCCATTCGCAATGACCCGAGGCAGACCGGGCGTTTTCGGCCCCAAAAACCGCCCGAATGAAAAATTTGAAAAAAGACGATACGAGTACGCTAACCGTATGGCAAGCAAGGGTTTAGAGGCGGAATAGTCCAGTTTTACAGAACATACATTATCGGACTTAACGGGTTGTGGGCGGGATTGGCTCACGGGTTCAGGAGAGGGGCGCGGACGAGGATGCTCTGTGGGCTCATGGTGAAGTTGAGGGTGGAATCGGGGGCGAGGATGCTGGGAACATGGGTTGGTTTCTCGCCATCGATCTGAACGCACGATGGGTTTGTGGCGGTGATGGTGATCTGTTCGGCGCGGGCGGTTGTGGATGCGGGGATGCGGGCGCGGAGTGCGAGGTAGCGCAGGCCGCTGGTGAGTGAGTAGTTGCCTGGGATGTGTGCGATGTCGAGTGTGGCGTCGTTCCACCGTGCGTTGGGGCAGGGGTTGAAATGGCCGCCGTAGTTGGGCATGTTTGCGATGACGAGGATGCCGGGCTTGCTGAACCCGGGTGCGGGGTTGTTGTCGAGTTGGACCTGGGCTTGGGCGAAGCGGGGTTTGATGATTTCGCGCATGATGGGGTTGATGTAGGCCCTGTAGCCACCGAGCTTGCGGGATTCTTCGAAGCGGTGGATGACCGAGGCGTCCATGCCGAGGGAGGTCATGATGAGGAATGGGTGCCCGTTGCAGAGGGGGAGGTCGACGCGTACGGGCGGGGTATCGCGTTCGAGGAGGTTGACGAGTCGGGCGGGGTTGGAGGTCATTTTGAAGGCGTGGCTGATGAGGTTGGCCGTACCGGTGCCGCAGTGATAGAAGGGGGGCTTGGGGTTGTCTGGGGTTTGGGCGAGCTGTGGGAGCAGGTGGTGGACGGTGCCATCGCCGCCGACGATGACGAGTCGGTCGCAGTCGTGGATGGTTTCATCGGCTACCCCCCCTGCTGCGTGGATGTCGTGCGTGGTGGTCTTGTGGCCGCGTGCTTGTGTGATGCGGGTGATGGCTTCGCTGAGTCGGAGGGCTTTGCCGCGTCCGGATCTTGGGTTGTAGATGATGGAGATCCGCATGTGTGTTGACTGTATCGGGGATCGTGTTCGGTGGCATTGAAAGCCCAGCCCCCCTACCGGGCGTGCTATGATGCGATCTCATGCCTACAGCCGTAAAATCCCATGCCGATGTCGATGCAGCGTATACCGCGGCCCAGAAGGTGGTCGAGACGCACCACCGGATTGCCGCGTTTCTTCATGAGGGCTTGACGCTTGCCCAGATCGATCGTTTCGTGTTCGAGACGCTCGAGTCGTTGGGCTGCAAGTCGTGCTTTTTCAAGTACAAGACGGGTGGGCTGCCGCCGTTCCCGTCGCAGGCGTGCCTGAGTGTGAACGACTGTGTCGTGCATGGCACGGCGGCGTACATGCTTGAGCCGCTGAAGAAGGGCGATGTGTTGAAGATTGATATTGGTGTTCGGCACAAGGGCTGGATGGGCGACGCGGCGTGGACTTATGTATTTGGCGAGATGACGCCCGAGGTCAAGAAGCTGACCGATTCGGGCAAGGAATCGCTGGCCAAGGGCATTGAGGAACTGCGGCCGGGCAATACCTGGATGGACTGGGCGCGGACGGTGCAGCGGGTTGTGGAAGAGGAGTACGGTTTCCATCTGATTCGTGGGCTTGGCGGTCACGGGTATGGGAAGAAGCTGCACTCGCCGCCTTGGATCTCGAATGTGGTGCCCTCGCACCCGAACGAGTGGCCCGATGGGACGAAGACGATCGAGGCGGGGGCGCTTGTTGCGGTTGAGCCGATGATTGGTGTCGGGACTGGTGACATCGCGCAGGGGCACAAGCAGTGGCCGATTTTCACGGCGGATCATTCGAACTCGGTGCACTACGAGCACGATGTGCTGGTGACATCGGATGGGCCTCGGATCCTGACGGACGGCTTGCAGGATGTGCAGGATGTGATTACGCGATAACCCCCCTACCGAGTTTGCACCGATGAATCGAATCAACAAGGCGTTTGTGGAAGCAAAGGAGCGTGGGCAGGGTGCGTTGCTCCCGTTTGTGTGCGCGGGTTCACCCGAGCTCGATTCGCTCACGAAGTTGCTCCCCGCGCTTGCGTCGGCGGGTGCGAGCGTGGTCGAGGTTGGGTTCCCGTACAGCGATCCGATTGCGGATGGGCCGACGATCGCGGCGGCGATGCATGTGGCGCTCGAGCAGGGGATTACGCCCACGATGATCTTCGATCAGGTGCGTTCGGTTCGTGACGAGTTTGAGATGGGGCTCGTGGCGATGGTGAGCGTGTCGATTGTGACGGCGATGGGCGGCCCGGAGTCGTTCGTGTCGCGTGCGGTAGAGGCGGGGTTTGATGGGTTCATCTTCCCTGATCTCTCGTTTGCGGCGTCCGAGGCGTACCGGGAGGCCTGCAAGGCGCACGGTGCGACGATGACCATGCTGATCTCCCCCACTTCCCCGACGGAGCGAGCGATTGAGATTGCCAACGCGTCAACGGGTTTTGCGTATCTGCTGGCGCGGTCGGGCGTGACGGGTGAGCGCAATGACATCCCCGATATCGGTGATCGGGTACGGGCTATTCGGTCCAAGAGCAAGACGCCGATCGCGTGTGGGTTTGGGATCTCGAACGCGGACCAGGTGTCTGCGGTCGTGAAGCATGCGGATGGTGCGATCGTGGGCAGTGCGTTGGTGCGTTCGTTGATTGAGGCGGAGCGGGCTGGGCGTGATTATGTCCAGGAGGCGGAGCACTTCGTGCACGAGCTGGCGATGGGTTTGATCTCGATGGATCACCTGTAAGCACGCGGGCGGTGTGGAATCCGGATAGAATGTGATCGTGGCGAAAGCCAGTGGCCCCGTAGCTCAGCGGTTAGAGCGCGCGACTCATAATCGCTTGGTCCCCGGTTCGAATCCGGGCGGGGCTATTTTCGTGCGCGGTTTGAGAACGCAGTCAGACCGTCGCGACGCGGCTGAGGCCGGACTCGATCGCGGCTTGCTCGACGGCTTTGGCGACGAGGGGTGCGATGGAGCGGTCGAGGGGGTCGGGGAGGATCTGGTCGGGAGTTGGGTTCTCGACGGCGTTGGCCAGAGCGTGGACGGCGGCGAGTTTCATTCGGCCGTTGATTCTCGTGGCGCGGGCGTCGATGGCACCGCGGAAGATGCCGGGGAATGCGAGCACATTGTTGACCTGGTTGGGGAAGTCGCTGCGTCCGGTGCCGATGACCGCGGCGCCGCCCTTGCGTGCTTCGTCGGGGGTGATCTCGGGGATCGGGTTGGCCATGGCGAGGATGATGGCGTCGTTGTTCATGCGTCGGACATCATCGGCGCAGAGGAGGTTGCCGACGCTGACACCGATGAAGACATCGGCATCTTTGATGGCGTCGTGGACGGTGCCGCTGATCCCCGGGCGGTTGGTGAACGCGAGGAGTGCTTTCTTTTCGTCGTTGAGGTCGGTGCGGTCGGGGCTGATGATGCCCTTTGAGTCGCACATGATGACTTCCTTGACGCTGACGCAGACATCGGACTCGTGGTCGACGCATCGGAGGAGTTTGGCGATGGCGGTGCCGGCCGCTCCGGCGCCGTTGATGATGACGCGGGCGTCGGCGAACTCTTTGTTGACGATGCGCATGGCGTTGATCATCGCGGCGAGGAGGACGATGGCGGTGCCGTGCTGGTCGTCGTGCATGACGGGGATGCCGATGTGCTGGAGGGCGTCTTCGACGGCGAAGCAGCGTGGGGCGGCGATGTCTTCGAGGTTGATCCCGGCGTAGGACGGGGCGATGGCTTTGGCGATGTCGATGAGTTGCTGGGTTCCGGCGTCGCCCTCGGGGACCTGGACGCAGAGGGGGATGGCGTCGATGTCGGCGAATGCCTTGAAGAGGCAGGCCTTGCCTTCCATGACGGGCATGGCGGCGGTTGGGCCGATGTTGCCCAGGCCGAGGACGGCGGTGCCGTCGGTGAGGACGCAGACGCTGTTTCCCCGCATGGTGAGATCAAAGCTTTCGTTCACATCGGCGTGGATGCGTTCGCATGGGCGAGCGACGCCGGGGGTGTAGGCGCGGGAGAGGTCGTCGCGTGTGTCGAGCGGGACCTTGCTCTTGATCTCGATCTTGCCCTGGTGTTGGCGATGGAGTTCGACGGATTGTTCGTACGCATCGCTCATGGCGTGTGCCCTTTCTTGTGCCTGTTCTTGGTAGTTTAGGCCGTGCTGCTAATGGATCGGATGGGCCGCTGTGGGTATCAGGGGGCGGGTGTTCATGCTGGGTTTGGCGGCAGGTTGAGCGAAATGTCGGCTTTCGGCGATGGGGTCGGGGGGAAACCGTTGTGGAGGGGGGCGGGTGTGTGATACACTGTGGTCATTCTGAAATGTTCACGCCGGCTCCGGTTGGGAACGAAACCGGAGTGTCCGATGAGAAACTCAGTTCCGCTGTTCTTTGTTCCGTGTGTGATGCTCGCTGTCGGGGCAGGGGAAGTTCATGCCCAGACCTACGACTGGCTGTTGCCGATCGATGGGGAGTGGACATCACCGTTCAACTGGCAGTTGGGGGCGTACCCGAACGGGGCCGGGGCGATCGCTCGCCTGAGTTATGGCAGCCCCTACACCGTCACACTGCAAGGCGCATCGATCGAACTCAGCTTGCTGCATGTGGTGAACTCGGAAGCGACGCTGGTCCTCTCGAATGAGGGGGGCTCAGCGACGATCGAGCTTTATGATTCATTGCAGAATGAGGGCGTGATCTGGCTCAGGGATGTTGAGGGTTCGGGCGTGGCCAACATCAGCACGCCGTCGGGGTCCAGCAGTCAGGATGTGGTCATCGGTGGCGATGGGATGATTCTTCTCGATGCGCAGTATGATCCGACCGGTTGGAATGATGCGCGGATCACCGTGAGTTGGAACGATACGCTCACGGTTGATGCGGGCCTGACTGTCGCCGGGAGCGGTGCGATTTACAACTATGGTCGAATGTACAACCATGGATTGATCGATGGGACGATCGAGTACCGCTCGGGCGTGGATGATGAGATGACGAACTCGGGGACGATGCGGTTCACAGGCGGATATCTCCACGCGGATCGGTTCGTCAACGAGGGGGTGCTGATCGTTGAGGATTCGGAGTATTTCGTTGATTTTATGGTCGACGGCTTTGTTGGGCATGGGGGAGTCAGCCGTGCGATTGATTCCACCTTGTGGCTGCTGGCGGATGTTGTAGACGGCGGGCGATTCGAAACGGAGGGCAAGGGGCGCGTGCGCATCAGTGAGGACCTTGAACTGCACGAGATCCAGAATGAGGGTCGCATGGTCGTCGAGGCGAGCTATGAGGATGTTGAGCTACGCCTGCAGGAATCGATCGTGAACAACGGCACGATCGTGCTGGACAGCAGGACGCCCTCGAGGAATTACGATGCCGTTCTCCTCGCGGATCGGACGGTCTCGATCGAAGGCGATGGCGTGATCGAGCTTGTCAGGGATAACTACTCGACCACGGCTCGCCTCGAAGCTGGCCCATCCCGCGTGTTGCGTCTTTCGGAGGGGCAGCAAGTTCGCGGGGGAGGGATCGTTGGCGGGGGCGGCGGTACGATTCTGAATCTCGGCACGATCTCGGGCAACCTGTATGTCTACGGCCCATTCGTCAACGAGGGGACGGTGAAGAATGTCTTTCAATTGGGTGATGTCGCTGGTTTCACAAACAACGGCATGGTCATCGCCGAGGCGGACGAGGGGACGCTCTTCCTGTACGGCACACACGAGCTTGCTTCTGGCGTGTACTTGGCGGACGGCGGGATCATCGATGTCAGTCACGCGTCCTACACGAATCTCAACTTTCAGATTGCCAATGGCGGGCAAATCGGCATCTTTGATCAGAGCAAGTCGTATACCGATTGGCTCAACGAGATCCAGTTTGATGTCTCGAACAGGCAGGGCGATGACCTGGCGCTCTATCTGAGCGGCGCGTGTTACAACAACGGGTCGATCCGAGTTATTGATGAAGTTGGCTATCGCGATGCGTCGCTTTCGGTCCTGTATGCTCTTGAGCTTCGTGGCGACGGTGCCGTTGAACTGATCAGCTCTGATGAACCGGACAACGCGAGCATCTTGCTTGGTGAAGATGCCACGCTGGACATTGGGTCTGGTCAGCATGTTTTCGGGAACGGCACCATCCACGGGCCTGGGATCATTACGAACAATGGCGTGATCAGCGGGTCGCTGGTTGTTGGCGGGCTCGATTCAACATTCATCAATAACGGCATGGTCACCGCTACGGATCCAGAGGCGCCGCTTCGTCTCGCGGAGACACACCTTGCCGGGAGCGGAACATACATCGCCGATGGGGGCGTGCTGAATCTCGCCGGAGCCGACATCAGCGGGTTGCAGATTGAGCAGATCAACGGCGGGCGCGTGATCGTGCAGGGCGGTGTGGCATCCATGCGTGATCAGCAGAACACCGGGGTCATCGAAGTCATTGGGAGAACGCTGTACCCGAGCGGTGAGATTGTCAATAACGGGCGTATCCAGTGCAAAACACTAGTGAATGACTCGTATACCTCGCTGCTGTCATTCAGCGGGGAAGATGCCGAGTTTACGGGTAAGGGTGTGATCGAACTGCAAGCTCCCGATGAGTTGCACCGGGCAGGTATATCGGCGTCGCGGTATCGGCGTGGTGTTTTCGGTTCGCAACAATCGATTATCGGGCGGGGGACACTCTGGGGCGATGGCGAGATCCAGCTTCATGGCGTGCTGAATCCCTCGGGGAATGACCCGGTGATCGCGGTGCAGACCACGCTCCGGTTGTCTTCTGACACGGAGGTCGTGCTCGATGGCATCGGCGGGGATCAGCCCGACCGGCTTGTTGTGCAATATGAAGGTGTCATGCACATCGACGGCACACTCGATGTGCGACTTGATGAATCTGTTCAGCCGGCTTTCGGTGACCGTTGGACGCTCATCGAGGGCACACGCCAAGAGGGATCGTTCCGGAATGTGATTACACCTGAACCGCCGGTGGGACTTGTCTACCGAGTGGTGACGAACTCGGACGAGACATTTCTCGTGCTGACATGCCCGGGTGATCTCAATGCGGATTTCCGTACGGATTTTCTCGACATCGCGTTGTTTATGGTGCGCTACGGCGTCGATGATCCGACCGTTGACTTTGACGCAGACGGCGATCTCGATTTTTACGATGTCGCGACCTTCCTCGACTGGTTCACGCAGGGCTGCGACGCCTGATCAGAGCTCAAGGTCCGCCACCACCATCGCATGGTCGGAGACTTCCAGCCCGCTCTGGCGGTCGATGTGGCAGTCTTTGAGTTTGTTGTGGGCGGCTTTGTTCAGCAGGAGGTAGTCGATGCGCCAGCCGCGGTCTTTGGCGCGGGCCTGGCCCCGGTTGGACCACCAAGAGTACGGGCCGTCGATGTCGCCGTACTTATCGCGGACGATGTCGCGCCATCCCTGGTCGATCATGTCTCCCATCCATTCCCGTTCGTGCGGGAGGAAGCCGGAGGTTTTCTGGTTACTCTTGGCGTAGAAGATATCTCGTTCGGTGTGAGCGATATTGAAGTCGCCGCCGAGCACGGTTGGGATGCGTGAACGGAGCAGCGGTTTGGACCAGTCCATGAACTTGGGGAGCCACTGGTCCTTGATGGCCTGACGGTCCTCGCTTGAAGAGCCGGATGGCAGGTAAACGCTGACGACGCGTATGGGACCTACCCGTGCGACGATAACGCGTCCCTCGTGGTCGTCCTCGCCGATGCCCCGAGCTTCTTCCTTGAGTTTCCCCCCCGCTGCCCAGACGGCGGTGCCTGAGTACCCCTTCTTCTGTGCGGGGTGCCATATGGTGGACCAGTTTTCCGGGTCGCGAGCGTGTTCGGGCAGTTGCTCGGGCAGCGCACGCACTTCCTGAAGCAGCAGGACATCGGGGTTGAGGCGTTCGATATGCTGTTCAAAGCCCTTGCGCAGAGCCGCGCGTAGCCCGTTCACATTCCATGTTGCGATTCTCATTGGGAATGGTAGCGAGGTCGAACCTATCGTGAGCCATGAGCAGCACACACGCAACCGTGATGGCGGGGATCCCGCAGACGAACCTGGCGCTGTACCACAAGATCCGGTTCAGTGTGGGTGATCCGTGTGCCTACATCGAGACGGACGATGGGGTGCGTTTGCTGATTCTCCGGGACATCGAGATGGAGCGGGCCAAGCAGCACGCGCGGGCGGACAAGGTGTACTGCCCGGCGGACTTTGCGCCCGAGGAGGGGCTGGATGGTGATCGCGAGACCGCGACGGCGCAGGCCTTGGCGGAGTGTCTGCTGCGGGGCGGGATCGAGAGCGTGACGGCCGACCGATCGCTGCCGTTGATTTATGCCTTCATGATGCAGGGGGCGGGTATCGAGCTGGAGTGTGATATTGATCTTGGGGTCGCGGAGCGTCGGAGCAAGGATGCGGAGGAGCTGGGGCATCTGCGTTCGGCCCAGGCCATCACCGAGTCGGTGATGCGTGAGATCTGCGAGATGATCTTCGCTTCAACTGCCGATGCTTCGGGCACCTTGATGCACAACGGTGAAGCGCTGACCAGTGAGCGGGTGATCTCGATGATCGATATCGCGTTCCTCAAGCACGGGGCGACGACGCCGCACGGATCCATCGTCGCGTGTGGGCCAGTCGGGTCGGACTGTCATCATCGAGGCGAGGGCGAACTGAAGACCGGCCAGCCCATCATCATCGATATCTTCCCGCACATTCGCTCGACTGGGTACAACGGTGACTGCACACGCACCATCGTGCACGGCGAGATCCCGGTGGAAGTCGCCAAGATGCATGCAGCGGTCCTCGAGGCCAAGCAAGCCGCCGAATCCGTCTGTAGGGCCGGTGCGACGGGTGAAGAGGTGCACCTCGCCGCGATCGGTGTGATCCAGGCCCACGGCTACAGCGCGGGGCTGCCCGCGGACGACGCGCCGGATTCGTTCTGCTCCATGGTGCACGGCACCGGGCACGGGATCGGTCTTGAGGTGCACGAGCCCCCACTGCTTGACATGAAGGGCCCGGAGCTGGTAGTCGGGGATGTGTTGACGATCGAGCCCGGTTTGTACTGCAAGGCGATCGGTGGGCTTCGGATCGAGGATATGGTCGCGGTGACAGCAGATGGGTGCGAGAACTACAACTCGCTCCCAATGGGATTGCAGTGGTGACGTGATGGCGCAGCGCAACGAGGGCAAACCAAATCGGTTGAGAGGCATCTGGGGTGACTCGTTGTTGAACAAGCTGCCCGGTATCTCGCGCAAACGACGCAAGCGTGATGCGAGTAAAAAACGCCGCGTCATGGAGCGGCGTGATCTGGATCAGCGTTCTGATTCGTGATTACTTCGCTTTGCCCTGATTGGCGACGGCGGCCATCGCTTTTTCGACGGCTGCCGCGTCACCCAGATACTGCTTCGAAATCGGCTTGAGGTTCTCGTCGAGCTTGTAGATGAGCGGCATGCCCGTGGGGATGTTGACGCCGACGATGTCGTCGTCGCTGATCCCGTCGAGGTGCTTCACCAGTGCCCGCAGCGAGTTGCCGTGTGCGGTGATCAGGATGCGCTTGCCGGCCTTGATCTTTGGAGCGATCTCCTGATCCCAGTACGGCACGACGCGTTCGACGGTGTCCTTGAGGCATTCGGTCGTAGGGATCTCACTGGGCGCGAGATCGGCATAACGGCGGTCGTGGCCGGGCCAGCGCTTGTCGCTCGTTTCCAGGGCTGGTGGCGGCGTGTCGTAGCTGCGTCGCCAAACGAGGACCTGGTCCTCGCCGTGCTGGGCGGCGGTCTCGGCCTTGTTGAGGCCCTGGAGCGCGCCGTAGTGGCGTTCGTTGAGCTTCCAGTTGCGGATCACGGGGATCCACATGAGGTCCATTTCCTCCATGACATGCCAGAGTGTTCCGATGGCACGCTTGAGGACGGAGGTGTAGGCCATATCGAACTCGAAGCCCTCGTCGAGCAGGAGTCGGCCGGCGTTGGTGGCCTCTTCGTGCCCTCGGTCTGAGAGCGGGACATCTTTCCAGCCCGTGAAACGATTTTCTTTGTTCCAGACGCTCTCGCCATGGCGGATCAGAACCAGTGTGTGCACGGTGGGCTCCTGTCGTTGTTGATGGGAAAGGTGATTCTAGCCGAGGGTCTTCTGCGGTTGCTCGATCGCCCTGATTTCTCCGGTTGCTGGATCGAATCGGGGCACGATGGGGCAGCATGATCGCTGTGATGCGAATCGGACATCCGCATCGAAGCCCAGGTCGTTGAGGCGGCCGGCGTGGTAGCTGGATGCGATGGCCTGGTGGAGTGAGCCGTGACGCTCGATCGCACCCAGGGCGGCGTCGCGGAGAAGGGCGGCGCTGTCGTCGAGGGTATGGGTGGTGTGCAGGGCCTCGGCGATGAGGCCGGCGGCGATGGCGTCCTCGAGGGAGACCTTGCGGTCGGTTCCTGAGCAGACCAGCACGATATTCTGTTCACGGGTACCCAGTTCGTCGGCCAAGGCATCGAGGTTGGTGAGCGAGCCGGTCAGGACCTCGTAGGCAGCATCGCACATATGGAGGGCCCGGGTGCCGTTGGTTGTGGTCAAGACAAGGTCTCGTCCCCCCACTGCCTCTTGGGTGTATTCGGCGGGGCTGTTCCCCAGCGAGAAGCCCTCGGGCTTGATCCCGGAACGTTCGCCACAGAGAAGGGCGTTTTCACGTTCATGGGCGATCATGCGGGCCGAATCGATCGACGCGACCGGGAGGACGCAGCGGGCGTTGTGCTCGAGCGCGCGGGCGATGGTGGTGGTTGCCCGAAGTACATCGATCACGACGGCGATCGAGCCGGACAGCTTCTCTTGGTCGAGGTGGTCAGGGAGCGTGACGGCGCTGAGGGTTGGCATCGGTCACTGTAGGGAGTCAGTCGGCGTCGATCGCGAACCGGTTGGGCTTGGGGGCAAACCAACGCTCGTAGACCGCTCCGGGGGTGACCGAGTCGGGGCTGATGCGGTTGATGAGGTTGCGCTTCATCTTGGTGATTTCCAGCGGGGTCAGCTCGAGCAGATCGATGGCCTTGAGCACCCGGAGGATGCCTGCGAGGTCCGAGACAATCTCGGTATTGGACTCGGCGTGGGTATTGATGAACTCCTCGACGCTCTGGATGGTGCTGCTGTCGTTGAGACTCAGGTAGAAGATGGCGTTCTGCACGGCCTTGTCCCGCTCGCGTTGGCCCTGATCGTTGACGCGCTGGCCGAGGAGGTCGGTGTAGGCCCACGTGAGGCGTTCGACGCTGGATCGGTTCAGACGGTCGATGGTGACGCCGAAGTCGGCTGCGTCATCGGTCGTGCCCAGCCCGGCGTTGGCATTGATGTAGCGTTCGGTGCCGGAGCTGGTGGCATCCAGGTATGCTTCGTCGGATGGGTCGGTAATGGTCGCGCCGAGTTCGGTGAGTACTTCTCGTGCGGCTAGGAGGGGGTCGTCGGTGCGGAGACTAAGGGGGAGCTCGCCGTCGAGTGCGCGTGCGAGGTTGGCCTCGGTGTTGGGGGTGGGTGTCTGTGGGATCGCGGTGAGGTCGTACGGGTAGAGGGCACCGTCGGGGAGCATGGAGGCGAAGAGGTCCAGCGAGACCCCGCCCTCGAAGACCTCGATGTCGAGCGGGCCGGTGTTGCCGGTGCCGGAGTTGTTGAGGAGTTGGACGCTGCCGCCGCTGCCGAGACGGACAGGGCCGTCGGCGCCGAGGTCACCGATGAGGGTGATATCACCTGAGGCGATGAGTTCGAGCCCCTCGTCGGTCAGGGCATCCTGAGATCGGTCGTCCTCGTTTCCGTACCAGTCGACCTGGCCCGGGGCGCGGGAGTTGAAGATGATCTGGCCGCCGGATCGGCCCTGTGAGGCAATGCGGAGGTCGCCGAGGACATTGAGGTCCCCCACCGCGATGGTGGTGTAGGCGTCGCCGCTGGTGGTCATGTTGAGCGAGCCGAAGGAGGTGAGGCGTTGCCCCTGGCCCATGATGATGGACTCGGTAGCGTTGATGTTGAAGATGTAGCCCAGGTCGGTGTTTGCGTCGATGAGGTCATGCCCGGGCGTTGCGCCGGTGGCGAAGACGAACGCGGATGAGCGTGCGGGGTCGTTGAGATCACCACCGAGGGTGATGGTTCGGAACGCGCCGGCGCTCCCCGGGTTGACACCGATTCCAGCGTGGAACTGGTAGGGTGCTCGTGCTTCACCCTGACCAACCCAGGCCTGTCCGTCGTAGAGGAAGGCGATATCGCTTCGGCCATTGGTCGAGGAGTAGAGGTCGCCTGCGAAGAGTGCCGAGCCCATGCCGACATCGAAGGTGGTCGACAGGCCGGAGATCGAGACGGGTGTGTAGAGGTTGAGTTGGTCAGCGATGCTGACATCGCCGTAGAGGCGGAGGAGGGCGGCTTCGACCTGGAGGGTTCCGAGGCGGTTGGTGGTCCCAACATGTTCAGTGAAGCGGACCACGCCGTTTTCAGCATTGATCACCAAGTCGTGCGAGGCATCGGACTCGGAGTCGACGCGTCCTTTGAAGATGATGTCGCTGCCGTCGGTGGTGACTTGGACATCGTCGGTGAGGATGAGGTCGCCGTCGATGAGCAGGCCCGCGCCGTCGGCGTGGAGGTTGGCACCCAGCTGGATATGGGCGTCGTTCTCGGCGATGAGGGAGAGCTCTCCCGCTGTGATGTCGCTGTTGATGGCCATATGTCCGGCGCTAATAGCGACGGTGGTGTTCTCGGCGTCGATGGTGCCGGTGTTCCATGCGGCGAGGGAGTAGACATCGCCAGCGGCCAATGCGGGGCCATCTTCGGTATTGAGTGTTGGGGTGTTGTCGAGGTCGCTGGGACGCTCAAGATGCACGAAGGTGTGCCCAAGGAACTCGCCGATGAGGACCTGCTCGCCGGCGGCCATGACGACGGTGCCGTTGGGGGCGGAGATGGTGCCGTGGTTGGCGACGCGTCCGCCCACGAGAGCGATGAGATCGCCCTCGAGGTGCCCCCGGTTCTCGACGATGCCGCGTGCATCGGTAAAGCGGTAGGTGCCGTTCATAAAATCAGTATTGCTGATGTTCCCCGCGGCGGCGTAGAGCGCCCCGACATTGACGACGGCACCCTGGCCGAAGATGACGCCGGCGGGATTGACGATGAAGATCTGACCATTGCCGATGAGGTTGCCCATGATCTCGGTGGGCGTGCCATTGGTAATACGGTTGAGCACGCGGCTATCGGCGCCGGGCATGATGAACTCGACGGTTTCACCGGCGGCGATATTGAACGAGAGCCAATCGATAATCGTGATCTCGCCGGTGAGGACACGGGTCCAATCGCCGTAGGTGATGTCGGCTTCGCCCTCGACGACATCGCCGCCCTCCGGTGAGGCGTGGGCGATGGAGGTGGCGAGCAGCAGCGCGGTCACAGCACGGATGCGCCAGCGGATGATCGGATTCGCGTCTTTGGTTGTCATCATGAGTTCCTTGTTGATCTAGAAGACGAACTGCGCCATGAAGTGCAGGCGGGAGTCACCGACATCGACGGTGCGTGCGGGCCCGACGCCGATGGGTGTGAGGGCCATGCCGTAGTCGAGCCGGAGCGTGAGGTTGGATTTGATCTGTGCCTCAATACCGACGCCCATGCCGACGAGTGTCTCGGCACGCTCAAAGAACGGTGCGTCGTTTGGGCTGACGCGAGCGACATCAAGGAAGCCCTTGAAGATAAGGTCCCAGTCTGCTCCGCCATAGGGTCGGGTGCGGTTGTTCCTGAAGGACTGGCCGAACAGCGTGGTGCTATTGGAGTCGATCGGGGTCGAACGCCCGAGGTGGTACCGGTACTCGATGCTGCCGATGATGGCGTCGTCACCGACAGCGGATGACTCGGGGTAGCCGCGGACGCTGTAGGCACCGCCCGCAACGCTCTCAAAGTTCGGGACCAATCGGCTGTGGAATGCCCACTGCCCCCGAAGACTCAGCGCCAACTCATGCGCGAGCGTCATCTGATCCCGCCCCTTCTCACCCTTGAACCCCTCCGGGTCGATGTAGGGGTCGAGGTAGAACGAGTGCGTCAGCTGGCCACGCAATACGGTAAAGTTTTCGTCCGCACCAAACCGGCCAAGACGGGCCACATCAAGCTCGTCCGTCCCAACAACCGAGCCCCAGTTCGTCTCCAGCATCAGCTCGGCGAACGCGTTGTGCAGGGGCGTGTTCTTCTCATAACGCACGCCGATGCCGGGGAGCAGGAATCGTTCCCGGCCCTGAATGAGGAGAAGCCGGTTCTCGACATCGATGTGCTCAAATCGGAGACTGGCGACGAGATCGACGAATCGCGGGCCGTCCTGCCAGATATTTCGGCGGAGCTCGGCTGCGAGCGCATAAGACTCGCCCGTGAAGTTCTCGAAACCAAGGCCCACATCCCGGGCGGTGTACTCACTCCAGTTGCCGGAGATTTTCAACCGGTTCTTCTCGCCCAGGTCGAACTCGTACGAGCCGATGAACGCGTTGGTTTCGTCGAACCACGAGGTGATGTAATCCAGACGCAGCACATCGTCGCGCCCGGTCAGCTGGCGATGGATAAAGCCGAATCGTTCTCGCCACTCGTCGGTGCTCTCGGTCCCGGTGTTGCTGATCTGCACATAGGCGTTCCAGGGCTTCGGTTCGGTGATCAGGTAATCAACGATGACTTCGCCCGGTTCGCTTGTTGGTGCGATCGCGACATCTGCTCGTCGCCCCGGATGACGATTCAATCGGTGGATCTCCGTATCAATCTTCTGACGCGTGAGCAGGTCGCCGGCTTCGATATCGAAGCGTTCACGCAGACGATCGTGCTCCGGGCGGTTGATGTTCGATACCTCGGGCGATTCTTCAAGCTGGTCAACATTGGGCACGAGGCGTTCGCCCTGAGCAACCGTTCGCACCTGACCGACCGCGGCACGCCAAACCAGAATCGTGAGTGACGATCGATCCGATGGGCGTAGATCCTGAGCGGTGCTCGCGTATGCAATCTCGCTGGCGTCGGGGGTGACGAGGTGACCGATCAGCCCGTGCTCCGCCTCGAGGTAATCCCGGACACGCTGATTGATGGCCGACAGGGCGCTGGCATATATCACCGTTTCCTCATTGCGTCCGATGCTTCCGATCCGCACCGGAACAATCGGGCCATCAGCAACAGGGCCGAGCCAACCGCCCTTGCTCGGTGAGAGCAGCACCACGATATCCTTGAGCAATTCGGTGTCGGGGAGATCAGCGTGAGGGAATGGGTACCGAAACTCGATGCCCGAGACGCGGTAGGGCTGGCCATCTCGTTCAGAGTCGATATGAGCGAGTGGGATCGCAGTTTTCGTGGACGACGAGGGTTCAGCGCGAACCGCGGTCTGGCCGCAAAGGATGATGGCACACAAAATCGAAATCAGTTCAGGCCGCATGGTCGCTGTTCCCATCTTCGCATGTCGTCCCGAATGAAGTGTACACCAAGATGGGTCATACTCAACCTGAAGGTCCGAGAAGCGGCCGTGATTCCCGGTGATTCGTTCATACGGTGGTGTTAAGCGATGTTGCGGGATGGGACGAAACTTGCGCGTCTTGCTGGACGATGTCTTGCGTATGAAACGCTATCGAACCCTTGCGTGCCAAACCGCCCTGCTGCTCATCCCCGTTTCGATGGTGGGTTGTCAACCAGCACAAGCAGTTGTTGATGCACAGGGGCTGGTGCCCGCAGATGCAGCCGAGCCAGTGGAACTGCGCACAGATGATTCTCCCGTTTGGGAATCGGTCTTCGCGGAACTGATGCCACAGGCCGTGTCGTCTCGGGAAAACACCCCAGGACACGGGCCTTCATTGGTCGCGGGTGATTGGCTGGCGTTCCAGTGCGCGATCGCTGGTGGTTACCTGGGAACGGAACATGAAAAAGGCACCCCGGCCTATGCCGAGGTGCCCGAGTCGTGGTTCCGCTTCGAATAGTGAGCGTTGCTTACGGACTATTGCGAGAGCGTGTCACCATATCTGTGTACGCCGCCAAGTCCTGCGAGTTCACCGTGCCATCGCCGTTGACATCCGCGTTCATGTTCCCTTGCTCATAGTTCGCGAGGAACGCGCTGTAGTCTGCGGGGCCCATGGTTCCGTTGCCGTCGGAGTCGTAGTTGTTCACGAAGCGTTCGATCTCGCGTCGTTCCTGCATGACGGCGAAGGCTTCCTGCGTTTCTTCGATGCTGAGCACGCCGTCGCCATCGCGATCAAACTCAGTGCGTGCCTGTTCGAAGGCCTCTCTGCCTCGTCCGCCGCCCTGCTCCTCGCGCTGAACCTGGCGTTCTTCGCGTGAGAGCTCGCCGTCACCATCGGTGTCGTAGCGTGCGATCTCCTCCGCTCGCCTCGCTTCGCGTTCCTGTTCTTGGAAGGCCTCCATGGCGGCCTGTTCTTCTTCGTCGAGGACGCCGTTGCCATCCGCATCGAACTGACGCATCAGCTCCTGGCCGCGGGGCGAGTTCTCGAACATGGCCTGGCGTGCGGCCATGCGTTCTTCGCGTGAGATCTCGCCGTCGCCGTCGAGGTCGAAGCGAGCCATCATCTCGGCCCGCATGGCATCCCGCATGGCGCGACGCTCTTCCTCTGAGAGAATGCCATCTCCGTCCGCGTCAAACTCGGTCATGCGATCCAGCATGTCACCCCAGCCGCCTCGTCCATTATTCTGGTTGGCTCCGCCGCGTCCCTGGGTATTGATCTGCCCGCGATCGACCTCAGGAGTATCGAAATCGCTGGGCATCGCGGGGGCGTCAAAGTTCG
Source organism: Phycisphaerales bacterium JB052 (assembly GCA_043100965.1). GTDB lineage: Bacteria > Planctomycetota > Phycisphaerae > Phycisphaerales > UBA1924 > UBA1924. The sequence goes on along the minus strand of JBICHR010000004.1, from coordinate 444,505 downwards.
ATGCCTGTGCGAATCGATCGGTTGGCTGTGCAGGGGCGTTGTTCTTGGACTCGGCCCCACCACCGGTGAAGAGCAGAACGCCGCCCAACGCCGAGGCGCCGAGTGCGATGGTTCCGATGGCGACAGTCTTGGTATTCATGTGAGTTCCTCCACGAAAGGGGTGTGCGTAACCGAATAACGCCCTTGCTTGCCCAATATGACACAAAATTTCGGGATGTGGGCAAAAAGAACGAAGGCCCGATCGTTTGGTATCGGGCCACTCGTCGAAAAGATGCGAAAAATGGCGAGGGGGAGACTTGAACTCCCGACCTGAGGGTTATGAATCCTCCGCTCTAGCCAGCTGAGCTACCTCGCCGAGTTGGGCATGAATCATAGCCCCCAGTGCTCAAAGATCGAGTCTAAGGGGCAGAATTGGGTTGTTAAGCGTCGTTTGGACGGGCTGGGTCGATTTCGGCCTGCATCTGCGAGGGGTTGCTGTGGGCGGTGCCCCTGGCGTCCTCTGCAACGGGGTACTTGGCCGAATCAAACTTCGCCGGCTCGCTCTTTGTCGGGGTTCCCGCGGAATCAACCTCATTCTTGATGTCGTCTGTGACATCCTTGAGGCCCTTTTTGAACTCAACGATGCCCTGGCCGAGATGGCGTCCGACCTCGGGCAGGCGTCGACCAAAGAGGAGCAACAGGATGACCCCGATGATGGTCAGTTCCATCCAGCCAAGGTTGGCGAGGAAGGCCAGCGATTGCGTAGATTCGTGCATGATGGGATTCAATGGGTCGTCCTTCCCGATGTCAACGCATCGTGCTTGGTCATATTTCCATCGGCCGGGCTGGGTTGCGAGGATCAGCGGTTCTTGGCGCGGGCCTCGGCCAGTTCGATCACATTGTGAAGCAGCACCCCAACCGTCATGGGGCCGACACCCCCGGGCACGGGGCTGATGTGGCCTGCGATGGGGGAGACGGCGTCAAAGTCGACATCGCCGACGGTTCGCGTCTTGCCCTCATCATCCTTGATGCGGTTGACGCCCACATCCACGACCAGGGCCCCCGGGCTCACCATATCCGAGGTGATCAGGCCGGCCACCCCGGCGGCCGGGATCAGGATCTCGGCGTCGCGGCAGAGGTCCTTGAGCCCCTGAGTGTACTTGTTGCAGCTGACGACCGTTGCTTCGCGTTGCATCAGCAACACCGCGATCGGACGCCCCACCACGGCCGAAGCACCCACCACCACGCAGCGTTTGCCCTTCAGGTCAACGCCTGTGCTGTCGATCAGCTTCAGGGTCGCAAGAGCGGTGCAGGGGGCACGCATCGAGCGGCCGTAGACCACATTGCCGATATTGGCCGGATTGACGCCCTCGACATCCTTCTCGGGATCGATGAGTTCTTGAATGTGATACGCGTCGACACCCTCGGGCATGGGCATGTGCACCATGATGGCGTGGACATCGTCGTCCTGATTGAGTGTGCGGATCTGCGCCTCGATGGCCTTCTGGTCCGAGCCCTTGGGCAGGGTATGGAGCTGGTAGTCGATCCCGATCGCTTCGCAGGTACGCGCCTGGTTCTGGGCGTAGACACGGGCACCGTTGTCACCAGATTCAACGAGCAACGCGTCGAGCTTGGGGGTGAATCCACGCTCGCGCAGCGAGCCAGCCCGCTGTGCCACCTGCTCGCGGAACTTCTGTGCCAGTGCCTTGCCGTCGATGATCTGTGCGCTCATGCAGAGGATGATAGCCCTGTGTGGTGCGCCCGCAGGCGAATGGTCGATTAGGATTGGACCACATGACCTCATCGAACCCGGCCAAACGCATCGACGAACTCCGTGACCTGCTCACCCGAGCAAACGGGGCGTATTACCGAGATGCGGAACCGATCATGTCGGATGTGGAGTTTGATGGGCTGCTCAAGGAGCTGGCCGAACTCGAAGCCCAGCACCCGGAGCTTGCGGACCCCAACTCCCCCACTGTCCGCGTCGGCGGCAACCCCATCGAGGGCTTCGAGACCAAGCCCCACGCGATCCCGATGCTCTCGATCGACAATACCTACAACGAGCAGGAGGTGCGGGAGTGGGTGAACCGCACCTCCAAGACCCTCGATGCCGACCAGGACGAGGGACTGTTCGCGGATGAAAACGCTGATTTTGTCTGCGAACCCAAAATCGACGGCGTCGCCCTGAGCGTGCGGTACGAATCGGGTGTGTTCGTCCAGGCGCTGACGCGGGGGGATGGTGCCGAGGGCGATGATGTGTCGCACGCGATTCGTACCATCAATTCGCTGCCGCTCAAGCTCGAAGGCGATGTGCCCGCGGTGCTGGAGGTGCGCGGCGAGGTCTACATCCCGCTGAGCGAGTTCCAACGCATTAACGCCGAACGCGAAGCCAAAGGCGATGAGCCGTTCATGAACCCACGCAATGCGTGCGCGGGCACGATCAAGCAGCTCGACCCGAAGGCAGCCGCCGATCGCAAGCTCGGGTTTCTCGCTCATGGGATCGGTGAGGTGAGCGCCCCCGGGTTTGCGGCCACATTCACCCAGTTCATCGATCGAATCAGGGCACTGGGAATCCCTACGACTGATCAACGCCAAGCGGTGAGCAGCGTCGAAGCGATCATGGAGCAGATCCATCGCATCGATCGGGTTCGGCATTCGCTCGACTACGCGACCGACGGCGTCGTCATCCGGGTCAACTCGCTGGTGCAGCAGGCGGCGATGGGGAACACCTCCAAGTCGCCCCGCTGGGTCATCGCGTACAAGTTCCCGGCCGAGCGGAAGACGACGAAGCTGCTCGAAGTGGCCCATCAGGTGGGCAAGACGGGCAAGATCACGCCCCGGGCAACGCTGGAGCCGGTGCTGCTGGCCGGCACGACCGTGACGCACGCGACGCTGCACAACTACGGCATGGTGCGTCAGCGGGACCTCCATATCGGCGATACCGTCGAAGTCGAAAAAGCCGGCGAGATCATCCCACAGGTGATCGGGGTGATCGAGAAGAAGCGGCCCAAGGGGGCAAAGCCGGTGCTGCCGCCGGATGTGTGCCCGGTGTGCAACTCGCCGCTTGAGATCGAGCCCCACGAGGCGCATGAGGACCCGACCAAGGAGACCACACGCCGGTGTGTGAACCCCGAGTGTCCGGCCCAGATCCGCGAGAAGCTGGTGTGGTTCGTGGGGCGTCGCCAGATGGACATCGACACACTGGGCGAGCAGACGATCGATCAGATCCGTGATTCGGAGATCCCACTGAATCACTTCGCGGATATCTACCGCCTGCATGAGCATCGCGACGCCCTGCTCGAACTCGACCGTATGGGCGAAAAGAAGGTCGAAAACATGCTCAAGAGCATCGAGGCGTCCAAGTCGCGTGGGCTCGCCCGTCTGCTGGCGGGGATGGGCATCCGGCATGTCGGGACATCGACGGCCAAGTCGCTCGCCAAGGTCTTCCCCGACTACGACGCGTTACTGAACGCGCACCTGAGCCAACTGATGCCAATGGCAGTCAACCGCATGAGCGGCAAGAAGCGTGAGGCCCTGCTGGGCAGCGCCGACAAGCTGGAGCGAGAGTACGAGACCGGGCTGGGCGAAGACACTGCGGAGGTTTTCTACGCCTACCTGCATTCCAAGCCCGCGCGGGACACATTCGAGCAGTTGCGTGAGCTGGGCGTCGATCTCAGCTCACATGACTACATCGACGCCGACCAAACCATCGATTCTCCATTCGCCGACAAGACGATCGTGCTCACCGGCACCCTCGAGCACTTCACCCGCCCCGAACTCACCGAAAAACTCGAAGCACTCGGCGCCAAGGTGACCGGCTCGGTCTCGAAGAAGACGGACCTGCTCATCGCGGGCGAATCCGCGGGCTCAAAGCTCACCAAGGCCCAGTCGCTGGGGATTGAAACCTGGGACGAGCAGCAGTTGCTCGATGCCCTCAACACCGAATCATCGGAGCGTGCGTGAAGAACCTGGAACTCAAAGCCGAACTGCGAGATCCGAATCTCGCACGACTCATCTGCCAGCAGCTGAAAGCATCGCGTATCGGTGTGATCCGCCAGACCGATACATATTTCAATGTCATGCGTGGACGCTTGAAGAAGCGAGAAGCGGTGGTGATCGAGCGTGGGGTCGGTTCGCCCGAGCCAATCGAATACATCTTCTACGAACGCCCCGACCGCGTCGGTGCGAAGGTTTCTGACTACCAGATCTATACGCAGGAACAGGTGCGCGAACGATTCGGCGAGCAGCCATTGCCGGTCTGGCTCGAGGTGGTCAAGAAACGCGAACTGTACCTCTACGATTCAACCCGGATCCACATCGACGATGTGCACGACCTCGGCTGGTATTTCGAGTACGAGATCATCCTCGAAGAACGCCCGAACATGGAAAAAGTCAATGAACTGGCAGACCGCTTGCGAGCAACCTTCCTGCCCGCGCTGGGTGAACCGATCGCCAACTCTTACGCCGACCTGATCGCGCAGGCCAAGGGGCTCCGCGAAGACCAAAGCGAAGAGGCCTAGAGCACCTTGCGGGGCGGCATGATCACATTCGCCAGCAGCAGCCCCACCACCAACGCCACACCAACCACCAGCACCGTAAAGCTCGACTGCACGCCGTCAACTGTGGCGCTGCTCATAAACAACTGGAGACTGCGTAGCCCGAGCGATCCGGGCACGAGGATAATCAGGCCCGGGAGCATCATCACCAACGCCGGGCGATCGAAGATGCGCGCGTAAAGATTACTCGCCACCCCGACCACCATGGCCGCACCAAGCACGCCGATCTCAGGGCCAAGGTACAGCGTCCCGAAACGGGCAGAATAAAACGACAACAGCCCGGCAAGCACCATGATCCACGCGTGACGCAGGTGTGCCTGAAAGAGCACCGCCATGCAGAGCGTGGCCACCAGCACAGAGAGCAGGTCGATATACCACGGAAGATTGTGGGCCACCGCTATCGGCGCTGTGCCGGTGGTTCGATCAACGATCGTCTGCCCCAGCACGACCCCGAACCCGATGACCAGCAGCACCATCACCGCGCCAGCCAGTCGAGCAGTCCCCGAGACGACATGCTTCATGGAGAGCTCGACCATGGCCATGGTCAGCGTGAGCCCGGGCAGCAGGATGATGATGCCCGCGATGATCGGCACAGTCGTCATATACCCACCGAATGGCAATGCCAGATAGCCGGCGATCAACGCCGCACCAAGCCCCGAGAGGAACTCCATCAGGCGTGAGAACTCCCGTTTCCGCCCGGTGAACTGCACGAGCAGCCCGATGAGCAGCCCCACGATGCCGCTAGCCGCCATTTCCTTTTCGGCCCCGCCGAGGAAGTTGCCCGCACAGACCCCGATGACCCCGAAGCAGATGACAATCATCCAGACCGGGTAGCGCGGGGCCATGGTCACGATGCGCTTGATCTCGGCGACGCCCTCCGTTGGGCTTAGGTGGCCCGAGATCGTCCGGTTAAAGACCCGGTCCAAAGCCATCATCTTGGTCAGATCGGCTTCCCCCGGATGGACTCGCGCGAGGTAGGTGTGGATATCGCCATCGGTGTCCTCAAGCGATACAAAGACCGAGGTCGGCGTGGTGAAGGTCTGTGCGTTGTAGCCGAAGGCATCGGCGCAGAACCCGATCACATCCTCGACACGATTGGCCGAGGTCCCGAAGGTCCCCAGTGCGCGTGCGAGTTCAATGAGAAAACGCGCCCGTGGCTCATCAGGGCGTGGAGATTGTGTACCCGATGTCGGGACCATCGATTACATCGCCCCGCCATCGAATGTGATGCGTTCGGTCTTGCGATGCGGGTCCGGCTCAGGAACAGCCGAGAGCAGCGATTGCGTATAACGGTGCTGCGGTTTGTCGATGATCTGCTCGCGGGTACCCTCTTCCACGATCTTGCCTTTGTACATCACCGCAATGCGCTTGCAGACATGCTGGATGACAGCCATATCGTGAGAAATGAAGAGGTAGCTGAGCCCGAACTCTTCCTGCAGATCCATCAGCAGGTTGATGACCTGGGCCTGGATCGACACATCGAGGGCCGAGGTGGGCTCGTCGCAGACGATGAACTTGGGCTCCAGCGCCAAGGCGCGAGCGATCCCGATACGCTGACGCTGACCACCCGAGAACTCGTGCGGGTACCGATCGGCGGCTGCTCGGGGCATGCCACAGCGTTCAAGCAGCGATTCGACCCGCTCACGCAACTCGGCTTTGTCCGTCACCATGCCGTGAACAACCAGCGGCTCGCCGACGATCGAAGCAATACGCATGCGTGGGTTCAGTGAGCCCGCGGGGTCCTGGAAGACAATCTGCATGTCCCGGCGAAGTTTCTGCAGTTCGCTCCCCGAGGCGTCGAAGACATCGTGGCCATCGAAAAGAACCCGCCCACCCGTCGCCGGGAGCAGACGCAGCAGGGTGCGACCGACCGTGGTCTTACCACAGCCCGACTCGCCCACGAGCCCGAGTGTTTCACCCTGGCCGATGTGGAATGACACGCCGTCGACGGCTTTGAAGTGGTCTGTGACCCGCTGGAGCAGCCCCGAACGGATCGGGAAGTAGGTCTTAAGGCCATCGACCACAAGCAGCGGCTTGTCGCCGCTGGGGCTCGGAGCGGGGGTAGTCTGTGGTTCAATCACGGCGCTGGTCTCACTCATGGGGGCATCTTAGCCGATACAGACCATCGTCACCGGGGCACGGCTGACAGGAATCGCCCATTTTCGCACAAGGCACGGGTTGACGGGGCCGACGATCGGGGTATCCTTCACCCCTGGGGTTTGCCGACCCCACCAATGCATGACGCCTCGTGCCGATTGCGGTTGGGCATATAGCTCAGTTGGTAGAGCACGGCATTGAAAATGCCGGTGTCCGTGGTTCAAGTCCGCGTATGCCCATTCAAGTCCCGCATCCCCGATGCGGCATTCCCGAAACACAGCAGAAAACGCCGCGGTCAGCTGACCGCGGCGTTGTTGATTTTCAAGATCGATGACCTCATCCGAGAGGGCGATCAGGGGCAACCTTCCTGAAGCAGCCCGATGAAGATCGAGACATCAAAGAAATCGATCATCCCGTCATCATTGAAATCGATGACGTCACAGCCGGGGGCCGGGGCAAGGTTGTAGCAGCTCAGGAACTCCGAAACATCGAAGAAGTTGACCTGCCCGTCTCCGTTGAGATCGGCCGGGCTGCAACCGCCTCCACCGGGGCTCCACATCTGGAAGGCGAAGATCGCTGCGGGAACCGCCGGGTCGTCACCATCGGGGCACTGATAGCCGCCGAAGCTGAAGCTGTTGTAGGAGCCATTGCTGTCGATGAGCACCGCACGGTCCACGGCACCGGTCCCCGCGTCGGGAACGCTGGGATCGATACCGAAGCCTCCGCCGGGGAGCTCGAAGAGTCCCTCGGGGTACCCGAACGAGAGTCCGATGGTGTCGGCATCAGTCGAAGCAGCGATGCCCGTATCCATGTCACCATCGAAATCGTTACCGGTACCGGGCTGGTAGAAGCGGACGGTCCAGGCGAAGTCGAAGAGCCCGTCGCCGTCGAGGTCACTATCGGGCAGGCTGTCTAAATCCCGATCCATATTGGATATGTTGCTGTTACAGAATCCTGCGCCCTGGCAATCGCCGTCGCTGTCACCCAGCTCAAACGAGAGGTCGGTTGCGGAGAATCCTCCGGCCAGATCAACATTGAGCGTGTAGCTGCTCAGGAACCCTTCCGGGGCGAGATTGCCCGGGAGGTTGAAGAATAGGAAGTTTGCCACGGGCAGGCGGGTCGAGTTATTCGACTCCCGCCCGTCGTCGGCGTCCCAGACGGTCCATTCGCCCGCGAGTTCCTCGATGCCGTCACCGATGGAGTCGCTGTCACTGTCAGTATCTGGGTGGGCCACGATCCAGTGGACGGTGATACAGTCGACAACGGTGTCCTTCTCGATATCGCCAAAGTCGAGCAGCGTCACATTCGTCGAGAGGATTGACGAACCGGGGTTGTCGAGGGCGAAGAAGAATGTGGAAGCACCGGCAAAGCAGTCCGGTGCCGCCCCACGGGTGGACCAGACCGAGACGCTGTCACCATTGTCCGCAGGCGAGGTTTGGCTGTCGCGATCGAGGGAGATCACGCGATCGCCGGTCACGAGGTTGTAGTAAATATGAGCGATATCGACGATGCGCCCCTGATCTGCTTGGAAGACCAGCGGCTCTTCCGCCAGCGTGTGCCCGCACGTGAGGCCGGCACACCCGAGAAGCAACAAACTGTGATTCCTGTGTTTCATAGTAAACTCCCAATAAACAATCTGAGCCGAAGGAAACCGGGCGGCCCATTCCCGTGCGGGTTTCAATGTCAAAACGGACACGGCGTTGAGCAACGCATGGAGACATGTCCGATCTGAAATTGTCCGCAAAAAACGAAGCATGGTTGCATCGAAAAAAATTTTCCGAGCAAGCACTAACTTGGGTTGCGTCACAAGTTGGATGCGGCGACAATACAAGGTTTTGCCATGCGTGAACGGGAGGGCGGGAGTGGACATTGGTGCACCGGCGAACAGATATTTCATATCAGATTCGATGGGTAGAGCAGGCGCGTAGGCAGTAAAACAAGACACCCGCGACCGAAGTCGCGGGTGTCATTGGCTGTGTATTGAGGGCCGTTGGCCATCAAACCGAGATCACATTACGGGCAGTCGCCTGAGCTGTAATCCTGGTAGAACAGTGACACATCGAAGTAGTCCGTCGCGCCGTCGCCGTTGTAGTCGCCACCGGCGCTGATGTCCAATATGAACTGCGACACATCAAAGAAGTTCAGCTGGCCGTCATTGTTGAGGTCAGCAGGGCTACAGCCGCCAACCGCCGGTCCGTAGAGCACGAACTGGAACATGGCAGGCGGGGTATACTGCTCACCTTCACAGGCGAATCCACCGAACCAGTAGAAACCATTGTGGAGAATCACCTCGTCATCACCTATGACAATAGGTGGGTTGTAGATGGCAAATCCGTCTTCAGCGCCGGTGCCCGCGGCTTCAGCCATGGTGTCGATATTCCAGGTCCAGGTGCCGTCGCCGTTGTCGGTGGCGGAACCCTCGGGGAACCCGAAGCTGATCCCGATGCTGTCGGACGAGCTGGGAGCCGCTGACCCGGTGTCGCTATCACTATCAAAGTCGTTGCCAATACCGGGCTGGTAGAACCGAACGGTCCATGAGAAGTCGAACAGACCGTCGCCGTCCAAGTCACTGTCGAGCAGACTGTCGAAGTCATTATCCATGCTGGCCACATTGCTGTTGCAGAACGACGCGGTCTGGCAGTCTCCGTCGCTGTCGCCGATCTCGAAGGTCAGATCGCTGGCGGTGAAGTCGGCGACGAGGTCTACATCCAGCGTGTACCCGCTGAGGAAACCCGGCTCGGCAACATTGCCGGGCAGGTTGAAGAACAGAAACTCAACCAACGGCAGGCGTGTCGACTGGTTGGCCACACGCCCATTGTCTGCATCCCAGACCATCCACTGCCCAGCCAACTCTTCAACGCCGTCCCCGATCGAATCGCTATCGGTGTCCGTGTCGGGGTGCGAAACGACCCAGTTCACTTGTACGCAATCAACCACCGTGTCCAACGCGATATCACCCATGTCCAAAACAGTGATATTGGTGGCCAGCGCCGTCGCCCCGCCCATCGAAGTGTTGGTCGGATCATCGACGGCAAAGTAGAACGAGCTCGTGTACCCCTGATCAGCACAAGGGTTGCCGCCGGCCGAGGCCCAGATCGGAACACTGGAGCCGGTGTCTGCGGGAGCAGTCTGAGAATCATCAAGCACCGTGACCACACGCTCGTTCAGGGCAACATTGTAGTAGATATGGGCAATCTGCTGCACGCGACCGACTGTTGGCTCAAGCATGACCGGGGATTCCGCTGAAGCGATGGAATCCACTGAACAGACGGTTCCGACGAGTGCGCAGACGAGCAGTTGCTTGCGATTCATGTGGGTGCCTCCAGATATGTGGCTTCGCGCCGAGCGGCGCATTGAAAAGAGTAAGACAGCATTCTATCCGAAGACGGCATAATACTGTTGCATTAAATACGTATTAATTCACATTGATATCGTTCCACAATACAGCCATCAAAGAGTCCGGGAACATGCATACACGGGCGCTAAGAGGTTCCATGCGCGCCGACGCATCGCTGCCGCACAATCAGGCCCAATAAAACAAGACACCCGCGACCGAAGTCGCGGGTGTCATTGGCTTTGTATTGAGGGGCTGATGGCCCATCAAGCCGGGATCACATTACGGGCAGCCGCCTGCGTTGTAATCCTGGATGAACTGCGACACATCGAAGAAGTTCGTCGAACCGTCGCCGTTGTAGTCACCACCGGCGTTGTAGTCCTGGATGAACTGCGACACGTCGAAGAAGTTCAGCTGGCCGTCACCGTTGACGTCAGCAGGGCTGCAGCCGCCATCGCCCGGTCCGTACAGAACGAACTGGAACATGGCCGGCGGGGTGTACTGGTCACCTTCACAGGCGAATCCACCGAACCAGTAGAAGCCGTTGTGGGTGATGATTTCGCCACCCATGCCGTCCGGGACCGGAGGGTTGTAGATGGCAAAGCCGTCTTCAGCACCGGTGCCTGCTGCATCGACCGTAGTGTCAACATTCCAAGTCCATGTTCCGTCGCCGTTGTCGCTGGCCGAACCTTCAGGGACGCCGAAGCTGATCCCGATGCTGTCAGCCGAGCTGGGCGCGGCCGAGCCGGTGTCGCTGTCGCTGTCGAAGTCGTTGCCGATACCGGGCTGGTAGAAGCGAACGGTCCACGAGAAGTCGAACAGCCCATCGCCGTCGAGGTCGCTGTCAAGCAGACTATCGAAGTCGTTGTCACACTGTGCGATGGGCAGGAAGGTGCTGGTGGCACTGTCGAAGACGCTGCTGTTACAGAAGGCAGCGCTCTGGCAGTCCCCATCGCTGTCGCCCATCTCAAAGGTGAGGTCGGTTCCGGTGAATCCGGCAACGAGGTCCACATCAAGGGTGTAGCCGCTGAGGAAGCCAGGGGCCGCGATATTCCCGGGCAGGGTGAAGAACAGGAAGTCGACGAGGGGCAAGCGAGTCGACTGGTTGGTAACGCGACCATTGTCCGCGTCCCAGACGATCCACTGGCCGGCCAGCTCTTCAACGCCGTCCCCGATCGAATCGCTGTCGGTGTCGGTGTCGGGGTGCGAAACAACCCAGTTCACCTGCACACAGTCAACGACAGTGTCCAGCGCGAGATCGCCCATATCAAGCACGGTGATATTGGTGGCCAGCGCCGTGGCCCCGCCCATCGAAGTGTTGGTCGGATCATCGACGGCAAAGTAGAACGAGCTCGTGTACCCCTGATCAGCACAAGGGTTACCACCGGCCGAGGCCCAGATCGGAACACTGGAGCCGGTGTCTGCGGGAGCAGTCTGAGAATCACCAAGCACGGTGACCACACGCTCGCCGCTCGCAACATTGTAGTAGATATGCGCAATCTGCTGCACATTCCCACGAGTCGGGCTCAGGGTCGTCGGCGAGTTCGCAGCCGCAGCGGCGGTGTTCAGTGATGCCACCGATCCAACCAGCGTACAGACGAGGAGAGGGGTTCCTGTTTTCATTTCCGTTTCCTTTCACTTTCAAAACAACTTCGCGTCGAATGACGCATCGAGACAGGTTCGATCCCGCACTATCCGGAAAGATCCCGCGACGGTTGCAAACAAAATATTTTTCCGAGCAAGCACTAACATGGGTTGCAACGGAAAACGAAAAAGCGCACAATGCCAAATTTTGCACCCACGAACACCCCGAACCAACGCGCCCACGCGCACCCAAAGCCACACACCCCCACCACCGCAACACCCGCACCCCGCTGCTTTCAAACCACCCCATCTCCACCATCAACCATCACTTGGAACACGACCACCGCGCCCATACAATCAACCAAGCAAAACCACCGCCCGGAGATCAACAGCATGACCACCGAGACAACCACTTCAAGCACCAACATCAGCGGCCCCGGCATCGACCCCACCACCGGCAAGGTCGACCCACACGCCGTCACCATCTCCGGGCTCGTCCTCAACCCAAGCTACACCCCAGACGACCTCCCCGAGTCCCTCCAGAACTTCGACCGCGACATCGCCAACCCCGGCGAGTTCCCCTACACCCGCGGCCTCTTCCCCCAGGGCTACCGCACACGCCTCTGGACCATGCGCCAGTTCGCCGGCTTCGGCTCCGCCGACGACACCAACGAACGCTTCAAGTACATCCTCAACCAAACCAAGACCAAAACCGCCGCCAACACCGGCCTCTCCACCGCATTTGACCTCCCCACCCTCATGGGCCGAGACTCCGACGATGTCCTCTCACTCGGCGAAGTCGGAAAGTGCGGCGTCGCCATCGACACCATCGAGGACATGCACCGCCTCTACGCCGACATCCCCATCGACAAGGTCACCGTCTCCCAGACCATCAACGCACCCGCCGCCGTCATCTGGGCCATGTACCTCGCCATGGCCAAGCAACGCAACATCCCCTGGGACACCCTCGGCGGCACGCTCCAGAACGACATCCTCAAAGAGTTCCACGCACAGAACGAGTTCATCTACCCCCCCGAGGCCTCAACCAAGCTCGTCGTCGACACCATCGAGTTCCAATCCCAGCACGTCCCCCGCTGGAACTCCGTCTCCATCTCCGGCTACCACATCCGCGAGGCCGGCTCCTCCGCAACCCAGGAGCTCGCCTTCACCCTCCGCGACGGCATGGAGTATGTCGAGGCCTGCCTCATCCGCGGGCTCGACATCGACGAGTTCGCACCCCGCCTCTCCTTCTTCTTCAACGCCCACAACGAGTTCTTCGAGGAGATCGCCAAGCTCCGCGCTGCCCGCCGAATCTGGGCCCGCATGATGCGCGACCGCTACGGCGCCAAGAACGAACGATCCTGGTTCATGAAGACCCACGTCCAGACCGCCGGCTGCTCACTCACCGAGCAGCAGCCCTACAACAACATCGTCCGCGTCGCCTACCAGGCCATGGCCGGCGTCCTCGGCGGCTGCCAGTCACTCCACACCGACTCCATGGACGAAACCCTCGGCCTCCCCACTGAACAGGCCGTCACCATCGCCCTGCGAACCCAGCAGATCCTCGCCCACGAAACCGGCGTCACCCGCACCGTCGACCCCCTCGGCGGCTCCTACTTCATGGAAGCCCTCACCGACAAGGTCGAAGCCGAGGCCCTCGCCTACATCGAGGAGATCGACAACATGGGGCGCGGCCCATGGCAGCCCGAGCACGCCTCCAACTCCACCATCGACGACGGCGGCTGCGTCCAGGGCATCCACAAGGGCTACTTCCGGCGCAAGATCGCCGAGGCCTCCTACCGCTTCTCCGAAGAATGCGAAGCAGGCGACCGCACAATCGTCGGCGTCAACGAATACATTGACCCCAACGAAGATCGCCAGATCGACATCCTCACCATCTCCGAAGAAGTCGAAACCGAACAGGTCGCCCGCCTCAAAGACTTCAAAGACCGCCGCGACAACACCGCCGCCGCCAAGGCCCTCGACGACATCCGCGAAGCCGCCCGCAACGGCGACAATGTCATGCCATCCCTCGTCGAAGGCGCCCTCGCCAACTGTACCCTCGGCGAAATGGTCCAGGCCATGGCCGACATCTACGGGCGGTACACGGGCGGGCCGGAGTGGTAAACAGATATCTAAGCGTCTCAAGCACTCCCCTTAAGCCTCCATCACACCCCGATGGCCCATATATACCTACGAACCAACCGGCAACTCAATGGCGCCCTCGTTGTTTATAAAATTCATTTCCATTTCTTCTATCTCGCTCATAAGCAATAAATGCACAGGATAGCAATTGCACACACCGGCCAACGAAGCCCGAATTTTATTGCAATCCGAGCTGGCGGGGTACACTACAAGCAGATCTATATCTGAAACCATCGCCTTACTAGACACTGCCGACCCAAACTTATACCAGCGGCACCCTGGGGCAACGTCACGCAATTTATTGATTTCAACTATCAACTCGAAAAAAACAGAATTCAACGAGATTGAGTTCATGGCTTATTCAACCGCCCAAAAAACTCGCCCCATTTCAAAATAGACACGCCTATATTTTTCGCAACATCACTAGCCGAGCTAGTGGCGCTGCCATTTGGATTGGTGATTACCGCTATCGAAAATGCGCCATATCGGTCGCGAGCAGTTCGCAATGCATCTGCTGTCAACTCATACTCATACAACATCGCAACGGTGAGATCCGGAAGACCTCTACGCGATATCTTGTACACATTGTCGTAGAGCCGCACGAACCTTGTTATCCGATCATGCTGGCGCAATCCTCTCTCGATGAACTTTCTCTCTCTCGGCAAATACGATCTTACATCATCTAGGTGAATAACTCGCAGGAGGTCGCCGTACGAGCCAGTGGCAATCGAGTTATCTTCTGCAAAATTTATCGCTTCCCCTACCCAAATCGCGTCTTTTGGAATATTGACGATAATATCAATATCGAAATCCGACTTTACAAGTTCTTCAATTACCTCTTTCGCAACGCACTTTGCAGAAACTATGCCCGCAAAAAATGGGTCGTGTTTTTGCCGATACACCTTGATCACTTGATCCGAGACGACTTCGATTTTCAATACATCATCGTGATCGGAAACATTATCAGCGACCCATCTTGTTGTTTGCGCAGGCGAATACTTAGTCATAAAAGCCTCATTCTAAGATGCTACACATCTTTTCGGGGAACTGGCGCGCTATGGTGCCATCATGGCCTCCTACATGCTTTGATTTTAGATCGTCAATATGCTGCCGAAAATTTTCGACTATCAATGACTCTTCCTCCGTGATGTGCTCGCGATTAACATCTAGGATTTTCAAGATTTTATGGTTGTTTGGCAATATGACCGCCAGCATCTTACGCTTCCATACCGTCGCGCTTTCGCTCTCTGGATCAAATCTGTAGTCATTGTTAGGGCCATACTCTTCAAACACTCTCCGATTCGTTGCTAACAATGGTTCGATCGAATGCCGAACCGCTTCCCGATCAGGATGCTTGGCAACCCCGAATAAATCTTGGATTTTCTGGGTGTGCTCGCTCTTCCATTCTGTCAGCACACTGACTGGATAGTCACCTGGAGCTTTGTCAATCACTGTATGGCAATTTGCACATAATAGGATTAAGTTGTTGTATGCGCTTTTCTCTTTCTTGCTCATTGATACTGACCCGCGAGGGCCAGTAGTACTTGACGCAATAATATGAGCTATTTCCCCGATGTGCACATTCTGGCTTTCAGTATCGATAAACAAAGGTGTACTACAGTCAGGCTTTTGGCAAAATCCTCCAGAGTCGGCAAAAAGCCTCAGTTTGGTGTGACTACTCGGATTTGCTCGTCCATTTACGCATGTCATAAATATGCCTCAGAAATAGTATAGCACAGAATGTTGGCGGGTGGCCCGATGGAGCCCCCGGCTCCTTCGGGATCACTCAACCAACTCGCTTCTTTGCGGCCCGATCCAACACCAATGCCCCCACCCACACCGGAACCATCACCGGCAGCGACACCACTCCTACAAACAGCAATGCCGGGTGCCACGCAGGCGACAAAGTCTCCTGCATGTTCTTCCCCCCCCTCAGTCACCGACCTCAACGATTCGGACCTCCACATCACGGTCGGTAAGCACGGTCACATCACCGCCTGACACGACTACGCTCTGACCACCGTAGACCATTC
The DNA here is from genome assembly GCA_043100965.1 of Phycisphaerales bacterium JB052. GTDB lineage: Bacteria > Planctomycetota > Phycisphaerae > Phycisphaerales > UBA1924 > UBA1924. Next base: position 428,777 of record JBICHR010000004.1, on the reverse strand, counting down.
CGGCCCATGGACCGGAAGAGATCGAGCCGACGAGGTCGGTGCCGACGACATCGCACCCGGCACGCCGGGCCGTTGCTTCAACCCACGCGCGGAGGCTTTGACCGTGTTCGGGCCAGGCGTCTTTGGCGGCGGCCCAGCCGTAGGGCACCAGCAGCAGGTCGGCGTCTTGCGTTCTGATTTGCGAGACGAGGTCGTCCTTGAAGGTGTCGGCGCAAACCAGCATGCCGATCCGACCAAGCCGGGTCTCGAACACCCCCACCGACTCGCCGGGTGTGTAGGGCGGATCCATGAGATGGTCGAGGGTGTTCACTTTCCGGTGCACGCCGAGGATTGAACCGTCCGAATCGATCAGTACGGCGGAGTCGTAGAGCTTGTCGCCATCCTTCTCGCAGAGCCCGATGCTGATCATCATGTTGTGCTCACGAGCGAGCTTCCCAAGGCGGTCAGTTGTCGGGCCCGGGATTGGGTCCGCGAGCTGATGCGCTTCAGGATTGACCCACCCGAGCACGGCACACTCCGGGAAGGCGGCAAGCTGCGCGCCTCGCTCCGCGGCTTTCTCAATCGCATTCTCAATCCGCAGCAGGTTGCCATCCTTGTCGCTATCGATACACAGCGTCTGACAGACAGCAACGCGTACGGGTTCCGCAGTCACCACCGGTGCGAGAACAACGAAAACGATGAGCGAAATCAGCGTGAGTCGTATCATGCTGACGAGTATACAAGAATCAACTGACGACAAGCAATGCGCCGGTCGCCATGCAGGTGACAAAGCCCCCGACCCATCCACGCCGGCTGCCCCACTCTTGAACTGGGTGCCCTGCTTACGGCGCCGGGTGCCCCCCTCTTAAACAGGGGTGCCCTGCTTACGGCGCAGCCTTAAGCAGGCCCTCGCCCAGCCGCCAAGAACTCAGCCAGGCCGCCCCGCTTCACGCTGATCACACGCCACTTGCCCCTCACGCTCCCCACTCCACCACCTCGCAGAACTCCACGCCCAATCCAAGGGCGTTCTCGCCAAGCCTGCTCGAACCGGATTCATGTGGATGTATCCGATCTTCTCGTTGAACTCGGCGTCCGAGTAGATGTTCCGATCGTACCCACCTCCCCGCTGCCAGAATCGGTACGCTCCCTTTGCATCCCTGAGCCGATCGAGGATCGGAGCGTCGAGCTGCACCCAGCGGTGAATGACCCGTTTCGATAGGCCGAGTTTCAATGTCTTCAGAATATCGCTCACGATCCCATCATGCGGCGCACGCATGAACAGATGCGCGTGATTGGGCATGAGAACCCACGCATAAAGCAGAAAGTCATGGCGATCTCGTGTAAGGCGGAGTTGATCCACGAACGCATCTCGAAGCGCTTCTGTGCTGAACAGATTGAGTCGCTGATATGTTGAAAAGGTGATGTATCTCGCGTGATTGGGGTCATTGATCCGTTTCACAAGTGAAGTATAACGATCCTGCTTAAGCTGCGCGTAAGCAGGGCACCCACTTCTATAGCACCTCATTCCTCCCCAAAACACCAGGCCTTAAACGCCTCCAACTCCTCAACCTCCCCCTCCAGATCCCGGTGCTCAATCTCCACGATCACCCCCTCCTCCACCCGCACCCATTGCTCACACGCATGCCGATGCACCCGCCCCCGATGCGTGATCTCATCCCAGAACGAGATCACCGCCCGCCCATCATCCGCCGCCCGAACATCTGAGCCGTACGCGATCGAATCAAACCGTCGCCCCGCCTCATCCCCATTCCCCCGGTAGCTCGCGATGATCGCTTCGGGACCCGCGTGGTGCACCCCGCGCAGGGCATAGACGCACCCCGGGCCGAGCAGCGACCGAGCCGTGGCGTAATCCTCCCGGTCGAGCGCCTCGGCGAAGCGTTCCACGGGCAGCAGATCATGCATCTTCGTCATCCCTCGTCCCCCGCTCCTTTTTGCTCGGCCGGATGGCAAGGATCAGCACAAAGTGCGCACCAACCATGACCAATGCAACCCCAGACGCAATCAGGAAGATGCTCAGCGTTGACACGGAGTGGCCCTCTCAGTCTTTGCCGTCCTTCTTTGGCAACCGCATCAACAGAAACAACGCGCCAGAAAAAGCGGCGAATCAAATCAACGCCGCAGGAATCTACGAGGCGTCCGATCAGATCGCCTCGGGATCATCATACGCCCAATCCGTTCCATCTGATGTGCCGGGTGCCATGCAGGTGACAAAGCCCCCCGACCCATCCACACCGGGTGCCCCCCTCTTAAACAGGGGTGCCCTGCTTACGGCGCAGCCTGAAGCAGGCCCTCGCCCAACCGCCAAGAACTCACCCAGGCCGCCCCAATCCCCTATCTCGCCCTCCCGCTGCCCCTGCAACGCAACCAAATCCAACATTCGACTGCCGCGAACTGGCTCCGCTCCTGTAAACTCGGAGCAGAAGGAGCGTCTCAATGATCAGACCCACCGTATGCAGCATGGCCTTCATCGCGACCTCTGGAACCGCGGCCGCTTCCACGGTCAACGCATTACTCCACTCAGAAGCCGACGCTGCAACCAACGGCATATGGGTGTACTCCATCGATATCTCCGGCTTCAGTTCCGTAGATGCATTCGGCGATCCAGATAACTCGTTTTTCACCATCATGCATCAACCCAAGGAAGGTATTGACGCACCGCCCCTCGACAGCAACGCGATCATCGGCATCGGGTGGGATATCAACCTCAGCACCGTCGGATCAAGCTGGGCTTCGGATGCCGTGATCCGTTTCGGCAGCGAACTCAATCTGCAGTTCGCGGCCGGCGATGACTTCCCAGTGACGAACCACCAATATTCCTCAGGAGGAATCATCGCCCTTCCAAACGGCGATACCCCCGCGATCGGATTCGGCGAGGGCGAGAACGCCCTCCGGGTCGAGTTCTACGAGTCCTTCGACGACACCCAGAACGCGCCGGAGGCAATATTCGGCCCCGGCAGCACCCTGACGATCCGAACACAGCACGCGGCGAGCATCGTGATCCCAACACCGGGCGTGTGTGCTCCACTTTGCATCGCAAGCCTGATATTCACAAGGCGTCGTCGGACGGGTTGAACTGAGCCTGCGAGCAGGTGGCTCCTTCGGGATCGGTACCACCCACCCCCGTCACCTCCCACCAACCGCCCTCAACCACCAAAACCCAGTGGCACAGGCGTCTCGCCCAACCCTCCCACCCCGCGCCCTCGCGGGTCGGAGGGGCCTCCTCATACCGCATCTCCAAAAATTTGCACCACAGTGACACACCCTGTGCGCTATGTGTGGTCACTCCACAGCTTTTCACTTGAGCCGCGAATCAGATCGGTCAAAATTCCCGCATGATGACCACAAACCGATTCGCAGCATACGACTTCAACGAAACCATCCCCGCGCAAGACAACCCGCCTCGCGTGCAGCCGGTACCGCCCGAGCCGCCCGCACCCAAAGCCGAGGACAAGGCCCCACGCATCACCAACGCACTGATGCACGACCTGCTCGATCCCGCCATTTCGATACTCGACCTCTGCGACTACCACCAGCTCTCGCTCAACCAACTCGAGCAACTACTCCAATCCGAAGAATACGAGATCGCCCGACGCTGCTTCCAAAGCATCGCCACCGCCCGCGACGAGCTGATCACCACCGACGCAGCGCCCAGAGCCAAGGCCGCACTCACCGCCGTAACCCGTCAGCCGATGGAAAGCCACCGGGATGCCGAATCTGTCCGCAAAGCCGCAAACAAACTCACGGCACTCACCGCCACAGCACCGCCAACAGCAAAGTCACGACGCAGATCTTCCGCTGCAAACAAAAGCACCCCGCCCAAACGGGCAGGGTGTGAAGAGAGAATCATCGCATACCACACTGAGCCGCTTCTTGAAGCGGAGGTGAAGCGGCAGACTGGCTCAACGACGACGCCGGCTGGCGCAAAGCCCGCCGAATCCCAGCAGCGCCATCGCTCCCGGCGCGGGGACATTGCTGTTCAGTTCGAAAGCGAAGTTGAAATCGGGATCGCCCTCGGCAAGGCCCGCATCGCCGACGGTGGCGCCGTTGTTCCCAAGGAACCAACGCCCGGCAGCGGTCGAGCCTGCCCCGGCAAGGTCCTCATCATCAATGCTCATCTGCACAAAGCCCGAGCTGGCAACCATCACGGTCTCGCTCAGATCGATCGTCCAGATGAAGTTGCCTTCCTCTGCCAGCTGCACACCAAAGCCATCGATGTAATCACCAGCGCTGTTGTAGAAGTCGATGAACATCACGCCACCGGCCTGATCCACGCCACCAACAAAGACAAACTGGTCCAGGGCGATATCGCCAGCACTCACCGAGGTGTAATCCGCTGTGCCGGCAACCTCGAGCTCGCCATTGGCATCAATCGCGGTATCGGGGAACGAGACATAGCCGTCGGGCCCCGCCTCGATATCCGAGTACATGGTGAAAGGCCCAGCGCCACGCAGGGTTTCGGCATGCGCCGAGTACACCTCATACGAGCTGCGGTCGATCTGGGTCGACTCGATGGGGGCAGCCACAGCGAAACCAGCGCTGAGCGCGAGCGCAGCGACAGCGGTCGATTTGGTAAACATCTTCAATTCTCCTCTGACAAGTCCGAAAGGGTTTATGGGACAAAAACACCGAATACCCCGAGACACGAGATGAACCGAGTGGCTCGCCAAAGTATTCGCAATAAACCCAGAGGTGTTTCACCCATTCGCATCAATTATCACGATGCCGATAAACACCCGTCTATCAGGGCCAGCCGAGGTCACGATTCGATCGAGTCACCCTCGACAGTGAGCTGGATCCGCCCGGGATGTCCAAACCAGGAGTTTCGCGCGTCCTTATCCTGACCTTCATACTTCTCCGAGAGCAGGCGGGCCACATCGTCCATGGTCCCGTCGGCCGGTGTCCATCCCTTGAACACATCCGGAAAATCAACCGAGCAGTTCGCGCACTTCTTGTCATCCAGAAACCGGATCGGACACCAGAAAGACTCCACATTCCTAAGCATCTCTGAACCCAGTGACCACACCCCCGTCATCCAGTCGCAGTACAGGCACCAGATCAGGTCGTGCCCAACCAGCCCGTCAAACTTGTGGCGTGACACATTGACCCACTCACCCATCGGGTAGTGTGGAAACCGAACCAGCACGATCAACGGCGGGTACACGATCCATTCGCCGATCCGAACCACCCAGAATACCGGAACCGCGATCGAGGTCACCCACAGCGCGAGGTGATTCCTCGGACGCCCGACGACTCGATTCAGCACGGTCACAATCCGAGCGCCCTTGACGGCCTTGCGATGGGTGATCTCGTGGCCCCAGCACCAGAGTGTGAGCCCGAGCATCTGGCCGAGAATCGCCCCTCCGAGCCCGACCCAGGCGAACGCGATGGTCATCGCGATCGCCGGGACAATGGTGAACCAGGCCACGATGAGGTCCAAGATCGGCGCACGGCTGCAGGCCCCGAGCACGCGTTTCCCGGGCGACCCGAGCATCGCGAGCGTGTGGAGCACGAGTGACCCACCGAGCACCGCGCCGCACGCGATGCCCAGACTGATGAAGAATGCGTAGAGCATCAGATCACTCCTGGTTCAGTTTGAGAAGTTATATATGGGATTTGAGGGGGCCATAGGACGGAGGTTGGTCGGTCGAGTTGGGTCTCTTGGTTCTCAGACCATCATTTCGCTTGTGTTTCCTGTATACTCGCATTCAACTTTCTTTGAATGGAGCGGAACGATGATTCGAGTTGCTGTTTGCTTTGTGCTCACATGCTTGGGCGGTTTGGCCAGTGCCCAGCGGTATGACTGGACGATTGAGAATACCGAACTCGTCTATGGCAAGGATACAGCATCGCCGCAGACTTCGCGCAGCTCGTTGGCACATATCAGCATGACGATCGAAGATGTGAGTGATGGGGTCATCCGGGTGACCTTTCACTCGATTGATATCCGCATCCCTGATACGCCGATCGGGGACATGGGGTTTGACAGCGATGAGCCGGTTGACCCGGCGAATGTGCTCGAGGGCGTGTTGCGGCCGTTGGTCGGGCTAACTTATACGCTCACTTACGATCTGCATGATCGTGTGCTCAAGCCCTCGGACGAGCTGGTGAAGGAGCGTGGGACCAGCGCGTTTGGTCAAACGATCAGCCCTCCGTTTCTGACCGTCCCGTTTGCGCCGTTCATGCTCTTTCAGGGTGATGCCTCGCCTGAGCAGCCACGGTCTTTCATGCTGCTGCCGTATTCCAACGGGGTGCAGATCGGTGATGCGACGCTCATTGATTATGTGACTGATGGTGCTGGTGATTCTGTGCGGGCTGAAGCCGAGATTGATGTGTCGGGCGAGGGCGATATGCCGGGGATCAGCAGTCCTGCGAAGATCCGTGTTACTGGGCATACCCGGTCGAAGCACAACCCCAAGAGCTTTGAGTTGATCGAGCACGATTACGAGATCACGACAACGCTCGGGTTTGAGTACGGCCCGGGGATGCCTGTTCGATCAGAGCTTGTGACAAAGGTACGTATCCGGCGTGCGGAATCAGATCCTGGCCAAAGCGTGCCGTCGGATGATGCGTAACGCGTTTTGTGTTGGAGCGTCCGTGCGGCTCTGTTGGATAGGTGATGATTACCACTCGAGCCCGCGCTCGGCAAGCCAGTCCTGTGCGGGGGTGTAGTGGAGACGGGCTGACTTGCGCATCCATTCTGCTGCGGTGGTTTGATCGGCTACGACGCCCTGGCCTTGGGCGTACATCCAGCCGATGTTGTGCATGGCGTAGATGTCTTCTTTCTCGGCGGCGAGCAGGTACCATTCCATGGCCTTCTGGTCGTCCTGTTTAACTCCATCGCCGGTCGCGTAGGCCACGCCGGTGTTGAGCATGCCCTGTGTGTTGCCGAGTTCAGCGGCTCTCAAGAACCATTTGAAGGCTCGGGATGAGCTTTGTTCGACTGTTTCGCCGAGGAAGTACATGTTGCCAAGTTCCAGTGCGGCGAGGTCGATGCCTCTTCCTGTGGCCTTGGTGTACCACTCGATTGCGATCGCTATGTCCTGCTCGATACCCTCGCCGAGTTGAAAGCAGCGTCCGAGCTCATACATCGATGCCCCGTCGCCATGATTGGCGTTCAGGATGAGGTGTTCGACTCTGGGTGACATGCTTGAGGGCTGTTGCGCCCCCGTGGGACGGCAGGCGCAGATGAAGAGCACGATGACGCTGAAGCCGCAGAAGAGGATCGATCGATGGCGCATGTGGGGATTCTAACAGGGCCGGGCGTTGTTTGATAATCACTTCTTGTCGATCGCTGTTATGGCTCTTTGCGCTTCTGTATGCGGATCGCTTGCGAGCCCCCTATGCTCATCGCATGAGCGAGAAGCACAAAAAACCTGCGGTGATCCTGTGTGCGATGCAGGGCGAGGCGGACGCGATCATTGGCGCGTTGGGCTTGGTCCCGGACCAGATTCCTTGGCCGAGTTCACTCCCTCCTCGTTTGTGGAGCGGGACGGTCGAGGGGCGGGCGGTCAAGCTGGTGACCAATGGGCATGATCCCCGCACGGGTGCGGACTTGATCGGCACAACCCCGGCAACGCTGGCGACGAGTCTTATTGTAGAGAAGCTGGACCCGTGCTTAATTCTGATTGCGGGTGCCGCGGGAGGGTGCTCCGGCGCGACTTCTGTTGGGCAGGTCCTCTTGATTGATTGTGCGTTTCATCATGATCGTCGCATTCCATTGCCGGAGTTTGCGGCGTATGCGCATGGCCCGGAAACGCTGCACGCGACACCACGGCTTGCTGAGGCCTTTGGTGCGAATATCGCGACGATCTCGACCGGGAATGCGCTCGACACACTCGATCAGGAACTGGCGTTCTTCAGCAGTCACAATGTTACGGTGAAGGATATGGAGACCGCGAGTATTGCCTGGACCGCGAATCTCTCGGATATCCCGGTGATTGCTCTTCGGTCGATCACTGATCACTATGATCATCCCGCGCCTGAGTCGCAGTTTCTGGCGAACTTTGAGCACGCGTTGCGGAATCTCGCTGATGCCGTCGTCCGGGGGCTCCCGGTTTTGATTCGGGAGCATGAGAATCCTTGTTGATCGGGTACACTGGTGCTATGGCCCGACTGTTGATCATTCTGTTGCTGGTTGTATCTCCTTCTGTGACCTTTGCTCAGAGTGATCAGGCGTTGCTCGATCGGTATGACCGGATGTACGCGTCGGGCAAGTACGAGCAGGCGTTGCGTGTTGCCGAGTTGATCAGTGAGCGGTATCCTGAATCCGCGACTTGGCATTTCAATCGTGGCGCGTTGTACGCCAAGCTCGGTCAACTTGATGCGGCCATCTTGCAGCTCCAGCAGAGCGCCGATCTGGGGTTCACCGGGATTGCTTCGTTTGAACAGAACGCGGACCTCGATTCTGTGCGTGATCGTGAAGATTTCAAGGCGGTTCTTGAGCTTGTTCGTTCCGCCGCCAAGGCCCGCATGGATGCGTTTCAGGTTGAGGCGAGGCGGCATGAGCCGAAGGTGTATGTGCCCCCCGCTGCTGCGACCGAGTCGCGGGCGTTGATCGTCGCGTTGCATGGGACGGGCATGGATGGGGAGTCGATGTATGACGCGCTCCGAGAAACCGCGGAGCTTGAGGGGATGATTCTGGTTTGCCCGGATGCTCTACGCCCGGCGGGTGCGGGGTTCTCGTGGACTTACCGCGATGAGTCATCGTGGTTTGTGAATCATCTGATTGATTGGGCCATCGAAGAGCACGGTGCTGATCCAGCGCGGGTGATCTTGGTCGGTTTCTCGCAAGGCGCGAATATCGCGTTGATCATGGGGCAGACGCAGCCGGAGTTGTTTGCTGGTGTGGTCCCGATCTGTGGTCATTATGAGGCCCAGATTGCCGAAGCGGCGCAGACGCCGGCCCCGTTCTACTTGATGACGGGGGCGCGGGATCCTTGGAAGCGGACATACAACGATGCTCGGCGTGACTTTGAGGATGCCGGTGCGGCGGTTCAGGTGCGTCTGTTGCCCAGCGTGGGGCATGCATTGCCGAGTGGGAAGGTGGGTACGCGTGAGTATGTGCGTGCGGTGCGTTGGGTTTTGGAGCAGGGTGTTGAGGACTAGCGGGTCCCCCACCACATCAGCAGCATGATGGCGACGATGTGGAGTGCGGCGATGGCGTAGAGCGTCCACATGTAGCTGGGCTTGCTGGTTTTGTGCCTGATCATGCGTGTCATCATGATCGCGCCCGGCCAGCCGCCGACGAGTTCCATTGAGTGGAGTGATCGTTCGGGTATTCTTCGGCGGGCTTTGATTGCTCTGCGTTTATCGGCTGCGTGCATGGCCGCGGAGACGATGCTCATGATGAGGTAGTGCAGGAGCAGGATCTTGATCAGCATGATGCGGTGGTGTGTCTGAGTTGCTCGGGCTCGACGGGGTCGTTGATGACCCATGCCTGGCCCCAGAGGGAAAGGTTGATCATGGGCCATGCCATGTGCCAGTACTTGTTGGGTTCTGATGCTACCAGCGTGATTGATTCCTCGGTGAAGTACTGGCGGGCGAATGGCGATGCCTGAAGCGTGGCGCTGAACGGCATGAGCCATTGCTGGAAGGGGAGTGGGAAGCTGGCTTTGGGACGGTGTGCGATCGGGTCTGGCAGGTCATGGGCAAAGGCGTTGCGCAGGGCGATTTTGGTTCCCGGGTTGTGCTGGTCGTGGCGGTATTTCTGATCCATCGGTAGTGCGTTGGCGGCGATGGCGACCTCGATGTCGGCGAATGGGGTGCGGCCCTCGACTCCCGCCAGCATGGTGGCGGTGTCGAGGCGTTGGAGCAGGTTGGGCAGGTTCATGCGGCGTTGGAACTGGAGGTGTGCCTGGAGGGGTGAGTCGGTTGGCGCTTTGGCGTGCAGGGCGGTGAAAGTTTCTCGGTAATACCGGCGCAGGTGCTCGTCATAGTCGGCTTGGGCGAGGTGCGTCTGGTTGAGGACGGCAGGTTTGAGCTCATCGGAGATCCAGGCATTGGCCTGGAGGTGGAAGAGGCCGCCGTCGGGGTCATGGTCTGGGTCGGTGAGTGTTGCGACATGGGCGGCGCACTGTTGCATGATGGGTGCGTAGCCGGCGAAGAGTTCGTCGGCCCCCTCGCCGGAGATCGTGACGATGTGGCCCTGGGCACGCAGGGCCGAGGCGACTTCGAAGATCGCGACCTCGTTTGGTGTGCTCATGGGGTTGCCGAGGCGGTTGACCATTTCGGGGAGGCGCTGGGTGAACAGGGCTTGGGTGATTTCGACCTCGTGGTGGTTGGCGTCGATGTGCTCGGCCATCTGGCGGGCGAAGGTGAAATCGTCGGCGAATCCCTCGCTGCGGGCGCCGGCGCAGTAGGTGTTGAGCGTGCCGAGGGATTTCATGGCCAGGGATGTGGTGATGGCGGAGTCGAGCCCGCCCGAGAGCAGGGCGCACATGGGCACATCGGTGCGCAGGTGGCGGTGGATGCTGTCTTCGATGGTCTGGCGTAGCCCTTGCGTGGGTTTGCGTCGGGCGATATTCCACCAGTTCCGGTGGGTGGCATCCTGCGTCTGGTCGAGTTGGATGGTGATCCAGTCGCCGGGTTGGAGGGTCTTGATGGAGGCGAACATGGTGCGATCGCCGAGTGTTGTGCGTATTGAGGAGAGGTAGGCGCTGAGTGTGACCGGGTCGGGCGTGCGGGTGACGGCGGGGTTCTGGAGGAGTGCGGGGATCTCGGAGGCGATGGCGAGCTGCCGCCCGGTGTCGGTTTGGATCGTGCTGTGGTACAGGGGTTTGATGCCCATCGGGTCGCGGGCCAGCGTGAGGGTGTTGGTCTGGGTGTCGAGGAAGGTGAAGGCGAACATGCCCCGGAGCTTGTCGATGGCCTCGTCGCCCCAGGTGATGAGGGCGTGGAGCAGGGTTTCGGTGTCGCAGCTGGTGCGGAAGGTGATGCCCATTGAGGCGAGTTCGGCGCGGAGGTCGTGGTCGTTGTAGAGCTCGCCGTTGTAGGCGAGGATGTAGCGTTCGTCAGGGGAGACGAAGGGCTGGTGCCCGGCGGGTGTTGGGTCGATGACGGTCAGGCGTCGGTGGGCGATGCTCCCTTGTGGGCCTTCCCAGAGCCCGGCGTCGTCTGGCCCGCGGTGGGTCAGGCGGTCACGCATGCGCTCGATGAGCGGGCGTGGGACGGGGTGTTGGGAGTGGTCGAGATTGAAGATCGCGGCGATTCCACACATGGGAGTGTGTATCGGCAGAACGGGGCGGGTCGGGGCAGATAAATGGCGTCAGGGTGTTTGGGACTCGGGCGGAGGGGGCGACGCGGGCAATGATTCAGACGGCTCGTACTTACGGGGCACGACTCGGGGGGGCAGATCGCCAAGTGTGAAGATGTCGGAGGTCCAGCCGTGCTCGGTACCGGTCCATGAGTCGTTGGCCCATGATCTGAGGATTTCACCCTCTGGGGAAACGATGAGGTTCACCTGGCCATCGGTGCCTGGTATGGTGCCTGCGCCGAGTTGGATCTCGAAGTTGCCAACGAGTCTGTCTTCGCTGAAGTGGGCTTCTTTGAAATCGATTCCGACCTGGACGGTGTTCTTGCGGACCGTTCCGTAGGCCTCGCTGGGCAGTAGGCATTTGTACCAGCGTGGTGGTGTGCCATAGTCGAGTCCGGGATGTTGGATTACCTGTTGTATGTCGCCGATTTTGGGTGTGAATGCGAAGACCACATACGGGTATTTGGCGGTTGGGAGTTCTTTCAATCCTCTATCCTGCCAGGTCCCATCGCTGTTTTCGGCTGCTGCGTACATGATGCCATGGGTTGGCTCAAAGTTGATCGAACTGATATAGCCGTCGTGGTAGTACTCGCAGAGGAGCATTCCATCTGGGCGGTGGATCTGTATCACCGAGGGTGAGTTTGGTGTGTAGTTGTGGGTTGACACAAGTTCTGGTCCGGGTGAGTCTGGAAATACATCGATGAACTCGAGTTTCATGAAGTTGAAGTTGTCGGGCGGCGGGGTGAATCTCGCTGCGTAACGTAGTTCTGCGGGGATGTGTTGTGTGGCGGTCCATGCGGATTCGTCATAGTGTCCGACGCGGTAGGCGACGAGGCCCTCTGCGCCGTGGAGTTCGGGGGTTGCGAAGCCGAGTATTGCGTAGTTTTGGTTGTTGTATTTGAGGAGGCGGCCTGGGAACTTAATGCCGTTCGGTTCGCGGGACTCCCATGTGTAGAGGATGCGTCCGATTCTGCTGTAGAGTGAGGTGACTGTGCCTTTGGAGGAGGTGCCAAAGGTACCGAATCGATATGGGAGGAATCCCTGCCACCAGACAAGGGCGGAGAGTGTTGCGGCCATGAACATGACGATGAGTAGCATGCCTGTGCTGGTCATTGCCAGGGGGTGGCGAGCGGAGAAGCGGAGAAGTTTGGACCATGTGGATTGTTTTCCGGCGACGATGGGTTCGCGGTTCAGCCAGCGGTTGAGGTCGTCGCGGAGTTGCTGTGGGTTTTCGTAGCGTTGCTCGGGGTCGTGGGCGCAGGCGGTGAGGAGGATGGTCTCGAGGCGTTTGGGGAGGGCGGGGTTGAGTGTGCGGGGTAGGATGATGGGTTTGCTGGCGGAGGCATCGAGTGCGGCGGTGACGGTTGGGGTGTCGCCGTGGGGTGTGGAGCCCGTGAGGATCTTGTATCCGAGTGCCCCCAGGGCGTAGACATCCCACTGGGTGGAGACCTCATCGTTGCGGCCCATGGCCTGTTCGGGCGACATGTATGCGGCCGTACCAACAACCGCTTCATGCCCCTGCCTTTGGGCAGGGGCATCCCCCTCGGTCGCGGTGTTGGCCATGATGGTGGCGATGCCCAGGTCGAGGATGACGGGGTTGCCTTCTGGAGTGATGACGATGTTGGATGGCTTGAGGTCGCGGTGGATGATGCCCCGGGCGGTGAGCGTGCTGACTGCGTCTGCGATGCTGGCCAGGAGCGCGACCTTTTGTTTGAGTGTTCGGTTCCTTGCGTAATCGGTTGGGCTTTGTCCTTGGATCAGTTCGGTGACGATGTAGAGCTTGTCTCCGAGCCAGCCGTGCTCGAAGACATGGGGTACGACGGGGGATCTGACCGCGGCGAGGCGGTCGAGTTCGTTGAGTGCGTGGCTGACGCTGCTGGTGGTGCGTGGGTGGAGCACTTTGACGGCGACCGGGCGAGCGGTGGCTTTGACGCTTCCCTCGTATACGACTCCGCCACCGCCTTGCCCGATCACGCTGTGGAGCTCATAACCAGGAAGAGCGGGGAAGGCGGAGTCGCCGTCCTCTTGATCATCACAGAATATAATCTGAGCAAGTCTTTGCGCAGACTCATCATTCATCTGGTATGTTCTCCGCTGTGAATACGGGGGCTTATTTGCGATATAGCCGCGTGTTCGTAATTATTTTGAGGGGGCAGTATTGACACTTACTCGCACACATGCGCGGTTTACCCAAACATCATACACGCTTATCGGTGCGCTTCATGATGAGCGACATTCCGCAAAGGCGATTGAGGAGCTGATGCGGATTTACTGGCCTGCGGTGTATGCGTATCTGCGTCGCAATGGGCATGGGCAGGAATCGGCGGCTGAGCTGACCCAGTCGTTTTTCCACAAAAAGGTCCTGAATGGGAAGTTGTTTGAGCGTTTTGATGCGGAGCGTGGGCGTCTGCGTTCGTTGATTCTGAGATCACTGAAGAACCATCTGGTTGATGAGCACCGAGCGGAAGAATCACGCGGGAAACAAACGCGGGTTCATCTGGATTTCGGAGGCATTGAGGAATCGTATGATTCGGAGCAGCATCCCGATGAGTTGTTTGAGCAACGGTGGGCGACGGCACAGCTTGAGGAGGCGGTTCGTCGCTGTGAGGCGTACTTTCGTAGTTCCGGGCGGGATGGTCATTGGGAGGCGTTCTGTGATCGGATCTATCACCCTGTGATCAACGCCACTACGGCGACGGCGTATTCGGAGTTGGCGCCACGGCTTGGGTTTCGCAATGCCGCGGACGCGGCGGCTGCGGTGCAGTTGGTAAAGCGGCGGGTCACGACTTTTCTTCGTGAGGTTGTGATGGATACGCTGCGTGATACTGATGAGGCGCAGAGTGAGTTTGAGCGGATCACGCAGCGTCTCGGTATTCGGTGATTGCGTTTTGTTGTCTTGGGCGAGGCGAGGCGATTGGATTGGGGTCAATCATCGGGTTTGCATGTTTTGCAGGGTTTGTGGGTGTTTTTGACTTTGTCCCGTGTTGTGGGTCGTGCGGTGTCGGTGAGGTGTGGGCAGTCTTTGCGGTGGTAGCGTGAGCCGTAGGCCGTGATGTAGACCGTGCTGTTGGTTGTTGTGGCTGGCGTGGTTGGGTTGGGTTCAGATTTCGTGGGCTGATCAGGTTCGGTTTGTGGGGGTGTCGGTACGAGTTGTGCGGTGGATGGAGCCCAGATTCCGCGTTCGAGTTGCCGGGCTTGGGATTCGTAGTAGTTGAAGACGCTGCGGTGCTTGGACATGCCTGCGGCGCTGTGGCGTGTGTACCCCTCACGGATGAGTTCGAGGTTGATGGGCAGGTGGTCCGGTTGTCTGTAGAAATATGCTGCGAGCCGGTTGGCGGCGTTGCGTTCGCCGCGCGGGTCGTGTTCGATCGCGACAGTTTCGCCGAGCATCATGCGGTTGAGTGCATCTCTGGCCAGGGCGATGTTTGGTTTGTCTCGGGTTGGGATGCTGGCGATGCCGAGCATGTCGTACCGGAGGGTGCGGCCTTCGACGCTGATGAGCAGGGTGTTCTCATCGAGGATGCGTGTGACCGTTCCCTGCTGGAGCGCATGGAAATCCGGCAGTTCGAGGGTTGGTGGGGTGTCAGATTGATTCGATGTGTCGGGTGCCCATGCGAGCGAAACGATCGCGCAGGCGATGATCAGGCATCGCAGGAGGAAAAATCTGGGTGGTAGTTGCGTATCCCAGCGCATCTCGGATCAGACCCATACATTCACAATCAGGTTGGGCTCTTTGAGCTTGCCTGTCCAAGTCCCGATGCCGGTGGTGACCATCTTGACTTCGTACTGCGGGTGTGCATCGAGCCATTCATTGATTTGTTGATCGAGGAAGGTCAGTGAGTCGCCCGTGAGCTTGCAGTGGAAGCTCTTGACATGAATGGCGCCGGTGCCGGTGACATTCGGTGTGCGGTTCCAGGTGTCTTCGTGCTTTGAGTTGTTGAGCTTTTGCTGAAAAGTTCGGATCTTGGAGCCCTGCTCGGACTGGATGCTCGCTGCGGGGGTTGCGTGCTCGCTCAGATCGAGGGGGAGGGTGTCGTCGAGTGACATCTCACCTTCGGCTTGCTGATTGTCGGGCTTCTCGTCTTCGGGCGGCGTTGGTGGCGGGCCTGAGTAACCGGGTGGCAATGGATGTCGTCGCGGTCCCCTCATGATCGGGCTCCTTTGGGTTCGATGACCTGTATATACACTAACAGATAGCGACAGTTTCGTCTAGTGGTACTCGAGGGGTGAGATTCGAAACTGCCATTGATTTGCTGCTGTGGCCAATGGGGTCGCTAGGAAACTTTCCGGGCCATTTCCCCAGTCGATGATCCCGGTAATCTGATGAGTGTCGTTGCGGAGATCATCTATGGTCCCGCAAGCGACTCGGGTGACTTCACCCCGGTCCTGGGTGAGGGGGCCTTGGTAGTGGAGATAAATTGCCCGGTGGTTGGCGGCTTTCTCCGCGATGAATGTTCTGTGCTGGTCTGGGCGGGCAGCGACTCGAAAAGTGAGAAGGCGGTGTTCCTTCTCAAGTTGCGGCTGGTCGATCAGCCAGTCGTAGTGGTCGGGTTTGCCGGGTTGGGTGTGCAAGAGCACGACGGTTTGCGCCATGGTGCATGGTATGGCCGGAGCGTCGACCCTACGATGTGGTGAAGACGCCCCAACAGGGATTCGTGGGCGATCGGAGGTTGAAGCATGAAGCGTATGGGTACAGCGATATTGGTGCTTGCGATGGGTGTTGGCTTCGGTCTCGGCGGCTGTAGTACGGCGGGCAAGGTCAAGCGAACACTGGCATTGAACGATCTGCATATTCGTGCCGCGGTTGCTGAGGATGAGGGGGACTGGGACGAGGCGTACGCGCTGTGGAGCGAGTATGTTGACCGGCGCCCTCAGAGTGCTTTGGCTGAATACCGCCTTGGTCAGGTCGAAATGCAGCTTGGGCTGTATCGTGATGCGGTTGGGCATCTGCGGGTTGCCCACGATTTGCAGCCGGGCAATGTCGAGTACATCGAAGCGCTGGCGGGTGCATTGGTTGCTTCGGGTGATCAGGACGCTTTGATGGACCTTATGCGTCGCACCGCCGAGGAAGGGCCGGATGGGTCGGGGTACCTGCGTATGGGGCGGTATGCCCAGCAGGCGGGCCTGCTTGATGAGGCCAATGAGGCGTTTCAACTGGCGATTGTCCAAGCCCGCGGCACATCTCCTGAGCCGTATATCGCCATGGCCGATTTTGCCCGGGCGATTGATAACACCGACCTTGAAGTTCGGAACCTGCGTTACGCGTTGTGGTTTGATCGCACAAATCAAGCGATCAATACACGCCTCCAAGGGCTTGGGATGATCCCTGGTCCATCGCTCGCGTTGACACCCGAATTTTAATCACGATTGCTTGATCTGAAAGGTGCGGGGCTGTACCCTTTATCCGTATTTGCGGATAATCGAATATGCACAAGCCCCCCCACGCTCCAATCAGTAGCCAAGACACCGTTGACCTGCTCACTCAGCTTGGCGATGGTGTGCGTTTACGCATGCTTCGGGTGTTGGAACAGCATGAGCTTTCGGTGGGTGAGCTGGTCAAGGTGCTGCAGATCCCCCAGTCGTCTGGCTCGCGTCATCTTCGGGTGCTGAGCGATGGCGGTTGGGTTTTCAAGCGCTCGGCGGGGCCTGCATCGTATTACCGTGTGGTGATCGATGATCTGCCTCACGAGCACCGGACACTCTGGGTAACGATTCGGAATCAGATGGGCGACGACGCCACGCTGGCCGAGGACGATCGTCGTCTTTCGTCGGTTCTTGCCGAGCGGATGACGGATTCGGAGGCGTACTTCGGCCGAGTGGCTGGTGCGTGGGACGATATCCGTAGCCAGCTCTTTGGGAGTGGCTTCACCGAGCACGCGTTGCTTGGATTTGTGAACCCCGAATGGGTCATTGCGGATCTTGGGTGTGGGACGGGCAACGCGACCGAGCTGCTCTCACCCTGGGTCCGTGAAGTGATCGCAATTGATCGCTCACCTGAGATGCTTGATGCGGCCCGATCGCGTCTGCTTGAGCATGGCGGGTCGGACGAGCGGATTCGGTTTGTGGAAGCGGATCTCTCACAGCTTCCGATTCCGGACGCGAGTGTTGATGCGGCCGCGTGCGTGCTGGTCTTGCACCATATTGACGATCCTGGTGCGGCGCTTCGTGAGATTCGTCGCGTGCTTCGAACGGATCACGGCGGTGGGATGCTGTTGGTCGTCGATATGTGCGAGCATGACCGCATCGAATACAAGCACGCGATGGGGCATCTGCACATGGGTTTCACCGATGTTGAGCGGGATCAGATGTTTTCCGATGCCGGTTTCAAATCAGTACGAACACACAAGCTTCGCCCCGGGGTGGAAGCATCGGGCCCATCGCTGTTCGCAGCGGTGGCGCAGGTTTAGAGCACAGTACAGACACGGAAGAAGGGCCTGCGGGCCCCGTACAAAAGGGATTTCCACATGACCGCGACCGCGACAAAGAGCGCACTGCAAGCAGACGAGATCAACGGCATCCAGTTCAAGGTCAGGGACCTGGGCGAGGCCGAGCATGGACGCAAGGAACTGCGACTGGCTGAGCACGAGATGCCCGGCCTGATGGCCTTGCGTAAGCAGTACGGCGACAAAAAACCACTCAAAGGTCTCAAGATCATGGGCTCGCTGCACATGACCATCCAGACCGGCGTGCTCATCGAGACGCTGACGGCGTTGGGTGCCGATGTTCGCTGGTGTTCGTGCAACATCTTCTCGACCCAGGACTTCGCGGCCGCGGCGATCGTTGTGGGCCGCCCCGAATCGGGCGGGACACCGGATTCGCCCAAGGGCGTGCCGGTCTTTGCGTGGAAGGGCGAGACGCTTGAGGAATACTGGTGGTGCACCAAGCAGGCCCTGACATGGCCTGACGGCACCGGTCCTGATCAGATCGTTGACGATGGCGGCGATGCGTCGCTGTTCATGATCAACGGCCTCGACTACGAGACCACCGGCGTGGTGCCGGCGTTTGATCCTGAGAATGATCCGGAAGAGTGGAAGCATGTGCTCGCGACGATCAGCGACACCATCGAGAACAACCCGGGTTGGTTCACCAAGGCGACCCCCGCGATCCGAGGCATCTCGGAAGAGACCACTACGGGCGTGCACCGTCTGTACCAGCTGGCCAATGCCGGCAAGCTGCCTTTCCCAGCGATCAATGTCAACGACTCGGTCACCAAGAGCAAGTTCGACAATGTCTACGGCTGTCGTCACTCGCTGATCGACGGGCTCAACCGCGCCAGCGATGTGATGCTCTCGGGCAAGGTCGCCGTGGTTTGTGGTTACGGTGATGTCGGTAAGGGCTGCTGCCAGTCGCTTAAGGGCCAGGGTTGCCGCGTGATCGTGACGGAGATCGATCCGATCTGTGCGTTGCAGGCGGCGATGGAGGGCTACCAGGTCCTCACGCTCGATGATGTGGTCGAGACCGCGGACATCTTCATCACCACCACGGGCAACAAGGACATCATCACGCTCGAATCGATGAAGCGGATGAAGAACAAGGCGATCGTTGGCAACATCGGCCACTTCGATAACGAGATTCAGATGGAGAAGTTGCAGAAGGACCCGGATGTTGAGCGTATCAACATCAAGCCACAGTTCGATGAGTTCGAGTTCAAGAGCCAGGGCAAGAGCATCCTGGTTCTGGCCGAGGGGCGTCTGCTCAACCTTGGTTGTGCGACGGGTCACCCGAGCTTTGTGATGAGCGCGAGCTTCACCAACCAGGTGATCGCGCAGATTGAGCTGGCTGAGAACCTTGAGAACTACGACAACAAGGTGTATGTGCTTCCCAAGCACCTCGACGAGCAGGTTGCTCGTTTGCACCTGGATCAGCTGGGTGTGAAGCTCACGAAGCTGACCAAGGATCAGGCCGAGTACCTCGACATTCCTGTCGATGGGCCGTACAAGCCCAGCCACTACCGCTACTGATCTGGAGTATTGATTTCTGTTCAGGGCGGCGTATCGACAGGTGCGCCGCCCTCTTTTATGTCGATTCCGGTTGAGACATGGCGGTGGTTGGCGACCCAAGAGGGTCAAGAGGCGATCGCGTGCGCTCCGACTGAGGCCAGTGCCTCGGTCATCTCCGGTCTGCGCAAGCGCTTCGACGCCGATCAGGTCCGTGGGATTATGGAAGCCGGCGCGGCGCGACGCAAGGCGGGCTTGAAGCTTGATGCGGGTTGGGCGGCCACGCTGTTGGCGGATTCCGCCGGTGTGGAGATGGCGAGTTCGTCGTTGTCGAGCGTGTACAAGGCGCGTCGGTTTGCTGAGGTGCTCGGTCAGGGGGCGTTGGTTGCGGATTTGTGCTGCGGGATTGGGGCCGACTCGTGGGGGCTTGCCGAAGCCGGGCTGCGCGTTGTTGGGGTTGATGCTGATCCCGGGCGAGCGGTGATGTATGGCCACAATCTGCCCGGCTGCAGTGTTGTGTGCGGGGATGCGTTGGCCGATTGCCCCAATGACGCCGTCGCGTTCCACCTTGATCCGGCTAGGCGTGCGGGGGCGAAGCGGACGCTCCTGATTGAAGACTTCCAGCCCGGGCCTGGTGTGTGGGCGGCGATTATCAACAGGTTCGGTGATGGTGCGATCAAGCTCAATCCCGGGGTGGATGCGTACGCGTTGCCTGCTGGGGAGGTCGAGATCTTGAGTGAGCCGCATGGTTTGACTCAGGCGGTGTTGTGGGTTGGTGGTCTGGCGGGCGATGCGTCGCGACGGGCGACCATGCTTGGCGTGGATGGTTCGGTGTGTTCGATTCAGGGAGAACCTGAGCGACCAGAGGAGGCGCACGCGATCGGTGCGGTCTTGGGGACGCTTAATGCGTGTGTCGAGCGTGCTGATCTTGTTGGCGTGTTGCTTGATGCACTGGGTGTTTCGCTGGTGCACCCAGGCACTGGGTTGGTGACCGGTGAATCGACGGTGGCGCATGCGATGGTGCGGTGGTACCGGGTGCTTGAGGTTCTGGCATGGAGCGAGAAGCGTGTCCGGGCGGTGCTGCGGGCGCATGGGGCTGGTGTGGTTGAGGTCCGAACCCGCGGGGGGGTGGTGAACCCGGACGAGGTGCAGCGGAAGCTGCGGGGTGATGGGGATCGGGATGATCTGAGTGTCTTGATTTATCGTTTCGGGCAGCGGGTTGTGGCGGTTGTTGCCGAAGCTGTGCGCGAGAAAACACCCGCGTGCGATGGGGTGCACGCGGGCGGAGATGGGTGCTGTGATGAATGATGGTTCTTTAGCAACCGCCGGCGTAGAAACGCAAGAACTCGGAGATGTCGAAGTAGTTGAACTCACCGTCGCCGTTGGTATCGCCGGGGATAAGCTGGTTGACGAAGAGGTCGACGAAGCGGGAGACATCGTTGAAGTTCAGCTGCCCGTTGGCGTCGTAGTCGGCGGGGCAGGCGTTGATGCCGGCTTCAGGCGTCATGGCCTGGATGTCGAGCCCGGTTTCGAAGGTGCGGGCGATGATGCCGGTGTCGGGATCCATCTCGTGGATGATGCCGTCGGTTCCGGCGATGTAGAGCATGGCGTCCATGGCGACGGTGGCGTTGGCGTCGGAGTCGACGGGGTAGGTGCCGGCGTAGTTGACGCCGCCTTCGTACTTATCGAAGAGGTAGACGGTGCCTTCTTCGGCCCCGAAGAAGGTGATGCCGGAGAGGTACATGGTGTCGTTGTCGAATGCGAGGGACTGGACGAAGGAGCCGCAGGCGGCGAAGAAGAGGAAATCGTCTTGTCCGATGTGGGCCCGCATGGCCAGCGAGGAGTGTCCGCCGACGAAGAGCCCGCCGGCATCAAGGCCGATGGTCGTGACATCGGTACCGAGGTTGCTGACGCTGTGGTCGACGGCCCCGGTTGTTGGGTCGACATAGTCGATGCGGCCTGTGGAGTCTGCGACGACGAGTTGGTCGCCGAGCCAGGCCATGGCGCTGGCGTCGCTGTTGAGCGAGAATGCCCCGCTGACGAGGTCTGTGTTGAGGTCGTAGGTGTAGACGCTGCCGTTGTGGTCACCGAGGAAGAGTGTGTTCTCGTGGACGGTCATCGAGCTGACGGGGCCGGAGCATACGCCTCGGAAGGTGATGGCACCGGTGTCGGTGTCGAGGGCGTGCACGGTGCCCTGCGTTCCTGCGAAGAGGATGGTGTCTGCGTTGGCGGCTCCGGTGCTGAGCGTAGCGACGAGTGCGAGGGTTGCGGACTTGGTGATGTTCATCATGGGGTTGCTCCTGTCTTTGCTTTGAGCGTTTGGGACATGGGTTTGGGCGATTTGCCCTTTCATGAGAACATCTTCGTGGGTCAAGTTCGAAAACCTCCCCCACTCTTTGGTGGGGTTCGATCGTTGTGTGGATTTGGGTGTTCAGGAGCCGGGTTTGGCTCGGCCGATGAACTTCGCGAGCAGTTCGCCACGCGAGGAAACATTGAAGTGGCGGTAGATTGCCAGCACATGATCATGGATCGTGGCTCGGCCGACATCCATGTGGTAGGCGATCTGCTTCTCGGAATCGCCCAAGAGGAGGTGTTCGAGGACTTCGCGGCGGCGTTTGGTGAGTGTGCTGAGCTGTGGTTCGTCGGCGGCGGCGAGGTAGGAACCGATTTCCCGGTTGATGGTCATGTGCAGCAGCGAGACGATGGCGTGTTCGCGTTGGGTAAAGTCGCGCGAGCCCACGCCTTTGTGGAGCCAGAGGGTTGTGCAGCGATCAGGGATCGAGGTTGGGCAGACCGAGATGATGTAGTCGTCGATGCCGCACTCACGATGGATTTCGTTGAAGGTGTGGGAGCGGTACCAGGTCTCTCGTCCCCAGATCTGGTCGCGGGAGAGGACGAGGGTTTCTCCGGAGAACTTGGAGAGGTATGGGTATTCGGGGGTTCGTTCGACGGGGATCGATTGGGCGTAATCTCGCCAGCGTTTTTCGGCGTCGTTGGAGATCCAGCCGTCTCTGTGGGTCCCCAGGTAGCGGGTTTCCTGTTCGTGGCTGGCACCGAAGTGCTCGATCTCGGAGCTGATGATGACCTGTGCGTCGACGATTGTGCGGAGTTCGTTGAGCAGTTGGTTTCGCCACGCGTCCAGATCAGCACCGAGGTCGCGGCATCGGCCTGCGATCTGGTGGCACTCGTGGACATCTCTGGCGGAGAGTTCTGTGAACATGCGGTGAGTGTACCACGGTTTTCTCTAGATACGAAGCAATGCTTCGTTGTCTGCAGGTTATCGGTTGAGCTTGGGCGGGTCTTCGTCGCGGTTGTTGCCACTGAAACGGGCGTTTGTGGCGTCTTGGTCGGTGCTGGTGACGATGCCGTCGGCGTTGACAATGTATCCGAGGTCCTCGAGGGTGGTGCTTTCGACATGGCCGTCGCAGAAGGCGGCGTTGGTTTTCTCCCTGTGTCTTGCGTGGGGTGCGGAGCGGTGCTCGAAGTTGCGGTTGCGTCGGTCTGCGAAGTCGTTGTTGTCGGTGAGACGGGGCGGGTCGAGTGCGTACCCGTGCCCTCCTTCTGCACGGAGTTCAGGGTCGCGGACGCCGTCGTTTCGGTTCTGGGTCCGCTGGGATTGGGGTTTGCCTGCGGCGGTGCCGAGGGAGTCGGCGAACATGAGGGTGTTGGAAGTGTCGAGCGACGATGCGCGGACGGGGAAGTTGATGAAGCCGCCGTTTTCATCGTCGTTGACGAATCGCGTGTTGCCGAGGAAATGGTGGTTGTAGCCGAAGGCGTAGTTGCGGGTGTTGTTCCACTCTGGGACGACTGGGCACAGGAAGACCTCGTTGGCATCGACGGTCATGGTGTGCTCGTCATCTCGGTCGGGGCTGGGATTGGCGAAAGCGTCGAAGCCCGCGGCGGCGCCGATGACGGCGAACCAGCGTGGACGGTACTGGTCCCCGTTTCCGAGGGTGTATATGTTGCGCGTTTCATTGGCGTATCGCCCGGGCTGGGCGGGGACGGAGATATCGCGGTTTGTGTCGGCGTAGATCTGCCAGCCCGTTGCGACCTGACGCATGCGGGTGGTGCAGAGCAGGGACTTGGCGGTGTCGCGGGCGCTGGCGAGCGCGGGCAGCAGGATCCCGATCAAGAGCGCCACGATCGCGATCACGACGAGCAGCTCGATGAGGGTGAATGCGAATCGGTTGGGATCGTCTGCATCAGAACGGTGCATCGGATATTCTCTTCGACAGGATCCCACTGCCCGTTCCCCGCAAAGGGGCATTGTTTGACAGTTTCTCAAGAGCAAGAGATGGTGATCGGACCCATGAGCACGGATGCGTGGGCGGCCCCCAGTTGGTTGAATGGACGGAGGGTGGCATGAGTAGTCATTTTCGGGATCTCTTTGAGTCGACAACATTCTCGTTTGAGTTCTTCCCGCCGAAGACGGTTGAGGGGGCTCAGAGACTCTTTGATCATATCGTCAAGCTCGAGGCGCTTCGGCCATCGTTTGTGAGTGTGACCTATGGCGCGGGCGGTTCGACGCGTCAGCTGACGCGTGATCTGGTTCACCGGGTTGGCACGGAGACCGGTATTAAGACGGTGCCGCATCTGACCTGTGTACAGCACGACGAGGAAGAGATCAGGGGCATCGTGGAGGGCTACGCGCAGCGTGGTATCCCCAGTATCCTGGCTTTGCGTGGCGACCCGCCCAAGGATTCGGCGCATGATTTCTCGTGCGACCGGTTCTCCAATGCCGGCGAGCTTGTGAAGTTCATCAAGATGATCGGTGATGAACACGCGCGGGACAGCGATTTCCCTGGCTTTGGGATCGGTGTGGCGGGCTTCCCCGAGGGGCACCCGGCGACGCCGAATAGGCTGGTTGAAATGGACTACCTGAAGGCGAAGGTTGACGCTGGGGCGGACTACATCATCACGCAGATGTTCTTTGACAACCGGGACTTGTACGATTTTCGGGATCGGTGTGAGATGGCCGGTATTCGGGTTCCGATCATCGCGGGGGTGATGCCGATCCAGTCGATCTCCGGGATGAAGCGGATGTCGGAGCTGGCGTTGGGGATGCGATTCCCGGCCCCGCTGCTCCGGATGGTGCGTCGGACCGACGGCTCGGACGAGGCGATTCGTCGTGTGGGTGTGCATTGGGCGACGGAGCAGAGCCGCGACTTGTTGGACCATCGCGTGTCGGGGATTCATTTTTACACGCTCAACAACTCGACAGCGACGCTTGAGATCTACAAGACGCTGGGCGTGCGGGATTCAAATCAACTGGGGAGCGAGCCGTCGCTGCCGTTCTAGTGTTTCTGCACATCCTGAGCTGCTCGGACGAGTTCATCGATGATGTGTTGGCCGAGGGGCACATTGTCGGTGCGTTCGGGGTGCCATTGGACGCCGAGATAGAAGCGTCGGCTTGGGTCGTCGATGGCTTCGATGACGCCGTCGTGGGCGGTCGCGAGTGTGCGCATTGAACCGGGGTCTTGGATGGCCTGGCGGTGTTTGGAGTAGGTTGTGCCGGAGGCAAGGATGGATTCGTCGACCGAGGCGATGTCGTGGGTGTGCTCCCAGTGGTCGGCGTGGCTGGTGTGGGTGTCGGGGAGGTGCTGGTTGAGCGTGCCCCCTGCTACGAGCCCCATCATCTGCATCCCGAGGCAGATGCCTAGAACGGGGATGTCGGGGGAGTTCGTGAGAGCTTTGAGGAGTTGGTTCTCGAACTCCTGTCGTTCGGGCAGTACGCGGACTGCGGCGGCGTGTGTCGGGGGCCCGAATGGTTCTGTGACGGGGTCGTCTCCCCCGGTGAGGATGAATGCGTCGAAGCGGTCGGGCAGCTCATCGATCTGCCCGGGGGTTGGTGGTAGGATGATGGGAACCCCGCCCGCGGCGAGTACGGACCGGGTGTAGGTCATGGTCGAGAAAGCGGTCGGGCGGTCATTGCGGACCATCAGGTCGGCGGTGATGGCGATGAGCGGGCGGTGGCTGGGCATTGGGATGATGTCGGGCATTTGCGGGCGTTTTGTGTACGATCGGTCGATAGGATAGAGGCATGTCGATACGAACGCTGCTGATCTGGATCATCATCGCGGGAATGCTCGGAGGGGCGGCTGTCTTCGTGCGTCAGAAGCACATTGCCGCCTTGGCTGAGCAGGAGGTCGTCTGGGTCGGTCTCGAGTTTGACCCTGCTGGTGTCGTTTCCGTTTCGGTTGAGGGTGAAGACGGTTCGGTCGAGATTCAGCGTGATGCGGACTCTATCGATCAATGGCGGGGTGAGTGGGCACATGGGGTTACTTGGGGGCTGGCTTCGAATCGGGTGCGTGGCGGGCTGCGATCCCTGGCCACCGCGCGGGTTCGTTTGAGCGATGAAGCCGTTCTGGAGACCGTGGCACGCACGGCTACCGTGCGATCGCGGGATGGCTCAATCATGACCCTTTCGATCGGCGCTGATCGGCTCGGTGGGCGTGTCCCGGTTCGGGTGGAGCAACGGGATGAGGGCGGGGCGATCGAACGCGTTGTGGATGGCTGGCTCGATACAGCGTTGGCGGATTCGTTTGCGAGTGATGTGATGCTCGGTTGGCGTGATGATCGGCTGTTTGATATGGCCGCTTCCTCCGTTTCGCGTTTGCGCCTCAGTGCGAACAAATATGCTGCCTCTCTTGTGCGGCGAACGAACGGTTGGGCGATCGATGACCCTATCGATGTGCATGCCAATCGGGAGAAGGTCGAAGAGCTGTTGCGTTCCCTGCTCTCCATCAAGGCCCAGCGGTTTATCGACGATGAGATCGACGATTCCACCAGCGGACTGGCAACACCCTTGGCACGGATATCCATCGGGGATGATGAGTCCGCGGCAACCCTGCTGATCGGGACCCGGGCTGATATCGGTGCTGACACCCTGTATGCACGATTCGATCGGGGCGGGAACTCAACGCTGGTCACGGTTTCGACCGATGCTCTGTCGAAGCTGACCGCGGTTCCCGATGCGTATGTGTCCCCAACCGCGGGTGGGTTTGGGCTCACAAGTGTTCGTTCTGTCCGTGTGCTTGGTCGTGGGGATGCGGTCAAGCTGGTCGCAGAACGAAACGGTGCTGCATGGCGTATTGCGGGCCAGGATACCGATTCGCTGACGGCGGAATCGATCGAGCGATTGCTGTCCATCCTTCTGCGACAGCCCGCGTTTGCGGTGCGGTTGGTTGATGATTCGTATGCGTTGCCCAAATCTATTGCGGGCGTCGAACTGCTCGATGCGGGCGGAACGATGCTCGGTGGCTATGAGATCGCGCTTGAGCAGGCGGCCGACGGGTTGCGTCTGCTGGTGATTGATGATCTCGGCGATGGGCAGCGTGTCGTCTGGGGATACACGGGCGATGAGGCCCAAGCAACGGGTACTTGGCTCACTGTTGCTGCGAGCCGTCCTATGCCGAACAACTGAGCAGCGCCGTTAGGCGGTCGGGACTGGTGCGTCTTTGGCGATGTCGGTGCGGAGCTGCATGCCCTCGAAGTGGATCTTGTCTGCGGCCTCGTAGGCCCGCTGGCGTGCCTGCTCCATGCTGTCACCGAGCGCGGTGACCGAGAGTACGCGCCCCCCACTGGTCACAACAGTGCCATCCTCGTCGAGCTTGGTCCCTGCGTGGTAGACCGTGACGCCTTCGATTGCCTCTGCGTCCTCGATGCCTGTGATCGGGACCCCTGTCTCTGGTGATTCCGGGTAGCCCTTCGATGCGAGCACCACGGTGACGCATGACTGGGGCGAGTACTGTACATCGATCTGGTCGAGGGTGCCTGCGGCGGTGGCCCACAGCAGTTCGATGGCATCTGATTGCAGGCGGGTCATCAGTGGCTGGCATTCGGGGTCACCGAAGCGAACATTGAACTCGAGGACCTTGGGGCCGCCGGGAGTGAGCATGATACCGGCGTAGAGCACGCCTCGGAACTCGATCTCGTCGCGACGGAGGGCATCTGCGATTGGGACGAGGACTTCTGACTCGATCTGGTGCATGACGGGCTCGGAGATGGTATCCGCGGGGCAGAAGGCACCCATGCCACCGGTGTTGGGCCCCTCGTCGTTGTTGAGCAGGCGTTTGTGGTCCTGGCATGGCGGGAGCACGAGGATGTTGTGCCCGTCGAGGAGTGCGAGGACCGAGACCTCGGTGCCGTTGAGCTTTTCTTCGACCAAGATCGACTTGCCGGCGTCGCCGAAGGCCTTGTTGACGATCATCTCGCGTGCGGCGGCGATGCCTTCATCGTTGGTCTTTGGGACAATGACGCCCTTGCCCTTGGCGAGCCCTGTGGCCTTGATGACATAGACCTCGTCGCGGGTTTTGAGGAACTCCTGGGCCTGGTCGAACTTCTTGAAGATTCGGCCTTCGGCGGTCGGGACTGAGGCGGCCCGCATCATCTGTTTGGCGTAGGACTTGTCGGCTTCGAGCATCGCACCTTTGGCGCCTGGGCCGAAGACGAGTCGGCGTGAGCCGTTGGCTTTTTTGCTCAGCGTGTCGGCCCAGCCTTCTGCGAGAGGGTCTTCTGGACCGATGACGACGAGTTCGACTTCGTTTCGGTCGCAGAACTGGACCACCCGGTAGAGTTCCTTGGTATTCACGGGGACATCCACCGGATGGGCGAGCTTGGCGATGCCCGGGTTGCTTACATCGGTCGCGTAGAGCGTGCCCAGTTTGGGGGAGCGGGTGATCGCGGCAGCGAGCGCGTGTTCGCGGGCACCGCCACCGATGAGCAGGACATTGACTGTTTCGGACATCTGCATGCTCGATCATAGACCCGGTTGGGCATGAAAAAACGGGGCCAAACGCCCCGCTTGTGTGGTCTGGATGGTGATTCTCAGTTGATTGAATCGCACTTGGCGATCGCGGCTTGGACGGCCTTGTCGCGGGCGATCAGTTCGGCCTTGCCTTGATCGCTGCGGGCCTTGAACTCGACCTGATTGGCTTCGATGGTCTTGGGCGAGATGATGAAACGCAGCGGGATGCCGACGAGGTCGGCGTCCTTGAACTTGGGGCCGGGGCGATCGTCGCGGTCGTCGATGAGGACATCGAAGCCCTGCTCGGCGAGTTCGGAGGCGAGCTTGTTGGCCTCGTCCATGACGCCCGCGTGATCGGGGCGGATGACGACGATGTGGGCGTGGTATGGCGCGATTGCCAGGGGCCAGATGATGCCGTTGTCGTCGTGTGCGGACTCGATGCAGGCGGAGAGGGTGCGGGAGACCCCGATGCCGTAACAGCCCATGATGACATCCTGCTTCTTCTGGTCCTTGTTGAGGACATTGAGGCCCATGGCAGATGAATACTTTGTGCCGAGCTTGAAGATATGGCCCACCTCGATGCCGCGGCGTGCCTCGAGCGTTGCTCCCTCGGCGCGGGGGGAGGGGTCTCCGGCTTCTGCGTTGCGGATATCGGCGACCTTGACTTTGTCAGCGGCTATGGCGTTGGCCATGTCACGGGACCAGTTGAAACCGGTGATGTGGTGGTCTTTTTCGTCGGCGCCGGTGGCCCATGCGGGGGCGTTGAGTGCGTCGGGGTCGACGACGAGGGTCATCTTGATGGTGTCAAAGGTCCGTGGCGAGACATACCCGATCGAGAAGCCGGCCTTGGTTGCTTCGGCTTCGGGGGCGAGTTCGACTTCGGTGCCGACGGCGTCACGCACCTTGGCTTCGTTCACATCGTGATCGCCGCGGACGACGGCGACGACCCACTTGGCTTCGGTCCCGACGCGTCGGAAGACGATGGACTTGAGCATCTGCGAGGGCTTGACACCGAGGTGCTCGGCGACGCCATCGATGCCTGGCATGTCCGGGGTGTGGCGCTTGGTGATCTCGTCTGTGGGTGCCAGATCAAACGACCAGTCACGCTGACCGATCTCGGCCTTCTCGACATTGGCCGCGTAGCCGGATTCGGGGCAGACGAGGATGGTGTCCTCGCCGTTGGCGCAGTTGACCATGAACTCGTGGGAGGCCGAGCCGCCGATGGGGCCGGCTTCGGCTTCGACGGCTGAGAAGTCGAGTCCGCATCGAGTGAAGATGTTGGTGTACGCCTGGTACATCTTGTCGTAGGTGTGGTTGAGTCCTGCTTCGCCGTCGAGTTCGAGGTGGAAGCTGTAGGCGTCCTTCATGATGAACTCGCGGCACCGGAGGAGGCCGGCACGGGGGCGGAACTCATCTCGGAACTTGCTCTGGATCTGGTAGAGGTTGAGCGGGAACTGTTTGTAGCTGGTGACGGCTCCGCACATCAGGTCGGTGATGACCTCCTCGTGGGTTGGGCCCAGCGCGGTACGACGCCCGTGTCGGTCTTCGAAGGTGAAGAGGAGGTCGCCGTAGTTCTCGTCGCGTTTGGTGTCCTTGTAGAGTTCGATGGGCATCATGGCGGGCATGAGGAACTCGGAGGCCCCGGCCGCGTCCATCTCCTCGCGAACGATCTCTGAGATCTTGCGCAGCGTGCGCCATGCGAGGGGGAGGTAGTTGTAGATACCCGCGCCGACCTGGCGGATGTAGCCGGCTCGGACGAGGAAGATGTGTGATGGGGTCTCGGCATCGGCCGGAGCGTCCCTTGTTGTGGGGACAAGCGTCTGGGTCCAGTTGTGGACACAGCCGGTGGTTTGCGAGAGGGCGGCATGACGGGACTGTTGATCAGATTGGGCGTTGATGGTGCTCATACGCGATGAGTGTACGCATCAATGCTGCGAGAACCCAGATGTTGAGGTGGTCAGGCGGGTGCTTGTGTGCCTGGTTTGGGTTCGAGCTGTGTCGCGGTGCGTCTGTCAATCGAGGCCCAGCGGGCGCGGCGCTGGTCTGCGATGGGCGTGTGGTTCGGGCTGTTCCACCAGCAGGTTTCAATCGGGAGGGCCATATCACGGGCCAGTTCGGTGACCTGCTCGGTGGTCAAATCGACGAATGGTGTATCGATGCGGACCTCTGGTGCGGTGTCGGGTGTCGCATCGAGGGAGACGGTTCGACCGACGAGCATGGCCCTGTCGATCGCATTGCCGATGGCTCCAATACGGTCGGGGTGATTGTCGTTGATCCTGATGGGCCAAACGACGCGTTTTAGCCCGGTACTGAGCGCGAGGTAGGCGGCTTCGGTCAGCAGGCGGGTTTGGAGTTGCCCAAGTTCATTCTCGCTGATCGGCTCGTTTTCGGGCGGGTAGAGGGCTCGTTGCGGATCAATCGAGAGTGCGAAGATGGTCGCTTGCTGCGTCACGGCCGGGTCAATCGCCGAGATCAGCAGATCGAGGTCTTCGTCGGTTGTCCCCCACCATGCGGGGATCAAGTTGGAGGGCTCGCTGGTGCTGAGGGCTTGTTGCTCCGCGGCCATGGCACAGGCGAGTAGTGACTCGACATCAGCATCGGTGAGGATGATGCAGCGCTCTCGGGTGAATCGTGGGACCAGCATGGATCGATTGTACCAGAAGTTTGAGTGGCCCGTCGGGTCAGTGATTCGGCGTCGGTGCTCGGAAATCGTTGAGATCGACTTCCCTGAAATACGCGATGGTGCGTTCCAGCCCCTGTTCTAGCTCAACGGTGGGTTCCCAGTCGAGCAGGTCCCGGGCGCGGGTGATATCGGGCTGTCGTTGCATGGGGTCGTCTTCGGGCAGGGGCTTGAAGACCAGCTTGCTGGGGGCACCGGTGAGCTTGATGGTGAGCTCGGCGAGTTGTTTGATGGTGAACTCGGTTGGATTTCCGATGTTCACGGGCAGGTGGTCTGTGTCGCCCTCGTGACGCATCAGGCGGATGATGCCTTCGATGAGGTCATCCCGGTAGCAGAATGAGCGGGTCTGTGAGCCGTCGCCGAAGATGGTGATGTCTTCGCCACGCAGTGCTTGGATGATGAAGTTGGAGACGACGCGGCCATCGAACGGGTGCATTCGTGGGCCGTAGGTGTTGAAGATCCTGACGACACGGATATCGAGCTGATGGCGTCGGTGGTAGTCGGCGAAGAGGGTTTCGGCGGCTCGCTTGCCCTCGTCGTAGCATGCGCGTGGGCCGATGGGGTTGACATTGCCTCTGTAGGATTCAGGCTGGGGGTGGATTGTTGGGTCGCCGTAGACCTCGCTGGTGGATGCTTGCAGGATGCGAGCGTCGCACCGCTTGGCCATGCCCAGGGTGTTGATGGCCCCCATGACGGAGGTTTTCATGGTTTTGATGGGGTTGTATTGATAGTGGCCCGGGGCGGCAGGGCAGGCGAGGTTGTAGATCTCGTCGACCTCAAGCCAGATCGGGTGGGTGACATCGTGACGGATGAGGTCGAAGTTGTTGTACTGGAGCAGGTGTTGGACATTGGACTTCTGGGAAGTGAAGAAGTTGTCGAGGCAGATGACATCGTGCCCCTCGCTGACGAGGCGTTCGCAGAGATGAGATCCCAGAAACCCAGCGCCGCCTGTCACGAGTACCCGTTTGATGGTCATGTGTGCGATTCCCGTGTGTTCAGGCCTTTGAGGTTGTTGCCGCGTTGCTTCGCTCGTTGGCGATCAGGCGTGCGTAGCGGATCATCGCGTCCATGGGTGACCATGATGGCGTCCAGTTCAGGCCTGCTTTGGTTTGGCTCATGTCGGCGCAGGTATAGTGCTGGTAGGTCGAGATCATTTCTTCGGGCATATCGAAGTACTCGGCCTCGACGCTTGTGCCGAGTGCTTCGTTGATCGCATCGACGATGTCGTTGAACGAGGTGGTTTGTCCTGAACCGAGGTTATACACGCCCGGGGTGATGCCCGGGTTGGCGCCTGCGAGGGTGCACGCGACTACATCATCGACGAAGACCTGGTCGCGTTGGTGTTCCCCCATTTTGAAGAGCCGGGGGCGTTTGCCATCGAGGATCTGGTTGGAGAGGTGATAGACCATGGAGGCCATTTTTCCCTTGCGGGCTTCGCCGGGTCCGAAGACATTGAAGTAGCGGAGCCCGACGACATGGGGAAGGGGCTCGCCATCGATCTGACGCTGTTTGAAGAATCGGAAGACCTCGGCGTCCATCAGCCATTTGGAGAAGCCATAGATGTTGTTTGGCTTGCCCGCGGCCTCGAGCGGGAAGGGGGTGTGCTCGTCCGCCTGAGGCGGGGAGCCGTAGGTTGCCGCGCTGGAAGCGTAGACGAGCGGGACATCGCACTCGACGCAAGCTTCGAGGATGTCGGTGAATGGCTCGGTGTTGTCCCGGAGCATTTTCTGCTCGTTGAACTCGAGCGTGTCGGTAATCGCGGCCAGGTGGAAGACCGCCTTTGGCTGGAGCCCGAGCAGGGCGGGCTGCCAGTTGAGTTCACCCACAGAGTCGCTGAGCACGCTGCCGGTGAATGGCGGGAGTCCGGCGCGTTCGAGTGCTTCGACAATGTTGGCGTAGGACCCCGTCCTGAAGTCGTCGACGATGTAGATCTGGGCATCGGGATCGCGTCGCAGGAGTTCCGCGACGAGGTTGGCGCCGATGAAGCCGGCGCCGCCGGTGACGATATAGACGGGGGGCGATTCGCTCATGGGCGATTCTAGGCGTTTCAGGGGTCTGCGCTGCTGTTTTCAGGTAAAGGCGGCAGACGGAGGAGCTGGCCGATTGAGATATCGTCCATGGATTTGAGCTTGTCACGGTTTGAATCGAATATGAAGCGTGCGTGGCGGGACGAGCCGTAGATCCGTTGGGAGATGCGTGAGAGGGAGTCGCCCGGGCGTACGACATATTCGATCACCGCGGCATGTGTGTCGGTGTGGGATTCAATCACGCCCGGTTCAGCATCTTTGCCCGTGACTATGCCCTGGATGTTGTTTGGGTCTTTGGGTATGCGGATGGACATGCCCGCTTTGAGCTTCTGTGGGTCCACGAATGGGTTGGCGCGTGCGATTGTGCGCCAGTTCTCACCCGAACCAAAGTACTCTTTGGCGATGCTCTGCATGGTCTCGTTGTCACGCACGATGTGCTCGATAAACTCGGGGGGGATCAGCTCGGGACCTGGTGCAGGGTTCTCCTCGCTCGGTTCGGTGCGTGCGATCGTGAGTTGGTCGATGATGGTGGGCGGATTGTCATCTGGCGGTTGTTCGATCACCGTCGGCTTGGACTCGGACCGTTGTGGTTGCTCGAAAGTGATCTTGGGTGGTTGCTGATCCTTTGTCGGCTGCCACATCCAATAGACACCGATCCAGACCAGCACAAGCAGTGACATGCCGATGAAAATCCGGGATGAGCGTTCGTCCATCATTCTCAGTGGTGCCTCAAATAAAACCCGCCCCGTATTGTATCGGGGCGGGTGGTCGGTTCGCAACAGATTCAGGGCTTACTCATGGCTTGGAAGGGCGTTGAGCTCTTCCTCTTCTCGTCTTCTTCGCTCGCTCAGGTCATGCCTGCGGCTCCAGACGAGCGGTGAGGCGACGGCGATTGAGGAATAGGTACCGACGAGGACACCGACGAGGAGTGCGTAGCTGAACGCGTGAACACCGGGGCCGCCGTCGATGTAGAGCAGCAGGACTGCCAGGAGGGTGGTGCCCGAGGTCACGAGGGTTCGTGAGATGGTCTCATTGATCGAGCGATTGACGACCGCCTTGGAGGCGTACGGCAGCTTGCCGCGGTTCTCACGGATGCGGTCCATAATAACGATCGTGTCGTTGAGCGAGTAACCGATCAGAGTGAGCAACGCTGCGACAAGGTTGAGGTCGATCTTGAATGGTTCGATCTTGGCCCACTGTGCGAAACCATCGA
Organism: Phycisphaerales bacterium JB052; assembly: GCA_043100965.1. Lineage (GTDB taxonomy): Bacteria > Planctomycetota > Phycisphaerae > Phycisphaerales > UBA1924 > UBA1924. Next base: position 394,923 of record JBICHR010000004.1, on the reverse strand, counting down.
AAATGTGGTGTTCGTACATGATCTCAGCAAACGCGATGAGACCGATGACGATCAGGACATCGTGTGCCAGTGCGACGATTGCGGCCGCGGAGTAACGGACCGAACCGAATCGGACCCAGATGTAGATCAGGATCAGCAGCAGCGAGAGCATGACTGCGGCGACGGCTGTCGCTCGGAAGTTCTCGGCGATTGCAGGCGAGAACGACTGGACGCTGAGTTGGTCGGACGAGTTGGCGAGTGATGCGGCGATCAGTTCCCACTCGCGCTGCGCGACTTCAGATCGCCAGATATCGGCGTTCACGAAGTAGTCGATCGTGGGGTCGTAGACCATGATGACGCACGATTCGATTTCGTCGGGCGTGCCATCGATGGTGACGATGCTGATTTTGCGTCCGACGATGTCACTGAAGTCGTCTTTCTGTCGGGTGCGTGCGATGCGATCACGGATCTGGTCTTCTGATTGAGGCGGGCTGATGTTGTTGAGTACGATGGCGACACCGCCAACGAACTCGGTGGCATCGTTGCGGACCTCTGGGAGGTTGATGTTCTCACCCAGGCGTGGTTCGATGATCGGGTACACCGGTGCCGCGGATGAATCGGGGACCTGTGAGTCTTGGAACTCAAGCGGGGGCGGAACATCGAGCAGGTCTCTGAAGGCCGAGACGATTGCTGGGCCGACCTGGTCACGGTTTGTGATGGTCGTCTTGATGCTGAATGTGTCAGCGGTCAGGCCGTCTTCACGCGGGTTGATGGGGAGGACCTCGGCGTTGCGCATCGCTTCCAGGGCGATATTGTCATCGCCGAGCGCGTGGATGATCTCCTCGACCTCCGGTCGGGGCATCGTGAGGCGGTCGTCAGGGTCGGGTGTGTCAGCATTCTTCTTGAATGTCAGCGTGACCTGAGTGCCCCCACGGAACTCGGTGTCGAGCATCTTGGAGCCCTGGGTGATCACCATGGTGATGCCCAAGCCAACAAAGAAGAGTGAGACGAACACGGTGACCCAGCGGAGGCCGATCCAGTTGATGTTGGGGTTCAGGATGCGTTCGATCGGTTTGACGATCATCGGGAGCATCGACATCTTCCGGAAGCGGAGTTTATCGACGAGAGTGACCATGATGATGTGGCTGAAGAACAGCGCGGAGACCATGGTGCAGACCACACCGATGCCCAGCGTAATCGCGAAGCCGCGGATCTCCTGGGTGCCGACATTGGCCAGGACGAGACAGACGATGAGGTTGGTCACATTGCCGTCGACGATCGAGCTGAGTGCTTTCTCGTAACCCAACCGGACCGCCTGTCGCAGGTCGAGTCCGTTGTTGATTTCTTCGCGGATGCGCTCGAAGATCAGCACATTGGCGTCCACGGCCATACCGAAGGTCAGGATGATGCCCGCGATACCGGGGAGCGTGAGTGATGCTCGCGATAGTGCCAGTGCGCCGAGGATGAGAATGGCGTTGGCAGCCAGGCAGAGCACCGCGACGAAGCCGTAGCCCATGTAGTAGACGAGCATGAAGCCTGAGACGATGATCAGAGCCCACTTGCCCGCGTCGACGCCGGCGTCAAGGTTGTCCTGACCCAGCTCCGGGGCGATGGTGTTTTCGCTGAGCGGTTCGGGTGAGAGCTTGGCTTGGAGTGAGCCGGCGCCAAGCACTCGGATGATGTAGTTGATCTCTTCGATAGAGAAGTCGCCCTCGATGATGCCTCGGTTGGTGATTCGGGCATTGAGGTTGGGGGCTGTGTAGACCTCGTCGTCGAGGAGCACGGCCATGTTGTTCTGTTCGTTGTTGCCGGTAAGTTCACCGAGGCGTGCGGCGCCTGCGGGGTCCATCTCGAACCCGATGGCGGGACGGCCGAGCTGGTCCGATGTCTGGTAGGCGCGGGAGACCTTCCAGCGTGCATCGTCGTTGGTCATGCGCATGTCGCGCGTGTCCCAGCAGAGCATGTAGTAATCGCCGTTGTATTCCTCGACGACATAGTTGTAGTTTGAGGCGAAGTAGGACGCTGGGTCGGCGATCATGCGGTCGAAGTCCTGGACAGATTTGTACCAGGAGTCGGCCTTGTTGATCTTGAACCAGCGGGCGTCACGAGCGCCGGCCTGCTTGGGGCCCTTCTCGACCAGTTGCTCACGCAGACGCTGCTCGTCCGGGTGCGTGACGACCGAGCCGGCGCCGCCGCTCTGGGGGTCGACGGTGATGCGGAAGCTGAGCACGCCCGAGGCCTGCACGAGACGCTTGAGGTCGGAGGTGTCGTCGAGTGACTTGCGGTTGGCGCTGTACTCGTCGTAGGCCTCGATGACCCGATTGAGCTGGTCCTCGATCTCGGGGTACTGCGCCCTGATCCCGTCGAGTGCGCGCTTTCGGGGGCTGTCGAGGGTAATTACCTCATCACCATCTCGGATGGTCTTCTGTTCAGTTGAACGCTCGAGGGCCCGTTTGACCTCTTCGCGGGAGATCGCGGTTGCGAGCGCGGCATCGCGGGCGACCTCGTAACGGATCTCGGCGTCGGCGGCCTTGATCGCGAGTTCATCCTTGATGTCGTCGGCGATATCGGTGTTCTGCTCGAAGAGGATCAGTTGCTGACGCAGTTGCTGCGCTTCGGTGAATGCCGATGCGGCTTGCCTGAGAGCATCGTTGACGGTCTCGCTGACCTGCCCGAGTTCGGCAAGCTTGGCGTCGCGTTCGTCCTGCGCGAGACGCATGATGCGTTCGAACTCATTTTCGTCGATCGATGTGACGCTGAGTTTGGCGAGCTCGGCTTCGAAAGCTTCCTTGAGTTCCTTGACCTTATCGCTGGGAAGCGGCATCGTGATTTCGATGCGGTCCTGCCCCTGACGGACGATCGAGATCTCGAAGAGCCCGTCGGGGTCGATACGCTTTTTGAGCACATCGATCACCTGTGGGATGACCTCGCTGGCAGATTCGGTGCTGCCGATCTCGACAGAGTAGATCAGGGATGCACCGCCGCGCAGGTCCTTGCCCAGACCGATTCTTTCGGAGGGTGGGAACGCTTGCCAGAGTGCGAGCAGAATCAACGCGAACGCGATGATGATGTTGCGGCCATAGTGTCGCATATGTGTGAACCTCGGTGGGTCTGTACCGTGTGTGCGTATATCAGGCGGTGGTCGTGGTTGCTTCTTCGCTGTTGTCGTTGCTGTGCGTCTTTGCTTGCTTCACGACGGTTGCGATTGAGCCCTTTGCGAGCCAGAGGCGTGTGTGGGAGGCGCGGTCGGTCTCAAGGAGCACCTCATCGTCTTTCATCTCGATCACCGTGCCGATGATCCCGCCGGCGGTGCGGACCTTGTCCTTTTTGCTCAGTTCTTTGAGCATCTGTGCGCGGCGTTTCTTATCTTTTCGGCCAGTAAAGGACATGATGAGGATCATGGCGCCGAACATGAGCAGGATCAGGAAGAACACATCGAACCCGCCCTGTGGGGTGGCGGTTTGATCGCCGGCGGCCCCTGCGGGCGGGGTGCCGGGCTGCCCGGTCGAGGTGCTGGTCGGGTTGCCGATGACGGCGCCGTCCTGAAGCAATGCGGGGGTGATCCATGCCTGGGGCATGAGCAGTTGGTTCGTCATTGATTCCCTTTCGTCACCCGAACGGCTCACTGCCGGTGGGTGAGGATGATAGGTCAGGAAATATCGTTGTGTGGCGAGAAAATGGGTCTGATTGGGCGATCGGAACCCGAACTTTCACTCTCCGGGAACGATCCCGTGGAGTTCGCGGTCGACGATGGGGGCGAGTCTGGGGCGTTTGTGTTTGAAGCCCTCCCAGTCATCGTGTGTGATGGCGATGCGGAGGTCGGACATCAGGCGTTGAAAGTAACGCAGATTGTGCAGGGTGACGAGGATTGGGCCAAGCATCTCGTTGGAGATGATCAGGTGCCTGATGTAGGCCCGGGAGAAGTGGCGGCCCTGGTAGGTTGCCCAGGCGTGGGAGGCCGGGTCACATGCGGGGCAGTCGCAACCGGCTTCGATCGGGCGTTCGTCCCGGGCGTGCTTGGCGTTTTTGAGCCGGAGCTGCCCATCGGTCTCAGGGTCGCTGGTGAAGGCGTTGGCGTTGCGGCCGTTGCGGGTTGGGAGGACGCAATCGAACATGTCGATGCCGGAGAGGACGGCGGCGGTGATATCGTGCTCGTAACCGACCCCCATGAGGTAGCGTGGCTTGTGCTGAGGCATTTGGGGGGCGGTATGGCGGACGACACGGGCGATATCCTCGCTCGTCTCCCCCACTGCTACGCCGCCGATGGCGTAGCCCGGGAGGTCGATGTTACAGATCCGTTCGAGACACCAATCGCGCCGATCAAAGTCGGCACCGCCCTGGATGATGCCGAAGAGTGCTTGCTCGTCGGGGCGAGCGTGTGCCACTTTGCAGCGTTCGAGCCAGCGGACGGTGCGTTCGTTGGCGATCTGTAGGCGGGCGTCGTGGTCGTAGATGGTCCGTTTTTTGGAGTCGCGTATGGCAGCCTGCTTGATCCGGACCTGGTTGGTAGGGCCGGCGTCTGGGTCCACTGATGGCGGGCAGTCGTCGAAGGCCATCATGATGTCGGGTCCCAGTTCGTTCTGGACCCGCATGGCGATTTCGGGGGTGAGGCGGATCTTGGAGCCGTCGATGATGGATTTGAAGGAGACGCCGTCCTCGTCGATGGCGTTGATATCGGCCATGGAATAGGCCTGGTAGCCGCCGGAATCGGTGAGGATCGGACCGTCCCAGTTCATGAACTTATGCACGCCACCCATCTCCTGAATGAGCTTGGAACCCGGGCGGAGCATGAGGTGGTAGGTGTTGTTGAGGAGGATCTGGGCCCCGGTCAGGCGGACATGGTGCGGGAAGATGCCCTTGACTGTGGCACGGGTGCCGACGGGCATGAACGCTGGTGTGTCAAAGCTGCCGTGTGGCGTGTCGACGCGTCCGGTGCGGGCGTTGCCTGACTGGGCATGGACATGAAATGTGATCGGGCTTGGCATCGGAGAAGCGTAGGGAGGGGGCGTGCGTGCGTCCCTCTCGGCTCAGTTCTCCTTGCTCGCTTCGGCGAGGGTGCGTTTCTCTTTTTCGGTGAGCGACGCGAGCCCCTTCTGGGAGACTTTATGGAGGATGCGATCGATCTCGTCCGGGTGGGGGCCGGGGGTGTTCTTGTAGTTGCGGTAGGCGGACTGTTTTTTGCCCTTCGGTTTTTGGGGTTGTCGGCTGTCGCCGAAGACATCGAAGAAGTCCGTGAGCAGGTGTGACTTTCGGATGAAGATGAACCCGGCGATGGCGCCGCCGACGTGGGCCGCTTCACCACCGGCGTTCTGGGCCCCCATGACGAGGCTGACGAGGGCGAAGGCCACATAGCCGTAGGCGAATGTCCTCATCTTCATCGGGATGGGTGGGAAGAGGAGCATGACCTCGGTGTTGGGCGAGATGTATGCACATGCGACGATGACCCCGAATACGCCCGCAGATGCTCCCACCAGGGGGGAGCGGAAGTCATAGTTGAGCCCGATGGGGAGGTAGTGTCCCAAGAGGGTGAGCGTGACGAACAACAGTCCCCCGAAGAGCCCGCAGACGAGGTAGTAGGCGAGGTACTTTTTGCCGCCGAGGTACCGCTCGACCATGGGGCCGAAGATCCAGAGCCCGAGCATGTTGAACCCGATGTGCATGATGGTGCTGGGCGAGTGGAGAAACTGGAAGGTGATCAGTCGCCAGACTTCAAGGCGCTGAAAGCCGTCGTAGACGGTGAGTTGGCCTGACTGCATGACAATGGGGAACATCCTCATCAGCACATACACGGCGACATTGATCACGATGAGCCAGGTGTTGACCGACCAGCCGGGTGAGCGTGCAAAGAGGTTGCCCCCGCCCGTGGGTCGGTTGGGCGAGCCCATGCCTCGCTGCTGATTGATGTAGTCTCGGTCGTAGATGCCCATGCACGCTCCCTGGGATTTGTGTGCTTACTGGGGATTTCGGCTTGATTCTGTCGCCTGCTTCAGAGTTCTGCGTTCCTTGCGGCTCAAAGAACTGATCCCGTGTTGCGAAATCTTTGCCAGAATGCGGTCGATTTGGTCTTGATCGATTGTGTCTTGCTGATCGTCATTGTCAAGGTTCTCGGGCGACGGGAAGCTCGAAGCGCTGATGCCGGGGATCATGTCGGCGGTGGCAAGGAACTGGAGGCGGCGTCGGTGCATTGAGCAGATCAGTCCACATACGACGCAAAGGGCAAACAAGGCGGTGGCGTCTTCCATGACCATGGCCAGCAGCCCGACTGCGGTCGCGGTCACAAGCCCGGTGTTCACTGTGAGCCACTGGGCTCGGTGATCCGACTTTGTTCGTGCCAAGATCGACTCGAGCACGCGGGCTCCATCGAGCGGGTACATCGGGAGCATGTTCAAGACGAGCAGCATGAGATTTACGCTGTGAACCGCTGCCAGTGTGACGAGCCACCAAGTGGTTTCGCCGCTGGAGAGGGTGATGACGGAGTCCGGGCTGGTGAGTGTAAGTGGATTGATGAGCAGGGATTGCCAGTCCCGCGTCAGGAAGTAAAGCGGGATCGCCAGCAGCGGGAGGATCGCGAGATTGAAGATCAGGGGGGCGAGCGTACACCGTAGGTGGCTGGCGTCGTCGGGGTATTGCGGGGGGACGAGCCCGCCCAATGGCCAGAGCATGATCTCGATGGCGGAGCCGCCGGCTCGCTTGGCGGAGATGGAGTGCACGATCTCACGGGTGATGACCAGGAGGACGATCGCCACGAGACGGGGCAGGACGAAGTCGATGCCGGGTCTGTTGCCGGGGAGCGTAAAGATGAGTTGGGCGATGAGGTAGACGACGAATAGCAAGTGCAGTTTGATGGGGATCGAGCGGAAGGAACCGATCTTGAAACCCCAAGCGAGCGGGTTCTCGCCATCTCCGAATACACGGGCGAGCCATGCCTTGGCGCCCGCGAGGCGGTCGTGCCTGTCATACTCGTTTGATTGCCAGTCTCGCTCACCCATTGTTGTGCGGTTCTTTCATCAGATCAGGCCCGATTGCTTGGCGACGAGCATGGTCAGCATGGTCTTGCCATCATTGATTTCGTTGGTGTGGACCATCTCCAAGACTCGATCCGGTTCGTGGAGTTCTACCGTGAGCGACTCGTAAGGTTCGAGACTTTGCCCGACATGGGTGAGATCTTGTGCGACGAACACATGCATCAGTTCATCGGTCAGGCCCGGTGTGGTGAGGAATCGGCACAATGGTTCGAGGCGTTGAGCACGGTAGCCAGTTTCCTCGATCAGTTCTCTCGCGGCGGCTTCGATGGGCTGCTCATCCTGATCGATCCCGCCTGCGGGTAGTTCCAGAAGATACTGGTCGATCGCGACACGCTCATTGCGGACCATGACAATCCTGGGGCCGGATTCGGTTCGTAGCAATGGGAGGATGGCGGCAGCTCCCCGATGGCGGACCAGGGGTTTGTTACGGACTTTTTCGTCCGAGTAGCGCACGCTGAGATCGACAAAGTCATACGAATGACCCGCGTGGAGCAGTCGCTCGTCGATGATTCTCATGTTTCGATCTGCCTGTGGTTGTTCACGCATGGCGGATCATATGCGGGGAATCAAAAACCGGAGCGGTGTGTTCATCGCTCCGGTCAGGGATGGCTGAGATGTCGTAGAGAGATTACCTGCGGCGACGGCTCGCAACGAAGCCGCCGAGACCGAGCAGGGCCAACGCCGAGGGGGCTGGCACGCCACGGATACCTACATCATCGATGTACCAGCCAACGCGTTCAACCACCGTGGTCGTTGTGAAACGGAACTCGATGTCCAGCATCGAGTTGTCGTAGGCCGACAGATCGAGCATGACGCTACGCCAGCCGCTGGTTGGGCCACCATCGGCGAGCAGTTGCAAGTCGCCGTTCACGAACACTTCGGCGGTATCGAATGTGTTTCCACCTGAATCGAGCCATTCGAGGTAGTCCATGGTGAGCCCTGTGTATCCGGTGGCGTCGACGCTGAGTGTCAGGGAACTGGTTGTGCTCGCGTTGTGCAGCCCACCGAGAACGGTGCCCCAAACAAAGTCGCCGGAGAAACCACCGGTGGGTTCAGGTCCGCCGAACCCGCCCAGCACGGTTCCGTCTGCACCGATGGGGATGCCATGCTCCCAATCGCCGGTTCCAACGAAGCCGCCGTCGTCGGCTTCGAAGTCACTGAAGTAAACCTGTCCTGACGCGACCCCCGCGGTTGAGGCAGCTGCGCATGCAACAGCAATCTTGAACATACTCATTTGGATGCCCTTTCTCTTTCAGTCTCAGATGTACAGAGTCCCTCTCTTGGACCCACGATTCATGCAATGTACTTGATGCGCCGGTTGTGATAAAGGGGGCACACAGGAGAGAGGCGTAAATCGTTGCATTTTGCCGTGCTTTATCACGATTGCATGAAAAACACCCACTCAATTTGGCGGGTGTAGGAGCGGGTCTTGTGATGTATTACGAGATGGTGTGAATGCGTATTACGAACGCCACCAAGTGTTCGAGCCGTACTCGGCGTTGTCGCCCAGTTCTTCGGCGATGCGAATCAGCTGGTTGTATTTGGCGTTGCGATCGCTGCGGCACGGCGCACCTGTTTTAATCTGGCCGCAGTTCGTTGCGACGGCGATGTCCGCGATGGTGCTGTCCTCGGTCTCGCCCGAGCGGTGACTGAGGACACAGGAGAAGCGGTTGCTGATGGCGTAGTTCACCGCGTCGAAGGTTTCGCTGAGTGTGCCGATCTGGTTGACCTTGACGAGGACCGCGTTGGCGGCGCTCTCGGAGACGCCACGCTGGACGAACTTCTTGTTGGTGACGAACAGGTCGTCGCCCACGATCTGAACCTTGTCACCGAGCTTGGCCGTGAGCTTCGACCATCCCTCCCAGTCGTTCTCAGCGAGCCCATCTTCGATGGAGCGGATCGGGTACTTCTCGCACCAGTCGGCCCACATCGAGATCATGTCATCGGTGGAGACGATTTCTTCGGTGGAGCTGAAGAACTTGTAGCCCGTTTTGCCGTCCTTCTCGGCCTCGTTCCAGAGTTCGCTGGTGGCGGGATCGAGTGCGACGAAAATTTCCTCCCCCCACTTGTAACCGGCCTTGTCGACGGCTTCCTCGATGACCTTCAGGGCGTCTTCGTTGTCCTTGAGATTGGGGGCGAATCCGCCCTCGTCACCGACGGCGGTGGACATCTTATTCTTTTTGAGCACTGACTTGAGGGTGTGGTAGATCTCAACACCGGCACGCATGGCGAGGCCGAAGTCGTCGAAGCCCCATGGCTGGATCATGAACTCCTGAAAGTCCACGGTGTTGTCGGCGTGCTTGCCGCCATTGAGGATGTTGAGCATGGGGACAGGGAGGGTTTTGGCTGCGGACCCACCCAGGTAGCGGTAGAGCGGGAGACCCGAGGCCTCAGCCGCGGCTCTGGCAACGGCCATGGAGACCCCCAGGGTCGCATTTGCGCCCAGGTTTGACTTGTTTTCTGTTCCATCAAGCTCGATCATGGTCGCGTCGATGCCCTCCTGATCGCGTGCGTCCATGCCTTCGATGGCTCGAGCGATCTGATCGTTGACATTTTCGACGGCTTTGGCCACGCCCTTACCCATCCAAGCGTCTCCGCCGTCGCGGAGTTCGACAGCTTCGGACTCGCCTGTGGAGGCACCAGATGGGACGGCGGCCCGTCCGACAACGCCCGATTCGAGCACCACATCGACCTCAACGGTCGGGTTGCCTCGGGAATCGATGATTTGACGGGCGTGGATGAGGTCGATGTCAAAGGGCATGTGCGATGCTCCGTTTTGGGGATGTGCTTTCGTGAATGTTGAAACGATAGCTCCAGAACGGCGCATGTCGAGACACGATCGGGTAAGGTGGCGATAATCCTCACCGCGTAAGCCCAGCTGCTTGAGGGAATGTATGTCGATCAGCCCAGACCAGTTCAGTGACCGAGTGAGCCAGATCCGCTCCCGCCTTGTCGGGCAGGGGCATCTCGTGTCTGACCTTGTGGAGCAGGTCTTCACGACTATCTTCGACCGGGACATCGAGAAGGCCCGGGAGTTGATCGATCGAGATGATGAGATCGATCAGGCCGATATTGAGATTGAACGCGAGGCGGTCGACCTGATGACCCGGGCGGCTCACAACACCTGCCCGATCGAGGCCGGCCAGGTTCGCAGCATCCTTACGATCGTCAAGGTCAACAATGAGCTTGAGCGTGTCGCGGATGCCGCTACGGCGGTCGCCACACGCGTAATCGCCTTGGGTGATCGCGAATCGCTTTTCCCCAAGACGACACGGGTGATGACGAACTCCATTGTGGCGGTGTTGCGTCAGACGGTCCGTGCGTTCGGCGAGAACGACGCGTTCCGGGCTAAGTCGGTGCTTGCCAGCGAGGACAACACACTCGCCTTCCATGAACTCATTTCCCGCGATGCCGAAACGCGAGTCGCTGACGGCCGCATGGCCGTAGACACGGCGTTCGATCTGCACGCGATCATCAATCAGGCGGTGATCATGGGCGATCATTGCTCGAATGTCGCAGAGCAGGTGATCTACGAGGTCACTGGCACAATCGTTCGCCACACGAGTGGTTCAGGATGGGTCGAGCAAAACTTGCCCGGCCTTGGCCCCGAAGATCCCGATGGTTCCGTCTGAATCAACAGAGCCCGCTGCTCAACGCTTATAGAACGGGAGTTTGACGATGCTGGCTGGCAAGGTAGCCCGTCCGGCATCGATTTCGAAACTGGTACCGATCTCAGTCTTGTCGCTGGGGACAAAGCCCATGGCGATGGATTTGCCCAAAGTCGGGGATGCACAGCCCGAGGTGACGGTCCCGACCTGGGTGCCTTCGAGCATGATGGGCATGCCCTGACGCGGTGTTCGTTTGGAATCGATCTCGAAGCCGACGAGCTTGGTATCTGGCCCACCGGAATCACGGGTCTTGAGCAGGGCTTCTTGGCCGATGAATGTTTCGCCCTCGTTTTCGACCGATTTGTCGAGTGCGATCGCGAAGTCGATGCCGCAGGAGAGGGCGTTGATGTCTTCGCCGAGCTCGTGTCCGTAGAGGGGCATTCCCGCTTCGAGTCGTAGTGTGTCCCGTGCGCCCAGCCCGCAGGGCTTGAGCATCTCCTGGGCCTCTTCGTCGCCCATCTCCTTCATGAGCATGCTGATGGCCATCTTGACGATGGACGATGGCATGATGACCTCGACCCCGTCCTCACCGGTGTACCCGGTACGGGCCACGATCACTCTGGCGATCATGAGGTTCTTGACGAGGAAACGGTAGCGTTTGAGATCCTGGATTTCTGAGGAGACCTTGCCGATCAGTTCCATGACCTTTGGCCCCTGGATGGCGATCATCGCGGTCTTCTCGGTGCGGTCTTCCATCTTGACATCGAATCCGCGCGATGCGATGACGCTGTTCATATGGGCGATGATCTTCTCGCGATTCGACGCGTTGACCACCACGAGTAGTTCCTTCTCGCCCATGCGGTTGACGATGACATCGTCCAGCACCCCGCCATGCTCGTTGCAGATCAGCCCGTAGCGGCACTGGCCTTCCTGCATGGACCCGATTTTGCGTGAGCAGGTGTGCTCGAGTAGACGGATCGCGTCTTTCCCCTTGAAGCTGAGTCGCCCCATGTGGGAGACATCGAAAATCCCACCCGAGTTGCGGGTCTGCTCATGCTCGTCCTTGATCGATGTTTCGTACTTGATGGGCATCTCCCAGCCGGCGTACTCCACCATCTGCGCGTGGTAGTCGGCGTGATACTGGGCGAGCGGGGACTGCTTGAGCGTGGCGTTCTGGGTCATCGATTCTCTCGACTCATGGGGGAAATGGGAAAAGTTAAGCGTATGCGATGGGCGTCCATGGGGCGTTGTCGATCAGTCGCACGCCCCCCACTTTTGCGGCGATCAGTGCCCTGCACGGGACGCATGGCCGCTCGCTTGGATTGGCGATGGGCATCAGGGTCTCTGCGGGCCGGATCGCGGCGTATTCGGGTTCGATCCCGCCCTTGCAGAGGATCTCGCGCATGAGCGACTCGCCTTGTTCTGGGGTCTTCATGCTGGAACTGGCAAAGAGTGCTTGGCTGATCGCCACGGCCTGTTCTTTGGCATCGGGTGAGAGATTCAGGTTGCGAGAACTCATCGCCAGTCCGGAATCTTCACGGACGGTCTCTGCAGGGATGATCTGGAGTTCGCGTCCCTGAAGCTTGCTCATCGTGCGGACACACTGGAGTTGTTGCCAGTCCTTCTCACCAAAGACGGAGGCCGAGGGCTGGCAGAGATCGAACAGACGCGAGACCACCTGGCACACGCCCGCAAAGTGTCCAGGGCGGTAGGTGTCTTCAAGCCCGGGCTTGCTTGCGATGTCAGGGATGATGACATTGCTGGTTACATCCTTTCCCGGCGGGTAGACCACATCCACGGGTGGGTGAAAGACGATGTCGACACCCGCCTGCTCACACATTGCCAGGTCAGCATCAAGGCGGTCGGGGTACCGATTGAAGTCTTCGGGGTCGTTGAACTGCTTGGGATTGACGAAGATCGAGACGGCTGAGGGGACGCCCTCGATTTTGGCTCGACGGGCCGCCGCGGCGATCAGTGACGCGTGCCCCCCGTGCAGAGCCCCCATGGTTGGAACGAGGACGCAGCCTCGGGTCAAGTCGTGGTCTGGGGTGTTGAGCACACGCATAGACAGGAGTGTAGGTCCCGTTGATCGCGTCTACGATCGTCCATGGCAGCAAGTCTTACTCAAGATCATGGGCACTGGATCACGCACCTTGAATCACTGACGCGGGAAGTTCTGGAGGTGGTCCCCTTCGGAGGATCGAGTGAGGAACGCGCCGCGTATATCGATTCATTTCGAGATGAGTTCGGGAATCGGAGGGCGAGCGATCGTCCTTTTCTGTCACACATGCTGGGCGTGGATATGGCTGCATTGCGAGAGCCGGAGGGGATGGGGCTCGACGAGCGTCTCTGGTGGAGCGTTGCGAAGGGGGAGCCGGTTCCGAAGGGATTGATCGCCCCATCCGATGGGCTGCTGACCGATCCAGACGCACTGGCCATCGAGTACCGGACCATGGTTGAACTGGGAGCGTTGCAGGCCATCTGGTCGGCCGCAATGCGGGACGGGGACGCGGCCTTGCGGGCTCGTGCAATGGATGCTGCGTGCTGGCATATTGAGGAACTGCAACCCGACAACGCGATCAACCGTCCATGGGGGCTCCCGGTTTTCCTCGAACTCTCATTCAGTTCTGAAGATAAAGCGATTGCCCAGACCGCACAGCTTCACGCACAGACGCTGCTCCATAACGCGTGCATCAACTTTGGGAAGCCCGATTTGCTCAGTGCGCTGATTCTGAAGAACGCGGTTCAGCTGCTGTCGGTATCGGCTCAGTGAGCGGAGTTCTGCGGCTGCCCGTTTTTCTTGTGAAAGAGCCATGTTCGCAACGCGGGATTGGTCGCGAAGAGGTTTTTCCATGCCTTCTCGTCGTTGTGATAGCGATGAGAGAGGGCTGCGGCGACCAGACCCATGAACATGGGCTGCGGGGTCAGCGGCCGGGAAGTCAGCTCCGGATGGAACTGTGCGCCGATGAAGTACGGGTGTGTGATGGAGCCCTCGGGGCCTGAACTGGGCAGCTCAAGGATCTGCATAATGGGCTGCTCGGGATGGCGTCCTGAGAAGATCAGGCCGCCGGCTTCGAGTCGTTCGATGAACTCCGGTTCTACCTCATATCGGTGACGGAATCGTTCGTGGATCGATGTTTTCCCGCCGGCAAGGAAGCAGGCGAGGGTGTCTGGCTTGATCTGAACATCCTGGGCCCCGAGACGCATGGTGCCACCGAGACCTTCGATTTTCTTCTGCTCCGGGAGTTCGGAGATGAGGGGGGAGCCGCACATTGGATCGAACTCGGTGGAGTATGCGTCCTTGATTCCGAGTACATTGCGGGCGAACTCGATGACGGCGACCTGGAAGCCCAGACAAATGCCGAGGTAGGGCAGGCCGGTTTCTCTGGCGTGCTTCACCACCGCGATCTTTCCTTCGACACCGCGGGAGCCGAAGCCGCCCGGAACGATGACAGCGTCGATGTCTTGAAGTCGCTGGGCCACATTTCTGTCGCTGATATCGGTGGTGTCGATCCAGTCTTGGGCGATCTTACAGCGGAAATGAGCCGCGCAGTGTTCGAGCGACTTCTGAATGGAGGCGTAGGCGTCCATCAGTTCGGCGTATTTGCCCGTGATTGCGACGCGGACCGTGTGCTGTGGATCAGCGGTCAGGCCCTCGACGAAGGAACCCCATCGACGGCGCATCTGGTCTTCCATCCGAGCATCGACGCGGTTGTGGAGGTCCAATACGGACAGGATCTCACGATCGAGCCCCTCGGCCCGCATCTCGTCGGGGATCTTGTAGATCGAATCACGGTCATGCATCGAGAAGACGCGGTTCATCGGGACATTCGAGAACATCGCGATTTTTTCCATGACCTTGGGGTCGGCTGGCTTCTCAGCTCTGCAGGCGATCATGTGGGGTTGGATACCTGATTCCATGAGGCGTTTGATGCCAAGCTGAGCGGCCTTGGATTTCTGCTCTCCAAGTGCCCGTGGCTCAATGACATAGGTCAGGGCGACGAAGCAGACGCTCCCGGGGCCCTCTTCGAATGCCAGCTCACGCAGGGCCTCGATGTAGAAGCCGTTCTCGTAGTCGCCCACGGTGCCGCCGACTTCGACGAAGACGATATCAGCTGGGCCTTCGCCATCGCCACGCAGGGCCAGTTCACGGAGCTTGCGTTTTACTTCGCCCGTGACATGCGGGATCATCTGGACATCACGCCCGAGGTACACGCCTTGGCGTTCGCGGTCGAGGATTTCGGAGTAGATCTGGCCCGAGGTGACGAAGTTGCGCTTGGTCAGGTTCTGGTTGAGCATGCGCTCGTAGGTGCCCAAGTCCATGTCGCATTCGGTTCCGTCTTCGAGGACGAAGACCTCGCCGTGGCGATAGGGATTCAGGGTGCCCGAGTCGATGTTGAGGTAGCCCTCACACTTGATGGGCGCGACGCGTAGGCCTTTGTCTTTCAGTACTTTGGCCATTGATGACGAGAAGATGCCCTTGCCCAGGCCGGACATGACGGTGCCCAAGATCACCACATACTTGTGGTTGCCCTTCTTGTAGCCGTCGGGAATTGGAGAGTAGTACTCCGACGCGGCCATCGATCGTTCATTGGCCGAGGCGAGCAAATCTGAGCCGCTGTCGGGAGCGGTGTGTTTGGAGGTTCGAAGCGAGGGGTCTTTCGGGTCGGCTGCGTCGCTTTGGGTGGGCATCCCTGATCGTACCATCGCGAGCCCCCGCTGTGCAAGTCGGTGGCGTGCTCGTGTTCAATTCCGGTGATTTTTTTGAGCGTGGCGCTCGACGAAGGCCCGGTATTGCTCGGGTGTGTCGATGCCGCTGTGGGAGCTGGGTCTGATGGCGACAGCGATGGTGTAGCCATGCTCAAGCCAGCGAAGCTGTTCCAGGCACTCAACCCGTTCGAGCGGGGATTCTTCGAGCGTCATGTACTCATTCAAAGCTGAGACGGTATAGGCATAAATCCCGACATGGCGGAAGTATCTCGCTGACTCTGCCTGATCCCTGTTGTAAGGGATTTTGGCGCGGCTGAAGTACAGTCCCTGAGCCACGCCACGCTCTGGCTCGATGAGTCCGACCGCGACCTTGACGATGTTCGGGTTCTCAGCATCGGGTTCATGATCGATGAGGCTGGCAACGGTGCCGACCCACTGGGATCGATGTCCCTCTTGCGACTCCCGGGCTGCGGCGTTCTCAATGTGTGTGGATGTCGTCAGAGCGGTGACCGCCCCGTTGATGACATCGGGTTCGATTTCTGGCTCGTCGCCTTGGACATTGACCACGATCTGCTGGGGCATCAGCTTCAGTAGTTTGGCAGCTTGCGCCAGACGGCTGGTGCCATTTGGGTGATCGTCGCGGGTGAGCACCGCTTCATAGCCGTGTGATTCGACGGCTGATTTGATTTCTGCCGCATCGGTCGCGACAACGACCCTTGAAACACAGGCTGCTTTGCTTGCTTGCTCGCATGCGTGGACAACCAACGGCTTGCCGGTTTCGTGGGCGAGCGCCTTTGCAGGAAACCGTGTTGAGCCCAGGCGGGCAGGGATGATTGCGATGGCATGGTGTGCCATGAGTTAGGATTTCAACTCGCTGAGCAGGGATTTGATCTCTTCACGACGGTCGCGTACATCACGGTAGTTGAACTGCTGGATCGCGATGCTTGCGGCGATCTTGTCGGCTCGTTCTGCGGCTTCTGGGTCGTTGTCTTTCCGGGCTTTGGCCGCCAGCGCGTCCATGAGCCCATATCTGATATCGAGTCCCAGGTCTGAGCTGTCGTCTGTCATCCCATCGAGGGCTTGCTCGTATGTGGTGATGGCTGCATCTTCCCACCCGCCGAGAGCTCGGAAGGATTTGCCCATGAGGTTGAGCACATTCCTTCGAATTTTGGGGTCGCCCTGTGCGAGTTGGAACTGCTCGATCGCGTCGTTGTATTCGCCGCGTTCATAGAGATTCAGGCCGAGCTTGTACTTGAGTGAAAGGTCGGTCGGGTAGTTTTCGACTTGGAGCTTGAGCTCATCAACTTGGAGCTTGTTGTACTGCTGGGTTGCTTTCTGGAGCTTTTCTTGTGCTTCTGCGTCTTCCGGCTGCTTCTTTGCAGCGGACTCGATTTTGTCGAGTGCCCGACGTGCACGAATGAGCTGGATATCGCCTGCCTGCTTTCTGAACCTGAATGAACCGGTGCTTTTGAATGCCTGGTTCAGCAGCGTCATCGCCTTCAACTCATCGGGGCCTTTGCCGCGTGCGATGAGTGCCTTGGTGTATTTCTCGAGCGTAGGGATATCGTCGGGGCGTTCTTCGAACTCTTGGCGGGTCCGCTCAACGATTGCGTCCTTGGTCGATTCGGTTTTGGCGACAGAGTCTTCCTGCTCGAGTTTCAGTTGCTTGTCAGCATCGCGGATGTTTTTCCTGAATCCGCCTTTTTCGTCGCTGTCGTAGCCGCCGCTGGTCATGGTGCTCTGTGCGAGCATGTTTCGGACCCGGTGCTGCAGGTCTGCGTCGGAGGGATCGAGGCGGCATGCATTCTCACCCGCTACGGCGGCGAGCTTGAATGCCCGGGCCGTCTCGAAGGCGTCGAGCAGCTTGATGAACATGTCCTTCTTGGGCTTGGGATCGTTGAGGGCGAGCTTGAGGGCGTGCTCTCCGAGCTTGGTGGTCGCTTCGGTGAGGTGGAGCTTGGCCGCCGCGGCGGTTACCTTGATCGCGTTGCCCGTGTCCATCCGCTTGAGCCCGAAATCGAGCAGGGCGTTGATGTACTTCCCAACATCGCCCTTGGTCGAGACCGCGCTCTTGGTTTCTTTGCTCACGCCTTTTTTGGGGTTTTCAAGCGAGAAGACCTCGGACGAGTTCAGGTAGCCGTTGAGCCCCTCCATCGAGTTGGGGTCCCAACGCAACCCGTTGAGCCACATCTGCATGGCGTACTCATAGCTCCCCGATTGGTGCACGGTGACGGCTCGATCGAAGAAGGTCTTCGCTTTCTTGGGGGAGAACGACTCTGGTGGAGGAGTGCCGTCGTTGCTGTCGTCGCCGTTGGAGTTGTTGTTTTTCTTGCCAAACAATGCCACGGTGGTTGCTCCTCGATGCGGTCTGTCGGGTTCGTCCCGGACGAGCAAGTGTATACAGAAACCGGGCTTCATGCGTCTGAAACCCGCACAAGTTCGTGCTCGGGTCGTATGATCTCCGGATGACCACCGATCTGACCCAAGTAGACCCGGCGAAGCTGCGTATTGAGTTGTACCCGACAGAGGTACTTCGCATGAAAGCGAGTCCGGTTGCAGTCGATGCCGGCGTGGACGAATCGCTGCTTGCGGTGGCCCACCGCATGGTTGACCTGATGCGTGGTGCGCAGGGTATCGGACTGGCGGCCCCGCAAGTTGGTCTGCCGGTCCGGCTCTTTGTGGCCCATGTGCCGACCGACCCGGATGCCGAGCCCGACCCTTCCAGGCTCCCGACCAGCACCGATGAGCCTCAGGCGTTTTTTAATCCCGTGATCACGGAGTATTCGAAAGACCTCGAGCCCTACGACGAGGGGTGCCTTTCGCTGCCGGGTATTACGGGTGAAGTGAATCGTCCGAGTACGATCACGATGCGTGCGATCGACATTGAGGGCAATGAGGTTGAACTCAAGGCGACCGGCCTGCTGGCCCGTTGCTGGCAGCATGAGATCGACCACCTCGATGGGGTCCTGATTCTTGATAAGATGACCCAGATGTCACGCCTGAAGAATCGGGCTCGTATCAAGTCCATGGAAAAAGCCGCCAAGCGGTAAGCGAGGGGGTTGGCATGGATGTCGTCTTTCTCGGATCAGGAGCGTTTGGTGTCCCCACGCTCGAAATGCTTGCCCGTGAGCATCGAGTAACTGGAATAGTGACCCAGCCCGATCGGAAGGCAGGGCGGGGTGGGAAGATGACCCCCACTCCGATCGGTGCGTGGGCGAGCGAACACCTCCCCGAAGTCCCGATCATCAAGCCCGAAAAGATCAACACCGACAAGGCCCGCGCGGTCGTGCGTGGCTGGGAAGCGGACGCTTGGGTGGTGATCGCTTACGGGCAGTATCTGGGGCAGAAGCTATTGACAGATCGCTGGGCGATTAATCTGCACGGGAGCCGACTCCCCCGCTGGCGGGGGGCGGCCCCGATCAACGCGGCCATCGTCGCGGGCGACCGGGTCAGTGGCAACAGCATCATTACCATCGCTAAGGAAATGGATGCTGGGGCCGTGCTCGCCCAATCCGAGCGGGTGATCGAGCCCGACATGACCGCTTCCGTACTCCACGATGCCTTGTCCCATGATGGGCCCACGCTGGTCGCGCAGGTGCTGCGTGATCGCGCGGCAGGGCAGGAGTCCTACACAACTCAGGACCCCAAACAGGTGACTATCGCGCCGAAGATGAGCAAATCAGACGGCTTGGTCGATTTCGCCCAGCCAGCCCGGCTCGTGGCGGCTCGAATCAACGGGCTCAACCCCTGGCCAAGTATCACGGTGGGGTTTCGGGAAGAGGCCATCAAGATCAACCGGGCGAAGCCGAGCGATCAGAAATCCCAAGAACAACCGGGCACGATCGTCAGTGCCGATGACGGTCTCGTGGCTTGCGGCGACGGCGGGACGGTTCAACTGCTGATGGTCCAGCCCCAAGGCAAACGGGCCATGGACTGGAAGGCCTTTGCCAACGGGCGTTCCATCAAAACGGGCGAGCTGCTCAGGGGCAGCCCGCTTCCCGCGGAGCGATCGGTATGAACGCGATGACCCTCTGGGATCTGCTGCCAAAGCGTACAAAGCGCAAACCCGCGCCGCGTGTACGCGTGCAGTCCCCCCGCGTGGTCACCAAGAAGCCCCCCACCGCGATGCAGGTTCGATACGAACAGGTCACACGGGAGATGCTCGCCAAGTACGGCGTGCGGGTCCGGAAGTGGCGTAGCTCGATGTCGGGCGTCGCGTGGCAGGTGACCTATCAGGACGGGACCGTTTCGAAGCTGATCGAGTCACCCAAGCCCAAGGGCCCGATGTCGGCGGCCATCTTCCTGCACGAAATCGGGCATCACGCGATCGGTTTCGGCACCTACAAGCCCCGTTGCCTGGAAGAGTATTATGCGTGGAAGTTTTCGATCGACATGATGCACCAGCTTGGGCTCAATGTGACCGATCGGGTGCACGAACGCATGCATGATTCGCTCAACTATGCCATCAGCAAAGCGGTTCGGAGGGGGCTTAAGCGGCTTCCCAGCGAGCTGACGCCGTATGTCCAGCCCAGACCGAGGGCGAACGATTAAGCGGCGTGGTTCGATTTTGGCCGCATCGGGTATCAGCAACCGACCGAATGCAGAAGGTGTAGATTCAGCGAATAAACACCGTTGAAACGCTGTTTATATCCCGAAACGGAGGTTGTGCGGATGCTCATGAACAAAGCGATGACCGTGACCATGTCAGGGATACTTTCTGCGATACTCATGCTTGGTCTATGGGGGACTTCCCCACTGATCATGTTGCAGGGGGTGACCAATTTCTCGAGTCCGGAGACACAGATGACACAGAGTGACAAGGCAACGCCCAAGATTTCACACACTGGCTACGACATCACGCCCCTGAGTGACGAGCGCATTGAGGAACTCGCCAGGGATCTGAGCGATGACGAGCGACAAGTGATCCTGAATCAGGGCACCGAGCCGGCATTCTGTGGCAACTTGACCGACAACAAGAAAGAGGGCACCTACATATGTCGCCTGTGTGATCTGCCGCTCTTCAAGAGTGATGCAAAGTTCACTTCGGGGACTGGGTGGCCGAGCTTTTTCCAGCCGTACGACGAAGCACATGTCAGTACACACACAGATACCTCGTACGGGATGGTTCGTGATGAGATTCTGTGCGCACGCTGCGGGGGGCATCTTGGGCATGTATTCAATGATGGTCCCAAACCGACCGGTATGCGATTCTGTGTGAACTCGTTGTCGCTGGACTTTGTCGAAGAGGGAACGGAACTGCCTGAGCTCCCAATCGCCCAGCATCTCAAAACGGCTTACTTTGCCGGCGGGTGTTTTTGGGGTGTTGAGGATCGATTCGCCCAGTTGCCTGGCGTCTTGGATGCTGTGTCCGGGTATCAGGGAGGAAATGACGACAACCCCAGCTATGAGGATGTATGCAGCGGCGCAACTGGCCACGCGGAATCCGTCATGCTGCGTTACGATCCTTCAAAGATCAGCTATGAAGTGTTGCTCGCCTTCTTCTTCAAGATCCACAATCCGACCCAGGGCAATCGTCAGGGGCCGGATGTGGGGACGCAGTATCGCTCCGCGATCTACCCCACCGACGATGAGCAGATGAAACTCGCACAGCAGTTCATCAAGGATCAACAGCGTGAGGGGAAATGGTCAGACCGGAAGATCACCACCGAGATCAAGATGGCCCCCAAGTTCTACAAAGCTGAAGAGTACCATCAGGACTACCACCTTAAGCACGGCGGGCACTGCCCAATCCCCGATTGAGTAAAGCCAGTCGATCCAAATGATTGATACTAGAAAAGGCCACCCATCTGGGTGGCCTTCTTATTGGTGGGATGCTCGCTTTAACCGAGGGCCTGATCGAGGTCGGCGATGAGGTCATCCACGCCCTCGATGCCAACACTCAGGCGAACGAGGTTGTCGGTGATGCCCAGCTTGGCCCGGTGCTCGGCCGGTACCGAGGCGTGGGTCATGATTGCGGGATGCTCGATGAGGGACTCAACGCCGCCGAGCGATTCGGCACAGGCGAAGAGGTGCGTCTTCTCAAGCATGGCGCGGGACTCTTCGAGCCCGCCCTTGATGTAGATGGTGATCATGCCGCCGAAGCCACACATCTGTTGTTTGGCCAGTTTGTGCTGGGGGTGTGATTCGAGACCGGGGTAGATGACTTTCTCGACCTTGGGGTGGTTGTTGAGGTGGTCGGCGATCTTGGCGGCATTCTCGCAATGACGCTGCATGCGGACATGGAGGGTCTTGGTGGAACGCAGCAGCAGGAAGCACTCCATGATGCCGGGGACGGCCCCCTCGGAGAGCTGGATGAACTTGAGCCGCTGGTGCAGGTCCGGGTCATTGGTGACGAGCACGCCACCGATCGAGTCGCTGTGACCACCGATGTACTTGGTCGTCGAGTGGCAGACGATGTCCGCACCCAGCGAGAGTGGGTTCTGCAGGAACGGGGTCGCGAAGGTGTTGTCCACTGCGAGGGTGACCTTGTTGGCCTTGGCGATCTCGGCGACGGCCTTGATGTCCGCGATCTTCAGTGTCGGGTTGGTCGGGGTTTCGAGCCAGATGAGCTTGGTCCGCTCGTCGATGGCGTCCTTGACCGCATCGAGGTCGGTCATGTCGACCATGACGGTTTCGATGCCGAGCTGGGCGAAGACGCGATTGAAGAGCCGGTTGGTCCCGCCGTAGACATCGTCGCCGAGCAGCACCTTGTCCCCGCTGCTGAGCAGGTGGATCACCGCGCCGGTTGCCGCGACGCCTGAAGCGAAGCAGAGTCCGTGTTTGCCGCCTTCGAGGTTGGCGATGTTGGCCTCAAGCGCGGCCCGGGTGGGGTTGGCGGCACGGGAATAGTCGTACTCGCCGATGATCTTGCCCGGCGATTGCTGGACGAAGGTCGAGGTCTGGTAGATCGGCGTCATGATCGCGCCGGTGCTCGGGTCGGGGCGTTGCCCGGCGTGGATCGCGCGGGTCCCGAAATCGTGGGTGCCTGAAACTTCCATGTATCGCTGTCCTTCTGATTTGTGTGGCGATCAGCTCTTGCTGTTGATCTTGCCCAGGTGTTCGATAAGGTCGATCTTGGAGACCACGCCCTTGATGTCCGCGCCGTCGATGACGATCGCGACATGGTCGGTCTCGAAGATGCCGTAGAGTTCTTCGACGCGTGCCTTGGGGTGCAGGAGCCCGCCGATGGGGTTCATGATGTCCTTGGCGGGTGTTTTCATCGCGATCGAGTTAGCATGGAGCCCGCGGAGCACATCGACCTCGTGGATGATGCCGATGGGCTTGCCCTCGCTGTTGACAACCGGAATCTGCGAGATGCCGTTCTCACGCAGGGCGTGGACGGCCTCGCTGATCGGGGCACTCTCGGGGATAGTCACGACGCTGGCGCCCGGTGTGATCAGGTCTTCGATGAGCCCCAAGCCTTTCTCCGGTTCCAAGAAGCCGTGCATCTTCATCCACTCGTCACTGAGGTACTTGGTGACATAGCGTGTGCCCGAGTCGGGACAGATGGCGATGACGGTTTTGCCCGGGCCCATCTCCTTGGCCACCTGGCAGGCGATGTGGACCATGCCGCCCGATGAGCCGCCGGCGAAGAGGCCCTCTTCACGGGTGAGTCGGCGTGCGGTGGTGAAGCACTCGTAGTCGTTGACTTGGTACATCTCGTCGACGACGCTGGGATCGAAGGCCTCACACTTGATATCTTCGCCGAGCCCCTCGACTTTGTAGACATAGGGGGTTGGGAGCGTGCCGGTCTTGAAGTAGTGATAGTGGACCGATCCAAGCGGGTCGACTCCGATGATCTGGGTCTTGGCCCCCATCTTCTTGAAGTAGCGTCCGATGCCCGAGACGGTGCCGCCGGTGCCTGTACCCACGACGATCGCGTCGACCTTGCCGCCGTCGGTCTGCTCGTAGAGCTCCTTGCCGGTCAGAACCTCGTGGGCCTCGATGTTCCACTGCGAGTGGTACTGGTCCATGTAGAACGAGTTGGGTGTTTCCTCGGCCACACGCTTGGCGACATTCACATAGTGATCGGGCGAATCGCCGGGCACATCGGTCGGTGTGATGATCACAGTGGCGCCGTAGGCACGCAAGCCGTCGATCTTCTCCTGGCTCATCTTATCAGGCATGGTGAATACGGCCTTGTAGCCCTTGACGGCCGCGGTCATCGCGGCACCCATGCCGGTATTGCCCGAGGTGTTCTCGACGATGGTGCCGCCGGGCTTGAGCAGGCCCTCTTCCTCGGCTCTGTTGATGATGTAGCTGGCCATGCGGTCCTTGATGGACCCCGCGGGGTTCATGAACTCGCACTTGGCGTAGACGGTTGCCGAGCCGGGCTCGACGATCTTGTTGAGTTTGACGAGGGGGGTGTTGCCGATCGCTTCGAGGATGTTGTCCACGATCGGGGCGGTACTGGTCTGAGCGGCGTCAGGATTGGTGGCTGTTTGCATAGACTCATCATAAGGGTCAGGTGGGCATAAAACGACCGACCCGCATCACGCAAGGGGATTCGTATGTCGGATCGGGGAACGCCGAAAAAACTGATTATCGCCGGCGGCAGCGGATACCTAGGGACAACCTCCGCCCAACACCTGATCGACCAGCCTGACGCAGGGTGGGAGATCGTGATTCTCAGCTGATCTGAGCCCCAACTGGTTCGTGTCTCGGATCGTGTGACCCATGCATCGGATGACAGTGCTGGATGCGGATCCGGAGCTGGTGCTCTACGGTCGGTACTGTATGCCCAGTCGATTGCTTGACGAAGGGTTCAAGTTTGAGTTCGGGACGCTCGATGAAGTACTCAAAGCGCTCTTACCGAAACAAAAAGCACCCCCGGCAGGATTCGAACCTGCGACCGTCGGATTAGAAGTCCGGTGCTCTATCCAGCTGAGCTACGGGGGCATGAACCGGCCCTGTTCTTTGGCTTGTATCGCCCGAACTGACCGATCAGAGGTACACCATGATAGCCACACGACTGATCGTACTTTTCGTCCTCGCGTGCTCGATTTCTGCCGCTGCCGCGGTCGAAACCCAGCCCGTCGCCCTGCGGATCGCCACCTTCAACATCGAAGATGTTCGCAGTGACGACCTCAACGATTCCAGCAACGAACGCCTGCGGGACATTGCAGCAGTGATCCAGCGTCTGCGGCCCAACATCATCCTGCTCAATGAGATCGCGGTCAATGACGATGATGGGCCGACCAACGCGGAGAAGTTCGTCTACAACTACCTCGCGACCTCGCAGGGCGAGGGACTTCAGCCGATCCGCTTTGACACCTACATACCCGAGACGAACACGGGCGTGCACTCGGGCTTTGATCTCGACAATTCGGGCACCATGGATCCTGAAGTCCCCGAGCCGAGCGAGGATGGACAAACGCCCGAACAGCGGGCCTACGGTAACGATTGCTTTGGGTTTGGCACCTTCCCGGGGCAGTACGGCATGGCCCTGCTTGTGCACCCAAAGCTCAAGATCCAGACTGATGAGATCCGGACGCTTCAGCACTTTTTGTGGAAAGACCTGCCAGGGCACTCCGCCCCGATGAACGAGGACGGCACGCCCTGGTACAGCGATGAGGAATGGGAGGCGATGCCTCTACCCTCTAAGACCTTCGCCGATGTCCCCATCACCCTGCCCAATGGGACCGTGCTGCACGCCTTGATCTCGCACCCGACCCCGCCAGCGTTTGATGGCCCGGAACGGCGTAATGTGCTCCGTAATCACGACGAGATCGCACTCATACGGGCCTATATCGATAATGCTCCCGAGTTGTATGACGATGCCGGTACAGCGGGTGGGTTGGAGCCAGAAGCGAACTTTGTGATTCTGGGTGATCTGAACTGCGATCCTGCGGATGGCAGTGGCGTCGAAATGACCATGTTCTCGCAGCTCTTTTCAAGCGAACGCGTGGCCAGTGATGCGCACCCGGCGTCGACCATCCGGGTTGATGATCTCGACCGCACGGATACCGCCCGCTTTGGGCTGCGGGTCGATTATGTGCTCCCCTCTGCTGGGATCACCATCACCGAGACTGGGGTCTGGCGGGACGCTGGCGATGCTGAGCGTTTCCCCTCGGATCATTTCCCGGTGTGGGCTGAGGTGATCGTGCCCTGAGGGACTACGATTGGGTGTGAGCACCCCTTCACACAGCGAAACGGTCACTGCTGGCGATTCAACCGACGCCGATATTTCGGTATTTGCCGCGTGCAAAGAACTCACCAAGCCGGGGATTACCAAACTGGTGACCATCACCGCGCTTGTCGGGCTGGGGCTTGGTGGGCTTCATACTGGCGTTGATGCGGCGTTCGATTGGGTTCGGCTCATCATCGGTGTCGGGCTGGGTACGGCGATCGCTTCCGGCGGTGCCAACGCACTCAACATGTGGTACGAATCCGATCGTGACGCGTTGATGAAACGCACTCGAGTCCGCCCGATTCCATCACGGCGACTTTCATCCAGATTTGTGCTCCTGTTCGGCCTGGGGATGACCGTGCTGGGGTGTTCAATCCTTGGGTTCACCGCGGGGATGCTTCCTGCGCTGGTGGCGTTGGCAACAACCGCGTCGTATGTGCTGATCTATACGCCGCTCAAGCCCATTACCATTACCAATACGCTCATCGGAGCGGTTCCCGGTGCATTACCAACGATGATCGGAACGACAGCGGTCGCCGCGGGTACAGGATTCGCTCCGTTGGTCGACCCGGTTGGGCTGATGCTCTTCTGCATCATGTTCCTGTGGCAGCTTCCCCACTTTTTCGCCATCGCCTGGATGTGCCGCATCGATTACGAACTGGGTGGATTCAGGATGCTTCCGATCGTTGATCCGATCGGGAATCACACCGCGGCCACCATGGTGATTACCTCTGCGTTGCTGATCCCAGCAGGCTTGTTGCCGCTGCGGGTTACCCCCGAACTCAGCGGCTGGGCGACAGGCACCGCATCGGTGGTGCTGGGGCTGATGATGGTCTGGCTGAGTCTGAAGTTCGCCATCACCCGCAGCGACAAAGCCGCGAAGGTTGCGTTCTTTGGGTCGATCATTCACCTGCCGGTGTATCTGATCGTCTTGGTCGCCGAGGCAGGCGTACGGGGGTTGCTGCTTTGAGTGCGATCGAAGTACGAGACCTGCGTGTTGTGTACCGGCGCAAGGGCGAGCCGGATCGGGTGGCACTCGACGGATTCTCGCTCACAGCGAACCACGAGATGCTGGCGATGCTTGGTCCCAATGGATCGGGCAAATCGACCCTGATGGGTGTGATTTCACAGACGATCACTCCGGATTCGGGGGCGTTGCTTTCACCGACTTCCCGGGCAGGGTTGTCTGTCGTCTTTCAGACACCCGCGCTTGATGTCCTGCTCACTGTTCGTGAAAACCTCCATCTGGCAGGTGCGATGAACGGCCTGGATCGAGCGACGACAAATGGCCGTATCGATTCGGTTGCTGCGGAGCTTGGGATCGCTGATCGTCTCGGCGAGCAGGTTCGGCATCTCTCAGGCGGTCTGGCGCGAAGGGCCGATCTGGCACGGGCGTTGATTCCTCACCCGGAGGTGTTGCTGCTCGATGAGCCGACGACGGGGCTCGATATTGATGCACGACGATCGTTCTGGGATTCGATGCATCGTGTGCAACGCTCGCTGGGCATGACGGTCCTGCTGGCGACCCACCTGATCGATGAGGCAGAGCGTGCCGACCGTGTCGTCATGGTGCGGGAGGGGCGTAGCGTGTGCATTGATACGCCCGCGGCTTTGCGTGCTTCTCTTGGTGATCGTGTGCTCCGGGTCAGCGCTCGAGACGAATCCAACCTTGAGCAGCTGTCTGCATGGCTTCAGTCCATGGGGCTTGAGGGACATCGCGTTGATCGAATGCTGATTGCTCCACACGCGTCTACCCATCATGTTGAGGGGTGTCCGGTCGACTCGGCCTCGTTGACACTCGCCCCCCCCACACTCGAGGATGTGTATTCACTGCGCACCCAGACGGGGGTGTCCGCATGATCGGATTGCGTGCCATGATCGCTCTTGGTCAGCGGGAAATGATCCGGCAGGTGCGTCAACCATCTCGGATCATCGCGTCGATTGCGACCCCGCTGCTGATCTGGTTGTTCATCGTTGGGGGCTTTTCCAAAGCGATCGGCGATGTTGCGGGCGGGCAGTCGAGTCTGACGGCGTACACAATCCCGGGTATGGCTTCGCTCACTGTTCTGTTTGCCTCGATCTTTGCGGCCATTTCGCTTATTCAAGATCGTCACGATGGGGTATTGCGTGCGGCGTTGGTGTCCCCCGCACCCGGCTGGTCGATCGCCTTGAGCAAGATTGGTGCGGGGAGTCTCTTTGCGTTGGGGCAGGCGTTTATCGTGCTGCTGACCCTTCCGCTGCTCGGTGAGCCGCTCACGGTGGTTGGCGTGCTGGGTGCGATTGCAGCATTGGCATGCATCTCGATCGCGCTGATCGGGCTCGGGCTGGCGCTCGCTTGGATTGTTGACTCGACACAGGGCTTTCATGGGGTGATGAACGCAGTGCTGATGCCGATGTGGCTGGTATCAGGTGCCGTGTTCCCCGTTGAAGACGCTGCGGGTTGGCTGCGAGTCATTTCGCTGGTTAATCCGCTGACATGGACGCACGCTGCGATGCGGAACTCGCTGGGGATGAGCGATCAGATGAACTCAATGGTCGCGTGGGCGGTGACTATCGGCTTTGCACTCTTTGGGATCGTGCTTGGGACTTGGACGATCTCTCGCTCCCGCCAAACCGGTTGACCCCGGGTGCGTACGATCGGGTATGAATCCCCGAGTACTCATGCGATCGATCGTATTGCTGGTGATCACCTTCATCGGGATCATGGTGTACTGGTTTATCTTCGCTCCGAGGGTCGGTAGCATCCCGGAAGGCGAGGTCATCGATCTCAATACGGATGAGAACCCGTATGCCCAGCTCTACATCCCGACTTTTACACTGCTTGATCGGGAGGGGAACGAGTTTGATCAATCCTATCTTGATGGCAAGTACACCGTCGTGGAGTTTTTCTACACCAGCTGCCCGCTGATCTGTCCCACCGTCACGGCGACTATGCGTGAGATCCAGTTCGCGACCGAGGCCACAGACTTGCAGCTGCTAAGCATCTCCATCGATCCGGAAATCGACACCCCCGAGGTGATGAAGCGATACGCGGACGGGTTTAAGGCCGATCCAGAGCGGTGGAAGTTCGGGAGTGGCACGCCCGAGATGACGCAGATCCTGTTGATGGGTGTCAACTTCCATCTAGGCGAACTGAATACCGACGATGGGTTCCGGAACATCGATCATCCGGGCTCGCTTCTGCTGATCGGCCCTGATCGTCATGTCATTCGGCTCTACTCATACAGTGACCAGGACGAAGTGGATGCGCTGATCAAAAAAGCCCGCGAACTCGCGGGCTGATGGGTTGATTGAACTGTGTACTTACTGTGCGGCTTTGATCGCCGCTTCAACTTGGGCGACGGTTTTCGGGATCATGGATGAGAGGTTCCGGTTCCCCTTCTCGGTGACGAGGATGTCGTCTTCGATACGGATACCGATCGACTTATCCTGCAGGTAGATCCCCGGCTCGATTGTCACCACCATGCCCGGCTTGAGCTTGACATCCGGTGACGGGTCATGCGTCTCGAGTCCCAAGTGGTGCCCAACGCCGTGCAGGTATTGATCGCCATAACCCGCATCCCGGATCACCTTGCGTGATGCGTCGTCGACCTGGGCCATCGTGGCGCCAGGTTTGACGGCCTTGATCGCCGCGATCTGCGATTTGAGGACGATGTTGTAGAGTTTGGCTTGCTCCTTGGTGAACTTGCCGTTGGCTGGGAACACGCGGGTGATATCGGATGCGTAGCCGTTGATCTCGGCGCCGCTGTCTACGACGATCAGGTCCCCGTCCTTGCAGATGCCATTGTTCTCTTTGTAGTGTAGCACTGTTGCGTTGTGCCCCGAGCCGACGATGGGGTCAAAGGCGTTGCGGACCGAGCCGGCCTCGGCAAAACCGCCTAGAAGGGCGTTGTGAAGATCACGCTCGCCAACGCCGGGTTTGAGCTTGGCCATGAGCCTGTTGAGTCCGTTGTGGGTTGCTTTGATTGCGGCGGAAATTTGTTTGATCTCCGCGGGGCTCTTGACCAGACGCAGAGCAGTAATCGTTTCGCTCTGATCGACGATTGAGCAGCCGGGCATGCGCGATGCGACCTTCTGGAATATTTCAAGGTCGGGTGTCAGCGGCTGTGTGTATGCAGCCGTCGGGTGCAGGCAGGAAAGTTTCTTCGTGCGACGAGCAGCTTCGGTCAAGAAGCGTGGGAGCGCCAAGGTCCGCATCACCGTGTCGAAGCCATAGCGATCACGCAGTTCCTGTGAGATGTGGTCCCTGTAGCCATCCCAAACATCCATTTCGGGATTCACTGGCTTGAGGAAAAGGATCGTTCGTCGTTTGGGATTCGGGTTCGATGGGTCAAAGAGAACCACCGCGCCCGGCTCGTCGCTGATGCCGGTGAGGTACTTGAAGTCCATGTCGGGGAACCACTCGCCCCGGAGTGGCGGTGCACCGTTCCCAGCGAACACAAGACCGACGCTCCCCTTGAGTGCTGCATTGATCTTCTTGCGTCGGGCCTGATACTCACTAACTTTGATGGCGGTGTCCATAGGTGGGATCCTTACGAGTTACTGGTGTGAGCGAGCGCGTTGATGAGCGCGGCTCTGGCTTCTTCTGACCGCATGGCTCGTTTGCCAAATCCCATCACGCCCCCCGCTTCGACGGCAGACTGCAGGGCTTCGGGGAAGTTTGAGATGAGCATCATGGGTGGATTATTGGTGTGATTGGCTTCGATCAGTGCAATACCCGAATCGTCTGGGAATGTGCCGTCGAGCACGCGATTTACAAGGTGAAGATCAAACTCGCTGATTCGATCTTTGAACTCGCTGAGACTATTGAGCATGGTGATCGTCGCGCCCGGGATAAACCCAGCGATTGCGCTTCGGAGTGCGAATGCGTCTGGGCCGCAGTGGCCGACCAGAGCGATTCGTTTTGTGTCATTGGTAGTCATGTGGACAACTCGCGAATTTCTGCGGGGGTAAAACGCACCTCGTGTGCGCGAATATGGGCAACGATAGGGCCGATGCGGTGCTCGGTCGGATCGGTCGAGGGGCTTTTGAGCGATCTGATCCACGAGTCGATGCTCCGGCGTGTGATCGTGTCTGCGCCGTGTTGATCCAGCACACGATGGCAGTACAGTCCCGGAAGATACCCGAGCATGATGTCGGGCTGCCTCTGAAGAAGTTCACGAGCCCATCGCCATTGGGATCCGGTGACAGTGCACGCCTCGACAAGTACTGCCTCGACCCGTTCATCGATGACCGCTTGGATCGCCACCAGATCCTGTGACCATTGGCTTGCGTGGCGGGCAATTTCTGGATCGATGCGTCGGAGCATCGGGAGCAGATCCTGGCGAATTCGATTGCGGGTTAACGCGGGGTCATCATTCGTATGGTCATGGCACCATGTGATGCCCAGTTCTCTCAGCATGGTTTCGATTTCACTGCGGGGAAGATCGAGGAGCGGTCGCAGCAGGATTTGCTCGTTCAGGCGCATCTGAGGCAGCATCCCGGCCATGCCACGCGTACCAGAACCCCTCATCAGGTGCATAAGGAGTGTTTCGAGCTGATCGTCGGCATGATGCCCGGTCGCGATATATGCACAGTCATGCTGGTCAGCCAGTTGGCCCAGTTCGATGTAACGGGCAGTGCGTGCGTTTGCTTCCAGATTGCCCGGCCGCTCACGGACCTTCACGACACCGCAAACACAAGTCACCCCAAGTCTGGAAGCGAGTGACTGAACATAGGCCAGATCATGCTCGGTTTGCGCTGGCTCGCGGATATCGTGCTGGATATGTGCGATGACGCAAGAATCCGGAACTTGAGCGAGCGAGATGGCCAGGGCGACCGAATCTGCCCCACCGCTGCAGGCCACTAAGGTCTTGCGGCTCGGATCTCGAGTCTTTCTGCCCCCGCTGAGTTGGCGCCAGCGGCGCAGGATCCGCGCCACGGTCGGGTGATCTGACCCGATGGTGGGTGTTGATCGTTGCTCTGGGTCTTGGCTGCTTGCATCACTCACACGGCGATGATATTGTGGCTGAGCGACCAACGCTCATTACAGAAGCGGAGTTTTACGCGTGCAACTTGGACCAACAACCCCGCCCCAGAACGAACAGGCCTTGACCCACGCCGTGGATTCCGATGCGCAAGCTGCACCGAACCCCCAGAACTCGGGTGTCATTGACACACAATCGGACACAGCGGGATATGGGAGCTTGTTTGAACGCTTCAATGCTGAGAACTCGCTGCTGCCCAATATCTTGATCATCGGTGCGATGGTTTTGCTCGTGTTCCTGATGATGCGGTCACTCCGCAAGGCCTCCCAGAGTAACCGGGTAAGAGCCAATAATCTCGGGACGCCATCTGAGCGCATTGCAGAGATCCGTGATCAGGCAGAACAGAGCATGGAACCGAGCCGCAAGCTGATGGTTGATGCCGAAGATATCGCCCGACGACTCGGTGCGGCTCTGGACAACAAAGCAGCGAGGCTCGAGTTGCTTATTGAGGAAGCGGATGCCAAACTCGATCAGTTGAACCGAGCCGTGGCTCGAACTGATACCCACGGCGACACCCCCAACGAACAATCCGTGCAGGTGAGCCCTGCGCCCAATCGTACGATCGATCCAGCACTCCTCGACCGCGCGAGGGTAGAGCAGGACATCGAAGAGCGCCAGTCACGGGTTGCGGGGCGTATCACTCCCGCACCAATACCAAGACCTGAGCCCGAACCGGAGATTTCAATCTCCGATCAAGTTCAGGCGCTTGCGCTTCAGGGTAAATCCAGCAGAGAAATCGCGACAGAGCTCGCACAGCCCATTGGACAAGTCGAGCTGATCCTGAACCTGCAGAAACGCAGCGAGATGTCGTAATGAGTTCGCACGCCGACAAGAGCGCACCGCTCCAGTCGCTGAGCCCCATCGCACCGATGGGACGGGTTTCCATAAGAAATGTGTTTTCATGGGCGCATGCCATTCTCGGCGAACGATGGGGCACACTCGTGGGATGTGCGGCGCTGATCTTTATCTACGGCATGATCGCTGGCATCTTGATTAACTTAATTGACAGCTTCCTCTTCGGATTCGATGCGATGGTCCGTCCGTTTGAGCTGTTGCATTCTGTTCTGATTACCGGTCCATTGAGTGTTGGGCCGATCTATATCGCCTGCCGAACCTTCCGTGGCCAACACTCGAACTTCTCAGACATCCTCATCGGGTTTCGGCGTTGGGGCTCCGTCGCGTTCATTGGGTTCATCATCCAGATCGGCGCGTTGCTTGCCCTCATCCCGTTTGGGGTCATCAGCACCGCTCTGACAACGACGACAGCGGGCAGCTCTGGGCTGACGATTTTGATGATGCTGGTGCTGGTCGTGTTGTTGGCTGGGGGGGCGATGTATCTCGCTGTTCGCCTGTATTTCGCGACCCTGCTCTGTGCCGACCCGCTGGGTCCTCAGCTCGGCGCGATCGAGTCTATCAGTGAGAGCTGGCGAATTACTCAGAAGCCGGCATGGGTCTTATTTGCCTGTGCACTCCTGATCGCGGTCATCATTGGCGTTTCCGCAACATGTTTTCTTGTCCCCATGGTGCTCTACGGTCTCCCGCTTTCGTACGCAGCGGCAGGCAGTGTCTATGTGGTGCTCACGCATAAGAGCGGCATCATCCCTGTCGAGGGATATGACGAATGCCCATTCTGCGATTACAACCTCGTCGATCTTGACACCAACCGGTGCCCGGAGTGCGGGGCGCATGTGATCAGGCCACAAGCCCCGGATCCCGACCGGTATCAGAAGCCGCTGCCGCATGAGCAGGCGTCTGAAGAGTTGCCGGATATCCCGCTTATTGATCCTGAAGATGATCACACAGACGGGGCCTGATTTGCTTAGCTGACCCAATCGCGTTCGACACGCATCCCGCTGGGTATGGTGCTCGCGTCGCCGGTCTCGATCATGCTCGCGACAGGATATGCCGTGTAATCATGTGCGAAAGCGCCAGCGGGTCGATGATTGCCTGAGAGCCCCAGGCCGCCAAACGGGAGCTTCGAGCTGGCACCTGCGGTGCCGCAGTTGATGTTGCGGCAGCCTGCGCGGCATTCGTTGAGGAACCGGTTCTGCAGGGATTCATCGGCGGTGAAGATCGATGCACTCAGCCCATAACGGGTCGCATTGGCTTGATCAAGTGCATCATCGAACGAATCGGTGATGCTGATACGCAGGAGTGGGCCGAAGACTTCTTCGTCGCACCCCGCGTCATCGCACCCCAGCGTGAACCGATCGACTTCAATCACGCCAGGGGTAATGAACCACCCCTCACGGTCGGGCATCCGGGTTGATTCCATGAGTACTCGCCCGCCGTTGTCTGCCACGCGTTCCTGGAAACGGAGTACGGCGTCGAGTGCCTGCTCGCTGATAATCGGGCCCATGAAGACGGGCTCCTCTGCCCGCGGGTCACCGATGAGCAGGTTTGAAGCAGCCTTGAGAATTGCCGGTACGACCTTGTCGGCCACCTCGCGATGGACGATCAGTCGGCGGGTGCTGGTGCATCGCTGGCCGGTTGTGTTGAACGCACAACGGGTAATCTCCACGACGGCTTGGTAGAGGTCTGCGTCGGGCATAACGATCGCCGGGTTGTTGCCGCCCATTTCCAGGGCGATGATCTTGCCGGGCTGATCGAGGTTGGCTTGCATGATGGCTCGCCCCGCGGTCCATGAGCCGGTGAAGAGCACACCGTCGACATCTGGGCACCCGCAGAGGGCGACCGATTCATCGACCGCGCCGTGGACGAGGTTTATGACACCCTTGGGGGCACCCTCGGCTTCGAATGCCTCGTGGTACATCTCGGTGAGCATCTGTCCGACCGCGGGTGCTTTATCCGAGGGCTTGAAGACGATGGTGTTACCGGTCAGTAACGCCGGGATGATGTGCCCGTTGGGCAGGTGGGCCGGGAAGTTGAAGGGGCCCACCACCGCCATGACCCCGTGGGGTTTGAAGTGGCAGCGGGCTCGCTTGGTGTCATTGAGATTGAACTCAAAGTCGGTCACGCGATGACGCCCGCTCCACTCGCCCTCTTCGAGGGTGATATCAACCTTGGCACCGACAAAGTTGGCTTCGCCCTTGGATTCCCAGAGGGCCTTGCCGGTCTCGTCAGAGATCAGACCGCCGAGTTCCTCGGACCGGGCTTTGGCGATCTCCTGGAATCGTCGCAGCACCGCGATGCGTTGCTCGATAGTGGTCGACGACCACGCCGAGAGTGCTGCACGCGCGGCGGCAACGGCTTGTTGCACGCTCTCCACGCTCGGGCTGCCCGACCAAACGACCCGATCGGGGTGTGCGGGCATGGTTGAAGTGATGGCATCGCCCGTAATCGGCTGCCAGGCCCCGTTCACGAGATTCTTGCCCATGATTTGATCACGGGTAGATTGCTGAGTCGTCATATCTTGCTCCAATCTGGCGAAGTCAAGGTTTTTTCGCGGTGGTCTTCTTGGTCGTCTTGCCTGACGACTTGGCCACCTTCTTGGATGTCTTCTTGCTCGATCGAACTGAGGCTTTTTGGGTGGCTTTGGAACTCGCCTTCGACGCGGTCCGCTTGCGTGCGGCCGGCTGTTTCCCCGGCTCAATCGGCACACGCATAGGCGTGCACCCGGCGGTCGCGCCGGGTTCGGCATGGAGGGCCACCATGGTCTCTGAGGTCACACGCAGCTTGCCATTGCGATCGACCTTAAACGCGCATTGGACGGCACGGAAATCACCATCGTTATTCAGGTACGAAACAATACCGGTCTTGTCTGTCTGCTCATGCTTGATCGTCGGGCCGAGTTCTGCGGCAAAGGTGTCCTTCACCAGTTGCACATCATCGGTGTTCACGGTCAGGTACGGCCCGCCGTCGAAAGGATCGACAAAGCCCGAGTAGGTAAAACCAAGCCGTTCGAGCATGCGTCGAGCGGGGATTGTGTCCGGGCCGACTTCACCGATCTGGGCTCGCGCCTGTGGCGGGAGGAGGGAGAGATGGATGTCGCCCTCGGGGAGCAGGTCCGTCATGAACGCCCGTGAGTATTGGCAGAAGCGGTCGGCCTCGTCGTAACTCAGCGGGATGAACCGGCGCCCCAGCGAGTCCCAGACGAGTGATTCACCCTTGCTGCTGATCGGGGCCATCATCTCGGCCAAGATTGTCGGGCGGAACATCTTGCGATGGAGCCCGATGAAATGGAACCGCACGAGCGAGGTGAAACGCCCGAGTTTATGCTTGTGCCCACGGAAGCTGGGCTGGAGAATCAGCCCGCCAAGCTCGCTCGGACCGGATTCATCGAGGTACACCCGTGCAACCGTGTGCTTGGTACCGAACTTGAGATCCTCGGCGTACTTTTCACGCGTTTCAAGTTTGAAGCAGACATTGGGCTGGCCTGGGCCGCCCATCTGTGAAACGACCTGTGAGCTGCCGATGCAGCCCTCGGTATTCAACTCTTCGATGACAAACATGAAGATGTCGGCCTGGGCCGTCTTCTGGGAGATCCCGCCCGAGCTTTCATGCGATTCCGGGCGTTGCACACTCTTGGCATCGCGAGCGGCACGCAGGAAACTCTGGCGTGAGTTGCGGATCTTGTCGGCGATGATCTCCTGATCCGGTGGCAGGTTAATGAAATGCACCATCTTCGAGAGTTTGTGCAGGGTCGGCAAATCCGAGGCCATCGCGCGTCGGATCACGAACTGGGGGGTTGATCTTGGCATGTGGATCAGCCCTCCTGCGCAACACGCCCGAGAGCGCGTTCGAGACACTCAAACACACGAGGCCAGTCTTCCATCTTCATCACCGGCAGCGGCGGGAGCATGCGCACATGGAACGGGCCATGCCCGCAGTAGAATGTGACGACCCCCTCGTCGTATGCGTACTTGCAGGTCTTGGTTACCTTAGCCTTGTCGCCACCGAAGGGGGTGAACTTCATCATGCCACCCACGCCGCCCATGAGTTCAGTGGTACCCGGGGTGTCGGGGAACCAATCAGGGTGCTTGTTGATCAACTGGCTGACTTGCGAACGGAACTCGGCGTGGTGCTGAGAGAACTTCCCCTTGGGCCCGTAGAAATCGCCCTTGCTCAGTTCGTCGAGCAGCAGCGAACCAACAGTGAAGTCGCTGGTGTTGCCCGTGAAGGTGCCGCTCAGGAGCCCAGGCTTGGGGTTGTATCGCTCAGTCCAGAGCGTGGCGCAGGCCTGAGTCATCTTGCCAACACAGAACACATCGACATACTCGCCCAGGTCGTACTGCTCGTAGGCGAACAGCGACTCGGTCCGGCCAAAGGCCTGAATCTCGTCATCCCAGATGGCGATGTTGTTGGCCCGGCAGACATCCATCAGGGCTTTGAAGAAGTCCCGCTTGGCGACATTGAATCCGCCCTCGCCCTGAACCAACTCGAAGATGAAGCAGGCGTGCTGCTTGGGATAGCGGGTGATGTATTCCTGGAGCCGGTTCACGCAGTACTCGGTGAACTTAGCTGGGCCGCCCATCTCCTGGGCGCGTGATTCGCTGTAGAACGGGATGTAGTCCACCTGGGTTGAGAGCGGGATGCCCATGCGGCCGCCGGCCGAATCGCCGATCTGGGCCATGGTGACACTGCGACCCATGAAGCAATGCTCAAAGGCAATCACACGCGATGCGGGTGCGTGCTTCTGGTAGCAAACCTTAATCGCGCTCTCATTGGCCATCGCACCACTGGTGGTAATGAACGCGTGTTTGAGGTTCGAGTTGCGTGCGGCGAGCTTCACCAGTTTCTCACCAAACTCGTAGGCCCCGAAGTTGGTCTGCAGGTTGCCGTGCTTCGTGGCTTCGTTGATGCCCGCGATGAGTTGGGCCTTGATGACCTTGGGGTTGCCATGGCCAAGGAAATGAACCCCGATGCCGGTGAGCATGTCCCACTTGACCGAGCCGTCGGCCATCTCAACGAGTGCTCCATTGCCAGCACCGGAGCCGATAGAGTGGTAGACAAGATTGTTACCCTTGACTGCTTTGCACCGCTCGATGATCGATTTGAACGATTCAGCGAGCTCTGGATTCGGGGCTTTGATGTCAGTGATGGAGCGGTTGTGCTCCATGACCTGCTCCACGAGCGCATCGATGCTCGAGTTGATCGTTGGGTCGCTGAAAAGTTCGCCACCGGTAGTGTGCTTGGCAGCCGTCGTTGATGCCGTCATGACAATGCTCCTCTGTATTCAGAAATGAGGTTTACAGTGCCGCGGAACCGCCTGCCGAGAGACGCGCGATGAGAATCGCAAGCAATTGGCAGCGTTCAACGAGGCTAGAAAGTTCGATCCATTCGTCTTTGGTATGCAGCCCGCCACCACGCACGCCCAGCGTGTCGATGGTGGGCAGCCCTGCGTTCTGCAAGATGTTCCCATCGCAGACGCCACCGGTTGATTTGAAAGGCAGCTTCTGCCCCAACGCTTCCGCGACACCACGGGCACGCAGCGCGAGCTGCTCGGTCTCGGGGATCAGCGGCTTGGCCGGGCGGTTGAAGCTGTGGCGCACCACCACCCTGGGCATCGCGTCTTCGGGGGTTTGCAGGGCTTGGAGTTGCATGGTCAGTTCATCGGCGATCGACTGGTCCGCGAAGCGGACATTCCCCCACGCAGCCGCAGAATCGGGGACCGCGTTCGTCGCAACCCCACCTCGGACGGGTCCGATATTCAGGATTTTGCCGCGTTCTGGCTCTGGG
This sequence comes from Phycisphaerales bacterium JB052, assembly GCA_043100965.1. Taxonomy (GTDB): domain Bacteria; phylum Planctomycetota; class Phycisphaerae; order Phycisphaerales; family UBA1924; genus UBA1924. The sequence goes on along the minus strand of JBICHR010000004.1, from coordinate 356,807 downwards.
AACTTCGCCGATTCGGTGATGCAACGGGCCAACTCGACGACTGCGGAGACGCCCTCTGTGAAAGCACGCCCAACATGAGCGCTTTTCCCCATGGTTTCAATCATAAACTGACCAGAACCGACGCGTTCGATTGCCAACTCGCCACCCGGGAGTGCGGGTTCAAGTGCAATCCCAAAGTCGTGCAGCTTGGCCTGGTCCCGCAGGGCCTGCTCGCTGTGGTAGGTGCCCGTTTCTTCGTCGGCGTTCATCGTGAAGGTCCAGTTTGCCGCCACGCCGCATGATTCGAGGGCTTCAAGTGCCGCAACCGCGATCACGAGCCCCCCTTTCATATCAACGCAACCCGGTCCGATGGCGGTTTTGCCGTCGGGCGCGATACTCAGGTCCAGAAAGTCGCCATTTGGGTCGTGCACCGTGTCCAAGTGGCCGGCGATCATGACCCGATTTTCTGAGGCACCGTTGAGACGCTCGCAGACCGCGGTCGGCGGCGTGTAATCGCTCTGCTGCCCGCCGAGAAGCCAATCCGGCTTGGGGTCACCGGGAATCATGTGCGTCGTGCACCCGAGCTCCTTGAGGCGCAAACCGAAGCGTTCACGCGTCTCTTCGATCGCGGTCTGGTTGTTCCCCCCAGTGGGGATAGAGACATGAAGGCGGAGATCTTCGAGCAGGTCGTGGGCCCGCTGCTCTATCTCTTTTGCGACGCGTTGTTCTTGTTCAGTGAGTTGCACGAACCAGTGTATGGGGGGGTGAAAAGCGGCTTCCAGCCACAGGAGCGGCGATTTCGTGCGATCTAGGTTTAAACCCAATAGGGCCAGAAGCGCCATTCAAATTCTTCTGAAAAGACATCGTCTGCGCATCAAATCACTCTTGGTACTCAATGCGTCCGAGGTCGATCACTGCCCCATGGTCGAAGTAGACATCAACGCCGAGGGTGTCCTCACCCATCGATGTCAGCACGATGCTGGTGCGAGCTGAGTGAACGGCATTGACCTGGTCGGCATGCGATGGCCCTGCGTATCGCGTGTTGTCTCGCTGGTCCGCATGAAAATGATAATGCGCCAGCGCGCGATCACTGAACCGGAACATATCGTCGCTGGCCACGAATCGCTGATCGCTTACCCGATCCCGTTGACGCGGACGAAACAACACGGCCCGCCAGCCTGTGTCGGGATCAGTTTCGATGATCCCGCCATACTCGGTTGATGTATCTTTCCGATCGAGGGCACGCTGGGTGAACAACTGTTCGAGGACGACAGGATTCTGCAGTGATTCATCCACAATCAGAATGCTCAGAAGGTCACCCCAGCTCAGAATGCTGATCCAATCACCAAGGCGTTCCTGTCGGATCGCCTCCCCCTTTTCCGCTTTGCGTTTGTAGATCGCTCTTCCACTCAGGCGGGTGTTGAGTACGGCGTAAAGGGCCTCACGATCCAAGTTCAGCCACGCCGGACGATTTCGGCTCGCCCAACGAACGGGTTCGAGATGACGCATGCGAAGCCCGAGACGCTGGTTTGCATCAAGATTGGCGATTCCGATCGCGACTTCATCCCACCATGCGATGTTCTGGGTGTGATTGCGCGGGTCTGTATGATGACGCAGGGAATGAAGCCAGGCGATCTCCATGGCTGTATTTGGTATGACCCCGAGCTCGTCTTGGATTGCCCGAAGATCGACAATCATCTGTTGTGATTCGACGCTGGTTTCCGCGTCGAGAGAGGCAGGGGAAGAGATCAGCTCCCTGCGGAGTGTGCCCTGCGGGTCAAGCCGCCCAAGAAGCCCCCACGCCTCATCGCGTGTGCGTTGGAGCGATCGCAGAACGGTGACTTCTTGATTGTTACCGCCGCCCTGCCCGGGATTGAGAAAGACATCGAACACGATCTGTTCAATGGGGATCCCGGGGCGGAGTTCCTGCAATGCGAGATACTCGATGCGTTCGCGATCGGGCACGCCAGCATCATGGCGTGACAAGCTGCGTACGAGAGCGGGTACAAGATCATCCCAGTCCGATTTCACCGCACGAACGGCAATGATGCGTACCGCCTCGGCATCCTTCTCGGTCGGGAGCATCAGCCGGGCCATTGCTCGTGAATCCGCGTTTCCCTCGCTGGACTCATCGGACATCAACAGCTCGATCACGGTCAAGCGAAGCGGCCGCTCGGTGCCTCCAGACCAGGCGAGATTTTTGAGTGCGTACCTGGTGCGTTCGCGGTCACGAATCCCATCCTCGACCTCGGCCCAGGCGGCACGGGCAGCCGCGATCCGGTCCCGCTCGAGCAGTTCGGGGTTGCGGAGATCGAGCAAGGGATTTCCCGTGAGCTCGAATCTGCTGCTTGCTGAGCAGGAAATCTGCAATGGGAGTAGGAGACTCAACAGAATCAGGCTGGCTTTAGCGTGCGATTTCATTGCCTTTAGTGTAGTGCCTCAGCCGCTGGCTGGAAGCGGGGCTCGGTGTTCACCTATCATCAAGCATGGTGCATGTGACACAAGGTGGCAACCCGATCGACGACACCCAGCCTGATTCGCATCAGGCTGGGGTGCCGATCAGTGAGCGCGTGGCGATGGTTATTGATCGGATCCGACCAGCGGTCCAGAACGATGGCGGTGATATCGAACTGATTGAAGTGACCGATTCCGGCATCGTTCGGATACGTATGCATGGTGCCTGTGTTGGCTGCCCTTCATCGAACATGACTCTTCGTCTTGGGATTGAACAGAATCTCAAGACCTATGTCCCGGAAGTGACAGGCGTTGAAGCTGTCGAAGAATCCTGACTTCCCAATCCTTGTCGAGGCACCCTACGAATCTCCTGGCATTTCGCGCATTTCCTGCTGGTCCGGACATGATGGGGCCGCTCTTTCCAGCTTGGGAACTCGGGAATCACGAACAGACTCTCGGCCTGCCGGGATAGGCAAGTGCTTTCGAGGCGGGCAAGGGCGTATTTGAGCAGTTGCAGGCGTTATTTCTGTAATTCGTTTCGAAATCAGGGTTTAGCCGATTCCGCTTGCATGGGCCTGAGGGGGTGATATACTCATCATGCTCGGGACACGACGGTTCCGATGTTTTTTGGAGTAGCAACGGATGCTTGTCATTACCCGCAGAGAAGGTGAAGAAGTCGTCATCGGTGATCCCAAGAACCCGATCGGCGTAGTCCGCATCGCCAGCGTCAAGGGTGAACGCGTACGCGTAGCCTTTGACTTCCCGCGTGATGTTGAGATTCACCGTCGCGAGATTGCAGATCAGATCGTCGAGGAAATCGACGACGCGCCATCGGTCATCGGCGAGATCAAGCCCGCAACCGCGCAGTAACACCCAACTCGTTCTCTATGCCGTATCCCACGATCAATGAAAAACACCCCGCAAGTTAAGGGGTGTTTCTTTTGCACAGAACTCTGCTCACGCGACTTAAGCACGGCGACGGCGGGTGGCCATCAACCCACCAAGGCCGAATACAGCGAGCGAAGCGGGAGTAGGCACGACGACATTCAGCACAGGGCCACCGTTGGCGGTGTTGCCCAGGCCTGCGTAAGTTGCTGAAGTCGTTGATTCGGCGGCTTCAAGGATCAGAGTAATCATGCCACCAGATTCGATGTCCGCGAAAAGACCGTCCACATCGTTCAGGCTGATCGTATCGGTGACGCCGTCGTTACCGGCAACGAAGTCAAACAACGCGACCTGGGATGCGGGGAGTTGTGAGTTGCCTCCGACAACATTTGAATCGGCAACGAGGGTGCTGAGATCGAACGAGTCATCGGTCGAATAGCTCAACTGAACGAGACCCGAAGTCGAGAAGAACGCCTCCGAATGGGTGAGGTCGATGGTAACAGCCTGAACATCGTCACCGCTGAACGCGCTCAGATCGAAACGCATGACATAGAACTCCTGGAAGCTGTCATCGTTGCCCTGTGCGTTCATGAAGAACGGCGCGGTACCGACACCACCCTGCTCGATCTGGAAACCCTGGTCGAGTGCGCCTGTCCCAAGTTCAAAGCTCTCGTAAACACCCGCGTTTGCGATTGCTGATGCACCTGCGATTGCGACGATTGCTGCGAAACGGTTCATATCTCTCTCCTTTGCGATCACTGAAATCTCGGTTTAGTTTTTCCCGCTATGGACAAACCCATGGAGGATCTCTTAGCAACATGATTCGCTCGCAGTGCCACCAAAAAGGACGAAAACCCCGTAACCATGGGGGTTTTCGCGCGGTTTTAATGCTTGGGCATGAAGATCTTATTCAGGTGATCCGCCGGTCATGTCATAGACCCAGCTTTCGATCGCACGATCAAACTCGAGGACCTCGCCGTCGTTGAAGAAGAGTCCCAGTTCACGCTCGGCAGCTTCGGGGCTGTCCGAGCCGTGGATCAGGTTGAACGAGTTCGATACACCGAAGTCGCCACGGATCGTACCCGCGTCGGCCTGTGAACCAAAGGTTGCCCCCATCATCGAGCGGCTAATGGCGATGGCGCCCACGCCACGCACGGCCATCACGAGCACGGGTGAACTGGTCATGAAGCCAACGAGCCCGTTGTAGAATGGACGCTCTTTATGTGCCTCGTAATGGGTCGCGGCCAGTTCCTGGCTAATGGTCATCATCTTCATGCCGACGATGGCCAGGCCCTTCTCTTCGAATCGGGTGATGATCTTGCCCATGAGGCCTCGCTGAACGGCATCGGGCTTCAGGATAATGAGTGTGGTTTCCATGCTGGCATCTCCAGTGATTGAGTCGAGTGTGCCCACGAATCACACCTGAATCGTGGGTCGAGATCGTAGGCCCTGCTCCGATTGGGGTCAGATTTCCCTTTTCAGTGATGATCACTTCAGGATCCACTTGCAAACATCGTGCATAAACGATATGATTGCGGCATGCCCCCCGCTCACACCCTCACCCCGATCGAGCACCTCCGAGAAGCAGCACAGTGCCTCAAGGTGATCTCACATCCTGTCCGCCTACAAATGATCGAGATGCTCCTCGACCACCGACTGAGCGTCGGGGAGGTTGCCGAAGCGACGAATACGCCTCAGAATGTCACTTCGGAGCATCTCAAACGCCTGCGGGAACATGGTCTGATCGCCATGGAACGCGATGGGCGTCGCGTGATCTGCTGGGTCATCGAGCCCGGAATGCGATCGATCATCCAATGCGTCCAGGCACGCTACCGCATGCCGGCGTCGGCGGAAACGGACCGCAAAGACACTAAAACATCGTTTATGCACGATATGAAAGGAGCCGCGACATGTCAGCCAATCCCATTGGAAGACTGATGAAAGCCCGCCGATGGTCCCCGTACCTCGTGGGAACCCTGCTTGGGATCCTCTCATGGATCACCTTCGCCACCATGAACAAGGCGCTGGGAACCTCGACCACGATGGTCCGCGCGACTGGCGGGATCGAACGCCTTGTCGCATCGGAGCATGTTGAGTCCGAGCCGTACTTCGTGAAGTACCTCGGCACTTCGGCTGAACCAAAGCCCGTGTTCGAATGGCAGTTCGCCCTGGTCATCTTCTTGGCAATTGGCGCATACATTGCCGCCAAGCTCTCCGGACCGGTCAAGGTCGAACGAGTCCCGCCCCTCTGGGAACAGCGATTCGGCCCCTCAGTCTCCAAACGCATGCTGGGTGCCTTTGTCGGCGGCGCCATCCTGATCTTCGGTGCACGCATGGCCGGCGGGTGCACCTCGGGGCATGGGCTCTCGGGCGGGATGCAACTCTCCACCTCCGGTTGGATCTTCCTCGCGGCCATGTTCGCCAGTGGCGTCCCCACCGCCATGTTCCTCTATGCCAAGCTCAACCGAACCCAGAAAGGCGGTGCCTCATGAACGCATGGTTTGCTGACCCGACCACACTCCTGCTCGGCGCACTCACCGGGTTCGTCTTCGGCTTCCTGCTCTTCAAGGGCGGAGTCGCCAGCTTCGATGTCATCGTCAACCAGTTCCGGCTCAAAGACTTCACCGTGCTCAAGGTCATGCTGACGGCCATCATTGTCGGCGGGTTGGGGATCTATTCCATGAGGACCATGGGCATGGACATCCCACTGCATGTCAAGGGTACCGAGTTGCTCGCCAACACCCTCGGCGGGCTGATCTTCGGCGTCGGCATGGTGCTACTTGGATATTGCCCTGGCACCGGCGTGGCTGCAATTGGCGCGGGGTCTCGCCACGCAATCGCAGGTGTGCTTGGGATGCTCGTGGGTGCAGGCGTGTATGCTGAAATGTATCCCTGGCTCAAAGAGCACATCCTAGGAGTTGGGAGCATCGGGAAGGTGACCATCCCCGATCAGATCGGCATCAGCCCATTCGTTCTGCTGGTTCCCCTCGCGATCGGTGCCGTGCTGATCATGCCACGTCTGGGACGAAAACAAGCGTCCTCCCCGACCGCCTGAATCGCACAGTCACGCTGATCTCATTTAAAAGGCCCGTGCCTCAAAGGCCCGGGCTTTTCTATCGATAGCGTCCGGGGTGATTGATCGCACCGTAACCTGGGTTGAACCCGCGCAGCGTGTTTGCCTGCCGGTCAGCAAGATCCGCGAGCCGATACAGATCCCCGCGGTGTCCGGGCCGAACATAGATGTTCCACGAGTTGAACCCTGTGTCCCCGTAGCCCTCGTTGGGATCGTCGTTGACATACCCATTGGTTGGCGGCTCAAAGAGACCGACATGCCCGTCCTGGTAATACGAGCCGCCCTTGCCGTTGTGACGCGTCGTCCACTGGTCGTAGTTGCCCCACGCTCCATCAGTGACACCCTGGGGCCCGTTGTTATTGAACCACCAGCTGCTCTCCTCAATGATGAGCGGCAAGCCAGGCATGCGCTCGATGAACCCTTGGTCGGCGGCCGTCGAGAGAATGGTGTTGTCGATCACCCCGCCGAGTGTGTTGCTCCGCTCAGTCGAGTACCACACATCAAACTGAACACTGTCCTTGGCCCCTTGCGCCGGGGCGTTGAAGGTGTAATCGAAGTTGAGTTCGCCGTCACCGTAGTACAGCCCGAGACGGATGTTGTCCGGATCCTCCTCGGTGCCGGTCGGATCGCGCCGCCCGTTCTTGGGGCACTCGACGATCTCCGTCGCGTTGTCGACATAGTCCATCAGCAGCCCGACCCCCTTGCGTCGGCTGCCCGGGTTGTTGTAGAGATACGCCCAGTTGATCGTGTTCAGATCACCGCGGTTATTCCGTTCGCCACGGGTGGTCTCGAACCGCCCGGTCGGCATGGACTGGCCGTCGTAATCCTGCGCGTACAGACTGTTGGCCAGCCCGAGTTGACGCAGGTTCGAGGTGCAGATCGTGGCGTGCGCTGTCTCTCTGACCCCACCCAGCGCCGGCAGGAGAATCCCAATCAGCAGGGCGATGATCGCGATCACCACCAGCAACTCGATGAGGGTAAAGGCAGAGCGATGCCCAATGGGCGCAAAGCCATGAGCACGATTGCTGATCACAGTCTTGTCCATATTGAAACCCCTGCGAGAACTCGCAATGAGAGCATACCAGAACGATGACCGTGCATGAACCGATCTTGACCGAATCTGAACAGAAAGCCGTATTGCCTGTTAAACGCCACGCCCCCAAGTCGTATCCATGCAGTGATTTATGAAGAGTTCATGAGTCCTGCACGCCCGTCCTCCGAGCAGATCACTCACAGGCTACGCTCATGCCCAGGTGTGTTCCCAAGTCACGGATGACCCTTGGCCCTACGACCCACAGGCGGTGCCGCGATGCGATACAGAGCGTGCTGGATCTCAGACCTTCATCTCGGAAGCAAGAAGGCGGAAGCGAAACTGATCTACAGCTTCCTCAAGAAGAACGAGTTCGATGTCCTTTACCTCAACGGCGACATCATCGACATCTGGCGATGGAAACAGGCTGGCCTGCTCAAGGCCAAGAATACCCAGGAACACATCAATGTCGTTCAGCGCCTCCTGAAACTCGCCAAGAAGCAATCACAGGTGCACTACACCATCGGCAACCACGATGAGTTCCTCATGCACTTCCTGGGCGAGCAGCAAAGCGAACGGGAGTTTGGCAACATCAACCTCAGCGAACGCGTCACCCATGTCACCGCTAGCGGGCAGCGCTATTTGGTCCTCCATGGACACCAGTTCGACCTTGTCACCCGGACCGCTCCCTGGATCGCCAAGCTCGGCGATCGCGGGTACGAGTTCACCATCTGGGTGAATCGGATCGTCAATCGCATCCGGCGCCGCCTCGGGTTGCGATACTGGTCTCTGGCCAAGTTCATCAAATCCCGGGTGAAAAAAGCCACCATGATCATCGGACGGTTCGAGGAGAGCGCCCTCCACTACGCCCGCGAACATGGGTACGACGGGATCATCTGCGGCCACATTCACAATCCAGAGATCCGGCTCCACGACGACGGCCCGACCTACCTCAATAGCGGGTGCTGGACCGATCGAGGAAACTGCAACGCCCTCGTCGAACGAGCAGACGGCAGCATCGATCTGATCCAATGGGACGGGGAGCGAGAAATCCTGCTCAAATCGACAGACAGGGAGCGAGATGGCGTGTACTTCCCGACGCTTGAAGAACTCAACGAGAAGCCCACAAAGAGCATGAACGAACCGCTGCAAACAGTGTGATGCCGATCAGATCTTCGCATACACTGCGTCATGGCTATAGGCGGACAAAGTAAGGCATTTCAGCAGGTCGCGGACGAGTATGACCGCATCCTGCAGTTGCAGCAGAATGGACAAGGCGAGCGAGCACTCGAGGGCAGCAAGGGGCTGGTAGCCAAGCAACCCAAGTGGCCTTACGCACACTTCTCCCTCGGGTTATCCCTGATACTCCTAGGTCGATTCGACGAGGCCCGCCGTTCGCTGCGAAAAGCCGTTTCACTCAAAGATGGCGTGGGCGCTTTTCACGCGAAACTAGGCGAGGTATTGCACCGACTTGACGATACCGAGGGCGCCATGGTCGAGATCGATCGTGCGATCGGATTGGAGCCTGACAATCCTGGATATGTAATCACCAAGGCGTGGATGCAGCGTTTATCGGGACAGACGGACGAGGCCTACACACTTCTGCACGGCTTGTACGAGCAGGGCCAGCGGGACCATCGGTTGGTGCGTATCTATGCGGGCACGCTCGGACAAATCGGAGAACCGCAACGGGCGATCGACGCGCTGCTGCCGCTAGCCCAATCAGAGCATCCCGACCCAAAGGTTCTCGCAGCCCATTGGTATGTCCTTGCCAAGCTTTACGACCAGACCGAGCAATACGACAAGGCATACGACGCTGCCTCACGGGGCAGTGAACTCAACGCCAAGACATATGACCCGGATGCACGCGAATCACTGATGCACGCACGACTCAAGGCATGGTCAGCCGAATCGATGCCCAACCTCGCGCGTTCCCGTGCGAGCACAGATAAACCAGTCTTTATCGTGGGCATGCCTCGCTCCGGGACCACCCTGGTCGAGCAGATCATCGCGTCCCATCCAGAGGCGTACGGCGCAGGTGAGCGGATGAATATCTTTACCGCAGCAGCTGAACTCACAACACCATCAGATCCCGAGATATCAATCAGCGCGTTGGTCTCGGGCCTTAAGACTGCGACACTCGACCGAACCGCCAGGCGGATCCTTCGAGACATGGAGAAACAAGCACCGGCGGGCAGCAAGCCCCAGCGAATCTGTGACAAGATGCTGCTCAACTTCCAGCACCTCGGGTTGATCGAGCAACTCTTCCCCAATGCTCGGGTCATCATCTGCAATCGCAATCCCCTCGACAACTTCATCAGCGCCTTCCTGCTCGATTTCGAGGGCCACAACGCCCACGCGTACACCGATCGCCCAGAGTGGTTCGCACATTTCTACAGACTCCATCAGCAGTACATCGAGCACTTCAAGCAGGTCTGTTCCCTGCAGATCCTCGATGTTGTGTATGAGGACATCGTCGCTGATCAGCGCGGACAGACACAGCGATTGCTTGAGCACCTCGACCTGCCCTTCGACGAGGCCTGCATGCGGTTTTATGAGCACCAGCGGGCGGTCATCACGGCATCCACCGATCAGGTGCGCCAGCAGATCTATCGCAAGGCGGTGTCACGCCATACGCACTACGCCGAGTATCTTGACCCACTCCGTGATGCGATGTACCAGTATGGCGTGACGGGCATCTGATTGCTTCGGTCCTGCACGACACCTGGACCAACGGGGCTCTGAGTACGGAGTAGGCAAAAACAAGACACCCGCGACCGAAGTCGCGGGTGTCATTGGTTTTGTATTGAGGGGCTGATGGCCCCATCAAATCGGGATCACATTACGGGCAGCCGCCTGCGTTGTAATCCTGGATGAACTGCGACACGTCGAAGAAGTTCGTCGAACCGTCGCCGTTGTAGTCACCACCGGCGTTGTAGTCCTGGATGAACTGCGACACGTCGAAGAAGTTCAGCATGCCGTCACCGTTGACGTCAGCAGGGCTGCAGCCGCCATCGCCCGGTCCGTACAGAACGAACTGGAACATGGCCGGCGGGGTGTACCCTGGGCCGCCGTCAGCGATCGGGACGCCTTCACATGCGAAGCCGCCGAACCAGTAGAAACCGTTGTGGGTGATGATTTCGCCACCCATGCCGTCGGAAACCGGTGGGTTGTAGATAGCGAAGCCGTCTTCAGCACCGGTGCCTGCTGAATCAATCGAAGTGTCAACGTTCCAGGTCCATGTACCGTCACCGTTGTCGCTGGCCGAACCTTCGGGGAAGCCGAAGCTGATCCCGATGCTGTCAGCCGAGCTGGGCGCGGCCGAGCCGGTGTCGCTGTCGCTGTCGAAGTCGTTGCCAATACCGGGCTGGTAGAAGCGAACGGTCCACGAGAAGTCGAACAGGCCGTCACCGTCGAGGTCGCTGTCAGCGAGACTGTCGAAGTCGTTGTCACACTGTGCGATGGGCAGGAAGGTGCTGGTGGCACTGTCGAAGACGCTGCTGTTACAGAAGGCAGCGCTCTGGCAGTCGCCGTCGCTGTCACCCATTTCGAATGACAGATCGGTACCGGTGAAGCCGGCAACGAGGTCGACATCAAGGGTGTAGCCGCTGAGGAAGCCAGGGGCTGCAACATTACCGGGCAGGTTGAAGAACAGGAAGTCGACGAGGGGCAGACGGGTCGACTGGTTGGTGACGCGACCGTTGTCGGCGTCCCAGACGATCCACTGGCCGGCCAGCTCTTCAACGCCGTCACCGACCGAGTCGCTGTCGGTGTCGGTGTCGGGGTGCGAAACAACCCAGTTCACCTGCACACAGTCAACAACGGTGTCGAGAGGGAGGTCGCCCATGTCGAGGTTGGTGACATTGGTGGCCAGAGCGGTTGCGCCGCCCATCGAGGTGTTGGTCGGGTCATCGACGCCGAAGTAGTACGAAGTGGTGTAGCCCTGAGCTTCACATGGGTTCTGCACGAGTGCAGCCCAGATCGGAACGCTGGTACCGGTGTCTGCAGGAGCAGTCTGCGAGCCAGCGAGCACAGTCACCACACGCTCGCCCGAAGCGACGTTGTAGTAGATGTGGGCGATTTGCTGGACATTACCCTGTGTTGGGGTCAGGGTCGTCGGGGTGTTGGACGCGGCCGCGGTGCTGGCAATACCAGCAGCCATGGCAACAGTCAATGCACTTTTGGCTTTCATAGAAAAGCTCCTCTTTGTTGTTTGAAACAGTGAAACCACAACTCGACACTGGTGATCTGCTTGAAACGAATGTCTCGAACTCACACCATGAACGAACGAAATCAGATGCCTCTGAGCACGGTTGCCAGAGGAATCTTGTGAACAAACTACACCGCGTCGAGGTTCTCTCTCCCCTAATGATGAACCCCGGATTCGCCCAATGATGCACAGAAGCATCTGAGGTTGATCCGGCTTTCATCCGCGGCACCCTCTCGGTATCGAGAAGGGCTAGCCGTGTACGCACGGCATGTTCCGTATCACTACGGTACAAGCATGAATATACCCCATTCAAGAGACCCCGCAAGGGGGGAATCGTGGAAAATACAGAGTTTTCTGCTTATCTGGTGGCTCGAAGAGTACGAAATCATTTCGCTGCCGGCGTCCGATAAGCCGCGGACTTGCCTTCGCCACCATTTACCTGATCTTTTATCAGTGCCATGAACGAATCGAAGAACCCGGTCGCATCATGGGGGCCTGGAGAAGCTTCTGGGTGAAACTGAACAGAATAGATCGGGCGGGACTGATGCCGGAAGCCTGCGACGGTCCCATCATTCAGGTGAAGATGGGTGATGACTCCCCCAGCTTCACGAATCGAATCCGGTTCGACGGCGAAGCCGTGGTTCTGACTGGTGATCTGAACACGCCCCGCTTCGACATCATGAACCGGGTGATTTGCGCCGCGATGACCAAATGGCAGCTTATAGGTCGTGGCTCCCATCGCAAGGCACAGGAGCTGGTGACCAAGACAGATGCCGAAAACCGGCATTTCTACCAAATCGGGGTCTCCGAGGATGGCTTTGAGGGTGCCAACTACTTCCTGAACGGCCTCGGGATCGCCTGGGCCATTGGAAAGGAATACGCCATGAATCTCACCGCTCAGGAAGAGCGCTTTGATTTCTTCGGCTTGTGTATCCTGGGGCACCAGGCGGACCCGGGCACCACGCTGGGTGAGATTTCTCGCGATGTTCGACTTCACGCCAAAATCAAAGAGAAGCACACACGGCGGCTCCCCGTCCACGGAGCTGGAATCGCTCAGCGTCCATTCGCCGAGATTCTCGGTCCACTCTTGAGCACGGGCGCTTCCTGCGGCTGCGGCGAGATTTTGGCCACTCATGCTCTGAACCTGACGGGCCATATCGATCAGCTCTGAATCAGATAGGTCCTCTCGGTCAGTCAGAACCGCCTGAACAACCCCACCGGTCCGCAGCGTCCGAGTCAGAGCTCGGGTATCCAGCCCTGCGATGCCCAACACCCCAGCGTCACACAAATACGCGTCAAGGTCCTGACTGAGTCGATAGTTCGAAGCATGCGCTGTGAACTCATGGATAACGAAGCCAGAGACCTGTACCTGCGCTGATTCGGTGTCTTCCGCGTTGACGCCCGTGTTCCCGATCAGTGGCTGCGTTTGAATGAGGATCTGCCCCATGTAGGACGGGTCTGTCAGGGATTCCTGATAGCCGCACATGGCGGTATTGAACACCAACTCACCCGTGGAGATCAGACCCTGTCCGACGGCTCCGAAAGGAACACCGGAATAGATCTGCCCACTCGAGAGGGCAAGGCGTGCGGTGGGTTTCTGACGATCGGCGTGGGTGTGCTCGCTCATGCTGGATTACAGTGTATGAGCACCATGGACTTGTTTTCCCAGCATCATCCACAAGAGAAGCATGATTCTGCTCCGTACCCGGCAGCCGACGCATGCTATGCCCGTGTGGCCATCGAACGGGGCATGGATCGCATGGGCGGCCTGACCTACCTGGCCGAACAAGAAGTCCAACTTGGACAGCGGGTCATCGTTCCGGTCGGACGGGGAAACACCCCCACCGGTGGGTATGTCATCGAACTCGGTGGTGCTGAACTGCTTGACGGCTACGACCCCCGCAATGTCAAGGCCATCACCTCCACCACCACAGCGGTCCTGCCTGAATCAATCATCGAACTCGCCAAATGGATGAGCGTGTATTACATGTGCCCGCTGGGCATGGTCCTTGGCAGTGTCTTGCCCGCAGCGGTCAAGGCCGATACGGGACGGCGTCGCAAAACCATGCTCCGCATGCAATCCCCACCGGATGAGAAACTCCGAAAAACGCTGTCCCCCGGTGCTCGGCGAGCATGGGACAAAATCAGCGAGCTGGTCCCGAGCACTTTTCCGATCGAACCGCGCCTGCTGGCTGCTCGCATTGAAGAAAAATCCGTCGCTGCGATTAATCGCCTGAAGCACGCTGGCATCCTTGCGGAAGTTGAAGTCGATGTGATTCTGGCACCAAAGCTCTTCGATGTGCTCGATGCCGACGATTCTGGCAGCCATACCCTAACGGAGACTCAAGACCGGGTTGTTCAGGGGATTTGTGCCAAACTTGGTGCGTTCTCACCGAACTTGTTGCATGGCGTCACGGGATCGGGCAAAACCGAAGTCTACATCAACATTGTCAAACGCGTGCTCGATCGAGGCGGGCGGGCCTTGATGCTCGTACCCGAGATCGCCCTGACGCCACAAACCGCTGGCCGATTTGTGCACACCTTTCGAGATGCAGGCGTCGCGGTCCTGCATTCAGGCTTGACGAAAGCCACACGGAATCAGCAATGGGCCCAAGCAGCATCGGGCGAATCGCGTGTGGTCATCGGGGCACGATCAGCCGTCTTTGCCCCGCTGAAGGATCTTGGTGTCATCATTGTCGACGAGGAACACGACAGTTCGTACAAACAGGACCAACTCCCCCGCTACAACGCACGCGACGCAGCAGTCAAGCGGGCCCAGATCGAATCGTGCCCGGTTGTATTGGGCTCGGCCACTCCCTCACTCGAGAGCTGGCACAATGCCAAGGCGGGACGCTACAACCTCTGGTCCATGCCGGATCGGGTGGGTAACAGCAGACTGCCGGCCGTCAAAATCGTGAACATGGCCCTCGACGAAGAACGCATGAAGGCCCCCAAGGCATTTGGGCCCAACCAGGATTTTTCAATTGGTCGATCACTGAGCAATGCCTTGCATCAAACGATCCAAGAGGGACGGCAGGCCATCCTGCTCCTGAATCGGCGAGGGTTCGCATCGGTTGTTGTGAGCAGCGATCGGGCCAGCGGGTGGAAACTTGAATGTGACCAGTGCGATACCACCATGGTCGTTCATAAAGGCAGCGTTCGTCAGACCGGCGGCAGGCGGTTCGTTCGATGCCACCACTGCCTGAGTGAGCAACTGATCCCGAAAGTGTGCCCAATCTCAGGTAAGCCATTGGTTGAACTCGGTGTCGGCACACAGCGTGTCGAGGATGAGATCGCTTTCCGCTATGGAGAATCCCTTGGGCTGATCGCTGGCGAAAACTACGAGCGGGTCGATGCGGACACCATGAACAAAGCCAGCGACTACTTCGGTGTCCTCGATCGATTCCGTCGAGGCGAACTCAAGCTCCTGCTGGGCACCCAGATGATTGCCAAGGGGCTCGATTTCCCGAATGTCTCGCTCGTGGGCGTGCTCAGCGCCGACACCGCGATGCACCTGCCCGACTTTCGAGCCGAGGAACGCACCTACCAGCTCGTATCCCAGGTCGCCGGGCGTGCAGGGCGCGGCACACACCCCGGCCAGGTCATTGTGCAGACACTCAATCCCCACGCGCCAAGCATCTCCCGTGCCGCACGCCATGACTATGTAGGATTCGCGGGCGACGAGTTGGGGGCTCGGTACCAGACCGGCCTGCCCCCGTTCGTTCGTATGGTTCGGATTGTTGTTCGCGACGAGCAGCACGAAAAGGCCCAGGCTCGGGCCCGTGAGATCGCCACGCTGCTGCGGGAGCATGGGGATGACCGGGTACAGGTTGACGGCCCCATGCCCTGCACCATCACCCGTATTGCGAACTTCTACCGCTTCGCCATTGAGATGCTCTGCCCAAGCCCCAAGCCCATGCAGGATGCGATGCAGGCCGTACGCGCAAAGGGGCTGCTCAAGAGCGACTCACGGGTCGCCATCGATGTTGACCCGCTCTGGCTCATGTGACTCTGTCTTGGGCTCTGCGACAAGACGGATCACCACGGATTCACCTTTATCGGGTAGCAGGTCTCGGTTCGCGATCCAAACCGGCTCATCCACCTCGGCCAGATGCGAGAGCGTCCAAGCCGGGGCGACTACCTCGTTGCCGAATGATGTCAATGACACGAGTGTTCCATCGGCGTCGGCGGCGTACCCACGATTGGTGAACTTGGAGCCTGCGAAAACAAACCCGTCCCATTGGTCTGATTTCGTGATGGCGTGCTGCTCATCTATGTGCACGGCCCAATCGGTGATCGGGATGAACTCAGGTGCTTCCTCTTCCCCAGCAGGCAAAGCGACAAGCACCCGCAATGAATCACCATGGGCTCTGACGAATACGCCCGATTCCTCACGGACCAGCGGTGCACCGGATTCGAACCCGGCCGCGAGCAGGGCCGCATGCAGGTTTGAGGGTTGAATCTTTGCCACAACGAGCGATTCGTGCTCGCGGGAATCGGGTGCGGTGATGAACATCTCAAGATAGACATCCGGAGTATCAGGGTGATGCGCATCAACCGCGATTTCGCCTTCGAACTCCACGATTCCGTCCGCCACCCGCAGCCCGGGAAGCAGTTCAACGGGAACGGGTGGTTCAATGCATAAGGCAAACAAAATCACGATTGGTATCAGCATGGTGTCGCTCCAATTGATCGATTCGCATACTGCACGAAGCGTTGACCACGCTCTTCGTAGTTGGTGAACTGATCCCATGAAGCACACCCAGGCGAGAGAAGAACAACATCACCCGTGTGCACAGACTCCAGTATGTGTGCCATCGCCCGTTCGAGGGTCTCGGATTCGATCGCATTCGATGGAGAATCTGTGGCAATCCTGGACCCGGTTGTGCCGATCGTGTAGAGCTTGGCAAGAGCTGGAGCAAGATCGCTGATGGGTGTGAGATCCGCGCCCTTGTCGTAGCCCCCCACGATGAGGTGAATTTGATCCGATCGCCATGTCTCACGCAGCGCCGAGACGGCCAGCAGTGTGGCCTCAGGCGTCGTCGATTTCGAATCGTCGATATAGGCGACGCCATCTCGCTCATGCGCACGGTGCAGGCGATGCGGGAGTCCCGGAAAAGTGCGCACACCATCGGTCAATAGCGTAGGAGTCAGTTGTTGATGCAGCCCCAATGCACATGCGACCGCGCAAGCGGCATTCATGGCGTTGTGTGTCCCAGGAACCCGACACCCTGCGACGGCCTCGTCTGTGTGCACAATATCGACCGTAGCGCGGGTGCACCTCGACCAAGACTCGAGGGGTTTTGGGAGAACGACACGCCCCGATTCTCCCATTATCTGGAGTAAGCGTTCCTTGCTCGATCGATAATGGGATTCATCTCCGTGCCAATCGAGATGGTTCGGGCTGTAACTTGTGATGCAAGCCACGGCTGGTGGTGGAAGCGGTTGCGTTTGGTGCGCCCCCCAGAGCCAGTAAATCATCGCACTTGAAAGCTCGAGGACGATGGCTGTATCAGGGCGGATTTCGTCAAGATGTTCAAGCAGAGAGCCGCCAATGTTCCCACCCAAGAAGCAGTTCACGCCACACGCATTCAGTGCATGGTGCGTCATGGCGCTGGTGGTGCTCTTTCCCGCAGAACCGGTGATGGCGATCACTCGTTCCGGGTTGAGTAGGCGGTAGGCGATTTCGATCTCAGACGATACGCGAATGCCACGGGCATAGGCCGCTCGGATAAATGGATGATCCCAAGGGCGAGGGACGGCCGGGTTGACGATGAGCAGATCCACCCCATCGAGCAACGCCGGGTTGTGTTCTCCCAGAACCACACGTAGATTTTGGTGCTCCCCGAGTTGCTGCAAAGGGGCGGCCAGATCTGCTGGCAAGCCCCGGTCGCTGAGCGTCACGCGGGCTCCCTGCTTGAGCAAATGTCGTGTGACCCCAAGCCCGCCACCGAATCGGCCGAGTCCCATGACCAACGCGTGAGCATCGGATGACACAATGGGGTCGAATACATCGGGCATAGGCATATCGTATCACACGCACGGCGTGTTCTGCTGCCCGTGCTCATGTAGTTCCGGAATCAAGTTGCGCGACATGCGCAGGGAGCCACCATGCCAGTCATCGAAGTCGGAAAGAAAGCCCCCGCTTTTTCGCTCAAAGATCAAGACGACCACCCCCACCGCTTGAGCCAGTACGCGGGCCAGCCCGTTGTGCTGTTTTTCTACCCCAAAGACATGACAAGCGGCTGTACCCGGGAGGCATGCGACTTTCAGGACCTCGGCACCAAGTTCAAACGGTCCGGCGCGGTCGTGCTGGGCATCTCGATTTTGCCCCCCAAGAGCAAGAAGAAGTTCGCCGACAAGGAAGGGCTTACTTACCCACTGCTGGCCGACGACCGGGTGAATGAAGCGGGCAAGCCCGATCCTGTTGTTGCCGACAAGTACGGGGTCTGGGTCGAGAAATCGATGTATGGGCGGACTTACATGGGGATCAACCGCACCACATACCTCATCGACAAGAATGGCAAGGTTGCGCAGCGATGGGATAAGGTGAAAGTCCCCGGTCACGCAGACGAGGTGCTCGCCGAAGTGAAGGAACTTGTCAAGAACAGTTGATCACCAATGTAAGCGGAGCTCGATGCGCCGGGTCTCATCGTCCTGATTTCGGACCAGGAACTCGATGGTCTCGCCGGTCATGATGCCTTCATCAGCGAGCAGCACGAAAAAGCCGAAGTAATCAGCATAATCACGCCCGTTGATACGCTCGATGATATCGCCGCTATTGAATCCGGCGGTCGCTGCGGGCAGCCCATCCCAGAGGTTCTCCACATAGACACGATCATCGCGGGTTTGCTCCAGGAGCATGCCCATCTGGACCATGATCGGCTGCAAAATGCGTCTGGCAAGCACTTCATCCTTCATCTTGCCCAGGGTGACGGGGATCTGAAGTATCGAGTCGCCGCGGACGACGCCGACTTCGATCACATCACCCGGGCGAGACGAGCTGATCAGCGAGGAGAGAGACTCAGCGTTGATCACGGGCGAGCCTTGAATCGAGATGACAACATCACCCGCCCGGAGGCCCGCGAGAGCGCTGGGGCCGTCTTCTTCGATGCTGGTGATCTCGATGCCGGTAACTGTCTGCCCCTCGAGCGATGTGGGGCTGACACGCGTGGCCCGATCGCCCTCATACCGGATCCCAAGGTAACCTCGCTTCACCTCACCGTATTCGATGATCTGATTGACAATGGGCTCGATCGTACCCAGTGGAATCGCAAACGAGATCCCCGCGCTGTCAGACCCGGATTCCTCCGGCGACTGCCCGATTGAGCGGGCCGTCGCGATCGCCACATTCATGCCCATCACCTGGGCATCGGTATTCACGATGGGACCGCCCGAGTTGCCTGGGTTCACGGCTGCGTCGGTTTGGATGTAGTTGGTGTACCCACCGATCACATTCGATCCCGCTGCTTCACGCCCAAGCCCTGAAACAATACCCTGCGACATGGAGAACTTGAAACCGAAAGGAGAACCGAAGGCAAAGATACGGTCGCCAAGCTGCGGTAAACGCTGGGTTGCTCGCTGTGCCGGGAAGAGCATGGAACTTGCACCGATACGAATCACGGCGATATCGGTATACGGGTCCATACCCGCGACACGCCCTTGAACGACACGACCGTCGAAGAACTCGACCGATACGCGGCGAGCACTCTGCACCACATGCGCATTGGTCACAATGTGCCCCTCGCGGTCGTAGACCCATCCGGCACCGCTGGATAGCGAGGCCGCATCTTCGTTTGTGAGATCGAGGCTCGTTTCAATGTGGACGACACTGGGCTCGACAATCTCGGCAATTGCCGAGGTTGCACGATCAATCGAACGCAGCACATCATCCTGCTCGAGTGTGGTGCGGGCCAATGCAATCTTGGCGCTCAGCTGTGCATGGGCGTAGCGCTGCACGATGGAAGGCACCATAAACATCGCGAGGAGCACGGCTACGAGCACAATAACTGCTGGTGCGGCTGAGGCGAACTTACGCATCCTGTGCTCCCTGTAGAGGCCGTACTACTGAACGCTTAGTTCATCGACGCGTTCGTAGGTTCAGATTCATCTTGAGCGAGCTTTTCTCGTTCGCCAGGACGCATCGAGTAGTTCTGGCCGCCGATACTGCCCGCGCGGACACGCTTGACCCACTCTGCTCCCGCTACTTTTAAACGCGTACCAAAGTCATCAACTGCTTCAGCGAAGCGAGGCGGGTAATCCGTGAGTCCAAGCAGGTCATTGACGACAAGAATCTGACCATCGCAGCTAGTGCCTGCACCGATTCCGATCACGGGCACGCTGGTCGCCTGCATCACCGCATTGGTCACCTCTTCGGGAACCGCTTCAATCAGCAACAAGACAGCCCCGGCTTGTTCGAGGGTGATGGCGTCCTGAACGACCTGCTTGAGTGTCTCTGCAGTCCGCCCTGCCGCAACCGGCCCCCCGGTCACAGAACTTGTTTGAGGCCGACAGCCCACATGCGCACAGATCGGCACACCGGCACGGGTAAGTCGATCGACAAGCGGGGCAAAGGTCTCGTCGCTCTCGAGCTTGATGACATCAGCCATACCCTCGGTCATGAATCGGGCGGCATTGTGCATCGCCTTTTCCAGTGAGGTGTGGTAGCTCATGAAGGGCATGTCGCCCATAATGAGCGTCTGCGGTGCCCCTCGCTTGATCGCGGCCGTAATCTGGATCGCAAAGTCGATCGGCATGTCGATGGTCCGCTCGTGTCCGAGCACGACCTGAGCTGCCGAATCGCCAGCGAGCAGCACCGGGACACCCGCACGCTGGAGCCAGCGGGCGGTTGTTGCGTCGTATGCTGCGAGGCACGCGAACTTCTCGCCCTGGCGCTTCATTCGGTTGAGCGTCTTGAGGGTAATGGGTTCCGGAGCACGCGGCTCCGAAGTCCCGGCCTGATCGTGGGTTGGGGGGGATGTGCTCACGGGTGGAGTATAGGAATGCCCCTTCTCAAAGGCATCGAATCACAGAATTCACTCGCCACGGTTTTCGCCCGCGTGCATCGGGTCTACGGTTCCCCTTGGGAGCAGCATATGAGCGTTTCTGTGACAACCAAGCCAGCCCCAATCCTGAGCGATGATCAGGTCCTGCGTGCCGTCTGTGGACTTCGTCCCTGCCGCCACGGGGGGCTCCGGTTAGAAACCGAGCAGTTCGGACACAAACGAATCATCCACCACTATGGACATGGTGGCTGTGGCGTGACCATTGCATTTGGAACTGCGAAGATCGCGACACAGCGGGTTCAGCAGGAAGCAAGCGCCAACGAACCCGTGGCGGTACTCGGCGCGGGCGTGGTCGGACTCGCAACCGCCAGAATGCTGGCTCAGTTAGGATACTCCGTAACAATATACTCCGACAAAGTGGGCGCCGAAACAACCAGTGCTCTTGCTGGCGCTCTCTGGCTCCCGGTTGGTATTGAGTTCGGGGATTCTCCCCAAGATCTCGAACGCAAAGATCACATCCTCCGTGAATCATTGACCGCACTGCGGGCTCTGGATGCCAACAGGTACGGCATCGAGCAGCTCGATGTCTATGAGCCCGAGGGTTCCCATACTGAAGAGGGGCTCTTTGGTAAAGGCCTGATCGAGGAACCCCAGCCCATAAATGCATTCCCCTTTCCATGCGATGCCGTCCCGGGCCGGATGTTCAGCACCCTGTTCATTCACACCCCTCGGTTCCTCCGTGCGTTGCTCGAAGATGTCCAATCAGCGGGCATCCCCATCGTGAACCGTCGATTTGTAGAACAATCGCAACTGACCCAGCTCCCTGAGCGAGTCATGGTCAACTGCCTGGCGATGGGATCCAAGACACTGTTCAATGATCCAAACGTCTATGCCGCCAGAGGGGTTCTTGTACATGTCAAACCCCAGCCACTGGGGTACTGCGTGCACGATGGGTATAAGTACATGTTTCCCCGTGAAGACGCGCTGATTCTGGGCGGATGCTTCCAACCCGATCGCGAAGACGACACCCCGGACGACGAGATGGTGAGCGAGATTCTGAAACACCATCGACGCTTCTTCGGTTCAGCGTGCGGCATCGCCTGACCATCGTATGCCTACAGCGTAGACTCGCTTCCCATGCCCATACTCACCGGCACCAACCTGACTCTTTCGTTCGGGGAACGCGAAATTCTGCGTGAGGTCTCGCTCAGCGTTGAACCCGGCGAAAAGATCGGCATCGTTGGTCGCAATGGCACGGGCAAGAGCACCCTGCTCAAGATTCTCTGCGGCCTCATGAATCCAGACGCCGGCACCGTCTCCGCCTCTCAAGGCGTGCGGGTCGGCTACCTCCATCAGAACCCCAATCTCGAACCGGACGACACCCTGAAGGGAGCGACCGCACGCGCCTTCGAAATCGTCGATCAGCTCCACGAACAGCTCGATGAGATTTACCACGACATGGCGGATGCCAAGGGTGAGCCCCTCGAAAAACTCCTCAAAGAACAGGAGCGGATTGAGAAGGCCATTGAGGCCGCAGGCGGCTACAGCAACGAGCACAAGGTCGAGATGATCCTCCACGGTCTCGGGTTCACGGACGACCAGTTCGATATCAAAGTCCGAGACCTCTCGGGCGGGCAGAAGGCCCGTGTGGCACTCGGACGACTGCTGCTGGAAAACCCGGGTGTCCTGCTGCTCGACGAGCCGACCAACCACCTCGATGTCGCCGGGCGCGAATGGCTCGAAACCTTCCTCAGCGATGAGTATCCCGGCGCGGTGATCCTGATCTCCCACGACCGCTACCTGCTCGACAAGGTCGTTTCCCGCATCGTCGAGGTCGAGGACGGGCGACTGCTGGACTACCCGGGCAATTATGCCGCCTTCAGAAAACAACGCGTCGAGCGGCGCATCACCATGCTGCGGGCATGGGAGAAGCAGCAGACGATGTTCAAACGCGAAGAGGCGTACATCCGTCAGTACAAAGCAGGCCAACGCGCCAAGCAGGCCAAGGGACGCGAATCAAAGCTTGAGCGAGCCAAGGAAGACGCCCTCGAACGCCCGATTGAGTTCGACAACATGAAGCTCAATCTGCCCAAGGCCGAACGAACGGGCGATATCGTGATCTCCACCCGCGACCTGAGCAAGTCCTACCCCAACGAGGACGGGACCACCAAGGTGCTGTTCCATGACCTGGCCCTGCACATCGAACGCGGGCAGCGCTGGGGCATTATCGGGCCGAATGGCGCGGGCAAGACGACCCTCGTTCGATGCATGCTGGGCGAGCTGGAAGCCGACCGGGGCTCGATCAAGCTCGGCTCCCGCCTGTCGGTGGGGTACTTCTCCCAGAACCGTGACGACCTCGCCCCGGAGAAAACCGTCTACCGACATATCCAGGACACGGTTCGCAAGGCAACCGATGAACGCATCATGATGAGCGAGCAGGATGCACGCAACCTCGCCGGCGCGTTCCTGTTTTCCGGGCGCGATCAGGAGAAGCCGCTGGGCGTGATGTCCGGCGGCGAGCAGGCCCGGGCGGTCCTGGCGGGGCTTCTGGCCAGCGCGAAGAATGTACTCGTCCTCGACGAACCCACCAACCACCTCGATATCCAAGCCAGCGAACGCCTCGAGGAGACCCTCGCCCGCACCCACGAGAATCCCATGACGGGCGAGAAGACCGAGGGGGACTTCGACGGGACGATCCTGCTCATCTCCCACGACCGGGCCCTGATTGATGCGGTATGCGACCACATCCTCGTGCTCGACGGCGAGGGGAATGCCGAGGTCTTCCCGGGCACCTACAGCGATTGGAAGCTCACCCAGGCCGAGCGTTCGTCGAGGCCACAAGTCGAGAGCAAACAATCGAAGCTCACCGAGCCCACGATCAGCAAGCCTGCAGCAAAGCCGACGGAGTCGGGAGAAAAGAGTCGTTTCTCGTGGATGCCGTTGAACAAGATTGAAGAGCGCATGAACGACCTGGGCATCGAAGTTCGCAAGTTGGACGCCGAACTCGGGGGCACAGAGGTCTGGTCCGACTATGAGCGGGCCAACGCCCTGAGCGAGAAGCGTGACGAGATGCAGGCCGAACTCGACGAACTCGAAACCGAGTGGCTGCGCAAATCTGAATGATCACAGCACCGATCGGACCTTCTCGATCGCTTCCAGCGCGGATTCATGTGCTGATTGCTTCGATTTTTTCATCGAACTGCGGTACGCAAATGGCGCTGGCAAGATCGTCAGAGGCAGGTACCAATGCCAAGTGTCGATTCCGATCGAGCCCATCAGGCCCGTGTACCAATCGAACGAGCTGAGGAAGCCATCGGTCAGCGGCAACCCGGGCCAGATCGTCACGATCAGCAGCAGCACAAAGATGCGCGGCATCATGGGCAGCAGAACACACTCGAATGAGAGTGAAGCGCCACCGTGCCGGATCAACAGCTTGGAGTCGAACGGGACGCCGTGAGCCGCGACCGAACACAGAGCCGAAGGTTCGCTGGGCTCAAAGCCCGCCAGCTTCCCCTTCTTGCTGAGCTTCGTCAGACGCCCTTTCACCTCTTCCGGTGATAGCGATGTTGTGACGCTCGGCAGCGCCTGGCTCTCAGGGGTAGTTGTCATGCAGGCCTCTCAATCATCACAATCGGTAACATCAACACAGGAATGCCATCGGCGCACGGGATCCGGTCGACCGTATCCCATGTCGGCACACCATATGCACATCTTCCAACATGAGCACAGAAAAGAGCACGATCCCATCAACTGGGCTCCGATCGAGCCAAGGCGTGTTGCGTTTGGCCCACACGCCGGGGCAGATGTTGCACAAACGCCACAGGCCCTCACAGACGGACTCCCTGCATGCCGGCGATCCACGCTGGGTATTTGCCGTGCTCGTGCGCCTTGAGATCGAACGGGGAACGCTGAGCGAGGGAAGCCATGACCGCCTGCTCCTCTCGGGCGAACGCATGGGGCTGGGGCCGATGCAGGCACAAGCCCTCATCGCCATCACCCGGGAGGCCATGGCCCGCGGCGGCTTCGACTCGACCACCCGGGCGGCGATCCTCAGCGTGCCAGCGCCCACAGACGGCGCACATGGGGAGCTTTCCGATCGCACCCGCTGGATGGTCTTCGGGGCCCTCTTCTGCTGGGCCCTGATGGTCGCGGGGCTGATGCAGATCGTGGCATAAAAAAGGCCGCCCGTTTGGGCGGCCTTGTGGTGTTGAATATCAGTCAGACATCTTTGCCTTCGACCACATCCGCGATCGGTGGTGCCGCGTGTGGTGGATCACCACCGGCCTTCATGCGCCGGAAGTAGTCGTGATAGGCGGCCATGGCCTTGGCTCCAAAGAGCCACATGATCGGGATGTTGGCCACGAGCATGACACCCAGACCCAGGGTGGTCCACATGTCGAGCTCATGATCGGTGGCGATGATGGCCTTCTTGTCTGGGCCAAACAGAGGCATCGCGAGGATCGTTGTCACAAGGATAAGCAATGAGTAGATAATCTTGTAGAACATCACCGCGGGCCGAGCGGACGCCTCGCCATGAGTCCCGAAGAAGTAGTAGATGCCCTGCTCGCCGTAGTACGACCAGGAGATCATCGTCGAGAGCGCGAAGAGCCACGCGGCAATAGACACCAGCCACTTCCCCAGACCAGGGAACTGACGGTCGAACGCGTACGCCGTCATGGAAGCACCCGAGTAGTCGCCATAGACACCAAGGTCGAATGACCCGTCGGCATGCTCACGGAAATGAGGCTTCATCTTGGATTCCAGCGAGTTCCAACTCACGACCCAGTTGTCCTGCTCATCCCGATTGACGGTGCCAGTGATCTTGCGTAAATCTCGCCCCGTGTTGGTATCCTGATCCGCCGCAACGACAAAGAAGATTGTTTCACCTTCACGCCAACCGGAGGCCTGCTCTGGCGTCTGACGGATGCGTCTTGCCTCCGATGTCATCGCAGGCAATGGCGGGGTTTCGAGAGTCCAAGTATCTGGTCGGATTTCACCTGTTTCTGAGTCCGTCGCCTGCACAAACTGGATTGAGTCGGGTTGGGCAAACTCTGACTCCGCGTTGCGGTTGTATGCACCGGTAGAAAGAATCACCAATGCGGTGAGCGTGCAGACCACGATGGTATCGATGAATGGTTCCAGGCCCGCGACGACACCCTCACGAACGGGCTCGTCGGTCTTGGCCGCCGAGTGGGCAATCGGGGAAGAACCCTGACCCGCTTCGGACGAGAATAGTGCTCGCTTGATACCCCACATCGCGGCGTACCCAAATGTCCCTCCAAGGAATGCACCGGTTGCATCGGCGCTTTCGCCGCCCATAAAACCGGGGAGGCCGCTCTTGACGATCAGCCCGAGCATGGCAGGAATATCACCGATATTAGCGACGAGAACCACGAGTGCAGAGATCACATAAATGGCGCACATCAAGGGAACAATGCGCCCTGCGACAGCGCCAATTCGCTTGATGCCACCGAGGATCACCAACCCCACCAGCACTGTCAACACGATGCCCGTAACGACCTGCGGCACCTGGAAGTAGGTGAAGGTGATATCCGCCACATTCCATGCTTGGAACATGTTGCCACCGGTGATTGCGGAGATGATCAGCGTGATCACAAAGACCCCGCCAATGATCGACCCTATGGGGGCCAAACCCCATTCAGCAAAGCCCTTCTTCACCACGAACATGGGGCCACCGTGCGGGTTTTCCGGGTCGTCCGTGTTTCGATAGAGCATGGATTGGGTGACTTCGGTCATTTTGAGCGACATGCCCAGAATACCAATGACCCACATCCACATGATCGCGCCGGGGCCACCCAACGCGACAGCAACCGCAACACCCGCGATGTTGCCAAGACCCACCGTCGCCGACAAAGCCGCTGACAACGCCTGGAAGTGGTTGATCGCTCCCGGATCATCGTGATCGTCGTACTTACCCCGCACGACCGAGAGTCCATGCGTCAGGGCCTTGTACTGGCCGAAGACCGACCAGAAGGTGAAGACGACGCCCGTGACGAGCAACGCGTACACCGTATAGTTCGAGAAGAGAATCCCATTGATGCTATTGATCAGGTCATTCAGTGCCATTTGGCCCCCGCTGAAATGCTCGGCTGGTGCTTGAAAACGAACGCGATCTTCTCACAGTATCACACCGAATGCAACCTGAGTCCGGATCTGCTAGCTTCTTCCCATGTGGTCACCGCACGATATTCTGGACCCGATCCGCGTTCACCTTGAGCGTGAAAACGAATCCCTCCGCGCTCAACAGGCGGTTCGCGGGCTCGATTCACTTCGAGAGATCGATTTGCATCCTTTGATATCGCAAGCATTTAGCGACGCACCCACGCATTCGCTTCGTGAAGTCTATTACCCAAACTTCGAAACCGAGCTTCCCAAGGGACCCCAACGGGACCGGTGCGATCTGGTCCTTCTGGAAGCGGGCAAAAACGAGATCTATGACCCCGTAGATGCCCACAAGAAGCTCCAAAGCGCCTCAGGAACCCTGTTCGAACCCGTGGCCTCGCTGCCTGACATCGAAGCCCATGAGTGCGAGCCGACCGACGCCTTCTGGGTTGAGATCAAGATCATCGCCCAGAACCGCTACATCGAGGGCGTGCCTGTTCCCAACGCCAAGTACGCCCATGAACTGCTGAGTGGGCCGCGGACTGATGTGATCAAGCTCGCCGCCGAGCCATTCATTCGCCACGCGGGTGTGCTGGTCGTCATCTTCACTGAACACGAAGAAGCCGGGATACACGATCTCTCGATGGCCATGCGCGAGATGATCGACCAGGACCTGCCCGTCGGGATGCCCGAGTACACATCATTGCCCATTGTCGACCACGCCGGCAACGCGTGGTGCACGCTGGGACTGATCCCGCTCAAGCTTTGAATATCAATCAGATCGGTTCGAGCCCGGCATAGCGGGCGACGATCCGGGCCGCGTTCTCCGCGGCATTCTGCTCGTCGTACACCTTGCCGATCGCTTCAAGCTCTCGCACTTGGGTTGAGAACGCTTCGGGGTCTTCAAGCAGCTCGACCACACGATCGGCGATGGGCTCACTGCCCCCAAAATGGGGGACCAGCTCCGGACAAACCTCACGCCCAGCGATCAGGTTCGGCAGGGTGATGAACTTGGTCTGAATCAGCCATCGCCCAAGAAGGGTCCAGAGAACGCGTCCGAGCTTGTAAACGATGACCATCGGGCGATGCTGCTTGGCGATCTGAAGCGTCACGGTACCGGACACCACGATTGCCATATCACACCACCGAACCACCGCATCAGTGCTTGAATGCTTGAGCAAAAGAGATTCAGGCCATGTAAGCCCGGCGTCCTTGGCGATCTGTCTCAGTTCTGGTTCGATCGCCTCCCGAGTGGCAGCAACGATACCCCGCATGTCCTTATGCTCTTTGTTGAGCTTGATGTACGCGGCGAGCAGCAGCGGGAAGTTCTTCTTCATCTCGCTGGGGCGCGAGCCGGGCATCAGGGCGATGTTTTGCTGCCCCTTGGGCCAGTCTTGAATCTGCTCATCGAGTTCGTCGGTATCGAGCGACTTATCGAAAAGCGGGTGACCGACGAAGGTCGCCTCAACCCCCCGGGCCCGAAACCAATCTTGCTCGAATGGCAGCACGCACATCACATGATCAGTCAAGCGTCGCAGCTTTCGGATGCGCCAGGGTGCCCACGCCCAGAGTTGGGGCGCGACCAAATGTACCACACGAGCCCCGGCAGCTTTGGTGAGCTTGCAGACCGGGAAGTTGGCTGCGGGTGAATCAACCGGAACATGCACGCTGACCGGATTCGATTTGAGCCACGCCTCGATCTCGCCATTGATTCGCTGATGCTCACGGATCTTGGCCAATCCGGGCATGCCCATGACGGCATCGTCCCCGGTGAACTCAATGATTTCTGCGCCCGCGGCCTTCATCTTGCGACCGCCCCAAGCACAGATGCGGAGCTTGGGGTACAGCTCACGCAGACGCGCGATCACCGCGGCCGCATGATCGTCACCCGAGGGCTCGAACGCGGTGAAGAGGACTGTTGGTTTTACAGGCAGGTTGCTCACGACGCAACACTAGGCACGCTCGGGGGGCGTGCCGTCAGACAAGGTTCCGATGTGGCAGGCAATCAGAATCCCGCCGCGGCGAACCAATCGCTCGCCCGGGCTTCGAGTGCCAGGGAAATGGCAACCAGTGATTCGACGCTCGGCAGATGCGTCCCCCGTTCGATCGAGCTGAGCTGGGAGACCGAGACCGAACTGAGTTCCGAGAGTTCACGCAGGGTCCAACCGCGTTCGGTCCGTGCCAGGCGGATCTGACGCCCGAGCACGCTCCGGAGCCGATCCATCGGACGCTGCCCAAGTCCGAGTTGCTCGGTGGCCTGGCTCAGAACCCGGCGCATGTCCTCAATGCCAAAGGGTTTGGCGATGTAATCAAACACATCCTGCTTAAAGGTTTCACGCATTGAATCGAGCGATGGGTAACCCGTGACCACGATCACACATTGCTTGGGCCAGCGTGTGCGGATCTCACGCAGCACATCCTCGCCTGAGTGGACACCCATCTTGATGTCAAGCATGATGATGTCTGGGTGCATTTCCGCGGCTTGCTGGTACAACTGCTCTGGCGTCGCCACCGAAACCACATCATGCCCCTCTGATGCCAACGTTCCCTGAATATACTCGCGAAAATCGGGATCATCGTCAAGCGAAAGGATGCTCAGCGAGGATGCGTTCGAGTTGGAGCCCGATGGAGTTTGTGACATCATGTGGCTGTGATCGTAGCAAGATCGAGAAAAATCATCAAGACGATCGTGTCCTCATTGTTCTGTCTGGCGAGAAATTGGGGCGGATTGTGTCTTCAGATCGCCAGCTTGGTTGATGGGGAGCAAGACCTCAAAGACCGCCCCACTCCCGGTTTCTTCGCTGGCGTGATTCGTCGCGATCAGTACTCCGCCGTGCTCACGAATGATGCCATTCGCGACAGCAAGCCCCAGTCCGGTCCCCTGGGAATCCAGACGGGTTGAAACGAATGGCTCAAACAAGCGGTCCACTAATTCGGAATCGATGCCCGGGCCATTGTCAATCACTCGGATCGAAACCCATGGGACACCATCCCGCAACTCCTCGGTGTGCTCGATTCGGACTTGCAGCCCGGAACGCCCCGATTCCGCCAGTGCGTCCACGGCGTTCCGGATCAGATTGACGAATACCTGCACGAGCCGGTCGGGATCACAGTTAATCTGTACTCCGTGCTCGATACTCAACGCGAAACCAATCGCGTGCTGCCCGATGACATCCTTCCGGTCCAGCATCACCAGCGTGTAAGCTTCGTGGATGATCTCGCTGAGATCAGCCAGCTTGTTCATGGGCGGGCGGACACGGGCAAAGTCGAGCAGCCCGTCAGAAAGGGTTTCAAGGCGACGCACAACCCTGGTGAGCAATGCGATCTCGGTCTCACTGAGCTGATTCTCCCGGTTCAGCTTCTCGACCAGCCCCTTGACCACCGCCAATGGTGTATTCAGCTCGTGTGCGATCCCCGCACTCATCATTCCGAGTGATGCCAGGCGATCGGCGCCTTCAAGGTTCTTCCGGGCCGTCTCAAGCAGATGGTTCTTCTTGTGCAGGTCCGCGGCCGTATGCTCCAAGCGATCAAGGGCGTAGGCAAGCTCCCGCTCATTCGTCCGTAAGGCCATGATCGCATCGTTCCGAGATTGCATGATCGATCCGAGCTCATCTGCTGGGATCTCTGTCTCAGGGATCAGCTCGGCATCTCGTTCGCCCATGCTGACTGCACGGTCTGCATCGAGCATGGCCTGAATCGGGCGATACACATGCTGGGGCAACACAAAGAGCTCCAGAGCCGCTGCAACAAGCGCATACCCGACCAACAAAGTGGAAATCATGAGCAGATAAACAAGCTGAATCGCACCCCGAGCCCTTTCGGCCCGCGCCCGCACAACGATGAACTCTTCATCGACTGGGAGCCATCGAACTACGCCAGCGCTGAACCCGTCACTGGGAATCTTGACCGATCGGTTCGGGTCCAAGCGGGCTTGATAGAGCGATTGGTCGGCGATGCTGATCGTGGCCTCTGCCCCTCGCTCGACCCGCCATGTGGCACCGGAGATATCCTCGATCGGCGCTAAGTGGATCATTTCCAGCACGCGTTCAGCCTGATCGATTTCTGCGCCGTGAATCACCTTCGACATTGCTGGTCGGATCGCGATGAGCAGGATGGCTCCGAGACCCAGTGAAAATGCAGTATGAAGCACAATCAGCTTTTTGCGGATTTTCATCCCTGAGAGCATGCGATGCGTCGAAAAACGCCTTGATGTCGGCGCGTTCTCTTGCAGTTGCTCCGGACTAGTCTGCTCATCACTCACGGTCGAGACATCATAGGGGGTTCGGCGAGGCATAAACCCCATCACTCGCAGCGGGGCGGAGATCAAATAGACGGCATACTCTTCATGAATGCCCAGACCCGGCCCTCATACACGCAGACCCCCAAAGAACTCCCCCACGCCTGTCCAGAACGCGCGAGATGCTGCATACCGCAACCTCAGTGCCCACGCTGAGCGGTATCCCGATCTCTTGCCTCAGGATATCAACTCAGGTGACCTCGATGCACGCGACGCTTCGCTGGCGCACGCGATCGTCGATGCGTCGATCAGACGCTGGAGAACCCTTGAGTTCGTCCTCGAGTCGGTCAGCGGCCACCAAAGCCATGAGCTCGAGCCGAGGATGCGCGCCGTACTTCTGGGTGGTACGGCCCAGTTGCTTCTGCTCGACCGAGTACCGCCACATGCGATCCTGGATGAATCAGTCAGCTGGGCGAAACGGTACATCCGCCAGGGCGCCGGCGGGATGGTCAATGCGGTACTCCGCAAGGTCGCCCAGGTGCGGGGCGAGCAACTCGATCAGCCTTGGGATCACCACACGGACACGATCCCGCTCAGCGAAGGGGGCTCACTGGTACTCAACGGGATTGAGCTGCCCGAACATGGGCGACGCCGACTCGGAGTTGCCTGTTCTCTCCCAAACGCCCTGCTGCGTCGCTGGGAAACACTGTACGAAGATCCAACCGCTGCAGCGATGCACACGATCGTGAAGCCCCCCACGATCATCTGCACCAAGTACACATCAAACATTGACGAGGACGCACCGCTTTTGACGCATGATTCGCCAGACCACCGGGTGTTCGGCGGGCATCGTCAAGAACTGCTCACCTTGCTTCGAGGCAACCAGGATCTCTGGGTGCAAGACCCCGCGAGTACTTCTACACTCGCGAACCTGCACCTCGAATCCCCGCCAACTCGTGTGATCGACTTGTGCGCGGGGCATGGCACCAAGACGCGTCAGCTCCGAGCAATGTATCCCGAAGCGGAGATCATCGCCTGCGAGATCGACAAGACCCGGCTCCAGTCGCTCAACGACCAGTTCCGCGATGATCCTCAAGTCCGTATCGTCCCAGTCAACGCATTGGATGAGCGAGCGCTCGGCTGGGCGAATCTTGTACTTGCCGATGTCCCCTGTTCCAACACTGGGGTGCTGTCGAGACGGGTTGAAGCACGCAGCCGCCCGATCGATGCCCAGATCAAGCGGCTGGTTGCGACCCAGCGGGAAATCCTGAAACAGGCCCGCACGCTGCTGGAGCCCCAAGGAACGCTCGTATACGCGACCTGTAGCGTAGAGGTCGAAGAAAACGAGGCCCAGACGCAATGGGCATCAGAGCACCTTGGGCTGGATCTCGTTGAGTTGCAGCGGGTTGACACCGGCGGGCAGCCCGGCGATGAACCCAGTTCATACCAGGACGCATCCTTTGCCGCCTACCTGCGGGCCCCGAGCGAAAAAGCAGCCGAACAAATCTGATGATCGCCCACACGGGTTGGGCTAAACCGCTTACACTTTGCCCCGCAGCAGATACCCCGTGTGAGGACGCACACATGAACCTGATGGACATACTCGATCCCGCATGCATCATCGCACCGCTTCAATCGGTCGAGAAGCAGGATGTGATCAACGAACTGATCGACCGCCTGGGCGAGCAGGGGCAGGTCAGTGATGTGCAATCGCTCAAAGATGCCGTCTGGTCTCGCGAGCAAACCCGCACTACGGGCATCGGTCACGGGCTGGCCATCCCGCATGGCAAGTGCGCCAGTCTCAAGGGGCAGGCACTGGCGATCGGAAAACCGCTCGAGCCGATCGATTTCGAGGCGATCGATACCCAGCCGGTCAATCTGGTCGTGCTGTTGGCCTCGCCACCAGACAAGACCAAAGACCACATCGAAGCGTTGGCACATATCAGCCGCATGATGAATGATTCAGTGTTTCGTGAATCAATCTACAACGCGACCACACCCGAAGAGATTTTCTCACTCGTGTCGAATCAGACCATGTGACCTCTAAGCGGAATCGGGACGATCAAGCAGCGCTCCGGCAAGGGTTTCCAGCCGACCGAGTGCGCGATCGGCGCATGCTTTGAAATACACATGCGGGAAGAGCGTGATCAGGGCGATGCTCAGGCCAAAGGCGGTTGTATAGAGCGCTTCAGCGATGCCACCCGCGACGACGGACGGGTCAGACACGCTCGCGGCTTCACCCAACAAATCGAAGCTCTGGATAATCCCTGTAACCGTCCCCAGAATTCCCAGCAGCGGAGCTGCGGCGATGATGGTTCCCAAGGTTGGCGCAAACCGCTCGATGACCGGGCGGAGCGATTCGATCTGTCCAATCATGAGCGACTCATTGACCGGGGTGGAGCGGAGTGATCGCTGCACCAGCACCCCCTCTAGCGTTTGGTCCCGCTCAGATTCTGAGCGAGCCTGATCCGACTCCCCCTGCGCGAGCAACGCGATGTATGCGTGCATGCGATGGGCTCCCCGCCGCTGTCTGCCGAAAACCCAGAACATCGAACGCTCAAAGATCAGTGTCAGCGAGATCAAACTCAGCAACAGGAGCGGGTACATCACCCACCCGCCCGCGAGAAAGAACTGGATCACCTGATCAAGCATCATCAGATGCTAGCACGGTGCGTGCTCCATCGCTAAGATCGAGGGTGAATCCCCAGCCCAAGACAACCGATGTCACGATCAAGGACAATGCCCAGACGGACCTGGGCGTGGTCGTGCAACGCATTGATGAATACATCGACGCGTTTCTGCGCTCAAGATCGCTCCCCGCCAACCTGCACGATGCGGTCGTGTACAGTGTTCTGGGCGGCGGCAAGCGCCTGCGACCCGCGCTGGCGTGGTACAGTGCGATCGCCTGTGGCGGAACCGGCGAATCGACCCTCACCGCGGGGACTGCGGTAGAGCTGATCCATGCCTTCAGCCTGATTCACGACGATCTGCCCGCGTTGGATGACGATGATCTGCGTCGTGGGCGTCCGACGCTCCACAAGCACGCGGGTGAGGCCATGGCGATCCTTGCCGGCGATGCCCTGCTCTCACTGGCTTACGAAGCTGTGCTCCAGCAAGAAGACACGAGCATTGCGCAAGGCCTCTGCAACGAGCTGGCCGCCGGCACCCGTTCCATGATTGCCGGCCAGGTCTACGACACACTCGGGGGCTTCCCCAGTGACCTGAACGAACTGCAAAAAGTAGAACTCATCCACCGCAACAAGACCGGAGCGTTGCTCCGAGCCAGCTGCCGCATGGGGGCGATCTGCGCCGGTGCGAGTGAACAGTGCCTGAATTTGGTTACGACCTATGCCGAGTCGATCGGGCTCCAGTTCCAGATCGTCGATGACCTGCTCGATGTCGAAGGCAGCAGCGCGGCGGTGGGCAAGGCCCTCGGGAAGGATGTGGCCGCGGGTAAACGGACATACCCAGCCCTGATCGGGGTCGAAGCATCACGCTCGCTCGCACAGAAGCTCGGCGAAGAGGCCCAACTGGCACTCGAACAGCTTGAGGGGCTTGGTCAGGGCGATGTCAATCCGCTGCGGCAGCTGGGCGACATGCTCACCCACCGGACCGCCTGAATGGTTATCGGGTCAGTCCGGGCGATCCAGCCCTCTACCCCACCTTTCAGGTGAACCACGCAGTCTTCCGGTCTGTAGCGTATCCAGTGGCGTGTGTTCTCGCGTCCCACTATACTTACCATGGTCGATAGTGCTCTACGCGAGCGTGCTGAAAGGACTTCATGGGCTTGCTCGAACAGATCCGAACCCCCGCCGATCTACGCTCGATGTCAATCGCCCAGCTCGAAGAGCTTGCGGCGGAGATTCGTGAAACGATCATCGGCAAAGTGTCCCGCAGTGGCGGGCATCTCGCGCCCAATCTCGGCGTGGTCGAACTAACCATCGCGATGCACCGCGTGTTTGATTTCTCGCATGATCGTCTGCTCTTCGATGTCGGTCATCAGTGCTATCCACATAAGCTCCTCACCGGTCGGCTCGACAAGTTCGAAGCACTTCGCACCAGCGCCGGAATCTCAGGGTTCCCAGAACCCAGCGAGAGCGAATACGACCTGTTCCGTGTCGGGCATGCTGGTACGGCGATCTCCACAGCTGTCGGCATGGCCCGCGGCGATGCGCTGATGCATACCGCGTATTCGCCGGAGAATAAACCGAACGGGAAGCGCGTCGTTTCACTTATCGGGGATGCTTCCATCGTCAATGGTGTCGCGATGGAGGGGCTCAATAACGCGGGCACACTCAAGCGTCAGTTCCTTGTCGTGCTCAATGACAACGGTATGAGCATCTCCAAGCCACAGGGGGCGATGGCCCAATACTTTGATCGTGTACGGGTGTCGCACACCTACAGCGATTTCAAAAAGGGGGCCAAAGAGCTCCTCAAGCATGTCCCGGGCGGCAAGGTGCTCAAGGAGGCCTACCACCGCATGGGCGAAATGACCAAGGCGGCTATTGCCGAGGAATCTTGGTTTGAACAGTTCGGGCTGCTGACCGTCGGGCCGATCGATGGCCATGACCTTCCAACGCTCATCGAGTTCCTGACCGAGGCACGCGACATCGACCGGCCGATGGTGCTGCATGTCAAGACCACCAAGGGGAAAGGGCTCGACATCGCTGAACACGACGCGACCAAGTTCCACTCCCCCAAGGCCTTCAAGGTCGAGCGGGATGAGAATCTTGGCTGTCGTGTTGAAATGAAGAAGGGCGGCCGCTCATTCACCGCCGCATTCGGCGATGCTCTTGTCGAACTCATGGGGCAAGACGATCGGGTCGTTGCTGCGACCGCCGCGATGCCAGACGGCACAGGGGTCGTCCGCGCGATCGAGCATTTCCCTAATCGCAGCTTCGACACCGGGATCTGCGAATCGCACGCGATGGACATGATGGCCGGCATGGCCAAGTCCGGGCTCAAACCCTTCTTCGCAGTCTACTCAACCTTCCTGCAGCGTGCATTCGATCAGGCATTCCAGGAGGTCGCCCTCCAGGGACTGCCAGTCCGTCTCTGCCTTGACCGTGCCGGCCTTGTGGGTGGGGATGGAGCCGTACACCACGGATTCTGCGATATTTCCATTCTCCGCACCCTGCCAGATGCCGTGTTGACCGCGGCCATTGATGAATCGAGCCTGAAGCAATCCTTGGCATTTATGAGCCAGTGGGATGGTGGGCTCAGCTGCGTACGCTACCCGCGTGATGACATCGATGCTCGTTTCGGTGAGGCACCCGCCTACGAGATGGGCAAGGCACGCATCCTAACTCCTGAGTACGCCGATCTTGACACGAATCGGCCCGACGTGGCCGTTCTCGCGTTCGGCACTCCCGCGATACAGGCCGCCGATGCCATCAAGCTGCTTGGCGACGAGTATCGCGTCGCACTCTACGACGCTCGGTTCGCCAAGCCGATCGATGAGCAGCTGGTCCGATCGTTGATCGAACGGGACATCCCGATCCTGACCCTCGAAGATCATTCGATCGTGGGCGGATTCGGTACGGCCGTGCTCGAATCCGCACAGAGCCTCGGCCTGAGCACCAGCGGCTTGGTGCGTCACGGCATCCCCGATCACTGGATCGTGCAGGATTCCCGAAACGACCAGCTCAAGCAGGTCGGCCTCGATGCCGAGGGCATCGCACGCATGATCCGACACGCATACGCCCCGAATCAGCATGAGCGTTTTATCGCCAAACCGGCCCAGCGGGTCGAGACCAAGCCCAACGCCACCATGGGCGTTTGAGCACATCGAGCGGTGACACGCATGAAGCGATCGGTCGTCCTGATCACCAACCGGAACAAGCCCAGAGCCATGGAGGCGCTCGAAGAGGTGCGCACGCTCATCGAGGAGCACGGGCTTCTCCTTTGCGAACTCCACTCGGATGACGAGGACGGATTGCCTGATCCCAAGGATGTGGATCTGGTTGTCGCGTTGGGGGGCGATGGCACCATCCTGTCCGCCGCCCGCAAGTGCCTAACGCTTGATGCGCCGCTGCTTGGTGTGAACACCGGCAAGGTCGGCTTCATGGCCGGATTCGAGTTGGACCGCTTCAGACAGAACGCCCAGAACCTTCTCAGCAGCGGCGAGTTGCATGTCCAACCCTTCACACCATTGCACGGCGTGGTACGCGACGCCAAGGGGGAGCCGCGGTTTTCTGGCTTCGCCCTCAATGAGTTTGTGGTCAGTGCCGGCCCGCCCTTCCGGATGATCACACTCGATATCTCGGTCGACAAGCAGGTCGGACCGAAGGTCTCGGGAGATGGCTTGATCGTATCGACCCCGTTGGGCTCGACAGCTTACAATGTGTCCGCCGGCGGACCGATTGTCGCCCCCAATGTCGATGCGATGATTGTAACCCCCATCGCGGCTCATTCACTGAGTTTCAGGCCCATCGTGATCCGGTCGTCGGCACAAGTCACGATCCGGGTCGATTCGGTGAACAGCGTCGAGCGCCAGGGCACGACGCTGATCGCCGACGGGCAGCTCAACCATCGCTTGCAGGAGGGTGACACACTGGAAGTGTCAGCCGCCAAGGAGGCGATCGGCTTTGTGCTCGACCCTGTTGTGAGCTACTGGGAGACGCTGCTGGGCAAAATGCACTGGGCAAGTACGCCCGATGCGTTGGGAAGAAAACAACGAGGGTGAGTGTTGTCCTCCTATGAGCACACTCACAAGCGCCCAGGATGCACCCAAACGACACGAACTGCAATGCCTCGAGGTCTGGGGCGGTTCGAACCACGCGCAGCACATCGCTTCTGTTCCGGGGCTGGATATCAGCGTGCACGCTCGCCCGCTTGATGAACAGGGCGGGGATCTGTACCTCATCTCCTCATGCTCCAGCGGCTGGATCACCCGCATGCTCTTGGCAGATGTTTCGGGTCATGGCGCGTCCGTGACCGACTTGGCGAGTCAGCTCCGGGGCGCGATGCACCAATCGATTAATACGGTTGATCAATCGAAAATCGCCAAGCAACTCAACACCGCTTTCGATAAGTTCTCCCGTGAGGGGCGGTTTGCGACCGCTCTTCTACTGACGTACTTCGCCCCGACCGGGCATCTGGTGCTCGTCAACGCTGGGCATCCACCACCGTTGATGAAGCGTGCTGGGGAATCCTCCTGGTTCCCCATCTCACCCGATACCGAGGGGGTACTCACACAAACCTGCCGCGAGGTCCGCGTGGGCATCAAGAACCTGCCCTTGGGCGTGATCGACAGCACCGAGTATGAGCAAATTGCCATCTCGATGGCTCAGGGCGATCGGGTCTGCCTGTACACCGATGCGTACTCCGAATCTGCGACCCCTGACGGTCAACAGATCGGCGTTGAGGGCATGAGGGCGCTTCTCGATCGGGTGAGCAAGGAAAACCATGAGTTGGAAGCGTTCTGCCCCGCGTTCGAGCGCGCGATGGGTAAAGATGGGATCGTCATCCCCGAGGATGATCAGACCATGATCATTGTCGAACACAACGGACAGGAACGCCCGTCACTCTCAATTCCCATCGTCAGCAACTGGTTGAAGAACAACTTTGGGCTCGGTCACCACGACACTCAACCGGAGTGATCAAGACTCGTCGCTGTCTTCAAAGGAAGGCGCCATGACGAAGAGCTCATCGGGGTTGACGAGCGAGATGATCGTGTCACCCGCGGAGGGTTCGGCGGGCTTGTCGACCGTTGAGACGCTCAGCACCTTGCCCGGCTTGATGGTAAACAGCGGGATTGCTGAAGTGCCATACAGCGTGCGGTAATCCAGATATGTGAACTCTTCAGAGATCGTCGTGGCCTTGATGACCCAGCCATTGTTGATGCGTGATTCGAGACCGCCGTAATCCGCATCGGTTCTGAAGAGCAATCGCCAGCGGCGATCGCCGTGTGATTCATCCTGGCTCTTTTTCTGCTTGTGGGTGGGGAGTTGGAACAGACTCGAACTCTCAAAGTATCCCTTGAAGCGTTGAAGCGTCAGGGTGTTTACTTCATCGTTGGGTGTATTGGCAAAGACCCGCCCGACACCGCGAAGATCGAGATCAGTAATGTCCGGGAAGGTGAGAATGTTCTCCTGCATCGCCTCAAGCCCAGCCATGCGTGCATCACGCACATTGGCCCTGTTGGTATCGATCATGATGATCTTGAAACCACGGTCTGACAGGACTTTGGCGATCGCCCGTGCCCACGCGGGCGCCCCAATGAAGATGATCCCCTGCGGGTTCTGATCAGCAACATCCAGCAGTTTGGCAGCCCATGGAGCGGTGAGCCCATAAAAAGCGACGGTGCCAATGATCACCGAGAAAATCAGGGGAACGACCTGATCGGCACCCTGGATATCCAAACCGATTGAGAAAATCGAGGCACCGGCGGCCGCGACGATCCCCCTTGGCGCCAGCCAGGCGATGAACATCCGCTCTCGCCAGGTCAACCCGGCTCCAACCGTGGCCACAAAGACCGAAGCGGGGCGTGCGATCAGGATCAGCACCGCGAGGAACATGAAGACCCGCAGCCAGTCCAGCTGGGCCAGCTGGTCGATCTGGAGCCGAGCAGAGAGGACAATGAAGAGGACCGCGATGAGCAGCACCCGGAGGTTCTCCTTGAACTCCAGGATGTGGTGCACATCGACTTTCTTCTGATTGCCCAACGCAATGCCCATAACCGTGGTGGCCAATAGACCCGATTCGGGCATGAACTCGTTCGACGCTGTAAACGCGGCAACCACCAGCATCAGCGAGACCGGGTTCTGGAGATAATCGGGCACCCAGAAGCGGGTCAGCAGGGTCTGCAGGACCAGGGCGGCGAGCAAACCGATGACGGTGCCCGCAACCAGCGTGATGCCAATGGCTTGTAGAATCGAGGTCACATCATTCAACTGCGAATCGGCAGAGATCGCCTCGAAGACCAGCACCGCTGCCAGCACGCCGATCGGGTCGATGACGATCCCCTCCCACTTGAGAATCAGCCCCGAATCCCCGCTCGGTCGGATGTGTGCCAGGAGTGGCCCGACAACGGTTGGGCCGGTGACGATCAAGATCGCACCGATCAGGATTGCGATCGGTCGGCTCAGGTCGAAGATCAGGTATACGCTGAAAGCGGCGATGATCCAAGTCACCAACGCGCCCAGCGTGACCAACAGTGTTACCGGCTTCCAGGTACTCTGCAGCTCTTTGAAGTTGAGTGTCAGCCCACCTTCGTAGAGGATCAAGCCGACGGCAATCCCCACAGCAGCCAGCAGGACATCGTTATCAAACAACGAGTCGGGGTTGATCGCAAACGGCGAGTTCGGGAACACCGAACGCATCACCGGGCCGGCAAGAATACCCATCAGCAGGAGCAGCAGGATCGAAGGGATCTTGACTTTCCACGCGAGCCACTGGGCACCGACGCCGAGCACAAAGATCATCGCGAGTGCGATTCCGATTGCGTGTCCCGAACTGGCGGCGAGTGTGAACATGATTCGTCCGTGCGTGAGGTGTGGGCGTCCGACCCGTGTGATATCATTTTAGCAGATTGTTCGCACCCTCGCATGCGCATTTCGAAGCCAAAGTTTTCCCATTCGTGCGAATCGGGTGAATCGCCCTTCTCGAAAGGATTCTCGATGAGCATGCCTGAAGATTCCACCAAGCGACCGGTGATCATCATTGGTGCTGGCCTGAGCGGCTTGGTCTGTGCCAGGCACCTCACGGAATCTGGTGTTGAGTGTCTGGTTCTCGATCGTGGGCGTGTACCCGGCGGGCGGGTTGCGACGAAGACCCTCTCGATCGATAACCATCATTTTTGCTTCAACCACGGCGCATCAAAGCTCGACTGCCTCGAACCTGAGACGCGTGTGCTTCTGACCCGCTTAGGGATAGAGAACTTATCGCATACAGGAGCTCTGACAGCCGTGGAAATGCAGTCGATCCCTGAACGCCTAGCACGCACCGTGCAAGTTCATCGCTCGACCCATGTCGAACGGATTCGTCGGGATCCAATGGGCTGGGAGGTCACGGCAAAGCAGTTCGGTATATCCGAACCAATCACCCTTGAAGCATCGCACATCATTTTCACCTGTCCCACGGTCCAGGCGGCCCGCGTGCTCGACTCCAGCGGTGTCGAATCCCCTGATTTCTTCAGACTGGTTGGTTACGAATCACAATGGGTCTTGTTGCTGACGCTCGGGGGAAACAACCGCTCCCTGATACCCACTGTCAGACTCCCCCACCCGTACATCGATTCAATCGAGGTGCAAACCAAACATGATTGTGATCTGCTGATTGCCCGGATGAAACCGGAAGAATCCGCGGCCCGGTACGATGAATCACCTGAAGAGATCGAACGGGCCATGATTCAGGCTGTTCTCAACTCGTCTGATGACGACGCTGCCGAACAGGATTCCAAGCATTCAATCCTCGGTTCTTGTGTACATCGCTGGGGACTGGCTCGTGTCCGCGACCATGTCCATCTCCCTTGCTTTGTGAATCATGATCTGGGGCTTGGATACGCAGGAGATTACTTCGCAGGTGAACACGGTTCCTGGCGAGACGCGGACGCGGCGATCCTTAGTGCAATACGCTGTAGCAATGAAATTTGGGCATGAAAAAACCTCAGCTGATGCTGAGGTTTTGAACGAGGCGGACGGGACTCGAACCCGCAACCTCCGGCGTGACAGGCCGGGACTCTAACCAATTGAGCTACCGCCCCTGGTAGCATTCGGGTACCGCTCGATGAGCAGATCCGAGAGAGACGATGGTATTCCAAGACTCGAAAGTGTCAAGCAATCTGTGGTCGCAAATCGCGGTTCTGATCCGAAAAACGGATGATTTTCGCAATCAGGCGGTCTGGAGATTACTTATCGACCTTCAACTCGATGCGGTTGGCGTCTTGGATATTGAACGGCATGCCGTCAGGCGAGACTTTGCTGCCTGCGACCCAGAGCATTCCGACGGCGACGCCCATGGCGACAACGCCGAGGAACATGAGTGCGGTGTACACATCGGGGCTTGAGCCACGATTCTGACGACCGCCGGGCATTTGCATTCCAAACTGACTCATTGGATTGCTCCTTGTCTTCTACGGGGTCAGGTGTGTTCAGCTACCGAGCTTGCTCTGCACCTGGTCGCCCGCACGGACGATCTGGTTGTCCTTGACGAATGCGACGCGGCCGACGGCATGGTTGAGATCGACCGATTCGACGATCAGGTCACCCAGGTACTGGGTGTTATCACGGATGATGTAGAAGCGGGCGTTCTCACGCAGGCGATCGTTACTGCCAAGGTTGATCCGGACACGGGTAGAGCCGCTGTTGGGATCGTTGACGACCTCGTCGATCGTGCCACGGATGACCGGGCCCGAGATTTCAGTTGGTGTACGCTGCCCGTTGCTTCCCTGAGCGACGCTGCCGTTGGTCTCGTTGCCAAGTGCGACGCGCAGTTCCTGGATCTGCTCCTGAAGTGCTCGCTTGACCTGCTCGTAGACGATGACCTGGCTCTCGAGGTCCGAGATCGCCTTCTCCAGATCAATCTTCTGGTCGCGGTACGCGAGTTCGTCGTCACGCAGACGGTCGTTCTCGTTCTTGTACTCGTCGATGATGCGGGCCTGCGTTTCGGTGGTGACGCCGAGCTGGGCAATCTTCGATGAGATCGACTCGCGAGCGGCTTCGGCCTGACGCAGAGCGATGCGGAGCTCTGAGTTCGTCGCCTCGAGACGACGCGTGTCAGCATTCCGGCTGGCGAGCTCGTCTTGCAGGCGCTTCACGTCTTCCTGCAAAGCAGCACGCTCTTGCCCATGCGTCGCACGCTGGGCACCCAGCTCACTTTCAAAGGCGATCTTGGCCGCCTGCATATCGCGGTAGTCCGCGGTGACGCGATCGACATTGACTGAGTACGCGATGGCCAGTGAAGCCATCATGATGCTCAGCACAGCCGCAATGAGTACGAAAACCTTGGTCAGAATGTGCACGATCCGCTCCTCGATTCCAAGCGTGATTGATCCTGTGTGGCTTTGGATGCCGTTCCCGACCCGTCAGGGATGCGAATCGGGGTTTCAAGTGTAGCAGGGATGTCCCTTGAGGGTGAATGAACGCGGGTTCAAATACGCCCTCGATGCCAACCCCGAGACCCGGGGAGGACAGACGATACGCGAAACGGCGGGGTTGGATCCGCTTTAGAGGCAGATCGGGGCTGCCTTTCAGTCATTTCTGCCAGATCTGGCGAGCTGGCGCTGGGTGTAATCCACAATTGCGCCCGCGGCGGCAACCCGGGTGAGGTCAGATTGATCGTTGAGGAGCATTGTTTCAAGGCGTCCGAGATTCTCCCCGCCGTCCGTTTTGCCCAGAACCGAAGCAGCCTGAGCCCGGACAGCATCGAGATTCGAATCGATGTAATCGAGCGCCACAAAGCTGCCTTCACGATAACCCATCTCGGCCAGTGACGAGGCCACCCCCAATCGAACCTCTGCGGGCATGGGCTGGTCTGATTCGGAATCTGACAGGTAGATTAGTTGATCGATCGAGCCCTCATCGTGTACTTCCCCGATGATCTGCACCGCGAGCGCCGTTGCTTCGAGCTCGTCGGGTCTTGATGGATACAACGCGGCCCTGATGGTGTCGATACTCTCATCGTGTCCGAGCTTGTACATCGCCTCGGCGATCTGTAGCCGGAAGATTTTGCGTTCAATCGTCGATGCGCTGGGGACACGGGTCATCGCGGCCTGCTGAAGCAGGGGGATGGCGGTCTTCTCTCGCAGTTCACCCAACACGAACGCTGCCTGAGATCGAACCCTGGGATTCGGGTGATCCAGCAAAAGGCTGGACAGCTCCGTGATATCGACCGGCTCGCCAAATCGAGCGAGAGCGAACATGGCCGACGAACGAACGAACGGCGATTCATCCTGTAACAGCCCACGCAATGATGGCGCGAGGGTTGCAAGGTTCCGTTTACCAGCGACCATGGCGGCCACCGATCGAACGCCCTCGTTCGGATCGTTGATGGCCAGCGCAACAATGGGTTCGACCCGTTCAGTAATGGGCGAGAGGGCTTCGATCGCGTTGGCACGGATCTGCGGGTTGCGATCGTTCGTCATCTCGATAAGACGATCAATCGCAACCTGTCGAACCTCGCCTGATGGGGCCATTTCGACAACACGCTGCGAGCCATCAGGCTCAGTAAAGACAACCCGCTTGG
Organism: Phycisphaerales bacterium JB052; assembly: GCA_043100965.1. Taxonomy (GTDB): domain Bacteria; phylum Planctomycetota; class Phycisphaerae; order Phycisphaerales; family UBA1924; genus UBA1924. The sequence goes on along the minus strand of JBICHR010000004.1, from coordinate 312,626 downwards.
GCCCATCGGGCTTGATTTCAGCCCCACACCCCGAAAGAACGAGCAGGGCGATGCTTCCCAGCATGAGTTGTTGGGATCTATTCATGGTGTATCTCATCATCATTCTGATCCTTCATCTGTTCTGGGGTATCGTACCCGTTTGATGCCGATTTCATCGGGCGTACGACACGAGGTGATCCAAAGATCGAGCAGGCGCCCCAAACAAGTGACAGCAACATGGCAATCAGCCCGAACGCATCGCCTAGGTAGGCGAAAGGTGTCAGCCCAGCCCCCAACTGAACCTGCCCGATCAGGTGCCCCTCATTTGGATTCTCAGCGAGCGGTGTCACTGAGCTTGTGACGACATGCCCCCGGTGGTCAATAACGCACGAAATACCTGTGTTCGCACACCGAATCATCGGCGTTGCCAGTTCTATGCAACGCCAGCGGGCATTCTGAAGGTGCGCCGCGCGACCGGTGGGAGAATCCCCGAACCATCCGTCATTGGTCATGTTTACCATAACGCCCGCCCGACGTGTGCCGCCGCGTGCGACAAGTTTACGACAGACACTCGAAATGGTGGCTTCGAAACATATCGGCGTCGCGAGTGAAAGAGAGCCATCGCCGTCGTGCAACGGTAGTTCCAAGTTCCTCGGTTCCTGCCCCGGGTCAAGCACGAACTCCATGCCGCTGGCCCCGAGGGAAAGCAGGTTCTGTTCGAGCCATTCAAAGCTGGAAATATACGGCATCACCTCCCCGAACGGGGTCAGGTGCAACTTGTCATACCAGACCGGGTCAACCTCCCCGTTCTTGATGACAAAGGCGCTGTTGTACATCGCGTCGCGCTGGTATTCAAACCCTCTTTCGTTTTCGACGATGCGCAGGTTGTCGTATGCCACCGAACCCACCACCATGGGGATATCCAGAGCGTTCTGCATGATCAGCAGCTCATCGACAACCTCAGTCGCGCTGATGCGGGAGGGCACGGCCAGATCGGGCACATCACGCGCATCCCTGGGCGTCATGCTCCACGCAAGTCGCTCGGCTCGTTCTGTGTCAAGGGAAATGGGGTCAAGTGTCCAGCCGGGGACAAAGCCCTCTGGCCAAATAATCGCGTCCAGCGTCAGCGGATTGGTCGGGTCGTTCGTAGCGGCAATCGTGATATCACGCAGGGTTTGCCAATCCCGGTACCGCTGCCGAACGGTCCAATCCATGCGGTTATCCTGCGTGACATCGGGCTGAACGATCGCGAAACGAAAGGTCGTTGTCCCGAGGTCGCGGGACGGGAGCAAGAGCAACCCTGAAATTACCCACCCCAAAAACAATCCAGCGGCTGCGAACCCGGCCCGTTTGCGTCGCTGATTTGATGTCTCGCACAACGCGAGGTAGAGCAGCATGCCGTAACTTGCGGCCAAGAAGGACACGAAGTACACGCCCCCAACTGCAGCTGGCATGGCAAGCACAGAACGCGGCGAATCCACAAGCGGGTGTGCGAGCAAGTACCAGGGATAGCCCGACGCGAACACACTCCCCCTGAAGTACTCAACCCCGACCCACACCAGTGGCAGCAGCAGAACATCTCGCCCATAGCGATCAACAACGCGAGCAGCGAGCCAGATGAAGAGCATCGTGTACGCGCTCAGCACGATCACCAACGGGATCAGACCCATCGCCGAAACATCCTTCACCCACAAATGCAACCATAACCAAGCAGGGCTGGCACCGACAGCACCCCAGAACGCCGCCCGTGAAGGGCGTATCTTCGGTTTTCTCGCAAGCATGAACAGCGGGAGCGGTGAAACGAATGCGAGGCCCCAGATGGAAAACGGCGGGAAGGCGAGCACGAACAGCAGCGCATGCAAAAGCCCGAGCAACATAGCCCGGCGTAGCCCGGATCGTGAATGGTTCTCGGTCATGGCTCGCACCGGCGCGGGGTTGCAGGGAGTGGCTTATTTGCCGGCGTAGTCAATAAGTCGTGCGAGCTCTGAACGCAGTTCGTGCCGGTGCACAACGCGATCAATCATGCCGCGCTCACGCAGGAACTCAGAGCGTTGGAACCCCTCGGGCAGGTCCTGCCTGATCGTCTGCTTGATGACCCGCGGGCCCGCGAAGCCGATGAGGGCCTTGGGCTCGGCAATGTTGAAGTCGCCCAGCATCGCGAATGAGGCGGTGACGCCGCCTGTGGTCGGGTCGGTGAGCACGGAGATGAACAATCCACCTGCGTCATCGTGCCGAGCCAGGGCGGCGGAGGTTTTGGCCATCTGCATCAGACTCAGGGCGGCTTCCTGCATGCGGGCACCACCCGAGCAAGAGACGATGATGACTGGCAGGTTGTTCTGTGTGGCGTGCTCGATGGTGCGGGTGATCATCTCGCCCGCGACCGAGCCCATCGAACCCATCATGAAGGTGAGGTCCAGGCACGCGATCATGGTCGGGCGCCCCTTGATGAAGCATTTCCCCGCCTGGCACCCCTCGTTTTGGCCGGTCTTGATCTGCTCCCGCTTGATTCGTTCGGGATAGGCCTTGAGATCGGTGAAGTTGAGCGGATCTTTGGCTCTGAGCCCCGTGAACATGGGCACAAAGGTGTCAGGGTCGGCGAGTTGGTCGATCCGCTGCCGTGCCGAAATTCGGAAATGGTGCTCGCATTCTGGGCAGACATGCATGTTCGATTCCATCTGACGACGGTAAATCATCTGTGCACATGAGGGGCAACGAAGCCAGAGCCCCTCGGGTACCGAGCGGCGGCCATCTTGCTTGACTTCATTCCAGTTGCGGGTCGCGATCTGGGTCATGGTTTATCCTTCTTCCATCGGCATGAGGGCATGCCGAAACCCATCTGCTTGCTCATCCTGAGCTTAGGCGCTGGCCTTGGTTCGTTGTTTGTATTCATCGAGGCGAGATTTCTCAAGCTCAAAGTGCTCGACCGTGACCGGCGTCTCAAGCTGTGACCAGAACGAGCAGACTTTTTCATTACTGAGCCAGCACCGAACCAGTGCCCAAGCGAATGGGCGAAGCACGATCGCGATGCTCGGGCGGTTGCCCTTGCATTTGATGATCTGCTTCCTGATCGAGCGGATTAAACGCTCTTGGGCATCGGTCAACGACTCACCCTCTGGCGGGGTAATGCGTTCGGGGTGGTCCCGCCACTGGTTATAGCTGCTGGGGTTGCGTTCTTCGAGGTCGCGTTCGAGCACGCCCTCCCAGAGCCCCATCCCCACATTTGAGAGTTCTGGCACTGTCCTGACTTTCGTCTCAGTCCCCTTGGGGAGCATTTTGGCTGCAACGGCAGCCGCTTCCTCATCTGATACGAGCACCAGTGAGAACGGGTTCTCAAAGTTCCCCTCGTGAACGGCTTTCGCGACATGGTCAGTCCCGAGTTCCGTCATAGGCAGATCTGTCGCACCGATGATCCGATGCTCTTGATCCCATGAGGTCTCCCCCGCACGAAGCAGGGTGATGGTGTAGCCATTCGGCTTACTCATGCGCGAACACTCCTGTCGAGGGCAACCTGAACACACATAGTTCGGGGCCACCCCATGACATCGGCCATTGGCCTGTTGAAGCAAAAGTGTAGCAAGTCTCGCCACCGAATGCCGTTTCGCTGAGTGAATCGGCCATTCTGTATGCAATATGTTCAGGTATCGCTGTGTACTTCTGAGGTTTTCGGACCGCGAAGCGACTCAATAACACCCGCCCACTGCGATCGGGGCTTCCCAAAAACGGAGGACCCGGCAACGAGCATATCGACGCCGGAATCGATGGCTTCCAATGCCGTCGTGGGGTTGATCCCGCCATCAATCTCGAGCCGTTGGTTCGGTCGAAGCAAGGGCCTGATTACCCTGCACTTCTCAAGGACCTCCGGGATGAAGGCCTGCCCACCGAATCCCGGGTTCACGCTCATCACCAACACCAGATCGAATGCCTCGATCACCGGCAACATGGTCGCCACATCAGTCGGTGGGTTGATCACAATCCCGGGGTTGCAGCCCAGCTCTCGGACCTCCTGGGCGAGTTCACGAGCGTGCTCTTCCGACTCCATCACCTCGATGTGGAAGCTAATCGCGTTGGCACCGTTTTCTGCAAATGGCTTGAAGAAAAACTGTGGATCGCTGACCATCAGATGCACATCAAGGTAGGTGTCCGGGCATGCCGCTCGGCAAGCACCGCAGATCGCGGGCCCCATCGACAGATTCGGGACAAAGTGGCCGTCCATAATGTCCACATGAAGCAGATCGGCCCCTGCTTCCATAGCGTCGCGGCAATCGGCACCGAGGTTGGCAAAGTCGGCGGCCAGAATCGACGGGGCAATGAGTGGACGTGAAAGCGAGTCGGTAAAAGGCTCAAGCATGAACGAGTGTAGTGCCCGAGCGAGCTGGTCGATGTACGATGCAGCAGAGAATCACGACCAGACCGAGGAGAGCCGCACCATGCCCCAGATGAGCACCACGATCGACCAGCTGTGTCAGCGCCTCGAAAGCTGCGGCCAGCGAGCCCTATCGCATTACCTGCAGGGTGTCACCCCCGCGAAGGCCCAGAACGCGTTGGCTGAACAAATCCAGGCAATCGACCTCGATGATCTCCAGACCCTGATCGAACGTTATGTCACCGGCTATCAGTCCCCGCCGACACCGGGCTCGGTTAAGCCTGCCCCCTACTACGCGCTCGACGGAACAGGACCGAGCGGCATGTGGGCCCGCGAGGAATACCAAGCGAAGGGCGAGCAACTCATCAAGGCTGGAAAGGTCGCTTGCTTCACTGTTGCGGGGGGGCAAGGAAGTCGGCTGGGCTACGACGGCCCGAAGGGGTGCTACCCAACCTCGTGCGTGAACGAGAAATCGCTGTTCCAGCTCTTTGCAGAATCGATCCGCAAGAACGAACTCAAGCATGACTGTGTGATCCCATGGTACATCATGACCTCGCCGCTCAATCACGAAGCCACCGTTTCGTTCTTCGAGCAACACGACTCCTTTGGGCTGCAGCGTGACCAGATCATGTTTTTCAAACAGGGCGTGATGCCCAGTCTCGATGCTCAGAGCGGCGACATGCTGCTGAGCGACCCGATGCATCTGGCCACAAACCCCGATGGTCATGGCGGGTCGTTCAAGGCACTCCACACATCTGGAGCGATCGACGACATGAAACGACGGGGGATCGAGCACATCAGTTATTTCCAAGTCGACAATCCGCATTCGAATGTCGTTGACCCGGTCTTTCTGGGGCTGCACGCATACGCACCGGATAGCTCCGGCGAGTTCAGCTCAAAAATGGTCTCCAAGGCCATGTGGGATGAGAAGGTCGGCGTGTTCTGTGATGTCGACGGAGCCACCCAGGTCATCGAGTACTCCGATCTTGACGAGAACCTTGCCAAGCAGACCGAAGCCGATGGGCGACTGTCATTCAATGCTGGCTCGATCGCGATCCATGTCATCGGTGTGGCATTCATAGAGCGGGTGCTGGGCGATGCAGACGCGGCACTCCCCTACCACCGGGCGCTTAAAAAGGTGCCTTACTTTGACATCGCAACCGGCCGACCGGTTGCCCCGGATGCCAACAACGCCGTAAAGCTTGAAAAGTTCGTGTTCGATGCGATCCCGATCGCCAAGCGATCGATCGTCGTCGAAACCGATCGCATCGAAGAGTTTGCCCCGGTAAAGAATGCAACCGGAACCGATTCGATCGAATCGTCAAAGAAACTTCAATCGGTGCGGGCTGCCCGTTGGCTCAAGGGCGTGGGTGTAACGGTGCCCATGAACAGTGACGGTACAGCAGATGCCACGATTGAGATCTCCCCATTGACTGCCGTCTGCCCCGGGGACCTTACATCTGTTGATCTGCCAGAATCGATTCAGCCTGGCGAGACGGTGGTGCTCTGAACATGGATCCGCGATTTGCACAGCTCCCCAAGTCGCTGCAGGAACGCTCCAGGACGATGCGGTTGGGCGATCATGTCCCCGCCCTGCTCGCTCACCCCGATTGGGAATCAAATCAGCAGGTCCCGGCGGTCCTCTGGATGCACGGACGAACAGTGAACAAAGAACTGGACCCCGGTCGGTACCTGAGGTGGGTGCGTGCCGGGATCGGTGCCATCGCTCTGGATCTACCAGGTCACGGCGAACGGTACGAGGTTGAGTATCAGGGGCCTGGCAAAACGCTGGATCTGATCGCACAAGCCCGCGCAGAGATCGATGGTGTGCTCGATTCCATGCGTGAACTTGGCGTATTCGACATGTCCAAACTCATGATCGGAGGCATGTCTGCGGGCGGGATGGTCACACTGAGCCGGCTGTGCTCGCCACACCCGTTCCTTGGTGCCTGTGTTGAGGGCACAACAGGAAACCTGCGGGACCTCTACAGCCCGCCTCCGGGGATGCCCGGGCGTCCATGGCCAGTGCAACACGACCTCAGCGATGTGTCCCGAGTCGATCCGATGCAGAATCTTGCTGGCTTTGAACCCATCCCACTGCTGGCGCTCCACAACGAGGGCGATGAGATGGTACCTATCGCCGGGCAACGCAAGTTCCTCGACGCCCTACGCCATCATTACGAGTCCAAGGGCGCTGATCCTGGGCAGATCGAGCTCGAAACATTCACCCAAACCGGTGCACCGAGCGAACACGCCGGTTTCGGCAAGTACGCGAACGATGCCAAGAACCTCCAGCTGGCATTTGTCCAGCGTGTTCTGGGTGTAGACTGAGCCACAGATGAAGTGGCCCCCACCATTCCGATCGCTCCCGAACCCGCGCGAGGTCTGGTCATGGGGCATGTTCGATCTGGCGAATCAGTCTTTCACATTGCTGATCATCACACTGCTCTTTCCGATCTATTTCAAGCAGGTCGCGGTTGGCGATCCCCAACGCGGCGATGCGTTGTGGTCGATCGGTGTCTCGACAGCGTTATTCGTTGTCGTGGCGCTCTCCCCAATCATTGGGGCATACGCCGATGCACACCGTTGCCGCAAGCGGCTGCTGATGCTGACGGGTTCCTTGTGCGTGCTGCTGACCGGGTTGCTGGCCCTTGTGGATGCGGGCTGGGGTTGGTACGCCCTATTGATATTCGTACCGGCCAATATTTTGTATCAGCTCGGCGAGAACCTGCTGGCCAGTTTCCTGCCCGGGCTCTCGACGATGCGGACCATTGGGCGGGTCTCGGCTATTGGCTGGACCATGGGCTATGTCGGAGGCGTGCTGCTGCTGATGATCGTGGCCGCCCTGGCATTTGGCGTTGGGAAGAAAGACCCCGAACAGTGGCGGGTGTTCTTCGTGATTGCGGCGGTCTGGTTCGGAATGGGCATCATCCCCGCGGGGCTGTACCTCCGCGAACCAAAGCATGATAACCTGCTCGAGCAAGATACCCGTGGCCCAATTGAGCGGGTCACGGAGACACTCAGGCATGCATCGAGCTATAGGCAGTTGATGCGTTTCCTGATGGCATTCCTCGTCTATGGCTTCGGGGTGCAGACCATGATCGCGTTCGCCGCGATCCTGGCTTCGGACTTTGGGATCGAGGGCACACGCCTGATCCTGTTCACACTTCAACTCACCGTCAGCGCTGGGCTCACGGCGATTGTTGTGGCCAAGTTTCAGGACCGTATCGGCGTTCGAGTCACCATTATCGTGTTTCTCGGTACCTGGATCGCGAGCTGCTTGTCGTTGCTGCTCGTGAAGCTGCTTATCCCGAGCAACCCGCCCGAGTGGATATTCTGGGCCATCGGCAATGGAATCGGCATCGGGCTGGGCGGTATCGGTACATCAAGCCGAGCGATTGTGGGCATGTTTGCTCCCCGCCATCGAACAGCCGAGTTCTTCGGGCTTTGGGGCATGACCTATAAACTCGCGGGTGCGGTCGGCGTGCTTGCCTTTGGTCAGATCAAGGCATGGGTGGGTGATACCGCGGCGTTGGCGCTGCTGACGGGCTTCTTCGCTGTCGGGCTGGTCCTGTTCCTCAGGGTCCGGGTGATCGATGGCATCCGCGCGGCCAGACGCAACGAAAGAGCACGAGAATGGCAACACTCTGGCCAGATGCGCGAATGAAGACGCCATACACTCTCCTGCAGCCAAACCGAGGTCCACCAAGATGAGCACAGGCGACGAATCGAACTCAATACCGTCCATGATCAGCGCCGTCCCTGACGCCAGCGGGCACTACGGACAGTGCGGCGGTATCTATGTTCCTGAGACGCTGATTGAGGCGTTGAAACAACTTGAAGAGGTGTACCTCAAGGTCTGTGATGACCATCAGTTCTGGGATCGGCTCAGCGAACTCAACCGGGTCTATATCGGCCGCCCAACGCCGCTTCAACAGGCCTACGGGCTTAGCAAGCGCGCCCGTAACCTGAGAGAGAACAAAGAGTTGGGCGCCACGATCTGGCTCAAACGAGAGGATCTCGCCCACACCGGTGCCCATAAGATCAACAACACCATGGGGCAGGCCCTGCTCACCAAGAAGATGGGGAAGAAACGGGTCATCGCCGAGACTGGGGCCGGGCAGCACGGCGTAGCCACCGCGACCGCAGCCGCTTACTTCGGGCTCAACTGCGATGTCTACATGGGGGCCGAGGACATTCGGCGACAGAAGCTCAATGTCACACGCATGAAGATGCTCGGTGCCAATGTCATCCCTGTTGAAGACGGCTCACGAACCCTCAAGGATGCCACAAATGAGGCGATGCGAGATTGGATGGGTTCGGTTGAGCACACGCATTACATCCTGGGTTCGGTGGTTGGGCCGCACCCCTTCCCCATGATCGTGCGCGATTTTCAATCGGTCATCGGCCGCGAGACCAAGGCCCAATCGCTCCGCAATATGGGTCTGATGCCCGACACGGTTGTCGCGTGTGTCGGAGGGGGCTCGAATGCCGCGGGGATGTTCTACGCCTTTGTTGATGAACCCAATGTACGGTTGGTTGGTGTTGAAGCCGGTGGACGATCGCAAACTCTGGGCGATCACGCGGCACCGCTCACTCATGGCAAGCTGGGCGTGCTTCACGGATCGATGAGCTATGTGTTGCAGGACGACGCAGGGCAGACCAGCCCGGTTCACTCATGCTCCGCGGGACTCGATTACCCGGGTGTGGGACCCGAACACGGGTACTGGAAAGACATCGAGCGGGTTGAGTACACTTCTATCAACGATGAAGAAGCCCTCGAGGCATTTCTCTGGTGTGCTCGCGACGAAGGGATCATCCCTGCTCTTGAGTCTTCGCACGCTGTCGCGATGGGTGTTCGCCTCGCGGCAGAAATGCATAAAGATCAGCATCTGGTCATCAACCTCTCGGGGCGAGGCGACAAGGATGTCGAAGAAGTAGCACGCCTGCTGGGCGATCGGTTGCAGTAAAACAAAATAACCAGACGAATGGCGAATGGATTCACGCGCGTTTGGGGCGTGCGATCAGGAGTCGCACGGGCGCGAAGATCGCCGCGAGCCTGCGGGTCATCCAACTGAAACTGCCCAGCACCGAGTGGACACGCAGCTTGATGCGCAATCGACGAAGTGTGGGGTCGTCCGGTTCGACGCGTGAGGCCTGACGGACCCAGTACCGTGCCCGGATCCATTGGCTTTGTCGCAGGTAGGCCAGAGCCAGGTTGTGCATGGCAGGAACAAATCGTGGCTGCGATTCGAGGGCTCGCTTGGCAGCAGCGATTCCCTCGTCGTACCGCCCAGATTGGAGCAGGGCCACGCTCAGGCCGTGATGAGCACGGTGGTTGGCTGGCTGGAGTTCGATCATGGTCGAGTACACCTTGACCGATTCGGCCTCCATCTCGGCATCGAGCATCAGACGCCCGAGCTCTTCAAGGTCTTCGCAGCGTTCCACGATTCGGCTATCGCTCAGGCGAATCCCCTCATCGAGCATCATCGCGTTTCTCAGCGTGCGGTGTTCTTGGAGCAGCAGGTCCCGGATACGGGGCAGGTCTTCCTCACGCCCTCGCTCGAAGAGTACCCGTGCCAGACGCAACCGAACGCGGGGGAACGACTTGTCCAATCGCAGCACGACATCGTAATGCACCATCGCGTCTGGGATGCGCCCCTCAATTTCAGCCAGTTCACCGAGGAGGAAATGTGCGTCTGGCTGGTCTGCTTCCAACTCAAGCACGCGACGGAACTTTTCGCCCGCCTCGCTGTAACGGTGCATGTCGAGCAGCAGCTCACCCATATCGAGCAGGGTATCGATCTCACCCGGATCTACGCGAAGTTCACGCAGGTAGAGCTGGCGGGCTCGCTCCATGCGGCCCGAAGCAGCATACGCCTTGGCCAGTCGCGCTTGCACGCGTGGGAGTTCGGGATCGAGGCGGGCGGCTTCTCTCAGGCACCACACCGCTCGTTCGGTGTGCCCGGTCGCCAAGAGTGAATCTGCCATCGCCGCATACAGTTCCCCGTGGTCGGGGTCGATCTGTTGCGCGAGGTAGAAGGCCTCCTCCGCTTGGTCGTGTTGGGCCAGTTCGGTAAGGGCTTCGATGCGGTGGACTGAGATGACCACATTCATGGGCTCGGCTTGAGCGGCCTTGTCAAACCAATCCAATGCCTGTTCCGGCTTCATCGCCCGTACGAGGTTCACTCCGGCCAGCAGGGCCGAGTTCGCATCGGGCTGGTCATTGTCGGCGTGGAGTTTGTAGCAGTTGGAGAATGCCTCCGATGCCTTGTCATGGCGACCTGCGGCTTCGAGCGTCAACCCGAGATTGAAGTACCACTCGGCCTGATAGGGATTTAGGGATAACGCCAGGCGAAGTTCATCTTCAGCCTCATCCCAACGCCCGGCATCGTAATGCTCGTGGGCCTTCTCGACATGGTGCTCAGCATCAACCCAGTCGTTCATGTGGTTCCTTCGCACGCACCGCGTGCTGAACTGTGCAGCCAATCGTAACCGGATCACCCATACGCTTCAATCACCGGCGCTAGACTGACTGCATGAAACATCGGCATTCGGCCGATGAACGCCCGAGAATCAGCCGTTCAGCGAGCGAAGCCACATGAATCATCCCCAAACGCGATCTTGGTTGCTGCGTCTGGCCATGGTTCTCGGGCTCTCCCTATGGGGGCTGACCGTCGTTTCCTCTTGTGCGACCACCTCCCAGCCATCACCAACGACTGAAACCAGCCCTCAGACGGACATTGCCCCAGTGGCGAAAGCAGAACCAAGAGAAGTCAAGCCCACTCCTGAGGCCGCTGAACCCGAAACAGCCGCCCCCCCGAATCAGGGTGGCGGCGCGGCGCACGACGCACGCATCGCGGAGCTTCAGTCTGCATTGGCGGCTGCTGAGGAGTTGCAGCTCCAACAGTTTGAGGAACTGAAGGGTATTTACCGCCGACTCCACATCGAGCTCGACACCCCGGGACGCTCATCCCTGATCGTTGAGTTGTTCGATGATCCACGCCCTGGGATGCGGTTGCTGGGTTTCGAACTGGCAGACCGCGATCTGTCGGCATCGAAAGAACTGGGCGATGCGGTCGGCGAGTCAGTACGAAAGCTCCTCAAGGACGATGCTCCTGCAATCCGAGCCAAGGCCGCTCGATTAATCACACGCCTCGTTCCGCCCGATGGGATGATCGTGCTGACACAGTCGCTCCAAGACGAGCATGACCCAATCGCAGTTGAGCCGATGTTGCTGGGGATAGCCCGCTGGCCGAATCGTGATGCACACGATGCAATCTTGAGTTGGTTCGGTCGAGAAGATGCCCCGTTGGTCGCCCTCTGCAGTGCAGCATGGGCGTTGGAGCGTGAGGGGCTGATTGATTCTGAGCGTGACTCCCCATTACTGCTGACCCGTCTGCGTTCCGCGGCACCACAGCAGTTGCGGGAAGACGGGATGAAGCTGCTGGCCAAGCTCGGGTCGGCTGAAGACCTTCGGACCCTCATAGCACTCATGTTGAGCGATGACCCGAGCGTGGTGCGTTGGGCTGCGACGGCCCTCGTCGAGACCCCTCGCTCGGTCGAAGTGCTCGCCCAGTCTGCGATGGAGAATGAAACGCTCTATCTGGCTGCTGCCGAATCTCTCATCAAGCATCGTGCAACACCAGAGGGGCTGCGACGCTTGGCCGAACTGCCACAAGGTGACCCCGCGACACGCAGACAGATGCTCGAACGCATGGGGCAGGCGATTGATCGAGAACGCTTAGGCGAAGCGGTGCGACTGGCCCAACTCGATCCTGAGCTCTCGATCTCGATCCTGAGCCGGTTGGTTGCCAATGAGGATGCCCTCACACCCCGCAGTGCCAAAGGCGTACTACAACTGGCAGAGTTGCAGCTCAATGCTGGTCGCCCGAATCGGGTAAACGAGGCCTTGTTGGCGCTGGAGGGCGCCACCTTGGAACCAACAGACCAAGCTCGCCGTGATGCGCTCCGTGTACAATCACTGATCCTACTGAATCGTTTTGATGAGGCGATCGCCCTCTCGCGCGAGTGGAGCCAGTGGAATGACGCGATCGAACGCGCCATAGACGATGCGCAGCGTCATCGTATCGCGCAGTACCTCCTTAACCGCGACGACCTTGATCTCACGCCCGAGCAGACGAATCAGCTGCAACTACTGATGCCGACCGGGGGGGCGAACGAGGGATGAGCCCTTGATCAGCGCGACGCGACCAGCAAGTTTCTGATCTGAGATCGGCCAAGCCTCGTGGCGCTTGGGGCTGCGGCGAGCAGGGCCAGTGCGATGGCGAACCCCCATGAGAGCACGATCGCATCAACAGGGACGGTGAACCCCAGATCGATCCCGATCACACGCCGATTGACCTCACGCCCACCCCACGCGGCCTGAATCCCGAGCCCGGTCCCCAGCACGCATGCCGTCATGGCGATGATGAGTGATTGGGCGGTAATGAGGCGGATGAGCTGGCCGCGTGAAGCGCCGACGGCTCGGAGGACGCCCATCTCGTAGCGCCGGGCGTTGACCTCAGCGATGATCAAGTTGGCGACACCGAAACACGCCACCAGCATGGCCCCGATCGCGACCGTGGAGAAGACCACAAGGGTCGATGTGAAGACCGCTTCGATCTGACGCCGAATCACACGCCCCGATCCAACATTGAGCACCCCTGCTCCAAGCAGGGCCTGCCGGATCTCGTTGACCGCCTGCTCATCCCCCATCTGCTGAACGGCCAGTTCGTTGAGATCGATCTGGATCAGTTGGGCGCTTGTCATGCCGAAGCGATCGATCATGTCCTGGCGTGAGCCGAACACTGAGCCGATCGCCTGATTCACGAAGTTGTCGCCGAGGTCAAAGTACTGCGAAACGAGTTCGAGTCCGGGCGAGGTGACGACCCCCACGATCTCGAAATCGTGTTGCCTGTCGTCGTTGTCGGTGCAGGTGAAGGTATCACCCACCCCCAGACCGCGTGCGACAAGATACTCGCGGGCCACGATCACCGCGCCACCCTCGTTCAATCGCCGCACGGCCGACTCCTGATTTCCTTGCACAAACTCAAGGCGCGCCATTTGCAGAAACGGCTCTGGCTCGAACGCGATGAAGTTCGTCTTGTATGAAGAAAGCCCCTCGACCCCGAAGGCGTCGGTGCGGACCGCACGCATCGAGATCGCGCAGGTCTGATCGACGAAGGGGAGATCGTCGAGTATGCCCTGGGCCTCTTCGCTCAGCGGGAGCCCGTAGGCAAATGCGTCGGGGAACTCAATTTTACCGAGCCAGTCTCGCATGGCGGCCGAGCCGTTTGTCCAGATCCCGATCAGCAGCGCGATACCCGTCATCAGTGCACCGGCGGTAAACCCGTGGCGGTATGGCGTGGCACGAACGGTACGACCGAGCAGTTGGGGGGGCAGTTTGGCAAGCTTCGAGATCGGACGCGAACAGAGCCTCGCAAGCAGGACCACGAGCGGCACTGAGACGAGGAAGTAGCCCAGAAACATGGCTGGGAGCCCGAGCGAAACATAGACATAGAAGAAGAAGCCAGAGCCCGCGAACAGGAACACGATGCAGACCATCGTGAGGATCCCCAACGCGCCGAAGATACCAACCAGTGAGATCCCTCTTCGTGACATCGGTGTCGCCCGAACGGTCATAGCTTGCAAGGGTGAGAGCGAAGCTGCCCGCCAGGCGGGCCACAGGGCACCGATCAACCCGGCCAGCACCGATCCAAGCACGGTAAGCGAGAGCATAATCGGTGGGATCATCAGGCCCTGCGACATCTGCTGGTCGAAGACCTGCGTCAGCACATACCCCAGGCCGATCCCCATTGGCAGCCCCAGCAGGACACCCAGCCCCGCGACGATGAGTCCGACCAGCAGCTGCGCGATTGCCAGCTGATGCCTGCGGGCACCGATGGCACGCAGGACCGCCAGCGTGCGTTGCTGCTCGGCGACGCCCGTAGTGAGCCCGGTGGTAATGATGAAGGCGGCGGAGATCAGAGCAATCACGGAGATGAGTACGAAGCCCAGCTGGGACGCCTGCATGTTCTGTTCGACGCCCGAAGTGATGCGTCCGGTCGTTTGGAGCATTGCTTGCGGCAGCACCTCGTCCTCGTGGGCGTCTACAAAGGCCTGGGGGTCGATTCCATCTGCAAGTTTGAGTTCGATATCGGTAAGCTGGTTGGCCTTCCTCGCCAGGGCATCGAGAGTCTCGATGGTGGTGAAGGCGATGGGCTTGCCGCCGATCGGGGCGGGCTCGGCGATCCCGACCACACGCAGCGTGCGTGCCCGCCCGAACAGGCGGGGGACGGTTAGCATGGATCCGATGCGTGGGCCCACACCAGTGTTGATGCGTTCGGCTTCTCGTTGCGTGTCGACCGATTGGCCCACGAATGGGAACGACTTATCAAGGTATGCTCCCGGGTCCGCGAGCAGGTCTGGGCCGGCTTCGGATCGGACCTGTTGCGCAAATGACCACGTGAGTCGCTGAGCAACACGGAGGTCGATGACGATCTCATCGAGCGCCGTGGGGTATCGTCCCTCGATGAGGGCGACGGGGCGGGCGGCGAACTCAAGATCGGGGTCGATGCCGTTGACGAAGGCGTTGACCGCGTATCGCTGTTCGACTCCGGTGTAGCCCGAATCGGGATCGTCCCGGATGATGGGCTGCAGCTCAGGGAGTTTGATGACGAGCGAGAGCGTGGATTGGCGTCTGGGGACGGCTTGCTCAACCCCCTCCCACTGTCGTGCGAGTTCGAGGAGCGTGGCGTCGAAGGTCTCGCCGCTGGTCGGGAGCAGGCGTGCTTCGGCGGTACCGATCTGGGTGTCGATCTGGGCCTTAAACGCGGCATTGAGCGACGCCATCGCGCACGCGATGGTTGTCACGAGCACGACCGAGAGGGCGACCGCGCCTGCGAGCAGCGCGACGCGGCTACGGCGCGCTGAGCAGATGCTGCGTGCGAGTCGCAATGCTGCCTGCATCGAGCCCTCCTTGATCGAGGTGTGCGCCAGGATTGTCAATGGTGCCGACGATCATGCCATCGTTCATCACGAAGATCTTCTCGCAGTAACTGGCCGCTTCGGGCTCGTGGGTCACCATGACGACAGTGACCTGCTCCTCGCGGGCGACGCGTTGGAGCATGGACCAGACGAGCTGGCTGGCGCTGGTATCAAGGTTGCCTGTGGGTTCATCGGCGAAGACCACCTCGGGTTGATAGAGCAGGGCGCGAGCGATTGCGACGCGTTGCTGCTCGCCGCCGCTGAGTGCTTCGGGGCGATGATCGCCCCGATCGCCGAGCCCGAGCAAGTTGAGCAGCTCGTACGAGCGATCGCTCAGGACCTTGGAGAGCCGCCCGGCCAGGAGCCCGGGGAGTTGGACATTCTCCGCGGCGGTCATCGTCGGGATCAGGTTGAAGGCCTGGAAGATCACACCGATCTCTTCGCGTCGGAACCGGGTCGCTTCGCGTTCGCTCATGCGGTGCAGGTCGTGGCTCGAGACGGAGATTTCGCCCGCGTCGGGGCGGTCCATGGCGCTGAGCATGTGCAGCAGGGTGGACTTGCCCGAGCCCGATCGCCCCATGATCGCGTAGAAGCCCGGCTCGTCGATCGATAAATCAACTCCATGCAGAGCCTGCACGGTGCGGTCCCCGAGTGTGAACGATTTGGTAACTTGCGTGCAGGAGATCATGGTGTTTCGCGTGACATCAAGCGTAGGCATCATGCCTGGAGAATGGTTGGGCATGGTATTCCAGGGCTTTCAGTTCCCCCTGTCCGGGATGGGTATGAAAAAACACCGGTTGTGATGTACCGGTGTATTACAAGGAGTAGGCGTGGACTATGCGGGAATTAATCCCAGGTATTGATCGGCGCGTCCGGGGGCAGTTCTTCCCCCTCCGCACCGCGCACCTGGTCAGGCGCGAAATGGTCCTGACGCCATGACTCTGGGTACTGTGGGTCATCGAGATCGAGACAGGCCTTTGTCGGGAACATAGGCCGGAAGGTGTCGCACATGACGGCCATCTCGTCGGTCCATGTTTTGCCCAGCGAGGCCTCGACTGTGCCTGGGTGTGGCCCGTGCGGGATGCCTTGCGGGTGGACACTGATCGAGCCCTGCGAGATCCCGCGGCGGGCTTTGTAGTTGCCCTGCACATAGTACATGATCTCGTCTGAGTCGATGTTGCTGTGGTTGTAGGGCACAGGAATTGCGTCGGGGTGGAAGTCGAGCGCCCTTGGGCAGAACGAGCAGATCACGAAGTTGTGGCCCTCGAAGGTCTGGTGGATCGGGGGCGGCATGTGCAACTGGCCGGTGATCGGGGCGAAGTCGTGGATATTGAAGCAGTACGGGTAGTAGCACCCATCCCAGCCGACCACCTCGAGCGGGTGATAGGGATAGATATAGGAATGGACGCTGTCGCGTGCCTTGATGCGGACCTCGAACTCGCCCTTCTCGTCATACGCGAGCGGGTGATCTTCATCTTCGAAAGGGACACGAAGGTCGCGTTCGCAGTAGGGAGCGTGCTCGAGAAACTGGGCTGTCTTTTTGGCAATGTAACCGGGTGGAGGGAGGATGTGGCTCGCGTTGCAGGTTTCAAAGCAGATGAACTTGCCCAGGGGCATCTCGTCTTTGGTGAATCCCCCGAACTCCTCGTTGTCGCTGCCGTCGTCGGGGCGTTCGTCGAAGACGATCTTATAAATCACGCCCTTGGGCATGACGATGTAGTCTTTCTTCTCGAACTTGAGCGTGCCAAACATGGAGTAAACGGTACCCGATCCGAAGTGGATGAAGAAGCACTCGTCGCCCTGTCCGTTCTTGAAGTGATACTGCATCTGGGATGCGGGCTGACAAATGGACATCTCGACATCGCTGTTGCCGAAAATCACGACCCGGCCCTGGACGGGGTCGGCGTGCTTTTTGAAGTCCTGCGACTTCACATGGCGCATGCGCATGACATCCTGCTCGACATACTCAACCTTGGTCGAGTAGAGCTTCTTCCACCCCGTAACCTGAGTAGGCGGGTGAATGTGGTACATGATGCTGCTCGGACCGACAAACCCTTCGGTGCCGAAGAGTTCTTCAGAATAGAGCGCACCGTCAGGTCTGCGAAACTGGGTGTGACGCTTCTTGGGCAGTTTGCCCATCTTCATGTAATACGGCATTGCGCCGGTCCTCATTCTTCCCTTGACCGCTGGTGATCGGTCGATCACGCGGATTGGGAGGGGGTTGGTCGCGTCGACCCAAACACTTCAAGAACGCAGGGTCGGTCTTATTCTAGCAAATAGGGTGCATGCTTCTCCAGTGCAGAATCACGATTGCTGTGTGTTCAAGGGCGATTCGTGACTTCTGGAGCAGATCGAGCACCCAGGCCGATAAGGACTTACACCAACACAGGGCTTCGGACGGAGCCCCAAGGTTGATTCAGACGCGTATGGCGTGAATAATCCCAGCCAAGGACGCTGCGGCGGGGACACTGCATACGCCGCACGCACTCGAGATAGAATGCCAGGACCCATGAGCAACGCTTTGCGAGCAGAACACTTTGGCCCCTACAAAATGATCCGGTCTGTCGGGAGTACCCGCGGGATCGAACGCTTCGTGGTTCTCTGCTCCAAGACTGACACGAACCGGCTATTGTACCGATTCCCGATTCACCCCCACCATCAGCAGCGGCGCTCGCTGTTCGATTCGATGGTGACCTTGGGCATGATTGACCATCCGCACATGCTGCGTGTCGAGTCGGCTTCGTACGACGACCGCGGGCGTTTGTGCGTCATCACGCCCTATACGGGGAATCATGAGGGGCTTGTGACCCTTTCCGACCTCATCGACCAACGCGGTGGCAAGCTCGGTACCATCGAGGCGGCACGCGCAATCGAGCACCTGCTCTGCGCCAGTGCCCATGCCCACAACAAGAAGGTCGCTCATGGGCCGATCCGCCCAGAGCATATTTTAGTCGATCGTTACGGGAGTACACAGATCGAGTTGTACGGCTACCCAGCGCTGACACGCCCGGATTCGGCCAACATGAACACGCTGGTCGCTGACGAGATCCGCTCGATCGTCGAACTTGCCTACACCCTGATCACCGGATTAACGGTCAGCGCAGATCGCCTCGCACCATCGCGGGTGGTCAAGAAGCTTGGTCGCAACTGGGATACATGGTTCGAACTGGGCCTGGATCCGATCGATGGCTTTGAAGACGCGACCCACGCGTTGAATGCGCTGCCGACCAATGACCGCTGCGAAGAGTGGCTCACCACCCGCACACCCAAACGGGGACAGGTACAGTTTGGTGCCATGATTCGTCGGTTCAAAACCACAAGTCCATCAGCCAGACGTACACGCTGATAGGCGAAGCAATTGCATACCGCAACAAGAAAAGCCCGCCTGATCTCGATCAGGCGGGCTCTTTTTGATTCATGTCGTATATGGAACAGACTTTGGCTTAGAGTGATGCGTCGTATGCCGCCGCGTCCATGCACTCGCCCAGGTTGCCCTGATCGCTGATCTTGATTTTCACGAGCCAGCCGTCGCCGTAGGGGTCGTTATTGACCATCTCAGGGTGGTCGCTGAGGGCATCGTTGACCTCGATGATCTCACCGCCGGCGGCGCTATAGATATCGCTGGTGGTCTTGACCGACTCAACCTCGCCGACGGATTCGCCGGGTGCGATCTCGGTTCCGACCTCCTGCATTTCGACGAAGGTGACATCGGTGAGCTGATCAACGGCGTAGGTTGTCAGTCCGATGGTGACAGTGTCGCCATCGACCTTGTGCCATTCGTGCGATTCGGAGTAGACGCGGTCGGTCGGGGTACTCATTGAGAGGTGCTCCTGGGCATGGGGTCGGGGTTGATGGCCGATTGTAGTCCGAGCACTGAAAAGAGCAAGCAGAGTGCATGGTGCTGGGCACGCTGTACTGAGATTCATATTCTGGGTTGCCCGAACAACGCCAGCTTGGACCGCTCGGACCGACAAGTTCTCATCCCTGATCTTCCGGCCAGGGCTTGCCGGCCAGATGCTACGGATGGGGTTTTCGTTCAAAATCCGCCTGCTTTCATCACCTGAGAGCGTGAATTCCGATACCATTGTTTATCGCTTGAAGCCTTGGAGGATCCCGGGGTATTCCGGCCGGACTGGTTCCGTTGAATGGGCACATCGTCGTGCCTCACGCTCGCTTGAACAGCCGACACGGAGGTTGCGCTGATCATGTCCCAAGCATTATCTACTCCTGTTGAGACCACGACCGCCCCACTGCCACGCGCGGCCGGGTTGCGTCTCGCATCGCTCACGCTCAGCGGCTTCAAAAGCTTCGCCGACAAGACCACCTTCAGCTTCAGCGACCCGATCACGGGCATCGTTGGCCCCAACGGTTGTGGTAAATCCAATGTCGTTGACGCGATCAAGTGGGTGCTTGGCGAGCGATCTTCCAAGTCCTTGCGTGGCAAGGAGATGATCGACTGTATCTTCGCCGGGTCCGCGGTCCGCAAGCCCTCGGGCATGGCGAGCGTGTGTCTGACCTTTGAGAATCCCAAGCTGACCGAGGAGTTACTCGAACAGCTTGCTCAGGCGGCCGGTCGTGCTGAGCAGCTGATTCAGGAAGAGCAAGACGACGGCGAAGACGTAGCTGACGCCGAACATCCTGATCATGACATTCACATCAGTGACGAGGATGCTGACCGAGCCGCGGAGTTGGGCGAGAGCGAGGCAGCGTCGATCATCAGTGCCAAACACCGCATCGGTCGCCCGCTGCCTGTTGATGCCGACGAGGTGAGTGTTGAACGACAGCTCTATCGGGATGGAAAATCCAAGTACATCATCAACGGGCGGGTTGCCCGGCTCAAGGACATCCGGGACCTGTTCCTGGACACGGGCATCGGTGCGGACGCCTACTCGATCATCGAACAGGGCAAGGTCGACCGGATGCTGCTGGCTTCGCCCATGGAACGGCGGGTAATCTTCGAGGAAGCGGCGGGCATCGCCAAGTACCGCCAACGCCGGGTGGAAGCCCAACGCAAGCTCGAGAAGACCGAAACGAACCTGATCCGCACCCGTGAACAGCTCGAGAGCACCGAGCGGCGTCTGCGTCTGGTCAAGGGGCAGGCGAGCAAGGCCCGACGGTTCAAGGAACTCGACGGTGAGTACCGGGCGCTGCGGATGGCATTGGCGTTCGAACAGTATGACGACATCCGCCAGCGGCTGGAGGGATTGACCTCGCAGCTGGCATCGCTTGAGGATGAGAAGCGCCGCACCGAGGCGACGCTGCATCAGGCCGAGGAAGAGCACCGGGACGCGAGCGAGCAGCACCTGACCCGTTCGCGAGCCCTGCGTGAGCTTGAGGAGCAACTCACCAAGGCCCGCCATGCGCTCGAATCGGCGCAGCAGCGTGGCGAGATGACGATCAAGGCGATCGAAGAAGCGGCTCATTCGGTTGAAGTCGAGACAGGGCGTATGCAGGAGGCCTCAGACCGTCTGAGAGAACTCGATGAGCAAATCAACCGTCACGCCAAGGGTGTGGAGACACTTGAAGGGCAGCTCCAGTCGGCACAGGAGGCATTGAGCGAGGCCAACGAAACCAAGCATGCGCGTTCTGGTGAAGCGGCGACGCATCGTCAGCAGCTGGACGAGACGCGAGCGGCGTGTGCTTCGATCGAACGGGAACACACAACCCTTTCTGCACGCGTGCAGGCGGACGAACGGCGCATCGAATCGATCAATGAGCAGGCCAGCACGCTGCGGGCACGCCACGAGGCGTTGCTGAGTCACCGCGACGAACGCGCCTCGAGCATCGCACAGAGCCAGGAGGAGATCGACAAGCTCGAAGCGGAGATCAACTCGCTCGAGACTCGCCTTCGGGCCATCACCGATGACGAGCAGCGTGTCGGGGATACCCGCTCGCAGCTGGCCAAGCTGGTCGATGAGCTTGATGAGCAGCGTGTGCGACTGGAGACACGAACCAGCACACTGGAAGAGATGGTCAAATCCCGCGTGGGGCTCGACGACAGCGTTCGGGCTGTGTTGGAGAAGAAAGAACAGGGCGAGGGCTTCTCGGGGGTTCTTGGCCCACTCGCAGAACTGATCGAGGTCAGCAGCGAGCATGCGGCCCCGATCGAATCCGCTTTGGAGGATGCGTTGCAGTCGGTCGTGGTTGAGTCGCTTGCGACCATGCCCAATGCCGGCGAACTGGCAACGCTGCCCGGGCGGGTGACATTCCTGCCGTTGACTGGTATGGGAAACCCGACGCCAAGCGATCTCACGCTGAATCAGTTGGCCTCTGTAGTCGGTCAGCGTGTGACCCGGCTGCGGCCATTGGTGCACGCTACGAACGGCGACCCGCGTGTCGAAGCGATGCTCGACCGGGTGCTGGCGACTACGCTTCTGGTAAGCGATCTGGATACGGCGATGCTTCTGGCGGCTGGGCCATTGCGTGGGATTAACGCCCGCTTTGTGACGCATACTGGAACGGTCATCGAACCGGACGGCCGTGTGTGTGCCGGGCCGGCGAGCGACAACCCCGCCTCGGGTCTGCTGGCGCGTCGTGCTGAACTGGACGAGCTAACAACGCAGCTTGCAGCGCACACACGCGAGTATGAGATAAAGCGGGACGAGTTGGCGAGCGTCGACGAGAACGCTTCGCGTCTGGCCGAACAACGCTCGCAACTGCACACCGCGATCGCCACGACCAAGCAGACCCTGGTGCAATCACAGCACACGCTCGACAAGCATCAGAGTGAGTTGGATCGACTGGGACGCGAAGTCGAACGGGTCGAGGATGAGCAACGCACCAGTGCCCGACGGCTCGATGAGATCAACAGCGAACGAGATTCGCTTGCCGAACGGGCGATCAAGCTCGAGGCCTTGCT
This sequence comes from Phycisphaerales bacterium JB052, assembly GCA_043100965.1. Taxonomy (GTDB): domain Bacteria; phylum Planctomycetota; class Phycisphaerae; order Phycisphaerales; family UBA1924; genus UBA1924. The sequence continues at coordinate 290,436 of JBICHR010000004.1, read as the reverse complement.
TGAGGAGCAGCAGCACAACGCCGAGCAGTCACGACTGAAACTCGATGAATGTGAGCGGGTGCTCGAAGAGGTCAATGAGAAAGTCGCTGCCGCACGGGTGCAGTCATCAACGGTGCACGAGCAACTCCGCAGTGAGCAACGGCAGCTTGAGCAGCTCCAGACCCAGCGGGATGAGAGCGAACGCCAGTGCGCCCTGGCCCAGCGTCATATCGAACGCACCAAGGCCATCCTCGATGAGCACCAGCAGGTTGCCCGCGAATCGATCGAGCAAGAGCGTGAAGCCACAGCACGGATCGAGACGCTTGAAACCCAGTCGGGCGAAGCGGCCGAGCAGGTGCGTGAGTCCGATGAACTGCTTCGGGGCATCAACCAGCGTCTGGCAGCCGTGCGGGACAGTGCCGAAGCGTTCCAGCGGGACTGGCACGCGATCGAGCTGGCCAAGCGTGAGACCGAAGTCAAACGCGAGACGATCGAGGAACGCACCCTCGAAGACTTGGGGATCGATCTGGTCATCGACTACCCCGAGTACCGGTACATCATGCAGCCGGGTGATGTCGAAAGAATCGATGTCGAAGAGACCGCAGTGCGTGTCAACACTCTGCGTGATGAGATCAAGAAGCTGGGCAATGTGAACATCGCGGCGATCGATGAGGAGCAGAACCTCGCCGAGCGGAACGACGAGCTGATCGCGCAAGTCAAGGACATCGACGAGGCCCGCATCAAGCTGGCAACGCTGATCGAGAAGCTCAATGTCGCCTCACGCACCCGTTTCGGGGAGGTGTTCGAATCGATCCAGCAGGAGTTCGGCGGACGCAACGGCATGTTCCGACGCCTGTTCGGCGGCGGTCGGGCCGAGGTGCGGCTCATGGGCCTCGTTAAGGAGGTCGATGGGCAGAAGGTTCAGACCGACGAGATCGACCTGCTCGAATCGGGCATCGAGGTCATCGCCAAGCCACCAGGCAAGGAGCCGCGGTCGATCAACCAGCTCTCGGGTGGTGAGAAGACCATGACGGCGGTGGCAATGCTGCTGGCGATCTTCCGGTCTAAGCCGTCATGCTTCTGCGTGCTCGACGAAGTCGATGCCGCGCTCGACGAAGCCAATGTCGGGCGGTTCTGCAGCACGCTGGACATCTTCGCCCAGCAATCGCGGTTCATTGTCATCACGCACAACAAGCGCACCATGCAGGCGACCGACAAGCTCTTCGGCGTCACCATGCAGGAGCGTGGCGTGTCCAAGCGGGTCGAAGTCCGCTTCGACCAGGTTGGCGAGGACGGGGAGATCGACAAGGAAGCGATCAAGACCGCCCAGGCCAAGGAGCAGGCCGAGCCCGTGCAGGCGGTCATCGATGACGAGCCCGCACCTGAAGCCACCGAGGCCAAGCCCACTGGGGCCCTGAGGGCGGCTTTGGCGTCCATGCGTGAAGAATCACCAGTCGAGTCGAACTGAATCCCATCCGGCCCCGAATAGGAGAGTACACCCCACGCCAGAGCGGGTGCGTGGGGGCGTTCCATATCACCATTCCCAAAGGCTGGGGGGCCTTATGCGAGTTAACTTCACATTATTCGCGTTTATTATGCTCACACTGTTCTCGTCACTGGTCAGGGCTGATGTCGTAACGCTCAAGGACGGCAGCACCCATGAGGGTACGGTCGTCAGCGAAAACCGCGCGCAGGTGGTGCTTGAGATCGAGATCGCCAACATTAAGACGACCAAGACATTCCCACGCTACAAGGTGCGATCGATCGAATACAAGCCGCTAGAGAAGGTTGATGAGCCGGAAACTGAGCATGCACCTGAGGAGACACCTGAGTCCACGGCTAAAGAGTCCGAACCCGAAGTCGATAACGACCCAGCGACGGTTCGTTCTCGACCAGACCCGGTCATGGCGATGCAGTTGACGATCAAGGGCACGCTGGGCGAGCATTTCAACTCGCGTGGGCTCAAAAAGGCGCTGGATCTGGCCGTGAAGGAAGAGATCGAGCACATCGTGTTCTTCCTCGATTGTGATCAGGGCTATCTTTATGACTCGCTCGAGATGCTGCGTTTGTTCAATGCGTACGACGAGCACTTCAGTTATTACGCCTTTGTCAATGACGATCTGCCCACCAGCGCGTATGTGTTTCTGGCCGTTGCCGACCGAGTGTTCTTGAAGCCGAGCGTTCAGATGGGCGGGGATATGGATTACAGCAACTGCCTCTTCGGGGTTGATCGCATCACCGAACGACCGTGGCGTGTCGACCTCCCCTACCGCGAGCAATGGAGCGATGAACTGAGGGAAGCCGCGCAACGCACAAAGAAACCACTGTCGTTCTTCGAGACCGACACCAAGTACAGCGAACAGGAAGTCGAAGTCATGGGTAAGCCGGTGTTTGATGAACGCACCGGGCAGCGGGCCGTGCGCCGATTTGATCGCTTCTGGGTACCCGAGACGACCGGGCAGGAGATGATCAATGCGGGCTTGGGTGAGCCGATCTCGGGCAGTGTCAGCAGGCTCGGTGGGCTACTGGGCATCGAGGGCTGGCGCGTGCAGGGAGCGATCGCCAGCAGGGCGATGCGGGCCGATGAACAGGCGGCAGTACGGCTGGGGAAGCGGTACAAGGCAACACGCCAACGCTTCCAGATGGGGCTTGTGAGTCTGGCGCAGGACGACCCGCGCGACTCTGATTATGAGCTGGTGTACCAGAAAGATCGGGATGGAACGCTCCGATTTGATCTCGATCCGATCCCTGAACTCGGTGAAACATCTCGCTGGCAGCGTTCGGTCGAACGCAAGATCCTGCAGTATCAGGATTGCATGCAGGCCCACAAAGAGCTGCTTGAGATCGTCGATGAGGGTCAATCGCTAGGGTTGAAGCAGGCTCTCATGCCCGAGATCAAGGAGGGCTACCTCGAAGAATTGAGGCAGCAGAACGAATGGTTCACCGAACACAGGCGCGAGATCCCACACCAGTACCTAAAACTGGAGCCCGATCCGAAGCGCCCCTGACCATGAACTGCGTCTTTCATCCGTGAACTCATACGAAACTCCCCTTATACTCTGCCCATGAATCACAAATCGATCTTCATCACTGTAATTGGCTTTGTGCTCGCCCTGTGCACTGGTTTCTGCCGCGCTGACATTGTCACGCTCAAGGACGGCACCACCCACGAGGGGACGGTGGTCAGCGAGAACCGAGCGCAGGTGGTGCTTGAGATAGTCATCGCCAACATCAAGACGACCAAGACATTCCCACGCTACAAGGTGCGTTCGATCGAGTACAAGCCGATTGCGGGTGCTGAGGAGCAGGAAGAAGATACGCCGGTGGTCCCCGAGGCCGATGATGAGCGCGAGCAGAATCAGCCCGATGCATCGGCATCGCCAGACAAAGCCGAGGACGATCATCAGAGCGCGGAGGATCGTCTCGCGGCGATCCGCGACCGGGAGTTGTACATCGTGATCCCGATCGAGGGGACGATCGGTGTGGAAAGCAATGCCGACGGTCTGAAGAAGGCCTTGACACAAGCGCGTCGTCGCAAAGCCAAGCACATTGTCTTCGAGATCGATTCGGGTGGCGGCTATGTGTATGACGCCGTCGAATCGCTGAAGGTGCTCAAAGAGTTCGATGACGACTTCGAGTACCACGCTCTGGTTGTAGAGGGCGCGATCAGTGCGGCGAGTATTTATGTTGCGGCGTCTGATCACATCTGGGTGCGTGCCGATGCCCGTGTTGGCGGGGCGGTGGCATACTCGTCGGACACCTCGACCGGTGCGGCTGAGGTTGACGCGAAGATGAACTCAATCTGGGCTGCGGACATCGCGGCTCGAGCACAGAGCAAGGGGCACCCGCCGGAGGTGTTTCGAGCTATGGTCGAGCCCGGTGCTGAGGTCTGGTTCGACCAGGACGGAAAAGTCTACCCTTCACGCCCAAGCGGTCGGGGCGGGCAGCAGATCGACAACAGCCGAACAATTCTGACGATCCGAGCAGATCAGATGATCGAGATCGGGATGGCCAAACTCTTCGAGGGTGAAATCAGCGAACTTGGAGAAATGCTCGAGATCCGCAACTGGGCCGAGATTCGGGGCCTCGGCGCTCGAGTGATGCTAGCCGCGGGGCGTGAGCGTGCCAAGATGCAGGAGCAGTACGAAGAGGCGATCGTGGTCTTCCGGGATGCGCTGGAGGCCTACGAGGCAAACGACCCTCGTACATTCGAGGATTACACTTTCTATATTCAGCCCAACGGCTCACGCTACCCAGACGGGGTCGCGATGCAGAAGTGGCGTGAACGGAGCGACAAGGCGATCCGCAACTGCGACGACATGCTCGCGGCGTTGGTCCGCATTGCGGATGTTAACAAGCGAGCGAAGCGGGCCGGCGCTTTGCACCTTGAAGTGGTGCCGGATGATCTGGGGCACGAGGCATACACGACCATTAGTGAAGCGCGTGCATGGCTGGCGAGCCACCGCGATGATATGACCAAGCCCTGATCGCGATTCCGCACCGATCGGGCGGGTGTGACACCGCTACGATCCTGCATGCCCATAGATCCAACGAAGCCGTTTGAGGTGGTCAGCGAGTATCAACCAGCAGGCGATCAGCCCGAGGCGATCGCAGGGTTGGCTCACGCTATCAAGTCGGGGCAACGCCACAGCTGCTTGCTGGGCGCCACGGGCACGGGTAAAACCTATACGATGGCGCACACCATCGCCAAGGTCAACAAACCCACGCTGGTGCTCTCGCACAACAAGACACTGGCGGCCCAGCTCTTTGAAGAGTTCAAAGAGTTCTTCCCGCATAACAGTGTCAACTACTTCGTCTCGTATTACGACTACTACCAGCCCGAGGCGTACATCCCGGGGCGGGATATCTACATCGAGAAAGACAGCGCTCGCAACGATGACCTGGACCAGCTGCGCCTGGCGGCAACTTCTAATCTTATTCAGCGACGGGATTGCATCGTCGTTGCGTCGGTCTCATGCATCTTCGGGCTCGGATCGCCGAGCGCCTACGGCGAGAAGGTGTACACGATCATGCGGGGCATGAATCTGCCGAGGCGAGAGCTGTTCCTGGCGCTGAACGCAATGCGTTATGAGCGCGCTGAAATCGATTTTATGCGGGGTACTTACCGGGCGCGCGGAGATGCGATCGAGGTATGGCCGGCGTACGAAAAGTTCGCAATCCGTATAGAGTTGTTCGGCGATGAGGTGGATCGCATCGAGCTCATCAACCCGACCAGCGGGGAGCTGCTCGCGGAGGAGTCGCAGTACTTCCTCTTCCCGGCGGTGCATTATGTCATGCCCGAAGAACGCATGAGCGAAGTACTCAAGTCGATCCGTGAGGAGATGGATGCGCGGGTGATGCAGCTGCGCCATGAGGGCAAGCTGCTTGAAGCCCAGCGACTGCTGGCACGAACCAAATACGACCTGGAGATGATCGAGGAGATTGGGTACTGCCAGGGGGTCGAAAACTACTCAAGGTATATGGATGGGCGGCTGCCCGGGGAGCGACCGTTCACGCTGCTCGACTATTTTGATTATGCCCCCGGCCGGATCGGCAACGAGCAATCTGCACTGGCCGATGAAGCCGAGATCGAAGACACTCGAGATCATGAGATGGATGCCGCCCGCTTCGGGATCGAGCGGACGAATCTCAAGGACTGGATGATCATGATTGACGAGTCACATGTCACCATCCCGCAGATCCGAGCGATGTACAACGGCGACAAGGCCCGCAAACAGGTCCTGGTCGACCATGGGTTCCGACTGCCATCGTGCCTGGACAACCGCCCGCTGCGCTTTGAAGAGTTCGAGGCGTTGGTGCCTCAGGTCGTGTATGTGTCTGCGACGCCCGGGCCATATGAGCTGGAACAGACGCAGGGTGAGGTCATCGAGCAGGTGATCCGCCCGACGGGGCTGGTGGACCCAGAGATCGAGGTGCGTCCCGCGTCAGGGCAGGTACCGGATCTACTAGAGCGGTGCACCGAAGTGGTGGCCCAGGGCAGCCGCGTGCTGGTGACGGCGTTGACCAAGCGTTTGTGCGAGGACCTGACGACCTACATGAGTGATCAGGGTTTGCGTGTGCGGTATTTGCACAGCGACATCGACACGCTGGAGCGAGTGGAGATCCTGACGGACCTGCGCCGGGGCGAGTTCGATGTGCTTATCGGTGTGAACCTGCTGCGTGAGGGGCTGGACCTGCCGGAGGTTGCGCTGGTGTGCATCCTCGATGCGGACAAGGAGGGATTCTTGCGAAGCGCGACGGCGTTGATTCAGCAGATCGGTCGTGCGGCACGCAACGCGGACTCAAAGGTGATCCTATATGCCGACAAGGTCACCAAAGCGATGGGCGAGGCAATGGACGAGACGGAGCGTCGTCGTGCCAAGCAGATCGAGTACAACACCGAGCATGACATTGTGCCGGTGACGATCCACAAGGCGATCCGGGGGGGGATCGAGAACATCCTCAAGGCCCGCAAGACGGCCAAGGCAGCGACATTTGATGAAGCCGACGATCCACCAATCGATGCGGCAATGCTGGTCAAGGCGCTCGAAACAGATATGCTCGAAGCGGCCGAGGCAACGGACTTTGAATCGGCGGCCATGCTGCGTGATCAGATGCAGCATGTCCAGGAGTTGATCGAACAGCACACGACGGATGCAGTGCTCGATGGCGAATCGGACCTGATGCTGCGTCGAAGTGAGATCGCCCGGGCGATCGGTTCGCGGGGGCATAAGCCGGGCAGTGCGAACACGAGGCGGGGGAAGCCTCGGACGAAGAAGTAGGTGGTGGGTAATAGCCAGTAGGCAATTGGCAATTTGCGCCTCCCCTCCGCTTCCCTGTGCCTCCCCCCGCCCCGGGCGGAGGTGGCCCCCCGCCAGCCGGGGTCGGAGGGGGATTCGCACAAACCGTACACGGATACCCAAATGCACGCATCCCAAGCCCCCTCCGACCCTCCGCCTCTCCGCCTCTGGCAGATCGGCACCTCCCACGCGAGCGCGGGGGAGGAGAGATTTTGTGCGTTCCCCCATACCATCCCCCATGAACATCATCGAAAAAATCCGCGACACCGAGACCAAGCTGCGGGCACAGTCCGACCCTGTCAAGCAACTCGAGTCGTGGACCATGCTCGAACGCCTGCTCGGACGCATGCCGGTGGATCAGGCCCTGCTCAAGCAGATCGTCAAGGACCGTGATGCCATCGGGCTTGATGTGATGATCAGTAAGCTCGAAGACCCCGAGGCGTTCAAACCCAAAGAGGAGCCGCTGCCAGACTACAGCCCCGCGGAACTCAACGAGGCCCTGCGTGCGTTCCGCCACCGCCTCAAGTACAAAAAACTCGACGATGAGTCCCGCATCTCGCAGCGTGAGGTCACCACCGGTAAAAGTGCCAAGATCGACGCGATGCAGCCCCCGGGCCCCAGCGAGTTTGATCCTCGCATCTGGAAGGCCCTGGTCAAAGCGGGCAAGCTGATCGAAGAGGGCAGGGGCTTCTATCGCGAAACCTGAGCGTGTTAACAGGCATGATTTCTGGTACGATGCCAGCATGTCCAACACCACCGCACTCATGCAGATGACCGAGTTCGCCGACGCTGGCGCGATCGTACGCATCACCACCCACAAGCTCTTCGAGCACGAATCCATGCTCCTCGTCGAGGAACTGCGTGCCTACTTCGACCAAAGCGGCCGCAACCTGATCGCCGTCAACTTTGAGAAGGTCGAGTTCATCTCCAGTGCCGCCCTTGGCGCGATGGTCTCGATCAACACCGAACTGGCCAAACGCGGCGGACGCCTGGTGGTCTGCCACCTCAACGCCGAGGCCATGCAGGTCATCAAGCTCACCAAACTCGACAAGCTTATCCCCGTCGAAAAAGACGAAAAAAAAGCACAGAAGCGCCTACAGAAGTAGTGCCACCTCTCCTCACCCGCTTGCGGGGGAGGTATCTCGCGCCAGCGTGACGGAGGGAGTTGGAACAGCCAACCATGCTCGCCCCCTCGAGAAACCCCATCCGTCCCGCCTTCCTCCCCGGCACGGGGGGAGGCACAGATAAGAGCGAGGAAACACAAGACCTCGCCTCCCCCGCGCTTGCGGGGGAGGTACCGAACGGAGTGAGGCGGAGGGGGTCTTGAAAAGCGCGTGTTTGTGTATCCGTGTGTAGCTGGTGCGAAGCCCCCCTCCGTCCCGCCTTCGGCGGGCCACCTCCCCCGTCAGGAACGGGGGAGGCACACCACACACAAAAAACCGGGCCACTCCGGGCCCGGCGTATTGAATCAGACTGATCTCGGAACCTCACAGGTTCCCGCGTCGTTCTTGCTCAAGTTCCAGGCTCTCGAACAGGGCCTTGAAGTTGCCCTTGCCGAAGCTCTGGCTGCCTCGGCGGCAGATGATCTCGATGAAGAAGGTCGGGCGGTCCTGCAGCGGCTTGGTGAAGAGTTGGAGCAGGTAGCCCTCGTCGTCGGCGTCGACCAGCACGCCGAGGTCCTTGACCCGGGTGTGGTCTTCCTTGACGACATCGTGGCCGTTCTCCTTGAGCATCGTGTTCACGCGGTCCCAGACCTTTTCGTAGTAGGTGTCGGGCATGTCAAGGAAGTCCACGCCGCGTCGGCGAAGCTCGGCCACGGTGGCCAGTTCATCATCTGTACGGAATGCCAGATGCTGCACGCCGGGTGTCATGTTGTGCCACTCGAGGTACTCGAGAATCTGAGATTTCTTCACGCCGTCGGCTGGCTCGTTGATGGGCATCTTGATGAGGTTGTTGCCGCTGGCCATCACCTTGGACATCAGGGCACTGTACTCGGTGGAGATGTCCGCATCATCGAAGTGCTTGAACATCTGAAAGCCCATGACCTCCTCGTACCACTTGACCCATTCGTTCATCTTGCCCTCTTCGACATTGCCGACGAGGTGATCGGTGAACATCAGGCCACAGGGGTGCTTCTCGTTGTAGTCATTCAACGGCGAGTGGTGCTTCTTGAAGCCGGGCATGAACATGCCGCCGTCTCGGAGCCCCTCATGACTGTAATCACCCGTGCGCGAGACGAATGTGTGGATCATGCGCCCGTAGGCCTTAATCGAGGCCACTGTGACGCTGCCCTTGTCATCTTCGAGTGTGCGTGGTGCCTGGGCCGACTCGCCGCCGTTGGCGATGGCCTGGTTGTAGGCGGCCTCGGCGTCATCAACGGTCAGTGCGACTTCCTTGACGCCGTCGCCGTAGAGCTTGAGCTCCTCGGCTGCCGGGTGGGTGTCGTTGAGAGGTGTGGTGAGCAGAAGGCGAATGTTGCCCTGCGTGAGGAGATAGTCGGCTTCTTCACGCGACCCGGTGGTCAGGTCGGCGATCTGGTCGATGCGAAATCCGAAGGTGTGGGCGTAGAAGTACGCGGCCTGTTTGGCATTGCCCACATAGAAGCGCACATGATCGACATCGATCAGCTGCAAAGGGTCGGCCGAAAGCGCGGGGCTCGTCGTCGAAGCGGTGGTCATATGTGATGTCCTTGGTCAAATCTTGGGCGGCCGGTGCCGGTCTCTTCGCCCATTGCAAAGGCGTCACCCGACGGGAGCCCAGGTCCCGGTTCCTCATTTTAGCACACCCCGCGATCGCTTCCAACCAGCAATCAAGACCACCGGTGAATCATCTATTTGCCAAGATTGACCAACTCTCAACAGCGAAAGCGGTTGTCCTTGCGAATAATCACACCATGAGCACACTCGAACCGATGCCTATGGTGACCAGAACCCCAAGGAGCCATATGAGCCCACACGCACACAGCATGTCCTGGATCAACAGCGAGCCCACACGCCCGGCACACGCCAAGATCGTTGCCACGCTCGGGCCCGCCAGCGACAGCGACGAGATGCTCGCCAAGCTCATCGAAGCAGGAGTCAATATCTTCCGGCTCAACTTTTCCCACGGCAACCTCGATGATATGGCCAAGCGTCTCGCCAATGTCCGAAGAGCCATCGACGACTCCGGCAAGTGCGTCGGGATCCTCGGCGACCTCCAGGGCCCCAAGATGCGTGTCGGGATTGTCCCGGACATGCACGAGGGTGGCGGCATCGTCGTCAAACCCGGCGATGACATCGTCTTCAAGCGAGGACACGGCGAGGCATCCATTGAAGACGGCCTCCCCACCTTTGCAGCCAGCTTCGACGAACTCTACGAGGATGTCCTCCCAGGGCAACGCGTCCTCATCAACGACGGGTTCATCCGCATGCTCGCGGTCGACCAGGTCAAGGGCGAGTCCCTCCGCTGTCGGGTTACCATCGGCGGCCGCATCACCAGCAAGAAGGGCATCAACCTACCCGAGTCTGATTTGAACATGCCCGCCATCACCGAGAAGGACTGGGCCTGTGCCAAGTGGGCCGCCGAGAATCAGCTCGACTATGTCGCCCTCTCCTTCGTCCGCACCGCCGATGAGATCAAGGAACTCAAGGCCAAGCTCGACGAGTGGCGTCCCCACGAGGAAGTCGAGAAGCACGACGGTATCGACCACTCAATTCCCGTGGTCGCCAAGATCGAGAAGCCACAAGCCGTCGACAACCTCGACGAGATCATCCACGCGACCGACGCGGTCATGGTCGCCCGGGGCGACCTGGGCGTCGAGATGGATGTCGCCAAGGTGCCCGTCATCCAGAAGTACATCGTCGCCCGGTGCAATACCCTGGGCAAGCCCGTGATCGTCGCCACCCAGATGCTCGAGACCATGATCGAGAGCATCACGCCCACCCGTGCCGAGGCCAGTGATGTCGCCAACGCCGTGCTCGACGGCTGCGACGCCGTCATGCTCTCAGGCGAGACCGCCGTCGGGGCGCACCCACGCGTTGTCGTCGAGACCATGCAGCGAATCATCCGCGTTACCGAGTCCCGCATGGACGAGCTGGCGCTGAACCAGGCACCGCCCACGCTCAAGGAATACCCATTCCGCTCAGCCGCGCTCGCCAAGGGCGTGTGGTACATGGCCGAGGAACTCGGCGCCAAGGCCATCGCTGTCTGGTCCGAAGCCGGTGGTATGGCCCGCTACCTCAGCCAGAACAACTTCCGGGTCCCGATCTACGCCTACACCTCCTCGAGCCTGGCCGCCCGACGCATGGCGCTCTACGGGGGGGTCCACCCCATCTACACCCAGCCGCCTGAAACCGGACGCCTCCGTGACTGGACCGACATGGTCGAGGAACTCATCAGTAGCGAGGGCATCACACACGACGGCGATGCCGTGCTCCTCGTCGCGGGCAAGCCACTCGGTGCCCTGCTTGCACAAAGCACCGTGAGCATCCTCCGCATGGGCGACCCGTCCTCGGGCTTCCGGGTTTCTACGGACCTCTGAACCAGCGACCTACCATCGTCCATGACCGACAATACCCACACCGTCTCCATCGTTACCGGCGCGGGGTCCGGAATCGGACGCGCCGTCGCCCAACGCCTGGCCATGCACGGCCCCGTGGTGCTCGTCGGGCGTCGCCCCGACCCGCTGCAGGAAACCGGATCGAAAATAGGGACCGAAGGACAGGACTGGATCGTCGTCCCCGCCGACATTTCCAAGCCCGACGACCGCGCACGCATCATCAGCGAGACCATCAACACCTTCGATCGACTCGATGCACTGATCAACAACGCCGCCATCGGCACCTGCGCTCCGCTGGGCGAGCTCAGTGAATCACAGATCCTGCAGCTCATCGACATCAACCTGACCGCCCCCCTGCTGCTCACCCGATCCGTACTACCTCATCTCAAGAGCACCAGCGGCTGCGTCGTTTCCATCGGATCCCGTGCCGCCATCGACCCCTTCCCGGGACTCGGAACCTACGGCTGTACGAAGTCCGGCCTCGAAGGCCTTGCCCGAGCCATCGCTGCCGAATGCCCCAGTGTCCGCGCCTACACCATCCACCCCGGAGCCGTCGAAACCGAGATGCTCCGCAGCATCGTCAGCGCCGACGCTTTGACAAGTGACCAAGTCCTGCTTCCCGACGATATTGCCCAAGCCGTCGAGGGCTTCATCAATGGACAGCGCGATGAACCCAACGGTGCTTCGGTTGTGCTTGCGAAAACCTGACCCTACATATACATGGCACGCCCCGGTACCCGGAGCGTGCCATGCCATAAATCAAGTTTATTTCAGCGATCCGAATCCCTTACGGGCAGCCATCCCCAAAGGCGGTGATGAACGCGCTGATATCAAAGAAGTCCAGCGTGCCATCGCCGGTGAAATCCGCTTGCGGATCACCATCGCTAAACAGCGACATGAACGCGCTGACATCAAAGAAATCCACCGAACCAAACGGTTCTGCGATATCAACCCCACTGCACGGACCGATCGGCACGACCAACGCCGTATTGGGCTCGGACTCATATCCCCAACGCAGCAGGTCTATTTGCACACCGAAATCCGTGTTCATCTCAAACTCGACGAAACCGTAGTACCGATCCCCATCGATCTCGATGGACACTCCGACCATAAACGGCTCGTCGATCGGCACGAAATACTCGAATGGCACAACCTGATTGTTCCAGAAATAAAACTTGGGATACGCGCCATAAAACGAGTCGCTTACATAGGAAGCACTCCCGTCGAGCGTATCCCCGGGCTCAAGCAGGCGTGGGCCGTATACATCGACCACCTCGCCCAGGTCATCATCGTACAGCGGGCGAGATTCCCCCTGTGCAACAAAGGTGCCCTCCCTTCCAGCCAGGACTTGCATCCCGTTCCCAAAGCTGCCGCCGTCGCTGCTGTACCGGTAAAACACAGGCACCGGGCTGCCCGTGTACGGGTAGCTCTGATCGAACGAATCACCCATCAGGTAGAGGGTGTCGTAGTTCGTTCCGCTGGCCGATACTGGCCAAAAGTGATAGTTCGGGTTGTCATTCTCAAACACCACCACATCCGCACACGCGGCTGAAGCAAGCCCGGCGACCGAAAGAGCAAGAACCGAACGAACGCGTCTCTTCATCATGATGTACTCCAGAGTTGTATCAGGCAGTAAATTACAAATACACACAGCTTCCCCACCTTACCAGAGCAGGCCAGCTCATTCAAAGACCAATATGCTATTTTTGTATACTGCCTTCTGACCGGGGTTTACACGCTATCGGCCAGCTCACTCACCCGGAATATACGAGATCGCACCTTCCATCGGAGAACTTGCGGTCGCGTAGAGCTTCTTGTCGATCCGACCGGCGAGGTAGGACTGGCGTCCGCACTCGATGGCTTTGCGCATGGCGTGGGCCATCATCACCGGGTTCTTCGCGTGCGCGATCGCGGTGTTAAGCAGGACGCCGTCGGCACCAAGTTCCATGGCGTAGGCGACATCGCTGGCGCTGCCGACGCCCGCGTCGACGATGACGGGGAAGGTCGGGTCGTTCTCCTTGAGGAGCTCGAGGCAGAGGACGATGTTGTTGGTGTTGAGCACGCCCTGGCCCGAGCCGATGGGTGAGCCGGCGGGCATGACGGCCGCCGCCCCCGCGTCCTTGATCCGCTTGGCGCTGATCGGGTCGTCGCTCGTGTAGCAGAGGACGTCGAAGCCGTCCTTCACGAGCTCCTCGACGGCCTGGAGGGTGCCGACGGGGTCGGGGAGGAGGGTCTTCTTGTCGCCGAGGACTTCGAGCTTGACCCAGTTGGCGCCGGGGTTGTCGAGCTGGTCGAGGAGTTCGCGACCGAGGCGGGCGACACGTACTGCGTCGTCGGCGCTGAAGCACCCGGCCGTGTTGGGCAGGATGGTGTAGCGGTCGAGGTCGATGTACTCGAGGAGCGACTTGCCCTCTTCGTTGAAGAGGCGCTCGCGGCGCACGGCCACGGTGATGGCCTCAGCCCCCGAGGCATCGAGCGCGTCCTTCATCAGCTCCATCCTCGCATACTTCCCCGTTCCAACGCACAGGCGGGAGTTGAAGGTGCGATTGGCGATGGTAATCGGGTCGAGCCCGGGTTCGGTGGAAAGTGTCGTGGTCATGGGGGATTCTAGCGCCCGAAGCCGGGTGCCACTACTCGCGTCGAAGACGCGCAGTAGTGTATTTCCCCACGTCCAAGAGCACTACTGCGCCGCTGCGCGTCGAGAGTGGCACCCTGCATACGCCACGGCGTAGACACGGTTTATGCCGGTTCTTGGTCCTGCTTTAGCAGCGCGGAAGCAGGGCACCCGGCATTGGAGAAACTGCTTTATCCGCCTCTGGCGAGCCAAACCAAGACCCCAGACCAATTGACCCCAACTGAATATACTTTAATGCCCGCCGACGGATGACCATTCGACATACTGCTATTGTATATCAGTCATGAATCAGAATAGCGCAGACCCAAATCGCGATCAGTTTGTACAAGACCGAGATTGCGCCTTTCAGGATTCATTGAACTGCTACAAAGACATCGACACTTGGCTTCTAAAACTGTCAACCGGAGCATTCATTGGCGTGGCTGTTACTGACCAACTATCAGACTCAATGACGGATTCAATCTTTGGCACTTTATCACTGGCACTTTTCGCAGCAAGCATCTGCATGTCTCTTTGGTGTAAAATCTATGCGTACAACACGCTACAGCATTTCCGAGACATGCTCGACAATGTTTACCGTGAATCCCCATGCGAATACATGTCTAAAATCGACATGAAAGCAGAAGATTTCCTGAGCAGTCGTCATGCATTTCAAGATGATTTACTGCGATGCACTGTCTCGCTAGTCATACTTGCCGTTGGCAGCATCACACTCGCATTCCTTTTCAACTGATAATATCTAGGGTCGATATGGAATATCCAAGTCGTAAGCCACCACCTCAGCCGAAGCCTATCACTCCCGATAGAAAAACTGCACCTGGACGCAGACCGCCCCCTCCACCCCCGAAACCCCAATCTCCGAAACAGAAGTGATGGAGCGTTAGGCTCGGGATCGAAGTTCATGCGAAAAATGCCTCAAAAGAAGCCACCCTACTCTCTTTGATCACACCGACGCTTCCGCCGTGCTCTCGACATGTAGCTCCTTGAGCTGATCCGCATCAACCACATTCGGTGCCTCGCTCATCAGGTCCACGCCCGTGAGCGATTTGGGGAAGGCGATCACATCGCGGATGTTCTCGGTGCCCACCAGGTGCATGACCAGGCGGTCGAGCCCGAAGGCGATGCCGCCGTGGGGCGGGGCGCCGTAGGACAGGGCGTCGAGCAGAAAGCTGAACTTGAGCTTGGCCTCCTCGGGGCTGAGCCCGAGGAGCTCGAAGACCTTGGACTGGACCTGCTGATCGTGGATACGGATGGAGCCGCCACCGATCTCGGAGCCGTTGCAGATCATGTCGTAGCCGTCACTCAGGATCGACTCGACGGTGTCGATGTCCTTGATGTCGGCGGCCATGAGGCGCTGGGCCTCCTCCTTGGTCGGAGCCGTGAAGGGGTGATGCAGGGCGTAGTACCGCTCCGTCTCCTCGTCATACTCGAACATCGGGAAGTCGTAGACCCAGAGGAAGTTCCACTTGTCCTCGGGGATGTATCCGTGCTCGCGGGCGATCTTCAGGCGAAGCTCGCCCAAGGCCTTGGTGACGACCGAGTAGGAGTCCGCACCGAAGACCACGGCGTCGCCATCCTCAAGCCCGAGGCGCTCGACCAGCTCGTCCTTGATGTCGCCCAGGAACTTGGCGATGCCCGTGGTGAACTCGCCACCGACATACTTGACCGTGGGCACGCCGCCCGCGCCGAACTGCTGGGCGAAGGGGTTGAACTTGTCTGTCACCTTGCGGCTGAACTTCTCGGCAGCGCCCGGGACCTTGATCGCCTTGACCACGCCCTTGGGTTTTTCCAGGGCATCGGTAAACACGCCGAAACCGGTCTTCGGGGCCAGGTCGCTGATGTCGACCAGCTCCAGGTCGAAGCGGGTGTCGGGGCGGTCGATGCCGTACCGGTCCATCGCCTCGCGGTAGGTCATGCGTGGGAACTCTGGGAGATCCACGCCGAGCATCTCCTTCCAGACCTTTTTGGCATACCCCTCCATGATGGCGAGCACTTCGTCGCGGTCGACGAAGCTCATCTCGAGGTCGATCTGGGTGAACTCGGCCTGACGGTCGGCACGCGGGTCCTCGTCGCGGAAGCACTTGACGATCTGGAGGTAGCGGTCGCAGCCCCCCACCATCAGGATCTGCTTGAACAGCTGCGGGCTCTGCGGCAGCGCGTACCACATGCCCGGCTGATTGCGTGAGGGCACCAAGAAGTCCCGCGCCCCCTCGGGCGTCGAGCGGCACAGGACGGGTGTCTCAACCTCGATGAAGTCGTGCTCGTCGAAGTAATCACGCGTCAGCTTGGCCACCCGGTGACGCGTGCGCAGGATGTTCTGCATCGTTGGGCGACGCAGGTCGATGTAGCGATACCGGAGTCGGACCTCCTCGTTGGGCAGGTCTTTCTCCGTGCTGGGGATGAAGGGCAGCTTCTTGGTCTTGCTGAGCACCTCCAGTTCCGACACCAGCACCTCGATCGAACCGGTCGAGATCTTGTCGTTCTTGCTGGCCCGCTCGCGCACGGTGCCGACGACCTTGATGCAGTCCTCGTTGCGGAGCTTGTTGCCCGCTTCCATCAGCGCGTCGTTGCCGCCGTCTGAATCGAACACCACCTGGGTCACGCCGGTCTTATCACGCACATCGACGAACACCAGCCCGGTGCCGTGGCCTCGGTATGCATTGACCCACCCGCAGAGGGTGACGGTCTTGCCGATGTGTGATTCGTTGAGTTCGTTGCAGGTGTGCGTGCGCATGAAAACGGGCCCTTCGGGGTGCGTGGTGCGGAAAAACAGGACAGATCATACCCAGACCGCCCCGTCCGGCCATGAAAAAGGCACCCGACTGGGTGCCTGGATCCGGTTTTTCACCCATCTCAGGCGGCTTGGCGCTGCACCTGACGGATGCCATCGATCATGTACCCCGAGATGATGTCCAATGCCATCTTCCAATCATGCTCCAACTCATCGGACCATTCCACACCGGAGACTTCGGCAATCGCGGACACCATGGCATCGCACACGATCGGGAAGTACTCCTCTCTCGCCCCATAGGTGGTATGGACTTGGCCCATCTGCTCGAGTGGATCGCGCAGATACTCGAGATTCCCGATGTTCTTGGCCACCAGCAACAGCGCGGCGGTCATATGCCGTCTCTGGCTCTCGATGGCATCGGGGAACAGAGCACGAACCTTCGGGGAGGCCTCAAACAATCGCTCATAGAACAGATCCACCAGTCGATCGATCTGCCCCTCGACAAAGTTGAAGTTGGCCTGAAGCCGTTCGACCTGTGCTTGCTCAATCAACATACCTGTTCACGCCCTTACCGTCATCGACGAGAAAACCCTGCAGCATTGCCTGCAGGGTATCGGCCGATTGCCGGGGAAGCGTAAGTTATTACAGCGAGATTTACGCCGCGAGTTGATCTTTCCCGTGCGCGTGCGAGAGCATCGCGTAACTGAACCCATCAAACCAACGGGTCCAGGTCTGTTCCAACTGGTTGGTCCAGGTGTACCCCGCGGTCTCCGCGATTGCCGTCTGGATCGCCGCCAGCAGCGTTGGCAGGTCGGTTTCCTGAACCCCGTACGCCATCCCTTGCTTAGCAAACTCGCCCGCAATCTCTTGGGCGACATCCATATCGGCCACACTGCCCAGCAGATGCTCAACAACCGGCTCGATATGGCGTTCATCGCTGGGAAACCGCAAACGCAGGCCGGGATCGGCGATCTCAAGGAGCGTGCAGAACTCGGCGGTGATCGCTGAAACACGGGGCAGGAGTACCACGAGGCTGCTGGTCAATCGGCGCTGATCGTGCTGGTCGAGCGTGGGTGTTGCGTACATCATGTAGCTCCGTTTGGGCATGTCTGGGGATGTGAATCTGATAGGGCTATCGGACATCACCCACATCAAATGAAGTGACGATGAAAATACCGCTCGAGATGATGCTGCCCCCCCGAACCCGAACGACGCTATTCGTCGACAAAAACCCCATAAAGGCCCGAGTCTTGGGGCTTCTGCTCATTGAACTTGCCGGTGATTGCCACCGAGTCGTTGGAGCGAACACTCGGGTATATATCGATCCCCCCGCCCAGATCAAAGAAACCCGAGAAGCTCATGACTCCGGAGTTGTCGTAGTGATAGCTATTGCCCCCGGACTGCCCGAGCGTCGCCCCAGGGTTGGCTGAATAGCGATCATCCCCCGCGAAATCGATGAAGATCCCGATGGCCTGCATCGATGCCGCCCCCTGCCCGAGCCCATCGCAGCGGTACGAATCGTTCCCGCCCTTATCCAACAGCAGCGTGACCGACTCATCCCAGACGCCCGACTGCGAAGCCGCGGTCATGGACCAGTAGGTGTCGTCGCCGGTGTCGTCGATCAGGATCCCGGCCGCCTGATGCGCCGCGAACGCCTGGCCGTATCGGTTGCCGTGGTACAGGTCGTGCCCAGCATGGTCGCGGATCAGCCCGAGCCCGAAATAGTACCCGCCGGCCTGGGAGAACTCACCGGCGATGTACTGGTCGTTACCGCCGGCATCGTCGATCAGCCCGATCCCGCCCGCCGCGTACCCACGCACCCCGAACCCGAAGCCCTGCGACATACCCAGGTATACACCTGGCGTTCCGTAGGCGCTGCCGTAACTGGACCCATTGGCCTGATAAAGATCGTGCCCCCCACCATCAATGATCGCACCGAACCCACGCGGCCCGCCCACGCCCTGAGAAAGCTTCTCGGCGTGATACACATCCCGCCCCGAGCGGTCGAGGATAAGCCCGATGCCGTAGAACCCGACCCCCTGCGACCAGCCGGACTCGGGCCCGGTGTTGGTGTAGGTGTCGTCTCCCGCGCGGTCGAGGATGACGCCGATTCCGAAGAGGCCCATGGCTATCGAGCCAAGCTTGGTTGAGGTGTAGGTGTCATTGCCCGCGTAATCGTCGATGATGGACCCGCCAAAGACGCCCACGCCGGGGCCGGCGAAGGTGGATTCGGAGCGGTAGGTATCATTGCCGCCCATGTCGATGATGATGTGGGATGAGCCGTGTTCACTGGGATCGAAGTCATCGGGCCAGATGTAGGTGTCGTTGCCGCCGAGATCGATGACGCTGTCGATTCGCGACATGTCGTATGTGTTGTTTTCGATACCGCCTGCAACAAACCCCAAGCGTTTGCCGTCACCGATCGAATACGCCCGGATCTCACCCGAAACGATCCCCATGAGGGCGGGGTCATCATCGCGCAGCCATTCGTCTGGATTCATCGCCTTGTCGTTGGCGAGTTCATCGCCTCCGTATGTTCTCTGAAGAGTGTGCCATTCGGCGAGTTGGTCCGTCGAGCGTGTGAGGTGAGCTAGGATACGCGAGTTGCTGTTGCGGATCACCCGTATTTGTTCCTCCGCCTGCGCCGGATCGACCGACCAGTTCTCATTCATCGTGCGCATCAGTGAGATCGCATCCTCGACCTCCGTTGCATCCAACGCCAGGTCACGCTCGCCACCGAGATCTTGATCGAGATCTTCATCGAGATCGATGTCGATCATGCGAAGCGCGGCTGTAACGATCACACTGCCATCGGCATCCGAGTCAGGCGCCGCCCCAATCGCACGGACCGGTGCAATCGTCTCATCGATCCCGTTGGCGATGCCATCCAATGCCAGCGGCTTCTGGAACGCGTGCGCCACCCACGAGAGCGTGTTGGGGTCCCACGAACGCTCCTGCACCGATTCGATGTGCTCGATCAACGCACCGAGCCCGTCATCGGGCTTCATCACGCCCAACTGCTCGGCGCGCTCCTTGATCATGCGTTCATACGCCCCCCGACGCGGCAGCGGTATGGTGCGTTCGCCCAGCCCGCGCCCGATCGTCCCCGACCACATGTCCTTGCTGCTGAGGGTCGCGGTGATCGTGGTCTCGGTGCCACCGGGGCCACCCTTGGGAACGGACGCGTTCATATCCGCTTCAGGCGATCGGCGGTACACGACGGTCAGTTCATCACCGGGCGACAGTGCCGCGATGAGGGCCTTAAACTGGTCGGCCGATTCGATGGGCTCGGCGTTGATCGAGACGAGGATATCACCGCGTTGGATGCCCGAGGTCGAGGTATACGACCGCCCACCCAATGGCCCCGGAGACACCCACCCGACCACCAGCCCGTGCACGGTATCACGCACGCTCAGCCCAAGGTAGGGCTGACTGGCCCAGGGATGGTCCGACTGCGCGTGGCTGATGGGAACGAGGATGAGCACATACAGCAGAAAAACAATCGTGTTTCGTGTGGTCATACAAAGAAGATACCCGCACTCACACAAGCGCGGGTATCTGGAGAGAGTTGATTCTTCCTGCAATCACAGCAGCGATGGCAGCATCATGGCGACAAAGAAGACCGGAAGCAGCAACGCATAGGCCGCGAATCCCATGAGCAACGGCATCCCACTCGAGTGGTCTTCGATGTGCTTGACGACGATCGCCTGGGATTCGTCGAGGCGGTCGATCTCATAGCTGGCGGCGGTGTTCTGGGTGCGTGTCATGTTGTGCTCCTTTCTTGGTCTTCGAGAACTTCGATGACAGAAGCAGAATGTATTTGTTGCGACAAATATTTCCCGCCGAAACCGGTTCCGCATATAACACAACGCATCAGACAGGAATCAAAATCGCTCCCGGACGCTCAGGGACGAGAATTCGCGTCAAGAAATAATCGTTTCTCCTAGGAGTTCGACTCCTTTTCATCTGCAACGCACCACACGATCAGGCGACCGGGTTCAATCACGACCCAAACCGACCATTATCGGGTTGGACGCGTCTGGACAGCCCCAATCGCGGGAATCAGGGTTGGCAGACACCCGTGTTCGGTGGATAATGTGTGAAACCGCTCTGCGTTCAGTGCGGATGGGGTACCGACGCCGATTCCGGCGGGAGAGATCCAGATATGCATATAAAGACCCTCCGGGCCGCCGCCCTGATCGCGGCATCCGCCGCCCCCATCGCACACGCACAGCTCCTTGAGTACCCCGAAGGAGCTGAGACCCCCCGTTCGATGACGCCCGCGGAGGAGGCCTATACCAAGCTTTTTCCGATCCGGGCAACGCAGACCCGTGGTGCCGCGCCCTCCGGGCTTGTCCGAACGCCGGGCGAATATGAACCCGCAGAGGGCATCATCATGGCATGGGAAGGGTCAAGCTCGTGGCTCTCGATTCTCGCCCAGATGACACGCGAGATCACCACCACCGGCAACGCCAAAGCCTTCATCTTTGTCGATTCCGCTTCCGAACGCACGACCGCTTCGAACCAGATCGCCGCTCAGGGCGCAGACATGTCCCGCGTGCAGTTCGAGATCCAACGCACCGACACCATCTGGGCACGCGACTACGGCCCACGCTATATCTTCCTCGGGTCCCAGCCCGACGGCACCGGTGGCGTGCGTGCGATGGTTGACCACACCTACAACCGCCCGCGACCCAATGACAACGGGCTTCCTTCGTACTGGGCGAGCGTTCGCAATGAGCCGTACTTCCTCATCCCCCTCGTGCACGGCGGGGGCAACTACCACCTCGAGTCCGGCCACCCCGACGGCGTGGGTCACGCCACCCGCCTGATCAACAACGAGAACCCGGGCCTGACGGAGTCACAGATCATCCAGTTCTGGAAGGACTATCAGAACCTCGATACCACCTTGTACGAGCCGTACCCCACCTTCGTCGATAGCACGCAGCACATCGACATGTGGATGATCATGCTCGCCGACGATAAAGTCATGATCTCCGAGTGGGTCAATGAGCCGACCGCTTCTTGGGCGATCACATCGAACAACGCGGCCGCCGACTTCGCCGCACGTGGCTTTCAGGTCTATCGTGTCCCTGCCGTTCGCTCTGGCGGCACGCACTACACCTTCACCAATGCCGTCATCTGTAATGACCTGGTGCTGGTGCCCCGCTACACGAACTTCACCGCGTCGCAGTTCAACGACGACGCATTGGCAGTCTGGCAGGCCGCCTACCCGGACAAATCCATTGTGCAGATCAACTGCCAGGCCCTAGTCACCTCGGCCGGCGTGATGCACTGCATTGTAAAGCATGTGCCTGCCCCCTCAACCGGCGAGGCCCCTGGCGTCTACATGACCAGCCAGAACGACGCCCCCACCATTGATCCGGGTGATCTCGTTGAGACCACCTGGCTCTTCGATTCGCCCGACGGCGTCACCACGGCTGACCTGCTGCTCTCGACTGACGGCGGAGCGACCTTCCCCACCATCCTGAGTTCCGGATTTGATGCTTCCCCTGGCACCTACTACTGGACCGCCCCTGATGTCGGGACCAGTGATGCCCGTTTGCGCCTGGTCATCCGCGATGCCGACGGCAACGAGTCGTTTGACGACTCCGATGTCTCCTTTACGATCACTGGCACCATGTGCATCGCGGACTTGACCGGCGACGGGACCTTGGACTTCTTCGATGTGTCAGCGTTCCTCAATGCCTACACGGCAATGGAACCGCTGGCGGACCTCACCGGTGATGGTGTGTATGACTTCTTTGATGTCAGCACATTCCTGAACGCGTTCAACGCCGGTTGCCCCTGAGCAAGAGGGCATCGCCATCACAGTGTTTTGTTCGCAATCGACCGGCGTTTACCAGGGGAGTTCGTCACCCTTGTAGTCAACGAATCGCCCGTTATCCTTCGCGCTGAGCTGATCGATGGTGTTCATGATCGAACTGGTGGACTGATCGGGCGTGAGGTCGGCCGCCTGCCCGCCCATATCGGTCTGCACCCACCCGGGGTGCACGACCACGCAGGTAATCCCCTTGGGCTTGAGCTGGTGGGCCATGGTCGCGTTGGCCATGTTCAAGGCCGCCTTGGAAGTTCGGTAGCCGAGGAACCCCATCTGCCCCTTGCTCGCATCGTTGATCGAACCTAGGTTGCTGGTGATCGAGACCACGAGCTTGCGGTCCGAACTTCCCACATTGGGGAGCAGGGCCTTGGTCAGCATCAACGGCCCCATAGTGTTCGTCTGGAACACCCGCTCGAACGCTTCCAGGTCCAGATCATTGATGTCATCGCACTCATGTGGGAAGATGCCCGCGTTGTTGATCAGGATATCGATCGGCGTATCGCCCAATCGCTGGGCAATCGCATCGACGGATTCACGCGAGCTGGTATCCAGCTGCTCGACGCGTGATGCGATCGACTTGAGTTCGTCTGCCGAATCGGGGTTGCGTGCAGTGCCGATGACGGTGTAGCCGCGCTCCGTGGCGTGCTTGGCCATGCCGAGCCCGAGCCCACGATTCGCGCCCGTGATGAGGATGGTGGTCATGCTTGGAGTCTCCTATAGAGATGAGTGTACGCCTGGGTTCGCTCATGACTGCTCGATCGATGCAGTCACTGGCTCTTGCATGCCGAGTACTACAGAGAAAAACGCCCCTACTTGAGAGGCGTTGGTGCAAATCGAAAAGACGCGTTGGCTCAGCACATTTCCACACACATCGCAACGGCATTTCCGCCGCCGAGGCACAGGGCTGCGACGCCCTTGGTGCCACCGGTGCGCTTGAGCTGGTGGATCAGTGTGACGAGGATGCGAGCGCCTGAGGCACCGATCGGGTGACCGATCGCCACACCGCCGCCACAAATATTGAGCTTGGCCTCGTCGATGCCCAGTTCCTTGGCATTGCACAGGGCTTGAGCAGCGAAGGCCTCGTTGAGTTCGTAGAGATCAACCTCATCGATAGACCAGCCGGCCTTGGCCAGAGCCCCCTTCACGCCGTCGATCGGCGCGGCGAAGATATCCTTGGGATCAACACCCGAGGTGTCGTAGGAAACGATCTTGCACAGGGGCGACAGGCCCAGTTCGTTCGCCTTGGCCTCGCTCATCACGATCGTCGCAGCACCGCCATCGCTGATCTGCGATGCGTTGCCCGCTGTGATGGAACCGTCCTTACTGAAGGCGGGGCGGAGCTTCCCCAGACCGTCCGAGGTCGATTCGGCACGGATGCCCTCATCGCGGCTGATGCCGCCCTCAGGGCCGGGCACCTTGCGGTTGCCGACCTGCTCACCGGTTAGGGTTACGACCTCGGCGTCGAAGTGGCCCGCGTCCCACGCGGCGGCCGCACGCTGGTGGCTCTGGGCACCGAAGCGGTCCTGGTCTTCGCGGGTGATGCCGTATTTATCAGCGATGTGCTCGGCGGCATTGCCCATCGGCCAGCATTCGAACGCACAACGCAGTCCGTCATAAGCCATGTGGTCTTCCAAGGCACCGGCACCGTACTTCACGCCCTGACGAACATGTGTGAAATGCGGTGCGCCGGTCATGTTTTCCATACCGCCGGCAACAACACAGTCATTATCGCCGGCCTTGATTGACTGTGCGGCCAGCATGACGGCCTCGAGCCCTGAGCCGCAAACCTTATTGATGGTCTTGGCGCTGAGCGTCGTCGGGAGTCCGGCCTTGAGGCCGGCCTGGCGTGCTGGGTTCTGCCCCAGCCCCGCCTGCAGCACACAGCCCATGATGCACTCGTCGACATGGTCCTTCGCGGCTGGCGCGTCGTTGAGGACGGCTTCGATCGCGAATGCACCGATCTGAGGTGTGGGGACTTTGGCCAATGAGCCAAAGAATCGGCCAACTGGGGTGCGTTTGGCGGCAACAATAACGGGCTGGTTCGACATGGTCGCTCCTGTTGGGTGAGAATCGTGGTGTCCCTGCGGGTGGGGATGATAGGACCAAACCGACCCAATACCCAACCTATTTCCTGCCCGCCTGCACGGATGCACTATTGAAAAACCTGCAGGATGTCCTGCGAAAGCACTTTTGCTGTTGTCGTTTTGCGGCTTTTCGCTTAGGCTGAGATCAACTGGTTCTATTCCGTTCTGAGCCGTTTGATGTACAGAGACTCCGGGGACATTCAACTTATGTGTATTCGTTCAGCTATCGCAGCCGCGATCATTGCGGCTTCCACCGTCGTTGTAAGCACACCCGCGAGTGCTTCACCCACAGCATTCACTTATCAGGGCCATCTCGCACAAGACGGCCAACTCGCGGATGGAGAGTTTGAGTTTCAGGTCCGCCTACTCGATGAGTTTGGAGCGCAGATTGGAACCACCCAGTTCGCCAATGTGGTTGTCACGGACGGCGCGTTCACGATGGAGATCGATTTTGGAGCATCGGCATTTAACGGCAGCGATCGGTTCCTCGAACTCGCTGTCCGATCGCTCGACGATGGCGGCGCGTACACGACGCTCACCCCTAACCAGCGTGTCACCTCAGCCCCTATCGCCCAGTTCGCGCTCGCTGGCAACGAAGGCCCGCAGGGACCACAAGGCCCCCAGGGCGAACCCGGTGAGAATGGTAGTGATGGTGCTCCCGGCATCGACGGGCAAGACGGCGCCCAGGGACCCGAGGGACCACAAGGGCCGCAGGGCGATCAGGGCCCGCAAGGGCCTCAAGGCCCGCAGGGGATCCAAGGCCCAGCGGGCGACCAGGGACCATCTGGCGATTCGCACTGGGATGTATCGGGGACCAGAACCTTTTACCTGGACGGCAACGTCGGTATCGGTACGGACACCCCCAACTACGCGCTCCATGTCGAATCCGATTCACTCTACGCAATACGGGCAGAATCGGCTGGCACCGCCGGCATTCTTGGGAGCAGTACGGCGTCAAACGGCATCGGTGTCGGCGGTACTGTATGGGCAACCACTGGATCTACCATCGGCGGTCAGTTCCAGAGCGCATCTACCACTGGCACCGGCGTGTACGGACTTGCGCTAGCGACAAGTGGCGTCAACTACGGGCTCTATGCAGAAACCCAAAGCGACACCGGGTTCGCCGGTTACTTCCAAGGTGGCAGAAACTACTTTGAAGGCTCGGTCGGTGTCGGTCTCGAATCGCCGACCGACAGAGTTCACATCTCCGTTCCCGACGGCGTCAGCGCCTTTCGCGTGCAACACGATGGCCTCACCCGCATCCGCGTCAACGCCAACGGCGGGGTCTCGCTTGGAGGAAACAGCACCATCGTCGGCGCGGGCGACACCTATGTGGCGGGCAAACTGGGGGTCGGTGAGAACCAACCCACCGCGAGACTCACCGTGGAATCTGACTCGGGCGAGTGGCCACTCTCGGTTCGCGCCGACGGCGACCTCGCCATGATCGTCGAAGAGAACGGGAATGTAGAAATCCTGACGAGTCTCTCGATTGGCACCAACTCACTCGTCCACAGTTTCGATCTCGCGGTCGACGGGCTCGCGGCGAAACCGGGCGGTGGCGGCTGGTCCGTCTTCTCTGATCAACGACTCAAGAAGAACATCACCCCCATGGCCGGCTCGCTCGACATCATCGAGTCCCTGCGCCCGGTCAACTTCGAGTACACCAACAAAGACCACTTCTCCTATGTCGAAGGCGTCCAGAGCGGCTTCATCGCGCAGGAAGTCCAGCAGGTCATGCCGCAGTGGGTTCGAGAGAACACAGACGGCTACCTCTACCTCGACCAGGTTGGGTTCGAAGCGATCGTCGTCGATGCCATCCAGGAACTCCAAGAGCAGAACAGCAAGCAGATCCAGGCACTGCAAGCAGAGAACGCCCGCCAGCAACGACAGATCGAGGAGATGCGAACCATGATACACGAGATGATGCGCCAACTCGAGCAGCAGAAACACGACTGATCCTCGGGCGCCCACTACACACTCTTCATACACATCCCCCGCACCGATGGGGGATGTTCTTGTTTGCACCGTACCTATCCTCCCCCGTGACCGAACCCGCACGCAAACCCGCGCCCTTGCTCCGCCTCTGCCTCATCGCGGAGTTCATCGGGCTTTATATCCTCATCCCCCCCATCGTCGCCGGCTTCATCCGACCTGCAATGGGCGACACCATGCTCCGACGCCTTGGCATCACGGGCATCACTTTCGATGTCGGGCTCCCCGGCGGGCTCTTCGTTTTCCCGCTGCTCATCTTCACCTTCGTGAGCATGTTTATCTATCTGAGAATCGACCCCACCTTCGACAACACCAACCTCTGGGGTTGGTCGAGATTCAAAAGGGACTTCAAACGCATCATCACCCAGTTCGTCTATGCCGCTTCGGTGCTGCTGCTCATCGCGTGGGTGCTCGCCTGGCACACTGACATCATGCCCGTGCATCGATTCCTCTTTCTGCCGCGTGAAGCTCCGGGGCTAATGCTCGCCATCACGCTGCTCTACCCGTGGATGAGCGCGTACCCGCAGGAAATCACCCATAGGGCGTTCTTCTTCCACCGCTACCGATCGATCCTCGGCGAGGGGCGGCTGGCTTCTACGCTCAATGTGCTGGCCTTCTCATGGCTTCACATCACCATGTGGAACTGGGTCGCCCTCGTGATGACCCTCCCCGCTGGCGTGCTCTTTGCATACACCTACAAACGATCCGACTCGGCCCTGGCCGCGGGCTTCGAGCACGCGATCTACGGCGTCTGGGTCTTCTTTGTCGGGCTGGGTTATTTCGTGTTCACAGGCAACGCGGCCCAAGGATGAAGCCACTCCGGATCGGCTCAGAACCCAAACTTTCGCCCTGAATCTGGGTCTGAACATGCATATGATTCTGGCCCAACTGAGAGAACCCACCACGACCGAACCACGAGGAACACATGTCTACCACTGCCGCTGAAACCCATGTGAAGCTTCCAGCCGACACCAACCAGGCACTCGGCATTGCTCAATACGCCATCGATTTCCTCTCTGACGACCCCGCCAAGCGTGGCGAGCCGGACGCGAGCGTCCTCGAGAAGACTAACATGTTCTTCACCGACGCCGTCCTCTGCGGGCTCTCGGCGCTGGCACTCAAGACGAACGCACCGACCATACTTCGTGATGAAGCGCTCCAGTACCCGGTGACCGATGCTACCCACCGACTCGGGAAGGCCACCCAACGCGGGGCAACCGTCTTCGGCTCCAATGTCCCTGTTCAGCCCGAAAAAGCCATCCTTGCCAACGGCTCGGCCGTGCGTGAATGGGACTCCAACGGGACCAACTTTGGCTACAACCCGCAGCTCGGCCACACCGCGGGCGAGTTCGGACACAACGATTTCTACGGCGTGTGCATCGCTGGTGCGCAACTCACTGGTCGCGACGGCGCGTACGCACTCAAAGCCATGGTCTGCCTGGACGAGATCCGTGGCCGACTCGCTGAAGTCTTCTCGCTCAAGACCTACAAGGTTGATCATGTCGTCCACGGCGCGATTGCTTCAGCCGCGGTCTACGGTGCCATGCTTGGTGCCAAGCCCGAGCAGATCGAATCGGCCATTGGCATGGTCGTTGCACATTACATACCGTTCCGCGCGATCCGCGCTGGCAAGCAGCTCAGTGACTCAAAGGGCGCCAGCGCCGGCATCAGCACCGAAGTCGCCATCATGGCGGTCCGTCGCTCAATGAGCGGGTTCTTGGGGCCGCGTGATATTTTCCGCAACCCCGAATCGATCTTCCGCATCTTCGAGGGCCCCGGTCAGATGTTCCAGAAGGTCGGCGCAACCAAGGCCAATACCGAGAACAAGGACGCGTCGCCGTTCGATCTGGTCCTTGGTCGCGCAGGCAGCGACTTCGCGGTCATGGGTATGCATTTCAAACTCGGCCTCTACGAGCATCAGAGCGCCGGCGCATTGCAGGCCCTGATCGATCTGCTGAACAAGGCCCCGCACCTGCTTGACGACGAGACCGGTTCCAAGATCAAGTCGATCAAGATCACCGCGTACGAACCCGCCTTCGGGATCATCGGCGACCCCGCCAAGCGGAACCCGACAACACGCCAGAGCGCCGACCACTCGATGGTCTACATCGTCGGCACCCTGCTGCGGAAGGCCCTCAGCAGCCAGAAAGCCGGGTGGAAAGAGCTCATGCTCGAGCCGTACGACTACAGCGCCGATGCGATTGCCAACGAACGCACCCGTTCGCTCATGGAGAAGATCGAGTTCTTCCACGGCGGCGAGGACTACGACAAGCGCTACCCCGACGGCATCCCCACCTCGCTCATCATCGAGGACACCGACGGCACCGAGTTCGACTCTGGCATGGTGATGTACCCCGCCGGCCATGCACGCAACACCGAAGCTGACCTCAAGGACATCCTCGCGTATAAGTTCAACCTGCTCGGCAAGCTCGCCTTCGAGAACCCTGAGCCCATCGTCGCTCGGTTCGAGAACCTTGGCGATAAGTCCGCAGAAGACATTGCGTCGATCAACGACTTTGAGATCCAGACCCGCGACGGTTTCGAGTAAAATCCGCCCAACCCATATTTCTCAATACCCGCCCTCTGGCGGGTATTTTCATGCGCTTATCCATCTGGTATGCTCATGCAATGCCCGTTGCGTATCGATACTCTGTATTCTCCCCAGGCTTTGCAAGACCTCGTGCCATGGAGGCATGCATTCTCGTCGGCGTCATCGCCACCCTGCTGGGTATCTCGAGCACTGCGGTTGAATGGACCTTCGACACGGAACCAGCATATCTCGATTACGCCGAGTATGGCTTCGTCATCCTGATGCCCGCGGTGTGGCTGCGTGTCCTCATTCTCTGGAAAACTCAGCATACTCGCGCAAAGGCGCTTCTACGGCAACGCGTTCTTCCGTGTGTCCGCTGTGGCTATCCGCTGGCGGATCACCCACGCCCCATGTGCACTGAGTGTGGGCACAAACACGAACGATCTGAGACCATCAAATACTGGCGCGAGATCGGTGTACTCACATACCCGAGTTGGCTGCACACCCAAAATCAGGGCGCATCCAGCCAGAATTCGCCGGGCCGAGAGGGAACCGGAACCGGTGGCCCTCCGCGTTGTTCGTGATGCGTGTCTGGCCCAGTTGGTTTGGTTCGCATAGCTCAATCAGGGTTTTGGTACATGCTGATCGATGAGGATCTGGTTGCCGTCCGGATCCTGAAGCACGATATGAGCGGCTCCATCGCTGTCCGGGTCCGTTTCCACGAGCAACTCGATGCCCGCGTCTTTCAATCGGCTCTGGATCTCACGAACATCCTCGAATGAATCCAAAGGCGTCTTGTCCTGTGCCCAGCCAGGGTTGAATGTCAGGATATTGTCCTCAAACATCCCTTGGAAAAGCCCAATTTTTGTCGTGCCATTGCCAAGGACGAGCCAGTTCTGAGCGGCGTCGCCGCCGACCTGCGTGAAACCGAGCTTTTCATAGAATGCCCGAGACTGAGCGAGGTCCTTGACCGCAAGACTGACTGAGAATGCACCGAGTTCCATCTTGTTCCTCTCTTCCTGTTCTACCGGGTTCGTCATTGGAGGCGCTGAGTGCACAGCGTACCCGAAAACACCCAAGCATATGACCAGCATACCGATGTACAGTTTCATCCCAGCACGCCTCCTACTTCGATCCGACCCCGGCCCGTCGCTGATACCCTCGGCGATGCAACCCGGTTCATGAATACTCGAACCCGGTGTGCTTGATCCATCCGGCTTCGTGAATTCCTTGCGGGTCGTGATGTGTCCAGTGCACCAAGCCGCCTTTTTCGTTGTACTCGTACTCACCCTTGAACTCGACATAGTCGTCAAGCATGATCGGCACCTTCTCCACGAGATCAATGTTGTGCACGATCAGCAGCGTCTGCCCATTGTCAAGCCGGACGATGAAACGCTGATGACGGAATCCCTCGTCGTCGTCGGGGTAGATGCGTACCACGATCCCGTGGTCCTGGATCATCGTCGAATCATGTTCGATGCCGTATCGGGCCCGGCGACGCGACATCACATTTCCCACGGCGTGCCGGGTGTGTACCCGACAAGATCGTAGAGTTCCTGTCGCGTCTGCATGTTGCCCAACTGCCCCTCAAGCGTGCCTGTCTGCTTCAGCTCGGCCAGGGCCTTGGCGACGGCCCCCATTGCGATGCGCAGCGTGCTCACCGGATAGATCACGATGTTGTAGCCCATCGCCCCGAACTGCTCGAGCGTGAGCATCGGGGTCTTGCCGAACTCGGTCATGTTCGCCAGCATGTACGGACGTTTGTCACCCATCGAGTCCATCGCCTTGGCGAAGTCGCCGAACTCCTGCTCGCTCGTGAGCCCCTCGGGGAAGATCATGTTCGCGCCGGCCTCGACATAAGCCTTGGCTCGCTCAACCGCAGCATCGAAGCCCTCGACGCCCTTGGCATCGGTGCGGGCGCAAACTATGAACGCCCCATCGCTGCAATCCTGCGATGCCTTGTCCGCCCACTGGACCTTGGAGACCATTTGCTCGATTGAAACCAACTCCTTGCCATCGAGATGGCCGCATCTTTTGGGGAAGACCTGATCCTCAAGATGCAACCCCGCGGCACCGGCGAAGTTGTATTCCAGCACGGTGCGACGGACCATCTCCTCTTCACCAAAGCCGGTGTCGGCATCGGCGATCACGGGCAACTGGCTCGCGTGCACCACCTGCTTGATCTCGCGTGCGAAGTGGTCAAGCGTCAACAACCCCACATCGGGGACGCCCGCCGCCACGGTGGTTGCCCCACCCGAGAAATACGCTGCCTGAAAGCCCGCATCGGCCACGGCCTTGCCCACGAGTGCGTTAAAAGCACCGGGAGCGGCAACAACTGACTGATCCATGCACTGACGCAACTGCGTCCCGGGGTGTATATTCGTGGGCATATGGCATCATATCCATGCCCCGTTCGCGTGCCGAGCCCGCTGCCTGTAGAATCGGAATCATGAAACACCTGATTCCATTGGCGATCTCGACCACCATCCTCCTCGCGTGCGTAGGTTGCACCACGAGCGTCGAACCTCGTCAGTCGGCAGCTGTAAACACGCAGACCGAACCGGTCGCGTCGTGGACCGAGCTCAGCGTCGACATGCCCGCAACGGATCGGATCACATTCAGCGGCCAACCCAGCGCCGATGAGATCCGCGCGTTCGCCGCTGCCGGTGGCAAGGTCGTGGTGAATAACCGCACCGAGCCGGAGATGAAGCGCGTCCCGTTCGATGAGCAGGCACTCGTGGAATCACTGGGCATGACTTATGTGCACTCTCCAATGAGTTCGGCGATCTTCTGCGAAACGCAATCATCCGATTTATCACGCATACTGGAAACCACCACTGGCCCGGTGCTCATGCACTGCGGCTCGGGCTCACGCTCGGCAACAATCTACGGGCTGTATCTCATCAAGGATAAGGGCATGAACAAGAACGACGCGATTAAGACCGCTCACGACCTTGGCATGGGCTCCAGCGGCGGACGCATCATCGAGCGAGAACTGATGGACATGCCCGACCGGGTCATGGACGCCGTCGATCCGGAACGGATCCGCAGGTATGTCGACACGCTCGCCGGGTTCGGCACCCGGCATACCCTGAGCGAGACAGAATCTGATACCCACGGGATCGGCGCCGCGCGCAGGTGGGTGAAAGCACAGTTCGAGCGCAATATTGAAGGCCACGGCAAAGCCGGGGAAACCGCCCCTCGTGTGTATTTCGATCCACACACCGTCGAGCCCGATGGGCGTCGCATCACCAAGCCCGTCGAGGTCGTCAATGTCATCTGCGAGATCCCCGGCAGCAATCCAGAATCACGCGACCGACTGTATTATGTGCTCGGGCACCTCGATTCGCGTGCAAGCGAGGCCAACGACGCCACCAGCGATGCCCCCGGAGCCAATGACGACGCATCGGGCGTTGCGTTGATGATCGAACTGGCACGGGTGCTCGCCCGTGAACCCATCGAGGCCACCGTGGTCCTCATGGCTACCAGCGGTGAGGAACAGGGACTCTTCGGTGCACGCCTGCACGCCCAAGCGGCACTGGATTCGGGCAAGAACATCGTCGCGGTCCTCAACAACGACACGGTGGGCGATCCAACCGGCGTGCTCGAGGGGCAGGACGGCAGCAAGGAGATCCGCGTGTTCAGCGAAGGCCTCCCAGCGTCCATGCTTGCTCTCGATGACGATGAGATCGGGAGCGCCGTTCGGCGGCAGCGACTTTATGGCACCGAGTCAGACTCACCCTCGCGTCAGATCGCACGGTACATCGCCGATGTCGCGAACCTGCACAAGACCACCGTTCAGCCACGCCTGATCCACCGCCCCGACAGGTTCTTGCGGGGTGGGGACCATACGCCGTTCAATGAACTGGGCTTCGCCGCGATCCGGTTCTGCGAGACCTACGAGGACTACGACCACCAGCATCAGGATGTGCGTATCGAGAACGGCAAACAGTTCGGAGACCTGCCCGAGTTTGTCGATGAACACTACCTCGCCGATGTCACCCGCCTCAACGCACTGACACTCGTGCACCTGACCAATGCACCGTCCGCTCCCGAGAACGCCCGGGTGATCATCGCCGAACTGACCAACGACACCACTCTGCGCTGGGACGCCTCGCCCGAGCCCGATGTTGCTGGCTACGAGATTGTCTGGCGTGAAACATCCGAGGCCCAATGGGACGAGTTCCAGGATATGGGGAACACTACCGAGGGCACCGTTCCGCTCTCAAAGGACAACTGGTTCTTCGGGGTGCGTGCATATGACAAGGACGGGTACCGCTCACCGGTCTCCTACCCTCGCCCTGCGCGAGAATGAAAACTTTCCCTCGACTTTCGTAGCCTTGTTGAAGATGAGTGATGCCTAGAATCTGGTGTTTCGGCTTCATATGAGGAAGCCAACATCGCTTCTTAAACCACACCATGAACGAGGTTGCATCATGACCAGCGCACCGACCCACGCCAAGGGCCTAGAGGGCGTCATCGCCGGCGAAACCCAGATCTGTAATGTTGAGCAATCAGCGCTGATCTACCGCGGCTACGAGATCGCTGACCTTGCGGCCAACGCGTCATTCGAAGAAGTTGCCTTTCTGCTGCTTGTCGGCGAGAAGCCCACCGCTGACGAGCTCGAAGCGTTCAAGGCCGAGTTGGTCGCCGAGCGAGAACTGCCCGAACTGATCAAGCAGAACCTGAAGAACGCGGGCGAGCTGGTGAATAACCAGTACGCCGTGCCGATGGACATCCTCCGCACCGCGGTCTCAGTGCTCGGCCACCTCGACCCGGACTGCCAGGATAACTCAGCCGAAGCCAACCTGCGCAAGTCCAAACGACTGCTCGCCAAAATCCCGACGATCATCGGGCACATGCAGAACAGCATCGAGGGCAAAGACTTTGTCGCTCCCAACAAGGACCTCAGCCATGCGGCAAACCTGCTGTACATGATGACGGGCGAAAAGCCCAGCGCCGAGGCCGAGAAGGTCATGGATGTTTCGCTGGTGCTCTATGCAGAGCATGACTACAACGCATCGACCTTCGCCGCACGCGTCATCGCCGGCACCCTGAGTGACATGCACGGGGCGGTCACCGGTGCCATCGCGGCCCTGAAGGGCAAGCTCCACGGCGGCGCCAACGAAGCGGCCATGGACATGCTCTCCGACATCCGGAGCGACATCGGCCCGGAGAACGACACCGCCAAGATCACCGAATGGATGCATCAAGCCTTCGCAGAGAAACGCAAGCTCATGGGCTTCGGGCATCGTGTCTACAAGAACGGCGACCACCGTGCCCCGATCCTCCATGGTCTTGGGCGAAAAGCCGCAGAAGCCCGCGGGCCTGAGTTCGTCAAACTCTTCGAACTGGGCGAGACCGTGCAGCAGATCATGGAAGACGAGAAGAAGATCTACCCCAATGTCGACTTCCCATGCGGCATGACCTATTTCACCATGGGCATCCCTGTCCCCCAGTACACCCCCATCTTCGTGGCCTCCCGGATCACCGGCTGGTGTGCCCACATCATGGAGCAGCACGCCAATAACCGCCTGATCCGCCCCCGAGCCGCCTATGTCGGACCCGAAACCCGCTCCTGGAACGCCTGAGTGAATCCCATAACAAGATCAAACGCACCCCAGAGGGTGCGTTTTTTCATGGGGTCATGCGCGAAAGGCGATCGAGCCGATCCCGTACAATACAGGGAAGGGATATCACCCAATGATCAAGTTCAACTGCGATAAATGCGACATGGAGATCGAACTCGAGGATCACCTCGCGGGCACCAAATATGAGTGCCTCAACTGTGGTGATATCAACCGCGTCCCCAGTCCTATGGGCTCAGACCCGACCCCATTCGATCATGACGAAGCCGTCGATTCCAAGCACATCGACAAAGCGGCCAAAGCCGGCTTCCCACCGGACCAGGGGCCCGAGGTGCGGGTACTCAAGGTCCGTCGCTGCTGGTTCCGATCTCGCGTGATCCGATTCTCACTCACGGTGCTCATCGGGCTGCTCAGTCTGATCGGGCTCATCTGGGTGCCCGTCACCGACCAGTCGATCTGGTGGGTCGCCCTGTTCGCCCCCCTGTTGCTGCTGTCGGTTGGGTTGCTGAGTTGGTGGTGGATCGACCGCCTTAGCGCTTCTTTGGAAATTACGACCAAACGGACGGTCATGCTCAAAGGATTCTTCTCGAAATCTTCGTCCGAGGTGGTCCACGACAACATCCGTAATATCCAGATTGACCAGACCTTCATGCAGCGCGTGATGAAGGTTGGTCGGATTGGGATCTCATCGTCCGGACAGGACGGGATTGAGTTGCAAGTCAATCACCTGAAAGACCCGGAATACCTGCGTCAGGTTATCGACCTGTACCGCCCGCTATGATCTTCACGATGAATCTGCCAGACGCCAACCGGTCCGAATGAAGCTGGGTATAATTGAATCGCGGAGGATCCGCGATCGTGTGTATCAAGCTGTGCAGCAGGAGGCTGAATCGTGTTCTGGATGCAAAAACTTCGTTTGCGGGTGCTGGCCCTGATCGCTGCACTGGCGCTCTTGGCGTTCGGCGCAGTCAGCGTCTTTGCGATCCCGGTCATCCCCGCTGTTGGCGTGGCGATCACCTTGGCGGTGACAATGGTCAATACCATGACCTCACGCCTGACCGACATGACCTGCGCGGGTTGTGGTCAGAGCATCGCCAAGCTCCCCGCCGGCACCCATGGCATCGCGTGCACCAAGTGCGGTGCCATCAACCATCCGTTCAACGCGGGTGAACCGTTCTACGCTTTCGACCTGAGCGATGATGACACCGAGGATAGCGTAGACGAGCTTGTGTAAGCCACGAGCTCATCCCCACAGCTGTCCATACAACTCCAGCTTCAGCAGCCCTGCAGATATCCCTGAACGAACTCGGCGATATCGTAGAAGTTGACTGTCTCATCATCGTTCAAATCAGCACTCGAATCCGCCGCGTTGTATGCCTCAATGAAAATCGAGATATCAACAAAACTCAACACCCGATCACGATTCAGGTCGTAACGACATGCTGAGATTTGGGCATCCAGTTCGAAGAGGGAGCCCGCATTGCTGTACGCGTCGAAATCGTTGTTGCTGGCACCGATCAGGATCTGATCAGCCTGATACTGAACCTTGCTGAGGACATCGCCAGAAGTCTCGGCCGACAGATCGAGCACTTCATATGCCCCCCACTGCCCAAACCCTCCGCCTGCGTGCCGAGCATAGAAATGGACCTTGCTCTGTTTCCTGGTGGTGACCACCAGTTCATCTCCCTGCAACGAGACCCCGGCGCCATAGTCCCCCTCGCTGTCCGCGGGGCCGTATGGCGCGAACCGCTCGGCAACTGACCATGTATCGGCGACTTGATCGTATTCAAAGAGCAACACCTGCCCGCGTGCGACGCCGAAGCATGCATCATCATTGCAACTGTACGAAAACTGTGACGGTGCCCCTGCGACAGCGTTGCCAGTGCGAAGTCCGAGGTCGACGACATGGCCGAGGCGTGCACCCGTTAACCCGAAATCCGGCATATCTTCGAGGGTGCCGATATTGGTGACCTCATTCTGGAAAAACCATCCATCACCGTTGTGAGCAAAGAAGTAGATCACACCGGCTTGGCTCTCGGGCGCACACGCGGGAGGGGTGCACCCTGATGGGTAGTAATCTGAGTTCGGCGCACCGACCATCAGTTGATATGTTCCGTTGGGATACCGATCAACGCTCAGGCTCCACCCAAATGCATGCGGGATAATGCGTTCGTTTGGTGGCGGCGTGATTTCGTCTTGCAGGGCCCAGCCGTCATTTTGATCATACTGATAAACGAGCACCCGCCCTGTCGAGTCGTGGCCGTACTCACCGATGAAGAGCATGTTATCAATCAGCTGGGTTGCAAAGCCCATCCTCGCCAGCCGCTGTTCATTTGGTGAACGCAACACATCGATGAGCCCCCAGTTCTCATGGCCCCCGACATCGATGCCGTACACGCTTACCTTCCCCGCCATGCGATCGATCACCCCCTGAGCATTGGGTTGACCAACGGCGAGCATCCCGTTGTGCATCGAGAGGCCTTTTCCAAACTGCGACCCAGACTCAATGAACGGGGTTTCAAGCATCAATCGCTTCTGAAAGGCCCACTGGTCATCAATACGCTTATAGAGCAACACTGAGCCAAGGTCCTGCAGTTCATCGGTATCCCAGAACGAAGCCCCCACAGCAAGCCACTCGCCGTCCATCACGAAATCAAAGCCAAACTTGGCTTCGTTCTGAGGGCTGACATCGTCGAGTCTGGAATCTAACACCTGCCCTGAAACGCTCGTCACGATGGACATGAGCAATCCAAGAAGATACCAGTGAAAATTGGGCATAAACATATTCATCATGTGGCTCCAGGGGTCCAGATAGAAAAACTGCCCCACCATAACAGCAGAGCAGTTGCAAATCAAGATTGTGAACTGAGGTTCCTCAGCTCGCGTCGGCCATACGCTCGTTGAACTCGTCGGCGCTGACTTCTTCGACTTCTGCGTCGCTGAGAATCTGGTCGATGGTCTTGTGCTCACGCACCTGCTGAACCAGCGTCTGGGCCTGCCCGCTCTTCTGGAGTTCCTCGATGAGCTGCTCAGGGCGCTTGCCCTGCTGAGCCGCCATCTGAACGATGCGAGCGTTGATTTCCTGATCCTGGAGCTGCACATTGAGCTGCTCGGCCGCCTTGTTGAGAATGAAGAACTGCTTGAGCTCGTTCCTGGCATTCTCGGTCGAGGCGCTGCGGAGCTCAGCCATCTGCTGCTCGATCTCAGCGGGGTTGACGCCGCGGTACATCATCTCCATGCGGCGACGCTCGAGGTTCCGTGCGGCCTGCTGCGAAGTCAGCCCTTCTGGAAGCTCGAAGTCGGCGCTGTCGGCCAGGTGTTTAACGATCTGCTGACGCATGACCGCCTGCTGCTGGACCTCCGCACGCTGCTGGAGCTGGTTGGTCACCATCTCACGCAGCTGCTCTTCGTCATTGAAGCCGTACTTGGCGACGAGGTCACTGATGACGGCGGGGACGATGCGGTAGATCTTGGTGACTTCGTACTCGACGGTCAGGTCTTTGCCGCGCAGGGCCTCGACCTCGTGGTTTTCGGGGCCGGTGAGCTTGATGCTGACCTTGTCACCCTCTTTGGGTGTACCGATCTGCTTGGCGAAATCGGGGACGATCACGCCGAGGATCATGCCCTCATCTCCCTCCTGCGGGATCTGAACGACGGCACCTTCGATGTTGTAGTGCTCGGTGCCCTCTTTGTCGGTCATCACTGCGTTACCGGTGAGGTAATCGCCAGGGCCCGAATCTTCACGCTCGTCGAGTGAACCCTCATTGATCGAGATCTTCTTGATCTCCTCATCAACGAGCCCGTCGGGGAGTGATGAGTCAGGCTTGAGGACCTTGATCCCCTTGAGTTCGGGGAGCTCAAACTCGGGCATAACCTCGACCTCAACCTCGAAGGTCACGGGCTGGCCTGGCTCGACTTCGATCCCCTCGAAGACCTCCATCGGGGGCTGGCCGAGGACCTTGAGGTTGTTCTCCTGCACTGCTTCTTCGTAGGCCTGGCCAACGAGTCGCGAGCGGGTCTCATCCTTGACATAGCTACCGTAGCGCTTCTCAACGAGGCGACGGGGAGCGTGTCCCTTGCGGAAACCGGGGATGCTGACTTCCGAGGCGACGGAGCCAAAGGCCATCTCCATCTGGTCATTCACCGCTTCGGCGGGGATTTCGACGCTGATACGCTTGCGGCATGGGCCGACATCTTCGACTTTGATCGTGTTGCTTACGGTGTCTGACATGATGTTCTTTCTGTTCATGTCACGCACAGGACTGCTGTCGACCCGCCATCGTGCGCCTGAGTCCCGGGTCGACCCCGCTGAACGCTTCAGCAGGACGGAAAGTGTAGGCATCGACCGCCCCAGATGGTCTCTTTATGGCAAGAGGGCGATGGGCCGGGTATTGCCGTTTGAGACCGCTGGCCTATGATTCTGCCCACTGAGATGCCGGGGTGGCGGAATTGGTAGACGCGGCGGATTCAAAATCCGCTTCTAGAAATAGAGTGGGGGTTCGAGTCCCCCCCTCGGCATTCACCTGAATCAACGACTGATCGCCATCTTGCGATCGAAAACGAGGTAGAGACCCATGGCCGACGACCAGCAACCACAGCAGCAGCAGGTGCAGCTCCGCATCGACGAATCAAAGATGTCCAGCACCTACGCCAACACCATCCGCACCAGCAACACCCAGGACGAGCTGATCATGGACTTTGGGATGAATATCCCCATGCAGCTTCCCAACCAGGGTCCCGTGGTGGTGTTTAATGTCGGTTCTCGCGTGATCATGAACTGGGCTGGGGCCAAGCGCCTGGCTCTGTCGCTTGGATCGGCGATCAGGCAGTACGAGGAACGCTTCGGCGAGATCGACATCAACCCTGCCGGCGGCCAGCAGCCACCCGCAGCCGGCGGCGACACGATCGCCTGAGGTTGAATCGCACGGCAACGGCATCGTTTATGGTCCCGGCCCCGTCAACAGATTTCCACGCACGGGCCCGGATACGGGCCCGTGCGTCGTTTCAGGAACCTTTGAGCCCGTGAAACGCAAAAACCGATGACAGATTCATGCAATACAGGCATCTGGTTCTTCGTCAGTATTTGAAGACAAGTCGAGATTGACGCGAGCATACCCGTGCCAGGCACAACCAAGGAAGGACGCGATGAGTACAGACGCGCTGCAAGTGACCCTGAGCGACGAGACGGTCGCCCAAGACGCGGGCCCTATTCGTGAACTGGTCGACGCCGTGGGATCGGTTGTCGTTGGTCAGGAGCACATGGTCCGCTCGCTCGTGATCGGAATGCTCACCGGCGGGCATGTGCTGCTCGAAGGCGTACCCGGCCTCGCCAAGACGCTCACGGTCACAACCCTCGCACAGGGCTGCCACGCCGACTTCTCCCGCATCCAGTTCACGCCAGACCTTCTCCCTGCGGATGTGATCGGCACCCTGATCTACAGCCCCAAAGACGGGACTTTTACCCCGCGCAAGGGCCCGATCTTCGCCAATATTGTGCTCGCCGATGAGATCAACCGGGCCCCGGCGAAGGTTCAGTCGGCCCTGCTGGAGGCCATGCAAGAAAAACGAGCCACGATCGGCGACACGACCTATAGCGTCGGCGACCCGTTTTTGGTGCTCGCCACACAGAACCCCATCGAACAGGAGGGCACCTACCCCCTCCCCGAGGCCCAGGTCGATCGGTTCATGCTCAAGCTGCATGTGGGTTACCCGACCAAGGACGAGGAGCGGGTCATCGTCGATCGCATGATGTCTACGGCCGAACACGCCGGCATCAAGCCCGTGGTGACCCTCGAGCAGATCGCCAGCGCCCGCGAAACAGTCAACCGCGTCTTCATCGACGAGAAAATCAAGGACTACATCGTCTCGCTGGTCCATGCGACCCGCGACCCGGCATCGGTCCGAGCCAACTGGAGTCTGGACCTGCCCAAGCTCATCGAGTTTGGGGCCTCACCCCGTGCTTCCCTAGCGTTGGCACGGGCGGCGCGGGCCAACGCGTTCCTCGATGGACGAGCGTTTGTCACCCCATCGGACATCAAAACCATCGGCATGGATGTGCTCCGCCACCGGGTGCTGGTGAGTTACGAGGCCGAGGCCGAGGGCATCAGCAGCGAAGACATTATCCGCGAACTCTTCGCCCGGATCCCGACCCCTTGAACCCACCTGACCCGGAGGTACAAGTCCAGTGCTGACCGAAGAACTCATGCGGGAGGTCAAACGCCTGGAAATCCGGGCGCGTCGTCGCGTTGATGATCTGTTCGGAGGCCAGTACCACTCTGCCTTCAAGGGGCAAGGGATCGAGTTTGCAGAGGTGCGTGAATATCAGCCCGGCGACGAGGTCCGCACGATCGACTGGAATGTCACCGCTCGAACCGGGCATCCTCACATCAAACGCTTCACCGAGGAACGCCAGCTGACGGTCATTCTGTGCGTCGACTGCTCCATCTCGACCGGGTTTGGGACGGTGCGCCGTTCAAAGCACCAGCTCGCTTGCGAAGTTGGCGCGGTGCTCACCCTCGCCGCGGGAAGGAACAATGATCGGGTGGGGCTCCAGATTTTCGGCTCCGACCATCTCCAGAAGGAGTCATTCCACCTACGCCCCTCGAAGGGGAAGAAGCACGCGCGCCGGATTATGCGAGAGCTGATCGATTCTGAGCCAGGCATGTCGCCCTTTACATTGAGCGACGCGTTACATGAACTTGGGCGTACACACAAGCGCCGTGCGGTGGTCTTTGTGCTTTCGGATTTCCTTTCCGGGCTGAATAACCGTGGAGAACCCGAATGGGCGAAACCACTGCGCATGCTTGCCCGCAAGCATGAGCTTGTCACGCTCCAGCTGACCGACCCGCTTGAGTTCGAACTGCCTCAGGCCGGGCTGATCAGGATGCACGACCCGATCAACGGCCGCCGCTTTACGGTTGACACCAGCTCGCGCCGAGTCCGTGCCCGCTATCACCGCCAGGCCATGCTCGAACAATCAGCGATCGAAGAGAGCTTCCGGCGTGCACGGGTCGACCGTGTTGAGCTATCAACCGCGAGAAGTTTCATCGACCCTTTGATTCGGTACTTTCAGCAACGGGAGATGCGACGGCGATGAGTCTTGCCCGATGCCTGATCCTGTTTTTGTTCCTGCTCGCTTGGGCACCGTCCACAGGCTGTTCGGGCGGAGACCCCGCACCTCATGTTCAGCTGCTGACGCACGAAGCCGAGGACGCCCAGAGCGGCGCACGGCTCATGCTCAATCTACACACTGATTCGATCGGCATCGCTGATCGGCTTTGGGTCGAAGCACGCTGGTCTTGGCCCGATACGATCAGTGCGTCACTTGCCCCCCCGGAATGGGGTGAAACAGATTGGACGCTCATTGAGACCATCGATGAGCCCGTCTCGCGGCGTGGCGATAGATACGAAGTATCGAGTCGCTGGCTGATCGAACCGTTCCTGCCCGGCGAGTACATCGTCCCTTCGCCAGTCGTTTTGACAGAATCAAATAGTACAACGAATGAGTTGAGTGTTGAGCCGTTCACCGTTTCGGTCGAGGGGGTGCTCCCCGTACAAGATACGGGCCAACTCAACCCGTTGGCCACACCGGTTCTCCCCGAGACTCAGGACGAAGCAAGTCCTGCCCTCTGGGTGTGGGTGGTGTTCTGCGTAGCGGTCGCCGCGTTGACTGTGTTGATCATCGCTCGGCGTGGCTCACATGGCGAACCAGATGAAACTGTCTATGCACAACTCAAACGCATCGAGAACGATGACCAACTTGACCAAGGGCAAGCCTTCGAAATTCTCGATCGCGCGTTAACTCGACTCGATCCTCGCTTGCGTCAAACCACCGAGTTCGCGGAGATGATCCGCGCCTGCGATCGGGCCCGGTTCGCTCGTGAACCCCAGCAGCATGTATCGCCAGCACGCATCGCTCGCCATGCGCTGGAACTGCTCGGGCATGACACCACGCCTTCTCTAACGGGAGGCGCAACATGAACTGGCAGTTTGCCTACCCCTGGGTGCTGGTATTCACAGGACTTATCCCGCTGATCTGGATCGTGCGCATCATACTCTGGCACCGCAGCGGCGGCATGATGTCCTCGGCCCCATCGCGCGTCGCTGCGGCGGGGACATCTGTACGCTCCCTTGGCCTCTGGCTCCCACACGCCATCATCAGCATCGCTCTGCTCACACTACTGACTGCACTCGCTCGCCCGCAACGCATCATCGGGAATACCAAAGCCACCCGAGACACCATCGCCCTTCAACTGGTCGTTGACCGATCCGGCTCGATGGATGAGCCCGTCATATTCGACGGCGTTCGCACGAACCGCTTAGAGGCGGTGAAGAAGGTTGTTGAGAGGTTCGTCGAGGGTGACGGGAGTCAGCTTCGGGGGCGAGCCGGTGACCTACTCGGCTTGATAGTGTTCGGGTCATTCGCCGATACTTTGGTTCCCCTCACCCAATCGCATGATGCCCTCATCGAATCACTGCGCCGTATTGAGCTTCCTCAGATCGAACGGGAGCGTTCCACCGCGATCGGTGACGCGCTGATGCTCGCGATCGGACGACTGAAAGCCTCAGAAGACGCGATGCGTGCAGAAGCCGAGGACGAGTCATTTGAACTCAAAAGCAAAGCGGTCGTGTTGCTGACCGATGGCGAGAATCGCGCAGGCCAGTATTCCCCTCAGCAGGCGGCGGCCCTTGCGAACGAATGGGGCATCAAGGTGTATATCATCGGGATCAGGGGTGGCACCACATCCGGAGGCCGCTTCTTCGGCCCAACCCAACAGGTCAACGACCGGCGCATGAGCCAGGTTGCCGAGCATACCGGGGGACAGTACTGGGGTGTCGATCGCATCACCGATCTCGAAGAGGTGTATGCCAAAATCGAT
The DNA here is from genome assembly GCA_043100965.1 of Phycisphaerales bacterium JB052. Classification (GTDB taxonomy): domain Bacteria; phylum Planctomycetota; class Phycisphaerae; order Phycisphaerales; family UBA1924; genus UBA1924. Next base: position 246,839 of record JBICHR010000004.1, on the reverse strand, counting down.
GAACTCGAACGATCGACCATCGAGGTAAGTGAATCGACGAGCTACGACGAGCTCTATCACCCGTACGCGCTCGGGGGTCTGATTGCGTTACTCTCGGGCGTGTTCCTGCGTGAAACCGTGCTGCGGGGTGGGGCCTGATGACCGAGTTGCTCCCAACCTTCTCATTCACCGGTTGGCGGTTCGCCGAACCTCAATGGCTGATGCTGCTCTGGGCATTGCCGGTGCTGGCAGTGCTGATGTTGGCCGTCTATATCCGCTCTCGCCGCAGTATCCGTCGCCTCGGCGATCGCGATCGGATCGACGCGTTGCTGGGAACACCCAGGTCTTGGAATACCGTGCTTCGGGTTGTCATCTGCATGCTGGCGCTGGCCAGCATTATTCTGGCATCGGCTCGCCCGCAGTCTGATCCCCGCGAAATTGAGGTTGATTCGAAAGGGCGGGATGTGGTCTTTCTGATCGATGTCTCACGCTCGATGCTCGCGCGGGATGTCGCTCCGAACCGGCTGGAAAAAACCAAACTCTGGATCAAGGACCTCGTCGATGAGTTAGGTGGCGACCGCGTCGGGCTCGTCGCATTCGCGGGTTCCTCACGGGTGATATCTCCATTAACCAACGACCGCCTGTTTTTCAAGCTCGCCCTCGAGGAGCTTACACCCGAAAGTGTTCAAGTTGGCGGCACCAACATCGGTGACGCGATCCGACGCACGATGGAACTGGTTTTTCCAGAACTCGGCGAGGGCGAGAACGGCGCATACCGTGATATTGTGCTGATCAGCGATGGTGAAGATCAGGACAGCCTACCCGTCGAAGCGGCTCGCAGAGCAGGGGCTGAGGGTGTCCGCATCATCGCACTGGGGATCGGTTCAGATAAAGGGGCTTTGATCCAATCCAGCGATGAGCAGGGCCAGCGGTCAATGGTCCGTTCCAAGCTCGAATCGACAACCCTGCGGCAAATCGCCGCGGCTTCACCGGGTGGTGTTTACCTCGAGGTTGGCACTGGCACGATCGATCTTGCCCAGGTCTACCAGGACCTGATCGCATCGGCTGACCAGCGCACACTGGAAACCGCGTCAACGGTGAAATACACCGAACGCTTCATGGTTTTCCTTGCCACGGGGATCGCACTGATCATGCTCGACTTGCTGGCCATCCCAACACGAACCCGAAGGGCTCCCGCATGATTCAACCATTGTTCTACAGCATGCTGTTCTTCATACAACCCGGCACCAACGGCGTGCAATCGCATACCGAGCAACCTGCTGCGCAGCAGGAGCAACAACTCGAACCAATGGCCCCTGAACTAGCGCGTGCACGCATCGCCGAAGCGATCAGCGATGCGTATGAGTTCGATGAACGCGTAAAGTTGCTGAGCGAGGTCTTCTCCCGCTGCGATGACCCTCACTACCGTGCCAGTGCCGCGTACAACCTTGGGGCGTTGATGGTTGGCGTAGATGAGCATATGAGCAGAACCATCGAAGATGGTATCGCATGGCTGAAGCAGGCGGACACAGCTGCTGCCTCGCCGAGCCTGCGTGCAAACGCCAGGTACAACATCGGGCATGCACGATACATGCTTGCACACGCTCAGCTCATGGATGCACCGGAACTTTCCAATCCAGACGATCTCAACGCGATGGTCAGACTCCTCCAGACAACAGTCGATGGGCTCATCGAATCGGCTGGAGCCTTCCGCTCGGTCCATGAGGTTGACCCTCGCAACAGCCGAGCCATCGAGAACCTGGAGCGGGTACGGCGAGAAATCCGCCAGCTACGCGAGCAGATTGAGGCCCTCAAGAATCTGATCGAACAACAGGAACAACAGCGCCAAGAGCAACAGCGCCAGAACGAACAAGCCGCTGAGAGACTGAACGAACTGGCCCAGCAGCAGCAGGAAGAAGCCAACCAGAACGCCAGCGAGAATCCTCAAGACCCCGAGCAGCAGCAAGCAGAGCAGCGCGAACTGGATGAGAAGACGCAAGACGAGCAGGAACGGCTCAACGAATCAAACCCGGATCAGGACGACCAGCTCCAATCGATCCAAGAACAACTGCAACGAGCTCGGGATGCTCAGGCGCAGGCACAAGAGGCCCTCCAAGAGGGCAAGCAACAGGAGGCCGCCCAGCATCAGCAGGAAGCCGCCGATGCCCTTCAGCAAGCCGCGCAGCAACTTGGCGAGTTATCCGATCAGCAGGCCCAACAGGATCAAGAAGGCCAACAAGGTGAGGGCGAGCAACAGGGCGAGCCACAAGAGGGTGAGGGGCAAGGCAACCCGCAGGAGGACCCTCAGGATGGCGAAGGAGATGAGATCAATGAAATCGCCGAAATGCTTCTGGATAAAGAACGACGAGAGCGAGAAGCTCGGCGTGTGTATCGCTCAACCGGGCGTCCGGTGCGTGTAGAAAAGGATTGGTGATCATGAAGTCACTCATGCAATCGAGACCTTTGAGTTCCCTTGTGATGATCCTGTCAACGATGACATTGTGCATCCCGTGCGCAGTGGCACAGACTGGGAACAACGACCCTGTGAGCGTCACGGTCGAGCTCTCCCGATCCAGCGTCTATGTCGGCGACGAAGTCGCATATAAGGTGATCGTGCGTGGCGCCCGCGCCCCCCAGACACCCCAAGTCGACTTCCCGAACAGTGTCCGAGCTCAGTTCCACGGCCCGAGTTCCCAATCGTACACCTCGGTGCAGATCATCAATGGGGTTCGGCGATCGGTAACCGAACGGAGCTATATCTTCCAGTACACGCTGACCGCGCTCAGCGAAGGCACCGTCAACATACCCGCCCCCACGGTTCTGATCGATGGCCAGACATATCAAGGGCAGCAGGCACAGTTCGAATCGTTGCTGCCAGTCGTGTCAGATGTCGACGAGCTTGAAATCAGAGTTGATCGAAACCAGCTCTACCTGAATGAGACGGTCCGTGTCGAATGCGTCTGGTGGATCGCTGATAACACTTCCGAGTTCAACCTTGCTTCTTCAAGCATCCCCGATTCATTTGAAGTGCGCCCCGCGCAACCGACCGGCGCGGGACAATACAAAATCGACTTCTCGCTCGACGGGCAGTCTATGACGGGGTATGTTGAAACCGGAACCCACAACGGGCGTGAAATGTCACGGTTCTCCTTTGTATTCACGGTGACCCCGACCGAGACCGGCCACTTCGATCTGGGGCCGATGCGTTCGATCTTCACCCGCCACTCGGGCACCGGGAGTCGATTCAGGGCGTATGTCGAATCTGATTCGATCCCGGTCGAGGTGATCGAGGTTCCGATCAGTGGACGCCCGGACAACTACAACGGTGCCATCGGTCAGTATCAACTTATCTCCAGGGCCTCCAACACCAATGTCAATGTTGGTGATCCCATCGACATCACACTCCGAGTCCGTGGAGATGAGCCCATGGTCGGAGTAAGCGACGCACCCGATCTTACACAAATCCCCGCCTTCTCCGACAACTTCAAAATTGACTCAGAAGGCTGGCGTGAAACAACACCCCGCAACGCCGGTACTCGTCTGTATCAAATCACCATTCGAGCCCTCGATGAGCATGTCGACGAAATCCCCTCGATTGAACTCCCGTCGTTCATCCCTGAGACAGGACGGTACACCGTGTTCAAAAGCGATCCGATTCCGCTGCGCGTCACGGGCGTGCGAGAAGTCACGCTTGCAGACGCGTTGGTCAACAGCAATCAGGGGAACAGAAACACCTCCCCCACCGAGCGGGTTGATCGCATCGATCTCACGCCCGCAGCTCCGGGGCTCTGGGCACACGCCACCGCCAACGAGATGCTCAGCAAGCGGGGGTTCAACCTTGCCCAGACCCTGCAATCACCAACATGGCAAGCGGCGATCATTGCTCCACCGGCATTCTTCTGTTTCGCATGGCTATCGATGACATATGCACGCACGCGCAACCCTGATCGTGCCCGGCTCATGCATGCGTATTCCGCCAGCAAGCGCAGATCGGGAGTCGACAAGCTCAAGATCTACCTCGCCCAGACTTTGCAGATCGATGAAGATGCGGTCACCGCGAGCGATGCCAGATCACTTCCCATCGACGCGGAGACACAGCAGCTGCTCTACGACCTTCTTCTTGGCGCTGAATCCAGCCCCCCCGCTTCTGTCGATCAACAGTATCTCACCAAGACACTAAACGAGGTTCACGCGCAGTGCCTGGCTCATCTGAAGGGGGCCGCAGCATGAAGCCCACTTATATTTCTATCCTGTTGATTCTGATCTGTGCCCGATGCGTTTGGGCAGAGGATGCCACTGCGCTGAGCGCATTGGAATCGTCCCTCTCGAAGCTGAACACGGGCATTTCGATGCTCGAGCAACGCGACCGGAATGCCACACTGCAACTGCAGGAAGCAGCCGCCGATCTCCAGCGAGTCATTGACGAACATCATGTTACCACTCCAGCCGCCTACCACGCATTGGGGAACGCCTACAGCTTGATCGGCGATGAGGGCAGGGCCGTACTTGCGTATAAGCGTGGCGAACGCATCGCCCCGACCGACCCTCGACTGCGAGATTCGCTCAGGCAGGCCCGTGCGCAGGTCCAGATCAAGGTCGAACCAGATACAAGCCATCGCGTGGTCAGTCTGCTCATGAGCTGGCGTGGGGTGATCCCCCGCTCTCTTCTTTGGGGTGGTGCGTTGGGCCTGTTTACCCTCGCATGGCTCATGCTCAGCGCGCGTGTCGGATTCAGTGCCCCGCGGTGGTTCATCCCGTTCGCGCTCTGGTCGCTCGGAGCCTCGCTGCTCCCGCTCGGCGCACTGATTGCCGAATGGGCACTGTACGAACATGCCAATGAAGTCGTGATCACCCAAGCAAACATCGTTGCCCGGAGCGGTCCTGACGACAGCATCTATGAGCCCGTGTACACCGAGCCTCTCAGCCCAGGGGTAGAGGGCCAGCTCCTCGAAACGCGGGATACCTGGGCACGCTTGAAACTCGCTGACGGGACCGAGTGCTGGGTCCCTCAGGACGCCTTTGAATCGGTGTTTGTCTCGACGCTTGCAACAGCACATTGATGCCCCCCTCAGCTCCCCTCCGCACCGGGGTGCCCTACAACATGATCTTCGATTGATTTGACACAAGCCTGCAAGGCCTCAACCGCCCGTGCTCGCTGTGCCTGAAACCGGCTCGAAAGCATCGGCACGCAGATCGCATACCGGTCGGGCAATCGGAGGTCAACCGCGACTCCGACGGCACACACGCCCGGCGCATGCTCCTCGTCATCAATCGCAACACCCGACTCCCGCACCAGAACGAGGTGTTCCAGCAGCTGCGCTCGACTCCCGATGGACTTGGGCGTCGTCGTCGGGAGTCGCTTTGGCAAACGCTCAACGAGTTCCTCGTTTGCGCGTCGGGCGAGCAGGGCCTTACCGCACGCGGTCGTGTGCAAAGGGAGACGCGTACCGGCTGACAAGGATATCCGCACTTCAGCGTCCGATACGACCTCATCGACCAGCTCACACGCCTCTCGTCGCTCGATCCACAGATCGACGGTTTCACTCAGTTCATTGGACAATCCCTCAATATATGGTCTGACGATATCGGCCGCATCGAGATTCGCCGCATGGGCCATCCGGACCAGAGCGGGACCGAGGCGCACATTCCCGTCATCGACCGTGACGAAACCCTCTTGGCGCAGAGAACACACGAGCCGGGTCACGGTCGTTCGCGCCAGCCCTGTGGAACGGGTCACCGCAGCAACAGTCATCCCCGCCGGCTCGGACTCGAGACTGCGCAGGATCAATGCCGCCCGTTCGATGACCTGATGCCCGCTCTGGGATTCCATCTGCCCCTCCCGTGTGATTTTCTCGAGCGAGGAAATACTCGACCACTGATTGGACATAATATCCGTATACCGGTCACCTTTCCTCGCCCCTCCCACCACCATCGATCAGGTGCACATGTCGAATCTGAACTCTACTTCGGCCCGGAACATCGCGCGCCCCGGGCGAATCATTGCGATTCTTGGCATGTTGGCGGCCTTTGCGCCCATGGCAACGGATATGTACCTCGCCGCCTTCGACCTGATGCGCGTACATTTCGGTGCCGAAGAGGGCGAGATTGAACTCACACTTTCGGTCTTCTTTCTCGGGCTCGCGTTCGGCCAAGCGGTCTACGGGCCGATCATCGACCGCTTCGGCCGGCGTGTCCCCCTGCTCGTCGGAATCGGGATCTACCTCACCTCGACCGCGTTGTTCTTGGTGGCCCAGGACCTGCGTGCCTTCATCGCCCTGCGATTCCTGCAGGCCGTGGGCGGCAGCTCGGGCATGATCATCGGGCGTGCGATCATCGCCGATATATTCGATGAGCGAGAGAACGCCCGGGCCCTCTCGCTTCTCATCGCGGTCATGACACTGGCACCAGTGATCGCCCCGGTGCTGGGCGGGATCGTGATCTCCCTGTTTGGATGGAGGTCCATCTTCCTGGTCATGCTGGCGTTCGGGGCGATTTGTGCGGCCCTGACCTGGCGCTACATCCCCGAGACACTGGGAAAGGAAGACCGCCGAGCCGAGAGTCCCGCCAAGATCGCGGGCGCGTGGTATCGGTTGGTAACCAAGCCGACCTTCATCGCCCCGGCAATCGTTGGCGGGCTGGCACAGGGATGCATGTTTGCATTCATCACCGGCTCCCCGGAAGTATTCCAGACCATCCACGGCGCCACGCCGTCCAAGTACGGAATCCTCTTCGCCACCATCGCGCTGGCACTCGTCATCTCCGCCCACATTAACCGGATGGCCCTCAAATACAAAACCCCGGAGTTTCTGCTCGGGCTGCTCCTGCTGATCAACGCCCTGGCAGGGATCGGCACGATCATCGGGGCCAGCACAGGGAGTTTGGTGCTGCTGATGATCCCGCTGTGGGTGGCGATCGGTTCGATCGGGTTCATCGGCGCCAACGCCGCGGCGATCGCTATGGAATCAAGCACCGACCACGCCGGCAGCGGATCATCCCTCATCGGCATCATGCAGTTCAGCGTGGCCTTCCTCGTCAGCACGGGCGTCGCGATGTCGCAGAACGGGACGGCCTACCCCATGACCATCGCGATCGCGACCTGCGGCCTCCTGTCCAACGCCGTCTGGCGCGTGAGCAGACGGGGCATCACCGCATCACAAAACCCGGCCCAGATCCCACTCGGCTCGGGATGAACAGAGCTCATGGCAATGATCCCCGTTGATGCAGGCCCCGGGACACCCGACTCTTACAGCCCGAAGACAGATCACGGCACCTTGCGAAATAGATATCTGATCTGTCCCGGGATATACTCCGGAGCAGCTCGACGAGTCCTATGGCGCCAACGCCCTCAGTCACACGCCTAGCCCGATCAAGCTGCAATCGCAGGTCGATCCTGTCTTCGACACGCGGGTGTAGTTCAGTGGTAGAACGTCAGCTTCCCAAGACGCTAAGATGCGAAACTTCCACGGCTCGAATTGCTTGCAAAACTAGTTCTGGCAGCAGTTTGCGATGCCTCCGGCTGGTTACAACTGGGACTACTTTTGACCCTTTGTAGTCGGTGTTTGACCCAAAATGTAGTCGATGATTGTTCTGTCCAGCTTGCTACTGGAGCTGCAAGAGTGGCCGCGCGCTCCTCCCCGGACGACGATCGTTTCAAATTATTGTAGACGTTCTACTGCGATTCACTTGACAGACGGCCTCGTCGCGATATGATTGTAGAAGTGCTACTGTCTTTTCGTTTGGATCACCGATCTGACCCTATGACGTCCAGTAGTTGCTTCCCTGTCGGTGGGCGGGCACGCCGGTCGACGCATTCATGTTCACACGAACAACACAACTCGACCAAATCGCCGAGGTCTTCAGTGGCCACTATGAGAAAGGTGCCTCAAAGGACGAGCCGTCCGGCACGCACCGACTCGTGTTTATCGGATCCATCGATCCGGAGCCGGGCCACCGCCTTCTCCGAGACCGATGCCCAAGGTTCACACCCACAAAAGATCCCGGCCACGCCGTGCTCCGCCGCGGCGACCTTGTCATTCCTGCCCGCGGCGAACGACACGACATCGCCTTGATCGACGAATCGCCCGATCGCCGTCCGATCGTTGCCGCCTCGTTCCTTCACGTCATACGCGTGTGTGACGACGATGCCGACCCCGGATACCTCGCCTGGTGGCTCAACCAGCCCCCTGCCCAAGCCGCTCTTCGCGACCGCATCCGCGGCACGAAGATCCCGTTCCTTTCTCTCAAGGCGATGCGAGCCCTGGAAACCCAACTTCCGCCGTTGGATATTCAGCGTCGCATCGCCGAGTTCCACACCCTCGCGATCCGCGAATCCCAGATCATGACCGACCTGCGTGATTCGAGATCGCAACTGAATAACGCCCTCGCACTCCAGGTCGCTACGGGGGAATTGGCATGATCACGATTGGACAGGCCAATGAGCGTCGCCGCAAGCGTAAGGAGGCCCAAGAGGATCTTGGGCGTGTCCTCAAGGACCGGCGATCAATCATGGTGATCCACTATTCCTGCGAGAGCTTCTACGACCGCCCCGACGGCGCTTCGCCGCGAATCACTTCTCTCGCAGTGCGCAGCTTCGCGACTGGACAGACAACCTCATTCTCAATCCACCAAATGGCCGAGCGGAAGTCGATATCGCATGACCAGATCTCCTCTCGTTACGACGAGCTTGAGAAGGAGATGCTCACTGAGTTCAACGAGTTCTTAACCCAACATAAAGACAAATGGTGGATTCATTGGAATATGCGGGACATGAACTATGGCTTCCCGGCGATTGCCCATCGTTGTCGGGTACTCGGCCTTCAGCCGACGGAGCTGGGCGACGACCGTCTCCTCGATCTTGCCCGCACAATGTACCGCCTCTTCGGAGCCACCTACGCCTCACACCCTCGATTGAAGAACATCGTTGAGATGAACAAGATCTCAAACAAGGACATGCTTGATGGCCAGCAGGAAGCCGACGCATTCGATCGAGGCGAATACGTCAAGCTTCACCAATCGACCCTTCGTAAAGTTGACATTCTCGCCAGCTTGCTCGAACGAGTCGAGGATGGACAGCTGAAAACAGCATCATCATATCGTGAGCAATACGGCTCAAAGCTCGCTGCCTTAGCAGCGGTATTACAGGAACACCCGCTCGCGATCGTCATCATGGGATGTGCGGGCATCATCGGACTCATCGCCACACTGATTGGATGGATTACATAATGAGCAAAAAAACCAGACCTCAGATATCCAGCGCCGTCTGGGCCGCATGCGACACATTCCGTGGCGCAGTCGACCCCGCAAACTACAAGAACTATGTCCTCACCATGCTGTTCTTGAAGTACCTCTCTGACATGATGCTTGACCGGCGAGAGGAGTTACTTGAGAAGTACAAAGGGGACGAGAGCCGAGTCGAGCGGGCTCTTCGCAACGAGCGGTTCCAGTTGCCCGATGGCTCCGACTTCCGCGATCTCTACACCAAACGCGACGCGGACAATATCGGTGAGCTGATCAATATCGCCTTGGCAAATCTCGAAGACGAAAACAAGACCAAGCTCGAAAACGTCTTCAGCAATGTCGACTTCAACAGCGAAGCTGAGCTCGGAGAGACTCGTGAGAGAAACACACGGCTCAAGAACCTGCTTGAGGACTTTAACAAAATCGACTGTCGACCATCGCACCTCGATGGTCGTGACACGATCGGCGATGCATACGAGGAGCTCATTGGCTGGTTCGCTGCCGGTGCAGGGAAGAAGGCGGGCGAGTTCTACACGCCTCCCGCCGTATCGTCCCTGCTTGCCAAGCTTCTGAAGCCGAAGCAAGGTGCCCGCATTCTCGACCCTGCCTGTGGCTCGGGATCGCTCCTCATCAAGGTCGCTCGTGAGGTCGGCTCAGAAAACGTCGCCGTGTTCGGGCAAGAGTCGAACGGTTCAACCTGGGCGCTTTGCAAACAGAACATGTTCCTGCACCGTATGGACCAAGCCCGCATCGAGCGCTGCGACACACTCCGTTCGCCCAAGCTCATCGAGGATGACGAGCTCATGCGGTTTGACATTGTTACCGCCAATCCCCCGTTCAGCCTCGACAAATGGGGGCAGGATGAAGCAGAGAAAGATCGTTTCAACCGCTTCTGGCGGGGCGTGCCGCCCAAGAGCCGCGGGGACTACGCGTTCATCAGTCACATGATCGAAACCGCACTTGAAGGACACGGTCGTGTCGGCGTCATCGTACCCCATGGTGTCCTGTTTCGGTCCGGATCTGAGGGACGCATTCGTCGGAAGTTGATCGACGACAATCTCCTCGATCTTGTTGTTGGCTTGCCGCCGAACCTGTTCTATGGGACCGGTATCCCAACGGCGATTCTGATCTTCGACAAGTCGCGAAAGGGAGATACATCCCGAGGTACTGTACTGTTTATTGATGCCAGCAGAGAGTTCGAGCAGGGTACGAATCAGAATCGCCTGACTTCTGGGCACATCCAGAAGATTCTCTCCACGTATGAGTCCTACGAGGATGTTGAACAGTATGCCCACGCTGCAACTCTCGATGAGCTCGCGGAGAACGATTTCAATCTGAACATCCCGAGATACGTCGATACTTTTGTCGATCCGCCCGAGGTGGATATTGAGGCCACGAGACAGCGGATCGTGACGCTCGAACGCGAACTCGATGATGTGCGTGTCAAAATGAATTCTCATTTGAAGGAGCTCGGACATGCTGTCCCATCTTGATCTCCCGGATGGGTGGCAGGCTGTCCCGCTTCGTGACTTGGTGACAATTGCGTTCAGCAGTGTCGACAAGCATGTTCATGAAGATGAAATTCCTGTCTGTGTCTGCAACTACACCCACGTGTTGAAGCGCGACCTGCTTGACGACCGCGTCGAGCTGGATGCTGGCTCAGTGTCGGAGTCTGAGTTGGATCGTTTCCGACTGAGGACGACCGACATAGTGGTTACCAAAGACTCCGAAGACCGTTTTGATATCGCCAAGCCAATTGTGGTAGAGAATCTTACTAAAAACGATGTAGTGTGCGGCTATCACCTTGCCATTCTTCGCCAACGGGACAATCGCTACTCTCCCACGCTCGTGGCCGCGAGCCTTCGACTGCCTGCGGTGCGGCACGAACTTGCTGTGCGATGCAACGGCGTCACTCGGTTTGGTCTCTCACTCAAAGATCTCGGCGACACGCGGATACCCGTCCCACCCTCACAGACACAGGCTGCCGCAATCGCACTCAACGAGATCTATCTGCGATATGAGCGGTGCCTTGATGATCAGATCGCGGAGAAAGAGAAGCAGTTTAATCACTTGCTTCACACACTGATGAGCGGTAGCTGTCGCTTGCCAAAGTATGCTGCTACACCGTGGGTGTCTTGTAAGCTCGGGGGGCTGTTCTCTAATCGGCGTGAGTCTGGACGCTCGGGTCTGCCCACCCTCTCTGTGACCATACACGACGGACTGGTTGCCCGCGAATCGTTGGGTCGGCGAATCGGCGATGGCCTTGATGCGGAAGAGCACCTTCTAGTTCAGCCCGATGACATCGCGTACAACATGATGCGCATGTGGCAAGGTGCCTCGGGCAGAGCCCACTCGCTAGGAAATGTTAGCCCGGCCTACGTGGTGCTTGAACCGCTCGATGGCGTCGACTCGCTCTTTGCCTCTTATTGGTTCAAATCACCTCGGATGGTCTACTTGTTCTGGGCCTACTCATATGGGCTCACAGGAGATCGTCTGCGCTTGTACTTCAAAGACTTCGCGATGATTCCCGTCCAGGTCCCCCCCACGCTTGATGAGCAGAAGTCGATCGCGGCGATACTCGAAGACGCGAATCGTGAGATCAGATGGCTTCGTCAGCTCCGTAGCAATGTCTCAACTGAACGACTGGGCATGATGCAGAAGCTGCTTACGGGTGAGATCCGTGTACCCACGGACGAGCCAGAACCCCAGGAGGTTTCTCCATGAGTGACACGCAACTACCGTCTCTCCATGAGGCACTCGCTGATGCATCCGGAGCAAGGAGGCTCCTGCTCGGTAACGGTTTCAGCATCGCATGGAACAGCGACATTTTCTCGTATGGCTCCCTGTATGACAGGGCTGATTTTTCGCAGGTATCCCCATCTGCAGCACAAGCGTTCGAGGCGCTTGGAACTCGCGACTTTGAGACTGTCATGCGTCGCTTGAATGAAGCCGCGCTCCTACTCGAGATCTACTCGCCGAATGAGACGGGGCTAATTCAGACACTCAGAGCTGATGCGGATGGCCTTCGGGATCTACTCGTTCAGACGATTGCGGATAATCATCCGGCGCGGCCCAATGAAGTCTCTGCGGAGCAGTATGCCGCGTGTCGCGCGTTCCTCGCACCCTTCGAGACCGTATACACGCTGAACTACGATCTGCTCCTTTACTGGACAATCATGCAGGACGCCGAAGGTCTTCCGGATGCTCCGAAAAATGATGGGTTTGACTACGACCCCGATGAACCCGACGCACCTTGGGTGACTTGGGACAGCCAGGCGTCCAGCCAACGCCAAAAACTCTTCTACGTCCATGGGGCACTGCATGTCTACGACGCCGGGGCTTCGGTGCAGAAATATACCTGGTCCCGAAGTGGCGATGCACTTATCGACCAAATCCGATCGGCGCTCGAGGACAGGAAGTTCCCGCTCTTTGTGGCGGAGGATTCAGCTGCAAATAAGATGAACAAGATCATTCACCATGGCTACCTCCACAAGGCAATAAGAAGCCTTGAATCACAGAATGGGTCATTGGTCACGTTTGGATTTGGCTTCGGCGACAATGATGGTCATGTCCTTCGTGCAATCGCGAAGAGCACTATCCGCAAGATTCTTGTTGGGCTTTATGGTGATCCGACTTCTAAAGAAAACCTTGCCATTCAGGCTTCAGCCAAAGCTCTGCAGGCTGACAGGCCCAACTGGCGGTCCCGATCTGATCTTGAGGTAACGTTCTTCGATGCTGCAAGCGCCAGAGTATGGGGTTGACATGACTGATATCAATGACCACATCACGCCGCGTACCGATGAAGACGCCAGCAGCCAACTCCCTGCACTCAAGGTCCTGATGAACCTTGGCTGGAAGTACCTGACTCCGGATGAGGCCCTCTCGCAACGCGGCGACCGCACTTCCGAGGTCTTGTTGTACGGAGTGCTCGAAGACTGGCTCCGGAGTAACAATCGGATCGAGTACCGTGGCAAGTCAGCCCCATTTACCGAAGCCAATATCGCCTCAGCGATTGCCATGCTTCGAGACGAGCAGGACGACGGGCTCGTCCGCACGAACGAAAAGATCTACGACCATCTCCTGCTCGGGAAATCGCTGAAACAGACGGTCCTCGGTGACAGCAAGAGTTTCCAGCTCAAGTACATCGACTGGGATACCCCTGAGAACAACATCTACCACGTTACGGAGGAGTTCTCCGTCGATCGCTCTGGTTCGGACAAAACGTACCGCCCTGACATAGTGCTCTTTGTCAATGGCATCCCACTGGGTGTCATCGAGTGCAAGCGGTGTGACCTTGGGCCGGGCAAACCGGCACCGGTGGTTCAGGCCATCGAGCAGCACGTCCGCAATCAGAAACCCGGCGGGATTCCGAAGTTGTACTGGTATTCGCAGATTCTTGGAGCTCTCTCACCAACAGGCGCTCCTCCTGCTGAGGTCATCACTGACGAATACGAGTCCGAAGAGAAGCTACCCGCTCGCTATGCCACCACAGGAACTCCGAAGAAGTTCTGGGCGAGCTGGCGCGAAACGACGATTGTAAACGGCGAGTTCGAAGTATCCGATGACTCTGTCCATTCGGCGGTCAACGATCGGCTCGACGAAGCTCAAATGCAGCGTGTTCTTAAGCACAGACACCCAGCTGTTCGTGCCGACTTCATCGCGGCTGAGAGTGAGGGTCGCCTTGAGACGGAACAGGATCGACTCCTGTGTCGAGTGTTCTCCCCACAACGCTTACTTCGTTTGTCGCACCGGTACATCGTCTTCGACGCTGGTGTGAAGAAGGTCGCTCGTTACCAGCAGTACTTCTGCGTTGAGAAGATCCGTCGTCGCATTCGTGCGTTTGGTCCGGATGGAATGCGCCGAGGTGGGGTAGTCTGGCACACCCAGGGATCGGGAAAGAGCCTCACAATGGTCATGCTTGCAAAGGCCATCGCGATGGACCGTCACCGGGGCGATCTGCCCGGTGGCGAGGGAGGCGAGCGGATTGTCCTCGTTACCGACCGTGTCGATCTCGACGACCAGATATACAAGACGTTCAAGCACTGTGGCCTGAAAGCTATGCAAGCCAACAAGGGAAGCGATCTGGTTCGACTTCTCAAGGACAATGAAGCCAAGATTGTGACCACGGTGATCAACAAGTTTGAAGCCGCTCTTGGAAAAGAACAGATCAGTGTTGACGATCCCAACGTGTTCGTGCTTGTGGATGAGGGTCACAGAACACAGTTCGGCATCCGACATTCGACGATGCGGCGAGTGCTCCCCAACGCCTGCTATATAGGATTCACTGGCACCCCGGTCAGAAGAAAGGACAGAAGCACTGTCGAGAAGTTCGGCGGCATGATTGACGCCTACACAATCAAGCAGGCTGAACAGGACCGAGCGGTGCTTCCAATCGTCTACGAAGGTCGGCATGTGGTCAAAGACGTTAACCAGGCTGAAATCGACGATTGGTTTGACAAATACACTGAAGGCCTCTCCGACGAGCAGAAGCAAGATCTACGTCGCAAGTTCAGTACGGAAGACCAGATCATGCAAGCCGATCCGGTCATCCGACGGATTGCACGCGATGTATCGGAGCACTATCGAAACTTCCTTCAGGGGACTGGCCTCAAGGCCCAGCTCGTCGCGCCATCGAAGGCAGCTGCTATTCGTTACAAGCACTGGCTCGATGACTTAGGTGAAGTACGCTCAGAGGTTCTTATCTCGGCACCAGACGACCGAGAAGGCGACGAAGACATCTACAAACCAAATCGAGAACTCGTCAACCGATTCTGGGATGGTGTGATGCAAAGATTCGGGACTGATGTCCACTACGCTAAGCAGTTGATCAACTCGTTTAAGCACGGCGATACAATGGATCCGGAAAGCGATGCTCCCGAAATCATGATTGTCGTGGACAAACTCTTGACTGGCTTCGATGCACCAGAGAACACTGTCCTCTACCTTGGTCGGAAGCTTCGCGAGCATAATCTCCTGCAGGCCATTGCTCGGGTAAACCGCCTTGCGACAGGCAAGGAGCGCGGATACGTACTAGATTACCGAGGAGTACTAGAGGAACTGGACGATGCATTCACAATGTACTCTCGGGACCCTGATGACCCTGAATCATCGGAGCTCGGGTTCGTCGAATCACTCGCAAGCATTGAGAAGGCATGGGAGGATCTTCCACAACGGCATTCAATGCTGTGGGATACATTCAAAGATGTTGCTGGCAGTCGCGACCGGGAGGCCTACGAACAGCATCTCGCAGATGAAGCGTTGAGGATCAGGTTTTACGAACGCTACGCCGCCTTCGCACGTGTGCTGGACGTGGCGTTGTCTTCACATACTTTCCTTGATGCTACACCCGAGTCAACGGTTGCAAAGTACAGAAAAGACCTGAAGTTCTTCGGGGAGCTTCGGCGAGCTGTTCGAATACGGTACGCAGAAGTCGTTGATTTCACTGAATACGAGCCCAAGATCCGAAAACTGCTCGACCAATACATCAGTGCCAGTGGCGTTGAGAGTATCACCGGCAAGATTGATCTCTACGACCGGGATCAACGGGCCGCCGCACTAGAAGCAGCCGGATCTGCATCATCTAAAGCTGAGACAATTGCAAGCAATGTCAGCCGCGTTCTTGAGGAACGAGTGCGAGACGAGGATCCCGCCACTTACCGTAAGCTGTCAGCGATGCTCAGAGACATCATGGAGCGGATGCGTGAGGGCTGGTTGGCTGCAGCTGAAGCACTTACTCAAGTTGAAGCTGTTGAGCAGGAGGTGGTCAGGCCAACTACTCAAGATGTGCCAGAGTCTCTAAAGGACTCCCGGCTTGGAGCGGTCATCTTTCGAAATATAAAGGAGGAGCTCGGCGAGGCCAGTGAGCGAGCCGCAAACCTGATCGACCAGATAATTCGTGACCGTGCGATTGTTGGATGGAAAAATAATGCCGATTCGCAGAAGTCCATGCGACAAGCGATTGACGACCTTCTCTTTGATCTTGGCGAGGACACGGACTCAAACTGGCCGCTGGAGATAATCGACAAAGTGGTTGACATCTCCATTGAAAGAGCAAGGGCCATCCTGTGACAGGTTCAAGTATTCGCAGCTTGCAATGCATAAAAATTGGATCACACCGGATTTCGTATTCGGTTGTACGATCACCACGAAAATCGTCACACCTTGTCGTCAATCCTTCGGGCGAAGTCGAAGCGCGGGTACCAACTGATCGATCTGACGAATCCATCAGAAAATTTGTACATAGTCGAGCCCGTTGGATAATCAGGCAGCAGGACTACTTTGACTCATTCCGGCCACGAGATCCTACGCGTCGCTACGCAAGCGGTGAGACGATTCGTTATCTCGGAAGGCAGTATCGCCTTAGAAACGAGGCATTCGATGTTGAGTCAGTAAAGCTCACTGGCCCGTACCTTATTGTCAGATGCTCAACGCCCCAGGATCGTTCAGCCGTGCGCCAATTGGTACTCAGCTGGTACCATTGCCGAGCGAGCGAGATGTTTGAGCGGAAGCTAGAAGGCCTCTTGCCGAAAATGGCTGCGTTCGGTATCTCTGATCCGAATGTCGTCATTAGATGGATGTCCAGACGATGGGGCAGTTGCACACCCTCGGGACGGATTACATTGAATCCGCTGCTCGTGCTTGCTCCAGTCGACTGTGTCGAGTACGTCATTGCTCATGAACTCTGCCATCTCAAGCATGCAAACCACAGTACTGCCTTCTTCAGACTGCTCGCAACAATTATTCCTGATTGGGAACGGCGGCGCGATCGCCTAGAGCGTACTGGAGCATACTTGAGTCTTTAGTAAGCACGCTTTTATCTCAAATACCCATAACAGCAGCGTGAACTCCTTCCCGGCCCCGCGTCGAGCCCTCAGGTTCGACGGGAGGCCGGTGGTGCGGACCCATGGTTCGAAGGGTGCGACAGCACCCGGAAAGGAGTTCTATATGCAGACACTCAAGAAAGCACATGACGAGCTCTTCCGGCGAGATCCGGATGAGCGATTCAAGACGTTTGATGACCTCTGGGCACATTGCCTAAAGGATCAAAAGCGGTCAACGGTTGACTGGGTGCAGCCCGGCAATCTGACACCGAGTCCACGCGAAGGAAGACTCGATCTGTCCTTCGGAAAGGACGTCAACTACCGGCTCAACAGCTGGTCATTCGGTCAGCTTTGTTCGGTTGCGTCAGTCAATCGAGACACGGTCAACCGGCTTACCCCCGAGACCGCATCGCTTGTGTTCGAGGAGACGCTGCCAAGAGGTGAGAAGCCTCTTCAGGTCTTCCGGACCGATGACACTGTTCGGTCAGTCCACGGTGCGAGCTACACGCGGCTCGACAACACCGAGCTGCTGAGCGTTGTTCGCGAGTTTGCGACCGACTTCGTTCCGCCCCAGGAGTCCGGGCGACCGGGCACCGAGGGTGGGAACGGACTGTATTGTGGGGAGCAGGACATGTTCTGCTTCCTGATCGATCCAACCGGATGGACGGAGATCGGCGGCGAAGCATTCGCACCCGGCTTCTTCCTCTGGAACAGCGAGGTCGGCAAGCGGTCCGTTGGCGTGCAGACGTTCTGGTTCCAGGCTGTATGCGCAAACCACATTGTGTGGGACGCGGTTCAGGTCGTTGAGTTCAGCCGCAAGCACACCGCGAAGGTTCGTGATGCTGTCGGAGAGATTCGACGGATCATCGAGCAGCTTGTCGATCAACGGGACAGCCGACGCGACGGATTCTCGAATGCCATCGAGAAGGCTATGCGGACCCGATTGGGTGATGACGCGGACGATGCACTCAGAGTGCTTGGAAAGCATGGCATCACCCAAGGGCTCGCGAAACAGGCAGTTGAGGCAGCGCGAATGCAGGGCAGTCTCACTGTCTTCTCCATTGTGGACGCGCTGACCAAAATGGCCGGGCAAAGGTCCTTCGCTGGAGATCGTGCTGACATTGATCAGAGAGCCTCGTCACTACTCAATCTTGTGATTGCGTGACGCTCGAAGGTTGGAGATAACCCGCACCACCGGCTCCACCTTCTTCGGCCCAGGATCAACACACTGTTCGACTAGCAGTGGATTCTGTGCCATGCTCGCGATCAAACAGCGTGCTATATGACTGTGTTCAGAGGAGAGACGATATGAGCATCAAGACGAACGGAATTTCTCGTGAGTTTCAGAAACGCCAAGCTAGTGAGCGTACCCGGAGCTCCGACGGAAAACTCTCAACGCTACGCCCGCCCCGGCTCTCACGCTCCTACGGCTGGGAGGCGTTTGGACAGCTTGTGGTGCAATGGCGTGTCGAACGCGGCCTGTCATCGAACGAGCTCGCCGACGACGCTGGCGTGAGTATCGAAGTCATCAGCACGATCGAGGAAGGGACAGGAATGCCCTCCGCACGCTATATTTTGACGCTCGGCGAGTTGATGGAGCTCTCGGTCGAAAAACTTCTCCGGCTTGTCGGCATCGTGCGGACAACGCAGGATGAAGACCTTCTTCAGGCAGCTCTCCAGTTCCTGGCGAGCACAACATGTACCTCTCCGGACAGCACGCCTGCCCGAATTGCTACTGAACGCTTCCGACAGGTGTTGAGGCGTGAAGGCTAGACAGCGTCGGCTTCACTTTGACATCGTGATTCCTTGAAGCCGCGTGACTTCATTTTCAAAGAGCGTTATTCTCACCCTGAGACGGTGTTAGTCTCGCGGCCATTTGTTGTCGTGGAACGACATTACGCCGCGGCATGGAAGAGCCATCCGGGGACTCGGTCTAACCAACCGATGAAACGGGGTGATTGTCATCACCATTGGCTCTCCGGGTAGAGCCGGATGCCTGGAGACGGGCTTGTCCGGTTCGACGGGGGCTCAGGAGAGTCAAGCAGCTTGCTGTGAAATCCTTCTGTTCGACCCGATGCGACGACGCCGACGCGGGCGACGGAGAAACGCCTGCTCTTCATTCGAACGAGAATGATCAGCAGGTCGTGATGTATGGAAGCGGGTTCAAATCCCGCCGAGGGGGACCGGGGCCGTGGTCAGGATTGCGGAAGCAATCCACCGCCTCGCTCAACCTCGCTCGCGTGGGGAGCCGTTCTGCCGAAAGGTAGGACGCCGGAGCATGATCAGCTTCGGGTACCGGCCGAGCATTCCTTCGGGATGCCAATGAAAAGCCGGGCGTGAAGAGCTCAACCACGAAAGGCCCAAGAGACCACACACAGGTAGGGCTTGCGAGTTCGGCCAGTCTGGAGACGTTGCCAAGAATGTGAGCGAGGAATCGCTCACGGTGAACAGCCGTTGTTGGATGTAATCGGGTGCTTCTGTGTTCGGCCCGACGAAAGCGACCGGGTGCCATCGTGTATGACACTCAGCCGTGAACCCCCGTTCTGGAGACAGACCGAGGGCGACAATGTGCCTGCCGGGTCACGCCCGGCTAGCCACGTGACCGACTGGATGACCATCATCACTAATCCGGGAAGGGCTCTGGCTTCCGCGTGTGACGACGCGGTGCCCGGCATTCGCTACCCGTAGCGAATAGGTCAGCCGGGTGTTTGAAACGCCAGTGCCTGGGAGTGTGCTCTAAGTAGAAGGTCCCATGCGGGACGCGGAGGAGTCTCTGAAGAGAGACTCGTTCAGCGTGAGCTGAACGTGGGGCAAGGCAGTCCCGCACCGTTCGTGAGGGCTTGGGTGGTTCCAAGCCTGCGGCTATCGGTAGCCAACACGATGACGAAAGGAGTGACCCGGGATATTCCCATGCCGAGGGTGTCCAGCACTGCAACCGCTGGTCCTGAGGAGGGAGTGTCGTGGCCGCGCCGAGATGTCCGAGAGGATGTTTCGTACGCGGCAGCGGAACGAAGGTGCTCGCGGCATAGCCGCTCGCATCGAGGTTCTCTTTGTGTTCAGCTTGCAAAGGTCAGGTATTAGGCAAGAGCAATCTGAACACAGCTAGTCAGCATCTACATGCTGATGACATCGATGTATGTGGCGTAGGCATGGATGCCACGCCCTGTACATCGGATGGTTTGCGTGCATGACGCGGAGTATGGCACGCAAAGGGTAATTCGTATGGGCTTTGGAGATTGTGCCCGTGAACAATCTCATCTTTCTTGAAGGAGCCGATGGAGTATCGGTACATCGCAAGCAACCCCGATGGTTTCGTAAGCCAAGTCGTACGGTATGTGTCATCGGGGCATGTGTTCTATTTCAACGGACGGGTCGCCAACGGGAAGGACCCGCTGGCGACCGACCGCAAGCTGGTGAAAGCCTATGAGGCTGCACAAACACCCTGGACACGCTCCAGAAACCGGGCGAAGGGTCGGAGCAGTGTCCACTACCTGCGACACGGATGCCGGTTCGTGTTGCTCGCAACGCCAGGAAGAGGTGCATTCTTCGATGAGCTTGGCGTAAAGCGAGGCCGTGATGGAACCATACTGAGAGAGGCACAGTTCAGGGATATACGACGGGTGTCGTTCGTATTCGACATCTATGCAATCCGGTTTTCGGCATGCAGTAAAGACGCCTCACGGTCCCCCGGACGGCGACGTGTGCTCGTCCGGCTGAACCGTGAGGCGTATCAAGGATTGAAGAGCTATCTGGTTGGTCGGGCAACGCGGTATGACATCCGCTCACTCGAAGCGCAAGTCTGGTCACTGGGTGTCTATCCGTATCGTCCGGTCTTGGAGCAGCTCTGGGCTATCGTGAGGGCGATGAACAGAAAGCGGCGGCGGCTGGGGCTTGCCCCGCTCGAGGGACGGCGGTGCATCCAAAACCGGAAGCGGCCCCTGCGTGTCTTTGATTCCTAAACCTACCAGTGGATGTTGCGGGCTGGCCGAACGCGCCAGAAGTTCTTTAGGCTATCCATGGCGATTGCTCGCGCAGTCTGCTTGATATCAGCGTCACTGCGATTGATCCGCAGCCAGTCTGCTTCATATCGGAGGATAGCTTCATTGGTTGCCAACTCATAGAGCGTCACGATTCGGGCAAACTCGCTCTCTCTGACGCCGAAATTCACACGGCAGAAAGTATTCCTGTTCGTCCCTTTCTTCGCGTGTCGCGGCAACACACCTCGGTTGGCCGCAGCAAACCATTCGTCAATCAAGCCATGGATAGCAAACATGACTGGGCGGTCCGACCCGACGTACGGCGTGACAGAAGCGTTCGTAAAGAGGTACTTGGACGAGCGTGAAGAGTCTTTGAGCCCGCAGAACATGATGCTGCATCCTGGTCTGATACCACGGGCATTGACAAGCTCCGGAAGATCAAAGACGAGAGACTGGTCACTCTGCAGATGCAGCTGCATATGCGAGCTCGTAAACGCGACGTCCTGAACCGTGTAGCTGAACGCCCTGAAATGAAACACCCGCTCACCCAGGACGAGCGGCTTCGGACGCCAGAACTGACGTTCAGGCTTGGGCTCGGACTGGGCGAGGTAGTCATGGAGCTTCAGATTGGGCCGCTCCTGACCACGGCCGTGCTCCTGTTTGGCCGCCTGTTCAGGCAATGGCGATTGGGCAATACCAACGTGACGAAAGAGTGTTCCTTCCTCCGTGTCTGACCATTCGAAGCCCCACTCCTCTGCGGCGAGCTTGTAGAAACGAGCCTCACCAATAGGAATCGGACGAGCGTGTTCACCATGACTTGCCTGGAGCAGTTCCTCGTACGCCTGCCGTCGTTCAGGTGTGCTGAGTACCCGGTACGCCAGCCGTGTGCCTTGTGGCAAGTTTGGCTGACCTCCGACAACCGCGCACGCTGTGCGATACGCGTCTTCAATCCGGGATGGATTCGCTTCGGGTTTGACGCCGAGGAGTTCATACAGTGTGGCATTCATGCCATCTCCTTTCTAGCCGTGTCGGCTACTCAAGTGAAAGTGGGTCGATTGAGGACTGACGACGCACCCAGAGCGATGCATCCACGGCCTCATTGGGCTCTGCTTCGTCGATCAACTCGGGGGTCTCAGCGGCCGGCTCCTCGTCTGAAGCGTCGGCGGAGCTGTCGATGCCGAGTCGCTCGTCGTCGTCCTTGGACATTCCAAGTGGCTCGAGCTGGCTGGGCGGTCGCGGTGTGTAACCGGGCACCGTGTACAGGCAAGCACTATCGACGTCACGCAGCAGTTCGGTCCGTTGCGACGACGAGAGCTGCTGTTTGAAAGTTCCCGCGATTTGAGTGTGGAAGTACCCTTCAACGCCGCCCTGAAGCTGACGGACCGATTTCAGGTCCTGGATCGAGTCCGGAGTCACCACCGGCTGTGTTTCAGGCTGCGTCGTATAGGACACGTCATTGCCGCGTCCATAAGTCGTGGACGTACTCTGTGTTTCGTGAAACGCGAAGAGCTTTGAGGCATGCTCGCACTCCTCGTAGCTGTTCATCGCGAGCACGGCCTTGTTTCCGCACTGATTGATGATGCTGGACACTTCGTCCTTTGGGAAGGCGGTCCGCATGCCGCCAGACTCTTGGAACAAGAGGACGTTTCGTGCCCCCTTCCCCCTGCTCATCCGCATGTACTCGGCGAATCCAGGGAACCGTCCCGCCTGTGTCAGCTCGTCGATGATGAGCCAGGTGAAGTCGTGGAGCATGTCCCCACCCTCTGGGAGGCCCAAGATCGTGGTGAATGCCCATCGCATCAGAAGGTGATTGATCCGGTCAGCCGCCATCGGTGCATCAGGGAACCGGCTGACCATCAGAACAGCCGCGCTCCGGGACCAACCACGGAAAGAGAATCGAAACTGAGCGTGTCGCCACAGGTCTCCGATGGTCAAGAGCCAACCGACACGGGTCATCAAGTGCGCATCAATGCCTGGGGAGTGGCGGTGCTTCGACCCAAAGAACTTGGCCTTGACGGTGCGCCCAAACTCGGTCTTCGCAAGAAGACCGTCGCGCACGCGCGAAGACGTACACGCGACTGCAAGGTCTCGGAGGTCCCACCTACCGGGAACATGTGTCTGAAGCCCTCGTATGATCCCGCGGCAAGTCTGGTGTGCGGCCGCGTCCCAGAAGCGGTCCGTCGAGCTCCCCTCTTTCTCGGAATGCAAGGGAACCAGAGCTTCGGCGAGTTCATCGGCGTGTGCCGATGTTCGTACGTCCGCCGCAATGTCCCACGCGACGGCCCGGGCATCGAATGGATTCGTAAGAATGATCCGTTCGTCGGGCACACCCATCGCCCGGAGGCTGGTGTAGAACTCCGGCTTCGGGTCGTAGACCAGGGCACGGTGTTTCAGTGGATAGGCATCGCATGATGGTGTCAGGATGCTCATCATCATCAGCTTGAGGAGCGTGGTCTTTCCGGATCCTGTTGCCCCCATGAACAAGAAATGCGGGTCCAGGTTCGAGAGCTTGACACCCATAGCGCCCCAGACGATCCGGTCGTCGAACGGTAAGTCTGGGTCCAAGTCTGCGGCCATGGCCTCGGTCACCCCGTAGACAAGCGACGGATGGCTCTTGAGCTCGAAGACAGGACTTGGGGACGCTTCCGCGTTCATCTGTTCAGTCGCCTCCGTGCTTCATCAACAGGGGTCAAGCCAGTAGTCGTGGTCTCGTCCGGAGACTCCCAGACAAGCGGTTCCTCAAGCGGGAGTGGGTCTGAGACGAGCTTCGTGTCCCAACGCAGCCACGCGACCAGCCAAGCAATGGCCGCCACCGGAACCATCCGGATCAAGAAGGAGAAGACCGTCGCGTAGTGTCGCCTGTCTTCGGTCAAGTCCTCTAGCCATTCGGGATGTCTATGGAAGATCCAGACCGCCAGCAGCATGTTCAAGACCGTGGCGACACAGCGGCTGTCTGAAGCAAGCCGCATCTTCCGGTACATCGCGTGACGCCCGCTTCGGTCATACGAGTTCCACCACATCAACCGCGAGGCTTGGTCACGCCGGTCCGGTAGCGTGTGCTCCTCGCTGCGAAAAGACATGAGCATCGGGAACGCAGTCAGTCCGAGGGCTATCCCGAATGCGGTGACCTCGTCGGTACCCGTGTATCCATCATCTTGAACCACTCTGAGAAACAACAGGTAGAACACGACGCCACGCACCAGGAGTGTCGTCCACCAAGGAATGAGGACAACACGCCAGTGCATCGCCTTCGGGCCGATTCGCTTCGGTGTCCGATGTGGTTTTCGCACGCGTACGGTCGCGATGCAGAGATTCAGTACAACTATCACGGCGATGAGAATCGGGTTCATCGTTCAAGCTCCTCGTCTGGGTTTGTGAGTGTGCGTTGCACTTCGTGTGCAAGCGGGGTCCGTAACTTGCGCTGCATCGCTCGTGAGAGTTGGAGCAACGCATCGTCGGTGTTCTTTCGTTCCATCTTGGGGTGCTCCGCGTCGTCCGCGTTCAACACGATCGCGTGCGTGTCGTGCCGCGCTCGTGTGAGCTGCACATATGCCATCTCGGCACTGGTCGCGGTCGAGTTCAGGAGCGCGAACGCCTTCGATACGGTCGCGCCTTGAGCTCGATGTGCCGTGACGGCGTACCCGAGTTCGATGTCGGTGTATTTCCGGAGGTCAACGTCGATCTGGCGTCCGTCATCGTGCGTGACAACGAGCTTTGGCGACCGTCCGACACCGCCTTGTCGCAGTCGGGTCACGGTTCCGAAGTCACCATTACGGAGGTCGAGCTTGCGGTCATTACGCCGGAACGCAATGCGGTCCCCTTTGTGAATCCGCTGCACGCCGTGTGCGACGAATGTGTCGCTCAGCTTTCCCTCTGCCTGACGTGCAAGCTGCGCTTCGGTGTTCAGTGCCGCGACCTCTGCCCGAGTGCCAGCGAGGAGCAACTTGTCCTTCATGTCTGTTTCGCGTGCGTCACTCCAAGCAACCACGAGCTTCCGGACAGCATCGGACTGTGTGGAGCTGAAACGCAGCCGCCCTTCGCGTGCGAGCAGCGAGAGTGCCTTGGCGGGTCGTCCCTCGGCAATCTGAAACGCAGCGTGACGAAGCCACATCGGTCTCTGACGATGGTTCTGCGTCAGCTCTACAGACCCAAGCATCTGAATCAGACGCGCGAATGGGCTCGCTCCTCGAACAGCGGGTAGCTGACGTACATCCCCGGTGAGAATCACCTTCGCGTTTCGCTCCTTGGCGTGCCGGATCAGCGGCATCAGGTCTTGGGTCGAGACCATCGATGACTCATCAAGAACCAGGACGGTCTTCGAGTCGAGGTCGAAGGATCGAGACGCGGACGTCGTCTTCTCCCTGGTAGCTCGGACCAGATTCTTTCCATTGCCCCGAAGGCGCTTCGAGCGAGACCGCTGTAGCTGGAGGAGTCGTGAGGCAACCGTCTTCGTGGCTATGCCCGCCCCGTGTTCCAGTTCTTGTGCGGCTCTTGCGGAGGGTGCAGCTCCGATGACCGTGTATCCCGACGCGACCAGCGCGCGATTCACATGATCAAGCAGCGTTGTCTTCCCCGTACCCGCTCGCCCCTGGAGGATGCTGATCGACGCGCCGGGTGATGTGAGCGTCGCCATCGCCGCCATAGCGTCATCGGTGAGCCTCTGTGCATGGGCCTCTCGAAGCATCTTCTTCTGTTGACGGAAATCGATTCCACCCCAGCGAGTGCGACTCAGCGTGGCCACATCATTGGTCACCGCTCGTTCGTTTTTCAGTGTTGGGTGTGTTGCCCAGATGTCGTAGGGGTTGTCCCGGCCCAGCCGAACGGGTCCGGCTTGACGAGCGAGCTCGTTCTGGACTGCCCCCATGATGTCATGCGCGTTGAACGCTCCGTCGGTCGCGTGCTCTGCGAGATACCGCACGAGGTCGCGTTCAGCGAACGCTGGTTTCTGGTCAACGAGGGAATGCTGGTCCTGTTCAAAGCCAAGGCTGGGTGTCTCCGCCAAGCCCTTCGCGATCAGTTGATCGAGACGCTCTTTGCGTGCTTGATCTGATTCAAGATGCCGAGCTCGACGAGGCAGGTTATCCAGTGACCACCCGAGTTCATCGAGCTTCGTTCGCCAACCAGCACGGAGCGCTTCGAGGTCTTCATGCTTCTTCGCAGGCCGAGTCGCGAGCGTTGCCTTGGCCATCGTCTTGGCGTCTGCGTGGAATGCGGGGTCAACAGCCTGCTCAATTTCCTTGCGACGTGAAGAGAACGCGTCACGCACCTCGTCGGGCACACCGCGAATGCGGAAGAGCCCGCGATCCCCCGACTCGATCTCGTACCCGAGACGTGTCAGCTCATAGGCCAACTGTGCGCGGTAGATCGCACCGGCCACCATCTTGTGATGAAAGAGGTCCGATGTACGAATCGTCCCGGTCGTCCCGTCTGCGCGGACACCGATATTCAGCAGCAGCACATGGGTGTGGAGGTTCGGGTCGAGGTTGCGCGACGTGTGGTGTGTGAATACAGCCGCCACGAGGCTCGTGGGCTCCAGCTTGACGCCCCCCTTGCCTCGCCGTGTCCAGATCGAGGTATCCTGAAGGTATTCGAGCGCCGTCTCGACTGCCGCGTTGTGAGCCTGCTCGATCTCAGTTCGATCGACCTGAGGAGCAATCTCCGACAGCATCGAAACGCTCTTCTCAGCGCTGAATGTCAGGTCCAGGGCCGCCTGGCGGTCTGGTGCACCCGCGTTCTGGACAAGCTCTTTTCCGTCTGGGTGATACCCCTCGAACACTCGTTTCAGGTCATCAGCCCGCACGGTCCCAACAAGCCCGAGTGCGGCGGCACCCAAACCCAGCCATTTGCCCTTATCAGTGGCATCTCTGGCGTAGTAGCTATCGCGAGCGAACCGCATGAAATAGGCAACTTGCCCCACGCCAATTGGGCTGATCGAGAGCATCAGCGATCCCTCCCCAACCTCAGCATGTGAGCGACAAGGTCCCGAGCTTCAGCCTCGGCGAGCCTGCTCCCTCCCTCGTCCGGCATGTTCATGAGGACCGTGACCAGCACCTGTCCGACCGCCTGCTTGAGCGTTGCCAGCTCCTGCTTGATGGCGAAGAACTCGGCCCCGAACTCGTGGTCTCTGCCGGTGTCATCCGGCCCATCTAGATGCTGCTCGACGAGGTCCCGGAGATACTCGCTGCGGGTCTGCCCGGCCTGCCGCGCGAGCTCGTCGAGACGGTCGAGCACATCGTGAGATACGCGTGCCGTGAGATTGACCATCGAGTTGGTCATGCGGGCACCGCCTGCACGTAGGCGTTGCATTCACAAGTGATTACACATGCCACGTATACGGGCGTATACGGCAATATCAGCGATTTCGATACCACCAGACGCGATTCAAGAGCGTCTCCGTAGGCACTGAGGTGCAACAGGTGTGATAGGTCTCTCTTGAGGTTGCTGTGCAACCGACGGGCGGAAATGGGCTCAAAGCAAGTCAGAGAGGTCGGCCCGGATACGAGCCGGATTCGGGTCGTACTCGGCGCGGAGGCGGAACTCTTCCCAGGCGAGGAAGTCAAAGCGGCGGATGTAGCGGTTGCGCCCGCGTTGCTCGAATGGGAGCTCGCCGGACTCCATCGCGTCGATGACCGTCTGCCGACGGCACCGGCTGAGCTGGCGTACCTGGTGCACGCTGAGCCAGCGTGGGAGCTGGTCGTCATGGGGTCGAACTGTGTGTCGGGAGTGGTTGCTACCTCCGCCCATCGGTGTCCTCCGTTTCGGGTGTGGGGTCTGGTGGTGGGTCCGCGGCTCGGTCGCTTCGCTCGCGAATCCAGGCCCGTGCTTGCCTGAGCAGCTCGTCGAGCGGCTCCAGGTGCCACTCCCGAAGGCTGCTGGTGTAGCCGTAGCTCTCGGTCTCGCGGTCGAAGTACGAGCGTGAAATCGTGATCTCGATGTAGGGACTGCGACGCCCCTTGCGTTCCCAAATCGAGACGCCGAGAGAGCGATCCCTGATCGTGTGCAGCGGCTTGGTTGATTCGTCGTTCATGATGTCCTCCGGATGGTGTTTGCACACCGTTATGGAGAACATCGATCTTGATGTGACCTGAAGAGATGCTGGAGCATGTGAATGCTGCCGTCGCGGCGGTCATCGGTCGGGGCTCGCCCGAGCCTGGCTCCGACCGATGAGCGACGCGACAAGAGCCCGCTGCCGGAGCGGTGAAATTCGCGAGGGGCTCACGGTCAGCGCACAACGATCGCGCTCCGGTCGTCCGACCGGTATAGCAGTCCGTCTTGTCCATGAAGAGCTCCACCGACCGTTAGGCCGGTGGAGCCATGCTCGTTCGGCTCTCACGAGTTCTTCAGCCCGTGGAGCCCAGCGCCCTGACTAGTAAGGGGTGTTGGAGTAGCCCTTTCCGTTCTGGTGCCAAAGCTTGCTGACCGGGTCATACAGCTTCGGCGGTGGCGGCGGAGGCGGTGGCGGTGGCGGAGGAGGGGGCGGAGGGGGAGGGGGAGGAGGTGTGTACCAGTTCATTGCGAACTCCTTTCATGAAGCCTTGAGTTACAGACGCGAGCGGTAACGCACCGATCGCGCAGGTCCGAACGGCTTCTGATTCCGCTCGGACACGAAACTTCGCTGTCAGTAGCTCAGAACCTGTTCAGCCGAGCACAGCGATTCGCGAATCCGTTCGCAGTTTGAATACCGGCATTCAGGCGGGAAACCATTCCCACCAAGAAAGGTATACCCTAGCCATACCTGTGATTCAAGCAAAATATGGGCGTTCCGCGTAATTTTCGTACCGAATCAAGCCCTTGGCACGTGCTTCTTGTGGATTGGTCGCCTCAGCGATCTGACGAGTTCACCGCGTGAGCCTGAGATGTGTCCGACTCGTACACGGCAGGCGGCTCGATTGCGTGAACAATGCTTACGTGCGGCAAATGACGCGACGCCGAGGACCGGACAGTCTTTCCCTTCTTCTTCGCCTGAACGACGAAGTACCCAGCATTCTGGCCCGCGACACGAATACACACGAGCGTGCCGCGCAAACCGTCCTCGTTCTCCACTCTCAGGCCCGACTCTCGCAGCATCAAGTTGAACGAGCGAACAAAGGCGAGATTGTCTTCGCGGGTTGGGAAGTGGCCATCTGGAGCGAGTGACTCGCGTGTTTGGTCAAGGAAAGTCTGAACGGCGATTCGGGCCGATTCCTTGCAGTCGTGGTTCTGCTGACGGACTTCATCCATTTGTTGCAGGGCGTCACTGATTCCGAGCTCAGACTTAAACGGGGCAAAGCGGGCGCGAGTTGACTTTGCCGCATCGGTTACTGCTAACTGGATCGACACCGTGAGCGTGAGCCACTTGAGCGAGATAACGCGGCGGTCCCCAGCTCGCCACGCGGTGCGGCTGTCGGGTTGCGGCGTCAAACCCGGCGGCAGAATGAACCTCTTGGTGTCCGATTCGTCTCCACTCTGCGTCTCGCCGCCTCTAAAAAGATCAAGCAGCATGCCTCCGATGAGCAGGCTCGCTTCGATGGCATCAGCCTCGCGCAATCCAGCTTGGCTCGCCTCGCAGTTGAGGACCACGCGTGCCGTGTGCACACGTGTCCATCCTTCCTGGAGTGCGGACTCAGGCCGCAAGCCACTGGCAAACTGCGGAAGGAGCTTTGCGTAGGCGTCGAAGAACATGGAGATTGCGCATGCGACCTGAGCGGGGCTTGAGAGAACACGCGTGTCGAGCGTGGTGAGCTCAACGAGTGACAAGTTGGATTCATCGGCACGAAAAACCAAGACCACGTCCCAGTCATGGGGCATGCGCAAAGGGGATTCGTTCCCTTGCTCAAGCTCATTCCACTCGTAGGCAACAGGGATCCACCGTGGAACCAGGCTGCCAGCGTTGCGTTCCGGGGGGAAGGCTTTGGGAAGTCCTCGGATGTCCTTGTCTCTACTCATGTGTTTCCTGGCAAGTATCGGCATTGAGACGCTCTCAACTCTATACCAAGAGTGGCCGGGTGGTCCAAGTCATTGCCGGTTAAGCATCCTTTGACTCGTACGTTGCCACGTTTCGGTCAGAACCTCGTGGTCATCCTCGTGACGATTCCCGCCTCGACTGCTCCTCCTCCTCGATCTCATCGAAGGCACGGCGGAGCAGATTGGCGGCACGCAGCAGGTCATCACGGCCGAGGCCATGCGTGTCCTGCCATTCCTCGTTCTGGTCCTGGTAGAGCCTGACAAGCTGGGTGGTGAAGTAGGTCCCACCGGTGCTCGTCGAGTTCTCCCAGACCGTTGCCTTGAGCATGCCTGAGCGGAGCTCGGTCCAGGGTCTGTTGGACCCATTCCCGTTCCGCTCGGAGTTGTCGCGTGAGCGACTCTGAGTGCTACCGTTGTTTTTGGCCATAGCGCACCATCCTTTCTGGCAAGCTTGGCCACCCGGTTACAGGCGTTATGGGTTTACTTGTCTGGGATGTGACACTCTCCCATTGGGACGCCCGGGCGTACGAGCTGATAGACCTAGCGAGGGGAATTGGTCACTAGTCACAAGAGCGAGTGAATGCCGCTCGACGCCCGGTCCCTCTGGAAAGTGACTCAATTGAATCATGCAGCTGTTATGGAGTCACCGGCGATGCGTGTGACATTGAAACTGCGAGCACCCGCGCGGTGCTCGCAGCGTGGATGTCATCGCATCAGAAGATCGATGTCGCAAGCATCCTTCTCGCGATGAGCTGGAGTGTGCCGTCGAGCAGGATGTTCTGGCCGGTGCAGGTCCTCCCCCACCAGTGGCCGTACCCGTTGTCGATGACCGGTTCACCGATGTTGCGGAGCTTCTGCAACAAGTACGGCGTCACAAGCCACCACTCGAACACCTCGCGCGGTGGCAGGTCGCGTACAGCCTCTCGCCACGTATCAAGCCCATCGATCGCCCCTTCGTCGATCAACCCCACAACAACGCGTCGCAGCTCGTGCTCTTCCAGGGCGCAGAACAGCCCGTCACCGAGCACCTGGTCGGATGCCCCGACCGCCGCTTCGAGCAGCTGACCATGGTCCATCGCGTAGGGGTCTGGCTCCGGCGTGTCGCTCCCGAACTCGGCGAGTGTGGCGTAGCAGGCGTCGAACCACATGTCATCGGCCTCGTGCCAGAGGTTCTCGATCTCGTCGTGCGTCCATCCCTCTCGCGTCGCATCGCGCAAGAGATTGTCAACCAGCGCCGACTGGCACGCGAGGACCTCCAAGTCGAGCAACCGCTCGGCGATCTCTTCAACTTTCTCCTGGTCGGTCTTCCCTTCCTTCTTTCGTGTGTGTGTTTGCATACCCAATCTCCTGTCATTGACCACCAACCGCTTTCCTGGGCCGGTGGGGTTCTCGCCCTGCCTGGGACCCCACCGGCTCAGGAAACGAACCAGCCGCGCCGAGACGACGCCCGCGAACCGCGGGCATGGAGGCGAGACCATCTGTAGAATCAGGTCGAGAGAAGAAGCAAAGCGGACCGGGTGACAGGTCCCCTGGCGACCGGGACGCGGTTCGGAACGCGACACCGAATGTCCCCGCACCCCCTCACCGAGCGTCCGATAGGGGAAAACGCGATGGAGGGGCTCATTCATCCCAAGGCCGTGCAGGAAAAACCCTGTAATTACGGCGATTTACGGTGTATAATCGGTCATAGGAGGATCATCGTGCGCGCTGTGAGCGAGGCACTGAATCAAGGAGAGACTCGCTCATGAAAGCACCATCGTCCACGTCAACCGTTATCGCTGCATGTTCAGCACTTGTGCTCTCGCTTGGTCCACCTGCATGGGCTGGAGTTGTTCCACCTGATGCGTACAACGCAGCTACTTCAACGAGTGGCGCGTATACTGGGGATGACTCGCTGTATGCAGATAACCCAGGGTTCTTCAGTCGGTACACCGCTATTGGCGATGCGATCATCAGCTACAAGAAGATCACTGTGACCTCACAGTCAACTTTTTGGGGCGTCACTGGCAATGCTGCTGTCTCAGATGGGGCGCTGTTCGACTTCGAATGGAACTTCACTGTCGACCCGGCTGACCCAGCGCAAGCTACAGCAGATCCGCTGAATGGCTCCATCGCAAATCAGGAACTCTTACTCACTGACTTCATTGACAGGGGTGATGGTTTCTATGGCAACACGAGCCAGGAGTATGATCTGCTCCTGAACCCAGATGGTGCTGGAATCGTTCTTGACCCCGGTGAGTACTATGTCTCTGTTTGGACAACTCGCCCAGTCGGGACATTTGAGTTCCTCTGGACTGAGCTCTCAACAACGGGAGTCGAGTCAGACATCTTCTTCGCTGATGCGCTGCACGCCCTCGGTGAGTTCGACCCTATTCAAGGATTTCAAACTCTCGGTGGCCAAACCATGCAGACAGGTGACCTCGCTTTCGATGTCTGGATGACACCTGTACCTGCTCCAGGAACTGCGGCTCTCCTCGGCTTCGCGGCACCTTTTGCGTTCCGTCGTCGCCGCCAAGGGGGTGCTCAATGAGATGCTCATTCTTCGCGATTGCTGCACTTCTTGTGCTCTCGCTTGGTCCACCTGCGTGGGCTGGGGTCATTCCACCCGACGCGTACAACGCGGCTACTTCTACGAGTGGCGCGTTTACTGGTGATGACTCGCTGTATGCGGGGAATCCAGGTTACTTCTCGTCGAAGATCGGTACCGGAAGCACCATTATCTCTCACAAGAAGATCGTGGTGACAGAAACTTCCCAGTTCTGGGGAGTAACTGGTAACGGCACTTCAGCGAGTGGTACAGATCCGAGTGCTCTCGATTGGGAGATCACGATCGATCCGTTCGATGGATCAATCGCGACATCGGATCCTACCAATGGTCAGCTCTTTGATGAGGCTCTCACTGTTTCGGACTCGATCCTTCGTGGTTCGGGTTTTATCGGTGGTACCTCTGAGGATTGGGATGTGATGCTCAATCCCACCGATGGAGATGGCTTCATTCTCGGACCTGGTGAGTACTACGTTGCGGTCTGGGCTGACTCATCGCCCTTCACCAACTACTGGCTCTGGAATGAGCTCTCCACTTCGGGAGTTGACTCTGACATCTTCTGGGGCGACTTCCGGCATGCACCTGGTGAGTTTGATCCGATTCTCGGAGAGAACACCCTTGGTGGTCAAACCATGCAAACCGGTGACCTCGGATTCGATGTCTGGATGACTCCGGTGCCAGCTCCAGGAACTGCGGCCCTGCTCGGTATCGGTGCGCCTTTCGCGTTCCGTCGCCGTCGTCGGTAACCGCACATGTCTACGAGGGCAAAGCGCTAGCCCTTTACGACATGCAACAAGACCCTCGCAGAGTTGTGTCCCCCTGCACCGCCCCGTGATAGGCCAACGCTAATCCACGTCGGCTTTGGGTGTGGACGGTCGGGGGCGGGGGGTGGGTTGCGAGCCGGGCGACGCCTCGATTTGATACGGCCCGTTCAAACCGAGCACGCTCTCGATGGCCTCGATGACCAGGCGGTCGCTTTCGGCGAGCCCCTCCGGCGGACGGTCGGGCGGCTCGATGAGCCAACGCTCCATCAACGCCCTCAGTATTCCCCGTAGCACGGTGCTCCGGTTCACCTGGACGCCGGTGATCCGGCGGAACCTTGGCACCAGCTCATCGTCAATGAACCGGTCCAGGCACCGCGTGAGTGCAAACTCACGCCGGACCGACTCGTGCGGGTCTTCCGCACGCTGCATCGCGAGCAGTGTGTGGGCCTCGGTCTTCTCTGCGATCTTTCGTGCGATTTTGAGGTCTGGCCTGACGGCGCTGCTCTCGCCGGGCTTTGTCGGTGGCTTTGGCATCACGGCACCTAGTTGAGGAGTTTGGACAGAAATGATTTGGCCGGTGCTGACTCTGCACCCGAGAGCTCGGGAGGCGTCGTCGGGGCCGGGAGGACCTCGATCTCACGAACGATCCGGAAGCCGATCGGGTCGAGACGCCCTTCCAAGAATGCCCGGCGGTGTCTGATTCGGTACTCGACTTCCGCCGCGAGCCTCTGGTACTGACGCCGAACGTGGTGATGTTGCTGCTCCGGTCGCTGGAAGAGCGTCTTGCCGAGTGCGGATGATTCGGGGAGCACCGCGGCCTGAGAGATCGATGTGTCCATCGCTCGTCCGGGGATGGCGTCCGCGACGAGCTTCTCGACCCGCTCCCGGCTCTTCTTGACGCGGCGGTCCACACAGCACAGCAGGATGCCGAGCACTTCAAGCTTGTGGTTGCGGTACTGGCGGACATCGTTGATGTCCCGGAAGGCTTCGCCCAAGCCCTCGACCGAGAGCTGGTGCGGAAACGCCGAGAGCAGAATCCACTCCGATTCGGAGTACGCGGCGATGGTTGGCATAGAACGGGCGGCGGGCGGTGTGTCGAGGATGATGTAGTCGTAGCTCTTGCGAGCGTCCCGAAGCGGTTGTTCGAGCAGTCGTGTGGCGTCGAGGTACTTGGAGATGTGAGACTCCAGGTCGGCGAGCTCGGTGCGTGACGCGATGAGTTCAACGCCGTCAGGCATGCCCTCTCGGATCGCCAGCGATTCGATGGTCTCTTCTCCGGTGAGCAGCTCCAGAGACCCCGCGAACTTGCTCGGGTCTACACCGAGATGCCGCGTTGCCCCGGCGTGTGGGTCGAGGTCGATCAGCAGCACGAGACGCCCCCGCTCACCGAGCGCGGCGGCGAGATGGCACGCGTTGGTGGACTTTCCGACACCGCCCTTCTGGTTTCCGATGACGATGGTGTGTGCGAGTGGTTGGTAGTCGATCATGATGCTCTCCTGGTTGTGATGCCTGATCGAGTAGCACGCCTTCGATATCTATGGCAAGGGGTATTCCGACACACCGGGCTGTCGATATCCCGTCACCCCGGGAGGCCGTGACAATCTGGTCTTGCCATATCGCCCCCGTGATCGTTCAATCGATCTCGGGAAACGCAGCATCTCAACAGCACGGCGGAGCGTGCGGTCAACACACTCCGTCGTGGTCAATGCTGTATGCAACGAGAAACAGGGAACTGCCGGGCGAGGGTACTTCCAGCACTGCTGGGAGGGTCCAGGAGATTGGCTCTCGCCCGGTGACACCAAGCTAGCGCAATCGCGATGGCGTCGTCAAGACGTTTGCGTTCGCACTCTCGTTGCTCACACAACAAACGGGGGTCGAACAATGCAAGCACGAAACACCACAACCAGGAGATGGCGTCCGCCATCATGGATGGAAGAGGGCAAAGTGGAGGGTGGGTTCGCCCTTGTGCCGACCGCTTCGCTGATGGCCTGCTGGCGGGGCTACAAGTCGGGGAAGCTCAAGCTCAGCGATGTGCGTGCATGGGTCGGCATTGTCGAGATGGTCGAGCGTCGCACAGCGAGCGATTCGCAGCGTGTTCCGTATTACGACCTGAACGAACTCTCCCGGCTCACCGGAGTCCAGGGGTGCCGGGGAGCCGTTCGTCGCCTCAGCGATATCGGCGTGGTCGAGTGGTCGAGAGAGCGCGTCTGGGTCACCGGGGCAACGGGGAGCACGGGCATCGGGAGGCGGTGGGTTCCGGTGCCAAGGCGGATACTCCGCTGGCTTGCCAGGCACGGCTCGGCGGCGGAGATCGCTACCGCGTTCGGTCATGCCATCCGTTGCCTGTACTACGACTCGAAGCGGAAGCGATGCAGGTCGGGCGGTCATTGCACCGCGCATTGGGTCGCGGAACAGTTCAGTGTCGGTGAACGCAGCGTCAAGCGTGCAAGGTCGGCGTGGTGCAGCAGGAACTGGCTGAGGATGGTGAAGGACGGCAAGTCGGGCCATCGCACTGGGGCTCGGTTCATCATCGAGCTCGCCTGGAGGTCTCCGCACAGAATGGCACCCCAAACGTCCTCAAATCGAGCGGCTTTGGCACCCCCAAGAGACCAACAAGACCCTCCTTCGGAGATAAAACAACCAGACCGCGATTCTGGTTCCCAAAGTCCGGTCTGCCTCTCACACATCGTGCCGGAAGACCTCGGCGACCCGGCGAGGCTGGCCGAGATTCACTTGCTAGCGGGTCAACAAGGGCTGGTCGCCAAGAGCCAGGCCGGAGCACTGCTCGTGTTCTCTGCGGCGGCAAGGGCAAAGCGTTGTGCCGAGCGAAACCCGTGCGGGATGTTTGCGACCATCATCCGCAAGCGGCTCTGGAATCACATCAGCAGCATTGATGAAGACGCTGCTCGGAAACTCTTCAACGAGCGACCAATTACCAGTCAAACGGTGACAGCAACGCGAGCGACTGAGCACCAGAGTTTGTCAAGGCAAGATATCCGAACTCTGGTTCGCGCAGCACTCAATGCACGCGATGCGTCAGGCCGACCCCAGAGTCTTGGACTTGAGCCTTGAGCGAACCCAGTTGATTACTTCTCTGTGTTCCGGCCGGATCGGACGCATGTATACATCGGCCATCTGTGAGCTGGCTCCGTGCCCAAGCCAACGCCGCATCTCACTGATCGAACATCCGCTGCGAGAACCGTACTCAGTCGCACCAAGATGTCGAAGGGTGTAGAAGCCACCGAGTGTGTCCGGTGTTTCTCCGATCTTTTTTCGCAGCTTTCCCCACCATTGCGTGACAGAGTCACTGCGACCACGAGCGATCGGCTCCCCGCGACTCGTCTGGAAGAGAAGATCCCCTTTGCGGCGCTGATACACATCGCTGATTTCAGAAATGTAAGCCCACACAAGCGGCGGCGTATCTCCATATCTCTGAATCCCAGTCTTTCCACGGCGAAGGTCGTAGGCCTCTTCATCGATCTGACCTACTCGGATGGATGCCAAGTCTCGTTGACCGAACCCGAGACCGATACCTAGCCAAACGAGCGCTTGATGTTGTAGATCACTCGCACCCAGGACATTCTTCAGCTGCTGTACCTCGGGCAGCGTGCGCTCTTCTGTAGGCTTGCCGTGTGAAACATCTCTTGAATCCCAGTTCCACGCAATCACCTGGCCTCCGTGCTCAGGCCTGCCTGCTCGGTCGATGATGGCTTTCACCATCTGCATGCGCTTATTGACCTGAGAGGCTGAGTACCCCGACTGCACGGCCCAAGCATTGAACGACTCGACGTCGTTCATGGAGAGGTCTGTGACACGGAGCTTCGCGATACTGCCCTCGCCATGGGTGCTGTTCATATGAGCGAGAAAATCGCGGATGTGTTTTCGTCGGTCGCTGAAGACAGCAGGAGCGATTGTCCCGCGCGCTCTCGGTGCATCCGGCTCACGAACACGTGCCTCTAACGAGTCGAGGTATGACGAGGCAACTTCGAGCAACGAACCCGAAACGGACTTGGTACTCACTTTCAGCGGGTCACTCTTGGCGATCCGTGGGACACGCTTGAGCGGACGCCCCTTGGACTCCGGAGGACCGGACTCCAAATAGCTCGCAAGCCATTGGTGATACGCCAGCTCAGCGTCCGCGAGGCGGTCCTTGTCTTTGATCCCGAAGCGGTGCTTCCGAGGCGTCCCCGACTTTGGATCGCGGTATGTGACGTAGTAGCCGATGCCCTCGGCTTTGGTGTAGCAGAGCTTCGGAATTCTCCTGCGTCGATTTGGCCCGCGTGTTGCCACCGTATACAATCTCCACGCTGAGGATAGCTCCCCGGCGACAAAATGTAGTCGATGTTTTCGGCTAAATGTAGTCGAAAACCGCCCTGGCGGGTGTAGTTCAGTGGTAGAACGTCAGCTTCCCAAGCTGAATGTCGTCGGTTCGATCCCGATCACCCGCTTTCGTAAGTCTATGCGCAGCAGTCGGTTGCAAGAATTTTAAGAGATAGCGCACTACATTTTTCGAGGTAGATATCGCCCTATGTAGTGCAGGTTCGCCCCAAATGTAGTGCAAGCCCCAGTGTGACACCGGCGGCCAGACCACTGGCCGCACCGTGTCTCATCCCTCGAATCGACAGCTTACCGAGGCCAGTCTTGTCAGCGCCGGGCGGTCACGAATCGTAATCGGAGTGCATTTCCGATCACAGACACCGAGCTGAAGCTCATCGCAGCGGCGGCGATCATTGGGCTGAGTAGGACGCCGAAGAAGGGGTAGAGCACTCCGGCGGCGATCGGGACGTCGGCGGTGTTGTAGGCGAACGCGAAAAAGAGGTTGTGGCGGATGTTCCGCATGGTCGCACATCTCAACTCGCGTGCGCGGACGAGCCCGTTGAGGTCGCCCCCAACGAGGGTGATGGCGGCGCTCTCGATAGCGACGCCCGCGCCCGTCCCCATCGCGACGCCGATGCCGGCCTCGAGCTTGCGGATCGCCTCGGTCTTCTGCTCGGGAAGAACCTCGGCTTCGACCCGATCTATACCGAGTTGCTCGGTGATCGCCTCGGCGGTTGTCCTGTTGTCACCCGTCAGCATGACGACGGTGAGGCCGGAGGCGTGGAGGGAATCGCTCGCGGAGCGGGTCGTCTCCTTGATCGGGTCAGCGACCGTGAGGAGAGCGGCAAGTCAGCCATCGACGACGGCGAACATGGACGTACCGCCGGTGCGGAGGTGCTCGCCGCCTTGTCCGTGAGGGGCGGCGCGTTGACGCCCTCGTCGGCCATGAGCACCGGCGACCCGATCGATCGCGGACGCGGGCGCCATCGACGATCGCGACGATCCCTTTGCCGGTCACGCTTTCGAAGTCGCTCGCTTCGAGCTTTTGATCGGTGCGCGACTCGAGTCCCTTGACGATCGCCTCAGCTAGCGGGTGCTCGCTGCTCGCGTCGGTCAGCGTCGTCATGGTCGACTCCTTGTTGTCGTGTTGAACCTTCCCGCACCACCGGGTCTCGTCTTGCGACGCGCAGAGACAGGCCGGCCGGTCAGATCCGGTGCTCACTTCTGCCCTATGCCGTTAGTTCAAGGAGGGGGCTGTGTTGCCCTCGGTACATTACCGACAGAGATCATCGAGAATGCCAAGCCTGTCGGTCCGCCGTCGCCGTTGGGGTTCGCCCAGTCCGGGCCCGACGGCAGAGGCGTGACGACCGCTGCACCCTCCGGCCGCAGGCCTGTCGGACGACCGGAGCCCGAGGGGTTCAGGTGCTGTGTATGCGCCACATCGGCACGCGGATTCCTTCCGAACGAACGATTCGTTCAGAAAGATCAGCAGTCGTTCCACTTGCGAGCGGATCCCACCCGAAAATCGACGGGTATTCTCAGGCGAGGAATGGGCACTCTTTCGGTACGCCCCGAGCGATCGAAGAAGATTGATGGAATAGTATGCAAGGGGTGCGCGATGACACTCCATGAGGCCATGCCCATGGGTTGGATTCGGGATTGACACAACCATTGCGCTTGCATCTACGCTGAGTTCAACTCCGCAGTTGTAGGCTCTAAAATCGAAATGCGCAAATGCCGCGACCACCGACCAATCCCGCATACCCCTTCTCGCCGTCAACCGCGGCCGACGAGGTCGAAGCCCTCTCCAACGCGGTCAGTCTGACTGTGCTGGAGATTGACGCCTATGCCCGCACGCTCGTCCCAGCGTTCCTACTAGCGGACCTGATGTCCCCAGCCCTTTGGACGTGGCGCGAAGAAAAGCGGGCACACGGTCCAGACGGCAAACTCCTGAGTCCAAAGAGACGGCTTGATAAACTTCAGCGGTTCTTTCACCGCTACACGTTCACAATCATGCAGGATCTGCCCGGCGGCGATGTGTGGGGGCTGCTCGATTTCGCGGAGGAGGACACGCGCTTTGTCCCTGGTTTCGTCCCGCGGATTCGAGCCGAGTACGACGCGACCTTCCGCAAACTTTTGGCGGACAACCCAGAATCCCAGTTCGGCCAGATCGTCAATCAGCCCTACTACCGTCAGGGCTTCTTCCCGCGGCTCAAGAACGAGACGGCCGAGGTCATGAACGCGATGGCCGCGGTGAACCCGGAGGGCAAGCGCTCTGGCAAGTGCATCGGGCTAGGGATGCTCTGGGCTGCTGCGCTAGCGGTCTGGGGCCGGTTCCCTCTCGACCACATCATCGTGACCGGCAACCGGGCCCACATGTTCGTCTTTCTGGACATCGATGAGGGCCACTTGCTCAACAACACCAAGTGGTTCAGCAGCACGCGCATCAACAACCGCTCCGAGCTCTCGGAGTTCGCCAAAGTCGTCGCGTCGGGGACGGACACAACGTTCTTCTACAACCCCGCCATGGGCATGTGCCACTGCCCGACACGTACCTCGCAGATGTCGCGCGAGCGAATCACCGGCATCTACGGGCGCATCGGTGGCTTCGTCTCCAATCCGCTCAAGCATCCCGAGCCCGAGCGCATTCAGTTCATCGAGTCCGGCGACCCGCTCCCCGATCCAGCGGACCATGAATCTGCTGAGAGCTACCGGAGTGCCGTCGCGGCGCTTGCTGCCGAGCGCCCCGGCTCGATTTACGAGCACGCGCTGTACGCATTCCGCAGCCTGGACGTGAGGCTTCCACAGGCATTCGCGCGGGCCGCGTTGAGAGACTGGCGAGCACGAGAATTGGGCAAGGCAGTAGGCGGATTGGCCGACGCCATCTCGATTGTCGGCCATATCCAAGGGAGCGACTCTATTTTCGGCAGTCGAGAGAGGATCGCCTTGCCGGACGAGGTGCTGCTGTTCAACAAGGGCAGTGACAGGGACCGTGCTTTGCTGCTTTACACTCTGCTACGCCACTCACCGGCCAACGACCCGGGAAGTCGGATCGGGTTCTCGCCGGAACGGAGCTTTGTGCGGTATGAAGGACGCTGGATCGATGCCGACACGCTTGAGGTCACATCATCAGCACCCGAGTTGAAAGCTGAGTTCACGTCCGACTAGCAGCTGCCGCCTCTAGGGTCTAGAAACTCAGGTTTTGATCTCATAGCTACCAGATGATGCTATCGCCATCGAAGGCGAAGAGCATTGAGTATGACCGATACGGAGCTGAAGCTCATCGCCGCGGCGGCGATCATCGGGCTGAGCAGGACGCCGAAGAAGGGGTAAAGCACGCCGGCGGCGATCGGGACGCCGGCGGTGTTGTAGGCGAACGCGAAAAAGAGGTTCTGGCGGATGTTCCGCATGGTTGCACGGCTCAACTCGCGGGCACGGACGAGCCCGTTGAGGTCGCCGCCGACGAGGGTGATGGCGGCGCTCTCGATGGCGACGCCCGCGCCCGTCCCCATCGCGACGCCGATGTCGGCTTGGGCGAGTGCCGGGGCGTCGTTGACGCCGTCCCCCGCCATGGCGACCTGATGGCATTCTTCTTGGAGCTTGCGGATGACCTCCGCTTTCTGCTCGGGAAGGACCTCGGCTTCGACCCGGTCGATGCCGAGTTGCTCGGCGATCGCCTCGGCGGTTGTCCTGTTGTCGCCCGTCAGCATGACGACGGTGAGGCCGCTGCGGTGGAGCTCGTCGATGGCTCCCTTGGTGGTCTCCTTGATGGGATCAGCGACAGCAAGCAAGGCCGCAAGCCGCCCATCGATCGCTGCGAACATCGCGGTGCCGCCCTTGCGGCGTTGCTCGTCGGCCTGGTCGGCCAACCCGCTCACATCGACGCCCTCGTCGTTCATCAGGGCAGGTGAGCCGATGGCGACGCGCGCACCGTCAACAGTGGCGACGATGCCCTTACCGGTGAGACTGTCAAAGTCGGTTGCATCGAAGCGGTGGTCGGTGCGGTCTTCGAGTCCGGTCACGATGGCCTCCGCGAGCGGATGCTCCGACCCTCGCTCGGCGGCGGCGAGAAGGGCGAGCACGCGGGTTTCGTCGTGCCCCTCCTGTACTTCGGCGGCAACGAGTTTGGGCTTGCCCTCGGTCAGGGTTCCGGTCTTGTCGACGACGACGGTGTCGATCTTCTCAAATGCTTCCAGTGCGGCGGCGTTCTTGACGAGCACGCCTTGCTTGGCCCCTTGGCCGGCGGCGACCATGATCGACATGGGGGTCGCGAGTCCGAGCGCGCAGGGGCACGCGATGATGAGGACGGAGACCGCAGCGATGAGTGCGTAGCTGAACGCGGGCGACGGCCCGAAGAGGAGCCAGACCACGAAGGCGATGATTGCCACGACGACGACGACGGGAACGAACCACGCCGCGACCGCGTCGGCGATGCGCTGGATCGGCGCGCGCGAACGCTGGGCCTCCGCAACCATCTGAACGATCTGGGCGAGTGTCGTTTCTGCCCCGGTCCGGCTCACCTGCATGACGAAGGAGCCGGTCTTGTTCACCGTGCCGCCGGTGACCTCGTCGCCCTCACTCTTCTCCACGGGGACCGGCTCGCCCGTGAGCATGGACTCATCGACCGTGCTTCGTCCCTCGACGACACTGCCGTCGATGGGAACCTTGTCGCCGGGGCGGACGCGCACCCGGTCGTCCGGACGGAGTTCCTCGACGGGCACATCTTCCTCGTTGCCATCGTCAGAGAGGCGGCGGGCGGTGGGTGGGGCGAGTTCGAGGAGCTCGCGGATGGCCCCGCCGGTCTGGCGGCGGGCGCGGAGTTCCATCACTTGCCCGAGCAGCACGAGCGTGACGATGACAGCTGCCGCCTCGAAGTAGACGCCGACGCGGCCATCATCGTCGCGCAACGCTTCTGGGAACATGCCCGGCGCGATCGTTGCGATGACGCTGAAGACATACGCGATCGCGACGCCGATGGAGATGAGCGTCCACATGTTCGGTTGCACGGCCCGGATCGAGCGGACTCCCCGGACGAAGAACGGCCACGCGCACCAGAGCACCACGGGGGTCGCCAGCGCGAGTTCGGCCCACTGACCAACGGCTGGACCGATCCACGACTCGAACGGATGCCCGAAGAGCATATTGCCCATTACATAGATGAGCAGCGGTGCCGTGAAGACGGTCGCGATCCAGAATCGGCGGGTCATGTCGCGGAGCTCGGTATCGTCCTGCTCGGCGGTCGCGTCGATGAGTTCGAGCGCCATACCGCACTTTGGGCAGTCGCCGGGGCCGACTTGGCGGACCTCGGGATGCATGGGGCAGGTGTAGATGGCGTCCTTCGGACCGTCGGAACGTGCTGCTGAGTCGGTCTTCGCCTTGAGATCGCAGCAGGTATGGTCGCAATGGTGCGCGCCCTCGTCTTGCTTCTCCAGGTAGTGGGCCGCATCGGCGCGAAACTTCTCGGCACAGCTTGTCGAGCAAAAGAGGTACTCGTTGCCGTCGTGCTCGAAGCGGTCTACCGCGTTGCCGGGCGAGACCTTCATTCCGCAAACAGGGTCGATTCGGGATTCAGTCATTTGCGTCATTGGATGCAGCCTCCTTCCGCAGGAACCACCACTCGGCACCGAAGATCAGGGCCATGCCGCCGACGGAGACGCCGACGACCAGAGGGTCGTTCGCGAGCTTGATGTACAGGAACGCGCCGAGCACGACGGCGTCGAGCACGAGTGCCGTGAGCAGAACCCAACCGCGGGCACCCAGCTCGCGCCGCAGATGCTTGAAAACGCCCCAATGGATCGCCATGTCCATTATGATGTAAAAGATTGCGCCGAGCGATGCGATGCGGCTGAGGTCAAAGAAAACCGTCAGCGCAAGGGCAATGGCCGCGGTGTAAACCAGCGTGTGCTTCTGGATACGCCCAGGCATGCCGAAGTGGCTGTGCGGGACAAGCTTCATGTCCGTGAGCATCGCGAGCATCCGGGAGACGGCGAACATGCTGGCGATGATGCCGGAGATAGTGGCCACGATCGCAAGGCCGATCGTCAGCCACTCGCCCCACTGCCCGACCGCCGGGCGGGCGGCCTCGGCGAGGGACGAATCTCGCGCGGCGATGATCTCGTTCACGCTGAGATTGCCGGCGACGGCAAGCGTCACGAGCAGGTAGAGACCGGTGCAGATGAGCAGGCTGAAGATGATGGATCGACCAACGTTCTTCTTGGGCTCCTCAATCTCATCGCCGCTGTTGGTGATGGTCGTGAAGCCCTTGTAGGCCAGGATCGACAGCGCGACGGCCGCGAGGAAGCCGGTGATGCCGCCCTGAGCGTCCGATGACGCGCCATCGCCCGTCAGCGTGTCGAAGGAGAGCCCCGACACCCAGAGCCCGGTGGCAGCGAAGACCGCGATGCCCACGATCTTGACGATCGCGGTGATCTTGCTCAGCCCGCCGATGACCTGATTGCCCAGCAGGTTGACGATGAAGGCGACCACGATGAGCCCGACGCCGAGCGCGGGCACAAGCCATGAGTCCGAGCCCACGCCAAAGATCCGCATCGTGTAGGTGCCGAAGGTCCGGGCGACAAGGCTCTCGTTGATGACCATCGAGAAGTACATCAACAGCGAGCAGCCCGCGGTGACAACGCCCGGGCCGTACGCCTCTTTGAGGATCATCGCGATGCCGCCCGCGGACGGGTACGCGTTGCACACCTTGATGTACGAGTACGCGCTGAACGCGACGACCAGAGCCGCGGCGATGAAGGCGACGGGGAAGAGGCCGCCGGCGAGTTCGGCGACTTGGCCGGTGAGGGCGAAGATGCCCGCGCCGATCATGACGCCGGTGCCCATCGCGATCGAACCGGTCAGCGTCAGGCTGCCCTTCTCGTAATCAGATCCGTGGTCG
Source organism: Phycisphaerales bacterium JB052 (assembly GCA_043100965.1). Lineage (GTDB taxonomy): Bacteria > Planctomycetota > Phycisphaerae > Phycisphaerales > UBA1924 > UBA1924. Next base: position 202,362 of record JBICHR010000004.1, on the reverse strand, counting down.
TGTTGGTCGTGATCGGCCATGCTCAATCCTTGGGCAGCTTCGAGAGAAACTCAGACGGGTTCTGCTTGAACTCCGGTAAGCAACCGTCACAGCAGAAACGAACAAGCTCTGTGCCCGCGACCAACTCGACGGGCTCGCCCATTGACCCAAGCGGTGCGCCACTCACAACACAGGTATCGAGCGCGTACCCGTTACGCTGCTGATTGGCATACGCGGCGTTGAGCTCTCCCATGTACTTGGCGGGATCGTTGACGAGCTTGTCCTCGCACCCGCCGCAGCAAAAGCGGACGAGGCGGTTCATGTAGATGAAGTTGACCGGCTCACCCATGGAGCCGAGCGGGCCGCCGACGGGGCAGGTGTCCATGGGGTAGTCGGGAAGCTGCACCTCGACAATCTTCTTGTCGAGCGCTTCGAGGTGTTTTACAGGATCCGTCTTGAACGCGACGGCCGCCTCTGCGTTCGCGAGACGCACAAGCCGGTTGTTGTGGACATGGTTGATCGTGTCGTCGCCGAGCTTGTCACCGGTGACGATGCAGGTCTCGATCGGGTAGTGCATGAGCTGCTGCTCGACGATTCTCTTGTCGATCTCACCCCAGTACTTCGCCTGCTCTGCCTCGAACTTGCCGACGCACCCGCCGCAGCAGAAGCGGACCTCCCGCCCGTCGTACTTCCGCACGATCGGCTTGCCCATGGAGCCGAGCTTCTCTCCGGAGACAGGACACGTGTCGAGCGTGTACGGGTACGACGGTCCGTCCGCTACCTCGCCATGCGCTGAACGCTGGTCCGGCGCCCCGGCGGTGGAGGTGGATTGGGCCGCGAGGCTGACCCGGACGAACTCGTCCCGGCGCTGCTCGTCCCACGCCATGAACTGCTTGTCGCAGCCAGGGCAGCAGAAGCCGAGGATCTGACCCTTGTATTCGATCGTGCCCGCCGAGGCGACGACCGGCTCCTTGCCGATGGGACACATCGCGTTCACGGGCTCGGCGGACTGCTGCGTATGCGCGCCGTGGTCACTCTGTTGAGCGATCGCCAGCGGGGCGGGAGCCGTAAGGCACAGGCACGTGATAAGGGTTGCGGGTTTCATACAGAATCTCCTTGTGCCGGTGGCACATCAGGGTTGGGTGCCGAGCGTGCCAAGCGGAACTTCCACTCGGCCACCCAGCAGTACAGGATGGGAACGACGAACCAGGTTATGGAGGCGACAGCCATGCCGCCGAATGATGGGATGGCCATGGGGACCATGATGTCCGAGCCGCGCCCGGTGCTGGTGAGCACGGGCAGAAGTGCGAGGATGGTTGTGGCGCTGGTCATGACGGCCGCACGGATGCGGAGCCGCCCGCCTTCAACGACTGCTCTTCGGATCGCTTCGATCGAGTCGGGCTTGCTTTCGGCCATCGATTGCTCGATGCGGGTGGCCATGATGACGCCATCGTCGGTGGCGATTCCGAATAGGGCAAGGAACCCGACCCAGACCGCGATGCTCAGGTTGAACTCCCGTACTTGGAAAAACTCGCGGAGATTCGTGCCGAGCAGTGAGGCGTCGAGGAACCACGGTTGGGCGTAGAGCCACAGCATCAGGAACCCGCCGCCCCATGCGACGAACACCCCGGTGAAGACCATAGCCGTAACGCCGACCTTGCGGAACTGGAAGTAGAGCAGGAGGAAGATCACCGCCAGCGAGAGCGGCAGGACGATGCTCATCCGCTTCGCGGCACGGACCTGGTTCTTGTACGAACCTGAAAACTCGTAGCTGACGCCCGTAGGGACCACGAGATCGCCGGCATTGATCGCTTCCTGGATGAACGCCTGCGCATCCCGCACAACCGACACTTCCGCCTCGCCGGGCATCTTGTCGAAGAGCACATAGGCAACGAGGAATGTGTCCTCGCTCTTGATCATCTGCGGCCCGCGTCGATACCCCAACGTCGTCAACTCGCGTAAGGGCACCTGCGCTCCCATCGGGGTGGGCACGAGGATGTCACCGAGTGTCTCGGGTTGGTCGCGCAGCTCCCGCAGGTAACGCACCCGTACGGGATAGCGTTCCCGTCCTTCAACGGTCATGGTCAGCGGCTTGCCGCCTATAGCAACCTCGATGACCTCTTGTACATCGGCGATACGCAGGCCATAGCGGGCGATCCGCTCCCGGTCAATATCAATCTCAAGGTAGGGCTTTCCGACAACGCGGTCGGCGAACACAGCCGCTGGTTGGACGCTCGGCACCTGCTTCAGCAAGCGCTCCAACTCGAGACCAAATGACTCGATCGATTCGAGATCCGGGCCATAGACCTTGATTCCCATCGGGGCACGAAAGCCCGTTTGGAGCATGATGATGCGGGTCTCTATTGGCTGGAGCTTCGGGGCGCTGGTCACGCCCGGCATGTCCGCGGCATCGACGATCGCGTCCCAGATGTCCTGCTGGGACTGGATCTCGTCGCGCCACTGCCGGTAGGGGTGGCCGTCTTTGTCCGGGATCAACCCGCCCCGATCGTCGCGGACGAACTCGCCTGCTGCATCGTCGTAGCGGAAGTTGATCCGCCTGCCCCGGTCGTCAGTGCGGTATTCGCTCTGGTACTGGATGATTGTCTCGACCATCGAGATCGGCGCGGGGTCGAGCGGGCTTTCGACGCGTCCGATCTTGCCTACGGCAACTTCAACCTCGGGCACGCTCATGATGCGTCGGTCGAGTTCCTTGAGGATATCCGTCGCCTCGCCGATCGAGGCGTGTGTCATCGTCGTGGGCATGTAGAGGAATGCGCCCTCGTCGAGCGAAGGCATGAACTCGCTACCCAGGCCGGGGAAAGCGTGCGCGATCTCGACCACTGTTTCGTTGCTTCGGATCGAATCTGGCAGCCACCCGAAGACACGGTCGAAACCGAGCCATGTCGTGGTACCGAGCAGCACGACCAGGAGTGCGGGGGACAGACCGATCAGCTTGTGACGCAGCGTCCAGGCAAGCACTTGCGGGAAGGCGAGACGCACGCCCCAGAACGCCAGCAGAATGCCCCCGACAATCACACCGATAAATACCGAGTTGCCGATCACGCCCGGTTCGGGGCCGAGCGGCTCCCACGCGCCGGCCAAGACGACGAGCACGACGGTGACCGCCACGAGATTCGCCGCCCACTGGAGCCCTCTTGCCGCGACCGTTGGCAGCCACGGACGGCCAAGATAGAACGCACCGAATGCCGCGAGAATCAGCCCGACGAGCGGCTGCACAAAGACCGCGACGGCCAGACCCGCCACGGCGAGCGACGCTGCTCCCAATGTGCGGACCGCCCCGGCCCGGATCCGGAACCCCATCAGGACATGGGCGGCCGCGGGCAGAATGGTCAGGGCGATGATGATTGAGGCGATCAGTGCGAAGGTCTTGGTGTACGCCAGCGGCTTGAACAGCTTGCCCTCGGCCGCCTCCATCGTGAAGACCGGCAGAAAGCTGACCACCGTCGTCGCGACGGCGGTCAGGACCGCGCTACCCACCTCGTTCGTCGCGCGATAGATCGTTTCGATGGTCGGCTCACGATTCGCATCGTCCGCTGCGGCCTCGTCGAGCCGTCGCAAGATGTTCTCACTGAGCACGATTCCCATGTCGACGATGGTGCCGATGGCGATCGCGATGCCCGAGAGCGCGACAATGTTGGCATCGACGCGGAACAACTTCATGCCGATGAACGTCATCAGCACCGTGATCGGGAGCATCGCCCCGATGAGTAGGCTGCTTCGCAGGTGCATCACCATCAACACCACGACAATGATCGTGACCAGCACCTGCTGGGCTATGGCCGAGTTGAGCGTCTGCAGCGTTTCCCTGATCAGCCCGGAGCGGTCGTAGAAGGGCACGATCGTCACGCGACTTTCGGTTCCGTCGGCGAGCACTTTTGACGGCAGGCCAGGGGCGAACTCGGCCATTTTGTCCTTCACCCTCTGGATAGTGGCCATCGGGTTCTCGCCGTAGCGAGCGACCACGACACCGCCAACGGCATCCTCGCCTGCTTTGGTGAGGACCCCGCGACGCAAGGCAGGTCCGAGGGCGACCTTGGCGATATCGCGGATGAGAATCGGCTGGCCGTCCCGCGCGGTCACGGCCGCCTGTTCCAGGTCCTCGACCGATTCAATGAACCCCAGCCCGCGCACGATGTACTCGGCCCGGTTCACCTCGATGGTCCGAGCACCAACATCGAGATTGCTTTGCCGCACCGCGCCGATGACCTGCCCGAGCGAGACGTCCGCCGCGCGCATGGCGTCGGGGTCTACATCGACCTGGTACTCTTGCACGAATCCGCCGATGGACGCGACCTCGGAGACCCCCTGAACGCCCGCGAGCTTGTACTTGACAATGAAATCCTGGATCGACCGCAGTTCGTGCGGATCCCAGCCGCCCGTCGGGTTGCCATTGGAGTCGCGCCCTTCGAGCGTGTACCAGAGCACCTGCCCAAGTGCCGTGGCGTCGGGCCCAAGCGCGGGCGACACTCCCGTCGGCAAGGTACCCGCCGGTAGCGAGTTGAGTTTCTCGAGCACGCGCGAACGCGACCAATAGAAGTCGATTCCGTCTTCGAACACGATGTAGATCGATGAGAACCCGAAGACCGAGTAACTGCGGATGTCTTTCACGCCGGGAATGCCGAGCATCGCCACGGTCAGCGGATAGCTGATCTGGTCGTCGATGTCCTGTGGACTTCGACCGGGCCAGTCGGTAAACACAATCTGTTGATTCTCGCCGATATCCGGAATCGCGTCGACGGGCACCGGGTCGCGGGCGAGGCCCCCGAGGTCCCAATCAAACGGCGCAACGAGCACGCCCCAGAAGAGCGTACCGACCAGGATGATCGCCACCACCAGCTTCTGTTCCAGGCAGAACCGAATCAGCGCATTCAGCGGCCCGCGCGGTGTGGCTTGCGGATTGCGTGGCGTGGTGTCACTCATGGTCGTGACCCTCCACTTCACCGTTCATGGAGTCAGCGTTGAGAGGCTCGAAGGCCTCGCCGATGTCACCACATGTCAGCATCGACGCGCCGAAATAGGGATTGCTGATCTCCGTACCTCGCTGAAGCCAGCGGGCACCCTTGTTGTCGAAGGCCATCGGGCAGAAAGCGATGTGCCATGTATCGCTGCCGCGATGACCGAACAGGCGCTGCAGTTCGATGACGGCCTCGCTCATCGGCTCAAAGCGCACGCGGGCGCTCTCGATGCTCGTGACGGGTCGATCGAGCCGGAGCTTCGCGGCCGCGCGCCGCCACGCGCCGAGCGGCTCGCCGATCAGCCCAATCTCATCGACGAAACCAAGCGCGGTCTTCAGGTCATCCGACGCCTGGATGAACCCGCCGAAGTCGTCGGCCGCGAGACGCTCCTGCGCGTCCAGGTAGGCGGCGTACACCGGTTTCAGGCTGAACACAAAGCTGTCGGGAACGGGAACTCGAACGGGGCTAGGCATGGCGTCGCCGGCCATCGTTCCGTGCCCGGCGTGTCCGGCGCCGGCCCCGCCACCGCCCGGCGTCATCATGCTTGGTTTGGCAGCGATCTGCATTGCGCTGTCGATGCGGAAGGCGCCGTTGACCACGACCTGCTCGCGCCCGCGCAGGCCGCTCCGAACGAGGTAGAAGTTGCCCGCCCGTGGCCCGAGGACGACCTCGCGGCCTTCGTACGTCGGGCGCTCTGCATCCTCGACCTTGACGTAGACGACCGACCGCGCGCCGGTGAAGAGCACGGCCGAGCGTGGGATCACCAGGGGCTTTTCGACCGACGCCGGATCGCCGACCACGCCAAGGGACTCGGCGCTGACGAGGTCCATGCCGCAGATGTCGCAGGCGCCCGGCGCATCCCTGACGACCGTTGGGTGCATCGGGCAGACCCATCGCCCGGCGAGTTCGTCCGAGACGACGGCGCCGCCAGCGGCGACACGGGGTCGGACGACAGCCGACGCGAACATACCAGGCTTGAGACGACGGTCAGTGTTGTCCACCGCCACCCGCACCGCGGCGGTGCGCATCCGCTCGTCGATCAGCGGCTCGATGAACGAGATCTGTCCCTCGAACACCTCACCAGGGTGGGCCTCGACCGTGAATGACACGCGCTGGCCCCAGCGCAACATCGGCAGTTGCGATTCGTACGCCTCCATGTCGAGCCAGAGGCGAGACAGATCCGCGACCGTTGCGATGGGCGTGCCGGTCTGCACGTAGTCCCCCTCGCGCACGGTGAGATGGGTGACGACGCCGCCGATCGGAGCGAAGATGGTCAGGCGGTCGGCATCGAACGAACCGTCCTCGACCGCTGCGATCTGCTCTGGATTGATGCCGAAGAGGCGAAGCTTCTCACGCGCCGCGGATAAGGTGTCGCGCGTCGCAGACCGTACGAGGTCGCTCGTCGCGGTGCTGTTCTCCGACGCTGCCTTAGCCTGGCGGAACTCCTCGAAAGCGGCGATCAGGTCGGGGCTGTAGACCTCGGCCAGGTGGTCGTTCCGGGCGACCGGGACGCCGAGATAGTTCACGAACAGCCGCTCGATGCGACCTGGGAAGTACGCGGTCAGCCGCGCGACCGAAGTCTCGTCATATGTGACTTTCCCATAGAGGCGAACCTCGGCGGTCGGGAAGAAGCGTCCGACAGGGGCGGTTTCGATCTCGCTGAGCGCGGCCGCCGATTCGCTCATGGTGACCCGCAGCTCGCTGCCTTCGCCGCCGTCCTCGGCGACGGGGATCAGGTCCATGAAACAGATCGGGCACTTCGCGTCCGGGTCGGGTAGCCGAACAGATGGGTGCATCGAGCACGTGTACATCTGCGGCTCACCAGATTCGGCTTCGCCGTGATCGTGACCCGACTCGACAACTTCGCTGGCTGGTTCCGGCGCAGGCTTGCCGATCTGATAGCCGACAATGAAAGCAACCACGACCGCACCAACGGCGATGCCCGCGGCGGTGTGCTTCCACAGCCATTCGAGCACGGATCGTAAACGCTTCAGAAATTTGCTCATGGCTGCACCTCATTCGATTCAGAGTCAGTTGTGGGACTGGTGGCGGGCTCAGTAGGCACGGGCTCGCCGACGAGCGTGTTCAAGCGGGCGAGTGCCTGCCCGCGGTCCGCGCGTGCCCGCTCGGCCGACACCGCGAACTCCAGCAGCGTGCGCTCGGTGTCGAGCAGGTCGAGGAAGCTCGTGTCGCCTGTGCGGAACCCGGCAAGCGATGCACGCAGCGATTCCTCAGCCTTGGGAATCAGCGTCGTCTCAAAGAGCCGAACGCGACGATCGGCGTCCGTGTGCTCGAACCATGCACGCTGGATCGACGCAGTGATCCGGTTCGCTTCATCGGCCCGCTCGAACGACACCGCGAGCCTGCGAGCGATCGCCTCTCGCACGCCGGCGTCGTACTTGTCGCGCCAGAGGGGGACCGCGATCCCGAAGCTGAGCAAAAACGGATCGTCGCCGCTCTCGGCGATCGAACTGTCGATCGCCTCATCTGTGACGATGTAGTCAAGCCCGACCGTGAAGTCTGGAAGGCCTTCCTTCCGGGCGACATCAGTGCGGATCCGCTGCTCTTCGATCCGCTCGTCGAGCGCGAGCAGCACGGGGTTGGATCGCCGCGCGATCTCGGCGAGGGCGGGTCCGTCAACAGACGCCACCCGTCCCGGGAGTTCGGCAAACTCAGCGACCGGTGCATCGGTTCGGCGGTTCAGTGCCGCGTTCAGGTCCGCGACGTAGGTGGGCCGCATCGCGCGGAGTTGGGCGAGCCGATCTTCGAGCTGCCCCAGCTCGACCTGCACGCGGATGAGCTCCGGGTGCGAGCCCGAGCCGACCCGGTACCGGGCCCGGACGACCTCCTCGAACGAGCTCAGCAGTTCGAGGTTTTCGCCTGTGATGCGGATCGCGGTATCGAGGTAGGCGACCTCGTGCAGCGTCTCGACAACCCGCTCGGTGACGCCGAGCCGGGCTGCCTCGAACTGACGCCATGCGGCCCTTGCCGCCATCGCGGCGGCGTCTTCGCGATCACTCAGAAGCCCCGGCCAGGGGAACGATTGGCTGACGCCGACACGGGCCTGCTGCGCTCCAGTCCGAGTCTCGACCTCGTCGAGGAAGAACCCGAAGTTCACCCGCGGATCGGGCAGCGAACGCACCTGCGGAAGCCGCTCGGCCGCGGCGGCCCATCGCTGATAGGCCGACTCAACCCTCGGGCTGTGATAGAGGGCGTAGCGCACGAAGTCGTCCGCCGAGGCACCCTCGATGAGAGCCGGCGCATCGGTGATGGACTCCGCTTCGGAGCGGTACACGGACCGCGGCGTTGAGTCGGCGTCAGCCGTGAGTGAACGGGTGTACGAGGGCGACAGACCGCGGGTGGGATCGAACGGCGACGAGCAGCCGACGCCGAATCCGACCGCCGCGACGCCCGCCGCGCAGGCGATGAGACGAACGGCCATGAATGGCTCCTGGGTTATTGGAGAACGAGTGTCCGAGTGACAGCAGCAGGGACGGAACGCGCTCAGCGCGCACCATCCCTACGAGACTCGGGCTCTACGTTTGCCAAACACCCAAGAGGGCCTGCACTTCGTTGTGGGTCTTGCCCGCGCGGAGGCCGACGACCAGCGATGCCATCGAAGGCGTCGTGTCATCGGGCTCGATCACCGGAGTGATCTTGGGCGGGCCGTTCGGAAGCCCCGTGACCGAATCGCGATCGGTCCTCGGGAGCGGTGCATCAGGGAGGCGTTCAGGAGCCGGCGCCGGGGAGATGCCGCATTGGCACGGTCCCTCGCTCATGGGGCAGAACGCGTCGCTGCCGCAGCCGAAGTCCGAATCGGCCGGGGGGATCGGCTCCCTGCAGCAACTTACCTCCACTGCGGGCACATGGCACGAAGTCTCGCCGCAGTGGTCCTGACCGGCAGCGAACCCCATCCCGATGCGGGGGAGGCCGCTGGCGATGAGCACCAAGATGACAAGTATTCTGACCATGCTCAGTAAACGATAGCCGCATTTCAGCTGTTTGACGAACCGGGCACGCAGCAAGTTTATTCCCAGCACCCCGCACATTTTGCAAATTTAGTCAATGCGGAGTGATCAGGGGTTCGCCTTCAAGCCTGGATTTGGGCAGAACTTCGATGGTGATGTGGCCTATGCCGAAGTCGGTTTCCAAGTGACTCCGCAATCGAAGACGAAGCTCATCGGCTTCGCAAAGCTCAGCATCATCGCGCATTGCTATTCGGACCTCGATCGAAGTCATGCGTTCGTCAATGGGCCACACATGAAGGTGTGCAACCGCCTCCACGCCGGGGATGCCCTCGATGCTCTGGCTGATTTCCTCGACCGACAAGTGATCAGGGACACTCTGCATCAGAATCCGGATACACCGCTTCATAGGCGACCACGAGATCCACACGATGTAGACCGAGATTCCGATGGTCGCAACGATGTCGGTCCAGTACCAGTCGAACAGGATGATCAGGGTGCCGGTGATAATGACCGCCACCGAGGCGAGAGCGTCCGCGATGTTGTGAAGGAACGCCGCCTTGATGTTCACGCTCTCCTTCGACATCGTGTAGGTCATAACGGCCGTCGCGGCATCGACAACCAGTGCAATGCAGGCGATGATGACGACCATCCAGCCGTCGATCTCGGGACGGTCGAAGGTGCGGTTGATGGCCTCAATGAACAGATAGCCAGCGATGACCATGATGGAGGTGAGGTTTATCAGGCCGCCGACCACCTCGGCTCGCCCGTAGCCGAAGGTGCGTTGCTCATCCGCGGGACGCCTGGAAATACGCCGAGCAATCAGGGCAAGGAGCAGTCCGGCTGCATCGCTGAAGTTATGCAGCGCGTCCGCGATCAGCGAAAGGCTCCCGGAGAGCACGCCCCCGATGACCTGGGCCGCGGTGAGCAGCAGATTAATGGCGACGGCGATACCCAGCCGTTTCGATCCAATATCAGCACCGTGGTTGTGGTGGTTGGCTTGTGTCATCGACGCTCACCGCGGGCGATGCTTCCCTCCAGTCGCCCAGCGAAGTACTCGAGCTCGACGAACGTGTGGCGGTAGGCGGCCGACCTGAATCGGAGTAGTGTGCCGATGACGCGTTCGATCACCCAGCCGACAATGCCTTTCGGAAACTCGCCCCATACGCGATGGACGAGCCGTACACCGTCGCCCTTGGGCTCGATCCGAAAGTCGCCGCCTTCCTTGACCCTGACACACATTCCAAACGGCTTGTAGATAGCCTCGCCGGTCCAAGAGAACGCACGTTCCGGTCGCGTGTCGTGCACGATCGCGGTGAGTTCGCCGGTCAAGGGACCGACACCTTCGCGTTGCCACCAGCGCAGGCCATCACGGAGGGGCTGTTTGGGCTCGGTCAGTACCTCGGTGCCCTTGTGCTCGGGGTTCGATGGCTCCCATTCGCCCTCGAAGTCCGAGATCAGTTCCGATGCTTCAGTTGCGGTTGCTTCGGCATGGACGTTTGCGGTCACGTCGATCATGGCTTATCCCTCAAGAGGCATCGAGCCGACAGTGCGATTTCCGTTGACGGACTCGATCTCGATCCAGAGACTCGCACCGTCCATCGTCGAGGGCGATTCGGTCTGGCCGTGGAAATGGTCGTCGTGGGCGTCCGCCTTCGATTTCAGCGCGCCCGTCCCGGCCTCATCGCCGATCCAGAAACGCACGGTGGCGGGGATCGGCCCGGATTCGACTTCGAGATCGAGGTGCACCTCCGATGATGGTCGGATGTCGCTGGACACTGAGACCGCCAGCGTCGTTCCGGCGATCGTCACGCTACCGAGAGACCGCATCTCACCGTGGTCATGATCGTCGTGTTCACCCTCGGCGTGGTCGTGCCCCTCATGGTCGTCGCCGTCACCAGCGTGATCATGACCGTCGTCCGCGCTGTGTGTCTCGGCGGACTTTGATTCTGAGGACTCCCCGCAGCCGGGCAGCGAGATCGAAAGCGCGACGGTCGTGCTGGCGGCGGCGAGAATCTTGAAAAGGTCGTTCATGATCAGGACTCCTTCGAGGTGATGGTCTTGGGTCGGCGGAATATGCCCACGAGACGCGTGAGCACAGATGGGTGATCAGCGGGACGACGCTCAGGCTTGTGCCCAAAAACGAGCGAGTATCCCGCCGGAACAACGATCAGGTTCAGGAATGTGGAGGTCAACAGACCCCCGAGGGTGACGATGGCGAGGGGCGCGAGCAGTTCGCTGCCCGGTTCTCCCGCGGCGAGCGCCAGCGGGACAAGCCCGAGCGCCGCTGAGATCGCGGTCATCAGGATCGGCACAAGCCGTTCCATCGACCCCTGAACAATGGCTTCTCCGAGCGGCACACCTTCGTGCTGCATCAGATGGTTGTAGTGGTTGATGAGCAGGATGCCATTACGGACCGCGATGCCGAAGAGGGTTATGAAACCAACAAGGCTGGCGATGGAGATCACCGGCGGGATATAAGGGCCCTCGATGCCGACGAGGGCGAGCGTGTTTGCGATCGGGCCGCCCCCCTCGCTGATGTAGATCGCGGCGATGCCGCCGATCAACGCGAGGGGCATGTTGAGCATGACGAGCACCGCCGCCCGCATCGAACCAGTGGAGATCTGGAGCAGCATGAGCATGATGAGTGCGACGGCAATGCCCGCGACAAGGATCGTCCGTGACGCGGACTGCTGCGCTTCAAACTGACCTCCGTAGGACACGGTCATGCCAGCCCGCTGGACAATTGGATCGACACGCTCCTGCACCTGGGCGACAAGGTCGCCCAGATTGGACCCCTCGGCCACATTGAGCGACACCACGGCTTTCCGTTGAGCGTTCTCGCGAGTGATCAGATTGCTTGATCGTTCCGGACCGATATCAGCGACATCGCTCAAACGAACGGTGGCCCCTCCCCGGCCACGGAGAAGCAGGTCTCGGACCTGCCGGAACGACTCACGTTCCTCAGGTGCGAGCCGAACGACGAGGTCGTACTGCCGAACACCTTGGTTGACGGTGTCCACAACCTCACCATAGAGGGCTTCGCGGACTTGCTCTGCGGCGTCGGCGGGGCTGAGACCGACCGCCGCGAGTTCCGCATGGCGGTAGCGGATTGGCAAAGAAGTGATCAATACCTCTCGGTTGGCGTTGACATCGCGAGCGCCGGGCAGGCCTTGGAGTTCGGCCTCAATCGCCTTGGCGACATCACGAAGCTCGGTCAGATTTTCACCGAAGACATTGATGGCGATCGCCGCGGGCGTGCCCGACAGCACATGGCTGAGCCGGTGCTCGATGGGTTGGCCAACCATCGTGGTGATCCCCGGCACGGCCCCGAGGATGCGATCGATCTGTTCTCGCACCTCGAATCTGTCGCTCCCCGCATCAACGGTGACTTCGATCTCGGAGTTACTGACCGGCTCGGCGTGCTCGTCACGTTCGGCCCGGCCGGTACGCCGGGAGACGGAACGGACCCCGTCAATCTGGACGAGTTGCTTCTCGACCTCCGTCGCGAGCCGATCGCTCTCGACGATCGAAGTGCCGGGAGGAGCAAGCAGAAAGACCGTGAACGTGCCCTCATTGAACGACGGAAGGAACGAGCTGCCGAACGTGCTCGCGAGCAGGAGTGCGCCGGCGGTCACGGCACCGGCGGTGCCGAGCACCCACGCCCGGTACCGAATGGCCGCTCGGAGTGAAGGCTCGTACGCCCTTTTCAGAAGGCGGACCAGGAATCCGTCTCGGTCCTCGTGCTTGCCTCCGAGTTTGCCCTTGAGAAGGAACCGGCACATCGCGGGCACGACCGTCAGGGCCACGACCAGCGACGCAAGGATCGAGATCATGTAAGTAAGTGCCAAGGGCTGGAAAAACCGGCCTTCGAGCCCCTGCAGGAAGAGAAGCGGCACGAACACCATGACGATGATGACCGTCGCGAAGACCATCGCCGGTCGGATTTCGTTGCTGGCGTCGAAGATGACCTCAGTAAACGGACGCCGATCCGCCTCGGGGAAGGCCCGGTTCTGCTTCAAGCGGCGGAAAACATTCTCAACATCGATGATTGCGTCGTCGACGAGCACGCCGATCGCCACAGTGAGCCCTCCGAGAGTCATGACATTCAGCCCGAGATTCAACGCATCCATCATCAAGAGGCCAACGGCCAGTGAGATCGGGATTGCGGTAAGTGTGATGAGCGTTGTCCGCAGATTCATCAGAAACAGAACGAGCACGACGAGCACGATGATGACCGCCTCGCCGAGCACCTTGGTCACATTGTGGACCGCCCGGTCGATGAAGTGCGACTGTCGGACGACATCTCGGTTGAGCACGACGCCCTCGGGCAGTGTCGGCTCGATCTGATCAAAGAGCGCATCAAGACTGTCGGTCAGGGCGAGCGTGTTCGTGCCCGGTGACTTCTGGATAGACAGCACGACAGCGGGTTCGCCCCCCTCAGAAGCCGTGCCCCGCTTGATCGCCGGCCCGAGGATAACCTCGGCAACCTGACCGATCGTCACGGGCACGCCCTCGTGATACTTGATGATCGTGTTGGCGATGTCCTCCGGGCGCGTCACCCGGCTCTGCTGACGGATCGGGATCTCGAAGTTGTCCACATTCACCAAGTAGCCGCCGCTCGCGGTGCTGTGCGCGCCGCCCGCGGCCTCGACCACATCCGTGATGGTCAGGTCGTAGAGCCTCAGCCGCTCCTGATCGACGTTGACCTGATACTCTGGTAGCTCGCCGCCGATCGCGACGACTTGGGCGACACCGGGCACCGCGAGGATTTTGTTACGCAACTCGAACTCGCCGTAGGAGCGGAGTTGCATGGGGTTGGCCGAGCCGTCGGGCGACGACAGGGAGATCAGCATGATCTCGCCCGCGATAGACGTAATCGGTGTGATGAATGGTTCGACCTCATCGGGAAGGTTTTCGCGAGCGGTGACGAGCCGCTCAGAGACGAGCTGTCGGGCATCGTAGAGGTCGGTGCCCCATTCAAGGTCCACCCAGACGATTCCCAGCCCGATGGCGCTTGCGCTTCGGACACGGCGGACACCCGTCATACCGTTGACGGCGGTCTCAATGGGGAAAGTGACGTACTGCTCGACCTCGTCGGCGGCGAGCCCTCCGGACTCGGCCATGATCGTGACGGTCGGCGCGTTAAGTTCGGGGAACACATCGACGCTCATCCTCGGCAAGCGATAGCCGGCGTAGCCGACGATCATGACCGCCGCGATGAGCACGAGCGTGGAATAGCGGAGCGAGAAGCGGATAACGGCTTTCAACATGGCTCAATCCTCCCCTTCGTGGAACGTGCCATCGGAGTGGAAGTGGCCACCCTTCTGGATCGACCCGCTGGTGGCGAGCATGAGCTGAAAAGCACCGTCGAGGACGACCTCATCGCCGTCACGAAGCCCGCTGAGCAGGGCGACCCATCGCCCGTCGTCGAGACCGAGGTCGGCCTCCATGCGGATCGCCTCGTTCGGGTTGCTCGGGTTGCGACGGAAGATGACGGGCGAGAGCCCATCGCGCTGCACCGCGGCGAGCGGGATGGCGAGTTCGGGCGAAGCCGTGGCGTCGGTCACGATTTCGAGTTGAGCCGAGACGCCCGGTCGGGCCCAGGGCTTGAGTTCATCGGGTACGACGAACAGTTCGAGCGTGCGGTCGTTTGGGTCGCCTGCCAGCCCGAGCGAGATGGTGCCGTCCATCGTCGCGGTCAGAGGCACGGCGCGTCCCGCGGCGGTCGGCGTCGGGGGGACGATCCGAGCCGTGAGCCCGTCCCGCAGCACGCCCAGGTCGCTTTGGAGCCCGGACGCTCGGAAACGGAGCCGATCGGGCTGCACGACGGTGACGACGGGTGTCTTCTGGTCCGCCCACGAGCCGTTGGTCAGGCCCAACATCTCCACGACGCCGGCTTCAGACGCAGTGACCTCGATTGCGGCGATCGTGGCCCAAACAGGCTCGGTCCCATGAGGCGTCTCGACGGTTCGGGCGAGTTCGTCCCTCGAACGGGAAACGACGGAGGAGGCGGCGTCGAGCAGATAGTCCAGGCGTGACCGGGCCGCACGAAGATCAGCAACGGTCTGCTGCCGGTTCGCTCCAAGTTCCGCCTTCTTCTCCATCACGTTGGCAAGGTCAGCGCGAGTGCTCGCGAGTGCTGCCCGGGCTTGGGCGAGCTCATCGACGCGGCCGCCGCCCGCCTCACGGACCGACTGCAACTGTTCGACCCGCTCGTTCCAGACTGCGACACTCTCGTGGAGGCTGTCCTCGTGCTGCTGGTGCGCTGCGAGCAGCGGCTCAAAGGTCTTAAGACGTGCACCCAGCCGCTCGATCTGTGACTCGGCGTCGGCCAGTTGCTGCTGCATCTCCCGCCACGCCGGCGAATCGAGCCGGTAGAGCGGTTGGCCCGCTTGGACCCGGTCGAACTGCTCGACGAGCAGCTCAACACGACCGGGGACGGCGGTCCGGTACTCGCGTCGCGCCGTGGGCAGATACTCGAACCGACCCGGCACGCGGAGAGTCTGCTCGACCCGCCGGCGCTCGACCTTGACGAAGCTGATGCCGAGGTTCGACCGCACCGCGGCCGGGATGGCGACACGATCGGACCCGCTTGCCTCGGCTTCGGCTTCTGAGGCGTGGTCATGCCCGTCGCCATCGCCGTGTTCGGCAATACGTTGCTCGTTGGAATCTGATCGATCGCAGGATACAAGGAACACAGTGGCGATCGAGAACACAAGGACAAAGATCAAGGTCCGGATCATCCCTCACCCCCTTCGCCATCCGCGATGTGTGCGCATGCGACTTGGAGGCGAGTGACGAGTTCGCTCACCGAAGGTACGCCATCGGGTCCTTCGTACATACGGCAGCCCATCGAAGGCATCGTCGGTGCCTCCATGCCGAATAGATCAGATCCATTCACGAGTACCGTTGGAGCGGGATACCCGCGACGGAGGTCTGATGTAGCTAAAGATTGCTGGTCGATCTGGACAAGATCCACGTCTTGTCCGAGTATGCTTATCGCCTGTTCGAGCCGCTCCTTCATAATCGGCGTGAGCGGGCAGCCGTCGAATCCGAGTAAAGTGATTGACATGGTTGTTTCTCGATTATTAGGAGCAATGCTCACTGGCCTTTGGCTGTTTGTGGTCGCATGCTGCCGTTGATCCGTTGCGCTGTTGCAGGCGGCCAGCGTCAGCGGCAGAACTGCCGCGAGGGCGATCGCGATCGCCCGTTCCATGATGTTCATCGGGATGCCTCCTCGGCGGGCGTATCGCCTCGCGCGGCGGTATGTGGTGTGTTTGCTGTTGTAGTGTCTTCGTCGGTCGCGGGCTCGACAGGAGCCGGCATTTCCGGCTCGTCCGGACCGAGCAGGCGCGTGATCTCGATCGCCGCGTCGGTCTCGGCCAGACGCAGATCGAGCAGGCGGCTCTTGGCCTCGAACCGTCGAGTGACAGTTTCGAGCAAGAGCAGCGTGTTCACCTCGCCAAGATCGATCAGTTGCTCGACTTCGGATGCCTGCTTGTCGAGCATCGGCACGAGATCACGCTCGAACGCGTCTCGCTGCGTTCGCGAGGCGTCGTACGCTGCACGGGCCATCGCGAGGTCGCGGGTCAGACGCTCGAAGGTCGTCTCCGCCGCGGCCCGAGCCACATCGCGGCGAGCCTTCGCTTCCGCGATGCCCGCCCGGTTGGCGTTGAGGATGGGTATGGGTATCGACACACCAAGCAGAAGTCGGTCGTCATTGTCCTCGCTCCCGTAGCCCGTGCCGATCGTGATGTCCGGATACTGCTTGCGGACTTCCAGGCGGAGCGTCTCCTCGGCGACCTGATACTCGGCGCGGCGCACCGCAAGGGTGGTGTTCGCCTCGATGAGTCGCTCGTTCGCACCGGTGGTCTCAGCGATCGACGCGGGCGGAATCGCCGGCAGCAACTCCACCGGAGCGTCCGGCGGAAGCCCCATCAAACCGAGAAGTTCGACCCGGGCCCGGGCCTCTGCGAGCACCGCTTCGGCGACATCCGCCCGGGTCTCGACCAACTCGGCCCGCAGGAGCCGAGCCTCGACCCGCGTGAGTTCTCCCGCCGTCTCCAGCTGGTCGGTAATGGCGGAGATCCGCTCGACCTGACCGATCACCTCACGCAGCAATAGGAGCCGCTCGGACGCCACAGACCACGACGCCCAGGCCGAGCGAACCGCGGCCCGCGTGCTCCACTCTGCATCGACGATTCGCCGCAGCTCGGCCTCGTACGTCGCCCCGGCCCGATCCTTCTCGACGCCGAGCCGACCCGAAATCGGGATCGTCAGGCTCAGCGTGAGCCCGTAGTTGAACGGTCCCGAGAGGACCTCTTCGCCATCGAAGCCGAACTGCGGATCGTCCCACAGCCCCGCAGTGTCGAAGGTTGCGAGCGCGACACCGGCATCAAGCCGAGCGAGCCGGAGGTCGGGGTTGTAGAACAGCGCGAGCACTTCGCCCTCTGCGGGCGAGAGCCCGTCGTTCGGGTCGAACCGCTCCGGCACCTGGTTGCCGGCCTCGGAGAGCCGCTCAACGAAATTCGAGATGGGTTCAGTTGCAACGAGCCGTGCATCGAGCTCTGCCCGATGTTCGGCAAGCTCAAGCGGCACCCGTTCATACGACTGGCAGCCCGCCAGCACGATTAGGGCGACCGCCGAGCCGAGACCTGGCAGCATGACCCGCGTTCGAGGCGGGCGTTTCAGATTGTCCATTGTTTTGATTCCTGTCTGGATCCAATGCGATGACCACCGCAACGGAGAACACCGTCGAGGTACGCGCGAAGGAATAGAAAGGAATCAGATGGTGAGGCGAACGCTCGCCACGATCGCGAGCCTATGGGCCCCGCTGGGGTCAAACCAACGCGGCGGCATCGGCGGGCCGCGGCGTCCAAGGCCGGTTTCCGCAAGGACGACACCCCACGAGGGAGACATGACGATCGCGGGCGGCACATCACTCCCACCATCGCCACGGGGAAGCGTCAAAAGTTCCGCGGTCGTGATTTCGACATCGGTACAACCGCAGTCATGCTCGTGCTCACCCGCGGGAACGGGCAGCGGCCACGAGCTGTCATGTCCGCAGGCCGACTCGCAGTGCTCGGTCTCCGCGGGTGCATGCTCGTGCCCCCCACCGAGGCACAGCACAGCCATGCCGCCAGCGCCGCCGGCGAGGGCATGGAACGCGATGATCGCGATAAGCAGAATGGCGAGTGGACGATTACTCACGGTGGTAGTGTACCTCGGCTCCAGTCGAGCGTGGCTTGAGATCAGACGAATTTATCGGGGAGGATCCTCCTCAGAGACCCCGGATCGCCTGATGGACAACGCCGACATTGCCCGAACTATTCAAATACAATTAGTTTCGACCACCCTCGCTTCTCCTTGAGTCCGCCAGGATCTGGACGCCTCCACGCACCACGACCATGGCGACAATCGAGCCAACCACAAGATCAGGGACGCGGCTACCCGAAACCATTACGAGAAGCCCCGCCACGATGACACCCGTGTTTGCGATCACATCATTCTTGGAGAAGATCCAGGACGCACGCATGTGCGCGCCGCCGTCGCGGTGCTTCGCGATGAGCCGCAGACAGACGAGGTTTGCAGCAAGAGCAACGGTCCCGGCTCCGATCATCAGATGACTCGTGGGCTCGCTGCCAAACACCGCCCGCCGAATGACCTCGACCAGAACGCCGAGACCCAATGCGATCTGAAGTACGCCGCTCACTCGCGCTGCGGTCCGCTGTGTGCCTCCAGACCGGCTCGCAGCGTACAACGCGATGCCGTACACAGCGGCATCGGCCAGCATATCGAGCGAGTCGGCCAGCAGCGCGGTGGACTCCGCGATCCATCCAACGACGACCTCGGCGACGAACATCACGCCGTTAATTGTCAATAGCGTCATGAGTGTTCGCTGTTCGAGCCCAACGGCACTCTCTGCGCAGTCGCACCCGCTCATTGATCACGTTCCGCGTCAGCATCCTGCGGGCTTCGCTTCATGAATACCGATGCGATAACCGGAAGCACGAACAGTGTGAGGATCGTCGAGGTGATCATGCCGCCGATGACCACCGTCGCCAAGGGGCGCTGGATCTCGCTACCGACACCTGTTGCGATCGCCATCGGTATGAATCCAGCTATATCGGTGATTGCTGTTGCGAGCACCGGTTGGAGGCGGGTCTTCGATGCCGCGATGATCGCATCCTTGCTCTGCTGGCCTGTGTTGAGTGTGTCGCGGATCGCGGTGATGAGGATCTGCCCGTTGAGCACGGCGATGCCCGTGAGAGCGATAAACCCGACGGCGGCGCTGACGCTGAATGGGATATCTCGCCACCACAACGCGAAGATCGCACCGACAGCAGCAAAAGGGATGCAGGTGTAGATAATGACAACATCCCGCAGGTTTTTCAGGCTGAAATACAGCAGAAAGAACACCATGAGTAGGACCGCGGGCACAACGATGACCAAGCGAGTCCTGGCGCGTTCCAAGTTTTCAAACTGTCCGCCCC
The DNA here is from genome assembly GCA_043100965.1 of Phycisphaerales bacterium JB052. Classification (GTDB taxonomy): domain Bacteria; phylum Planctomycetota; class Phycisphaerae; order Phycisphaerales; family UBA1924; genus UBA1924. Next base: position 182,946 of record JBICHR010000004.1, on the reverse strand, counting down.
ACTCAAGCACGTAACCCTCGGGTAACGTGACTCGTTCATCAATGGCTGCCCTTGCTTCACTGACAAACGATGCGGGGTCTCTTCCGCTGACGTTCGACTGCACACGGATGAGTCTTCTGCTCCACTCGCGGTTGATCGTGGCCGATCCTTCCGAGAGATCGACCGAGGCCATCGACGAAAGTGGCACCGCGACGCCCCCTTCGGTCGGAATGCGTACTGATGACACCGCTTGTACATCTTCCCTGAATGTCTGCGGAAGTCTGACGACCAGCGGGAAGACACGCTGGCCCTCAAACACCTCGCCGACGCGGATCCCACCGATCGCCTCAACGAAGTCCAACACCTCGCTGGCGGCGACGCCGTACCGGGCAACCCGGGACTGATCGACAGCAACTGACAGCGATGGTTGCCCCGTGATCTGATCGACCGAGATATCTGAGGCACCCGGGATGTCCAGAAGCACACGCTGCACGTCGTCGGCGATCCGGAGCAGCTCGTCGAAGTCGTCGCCGAAGATCTTGATCCCGATGTCTGATCGGATGCCTGAGACCATCTCGTTCATGCGCATCTCGATCGGCTGCGTGAACACCATATTGACGCCGGGGAACTGCGAGATTGTTTTTTCCATCTCGATCACGAGACCCGCCTGCGTGTCCGCTCTCGTCCACTCTGCACGCGGCTTGAGCGATAAGAAAATGTCTGTCAGCTCGATCCCCATCGGATCAGTCGCCACCTCCGCCGTCCCGATACGGCTCCAGATGTGCTCGATCTCGTCTGGGAACTCATCGAGCAGCACTTCTTCGATCCGCGTGTTGTACCGCACGGACTCATCAATCGAGACGCCAGCGAGCCGGATGGTGTTCACAACCATCGAGCCCTCGCTCAGCCGCGGGATGAACTCGCCGCCCATCTGCGTGCTCCGGTAGCCCGCGACACCAAGTAGAGCCACGGCCAGCAGCATCACGACCCACCGGAGTCGAATCGCTCCGCCGACGGCCCAGCCGTATGCACCGGCCAATCCCCTCAACAGAATGGCGTCCTTGGGTTTCGCGCGACGCGGAAGGAAGTAGTACGACAGAACGGGTGACAGAAACACCGCGACCAGCAGGGCTCCCAGGAGCGCGAAGATGAACGTCCACGCCATCGGCCGGAACATCTTCCCCTCGATGCCTTCAAGCGTCAGCACGGGGGCAAAGACGAGCGTGATGATGCCCATCCCGAACACGATGGGTCGCACCACGCGCGCACTAGATTTCGCGATCGATTCGAGCCGCTCGGAAGGCGAGAGTTTCCGGCCAAGCTCTCGCTGGCGTTCCTTCAGCGAGCGGAGGTTCGCTTCCGTCATGACCACCGAGCCATCGACAAGGATGCCGAAGTCGATCGCGCCGAGGCTGAGCAAACTCGCGGCGATCGCGAACTCGTACATACCCTGCACGGCGAACAGCATCGAGATAGGGATCGCGACTGCAACAAGCAGACCGGCGCGGATGTTGCCCAAGATGACCAGCAACACAACGATCACAAGCACAGCACCGATCACAAGGTTGTGCTCGACTGTCTTGATGACCTGCTCGACGAGCAGAGTCCGATCGTAAACAACATCCACAACAATATCAGACGGCAGCGAGGGTGCTAGCGACTCAAGACGCTCGCGTAGTTCCTCGGTCACGACACGGCTGTTCTCGCCCATCAGCATAAAGGCTAGGCCGAGGACGACCTCGCCTTCCCCGTACGCTGAAACCGCGCCGCGGCGAATCTCGCTGCCGATTTCAACGTCTGCAACATCTCGAATGTGTACTGGCGTGCCATCGCTGGATGCGACGACGATGTTCTCGATCTCATCGATCGTCGAGACACGAGCCAATCCTCGCACCACCCTCGCCTCACCGGAGGTGACAATCTGGCCACCGCCGACATTGGCGTTGTTTCGTTGCAGTGCCTCAAGCACATCCTCAAGTGTGAAGCCAAACTTGATCAGGGCCTCCGGCTTGACGACAACATGATATTGCCGCTCCAATCCGCCCCACGAGTTGACCTCTGCAACTCCCGGGACTTTCCGAAGCTCGGGCTTGATCACCCAATCGTGAATTGTCCGGAGTTCTTCGATGGAGTGTTCACCGGTCTCGGACCGGATGACGTAGTGAAATATCTCACCGAGACCTGTTGCAATAGGACCGAGCTCTGGCCTTCCGACATCGTCTGGAAGCTCAACAGCCGAGAGCCGTTCGGTGATGTACTGCCTCGCGTCGATGATCCGGATATCATCATCGAACTTCGCTACGACCTGCGAGAAACCGAACTTTGAGACGGAGCGTACATTTTGAAGCCCGGGCAGCCCTCCGATCGAGAGTTCGACAGGAAGAGTGATCTGTTGCTCAATTTCTTCCGGGCTGAGTGCGGGGGCCACCGTGTTGATCTGCACCTGGATCGGCGTGGTGTCGGGAAACGCATCGATAGGAAGCTGGACCATCCGGTACACACCAGCAGCGCACGCGATTGCAAACAGCAGAATGACGAGCACTCTATTCTTGAGCGAAATTTCGATAAGGCGGGTCAGCATGGCAACTCCGGATTAATCGTCAACACATCCCGCGCCTAGGCGAGACTTGAGAAACTCGGTCTTCATCGTGAAGCTGCCGCCGGTCACGACGGACTCAGTCTCTGTGAGGCCCGCCAGAATGGCGATCGTGCCGGAAGCCGTGCGCGGCCCGACATCAACACGCCGAACCGCGAACAGATCCGGTTCCTGCCGCACAAACACGAACGATGTGCCATCGATCTCGTGTACCGCTTCACCCGGCACAAGCAGCGAGTTCGAGGTGCCGCCGATCATTGCGGAGACCTCAGTGAACATGCCATGGCGAAGGATGCCACGATCATTCTGAACCGTCGCGCGGGCCCGTACCATCCGGGTTCGTTCATCGATACGCGGGCTGATCCATGTGATCTGTCCGGGGATCTCCAGCTCGGGCAGAGCCCGGACGCTCGCGACGATCTCCCCGCCGCGCTCGATCTGAAACGCCTGCTCTTCCGGGACCGCGAGCTCGATCCACATCGTCGACAAATCAGCGATCTCGAAGAGCGAGCCCTCTGAATCCGCTGCCTCGCCAAGAACCGCGGTCCGCTCGACGACGCTGCCAGCGAAGGGTGCCCTGACGTAAAGGTCCGAGGATGACGACTGCTCCGCCGCAATATCCGCGACTTCCGATTCAGTGAAGCCGAGATTGATGAGCTGCTGATGCGTGCGACGCACTTCCAGCTCAGCGAGCTTGAGCGCTGCCTGGGCATCCTGGAAGTCCCGGCGTGCAGCAATGTTCTCGTTGACGAGCTTCTGCTCACGCTCGAACACGGTGGTTCTCGCTTCGACCTCTGCGATCTTGGACAGGTACGCGGACTTCGCTTGTGCCACCGCCACGGAGTTGATGACCGCGAGAATTTGCCCTTCTTCAACCTGGTCGCCAACATCGACACGGATATCAGTGATCACACCGGGGGCCAACGGTGTGAGCTTTGCCAATCTGTTCCCGTTGTAGCGGACCTCGCCCAACAAGCTGATCGACGCTGAAGCATCGCCACGATTCGGTTGCTCAAGCGTCAGCCCGGCAAGCTCTGCCGATCTCGCGGAGGGCATGCGGACGAGCAGCGACTCGCCAGCCTCAAGCGTCCCAGCGAGCTGAGGCTGGCAGATTCCGCACTCGATCTCATCGACCCCGTGCTCATGACAGAAGAGAGAGGGGGCACCATCGCGGGAGGGCGTCGCCGAGGCGTCTCCCAGCAGAGCGGGATTGCACAGGTGGCACTCGTCTTCGTAAAGGAAGTGCTCCTCGCAATACGCCCGGTCCGCGTCTTCCAACTGTGGCTGGCAGATCCAGCACCGGTCTTCATAACGAGCGTGCTCGCTGCACCACAAGCGGCCCTCATCACGCTTGGCCGGATCACAGATGAAGCAGGCCTCGTCAGCGCTGTGTCCATGGAGCCCGCCAGACGACTCGTCGGCTGCGTTCTCCGAGGCATCGAGTGCCGGGTTGCAGAGATGGCATTCGTCCTCATACAGATAGTGCTCGTCGCAATACGGCCGGGACGAATCCTCAAGCTGCGGCTGACAGATCCAACACCGGTCCTCGTAACGGGCATGCTCGGTACACCACAAGCGACCGGCGTCGCGTTTCGTAGCGTCACACACAAAGCAAGTCTCGCCGTTCTCGTGCGAGTGCGCGACTTGAGTCACATCAGATGCGCGTGATCCGTTGGACGCCGATGATGCTTCCTGTTCGCGATCGCACCCGCCAAGCAGGAGCGCCGTTGTGAACAGGCAAACGAGTGAAATGACGCCGTGTGATGGTTTCACGGTGTGTCTCCTTGATTGGGGTGATCAGAATGTTCGCGGAGCGAATGGGTGTTCAGCGGCTCTGAGATGAGCCCCTCGACCTGCACCTTCGCGGCGTGGTATTCGGCGAGAGCTTCGAGCCTTTGGGTTTCAGTATCGAAAAGGGTGCGCTGCGCATCGAGGACATCGAGGTACGGGAGCTTGCCTTCGTCGTAGGCCCGACGCGTCGCGTCGTATGCGTCCTTCGCCGCGGGGAGTAGGGCGGCATCAATCGCCTGGGCCTCGTGATACGCGGCGGTCAATCGGGCGTGTGCCCGAACAAGTCGGGTGGCCAAATCGCGTCGGGAAGCCCGCCCCTCGTCGATCGCTTGTGCTGCTCGGAGCCGGGCGGCCAGTATTCCTCCCTGATTGCGATCGAAGATTGCCAATGGCACGGACACGGCCACGACGAGACCGACATCTTCGCTCTCTTCGGCATACCGAATGCCAGCACCAGCCGTCACGTCGGAGACGGCTTGAGCCCGTTCGAGAGCGACCACCGATGATCGTCGCTCGGTCTCTGCAATCCAACGCTGAACTTCCGGATGGTGCTCAACGAGATCCGTCAGGGCATCGAGCAACGGCACAGGCATCAGGTCATCCAGCGATCCGATGGCCGTGTCAAAGCCGGGGTCGGTTGCATCCCACATCGCACTGAGTTCACGCCTCGCGGCCTCAAGTTCCCGGCTGAGTCGATCTGCGGCGATGCGGGTGGATTCGCTTTCGAGCCGGGCCTTGATCTCGTCGATGGGTGAAACATCTCCAGCCTGCACCCGCCGATCGATGACGCGCCGGTTCTCCTCTGCGAGTGCTTGCGCGCGAACGGCGAACTCAACACGCTGCTGGAGCTCCAGCACCCGCACGAAGCGGGACGCGGTGTCGGTGAGCACGGCCAGCCGCTGTGCTTCGTAGTCGAGAGCAGCAACAACCCACTGCCCCTCGGCGACCCGCACGCGGCGGTCTCGCTTCCCGCCAAGCTCAAGAAGCTGGCTAAAGGCTATGGTGGTCTCGGCAGAATCAAAGCCACTCAAGCTTCCAGAGCCCGCGAAGTCTTCGACCTCAATTCCGACGCTTGGATTGGGGGAGAGCCCGGCTTGCAGACGACGCGCTTCCGCAATCCTCGGCTCCCAGGCAAGCGATCGAAGTCGCGGGTTGCGTACGAGCGCAGCCGCGAGAGCTTGGCGGAGGGTCAACTGCTCACCGATGGTGACTACATCCGATCCTGGTCCGACTCGATCAGGGTCCTCCGGTGCTTCGTAACGAGGCATGTCGCGCAAGAGAGGCCTTGCGGCGGGGGGCTCGAAGTCGAATGGTGACGGCGCGCAGCCGCCCAAAAGGATGGAGACGCCCAGGCAGCAAAACAGCTTTGGTTCAGTAAATCTCATGTGTTCCACTCGGATAGAGACGTTGCCCGGCGCACGCCGAGCCTCTGGGAAGAACAATCGCAGTATGTGAACTGCGCAGAATCCCAGGTCGTCCTAAACGAGCAGAATCACAGTGCGAAGATGGGAAGCAGGTGACTTGACATCCGACACCACTGAAGGTCGGGGAGTGGGAGTTGCACCTCTCGATAGAGTCGCAAGGGTATCCATCCGCAGTAAGAGGAGATCACCTGGCCCGTCAAGAGACCAGTCCTCTTCCGTATCTTTCTCATGGCGATCAACTGCGACTATCGACTCGGATTCCACCAATGTGGACTGGCATCCACCGTCCACGCACACGACGCAGAAATCCAAGTCATCGCTGCGCTCTGGGGAGGTCGGGCACGGGGCTCCACCTGGCTCGTCGCAGCAGAACTGCTCGCCGATTTGAGTGGTCGTTGTCCCATCAGAACAGATGCAGAGGAATCGCGGGCCAAAGCCGGCACTCAAGCCAAACCAAAGAGCGAGCAGAATCGAGATGGTCGGGTGGTGTTTCACAGGCGTGTGTATCGATTTGATTTGGTGACGCCTTGACTATTACACCATATCGTGTAATAGTCAAGCGAGGATCATAACTACTCGAATTTTATTTGAAGGAGTCTCACATGGAGTCTTGCCGCCCGAAACTGCCTCTGGTCGCTCGCCCGCTCATCGGGGCTCTCGAAGCCGAGCGGGTCAGCATCCTCTTCAAGAGCTTGGCCCATCCGACCCGACTCCGTCTGCTCCACGCCCTGATTCGGGTCGATGAACTCAGTGTGGGTGACCTCGCAGACGTAACAGGGATGAGGGTCCAGGCCATCTCGAATCAGTTGCAACGCCTTGCTGAGATCAGCGTGGTTGGTAAGCGGCGCGATGGACTTCAGGCCCTGTATCGCGTCATCGATCCCTGCGTGCCGGTACTGCTCGAACGAGGCTGGTGCCATATCGACGAGTTCGACAAGGGCGTTGATGTAGAAGTACCGGGCGGACTTTCCATGAACGTTGGTTAAACCCTGTGAATTTCGTAGGCTCTTAAATTGCGTACTACAAACATCATCTGCTATCACGCATTTTAAACGATGTGTGCCGCCCCAGCACAATGAGCATCTGCGAAGTAACGCGGATCCCATGGTGGACACTCACTGCACACTTGAAGTGCAATTTCGGCGACTGTGTAGTACAAAATGAACTCAGAGACATCGTCAGTATGTTGTTCGGCCTTGCCAAACTGTCATTGACGGCGCGTTCACATCCTGATGTAGTGCAGAACCCCGCAACAAAGCCCTCAATCGAGCCCTCGGGCCATGCGATCGCTCCCAAGTCATTGTCGCGGATCGAGTTGGGACGACCTGGGACCAATTGGGACATGCCAACATTCAGCGTTTTCCTTTGTTCCCAAGCTGAATGTCGTCGGTTCGATCCCGATCACCCGCTTTCGTAAGTCTCGCTCAAACAAGTGTTTGTGCGAGACTTTTTCTTTTGCACCTCAACTCCCCGCGTCCCAGATGACCGAATGCCGTGCAGATGTGTCAGAGATGTCCCGTAACGGTTCGCAATCGCAACCAGCATGACTCAGAACAAATCAACCCATATTCCAATTCAGCAGCTCGCTTGGCAAGAGTGGCAATCGTCGACACAAACCAGAACCACGCGTAGCCCTGTGTTTGCACTGAATCGTACTGACACAGCCCTCACGACTCTGATGCCATCGGCCGCGACTTTGTCCGAATCGCCCCGACACTCGACAGGGTCGAGACGACATACGGCACCATGACCGTCAGCGCCATCTTCAGCAGCCGTCCCTGTGTGAGCTCGCCGCGGAGCAAGGCATCGCCGTGGTTGATGGTGATCAGAACGGCTCCGACAATGACCGCATACATCAACCCACGCCGAATAACCGTTGGCTGTATCGCAAGGGCAAACCAGCTGTCACGCTGCGTGTGCATGTTGATTCACTCGGTCATCATTCCTGTGGGCAAACTCAAGCCCGAGGCTCCGCGTTCCAATCGCGAATGACCTGGCGGCAGACGAGCTTCTCGGATCAATCAAGCTTCGCGTCTCGCTCACGCAAGGGGATACGAGCTTCGATATCACGCGCCTTTTCCGCGTGATAGTTCAGCCTGATCATGCTCCCGGCTTCGCCACGAACCAGGAACCGGAAGGTGCTGGTGGACTTGCCGCTGATTCCTCGCTCGATAAGCATCCGCTCCGGGCGATGCTCATTGAGACTCATCGTGCGATCAAACCGGTCCGAGACCTGCCCCGACAGCACCACCTCAGCCCCCTCGAACGTCAGCAAGTCGGGAAGCCCGATCTTATTCCTGGCGGCGATGGCCAACCGGCTCCCGATGAGCTTGGTGTTCTCGATCTCAACGGTCACCTCCCAGAGGTCATCCCCGAGATTCTCGATACCCGCCCATTTGAACCGCAGCTCGGGCATGTTGTCGGCATGGAACATCGTGAACGCGAAGTTTCGATGGCATGCTTCCTCAAGCATGAAGGGCGGGGTCACACGGGAGGAGTACTTGGTGCCCCCGCCGATCAGGACCTTGCCGTGCTCGGGGTGGTCGTACTCGGTGTAGTCGGTGAATGTCTGCCCGAAAAGCATCCGGTCCTGCCAGTGCATGCGTTCCTCGGCACTGAACTCGCGATCAGGATCGGGCATGATGCGTCGATCGGTCCAGAGCTCGTTGGTAAAGCTGGCAATGCCAAGCCCCTCTGCGAGCCAGTTCACGAAACCGCCGTGGACGGTATAGAGATCCGAATGGATCACCCAGTAGTTGTAAAACGGGAGCAGGTCCTCACCCGCCTTACCCAGCTCGTCGTACATGCGCCGGTCTTCCCGCGAGTACAGGTTCTCGAGATACGACGCGCCGGGCCCACGCAGGATCATCCCGCCCGCGTTGTGATAGCTTTGGCCGCCAGCGATATTGGGGCGCTTGATGATGAAGTCCGCAACCGCCTTGGTTTCTTTGCGATCGAACGGGTAATCGCCCGCGCCGTACTGGATGTAGTTTGGCTGCCAGTCGCTTGCCCAGTTGCGATTCATGTCGTAGCCGCCCGGGCCGTCCTCGTTGATGCGCCCGTCGCCGTCGTTGTCGATGCCTTCAGAGCCCAACCGGCTCAGCTCACCTTGCTCCCCCTCAGGGACCCGCTCGATGATGCGTGGATCAAGCGCGTTGCGTCGGTACCGTCCGTTGGGGTCGAACTTCCACATCGAGGTGATGTGCCCATCGCCATCGAGATCCTCGGGGCCGTCTTCGTCGAGCTGCCCGTCGTAATCGTTGTCGGTGGGCCGCTGACCGGTTCGGGCTGAGTGCGGTGTGTTGGGGTTGGCAAACCACTCAGCACGCCCATCGGGGTTCTGCGAGGGCACGATGTAGAATGCGACACGATCGACGAGGTCGGTCAGCTGCTCGACCTCCCCGTAGCTCTTGGTGAGGTACCAGATCGCGTACAGCACCGTCTCGGTGGCCTGAACCTCGTTGCCATGCACATTGCCATCGATGTACATCGCGGGCTTGTCCTCGGCCTTACCGGTCTCGGGGTTATTCAGCGTCACCACCCAAAGGTCTCGCCCCTGCTCGCTCTTGCCCAAGGACTCGACGCTGAGCAGGTCGGGGTACGCGGCCACGAGATCCTTCACGATCTGGGTGACTTCTTCGTAGTCGTAGAAACGATTCCAGGCGACATCGACCTTCGATGGGATCTGCTGCTGGGCAATGGCCGTGGTGCTGGTCAGCCCGCAGCAGCCCAGCAGGGTGGCGGCGATCAGCGAGCGACGAATGGTGTTGAACTTCTTCATGGTGTGGTCTCTCTTTCGCTCGCTCAGTTGCTCAGCTTGATGGTGCGGTTGCCGAATCGTGGGTCGACGATCTCGATGCGCTCGTCACCGATGTCATCAGTTCGAAACACCCAGCGGTGCTCCGATCGCCCACCATCCTGATCGAGCCCCCAGATGCGGTTGACACGCTGGCCGGTGATGATGTGGTCTACATCAGCCGAGAGCCGGACCACCATGGGCTTGACGGTGCGGATCGAACGGGCGAACACAGTGCTGGTTGGGAGGTCTCCGTTGTTAACCAACGCGATGCGGACCTCGTAGAGCCCGCCCCCGAGATCTTCGATCTCCGGGCCCAGCACCTCAACCTCGGGCTTGGACCCGAGAAGCTTGACCGCGAACCCGGTGTGCTTACTCGCCAGCTCGTCCAGATCCGTTGCCGGCGGGTTGATCTTGACGCCCGGGATAAATCCACCGATCTCGACCTTGCCCAGCGTTGGGTGGTCATAGGGCTCCCAGTCAACGAAGCCCTCGATGCCCGCCTGCTCAAAGTAGGCGAGCCACTTGGCGTCCTCGCTGAGCTTCTTCTTGGATTTCTTCTCGCCCTTGGGCGCGTTTGCCCGTTCAGGCTGTGCCTCGGCCGGTTTGACGCGCCGAACCTCGATACCCGCCTGGGCGGCGAACTGCTCCACCATCTCGGGCGTGATCGAAGCAATCATCGATGCGTCGGGCTCCTCGCCCGTCATCGCGATGTAGGCCTCGGTCAGTTCGTCGAGCGTCTCCTGGCTGATGTCCCCCACCGGTGATGGGGTTAGCTGTGGTTCATCGCTGGATGCGTCCCGCTTGGGCGCATCACCTGAGTTACTGTCGTTCTTGCCCTTTTCATCCTCATCTCTATTGTCCGCATCTGGGCGAGCCCACGGCTGGACCGCAAAGCTCGGCAGGCCACGCTGGGCATAGAGCCATGAGTAGAAACTCCCCGCCGGATCGCCCTTGTCGGCGCTGTCCATCCCCGTCGCTTCCTTGAACCATTCGCCAGCCTCCTTGTACAGGCCCGCGTCCTTGGCATCGATGCCCTTGGGGGCACGCCCGGTGATGTCCTTGCTCTTGGAATCGGGCTGATTGACCAGGTTATCGTGCTTGCCAATGGTGATGGCCGCGATGATGTTGTCATGGTCGAACACGAACCGGGCCAGCGCGTGCGACTCGGGCTCAGAGAGCGGGTAACGCCCCGCGTGCGGCTGGTGCTCGGGCCACATGTGCATGAAGTTCTGGTTGAGATCGACAGCTCCGAAACCATCTTCGTTCATTGTCCCGTCATTGTCGTTATCGATCCCCTCAGGGTAGAGGGTGAATACGGCTCGCTGCCCCTCGCCCTTGTCGGGGACGATGTTCAGTCGCGGGTCATCCGGATCTGCCAGGTGTGTTGGGGCATCATCGAGCGTGGGCTCAAGGCGACGCATCATGGTGATGACCCCGTCGCCGTTGAGATCGTCGGGCGGGTCCTCATCGAGCATCCGATCCCGATCCTCGTCAACCAGCCGGGCATTGCCCGCGTGCCTCATGCTCATCGTTTTCATGTTCCGTGCCGCCCCGTCTGGGTTGGCCCGGGGAACAATGTAGACCGTCATGCTCTCAAGCTGTTCAGCATGCTCTGCGAGCAGTTGCTCCGCCATCCGCGTGGCGATCTCGGTGCTCACGAGATACTGGGCATCGATGCCCGCGACAATCAGGAGTGCTGGCTGGGCATCGGGCTCATCGTGACCCGAGAGGGTCAGCAGGTGGAGGGGCTGGCTGCCAAGACTCTTGCCAATCTCGGTCAGCGATGCGTGGTCGCTCCCGGCGATTTCGCCAAGGCGCGCCGTCAGCTGTGAGTTGTTCATGTAGCCCTGCGGCTGCCCGATAGCGGTCGCGCCCAAGAACATGGCCAAAGCCGTGGCTGGACAAAGAGTCTTGCTGTTCAACATACAAAGCCTCGAGTTGCAAAATCAGAATTGGGTCCCACAGGGCCGAGTGGCCAAGCATTCATACCGCGTGTGCGTGCGCGGGTTGCAGTGCCCATCATACATGAAAATAGCAGAACCGAATCAAGGTGCGTGTTTTTTTGCCCTCCAATGCAGAACAGGCGGTGCACCGGCTAGGGTTTTGAACCTCATCGATCACACCCAACCAGGAGCGAGCCGATGCCCAGAGTGACCCGTGCCGCGTTGATCCAAGCCACGAACGCGTTGCCCGATTCAGATGATCTCCCCAAAATCAAGCAAGCCAACATCGACAGGCATGTCGAGCTGATCAAAGAGGCCGCCGACAAGGGGGCCCAGGTCTGCTGTTTGCAAGAACTGTTCTACGGCCCCTACTTCCCCGCCGAGCAGGATACCCGCTGGTATGCACTCGCCGAGTCCATCCCCAATGGGCCAACGATCACCCTGATGAAAGACCTGGCCAAGCAGCACGGGATGGTGCTCATCGTCCCGATCTACGAGCAGGAAATGCCCGGCGTCCTCTACAACACCGCCGCCGTCATCGACGACGAGGGCAACTATCTGGGCAAGTACCGCAAGCACCACATTCCGCACCTCTATCCCGGGTTCTGGGAAAAGTTCTACTTCAAGCCCGGCAATCTAGGGTACCCGGTGTTCAATACCCGCTTCGGCAAGATCGGCGTATACATCTGCTACGACCGCCATTTCCCAGAGGGTGCCCGCGAACTGGGGCTCAACGGCGCGGAGATCGTGTTCAACCCCTCCGCGACTGTGGCGGGGTTGAGCGAGTATCTCTGGACCATCGAGCAGCCAGCACACGCCGTCGCCAACCAGTACTTCGTCGGTGCCATCAACCGCGTGGGCACCGAATCGCCGTGGAACATCGGCGAGTTTTACGGCAGCTCCTACTTCTGCGACCCGCGCGGGCAGTTCGTGGCGCAGGGCTCGCGTGATCAGACCGAAGTCGTCATCGCCGACCTGGATCTCGGTCAGATCCAAGAAGTCCGCAATGTCTGGCAGTTCTACCGCGACCGCCGACCCGAGACCTACACCCGCACCAACGAGGTCTGAAAACTGGAGTTCACATGACGCTGCTGATTCAGAACGGACGCATCATCACCGCCGATGCGGACTACCACGCGGACATCTACTGCGCAGACGAGCAGATCACCCGCATCGAGGAATCGATCGACCCAACCACACTACCCGATAACACCGAGGTTATCGATGCCCGTGGCATGTATGTCTTCCCCGGCTTCATCGACCCGCATGTGCATGTCCACCTGCCGTTCATGGGGACTAGCGCCAAGGACGACCACGAGAGCGCCTCACGCGCGGCGATCGTTGGCGGTACGACAAGCTACATCGAGATGATCTGCCCCGCGCCGGACCAAGAGCCAATGGACGCCTTCGGGGAGTGGCAGTCCAAAGCCCATGGCCGCAGTCACTGCGACTACAGCTTCCACATGGGTGTGGTGCGTTTCGATGATCTGGCCCGCGAGCAGCTGCGTTCGATCGTGACCGATCACGGGATCGCCTCGTTCAAAGTCTTCATGGCCTACAAGGGGGCCCTGGACATCAGCGACGAAAACCTCTTCGACCTGCTGACCATGGGCAAGGAACTGGGCGTCATCACCACCGCCCATTGCGAAAACGCGACTGCAATCGATTCCATGCAGCGCAAGCTGCTGGGCGAGGGCAAGTCTGGACCAGAGTGGCACGAGCCATCCCGCCCGGTGCGGGTCGAAGCCGAGGGCGTGCATCACCTCGCCACCTTCGCCGAGCTGACCGGGGCCCATGTGTACGCCGTGCACACCTCGTGCGCCGTGGCCATCGAAGCCGCCCGCGCGGCTCAGGCCCGTGGCGTCAACATCTGGGTCGAGTCGGTCATCCCCCACCTTGCTCTCGACCACACCTATGCAGAGCAGCCGGAGTTCGAAGGGGCCAAGTTCGTCATGTCCCCACCGCTGCGGGACCGCTCCAACCACGGCCCGCTCTGGGCCGCCCTCGCGTCGGGTGTGACCTCGACCATTGGCACCGACCACGCCCCGTTCGACTTCCACGGCCAAAAGGACATGGGCAAGGACGACTTCACCAAAATCCCCAACGGCATTCCGTCGATCCAGGAACGCGTCGATCTGCTCTACAACTTGGGTGTGCGCACCGGACACATCGACCTGCACACCTTCGTGCGGGCGGCATCGACCAACGCGGCCCGGATATTTGGGCTGCGGGGCAAGGGGACGATCACGGTTGGGGCCGATGCCGACATCGTGGTCTACGACCCCGAGCACACGCACACGCTGAGCGTGAAGACACAGCAATCGTGCGTCGATTACAATGCATTCGAGGGCTGGGAGATGAAAGGACGCTCCGAAGTCGTCACGGTCCGCGGCAAGGTCATGGCACGCGACGGGATCTTCGTGGGTGACGAGCCCGGCCGAGGCCGACTCATCAAACGCAAGCCGACCCACTTCTGACCCGAAACGACTGATCTCGTCTCAGGCCAAGCTCAGTTATTGGAAACCAACATATCCGACTGCTCGACGAAGCGGTCACCCTCCCACTGGGTGTCTTTTCCGACCACGCGCTCTTCCCTCTTCTTCGCACGGGCCTCGCGCTGACGTACGACCAGATCCGCATGCGAACTGAAGTACCTCAACGCATGACCACGGAATTCTTCGATTGTCTCGAAGCCGTGCTTCTCCATGAACGCTTCGAGCTGCTGGCACATGCTCTTGACATGCCCGTAGCCGTGGATCATCACCCCGGTGCAGACCTGCACGGTCGATGCGCCCAGCAGGATGAACTGAGCCGCGTCTTCGCCCGACTCGACCCCACCGATCGCGGAGATCGAGCGATCGGGGAAGGCCCCCTGCTCGCCGTGCATCATGGTGGCCAGTTCCATGACCATGCGTAGGGCGATCGGGCGGACGGCCTTGCCCGAATAGCCGCCGGGCAGCGAGTACCCCTCCACCGTCGGCTCCGGTCGCAGGGTTTCAAGGTTCACGCCCATCACGCTCAGGATTGTGTTGATCGCTGAGATGCCGTCACAGCCCGACTCGAGCGACGCCCGTGCAGGATCGGTGATATGCGTGATATTGGGGGTCATTTTGGCCCAGACAGGAAGTTCGGTCGCACCACGCACCCAAGAACAAACCTCTTGGAGTAACTCGGGGTTTTGCCCCATCGCCGCGCCCATCGCCCGCTCGGGGAGCCCGTGCGGACAGGAGAAGTTCAACTCGAATCCTTCGACCCCGCAGGACTGACACCGTTCAACAATCTCAACCCACCGGTCCCGGTTGTACTCTTCCATCACCGAAGCGATCAGTACCCGATCGGGATAAGCATCCTTGAGCTTCTTGAACTCGTCTTCCCAGACCTCGATCGGGCGATCGGAGATCAGCTCGATGTTCTCCCAGCCGATCACTTCCTTTGAGCCTTCGGCACGCATGCGGGCATAGCGCGGGGCGACATTGATGATCTTGTCGGCTTCGAGACAGACAGTCTTGCACACGACCCCGCCCCAGCCCTCGTCGTAGGCTTTGGCGATCACATTCGCGTTTGTCCCGGGCGGTCCTGAGGCAATCACGAAGGGGTTGGGGAGTTTCAAGCCATTGACCTGCACGCTCAGATCGGGCATAAATCGGGTCCTTTCTGTGTCGTACCGTGAGGAATCCAATGGTATGCAACAGGGCCCGGCGCTTCAGGTACGGGCAGGGTGATCAGGGGGAGGAAAGTCTTCCAAATCCCATGGCACCATCGCACCCGGGTGCGCATCGAGAATATCAAGCATGGGTCCAGGCGACAGACTTGCAACCATGGCGTGTGCATCCGGGGTATCGTTGATCGTACAACCAGAAGCAATTAACTCTTCTTCGATAATCACTCTTCCCTTGCTATGAGCAGGCCCAACCAATCGCACACATCCTCTATCGGTCGGAAGCTTTGCTTCAACTGTTGCACGAACCGCGGATCGCCCCTCGAAACGCTCCCACTGCTCGCTCGTTAACGACATTTCTGGTTGCTCGTCGAGAGTATCACGCAAGGACTCAAGCCCACCCTGGAACCCTGTTTGCGCATCCTCTCGCTCGGCGATCACCCGGTAGCGTTCGATCGTCTCGTCAATCAGCCGCCCACGGCGATCGCGTGGTGCGTACCGCTGCATGACCCACGCGTTATTCCGCACGAGCCGGTAGATGATCTCATTGAAATCACGCCCATGCGTGGACTTGCGATGCTCAAAGCGGAGCGATCGCATATGGGTGATGCGAGATCCAGCCGCGATGAGCTTCGCGCACAGGTCATATTCCTCAGCGTAATACCCGAACGATTCGTCATAGCCCCCTACTTGCAAAAACGCATCACGCCGGATCGCACATCCACAACCGACAATCACTTCCGGGAGCCCACCAGACTCACGAGCGCCACTGGGAAGCATGATTTCACCCCCAACCGCACCGACATTGGATTCAACATGCCTGAGCACAGCCGCAAAATTGGCATCCAATGGGTTCGAGTCGTCATCGAGCATGATGAGCCATGTGCCGCGGGCCTGCTCTGCACCGATATTGCGGGCGGCGGTGTTAAGATTGCGATCGAGCCGGACCGAGGTCACCGCTATGCCGTTCTGAAGCATTTTGGGCAGCGGCTCCGGGCAATCAGACGCATTATCCAAAATAATCAGTTCGGCCAGATCACCAAGTTGTGCATCAAGCTCCCCCAACCGACGCAGTGTCTCGCGGAGTTGTGCGGCGCGATTCCGCGTCGGGATGATGAAGCTCAGGTGCACGCCAGCCCTCACAACTCAACGAATGAGCTCACGCGTGGATGTGTGCTTGGGCTCGGCATTGAACGGAACTGCATGCGAAGCGTGCCCGAGCGCCAGATGAGCCGCCAGCTGTTGTGCCCGCTCAAGAATCGCCTGGGACGAAACCGGTAGGTTCCCTCGTGTTTCCCCCTCGATCGCCGCGGCGAGCGAACCGATGTAACCGGCCTGCACCTGATTCGCCTCACCGAGCAACGCTGCGGTCATGGCGGTCAGGAGCGCGTCCCCGCACCCGAGCACATCGACCGGGTGTCGACATAACGCGGGCATCGCGTGCTTGCCGCCATGCTGATCATAAATCTGCATCCCCTCAGCGGCCCGAGTAACGCAGAGCGTTTTAGCCCCCGTGATCTCGATCGCGTGCGATGCGAGTGCAGCGAGGGGCTCCGAATCCGCATCAAACATCTGACGCAGTTCCACCTCACACGGGCAGAGCACATCGGCTCCACGCATCTCGCCCATCTGGGCCCTGCGCCCGGACACATCGCCCAAAATCATGCCCAACTGCTCGCGTGCACCAGTGATCACGCGTGACGCGAGTTTGTTCGCGAATAACCCCAGCCCAAAGTCCGCGATGACCATCGCGTCGTAGCCGCCAGCAGCTTTGATGTGGGATATGACCCGACTCCCAGCTGTATCATCGAGCGCATAGCGAATACTCGAATCGATTTTCATCATCTTCTCGCCATCAACCAGATAACGGACCTTCCTGGGCAACGGCATCTTGCTTTCAAGCGGTTGAACCACAACCCCGGAGCGCTCGAGGCGTTCAATCAACGCCAGCGAGTCTGGATCATCCCCGATCGGAGTACAGAGCGTGACCTGCAGCCCCATTGCGGCTAAGTGCTGGGCGATCACCGCGCCACCGCCATCGAACTGATCCTCCCGATCAGGGCAAAGCGAGAGCATCGGATGTTCCTGCGCCAGTTCCGGACGACTGCAATGGGCGTATAAATCGATGATCGTTTCGCTGAGTACCAGCACACGCTTACCACGGGCCCGCTGCAAAATGCTTGCGAGCGTCGAGGAGCGGAGATCATGAAGTTGAGCAAGCGACATCAGTCCCGACTCCGGACCCGTGTATTCGCTCATTGAACGAAGCGCTTCGACCAATGCGGTCGACGAATGCACCACATCGTCACCGGAGAACACAACACGCCCGCCCGAGCGTTCGACGACATCCCGCTCACGCTCGAATCTCGGGTCATTATTCGTTGCATACTCGGCCCCCTTAACAAAGACATCGGGCGCAAGCTCTTCGAGCAGATCGGTCGCCGTCGGCTGATCGTTGATAAGCACCCAGTCTACGAATGAAAGCGCGGCGAGATTATCCGCCCGCAGCCCCTCATCGAACACCGGGCGTCCGGGGCCTTTGTTGACAAACCGGTCGGGCGTGATGCTGAGGATCAATCGATCAGCCAGTGTCGCGGCCTCACGGAGATGCCGAATGTGCCCCGGGTGCACGATATCAAAGCAACCGTGGCAGTGCGCCAGCGTGAGTCCCTGCGCACGGAGGCCAGACCTCAGTTCACGCAACGAGGCACGATCGATCAACTTGGTGGCGTATTCGGGTCGCACAGAGGCATCTTACTTCGGTCAGGAACCACGCTGGCATGCATCACTGGGATTCTTCATTCAGCCAATCGCCGCAAATCCGTATCCTACTGCGCCGCATACGATTAGAGGATCGGCGACAGAAGCTGCAAGGCATTCTCGAGCAGTTTGCTGTGCACAGGCCTTCGCTCCCAGTCGTGGGACTCGATACGGACGGCATCATCCATATACGACTTTTGCAAGGCTTTCATCTCCTGCACAGTCGCCTGATTGTAGATGAACATACTAATTTCGAAGTTGATTGAGAAGCTCCGCAGGTCCATATTGACCGACCCCAGCAGGGCCACATCATCGTCGGCAGTCACAGTTTTCGCGTGCAGGAGGCCGCCCCGATAGGCGTGAATCTCGACCCCAGCATTGAGAAGGTCCTGGAAGTATGAACGAGATGCGTGACGCACAAGAACCGAATCAATTTTCTCCGGCACCACAAGCGAAACCCGCACCCCACGATGGGCCGCGCTGATCAACGCCTGGAGCATGGAATCGCTGGGTACGAAATAAGGCGTGGTGATGATCAGACGCCTGCGGGTGTTATAGATCAATGTGATCAGCAGCTCATGAATCAGTTGCGAGGCCTGATCAGGCCCGGAGGGCACCACCTGCGCCACAATGTCTCCCGCACGCCCGATGGGTTCGGCGTTCCGTATGGATTCGATCGGCCCGCTGATCTGCATCTTCGCATCACGCCGGTAATCGATTGCCCAGTCCATTGCCAGATTCATCGACAGCACCCGCGCGGCCGGGCCTCGCACACGGGCCATGACATCGATCCATTGCCCAACACCACGCCCGGCGTTGAAATAAGCGGGATCGACCATGTTCATCGATCCGGTATACGCGACGCGGTTATCAACCGCAACAATCTTTCGGTGGTTCCTGATATCAATGCGTTTGAAAAAGACTCGAAGGAAGCTCGCCGGCAATGCCTCTGCGATGACGATTCCGGCGCGTTGCAGTTCGACTGCTCGCCGGCTCTGCAGAAACTTCTTACTGCCTGCACTGTCAAGCAGCAGCCTGCACTCGACTCCCCGCTGAACCGCTTCGATCATCGCCTCCTCGATCTGGCGAATCTGGCCCTTGGACTCCCAGATGTAGAAGAGCATGCTGACGCTCTTCTGGGCATCTTTGATATCACAGATCATTTCATCGAGGCACGCGTTGCAGGACGAGTAGATCTTGAGCTCGTTCCCACCCAACGCGGACAACCCGAACGGGGCCTGAGCGTGTGCGTTGAGTTCAACAGCAAGGTCAGGCAGCTCATGATCCGCCATCTCCCACTGATCCTCGATTCGATCGATCACTTGACTGAGCTCAGTCCTGGAGAGCTGAGCGAGCTTCATGCGTCGCTTGGGGAGCCAAAGCTCACCGACAAACAGATAGATACCTGCCCCGACATAGGGAACAGAAGTGATCAGAAGGAGCCAGGCGAGCGAGACGCCTGTGGGCCTACGGGTGAGAATGATGCGAAGTCCCAGCCCGATGATTATCCCCCAGTGCACCACCACCGCCGCCGTGGTGAGTATGGAAACAAGATGATCGATCGTGGGCATACAGAGCATCATACCGATCAGAATCGAGTGTGATAGAATCTGACCGTGGCACGATCGAGCACGAACCAACGCAGCTCACGAGATTCCCAGGGACGAACCCGCCTCTCTCGCACCATGCGTGCGATGCGGTCGGGCTTTCGGCGATACCCGCGTGCAATTTATGATTCAGTACGCCAGCCGGGGAATATGCACGCGTTTGTCGATATTCCCGAGGCACTACACCACCTGTGGCCCCACGAACTGGCCGTGATGTGGCTGGGGCACGCCTCGGTCGTCGCCCAGGTGCACGATGTCACCATTGGAGTCGACCCGGTGCTCAACGACCGGATCGGGCTCCGCATGGGACGGAAGACAATTGGCCTGCCACGGATTGCCCCCCCGCCGGTGCCGCCTGAATCTTTGCGCGGGCTGGACCTCGTGCTGATCACCCACGCCCATTTTGACCACCTTGATCGCCCTACGCTTCAGTCGATCGCGAGCTCGGAAACCGGCATCATCGTGCCCAAACGCTGCCGAAAGCTGATCCCCAAGGGCTACGCCGAGGTAATCGAACTGAGCCCGGGTGAATCACTTGAGCACGCGGGGATGCGTATCAGCGCGATCGCCCCAGCACACTGGGGGGCTCGGAAAGTGTTCGATCGTCGACGCGGCGTCAATGCCTATGTCGTGGAGTCAGATACCCAGCGGGTGCTCTTCACGGGTGACACCGCCAGCACCAGCGCCTTCGACAATCTGGAATCGATTGACCTGGCTGTCTTTGGTATCGGTGCCTATGACCCTTGGGAACACATGCACGCAACCCCAGAACAGGCGTGGGCGATGTTTCAGCGGGTCGGGGCACGCTACCTGCTCCCTATCCATCATTCGACATATGAGTTGAGTGAGGAGCCGATCGACGAGCCGATGAATCGTCTTCGCGCTGCCGCGGGCGATGCGTTCGATGCTTCGGTCATTGTGCCGACCGAAGGGGAGGTGGTTGTCATCAACGAAGGCCCACCGACGGACGCGTGAAGGCATCGGGAAAGGACTTGCGGAGGGCTCTCGGACTTGCGAAACGCCCAATCGCCCCTGTACTTGGATATACTGGGCACTTCATGGCAGAGCAACTCATTTATCTCGATAACGCCGCGACCAGCTGGCCCAAACCCGACTGTGTCGGCGAGGCCATGGTCGATTTCCTGACCCACAAAGCCGGTAACCCGGGCCGCGGTGGGCACCGCCTGGCCCGTGAGGCATCTCAGGTCCTCGAGGAAATCCGTGAGCGACTATCCAAGCTGGTCAACTCCCCGTGTCCCCAGCGCATGATTCTCAGTCATGGCTGTACCGATGCCCTGAATCTGGCAATCCACGGCGTACTCCGCGCCGACATGCGGCAACGCTGCGACGGAACCAAGCCCCATGTGGTCACCACCGCAATTGAGCACAACGCCGTGCTGCGAACGCTCCACTGTTACGCCACAAGTGATCTTATCACGATGACCATCGTCCCCTGCGACGAACA
The DNA here is from genome assembly GCA_043100965.1 of Phycisphaerales bacterium JB052. Classification (GTDB taxonomy): domain Bacteria; phylum Planctomycetota; class Phycisphaerae; order Phycisphaerales; family UBA1924; genus UBA1924. The sequence continues at coordinate 161,924 of JBICHR010000004.1, read as the reverse complement.
AGGGTATGTCCATGCCGATAAACTGATCGATGCATGCACCGATTGCACCGTGCTGATGACCCTCTCCCACGCGTCGAATGTGCTGGGAACCATCCAGCCGGTTGAAGAGACCATTAAAGCGGTCCGATCTCACAACCCCGAGATCCTGATCATGGTCGACGCGGCACAAACGGCAGGCCACTTCCCCATCGATGTGCAGGGCTGGGATATCGACCTGCTCCCACTCGCAGGTCACAAGGGGCTCCGCGGCCCTACCGGCACCGGCGGTCTGTATGTCAGCCCCCGTGCGTACCCCGATGAGTGTGACAAGACGCGGGTCTTCTGCCAACGCCGTGGCGGCACGGGCTCAATGGCCCCGGGCCTCGAGATGCCCACCAAGCTTCCGGATGCACTCGAAGCCGGCACTTCAAACGCCGTGGGATTCGCGGGCCTGATCGCGGCGATTGACGCATTGACCCACGAAGTCCATGAACACGAGATGGCAATGACCGATCGAGTGCTCAAGGGACTGCACGAGATCCCCTATGTGACAATCTACGGGCTTCCGACGATCGAAGGGCGGACGCCCGTGGTCCTGTTCAATGTTGAGGGCATGCACCCAAGAGAAGTGATGACGAAACTCGACGCCGAGCATGGCATCGCGGTTCGTGGCGGCGTGCACTGCGCCCCGCTGCTCCATGAAGCGATCGGCACGGGCTCAGACGGCGGCGTCCGCGTCAGCCCCGGGTCGGGCACTTCTGCCGAACAGATCGACATCTTCCTCGATGCGATTCGTGCGATGGCTCCGCAACACGCCTAGCTCGACGATCCCAATGAATCCGCGATCGATCGACCGGCAACGGTCCCGCTCGCCCACGCCCATTGAAAGTTGAACCCGCCGATACGACCGTCCACATCGAGCAGTTCGCCGATGATCCAGAGGTTGTCGGCAACGCGGCTCTGCATCGTCGAGGGCGAGATTTCACACAGCGGCACGCCTCCAGCCGTCACTTCGGCAAAGGTGAAACCGCGGTCGCGTTCGATCATGACAGGGCATTCCACGAGCATCTTTACCAAAGCCCGTCGTTGATCACGGGAGATGCCATGCCCCGGTGTGCTCGGCTCAACCCCTGCTTGCTCACAGAGCGCTCTGGCGAGTCGTTCGGGGATTCGTTCTCGCAACCAGCCGGCGATGCTCCGCTTGCCGAGGGCTTGGAGTTGTTGGTCGAGTTCATCGAAACGCTCATCGCCCAGCCAGTTGATGACCAACGATACGCCGGGATCATTGTGCTTGGCGTCGAGGTACCATCGGCTGACATCGAGCACACCCGGGCCGGACAGCCCGAAGTGCGTGCAGAGCAGCTCGTTGGTGAATGAGGCCAGGCGTTTGCCCGTGCCCGAGCGGACTTCGAGGGTCGCACGGGTCGAGATGCCTGACAGGTCTTTGACCCAGGTGTCCGAATCATCGACGACCAGCGGCACCAGTGATGGGAACACGCGATCGGTCACGGTGTGCCCGAGATGCTTGGCGAACCGGTAGCCGGCACCATCGGAGCCGGTCTTTGGCAGGGCCATGCCACCGGTTGCCAGCACCAGTCGATCACACCGGATCGGGGTGTTGCGGTCATCGCTGGGATGGATGACATATCCCGCTCCATCGGGTTCGATCGAGCCGACCCGCCAGGGCTGGATAATCTGGACGCCGAGACGATCACACTCGTCGAGCAGGGCGCTGAGGACGGTCTGTGCCGAGTCGGTGACAGGGAACATCTTGCCCGTGTCTTCCTGCTTGAGCTGCACGCCCAGGTCTTCGAAGAAGTCGATTGTTTCACGCTCGGTGAACGCCTTGAGGACCCTCTTGATCGCGTTTCGCGAGCCGCCCGCGTAGTCCTTGGGGAGCACCCGGTGGTGGGTCACATTGCAGCGTCCGCCGCCGGCGACGAGGATCTTGGCCCCAATCTTCCTCGCCCCATCGAGGATGGTGATGCGAGGGCTGACGCCCGCCTCTTTGCAGGACCGGGCGGTCATGATCCCGCACATCAGCCCCGCGGCTCCGGCCCCAACAATCACGATCTGTTCTGTACGCTTGGACACACCAAAGAATAGACCATGAAAAAGGGGCACCGATCTTGGTGCCCCCTGTGTTTCTTGGAAGGTTTGACTACTCGTCGAGCATGCCCAGCTGCCACATCATGAAGATGCGCTGATCTGCGACATCACGGATGCGCAGGTGCAGCGGCTTGCCACCGCCGTGGCCCGCGTCGCGGTCGACCCAGAGCAGGATGGGTTCCTGGCTCTGATCCGACCCGGTTGCGTTCTGCATCAGGGCCGCCATCTTGCGTGCGTGCAGGGGATGCACACGCATGTCATTCTCGCCCGCGGTGAAGAGCACGGCGGGGTACTTGGTGCCGGGCTTGACATTGTGGTATGGCGAGTACTTCTTGATGAACTCGTACTGGGATGGGTTCTCGGCGGTGCCGTACTCGGGCACCCAGTAGCGGGCCATCAGGAAGTTCTGATAGCGGACCATATCGAGCAGGGGCACAGAGCTGATCACGGCGCTGAACAGGTCGGGGCGTTGGACGACCACCGCACCGGTCAGGAGCCCGCCGTTGCTGCCGCCGGCGATGCCGAGCTGGTCTGGATTCGTGTACCCATTGGCGACGAGCCACTCACCAGCTGCAATGAAGTCATCGAACACATTCTGCTTCTGGTCGAGCATGCCCGCTTCGTGCCACGCGTTGCCGTATTCACCGCCACCACGCAAGTTTGCAATAGCGAACACGCCCCCGTTCTCGTACCAGGGGAACAGGGTCGAGGAGAATCTCGGGGTCTGCGAGACATTGAACCCGCCGTAGCCATACAGGATCGTTGGGTTCTTGCCGTTGAGTTCAAGCCCCTTTTTGTGCACGATGAACATCGAGACGGGCGTGCCGTCCTTCGAGTCGTACCAGACCTGCTTGACCTCGATCATGGATGGGTCGACTGGGATATCGGGGCGAGCCCACAGATCCCGCTCGCCCGTGGCCAGATCGACATGGTAAATGCTGCGGGGCATGTTGTAGCTGGAGAAGCTCAGGAATGCTTCGGTGCGATCGTCCGAGACGCTCAAGCCGCCCGAACCGATGCCCGGCAGTTCCAGATCCCCCAAAGATTCGCCACGCATATCATGGAGAGCAATGCGGGTCTTTGCCGCGTCGAGATAGTTTACCGCGATGATCCCACGGGCGAATGAGGTACCATTGATCACGAGATCGTTACTCTCTGGAACAATACTCTGCCAGTTTTCGAATGAAGGGTTGTTGAGATCGATCATCGACACCGTCCCGTTCGGTGCGTCGAAAGAGTGCTGCATGTAGAATCGATCGCCGTCGTAGTGCATCCCGCCCGTACGACCCAGCTTCCCGGAGACCATCGGCTTGAGCTTGAGCACACCCGTGCGGAACCAAGCGTCGAGGTCCGCAACCCACATGTCCAGACCCGCCGTGCCGGTCCAGTACCCGACAACCATCCATCGCGCGTCTTCTGAGGGAACGCCGAACGGGCCCCACGTTGTCTTCAACGCCTCGATCTCAGCATCGGTCTTGCCCATATCACCGTAGAAGAACTCGATGTCCTTCTGACGGAACAAGACCTTGTCTTGACGATGGTGCGTGCCGAGCTTGTGCAGCTTCATGACGCTGGAGTACGCGTCATCGGTATCCTCAAGGTTCTTGTAAAAGAACCCCGAGTTATCAGGCAGCCACCCAGAGAGGCGAACCTTGCCCGGGATGACATCCGCCAGCCACTCGCCGGTATCCACGTTCATCACGTAGAGCGTCGAGTTCTCATCGCCCGAGGCGTACATGCCGAACGCCATGAGCGAGCCGTCGTTGTTCGGCGCGGTCCATGAAACAGTTGTCAGGCCGGACGGGTCAATCTGCTGCGGGTCGAGCAGCACCCGCTCATCGCCCTCGAGCCCATCACGCACATAGCGTACGGCTTGGGGTTGTGTCCCCTCACGCTTGGAGTAAAAGTAGCGGTTGCCATAGACCGACGGTGCGCCGATGCTGGGCACCTCCATGAGTTCACGGAGGCGCTCTTCCAACGCCTTGCGGCCGGGCAGGTTATCGAGCAGATCGCGGGTGTACCCGTTCTGAGCGTCGGTCCAACTGGCGACCTCATCGGTGAGCTGGCCCATGTTCTGCGGGTCACTGTTGTCACCTTCAAGCCAGCGGTAGCTGTCGGTCACCTGCTCGCCGTGTATCGTCTCGGTCACGGGGCGTGGCTCGGTGGTCGGCTGCGCGGCATGGCACACGGAAGTGGCAGCGGCAAAGAGCATGGCTGAAATCAGCGTTTTCATGCGTGAGTCTCCAAAATAGATTCTGCTTGGCGCGGATGATCGCCTGCATCATGGTACCAGAAGAAGCACGCAAAGATGCGTTCGGGGCTCTGAATCGGCGATACCAAGTCGAATAGAGGAGCATGACGCGGTGCTGGAACAGACAAAGCTGACTACTGCACCAACCCCTTCGTCAGTCGCATGAACGCCGTCTCCAGGTTCACGGGCTCCTCCTGGAAGTGCGTGACCCGGAACCCGTTGTTGATCAGGACATTGGGGATATCGGTGTAGTTGCCGCCCATGCGGTCGTCATAGTGGGCGTGGATGAGCTGGGTCGAGCCGCCGCCGAGGGCCGTGCCGTCGCCCTGGACGATCCCGACCTTCTCAACGCCGGGCATGGTCTCGAGGACCTTCGACGCGGCCTCGATGCGTTCGGCGACCCCGATATGGACCACATGCCCCACCTTGGCGCGACGGAGGATCTCGTCGACCGAGCCGTTGAAGAGCAGCTCGCCCTTCTCGATGATCCCGACGGTATTGCACAACTCCGCGAGCTCGTGGAGGATGTGCGACGAGATCAGGATCGTCTTGCCCATCCGCTTGAGTTCCTTGAGCAGCTCGCGGATCTCGATGCGGGCACGCGGGTCAAGACCCGACGCGGGCTCGTCCATCAGCAGCACCTTGGGATCGTGCAGCAGCACGCGGGCGATGCTCAGGCGCTGCTGCATGCCTCGACTGAGCGAGTTGACCTCGGCGGTCTGCTTGTAGGTCAGGTCGGTGAGTTCGAGCACATCGTTGACGACTTTCTTGCGCTGCGAGCCGTTGATGTTGTACGCGGCCGCGAAGAACTCGAGGTACTCGTGGACCACCATATCCTGATATGCCCCCATGAAGTCGGGAACATACCCGATCAGCGGGCGGATCTGACGGTTCTGATATCCGATCGTCAACCCCGCGACCTGGGCTTGGCCGGACGAGGGCTTGAGCAGGGTGGCCAACACCTTGATGGTGGTGGTCTTGCCCGCGCCGTTGGGCCCGATGAACCCGAAGCAGTCACCCTCATTGATCGTGAGGTTGAGGGCGTTGAGGGCAATCAGATCGCCGTAGCGTTTGGTCAGGTTGATGGTCTCGATCATCGGCATCGTGCGTTCGCTTTCGTCATGTGTACCGATCAGTTTCCGTCGGGAGTTAACTCTTCGCCACTCCGTTCGAAGACGGGATATTCGGGCGGCGCGGGCTCGAGGGGATAGATCCATGTAACCACGGTGGTTCCTGTGGCAGGCACACGCTTGCCGTTGATCCAAACCGGGGTCGGCATTGCGTCATCACTGGCATTGTCCTTGCCGACCTCGATCACACCGGTAATGATGATGGCGGGCTGGGTGAACCATCGACCGAGATCCCAGCCGTGCATCACACGACGGGTGGCAAGCCGATCACCGACAGGATCACTCGTCGCCGCGCCGAAGCGCGGGGGCTCGAACTGCGAGATGAAGCGCCCTGCGACCAGCCGATCGGTCAGCGTGCCTCGGTTGCTTGTCAGCCCGCTGTTGTCCACACCGTATCTCACAGCAGTCTCGAAGTAGTTCTGCTGCAGTTGCCGACGGCCCGACGAATCCAGGCTGGTGATGTCTCGGAGCTCAATCGCCTTGCCGGGTTCCCAACCCAAGTCGCCGAAGCTGGGAGCGTACACCGTGGCCTGTGCGATCATGCGACGCCCAAACTCCTGCCCAACTCGGTTGATGGGGACTTCTCGTGAAATCACAAACACACGCACATCTTTCAGTGGCGCAGGAAGATTGTGCGCAACTTGCCCGCTGACGACAAGACCATCGACAGTCAGGCGTGCCTCTTCGATCGCTCCGAGATCACTGACGACATACGGCATGCCCCAGCCCGAATCACCCGCCCAATCACTCATGAACGACTTGACAGTCGCTCGTGTGGGGACAGTCAATGCCGCGGGGGATCGTGCCTGGACGCGATATCCCGAGTTATCTGGGAATCCACCCCCCAGAACCGATCCTGTGTCGGGCGAGCCCCAAGGGATCAGCAGGTTGGTGCTGTCCTGCACACCAAAGCCGCTCCCGTTCTCGGGATCAATGGTCGAAAGCGTTGCCTCTCCATAGCTCGGGAGCATGGCGCTGAAGAATGAACGCGTGCGCTGGATGTCCTGCCCAGCCACCTGCTCGATGAATGTCAGATGCGAGATGTTCGCTCGCTTGGGTCGCATGGCCGTGGCACCCAACCACGCGATAGTCGTGAACCCCGCGATGCTGACCACGAAGGCCACCCAGGCGTGCTGGGTCAGCTTGCGATGCTTCAGGAACGCATACCCAAGCGGACCCGCGATCACCCAGTAGAGCACAAACACAACGACGCCGAAGAACACACCCTGCACCGCGGTACCGGTCTTGCTGATCGCCCGGCTGATGCCCTCGTCGAAGCTCAGCAACGAACGCCGTTGCACGTCTCCGTTCTCTTGCTGGTTCATCTGATCGAGGCGTTTTACATCACCGCGCAGACCGAGCACACGGTGCCAGAACGCCTCGGGGTCCGGTGCCCCGACCCGACGCAACTGACCGTGACTCAGTGGCAACCCCACTACCGTGACCATGCCCGAGCCGAGGAGGCGACGAGTCACGACGGTTTCGCCATCTCTGCCCTTCAGGACGGGGATCGCTTCGTACTGCTCAGCATCCGATGTGGGCGTAAACGAATACACCACCGCGTTGGCGGGCATCGTTGCTTCAGCATCCTCAGTGATGAGTGTGCGGTACTGCTCCAGATTGACGCCCTCGAGCCGTTTCGGTGTCTCGATTGCGGGCAGGATCGTTCGGAGCGGATGAGATCCAAGGTACCACGGGTCGCCTGAACTCTGGAGCACCACAACCAGATGCCCGCCCCGCTGTACCCATTCCCTGATGGCTCTCGCCTTCTCGGGGGTGAGTCGACTCGGATCATGCGATGCTGTAGTCGCAGTGGACCAGACAATGGAGTCGAGTGACCGCAATCCCTGCCATCGGTCTGGGAGATTGTCGATCGTCAATCCCGATGAGGTGCGTTGGAGCTCATGCCCGAAGAGCATCCAGGGATTGGCGCTGATCGTATAGCCGTACTGCTCCAGTCCGAGTTGATAGGTCCCGAGCACACCGAGCAGCCCCACACTCCCGGGTTGAATCTGTGGGTTGTATATCTGGAAGGACCCGAGCATTCGCCCGGCCCTGAACCCGATTTCTGCGGGGTTGTCGCTCCCGCCCTGATCGATCGCTTCGAACGCCTTGAGGGTAAACTCAGAACCGGCACTCCTGAATGGGAGCCAACAGTAAAGCCAGAAGCTCTGCACCACACCCGGGTTCGCGGTCACAACGCGATCGTACTGGGTGAGATCGCCGTCCTCATCGGGGATTTCCAATCGGAGCACGACATCCCTGCTGCTGGATCCAAGGTCCTGCATCTGAACCTGGACCCCAGCCCACTCACCCTCGCGGGCCAGACCGCCAATCCCGAAGTTCGCAACATTGAGCTGGATCTCATCACCCTGCCCCTGATCGTCCTGCCCCAGAGCCACCAGTGGGTGCGTCAGTATGAGTACAAGCCCGAGCAAGCGGGCGTGCATGAGGAACAGAATCGCGTTTTTTCGCAGTAAAACCAAGCTTCCCACGATGGCACATGCCTCCTGCATGGAGCCCCTCTCAACCGTGTGGGGCGGGTCATACACAATATTCTACGATCAATGTCCCAAACCGGTGCATCTCCTCAAAGAAACTTATCGGGATCGACGATCATTTCTTTTATGGTCCCCCTCAGCAATGCCATGATCCTGATGTGCCTGATCGGCAGCTCAATCACCGTACTCGCAATGCTGCGTGTCTTTGCAAACATCATCGAGCACGAAACCGAGCTGCATGATTTGCGCAACCGGGTCAAGACACTGCAATACCAGAAGCGACTCTATCTTGCCCGCATACAAGGGCATATCGCTGAGGAAGAGGGCGAGATCGAGATCCTCGATGACGATCCCATCGAAGCCGTTGAACAGGCAAGCCAGGCCGCGGCCGAACTCGGGGAAGAGATCGAGGCCCAAGCAGCAACCGCTCAGGCAGCATGATCCTCAGCTCGACGATGCCTGCTCGAACTGGGCAATATTGTGCAGTTGCTCGACCATCGCGACATGTGATCGTGCCCCCATCCGATAGCAATCAAGCTCGAACTTCTCATTGGGTGAGTGCACCCGATCATCCTCGAGACCGAAGCCCATGAAGATCGTCTCCAGCCCGAGCGTCTCCTTGAGGAGCCCGGCGACCGGGATCGAACCACCCGACTTTATCATCGCGGGTTTCACGCCCGTCCCGACCTCGATGGCTTGGGCAGCCGCACGCAGCGGCGCTGACTCGGTCGCACAGGTTGCCGCTGCCCCACCGCCATAATCCTCGAGCGACCATCGGCAACCGGCGGGGGTGCGTTCTTCGAGCCAGGCGAAGAATCGTTCGGCAATCTTGCTCGGATCCTGATCATCGACCAACCGGAACGAGACCTTCGCACTGGCCTTTGAGGGGATGACGGTCTTGGCACCGGGGCCGGTGTAGCCACCGATGATGCCGTTGATATCGCAGGTGGGCCTGGCCCATTCTCGCTCGGTGAAGCTGAAGCCCGCTTCGCCGACTCCCGCTTCGGGTGGCAAGCCGATCCCCTTCAGCGCCGCGATATCATCGACATTGAGCGAGCGCCACATCGCACGCTCGTCTTCTGTGAGTTCTTTGACGCCCTCATAGAATCCTGGGATCGTGATGCGTCGATCATCATCCCAGAGCTGCGAGAGCACCTTCGTGAGTTCATTGATGGGGTTGGGCACCTTGCCACCCCAGAGACCCGAATGCAGGTCCTGATCCGGACCGATCAGCGTGACCTCGGTGTATGCGAGCCCACGCACGCCGTAGGTGATCGCGGGCTTGCCGCGTCCGAGCATGCCCGTATCGGAGATCACACAGACATTGGTCTTGCCAAGGCGCTCGGCGTTGTCACGCACAAAGTTCTCGAGGTTGACCGAGCCGGATTCCTCTTCGCCTTCGAGCATCACCGTATAACGGACGCCGCCGCCGGGCTTGCCCGTTGTTTCGTGCAATGCACGCATCGCTTCGAGGAACGTCATGACCTGGCCCTTGTCATCACACGCGCCGCGGGCGACGATGCGCTCGCCCACCTGACCCTCAGCGGGCTTGCGGATCGGCGTGAATGGTTCGGACTCCCAGAGCTCGTAGGGGTCGGCGGGCTGGACATCGTAATGGCCGTAAAACAGAATATGCGGCCCGCGGTAATCCTCATCCCCCGGGCTCGTCGCCATAACGATCGGATGCCCGGGCTTCTCAGATGTACCGGTTTCGCACAGTTCGATCTCGAACCCGGATGCACGCAGGTGGTCACCAGCCCACTTTGCTGCTGCACGCGTCTGCTCGTCGTATTCGGGATTATTCCCAACCGAGGGGATCGAGAGCCACTGGATCATGCGATCAATTGATTCGTTCTCGTGTGCTTCGAGCCATTCAATGGCCTGCTTCGTGCTCATGGTGATCTCTCCCGGCCTAGCCGTGTCGTATGTTGGGTCATAAACGATAGCGCAGAAAAAACCCGCCGCCAGAGTTTGGCGACGGGTCGTGGAGTGTGTGATGGAACCATCTATGCCGATCAGTGATCAGCGACGACGGCGAGTCGCGGCCAGACCACCGAGGCCCAAGAGTGCGAGCGAGCCGGGGGTCGGCACGCCGGTCTTAAAGAGGATGTTGTCGATGAAGATTGCCTCGGATGCCGAGTTGGACTCGAGCTCAATCATAAGGGTGACATTGACATAGCCGGTCAGGTTGACGAACCCGGTGGTCCATGCGTCTTCGATCCCGAGATCATCGATATCGCTGCCCATGGTGTTGACGATGTCGAGTTCGGTGCCGTCGGCATCAACCCAGATGCGAATGCGGTCATCGGATTCCCAGCCGGTTTCCTGGACGAAGTAATCGAGGCAGAGTGACCACTCGAACTCAACGCGTGCGCCGGGTGTGCCGAGAGGCGAAGTGACCGTGTCGAAGGTGGTCCGCATGGTGCCGTCGGCATCCGACATCTGGAAGCCCTGCACGCCGTCGGTGAATGACCCGACGACGCCGGTGAAGTCTGTAGCACCGACGAAGTCGCCGTCGGTCAGACCGACATCGTTGCGGCTGTTGTAGTAGTACGAATCAAAGCCGATTTCGACGCCGTCGGTGAGGAAGTCAACATCGGACTGTCCCGCGTTGTTCACGAGGTCATGGTCCATGCTGGCATCACCGAGATCGACATAGCGATCGCCGACGAATGCGTTTTCAAAGCTGGTAAAAGCAATGACCTGACCACCAGCGGAAGCTGATGCGGCAAGGCCAGCGATTGTCATCAGTGCAACGGTGTATTTCACGAGATCTCTCCACTCTCAATGTTTGAACTTAGTCGTAGTTTTTGCCGAACCAAGAGCGTTCTCACGCCCAGAGCCCGTCCACTCTCAGTCATCGATTATACACAAGTCACCGAATCGGCTGGGAGTAAACTGCTGAAAACCAGCGATTTCTGGAAATATTTTACCGCCCCATAGCTCAACCACACTGTGAATTTAGGCAATATGGGACACATGGGTTGCCAATGAAAAACACACCCCGTGGTGGGGTGTGTTGTATGGGAAGCGAGTTCGAAACGAGTGGCGTCAGTGGATCTTGGCTACCGAGCGATTGCCTTGCTGCTCGGCCATGAAGTTCACCGACTCGGGTGTCGCCTGATTGCCTGTGAAGACGGAATCTGATGGGAACCAAGGATTCGGATCGGTGTACGCATCCTTTTGTGACAGATACTCAACATGTCCATCGAAGTACGCCGCGTTCATCCCCTCACGGTGCCTGAATGAGAGTTCCGTATTGACTGGTGTGAGTACTTCGTCGTTGAATGGCTCGCGGCCATATGCGGTGCTCGTTTGGACAATCGGGCTTGAGTCTGTGAATGCACCATAACTGCCAGGATTCACGGCCCCGTCGAAATCCAACCCAAGGTCGGTACTGGCAAATCTTGTGCCGTCAGCAAACATAATTTTGCTTGAAAGAGACCGCCCCACTCGGGTCAACTTGGGCCGGTACTGAGATGGTGATATCGCAGCGAACTCAGTACCATCCACACCATCTCGCTGGTACCGATAGTACTGGACTGTACTGCCAGATCGCCTTGTGGCAGTGGAAGGCCCCTCGTTCGAAAGATGGGTCATTGAAGATGGTGCCAGATAACTCACCTGCTTGAAGCCAACCGACTCGCTCAGCTCAATAAACTCTTCAGAGTCCTGATAAGATTGCGGACGGTACGGCACGCTGAACTGGTTCGCTGAAGCACATCCCCAGTCATTGAAAATGGCAGCCATCTTGTACGAACGCTGACTCGACAACCCCACCGCTTCACCCAAAAGCGGGGAGATCCAGTCGAAGATCTGTGTCGGTGCTGAGGGCGAGTTCGTTGTGTACAACTGCCGCCATTGCGGACCTGAGTTCGGGCCACCAGCGATCGTTGAACCATACTCTAGTCCAGATGTATTCGGCCCAGTGAAATAGTCCTCGTTATCGAATCCGTACTCCGCCTGCAACTGGGCAATACTTCGCATATTCGCACTGCATGTGAGCGACTGAGCGGTGGCTCTCGCTTGGGAAAGCGCGGGCAACAAAATGCCGATCAGCAATGCGATGATTGCGATAACAACGAGCAGTTCAATCAGTGTGAACGCGTGCTTTGTCTTAGTGCATTGCTTCATATGCTTACTCCTGCTTCAACCGCCGGCTTTCAGATTCGAGATCACACTCTCGTCTTCGATGGTGACTTGCCAGTTTGATTCGTTCACAACCTTGTTTGTGCCGTCTATATCTTGCATGGCAGATCGGGCATGCCCCGACACATACCAGAGTCCATCATCTTCTGACTTCACCACTGGCATAAGGGTGTGCCTGCCAGTTTCTGGGCTTCTTTCTGGAAAGTACGCACCGTTGCGTTTTCCAAGATCCATGCGATACATTCCACCTGTTTCGACATCAACGACCAGAACTGAATCCGGAAAATTGACACTTCCCTTGCTGATCTGCTTCCAGACCGAGAAACCAAGCACGCCGACCGCAACGACGATGAGAATGATCTGCCAAGGTTTGATATTGTCCATGTCGCGTTTCCCTGCGGTGTGTCAAATCTCGGGTCGTTGAAGCGATTCTACCTGAATCGTCGAGGAGGGCAACTCAGCGCGTGGCCAAGAGGTATAGGTTAGCAGTCAACTGCCTCGTTGGAACTCTGCAGACAGTGGGTAATGGTCCGCGGCGTATCCCTCAAATGTGTCCAGATCACGCCAGTTGATCCCCTCAGGCCTGGCCGCCGTCCCCAGCACGAAGCCAGAACCCTTTACCATGCGTGCCTTTGCGGCTTCGTTGAGCAGCATCAGGTCGATGCGGCGGTTCGATTCGTGGGTCACTGCGGACTTGTCCCCAGGGCGGGCATTTGCAAAGAGATCGTTAAACCCGTCCCGGAGGTAGATTTTCACGCTTTCGTCGCTGGGCTGGGCGTTGAAATCGCCCAAGATCACGATCGGTCGACCCGGGTGCTCCGACTCGACGGCGTGGGCAAGCTTGGCGATGGTGCGGGCCTCGGCTTCTCGCCAGTAACCGCTGTAATACCCCGACTTATGGTGCACGACGAAGAGGGTGAGCGTCCAGCTGCTACCCTGCTCGTCACCGCTTGGGATCTCGACATCGACCTTGAGTGGCGAGCGGCGGAAGGCGATGGGCTCACCGGCGTAGTAGTTCTTGGCATTGGGCCCGTAGTTGTCGGGGTGGACGCCGCCGAGCTCTTTGCCGATCCAGAGCTGAGGGTTGCTCAGGGGATAGCGGGACAGGACGGCGTTCTCGATGCCGCGTGAGTTGCCTGCGTCGAGCGAGATGACATGCTCATACCCCATATCGGGGATGTATTTCTCAATGAAGGCGTTGAGGGCGTCGATCGACTCGACCTCCTCGATGCAGAGCACATCGGCATCGACCTGTCGGATCGCCCGGGCGGCGGCCAGCATCTGATGGTGCGGCTTGGCGTCATCGATGTCCTCGTTGTCGCCGCTCAGGGTTGGGTCGTCGACATCATCGAAGAGGTTCTCGATGTTGTAGGTGGTGAGGCGAAAGGCGCCGGGAGTCTTGGCGGGCGCTTCGGCGATGCCAAAGCGTCGCATGCTCTGTTCAGCGACCTCAATACGCTCGACCAGTTCCTCCTCGGTTACGGGCTGCGCCGAGACAACTGGTGTCCACATGGAGAGCACGAGACTCGCCATGGCCAGCAGGAATACAGAGTGAACGCGGTTGTTCGGGTCCATGCGATGATCCTCATCTATCTCTGGGCTGCTCCGAGCCCGGTCCCAAGTCTAGGCCTGCCCCTCGCAGTGTTGCCGAGATTCCATGAACCGGTGTAGTGGATAGAGACTACGATTGCTCGATGCAGATTGTGCTCGCCAACCCGCGTGGATTCTGTGCCGGCGTACGCATGGCTATCGATGTCGTCGATCAGGTGCTGGACATCGTCGGCGATGACGAAACCGTGTATGTCTACCACGAAATTGTACACAACAAGCACGTCGTCGATCGCTTTGTCGATCGTGGCGTGGTCTTCGTCGATGATCTGGGTGAGGTCCCCCATGGCAGCATCGTGGTATTCAGTGCCCACGGCGTGTCGCCATCGATCCGGGAACAGGCCAACCAACGCAAGCTCCGCTCAATTGACGCGACCTGCCCGCTGGTCACCAAGGTCCATTCACGGGCGATCCGCTACGCCAAACAGGGTTACCAGATCCTGCTCGTTGGGCATCGGGATCACCAGGAGATCATTGGGACCTTCGGCGAGGCCCCGGAACAGACCCAGGTGGTCGAATCGCCCGGGTGCATCGAGCATCTGAACATCGATGATCCGGACAAGCTGGTCTACCTCACGCAGACCACGCTCTCGGTTGATGATGCGAATCTGATCATCTCGGCCCTCAAGGCGGCGTTCCCAAACATCAAAGAGCCCCCGACCGAGGACATCTGCTACGCAACGACCAATCGGCAGGCGGCGGTACGGCAGATCGCCCCCCACTGCGACCTCGTGATCGTGGTTGGGAGCCGAAACTCGTCGAACTCGGTACGACTTACAGAGATCGCGGCGAACTCGGGCACCCGGGGCGTGCGGATCGATGATGTCCGCGAGTTGGACCCGCGCTGGTACCCGACCGGCAACGAACGCATCATGCTCACCGCGGGGGCCTCGGCACCCGAGGACTTGGTAAGTGGCATCTGCCGACACTTTGTCGAGCAGCACGGGGCGACGCTGCACCTTGCTGATGTGTTTGAGGAAACGGTGGAGTTCGGGCTGCCTCTGACACTCAAGAAACTCATGGAGCAGCACGACATTGATCACCGGGATCGGCGTGTGCGGGTTGAAGCACCAGAAATTACCGCTGGAGAGTACGGGATGGTCGCTGTGCCATTGACAATCAGCACAGGCGTCGACACATGAAACACCCGACGAATCACTTTTTTGAGCACACCCCCGAATCGCTGGCACACTGGTGCATCGAGCACGGCATGCCCAAGTTCCGCGCCAAGCAGATCTTCGAGTGGGTCTACGCGAAGGGTGTTGTGGACCCGGCCCTGATGTCCAACCTCTCTGCCAAAGATCGGGCGCTGCTGAGCGAGGATATGACCTTCCTCTCCGGACCGACCGTGGCCCACCAACTGGCGACCGATGGGACACAGAAGCTGCTTATCGAATGGCCCGACGACATCGAGTCCAACAAGGTGGCCGCGGAGGAGGCGGCGGTTGATCACAGCGCCCGATTGCCGATCCTCGATCAGCAGATGCCCTACTCGAACACCGCTCGCCAGACCGAGTGCGTGATGATCCCGGCGCTCGATACCGATCGCAAGACCGCTTGCATCAGTTCGCAGATCGGCTGCCCCGTCGGGTGCAAGTTCTGCGCCACGGGCATCGGCGGGCTCGATGGGAACCTGTCGGCCGGCCGGATCGTCGAACAGGTCTGGCGGCTCAACCAGCTCAAGGGTGTGGGCCGTATCTCAAACATTGTGTTCATGGGCATGGGCGAGCCGCTCGCGAACTTTGCGGCCGTCACACACGCGACACGCACGCTCGCGGCCCCGTGGGGCATGGGCATCAGCGCCCGCAAGATCACGATTTCAACCGTCGGCATGCACAAGGCGATCGAGAAGCTTGCCGAGCAGCTCGACCTGCCGGTCACACTGGCGCTTTCGCTTCACGCGCCGAACGACACCCTGCGAAAGCAGCTCATCCCCTGGGCCCAGTTCACGACAATCGATCAGTTGGTGGCCGCGTGTTCAACCTGGTTCAAGAAGACCGGGCGGGAGATCACGCTCGAGTACATCCTGCTCGCGGGGGTGAACGACCGTCCCGAGCACGCCGAGGAACTGGCGGCGGTTGTGCGCAAGCTCCGAGCCAATGTAAACCTGATCCGGTACAACGAGGTCAAGGGCTTACCCTTCCAACGCCCCGGCGGAGACGATGTGCACCATTTCCAGCGTGTATTGCGCGAGCATGGGGTGAACTGCCATATCCGAGCCAGTCGAGGGCGGGATATCGCCGCGGCGTGCGGGCAGCTTCGCCATGAGCACGCGCCGGCCTGAGTTTGGTATTCTTGTATCCGATGCAGTCGCCCCCCACCGCCAGTCCTATGCCCGAAATGCTCCCGTCGTATGACTGGGCGAGCGAGTTTCGTCCCTTCACCGGGTTTCACTGGGTAGTGTTGGCGATCTGCATCGGCTCGATGGTCGCCTTCTGCATCATCGGCAAGCAGTTGCTCCGGCGCGATCTGGAACTGGGCGGCAAGCGAGAGGCGAACTTCCGCAGGCTGCTGGCGTGGTCGATCCTGCTGACGCAGGGGTTCATCTTTGCCCGCCGCATGGTGTACTTTGATCTGCAGGATTCGCTCCCGCTGCACATGTGCCGACTGGGCGTGTGGATCGCGGCATGGCAGCTCTTCACATTGAATCGGAACGCGCGGGCACTGACCTGTTTCTGGGGCATCGGTCTCAGCGCCCAGGTGTTCTTCACGCCCTACATCAAAGTCGGGTATACCGATCTTTCCTTCTATATCTATTGGCTCAACCACCTGCAGATCGTCGGGTGTGCCGTCTACGACATCAGCGTGCTGGGGTATCGCCCGAGCGGGCGGGACTTCCGGTTTGCCAGCATCTGGGGCTTGGTTTACGCGGCGGCCACGGTCGGGCTCAACGCGCTGCTGGGCACGAACTACTCGTATTTAGGATCGGGTCAGCACGAGGGCGTGTCACTGGTGGACAAACTGGGGCCGTACCCGCAACGAACGATCTGGATGAGCTTGGGCGCCCTGTTTGTCTTCGCCGTGATTCTGGGCGTCTCGAAGCTGGCGATGTTCGTGCGGACCAAGGTGTTCAGAAAGCCGCTGCCCATGTTCATCGGCCCTGAGAATGTCCCGGACGCTACACTGAGCCCGTGATACTGCTGATTGTCATGCTGGTTGGTGCGGGGTTGCTGATCTCGCTGCCCACGACTTGGGTCGTGCTCCGCCTCAGTCATCGTGCGGGTGCCTTTGACAGTGCACCGATCGAGGGTCAGGTCAAAGCCGCGTCTCGACGCATCCCCAATACGGGTGGTATCGCCATTGCGACGGGTGTGCTGCTGCCGCTGGTTAGCGCGGCGATCGGGTTCGGGCTGCTGGATGCCGAGTCGCTACCAAGCGTGCTGGAACCCATGGGAGCCCATCTGCCCGGATTGAAATCGCAGCTGCCCTTGGGATGGACGCTCATCGGGTGTGTGCTGGGGCTGCATGTGCTGGGGCTGATTGATGATCGACGCCCGATGGGGCCGTGGCTCAAGCTGGTGATCATGCTGGTGCCTGGGGTGCTCTTTGCGGTGTTCTTTGAGACCCGCTTGATGACCCTGCTCGATGCCCATGTCGGGGGACCCTGGCTGAGCATCATCATTACGGTGCTCTGGTTCACGGCGATCATCAACGCGATGAACTTCATCGACAATATGGACGGGCTCAGCGGGGGCATCACGGTCATCGCCGGTTCGATGCTGCTGATTGCGACACTGCTTAATGGGCAGTGGTTTGTTGCGGCTCTCTGCGCGCTGCTCGTAGGATCGGTGCTGGGATTTCTGATCTACAACTTCCCGCCCGCCAAGATCTTCATGGGAGACGGCGGGTCGCTGGTCATCGGGTTGCTGCTGGCTTTTCTCACCGTTCGGACAACTTATACCCCGACCGTTGAAACTGGCACCGCCCCAAGCGGCTGGTACGCGGTGCTGATGCCGCTGGTGATCCTCGCGGTGCCATTGTATGACTTCGTCTCGGTTACGCTGATCCGGCTGAGTCAGGGCAAGAGCCCATTTGTCGGGGACATGCAGCACTTCTCGCATCGCATGCGGGACCGGGGGCTCGGCGCCCGCAGCACGATCCTGGTGATCTATGCGCTGACGCTGGCCACGGGGATCTCGGGGCTGCTGATGACACGGGCACTGCCTTGGCAAGCGATCATGCTCGGCGTACAAGTGCTGGCTCTGATTGGTGCGATTGCACTCTTTGAATATCGATCACCGTTGAACCAATCAGGGACGCACGATGGATGATGCGCACGGGCCCATGACACTGGGTGAACGGCTCGCGTGGCTTGGCCTGCTTCTGGTCGCGTTGCTTTGCATTGCGCGAGCCATGATCGAGCATGACCCGTTCCCTTGGTGGCAGAGTGACCCGTTTGTGTTCTCTCCGCCGTTGATCGGGCTGACCCCGAGATGGGCATTGCTGCTCCATATATTGATCCTGTCCGCTTCGATCGTGTTCCTGATCGGGCAGCGCCTGCGTGGGCTTGCCCCCTCCTCCATGCAATCGGTGCTCCTGCTGGCTGCTCTGGCCGCTCTTGGTTACCACGCGTTCATAGATACAGAACGAGTGCTTGGTGTATCGAGCGTCACTGCGGTCGCTTGCGTGCTTTTCATCGCAACGCAGGCACACACTCTGCCGGGAGCCCAGCGGGTGATCGGCACCGTGGCGATCGGGTTTGCACTGATGCTCGCAGCGGTCGGCGTGTTCGAAGTCTTCATCTCCCACCCCCAGACGATTGAGGCGTTTGAGCAGGGTCGCGACGCGTTCTATGCGGCTCGGGGCTGGAGTGAGCACTCATTCGAGGCCCTCGCTTATGAGCGACGGCTGCGCAACCCCGAACCGATCGCCTGGTTCGGGCTGACAAATGTCTTTGCCAGCTTCGCCGCAGCATCGGGCGCGGGGTTGTTGGCGATTGCGATCGCTGCTTGGCGTCAGCACCGGCCCTTGGCCTTGATCACGGGAATCGCAGCGATCATATCGATCACCATGCTGTTTCTGACCGGGTCCAAGGGGGGTATAGGGGTTCTGCTGCTTGGGCTTGGGCTGGTGGCAGCCACCACCTTCACGCGGATAAACCTGCTGCGTGGACGCACCGTTATGGCACTCTGCGGGCTGGTCCTGCTCGGGCTGATCGTCCGAGGCTTGATCGGCGAGGGGCTCGGCGAACGGAGTCTGCTCTTCCGCTTCCAGTATCTGATCGGTGGGCTGAGCATCTGGCTGCACGATCCCTTGCTCGGGTGCGGACCGGGCATGTTCCAAGATCAATACACGCTGCTCAAGCCCGACCTGAGCCCCGAGGATGTCGCCAGCCCCCACAGCGTCGTGATCAGTTGGATCGCGACGCTCGGCTTGGGTGGCATCGCCTTGACCGGGCTGCTTATTCGATCGTTGCTGCGGCTTAGTCCCACCGATCAGACCGGTATGAAGGATCCTGCGTCCACACCGAACGATGCCGACCGGAACACGAAGATGGCGCTGCTGCTTGTTGCCCTCCCCACGCTGTTGGCATTGCGTATGCAGACGGGCGTGCTCTCGCTCCAGGGAATGCTCGCCCTTCTGCTCGGTGCGGCTCTCTGGGGTGGGCTGAGTGCCGGCGTGATCCGTTCTCGAGTTCCGGACACGCTGATTCGTCGGGGTGTGCTGGCTGCCGCGACCGTGCTGATAGTCCATGCGATGCTGGAGGTAACTGGCACCCTCATCGTGTCCGCGCCGCTCTGGGCGTTATCGATCGGGATCGCGTGCAACCTCCCTGTGAGTGATGGCAAGAAGAGGCGAGGAGATCTCCCGGCGCTGGTGGGGATGCTCGCCATTGCAGTGGTGTTGATCAGCCGATGGGGGACAATCAATGCTTGGGAGCGATCTCTCCACGCGGGGGCGTCCGGGGCAACGGGAGTTGCTCAGGTCCATTCAGCGGTCAACGACCTGGAGTTCAGCTCAGACCCGCAGCGTGATCTCTACACGATCAGTTCCATGCTCCAGCACCTCGTCGAGCATCCTGTTGGTTCCACGCTTGATGCGATAATCCCGACGCTGAATCAGGCCGAGGTCAACACCCGCTTTGGCAGCGTTGATCATCTCCAAACCGCCCTCGATGCCCGCCCGGGCCATACTCCCACACGGATATCGCTTTCTCAGCAACTCCTCTGGCTTGCCTCAGTCGCCCAGAGCAGCGGTCAGGTGGATCAATCACTGGCATATTGGGATCGGGCGACAGGGCTCTTTGAAGGCGTTGCTCTCAATGCACAGGGCCATCGCTGGGCGGGGAATATCTGGTACGGGCGGGTTTCGGCCTTTCCCGAATCAAGAGATCACCCAGAATGGATGGAGCATGCCCGGGATCACTGGGTCTCTGCGGCGGCCTTGTCCCCCCATGAGCCCCGCATTGCGTTGAAGCTCATGGATGTATCGCTGGATCTGGGAGATTCAGCTGAGGCAGCGGGATGGGCCAAGCGGGCCATCGAGTTGCACGAGCGGACCCGGCTCGACCCGCTGCGTGGATTGAATCCCACGGACCTCGCCCGGGCTCGCCTGATTGTTGAAGATTGAGGACCAGAGAAAGGTCCGAGAATGGTATGGCTGAGCCCCGTTTTCTTGATCGGGTGGGTCTCGTGGCTACGATTATCATGAAACCCGCCGGTATGCCGACAATAATGCTGTCGAGCTGGTGATTCACGCCGGATGTCTTGTCGTGACAAGACTTTGAGCAACAGACACAAGCCCGGGCCCCCCCCCGGCAGCGAGGAGCACGCCATGGAAGACTCATCGGACCCGGAACCGGCCCGGCATCTTTCGTGAATGCGCCGTATGCACCTGGCAAAGCGTTGCCGACCACCCGAAACACAACCAAGTCATCACTCATCGATGCAAGTGAACGGTGATTTTCCGTGAGGGGATAGTCCCCCCACCGGATCACCCACCCCAAGCAGTTCGATTGAACCACAACAACGACGCGAACCGAGAACGAGAACAAGAAGGATAATCGCGATGGCCACCGACCTTTCAAACATCCGCAACATTGGTATTTGTGCCCACATCGACGCGGGCAAAACCACCGTCACCGAGCGCATCCTGTACTACACGGGCAAGAACTACAAGCTCGGCGAAGTGCACGAGGGCACCGCGACCATGGACTTCCTGCAGGAAGAACAGGAACGCGGGATCACCATTCAGTCGGCTGCGACAACCTGCCCCTGGACCAAGGACGGCGTCGAGTACAAGATCAACCTGATTGATACCCCCGGCCACGTGGACTTCACCATTGAAGTCGAGCGATCGCTCCGCGTCCTCGACGGCGCTGTCGCTGTGTTCGACGGCAAAGAGGGCGTCGAGGCCCAGTCGGAAACCGTGTGGCGTCAGGCAGAACGCTATGAAGTTCCCCGCATGTGCATGATCAACAAGATGGACAAGCTGGGTGCGAACTTCGAGTACTCGTTCGACACCATTAAGAAACGCCTGGGTGCCAACCCGATCGCAATGCAACTCCCCCTCGGCGAGGGCGACGATCTTCGCGGCATCATCGACCTGCTCAGCATGAAGGCGTACGAGTTTGATATCGAATCACAGGGCGCGATCGTGACCGAGATCGATATCCCTGAGGAATACCAGGAGAAGGCTCAGCAGTGGCGCCACGACCTGATCGAATCGGCAGTCGCCCTTGATGATGACCTGATGGAGCAGTACCTCGAAGACGAGGACTCCATCTCCATCGATATGATCAAGAAGGCCGTGCGTAAGGGCACCATCGCCCTCGAGTGCAACCCCGTCTTCTGCGGCTCGGCCCTCAAGAATGTCGGCGTACAGCGCCTGATCGATGCGGTCATCGACTACCTGCCCAACCCGCAGGAAGTTCCTGAGGTCCAGGGTACCGACCCCAAGGACAAGACCATCGAGATCTCGCGTCCTCATGACGACACCGCTCCGTTCTCGGGGCTCGTGTTCAAGGTTGTCTCCGATACCCACGGCGACCTGACCTATGTCCGTGTCTACTCTGGCAAGCTTGAAAAGGGCACCCGCGTGCTCAACCCAGGCAACGGCAAGCGGGAGATCGCGTCACGCATCTTTGAGATGCACGCGAAAGACCGTCAGGCACTCGATTCGATCGGTGCGGGCAACATCGTCGCGGTGGTCGGCATCAAGAACTCGATGACAGGTGACACGCTCTGCTCGACCGACGATCCGATCATTCTTGAGCGTATGGAGTTCCCCGAGCCCGTGATCTCGATGTCGATCGAACCCAAGACCGCCGACGACAAGCGCAAGCTTTCCGAAGCACTGGTCACCATCCGTCGCGAAGACCCGTCCTTCCGCTCGGAGTACAACGAAGAGACCGGACAGACGATCATCGCGGGTATGGGCGAGCTTCACCTTGAGATCATCAAGAACAAGCTCGTGCGTGACATGAAGATCGGTGTCGAGGTTGGTCGCCCCCGCGTGTCGTACCGCGAAGCGATTCGTAGCTCGGCCGACGGCTGCCGCGGCCTGTTCAAGAAGCAGTCCGGCGGTCGTGGTCAGTTCGGCGACTGTACTGTCAACATCGAGCCGTTCACTAAGGAACAGGCAGAAGAAGCCAAGCTCGACTTCACTGACAACGTCGCGTTCGAGAACGCGATCGTTGGCGGGTCGATCCCCAAGGAGTTCATCCCCTCGGTTGAGGCCGGTGTGCGAACAACCGCCAAGAGCGGCGTGAGCGCCCCGTTCCCACTGATCAATGTCAAGGTGACCCTTGTGGACGGCAAGTACCACGATGTCGACTCGTCACAGGTTGCGTTCGAGCAGGCTGGGCGTCTGGCTCTTCGTGAGGCCGTTTCCAAGGCGGGCTCGATCCTGCTTGAGCCAATCATGAAGGTGGTGATCACGACGCCCGAGGAGTACCTCGGCAATGTCACCGGTGACCTCTCCTCGCGTCGCGGTATGATCCTCGACACCGAGGACAAGGGCATGATCAAGGAAATCACCGCCGATGTCCCGCTGAGCGAGATGTTCGGCTACACCACCGTGCTCCGTGGCCTCTCGCAGGGCCGTGCCGCGAACTCGATGGAGTTCAAGGAGTACCGTGAGATGCCCATGAACCTGCAGCAGGAAGTGATCGAAGCCGGCCAGTAAGCCGCACAATCGACAGACTGCTGATTCAAGCCATATTCTCGGGCGTGACCCTCTGGGTCACGCCCGTTTTCTTTCTTGCAGGGAGAACGGCTCATGAAGCTCGTGTTTGCAACTGCCGACCTATGATGAACACCCACTTGTGGGCGTGCAAGACTTAAAAGCGCGTGCAACGCGCAAGGCGATCAGGAGCCGGTGATGGCAGTACCATACAAAACCGTGTTGCTCTTCGGTGCCCCCGGAGCGGGCAAGGGCACCCAGGGCGAGTTGCTCGGGAACATCCCAGGGTTTTACCATCTCTCAACGGGCGACATGTTCAGGTCTCTGGATCGTGAATCTGAGCTTGGGCGGACATTCGCGTCATACTCAGAGAAGGGCGAGCTTGTCCCGGACGAGCTCACCATCAAGCTCTGGCAGCAGTACACCAACGAGCAGATCGAGTCGGGGACATACGACCCCAAGACACAGCTCCTGGTGCTCGATGGGCTGCCCCGCACGACCGACCAGGCCAAGCTGATCGCCCCACTGCTTGATGTGCTTGGCGTGATCCACCTCTTCGCGATGAACAAAGAGGCGATGGTTGCTCGCCTGCGCCAGCGGGCCCTGCAGCAGAAGCGGACCGATGATGCCAAGGAAGAGGTCATCCGTACGCGATTGGAGATCTACGAGCGTGATACACGCCCGGTGCTCGACATGTATGACGCCTCGATGGTGCACGAGATCGACGCGATGGGCACCATGGCGATGGTGCTTATGCATGTGCTTGATGTCGTCGCACCGATCCACGCCAACAGCGTGGTGCCCGCCGGCGTTTAATCCGAGCTATTCTTCCCTGCGTGGGCGATCCCGCCCCGTTGCTGGCGTGACGATGGGATCAACCAGTAACCCCTGGATCATGTATTCAGGTAAGTGGTCGGCGCCGATAGATCTGATCCCGTAGAGCAGCGGCATGTGGTAGGCCTTGTATCGCGCCGGCGGATGGATGTAGTACGCGATCGGGATCATGTGACTCAGCTCATCGTGGCTCCCGAAGTACAACCATTTTCGCTGAAACTGAGACGACCGTCCGCCCGTGAGTCGTACGCGGTCGACATCAATCGGAACCCAGAAGGTGAGATTCCGTTCGGGGTCATGCATCGCAAACTCGACCATCGCTACGGCGTTGAGCAATGGGTCATCTACGAGTTCATTGACACAGATCACGGTCCTGGCGGGCACGCCGACACTTCGGAGCACCGAGGTCAGCAGCGTAGCCAGATCAAAGCGTGAGCCCTGTGGCTCTTTGGCGATCACATCGGCGGGGCGAGCGATGAAGCCGCCCCATGTGTTTGCACTCACCACTGTCGATGGTCGGTTGTTGTCGTAATCCCTCCACGCGAATCCACCGGCTGTGGATCGGGCCGAGTACTCGGTCGCCTGTCCTCTGATGGTGATGTATTCGATCACTTTGCCTGTGAGGAACTTCACCACATCGAGCTGAGGGCCGGACTTTGGATCGGTATCCTCACCAATCCAGAATTTCACGAGTGTATCAATCGTTTCTTCTGCATCATCGGCAACCGGTCCACCAACGGTTTCAACGATGGGCGTGAGGTACGCGTTGGCTTCAGGGGCCCATGCGTCGGGCCATGGCAGCTCGCGAGCCAGTTTATCATTGAAAACCGTGTCCGCGCAAACGATGTGTGAGTCGTGCTTCACATGCAGTTGCCGGTATTCGCCCATGATGTCATTCGATTTCCAGTGCGTGTACTCCGCAAAGGTTCCCTCAACAAACTTCTGCTGGATCGGCGCGTTGTTCTCGGCAACCGGATTGTCAATGCCCAACTCCAAGTACCTGGTATTTTTCCCGACATTGACATCATCAAAGCGGATGCTGACCTCAACCTCCTTATTGGGGGACCAGTAGAAACTGCCCTCACGCACCACGGGATAGACCAGTTCGATCGTGCGTGGTCTCCAGCGTGTAGAAATCACGGTCTCGTTGTAGCTCAGGCCCGGCGTCTCACGATTGTCCATGAGTAGATGCCCCGAGCTGAGAAAGAGCTGTGCTCGCACATCCCATCTCCATGGGTCTCGAAAACTCAGATATGGGTTCTCCGGGAGGACCGGCTTGGCATCAGGGTGGGCGCTGTTCTGTGCAGTCGCGAAACTCCCGCAAAGAGTGAGGATGCATAGCCCAAGCAGGAGCGAGCATGAATATGTAGCTTGGCGTGTGAGCTTGATCATTAATCGTCCTCCCCGTCGAACACTCGGTCATACGCTCAGAATTCGGCGCGGTTGCCCTGAGCTTGGATACACCCTGTTCTATGATTCGCAAGAACCTGGCTCCAGGATCGTGTACTAAGGAGAATACCGTGTCGGCAACCACCGCGATGACGCCTGATTCAACCCGTATCGAAAAAGACTCGATGGGCGAGATGCCCGTCCCCGCTGATGTGCTCTACGGGGCCTCGACCCAGCGGGCTGTGCTCAACTTCCCAATCTCGGGGCGGCCTGTTCCCGAGCCCGTCATCGAAGCGTTCGCGATGCTTAAACGCTCCACGGCCCGGGCCAATATGAAGCTTGAGAAGCTGGAATCGGCGAAGGGCCAGGCAATCGTGGAGGCCTGTGAGGAGTTGCTCGGCGGCCTACCAGACCGTGGCGGCCTGCATCGGCACTTCCCCATCGATATTTTCCAGACCGGCTCAGGCACCTCGACCAATATGAATACCAACGAGGTTGTCTCGAATCTGGTGTGCCTGAAGCACGGTGCCGCGGTCGGCTCAAGCAAGGACGCCGAATACCTCAAGAATGACTATGCGGTCCACCCGAACGACCATGTGAACATGGGACAATCGAGCAATGACACCTTCCCGACCGCGATGCATATCTCCGCGGCGGTGGCAATCAAAGAGCGGTTGCTGCCTTCTGTGACCAGCTTGGCGAAAGCGCTCGAAGAAAAGGCGGCTGCATGGGATGAGATCGTCAAGATCGGCCGCACCCACCTTCAGGACGCGACCCCGATCCGGCTCGGCCAAGAGTTCTCGGGGTTTGCCTCCCAGATGCATCATGCCGAGGAACGCTTACACCGGGCCCTGCACACCTTGGGCGAACTGCCTATCGGTGGCACAGCTGTTGGAACGGGGATCAATACGCATCCAGAATTCAGCGCGTTGGTCTGTGCGGACTTGACCGACTCAACCGGGATCGCGTTCCGAGAAGCCAGCAACCATTTCGAGGCCCAGCACGCCAAAGACGGGATGGTTGAGGTTTCGGGCCTGCTCAAGACCATCGCCGTCAGCCTGACGAAAATCGCCAATGACATCCGCTGGATGGGATCTGGCCCTCGCTGTGGTTTGGGTGAACTCAAACTCCCAGCAGTCCAGCCCGGCTCAAGCATCATGCCCGGCAAGGTCAACCCGGTGATCTGCGAAGCGGTGGTCATGGCAGCCTGTCAGGTCATCGGCAATGACACCGCCGTGATGACCGGCGGTCTCGGCGGGGTCGGTTCATTACTCGACCTCAATGTCGCCATGCCCATGATGATCGCCAATATCCTTGATTCGATTACCCTGCTCTCCGGCTCGTGTGATACTTTCAACGAGCGGCTGATTCAAGGGCTCGAACCCGATCGTGAGCGGTGCGCCGAACTGATCGAGGGGAGCTTGGCTATGTGCACAAGCCTTGTTCCCGTGATAGGTTACGACGCCTCGGCCAAGCTGGCGTATCAGGCATTCGCCGAGGGCAAAACGGTCCGGGCGCTGGCTTTGGAGCAAAAGCTGCTGGATCCAGATCGGCTCAATGAACTGCTCGACCCGCGATCAATGACACAGCCGGGGGTCTGATTCGTTCGTTTCTATCGCAACCGCCGACTTTCCCCTTCGTATCGTTTCCCGAAGTGGGGTATCGTTGCCGCAAGGCAGATCTGAGAAGACGATTGCCGCGAACGGGCCAAAAGTGCCCTTGCGGCCCATTTCGAGCCGATTTTGACAACAAACCAGATTGGTTTCCTCTATAATCGGCCTGACACCAATCACCTGACACAGCGCTCACACTGGAGATCACCATGAGTCAGCATGCTCGTATAGCTATGCACCCCTCCCGCTCATCAAACAGGCGGCCCCTGGCGATGTATTTGATGGCCGCGGCGGGACTTGTCGCGGGATTCGCCGCACCTGCGTCGGCACAATCAGCAACCGCCAACGGAGCACAATCGGGTGCCAAGGGTACCGGTGCCACGCATTCGTCGAATAATGTCCTCGAAGGCAAGCCCATGAAGGTCAAGCTGGGCAACACCGATGCCGAGTTTGTCATTGCCGCTCCGCAAGCCAAGATGTCTGACGCTGTGCGCGTTGTGAACCCAGCCGTCCCCCAGTTCAATCTGGTCAAGCAGGTCTACGCCCAGATCTCGGTTGGTGCTCGCAACGAGCAGGTGCTTCAGCGCGCGTTGAGCTCAGCGACCGCCGCCCTCACTTCTGATCAGCAGAGCGGGTTCAGCTACCGCAAGTTCAGCGGCATGGATGATGTGTTTATCATCGACACCCCCACGGTCGAGGACGCCATTGTTCTGGTTGAGCGTATGAAGGGGCAGCCGGGAGTTGAGTGGACCGAGGTTGCGTACCGCGAACCTTTGGAAGCCCTGAGCATGGGTGGCCCAACAATCACCACCGACCCAAACGCCCCTTTCCAATGGCATGTGTTCAACAACCCCGCGCTCTTCGCGGCTCCCTTTGACGGGAACCACATGATCGATCAGGCGTATGCACGCGGCTACTCCGGCCAGGGAGTTACCGTGGGCGTCCTGGAAGCGGACCAGAACAGCTTCTACCGCGTCGATGATCAGGGCGTCCTTGAGATTCACCCTGACCTGGCGCTGAAGACCGACTTTGATCTGTCGATCCCCACCGATCCCTACAACACCTCATACTCGCACGGTGTGAGTGTCGCGGGTCTGATTGGTGCTGAGGGCAACAACGGCCTTCAGGGTGCTGGCGTCGCTTACAACTCGACACTCGTCTCGCTCCGCAACGGCAACTCGATTGACCAGGGCGAATCACTCTCCCACGAGCTGAACAAAATCGACATAATCAATAACTCCTGGGGCCCCGCGAGTGGCAGCTTCCCGCCGAACAGCGTTGGCAAGGTCCTTGTAGAGTTCCCCGACGACTACGAGATCGTCGTACCTCAGATCACTCACTCAGGTTTGGCTCGCATTGTTGATATCGGCTTGGATCAGGGCATCCGACTTGGCCGCAACCGCGATGGTCGCATCTTTGTCTTTGCGGCAGGCAACGACAGCCATTTCCAGGGATTCGACCGCCTCGCGGTCGGCAACGCGATCAGCTTGCCCGGTATTGGTGTTGATCCCGATATCGACCCGTATGGCTACTTGGATATTGAGGGCCTCGATCCTGCTGACAATGACGGCGACGGCATCCCCGATGTGTTTATTCTTGACGGGGTCCCGGATGACGGGCTTGGTTGGCGTTGGAGCGGCCACTTCGGTGATCGCACCGAATACAGTTCGCTGACATCCCTCTCACGGACCATCGCGATCGCTTCTGTCGGTCAGAGCAACGCGGTTTCGGGGTACTCGACCACAGGTACCTCGGTGTTCATCGGCGCGTACTCACAGGACAGCATCCTGGCACAGGAGTTCGACCCGAACAACCAAGCTTGGTTCCCGTCAGCTGTGGGGCTGGGCGTGCTCACGATCGAGCAAGCCGATGGCGAGGATCAGGACGCAATCGATTGCAATGCGGTGATCACGGGCTTGAACTTCCTCGATGACGATATCGAAACCTGCATGTTCAATGGCACGAGCGCTGCTGCACCGATCGCATCGGGCATCATCGCACTCATGCTCGAAGCAAACCCCTCGCTGACACTGCGGGATATCCAGACGATCCTTCAGCAGACCGCGATTGTCCCTGAAACCACCGGCGCAGACCCGGTCGGATCAGACTTTTACGATACGACGAAGTCGTACTGGCCAGCGGTGTACCTTGGTCTGGGTCAGCTTGACCCTGATGATTCCGGCCCACCTTCGCCGACTTTCTGGACAACCAACTCGGCCGGAGTCCGCCACAGCGACGAGTACGGATTCGGCATCATCGATGCGGACGCTGCGATTCAAGCTGCGGAAACATGGGGCGGCGTGAGACCACTCGTCATGTTGGATTCGGGTACCGTAGAGGGTGGCGATGATGAGGGCGGGAACCCAAACTTTGACGATGGCACGATTGAAGACGCCACTTTCGAACCGGCCGTAGTCCTTTCTGAAAACCTCGAAACCAATGTCTTGGTTCCGGGCACTCGCCTCGTCCTTCCCATCGCCTGCGTCCGCGAGAACATCCAGGTCGAAGGCGTCGAGCTTGATCTCACGATCGAGGGAGATGGTGCTGGCGACCTGATGATCGCACTGCAAGGCCCACGCGGAACAGTCTCACCGCTTGCGATTCCCCGCGGTGACTCAAACGCGCTCGACGGCACCGCCTACGACGGGCATACATTCACCACCTACAAGCATTGGGGCGAACTTGCAGGCGGCACTTGGACGCTGTACCTCCAAGATTTCCGTCCTGACGAAGAGAGCCCCGAAGGCACCCCCCCAGACGAAGAGCCCGATCCAGATAGCCCCGAAAGCTACGGTGTCGAGCAAGTGACTTACCTGGGCGTGTTCGGTCTGCCGGGCAACGATGAGCATTCAGGCAAGACCCTCGTGAGCTATCGCTTGCGGGTTTACGGGCACGAGATCGGCGCCCCCGTCTTCGAGGGCTGCCCACCTCAACTCACCGGTTGCCCTGGCGACCTCGATGGCAACGGACGCATCGATGTTCTTGACCTTCAGATCTACCTAAACTGGTACATGGAGGGCAACATCCTCGCGGATCTCAATGGTGATGGGACCATTAACTACACCGACCTGATCGTGTACCGTTCACTCTGGATCCCAGGTAACTGTGGAGCCTCTGGCGTCCTCGGTCGCCCCCGCCCGGGAACGACCAACGGCGACAACGACCCAGTGGTTCGCCCCATCTGATCCAATCCTGACAGCATCAATCACCAATCGGCACCCTTGCAGGGTGCCGATTTTTCATCGCAGTCATCCACAACGAGCGGGGATCACCGCTTTGGGCTTGCAACATCTGAGATTATCACTAGTATCTATAGTTCAAGCGGCTCTCTGTTCGTCGCGATCCCCCCACTTTCGTGGGTTGTGCACCTCAAACTCCCAAATGACCGATACTTACCTCGTTATCTGTCATTTGCCAAGTTCTGGCACCGGAGTCTTTCCATGAGCGAAGACGCTCATTCTGCGAATATGCCCCCATCGGGATCGATGCTGGGGCTGCTGCGTGAGCACAGTTCCCGCCTTGGGCTGGTGGTCGGGCTGCTGGTCTTGCTTGCGCTGACCGACTTGGCCCCCCCATACGCGATCAAACTGTTGATCGATGACGTATTCACCGGCCAGGGCCAATCGGAAGCTATGGGCGGTGCTTGGAAGTTGCTTGGCCTGATCCTGTCCGGTCTATTCCTCAGCTACATCGCCCGCAACACCCTTTTCTACAGTAGCCGGATGTTGTCGCTCAAAATGAGTGAGGACATCTGCTTCTCCCTCCGTCGGCGTCTGTTTGATCACCTCCAACAACTGAGCCTGCGTTTCTACCGCTCCAATCAGCCCGGCCGTGTCAGCGCAAGGGTCATGGATGACACATACAAGATTCAAACTTTCATTCAGGAAAAGCTCCCGCTGCTGATGCTGAACCTGCTGAAGTTTCAGATCCTGATTGTTGTGATCTGCATGATGAATCTCCGGTTGGCACTCGCGTCGATCATCATCCTGCCGCTCCAGTTCGTGACCTACCGCTTTTTCCGTGGCCCGATCAGGGTGAGCCACAGCGAAGCGCAGGAGAATCTCTCACTTGCGTATGGCAGCGTCGTTGAGAAGTTCTTGGGTATTGAGGTCGTGAAGGGCTTCAACGCGGAGGTTCGCGAAAGCGAGACCTTCCATGCGGCAATCAATAAAAGCCGAGAGTCACAGATCAAGTCCCATCGCTATCACTTCGCTCAGAAGGTGACCGCGGATCTCTTGGTCGGGCTCGGGACGATCCTGCTGCTGGCATACGGCGCATTCGAGGTTATCAAGGGCCGCATGAAAGGCGGCGAGTTCATGATGTTCTTCGGGTATGTCATGATGCTGTACCCCTCGGTGCTCGAGATTATCAGCGGCGTTGGGCATTCATCGAAGGCGACCGCCAGCGTGAGCCGTGTATTCGACATGCTGGATGAACCGATTCAAGACGCCGGCGTGATGGTCAACAATGAGGGCGATGAGGCACTCGCGGCGCTTCGCGGGGAGATCGTGTTCAGCGGCGTGCACTTTGCCTATGACGATGCGACGGAGGTGCTCACTGACCTCAACTTCACGATCCGACCCGGCGAGCGTGTGGCCATCACCGGGCCGAGCGGCTCAGGCAAGAGCACCACCATTAATCTGCTGCCCCGCTTCCTGACTCCCTCGCAGGGAACGATCGAGATCGGCGGGCGGAACACCAGCGAGATGCCGATCACATCGCTGCGTTCTGGTATCGGGCTCGCGTTCCAGGAGGTCTTCCTCTTCAACGCGACCATCGACGAGAACCTCCGCTACGCACGCCCGGATGCGACCCGTGCCGAAGTTGAGCGGGCCTGTCGGATCACCGGTGCCGACGAGGTAATCGAACGACTGCCCGAGGGGTACCACACTCGACTGAGTGACTATGGCGTCGAGCTCTCACGTGGCGAAAAACAACGCATCACGCTCGCACGCGCCCTGCTGAAGAATGCCCCGATCCTCATTCTTGATGAGGCCACCGCGTCGATCGACCGTGAATCATCACGCCAGATCATGGAGACGATCTTCGAAGAAGTTCAGAACCGGACCATCATCGTGATCACCCACGAGGCAACGCTGCTGAATCTTGTCGACCGAGTATTGAGCATTCGTGAGGGACGCAAGGATTTCGATGGCACTCCCGAGGCATACATCAGACGCGAGTACGGTGTCGGATCGGCCAGCCTCCTTCACAGGGAGCCTTTCGCCAGCCCGGCCCGGCCGCAGGAAGACATCGAGCATCATGTTGAGCAGGTTCGCGACGGGTTCATTGAACCCACGCACGCTTCGATCGACGAGGACACGAGTAAACGCACACTCGGCAGGTTTGATCAGGATGACGAGCCGCCGATTGCCCGCGAGCAAACACGCACAAACTCTGACGAGGACACGCACGGATGAACACCCCCACCTTCGTCACCCGAACCAAAGCTCGACCACGCATCAACTCAAGTCTGGCCAGACTGCTCGCATCAAGCGGCCTGCTGCTGATCAGCGCTTGGGCTGTGGGTTGTAGCAGCGATCACACCACGAGCGTGAAATCCATCGAGGTCGAGAATCCCCGAGCAACGGGTGGTGCGTATGTGGTTGAGGAAGCCGACCCGGGTACCGAGGATGGCCTCGCACGCATAGCCGCCGCACTTGACGACCTTGCTGAACCCAACATCACCCCTGGGATGCTCGAATCGATACGCGCGCGGGCAGAGCACGATGCGATGGAATCGCAGCGAGAGGAACTCTCAAGCAAGCGGGCAAACCGCATGGCTGAGGATGAGGCACAACCACCAGCGACGACAGTCCATGTGCCTGATAACGCCGGGCGTCTGATCACCCTCGAACGCATGAGTTTGTCTGAACTCAATGAGCTGATGGGATCGATCGCGTTACGCCTGCAGGCGGAGAAGGGATTCCAGATTGCCCTTCCCACCATCGAAGCCCAGCTGGGCGCTCGCCCGCAAACGGTGAGCGATGGCCCGGCTCTGGTCCAGACCAGTGAGGATGGGTCGAGGACTGTTCTCCGCCTGGGCTTCGTGAGTTATGTCTCGCAACTCCCGCAGCTCTGGATTCAGGGGGTAACGATCAAGACCGACGGTTCAACAATCGCGAGCTCTCAGATTGAAGAGATCGAGGGCATGGTCGGCGGTTCGCTTGAGCAGTTGGAGACGATGCGGACTGGCCTCACCCAGAAGGATCTTGCGCGTGAGCTCGTCCAGCTGAGCTATGTCGATACGCAGAGCGCCATCAAGTCACTGACCGGGCTTGGCATCAAGACCATCAACAGTGTCGAAACCTTACCGGCCACGATCAACTATGACGAGCTCCCAATCGTGACGGTCATGCCTACACCCGATACCAAAGCCATGGGGCTTGTGGGCAGCGCTGAATCTGCCTCTGGCGCGTTCGGTCAGAGCTCAACCCCGACCAAGGCGAGTGACCTCAATGCCAATGTGCTCATGGGGCAAACCTCCGAGCTGATGATTGTATATCACCCGGCCCACCCGGAGCAGTACAGCATGGTCCGCCAGCTCCTCAACAAGTACATCGACCGACCGGCACGGCAGGTCTTTGTCGAGGGGCTCGTGCTCGAAATCAGCGAAGAGGGACTCGATGAACTCGGCGTGGAATGGTCCTATCAGCAGGGCAGTGTCGATTTCGTGCTGGGCTCGCTGAGCCCGACAGGGTTAACAGATACGCTCGGGCTGACCAATATCGAGGACCGAACCCTCGTGAAAAACTGGGCCGTCGAACTTCGCGCTCTGGTCCAGGATGGCAAGGCGGAGGTGCTTTCCCGTCCGAGTGTGATCACGCTTGACAATCGACAGGCCACCATCAGGGTCGGTGAGGATATCCCGATCGCAACGAGCCAGGAGGGCTTCTCGAGCGCATCAAACAAGGTGGCGTTCAACTTCAAGTACCTCGCGACCGGTATCCTGTTGAACATCCGTCCCCGCATCACCGAATCAGGCGAGGAAGTCTCGATGCTGATCGACACGGTCGTTTCAGCGCAGGTGCCGGGGCGTGATCTTGAGATCCGCTCGACAGCGGGTGATCTGCTCGCGTCGGCCCCCACCGTGTCCACAAGGCGCGTGCAGACCTACGCACGCATCGACAATAAGACACCACTGATCATCGGTGGGCTGGTTTCACGGGATATGTCGATCTCCCAAGACAAGGTGCCATTTCTGGGCGATCTGCCGATCATCGGGAATGCCTTCCGTTCCAAGCAGACATCAACCGAGAAGCGCGAAGTGATTATCGTGCTCACACCGTATGTCTTGCAGGACGACGATGTTGTCAGCCGCATCCTCCCCAAGGATGACGACCTCTTCGACAGCACGGGCAATAAGCTCTTCCGTGATGCGTTCCGTATTCGCTCACAAGATGTGTTCGATCTCCGGTTCCTGGCTGAGAACAAACGCCTGCGCATCTACCGTGATCTCGCTCGTGAGTTGATGAAGAACAACTTCACTTTCAAAGAGATCGAGCCCTTCTCACAGTTCGCGGATGACACGATCCCCGGCGAAGAGATCCTGGTTCATCGCATGATCTATGAGTTGATCAAGCGGACAGAGGTCGATGAGCGTGTGAACCCGCAACGAATCATCTACTTTGAAGAGAAAGACTACGAGGGGTACAACGTACGCTTCCTCGACTCGATGCTCGCCAAGCTGGGCGACGGCCAGACCCCGGAGAGCTTCTTCAAGCTCAATCCGGGCAAGGCGATCGCGATCACATATACCTACAAGCGGAACTCCCTGGCCCGCCAGGACCTCGCCTCTGAACCCATCCCCGAGGTGGCGCTGGTTGATTGTCCGAACCGGGATGCCTGGCAGCAACTGCTTTGGGATATGAACCAACCCAACAACGATGGTATCAATCGCTACACGATCATCATCCAGGGCGGCCAGGACATCATGCGTCTTCAGCGAGCGATCATGCTCAAGAAGATCGTACAACTCAATGGCGGCGAGGAATCCCTCTCACTCGACAACTTCTCGATCGGAAAGATCCTGCACACACCGGAGTTGGGCAGTGATGCCGTGACGGTCATCGATGCCGATGTGGCCCGGTACTTCTTCCACACCGAGCTGTACTACGCGGCGATCATCAAACGCATCGAAGAAACACTGAAGCAGTTCGACGAGGCGATTGATGACCCATCGGTACAGATGTACCTCGAACCCGGAGCCAACAGGGCCGATCTTGAGTAGCCATGGGCGGTTCATATTGACCCGACCGATCGGTTCGTGAATAATCTAATCTGTGGCGATGGGCCACGCAACCCCATTGGTGGGCGTTGTTTATTTCTTACGCGCTGAGGGGTGAGAGCATGGACGATCACGAGAAGCACGCATTGATTCAAGACGGCGTGCGGGTGATCGGGGCAGATATGCCCATCGACACAACCCGATCACCGATCGAACCGTTACTTCACGCGTTCCGGTCCCTGGCGGCCCACAGGAATGATGTGCGCCTGCTCCTGACAGGCCAACGCTGCCCTGGCGAAATCTTCAGCGTCTTCAACGAACTCGACCGCCATGGTCTTACCGACCGGGCACAGTTCGTCCCCTACTACGAACGGTGCGAACGATTCTTCGTGAAGAAACCCGATTGTGATGTCTGGGTCTCTCGTCACACACCCGGCTCATTGCTCGATGCATCTTATCTAGAGCAGCGTCTGCAATCAGGCGATCCCGATCGTCCGAAGTACGCTTTGTTCTTCACGAGCTTCCACCCCGGTAAGCAGGAGGGCAACTCGACGCTGATGCGTCGATGGCTCGAACACATGAAGGCCTCGGGGTATACGGTGCATGTGGTGTACTACATGTACGACATCGGGAGCGTCAGCGCGGACATGCGTCGCCAAGCCCTGTACGATTATGATCTCTACAAAGAAGTCGCCGTGGTTTCAAAGCTCACCGGCGCCAACTACAATGGCCTGAACCTGCATGTCGACGACTGGTGCGGCATGGAAGCCATGGACGCGGTCGGCGAACTCTGTGCACGGTACGAGTACGACATCGCAGTCACCAACTACCCCTGGATGAGCGCGATCTTTGATCGGGTCCAGGCATACACACGCAAGATCCTGCTTACCCATGACAGCTTTGTTGACCGCAACAAACGCATGCTGGAACAGGGGTACCCAGAATCGGGCTGGGTCAGCATCGATCGAGAGGGTGAGCGGATCGCATGCCAGCGGAGCGATGTGGTCGTCGCGATGCAAGAACACGAAGCCAAGGGATTCCGGGAACTGGTTGACCCAGATCGCGTGCGCGTGATCGGTCCAATATTTGATCGCAGTTCCGTTTCTTTCCCTCTACCTGAAGAGAAGCTCCGCGTCGGCTACTTCGGATCGAGCAACTGGGTGAACGAACAAAACCTGGGCGAGTACCTCAAGTGCTGGGCAAACGATCCAGAGCTATCAAGCAAGACCCAGATCGTTATCGGCGGCGGTGTCTGCGAAACACTCAAGGACTTCGTCACATCATCGCTGCTGAAGCGTGTCAACCCAATCATGGTCGGGCGTGTCGCTTCACCTGGCGATTTCTTCTCGCAATGCGATGTGATCATCAACCCCGAACGGGGCGGGACCGGTATTAAGATCAAGACGCTCGAAGCCATGGCCCACGGCTGTGCCGTGCTCACTACACGGGGCGGGAGTATCGGGCTCGACTCCGAGAGCCCCTTCCATGCCGCAGACGACTTCCAAGCCGCTGCCGATCTCACGCGTCAGTTGATCGATGCCCCCGAACAAATCAGCGCGCTTCGTCAAACCTGTAGCGATGTGTACGCCCGCTATGTAGAGGCCCAACGAGAGGCCATGAATGACCTGCTTGGCGATCCGGGGGAAAACGACTCGGTCGACGATGCCCCCGACCTGATCGACGATTCGATCCCGGACGAGACGCGCCCTGAGCCGTATACACAACCCGCCCGGCCGATCCGGATTCCTGATTATGTGCGTCAGACCGCCGCGGAGTATCACTACGAAGAGTTTGAGAAACTCCGCTCCCGCGTTGATATACGGGGGAAACGCGTACTTGAAGTTGGCAGTGACTCCCACTTGGCATCCGCACGCCTGTTCATGGCCAATGGCGCCGAGTCGGTCGTCGCAACCAATATCGGTGATTGGAAGAGCAATGAACCGCTCCCCGACGGAGTGGAGTTCATCGCCTGCGACGCCAGCGACGCTGACCTCCCCGAGGGACACTTCGACATCATCTACGGCATCGCCGTCATGGAGCATATCCCCGACTTCGAACGCCTCTGCAAGGCGATCAAACGCTTCCTGAAACCCGACGGAATCGTTTATCTCCAGGGCTGTCCGATGTGGACGGGTACGATCGGGCACCATGTGTGGTACTCACCTGGGATGGGCGATGGGTTCGAAGAGACCTTCGCAACCGGCGGGGGCAAGAAGTCCACGCCGATGCAGTACAGCTTCACAGATAACAATCCGATCCCTGATTGGGCGCATCTGGCAATGTCTCCCGCAGAGTTTGAACTGATGCTTGTTCACGAGAAGGGACTTCCTGCCACCGATGCAGAGGGCATCACCAAGCAGGTCTACAACCTCGATGGCACGCTCCCCGGTTCATGCACCAACTTCTGCAGCGCCAGCGAGGCGTTGGACATTATCGGGAAGTACTTTGAGGTCGAGTACGAGCGGATCTGGAGTGAACGCGAACCCAACGAGTACTTTGAGAAGGCGCGTGAGAAGTACAGCGAGGATGACCTGCGCACCCTCGGGCTCCGCGTCTGGATGACTCAGAAGGGTGTTGAACTCAGGCCAGCGATCACCCAATCTCAGAAACCCAAGGTGTCTCTCATCATCCCGTTCTATGGTGTCGAGGCGTTCATCGAGGATTGTATCAAGAGCGTCCTGTCACAGGACTACTCCAACCTTGAGATCATCTTTGTTGACGACCGTTCGCCCGACAACGCACGGTCGATCGTCGAACGGTACATGTCCAAGGACGAACGCATTTCACTCGTCACACACGAGGTTAATCAGGGCCTCG
Source organism: Phycisphaerales bacterium JB052 (assembly GCA_043100965.1). Lineage (GTDB taxonomy): Bacteria > Planctomycetota > Phycisphaerae > Phycisphaerales > UBA1924 > UBA1924. Next base: position 124,194 of record JBICHR010000004.1, on the reverse strand, counting down.
GCCCTGCACGAAATACAGGCGTAAAGCACGCAACGGGCGAGTACCTGCTTTTCCTTGACTCAGACGATTACTTCGCCTCGCCCAGAGCGGTCACAACGCTGGTCCGCGAAGCCCGTACAAGCGGCTGCCCGGTCGTTGTCGGGAGCTGTGACCGAGTGATGTCCGACGGCCAGCGTCTCGCGTTCGATCGCGACTTCGACCGGTCTCAGAACGGGCAGCCCGGCTCCATCGTTGCGGGCGAAACCGCCTATCTCGGTGCCTCATTCATCCCCGGCGGGCAGTATGTCCCGATGCGAGCGTGGGGTACGCTGATCGACCGCTTCGTGTATCTCGACTCGGGCCTGGAATACCCTCCCGCCGAGCACGAGGACCTGCCACACACCCCGTTCCTGTACTATCACGCCCAGGAGGTGCTCTACATCCCTGATATCGTCGTGACCTATCGCGATCGCAGTGACAGCATCTCGAATACCGGATGGGATTCAGGGAGGATCCGCCGCCAGGGCGTGATCTGGCAGTGCATCAAGAGCAACATTGAGCGATTCGGCCTGAATCAGCACATGGGCAACACGGCGGTCAAGACCGCCGAGCATTTGGTCATGAAGCTGCGACAGAACGGCATCAAACGCGGCGCGGAGCAAGCAGCATTCGATGTGCTCGAGGATATCCTGCGAGATGCCCAGGGTGATCTTGACAACGGGCTCTTGTTCTACACGCTCGATTCGCTGCGAGGCGTACTCGACTTCCAAAGATACGATCACACGCTGTACAGCCGCATCACCGGGTCAATCCCGAGTTCGAAGATGGTCGAGTACTACCGGCATCGCATCGCTCAACCGCCGCAGGTGCTGGGATCGGTCCCTGTGCATGACGCACCGGACCTCGATCCCAAATCGGTCGAGCAGCCCAGTCCCGCCCAGCAGATCGAAGTGCACACGCACAACGCCAAGCAGGACATGAACGATCGACGCGTTGAATCGCTGCTCGCCCAGTTCAGGAACGATGCACCGAACTCGCTCCGGGCTTTCCCCTCGATGCTGACTGAGGGCGACTTCGCGCTCTACTTCGATGCCGGGCGTTCGTACCAGTTCAGGGGCTCGATTGTCGACGCCGGGTGCTTTGTGGGCGGGACAACGATGAGCCTTGTCCAGGGCCTGATGCAGAACCCGAACCTCTCGGAGCATCACGACCATGTCGACGGGCTCATCCGGGTGTATGACCTGTTTGAAATCGATGATGACTACATCCTCGGGCATCTCAAGAAGAACTACCCGAGCCGGGACTTCGACGGTCAGTCGAGCTTCCTCGGTGTCTTTGAAGACAACCTCAAGGAGTACAAACACCTGCTCGATGTTCGCCCGGGTGATGTCATGGTCGCCGGGTACAACGACGAGACACCGATCGAGATCCTGGGTGTCGACCTGTGCAAGGCGTTGCCCGTGACCGACTATGTCGTTCGCACATTCTTCCCGCGTCTCCTCGAGAACGCCCTGGTGATCCAGCAGGACTTCATTCATCAGTACCACCCGCACATCCATCTCTCGATGATGCTGCTCGACGACTGCTTTGAACTCGACTGTGAGTTGCGTTGGGGTGGCTCACTCTCGTTCAGGCTCACCAAGCCCATCACACACGAACTGATCGCAGAGCGATTCGGCGATGGGCTCAGTTGGTATGAACAAGCAGACAGAAACACGGCGTTGCTGCGCCGATTGATCGACCGCATGTACTTCGACGAGAACCGCTGGGTGCTGCTGCAAGTGCTAGGGATCTACCTCGCCAACATGGGGCGCCATGACCAGGCACACGGCGCTTATCTTGAAGCCCGCGAACGCTTCCCCTACTTTGAGATCCCCGCGGAAGTCGAGCGTCTGATCGGCACAGAGGCGGCCCACGCATGAATCAGCAATGGTTGATCGATCATGTTCTCGAAACTGGCTCGACGCTCCCGAAGTCCCCGGGCGATGGGCGTTCCTACCTTACCCTCGCCGAAGCTGAGACGATTGTTGACGCTTCGCTGGATCATCTCGGTGCTCACGGTGATGAGACCGAATACACCTACATGCGCGGTCACCGGACACGCTTGACGCACGCCCTGACCATGATCCCGAAGGCGGACAGCGGCCACACAACACTCCTCGATATCGGTTGCTATGGCTATATGGGGTACTGGGCCAAGCAGCACCTTGGTTACGAGCATGTCACCGGCATCGAGTGGCACCCCGAGAACGAAGCCACAACCATCGAGCGGTCACTCAGCATCGGTGACGAACGCGTGAGCTTCCAATCGCTCAACTTCGACATCACGCAGAACGAATGGCCACTCGACAAGCGGTTTGATACCGTCTTGTTCTTTGAAGTCCTCGAGCACATCAACGAGGACCCGATGGGGGTCATGGAACGCATCAATGCGTGCATGAAACCCGGTGCAACACTCGTAATGTCGGTCCCCAATGCGATCTCGTACAAATCACTCCGTGAGTTTCTGGTGGGCATGCCCCCATGGACCTACTGGTTCTACGAACCGGATTTATCTCACGAGCCCCGACATTGCTTCGAATACACCCCGATCGTTTTCCGTTCGCTGCTGACCGCGTCAGGCATGAGCATCGGTGCGATGCGCACCATCTTTGCATATACCACGACCGACACCGAGCGAGATACGCTCGCCATCGCGGAGTCGCTCGGATTCGATCCAAGGGACATGGGTGAGACGATGATCGCGCATTGCACCAAGTCCACCGAGGGTGTGCCCTTGCGATACCCAGATGTGCTGTACAGCCCAGACGGGTACTACAAAAATGTCTACCCGCGATTGCAGCAGATCCTCCAACAACGGTTCGAGTTGCACCGGAGCCAACAACGCGCGATCACCGATCAGGCTACGCAGATCGAGCCCAAGCCCGTTCAACACGAGGACTCCGAACCCGCCACCCCCACGATCGAAGCCGAGCATCAAATCCGGGAGTTGCTTGAGACATGCGAGGCCCAGTTCCAGCGTCAGGAGCAGCTGGAAACAGAGCTCCAACTCGCTCAACAAGAGTGCGGCTTGGCTGTAGAAGACCGCGACCAGCACCGCTCTTGGGCGGGTGAACTCCAAGCAAAGTGTCAGGATCTGGAATCCCAGGTGCGGCAGCTGCTCTTCCAGAGCGACTGCCGATTGCAGCAGGAACAGGAACTCCGTGAGCAGCTTCAGCAAGCACATGAGTTGACTGAATCGGCCCAGCGTGAGCAGCACGAGACCCGCGCATGGGCCGATCGCCTCGCACAGGAAAACGCGGAACTGCGTGCCCAGGTCAACGAGCTGCTCTTCGCGTGCGACTGTTACCTGCAGCAGATCAACGACCCGCAACGCTGTGTCCGCGTCATCAGGGAGCGCCGGTTCCGGTGGGCACTCGATCGATCCAAAGCGATGGCACGAAAGACACCGGTCGTGCGTTCGGCCCTGCGTCCTATGTATCGATCCGCAAAGCGGATTATCAAACGACGGATGTGAATATGCCCGCTGCCGAAGCACCGATGCGTAAACTGTCAGCAATCCGACAAGCCGCCGATGTGGTCTGGTACCGTGCCTTTTCTGAGCTAAGAGCCGAGGCCACCCGGACCTACGCCGGGTATCTGTGGTGGATACTCCAGCCCCTGCTGATGTTCGGCGTGTACTATGTCGCCTTCAACTATGTGCTGCGAAACCGCCGCGAGGATTTCGCGGTCTATCTCTTCTCAGGCATTATCCTTTGGCAGTGGTTCAGCGCCTCGATTCAACGCAGCGCTCGCTCGTTGATCTCTGCTCGATCGCTGATGCTGCAGGTCAACCTGCACAAGTCCGTCTTCCCATTCTCGATCATTCTGATTAACAGCGTCAAGTTTCTCGTCACACTCGGGATCCTGTTCGTCGTGCTGATCATCGCAGGGTATCCCCCGAGCTGGGTCTGGCTGATGCTCCCGGTGGTGCTGATCGTCGAACTGGTCGTGATCGCGGGGTTTGGGTGCTTCACCGCGATGCTCTCCCCCTTCATCCCCGACTTCCAGCACATCCTGACCACCGTGCTGCACCTCGCGTTCTTTCTCTCGGGCATCGTGTACGATCTGGCCAACCTTCCCGAACGCGTGCGCCGGGTACTGGCTTTCAACCCTATGGCGATGGTGATTGAACAGGCCCGAGCCATTCTGTTGCACGACACCATGCCCGATGCGAGCAAGCTCATCATCCCGCTCATCATGGGCGGGATGATGCTGGCGATCTCCTTGGCGTTGCTGCACCGTTTCGATAAGGTCTACCCTAAGATTTGTTGAATGTCGCAACCGCCGCACACCATCACAACACTCTCTGGGATCGGTCTGAGCTACGCGAGGCAGGGTGGGCTCCCCTGGCGACGCGCCCCGTTCTGGGCGTTGCGCGATGTCAGCTTCGAGATCAATCGCGGTGATACGCTCGGCGTGATTGGCCGCAACGGCGCAGGGAAGAGCAGTCTGCTCCGGGTCATCGCGGGGATCCTGCTCCCGGATCGTGGCACCATCGAACGCCAAGCGGGAACCCGCTGCGCCACGCTCTCTTTCGGTGCGGGGTTCGAACCCCGACTTACCGGGCGACAGAACATCATGCTCAGCGGCATTCAGTTAGGCATGACCCGCTCCCAGCTGCGGGACCGAGAACAGCAGATCATCGATCTGGCCGACATCGGGGATTTCATCGATCAACCCGTGAGAATGTACTCCAGCGGGATGCGTGCCAGGATGGGCTTCGCCATCGCGTATTTCATCGAGACGGACATCCTGCTCATCGACGAAGCGCTGGCAACAGGCGACGAAGCGTTCAGAGAGAAAGCGACCGATCTGATTCGTAAAAAGATCGATTCGGAGCAGACTGTGGTCATCGTCTCGCACTCCATGTCGATCGTTTCCAAGACCTGCTCGCGGGTGATTCAGATTGAGGACGGCGTTTCGCTGCCTGAGATCGGCGTCGAGGAGACCATCAGTCGCTATCGCGAGACGACGCTCCGCGCCTGATTCCGGAAATGGCATCCAAGACACACCGCATCGCCCGCCCCGGTCCGATCTGTCCCCTCATAAGCGTCCAGCAGGCCCTGCAGCTGTGGACACACAATCGCCCAAGCACCACGCCCCAGCCCATAAGCCGACCGGTCCCGCTCGTGTGCTTGCGCATGAACCGGGTATGGCTGGCAAACTCGGTCGCCCAGTCCCGGTCCATCGCGCCCTTTGATCGGTACGCGCCCGGGGCGTGTAGGTGTTCGACCACCGATTCGGGAACATGAATCACCCCCCCGCCTTGCTCATGGATCGTGAGCACCAGATCGTTCTCATCGAACGCGAATCGGAAGAATGGATCGAATCGCAACCCGCTCGGAACACGATCCATCCGTAGCGCGAAGCTGCACCCTTTGACCGAGGCGAGATACCCCCTCGGGACAGGGGAGGCGTTCGACTCGACCACCTCGATCTGTCGCCCACAAGGGTGAATGTGACCCAGCATGAACTCCGGCGGCTTCGAGGATTCGCGAGCGTCGAGCACCGTCCCGCCCGCGATCCATGCGTGCGGGTCCAAATCGAGTGCCACACTGAACGCGTTCAGCCAGTTGGGATGGGCGATCGCATCGTCATCGATGAACGCGATCACCTCCCCTGTAGCGTGCTCCATGCCGATGTTGCGTGCGAGCGAGATATTGGGTTCCATGCATTCGAGGACCTTGATGGACAGATGCTTGAACTGGTCTCTCAGCTGATCGGGGAACGATTGCTCATTGCCGCGCACGATAACCACCTCGTCGGGTGCTGGCTGCTGGCCCGCGATTGACTCCAGGCACCGTGGCAGCACATCAGCCCGGTCACGCGTCACGATAATGACCGATGTTGCTCTCCGCCCCGGTATCTCAACGGGCTCGCTCATGCCGACACCGACACAACACCGCGGCGGATTTCACGCTCAAGCGTGCGAAGACTCGGCTCCCACCGGTACGCCCTGCTCCGAATCAACCCAGCGTCTCGCATGCGATCCAGCCGGGAGGCGTCGGCGAGCAGTTGATCCAGTTGCTCTTGCCATGCATCCGGTTCATCGGGCACGGCGAATGCCGCTGCATTCCGGCAAACCTCCCTATGTGCGGGGATATCCGACGCGAGCACGGGGGTACCACACCCCATGGCTTCAAGACATGGCAGACCGAAACTCTCATAGCGACTCGGTGCGAGCAGAAGTTGAGCATGGGCCAGGATCGATGCGATACGGGTAGAATCGTCTATCTGTCCGAGCGCATGCACACGGCTCCGCACCGACTCAGGGCAAACCACATCTGCCTCTCTCGGGCTCACCCCGATCAGCACCAGAGGCGGTAGATCAGCACAACGGGCGTACGCCTTGATGAGGGTAGCGAAGTTCTTGGCTGGTGCCGGGGTCGAGATCGCGACGAGATACGGGCCTCCCGGAACCGCATCATCCCGTTCTTGATCCGGATGGAACTCGGAGTCGAGACCGGGTGGCATAACCTGGATTTTTCCAGTTGCCACTGGATAGACCCCCTCGATCTCGGTGCGTTGGGCTTGGGAGACCGTGAAGATTGTGTTGGCCCGTTCGATCACGCGTGGGATCATAACCCTGTACCATCGCACAAACGCCGGTGAATAGCTCGTGGGATGGAAGTGGAAGCGGAGGCAATGGATCGTCACAAGCAGGTGAATATCCTGGTCCAACTGCAACGGTGCCGAGTTGGCGGGGCACAACAAGGCGCCGTGATTCCTGGCCAGCTTTGGTAGGGTGTTCTGTTCCCAGAAAGTAGTCCGGATACGGCCAGGGTGAGGTGGCTCAACAAAGCGTGCTGGCAATGAAGATGCTTCGATCGCCCGCGCGAGCCCCTCGGCGTAGCGTTGAACGCCGCTGACTCTTGGACTCGCCCTCCATTTCGCGTTCACAAGCAATCGATCGTCCATTGGTGCATTCAGCGCGTGTGCGAACTACAATCTGGTCGCAAGATTCGGTTGGTGTTCGCAACCCAACGCCCTCTCGTTGGTAAAGAACCGGTATATGGTACGCTTCTTGTACCCCGCGTGTGGAACCCCAAACCGAGACATGAGCCCGACTTGCGATCATTGATCCAGGCCAGTCACGACAACCCCTCGGCCGACCAGGAGTGAATCGACCTTGGCGAACCCGTCGAAAGCACAAGTCATGCAGCCACCAAAGCGGTCCAGACCTCGAATCCCAGCCAGTCGTTCGATGGCGTGGACGATCTCAACAGTCCTCATCGTCTGGGGCTCTGGATGCAAATCCCCGGCCGACTATCGATCTGAAGCGGACGATGTCGCCACCAGCATCCTTGATGAAGCGTGGCCGCAAGTCACCGGCCACGAGGAATCATTCACGATCCTGCCCGCTGAACAGACGCTCCGGCGTCGGCTGCTGCTCGAACAGCGACTCCCGACCTCGACCCCCGCCTCGGCTGGATCCGCCGACGACCGACAGATCGATCAGTGGCCCGACCAGGACTACACCGAATCCCGCTCCCCTGGCTACATGCCCGATTCCGACGCCGATCTCGCGTTGCAACCACTGCGTATCACACTCAACGAGGCCTTGCAGGTCGCAGCCTACAACAGCAGGAACTACCAATCACAGAAAGAGGGGGTCTATCAGACCGCCCTCCGCTTGGACCTTCAGCGGGACGCGTTCCGCAATACATGGTCCGGGGTAGTCGATTCGGTCGTCAGTTCCTCGCTTGGCGCCAACAGCGAGACCAACGGCGTGAGCAACTCCGGCTCGCTCGAGGTAAGCAAGCAGTTCGAAAACGGCATGCGATTCACGAGCATGCTCGCCGTGGATCTCGTGAATCTGCTGAACGGTTCCCGTGAGGGCTCGACTGGCTTGACACTCGACACAAGCCTCGAGATCCCGCTGCTTCGCGGCTCGAGCAAGTTTGTCGTCACCGAGCCATTGACGCAGGCAGAGCGGGATGTCGTGTATTCGATTTACGACTTCGAACGCTTCAAGCGGACCTTCGCCGTGCAGATTGCCAGCAGCTATCTTTCAGTGCTGCAGCAGCAGGACCGCGTCGAGAACGCCGTGGAGAACTATGAGCGTGTCGTCGCTTCGACACGACGGGCACGCCGACTCGCCGATGCAGGTCGCCTCCCCGAAATCCAGGTCGACCAATCCATCCAAGATGAACTGCGTGCTCGCAACTCTTGGATCAGCGCCCAACAGAGCTACGAGCGAGCACTCGACAGTTTCAAGCTCACACTCGGCCTCCCGACCGATGCGGTCATCGAACTGGACCCACGGGAGTTCGACCTGCTACTCAACGAGCCCCGCTTCGAGCGGTACCTGCGTTCGCAAAGTGAGGGCGAACAGGAATCAGTTCCCCCAGCCGACGCGCCTGTGGTACTTGAACCACCAAGTAATGTGGATGCCGGCCCATTCGAACTCGACGAGACGGATGCGATCCTGATCGCGCTGATCAACCGACTGGATCTGCGTGTCGCGGTCGGTGAGATCGTTGATGCCCAGCGTGGCGTGGCCATCGCAGCCGACAACCTCCGCGCCGATGTCACGCTGCTCGGGCGTGCTTCGCTGGGGGAGAGCCGATCGCTGAACAGCGCCACGCAGGACGACGCGCAGATCCGCACCGATCGGGGCTTCTACTCGCTCCTCTTGGGGATCGACCTCCCGCTGGAACGCACAAGCGAACGCAACAGCTACCGCAACGCACTGATCTCGTATGAACAGACCATCCGAGCACTCCAAGATGCGGAGGACTCGGTCAAGTTCGATGTCCGAAGCACGCTCCGGGACCTGCTCGAAGCGCGTGAATCGATCAAGATTCAGGCCGAGTCGGTCCGAGTTGCTCAGCGACGCGTTGATTCGACCAACCTCTTCCTCCAAGCGGGCCGAGCGGAAATCCGCGACCTGCTGGAAGCACAGAACGACCTGAACTCGGCACAGGACGCGCTGACCAATGCGGTGGTCAACTACCGCATCGGTGAGCTCGAACTCCAACGCGACCTGGGCGTGCTCGTCGTCCGCAGCGATGGGCTCTGGACCGAGTTCGATGCAGATTCAGTCGACCTGAACGCCATACGCCAGACGATCGAAGCCAACAGCCCCGGCCTGCTGGATGATGCCGATGCCTGAGAATGAAATGAGGATGTGACCATGCGCAAGACACTCAGAAACACGATCCTGATCAGTACCGCACTGCTGCTGTCTGGTGGTGTGCTTGTCGCCATGGCGGCGGACACCCAGAGCACCAAGATCACAACCAACATGGCGACCTACACGGTGGAGCGTGCCCCGCTGTCGATCACGCTGACCGAGTCCGGGACGGTGAAGTCCCGCGATCAGTACATCGTCAAAAACGAAGTCGAGGGACGCACGTCGATCATCTATGTCATCGATGAGGGCACGCTGGTCAGCAAGGGCGACCTGCTCATCGAGCTGGATTCCAGCGCCCTCGAGGACCGCCTCGTCGACCAGCAGATCCAGGTCGAGAACAGCGAAGCCGATTATGTATCTGCCAAGGAAAACCTCGAGGTCGTGAAGATCCAGACCCAGAGCAATGTGGCTAGGGCGGAACTGGACAACCAGTTCGCGATCGAAGACAAAGTCAAGTACCTCGAGGGCGAATGGCCCAAGCAGCTCATGGAAGCCGAGACCGATGTGACGCTCAAGGACGAGGAACTGCGAAGGACAACCGACGAGTTCAACTGGAGCAAACGGCTCTTCGAAGAGAAATACCTCTCTGAAACCGAGTACCGGGCCGACGAGCTGGCGATGAAGCGTGCCCAACTGCAGCTGGCGCTCTCACAGGAGAACCTCAAGCTCCTGAAGAACTTCACCCACAAGCGTCGTATCGCCGAGCTCGACTCTGAGATCGAGCAGATGGCGTTGACCCTCGAGCGTGTGCGTCGCGAATCCTCCAGTGACTTGGTTCAGGCTGAGGCACGACTTCGTGCCCGCGAGGCCGAACTGAAGCGTCAGCAGGGACGACTGGACAAGATCGAGGATCAGATCGCCAAGACCAAGATGTACGCCCCCGCTGACGGTATGGTCGTCTACGCAACCAGCTCCGAGTTCAGCTGGCGAGGCGATACCGAGCCGCTGGACGAGGGCCAGGAGGTCCGAGAGCGTCAGGAACTCATCCACCTCCCAACAGCGGACTCCATGATGGTCCGCATGCAAATCCACGAGTCATCACTGGGCAAGGTCAGTGTTGGCCAACCCGTCAACATCAAGATCGACGCGCTCCCCGAATCGAGCTTCACCGGACGCGTCACGAAGATCGCCCCGCTCCCCGATGCACAGTCCGTCTTCATGAACCCCGACCTGAAGGTCTACGACACCGATGTCATGATCGACGGCGTGCACCAGCAGCTCCGCACCGGCATGAGCTGCCAGGCCACCATCCTTATCGAGAAGCATCTCGACGCGATCGCCGTCCCGCTGCAATCAGTCGTCGGGCGTGGCAGCGACTCGATGGTCTATGTCATCGAGGGAAACAAGGGCATCCCGCGCAAGGTCACGACCGGGCTCGATAACAACGCGATGATCCACATCATCGATGGACTCAAAGCCGGCGAGAAAATCATGCTCACCCCACCCCTGAGTGAGAATGTCTCGATGGCCAACGCGAGCAAGGGTGGCGAGTTCCCCAACCAGGGTGCGACCCAGCGACAAGGCGGAAACACCCAGCCTCCCACCGCCACTCAAAGGCCAACCGGAACGCGCCCGCCACAAGGTCAGAGCGGTGCTCGCCCACAGCGAGGCGGCGGGGGCCAGCCTTGATGAGCGCCCTGGCCGATTCTCAAACCAAGACGAGCGAGCAGATGGACACACCCCGGGCAAGGGATGACAGCGCGAGCAGCGTGATCCGACTGAATCAGGTCTGGAAAACCTATCGCATGGGAGATCAGGATGTCCATGCGTTGGCCGGCGTCGACCTGAACATTATGCGAGGCAGCTTCTGGGCCATTTCGGGCTCCAGCGGCTCGGGCAAGAGTACCATGCTCAACCTGCTGGGCTGCCTCGATCGACCGACCAAGGGCACCTACCTGCTCGAGGATAAGGACATCGCCAAGGCCACCGACGATGAGCTGTCTGATATCCGCCTGAAGTACATCGGATTCGTTTTCCAGAACTTCCATCTCATCCCCCAGCTGACGGTCGAAGAGAATATCGGGCTTCCGCTCTTTTACCAGGGTATCGAGGGCCCCGATGCGAGCAAGAAGGCCCGGATGCTTGCCGAGCGGGTTGGTTTGGGTGATCGATTAGGGCATCGACCCACTGAGCTTTCGGGTGGACAGCAGCAGCGCGTTGCGATCGCTCGAGCGCTCTCGAACGATCCATCGGTGATCCTCGCTGATGAGCCGACCGGAAACCTCGATACCGCGACGGGCGATTCGATCATGGCGTTGCTCTGCGAGCTCCATGATCAGGGGAAGACGATCATCATGGTGACCCACGAGCCCGACATCGCTGCATACGCCGACTACGAGCTGGTGATGCGGGACGGAAACATTGAAACGATCCGAGACAACCCGCCGCACCCGAGCCGGACAGCTGGTTTACCGGGAGGCGAATCATGATCTGGCGCTTCATCCGAAATGTGCGTCTCGGAATCAAGACCCTGATGCTGCACAAGATGCGTTCGATGCTGACGATGCTCGGCATGGTGTTCGGCGTCGGGGCGGTGATCGCCATGCTCGCGGTCGGTGAGGGTGCCAGCCGGGAGGCGCTCGATCAGATCCGGAAGCTCGGCAGCCAGAACATCATCATCAACTCTCAGAAGCCGGTCGAGCAAGCCGCGGCCGGCGCGATGAATGTCCGCATGAATATCTACGGCCTGCTCTACGACGACCTCAGCCGAATCGAGCAAAGCTATGAAACCGTAGACCGTGTGGTCCCCGCAAAGCTCCTGCGTGGGCAGGGTCGGGTTCAGGGCCGGACGCTTGAACTCCGCCTCGTCGGGACCTCGCCCGACTGGTTCGATCTCGTCGCCCGCGATCTGATCGCCGGGCGTCGCATGTCCCAGCGTGACCTCGATGACAACTCGAGCGTAGTGGTCCTGACCGAACACGGGGCGCGTCGTTTGCTCGCAGGCCAGCAAACACTCGGCGCACAGGTGCTCATCAACTCTGGCTATTACACCGTGATCGGGGTGGTCAGATCTGAAGAATCGCAATCCAGCACCATGCAGACCCCCGACCAGAACATCGACGCATACATCCCCATCAATGTCGCCATCGAACGCTTCGGTGACATCAGCGTAACACGCAGCAGCGGCTCCCGCTCACGCGAGCTCGTCGAGCTGCATCAGCTGATCGTTCAAGTTGATTCGATCGACCATGTCGAATCGACTGCCGCCGCGATTGATCGCATGCTTGAGCTCAATCACCCGAAGAAAGACTACAGCATGAGCGTCCCGCTCGCCTTGCTTCGACAGGCCGAGGCAACCCAGCGGACCTTCAACATCGTGCTCGGGTCGATCGCCGGCATCTCACTCCTGATCGGCGGTATCGGGATTATGAATATCATGCTCGCATCGGTCACCGAACGCACCAAGGAGATCGGTATCCGGCGTGCCATCGGCGCCAAACGCAAGCAGATCGTTGGCCAGTTCCTCATCGAGACCGTCGTGCTCTCGGTCACGGGCGGCCTGATCGGGATCGGGATCGGAATCCTGATCCCATGGCTGATCACCATGTTCGCCCAGATGCCCACCGCCGTCACCATGTGGAGCGTTATGCTCTCGGTCGTCATCTCGGTCGGCATCGGCATCGTTTTCGGGATGTATCCAGCAATGCGTGCCGCGAATCTGGACCCGATCGTCGCGCTCCGCCACGAATGACCAGACGCACGCTCGAGTCTGTGTCCCAGTCGTATGACGATTCTCTGCCCGCTAGAATATCGAGCAGGGAAACTTCAGGTGTCATCGCACCTGAGAACATGCGAGGTCCACGCCATGCTGATGCGAATGATCTATGACGAAAAGCTCGCCCAGGCTGCATACCTGATTGGCTGCCAGCAATCGGGTGAGGCCATCGTTTTCGACCCGGAGCGCGATGTTGATCGGTACATCGATCTGGCCGCGACACATGACCTTGAAATCGTTGCTGTAGCCGAAACTCATATTCATGCGGATTTCGTCTCAGGATCCCGTGAGTTGGCAGAACGCGTGGGTGCCAAGGTCTATCTCAGTGACGAGGGCGGTGAGGACTGGCAGTACCAGTGGCTCGATAAGAAATCCGATGCAGGCAGCTACGAACACCAACTGCTCAAGGATGGGGACTCGTTCAAGGTCGGCAAGATCGAGTTCACCGCGGTGCACACGCCCGGGCACACACCAGAGCACATGGCCTACCTCGTTACCGATCATGGATCGGGAGCAACCGAGCCAATCGGAATGATCAGCGGCGACTTCGTCTTCGTGGGCGATCTTGGCCGCCCGGACCTGCTCGAAACCGCGGCCGGTCAGGCGGGAGCGATGGAACCCTCAGCACGAACACTGTTTACGACACTGCAACGCCTTGAAGGCCTCCCCGATTTCGTTCAGGTCTGGCCCGCGCACGGCGCAGGCAGCGCATGCGGCAAAGCCCTCGGGGCAGTCCCAACCAGTACCGTCGGCTATGAGAAGCGCTTCAATCCGGCAATTCTGGCGGGGCGTGATGAACAGCGGTTCATCGACTTCATTCTCAGCGGGCAGCCCGAGCCGCCGCTGTATTTCGCGAACATGAAACGCGACAACAAGATTGGCCCACCGGTTCTGGGAGGGCTCCCGACGCCCAAGCAGATGTCCCCGACCGAACTGACCACCCTGGATGCACGCACGGTCGCCCTACTCGATGTGCGAGATTGGGACACATACCGGGCGGGGCATCTTCCCGGTGCGATGTCATTCGAAATGGGCAACTCGTTCAACACCGATGTCGGCTCGATGGTGCGTGACGAGGAGGATATCTACCTGATCATCGACAGCAATCTGCTCGAAGAAGCCGTGCGCGATCTGATCCGCATCGGCCTCGACCGAATCAAGGGTTGGTGCCCTGCAGATGAGTTCACGAAACACCCACCGACGGAGCTCATCAAGATCGATGAGGTCGATGTCCAACGGGCACACGAACTTATCGATTCGGGTAAGGTCTGTGTGGTCGATGTACGCAGAGCAACCGAGTTCCGCGAGGGGCACATCCCCGACGCCGTGAATATTGCTCACACGCGCCTTGCGTCCCGGATGAGCGAAGTCCCCAGCGAAGGACCGCTGCTGATCAACTGCCGAAGCGGCAAACGGTCAGCCCGGGCCTCGGGCTACCTGCAACGCGCCGGCTTTGAGACGATCAACCTCGAGGGCGGTTACCTCGCTTGGGAATCGGCAAACGAGCCCGCTGCAAGCTGATTCAGGCGGTTTTCGATCGTGTCAAGCATCAGATCGCCGCAGCCGCCGGGTGAGACCCGCTCACGCACACTCGCGTTGATATCGATCTGAGATGCTTCAGTCTCCCCAATCGATTGGGCGGCCTGCACATACGCGTCCCGGAAAGCCATGCCATTGCTGGCAAGCTTGACCGCATGATCGGTCGCGAACATGGTGGAGTCGATCGCGGCACGCATGCGGTCGGTGTGCAGTGTGGCAGTCTCGATCAGACGCGGGATATGGGACAGGGCCTCGATCGAGACTTTGACAGCCCGGATCAGGGCGGGCTTGGTGATCTGCAGATCCCGCTGATAGCCGCTGGGCAGACTCATGGTTTGCTGGATCTCCGAGAGGGCCCCACCAACCACGGCCGTGGACGCCCGGAGCAGTTCGGCCATATCGGGATTTTTCTTGTTCGGCATGATCGACGACCCGGTGACAAAGCCAGAAGCAAGTGTCACGAACCCAAACTCCTGACTGCTGAAGAGTGAATAGTCCCACGCAAGCCGCCGGACCTCCTGCATGGCTTGCCAGAGTGTCGAGATGACCTGATGCTCCAGACGCCCGCGAGCGGCCTGGACTGCCATCGGATTGATCTGCACTCTGGCGAATCCCAACTCGCTCGCGACCTGCTCACGGGCCAAAGGCAGATTGACACCATAACCCGCGGCGGTCCCGAGCGGCGAGGCATCGAGCCATGATCGCGTAAGCGCACAGAGGTGGGCGCTCTCAGCGAAGCTTTCAGCGAAGGAACCCATCCAGAGCCCCACGGTTGAGGGAACCGCACGCTGGAGATGGGTGTAGCCCGGCATTGGCGCCATTTCATGCGTTCGGGCGACACCCAGAGCTGATCGGGCGATACGGAGGCACAGCTCGCGCGTCTGATCGAGCACATCAAGCATATATAGACGAAGGGCAACGGCGACCTGATCGTTGCGGGATCGCCCAAGGTGAACCCGCTTCCCTGTCTCGCCTAGATGTTCCACAAGGAACGATTCGATCGCGGTATGCCCGTCTTCGTACCGCTCGTCCAGCACGAACACGCCGGATTCAAACCGACTGGCGAGGTCATCAAGCGCAGCATCAATCGCCTTCGTCTCATCGTCGCCGAGGAGTTCGATGGCGTTGAGACCGTGAACATGGGCCTTTGTCGCCTGGATATCGAATCGGAACAGCTCACGATCGAGCAGCACATCGTCGCGGCTCATGAATGCCATGGCCCCTTGCTCGATCCCCGCCCCAGGCTTGGCCCAGAGCGGGCTCGACTTTGACTGGATACTTGAAGTACTCATACCCCATCCTCCTCGCGGCCAGTACTTAGCCCCATCAACTCGTCGAATCCAAGGGCAAGATTGATATTCTGGATCGCCTGTGAAGCCGCTCCCTTGCGGAGGTTGTCGATCGTGCACACCACGGCGATTTCGTCCGGGCGGTCCGGGTTGACCGAGACCCCACCGATCTGGGCGGTGTCACACGAAACGATGTCCTGCACACGCGGCATGTCTTCCCCGAGTACCTCGATCAGATCACATCCGGCGTATGCTGATTCATAACGCGCAACAAGCTGGGCAGCATCGACCGGCCCTGAGAGCTTTGCCTGCACGGTCATCGTGATCCCGCGGAAGTAGGACGCGACATGAGGCGAGAAACGGACCGGGGTCCCCAAGTGACGGGTGATCTCCCGCTCGTGGGTATGGTTCACGAGCTTGTAGGGCAACGGCCCGTTCTTGAGCGCCCGATGATCGTTGCGAGAGGTCCGCTTGGTACCCGCCCCGGAGTAACCCGAAACACCAAAGCAGTGCGGGGACTCGGCCAGCAGGGGCAGCAGCGGGCGGATCACGAGCTGGGCGGCCGTTGCGTAACAGCCGGGGTTGCTGATCTTGGATGCGTTGCTGACCGCCTCACGGTTGTGCTCGGTTAGGCCGTAGGCCCAGTCATCATCGAAGCGATGGTCTGAACTGAGGTCCAGCACCAGCGATGGTGTCGCATCGCTGGATTCCAGTGCATCAAGGAACGGTGTCGCCGCCCCATCGGGCAGGGCCAAGATGACGATGTCAGCGTTGCGACCGGCTAGGTCTTCTGGGTTGAGCTGCTCGAACTTCTTGCCGTTGAACGAGGCCTTGGCGTGCTTGGCGATGGGCTCGCCGTCGAATGAGCGGGACGAGGCGTAGGCCAGATCGAGCAGCGGGTGCGACTCGATGATCTCAAGCAGTTCGACGCCCACATAGCCGCGGGCCCCAATTAATCCGATGCTCTTGGTGTGTATGCCACTCAGTGAACTGGTGGACGACATTGTTGAAGTATGCTCAGCCGGCATGTGCGGGCTCCTTTGTCGACTTGGGCTCGGTATGGGGCGTATGCGGAAGGGGGTCGCCAAAGGAATGAGCCCGTGAGAGCGCGTCGGCGATGCACGACTCGATTTCCTCGCGTGGCTCTATGCCGTACCAGAAGACGATCCATTCGCCGGCTCGGTGCATGCCGTCGGCCCGGCTCAGGTACCACTTGTTGGCATCATTTGCAGCCCGGCTCCGCCAGTACATCTTCGGGTGATCCCGTTTGATCCGGTTCCAGAGCGACGCCCCCAGGCCCATGCCCTGAGCACGCTCGCTGAGCCCCAGCTTGTCGAGGTACCAGCCCGCGTCACGCTCCTTGAGAATTGCGATCGCGGCATAATCCCCACCGATGTAGATCTTCGCGTTCTCGAGCGACTTGAGGTACGCCGGGTTCAGGCGACGACCGAAGCTATGCTCAAGCAACCCAACGATGCGTGTCTCGTCGAGCCCGCGGAGCCCGGTCTGGACGCTGATTGGGCGTCCTCGGCGCACGAGGGTGCCGCTGCCCCGGTGGGTGAAGAGTTCGCGTGCGATCTTGGCGGGGCTGGTGATCGAGACCGACGCGTGCTCATCGAGCCCGTCGAGCAGGTCGCGGATTTCTGTGAGCTTGCGTGCCATCCCCCCACTGATCACCCCGGACTCAAGCATCGGCGCGAGGTCTTCAGTGCAGTTGACCGCCGTGATGACCTTGCCACTCGGATCAAGGATGCCACCGGTTGGGGTGAGGTAGATGATCTTGCTCGCATTGAGCTCGATAGCAAGAGCTCGCGTGGCGGTATCGGCGTTGATATTGAGCAGCTGCCCGTGCTGGTTGGTGCCGACCGGGCTGATAATCGGGAGTTGCCCTTGTTCGCTGGCCCGTTTAATCGATTCGGTGACTACCCCAGACACTTCACCCACATGCCCGAGAGACTGGTTGCTGGTCTGCTCGGCCACGAAGATACCCATCGGGAGCGGGCGTGCACGCACGCCGCGTTCATCGATCGCGTCAGCAAGCTGCGAACCGACGCGCTGGAAGACGCGCTGGGCCGCGGCGAGTACCTCTGGGGTGGTGACTCGGAGCCCATCGACAAAGCTGGTCTCGATATTCTGCTCGCGTAACTCGTCTGTGAGTTGCGGGCCTGCGCCATGCACGACGACCGGGGTGAGTCCGACATGGTGCATGAACACCAATGCCGACGCGAGTTCTTCTAGGTCATCCTCGATCAGCCCGCCACCGACTTTGATGACAGCGTAGCGACCTGAGCCGGTGTGCTCGCGCAGGTAGCGATCGACCTCGGCTCGACCGCCCAGGTTGTGCAGCAGGTTCATGACAATCTCACGGAGCATGGGACCCTCCCGCCAGGGCTGACGCCCCCGCTTCGACCGCGACGATTGAGGCATACGCCGAGGCACAGGCACACAGCTGCTCGATCTCGACGAACTCGTCGGACGCGTGGGCCTGGGCGATGTCGCCCGGCCCCAGCACGATCGTCGGCAAACCACCGGCCGCGAACAGCGCGGCTTCAGTCCAGAAATCGACATCCGGGCCGATCTCGATGCCCCAGCCCTCCACGATGGGGACCATGGACTCGTCACGCACCAGCGCCGGGCCGACGAACCGGTCGGTCCACGATGCCGAGCCGTCGGACGGGAGCAGGTCGTGCAGGGCTTGGATGCACTCGGCCGTGTTGGACTCCGCGCCGGGCTTGGGGAACGGGCGGAAGCCGAATCGCACCTTCGCGTTCGAGGCGATGACATTCGAGGCCGTGCCGCCGGTCACCAGACCGATGTTGAACCGGTTGCCCTCCAGGAGTCCTCCGGGCTGGGTCAATGCCAGGGCGGCGTTGCCCCATTCGATGGCCTTATGGATAGCACTGTCGGGCGAGGCGTCGACACCTGAGGTATGGCCCGCAATGCCGGTGAACTCGATCTCGAACGAGGTAAAACCTCGGTGCTGGAACACCGCCTTGGCCCGTGTGGGTTCGGCGACGACCACACGCGACCAACGGCTTGCCTGCTGAGTCAGGAAGCCCTCGACGCAGGTCCCCTTGCCGGCTTCCTCATCGGTGGTCAGCAGGATCGCGATGGGCGCATCGCTGGACTGGGCAACCGTGAGCATGCACGCGGCCGCCCCTTTGATGTCGCACGCGCCAAGCCCGTAGGCACGCCCGTCCTCGACACTCAGAGTGAACGGGTCGCGGGTCCAGTTGGGGTTTGGCTTGACGGTATCGAGGTGGCAGTTGAACAGCGTCTGCGGCTCACCCCGGACCGCGAGCAGGTTGACGCATCCATCGCCCAGGTCTTCGAGTTTCACCATGCAACCAGCGTCCCGGAGCACCCCCGCCGTGTAGGTCAACACCGGATGCTCGGGTGTGACGGTCGCGACCGGGTCGGAGCTGTCGGCGCTGATGAGGTGGCGCAGATGGTTCAGGATGGTTGTCTCATCCATGTTCGATTCGTGATTCATGCGTTCACCTGGGCCGGCTGTTGAATCTTGAAGGAGAGTTCCTGGGCGGACTGTGCCTGCGCAGCTGACTTGGCGGCCCCCAGCGCCGATGCGTTGCCGGCGATCTTGATGAAGCCCTCGGCATCAGCGGAGGTCCATGACGCCTTCTGGGCGTAGACATTGGAGTCATCCATGAGTGCGTTGGGCGTGTCGACGGCAACGGCAAGGGCCGCCCCGCCGGTGGTCTCGACCGTGACCACGCCCGTGGCATTCTGCTGGGTTGCAGCGATGAACGCCTGCAGGTCGGCCCGCAGGGGTTCGAAGAACTGCCCGCCGAAGACCAGCTCGGTCCACTTGTTGGCGGCGTGGGCTTTGAAATCACTCTGGTGCTTGGTCAGCGTCAGCTCTTCGAGGGCCTTGTGGGCCTGGAGCAGCACCTCGATCCCGGGGCATTCGTAGACGATGCGGCCCTTGAGCCCGACGATGGTGTCGCCTGTGTAGATCCCCCGCCCGACGCCGTAGGCCCCGAACGCGTGGTTGAGCTTGGCCAGTGCCTCGGCCCCATCCTTGATCGGGTCGTCGTCGATGGCCACGGGGACGCCGTGCTCAAAGGCGATGCGGACCCGCAGTGTGTCGCTGGGCCACTGGTCGCGTGGCTTGGTGAGCATGCGGCTTGCGTCATCGGGTGCGCCCAGCTCGTCAA
Organism: Phycisphaerales bacterium JB052; assembly: GCA_043100965.1. Lineage (GTDB taxonomy): Bacteria > Planctomycetota > Phycisphaerae > Phycisphaerales > UBA1924 > UBA1924. Next base: position 104,319 of record JBICHR010000004.1, on the reverse strand, counting down.
TCTCTGAGCCCGAGGCGGTCACGCCCAGGACATTCTCGTTGATGGTGTACCGCTTGGCGCTGGCGTCGGTCTGGAACCCGCGCTTGGCAAGCTCCTCGATCTCGTATGCCCGGGGCGAGCTGGTCAGCGCCTGGATCTCGCGGATTGGTGCGATGATCGGCAGGTCCGTCAGGCAGCGGATCGACTGGTCGAAGCGGAACTGGTCGTTGCCCATCGCGGTGCAGCCGTGGGCCACGGCGGTGGCCCCGAGCTTGTGGGCGGTCTGCACCATCGCCTGCACGATCACATACCGGTCTGAGCAGAGCAAGGGATAGCGGTTCTGATAGCGGGCCCCGCCCTGGACGAAGGGGATCACGAACGAGTCCCAGAGCTCGCTGCTGGCGTCGATGGTGTCGTGGCCGACGGCTCCGAGTTTGGCGGCTCGAGCACGGATCGATTCGGATTCCGTTTCGTCCATCCCGCCGGTGTTGACGAAGACGGTGTGCACCGCGTAGCCCTTCTCGATGAGGTACGGGACGCAGAACGAGGTATCAAGCCCGCCGGAAAAGGCGAGCACCACAAGCGGCTGATCTGACATGGCGGTTCTCCTGGCCCGGCGCGACTCGGCGGGCGGGATAGGTGTTCAGGTGTGTGGACCGGCAATCGCGGCCATCAGGGCCTTCTGCACATGCAGGCGATTCTCGGCTTCTTCGATGATGAGGGAGCTCGGTGCGTCCATCACCGCGTCGGTGGCCTTCACATTGCGCCTGGCGGGCAGGCAGTGGCTGAAGGCGGCATTGTTGGTCAGGCCCATCTTCCGCTCGTCGACGATGAAGTGCTTGTACTGATCGCGAATGGGCTTTTCCTCTTCCCAGTTCCCGAAATACGGGATTGCACCCCAGCTCTTGGCGTAGACCACATCGGCGTCCTTGTAGGACGCGTCGATATCGTGCGAAACGGAGAACGAGCCGCCGGTACTCTGGGCGTTCTGGGCGGCGTGATTCATGTAGCGTTCATCGAGCAGGTACTGCTCGTTGGGGCATAACAGGGTGACATCCATACCCGCGCGGGTGGCGATCATGGCCGCCGAGTTGGCGACGGCGGTGTTGAGGGGCTTTGGGTGGTAGGTCCAGGTAAGCACATACTTCTTGCCGCGCAGGTCGCTGGTTCCGAAGTGTTCACGCAGGGCCATCAGCTGCGCCAGCTCCTGGCACGGGTGGGTGATGGTTTCCATGTTGATCACCGGGACCGTTGCGTGTGTGGCGAAGGCGGTCAGCACCCGATCCTGGCGGTCGATCGACCAGTCCACGAACTTGGGGAAGGCACGCACCGCGATAATGTCGCAGTACCGGCTGAGGACCCGGGCGGCTTCTTTGGCGTGTTCTTCCGCTGAGCCGTCCATGACCTCGCCCTCGCCGAAAGCCATCTCCCACGATCCACCCCCGGGTTCGAGGACCACGGCATGGGCCCCGAGCTGGTTCGCGCCAATGTCGAATGATGCGCGGGTGCGTAGCGATGGGTTGAAGAAAACCAGCGCGATCGATTTGCCCTGAAGGAGTGGTTGGATCGGCTCCTGCTTCAGCTCCATGGCATGATCGATCAGTGCGGACAAATCGTCCCATGCCCAATCCTGGGTGGAGAGGAAATGCTTCAGCTGAGTCGGACGCTTGATCTCCGTCATCGTCATGCTTTGCCCCCGATCGCTTTGTTGAGCGCGCGAGAGAGGGTATTCGCGGCGTTGTTTGACGCTGTGGCAATAAAAATGGTGTCGTCGCCAGCCAGGCAGCCCAGCATCCCGCTTGGTCGGGCTGAATCGATCTCGCTGGCGAGGAAGTTGGCGTGCCCCGGGGCGGTATGAATCACGACCAAGGACGCAGCTGGGACGATCGTGAGCACATGCTCTCGAAGCACTCCGTGCAATCGGCGGAGGTCATCGTTTGGCTGAATGGGGGTACTGCCGTGTTCGGGTAAGCGGTACCCCTCGGGCCCGCGGACTGCACCGATAGCGGCTAGGTCACGCGAGACCGTTGCCTGCGTGACGGAAATCCCCTGCGCTTCAAGCCCTGCAACCAACGATTCTTGGGTCGAAGCCGGTGAATGCTTGAGCATTTGGCGCAACATGGCGTGTCTGCGAACTCGGGTCATGCACAAATATACACACTCAAGCATATTTATGCAAGCATGCCCGCAAGTATTTTCTCACCCGCCCCGGCGTAGCCCGAGACGGAAAAGAGGGCGGAAAAAAGGTGGAGAGAGGGGCTTAGGCCTCGTGCTCGATCGGGCGGAGCTTCACGCTCGTTCCGGCCACATCGTCTGTGAGGATGGCCCGATTAGCCCCCAGCGAGGACGCGCCAGACGAATCCATGAGCATGGTCGAGTCGGAGGCGCTCATCTGCATGAGGACACGCAGGCCAAACTCGCGAATCACCGAGCGATCCATCGCCCGCTCGAGGTTGCTCAAAGTGTCGCACCAGCCCGCAACCCATACGCCCCGCTCGGGGCCCTCGAGTAGGATGTTGGACAGCTCTTTGTCCGGTGAGGTGGACGCCTCATCGAGTGAGAAGCTGTAGTCATCGCTCTTGCGGAGGGAACGCAGGCGATGGATGCCGTTGAGTATGAGCAGGATCGGATCACCCCCACCACCGGTCCGTTGCTGGACAATGGCATTGATTTCGGTCACAACCCGCTCGGTAGAGGCGGCGTCGACGACCTCGATCTCGGCACCATTCCTTTGGAATAGCTTCTTGGCGACGCCGAACAGCGAGTCATCTTCAGGTGTTGGATCGATGAAAATCACGCGGGCGCTGGGTGTCATCGAGAAGCTGATTGCGCCCGAGACGAGCATGCCCATCGATGGTTCGGGCTGGGGGCTGACGATGAGCAGATTCGAGCCGGACCGACGCGAGAGGGCTGGGGCCGGGGGCGGCGCGATCGCGACCGAGTCGCCCAGGAGCAGGCGGGGAATGGAGCGGTCCGGGTAGGACTTGGTGAATGCTTCGAGTGATTTCTCGAAGACCGCGGGCTTGTTGCCCTCGAAGACCACCGCCGGCGGACGATCGCGTGTGTCGGTCGGGAGCTGATCGATTGCCTCATCACGCTGGGCATCGGACAACCAGGCGGTCTGGAAGGGGCTGTTGCCCTCGACCAGCCCGCCGGCGTTGTTGTAGATGGCTTCGCCCGGGCGTTCGAGCAGTCTGGCCGCGTTGTTGTCCTCGCCCAGGATCAGGTAGGAATCGGTCTCCGAGCACTGCAGGGCGATGCGGACGCCGATCTGCCCCAGCGTGGAGCGTGCAAGCGAGTAGGCGCCCGCGAGGGTCTGGGACCCGAGCACGACATGCACGCCAAACGCTCGCCCCTGGCGCACGAGGCGGTCGAGCAGCAGCGTGGCCTCGGAGGAGACCTCGTCGTCTTCGGTGAAGAACTCCTGAAACTCATCGATCAGCAGCAGCAGGCGTGGCAGCTGTTCTTCGGGGGCCATGGATCTGGCACTCTGCAAGTTTTGCGCACCGAGCTTGCGGAACAGTTCGCCTCGGGTCGTGAGTTCCTCATCGAGGCGCTGGAGGACCGAGAGACCGAACTCCCGGTCTGACTCGATCGCCACGGCCCGGACATGTGGCATCCGCCCGCCTGTGTAGGCCTTGAACTCGACGCCCTTCTTGAAGTCGATCAGGTACATCTGGAGTTCGTCGGGGGAGTACCACATGCCGGCTGCGGTGATCATCACATGCAGCAAGGTGGACTTGCCTGAGCCGGTCCGCCCGGCGATCAAGGCGTGCTGGCGGGTGCCGATACCCAGGCGCAGCACTTGATTCTTCTGGGCTCCGGATCGGCCAAGGGGAACCACCAGTTCCTCATCACAGCGTCGCGACCAATATTCACCCTCGGCGGGGACGAGCCGATTGAAGGGAACCTCTACACGCCCCGCCACTTCGTTGGCAGCGGCCACCCGATCGAGGATCCGGCTCGTCAGCCGGTCATCGGGTTCCTCATCACACTGTAATTCCATGCCTTCGAACCGGTCGTCTTGGAAATGGATTTCGTCATTCTCAAAGATCAACTCAACCGCGTTGGCTTCCATGGCGCTCGCGAGATCACCCGGGAGTTTGCTTCCCCGCTCCATACACATCATTGCATATACGCCGCAGCGTGGACCTGATTCGAGGATGCTCTTGAGCCGGGCGGCCCCGGCATCGGTAAGCGACTCCTGAAGATCTGCGAGTATCACAAACCGATACGGCTCGGCAATTTCGCCCGCGGCCTCGTTGTAATCCTCGATGGTCGTGTAATCAGCCCGGAGGTATTTCTGGATCACCGTTTGCATGTGCTCGGTCAGGTCGTACAGCTGCTGTTCGATGTGCTGCGGATCGGCCCAGATGCGTTGGCCAACGGGGGATGGATCGAGATCTGCAAGGCGCATGAAGCCGGCGAAGGATTGCCCGATCCCGATTGGGTCGGCCATAACGAAGCGTGCCTTCCTCGCTGGGAATGTTGCGAGCACACGGGCCATCGCCATGCGGATCGTTGAGAGGGCTTTGTCACGACCATTGGCATCGTGGCAGATCAGGAGCGATTTTGGACCGGGCATCGCGAGCACGCAGGGCATGTGTATCGATGCAGGGATATCCAGCTTCTGTCGAATCTCATCGCTGAGCTGGTCCAATCGAGGGCGTAGATCAAGGGCGACATCGACGATTCGCAATACGCGCGGCACATCTTGGGGCTGAGATGCGTCGGGCATGTCTTGCCATGCGAGATTGGTTCTGGCCGTTGCTTCCTGGAGCTGTTTGAGTCGAGCGATGGCTGGCAAGGCACGCTGGAGCAGCACCGATTCTGCATCTATGAGCACCGAATCGCGTTGAGAACGGGATTCTTCAATACGGCGATCATGGACCGACTGTGCTTCTGCGACTGTGGCGTCGTACCGGCTCTCGATGGCGTTGAGTTGCTCGGTTCTCCATGCTTCCAGTTCGTTGTTGTCGCGTTCCAACTTTGAGAGAACGCTGTCTCTGCGTGTTTGGTATGCCTCTGCTGCTGATTTTACTGCTGTACCGGTCTTTCGATCGCAGTCATTGATCACCACACGCTGGGTGTAATCTGCTTTGGCTATCTCGGATTCATGCTTGGCCTGCAAGCGTTCCAAGGCACGCTCATAATCGAAGTTCAGTTGCAATCGCAGGGCCTCGGCATAAGCACGCGCCTCTTCGATCGCGTTTCTGGCTGCCAGTGCGAGCTCGAGCTTCGCATCACGCCCCCGGAACAGCTTCATCAATCCGCCCCGCGTATACGCGTTGGCTGCATCGGCAGCCGCGGCAAGGCGCTCTTCCAACTGCTCACTGCTCGGGGCATCGGGCTCCGGCGGCTGGTCGAATGGGATCGCATCGACATGCTTGGCGATCGTGGGCGTGATGATCGACAGCAATCCTGACTCGGTCTCTTCCAACCCCTTCAGGCGCTTCTCGAATGCGTTGATCTGCTGCTGATGTGAGCGCTTTTCGTTGAGCTGGCTCGACTCAAGCACGGTCTCGGCAAGCCAGGCGCTCTCATTCCGGATCCGCTTGGCACGGGCGACTTTGTGGCGGTGCTCTTCGCGTGCGATCCCCTCGTCACGCTCCCGCTCTTTCTTTGCTGCGGCGAGCTTGCCCTCGGAACGCTCCTGCAGTTGAGCCAGGGCCTGCTCGCGTTGGGTCTCAACCTGCGCACGCTGATTGGCACGCGTTTGTTCAGCTTCTTCCCGAACCTGGCCCAATCGCGATATGGTTTCTGACTCAATCTTCGCATACCGCGAGGCGGCATCGGTGCTCTTGGCAATATATGCATCAAGTGATTCGAGCAGATCGGCGAAAGCCTGCGCTTGTTCGTCATGGCCGAGGCGTTTGGTTGTACTCATGCTGGGTTCGCCCCTGCCATTGCGGCGTGTGTCATTCCGCCGCACGCCGTGCAGCATCGCATGCTGATTGTAACCGATCCATGGCATCGCAGGATTGACGCACGGGTTGGTCGAGATTCGAAATAAAATCCTGCTCGAAATGCTCAGCATTCTGGTCGGACCACGATGGCTTGCAGCGTCGCCATGAGAGCCGAAGTTGCTTGACCGCGTCGGTCAGGATGCCCTTGCCCGAAGACTGACTCATTCGTCCTCCCCTGGAGATTCGGGTTGCCTTTCAGCCCCGCTCTTGTTCGCACTGACATTGCCATCACCGGTGCCGGTTCGGGTGTACTCCTCGAGTGACCTGACCATGCGATCGATACGCCCGACGGCGTTCTTCATATCCGCCCGTGCGATTGAGGCCATCGGCTGTACGGCGCCGCGATACCGTTCAATCTCTTTTTGGAGATGAAGCACCGCCCGTCGTGTTTGTTCATACTTTTCCTCCGCCTCGCGGACTCGCCGTTTGGCAAGTTCGAATGCCTTTCTGGCATCAACCGACGGGCGCGGAGATTCGGACGAGGTTTGTTGTACCAGCTTGGATTTAGCGACCACCGCGGCTTCGGATCGCACCCGGATCTCGCGTTTCCAGAATGGGAGCCGATCCTGTTGCAACCACGTCATTACCCGACCCGCGTCAGAACCCGGGCTGGTGATGGCTCGCTGGGCGTCTTCGCTGAACTTGATCAGGGCTGGCCTGAACGCTCGCAGCGCCTCGATATCGGTGACTCGTGCGCCAGTGCCCATGCTCAGCGTTGCCTCAGGTACTCATCCAGCCGGTCTGCCTTGCGGAGCAGGAACGGCACCTGCTGATCGATCGCTTCCCGAAACCTGGCCATCTGACGCATCGTTTCTTCGAACTCTTTCTGAAACTTTGCCTGCTCTTGGTCGCGCCAGGTCTGGCTGAGATTCGCCATCTGACCGTTGAGTTGCGTCAGCTGTTGCTCCATACCACCACCGAAGCGCTTGAGGAGTTGGGCGAAACGACGGATTTCTTCTGGATCGGCAACTGCTTTGGACATGACGACCATTCTAACGAACGAGGAGCATTCATGGGCACGCTGGGGTGTACTGAACAACGAGCCCCCCATTTCTTTTCGTGTAAACGCTGATTGTGTTCCCTCTGAACTGATCTCGGGTGCATAAATCCTGTCCGTTGCGTGCACTGGATCTCAACAGACAAATGAAATCGAATCGCGGTAGGGCATGGAACAATCGTGACACAGCCAGTCGCACTTGCTTGAAGGCCTGTGGGATCGGGATGAGATCAGCGGCGCGTTAGGCGTCCCTCACTCATCTGCGTCCGGTATCCATACGCGTTTGCCCAGATTGCCAGCGTGTTGGTTCAGAACAGATTTTCCGGGCCGAATCGCTCATGCGCATTGTCTCCATGTGATGCGGTGGTACTCTTGTCCAAGAGTGCCCTTTATCTCGTTTTGAAAGTGTTTGCAGAACATGAACAGTCATTTCATCCTGTGCTGGCTCTGCACAGCCGTATACACGACCGCCGCCGCTCCGATCCACTGGCTCTCTCCGGTCGATGGGAGTTGGGAGGATGCGAGTTCTTGGGCGCAGGGACGAGTTCCGGGGATCCCGGGCGATATTCCAACGCTGGGCCTGGTGGGCGAATATGGCGTCTATTCATCTTCTGACGCAACATATCAATCACTGAGCATTGAGAACCCTGCCGCGATGCTCCAGATCGCAGGCGCCAAACATTCTCTCTCGAGCGATATTGCCAACAATGGACTCATCCAGATCGGTGATGGGGTCTCGCTTGGTGACTCATCATTGACCATTTCTGGATTCAACCGATTTGTTGGTCCCGGAACGATCGAACTCAACGCCAACGGCTCGCTGGGTTCTGCACAGATCGATGCGACGCTCTCGATCTTTACTCAGGAGCAGGACCATTCGATTGTCGGGAGCGGCGAACTTCTCGTCACGCTCCTGGTCAATAACGGCCGGATCGAAGCATTGGGTGAGACCGGGCTCCGCCTGATTGGCACCTACTCACAAAGTGAAACCGGCCGGATTGGTGCCGGTGCGGGGACACTCTACCTCACCGAGGATGCAGCGATCTCCGGCGGCTCGCTGTACACGCAAGAGCATGGATTGGTTCTGATTGAGGGTGGCTCGGTTGAACTTGAGAACATCACCATCGATGCCGAGATCGCCACAACGCCGGGGGCGCATGAAGTTACGCTCCGTGGCGAGATTGTGAATAATGGCCAACTGCGTCTCGATGCGACCACAGACCACCTGACGAGAACCCTGTTTTTGGAAAGCGGAACGAGCATCTCCGGGAATGGCTCAGTTGAACTCCTCACCGATGCCAACGCCTCAGAAGCCGTGCTGCATATCGGTGCCAATGGGACGGTGCATATCGCCAAGGAGCAGGAAGTCCGCACGAGCGGTGAAATCACTGGGCTCAGCCAATCGCTTCTCTCTCTGGACGGCACTATCAGTTCCGTGCCGGGCTTCCCCGCACCCAGTGTGAAATGCGTGATCGATGGCACCGGCGAACTGATCGCCGACCAGGCAGATTTTCGCTTCCGAAACCAGTCACAGATGCATGGGATCACCCTTCGGAGCACCGACGGTGGATCATTCGTTTTCGACCCAGGCACAATCCGGATCAATCAATCAACGAACGAGGGCCTGATGCGTGTAGACCAAGGCAGCACGCTGATCGAACTCCGAGGCGGCCTGGTCAATAACGGGCAAATCCTGCTCGATGCGGAGGCTGCCGACGGGAATGTACTCATCAGCACTCTGAACGAGCTGACCATCAGCGGTCATGGTTCGATTGAGCTGGTGTCACGCGAGGGCGATTCCGTGTCACTGGCCTCAAACCTGCAGTCACTCACGATCGGACCGGATCAGCTTGTCTTTGGGCATGGCGAGATCAATGGCCATATCAACAATGGCGAGGTGATCAATCAGGGAACTATTCGTGCCACGGACCCGATCTACCCGCTGATCCTCCGAGGCAATCACCGGGGAGATGGTGGTGCGTACATCGCGGACAACGCACAACTCGAGTTGGTGTATCCCGTCTTTCTTGATACTGTCACGCTCTCAAGCGTTGGGAGCGGTGAAGTTATCGCATCGTACTGCACGCTCAAAGACTGCGTCGTTGATTCGGGGACACTCCGCTTTGTGCCGGCGAATGGCGAAGCGATTCTTGAGGGGGACATGGTCAATCATGCTCAGATGATTGTCGACCCGTCGACGGTGCTGGTCCTCGCGGGAGATTCCACACTCTCGGGTGACGGTGCGATCAACCTCATGCCGGATGCAGAGCTTGAACTCGGTACTTATTCTGATCTCGCTGCCCCCATCATCTTTTCCGGCCAACAGATTGTTGGTGCAGGTACGATTCGTGGGCGGGCTTCGCTGGATTGCCCGATCATCGGGAATGATCCGTCGCAGGGCCTGACAGTCGCCGGGCAGCTCAGTTTTCAAGGAAACGAAGTCCGCTCCGATGGAGCAAGCATCGTTCTCGACGCACGAACAGTCCTCAGCGGCGCAAGACTTGTTGGAGATCGGTTTGTTGCCGGCCCGCTCGTGGAGTTGGACGGCAGCATCAATGAGTCCGTGATTGATGTGCTCGGTGATCTGACACTACACCACGGCGCCAAGAATGATGGCGTGATCCGAATGCGCAGCAGCATGTCCAACGAGGTATACAGCATCCTGAGACTCGATCCTGCAGAACCGCTCCAAGGCGAGGGTGTCATCGAACTAGAGAACACGATCGGGCATCGCCACGATTCGGCGCAGATCCGCGCGGTCATCAACCAGACGGGCCACATCGGATCGGGTCAGCGTGTCATCGGTGGCGGACAGATCATCGGGCGGGTTGTGATCGAAGGTGAGATGGCCCCAAGCGGCCCGCGCCCTGAGATGCAAGTGATGGACCTGATTTTCGATGAGAACGCGTCGTTTGTGGTTGATCTGTCAGGTGATACACAGAATGGGAACCCGCGAGTTACGATGCTGCCGGCAGGGAATGTCGAACTTAATGGCACACTTCAGATCACCGCCGCACCGGAGTTCGCACCGCTGCCTGGCGATTCTTGGCAGATCGTCGGTTCGAGCACATGGAAGGTCCCGGGCTCGATTTCGGGTCGGTTTACAGCGTATGAGTTCCCAGCGCTACCCCCGGGCATTCGTATCGTTGTCGAACAAGAAAACGACAGCGTGCTGCTGACTGCATTATGCACCGCCGATTTCAACGGCGACAGCAACATCAATTTCCTTGATGTGTCATTGTTTATCCAACTCTTCTTGTCAAGCGATCCCATGAGTGACCTGAATGATGATGGTCAGTTCAACTTCTTTGATGTGACAGAGTTTGTTCAGGCCTACGCCGCAGGATGCCCATCATGACCAGTGACAAGAACATCAATCCACTCTGTCGTGTCTCGGTTGCGGTGCTCATCGCATCAAGCGCGTTCCATGCGAGTGCCATCGACATCCATTGGGCGAATGCTGTCAATGGTGATTGGAACGACTCAAAGAACTGGGCCGAGGGATTCATACCGAACAGCAACGACAACGCAGAGCTCGGTTTATTCGGCGAGTATTTCGTATCCATCAGCTTGAACACGAGCATCGTCTCGCTCTCAATCCCGAACCCTGACGCGACGCTCGATATTGTGCAAGGCCGAAAGCTCGAACTGTTTGGCTCATTGCACAACGCTGGCCAAGTGCGTGTCGACCCTCTGCAAGGCAAGTTGCACACCGAACTCCTGTTCCGCCTGGACCAGACTATATCGGGCACAGGGAAGCTCACACTGAGTTCATCCGATGCCGTCCTTCGGGTTCAGGACAACCGTGTCATCACGCAGGATGCTCCTCACGAGATCCATGGAATCGGTACGATCGAGGGTGAAATTCTGAATCGCGGACTGATCCACGCAGATGCGCCGGGCATACTCGATGTCTACGAGTCTGATATTGACCAGGAAGACGAGGGCCTCATTCGATCCACGGGCGAAGACTCGGTGCTCCAGTTGACCCGGAGTTACATCGACGGCGGTCGGGTCGAGACTGTAGATGGCGGTCGATTGAGAATCGCATCATACGGCGGTCTCAATGATGTCACGATATCAGACAGCTTCACGATCGAGTTGGAGGGAAGCGGCTACATTGAGAACTCACAGCTTGTCGATGTAGATCTCACCTATCGAAGCGACATCGGTGCCAACCTGTATCTCGGCGTCGAGAATGAGTTGCTTGGCACAGGAAGCATGTTCCTCGACCCGGGGCACCCGAATGGTGGCTTCGAACTCGAATCGGGCTTTGTCATTCCTGATACCTACACGATCCGTGGCCACGGGCGGCTACTGGGGTTTATCACGAACGAGTCACTCATTCTGGCTGATCAGCCTGGCAAGGTGCTGCAAGTCTCCAGTTTGAGGAACACAGGACTGCTTGCTGCGGAAAACGGCGGCACGCTCGAAGTGCTCTCATCGGTCGATAACTGGGATGCCAAAATGTATGCCTCTGGCGAGGAATCGAGGATCCTCTTTGACAACTTCAATGTGTTCCTCAATGGCGGCACGCTTCAGACTCTGGATGGCGCCAAGGTCGAGAACAATGGCGGGCTCCTCATCGAGAACACCCTGTTGCTCTGCGAGATCCAAAGCAACCCAGATTCCCTCATCACCCTGACGGGCCTGATCTACCATGACCAGCCAATTGTCCTCAACAACGCCACCCTGAAGCTTGAGAACCATGCGATCTTGTACGGGCCAGGCACTGTCTATATGCAGGGAGAAGACGCGGCATTGACCGGCGATGGCTACTCCTATTCGGACCTGACAAACGGAGTGGATCACCGGATCGAGGGTGCTGGCGGGATCGGATCACGATCAACGACACTCATCAATGGCGGGGTGATCTCTGCGAACCGAGCAGGCGAATCGCTGAATATTGGTTTTACACTTGAGAACCATGGCCTGCTCGAAGCCGTTCAGGGTGGAATCCTTTCGCTCAACGGCATTGTGAATCAGGCAGAAGAAGCGCTCATTCGATCTGATGGCCCGACAAGCACGGTGGTTCTGGGGACGATCAACGGGGGGGAGATCCGTTCTGAGAACGGTGGCTTGTTTACGCTCAGTAGCAATCAGACCCTGGCCGAACTTTTAATCAACGCTGACATTGCTTTCGATGATTTTCACATCCTTAAACTTGACGGTTCTTGTGAGCTCAACGGGCTGATCGACACAACCACGAGCGGTGCTGCGGGTGGCATCGTCGAAGTATTGAATCCGTACGCTTTGCAGGGCACCGGGACCATCCGTCTGGGTACACCAACTTATAGCACACGCATTATGGGCGGCCAGTCATCGGACCCCATCGTCATCGATCCGGGGTTTCGTGTCGAGGGCGAGGGATACCTATGGGGCTTCTTCGAATGCCATGGCACACTCGCTCCTGGGTTGGGCATCGGCACGCTATTCTCCCGACAGGATCTGGTTCTGAGCGATCAATCGGTACTGGAGATCCAGATCGCACCGGACTCGTCCGACCTCCTCGACTGTGAAGCACAGACGACGATGAGCGGCTCGATCGAGGTCGGCTTTATCGATGGATTCGCGCCGGCGGCATCATGGGGCCGAGAGGTTGTCCGGGCCGACGATCTGCATACCCCGGCAATCACGCTGGACATGCCGCCACCACCAGCGGGCCTCGTCTCGCGTTATCACAATGATGGCACAACGCTGCGTATCGGTCAGTCCTTCGTTGCCGACATGACACTCGATGGGGAACTGAACTTCTACGATGTCAGTGCATTCTTGGACGCCTATGCAGACGGTAGCTTGCTCGCCGACCTGAACAATGATCAGGCGACGAACTTCTTTGATGTGACGACCTTTGTCCAAGCCTACCTGGCCACGCCGTGAACGGTGGTGTGCAAGGGTGCTGGGATGTGCGCACATATGGTTGCATACCGGGTATCGCTCAACAAGCAGAGCGTATCACGCGATAAGCAGGCCCAGTCCGATAGCTGAAATGCAGTAGCATTGAAAGTGGATCATGTTGAATTTCTGGCAGCTACGCCATATCACCAGCCCCTCAGAGAAGGTCGGGCCAGAAACTGACGATAAACGGCTGGAATAAGTCGAAGACGGATCTGATTGACACCTAGGCCGTATCGCTTTATAGTCCCCAAGATCACCATGTCGACATTACGGACAAATCCCGGTGCTTGGCTCTTGCTGATTTTATTCAGCATCGGCCACATTCTGCCCTCGGGCGCTGTCCGTTTCATGCTTTGTGTTGGCTGTGATGATGCTGGCTACTCGGTCAACCTGACAGAAACAACATGGGGTGTTCTTCCTGATCCATGCTGCGATACCCCAAACGAACCCGCTCAAGAAGAGCAGCTTTCGCTTTCAATGGGCGGAGAAGTATCGGCTGCGTGTGATTGTGTGCTTCTCACGATCAATAAGCATGACACCAGTGCCTTTCCAATCCAACCACAGTTCTCTGGACCAGATCGTGCGATTGGGCACCTTTCGGCAGATGAAAACATCCGAATCGTACTGACCTCTTGTGCAGTCAGCCCCCGTGGCCCGCCCGATCACTGTTGGACGCCCATCCCCCCCACGCTCCTTGATCAGCGGACTGGCCTGATTCTCTAGCTCCATCGTTGTGTACCGGCGATCCGCCAAGGATCGTTTTTGTAATGCGCTGCGCTTGATGCGGCGTGTGAAACACGACTTTGGAGCATGTGAATGAAGAACCAGATCTGGCCCGTTGCAACTGCGGTTGCTGTGGGCGGGGCAGCCCTGAACGGGTGCTCAAGCCCGATGGCCAGCAATAACATCTACGACCGGCTTGAGCGAGCGGGGATACCCCGCCCTGCCATGGCTGACGAACAAGCCTATACCTCAGCGCATGCCACGCAGGATGTTGCCGTCTCCCTTCCGTCCACCGGGATCACGCTTGCAGACCTACTCAATCGTGCGGAGATGACAAACCCGGAACTGCGATCCTCGCGGCTCGCAGTTGGTGTGTCGACAGGGCAGGTCTGGCAGGCGGGTCTGTACCCGAATCCAACGGTGAGCTTGCGGTCTGGCGAGATTGGTTTCGAGGGCGACTCGTCAAATACGGTCTTCGGGGTAACACAACCGATTGTGATCGGGAACCGCCTCCGCGCCGCTGTTGCCGCCGCAGATGCTGATGAAGCCGTCAAGCTGGCGGATGTTGAGCGCGTTCGTCGCGAGGTGTTCGGCCAGATCGCCGAACTCCATGCCCGTGTATTGGAACTGGATGCACAACTCAAGCTTGTTGACGAACTAATCTCAGTCGCAACCGAGACGCTCGGTATCGCCGAGACCCGATTCGAAGCACGAGCGGTTGCTGAGCCTGATGTGATCCGTCCACGTGTTGAAGTGTATCAACTGCGTGCTGATCGACAACGCATTGCCCAAGAACTGGCGGCAGCCGAGAAGCAACTCGGACTCCTACTTCGGATGGATCCGATCGGTGCAGATCGACTGATCGCCCAGATCCCGCTGATGCCGGAATCGCTCGATGAGGCGGAACTGGTCGCGGGCGTAGAGCTAACACACCCCGCACTGATCGTCGCGGATCGACATATCGACGCCGCTGATGCCGCAGTTGATCGCATCCGAGCCGAGCGTGTCCCCGACTTGAAAATCAATGCGGGTATCGGCTATAGCGATGAGGGTGATCAGGGAATCGCCGAAATAGGCGTTGGTGCTGAGATCCCGCTGTGGGACCGTCGCCAGGGCGACGTCATGTCCGCTCGCTTCGATCTGATGAAACGACGCCAAGACAAAGTAGCGACGCGCAATCGAATCCTATCCCAGTTGGCGGAGGAACTGGGCGCGTACAACGCGGCACGCGACCAACTGACTGTTCTCCGTGACCAGGTTGTTCCAGAGGCGCAGCGTGCTTTCGATCAGATCGATGAATCATATCGCTCCGGGCGAGCATCGTTCATCGAACTGCTCGATGCCCAACGAACACTCATGCAATCGCGTCGCACACTGATTGAGCTCGCCGGGAGAGCGTGCGTCGCCCGTGCACGGATCGCTGCGATCTGTGGCATGGACACGCTCGCCGCTCCCTACCAGCACCCCATTGAACACTCACGCATGGATACCCAAACAGCCCCAGAAGGGGCGGAGGAAAACTGATGAAAAATATCGCGATGATGACACTGTGCCTTGTGCTCGGCCTCTTCAGCAGCCTGACCCTTAGCGGCTGCGGCGAAGACGAAGCCGAGGGTACAACAACCAGCGTGAGTGCTGATGGGCGCTGTGAGCACCAGATCAAAGCAGAAACCTGCCCCTTCTGCAACCCTGAGCTTGTCGAGGCAGAGGGTTTCTGTGGAGCGCATGGATTCCCTGAGGCAATCTGCGCCCAGTGCCGACCCGGAATCAAGGTTGCGTTCCGCGCCCAAGGCGACTGGTGTGACGAGCACAAGCTGCCAGAGTCGCAATGCATCCAGTGCAACCCTGAACTCGCTGAGAACATTCAAGAAGGTGTCCACGGCGGTGCGATCCCCGGTGCGAGCACCGATAACGCATTGAACTGCGAACATGGGATCGCCAAGGCAAAGTGCCCGTTCTGCGACCCAACGCTGATCGAATCTGAAGGCTTCTGCAATGGCCATGGCGTCGCCGAGGCGTTGTGCGTGAAGTGCCGCCCATTCATGAAGACCGCTTTCATTGCTACGGGTGACTGGTGCGCTGAGCACAACACGCCCGAATCACAGTGCGCCCTCTGCAACCCGTAATGAACTCCGCGGCTGCGGAGATGCAATCGGAGATATCACCATGAACCTGATCACACCTATCGCTGTTGTTGCTTTGCTCCTTGGGGCGGAGGGCGCCATCGCGCCCGCTCAGGCGGCCCAGCAGCCCAGCAGCGTGTCGGGATCGTCATCGACAACGATGACCGAGAGCCCGCGCCGATCCCAGCGACTTCCCGAAGTCGGTTGCACGACGGTCAACACCGTGATCTCACTCGCGTCGCCCGCCATCGCTAGGACGGCGGGCTTCGAGTATGCACAGATCGAAACGCGTGATCTGAGCCAAGAGATCGAACGCAACGCCGAGATCGTTTACAACGCCAACCAGTACGCCAGGCTCTCATCCCGTGCTCCGGGCGTCATCGTCGAGGTACATAAGGATCTCGGTGACCGGATCAAGAAAGGTGAGGTGATCGCGACGGTCGAGTCCATGACACTCGGTTCGGCCAAAGCCGACCTGCTTCAGGCCTCGGAGCTTCTGGCGCTCTGGAAAGCCAACGCGGGTCGGGAACAGTCGCTGATGGAGAAAGGGGCAAGCACCGAGCGTGCACTGCTGGAAGCCCAAACACACCTTGCGGAGGCAAAGATCGCGGTTTCGCGTGCCTCGCAGCAGCTCCGTAATCTGGGCCTCTCGGACGAGGATATCGCCCGCGTCACCGAGGAGCGTGACACCGGATCCCTGCTGCGTATCACCGCCCCGTTTGACGGCACACTCGTTGAGCGGTCAGCGGTTATGGGCGAGGTCGTGGATGAGAACGACATGCTCTTTGCGATCGCCGACACGGGTGTGATGTGGGCCATGATCGACCTGAGCGAGCGAGACCTCGCCTCGGTCAACAAAGACCAGCAGGTTGTGTTTCGGATCGACGGCATACCGAACCGAGATTTCCCTGGACGCCTCACTTGGATCAGCACCCAGCTCGACAAGAGAACAAGGACGATCAAGGCTCGCGCCGAACTCGACAACGGGGGTGAGATGCTCAAAGCCTACATGTTCGGGCGTGCGACCATCAAAGCCGGTGCCGGATCGCAGGCCGTGACCGTTCCCAAGTCAGCCGTGCAATGGGACGGGAGCTGTAATATCGCATTCGTCAGGACCAGCGAGGATGGGACGACCTACCAACCCGTCCAGCTCACTTTGGGCTTTGATACCGGCGAGCACTACGAGGTGCTCTCGGGGCTCACTGTCGGCGACACGGTCGTCTCTGCGGGTAGCTTTGTACTCAAGAATGAGCTGCTCAAGGATTCAATGGGCGCAGGATGCTGCGAAGTCGGCCATCTCGATAAGTAGTGCTTTGCATGCGTGCAAGGATGGGTATAACGAGCTGACGATCACCCGTTTGGCTCTCTCAATCGGAGTTCGCATATGTTGAACTGGATAATCGGGTGGTCGCTGCGCAATCGCCTCATCGTGCTCCTAGGCACCCTTGGTTTTATCATCTGGGGCGGGTACTCGATGTGGAACCTCCCCATCGACGCTTTCCCGGACACGACCCCGGTACAGGTACAGATCAATACGGTTGCGCCCTCACTCACGCCAGAAGAGGTTGAGCAGCAGGTAACGATCCCTGTGGAGAACGGTATCTCAGGCCTACCAGGCTTGATTGATGTTCGTTCGATCTCCAGATTCGGACTATCGCAGCTCACCATCACATTTGAGGATGGGACCGACATCTACTTCGCGAGGCAGGTGGTCAGTGAACGACTGAACTCTGCCGAGTTGCCCGAGGGCATCAGCCGCCCACAGATGGGACCGGTCGCGACCGGGTTGGGCGAGGTGTTCCACTACATCGTGACGGGTAAGGGAGAAAACCCCGCAAACCTGACCGAGCTCACGACGCTGCACGAATGGGTCATCGAGCCCCAACTCCGCCAAGTGCCCGGTGTCGCAGAGATCAATACATGGGGTGGTCGTCGCAAGCAGTATGAGGTCGTCGTCGACCCAACCCGACTCATTGAGTACGGGCTCACGCTGGATGATGTCGCCGAAGCCTTGCAGAAGAACAATAAATCCGTCGGCGGTGGCCAGATCACCCGTGGTGGTGAATCAACACTTGTCCACGGCGTAGCCCTCACGACCACAATCGAGCAAATCGCTGATATTGTCATCGGTGCCGAAGATGGCACCCCCATCTATGTACGTGACATCGCCTCAGTCCGTGAAGGCTACGAAATTCGTCGCGGGGCAGTCACCGCCCAAGGGGAAGGCGAGGCGATACTCGGTCTTGGATTTATGCTGATGGGCGAGAACAGCCACGAGGTGACAGGGCTACTCCGTGAGCGGCTGGATGAGATCAGAGCGTCATTGCCGAAGAATGTCGAAGTTCGCGTCGTTTACGAGCGAACAAAGCTGATCAACCATGTGATCCACACGGTCCAAGAGAACCTGATATTTGGCGCCATCTTCGTGATCGTCGTTCTGTTTGTATTCCTTGGCAATATCCGCGCGGCGCTGATCGTCGCATTGGCCATTCCACTCGCGATGCTGTTCTCATTCAGCATGATGGCTCAGTTCGGGATCGCCGCGAGCCTCCTGAGTCTTGGCGCTATCGATTTCGGGCTCGTCGTCGATAGCTCAGTCATCATGACGGAAAACAGCGTACGGAGGATTGGCGAAGAGCGTGCAAAGGGGAGCGACCGGTCGATTATCGACATCGTTCGTGAAGCCTCGATCGAAGTGCGCAAGCCGACGATGTTCGGCGAGTTGATCATCATGATTGTGTTCGTCCCGATTCTCATGCTTGAAGGTGTCGAGGGCAAGATGTTCCGCCCTATGGCGCTCACGGTGATCTTCGCGCTCGCCAGCGCCATCATCTTTTCGCTGACCCTCACCCCGGTCCTGTGCAGCCTTGGATTGAGTAGCAAATCCCGAGAACGAGAGAACTGGCTCGTGCGTGGCGTTCAGTGGATCTACCGCCCGTTTGTCCGGTTTGCTCTCAAGTTCCGTGTCATCACGATCGCGATCGGTATCGCAGTGATCGCAGGCGGCGGTGTGCTCTTCACACATCTCGGTTCCGCCTTCCTCCCTCGCCTCTACGAGGAGGCGATCGCCGTCAATCTCGTCCGTCTTGCTGGTGTATCACTTGATCAATCTACCGAATACAACCGCCGTATCGAAGAGATGCTGCTCGCTGAGTACCCAGATGAGATCGAGCATATATGGAGCCGTGTCGGTACCGCCGTTGTTGCGACCGACCCGATGGGGCTCGAGATGACCGACACCTTCATAACGCTCACCGAGCGTGATGATTGGACTGCGGCTCATACACAGGCCGAACTGACCGAACAGATGTCCGCGACACTAGAACAGCTCCCAGGCCTGCGGGCTATTTTTACACAACCGATCGAGATGCGCATGAACGAGATGGTCGCGGGGGTACGCGCTGATGTTGGTGTGAAAATCTATGGCGACGACCTGGATCAACTCCGGAGCATCGCGACACAGGTTCAGGGCATCATTGAATCTATACCCGGCTCAGCTGATGTCTCGACTGAACAGATCACCGGGGCCCCACTGCTTTCGATCGTCGTGGACCAGCAGGCGATCGCCCGCTTTGGCATCCCAGCACAACACGTGCTCGAAATCGTCGAAGCCCTGGGTGAAATCCATGTCGGCGAAGTCCGCGAGGGGCAACGCCGCTTCGATATGACACTGGAACTAGATGACCGGTACCGCAACGACCCCGACGCGGTGGCCGACATCCTGATCCCGGCCCCGGGCGGTGAACGCATCCCGCTGGGACGGCTCGCACGCGTAGAACAAACCGAGAGCCCGTCGGTCATCAATCGGGACTGGAGTAAGCGTCGTATCGTCGTCCAGGCGAATGTTCGCGGCCGTGATCTCGCCGGCTTCGTCGAAGAAGCCCGCGAACGCATCGAACTCGATATCTTTATGCCCGAGGGGTATTACACTCGGTTCGTCGGTCAGTTCGAACACCTTGAACGAGCATCCAAGAGACTCACGATTATCGTCCCGATCGTGATCGCGTTGATCTTCATCCTGCTGTATTTCAGCATTGGTACGATCAGGGATGCGCTTATTGTTCTCACAGGTGTCCCGTTTGCGCTCGTGGGCGGCATCACCGCGCTCTACCTGCGGGATCTCGATATAACGATTTCTGCGGCTGTCGGTTTTATCGCAGTTTCAGGTGTTGCCATGCTCAGCGGCCTTGTGCTTGTCGCAAGCATCAAGCAGCGGATATCCGAAGGAATGACCATCAACGATGCGATCGAACGCACCCGGCTCATCCGCTTGCGTCCAATCCTCATGACGGGCCTCGTCGCATCCCTTGGTTTCGTCCCGATGGCGATCAATACCGGGATCGGCGCTGAAATCCAACGCCCACTCGCGACAGTCGTCATCGGAGGCATCATCGCGGACAATGTCCTGACGCTGTTCATGCTCCCCGCCTTGTATTCGCTCTTCGGCTCGCGGGGTGAACGACCGGATCCCATGGCATCATCCCCTGCATCATGATCACATCGACTACGAGGCTCGCGAGTCGACAACGTCGCACCGAGTCCCATTCGGATCAGGCAGCAATAGAAACCACGAATCGCATTGATCCGCGGATCACATGTGTGATCCGGAGCAGTTCTGGCTTGTTATCCTGTCCAGTGAGAAACAGTACGCGTTCTCAGCATCTACCCCAGACCCTGCCATGCAGGATGCCGAACAGCGTTGGGCTGAGACACTCTCCGCTTTGTTCATATAAAGACCCCGCCGATCGGATCGGCGGGGTCTGTGATATGCATGATTCACATCGAATGGCTTATGGGCATCCGTCCGCAAACGCTGTCAGGAACCCACTCACATCGAAGAAGTTAAACATTCCATCGCCGTTGAAATCAGCAACCGGATCGCTCTCGCCGTACGCGGTAAGGAACGCACTGACATCGAAGAAGTTCAGTTGACCATCTTCATTCAGATCCGCGACACAGTCGCTTGCCTCACCGACCTCGAACGGAGCCATGATCACTCGGCCAGGAAGGAAATCTTCCCCCGAGTCTGTGAATGCGCCGATCATTATCTCCAGCGATCCGCCTTCGGTACAACTCCCGTTCGCATTGATATCCATCCCGAACCCATCGCTGAACACGATGTTGTACCCGGCGACCGCGACATAATAGGTTCCTGCACTCAGATTCAGGTCGAGCTGGCTCTGAAGCCCGGCTCCGGGACCGCAGAAGTCATCGTTCTCTGCAATGAGATTCCCCGCCGAATCGAACACACCGATCTCGGTGTCATAATCACTCCCACAAGTCGAGATTGTGATGACTTCATCCTCGTACCCGATCACTCCGATGCTGCCTAACGCATCCGCGTCAGCCTGCGTCGGGATCTCACAATCGTCTGGGATGCCGTTGAAATCGCAATCGAGTTCCTCGCTATCCGGTGTCCCATCGCCATCACAATCCGGCTCACCCAAAGTAAACTGAACATACATCACACGCCCGCTCGGGATAGACCCACTCAGCAACTCCGTGTTCTGAATATTCAGCTTCCACGCCCCTGAGCTCGTACACCCATCTACTGGTTCCGCACTGAAATCAGGACCAAAACTCGTGTTGTACCCAGAGATCGCTGCAATGTACTCACCCGCGGGAAGGTTGAAGTCGATCACACTCTGGTACGCGCAGTCGCCATCATCGTTCTGCGTAAGCAGTGCACCGTTCGCATCCCACAGTGCGAGTTCTGTATCGAAGTCGCTGCCGCAGGTGTCCAATCGCATGTTCGTGTTCGCGTCCCCGATTGACCCGACATCGAACAGGAATCCAAGATCATCGATGCGATCAATGAAGTCGTTCTCACCGTTGCCATCGCAATCGACGAAGTTCAGGGCTTTGAGATGACTCACGGGGATGTCTTCCCACCCGCCGAGCGATCGTGACTCACGGACCATGCGTACAAACGGGGTCGAATCGTTGCTGATGACCTGCACGAGCACATCGTGCCACCCGGCTTCGAGCTGCATAAACGACTGGCTCGAGAGACGGGTCGAACTGTCGATACGCTGGATCTGGGCCGCTTGATCACTCTGGCCAATCACGATGTTGTCAACGAGCAGATACATGTTCCCCGGATGCGTCATGCGGAACGCGTACTCGTCTCGCGAGGGCACAAACATCGAGAACTCGTACTGGATCACGCGCGTGTTCGCGTTCTGGAAGCTCATCGGGTCATCCATATCGGCGATAACATGGCTGGCCACCGGGGTCACGCTCGGGCTCGATGGGTTAAAGAAACTCAGATCGGTCAGGCCAGGCGTCTCAAAGATCGTGCGCGTGACACCCGCCGATGTGAACGGATCGCCCGCACCGACAGAGAACGACTCGCACTCGTCGGGGATCGAGTCGTTATCGACATCCTGCGAGATCCCGATTGCGATGTCCACGACATCCGGGTTGCCATTCCCATTGCAATCATTCAGATCGAAACCCGCGACCGGGCGCCAG
This sequence comes from Phycisphaerales bacterium JB052, assembly GCA_043100965.1. GTDB lineage: Bacteria > Planctomycetota > Phycisphaerae > Phycisphaerales > UBA1924 > UBA1924. The sequence goes on along the minus strand of JBICHR010000004.1, from coordinate 82,159 downwards.
CCCATGTCATCGAGCGGCTGAATATCGTTGATCGATAAGAAATTCGGGCACCGCGTCGTGCCACGCGAGATCACCGGATCCATGACCCCGAGCTTCTCATCTGGATCTGAGATGAAGTTCAGGTGCGACGGCTGATTGCTGTCGCCGGACTCAAGAACGGTCGAGATGCCCGTCGGAAAACTCGAGTAGAAATGGAGCTCATTGGTAAACCCCTCACCAAGCCGAGCGTTCATCGCGAACTGCTCATCGGTAAACGGGATCAGGGGGACACGGAACCTCGCCACATCGAGCCCCTGAATCTGATCGCCATCATTGTTTCCGCCCTCTGCGATCCCGCTCGTGAACCCCATCGAGTGCACAAACTCATGCACCGCAACATCAATGAGACTCTGCTGGTCGCTATCCGGCTCTTCGTCACACCCAAAGAACTTCCAGTTGGTGTTCGTGTTGAAGGTGATGCTTACCGCCTGCCCTTGCGGAACGACATTGTCACCGAAAACCGCACGAAGTTGAGCCGCCGTCACACGAATCTCCATCTCGGCCGTCGCGCTCGAAGAACCGTTGTAGTTCACCGCCAGCGCGTTCGTCGGCAGCCCCGCCGCAAACCGTGCATCCTCGCGCAGGGACTGCTGACGCAGCCCCTCGACATACACCGACCAGGGGATGGTGTACCGGGTCGAACCCGCAGAACCGATGGTGTTGCCCGTGAATGTCCCGAGCCCCAGCGTTGCCCCGATCTCAACGCGGTTGTCGAACTGATCATCGAGGTACTCCGCCGCGGCCCGGACTGTCGGGAGATACAGTCCAATGAACAACCCATCCAGCGTGTCATAGCTGACCGCGAACGCGGGCGATTCGCCGATGATTTCTGTCGCAGACCCCCGCTGCGGATTCATGATCCGTTGCAGATCCTGCTGGGCTACCCGGTAGAGATCTGGCCCAGTGATCTGTGCCCCGTTGGGGCCGCAGATCCCTTTGTACACCCGCTCCACACCGGTTATACCAAGATCTGCGGCCCACCGCGGGGTTTCCATCGGCACGACCAGCATCGGATGCTCTGCCGTACCCACCAACCTTGCCCGATCGATAGGATTCGGGACCTGCTGCTCATGTACCGTGGTTCCCATGGCTTGCATCGAAGCGCACGCGATCACCCCCCCCGCGAGGGACGACCTCCAGAATCGAAACCCATGCCCGTTGTTCTTCTTCATCTCGAAATCCTTGTCTGTGATATGCGTATCGCCCTGCCTGAACGACACGCGCCGTGCCACCAGGACCCTCTAGAAAGCAGTGCGGACAGCGACACCCACGAGCGCAAGAATCTCCAAGAAATTGTGTACAGAGACAGAATCCACCCCGGAATCGAGGTTCCTGCCCTTTAATCCGCGTTGATGCGATCGAGCTCGGACGCCCAATGATTCAAGCGATCACCGATCCTCGCGTCCGCCCCAACGCCCCCCCACGCCTCGTACAAACGCACATATGCCTCGGCAACGGGCTGCAGTTGGTCCGCGATCGCGCCCTCTCGGTCCACACACCGCCACGCCTCATGCAACGCGGTTTCCGCCTCCTCGAAACGCTGGAGATCCGTAAGCACCCCCGCATGGGCACTCAGGAAGTCTGCAATACGAGCATCTCCCTCTGGGAATGCGCTCCGGGCCGAACCAAGTGCACGAGTCGTAACCTCTAACGCTTCGCCGAACGCACCACGCTCGATCATGCAACTCGCGAGAATGGAGAGCGTGACCCGGCTCTGCTGCTCAATCATGCCCGGGTCTTTCGACTCAACTACGGGTATCAGCGCGTTCACCTCGCGCTCCGCAGCTTCGAACTGTCCATCATCGTACAGCGAACGCGCATAGTTACTCCGAAGATAGATCGACGTCGGGTGCTCCTCACCCAGACGGACCATCGCATCCTCGATACCCGTCCTCAAAAGCTCTTGCGCCTCGCCATATTGCCCCAGCCGGCCGAGCGAGAGCGTGAGATTGACCAGCGAGTTCAAGGTCCGAGGGTCCCCTCCGCCCAGCACCTCGACCTGCCCGGAATAGGCCTCGCGAGCGAGCTCCAACGCCCGCTCATGCTCACCGATCCGTCCCAACACCACCGCGAGCGACTCTGCGCTGTTGAGCGTCGTGGGGTGCCGATCCCCGAACTGCGCACGCTTGAGCTCAAGCACCTCCGAGAGGATCGGTGCCGCTTCCGTCACACGCTCCGTGCGTACGAGCAGCGCTCCCATGTTCCCCAGCGATCGCAAACGCATCTGCGCGCCCTCGGGTGTATCTATTTTCTCCAGTATATCGAGCTGGCGCTGCGTGAGATCGATCGCCTCAGCATCGCGCCCTTGCATCGCAAGGTCGCTCACAATGCTGTGCATCAAGCGTGCACTCTCGAACGATTCTGCCCCAAACTCCTCTTCTGTCAGCGCCCACTCACGCCGGTGATGGTGCTCCGCACGCTCGAGCACACCCAACCGTGAAAAAAGATACCCGAGCGCATTGTGGATCTTCATCTCGAAGTCCGGACGATCCGCGAACCGCCCTTCGATGCTTTCAGACGCATTGAGCAGTGCTTCTCTCACGCTCAGCTCGCGGTCCGAAGTCCGGGCTGGGTCCGCTGACGACAACACATCCATCACAAAGAAACGACTGAGTTCCTCCGCGGTCTGTGCCTCCAGCGTTGCTCGCTCCGCCTCGCTCGCCGCCTGTTCCGCGGCCTCATTCGCCGCGATCTGCGCCCGCAACTCCTTGTCTGCCAATACCCGGGCTCGCTCACGCTCATCGAAGGCCCAGAGCATCCCCCAGGTCGTCCCGATCATCCCAAGGATGAGGATCAGACCCAATGAGGCGACCGTGAATACCGCCCCACGGTTTCGACGCACAAACTTTCGCGCCGTGTACATTTTCGAGGGAGGTCGAGCAAGAACAGTCTCATCAGCCAAATAACGCTGAACATCATCCGCGAGTGCCCCCACTGTTTCATACCGTCGCCCACGGTCCTTCTCGAGTGCCTTCATCACAATCCAGTCGAGATCGCCCTGAACTCTGCGAAGAAGCTGGCGGGAATCGCTGTGCCGATGCTTTGCGATTTCAATACTTGAATCGTTCGAGCTCAGCCTGGTGCTCGGCTTGGGAGGCGTCATCTCCCTGATCAGGCGATGCATCTCCTCGAAGTTTGACTTCGACAGGGTCTCAGAGTCGATTGGGGTCACACCAGTAATCAGCTCATACAGCAGAACCCCGAGCGAGTAGACATCGCTGCGTGTATCGATCCCACCCTCCGTGTACCCGGTCTGTTCCGGGCTCATATACGCAGGGGTACCAACAAGGTGCTGTGCCTGGGTCTGCGTAAAAATCGCGTCCAGCTCGGCATCAATCGCCTTCGCGACCCCGAAATCAATCACCTTGGGAACGTGGTTCCCCTCCTGATTCATGACCAATACATTGCTTGGCTTGAGATCTCGGTGGATGATGCCCTTCTGATGCGCATGCTGGACCGCATCGCATACCCTGCAGAACAACTCCAACCGATCCTCGATGCTGAGCATCTGATCATCGCAATACTCTGTGATCGGCATCCCCTGCACGAGTTCCATCACGAAGTACGGGCGCCCTCGCTCCGTTGCGCCCGCATCGAACACGGTTGCAATCGATGGGTGGTCCATCAACGCCAACGCCTGACGCTCTGTTTCGAAGCGAGAAATCACTTGCTTGGTATCCATGCCCAGCTTGATAATTTTCAACGCAACTTCACGCTTGATAGGAGAACCTTGCTCGGCCCGGTAGACACGCCCGAACCCGCCCTCACCGATCTGCTCGATCACCCTGTAAGGGCCGATCATTTCACCCAAACGGATATCCTCTGTGATACGCGATCCAGACCCCTCATCTTCCACCCCACTCGTCGGCTGACCGAAGAAACCTTGCTCCCCCGCCTTCTCCATTGCAGAGAGAAGCGACTCAACCTGGACCCGCAGCCCCTTATCATCGCCACAAGCTCCATCGAGGAATGCTGGGCGCTCTGTGGGATCAAGGCCCAATGCCTGTGCAAAGATCTCTTGTTCACGCTCGTACGAATCACTCATGCGTTGGTATCCTCACCCTCGTACCGAGAGAGCTCACGATACAGCCAGGCGCGAGCGAATGCCCAATCAAGATCCACGGTTCGCGCTGATACACCGAGCATCTCCGCCGTCTCATCGACACTCATCCCGCCATAAAACCGCAGGATCACCACCTGCGCCACACGTGGGCGCTGCATTTCCATGCGTCGCAGTGCCTCATCAAGCGCAATAATCTCAAAGGTTTTTCCTTCTTCAGCGAGATCCGCGATCTCAGAGATATCCAAACGCACCCGATGCCGATCCGCGCCGCCGCGTTTCTCAGCGTTCTTCGCACGCGCGTGATCGATGAGTATCCGCCTCATCGCCTCCGCCGCCGCGAAGAAGAAATGTTTGCGATTTTCAAATGACCCATCCCCCGGAGCGAGCATCTTCGCATATGCCTCATGCACCAATGCTGTTGCCTGGAGCGTGTGCCCCGCCCGTTCACGCAACATCCGCACCTGGGCCATCGCACGCAGCTGCTCATAGACCAAAGGAAGAAGCTCGTTCGCTGCAAGCTGATCTCCCCTCGCTACTCGCTGAAGCAACAAGGTCAAGTTCGGGTCTCGGGACGAAGTCTCAGACATACCACAAGAGCATACCCGACTTGGACTTCGAGCAGGAGAATATCAGCCAACCTAACCAGTCCGGGACTCGCTGCTCACTGTTGTCAGCATGCCCATGACGATTCCCAACTCCCCCTCCACCTCCGGGGTTCTCGGTATCCCGTTGCGCATGCTGCGCCCAGCACTCTCCCGACCACCCTGCATCACCCAGGCGGACGATGACCGATCCGACGACCGCGAAGCATGAAAGCTTATCGGACCAAACAAGAGTTAAGCCTGCCTTGCTCGAGCGAGAGACGGCAGCTGTGTCCGGCTTCGTGCTGAGCACAAGGGCCATGTCTGGAACTACGACTTCGTGCAAGCCAGGACGCATGATGGTCGGAGCTTATGGATACTGACGGTGGTCGATGAGCACGCGAGGAAGTGTCTTGCGATCGATGTCGCATGGAATCTTCGCAGCGATGATGCGCTTGAGCGGGTCGCATGGCTGATGGCAACGCCGGGTATCCCGGAATACATTCGCTCGGACAACGGCGCTGAGTTTACGTCCAAAGCGGTCAGGAGCTGGCTGAGCCATGTGGGTATATCGACACTGTACATTGAACCCGGAAGTCCCTGGAAGAACGGGTACATCGTACATCGAGAGCTTCAACGGCAAGCTGCGTGACGAACTGCTCAACGGTGAGATTTGCTACTTGCTGCATGAAGCGAAGGTGTTGATCAATCGGTGGCGGACTCACTACAACACGGCGAGGCCTCATTCATCACTGGGGTATCGGCCTCTATACAGTGAGAGGAGAGCGAGTACCGGAAGCCAGCGTCACCCGGCATTCCGCACGCGGCGACTGAACAGATTCGAACTATCAACATTCACGTTGACAAGGCGATGACCAACCTTTGCAAACATATTGGCATCAGGCACTTGTACTCGTGTCGGATCCTGCGCCGAACCATGCGAGGTACGATTTTGTCCGCCGTTGGCGATGCCGGACATCGTGTGCTGTTGGGTGGCCAAGTACCTCTTTTGGCGCTGAACGCTTGGTAGCCCGTCTTTTCACCCAGCCATATCAGATCGTCACTCGTGCCGCTGCCGAGCAACTCGGCTTCATCTTCCTGATTCGGCGTTTGATATCGAACTGGGTCGAGATGGAGCTGTATCGTCGCACTTGATGCCCCACCGCTTGATTACTTTTCTATGGATTCTGTGTGAATCCACTAGGAGTCTGATCCCTCGAGTTCGCATGACGCATTGAGAAGGCTCGCTGCCTCCCAAAGAGGATTCGGCATGCACCGTTGCATTCCGGGCTCTGCAATCGTCATCAACCTGAGGATCTCATCATGGACCACATCAACCGAAATGTACTCCGGGCTGGAATCACACTCGCACTCGCAGGGACCACGCTGGCTACAGCGCAGGACGGAGCTTCTCCTGCTGAAGTCACGAATGCGGCACATCCTGTATCGATCGACACATCAGAGACCAATACAGGGGCAGGCGATGATCTCCCCGAGATCATCGCCGGACCGATTCAACTTGGGAACTCGGCATATTACCTGCTTGAGCCTTCGACATGGGAACTGAGCGAGCAGGCCGCAAACCAGAGACTCGGTGCCCATCTTGTCACGATCAATGACGGACAGGAAAACTTTTTCGTCCTGAACTCTGTTCTCGGCTTTGATGGGAACTCACGGAATGGCTGGATCGGGTTCACGGATCGCGATTCAGAGGGCACCTTTGTCTGGGCGAGCAATGAGCCAGTCAAGTTCACGCTGTGGTTCCCTGGAGACCCTGACGGGGGGACTGCGGAGAACTACGTGGGCCTGCTCGCTGACAGTATCTTCTGGGAAGATCTGAGCAACACCACCTCCTCGATGTATGGCGTCGTTGAAGTAGACGTCCCGAGCGTGGAAGCCGGCCCGTTCTACTACAACGGCCACACCTACTTTCTGCTGAATGAATCGAATCGTCATGAAGCGGACACCGCGGCACGCCTGCTCGGCGGGCACCTCGTCACCCTGGACGATCAGGAAGAGCTCGACTGGGTGTACTCCAACATCGTGGGATTTGACGGTGTCGGCCGCCGCGCCTGGACCGGGCTCAGTGATGAACACTTCGAGGGGATCTATGCCTGGGACAACGACTCCATGTCGTCGTACCGCAACTGGATCACCAACGAGCCCAATGGGGGAGCCTTTGAAGACTACGTCATCATGGGCGGCGGCGGCGGCTGGTTCGATGCGGCGTACAACTGGAGCCCAGGCGGCGAAGTCGTCCATGGCGTGGTGGAAATCGCGTCACCAAACCCGTGCCAAGGCGACCTGAACAACGACGGCCAACTCAACTTCTTCGATGTTTCTGCATTCATCAGTCTCTTTGGAAACGGCTGCCCATAACAACCAAAGCATCATGAGAACCACAACTCACGCCGTCGGCATCTTGCCGGCGGCATTTTTCAATCCATCAGTTTCGCTTCACGAGCCGCGTCCGGCTCATGCGCGTTCCAATCGGTGTACATGCGGGTCATCGATTCGGTGATGTTCTGGCTAAACTTCTCACCAGATGGTCCGGCGTCTTTGAGGATTTCCATTGCTTCGAGGAAGACTGCCTCGGCCTGAGCAAAGTGCCCAGAGCGGGTGAGGGACGCGCCGTAGCTCTCCATGAACACGGTCAGATCAAAGCTGTCAGGGGGGTATTTCCCACGCGCCAACTCCAGTGCCTGAGAGAAGAGCGGCAGTGCGTCCTCCTCGCGTCCCTGCAACGCGATATAGACCCCCAGCGTCCGCATCGTCGTGAAGGTGTTGAGGTTTTCTTCGCCGAGTGAACTTCGCAGGATGTCAACCATCGGTGCAAGGGTCTGCTCCGCGAGCGCGAACTCACCCTGGTTGTAGTACAGGTTGGCCAGTGAGCGTGTAAGGGCGACGGTCTGCAGGTGTGTCTCGCCGAGACGCTCATTGGCCTGCGCAATGGCTTCTTGGAGTATCGCGATCGATTCATCGTTCCGCTCGAGGATGTTGAGCACCCATGTGACGACATTCAGTGAACCGAAGGTTTTCGGATCGCCCGGCCCAAGGACTTGGAGCCGCCCCTCGTAGGCCTGCATTGCGAGTTGGAGCGCCCGCTCCTTGTTCCCGATGCTGCCGTAGAGCCCGGCCAGGTTGTGCATCGAGGCGAGTGTCTTCGGGTCAAGATCTCCAAGCAGTTCTCGATTCGCCTGGAGTGATTCTTCGAGGATCGGTGCGGCTTGATCGTACTGCCCGGTCTGGAGGTAGACTTCTCCAAGGGTGCTCAGGGCATTGGTCAGCCGCACAGTATCCGGGTCGCTCTGGCCTCGGAAGATCTCGAGTTCCTCGAGTGTCAGATCGATCGCTTCGTCATAGCGGCTCTGATAGATCAGGTTGGATGCCAGTGCGTGCATCGTGTTTATGGTGTCCGTGCCACCATCGCCCTGGATTGATCGGTAGATATCCAAGTTCCTCCGGTGGTGTGGTTCCGCCTCTTGAAAGGCCCCCAACTGATTGAGCGTCCGTGCGATCGTGGTCCTGATGCGCGCTTCGAGAAGTGGCTCGTCTGCGAACTTGCCCTGCACGGAATCTGAAGCGATTCTCACTGCTTCGCGAACGGTCAGGTCTCTGTCTTCCATTCGTGCGGGATCGGCCGCACCAAGCAGATCCGTGAGCAAGAACTCAACCGTTTGCTCGGCCACCCTCGCCTCTTGCTGAGCAACTCGCTCGCTCATCTTCGCGTGTTCTTGCTCGCTCATCGCCCAGACGAACCCGAACGATGTGCCGGTCATGCCGAGCAAGAGCACGCAAAGAACAATCCCCGAGGCGATGACGCTCCCGCGATGACGGCGGATAAACTTGCGTGTGATATAGGATCTGCTCGCCGGACGAGCAAGCACGGGTTCATCGTTGAGATGACGCGCGAGGTCCTGAGCCAATGCGCTCACGGTCCCATATCGTCGATTCGGGTCCTTTTCCAGGCACTTCATGACGATCCAATCGAGATCGCCCCTGAGTTGCTCAGGGAGCACGGGCATCTGTTGATCCTGATCGAGTCGTGTCATTGCGAGACGTGTGCTTGGTCTCGGTGGATCTTGTTCGCGAATGCACTCGATCAGTTCGGCGTAACTCTTCCGGGTTAACTCTGACTTGATCAGGGGCGTTGATCCGGTGAGCACTTCATAGAGCACCACGCCCAACGAGTAGACATCCGTTCGTGTATCAACATCGCCAATGGACGGGTCCGCCTGCTCGGGAGACATGTACGCGGGCGTGCCGATCGCCCGGGCGTGGGCCGTCATTGTTGCGTCGATCTCACCGTTCTCCCGGGTCGCCTTGGCGATCCCGAAGTCGATCACCTTTGGTATCATCTTCCCATCGCTCTGGGTCACGATGATGTTGGAGGGCTTGATGTCTCTGTGGATGATCCCGCGCTGGTGTGCGTGCTGAATCGCATGACAGACCTGGATGAGCAGCTCGATCCGGGCTCTTGTGTCGAGCTTTGATGTTTGGAGTTGCTGAATGATTGTCAGGCCGCGGACGAGTTCCATCGCGATGTAGGGTCGGCCATCGCTCGTCACGCCCGCGTCGAGGACAGAAGCAATATTCGGGTGTTCCATCCGTGCGATTGCTTGACGCTCAAGGTCGAATCGTTCGAGAACACGCTCAGAACTCATCCCCATCCGGATGACTTTGATGGCAACCGAGCGGCGGGGATTGAGCATCTCAGCGGCGTACACCTCGCCCATCCCACCCTCGCCGATCCGATCGCCGATCTCATATCGCTCGATGTCTGGCGTGCTGTTGCATCGATCCATTGTCACCAGTGTATCGATGCAGGGCATGTGCGAGGGCTGATCGAGCGGGCTCGGCGCCTGGTGCATACTCAGCATGCTCTGGACTTCGCTTTGCAGATCGTGATCACCTGAGCAGAGCTCGCGAAGTCGTTTCTGTTGCTGATCGATATCCAGCTGCCGAATCTGCTCGAAGATTGAACACACCAGATCGAAATGTTCTGGACCGCTCATGAATCTGCACCCATGCCCAGTCGGTTCCCGAGCCAGGCCCTTGCTGCGTACCAATCCGATTCGATCGTTTTCTTTGAAACACCAACAACACGCGAGGCTTCTTCGTGGGTCATCCCACCAAAGAAGATCAACTCGACGACGCGTGCCTTGCGTTCGTGCAACCCACGCAACTCGATCATCGCCTCTTCCAGTTCGAGCACATCGAGGTTCATCGTCGGGTCCGGGGTCGGCTGGCCCGAGAGGGTCACGCGCAGTCGATCCCCCCCACCACGCTTGAGCGATCCATGCCGGCGTGCGTGATCGATGAGGACCTGCCTCATCACGCGTGCGGTGATCGCCCGAAAGTGGGCGGCATCGGACCACGGCACACTCGCTTGGTCCGCTAACCGGGCGTAGGCCTCGTGGACGAGGGCGGTGGGCTGGAGTGTGTGGTTCACTCGCTCCTGGCGAAGGTAGCCGTTGGCAATCCTGCGGAGCTCGTCATAGATGGACTCGAGCAACTCCTCTGGCGTGTCCCCAGCAACGATTCTGGACATGTCCAATGCCGTAAGCGCCTGTGTGAAACTGGTTTGGTCGATCATCAAAAAAACTCCCACACTCACGATTACCAGCTAGGAGCAATGCTTCTGGTTTGCGCATGAGTATACAGCAGCTGCGAATTCTGCACAAGAGAATCCACCTCACTCCGCGCGTAGTAAGCCGTTTCAAAAGGATCAACAATGTGTCTCAATAAGAAGTTCACCGTCACTCCACTTCTCGCGTGTTTCGCTTTCTCTTCTACGGTTGTGGATGCCCAGGTGCTCAATGATACGCGGATCTTTGAAGTAGCGGAGCCCAGTCATTCCTTCGGCGAGAGTATCGGCGTGAGCAACGGCTTCCTCGCGACCGGATTTGAGGATTTAGCAGGACAAGATGATTCAGGTATTCACCTGTTCAATATCGACACCGGGCTCCTTATCCGCACATTGATCCCGACTTCAGCAACCCAAATCTTGGGCGCTGGACGAGATGTGGCCATCGACGGACTGACCGTAGCATGCACCGAACGCGGTAATGGAGGATTCTCCTATGCCAATCCATCTGTATTCGTCTTTGATGCGATCGCCGGACAACGATTTGAGGTTGTGCCTGATCCAGACGACAACTCGCTCGGCGTGTTCGGGTTGAGCATTGATGTCAAAGAGGGCGTCGTTGCGATCGGGTCAGCCCTGGCAACAGACGATGCAGGAACTGGATTCCGACTTGGGAAGGTCTATCTCATCGATGAGAACACCGGCGCCCGACTCGGGACAATCCATCCCTCCGAAGCCCCTGAGAACTTTGGATTCTTTGGTTCTTCGGTCGATATCCACAACGGGATCATCGCCGTCGGCGCGAATCAGTTCAATGCGGGGTTCTTGACTGGCGGAAATACCGAGCGTGTGGAGTTGTTTGACCTCACAACCCAGCAGCATATCCGAACGATTTACTCTCCTGCTGATCCCATTGATCCCGCCGGGTTCGGATTCGATATTGCGATGAACGATCAGTACCTCGTGGTCGCCGCTCCATGGCAGGATCACACGGGTGTGAACTCCGGGGCGGTGCATGTGTACAGCATCAGCACCGGCGATCTGGTCAGCACGCTCGACATCGGCGGGACCGTCAACCCAGGCGCGGGCGCCAACACACTCAAGATTCAGGTCGACATCAACAGCGATGGGTTGGTCCTGGTGAGTCAGTCTGGCGGGTCCATACAGAAGGCCGCTCTCTATGAGGCCTCCAGCGGCGTTGAAGTTGCGATCTTGGAGCCTTCGAGCGGCTCGATCCGTCTTCCATCTCAGACCAACGCAGTCGCGCTCTCTAATAACAGTGCATTTGTTGGCATTCCTCGATACAACACCAATCACCCCGGAGCCATCGATCAATCGGTTGTGTTCGAGTACGAATCAAATGTGAGTATCGCCGTCCAACCCCAGAGTCTCGTGGTTGATGATGACAGTGTCGACTTCTTCATGCAGATCGTCGCGACCGGAGCCGACTCGTACCAGTGGTATCTCGATGGGGAGCCGCTGAGCGATCTGGATGTCAACTACACCGGTGCTTACCAGAGCGTACTGCAGATCAACACCGGTCCAGAAGTCGAAGGCGTATACACGGTCGAAGTGTCCGACGGACCGTTTTCAATCATCAGTGAGCCCGCGTACTACATCTACAGAGGCCAGAGTGCCGATGCGTGCCCGCCGGATTTGAATGATGACGGCGTGCTGGATTTCTTCGATGTCTCCAAGTTCATCCAGGCATACACCGCTGGTTGCCCATAACAGCAGCTAACAAAATCAGACCGCAATCCATCTCCCCCAAACTGCATCGTAAGGAAACGAAATGACATCCCTTCAAACCATTCTCATTGCTCTGGCCGCCAGTGCCGCCACCGCCGGGCCGATCGTGATCAACGACTCTTCCCGCATCGCCCCCGCGGAGACTTTCGGCGATGACGGACGCGACTTCGGCGAAGTATTCGATATCAGCAACGGCGTGATCGCAGCGGCACTCCCGTCTTCGTCCGCCCCACCGATCACCCCAGGCAACAGCGGGGAAGTCCTCCTGATCGATGCCGACAGCGGTCTGGCGCTGCAACGCCTGCTCCCGCAACAGTCGGCTCCATCGGTCAGTGTCCTTCATGTCGCGTTCGACGGGGACACGGTCGCGTTTATTAAAGGCAACGGAAGCGCAGAGACCAGGCGCCTCTTCGTGTTCGACGCGACAACCGGCACCCAACGCTTCGAGATGCTTCCCGACGGGGAAGATCAGTTTCCCGGCCTCTACGGAAGGGCCGTCGCTGTCGGTGACGGCGTGGTCGCGGTCGGACATCCGCAGTACGACGTCGTCAGCGTCGATCCGCAGGAAGCTCTCGACAAGGTCGAACTGTACGACGCGGTGACCGGCGCCTCGCTCGGCGAACTCGAATCGAACATCCCGGATATCGCCGAGTATTTCGGAAACGAGATCTGCATCCACAACGGGCGGATCGCGGTTTCGGCTTTCCAGGGGCCCTTCGGCGCAAACGGGAGTGCCGAGCGTGTCGTGGTGTTCGATCTGGCGACGCAGCAGGAGCTCTTCGCGATCAACCCGCCGCCCGGCGTGACCGACGATGCCAACTTCGGGGAATCGGTCGCGATGAACGACGATTTCATCGTGGTGGCCGCGACACTCGATGACCCCAACGGGCCGAACTCGGGCTCGGTCTTTGTGTTTGACGCCAGCGACGGGGCCTATCTCCACGCCCTCGACATCGGGGCCACCCCGAACCTGAACGTCCTGGAACGAGATCTTTCGATTCAGGTCGACATCAACGACACGGGAACCATCGTCGTCAGCATGATGGGCGGGACCACACGGGGCGCCAGCGTGCACGATGCCCTCACCGGCGTGCGGACCGCGACGCTTGTTCCGAACCCAGTCCCCGGCGGGAGCGATGTGAACCAACAGTTCGGTTTCAGCTCGGCGATCGACGGGGAGTCGATCTATGTCTCCGACCCCGGCTTGCTCATCAACACCGATCGTGTCGAATCGATCTTCCGCTTCGACCCGCCGATCCTGATCGCCCAGCAGCCGCAGGACCTGGTCGTGGATATCCCGAACCAGGACTTCTTCATGCAAATCGTTGCGAGCAGCGCGTCCAGCTATCAATGGTTCTTCGACGGCCAGCCGATCACCGATGGCCCGTCCTACGTCGGCTCGGACACCAGCGTTCTTGTGATCACGTCCGGTCCGGAGGTCGAGGGTCAGTATACGGTCGAAGTCAACAGCGCCGGCTTTGGATCAGTACTCAGTGATCCGGCCTACTACGTCTACCGAGGTGATGTTGCTCCCGCGTGTCAGCCGGACTTCAACAACGACGGCGTGCTCAACTTCTTTGATGTATCGTTCTTCATCCAGGCATACACCGCTGGTTGCCCGTAACCATAATCCTGGACATGTAGTTCAAGAGAACAGCCCCGAGTCTCTAACGAGTCACGGGCTGTTTTCTCAATTCATTATGATCCCGTAGGGTCCAAATACTCAGCCGAAGTCAATTAACGATGCTCAGGCCATAATCTCTCAAATGCGAGCACTCTTTACCCATGGCAACTCCTTAGCATTCTTCTCGCCGGTGTCCTCAACGAACACCAGCACAGGTTCATTGAGTACCTCTAGGCTGAGAACCAGGTCCTGCGCAAGCAACTCGCCTCGAAGCGAGTCCGACTCAATGATGATCAACGCAGAAGACTCGCAGTCCTCGACGAAGCCATCGGGCGCATGGCGCTATCCGAAGTCACCTCGATCTTCACGCCTATAACCATCCTCTGCTGGCACCGCAGGCTCATTGCTCAGAAGTATGATGGGAGCAAGTCACGGCGGGTCGGCAGGCCTGGGATCATGCGCGAGATCCGCGAGTTCATCGTCCGCATGGCCACCGAGAACCGGCACTGGGGCTACGAGCGGATCGAGGGCGAGCTGCGCAAGGTCGAGCACCGGGTCGCACGCACCACCATCGCCTATATCCTCGAGAAACACGGGCTCGAACCGGCTCCGACGCGATCCACCTGCCTTCCCAAATGTGTCCATCATACGAAATCACTCGCATATAAAATGGACTCGATTTTGGGGGGCAGGTCAATCTCACGTTTTCGCTGCATTGGCATCATCGTGTCGGGGTCGGTCGTGCGGTCTGCGGCTGGTTGCTTCGGCATGGGGATCGTCCTTGACTTGGGCGTCATTACCCTCCATCAAGCACCTATGCCGTAGGAGTCGACCGTGCACCGAGTCTCAGAGTCCTGAGAGACTCAGGGTCCAACTCTGGGCAGAACAAAGCATTCCGTATGCGATCTGAGCGAGGATGACGTAGCGATCAGAGACCCATTCGCGACGGCGTAAAGCGGCGTATGATCCCAAGAACAACGAAAAACACCGCCGTGTCTCTCGGCGGTGTTCATCGTTTACTTGGGGGCCGGAATCTTTCGATACCGACCGGTTAATAGCGGGGGCTGGATTTGAACCAACGACCTCCGGGTTATGAGCCCGACGAGCTACCAGACTGCTCTACCCCGCAATCAGGTAGTGATTCTTCGCAGAACCATGACGAAAAGCAACCCGCGGCCCATCAAAACTTGCTGAACATCTGTTCCCGATCCGCAAATTTCCTGAGCAGATACACCCAACCACGAAACTCGCAGGCCTGAATTCGGTACAAATCACTACGCCGAGTGTCGGCGTTTGAGAGTTTCTACAACCGAATCGGAAGACACCACATGAAGAAGACCACGCTGCTGATCAGCGCGGCGGGGATCGCGATGACGGCGACACCCCTCCTCGCGCAGGACGACGACAAACATTCAGGCATGTTCCGCTACCCGGATGTCGGGAAGAATCACATCCTCTTTGTCTACGCCAACGATATCTGGATCGTGGACAAGGATGGGGGAGAGGCACGCCCTGTCGCCTCGCCAGCCGGGCAGGAACAACATCCAAAGTTCTCCCCCGACGAAGCACACATCGCGTTCGTGGGCAACTACGAGGGGGACCGGGACCTCTACACCGTCCCCACCGCCGGGGGGATCCCGATGCGTGTCACGCATCATCCCGCCAACGAACGCCTCCTCGACTGGACGCCCGATGGCGACCTACTCTTCTCATTCAACGGGCTCAGCGGCAACCCCGCACACCAGAAGCTCTTTAAGGTCAATGCTAAAGGCGGGATGCCCGAGGCGCTCCCGGTCCCATACGGTGCGACCGGTAGCGTCAGCCCAGACGGGGAATGGCTCGCCTACACCCCAAACTCCCGCGACTTCCGCACATGGAAACGATACCGCGGCGGGCTGGCAACCGATATCTGGTTGTTCAACCTCAAGACGAATGAGTCACGCAAAGTCACCGACTGGGAGGGGACCGACACCATCCCAATGTGGCACAAGGACACACTCTACTACCTCTCAGACAACGGCGAAGAGGGGCGGCTGAACATCTGGAGCTATAACCCCAGCAAGGACGAGCACAAGCAGATCACCAAGTTCACAGACGACGATGTGAAGTTCCCATCCATGGGTGTGGCTGATGTCGGTCGTGCCGAGATCGTCTTCCAACTCGGTTCGCAGATCCACCTGCTCAATGTCAGCAGTGGCAAATCGAAGCCGATCGACATCTCCATCCCCGGGGCACGCGAAACACTCCGCCCCAAGGCGGTTGACGCGAGCAACCACCTGATGTCCGGCGACATCTCCTCGACCGGCAAACGCGTCGTGGCAGAGGCTCGTGGCGACATCTGGACTGCACCGGTTGAGAACGGTGCCCCGCGCCAGCTCACCAACTCATCCGGCTCGGCCGATCGACTCCCATCGTGGAGCCCAGACGGCCGCTGGGTCTCGTACTTCTCCGACGCGGACGGCGAGTACGAGCTGTACATCACCCAGTCCGATGGCAAGGGCGAGACCCGCCAACTGACCGATGGGAATCAGACCTACTTCATGGGGTCCTCCTGGTCTCCTGATTCCAAGACGATCTACGCCGTGGACAAGGCGGGGAACATGTACCTCGTCGATGTCGAAACAGGAGAAACGAACCTCTTTGATACTGATCCGCTGGCGAATACCGTCGAGGTCTCCTGGTCTCACGACTCACGCTGGATCACCTACGCGCGAGCGAACAATGACTCATTCAGCTCATGCATCTGGATCTATGACACCGAGACTGGTGACAAGCATCAGGTGACCTCCGGGTTCTTCAATGATTCGAGCCCCGCGTTCTCAAGCAAGGGTGATTTCCTCTTCTACACATCGAACCGTGACTTCACCACGCCGCAGTACGAGGATGTTGGTTCAACCTTCGTCTACGCGAACACGGGCCGCCTGCTGGCGGTGCCCCTGAACGCTGAGGTCGAGAACGCCCAGCTCCTGGAGTCCGACGACGAAACCTGGGAAGAAGAAACTGAAGAAGCCGAAGACGCCGAGAACGCTGAAGAAGAGAAGGCCGAGGAGCAGGACGCCGAAGCTGATTCGGAAGCAGCCGCCTACCTCGACGGCTACGACACCGAGCACCCGCTGTGGGGCAAGTGGGAAGGCACCGCTTCCGGCTTTGCGGCCTTGGGCATGCCCACCGATGAGATTTCCTTCTCGCTGATGATCATCGTTGATGAAGACGGCAACATCATGGGACAGTCCGAATCCATGGGCGAAACCGATGATCTGGGTGATGTCGTGAAGTGGAACGCGGACACCAATGAGCTCTACATGGAATCCTCAGATTCTGGAATGACCATCATCCAGAAAGCCACTGTCGATGGCGACACCATGACCGGCACATGGGAACTCAAAGGCCTGGGCATGTCGGGTACCTGGAAGGGCGAACGGACCAGCTCTGACATCTCCGAGGAAGAGCTCGGTGAAGTCGTCAAGGAGTCTGGCGAAGCCTCAGAGACAGTAGAAATTGACTTCGAGAACTTCGAAGCCCGTGCCTACGACCTCGGTGTTGCTTCGGGCAACTTCGGGAACCTCGCGAGCAATGATAAGGGCGAGCTGCTCTACATCCGACAGGGCGGTGGCGGTGCGTCGATCAAGCTCATTGATCCACGCTCGGACGAGCCCAGCGAGAAGACCGTGCTGGGCATGGCCTTCGGGTTCAGTGTCTCGGGTGATGGCAAGAAGCTCGTCGCACAGACCCCAGGCGGCTTCGCGGTCGTTGATGCCAAAGCTGGCCAGAGCGCCAAGCCACTCAACTTCAACCTCCGCACTACCGTCAACCTACGAGAGGAGTGGAAGGAACTCGTGAGCGATGCATGGCGTCGATTCCGCGACTTCTTCTATGTCGAGAATATGCACGGCGTGGATTGGGACGCGGTCCTGGCCCACTACCTCCCCATGGTCGACGACGCAGTCACCCGCGAGGATGTTTCCTACATCATCGGCGAGATGATCTCCGAACTCAATGTCGGGCACGCCTACTACTCGGGTGGCGACGGCGAGCGCCAGCCGAGCACCAATATCGGGCTCCTCGGCGCTGAATACGAAGTTGCCGAAGGAGACGCGCACTCCGGGTTCCGGATCACCAAGATCTACCGGGGTGCCCCGTGGGACACCGATGCACTCGGCCCGCTCTCACAGCATGGGCTCGGCATCTCCGAGGGTGATATCATCACCGCCGTCAATGGCTCCGCGATCGACACGAGCAAGGACATCTGGGCCTCGTTCATCGGGCTCGCAGGCAAGGCCACAACCCTCACGATCGTCTCGGCGCTCGATGGCGACGAGGAAACCGTCAACGAACGCGAGGTCACACTCAAGCCCATCGGCTCTGAGTTTGGGCTCCGCTACCGTGCCTGGGTTGAATCCAACCGCAAGTATGTAGAAGAGCACTCCGATGGCAAGATCGGGTACATCTATGTTCCCAACACCGGCGTCCAAGGACAGAACGAGCTCTTCCGCCAGTTCTACGGGCAGATCGGCAAGGCAGCCCTGATGATCGACGAGCGGTGGAACGGCGGCGGACAGATCCCCAACCGGTTCATCGAGCTGCTCAATCGTCCACGCACCAACTACTGGTACCGTCGCGACGGTGCAGACTGGCCATGGCCATACGATTCGCACCAGGGCCCCAAGGCGATGCTGATCAACGGCAACGCGGGCTCCGGTGGCGACATGTTCCCATGGCTCTTCAAGCACCACGACCTTGGCAAGCTCATCGGTACCCGCACCTGGGGTGGTCTCGTCGGGATCTCCGGCGTTCCCCAGCTCATCGACGGCGGGAATGTCTCCGTGCCCAACTTCGGGTTCTATGAGCTGGACGGCACATGGGGCATCGAGGGCCACGGCGTTGACCCCGATATCGAGGTCGATATTGACCCGACGGCCGCGCTCAACGGGCGTGACCCACAGCTTGATGCAGCGATCGACCACCTGCTCGAAGAGATCAAGACCAGCGGGTACAAAGCCCCCAAGCGTCCTCAGCCACCAGTCCGTACCGGGATCGGTATCACGGATGAGGACAAGTAACTCGAGACAATTATCCTGAACTGATCAGTACAAAGAAAGCCCCACGGCCACAAGGCCGCGGGGCTTTTTATTGTGCAACACTGAAATGGATCAGCCGTCGATCCGCCCGAGCAACTCCTCCACCGCTGCCTCAAGCTGGGGATCACGCCCCGCTGCCTCATCGGTCGGTGTTTGGGGTACATCGATGTCGGGCTTGGCGCCGTTGTTATCCATGTCGGTCCCATCGGGCAGGTACCAGCCGCGGAACGGACGACGCACGGTCGTGCCATCAATCAGACTGAACGACCCGGTCGAGATCACGCCACCGAAGGTCTGCGTCCCGATCAGGGTACCCCGGCCCGCCGTGCGGATCGAGTGGGCGAATATCTCGGCGTTCGAGAACGAGTGCTGGTTGATCAGCACATTGATCGGACGCGAATACGCGTAGATCAGACGCCGGTCGCGCGGGTAGCTGTCCTTCTGCACCTTGTCCGGATCCGCACCACGAGGGATCGTGTACGCGTGGTTCGGGGCGGTTAGTGATGCCAGCAGGATGTCGGTTGTCCACCCACCACCGTTGTCACGCACATCGATGATCAGCCCCTCTTTGCCATGTGCAGCGGCATAGAGGTCTCGTTCGTAATCACGGACCTCCGCGAGCCCCATGCCCCGAATGTGTAGGTAGCCCAGACGCCCATCGGACAGTTCGTCAACCTCAGCGCGACGCTTGGCCACCTCGTCGTCGTATCGCAGCACGGAGGCAGCACCGAATGTTGTGGGCGTAACCAGTGCGTACTTGGTGGAACTGTCCTCGCTCTGAGCGGGCAGGTACTCCATAAGCACCTCTTCGCGCGCCATGTGGGCCATCGCCTCGTGCAGACTGAAGAGCCCGCTCGCGGTGTTGGCACCCGTGAGTTGTTGCTCACCAATGGCGACGATGACATCACCCACAGCGGGCCCGTTCTTCATGCGGTCAACCGGCCCACCCTTGATGATCTCATCGATGCGGTACCCGCTCCCGGTCGCGGTGAACTCGATGCCCAGATACCCGTTGTTCGGTGAACTGGCCGAGTAACCATCCCCACCACGCGTGGCGGTGTGTGAACCATCAACCTCACCCCACATCAGGTCCATAAGACGCAGGAACGACTGCTGCGTGCGTGTCTGCATGACAAGCTGGCGGTACCGATCGCTTACGGCATCCCAGTCCAGCCCCTTCATGGTTGGGTGGTAGAAGTTCAGACCAAAGAGGCCAGAAGCTTCATGGAACTTCTGAGCAAGCTCGGCCTGCCGATCGATCGTGATGGTTGCATCAATCGGGAGCCCGGTCGTCTTCCCACCGCTGGGCCCGGTCGTAGACGCCTGCCCGCCGGAGACAAAGCTCAGCGTCTTGCCATTGCGCGAGATGCGTGGATCCCCGACCCCGCCTGATTTAATCGTCTTGCGATCACGACCGCGGTGATCGACGCTCACATAGTTGCGATCACCATCGATAACAGTCGAAAACATCATGCGATCGCCACCGGGGGTCATCACCAGCCCCGACTCTGATTCAGGCGTTGAGGTAAGGCGTCGAATACGCAGGTAGGCATCCTCGGTATCGAACTCCAGCGCCGCTGCGCCCTTGTCCTCCTCCTTGTTCTCGTCCTCATCACCCTCGTCGGCTTCGGCCTCCTCACCAAAGACAACCGGGTCAATCATCTTGAGCTTCCCCGCTGCTCCCGACGCGTCCTTGAAGTACTGTTCAAGCTCATAGCCCGCCATGCCCTCAAGCGACTTGTCGAGGTACACCGCGTACACATCGAACTGCCAGTTCTCATTGTCGCGATCCGACAGGAATGTCAGTACCTTGCCGTCGTGCGAAAGCTGCGGCGAATGGTCGATGTCCGGGTGGCGAGTCACATTCACCGGCTCCGGGATCGTCCCGTCCTCACCCGCTTGCGTGTCAACAATCCAGACATCCGAGTTGAAGTCCAGATCCGTCGCCGCGATCACAAGATGACGCGAGTCCGAGGCCCACTGCACATCCGGCTCGGACCAGAGTTCCATAATGACCCGGTCATCACCGGTCTTGAGATCCCGCAGCATGATGTCGCCACGCTCACGCAGGTACAGCAGCTTCGTACCATCCGGTGACGGCATCGGGCTGTACACCATCTGATCCGATTCGACGACCGTCTCGAACTCAAACCGCAACGCCTCGCTCCAACGCTTGGCGTAATCGACCTTGGGCTCCTCATCTTCTTTCTCTTCTTCCGCCTCGCTCGCAGCGTCGCCATCTGAATCTGCCGGCTCCCCGTCGCCCTCCGTATCACCCTCAACCGCAGCATCCTCCTCAATACCCTCTTCAGCGGGCTCGACCGCGTCTGCCTCTTCTGTTTCTGGTTCGGGCTCGGCGACCTCGGGCTCGGGCTCGGGCTCGGGCTCGGGCTCGAGATCCTCTCGGCTCAGTGAAACCGTCGCCGCGTAAATCTTGCCCAGCGATTCCTCATCGTCAGCCGTGAAGTAGAGTCTCACGCCATCAGGGGACCAGGCGATGTCCCGCTCCCTGAACGCCGAATCGGTGACGCGCATCGTGGGGTGATCTTCGCTCGTGCTGCGCACAAACAGCTCACCACGGGCCACTTGTGCGATCGCTTTTCCAGATGGATGCACCGCCGCTTCGCTGACATTGCGAGAGATATTCTTCCGATACTGCCTGTCACGAGCCAGATCATCACCCAACTGAATATTCAGGGCGGTGGGCTTCGCCCGTGGGTCGGTCAGGTCGAGCGTGTAAAGCGTATTCCAAACCACAAAGACCGCGGTCGAGCCATCGTCAGAGACCTGCAGATCGCGCACGCCGTGCACGATGGTCTCCGGGTTCTCGGCGTCGGGCTTGAAGTGCGTGAGCTGACGCACCGCGCCCGGATCCTGATCGGTTTTCCCCGCCTCCAACCGCACGAGATTGTACTGACCGTCACGACTCGAAACGTACACGACTGAATCGTCGGGGAGCACGCACGCCTGAAAATCGTTGCCGTCAAAGCTCGTCAACTGCTTGAAGCTGCCGTCGCTCGGTCGGTAGCGCCACACATCAAGGTTGCCCGGCCCCCGATAGGCCACCCGGTGCGGGTAGTAGTACCCGCGATTGAAGTAGACATCCTCCGAGCCAGGGCGGGTCTCCGGGGCACGCCCGAACGCATCGGTCACCCGCTCGATCGGCCCGCCGTCGAGCGGAACGCTGTACATTCGAGGATGGCGGTAAACCTCGCGATACAGATACGCAGAGAACAGCACCCGTTCGCCCGACGAGTCGAAACCACCGAGCAGCTGGGCACGATCCGAAGTCGTCACCCGCGTGATTTCCCCTCCCGTGAGCCGCCCACCACTTTCGGACAGTTCAATGGTGTACAGATTCTGTGCCCCGTCGCGATCAGACTCGAAGACGAGCTTCGAGCCATCGTGTGAGAACCGCGATTGTAACTCCATGCCCGGGTGAACCGTAAGCCGCTCTGCAATACCACCATCTCTCGAAACCGACCAGAGGTCGCCGGCCGCCGAAAACACAATGTGCGATGCATCAGGTGAGATCGAGGGGTACTGAATCAGCCCCTGGCGTGCCTCTTGGGCAACCGCCGAAGTGGTGCACAGCCCGCAAAGCGTAAGCAAGGCACCGATATATGTTCGAGTGGACATGAAAACTCCTCCGTGGGTGAACACAGGCGATGACCAAACAGGGGTCCCTTGGGCATGGCCGATGAAAAGAAACAAACCCGGCCAAGCACGGCCGGGTCTGTAAATATACTCGATTCTGCGCCTGATTGGGTCTCAGACGCACAAAACAGCGTTCACTCTTCGATCGGTTCGAGCGACTCCGGGTCCCGTGTCGGGATGCGGGTCGCCTCGCCGCCAAAGAACTCATCCATCGTTGCGACCCGGCTCGGGTCGGCTTCCGATTCGGCGTTGCCCTTTCTTATCTCTTCCCAAGGGCCGACAACCAAGATCACCGCGTCCTCGGGGTGGAGGTACTCATTGGCGGCCTGCTGAACCATCTCGGGCGTCACCGAGCGAACCTTATCTCGGTAGCTCTGCCAGTACCCTTCCGGGCGGTTCGTACGCTCGTCGTTCATGAAGATCCCGAGCATCGCACCCTTGGACTCGAAGTTGCGAGGGAAGGTTTCGATCAGATTGTTCTGTATCGTTTCCAACTCGTCGGTCGTGACCGGCTCCTTCTGGATGCGATCAAGCTCTTCGAATACAAGCCGCGTCGCCAGCGCCGTCGTCGGGGTCTTCGTAAAGAAGTATGACGCGAACACGCCCGGGTAGTCCACACGGGTCTGCAGGAACGAGCCCGCGGTATACGCCAGCCCCTCACGGGTACGCACCGAGTTGGTGATACGCGAGGTGAAGCCAGACCCGCCGAGGATCTGGTTCATCACATCCGCCTCGATCGCGTTGGGATCGTCGCGGGTCATACTCCGATGCCCCACCAGGACCTGGACCTGCGGCTGATCCTTCTCGTAGTAGTACACGCCCGGCTCGAACGCCTGAGTTGGCGCGGGCGCATCGGGCGCTTCAGACTTCGCCTCCCACCCGCTGAGTTGCTCTTCAAGGAACGCAAGCATCTCCTGCTCCTCGAAGTCTCCCGTGACCGAGATCATCAGATTCCCCGGGTGGAAGATCTGCTCGTGGAACGCACGCAGATCGTCCGTCGTAATAGATTCGAGCGATGCTCGTGTCGGCTGACGCGACTCGTGATGATCCTCACCCCACATCAGGTAGTTGAACTCTCGCAGAGCGATTGCCAGCCCGTTGTCATCACGCGCCTTGAGCCCTTCGAGTGCCTGGCCTCGAAGGGTATCCAGACGCCCCTGATCGAAACGAGGGTTGCGGAGCATGTCCATGAACAGCTCGAAGGTACGATCAAGGTTGCTCGTGAGCGTATCAACTCGTGCGCTGGCCGAGGTGGCCCCCACCCCAACGCTGACATTAGCCGCGAGGAAATCGAACTCCTCGTCAAGCTCACTGGGCCCCATCATCGCCGAACCGCCCGTGCGAATCATCTGCCCGGTCATCGCCGAGAGCCCCGCCTTGTCCGCCGGCTCGAGGTACCCGCCGCCCTTAAAGCTGAAGCGGATATCCACAAGCGGGAACTCGTCGCTTGGTGCCATATACACCGGCACACCGTTGGACAGCTCATGCCGAAACTCGTCGGCATTCGGAGGCACAAACTCAAGCGCCTCGAACTGAATCTCCCTCGGGTGCGCGGGAAGATCGTCAGCGTACGACATTGTTGAACCCGCGACCACAACGGCGGCGCAGGTGATGTTGATCAATGTTTTCATTGGTCACCTCCTTCGGTGCCTTCGCCCGATTCGATCTCGTCGATCCGGGCCTGAATCTGCTGCTTGATGAACTTCATTGCCGTCGCGAACTGAGGCGGCACCATGCCCGCCTGAGCATCCATCTCTTCGATCTGGCCACGCAGTGCCACCACATCGGTTTCAGATGCCAGGTTGGCCAGCTCGGCCTCGATCTGAGGGATCATCATCCCGGCCATCTCCTCGGGGAGTGACGCACGCACATCTTCAATGGTCAGAAGCTCAACCTCGCCACCGCCGCGACGGGTGTAGTACGACACCGCCCGCTCGTGGTTCTCAAAGTACTCGTTGGCGACACGCTGGATGTCCTCGGGCGTCACCGCGGCGATCTGCTTGGGATACTCATTCAGGTAGTCGTACCCACCGTACGCCTCAGAAATAGCCAGCTGGAAGAACAATGAAGAGTTGTCCTGAAGCCCTCGGAAGTTGTCCGCAGCCGCCTGATTCTTCACCTTCTGTAGCTCACGCTCCGACACAAGCTCGTTCTTGAGCTTATCAAGTTCCTCGTACCACGCCGCCTCCAGCTCCGCCAGCTCGGTGTCACCCTTGGGCAAAGCCGAGAACGAGAAACTCCCGGCATAACGCATCGTGCGATTACCCGCACTCGCCTGCGCCGCGATGGCCTTGTCCTCGATCAGCGATTTATACAGTCGACCGGTGCGCCCGTTAAGCAGGTCCGCAATCACATCGAAGACCGCCTCGTCGGGATGGCCGTGAGGTACCGAGCGGTACCGCACCTCGACCTGATCCTGACAATCGCACTCGCCCGAGAACCGCAGCTCGCCGAGCAGCGGGACCGAATGGGTCACCAACGGTGCCGCCTTGGGTCGCTTGTTGGTGATGCGCCCGAAGTACGATTCGACGAGATCCTTCGCCTCCTCAACCTCGAAATCACCAACGATCACGCCCGTCAGGTTCGCAGGCTGGTAGTAGGTCTCAAAGTACTCTTTGATCTCCCCCTCGGTGTATGCCATCAGGTCGCTCATCCAGCCGATGACCGGCCAGTTGTAAGGCGAGGCAACCCAGAACATCGAGTCGAACTGCTCATCGAGCTTGCCCGTCGCCGTCGCTTCCAGGCGTTGACGACGCTCCTCGATCACCACGAACCGCTCCGCATCGAGCTCACGGTACGATGGGTTCATCAGGCGGTCGCTCTCCATCCACGACCACAGCTCCAGCTTGTTGCTCGGGAGGTTGATGTAGAACACCGTGAAGTCATTGCTCGTGCCCGCGTTCATGCCCGAGGCACCGTTGCCGGTATAGATCGAGTCGAACTCGTTCTTGATGGTGATCTCGGCCTGCTTGTCCTGCAAAGCCGTCATCTCCGCACGCATCGCCCGCAGTTCATCGGTGTCGTTGGCCGGGTCCCAAGGATTCTCGATCTCGCCCGCGTACATGCGCTTGTACTGCACATCGAGCGTGTAAGCACGCATCTTCTCGCGGATCTCCGTCAACTGCTCACGGTACTGCTCGTCGAGCTCGGGGTCGCTGGTGCCGATCGCGTCCGTGCCTTTGAAGAGCAGGTGCTCAAGCAGGTGCGATACGCCCGTGATCCCCGGACGCTCATTGGCCGAACCAACCGGAGCGATCCAACCGGCGGTGATGATGTTGGGCTGCTCGTCACGGGGCATGAGTAGGAACTTCATGCCGTTGTCGAGTGTGTACTCAATGGGCTGGACATTCTGGGCAACCGCGGTGCTGATCCCCGTGGTCAGGACCGTAGTCACCGCGAGTGTCGCGGCGTGCGTGAATCTCATAGGGGCTCCTCGATATCGAATCGAAACCCGACACACAACGCGTCGGGGATCAATGATACCGGGCGGGGGCCAAAAAGATGCGGCCGCACGCACCTACGAAAGCCCTTCGCAGGCGCAAAATCAGGGATTCCCCAACTCCGCAATCATACAACGAACGCTCCCGCCAGCGACATACTCGATCGTCGGGATTGGAACCGCCACCACACGACCAAGCGACTCAAAACGCGCCTGCTGCTCGTGTGTGAAATGCTCCCAGGCCGATTTCGACATGGCGAAGACTGATTCACCCTCCCCATTCTGAACCTGAAGAATGTTGCCGCAGAAATGAGCCACCTGATCGAGCGTGATGGGCATGACCTCTCGCCCGCCCTTTCGGAGCGACGCCTCGACCTTGTCATACTCATCCGGATCCGTGATCGAAGCCAGGCAGGCCACCGCCACTTCACTCCCGACGCTCATGATCACATTCGTGTGATAGACCGGGTTCCCCTCCGCATCAGCCGCGTAGAACCGAACAACCTCATACCCCGTCTCATCGGCCCACGCATCGAGCGCCTGATCGGTCGTCCGCCCGGAGAGGCACGCATACGCCACCCCATGGACCCGATCAAGCACCAGCGAGCCCGTGCCCTCGAGATACTCCCCAGCCAACTCGAGCTGGCTCAGATCCACATGATCGGGACTCGTACCGGTAAAGCGAGCGATCGCGTCCAGAATCTCCACCCGACGCTCACGCCGTCGAGACGCCGCACACATCGGGTAGGTCACGATCATCGGGTGACCATCCCCCGATGCAAACTGATGAAAAGTCACCCAGTTGTTCGGGAAGACTGAATCTGGCAGTTCCAAGTTATCTTCAAAGACCAGCACCGAAACCCCGGCCTCCTTGAGCGCACCCGCAAGCGCATCAAACTCGCGTCGGGCCAGCTCCTGGATCCGCTCAGCGGTCTCGGTGGTCTTCTGCATGAATGAGTTGGTCTGTGCTGCCTCATCGTCACGGGCAAAGGCCGTAGGACGAATCATCAATACCCTCGATGAGGTCTGGCTGCGTTCGGTGCTCATCGCTCTATCATATCATCGCAACCCCAACCAGACACTTGGACCGCGCCCCATGAGTGAACCCAACCACATCGTCCTCACGCCCAACGCCCCCCTGAGCCTCGAACAGATCGAATCGGTCGCACGCCAACGCGCTCGAGTCGAACTGAGCAACCAAGCCCGCGATACCATCGCTGCCTGCAGAGCCCGACTCGAATCGGTCCTCGACGACGGCCTCCCCCACTACGGCATCAACACCGGCTTCGGCTCCCTCTCCCGAAAGCAGATCCAGCCCGACGAACTCGAACAGCTCCAGCTCAACCTCATCCGGTCACACGCCGCCGGCGTCGGCGACCCGCTGCCGGAAGATGTCGTTCGCGCCATGATGCTCATCCTTGCCGCATCCCTCTCCCGCGGCTATTCGGGCGTCCGCACTCAAGTCGTCGAACAAATCATCACCCTGCTCAACGCGGGCATCACCCCCGTCGTCCCCGAGTCCGGCTCCGTCGGGGCCTCGGGCGATCTCGCCCCTCTCTCCCACACCGTGCTGGCCATGATCGGCGAGGGCGAGGTCTTCTACCAAGGCCACCGGAGAGACGCCGCCGAGGTCTTCACGCAGCACGGCATCGAGCCCATCACACTCGTCGCCAAAGAAGGCCTTGCCCTGATCAACGGCACCCACCTGATGGCAGCCCGCTTCGCCCTTATCAATCGCGACCTCCATCGCGTCACCAACGCCGCCCTGATCTCCAACGCCATGTCCATCGACGCTGCGCGGGCATCACACGCCTACCTCGACCAGCGCGTGTACCAGGTCCGCAACCAGCCCGGGGCTGCCCGCGTTGCCAAGACGCTCAAATCCCTCCTTTCGGGGAGCAGCATCGTCGAATCCCACGCCGCCGACGACCCACGCGTGCAGGACCCCTACTCCTTCCGCTGCTCGCCGCTCGTGCTCGGTGCGGTGCTCGACTCCTTCCAATCCTGCTTCGATCGCCTGCACAACGAACTCGGTGCCGTCACCGACAACCCGCTCATCTTCGACACAGGCAGCGATATCCCCGACATCGTCAGCGCTGGCTGTTTCCACGGCATGCCCGTGGCCCTCCCCCTCGACACCATCGCCATCGGGATCTCCCACCTGGCGGGCATCGCCGAACGCCGGGTCTACCACATGCTCAGCGTCTTCGACCCGCAGAGCGAACTCACCGCGTTCATGAGCCCCAAGCCGGGCGTGATGTCCGGCTTCATGATCGTCCAGTACGCCGCCGCCGCCATGTGCAACGAGCTGATCGGGCTGGCCACCCCCGCCAGCGTCGCCAACCTCTCCACCTGCGCCAACATGGAAGACTACAACAGCTTCGGCCCGCGCAGTGCCGCCAAAGCCGCCCGAGGCGTCCAACTCGCCCGCTCGATCATCGCCACCGAGCTCCTCTGCGCCGCCGAGGGCGTCGAGGCCCACCGCCCCCACCGCTCAGGCGAGCCCATCGAGCAAGCCATCAAGCTCATCCGCGAGGTCGTCCCGCCACTGAGCGAAGACCGCTCACCCTCACCGGACATCGCCGCGATAGAGAAACTGATTGCCGACGATGCATTCGGATCGCTGATCCCGTGAGAAACGCTCGCCCGCTACACTCAACCCTGACAACCGACTGATACAGGACCAAGACATGAGCACCACCACTAAGCCCGGCGTCTCCAAATACATCCCCGAGCCCCAGGACCGCGTCATCCGCGCTCCACGCGGCACGGACAAATCCTGCAAGACATGGCAGGCCGAGGCCGCCATGCGCATGCTCATGAACAACCTCGACCCAGAGGTTGCCGAGCACCCGGAATCGCTCATCGTCTACGGCGGTCGTGGCCAGGCCGCCCGATCATGGCCCGCATACGACGCGATCATCGACACCCTCCAACGCCTCGAGCCCGACCAGACCCTGCTCGTGCAGTCCGGCAAACCCGTGGGCGTCGTGCAGACCACCACCGACTCGCCACGCGTCATGATCGCCAACTCCAACCTCGTCCCCCACTGGGGCACACAGGAGCACTTCGACGAGTTGGCCGCCAAGGGCCTGATGATGTACGGCCAGATGACCGCCGGCTCATGGATCTACATCGGCACCCAGGGCATCCTCCAGGGCACCTTCGAGACCTACGCCGAGTGCGCCCGCGAACATTTCAACGGCACACTCGCCGGCACACTCAATGTCACCGCCGGCTGCGGCGGCATGGGCGGTGCCCAACCACTCTCCATCACACTCAACGGCGGAACCTGCCTGATCGCCGATGTCGACCGCACCCGTCTGAAGCGCCGCCTCGACGACAACTACCTCGACGAACTCGTCGGTGACCTCGACGCCGCCATCGATCGGGCACTGGAACTCAAGCAACAGAAATCGGCGACCTCCGTGGGCTGGCACGGCAACGCCATCGCCCTCCTCGAGCGTCTCATTGCACGCGGCATCACCCCCGACACGCTCACCGACCAGACCAGCGCCCACGACCCGCTGCAGGGCTACTGCCCGATTGAGTACACCAATGAGGAGGCCGCCGAGACACGCATCGCCGACCCGGAGGGCTACCAGAAGCTTTCCCTCGCGTCGATGCGTCGCCATGTCGAAGCCATGGTCCAGCTCCAGAAGCTCGGCGCCGTCACCTTCGACTACGGCAACAACATCCGCCAGCGTGCCTTCGACCAGGGCTTCAAGGACGCCTTCGCATTCCCGGGATTCGTGCCCGCTTACATCCGCCCCCAGTTCTGCTTGGGGCGCGGCCCCTTCCGCTGGGTCGCGCTCTCGGGCAACCCCATCGACATCTACAAAACCGACTACGCCCTGCTCCAGCTCTTCCCCAAGGAAGACGGCGGCTACAACGAACGACTCCACCAGTGGATCCTCGGCTGCCACAAGAAACCCGACGCCCTGCTCGCCCAGGACTTCGAGAACTGCGAGCCGCGTTTCGCCTTCCAAGGCCTCCCCTCCCGCATTTGCTGGTTCGGGCTCGGCGAACGCGACAAGGCCGGGCTTCTCTTCAACACCATGGTCCAGGACGGCACCGTCGACGCCCCCATCGTCATCGGACGCGACCACCTCGACTGCGGCTCCGTCGCCTCGCCCAACCGCGAGACCGAATCCATGAATGATGGCACCGACGCCGTCTCCGACTGGCCCCTGCTCAACTTCGCCGTCAACATCGCCTCGGGTGCCAGCTGGGTCAGCTTCCACCACGGCGGCGGCGTCGGCATCGGCTTCTCCCAGCACGCCGGCCAGGTCATCGTCGCCGACGGCACACCCGAAGCCGCCGCACGCCTCGCCCGCGTCCTCCGCAACGACCCCATGATGGGCATCTTCCGCCACGCCGACGCCGGCTACGACGACGCCATCGAATGCGGCAAGCAACAGGGTGTCGATATCCCCATGGGTAACAACTGACAAAGGAACTCAATCCATGCTCTTGGCAAAGCTCCTCGCCGTCGTCCTCGCCCTCCTCCTCCCTGCACCGCGGCAAGGCGACGATGGCGACGCGACGACGCTCACCGCCATGAGCTTCAACCTCCGCTACGGCACCGCCAACGACGGCGACAACAGCTGGCCCAACCGCGACCACCTCGTCATGGGCGTCTTCGATGCCCGCAACGCGGATATCGTGGGCGTGCAGGAAGCACTCGCCTTCCAGCTCGACGAGATCACCGAAGCCCATCCCAACTACGGAGTCATCGGCGTCGGCCGCGACGACGCCAAGACCAAGGGCGAGTACAGCGCCATCCTCTACCGCACCGATCGCTTCATCGTCGACCGCTCGGGCACCTTCTGGCTCTCCGACACCCCCGAGACCGTTGCCTCGACCTCCTGGGGCAACTCGATCCCCCGCATCTGCACCTGGGCCCGCCTGATCGACCGCAAATCCGACGCTGCGATTTACGCGTTTAATGCCCACTACGACCACCGATCGCAGGAATCACGCGAGAAGAGCTCACGGCTCATCCTTGAACGCATCGCGGGCCGTTTGCACGACGACCCGGTCGTTCTGTTGGGCGACTTCAACGCTGGAGAACTCAACCTTGCGATCACATCACTGATCGACTCCGGGCTGATTCACACCTATCGCGAAACCCACCCCGACGAAACCACCGTCGGCACCTTCAACGCCTTCCGGGGCAAATCCGACGGCGAAATGATCGACCACATCCTCGTCTCACCCGGTGTGAAGATACTCAATGCGGACATCGACCGGACCAACGACAACGGCCAGTACCCGTCCGATCATAATCCCGTCTGGACCACAATCGAGCTGCCATGAGCGATGACCCGTCCAATCTGGTCCGGGCTGCGGAGATGATCGATGATGCGCGATCGATTGTCATCCTCACCGGCGCAGGAGTCTCCGCGGAGTCCGGGCTCGCGACCTTCCGTGATCCGGATGAGGGGCACTGGTCCAAGTACGACCCGATGGAGCTCGCAACGGTTCACGCGTTCAACAAGGACCCCGAGCTCGTGACCCGCTGGTACCACTGGCGCTTCACCCGTGCCCGTGATGTTGAGCCCAACCCGGGTCATTACGCGATCGGCGCACTCCAACACCACAAGTCCAACGCGAACCAATCGCTCACCCTCATCACCCAGAATGTCGACGGGCTCCACCAACGCGCCGGCGCAACCGATGTCGTCGAACTGCACGGTACCATCCACACCTGGCGCTGCACCAAGACCGGAAAGCAACGCCCGCTCACAGAGCTCAGCTTCGACACCTTCCCTATCCCCGGCGACGACGGCGGGCTGATGCGCCCCTGCATCGTCTGGTTCGGTGAGACGCTCCCAGATGACGCGCTCCAGCGGAGTTTCGAGGCGATGGCCGAATGCGATCTGTTCATCTCGATCGGCACCAGCGGCACCGTCGAACCCGCGGCCAGCTTCATCCTCGCCGCGAAGGAAAACGGCGCCAAAACCATCGAGATCAACCGAGATCCGACGCCGAATACCGGGATCGTTGATCTCGCGCTCCTGGGCGCATCGGGTGTGAACCTCCCGCAGATACTCACTGAGATCGGTATCGAGAACCCAACACCATGATCACATCGGCTCTGCTCCGAAGACCTTGATGTCCGACCCGACCGCGTGCACGACACTCAGTGGCTTGGCCTCGCGCATGTGCGACCACGCATCGCCATAGATCCGGCCCCAGTCGACATCGATCTCGTGCGATCGGACCGCGTGGCAGGCCCAGTGCGGGTGCCTCACTTCGTACCGCAGCGTCTTGCCCCTACGTGTCGAGCCGTAGCCCCACTGGTGCTCCTTGAACCAGTGCTCGGTCGAATACTCGGCGGGCACTTCGGCTTCGACGCCCGACTCCACACGCATCGTCCCCTCGCCCGCGTTGTACTGGAACCCGTACCGAACCCAGCGTGACTGGTCTTCGCTGATCTCACTCTGGATACTCGCCCGAACATACGGCTCGTTGTAGATCGATCTGGCGATCGATGCTACGGCGCGGCTCTTCACAAGCTCTCGCACGAAAACCACGCCGCGCCGGTCCCCGCCCTGCTCACGGACGTAGAACCGCAGGTTGATCTCGGGGAAGTTACGGTAGGTCGGCCACGGCACGCCCAGCACACGCGTATCGAGGAACATGAAGCCCACGAGGCTGCACACCGCCTGCCCTTCGAACAGATCGAGCTCCAGTCCGTCGGGCAAACGGCGCTCCAGCAACGCCGGATCGGCGGCGTAGCTCGCGATGATCAGGTCCCGCCACTGGGCGGAGAGAAACTGGCGTGCCATGGCACAGTCTATGTCTCGCTCGATACACTAGCAGCATGCAACCGCCCCACACACGCCCCGGCAACTGGCCGACGAATCTCGTCGACTCAAAGCTACCGTCCCGATTCAAGTCCTCCCCGGAGGGCTGCCAGATCGCCCTGCTCGGTATCCCCGACGACACCGGCGTCAAACTCAACCTTGGCCGACCCGGCGCGGCTCAGGGACCCGACGCACTCCGCGCCGCACTCGCACGCTACGGCGTCGCCGAACCACACGACTGGGCCTGGCCAACCGTCTGGGACGCGGGCGATGTGGAGGTCGTCCCAGGCGATATCCATGCGACGCACGAGCGTGTGACCGAGGCAACCAAAGCCATCATCGAGCAGGGCGTCTTCCCCATCATGATCGGTGGCGGCCACGACCTGACCTTCCCATTCGTCCGCGCCGTCGCGGAATACCACAAGCCCATGCACGGCATCTACTTTGACGCACACCTCGATGTCCGCGACGAAACCGGCTCGGGCATGCCCTTCCGACGCCTCATCGAATCCGGAGCCGCCAGCACGCTCCGCGTTCATGGGCTCGATCCCTATGCCAACAGCCGCGAGCATGTCGAGTGGTTCCTCGCCCACGGCGGACGCATCGCCGGTCGCAACCACGACGACGACTGGCTCGCCCAGCCCACATTCGTCTCCCTCGACATGGATGTCTTCGACAGCGCCTACGCCCCCGGTGTCAGCGCCCTCAACCCCAGCGGCTGGCCCCCAGCGCTCGCCGAGCAATGGGTCTACCAGGCGGGGCGTCATTCACAGGTGAAATGCTTCGACATCATGGAACTCTCCCCCCCACACGATCAGGACGGGCGCACCGCACGCCTCGCCACACGCATGCTGCTCGCATTTCTCCGCGGCTACAGTGAAAGACGATCATGACCCACCCCATCGCCATCACCAACGCCCGACTCCTCACGCTCGCCCACGGCGGCACGCCACGCCGCGGCATGGCCATGCAGAAGCTCGCACCGATCGATCAAGCCACCATCATCGCCCGCAACGGCAGGATCGAAGCCATAGGCAACGCGATCGATATCCCCGATGACACACAACACATCGATGCTCAGGGCCGCGTCGTCATGCCCGCGTTCGTCGACTGCCACACCCACGCCTGCTGGGCCGGCGAGCGACTCGATGAGTGGGAACAGAAACAACGCGGCGCAACCTACCTCGAGATCCTCGAATCCGGCGGCGGCATCATGTCCACCGTCCGGGCCGTGCGGAAAGCCAGCATCGACCAGCTCACCGAGTCATTACTCGAACGACTCAACTGGATGCTGGCCGAGGGCACCACCGCCTGCGAAGTCAAATCCGGCTACGGGCTGACCACTGAAGATGAAATCAAGATGCTCGATGCGATCGTGCTCGCCGATCAGAACTGGGTTGGGCGTGTCTCCCCCACCGCCTGCATTGGTCATGCCAAGGACAGCGATGTCTCCGACTTCGTCGACCGCACCATTAGGGAAACCCTCCCCGCGGTCCACGAGCGATACCCGGGTGTGACCATCGATGCGTACACCGAACAGGGCGCGTGGTCGGTCGATGAAACCGTGCGATTGTTCCAAGCCGCCAAAGAGCTCGGGCACCCGCTGCGGATCCACGCCGACCAGTTCAACGCTTTGGGGATGCTCGAAGCAGCCATCGAACTCCGTGCCCTGAGCGTCGATCACCTCGAAGCCACTACCCCAGAATCGCTCAGAGCACTCGCCCAGTCAGAGACCATGGGTGTGATGCTCCCTTGCTCGGGCTTCCATGTCGACGACCGCTACGGCGACGGGCGTGCCTTCATCGACGCCGGCGGAGCGTTGGCCATCGCAACCAATGTGAATCCCGGTTCAGCCCCCTGCCTCTCGATGCCCATGGCGATCGCTCTCGCGACCCGGAAGCTGAATATCACAGCCGCCGAAGCAATCACCGCCGCGACCATCAACGGCGCGCACCTGCTCGGATTCAGCGACCAGGGCACCCTCGAGATCGGCCAGCGCGCTGACCTGATCATGCTGCGCCACCGCGACGAACGCCAGCTCGGCTACACCTTCGCTGGCTCGCATGTCGAACTCGTCATCTGCAATGGCTCAATCGTTGCCTAACAAGTGACCGACGATCATTTGATCCGCGAGGCGATGTTCTCAACCAACGCGCTGATCCCCGCAAAGACCTGCGCGGGGTTCTTCGCTTCCATGTACGCAGGTGTCGAGACGATGCTCTTCGCGTCGTCGACCACGATCTGGTCGGCATCCGCTTCGACATGCATCGCACCGGTCTGGCTCACCGCCGCAGCAGTGCCCGCATCATGACCGATGGTCACCTTCACGCCCTCCGAGCCAAAGACCTTGGCACCCAATGCCGGAGCAATGCAGATGAACCCGAGGGGCTTGCCCGCGGCATGGGCTTCTTTGAGCACCCGCTCGACTTGTGGGTCGACTTCACAGTCCGGTCCCTTGGTAGCAAATGTGCATAGGTTCTTCGCCGCCCCGAACCCGCCGGGCAGGAAGAAAGCGTCGTAGTCCGCACCGTTGACATCCTTCAGATCCACGATCTCGCCGCGTGCGATGCGGGCCGACTCGGTGAGCACATTGCGAGTCTCACCGGTGGGCTGCTGCGTGCGATGATCGATAACTTCAAAGTCACGATCGGGCGCCATGCACTGGTACTCAATCCCATGCTGGGCCAACGCGATCAGCGTCGCCGATGCCTCCTGCACCTCCGCCCCATCAAAAACTCCACAACCGCTGAGAATCACACCAACCTTGCCCATCGCGTATCTCCTCTCCTGTGATCAGTTGCCCTTGAGTGCCCTTGCCATCGCGAGCGATGCTTCACCAACACCCTTGGCCAGCCCTGCCGCTCGCTCATCCTTCAAGTCCCCGTGCTCATCGAACGCCTCATGGGCCACACCCAAGGCAAACTCCTGAGGCACAACGACCATCTGCAACTGCGTCAGGACCTGGCGCACATGACGCATACCACGCAGCCCACCGATTGCGCCCGGCGAAGCGGCAAGCAGCCCGCCAACCTTCCCCTTGAAACACGCGAGCATCGCTTCGTTTTCGCGTGGGCGTGATGCCCAGTCAATCGCATTCTTCAACGCGCCGGAGAATGAACCGTTGTACTCGGGCGACGCGATCAGAATCACATCAGCCGCAATCATGCGTTGTTTCAGTTCCAGCGCTTTCTCCGGGAAACCCTCGGCCTCAAGATCCTCTGAGAACATCGGCAGATCAAGCTCGTTCAGCGAGATCTCATCAATCTCGATGCCCTCAAGCGATCGCCCGACATACCGGACGAGTGATGTGTTGAACGACCCCTTGCGGAGCGAGCCTGAGATGAGAGCAACTTTGAGCGTGGCATCTGACATGGGAAAAGCCTCGTGGTGTGTGTGGTGTCATCGGAACCGTACTGTATCACGCCACGGGCACCACAACGAAAAGCCGGGCACGCGTGCGTACCCGACTATATACTTGTTGCAACAAATGTCTACCCGGATTCACCAACAACGGCGAGATCGCGAGATCGGACGCATGGGACGCATCGGGCGTACGGGCTGGAAATGCGATCGCGAGATCTCACGCATCGATAAACCAAGCTCATCCCAGCCCCACTTGATCCGCACCGAATACCCGTCGGCTTGCCAACGCACGCTCGGCTTGCAGTGCCCATAATCCACATGCACACAGCCGTCCTGGATTCGCGCCCGATACCCCGCCTTCCGGAACGCCTGGGTGATCTGCGCCAGCATCCCACGCTGGCTCGTGATGCGGGTCTTCTTCCCATCGATGGTGATAAACCCCGCCGTGCGTGAAACTTGACAACCACACGAATCGACATGCCGATGCGGATTCCCGCGCGTGTGGCGATGAGACCCACTCGCCTGGGCCGTCCCGATACCGGTGCCGAGCGTGATCAGGGCCGAAATCAGACCCATTCGGACGAGTTCCTTCTGCTTGCGTGTCATGTCTGAGCTCCTTTCAGTGTCGCCCAACCAGCATGGCCGGGCTCGGTGAAAAACCCCGCCAAGTAAGTGATGACTGACTTTTTGAAGCCCCTATTTTCGTCGACACCCCCGTTTTTGACGCATAAACGCCGTTGCACGCAGAAAAAACACGATTCTTCCCAGATCAGTGTCAGAAACCACCACCCAAATCGGTTGAACTAGTAGCAGCCCGCGTGCGAATAGCAGACGGGAGACTGGAGCAGCCATGCAGCAAGAACAGACCCAGAGCCAATCGAACGACCACAAGCCCGGCAAGAGCCCGATCGCGACTACCATCGTGACCGCGTCGCACAACGACGAACTCTCGCCCATCGAAGCCGCGATCATGGACTGCTGCAATACCCTGCACGAGGCCCGGGATCGCCAGGACCTCCGCACCATGCGGGAGATCTCTGCACGACTCGAACAGCTCCTTGAACGCTACGACGCGACCGATGGCGAAGATCATCCCAACCCCGCTTGGGCCCGTGCCAACCAGCGTGCACTCGCCCTCTCGGCC
The DNA here is from genome assembly GCA_043100965.1 of Phycisphaerales bacterium JB052. Taxonomy (GTDB): domain Bacteria; phylum Planctomycetota; class Phycisphaerae; order Phycisphaerales; family UBA1924; genus UBA1924. The sequence continues at coordinate 45,023 of JBICHR010000004.1, read as the reverse complement.
ATGGGGCAGCTTGACCAGGCGATCCGGCTCGAACTGACCGCCCTCAAGTACGCCGACACACCTCGACGCAAGGAAATCTCCTTCGGCAACCTCGCCGACCGCTGCCTGCGTCTGGGCGAGCCGGACCGAGCGGTCGAGTACTTCCTCGACGCGATCAACGCCAACCCCGACTCAGTCCCCGTGCTTATTACCGGTGCCCACGCCCTCTACGAGGCGGGCTACACCGAGCAAGCCGAAACCATCTTCCGTACCCTGCTTGAGAACGAGCAGCTCCTGACGCCCAGTTCCGAGTTGGGGGCGTATCTCGATTGCGACATCCGCACCCGTAACCTCAGCGAGGTGCTCCCATCACTCTCGGCCCTGTACGACCGCTGGGTCGCCATGAACGCCCGCAGCAGTCAGCGCATGGGAGGTGCATCGTGAAAACCACCGACCACGACCGGTTCTGGCAGCTCTACAACCAGCAGGCACGCATGCCCATCGAGCGGGCCTGCCGTCATGCCTCGCGGGTCAAGACCGATTCGACCATGGACATCGACGACATGATCGCCTGGGTCGACACCCGCGTGTGGACCATGCTCGAGAAGAACGCCTACCCCACCTTCCATGACGATCCAACCCCCGAGCAGGCGATCGAACGCATCGTGAAACACGCGCCGACACTGGCACGCTGGTCTTACCTGGCCCTGTGCCGATCGCACTTCCGTCGCCTCGAGCAGCGGAACGGCTTCATGACCGGCATGTCCCACGCCGAACGACTGTCCATGGCCAGTGCCGTCGACAGCAAAATCGAGAAGCGTGAAGAGCTCGACAACGCCATCAGCTCGCTGCGTAAGTCGCTCAATGCCAATGAGAAGCAGCGATTGGCCGCATCGGTTCAAGAGAAAGAAGACCGCACCCGTGTGGCCCTCGTCCTGGGCGCCACCCGCAGGGAAGACGACCTGATGATCCGCAAAGTCAACGCAGAAACCATCAACACCAACACCGTCCAGCAGATGCGATCGCGGGCACGCAAGCGTGCCCAAGAGGTCCTCGACGCGGCCCGCAAAGCTCCGCTCTGGCTCATCGCATCAGCCATGATACTCACGATCTCACTGGGCACGAGTGTCGCGGAAGCCGGCGAACAGTCCGGCGGGCGCAAGGGCAGCATGGCCGCACCGACAGCAGCGATCAACATCGACACAAACGCCATCATGCTCCGAGGCGAACAGAGCGGCGGCCGCCGCCCTGGTGGTTGATTTCAAGACTTTTATAGAATCAGCCCCATGCGGGAATATGTCACGATCGATGCGTGTATACCTACGCATGAACAAAGCAGCACTCTACGCGTCGATCGCCATGCTCCCGGTCTTTGCCTTTGCACCATTGACCATGGGCGCTCCAGAATCCCAGCCCGCGGCCAAACTCGCCAAGCTTGACCAACCGCTCGGGGTCAGTGACACCATCCCCATGTTCACCGTCTCCGACGCGTCGAGCAAGGATGTGCACGACCTCGCCAAGCTCCTCGATAATGGCCCGGTGGTTGTCACCTTCTTCCGGGGCTCGTGGTGCCCATACTGCGTGGGCGAACTCAACGACCTCCAGAAGAACCTCGAGGATATCACCTCAGCAGGCGCCACCGTGCTGGCCATCTCCCCCGAGAAACCCAGTGAAACTGCGGATCTGATCGAGCAGAAGAAGCTCGGCTTCCTCTTCGGCACCGATCACGAGAACGAACTGGCCACCAAGCTCGCCCTCTCATTTGAGCTCGACGCAACCACCGTCGAGAAGTACAAGAAGTACGGGATCGATGTGGGCGAGTCCAACGGCAGCGATGTCTGGCAGCTCCCGATCCCGGCAACCTACATCATCGATACCGACGGCACCATCGCATGGTCGTATGTCGATGAGAACTACCGAAACCGCCCTGACTACAAAAAGGTTGTCAAGCAGTTGCAGAAGATGCAGGACGATAGCTGATCAGCACACACATACCAAGAGCCCCCTCTTCGGCGGGTGCAGCGCCTTGTGGTCTGCACCCGTCTTCTTGCGCCATGCAATCACGCGGCCTTATGCGTGGATGATCCGATCGAGCTGTTCACGCAGACGCTTCTCGCTGACCTGAACTGATGTGCGAAGGTTCTGGGCGAAGCTCGCGACCCGGAACTCCTCGACCATCCAACGCAGGGTCCAAAAATCGTCGGCTACCTCTGCCGTATGAGCGCCCTGCGCCATCAACTCGTGCAGGCACTGCGTCCAGGCGTACACCCGGTCAGCAACCTTCGCGTCCCGCTCCGGCCCGATCGATCGCAGCTTGTCGAGGCGAACCTCCATGGCTCGCAGGAATCGGGCATAGCACCACAGCCAACGGGTATCCGCGGTGACCAGCGCGTCGTCAGCAAGCAGCATCGCCAGCTGATCGCGCATGTCCTTGATCGCCCGGGCCCACGCACCGGGGTGCTTCTCGTCGAGCCGTCCCTGGACCTTCATCAGCGAATCGAAGATCTGCGTGAGGTTGGTGATCACCCGGTTCGTTTCATCGACCCCGCGATCCCACGCCCCGAGCAGCCCAAGCTCGAACTCGTCCTTGTTGCGTGGGATGTCCTGATTGTCCACGCAGATGACCTTACCCACCCGGGTCCAGACAATGGCCTCCAGATCCCCAGCCATGCCGCTGGCAGCAGCGAGCATGTGCAGACGCGTGTAGCCTGGCAGGTTTTTGAGCCGGAGTCGCAGCTCACGCTTGATCGCGAGCCCGTAGAGCAAACCGAGCCCCGATCGCGTATGCAAGTCCGACTCCCATCGGGTCGGCAGCACACGCAGGGAAACCTGACCTTCCTCGACGAGCAACGAGGGGAATCCAACCACTTTGGGGGAGCCAGGACGCGTGAACTCGATCGTTTCGGGTAGCTCATCAAAGTCCCACCCGATCATCCCGGTACGCTCGATGCTCGCGCCCGCCTGCTGCACGACCTTCGTCGCCTCCTGCGCGAACTTCGCCTGCAATGCCCCCAGATCACGGGAGGCCTCGATGGTCTTGCCATGCTCATCGATCACCTCGATGCGAGGCGACAGGTAGGACTCCAGCTGCTCCCGCCGAAAGTCCTCGGGCCTGATCTTGATCCCGGTGCGCGAGGTCAGCTCGCTGGCCAGTTGCGACTCGATCGACCCTTCGTCCTCCTTGACGATCGGGGCCAGTTCCCCTGCGATCTGGTTGGCATCGAACTGACGACGCAGGCTCTTGGGCAGCGACCGCACCAGCGCCTCGATCCTCGGCGCAATGAGCCCGGGCACCGCCCAATCGACGCGCTGGCGTGTGAGCTGATGCAGGGCCGCGACGGAGACCCGTATCGTCGCACCGTCCTCGTCCCGTCCGGGCTCGAAGGCATACTTCAGCTTCGAGGTTGCCCCGGCAAACTCCACGGCATCGGGGAACGCCTCGGGCGTAACCTCCCTGGGCATGTGCTCGAGCACATCCTCACGGGTCATTTTCAGCACGCTCGGGTTGCCCGCCTCTGCTTTGCGGACCCAACGCTCGAACCCCTTGCTCGCGTAGATATCCTTGGGCAGTCGCTGGTCATAGAAGTTGTATAAGGTCTGTGTGTCCGCGATCAGATCGTTGCGTCGGGCCTTGGCCTGCAGATCCCCCACCTCCCGGATCAGACGTCGATTGTTCTTCAGGGCCTTGGACGATGACCGCATCTGGTCGTCGATCAGCGCGTGATGAATAAACAGCTCACGGCTGAGCTTGGGATCGATCGGGCCATAGTGCACTGTTCTACGAGGAACAACATCGAGTCCAAACAGCGTCACCTTTTCGTCGGCAACAACCCGCCCGGATTGCTCATCCCAGTGCGGGTCGCTGTGGGTGGTTTTGATCAGATGGGCCGCGGCTTCCTCGATCCACTGCGTATCGACCGCCGCAACCGTCCGAGCATAGACCTTGCTTGTGCGCACAATCTCAGCACACATCACCCACTTGGGTTTGGCACTGAACAACGCCGAGCCGGGCGAGATGGAGAAAGATGAGTTGCGTGCCCCCTTGAACTCGTGGGTCTCGCCCTTGGTCCCGATGTTGGCCAGCAGCCCGGTGAGCAGGGCCCGATGCACCGCGTCCGGGTCGTTGTGCCCCTTCTCGGGGTTGATCCCCATGTCGATGCACAGCGATCGCAGCTGGCGATAGACTTCACGCCACTCGTCGATGCGTCGATTCGACAGGTACAGCTTCTCGCACGCACGGGCAACCTTGCGCCGCGTGAGCTTGAGGTGCTGCTCGTGGTACCAGTCCCAGATCTTCAGATACGACAGGAAGTCCGAGCCCTCGACCTTGAACTGCTCATGGGCCTGGTCGGCCGCGTCCCGCTTCTCGTGTGGACGCAAGCGTGGGTCCTGCGATGAGAGCGCCGCGGCGATGATCAGCACATCGTGGACCGCCTGCTCCTCTTTGGCCGCGAGCACCATGCGCGCGATGCGCGGGTCGACGGGCAGCCGGGCCATGGTCTTCCCCATCTTGGTCAGTCTGCCGTCGTCCTCGATCGCTCCCAGTTCGCGCAGGGTCTCGAAGCCATCCCGCCACTGGCGGTGTTCAGGTCGATCCAGAAAAGGAAACGACTCGGGTTCACCCAGTTTGAGATCGGCCATCTGCAGAATGACCGAGGCCAGGTTCGATCGCAGCAGCTCGGGCTGAGTGAACTCGTCGCGTGTCTTGAAATCGGTCTCGTCATAGAGACGCACGCAGACGCCCGGCGCGATTCGACCACACCGACCGGCGCGCTGGTTGGCGCTGGCCTGGGAGATTGGCTCAACGAGCAGCCCATGGATCTTGGTGCGCGGGTTGTACCGCTTCATGCGGGCGCTGCCCGGGTCCACGACCGATTTGATGTTGGGGACCGTCAGCGAGGTCTCGGCGACATTGGTCGCGATGATGATGCGTGGCCGCCCACTGGGCTTGAAGACCCGCTGCTGCTCTGCCGCCGAGAGGCGGGCGTACAACGGGATAATCTCGGTCCCCTCGGGAAGGTGATCCCGCTTACGAAGCTCGTGGGCTGTCTGACGGATCTCACGCTCGCCGGGCATGAACACGAGCACATCGTCATGGCGTTCGTTGACCAACTGGGCGGCGGCATAGGACGCCGCCTCATCCATGTTCATGCCAGAGCTGATGTGATCGGGCTCGTACCGCATCTCCACCGGATAGGTCCGCCCCGAGACCTCGATCACCGGTGCGGGGCGATCCTTGGTCCCGAAGTGTTCGGCAAATCGTTCCGCGTCGATCGTTGCTGAGGTGATAATAAGTTTGAGATCGGGGCGGCTGTGCAACACTCGGTGCATGTACCCCAGCAGGAAGTCGATGTTGAGCGATCGCTCGTGGGCCTCGTCGATGATGATCGCGTCGTACTGGCGCAGCTTCGGGTCACTGCGGGTCTCAGCCAGCAGGATGCCATCGGTCATCACCTTGATGAAGGTGTTCTCGCCCGTGCTGTCAGAAAAGCGGATCTTGGAACCGACCTGCTCACCGATCTTCACGCCCAGTTCGTCAGCGATACGCGAGGCCACCGAGCGGGCGGCGATGCGGCGTGGCTGGGTGTGCCCGATCATCGCACCGACGCCAAGCCCCAGCTCGAGGCACATCTTGGGCAGCTGTGTGGTCTTGCCGGAACCGGTCTCGCCGCACACGATCACGACCTGGTTGTCCCGGATCGCTCTGATGATCTCTTCGCGTCGTTCCGAGACCGGGAGATCCTCGGGGTAGGTCACCTTGGGGATGTTGGCCTTGCGGAGTTCATAGCCCGAGATCGCCCGCTGCATGTCCGCGCGGATCGATTGCTCGATCCTGGCCCGGTGCTTTGCATCGGCCTTGCGTTCGAGTCCCTTGAGCCGACCGATGAACCGCCCCTTCGCCGAGGGCGGACATCGCCTGAGCAGTTCCTGCAAGCCGGGTTCACTTTGGGGTTCAGACTCACTCACGCGTCCAGCACCTCACGAACCAATCGCGCTGACGATCGCCCGGAGGCGGTCGGGATCGACGGGGTTCTTCCAGAACCCATCCTGCTTGATGTACGACCCGACGATCAGGGCATCGGCGTACTCGCTGAGCGAACTCGCGTACCCGGGTGTGACACCCGAGCCCACGATGACTGGGAGCTTGCTCGCGCCGCGGACCGCTTTGACATCATCGAGGGCAGCCGCCTTGCCGGTCGAGATCCCGGTCACAACAAACCCGTCGGCTCCGAAAAACTCGGCCGCGTGGGCGGTCTCGGCAAGATCGACATCACTGGTGATGGCGTGCGAGGCGTGCTTCTTCTTGAGATCGCAGAACACCTTCACCGAATCGGCACCGATCGACTTGCGATAGCGGAGCAGCCCCCCCGCTTCCGCCTCGGGGAGCAGGCCCTCGTCGGCGATATGGGCAAACACGAAGTTCTCGCAGCGGATGAACGGCAGCCCGTTGGTATGCGCCACCGCGATCGCGTGGCGGTTCCCGCCGGAGAGGATCTGGATCCCCACCGGGATGCCGACAGCGTGACGCACCGCATGGGTCAATCGCGACATGGCGGCAACGACCTCCGGCCCGAGCTGGTCGCCGTGAACATAGGGGGCGTCGTGCATGTTCTCGACGATGATGGCATCGAACCCGCTGTCCTCGATCTGCTTGGCCTCGGTGACCGCCTGCTGCTCGATCTGTTCGATGGTTTGGGCTGAAAACGGTGTCCCGGGCAGGGCTCCGACATGCACCATCCCGATCAGGCGGGCAGACCGTGAGGGGTCACGCTGTGCGACGATGCTCGACAGGTTGGGGTGGGTGTGCTGGTTCATGCGTGGAATGATGACCTCAGAGGTGCTTCGGGGGGGACCAACCCGCTTTTCAGCCCGGGCCTGCTTGTGCAAGCCCGGTTGATCGCATAGGTTGTGTATCCAAGATCGTATGCGGCTGCCCCGCCCGATCGCGTCAAAAGCACAAAGGAACCCCATGGGCGAACGACCATATCTGACCGCGCCGGATCCCAAGCAAACAGAGTTCCCCAGAGGCGTGCCGTTCATCATCGGCAACGAACTGGCGGAACGCTTCAGCTTCTATGGGATGAAAGGGATCCTGGTCATCTTCATGACCACCTACCTGCTGGGACCCGACGGTGAAGCCCAGAATATGAACCGCGAAGAGGCGATGAGCGTCTACCACCTCTTCACCATGAGCGCCTATTTCTTCCCGATGATCGGGGCCCTGATCGCTGACATTTTCCTCGGCAAGTACCGCACTATCCTCTGGCTTTCGCTGCTCTACTGCGTGGGGCACGGCTCATTGGCCATGATGGATATCGCCCCACACACGATGGGATGGGGCATGAAGCCCTTCCTCTTTGCGGGGCTCTTCCTGATCGCCATGGGATCGGGCGCCATCAAGCCCTGTGTCTCGGCCCATGTCGGTGACCAGTTCGGCACCGGCAACAAGCACATGCTGACCAAGATCTTCAACTGGTTCTACTTCTCGATCAATATCGGGGCGGCCAGTTCGATGATCCTCACGCCGATCTTCCTCGAAGCTGAGTGGGGTGGACCGTGGCTGGCATTCGGCGTGCCCGGCGTGCTCATGGCTCTGGCAACGCTTCTCTTCTGGATGGGCCGCCATGTCTTCGTGCATGTCCCCCCCGCGGGGCTCGAATCCTTCATGGAGGAAACCTTCAGCGAAGACGGCAAGCGGGCGATCTTCAACCTCATTCCTCTCTTCATGATCTTCGTGCCCGTCTTCTGGGCGATCTTTGACCAGACCGGATCGTCGTGGGTCCTGCAGACCGAGCAGATGAACCGTGACTTTCTCGGCAAGACCTGGCTGCCCTCGCAGGTGCAGGCCGTCAACCCGATCCTGATCCTCATCGGCATCCCGATCTTTACCTATGTGGTCTACCCGCTGGGCGACAAGATCTGGAAGCTCACACCCTTGCGGAAGATCGGTATCGGCTTTGTCATCACCGCTGGCGCATTTGCCCTCTCGGCGATCATCGAAACCTGGATCGTGGGCCGGTCCGAGGCCGTCATCGCTCAGATGTGGGCCGGGCTCGGCGATGCCATCCCCGCAGGCACGACCATGCCCACCAAGCTGAGTGAGATGCTGAGCATCGCCAAGGAGCAGGGCTGGACGCAGACCGAAATCGCACCCTACCTTGTGGACATGCCCAGCATCGGCTGGCAGTTCCTCGCCTACATCATCATGACCGCCGGCGAAATCTTGGTCTCGATCGTATGTCTCGAGTTCGCCTACACCCAGAGCCCCAAGAAGATGAAGAGCTTCATCATGGGTGTCTACATGCTGGGCATCTCGTTGGGCAACTTCTATGTCGCGGGTGTCAACCTGATCATGGAAGCGACCAAGGACGAGGCCGGCAACACCCCGCTTGATGGGCCGACCTACTACTGGTTCTTCTCCGGGCTGATGATCGCCACCACTATCATCTACATCATCTACACCCAGTTCTACAAGGGCCGGACCTATATCCAGGGCGAGGAAGAAGCTGAGATCATCGAGGCCGAAGCGGAGGCCGAGGGTACCGAGGCCCGGTGACCTCAATGGACATCCTGAAACGACAACCGCCCCGGCGATGCTGGGGCGGTTTTTCATGGTTCATGTCGGGATCGTTCAGAAGAAGTGGATCTGGGACTCCATGTCGGGGAAGAAGATCCCCCAGAACCCCTGTGAGATCACCTCAACACTGAGCATTCCGATCGTGAAGAGCAAGCTGCCAACGAACATAAAGAGGAGCACGAACACGCCCAGCATCACCCAACGCCCTGTCTCGCTCATGATCATGCGTCCGTAGGCGGGGACGAGGTTCATCGCGATACGACCGCCGTCGAGCGGCGGGATCGGGAGCAGGTTGAACACCATCAGCACGATATTGAGCATCGCCCCCAGTGCCAGGAAGGTTCGCATGTTGGTCGCAAGCGGCTCGCCGATTGTGACCGACCCAATTAGCTCACCCTGTGTCAGAGGTACCCAGAACACGAGCAGGATCATCGCGAGCATCGCCAGGGCCAGGTTCATCATCGGGCCGGCAACGGCAACAACCGACTCTGCGTACTTGCCACGCAGCTTGGACGGGTTGATGGGCATCAGACCCCACGCGATCCCGACAAAGATGAACACGATGAGCGAGAAGCCCCCCATGTGCACCATCGGGTTCCAGGTCATGTGTCCCGTGACGATTGGGGTGTCGTCACCGAGTTTGATCGCCGCCCAGCCGTGTGAGAGCTCATGCAGGCAGATCGAGAGAATGACCCAGACCGCCCAAGAAACAACCCACACCTGTCCGTTGATGTCGTCTCTACCGAGTAGGTCTGAGATCCACCAGCCGCCCATGTGTGGGTCCTTTCGGAACTGTGATTTGACTGATCGAGATCAGCTCTTGGCTGGCACGGCGCTGGTCGCCGCGGTTGCCTGCTCGACGAGTTTGTCGAAGAGCTTGGGATCGTCGATGGCGATCTGCGAGAGCATCTTGCGGTTCAGATTCACGCCCGCAAGCTTAAGCCCGTTCATGAACAGGGAGTAGCGTGTACCACGCATACGGCATGCGGCGGTGATACGGGTGATCCAGAGGGCCCGCATCTCACGCTTGAGGGCGCGACGGTCACGCAGGGCGTAGCAGCCGGCGCGACGGACGGCGATCTTGGCCTGGTACTTGTGGCGGCTCTTGCTGCCAAAGTAGCCGCGGGCCTGACGAAGGATCTTCTTGCGTGCCTGTGTACGGGCGGCACCTTTACGAACGCGTGGCATGGTTCAATCTCCAAGTTTGTCTGACGGAGCCGGACTCAACCGGTCTTGCAATCCCGGCAAACGGGGATGGGTGACCCGAGCGTCGTCGATCGACACTCGATGTGCATAACTGTTTATTCGTTGTTGCTGTTCTTCGCGGCTTCACGCATTGCCCGCTTCTCTTCGGGCGACGGGTTGCGACGCAGCGAGGTGCGGGGTTGGTTGCGTCCACGCAGGCGGCGGAACAGCAGCTTCTCGAAGCGCTTGGCTTCGGACGCGGTCACATGACGGTCCTTACGCAGCTGACGCAGACGCTTGGCACTCTTTCGTGACGAAAGATGCTTGTGGTACGCACTGCGATGGCGCACTTTGCCGGTCTTTGAGACACGGACTCGCTTGGACAGACCCTTGTGGCTTTTATTCTTCGGCATCGGAATCACTCCGGGCGCTTGATCGACGGGGTTGCCGTCGGTTCATCGTTCGTATCAATACCGCCCCGAATCGTTCGGGGCAGGAGGGAAGCATAGGCCCCGCATCCCGTCATGGGAAGCGTCTGGGAACCCCAAACGGGCCCCAAAGACCAAATTCTGACAGGTCATGCGGTCTTTCAGCGAGCAATCAGGGCCCCACAAAGGCATCAGTCGGGCCGGCCGGCTGCTCGTTGCCCTCGATCTGAATGCCTCGTTTGACCCGCTCGTTGTGGATAAGGGTCTCGATGGGGCGGGGCAGCCAGATGTTGTCACGCCCGTCGAGGACGGGGCTGCTGGTCCAGCGCGAGCTGCCGTCGAGCATGAGCATGTGCTGCCCGCTGCTGCTGTGGTTGGTGGTGTTCTGCTCGGGGATGACCGGCTGCTGACGCACCACACGCAGGATTACGGGCGATCGGTCTGCGAGCAGGACGACCCGCGTGGGTTCATTGATCGAGGTGGCCCGCATGCCGCCCCGGGGCATGATCCGGTATGAGTAGGAGATCTGTTCCAGCGATTCCCAATCCCATGCGTCGGGGTCTGGCTCGCCGGTTTTGGCGTTGAGGTTGGTCGGGCAGGCGAGATCATCAAGGCCCGCAAACCCGTTGCGGATCAGGGTATAGAGGTTGGATGAGTTGGATCGCTCGGGCGTGCTGCCGACATCGAGCCATGTGGGCCCAAAGCCAGCGGTGGCCATCGGGAGCATGTCCCGGTTGGCGCCGGTGTAGAGCCCGAAGGCGTTGGCCGTCTGGTTCATATTGTCGAAACACAGCTGCTGTTGGCTCGACGAACGCATCCCGGAGAGGATGGGCATGACCACGGAGAAGGCGAGGAGGAGCATCGCGGCAATCGAGACCACATCGGCCCATCGGGCCGGGAGCTGGAAACCGCGCTGAGTCTCGAACTGCATCGCGGCTTGTTCCGAATCGATATGGTTCTGGATCGTGCCAAGGGTGGAGATGACGAGGTCTTCACGATCGATCTGCTCGGCGCTTGCTCCATCGGTGAGCATGGCACCGATCTGCTCGAGGCGTTTGGCGTGCTCGCTGTGATGGGCGTCGACATCATCGGCTCGATAGCCGGCATCGACGAAGGCATCGACCGCGTCCTGCCCCTTGGGGGTGAGGAAAACTTCTGCGTCACGCGGGTCGCTCTGGCGGCGGGTCATGACATCGATCAGGTCCACGCGGCTTGCGCGATAGGCCTCAGCATCGACCGGCGTTGAGAGAAGGGCAAGAAGATCGCTGGCCCGTTCCTGGCGTGCATCTTGGGATACCGGTGTGTCCAAGCCATGCTCAAAGAGCTGATCGATGGCCTGCTTGTCTGCATCGCTGAGCTCAGGAGCGGTTGTCGGCTGCTCATCGTGATTCATCGAAAGTACCTCACCACGAACTTACTCGTTGGTTCTGCCCTTGGAGACGCTCTGCCATGCCCGTGCAAAGGCCGCGACGGCCGAGTGCATGCGGGATTTCACAGTCCCCAGCGGGATGCCCAGGTCTTCTGCGATCTGTGCATAGCTGAGCCGCTGGAAATACGCCAAGAGCAACACCTCCCGAAGTGCCGGTCCGAGCTGGGCGAGTGCTTGCTGCACCAACTCATCTCGTTCTGCCAGATCCATGTTCTCGTCTGGGGAGGGGACATCCACCTCTAACAAGTCCACGAACGAGGCACCGGATTCAGATTTCTTGATCGGGGCCGAGAGTTCGACCGTTTTTCGTCTGCCCCTCTTACGAAGCGAGTCCCGTGCTTTGTTCGCGGCAATTGTGAAAAGCCATGGTCGAAATCTGCGAGAACTGTCGAAGCTGGCGGCTGAGATGTGAACTTGGAGAAAGGTGTCCTGAAAAATGTCCTCTGCCGCGGCCCGATCGCCCATCATGCGGGTGAGGAATCGCAGCAGATCATCGTGATACCGTTCAATCAGCTCCCGATAAGCTCCTGGGGCCTCGGCCCGGAAGGCCTCGAACACCTGCTCGTCACTCTTGTCGTGCCAATCGCTCAACAGATCCCTTTCCTATCGTGGGCGTACGCCCCGAGCTGACCCCGGTTCGGTGTATCCTAAATCTGGGTGAGTTACCAGACGCTCACCGAACTTATCGGCCCAGACCGATGCTGGACCCATAGACAAACCGATAGACAAGTATATGAACTTTCAGGGTGAAATAGGCAATCTCTGAGCCGCCGCATCGTTCTACAGGCAGGATGGTACCCGCGTTGACTCTTCAATCGAACCCAGCAGAGCGTGATCCCGCCGAACTGGCGTCGATTATCGCTCGCGCTTCTCAGGGAGAAGAGGCGGCGTGGGTTGAGCTGATGGGGCTGTACGCGAGGCGGGTCTTTGCGATGGCTCGGAGTCGTCTCCACGACGACGACCTTGCCGAAGAAATCACGCAATCGGTGTTCGTCACCGTTGCCACCAAGCTCAGGCAGAACCAGGGCTCGGGCAGTTCCGGTTATGATGAGCAGGGGCGTTTCGAGCCATGGCTCTTTCGGATCACCATGAATCGTGTGCGGGACCTGTGCCGCAAGCGAAGCAGACACGCAACCCCGACCGCGCCCGAGCACCTAAACGCGTTCGCGGGACAGCAAGAGAACGAGGCGAACGAGCAGGATGAATCGTTCGCGCAGAGCACCCGGTTGCGTGTTGCGATGGCGCAGCTGAGCGATCGGGATCGAGAGATTATCGAGCTGCGCCATCACGGGCAGCTCAGTTTCAAGCAGATCGCCGAAATCAGCGGCGACCCCATCGGGACCTTGCTCGCCAGGCACCACCGGGCCCTGAAGAAGTTGCGAGACCTGATGGATCCACAGACGACCAACCCACCCCAACGCGAATCGGGGGAGGCACCATGAACGAACAGCACAACGACAACACGAACCCGCTCAACCTTCAGGGCGACCCAGAGCTTGAGGGTATTCACTCCATGCTCGATGCCCTCGGGCAGGCCGACCGCTCCGCGATGAGCGAGCAGTCTGAAGCCCGCGTGCTTGAAGCGATCTCGGGCGTCTTCGCCCCAGCGCCGATCGCGATCACCCAGAGCACGCCCGCTGCGCCCACCTCGGCACACCAGCCAAAGGTTTGGAAGTACCGCATCGCCGCGGCATTGCTGCTGGGGGCCTCGGCCACCCTGGGGCTTCTGGCGACCCAGCCCTGGGCCTCGAATCCCATGCAGCCCTCCCCGCAAGCACCCCAGAGCACGCTTTCGCTCACATCGTTTGAGCAGGACATCGACGCCTTCCTGGCGCTCGAAGAGGTTGGGGACGACCAACTCGACGAAGCCGTGGCGGACTGGGAACTCTGGGCACAGACGATCGACGCCGATGTCGAGGCGAGCTTCCCTGATATGGACCTGTTCGACACCACCAACGACGGAGCCATCTGATGAAACACTCACGAATCACCACGCTGCTGCTCTGCACCCTATCGCTCGGGATGCTTGCGCTGAGCCAGCCGGGTGATGCACACGCCGAGCCGGGCCCTCCCGGCACGCGTGACGGCTCGCCTGAGCGGGATGGCTCACGGGGTCGGCTCGGTCTCGAACTCAAGATCGACGCTGAGGCCTTGCGTGTACGCCTGGAGCGATCGATTGCCCACAGCGAAGAAATGCTGGAACGCAATCGGGCCGCACTTGAGAAACTCGATGCCGGCGCCTCTGCTCCTGAGGTCCTCAACGAGCTCCGCGCGAATAGTGCCAATCGTGGGCCACGCATCACGGGTCGCGGCGGCGATCATGAGCCAACCCCGCCTCCCGGCAACCGTGAGGAAGAGCTCCGCGACCGCGAAGCGATGATCAAGTTCCTGCAGGCCGAGTTCCCCAAGTTCTGGGAGAAGCTTGAGCCGATTTCCACAGAAGACCCTCGCAACGCGGATCGGCTCTTGGGCCGGATTGCTCCTCAGATCATGGAGATCCTGTATCTCGAGAACTCGCAGCCCGTGCTCGCCAAGCTGAAAACCCAGCAGATGCATGCGGGGCTCGACTTTATCGATGCCCAGGGCGAATACCTTCGCGTGCTGAGCGACCCTGAAAACGGCGAATCACAGCTGGCCGATGCCCGAGAACAACTGAGCAATCTGGCGGGGCAGCGATTCGATGTGGAGTTGCTCGCCAAGCAGTACGAGATCAACCGCCTTGAATCACGCCTGAGCGAACTCAAAGCATCGATCAAGCAGGTCGAAGCCCATCGTGATCAGGAGATTGCGCAGATGGTCGAGGTTGCGATCCGCAACGCCAAACGCCAGCTTCAGATGGTGCAGCGCCGACGCCAGCAGTCCTCAGGAGACGACTGAGCCTGGCTCGATCTCGCTCATCGGGGTCAGCACGACCACGCTGCGATCATCGCTGCCCTTGTCGGCATTGCTCGCGGCAAGCAGCATGCCGCGTGACTCCTCGCCACGCAGTTTGCGAGGCGCGAGGTTCGCGACGATCACGATCGACTTGCCGACCAGATCATCGGGGCTGTACTGCTCCCGGATACCCGCGCAGATCTGACGCGGTGTGCCCGAGCCATCATCAAGCTGGATCTTGAGCAGGCGATCAGCGTTCGGGTGTGGCTCGGCGCTGACGATCTTGGCCACGCGAAGGTCAACCTTGGCGAAATCATCGAAAGTGATCTCGGGCTTCCCCTTGGGGGCTTCTGCTTCGGGCTTGGATGGGGTTGTCGTGGTTTCGCTGCTCATGCGTCGCTCCTGCGTGTCATGGATCCTTGTCCACACCAGTCTAGACCCGATGCCTGATTGAGTCAGCGCTCAGCGGGTCGAAGACCAGCGGCCATCGATCAGGTACGGGCGAGCCGGATCGATTTGATAGGCCTCGATGAGCTGATCGATGCTGGGCGTATTGAACGGGCGTTGCTGGTGCATGACCCGGGCGCTGCCCCAATCTTCGAGCTCCGCGCTTGCACCGAGGCAGTCCAGCTCGATCGCAAGCAGCATCTGGAGCGATCGCACATCGCCGGTCGTCGCGATTGGGTGCGTGTGATCATCGCATAGCACCCGGATGGACTCGCCGTCCTGAACCCGAGTCGTAAACACACGCCCCCGGCACTGGTCCTGCCCGGATGTGTCGAGTAATGCACGAATCGACTGGGTGACATCCTCCACCGAGAAGCCCAATCGTTCAGCCGACTGATTGATCGCCTCTCGGACCGATGCATTCCTGTACAGCTCACTGGCGTCTGCCGGCTCGGCGTTTCTCGCCAATCGCAGACACTCCGCTCCGAGCGTTGCTGATCCTGTCGTGGTGCTGCGATTTCGTTGCTGGGCCCAGGCAGCGAGCCGGGATGGGTCGAGGATGAGCGCCAGATCCCACGCCAGTTGCACGGACTCGGCATCGTCGTGCGCGGCAGCGACTGCGATACAGCAGCTGGCGGCGATCCCGTCCTGCCCCGCGCGGTGCGCGAGGACGGCCCCCATCGCCAAGATTTGCCGTGCCAAAGCAAGCTCATCGTTTCCCTTGGCGCGGACAAGCAGCAGCTCGCCTTGCTCAAGATATTGCCTGGGCTGCCCCGGATCAAGCGTCGTCGCGGGCTGCACGCGCGACAAACCGAGTTGGAACGCGAGGATGAACATCGCGAGTAGGAGCAGGACTGATCGTGATGGGTGGTTCATAACGATCCTCCTCGTTCGAGTTCAATGATCAGGAGCTGGGCGATCGCGTGCTGTGTATGCGCGATTTGTTGAAGAACCGTGCCTGCAGAAGACATGCGAGAGGTGTAGCCGGCCATGATGCTTTCGAGCTGCGTTGATGTGCCCGGGAACTTTGCATCGATCTCGAAGCGACGCAACCCCATCTCATATTCGAGCTCTGCCAGATATCGCTGGATCGCAGATTGGGCTCGTGCGCGCATGACGATTGCCTGCGCATCGATATCGCCGAGCGTTCGTTCTCCTCGACCGGAACTGCCCCCCAGCGACTGCATCTCCATACGACGGGTCTGGTTCAGGGTGCCCATCAGCAACGCAGGGCCTTGATGATCGGGATCGGCATCGAATCCGAGTGATTGGAGCCGGAGTGCGATCAGGGCAGCGATCTCATGCTGTAGCTGATTGAGCTGGGACTGCTGGGTGCGGCCGAGCGATCCCCCCATCCTTGTGAGCAGTTCTCGGCGGGCGGCACCAAACCATGCAGGATCATTGCGATTCGGGAGCGTCGTGTTCAGCACGGTCCTCACCAGATGATCAAGGCGGGAACTGACCCGCTGATCGGTCAGGGCATGATCGATGGCGAGGAGAACGCTGATCTGATCGCTGTAACGCGTGAGCTGGGCGATCGCCAGCTCACGCAACTCAAGCTCTGGTTCCCGCACGACCAGATGCACGAGTGCGTGGGCCGAGTTGATCCCAATGGCACCTTGCGAACGCAGTGTGTCGAGATATGGCCGAAGTTCTGCGGCGCTGTCGCAGTTGGCCGCCTGTTCGGCCCATGCCCGGTCGTCCGCATCTCGTTGAAGCGATGAGCCGATGTCCTCCGCCTCGTCAGCCCCGAGCGTGGGTGGGTTCTGGAGCAACTCCTGACTGTACTGCATGTTCCCATGGAGATGCAACACCGCGGCCGTTGAACTCGCCGTGAGGGCAAGAATCTCATACATGGCTTCCTGATCATCGATTCGGGTATCGAACCGCGTGACCGCGATGCGGAGCTGATTCAGGATATCTCCCCCGCCCTGCATTTTGGTGCTGTCCGTCGCTGGTGTCGGCGCGAACCACGATGCCTCGTACGCCTCTTCCAGCTGCTGTCGCTGCGTGATATTCGCATCACGCGCAAGAACCATGCGTGCATCGACCCCATCGGCCGCACTCGAGGAAACCAACGCCTCGGTGACCATGGCCAGCCGGACCGTGCTCACCTGATCATCACCAAACTGGGCGAGCAACCAGTAGCGTTCGTTGCTGCCACGCTGCCAGCCGAGCTCTCGGACGAGCATAGAAGCGACACGCTGCCACTGCGAGTTCGGATCAGCGGCGTCCCGCAATCGGGCGCTGATCGCCTCGATCAGGAGTGCTTCGCGTTCGTGCTGCTCGCCCTGCGTCGCATGGATGACCGCTTCGAGCCACGACTCCCACCACTCTGGATCATCGCCTTCTTGGGTGCGTGCGAGATGGAGCGCCGTGGCGATGATCGAGGGCCGAATCTCGGCGCGAGGGGTCGTGACCGAGCTGCTCAGCCGCTCGCGGAGCGAGCGGAGCGCGGCCCTTGTTTCAGTCGAAAGCTGCGGCGAAGCGAGCGTGACATCAAGCACACCCACACCAACCAGCTCACGATCGGGTGCCGTGCCGGCGATCGCCAACAGGGGGGTGAGTTGTTCACTGCTGATTCCACCAGCTTCCAGGCGAACAATGAACTCGGCGATGTTGATCGCTGCTCGCTGCAGGGCCTCGAGTGGGAAGTCGGTCCACTCATCGACGAACTGAGGGTAGACCGTGCTGAAGCGTTCCATCGCGGCCTCGGGCTCGGTCGAAGCACGCGCCACGAGGCGATCGAGTTCGTGCGCGATCGCGGTGTAGTGCGATAGCCGGTCGCGTTCAACGGTGCCGGGGGTGGCGTGATCGAGAAAAGACTCTGCTGCATTGGTGCCGGCCAGGGCCTGTGTCGGAACATCGGTGGCGGGTATCTGGCGATCAGGTCGGAGCAGGACTGTGACGATGAGACTGCACCCAAGCAAGGCGAGAATGGCGTATGCCCCTGTCCATCCCCCACCGCCGCTTGGTGCCTGGGGAAGTTGGGGCATGGCGTTGCTCGCTGCTCGCCCCGACTGGCTCGCAGGTGTACCGCGTTGGCCGCCGAGGACGCTGATGATCTCCAAGGCACCGAGCCGGTTGATCCGAGCCAGATGTGCCAGGCGACGGCGGGCGGTTGTATTCCAGCCCCCGCTGGAACCGACGATCATGCGTGCCCTTCGCATCAACGCGGGTGTCAGTTTCTGGGTCGCGCGTTTCGCTGCCCAGGCCTTTGGCATATCGATGGGCGTGCCCTCGGGCCAACGCATGGCCAGATGTTCTCGCAGGTCCGGGTCACGCAGTTGCGAAGCGGCGCTGTGGATTGCAAGCCGAACCTCGTCGGCATCGGGCGTTCCCCGGTGCGGGTGGCACTCGATCTGCCTCAGTCGGCGTTGCACCGCATGATCGATTACCTGGTCGTTGCCGATCAAATGTGGCAACCCCAGCAACGCGAAGGGGCCACCCCGCCCCGCATCAAGCCCCAGGAAACGCACAACCGGTGATTGGTTCGCCTTGTGCCCACTCATGGTGATGCCCCCCCGTCGTTCCCGCCCAGTTGGGGAACGGGCTCGCTGAAGAGCGACGCGATGCGTTCGTTCCAAGGCGCCGGGCCGAGGGTTGGGTTGAGTACCCGGAACTGCTCGTAGGTCTCTCTGGCTTGCATCGGATCGCTCAACAGCATCACCCGCAAGGACTCGTACCGGGCTTCGTACCAGCGTTCATCATCCTGTGGGTACGATGCGAGCAATCGGAGCCACGCCTCGAGCTGCGATTCCTGATCATTGAGCACTTCCGCGAGGCGGGCCGTCCGACGCAGGCCAGGCTCGCTTGGCGATCCCCGCTCTAGGATCTGCTTTGCCAGTCGCATGGCCAGTTCGGTCATGCGTGTGTCTTCGCGTGCTGAACCCAGCATTTCGGCAGCATCGGATATGACTTCGGCCAGACGGGATGTCTGAATCCCGATGCGTTCGGGTGCCTTGGGCGTCATGCGGGCCAGCACCGAAACACCGAAACCGGAGAGCTGCTCGGCATCGGTCATCTGGCGTGTTGCGTCCCACCGCTCGATGACCGTGTTGAGTATCAACAACTCCGCGTACTCCGCCTGTTCCTGATCAACCTGTCTGAGCCGATCTACGGTCGCCATCGCAAGGTCAACCTGCTCTTCGATCAGCGCGACCTGTACGCTGCGCACCATCAGCTCCGCTTCGAGCTGTGTCATCGAGGGGAGCGCATCGAGACGCGATTGGGCCATCTCGATCAGCACCCGGGCACGCTGCGGGTCGCTCGGGGTGTCACGCAACGCCAGATCAATCCCGATGCGCAGGATCGCCATGTCAGTGCGAGCGGTGTTCTGATCAGGAACAGTTTCAGATGTTTGTTCCAGCAGCCAATCAATCAGCCCGCGCGTGCTCTTGAGCATAGCCAGATCAGCAAACCCCACGCCGCGGAGCGTCTGGTACTGGAGTTGCACGAGTGTGCGTCTTGCCGGGATCGCGATCGGGTCGCTTTCAGGAATACCCGCGAGCGTTTGAATCGCGAATCGCTCGTCGAGTGTTCCTCGCATCGCATGACGCAGCACGAGCTTGGTTGTTCGTGGGGCATCGGGGTAGGCCTCCACGAACGCGCGCACCGCGTCGTCGAGTGCCTGGGATGATGGCTTGCCCGCGATCACATTCTGACGATCGAGTGCCGCTATCTTCAGCCAGCGTGCCTCCTCGATCGCGTCATCCCGGATCGAACGCTCGATAATCTGGTCGCACTGTTTGATCGCGTCCTGGGGGCGGTCGGCACGAACCAGTGTGTAGGCGAGTTTGAGACAACAATCCTCGCGCTGTAACGGGTACTCAGACGCATCTGATGAACCGAGTGCCTGGGTGAACTGCTCGGCGATGTCGAGATATCGGCCTTGTTGTGATCCTGTTTCCAGCTGTTCCAGCTGCGCCAACGCCCGGGCGTAGTTGGGAATGAAACCGGAAGCGAGCAGAGGCAGATGTTCGTAGCGTTGATACAGATTCACCACATGCCCGATCTCGCCCCGCCCGACGAGGTGTTCGATCCCGAGCTGTGCGACCTTGATCGCATGCTCCTCCCCTCCCTTGCCGGGGAGCCCTGACACGCGGGAGTCCAACGCCCGCATCGCGACGAAGCGAGCGTCGGGTACCGAGAGGTATTGCCCCTCGTCCGCATCGCTGATCTCATAGATGAATGTGTGGGTCTCGTACCAATCTCGCTCGGCGGCGAGTACGCGGAGCTTTCGGCTCTGTGCTGCTTGACGCACCTCTTCACTCACCGCGTTCGATTCGATCAGCTCATACAACCAAGACTGAGCGAGTGATTCGTTCTCTGACTGGGCATAGCACATCGCGACCCCGATAGCCGCGCGGGCGACATGCTCATATTCGAGGGCCGCGTGACGCAGTTCGATCTGCTGGGGCATCCCACCCTCGCCGCCCAGCAGCCAAGCAAATGCGATGAAAGTGTTGTCGTCGACATGCCGATTATCGAGCACCGCGATGCCGTAACCGCTCCAGCCCAAGTAATAGGCGGCCAGTGAGTGCTGGCGACGCCGGACCTCGATCTGCGAAGCAACCCCTCGGGCCTCGTCGGATCCCATGGGCTGCCCCCGCCGCCGGGTCAAGCGATTGAGTTCGGGCTCGATGGCGCTCATGATGGCTCGCAGCCCCCGGGTGATCTCGACGAATGCCCCGATCGCCTGAACGCGATTCGTTTCATCAAGCAATCCGAGCTGATACAGCTCAATCGCGTCCTCATACGAAGCAAAGTCGTGTACAAAGAGCTCGATTCGCAGGTCGTATAGCGGTGCCGCGGAAACGCGATCGAGAAGCGTGCGTGCGCGGATGACCAGCACCTGCCGATACGGGTCTTCCCCATCGATCGCTCGGAGCTGTTCAAGGTAGAGCTGAGCCAGATCCTCGGCGATCTCGGCCCGATCATCCGCATTCTCTGCGGCATCCAGGCGGGATTCCAGCTGCACCTCCAGAAGTGCTCTCATGCCATGATCGCGCAGATACAGCTCGACCTGTTCGTCCGCTGGCCCCGCACAAAGGATGGGGGCAAGCATCGCCAAGGCCAGAATCAGCATTGCTGGCTTATCACTCGCCCACATCACCCGGCACATAGCTCCTCCTGGTAAAGCCCGCGTTGCGTGCGGCTTGCAATGCGGTCGCGATTGATTGGATCGGCACATCCGGTTGGGCCTTGATCGCCACCCCGGCATCACGCGGCAGTTGCATGAGCACCCCTTCTAGCGAGGCGCGATCACCGCACCGGACCTGGCCGATTGTGAAAACCGGCTTGTTCTCGAACAGGCTGATCTGGATGATCTGCGGCTGTAGTTCGCTGGACCGGACCCCACCGCCCTCGGTTTGCAGAGCTGATGGGAGCTTGTGCTCCTGCTTGGCAAAGTCGGCGGTGACAAGGAAAAAAATCAGCAGCAGGAACACCACATCGATCATCGATGTCAGCGGCAGCGCCCCGAGGCGTGCACTGCGGCTTGAAGATCTGCGTCGCAGACTCATGATCCGCCCCCTTCATCGATGGTCGCAATCTTCCACCGCTGTACGCCGACGCTTGATAAACGCAACAGCAAGCGATCCAGATGAATGGCGGGCGCGTTGCGATCGGGTCGGATCAGCACATCAAACGGGGCCGCGTCGGTCTGATTAGCAACACCCAACTGGGCGACCCGCTCGATCTCGAGCAGGCTCGTAGCGTTCGACTCAAAGAAGTAAACCCCCTCGCCGGTGAGGTCGATGATCATGGCCGCGCTCGCCTGCGGGGCTTCCTGATCGCCCTGTTCACGGGGAAGATCGATCTCGGTCCGGCGAAGCTCGCCGAACTGTGAGGTGAACATGAAAAAGATGATGAGCTGAAACACCACATCGATCATGGGCGTCAGATCGACGCTGAGCATATGCCGAGATGTGGAGCCCCTGCGCCTCACTGGTCGGGCACCTCGTTTCCGCCCGCCGCTTCCAGCGGGGAGATGATCTCCTCGATCTGTTCGTCGATCTCGGTGGTGAGGTGATCAATCCGGTTGCGAAGGAAGGTATACATGGCCGTGCACGGGATCGCCACGATCAGCCCGAGCACGGTGGTGATGAGTGCTTGCGAGATGCTTCCAGCCAGTTCGTCGGGGCGGGCCGGGCCATCGCTGAGGGTGATTGCATCGAATGCCCCCACCATACCCACGACGGTGCCCAACAACCCGAGCATTGGGGCCACCGACGCGATGAGCCCGATCCCATCGGTCAGGCGGTAGAGCCGATCGACCTCCAACTGCCCAACCTCTTCGACCGACGAGCGCAGCTCTAGCATGCCAAATGCTGAGCGGGAAGCGCGGGTGAGTCCGGTCCCGACGACGCGTGCGAGGTAGCACGAGCCGGGTTCGTCATTGCTGCGTTTGATCGCGCCGTCGATGTTCCCGTCGCCGAGCAGTGAACGCAGATCGGCGAAGAGTTCTGGCGGAGCGAGCCGATCGCGTCGGATACGAAAGAGCTGGGCCCCGATCATCCCGATCGCGACGAGCGAGATCAGGATGATGATCATACCGATCGGACCGCCTTTCAGGATGTACTGAAGCAGGGATCGGTGCACCTCGCCGGAATCGGCCGCGACGGTGAGCGTTTGTGTGAGCACGGTGTCAATCATTCGAAAGGTACTCCTGGCTCGCGCGCGGATTCGCGATGTGCCCCCGCGCGTCGTGCAGAATCTGTGTTGCCCACTGGGCTCGTCCTGTTGATTCGAGATGGTCCGCGACGAGCTCAGCCGCGAGCATGGTGAGGTTCGGATCGATTGCGTGCAGACGGACAATCACATGCAGCAGTTCTACGACCCCTTGATCCTTGAGATGGGCGTCGGGCTCATGAAGCAATGCTGTGCCGATCGCCAGCCGCGCCCAGACTTCGATCCATGTACCGTGCTGTGTCTGGCAGCGACGACGCAGCGCATCGCGAGCCGCTTTGCGTTTGCTCTGCTCTGGGTGGGCCTGCGCGTACGCCATCTGTTCGAAGAGCACGATGCCCGCATCCCGTGCCTGCAACGACCGCCTGCGCGTTTCAATCTCATCGATGATCGATTCGCGTGCAACTGGGCGGGCATCGACGAGACGAAAGTAGGCGTAGAGCAGCCGTTCCCGATCGGTAATCGCCCCTTGCGCATCCAGTTCAGGAAGGACGGCATAACCTGTTGCCGACCCGATCGGCGGCAGGTCGATATGCAGTAAAGTTTGCTCATCGACACTCGCCACACTCGATGCACCGCCATGAGCGTGCAGCCCCGCTGAGACGAACCATGCGAGGGCGGGCTCGATTGCCCGATGACGATCGCCCTGATGAATCAGGCATCGCTTGAGCCCCATGCTGATGTCCATGGATTGCGGGCCGCGCTTCCAAAGGTATTGATCCCGCACCGATTCATACAATGGCAGTGCGCCCTGATAATCTCCTCGCTCAACGCGTGTATGCGCACGCCAAGCAAGCTGGGCAAAGCGGGTGTACCTGGCAAGCGAGCCGTTCTCAAGCTCGGTCTGCTCAACCTCAAACCACGGGATTACCGTTGAGATCGTGTCCCCCTTAAGGCGTAGCCGCACCCCCTGGTCATCGGCCTCTTCGAACTCGCCCACCACTGGGGCGCTCTGACCCCAGCGTTTCACGCTGATCGGTGCCCATGCGAGGAGCATCGCGAGTGATATGGCTGCGAGGGTGCTCATGGACGGCCCTCCCGAACATGGGTGAACTTGCCACCCGAGCTCCGAGCGATGTCATTCATCATATTGATGGCGGCCGTCGCCTCGCGTTTGTTCGCGGGTTCGCCGAAGAGCACGGTGTGGATCGGGATCAGATCGCGTCGATTCAGCTGCCTGATCTGCGCCGGGACATCGGTGCTGAACACGCCGTCGGTCATGAGATAGATCGCGTCACACTCGGGATCGAGTTCAAAGATCAGATCGAACCCATCAAGCGGGTCGGTCCCCCCGCCTGGGTCGAACCCCAGCAGGGACGAAGCGGCGAGGCGTTTGTTGCCATTGGTGGCTTCGGTCCAGTTGCCCTGACCGAATACCGCGATGGCATTGCTGGAATAGAGCACGATCGCGAACTGGGCGCGTGGATCGAGCGCGTCGATTGACCGGATCAGCTCCGAGCGTGTCAGTTCCCATCGCGTGAAGACGCCCTCTGCGGTGAGTGTGTTCATCGAGCCCGAGATATCAACGATGTACGCGAAACGACGCCCCTGGGCCTCCAGCCCAAAGAAGCTCGCTCCATCGCCCGTGCCGGCCCCGGCGCTGCCGGTGCTCGAGTCGATGCTGGTCAGAGCCCCCCCGCCGGGATCCAGGCTTGGGGCGATCGAGTCGGCCAGTTCGTCAATCGAATCCTCGGTGCTGTTCTCTGCGAGCAGGTCGATCTGCATCGCCTCGGTCGGGATGGCCGCAACCTCGAAGCTCTCCTCGGTCACCCGTGGCGATTGCATCTCAGCAAGATCGGCATCGGTGAGCACCGCGAAGTCGACCTCGTCGCCTTGAGCCCCCCCGGCGTCGGCATAGCCGAAGTCGATGGTCACGATCGCTGCGATGAGCATAATGATCAGGTGAACGGCGACCGAGAACGCCAGCCCCATGATCGTGGCCCGCTCGACAAACTGGCGACGGGCGGACTTGCCCCCGCTGATTTCATCGGCTGGCTGAGAAACAGGATGCTGGGCGGGTTGATTCAAATCGTGCACAATCCATTCGCCGGGCCCTGGGGCTGGTCGTCGTGACCGATCCCGATTCGTCTAGACTACCACATCGGTTCGCACGGGTTCTACCATTGAACACGCGAAGTGCTGCACGAAGCCAGCAAACGCGGGAGCAACCCCCTTGGGAGCACGCATGACCGATCAATCCCCCGACTCATCGAACGCCAGAGCCAAGCTCGGCTCACCCAAACGCGTGCTGCTGAAACTCAGTGGCGAGGCCTTCTGCAAGCCCGGCGGCTTCGGGATCGATACCAAGGAACTCGGGCTGATTGCCAATGAGATCAAGGACGCGACCGCGGCTGGGGCCCAGATCGCGGTGGTCGTGGGCGGCGGGAACATCATCCGTGGCGCCGAGTTGGCTCAAACGGGCGATATCCAGCAGGCAACGGCCGATTACATGGGCATGCTGGGCACGGTGATGAACGGGGCCGCCCTCAAAGAGAAACTCGACAGCCTGGGGATCGACTCACGGGTCATGTCCGCCCTCGACATCAAGGCCGTCGCGGAACCATTCATCCGTCACCGGGCGATCAGGCATCTCAATAAGGGCCGAGTGATTATCCTTGCCGCGGGAACGGGCAGCCCGTTCTTCACGACCGACACCTGCGCGGCGTTGCGGGCAACCGAGCTTGATTGTGACCTGCTGATCAAGGCCACCAAGGTCGATGGCGTCTACAGCGCCGATCCAAACACCGATCCCACCGCGACACGGTATTCGGAGCTCTCATTCGCCGAAGCCCTGAGCAAGAAGCTGGCAATAATGGATATGACCGCACTGGCGATGTGCCAGGAGCGCCATATCCCGGTCTTGGTCTTTGATTTCAAGATCCCCGGCAACATCCGGCGGGTCATCGAGGGCGATGAAATCGGGACGCTGCTAAGCACTGGAATCGAAGATTGAGGAGCCCAGGGCCTCATTGAGGATATGATTCTGCCCCTGAACGACACACTGGAGAACCAAGCATGAGTACCGACCCAGACACGATTCTTCTTGAAGCCGAAGAACACATGACCAAGGCGATCGATTACCTCGGCAGCGAACTCAAGGGTATTCGCGCGGGTCGGGCATCGCCGGCAATGGTTGAGTATGTCAAGGTTGAGTGCTACGGCGGCGAGAGCGACCTCAAGAGCATCGCGGCGGTTTCGGTCCCCGAGCCGACCCAGCTGGTGATCAAGCCATTCGACCCCTCGCTGCTCGGCGCGATCAAGACCGGCATCGAGCAGGCCAACCTGGGGGTCAACCCGCAGGTCGAGGATAAGCAGATCCGCATCAGCATCCCCTCGCTGACCAGCGATCGGCGCAAGCAGCTCATCGCCCAGGCCAAGAAGACCGGCGAGGAGCAGAAGATCGTGCTCCGCAATACCCGCCGTGATGCGAACAAGCACGCCGACGGGCTCGACAAGCAGGATGGGCAGCACTTCTCTGAGGATGAGATCAAGACCCTTAAGGACGAGATCCAGGAGTTGCTCAAGAAGTACGAGGGCAAGATCGACGAGATGGTCGCCAAGAAGACCGCTGAGATCAGCGACATCTGATCGGTCAGGTCAGCGCTGCTCCTCTCTCACCATCGAATACAAGAAAAGCCGACCCATACAGGTCGGCTTTTTTCATGGTCCGTACCGCC
The DNA here is from genome assembly GCA_043100965.1 of Phycisphaerales bacterium JB052. Taxonomy (GTDB): domain Bacteria; phylum Planctomycetota; class Phycisphaerae; order Phycisphaerales; family UBA1924; genus UBA1924. The sequence goes on along the minus strand of JBICHR010000004.1, from coordinate 18,737 downwards.
CGCTTAGCGAAAGTAGATCACCCGTGGGTTCACCAGGAGGACCTTCTCGTCCTGAAGCAACGAGATCGCATTGAGCGAATCCACGATCGCGTTGTATCGCGACTCCCCGAGCAGCGATCGCATCATTTTTTCGAACGGGTTAAAGCTGACCGCAACCTGAGGTGAGCGGAGGAACTGCCCGAACTGCTCCATGAGCACCTCCTCGAAGCTCGGCGGCTGGGGATAGTGCACCACATCGAAATCAGCAATACCGACTTCTGCCGCCAGCCCGTTGATCGCATCATCGAGTCCGCCAATCTCGTCGGCCATGTTCAGCTCAATCGCATCGCTGCCGACAAACAGACGCCCTTCTGCGGTCTTATCCAGATCAATACCTTCGCGTCCTGCCTCAACGCGTGAAGTGAAGAGCTCATATGTCTCGCGCATCTCGCCTCGCATCATCGCGATCTGGTCGGTATCCCACGGCTTAGTGCTTGAGAACAAGTCGCCCATCGGGCCGCGTGAGCGTTCGACGATGTTGATCTTGGCTTTGCTGTACAGCTCGCCCCTTGCATATTTGCCACCGACGACACCGATCGAGCCCACCACGCTGGATGGGTTGACAAAGACTTTGTCTCCGGCGCTGAGCACATAGTACCCACCCGACGCGGCCATGCTCCCGACACTGACCCAGACCGGCTTTTCGGTCTTGAGCCGATCGATCCCCTGCCACATCACCTCGGAGGCGATGGCAGACCCACCGGGCGAATCGACGCGCACGATGACCCCTTTGATGAGATCTTCCTGAAGAATCGACTCGATCGCATTGCGGATGGTGCGTGACCCAACAGAGCTGCCGCCGCCAAAGAGGCCCCCGCTGGTCGAATCGCCATTGATGATGGTGCCGTTGATGTGCAATACCGCGATGGTTGAATGGTCGATGTGGACCGCTTGCGGCGTAGTTCCAGCGACCCCGCGCAAGATCGCGAGCGGGGAAACTGAAACCCCCGAACTCGACTCCCCCGTGTCGTATGGATCGCTCACCCAGTTGACTTCTGCCCCGTACTCATCCTCAAAGTGAGCACGCAGATCGGGAAGGTCGACCTCGGCATCAATGACACCGCTGAGGATCGCTTCTTCACCCGTGGCCGCCCAGATCACACGCATCGCGTCATCGAGTTCCTCGGCGGTGAGCTCGCGCCCCTGCATCATCAGGTCGCGTATGTTGGCATACATCCCGTCGAGCAAGCCATCGATATTCTCGTTCCACTCCGGAGAGGGCTGCGCCCGGGTCATCGTTTCGTTCGCACCCTTGAAATCACCAACTTGCACCAGCTGGGCCTCCACCCCGATCCACTCAAGCGTGTCCGCGAGGTACATCTCTTCGGCATGCAATCCCGGGAAAGATACATACCCACCCTGCTGCAAAATTGCCTCGTCGGCGAATGACGCGAGCAGCAGATCATTGGTCCCGTAGCCCTCCGCGAAAACATGCACCTTCTTGCCGGCGGCTTGAAGTCGTCTGATCGCGGCCCCGATCTCCTCCACCTGCGTGGTTCCCAACGCCGAGTCTTTCAGTCTGATCACCAGCCCCGAGAACTCATTGTCGTAGGCAAGCGTGTCGATGGTGCTGATGATGCCCAAGAGTGACCCAGTGCCATCGCCCAGCCATGAGTAGCCGACCTCGACTTCAGCGGGTGAGCCCTCGAGCTCGATCACCGCCAAGCTGACCGACTGGGCGGATGCGGGCGCGGAGATCAGGCTGAATAAGCCGCATGCGAAGAACGCTGCAACTCTGAGGAACGGTCGACTTAGTGAACACATTGTGCGGCTCCCATGCATGCTGTGGCTCTCTACCCTGTGTATTGGTTTGTGATCGGGTGAGTTTCAGATCCCGCCTGTGCGACGCGTTTTCTGCTGGTTGGTCTCAAAGATGTCCCCCAGGCCGACCCCCGGACGGACCAGCACCGGATAGATACGCATCGTATCAATACAGATGTTCACCATACCCACGGTGAAGAGCACAGATCCCAGCGAAATCACCACCACCGAGACAATTGAGATGATGTCGGCGATTGAGACCGGCGTGAAATGGGTCGCGATCGAGAGCAGGTCCCCCAGGGCCGCGATGCCCAGCGATGCCAGCACAGCGAGCAAAGACTGGCGATCGACGCGTCCTGTACGAACAATGACCGAGCGTACCGCCAGGCCCAACGCCGCGGGACGGACGCCCCAGACGATCCCGGCCACGAGCAGGAACATGAGCACACGCAGCACAGAGCGTCCGAGCGCATCGCCCCCCGGCGCAAAGAGTGGCGATGGCGCAACCACATCGTGGCCGATGTAGATCGCGTGATACACAAAGACCAGGGCGGCGTACACCGAGACCCCGATCGAGCATCGTAACGCTTCTCGACGGGTCACACCATAATGAGGCCGGATCAGTGTTGCGGCCCCCACCATCGAGAGAACAAGGCCCACCACGCCAGCCCAGGCAAATCGGCTCGGCAACCATGCGCTCACCCCGAGGTCACGAAGCACTTCGGCGCTGCGCATGCACCAGACCATAAGGACGGAAATCATGGCGCCGAAGCTCCACATCAGGAGCCCGATCGCAGTCAGTCTTGGGTGGGAGAGCGGGGTCAGTTCCTCCGCCTTTGGGTCCACGATGCCCAGGATCGTCGCTCGCACGGGCACCCCGCACTCAGGACAGCTGGCCCTGATCGAGAGCCCATGCAGGTTGTAGCCGCAGGAGATGCAATACAACGCCCCAGTCAGTTGGCGCGCGATCACCGAGTCTGACTGCGCCTCGGCAGCGTGATGCTGATCGTCCTGTTGGGGTGTTTCAGGCATTCGAGTTGAGACCGCAAGCAATGGGTACCCAGCATAACCGATGGAACCGATCCCGTCACGCACCGAATCGCTGCCCAGAGCCATTCGGGTACGATAGACTGTGCCACAGCCGCTTCGAGGCGAATCAGGGACGAGGCAAACCGCATGAAGACACCAAACAACGAACATTTGCGTGAACGAGTTGAGGCGCTCCGCAATCAAATCGCCAAGGTCTATTTGGGCGAATCTCCCGCAATCGATTGGCTCATATGCTGCCTGCTTTCGCGAGGACATGTGCTGCTGGAGGATGTCCCGGGTGTGGGAAAGACCCTCCTGGCATCCACGCTGGCCAAATCGATCGATTCCCCGTTCGCCCGTGTGCAGCTCACGCCCGACATGCTCCCCGCGGACCTGCTGGGTGTTTCAATCTTCTCTCGCGATGGCGGGGAACTGACCTTCCAGCCGGGCCCCATCTTCACAAGCGTGCTGCTCGCCGACGAGATCAACCGGACCACCCCGCGAACACAGTCGGCCTTGCTCGAGGCCATGAGCGACGGAAAAGTCTCAATCGACGGCACCACGCACGATCTGGGCGAGCCCTTCATTGTCGTCGCAACACAGAACCCCGCGGAGTTTGAGGGCACCTACCCGCTTCCCGAGAACCAACTCGACCGGTTCCTGATGCGGCTCAGCCTGGGATACCCCGGGACCGATGCCGAAGTTGAGTTGCTCGACCTTCGCCCCGCTACGACCGTCCTCGAACATATCGAACCCGTGCTGAGCGGGAACGACATCATCCAGATGCAACTCCAGGTCGATGGTGTACACCTCAGCGAAGCGGTGCGTCGCTATATCGTGGAAATTGCGCACAACTCGCGTGAAGCGGACGAGATCATGGTTGGGCTTTCCCCCCGCGGCTCACTCGCGTTGGCACAGGCCGCCCGGGCGTGGGCGTGGATGCACGATCGTGATTATGTCGAGCCCGATGATGTGCGCGCCCTTCTTGTTCCGGTGTGTGCCCATCGCATCATGATCGAGGGTGCCGCAACCGGCGCCCACTGGCTGCTCGCCGCCGAACTCATTGAGGGCATTGCTCGCAGCGTCAACGCACCGATCTGATCTGGGTTTGATTTAGGGTTCGACAAGCAAGAGTCTCGCCAGTGCCTCGATGGGGTGCAGGGCATGACGCGCGGTGCCATCGAGAATCTGATGCCTGCACGAAGTCCCCGGCGCGATCAGCACATCGTGCTCGTCGAGTGCACGCACGCTCGGGAAGAGTTTCTGCTCACCGATTTTCATGGACAGATCAAAGCGGTGCTCCGCGTAACCAAACGACCCGGCCATGCCACAGCACCCGGTCTGCAGCACCCGAACGCGTTCGGGGTACAGTCGCTGGAAAATCGCGGAGCTGGTCCCATCGCCCCAGAGCGCCTTCTGATGACAATGGCCGTGCAACACGATCTGCCCCTCGATGGGCCGTGCCGTCGGGCGATGGGGATGCCGATCCCAGAATCGTTCCACGAAGGTCTCGGGCAGCACCGCCTTGGCAATGAACCGCTCGATCAGCTCGGGCGAGTGACTGAGCTTGAGATCAGCCCAGTCGTCGCAAACAGCTGAAAGGCACGATGGCTCTGGTATCAGCAGCGCCAGGATCGAATCATCCTCGATCATGGGTTTGAGCCGCTCAAGGGTTGCGTTGGCATCGCGCACCGCGTGCCCGAGGTGCCCCACCGAAATGGCGGCTCGTCCGAGATCGCTCACGGGCTCGACGCCCACGCCATAGCCCAGCATGTCCAGAACGCTCAGCGTCGCAAGGGCGATCGATGGCTCGTTGTGGGTCGTGAAGGTGTCGCTGAGAAGCGCGACACACGGACGATCATCCCCCGGCACGGGGCGGCGTCTGATCGCACGCCCAAACTCCGGCAGCGATCGCCGCGGGTGGACCCCCATCGCATGGTTGATGACCGAGCGGACGGGCATGAAACGCTGCATCGCGTTGGAAATCCCCGGCGCCAGAGCGCCCAGCTTATTGAGTGTGTGAATCTGACTCATCACCCGCACGCGCAGAGGGACCTGCCCGGTCGACGCGTATCCCTGTGCGAGGTACTCGCTCTTGAGCTTGGCGATATCGACCGAGCTGGGGCACTCGCTCTTGCAACCCTTGCAGCTTAGACAGAGGTCGAGCGTCGCCAGGGTCGCCGGGTCGGCGAACGCGGCCTGCCCCGTCGGCTCGCGTCCGAAGTCGGTCTGCCCGGTGATGGCCAGGCGCAGCGCGTTGCCACGCCCGCGGGTGCTGTGTCGTTCATCGAGGGTCGCCTGATACGAGGGGCACATCACCCCGCCCTCTTTGCGTCGGCATACCCCTGCGCCGTTGCACAACTCCACCGCGTGGGCAAAGCCGTGCTCGGGCTTGTATTGGTAGTAAGTTCCGATCGCTGAGACCCTGGTCTCTGTCGACTCCGGACGAATGCGTGTGTGCTGACTGATCGATTCGACCGGTCCCGGCTTGACGATGTTGCCCGGGTTGAGCAGGTTCTGGGGGTCGAAGATCGCCTTGATCTCCCGGAATGCCCCAAGCAGCTCTGGGCCGAATGCACGCTCAATGAACGGGCCGCGTGCGCGCCCATCGCCGTGCTCGCCCGAGGGGACGCCCCCCAACTCGATCGCCAGATCCGCGACCTTCGACGCTATGCGGTGCATCGCCTGCTCATCACCCGCATCACGAAGGTCCAGCAGCGGGCGAACATGCAACACCCCCACCGACGCGTGGGCGTAGTAAGACGCGATCGTATCTTCTGACGCGACAATCGCTCTGAACCGCCGAACGAACTCCCCAAGCTTCGCGACTGGTACCGCGTTATCTTCAACAAAGCCCAGCGGTTTCCGGTGCCCCTCGATCGCATGCAACAGCGGCTCTCCTGCCTTGCGCAGCTTCCAGGCCGCGACCATGCTCGACGAGTCGGTGAACCGGGCGAGTGGAATCCCAGGGAGCAACCGCGCGAGGGTATCGAGCTGGGACTCGATCGTTGCCCTGTCCTCACCAAAGAACTCAACGAAGAGCACGGCCTTCGCGTTTGAATCGGGCAGAACCTGAACATAAGCCGCTGTTTCTTTGTTACCGCGAGCCAGATCCATGATGAGGTCGTCGAGCAGTTCAACGCCAGCGGGGTTGAGGGACAGGATCGGCTCCACGGCATCGATCGCCTGCTCGACGCTCTGAAACGAGAGCACCGCAAGCCCCTTGTGCGCCGGGATTGGTTGCAGAAGCAGTTCAGCACCGAGGGTGAGGGCAAGCGTTCCTTCGGAGCCGCAGAGCAATGGTGCGAGATTCACCTGATTGATATCCCAGCCCGTCGCCTCGAGTTGATCGAGGATCACATCAAGCTGGTAGCCACTTGATCGACGCATGGTCTTTGGGAATCGCGATCTGATCTGGTGCTGGTGGCGACGCACAACATCGACGACCGCCATGGTGATTTCTCGAGTCACACCATCATTCCGGGTTGCCGCGCGGGGTCCGAACCATGCACGCCGCCCATCGGCGAGGCAGGCATCGATCGCGAGCACGCTCTCGCTGGTCCGACCGTACAGCACCGAGTGAACACCCGCCGCGTTGTTCCCAATGCACCCCCCGATGTTCGCTTGGCGTGCCGTGGAAGGGTCAGGCGGGAAGAACTGTCCATGAGGTCGAAGCAGTTCGTTCAGATCGTCGATCGTCATGCCCGGCTCAACCCCACAGGTACGCCCCGCGGGATCGTGGCTACGCAGTGCATGGCAGCGCGACGAGACATCGATCACCACCGCACGATTCACGCACTGCCCTGCCAGACTGGTGCCTCCGCCGCGGGGGAGTACGGGAACGCTATGTTCGCTGCAAAGTCGGAGCAGATCGGGGATCTGCTCGGTCCGCTCTGGCACCACCACCGCCAGCGGCGCAACCTGATAGATCGAGGCGTCCGTCGCGTACAACCCACGAATGTGATCATCCTTCAGGACATCCAACCCGAGTGAGGATCGCACATCCTCCACAAAGGCCGCTGGGATTGTCTGATGCGTGGTATTGCTCATCGTTGCCCATACCCTAGCGATTCTTTGTCTGCGGGTCATGGTATGAACGACTGGGAATGCGTGCACAAAGAACAACCCGCGGCGTTTGCCGCGGGTTGTTTGATTGAAAATCTGATTCCGACAATCCGTGTGGATTAGTCGTAGTACGGGCTGATGGTGGTCTCAGTCCCGACCGAAACATCGTAGTACTGACGCAGGAATGCATTGCGGTTGTTCTCATCACCGTTGATGGTGACCTCTGAACCGGGATCATCGTTGGTCAGGGGCACGCGGTCCTGATCATCCTCGTTTGCGAAGATGTTGTCAGGCTTGGTGCGGTTCTCATTGGTCATCTGATCGCCGGTGAAGCTCCAGATGATCTGCTCAGGATCGGGACGGTTGAAGAAGTCGACATGTGCATCGTTGAAGCCGATATTGCCGGCCCACTCGCTGCGGTTCCCGTTCATGGCAAGTGTGATCGAGTTGATGCCGAGAGGTGTCTCACCATCATCGCTGTTGCCATCATCTTCCAGGAGTTCCCAGACACCTTCGGGGCCACCACCCTGAAGGGTGTAGACCGGGCCACGGTTCGAGAGTGAAGGCTCGAGCGCGTCAAAGGTGTTCTGCCAAGTCGGACGACGGAACGCGAACGGAGGGGTGTGTGCGTAGCTGAAGCCGCCGGGCAGGTCGATGTATGAACTGTCCGAGTGCCCCTCGGTACCGTTGTTGTAACCCTCGTCGCGCGGGGTCGCCTTGAAGTTCGGGTCCCAGAGCGCTTCGGAGGTCTCGCCTGATGTGTTCCCGCCGACTGCACCGCGTGGGGTATCAAACTCGTAATCATCGTACTCTTCGTACTCACCGAGCTCGATCGGGCTGTAGCAGATACCAGTTTCAATGATGCCCTGCGAAATCAGGATCGAGAAGATGTTACCTGTGGTGTTCTTCTCCTGAATGTCGTTGAGCGAAGTGCCGTCGATCGTCTTGTTGTTCTTGTCGACGCGGCTGGGAAGCGGGTAGTAGTCGCGGTTGTTGCCCGCGAAGACGACTAGGCCCTGCATCATCGAACGGATCTGGGTGGCGTCCTTCAGCGAGTTGGCACGCTGACGAGCCTTGCCCAGTGCGGGCAGGAGGATGCCGATGAGCAGCGCGATGATCGCAATGACCACCAGCAGCTCAATGAGCGTAAACGCATTCTTTCGTACGGTCTTCATGGATTGACTCCTTAAACCATTGCCGTCACATGACCAATGAAACGGCGGTTGCCTTTGAATCGTTGTCTCGTCGCAACACTGCGACAAAAGGACAACGATACACACTGCTCACGCTTTGCCCGGTGAGCCCGTAGGCCGAGTTGTCAGTGTGTTTGATTCGGCTGGAATCAATCGAAATGGGATCACCTCAATCGAGGGCCCAATAAGGACGCATATCTCGTCAGAGCCGGATCTGCACACCAGTGCTTGTTTGCATCACAAGCATATCATGCCCCTATTCGCCCAGCAAGCTGACGAGTTCCATTCACTGCGAAAACTGGCGAAAGTATCCTATTTTCACACTGGAGCCCCAATGGCCAACACTCACCCCGAAACGACCCTCGAAAACATGGGAATTCAGCTCCCAGACGCCCCAAAGCCGGTTGCCTCATATATCCCGGCTCGCCGATCTGGAAATCAGATCTTCATCTCGGGGCAGATTCCTGTTGCTCAGGGGGAACGCCTCGCACAGGGACATGTGCCCAGCCGGACCTCCCTCGAAGCCGCCACAGCGTGCGCTCGTCAGTGCACGCTGAACGGGCTGGCCTGTCTCAAAGCAGAGATCGGAGATCTGGGCCGAGTCACACGCGTTGTCAAGGTCGGCGTCTTTGTCGCCAGCGAGCCGGGGTTTGGTGATCAGCCCAAAATCGCCAACGGCTGCTCGGACCTGCTCGTTGAGGTCTTCGGCCAGGACATCGGTCAACACGCCCGTGCCGCTGTTGGTGTCAGCTCGCTCCCACTCGATGTCCCGGTCGAGATTGAGTTCATCTTCGAGGTCGAGGCATAAAAAAACCCACCCAAATGGGTGGGCCGGTGATTCATCCACAATTGGGCTTAGCCAAACGCCTTCTGGTAATCGGCGAGGAACTGCTCAAGCCCACGGTCAGTCAGCGGGTGCTGCATCAACTGCTTGATGACCTTGAGCGGCACGGTTGCCACATCGGCACCGATGAGGGCACACTCGAGCATGTGCTTCGGGTGACGGATCGAGGCGGCGAGGATCTTGGTCTCGAAGCCGTAGTTGTCGTAGATGGTTCGGATCTGCGAGATCAGCTCGGTGCCGTCCTGCGAGATATCGTCGAGTCGCCCGATGAAAGGGGAGACGAGGAAGGCGCCGGCCTTGGCAACCATCATCGCCTGCATGGCCTGGAAGCAGAGTGTCATGTTGGTCTTGATGCCCTCGTCGCTCAGGGCCTTGCAGGCCTTGACGCCGTCGACAGTGGTCGGGAGCTTGACGACGATCTGAGGCGCGATCTTGGCTCGCTCCTTCCCCTCTGAGAGCATCGCCGTGTACTCCGTTGCGATAACCTCAGCCGAGACCGGCCCGGAGACAACGCCGCAGATTTCTTCCAGGCGTTTGCCGTAGTCGATTCCCTCCTTGGCGATGAGCGACGGGTTGGTCGTCACACCGTCGAGGATGCCCAGATCGTGTGCTTCTTTGATTTCGTCGAGATTCGCGGTGTCGATATACAGTTCCACTGTGTCGCTCCATGCCGAGTATCGAGGTGTGCCCAGAGATGGGCTGCAACTCTAGGCCCCGAGGTGCTCGAGTTCGGGCCTGAGCATGCGTCGCATGATCTTTCCGGTCCCGTTTCTTGGCAACGCTTCGATCAATACCACCCGGCGCGGGACTTTGTATCCCGGCAGCTTCTCCCTGCACCAGCGGATCAGCTCATCGGGGTCCGGCGATGCATCCTCCGTGGGCTCAACAAACGCAATAGGCACCTCGCCACGCATCGGGTCTTGCAGCCCGATCACGCCCGAATCGTGGACGCCGGGGTGGGCGTTCAGCACCTCCTCGATCTCGCGCGGGAAGACATTCTCGCCACCAACGATCATCATCTCTTTGATGCGACCGGTGATGCGGAGGAAGCCGTGCTCATCGATTTGGGCCATGTCGCCGGTGCGGAAAAACCCGCGATCGTCGAACGCGTTGGACGACTCAGCATGCAGCCCAAGATAGCCCTGCATGATGTTTGGCCCCCTCATGCGAAGCTCGCCGTCGGTATTGGGAGGGAGGATCTGATCCGTATCCGGGTCCACCACGATCTGCTCAAGGTTCGGCACTGGGCGTCCGACCGTACCGGCACGATCGTCCTCGGGGAGCAGCACATGCGTGACAGGCGAGGTCTCCGTCAGCCCGTATCCCTCGACAATGGGGACATCAAACCTGGCACCAAACCTGGTTCGCACATCGTCAGGAAGCGGCTCCCCACCGCTGATCGCCAAGCGGAGAGATGTAAAATCGTCGGGAACCGCGGCCTTGACGGTCATCAACGCGTTGTACATCGATGGGATCGCGACATAGATCGACGGACGATGCTCCCGGAGCAGTTCGATGATCTTCCTCGGCACAAAGCGCGCGGTATAGACGGCCTTGCATCCAAAGAGCATCGGGACGAGCGTGAGCGCCGTGAGGCCGAAGCAATGGAACTGCGGCAGGACACCCAGGAACACATCGTTCTGCTGCACCCCCACATGCTCGTGCATCTGGATCGCGTTGCTGAGCAGGTTCCTGTGCGAGAGCATCACGCCCTTGGGCTTGCCCGAGGTACCCGAGGTATAAAGAACCACGGCCAGCTCGCTGGGGGAGGTCGCTTTGGGCGTGCGAGGTGTTGGTGCCTTGTGGAAGCCCAGATCCTCGAGGTAGATGATCTTCTTGCACTTGGGCACGAAGCCCAGATGCTCAGTCAGCTTGCGCGAGGCGATCAGGAGATCACAGCCACAATCCTGCACAACATAGTTGAGCGTGGGCTCATCGAGCAGGTAGTTGAGCGGCACCGCCGTTCGTCCCGCCATCCAGGTGCCATATGCCGCGATGCCCATTGCCCCCGAAGTGGGGATGAGCAGACCGATCGTCTGTGATTTGGAATGGGACTCAATCACATCAGCGATGTGCATCCCCGCGACAAGCAGTTCCTTGCCTCGGTATGAGCGCTGATCATCAACCAGCAGTATGCGGTTCGGTCGACGCAGGAAACTCGAAGTCAGGGCGATCGACAGGTTGGAACGCAGCGAAATGAGTAACGGATTGATCGACATGCATATGCCCCTCCCGGAGAGCGAGGATAGCGTACACTAATATGGAGTTGAATGCAAGCGCTGGCGGTTAATAGGGCCAGATCTCGAGCCCATGCGGTGCATTGCGAAGATCGTCGCAGACCTGTATTGTCGTGACCATCTCGCCCTTCTGAGCACTGAACGCACTTACCGTGCCGGGCGAAGATCCTGCGATGAGGAGTTTGTTTCCCCGATCAATACAGAGCCCACGCCCGAATGCCTGTCGCGCGTAGTCGCCCGGTATGTCGGCGTGAGTCAGTTCTTCTGGCTTGTATCGCGGATATTCGAACTTCTTGAGCACGCGTGCGCTGCGATCGCCCATGACCAGGGCGTCCTGCCCAGTCGAGTTCATGACCACCCCCTTCCCCAACGGTTGGCAGTTGTGCGTTGTCGGTGGCACAATCGCGTAGGGGCGCACCTTGTCGTCGATGATCGAGGCGAGCATGTTCATCGCCAGCCCCGAGAACATGCACACGCCGTTGGTGTAGCACACATTGTTCAGGTGCAGGTGATCGCCCTGCGGCGGGCCGTCGGGCTCGTTTGGATCGAACACCGTTGCGCGCAGTTCGACACCGGTCCCGAGCTTCATGGGCCGCATCCACCAGCCGCGATCGAACCGCTCTTCCCGTGTGTCGAAACGCAGCACCGAGTCAAAGCTCGTCGAACTCAGGTAGATATAGCGATGCCCGTCGTAGCAGATCTCGTGGCAATGGTGGAGATAATCGTTCTTGTACGATCGTACGATATCGAACGACTGGCTGAACACGAACAGCTCATCGGACGCGGCAATGTATATCTCGTCGCCGACGAAGCAGATCCCGCGGAGCCCACGCCCCTGACCGCGTCCCTCCCAGTTGATGTCAATGCGGTCCCAATCGAGCACCTGCTCATACTCACCGCGTTGCAGATCGATCAGGTACGCGCCACCATGCGAATCCCCCTGACTGGAACTCCGGATGACATCGGTCATGAGAACTTTGGGCAGCACCATGGTGTTCAAGCTCCTTCAGCGATGACGGACGCGATCGCCGTTGGCGCTACATGCGACATCGACAGGTGCCACGCCGTGATGCCCATTTCAGCGGCAATCTCCGCGGCCCGGCCTGTGATCTTGAGCGAGGGCTTGCCCGACTCGGCGCGGACGACCTCGATGTCGGTCCAGCCGATGCCCTGCGACCAGCCCGTGCCCAGCGCCTTGAGAGCCGCTTCCTTTGCCGCGAAGCGTGCGGCGAGGTGTTCCAGCTGACGACGACTGCTCCTGGAGTCTTCCTGCTCACCGGGCGTGAAGCAGCGTTCCAAAAAACGCTCGGGGTGATCGCCCAGCATCTGCTTGATGCGTGCTGTTTCGACGATGTCCACCCCGTGCCCGATGATCATGATGCGCTCGCGTTTTTGGACTTCGGTCCCGACTTGGTCTTTGGCTTGGTGTCGGACTTTGTTTCGGTCGTCTTGGCGGGCGTCTTTTCTTTGCCCGATTTGGCGGTCTTGGAATCGTCAGATTTGGACGATTCGCTCGCGGCCTTGGACTCGGCTTCTTTGGCCTTGCTGTAGTCCTTGGAGCGGTAATCGGTCTCGTAGAAGCCCGAGCCCTTGAAGATCAGCGCGGCGCCGGTACCGATGAGGCGTTCGAGCTTGAGCTTGCCGCACTCGGGGCACTTCTTCTTCACGCCCTCGCTCATGGACTGGAACAGCTCGAACTCGTGGCCGCATGCGTTGCACTGGTAGTCATAGGTCGGCATGCTCAGGCCTCCTCGTCCAATGCCTGACCGTCCTCGGGCTGGGGCACCACGCCCACCTTGGCGGGCCGGACCACACGGTCGCCGAGTTTGAAGCCGATGCCCATCACCAGCGAGATGTGACCGGGCTCGATGCCATCAGCGGGCTGCTGCATCATGGCCGCGTGCTCGACCGGGTTGAACTCGTCGCCCACGCTCGGGTTGATCGGGGTGACCCCGTAGTTCCCAAGCAGACGCATGAACTCGTCGCGGAGCATCTTTACGCCATCAAGCACGGTCTGGGCGCTGACCTTCTCGGGGTCCTGCGTCATGGCCATCTCGAAGGTATCCAGCAGCGGGATCAGCGACTGCACCACGCCCTGGGTCGCGCTGGTGCGCGCCTCACGCTCGTTGCCCGAGGCGCGACGCTGGAAGTTCTGATGATCCGCGGCCGCACGCAACAACCGGTCCTGAAGCTCATCACGCAGGCGTACCGTATCGACCAATGCCTCCACGATCTCTTCGGTCTCTGGGGAAGTCTCAAGCTCGCCGCTGAGGGCCAGTTGGCGGATCGACTCCATGCGTGCCGCATGCTCCTCCGCTTCTCGCTGGGCCTCCTGCTGGGCCTGTGCCTGCTGATCACGCTGCTCCTGAGACTGCTCAGATGCGGCGTTCTGTTCTTCGGTATGCTCGTGTGTTTCGTTCATGATCAACACTCACTTCATATCTTGAGTCAACCGCCGATGAAATCGGTAATCTTCTTCCAGAACCCGTGGGACTCGGGGTTGACGTGCTTGTCTTCGGTCTTTGCAAACTCACGCAGCAGTTCTTCCTGCTTGCTTGTGAGCTTCTTGGGGGTTTCGATCTTGGCGACGACGATCAGGTCGCCCTTGCGCCCCGATCGCAGGTTGGGGAGCCCCGCGTCGTGGATGCGGAAGATGTCGCCGTACTGGGTGCCCTTCTTGATGTTGAGCGTTTCGCTGCCCTCGATCGTCGGTACCTCGACCTCCGCACCAAGCGATGCCTGCGTGAAGGAGATCGGCATCTCCATCAGCAGGTGATCGCCATCACGCTCGAAGAAATCGTGGCTCTTGACGCGGACGACCACGTGCAGGTCACCACGGGCGCCCTGGCCGTTCGCGGAGACATCGACGCCGGGCGGTTCGCCCTCGCCGGGCACGCGCACGGCCTGCCCGTCGTGGATGCCCGCGGGGATCTTGACGCTCAGCGAGCGCTTCTTGCCCACGCGCCCCTTGCCGTGGCAGGTGTCGCACTTGTCCTTGACGACCTTGCCGCGTCCCCGGCAGTTGGGGCACGCGGTGACCATGCGGAACATGCCGCCCATCCCCGCCTGCTGGACCTTGCCCTGCCCCTGGCAGGTGGCGCAGGTCTCCGGCTCGGTGCCGGGCTTGGCCCCGCTGCCGGTGCAGGTGTCGCAGATGTCCATGCGGGTGAACTCGACGTCCTTGCTCACGCCCGTGGAGACCTCCTGGAGGTCCAGGACGACTTCGGTCTCGAGGTCGTAACCGCGAGCGGGTCCGCGCCGTGCCCCGCCGCGACCACCAAAGCCCCCGCCACCGCCGAAGATGTCGTTGAACATCGAGAAGATATCATCGACATTCATCCGGTTGAAGTCGTGCCCGGCCGCCCCGTGCCCGCGGAGCCCCTCGTGCCCATACTGGTCGTAGATCTTCCGCTTACTCTCGTCTGAGAGGACCTCGTACGCCTCGGCACACTCTTTGAACGCCGCCTCGGCTTCGGCATCATCCGGGTTGCGGTCCGGGTGGTACTTCATCGCGAGGCGTCGGTAGGCGCGTTTGATCTCCTCGCCGTCGGCGGTCCGATCGACGCTGAGCACTTCGTAATAGTCGCGGGTGGTGGGCATTTAGGCTCCGGCTTCCGGGAAATTCACTTGGCTTGAACTACTGGATGGCTGTAGATTCTCAACGTGGTCTAAGCCTTCGCGTGTCAACCATCGGTATCCACCATCTTGGTTCAGAGAGCGAAAACTACGATCAGAATCAAGGTACTGGTAATCAACACGAGACAATGTCCATCGCTGCGTGTCTTGAGTAAAACCAGGTGGTAGCGGCATTTCGCTTGGGTGGAACTTTTCGTTTACCGCGTAATTTTTCGACACAAACTCCAGCAGCTCAAACTCTTCAATCTTTTGCTTTGAATAGTCTCGCAGCTTCCATGGCTTATCTGGTAGTGGACTGTCTCCAAAGTAAATCACTCCACTCATGAGGACAGACAATGCACTCTCGATGTACTCAACCAATGCACATGCATGAGGCCCTAGTGTGCCGCCGAATACTTCATACACAGCGCCCATGCCCTCAAAATACTCTGGATCGAGCAAGCCACGCTGATCTTGCTCCTGCAACTCTCTCAGCTCAAACTGAACTGTGACTTCCCGATTCCTCAAGAGTGCTGAGACATGGTTCATGCCTTGCGTTGGAGCCCAGTGAGTAATCTCACAATCCACTCTCTGGGCATCGAGCAGTGATTGGACTGCTTCCTGCGAAGGTAATTCAAATGATGGCAGCAGTACTGGACACATAAATCAAACCACCCCCCACCGTTTCCGATGAGGGGCATGTGTTCTTTAATCAGCTCACCGCGCCCACAACCGGGTCGGTGTCTTCCTTCAGGTCCGTCAGCATCACATCCGTCGTGAGCATGAGCCCCGACACGGATGCGGCGTTGATGATCGCGCTCTTGGCGACCAGTGCAGGATCGATGATGCCGGCCTTGACCAGGTCGGTGTAGTCACCCGTCGCGGCGTTGAGGCCGAAGTTGCCTTCTTCCTCACGCACGGTGTCGACCGCGAGATCGCCGTCGTAGCCGGCATTGGTCGCGATCTGGAAGGTCGGGGCGGTCAGTGCGCGGCTCAGGATCTCGAAGCCGAACTTCTCGTCGCCCTTGACCTTCTTGGCACCGGCCTTGACCGACTCGATCGCACGCAGGAACGCGACGCCGCCGCCGGCAACATAGCCTTCCTTCGCAGCCGCACGAGTTGCGTGCAGCGCGTCGTCGACGAGGTCCTTGGTGGCCTTCATCTCGGTCTCGGACGAGCCGCCGACGCTGATGATGGCGACGCCGCCGGTGAGCTTGGCGTGACGCTCCATGAGCTTCTCGCGGTCGTACTCGCTGGTGGACTTCTCGTATTGGGCCATGATCTGGTTGGCGCGGGCGGTGATGTCCGCCTTCTTGCCGCCGCCCTGAACGATGGTCGTGTTGTCCTTGCTGATGGCGATCCGCTTGGCGGAGCCCAGCTCGCTCAGCTCGATGCTCTCGAGCGAACGCCCGAGGTCCTCGGAGAAGTAGGTCCCCTTGGTCAGCACGGCCAGGTCCTGGAGCATGGCCTTGCGGCGATCGCCGAAACCCGGTGCCTTGACAGCCGCGATGTTGAGCATGCCACGCAGACGGTTGACGACCAGTGCCGCCAGCGCCTCGTTCTCAACATCCTCGGCGATGATCAGCAGGGGCTTGCTGGCGCTGGCCACCTTGTTGAGCAGCGGGAGCAGGTCCGCGAGGTTGCTGATCTTCTTCTCGTGGATGAGGATCAGCGCGTCCTCGAGCACGCACTCGCCGGTCTTGGGATCGGTCATGAAGTACGGCGACAGGTAGCCCTTGTCGAACTGCATGCCCTCGACATAATCCAGAGTCGTCTCGGCGCTCTTGCCGTCCTCGACCTCGACCACGCCCTCGGCACCGACCTTGCTGATGGCTTCGGCGATCAGCTCGCCGATCTCGGCGTTGTGGTTCGACGACACGGTCGCGACCTTCTTGTAGTCGTTCTTGCCCTTGCAGGGCACCGCGATGGCGTCGATGGCCTCAGCAGCGACCTGAGCCGCCTTGTTGATGCCGCGCTGGACATGCACGGGGTTGGCACCGGCGGCCACAACCTTCAGCCCCTCGTTGAAGATGGCCTGGGCCAGCACGGTCGCGGTGGTTGTCCCGTCGCCCGCCTTGTCGCCGGTCTTCTTGGCGACCTGGTAGAGCATCTTGGCACCCATGGACTCGAACTGCTCGGGGAGCTCGATCTCCTTGGCCACCGAGACGCCGTCTTTGGTCACATGAGGACCGCCGTAGGATTTTTCAATAACGACATGACGCCCCGCGGGCCCCATGGTGCACTTGACGGCATCGGCGATCTTGTCGACACCCTTCTTCATTTCGAGAAGTGCTTTGTCGTCGAACATGATTTGTTTGGAAGCCATTGTGTTGCTCCTTCGTTTTTCGACACTCGAGGCATCAGGGATCAGCCATCAGCCATCAGTGGGGTTACTTTCGTTCGATGCTCCTGAGCAAGCCAGCGAGCACGCGTCCTGATTCTCGAATCGCTTCGTCTACGGCCGAGAATACCTCGTCGTCGATGAAGCCCAGTTCTTTCGCCAGCACGAGCTGGGTTTCTAACTCATAGATCGATCCGCGGGCCATCCGGAGAAACCGAATGTAGTCCTGGGTCGATCCCCGTCCCCAACCCTCGGCAATATTCGAGGGAACCGAAACGGCTGCTCGCCTGATCTGACTCGTGAGCCCATAGCGTTCTTCGCTCGGGAACCGCTCACTCGCCCGATAGACGAACTTGGTCATCCGGATCGCCAGCTTCCATGCATCGAGGTCGCGATATGAATCAATCGAGTTGCTCATATCTCGCTCTGATGGCTGATGGCTGATCCCTGATGGCTGTTAGCTCATGACACCAAGCAGTTCCGACTCCCGCATCACCAGATGCGACTCGCCGTCTACCTCAACCTCAGTCCCCGCGTATGACGCGTAGACGACGGTGTCACCCGTGTGGACGCTCATCGTGGCGCGGTTGCCGTTGTCGAGTCGCTTGCCGGGGCCGACGGCGACGACGGTGCCGTGGATCGGCTTTTCCTTGCTCGACTCGGGCAGGTAGAGCCCCGACGAGGTGACGCTTGCTTGTTCAACTGGCTTGACCAGTACGCGATCTTCAAGTGGTTTGACTGCCATTGTTCTTATCTCCAAGCTGCTTGCGCAGATGATTCGGTGTGTGTTGATGATCTGTGGGACGGGTACTTAGAAGCCCATTCCGCCCATGCCGGGCATGCCACCCATGCCGCCCATTCCTGGCATGCCGCCCATGCCACCCATACCGCCCATACCCCCCATCGGGTCGCCGCCGGCGCCGGCTGCTGCGGGCTCGGCCTTCTCGGGCTTGTCGGTGACGATGCAGTCTGCTGCAAGCAGCATGGTTGCGACCGAGCCGGCGTTGGTCAGGGCGCTGCGGTCGACCTTAGCGGGGGTGATGACGCCCGCCTTGATCAGGTCCTCGTAGGTGTCGGTCAGTGCGTTGTAGCCGTCGCTGCCTTCTTCGTCAGCAACCTTGGCGACGACGACCGAGCCCTTGGCACCCGCGTTCTCGGCGATGGTGCGGAGCGGAACCGAGAGGGCCTTGTAGACCACATTGACGCCCGCGGCGAAGTCGAACTTCACCTGACCGATGTCATCGCTGGTGACCTCCTTGGCCTTGCCGTAGACCGACTTCCACTCGCGGTTGGACTCGATCGCGTTCTGGGCGCGGATGAAGGAGACGCCGCCGCCGGGGACGATGCCCTCGGCCAGTGCCGCACGGGTCGCGTGCAGGGCGTCCTCAACGCGGGCCTTCTTCTCTTTGAGTTCGGCTTCCGAAGCGGCACCGACATTAATCTGGGCGACGCCGCCGGCGAGCTTGGCGAGGCGCTCCTGGAGCTTCTCGCGGTCGTAGTCGCTGGTCGAGTTAGCGATCTCCATGCGGATCTGCTCGATGCGGGCCTTGATGTCCTTGGTTTCGCCGGCACCCTCGATGATGACGGTGTTGTCGCTGCTGATCTCGACCTTC
>JBICHR010000003.1:0-433495 GCA_043100965.1 Phycisphaerales bacterium JB052 | reverse complement strand
CTATCATCTCCCTGCAATTGAGAGCAACACCCTAGCACCTCATCCGCACCTCCACCCGGCTGCGGGCCTTCGCCCCCCCCGGGGCCGCACACACCACACACGCGATCGGGCCCGATCACACGCACCATTCAACGATAGCCGCCACCGGTTCGCAGCCCCGCTACGCGACGGAGCAGATCGATGGGCTGGACATCTTCTACCGCGAGACGGGGACGCGCGGCCAGCCCCAACTGGTGCTGCTGCACGGCTTCCCAACCTCGTCGCACATGTTCCGAGATCTGATCGACGATCTCGGCGATGACTTCCATATCATCGCGCCGGACTACCCCGGCTTTGGTCTCAGCAGCGCCCCGGCGCACGATCAGTACGACTACACCTTCGACAATCTCGCAAGCGTCGTGAATCAGCTGCTCGTTCGCAGGGGCTTCGACGACTACGTCCTCTATGTCATGGACTATGGTGCGCCCGTGGGCTACCGCATCGCGACTGCGCACCCGGACCGGGTCGCCGGGCTGATTGTCCAGAACGGCAACGCATACGACGAGGGGCTCTCGCCCTTCTGGGATCCGATCAAGCAGTACTGGAAGACCGGGGCGCTGGAAGATCGCGATGCGCTCCGCCCCTTCCTCTCGCTCGATGGCACCAAGTGGCAGTACCTCACCGGGGTGCGGGACCCGGGCGTGATCTCACCGGACAACTGGCTCGTCGTGCAGCCGCTGCTCGATCGGGAGGGCAACCAGGAGATCCAGCTCGATCTGTTCTACGACTACGGCACCAACCCCAAGCTCTACCCCGAGTGGCAGGCCTACTTCCGCGAGCACCAGCCGCCCATGCTGATCGCATGGGGCGCGAACGACCCCATCTTCCCCGCGTCGGGCGCTCACCCGTACCTGCGTGATCTCCCCGATGCCGAGATGCACCTGCTCGATACGGGCCACTTCGCGCTCGAGGAAGACGGCGAGCTCATCGCGTCGCTCATCCGCGATTTCATGCGCCGGCGCGTCGTGAATGCCTCCAGATAACAAGGCCGTTCTCTCTCCCTGGGTCGATCGAGACATCGATGGACCCGGATTGCTGATCCTGAGCCATTGTGCCTCACCGGGAATACCCCACGGTTCCGCCGGGTTGGTATCCTCAGGCATGGGATCAAAGCGAATCACATTTGACAATGAAGATGGGCAGCAACTCGCGGGGCGCTTCGACATGCCTCAAGGCGACCCGACTGGGTACGCGCTCTTCGCCCACTGCTTTACCTGCTCCAAGGATACCCTCGCCGCCAGCCGCATCGCGCGGGGGCTGACCGAGCGTGGGATTGCCGTGCTCCGCTTCGATTTCACCGGTCTTGGTGAGAGCGAGGGCGAGTTCGACGCGACGAGCTTCGGGAGCAATGTGCGCGACTTGCTTAGCGCGTGCGGGTGGCTGAGCGAGCACCACGCGCCTGTGGACCTGCTCATCGGGCATTCGTTGGGTGGGGCCGCGGTGGTCAGCGCGGCTGGGCAGATGGATGGCGTCAAAGGCGTGGCGACGATCGGGGCGCCCTCAGACCCCACGCATGTGCGGCATCTCTTTGACTCGCACATCGCTGAAATCGAGCGAGAGGGGGCGGCCGAGGTCTCCATCGGTGGGCGTCCGTTCCGGATCGGTAAGGCGTTCATCGACGATCTCGATGCCCACGATCCCAGGGAGATCCTGCATGGGCTCAGACGCCCGTTGATGATTTTTCACTCGCCGGTGGATCAAATCGTTGGGGTCGAGAACGCTGCTCAGATGTTCGAATGGGCCATGCATCCGAAAAGCTTCATCTCGCTCGATCAGGCCGATCACATGCTGAGTGATCGGAAGGATGCAGATTTCGTCGCAAGCATGATCGCGGCCTGGTCGGAGCGTGTGCTCACCGACTAGGGGGAATCACCCTGAAGAAAATATGTTTTCGAAGAACATTCCGCACATGGTTGTGTGGAATTGGTTTCTTTGTAGAATAGACATCCCAGGTCTGTAAACAGTTCCATTCGACACCAGGAGTCATCGGTATGAGTAGCGACGGGAAAGAGCAGGGGATCGAGTCAACACTGCACGAGAATCGCATCTTCCAGCCGCCCAAGCCCGCCGAGGTTGGTGCCAGCAAATGGCTGGTGAACTCGTTCGAAGAGTACAAAGAGTTGTACGACCGGTCGATCAGCGACCCCAAGGGCTTCTGGGACGGGGTCGCGCGCGAGCTGCACTGGTACAGGGACTGGGACGAGGTGGTGAGCTGGGACGACCCCGATGTTGAGTGGTTTGTTGGGGCCAAGACCAATGTCTGCTACAACTGCGTCGATCGCCAGGTCGAGAGCGGGCACGGCGACGAGGTCGCGATTATCTGGGAGGGCGAGCCAGTCGATGATTCGGGGCAGCCCGTCGATGTCCGCCGCATTACCTACAAGGAACTCCAGACCGAGGTCAGCAAGCTCGCCAATGTGCTCAAAAACAACGGCATCAAGAAGGGCGATGTCGTCACGATCTACATGGGCATGGTTCCCGAGCTGGCGATCGCCATGCTCGCCTGCGCCCGCATCGGTGCGCCGCACTCGGTGATCTTCGGCGGCTTCAGCGCCCACGCCATCACCGACCGCGTCCAGGACGCGAAATCCAAGATGATCATCACCTGCGACGGCTCGTGGCGACGCGGCAAGGTCGTGCCCCTCAAGGACAATGTCGATGAGGCGATCGCGCTGATGAAGGGCTCGGGCGACCAGCCCGTCGAGCATGTGCTCTGTTACGGACGCTGTCACAACGACATCAAGTGGGGCGAGCTGGACCGCTGCTGGGAAGAGGAGATGAGCAAGGCCTCAGCCGAGTGCCCGTGCGAGGAGCTGGATGCCGAGGACATGCTGTTCCTGCTCTACACCTCCGGCTCGACCGGCAAGCCCAAGGGCATCGTCCATACCACGGGCGGGTACATGGTCTTCACCTACATGACCAGCAAGTACAGCTTCAACCTGATCCCCGATCAGAACCAGGTGTACTGGTGCACCGCCGACTGCGGGTGGATCACCGGGCACTCCTACATCGTCTACGGCGTGCTGCCCAATCGTGTCCCCAGCGTGATGTATGAAGGCGGCCCGGATTACCCAAACGCGGCGCGGTTCTGGGAGATGGTCGATCGTCATCAGGTCACCCAGTTCTACACCGCCCCGACCGCGATCCGCGCGTTCATGAAGTGGGGCGATGAGCATCCCAAGTCGTGCAAGCTCGACTCGCTGCAGGTGCTTGGCACCGTGGGCGAGCCGATCAACCCCGAGGCGTGGATGTGGTATCGCGACCACATCGGGCGCGGGGTCTGCCCGATCGTGGACACCTACTGGCAGACCGAAACGGGCGGGCATGTCATCACGCCCCTGCCCGGCGCAACGCCCACGACGCCCGGCAGTTGCACATTCCCCGTCTTCGGGGTCGACGCGGCCGTGGTGAACACCGACGGGGAGGAGCAGCCGGCCAACACCGGCGGGCTCATGGTCATCCGCAAGCCCTGGCCCGGCATGCTCCGCGGCGTGTACGGCGATCGCAAACGCTTCATCGATACCTACTGGTCCACCGTGAAGATCGACGGCCAGGCCGTGTACACCGCCGGCGACGGTGCCCGACGCGACGAGCACGGCAACTTCTGGATCATGGGCCGCATCGACGATGTGATCAATGTCTCGGGCCACCGCATGGGCACGATGGAAGTCGAGAGTGCGCTGGTCTCGCACGAGAGCGTGGTCGAAGCGGCCGTCGTGGGCATGCCCCACGACATCAAGGGCACCGGCATCGCGGCGTTCGTGACGCCCGCCCCGGGCTTCGAGGCCAGCGAGGAGCTGATCCGGGACCTCCGCAAGCATGTGGGCGAAGAGATCGGCGCGATCGCCAAGCCCGACATGATCCGGTTTACCGCCGCGTTGCCAAAGACCCGCAGTGGCAAGATCATGCGAAGACTGCTGCGAGCCATCGCCGCGGGCGAGCACGAGATCACGCAGGATATCACGACGCTCGAGGATTTCTCGGTGGTGGCGAAGCTGGCGGAAAATGACGAGACCTGATCGCCGAGCTTCTTCGGGTGTCGCTCAACTTTCATTGGCTCTGAATGATTCAGAGTTCCAAGACCCCGACTTGGGGCGCACACCGCGTGGCGAAACCCCTTTGTTCGCACTGTGTACAGATCAACTTTCGATAATGTCCTGCAAACTCAAGTTTTTGTCTTTGGGCGGCGGGGCCTCTCCAGGTAGACTCGGGTTCTACAGCCAAGACTCGATTTCTCGGAGAGGGGACATCATGAATACGGCACAGCGTCCTTCAGTACGCAAGCAGAGCACCAAGCGCGCGTTCATCGCGGTGGTGTTGGTCACGATCGGATTGCTCGGCGTGCAGATCGCTCGCGGGGATATGGTCGAGGTGGATTCGTTCCACACCGGCGGGTTCTACGGGCTCGATGCCATGGGGATGCCGACGGCCACGCCCGACAACGACATGTCGTTCCAGAACTATTTTATGGGCCACACAACCGTCTCTGGGTTTACAACGCCCGAACGCCGAGCGTTCTTTGCGTTTGACCTGAGCGGGGTGCTTGCTGATGGGGAAGAAATCGTCTCCATGTCGCTCGTGCTCGAAAATGTCTTCGGCGGCGTCATGGCCAACTTCACCGACGGGTTCGAGATCGCCAAGTTTACTTCGACTTCGAGCACCTACGACATGATCGCCGACCCCGACGGGGCGATGGTGCCCGCCATCGAGATCTTCGATACCTTCGGCACGGGTGATTTCTACGGCGACATCGTGTTCGATGCCGACGGACCCATGCCCGGCCCAGTCGAGATTGCAATGAGCCCCGACGCGATCATGAACGCGATGGACTCGATCGGTGCCGATTCGCCGTTCATGGTCACGGGGATGATGGAGACCTACGACCCGGCACCGGGGATCGGGTTGGAGTTCCTGTTTGGGCTCACCGATGTTGTGGTTGATTTCCCGACCGGGTTCCCTGTGCCCAAGCTCGTGATCGAGACCGCTCCGGTCCCGACGCCCTCGGGGCTGGTGGTGCTCGCGGGGGCAGGGCTGGTCGCATCGAAACGCCGGCGCTGAGAGACAGTTGAACGAACATTGCCACAGGGAAGTGGGAGAGATCCAGCCGACGGACGCGCCAAGCCCGTCGGTTGTCGATATCGTGGGTGCATGAACATGCGCTCATGGACGATGATGACCCTGCTTCCCATGCTTCTCGCGGGGATCTCCCACGCGCAGGACACGCCCGATCCCACCAACGGGATCGAATCGCTGACAGAATCCGAATCGTGGTCTTTGCGTGATATGCGGCTACGCGATTCCACCATTTACTGGGACAACGACGGCACCTTTGCCAACCTCGTTGACAACACCGACCGGTTCTACACCAACGGGTTTGGGATCGAGCTGTCGTTCGACCCGAACCTGACGAGCGCCCTCAAGGAGAAGCTCGCACCCGCGGACGCGTGGGACGACCCGCGGTTCGGCTTCGGGGTCGCGCTGAAGCAGCGGATCTACACCAGCGAGTTCATCACCCAGACCAACCCGCCCGCCGACGATCATCCCTACGGCGGGTACCTCTACTTCGCGTTTTCCTTCCAGCGGGCCGACAATCAGAAGCACGACCATTTCGGGCTTGACCTGGGCGTTGTCGGGGATTGGTCCGGGGCGCAGAATATGCAGGAGTTCATCCACAGCGCCTATCCAGGTCAAGACGACCCGGAGGGCTGGGACACCCAGCTGGCCAACGAGTTGGCGATTAACTTCAACTACGAGCGGACCTGGCGATCGGAGAAGGCCGAGTTGTGGGGCATCGAGATGGAGATGCTCCCCGCGCTGGGCTTCGAGCTGGGCAATGTCGCGATCATGGGGCACGCGAGGATGACCCTGCGGGGCGGGCACAATCTCCCGAACGACTTCGGCCCCGCGACCTTCCTGGGTCACAAGGACCACACGGTGCAGGGCAACGACTGGGGCGAGGGCGATTTCTCGTTCTATCTGTACGGGACAGTGGGGGCCGACGCGGTCGGGCGAGATATCTTCCTCGACGGCAACACCTTCGCCAGTTCACGCTCGACCGATTCTGAACCCTTCGTCGCCCGCGCCAGTGTCGGGATCGTGCTGCGATACAAGCGGTTGTACGCGGGCTGGGCCCAGACATTTATGACTGAGCGGTTCGAATCCCAGCCCAACGGGCAGACTTTCGGGAGCGTGGTCCTCGGGTACTCGTACCAGTTCTGATGATGGACCAGCCCACGCACCCATATGGCATCAATGCTGAACTCCTGAACGAGCAGCGTGGGCGTGTACCCATCTGGCTTGCGCCGTTGTTTTTGCTCGTTCGCCCGGGCAGGTTCATGCTTGGGTACGGGTACCACGCGTCCGTGTTCGTTGTGTTGCTCACGGCATGGGTCATCGGTTCGGGCGGGATGACGAACTCGGTCATCAACCGAACGCAATACAACGCGTTGCCCGAGTGGGCCCAGGTCAACAGCTGGGGGAGCGTGTTTGCGTTGCTCTTCGGGCTTGGGCTGCTTCGTGGGGCGCTGCACTACGGCTTGGGGAGTCTGTGGTGCTGGCTGCTCATCCGGATCTGCGGCGTCCGTGGCAACCAGTGGCGACTCTCCTCGCGTCTCTACTGCTTCCCCAAACTCATCGAGGAAATCCCTGCGTTGTTGGGTTGTGTGTACATGGCGCTCCGGTACAACGATCTCAACGACGCGCTCAAATCCATGAACAACGCCGTGCCCTTTCTGGTGATGGTGTTTCTGTTTATCACGCCAGCAGTTCGGTATTGCATGCTCCGAGCAAGCTGCCGGGTTCGCCCGGTGTGGTCGGTTGTGCTGTTTCTGGTGCTGCCGTATATCTGGCGGTCCGGGCTGATCGCGGTGATGTTGTGGATGGTGTTCGTCTCACCGCCGGGCATCAAGCCCGATGTCGATCACCCGAGGCACTATGCATCTCCACGCTTCGAGTTGGCGTACCCGGGCAACTGGAGCGTGAACGATGAAGACTCCGAGGATGCATACATTCAGCTCATCGCGGATCATGGGTCCGCGGTGCTCACGATCTGGTGTGCACCAACCGATGGGCCTGATGTCGTTGAGGAGAGTCTGGACGGGCTCGGTGCCGATGGGTATCAGGCCGTGCTGGTCGATGAGCAGCGTGTCACGCTCGGGAGTCAGGAGGGGTACGGGCTTGAGCATGAGTTGCTCAGGGACGGCAAGACTCGGCGCATGTTCCACTTCATCCGGCAGCTCGGGCCCGCTCATTTGGCGGTGTTCCGGTACCAGGCCAATGAACGGGACTGGGACATGGGCAAGCTCGCACCGATGCAGGTGGTCGATTCGATCGCTTTCAAAGCAATCAGCGATGATCCGCCCGGGCTGGCCGACAGCGTGCTCATCGAGCGCGAGGGCTTTGCCTGCAGGGTGCCCTCGAACTGGGTGATCTCGGACGATGCGCACACACAGTACAAGTCTTTCGTTGCCCAGCCGCCCCAGGGCGGGCGATTCTGGTGCTCGATCTTCGATCGGGCAATCTCGGCGGAGAAGGAGCTCGATACATATATTGAGTACTCGCTCTGGACGGAGTCGATCGAGCAGCGCACCGTCCTCGATTCGCTCTTTGGAATGACCGGCGTGGGTGCCGAAATCGCTTGTCGTGCGCCCTTCCTCGGCAAGCAGCGGGTCCGGGCGTTGTATGTGCCACTGAAAGACGGGCGTGTCCTGGGGATCAGGCTTGAGCAGCCCGACCACGCTGCGCCAACCACCGATCCGGGATTCCAGCTCATTCAAGACACATTCCAACTCCGTGGCGTGGAGCCCGCCTCACCCTGAGCGGGATACGATCACACATGAGCAACCCACTCGTCAGCGTCATCATGGGCTCCAAGTCAGACTGGCCCGATGTTATGGAGCACGCCGCCGCGGCCCTCGATGAGCTGGGCGTGCCCCACGAGGTCAGGGTCGTCTCGGCCCATCGCACGCCCGATCTGCTCGTTGCCCACGCCAAAGAGGCCAAGGGGCGAGGCATCGAGGTCATCATCGCCGGCGCGGGCGGGGCGGCCCACCTGCCCGGTATGGTTGCATCGATGACCACCATCCCCGTGATCGGGGTCCCGGTGATGAGCAAGGCCCTCAAGGGGATGGACTCGCTGCTCTCGATCGTTCAGATGCCCGCGGGCATCCCCGTGGCGACCGTTGCGATCGGGAAGGCGGGGGCCAAGAACGCCGGTTTGCTAGCCGCGTCGATCGTGGGGAACAAGCACCCCGAGATCGCGGAAAAGCTTGAGCAGTTCCGGGCAAACCAGACGCAGGCAGTGCTCGATCACCCCGACCCGCGGGAGCAGGCATGAGCCAGCCACTCGTGCCCGTCGAACGCGTTGGCATCATCGGCGGCGGGCAGCTCGCCCAGATGCTGGCCCAGTCGGTGCAGCCGCTGGGTGTGCGTTGCACCGTGCTCGATCCCAACGACAGCTGCTGTGCCAACAGCGTCTGCGAGCAGATCGTCGGCGAGTACGACGACCCCGACGCGCTCAGGCGTTTGGCCGACTGCAGCGAGGTGGTCACCTACGAGTTCGAGAATGTGCCCGCGACAGCCGCCGAGATCATCCGTGCCATCTGCCCGATCCACCCCAACCCCGATGCGCTGGGCTATGCCCAGGACCGGCATCTCGAGCGGGGGATGTTCAGCGAGCTGGGCATCGCGATCCCCAACTACCGGGCGATCGACGATGTCGATTCGCTGCAGGAAGCCCTGAGCGAGCTGGGCACCCCCGCGATCCTCAAGGCCCGCACGCTGGGATACGACGGCAAGGGGCAGGTGCTGATCAATGATGCCGGCAACGCTGCCGAGGCCTTCGAGACCATCGGCTCGGTCCGGGCGATCCTCGACCAGTTCGTTGAGTTCGCCCGGGAGCTGTCCATCGTCGCGACCCGATCGGTCGAGGGCGACATCGTGTACTACCCCCTGAGCGAGAATGTCCACCGTGGAGGGATTTTGCGTGTTTCAAAGGCACCCGCTCGGGATGTCAGCGACGCGCTGACGCAGCAGGCGCGCAACGCGGCTAAGCGGGTTTTGGAGCGGTTTGACTATGTTGGGACACTGGCCGTCGAGTTCTTCCAGATCGGCAGCGGGGACGACGCGACGCTGGTGGCCAACGAGATTGCCCCGCGTGTGCACAACACCGGGCACTGGACGATCGAGGGGGCCCAGACGAGCCAGTTCGAGAATCACATGCGGGCGGTCATGGGCATGAAGCTGGGGTCTGCCGAGCCCATCGGCTGCAGCGCGATGGTCAACATCATCGGCGACGAGCCCAGGCCCGGAGCGCTCGAATCCATGCCCGAGGCGCATGTCCACATGTACGGCAAAGCCCCGCGGGCCGGGCGGAAGATCGGGCATGTGACCCTCAACGCGCCGAGCGAAGAAGAACTCGACGCCCTGCTGGAACGATTCACCCGCGTGATCGGGTAATCAACTCTGTCCCTCCCCGTGCCCCGCATGGAGGGACAAAAATGCATGAGGTTCAGGCAAGGGGACAGAGACATTCATGCCTGAGATCAACGAACAACTCATCGCGATCCTGTTGGGGGTGTCGGTTGTAACCTTTGTGGGGACCTTGATCATTGTGCCCTGGATCCTGGTGCGTTTACCAGGCGATTACTTCGTGCGTGAACAGCGTGCCCCAATGGAACTGCCGATCCGCCACCCGGTGATCCGGATCATCCTCTTTTCAGCCAAGAACCTGCTCGGTGGGGTGCTGCTGCTGGGCGGGATCGCGATGCTCGTGCTCCCCGGTCAGGGGCTGCTGACGATGCTTCTGGGGCTGTCGCTCCTGAACTTCCCGGGCAAGTTCTGGCTGGAGCGCAAGCTCGTGCGGCGACGCGCAGTGCATCGATCGATCAACTGGATCCGTCGCAAGGGCGGGGAGGGGCCGATCGAGGTGCCGACGGGTGTGTGAGAATGAGTGGAGCAATCCGCCAGAGGCGGACCTTCAGTGGACAATGGGCACCCCATTGTCCCTCCCTACGGGGCGCGGGGAGGGGAGTTGAAAGCAGGGTGCCACGGGTTGCTCCGCCGATAGGCGGACAACCCGTGCGTTGAGTGGTACTTGGGGGTCCATGGCGGAACACGCCCAGGTTCTGCGGTGGGCACGGCTTGTCCCCCTGTGGGTGGAGCAAGCCGTGGCACCCTTGGGTGTGGATGGGGTTGGTTGTTCGATTGGCCCCTCCGCCTGGCGTTGCTCGGCCCCTCCCCGCGGGGGCGCGGGGAGGGGATATCCCCCTCCGTCCCGCCTTCGGCGGGCCACCTCCCCCGTCAGGAACGGAGGAGGCACAATGGAGTGCCTATTGCCCTACACCGTCTCACCCCAGATTATGCTTGATGATGCACCAGATGGCCTCAACGCCGTCTTTCCAGCCGATCTTCTTGCCCTCTTCGTAGGTCCGGCCCGCGTAGGAGATCGGGACCTCGTAGATCCGCAGCGGCACGCGTCGCACGCCTTGCTCGTCGTGGAGGCGGGCCTTGGCGAGCTTGGCGATCAGTTCGGGCTCGACGCCGAAGCGTTTCTCGGTGATCTTGATGTCCTTGATCGCGTCGCGGGTGAAGGCCTTGAAGCCGCACTCGATGTCGGTGAGGTTCAGGTTGCTCAGCATGTTGCTGGTGAGCGTGATGATCCGGTTGGCGATCGAGTGCCAGTAGTACAGCACCCGGTGGGTCTGCCCGAGGAAGCGTGTGCCGATGACCGCGTCGGCGCGCCCGTCGAGGATCGGCGCGAGGACCGCGTCGTGCTCGCGCGGGTCGTACTCGAGGTCCGCATCCTGAATGATGATCGCGTCCGCATTGTCCTCGAGCGCCTTGGCAATACCGGCGGCGAGCGCAGCGCCCTTGCCCTGGTTCATGGGCTGATGGATCGCGGTCGTGTCCTTGCGTTTCGCAAGCTCATCGATGATCTTGGGCGAATCGTCCTTGGAACCATCATCCACGAGGTAGATCACCCGCTCGCATCGTTTCCCATCGGGCAGCGACGGCGCGGGCGTGTTGACCAGTCGATCGAACAGGACCGGCAGCAGCGTCTGCTCGTTGTAGACCGGGATGACGACGGCGATCTTCACGGTTCAAGAATACCCGCGATCCGCATCGCCTTCACCTGTGCGTTGGAGATCGCGAGTGAATCGAGCTGTCCGATGGGGTGCTCGATGCAATCTTTGGGTGTTTCCTCGCGGCCGACGGTCCGGTAGACGGCGAACTCCACAATGCGGTGGGTCGTGATATGTATAAAGGTTTGGATATGCTCGGGCTCATCGATGCCCAACGATCCAGCGATTTCGTCAGCGGTGGGGGCCATGTCATCCCGCTCGATGGTTGGGAGCTGGAACATCCCGGCCCACATGCCGGTGGTCGGGCGTTGATGGAGGACGACCTGATCGTCCCGCCGGATGATCACGCTGGCGCAATAGAGATGCTTCTGCTTGGCGCGGGGTTTGGGTAGCGGGATTGACTCGGTCGTACCCTTGGCAAAGGCCCCGCAGCGATCGCGAATCGGGCATTGGGTGCACCTCGGTCCCTTGGGGATGCACACGGTCGCACCGAGTTCCATCATTGATTCGTTGAACGCGGCGGGATCATCGCAGGTATCAACCAACTGCTGGGCGCGGGACCAGGCCCAGTCGACGGTGGCCTTGTCAGTCTGAGGCACGGGCTTGTTGTGCAGTCGTAGCAGCACGCGGGTGACATTGCCATCGACGATCGCGGCGCGTTGCCCGAAGACCATCGAGGCGATCGCCCCGGCGGTGTACCGCCCGATCCCGGTAAGGGCCAGCAGCTCGTCGAGGGTCTGGGGCACGATGCCGTCGTGGTGTTCAACGATCGCCTTGGCGCAGGCGTGGAGCAGGCGGGCCCGTCGGTAGTAGCCCAGCCCGGACCAGGCGGCAAGGACCTCGTCCTCGGGGGCCTCGGCCAGCGCCTGGACGCTCGGGAATCGGTCGAGGAAGGGGGTGTATTTCTCCAGCACCCGTGCGACTTGGGTCTGCTGGAGCATGAGTTCGCTCACGAGCGAGCGGTACGGATCACGCCGGGCTGTGCGCCAAGGGAGCGGGCGGGCGTGTTCCTTGAACCAGCACTCGAGCGCGCGGGTGACTTCGTGGTCATGGGCTCGGTCACTCGTCATGGGGCGGGCACGCCCTTGAGCGCCTTTCGGAGCTTTGGCAGCATCGCTTTCCAGTTCTGACCCGACGCGATACTGACCGAGATGAAGGCGGTGTGAATAAGCACATTGGTTACGCCCTCGACCTCGAAGATCGCCTCGCCCAGCGGGTCGCCCTGTGCGTCGTCGGGTTTGAAGAACGACCGGATCGAACCCGGCGCGGGCTCAACGATGAGCTTGCGTGCTCTGGGGTTGGGCGTGGAGTCGACTTGTTTGATTTCGTATGCCATATATGAGCCGTAAGAGAACGCAGAGCGAGAAACGATTGGTTAGAATCAGGGTGAACCGATCTGCGCCTGTTCACCGTATGAGGGAAGGGTACCCGCTTGGGCTCTGCTGAACGCCTGCAAGACCTGCTCAATCGCTTGGGCTCCTACAGCTGGTGGGAGGTCCTGATCGAGTTTGCGCTGATCTGGCTGGTGGTTTTCGCTGTGCTCCGCTTCGTGCAGGGCACCCGCGCCGCCCGAGCCCTCAAGGGGCTGCTGTTCATCCTGATCGTGGGCACACTCTTCGTTCGGTTCTTCGGCGACGACCTCTTTGCTCGCATTGCCTATCTCTATGACCGCGTGCTGGCGGTGATCGCGATCGCGCTGGTGGTGATCTTCCAGCCCGAGCTTCGCAGGGCCCTGATCCGTCTGGGCGAGACGCGCTTTATGCACAGCGGGCACGAGGGGGCCGAGAAAGTAGCCGCCGAACTGGCCCCGGCGTGCGTGTTCCTGTCCAAGGCCCGGTTCGGGGCGATCGTGGTGATCGAGCGTCGCGTGGGGCTCAAGTCGCTCATCGAGGGTGGCACGGTGCTCAACGCGGTCATTTCGGCGCCGCTGATCCAGACGATTTTTCACCCTGGCTCTGCTTTGCACGACCTGGCGGTTGTGATCCGTGGCGACAAGGTCCACAGCGCCGGGGTGCAGCTTCCCATGGCCAGCGCCAACGAGATCGAGGACCAGTCGCTGGGATCTCGACACCGGGCCGCGATCGGGGTGACCCGTGAGAGCGACGCGTTGGTGATTGTGGTGTCTGAAGAGACAGGCAAGATTCGCATCGCCGAGCGTGGTGTGCTGGGATCGCCAATCGAGCCGAGCATGCTCCAGCAGGTGATCGAGGAACGGCTCGGGCATCAGCCACCCGAGGTCGAGACGCCAGAGCAGGGCGACGCGCAGGGCAGCCGTGATGCATCGGGGTTTGCAGACGACGCGAAGATCGAATCGGGCGATGAGCCCGAGCCGGAGGTTTCGCTCTTGAGCAAGGACGAGGCGACAGCAGGCAAGAAGGGGGGCGGCAATGAGTGAACAGCAACGCGGCCTCTTTGCCCAGATCCGGACGGTGATCGTGGTGACCCTCATCGCGGCGATGGTCTGGTTGCTCGCCGAATCGCGCATGGTCCGTTCCCGCACCATCGAGGCACAGCTGACGATTTCCAGCGGCCAGCCGACGGGGGAGATCGAGTTCGTCATGCGTCAATCATCAGGTGATGTGGGCTCGCGAACGGTGACCATCGAAATCGAGGGTTCGACCGCCGGGCTGGATCGTTTCGCGCGGGAGCTACAGAACCGGGTCGAGCTTCGGTTGGGGCGCGAGGTCCCGCCCCGTCCGGGGGAGCACACGCTCGATCTACGCAGCGTGCTGCGTGATTCGCCAAACCTTGATGTCCACGGCGTCACGGTCAAGGCCATCACCCCGCCCGAGATCGTGATCGAGGTCGACGAGCTGGAGGTGCGCGAGCTGCGTGTTCAGGCGATGCTGCCCCCGGGCGTCCAGACCGATGGCTCGCCCAGGGTTGAGCCGGCCTCGGTCCAACTGCGTGCACCCAGTGCCCTGTTTGCCGATCTGAAAACCCAGCTCGCCACGGTCACGCTCTCGTCGGCCCAACTCGCCCAACTCACGCCCGGGCGTCTTGAGACCGTTCCCGGCGGGGTGGTCGAGATCGAGGGCATCGCCCCGAGCGATTGGGCCACAAGCATCAGCCCGGCCCAGGTCGATGTGCTGCTGACGCTCAAAACCGTGACTCAGCGTCTGGAGTTGGACCCGTTGCCGGTGCAGGTGCTCATCGCACCCGGCGAGATCGGGGATTGGCGGGTCGAAATCGACGATACGGATCGGGATCTGGTCGGCGTGCTGATTGAAGGCCCCGTTGAGGGGATCGAAGCGCTGCGGAGCAAATCGACCCGCCCAAGGGCGTATGTGCTGCTCTCGTTTGAGGATCTGGAACGTGGGGTGAGTGCCAAGCCCGCACAGATCATGAACCTGCCGCCCGGGTGTCGGGTCGTGAGCCCGGAGCGGACGGTGGGGCTTCGTATTTCCCGCGAACCGGCATCGGGGACGAGCCCAGCCCAGCCCGGTGAGAATCCGGGCCCCTGAGCATTTTCAACCTCCCTGACTGACGAGACTTCTGCCGCCTGGTGCCCTACCCTTTCATCCCCCCGAAGCGAGTGCGCACGGGTGCATTCGTGGGGTTGTGAAGACCATCTTTTCTCGAACCCCGTCGCCCGACGAAATACGCAGTCCGGGCCAGGCAGGAGAACCCCCGTGAAGATCAAGACCGACGAGATCGTCAGCGTCATCAAGCAGGAAATCGAGCACTTCTCAAGCGAGCTTGAGATCTCGGAAGTCGGACGCGTTGTGGAGGTCGGCGACGGTATCGCCCGCATCTACGGGCTGTCCAAGGCCATGGCCGGCGAACTGATCGAGTTCGAGACTTCGGGCGGCGCTGTCATGGGCCAGGTGATGAACCTGGAAGAAGACACTGTCGGTGCCGTTATCTACGGCAACTTCCTCACGGTGAAAGAGGGCGACACGGTCAAGGCGACCGGCAAGCTGCTCTCGGTTCCCGTTGGTGAAGCAATGCTCGGCCGCGTCGTTGACCCGCTGGGTCGCCCGCTGGACGACGGCGCCGCGATCAACACCACCGAGTCGGCCTTGGTCGACATCATCGCGCCCGGCATCGCTGCTCGCCAGCCCGTGCACGAGCCGCTGCAGACCGGTATCAAGGCAATCGATGCGATGATCCCGATCGGCCGTGGTCAGCGTGAGCTGATCATTGGTGACCGCAAGACGGGGAAGACCGCTGTAGCCATCGACGCGATCATCAACCAGAAGCAGTACTGGGGCACCGACGACGCCGTCGTGTGTGTGTATGTCGCCGTCGGTCAGAAGGAATCCACCGTGGCCGGCGTTGTGCAGACGCTCAAGGACGCGGGCGCGATGGATTACACCATCGTCGTCAACGCGGGTGCCTCGGACCCGGCCCCGATGCAGTACATCGCCCCCTACACCGGGTGTGCGATGGGCGAGCACTTCATGTGGTCGGGCAAGGAAGAGGGCAAGACCCTCAGCAACGGCGCCAAGTACCCCAAGCATGTGCTCTGCGTGTACGACGACCTTTCCAAGCAGGCCGTCGCCTACCGCCAGCTCTCGCTGCTGCTTCGTCGTCCTCCGGGCCGTGAAGCATTCCCCGGCGACGTGTTCTACCTCCATAGCCGCCTGCTCGAACGCGCCACCAAGCTCAGCGATGAGAACGGTGCCGGTTCGCTGACCGCACTCCCCGTCATCGAGACGCAGGAAGGCGACGTGTCGGCGTACATCCCGACCAACGTGATCTCGATTACCGACGGCCAGATCTACCTCGAGCCCGAACTGTTCTTCTCGGGTGTCCGCCCCGCGATTAACGTGGGTATCTCGGTCTCCCGCGTGGGTGGTGCCGCACAGGTCAAGGCGATGAAGAAGATCGCCGGCTCGCTGCGACTCGACCTCGCCGCGTACCGCGAGCTCGAGGCCTTCGCCCAGCTCGGTACCGACCTCGACAAGGCCACCCAGGCCCAGCTCGATCGTGGTGCCCGCATGGTGGAGCTGCTCAAGCAGCCCCAGTATGTGCCTCAGCATGTGACCGACCAGATCATCTCGATCTACGCGGGCACCAAGGGCTTCCTCGATACGGTTGCCCTCGACAAGGTCAAGGAGTTCGAGAAGGCGATGCTCGAGTACTTCCAGACCAGCGCCAAGGGCGTTTGGGACGAGCTCAACGAGACCAAGGCCCTCAGTGGCGATCTCGAGAAGAAGCTTGTTGATGCCCTGAACAACTTCAAGGGCGGCTGGAACGGCTGAAGCCGATACGAGCTTTGATTCACCAAACACGCCCGCTCGGGCGTGTTTTTCTTCGCGCTGGCCCTCGGCTCTGGTATTGTGCGTTTGTACACGGAGAGGGAACCATGCGATACAGAACATTCATCGGGCTGCTTGTCTCACTGCTCGTCGCCTTGCCGGCGATGGGGCAGGGGGCGCTCCCTGTCAAGCAGGTGGTTGGGGCGGCGAGCGATATCGAGTCCGGGGTCGTGAAGCTTCCCGACCCGGTCGAACTGGGGGAGACCTCACGCACGCTGCTGCTTGAGATCGATCCGGCGCAGGCCGACGCGGACGGCATGGTCGATCTCGCGTTCCCCTTTGTCACCGGCAAGGAGCGAGCACGGGTCGTGTTCCTCCCCGCCAAGCAAGACGCGTGGGTGGGGGTAGTCCGCACGATCGACGCGCGCACGCAGCGGGAGATCGAGGTGCGGACGGACGCACCCGCTGAGCAGCCCGGAGTCTCGATCGTGCGTGACCCGATGCCCTGGGGCGATCCGAATCGGACCTATCCCGCGCTGGTGCTGCCGACGGATCAGCGGGAGCTGTATGTCCGCGTGCAGATGAACGAACGCGTGGGCGGGTTCGTGCTGATTGATCAGGCGCCCGATCGGTCGCTTTATACCTATATAAAGCAACGGCGCATGCTTGTTGGCCGACCGGTCACGCTCGCCAGTTCGCTCAGCGATGGGTCGAAGATCGTGTCACTGATCGCCATCGTTCGATCGCCCGATGGGTCGCGCGAGGTGATCAACGCGGGGGTGGGCCGGCAGGAGCTGTCGTTTACCCCGGATCAAGCCGGCGGATACGCGGTGCAGGTCATCGCGGAGTACGCGAGCGACGACAACTGGCCGATCATGCTCTCGACCCAGCACCTGATCCGGGTCGAAGC
The DNA here is from genome assembly GCA_043100965.1 of Phycisphaerales bacterium JB052. Taxonomy (GTDB): domain Bacteria; phylum Planctomycetota; class Phycisphaerae; order Phycisphaerales; family UBA1924; genus UBA1924. Next base: position 416,261 of record JBICHR010000003.1, on the reverse strand, counting down.
GCCGACCACGCTCTTGGGCGGGGTGCGGGCATCGGTGGGCGGCGATCGGATCGAGTTGGCGTTCGATGATGCGTTGACCAACGATCGCACGATCGTGGCCGCGGAGGTCTGGGGGCGTTCGGTTGCGGGTATGGTCCCGGTGTGCTGGTTGTCGCGTGTGTGCGATGCGAATCGCTCGCTCATGCTCGATCCACAGCTCGTGCTCGATGCGAGCGTGGACCCCGCGACAATCGAACTGCGTCAGGTGCGTGTGCACGATGTGGATTCGCTGGTACCGACGCAGATCGTTGAGCGGGTGGCAACGAATGTTGATTCAGCGATGGTCGAGCAGGCGTTGGGATCGGACGCGGAGCATGAACCGGCGATGGTTCGCTATGACGGGGCGAGCATGGCCCCGCGTGGTGCCCTGCCGGGCGGGCATCGCCTGCTGCTGGTGCACGGCTACTGCTCGGGCGGGAACCCCTTCACCACGGCGCACTTCAGCGGCGACATCGCCGTCTTCCACGACCCGGAGGTTTCCCGTTCGCATGACGCGTTCGCGCTGGAGATCCTCAATCAGACGGCACCCATGAAATCGTTCGGCGTCGCGGCCCACTCGCAGGGGGCGATGGCGGCCTTGCATCTGTACACCTTCTACTTCTCCGGTCTCGACTGGGCGCGTGGGGATCGGCTGATCCAGTCGGTGGGGGCCCCGTATCAGGGGACCGCCCTGGCGGGGAACGCGGCGGTGCTGGGCGATATCTTTGGCTTCGGGTGCGGCGAGAACGATGACATGAGCTACACCGGCTCGGCCAACTGGCTCTCGCTCATCCCGACCTCTTCGCGCCAGCAGGTGTGGTACTACACGACCGCGTTCGAGGACCGGGCGTTTCTGTACGACTACTGCAACATCATCACCGACCTGCTGCTGAGCGACCCCGACGACGGCGTGATCGAACGCGATCGAGGCCAGCTTGCCGGGGCCAACAACATGGGCCATGTCGAGGGATGGTGTCACACGACGGGGATGCGTGACCCGGCCCAGTGCACCGACGCATCACGCAACGCAACCATCAACGCGAGGGCCCGACGATGAAACATGTACGTTTGCTGCCATTGCTGTGTCTCGCGTCATTGGCGCAGGCCGACGATTTTTGCGTCGTGCCCAACGCACCGATCCCCGACAACAACGCCTCAGGGATCGTGATCCCGATCGAGGTGGTAGCGAGCGCGGGCGAGGTGATCGATTCGATCGAGGTCGCGCTCGACATCGCCCACCCTTGGGTGGGGGATCTGGTGATCTCGCTGCGTTCGCCTGAGGGGACGACGGCCACGCTGCTCGATCGCCCGGGTGTGCCCAGTGTCGGGTTCCCGGGCCCGTTCGGGTGCGGCGGGCGTGATCTGGACGCGGTGTTCAGCGATGGTGCGGGTGTGCTGGGCGAGGATGTGTGTTCGTTCGATGCGCAGCCGGTGATCGCGGGCTTAGTGGTGCCGACGCAGTCATTGTCCGCGTTTGCCGCCGAGCCGGCTGATGGGATGTGGGAGCTGACGATCTCGGATCGTTCGGGCTCCGATGCGGGTGTGCTGGTGGAGGCGTGCCTGGTGACGACGACCAGCGTTGCCTGTTCGCCCGATCTCAACGGCGATGGATTGCTGGATTTCTTTGATATCAGTGCTTTCTTGAGTGGTTTTACGGCGATGGACCCAGCCACGGATTTCACGGGCGACGGGCTCTATGACTTCTTTGATGTGAGCGCGTTTCTCGGGGCGTTCGCTGCGGGTTGCCCCTGAAACCGGTCCAGGATCATGGATATAGGCTGAGAATCGGCGTTCTGAATCCCTGAAACGCTGTTGTACCGATGCGCAGGATCCGATATGGTGGTGCTCCCGTATCAGTTTCTCGGTATGGTGCCCCGTTCTGGGGCATCGGGTCGTCACTACATCGGTTTGTCCGCTCTCGATTGGTCTCGCGAGGTGTCGTCTGATATGAACAGACGCCATGATCGACACCGGGGGAGCGCAGATCTGCTCAACTGGAGGTTGAACACGCATGCTTCGTACGCACACTCTCAAAGCAGGCCTTGCCCTGTGCATCGCCGCGCTCAGCACGAGCGCCATGGCGCAGGTTGATACGCATCGTCTCAACGGCAGCCGGATCGATATCGAGTCGGTCGACACCGTTCTCGTTGGCGAGCATGTTCGTATCGAGAACTTCGATACGCCCAAAGGGCAGCTCGATCTTGAACTGGATCGTGTCGAGGTGCTCACCCCAGATGCTCGTCTTGAGCTGGGCACCGCGAACGGGATCGTCGATCTGCCTCGCCCCGAGGTGGTTGTGCTTCGCGGCATCGTCGCCGGTGATGCCGATTCGATCGCCTATATCGCGTTCTCGCCCTACGGGACCAATGGGTTCATTCGCCAGAACGGTGAGCTGATCTCGATCTCGACCGGGCCGTACGCCCAAGGGGTTGATCTTGATGCGGCACTCAAGAGCGCGTACATGGCGGACCTGGTTGATCCCGACGAAGGGCCGATCAGCGCCTGCGGGTACACCGCCGGCGATGCCCAGCTCGAACCCATGGGCCTCCCGGAGCAGGCGGCACAGACAACGCCCCGCGGCGGGGCGACCTGCCGTATCGCGGGGATCGCGATCGAAACCGATTATGAGTACAGCGAACGCCTGTTCAATGGCAATACCAGCGCATCGGCGGCGTACATCATCTCGCTCATGGGCGCGATCTCGGAAATCTATGAACGCGATGTCGATACACGTCTCGCGGTCCCGTTCCTGCGGGTGTGGGAGTCCGATACGGACCCGTACGACGCAACAACGGGCGACCCGCTCGATCAGGTGCTGAATCACTGGAACGCGAACATGACCGATGTTGATCGGACCGTGACCCACTTCTTCACCGGGCGTGAGAATACATCTTATGGCGGGGTCGCGTATGTCGGTGTGCTGTGCAACAACGAGTACGGCTACGGCGTCTCGGCTCACCTTGTTGGCTCGTTCCCCTACCCCCTCGTTGACCACAACGGTGGCAACTGGGATGTCGTCGTCGCGGCGCATGAGCTGGGGCACAACTTCGGCACGGGCCACACCCACAGCTACACGCCCCCGATCGATGGTTGTGGCAACGGCGACTGCTCCGATCCGTACGGCGGCACGATTATGTCGTACTGCCACGGTTGTTCGGGCGGGCTCACCAACATCGTCCTGGGCTTCGATGACCGCGTGAAAACCACCATCATCAACTTCATGAACTCGTCGGGCTGCAACCTGATCGGTGAGGGTGTGTCGGCCGCGGACGATATCGTCGAAACACTGGAAGGAAACGCGGTTGAGATTGACGCGCTGGGCAACGATGCTTCGCAGTCGTGCGATCCCTTTATGCTCGACACATTCGATTCCACCACCCTCGCGGGCGGCAGCGTCGAGCTGCTCGCCGGTCAGGGCACCAACGGCCAGGACATGTTCCGCTACACCCCGCCCGCGGGATACTCGGGGAACGATGCCTTCAGCTACACCATCATCGGTGATTCCGGTTCGTCGACGGCGAATGTGAACATCGATGTGCGTCAGCTTCGGGCCGCGGACGATCGCCTCAACCCGATCGATGGCCTGAGTGTCGACTTCTATGAGCTTTCAAGCCCGTCATCACTGCCCGATTTCGATGCGATGACCCCGTACATGAGCGATGTCGTTACGAGCGTCGACTTTGGTTCGACCGGCGGCGAGTTCTTGAACTCAGGCCGCTCCGACGGGGTTGGCGCGGTCTTCAAGGGCTATGTCTGGGCATTGATCGACGGCGTTTATACCTTTACGACTGAGTCGGACGACGGCTCGGCACTCTATATTGGTGACGAGCGCGTCGTGAATAACGACGGCCTGCACGGCATGGTCAAGCGATCCGGATCGATCCCGTTGAGTGCCGGCTGGCATTCGCTGCGGATCGAGTTCTTCGAGAACGGCGGCGGCGCGGGGCTCATCTCGACCATCGCCGGTCCGGGCATGCCCGAGCAGAACCTGACCGGGCTGATTCTGTCGCATGAATCAAACGCCCAGTGTTCGCAAGCAGACTTCGATCTCGATGGCGATCTCGACTTCTTCGATGTCGCGGCGTTCATCGAGGCGTACAACACGCAGGACGATGATGCGGATCTCAACGGCGACGGTGAGTTGAACTTCTTTGATATCAGCGCCTTCATTCTCGCCTACGAGGCCGGCTGCCCCTGATCGGTCCCCGTCGTCTTCCATCGCATTCACTCATCGCCGGCTTCGTGCCGGCTTTTTCTATGGCCGTACGCGCAGAAACATGAAACCGCCTTGGAGATTCGGCGTGGTCTGGTACACTCAGGACTGACGACCATTTGTTCTCTGTAGGGGAGTTTGATATGCACACACACACCATCGGTATCACTGCACTGCTGCTGACATCTGCCGCGCACGCCCAGCAATCACATTCTTACGAGGTCTCCAAGGATGGGCACCTCTTGGCCGTCAACCTCACCGAGGCCCCAACCGGGCAGCGGGGGGTTGGAGTCCCGTTCAACGCCGAGCCGGACCAGTCGGTCGAGCTGCGACGCCAGATCGGTGGGCTGAAGGTTGTCGACATCGACGGCGATGGGAACAACGACCTTGTCGCGGTCTGCTACATCTCCAACTCGTTCCCGCCCTACGACAACGCGCAGGACATGATCTTCTTTGGCAACGGCGCGGGCATCAATCTCACGCCCGGCTGGCTCAGCAACGAGGACACCCACACGGGCGATGTGCAGGTGGGGGATCTCGACGGCGATGATCGCCCGGACATCGTGACGATCCACGGCGGGCTGCGTCGTGATAGCGTGCGTGCGTATTTCAATACCGGGATGGGCATGCCCACCGCCCCCGGGTACACAAGCAACACCTCGCGCACCATGTGGGGGACCGCGGGCGTGCTGGCGGACATGGATCAGGACGGTGATCTCGACCTCGTGACGACCAATCAGGGTGTCTCGCCCGATCCGTACCGGCCGTTGCTGATGTTTGATAACACTGGGACCACCCTGACGACGGGCAGCGTATGGCAGTCAGCCGACGAGGCCGTGCAGAATGGCCTCGATGCGCGGGATATCACGGGCGACGGCTACCCCGACCTGGCGGTTGCCAAGTGGGTGGGTTTCAACAGCGGCTTGTACTTCAACACGACCGGCACACCCGACTCGCTGCCGTTCGTGAGTGTTTCGATAGACGACACCGATCGTGGGGCGTTGTTCTGTGATCTTGAGAACGACGGCATCAGCGAGATCGCGTTCGGCGGTGACCCCTCTCGGGTGTATGACAATGTGCACGGGGCGTTGATCGAGCGCTACGCGAGCAACCCGCCGTTTGCCGGGCCGCAGGAGATCGGGTTCTTCGATGTCGACGGCGACGGTGATGAGGACTTCGTCGAGATTCACTTCAGCGACGGGCGTGGGCACATCTACCTCAACCGGGGCGGGGTGCTCGACACGACACCGACCTGGAGCTACGACGCGTCCGAGGTGGGCACGGCCCTGGCCTTTGGTGATCTGAACAATGACGGGCGCGACGATCTCGTGCTGGGCTACTCGGGTGATACATGCATTCGTGTGTTCTTCGCCCAAGTTCCATCATGCCAGGCGGACCTGACGGGTGACGGCTCACTCGACTTCTTCGACATCAGCGCGTTCATCAATGCCTTCGCTGCGATGGATCCCATCGCCGACTTCGACGGCAATGGCACTTTCGATTTCTTCGATGTCAGCGGGTTCGTCAACGCATTCGGTGCGGGTTGCCCCTGATCGTGATCCCGGTCCGGGTTGCGAGCCAGATGCCTTGAACCGGGGTTGTGGTTTTCGCGACATGTGGTATGCTGGAAATGCGGCCGATTTCTCGGCCTTTGTTCGGATCGGCCCTCGGGCTGTGTATTGGATCCGTCTAGATGAGTACAAAGCTCTGCTCGGAGATGACCATGATCGATCGTACATTGACTGCGTTGTTCCTGTCCCTTGCTACCCCGGCGCTGGCCGCTCCGGTGCAAGCCCCTGCGATCGATATTGAGCTCGCCTCGGCACTGGGTGAACGCTCCGTCGTGCCGTTCGAGACCGATGCCGCGATCCCGTACTTTGATCGACAGGTTCATTTGGCGGCGATCCCCGCCATGATCGCGGTGCAGATCGATCCGTCGTTGTCGGGGGATGCGCGCCAGGCCGTGCGCACGCTGCTCGATGCGACGGGACTCGCGCAGGCCACGGTTCAGCCCAGCAGCATCCCGGGTTGGTCCTACATCATGCTTCCCGATCAGGCCGCATCTCTTCAGGATGCCCGGCGTGCGGTCACGCAGCTGAGCGCGGCGGACACCGTTGCTGTTTCGTCATTGACGTACATCGGCGAGGGTGGGCTCCCCGTCGTCCCGACCCGTGATCTGCTCATCTCGTTTGCCCCGGGAACCAGCCCCGCGCAGCAGAGCGCGATACTCAAGCAGTACGGCGCCACCGTCATCGAGCACGACGCGGGGGGCATGCAGGGTGTGATTCGGGCCCAGGTGAACGCACGCACCGGTGATGCCATCCTTCGCACCGCGATGTCGGTCAACGATGAGGCGGCGGTCGAGTGGGCCCAGAGCGATCACATCTACTGGGCCAAGCGCGCGGGTTCGCCCAACGATCCGCTCTTCCCTCAGCAGTGGGCGCTGGAGCAGCCCAATGACATGGACATGGATGCGCTGGAGGCGTGGGCCGTAACGAGCGGGGACGCGAGTGTCCGCGTGGTCGTGCTCGATAGCGGGATCCAGCAGAACCACCCCGACCTGAACCAGGCACCGGGCCAGACCTTTGTTGATGGAGGGGGCGATGGCAACCCGGGCAACGAGTGCGACAACCACGGCACCGCCGTGGCGGGCTGCATCGCCGCAGTCATCGACAACGGGCTGGGAGTCGCAGGGATCGCCCCCAATGTGCAGGTTCAGGCGGGCAAGATTTTCAATGAGATCAGTTTCTTTGGTTTCTGCCTGCCGTTCCTCGAGTCTCAGGATTCGTGGACGGCCGCGGGGATCAACTGGGCGGCCAGCAGCGGCGCGCTGGTCACGAACTCGTCCTGGGGTGGCGGGAGCCCGACGCCCGCGATTACGACGGCATTTGATACGACGCGCGATATGGGTGTCATTCACTTCGGTGCAGCCGGGAACGATGGGACCGGGACCGTTGGCTTCCCGGCCAGTCTCGATTCTGTCAACTCGGTCTCCGCGCTTGACAGCAATGGCAACCTTGCAAGCTTCAGTACCTACGGCCCGGGGCTCTTCATCAGCGCACCCGGGGCAGCGATTCTCACCACCGATCGGACGGGTAGCGACGGGTACGGTGAGACCGATTACACCACCATTGATGGCACGAGCTTCGCGTCGCCTTATTCCGCCGGTGTTGCGGCTCTGGTGCTCTCGGTTGATTCATCGTTGTCTCCTTCGGAGGTTGAGGACATTCTTTCTCAGACTAGTGTCGATCTTGGCAGTGCCGGGTATGACACCAGCTTCGGCTGGGGCTTCATTAATGCGGGTGCAGCGGTGAATCTGGCTGCTGGCGCGGGTTGTGCGCCCGACCTCACTGGAGATGGCACGCTCGATTTCTTCGACATCAGCGCCTTCATCAACGCGTTCGCGGCGATGGATCCTGCGGCTGATTTCGATGGCAACGGCACCTTCGATTTCTTCGATGTGAGTGGGTTTATCAACGCCTTCGGCACCGGTTGCCCATAAAAGTTTGAAAAAGCCCGTATGAGGGGCGAATTCCCTCTACACAACTGTCAGAATTTACGGTAGATTCGTGCAGCCGCGCGATCGTTCACAGGAGGGGCGATGCAGTTGATGCGTCACCGTGCGGCAACCAAATGCGTCGTTCTGACGCGCCTTTGTATTCAGTAGGAGACACCCATGAGATCACCAGCACGCACATTTTCCCTTTTGATCGCCGCGGGCGCCGCAGCGAGCGCCGCCCAGGCACAGGACTATTCCAACACACTCGGCGTACCCGGGCTCACGGGCTCGTACACCGTCGGCTTTGAGATGTACGACGACGGCACGGGCCCCTCGATGTACACCACCGGTCAGTTCAGCATCCCCGGCGCGACCGGTGGCTCGAACATCGCCCGCTGGGATGGCAGCGCTTGGCAGCCCGTTGGTGGCGGCCTGGTCGGCGCATACTCCAACGCGATCAAGGCATTCAACGGCGATCTCATCGCCGCGGGCTACTTTGACAGCGCCAACGGCGTCGCGGGCAGCGCGAAGCTCGCCCGCTGGGACGGCACCGAGTGGCACTCCATGGACGCCCAGTCCGAGATCTTCCTCAACTCGTTCTGGGACCTCGAGGTCTACGACGACGGCATGACCGGTGAGCAGCTCTACATCGCGGGCAACTACGGTGATCTCAATGGCAACACCGCCCTCGACCACATCGCCAAGTGGGACGGCACCACATACTCAGAAGTTGGTGGCACCATCGGCGGTGCCGTGCCGCTGATCGTGCTCGACCTGCTCGCTTCGGATTTCAATGGCAGCAACCTGCTCTACGCGGGTGGTCGCTTCCTGACCATCGGCGGCGTCAGCGCCCTGAATGTCGCTGTCTGGGACGGCACCGCTTGGGATGACCTCGACGGCGGACTGTCGCGGACCTCGGGCTTTGCTCAGGTGCTGCACATGACCAGCTGGGACGACGGCTCAGGCCCCGCTCTGTATGTTGGTGGCCGTTTTAATCTGGCAGCCGGCAACCCCGTCTCGACCAACATCGCCAAGTGGGACGGCACCTCGTGGTCCTCGATGGGCAGCGGCTTTGACGCCGATGTCCACGAACTGGTCGTCTTTGATGACGGCAACGGCGAAGCCCTCTACGCCTTGGGCAGCTTCACCATGGTCGGCTCGCGACCCACGGCGGGCATCGCCAAGTGGAACGGTTCGGACTGGGAAGCAGTCGGTGATGGGGCCAACGACACCGTCTTCGGTGGTGGCGTCTTTGATTACGGCGAGGGCCCAGCGCTTGTCTTGGCTGGTAGCTTCACCAACGTCGGCGGGCTCAGCTCAAGCAAGGTCGGCGCGATCCTCGCGGCTGATACATGCCCTGCTGATATCAACGGCGACGGCAGTCTCGACTTCTTCGACGTCAGTGCCTTCCTGGCCGCGTTCGCAGCTGAAGAGCCCGCCGCAGACTTCAACGGCGACGGTTCGTACGACTTCTTCGATGTCAGCGCCTTCCTCGGTGCGTTCTCAGCGGGCTGCTGAGGCTCGTTGCCAATCCAAACTCAATACACACGCACGGTTTCGTGCGTGTTTTTTTTGCCGATCTCGAAATACACGCCCGAGATGTCCGTTGAAGGGATGTCACGCTCGATCTACGAGCGTTCTTCTTGCACAGGCATACAGGTACAAAGATGAATCAAGAGCAGTTTGGTGCGCCCCAGAGTGGCGCGGGGTCGCGTTGCTTTGCTATATTTGCTGCGGTGATCGCGTGCGCCACGATGCACGCCGTTGCCCAGCCCGGTGGTGGCGCGGGGCAGTTGCCGCAGGTCCAGTTCCCGTCCGAGAACCCGTTCAGCGTGGAGAAGAGCACGCTGGGCAAGGCCCTGTTCTGGGATGCCCAGCTCTCGAGCGACAACACGACCTCGTGTGGCTCGTGTCACCTGCCGGCCAGTTCCGGGACCGACCCGCGGGTTTCGGTGAACCCGGGGGCAGACGGGATCTTCAACAGCGACGACGACATCATCGCGTCGCCGGGCGTGTCGATGGCTGATCGGGACGATCAGTATCTCAAGTCCGTGCTTTACGGGCTGCTCCCGCAGGCGACCACCCGCCAAGCCCAGCCGATGATTATGGCGATGTACGCCGACGAACTCTTCTGGGACGGTCGTGCTGGCTCGCAGTTCGTAGACCCGCAGACCGGTGCGGTCATCATCGCCGATGGCGGGGCGTTGGAGAGCCAGGTTGTTGGCCCGATCGTGTCTGATGTCGAGATGAGCCACCAAGAACGTGATTGGGACGAGGTGGCGGCCAAGCTCAGCACCGTGCGCCCGCTGGCGCTGGCGAGTGATCTCCCCGCAGACCTAGCCGACGCGGTGCTCGATGGCAGCACCTACCCCGACCTGTTCGCCGAGGCCTTTGGCGATAACGAGATCAATGCCGCACGCATTGCCATGGCGATCGCAACTTATGAACGCACGCTCGTGCCCGACGAAACACCCTTCGATCAGTTCATCGCTGGCAACAATAACGCCATGACCCAACAGCAGATCGATGGGCTCAACGCCCTGACCGGATCGCGTTGTGTTGCGTGTCATACCGGGGCGATGTTCAGCGACAACAGCTTCAGGAACATCGGGCTGCGTCCGATCAACGAGGACCCGGGGCGTTCCGGGATCACGGGCAACAACGCCGATCGAGGTCGGTTTAAGGTGCCATCACTGCGCAATGTCGGCTTGCGTGAACGCTTCATGCACAACGGGCAGCTGAGCACGATCGACGAAGTGTTCGATTTCTACGCCCGACGCAACGGGCAGGTCTCGTTTGCCCCAAACCGCGACCCGGTGCTCAACGCACCGATCGCGTTCCCACCCCCCGTGCAGAACAACATCACCGATTTCATCAACAACGGGCTCACCGACCCGCGTGTCGCCAACGAGGCGTTCCCCTTCGATCGGCCACAGCTGCATGAAGAACAGCTGGTGCCCAACCCGCAGCTGATTTCCAACGGCATCGCGGGCACCGAGGGGATGACCCCGGAGATGGTCGCCGACAACCCGCCGAACCTGGGCAATATCGATTTCAAGATTGGGATCGACAAAGCGCTGGGCGGGGCACAGGCGTGGGTCGTCGTTTCAAGCGACCCGCCCGTCAATGGCATGCTCGATGCCGACGAAACGCTTGGTCCCATCGTCCTTCAGGGCAGCGGGGCGGGCGAGGGCTATGGAACGATGCACTACGCCATTCCCGATTCGACCGCGCTCGATGGGGAGGTCCGATACATGCAGTGGATCGTGGGCGACGACAACGCACCGGGCGGATACGCGGCTTCGCCGGTCGCGCAGCTGACCTACTTCTGCTCCCGCAACGGGATCTGTATCGACCATTGTCAGGCCGATCTGAGTGGTGACGGTCAGTTGGACTTTTTCGATGTCAGCGCTTTCTTGGGGGCCTACGGCAGCAACGGGTCCCAAGCGGATTTCACAGGAGACGGCTCACTGGACTTCTTTGATGTCAGCGCCTTCCTGAGCGCGTACAGCGCCGGTTGCCCGTGAGTACGCGGCCGACAGGGTGCTCCAAACCCTGAGAATCTACTTTCTTTCTGACTTTAGATCAGGTATAACAGGCGACGCGCACGCGTCGTTTGTTTTTGTGCCGACCCCATGTCAAGATAGAGAAGCTTCATGCCCGACCTGATCACGCGATCGCTCTTTGTTGCCCTGTGCCTCATGCTGACGACGCAGGCACCGGCGGCTCCGGTGCCCATGCCAACGGGCGATGCGGGATGGGTTGAGGCTGGGCGCGTCTACTTCAATGACAGCGAACTGCTGCAGATCACCGTGACGATGGACCCGGCTGACTTGCAGGCGATGCTCAACAACCCTTTCGACAACACCTACTACAACTGCAGTGTGCACCTGCTCAGCAGCGAGGTCGATGCGATCATCGAGGATGTTGCGATCCGACCCCGTGGCAACACCAGCCGATCGGCGATCAAGAAGTCGTGGAAGCTCAAGTTCAACGAGTTTGTTCCGGGGCGCGAGGTCTTCGGGCTCGAGAAGCTCAACATCAACGGTCACCAGAACGACCCTTCGGTCGTCCGCGGCAAGCTGGCATGGGATGTCTACAACCAGTTCGGGGTCCCCTCGCCACGCGCATCCATGGCGAGGATGATCATCAACGATGGCTCACTCGTTGACGATGTCTTTGTCAATGTCGAACAGATCGATGACGAGTTTCTCGCGGCATGGTTCGATGACGATACGGGCAATCTCTATCAGTGCACCTATAAAGGCGAGCGCGCTGACCTGCGTTATGTCCCGCCCGGGGCTGCCTCTGCTTACGCGGGCCTTGGCTCTTTGACCTACGAGTTGGAGAACGACAGCGGCGCAAACCAGCACCAGGACCTTGCAGACTTCATCGCGTTCATTGAGAATGCGGATGACGCGACATTCACGGCCGAGATCGCCAGCCGATTCAGCGTTGACGCGTTCCTTCGATCCTTGGCCGTCGATTGCGTGAACGGGCATTGGGACAACCTCTGGTACGGAGCGAACAACTACTTCCTGTATGTCTACCCGGATACCGGGCGTGTGGAATACATCCCGTATGATCTCGACAACACCTACGGCATCGACTTCTTCTCGACTGACTGGGCGGCACGCCCGGCTTCAAGTTTCGGTGACAACGGGTTCGGGTGGGACTTCGGCAGCTCGTTCGGTGGTGGTGCGGAACCGCCGCTGGTCCGACGCATCCTGGCGATCGATGCGTATCACGATCAGTATCTGCGGTATGTGCGCGAGCTCGTCGGCGCGATCGGTGAACCGAGCGAGCCAACCGAGACGGTGTATACCGATTCACTTGGCGACACCTTTAACGCCGGCAGCGACCCGCACTTCGACATCGATGCGGTCACCCTCACCAACGATCTGTCCGAGCTGCTCGCGCAGGTCCAAGTCGACGGCCAGATCGATGTGGGCGGGGAGACCGACCAGGCGCGCATCGTGCTCTTCTTCGATACCGGCCCCGGCGGATCGACGAGCAACCCCTGGGGGCGCGAGATCAACACGGACACACAGGCCGACTATTTCCTTGGTTCATGGACTGACAACGGCGGCGGGTTCATCTTCTACGCGTGGGACGGTTCCGGGTGGGACCAACGTCACGCCAGCTTCAATAACCCCGCGGGCTTCGATCAGGACCTGAGCGACAAGACCGAAGGCATCGCACGCTACACCCTCCCGTTGGATGCGATGGGGCTCAGCGACGGTGACAGCTTCTACTTCGATGTCGTGACGACCAACGACCGGGGCGCGGACACCGAGCCTGGTGTCGATCATCTTTCGAACGCGAATCAGGCAACGCCGAACTATGACACGCCATCGCAGTCGGGGGAGTATCTCTTCCACACGCTCGAGGCGTTCGATCCCGGTAGTGTGGATACCGTCGAGACGATCTTTACGCTTGGCACACGGGGCGTGTATATCGATGCACTCCGCGACACACTTGAGCCGTACGCGTTCACCGGGTCTTATGCGGGCGGGTTTGCGGACTACGGCTACACGGCGATGGATTTCTACAACTCGTTCGATTCGCCTACAAGCTACTCGGGCGGCTCACCCTGGGCATGGGGAGTGAAGCCGTACATTCAGGCGCGGACCGATTATCTTCGCGCCAATGTGCCCCCTATCGCGTCGCTGCCCAAGCTTGCCATCAACGAGGTGCTCGCGAGCAACGACATGATCGTCATGGACGAGGCGGGTGACTACGAGGATTACATCGAGATATACAACGCGGACGATGAGGCGATCGATCTCTCGGGCATGCATCTCTCAGATAGCCCGTTCGATCCGCTCGCGTGGGTGTTCCCGGAGGGGACCGTGCTCGCGCCGGGCGCATTCCTGATCGTGTGGTGCGACGACGAGCCGGGTGAGGGACCGCTGCACGCCACCTTCAAGCTCAGCGCGGGCGGCGAATCGGCGGTGCTCTCACACCGCGCGGAGGCTGGCTCGGTGCTGATCGACTCGGTCAGCTTCCCCGGGCTGCTGCCCGACGAGTCATACGGGCGAGCGCCCGACGGCTCCGAATCATTCGAGGTCTTCTGCGCCGTCACGCCTGGATTCGAGAACGACCCGCGTGATGACTGCTTTACTGATCCGGATCCCACGCCCGCGGTCTTCGTGAACGAGTGGCTCGCAAGCAACGACGGCGTTGTGGTTGATGAGTTCGGGGATGCCGACGACTTCATCGAGCTCTACAACGCGGAGCCGACCACGATCGATCTCGGCGGTCGATACCTGAGCGACGACCTGACCGACCGCACCAAGTGGGAGATCCCCGCGGGCGTGAGCATCGAGCCGGGCGGATACCTTGTGATCTGGGCGGATGATGAGCCCGAGCAGGGCCCGCTGCACGCGACCTTCAAGCTCAGCGCCGGCGGTGAGGCGGTGGGGCTCTTCGATCGCGACGGCAACCAACTCGCGCAGATCGATGCCGTGACCTATACGGGGCAGGAAACGGACATCTCGGAAGGGCGAGCCCCGGACGCCAGCGACTGCCGCCAGTTTTTCGCCCCGACGCCCGGTGCCCCGAACCCGTTGGGGATCGCGGACCTCGCAAGCCCGCTTGGGGAACTGAACTTCTTTGATGTTTCGTCGTTCCTGACTCTCTATGCGGCTGGGGATCTGAGCGTTGATTTCGATGGCGACGGGCAGACGAACTTCTTCGATGTCAGCGCGTTCCTCACCGCTTATTCGGTCCCGTGCCCTGAATGAATGCCCTGGGCGGGCAGAAAACGAGATTTTTTCAGCCTGTGGTCACGCACAGACTCTTGGAAGCATGCACACCTGCTGGTATACTGAGCCCATGAAGACCAACGCTGTATCGACGATGTGTGCCCTCGCGATGTGCTCCGCCGCTGCCCTGGCGGGCCCGTCTGGCGGTGACTTTGAGATCACTTGGTACACCATTGATGCCGGCGGCACGATCGCCTCATCGGGCGATGGATTCGAACTCTCGGGCACGATCGGTCAGCCCGACGCGGGCCCCGTGATGACCGGTGGACAGTTCTCACTGGCCGGCGGCTTCTGGCCCGGTGTTCATTCTGCCCCCGCGTGTCCTGCCGATCTCACGGGTGACGGGATGTTGAACTTCTTCGATGTCAGCGCGTTCCTGTCTGCCTTCGGTGCGATGGAACCAGTCGCGGATTTCACGGGCGACGGCATGTATAACTTCTTCGATGTCTCGGCCTTCCTCTCCGCGTTCGCAAACGGCTGCCCTTGATCTTCAAGCCGCGTTTCATCAACCGATCAGCGTTCAGTTCTCGTGGTTCTGCTTGGGCGTGAAACCCCGGCCGGTGGGTTTGCTCATATGCATGCGCGTATCGCCAACGATCAGGCGTGCGTCGTGACTGTTGAGAAGCCACTTGACGCCCCAATTGAACAGCACCCGGATGCGATTGCGGAACCCAACCAGGAATGCGATGTGCACAAACGCCCAGAGCACCCAGGCGATGAAGCCCGCGAAGCGTCGGCTTCCGATCGTTGCGACGGCCCGGTTCTTGCCGATGATCGCCATCGAGCCCTTGTCTTTGTAGACGAACTTGGGTCGATCGCTGGGGGTTAACCCGTCCGCGATTTCCTTGGCGATGATCTTCCCGACGAACTGGCCCATCTGCATCGCCGTTTGGGCCACGCCCGGGAGTGGGTGGTCCGCTCCCTCGGGTGTCAACGAGGACATGTCGCCGATGACAAAGACCTCCGGGTGGCCCGGGATGCTCAGGTCGGGCTCAACGATCACCCGGCGCGAGCGGTCGACGGGAACCCCGAGCGATTCACCCAAGTGGCTGGCGCGCACGCCCGCCGCCCAGAACACAGTCTTGGTCTCGATGAACTCATCGCCCACCCTGATGCCATCCTCGGTGACTTCGTCAACGAGCGCGTTGACTCGGACTTCAACTCCAAGAAGCTCCAGGTCACGCTTGGCTCGCTCGCTGAGTTGCGGGGGGAAGGCGTTCAGCAGCCGGTCGCTGCCCTCGAAGAGCAGGACCCTTGTCGTCTTGGTGTCGATGTTGTGGTACTCGCTGGGGAGCGTCTGTCCCGCGATCTCTTTGATCGCGCCGGAGAGTTCGACCCCGGTGGGACCGCCGCCGATCACCGCGAATGTGAGTGCCGCGCGCCTGGCTGCCTCGTCGCCCTCGTGCTCCGCTTCTTCGAAAGCCAGCAGCAGGCGTCTGCGGATCTCCGTTGCGTCGGAGAGGGTTTTGAGACCCGGCGCGATTGGCGCCCACTCATCATGCCCGAAGTAGTCATGGCTCGCGCCCGCGGCAAGCACAAGGTAGTCGTAGCCCACATCGCCCGATTCGAACAACAGTTTCTTGTGCTCGGCGTCCACCCCCGTTGCGTTGGCGAGGACCACGCCACAGTTGTCCTGGCCACGCAGGATCGTCCGGATGGGCTGGCTGATCGTGGCCGGGGAGAGCGACGCCGTTGCGACCTGATAGAGCAACGGCTGGAAGACATGGTGGTTCTGCTTGTCGATCACGGTGATGTCGGCATCCGCACCCGCGAGTGCTCGTGCGACCGCCAGGCCGCCGAACCCGCCACCGACGATCAGAACGCTCGGGCGGTCGGCCCGCTGGTGTGCGTCCGGAGCATCATGCTGATCGTTCGTTGTATCCATCTCGGAGAATAATAGACCACCCCGGACCACGACCCGTACCAGATGGCAAGCGTCGATGGAGGTGCCCCGGGGTGGTCCCTCGCTCAGTTGATGAGATCAGGCGGCTTCTGCGGAGTCGTTGAAGCTGATCGCCAGGTTCACCGTTGCGATAATTTCCTTCGAGTCGCTCGGCTTGTAGATGACCGCGAAGGCGTTCAGCGCCCTGGACATGGTCTCGACGCGTTGCGAGCGTTCCCCCGTGAGATAGATCACGGGTATGGGTTTGTCGCTGTCCATCTTTCCCAATCGCTCCTGCACAGAGAAGCCGTCCCCCGCGGGCATGTTGATATCCAGCACCACCGCGTCGGGGCGTTCCTGCTTCGCAAGTCGTACCGCGTGATAGGAGTCCTGGGCACAGTAGACCTCGAAGCCCTCGGCTTCGAAGCGAACTTTCAGGGCATCGAGGTGGTGGTGGTCATCGTCAGCGATGAGTACTTTCGTAGGCATGGGTTGTTTCCTGTTTCTGTTTCATGCGGGCTGGTTCATGCTCGTCACAACGATCGGTACTTTGGGTGGGGCAGATCTGAGAAAACAATGATTCGCTATAAAATTGCAAGTATAGATGTGTTGCGATGCGCAAGGTGTTCCGTGTTTCTCATGTGACACTTTGAGAGACCGCAGTGCTGATCGCGTAGGCAATCTCTTCGTAGTGGTACGGCTTGGAAAAGAAGTCCGCTGCGCCCATCGCCTTGGCTTCCTGCTTGGCCGTGTCCTGTACATTGGCACTGAGGAAGATGACTGGGATGTGGCGCAGGGTCTCGTCGCTACGCAAGCGTCGGAATACTTCGAAGCCGTCCATGTCAGGCATGCGAAGGTCCAGCAGGATCGCGTCCGGACAGGTGTCCGCGGCTTTCATGATCCCCGTCGGCCCGTCGGGGGCTGATATCATTTCAAACCCGCACTCGCTCAGGCGCCTGCAGAGGGCTTTGGCGATGGCCCACTCATCATCAATGACGAGCACTTTGCTTGGCATAATCGTCCTCCATCATAAGTTGCGTCTTCAGTTCCTCAAACGGTCCTTCAAGATCGCCGTCGTATTCCCATATCCCAACAAGATCGAACTCGAGTTCGGTCAGGTCCGTGGGGTTCTCGTTCCGGATCGATGCTCTCGAATCGATCAATCGCTTGAGAGCCCACATCGGATCCTCACTGCGACCGATGATGAACCAGGTTGCGTAATCCGTTTCATAGACATCGTGGTGCTTCGGTAGGATCAGGTCGGTTGGTTGAGATACCGAAGCCAGGAAGGCCATCGGCTCGGTTGGGTCCGTGTAGGGTGTTCTGTCCTGTGCGTTTACCGCCCGCACGCGTATGATCGAGATCTGGCCCTCGCCCTCCTCTGATCTGGCCATCATGCGTTCATAGCAATAGAGAACCGACTTGAGCTTTGCGATGGGCACGGTGAACGAGAAGGTGGCGCCATACCCTTTGAACGAGTGGACCGAGATCGTGCCCAGGTTCAGCCAGGTCAGCTCGTGGGCGATGCTCAGCCCGAGCCCGAAGCCCTTCGCAGAGACATCACGAGACGATGAGACCTGCTTAAAGCGCCCGAAGAGCTGCTCGACATCTTCTTTCGAGAGTCCGGGGCCGTTGTCCTTCACGGCGAAGACGACCGAATGCGAGTCCGCCGAGCGTTTTACGCTCAGCTCGATCTCCCCGCCTTCAAGCGAGAACTTGATGGCGTTGGTCATGAGGTTGCTGATGACCCTGCGGACTTTCTCTTCGTCAACAAAGACCGTGGGCAGGCCGTCCTCGATCTTCTCCTTGATGGTGATCGAACGGGACGATGCTTTCCTGGCGATCAGATCATGGTCCTGCTTGAGGATGTCGGTTACCCGATGCATGCGCCGATTGATCCGTAAACGCCCCGCACGGAGCTTGCTTGAATCCAGTAGGTCCTCGACCATGTGGTTCAGGTCGACGACGGAGAAATCGATGATCTTCAGGTATTCTTCCTGCTGCTGAGAAACATCCCCTGCCAGACCGTCGGCAATGATCGAACTGAACTCCTTGATCACAGACAGTGGCGTGCGGAACTCATGCGACACATCATCAACAACCCTGTGCGCTCGGTCTGCCAGGAGCGCCAGCTCATGGTTCTTCTTGTTCACCACCATATTCGACTCTCGAAGCTGCGACGCGGCTGTGCGAAGGTCAGCCGTACGCGATGCGAGTTCCATTGCCCGGGCTCGCGATCGGCCAATGACCCAGACGAAGCACGAAGCGAGCGTGCTGAAAACCAGGCCGAACGCAGTGGTCGTCGTTGGCATTGCTGAGAACACGGACGCATCGAACTGTGGCGTGCTCATGGTGAGTATGGTCCATGTTTGACCGCCGGTTGTGATCTGATTGGATTGTGCAAAGAGCGCGCGCGTGCTGCGTGAAGTCGTCTTGTCGCGTCCTCCGCTATTCCCCGAGAGGTCCTCAGAGTAGATGAGGTTGTCGACCTCCGCATGCTCACCCTCGTACACGCTGTAGATCAAGCCGTCCTCGGTTGTGCTGATCACACCAGCGAACAGTTCCTTATAGATAATCGCAGAATAGACAAGCCCGAGGATCGCCTCCGAGCGCTCTCGAGGCGTGCTGATGGGCATGCCGTTGCGGTAGACGGGGACGAGAAACATGCATCCCGCTCTGGGGAACTCGTCGTGCATGACCTCGATCTGGGGGGTGAGCGTGGGTAACCCTGTCCGGATGGCCGACTCGATCGCGCCCCGCAGGTTCGGGTCCGAGCCCGCGTCGTAGCCGACCAAGGCCTTGTTTCGGAACTCGGGCTCAACATATGTGGTGATAAAATGCGTATCCCACTCCCCGGTGCCCGTAATCCGGAACGGTTCGCCCGAAATCTCCTGCTGGCGTTCCGCGTAGTTTGTGAGATCCGAACTCAAGACAGGGACAATAAACCCCATCCCGACGGTTCCTGGGAACTCGTTCGACAGGTGCCGCGAGTTGACATAGGCCCTGAACTCGTCACGCGTGACGAAGCTGCTCCCCGCGTACATTCCGCGCGCACCCTTGAGCCCATAGACAGGGAGGTAGATCCTACGTTTCGCCTCGTAAACCACCCGTTCGGTGATGGCATCGAAGCGGACATTGCCTGCTCTGTATTCCCTGCTCGTGGTCTTATACGACACCAACCCGCTGGCCAGGATTCCGCTGAAGAACACGAGCATTGCCG
Organism: Phycisphaerales bacterium JB052; assembly: GCA_043100965.1. Taxonomy (GTDB): domain Bacteria; phylum Planctomycetota; class Phycisphaerae; order Phycisphaerales; family UBA1924; genus UBA1924. Next base: position 396,662 of record JBICHR010000003.1, on the reverse strand, counting down.
CGACCACCAGCCAAGTTCCCTCCTGCTTTGAAACGGGCAGCGTTTCTTGCCCTGCGATATCACCGAGCGCGTTTCGGGTGATGAGATAGCTCGTCCCCAGCAACACGATGCACCAGGAGGTGTGCAGGGCCATCGAGGAGAAAAACTCGAAGCTGCTCGCGCCTTTGCTCGAGATCAGGATCGAAACCCCCGCGACGAAACCAATCGAGATCGCGATAGCCGCTGTAAAGGTGCAAGCGATCTGGGCCGCACGGATCCGATCGTATGTATGCAGGACCACCGTGATACCAAGCAGCAGGATCGCCGTGGCGGTCGACGGCGACATGCGCCCTGGGTAGGCGGCTTCCGGGTTCTTGCGCGTGATGTCATCAACACAGAAGAACTCGTCGATTCCAAGTGTCGTCTTTGACACCATCTCAGCGATGGTCAGTAAAGAGATAATGATGGCAAGCGCGGCACAAATCGTTGCTGCTCGATTCAGCAGACGCATTGTCTGCGCCCTTTGCCCATACATCGTGATGCAGATCATGCTCATGCCCAGCGAGCAGAGTCCGAATGCCGTATTGAACTTCATCGATGGGAGCCCCGGAAGGAGGGAGGTGATCCCATGCAATCCGAGCTGCCATGAAGCCATCACGATGAGGGTAATGCCGCAGACGACAGCCCCAACGAGTCGTGTTCCAGCCAGCTTCCAAATCGCGTTACGCAGTTCAGAGCGATCCACAAGAGCATCGAGAAGCTTCGCGCTGTGAGCGGCAGATTTCATATCCAGAGATCGTCTGAATGCGCTTCATGATATCGCAAAAACTATAAGTTAACCGTACGGGCCAACATGCATGCGTGTGAAAGTTCAAACTACTGATCGGAGCGTAACACCCCGTATATGGGGATAAAAATTGCGAGACATAAATTACAGGATTTCGGCTGCTTTGAGTTGGCCGTACTCGTTGTTCGCCCCCTTTCAATGGGCGTATTCCTTTTCGATGCGTGCCTGTCACTCAATTTGCATACAAGGTGATTGAGTGAGATGGTGCGCATGGAAACAGTTAAGGAGTTCATCATTTCTAGCGTTGCAGAAATCATGAGGAGGTTTGCCGGACATCAGTAAGGGTGATTTTCCCTACGCCGTAATTCCACCCACAACTGGGGATATTCGCAAGCCCTTTCAATACTCGATTGCTGATTCAACTCTGAGATTTGTCCAAGCAAGCAAGATCAGGCCATCCGGCTGGCACCGTCCAGCAAACGGAATGGCAAGTGCATAGATTGGCGCACAGAAGCAATGAATGCACTCAGGGGTGTTCTGCGTGTCACATCTCGTCACATGTGAGGAGCATGCGACGACACCCATTGCTGAGAAATGAGACGCACAGCAAAACGAGACAGGCCCTGTCGTAACCCGACAGGACCCGATCAAGAATGGAGCCGGGGGGAATCGAACCCCCGTCCCGATGTCGTCCGCGCAGCGCTTCTACGTGTGTAGTCATCTGTTTGATCTCGACCTCACACCGGGAGATGACGCCCTGTGCTTTGGTCCAGCCGCTTGAAACCTCCTCGCCAACACCCCAAGAGGCGCCAAGTGTTGACCAGCCTGATAATCGTGATCATGGGCCCTATCAGGCATCAAGCCCATGATCCACAGCCGTATTAGGCTGCGAGTGCGTACTGCGGTTCGGCAGATATAAAGTCGCGTACTTTTTACGAGGCTAGCACGCTCCTCGACACGCCACACTGAGCATTCCCGACTCGGTCGAATGCCGCTTCGGCCCCAAGTCACAAGGCGAACACCGCCATGCACTTCATCATACGCATACCAGACACTCAGGTTCGTCTACCACTTGGAACCGTTGGTATCGCCCCTATCCCGATAAGCACAAAGGCACCAGCCGCCCGCTTGGGCCTGGCCGCTGATAACGAGCCCGGACTCAGAAATTTGAGTGCGGTTGCGTTGAAACAGCGCTTTTTCAGTTGAATTCAGGGGGTGTTCGTGTAGATTGGGGGAGATGACCCTGCCTCCGTTGCAGGGGCTCACATCAATTTCTCAATGGGGAGAGCAGATATGAATATGAAGAAGACCACTCTGATCAGCGTGTGCGCTGGGTTGGCGATGGCATCAACCCTGGCATCCGCTCAGGCGGTGCGCGGCGTTTCTACCAATGCCAAGGCCAACGCCGTACCAACCACCAAAATGGCCCCACTCGAGCATCCCTCAACCGCGGTCCGTCGTCAACTGGCCGAGCAGCGTGGCCTGAGCCACTCTGTCGCCCGTATGTGGAGTGAGGCCCTGCTGGACTCGATCCGCCATGATTTGGCCCGACCGACCGTCCACGCTCGCAACCTGTACCACACATCCGCAGCAATGTGGGACGCTTGGGCCGCATTTGATGCGCAAGCAGACCAGGTGCTCCATATTGAAAAAATGGAAGCCGCCGATGTTGAAGCCGCACGCAATGAAGCGATCAGCTATGCGATGTACCGCTTGCTGCGTCACCGTTTCATGCTCTCGCCTGCCGCACCCTTCGCGTTCCCTGAGTACGACGCGCTGATGAGCGACCTCGGGTACGATACAAGCTACACCGATACACAGGCGGCCACGCCTGCGGCTCTCGGCAATCGAATTGCGCAAACCATCATCGACTACGGGCTCAACGATGGTTCCAACGAGCAACTCGGGTATGCCAACCTCATCTACGAGCCAATCAACCCGCCGCTTTTGCCTGAGTTCCCGGGCAACCCCGACCTGCTGGACGCCAACCGCTGGCAGCCGCTGGCGCTTGAGTATTTCGTGGACCAGTCGGGCAACCCGATCCCAACCGGCTACCCCGACGCCCTCAGCCCTGAATGGGGTTTGGTTGCCCCCTTCTCGCTCAACGAGAACGATCTTGAGATCAAGCAACGCGAAGGATTCGATTGGTATGTCTGGCACAACCCAGGCAACCCGCCGTACCTCAATGGCGAAGGCGATGCACGATACAAGTGGGGCAATGAGATGGTTGTCCTCTGGTCGGCGCACCTCGACCCGAGCGACGGTGTCATGATCGACATTTCCCCGGCTTCGTTCGGCAACTCGCCTTTGCCGACCGTGGAAGACGAGCAGGATTACTATAAGTGGGTCGAAGGCGGCGATTGGAGCCCGGGTCACGACATCAACCCCGTGACCGGTCTGCCATACGAGCCACAGATCGTCCCCCGTGGCGATTACGGCCGTATCCTCGCCGAGTTCTGGGCCGACGGCCCCGACTCGGAGACGCCTCCCGGACACTGGTTCTCGATCCTTCACTATGTGTCGGATCACCCAGAGCATGAGAACCGGTTCATGGGAGAGGGACCGATCCTCGATCCGCTCGAGTACGATGTCAAGTCATACCTCGCCCTCGGCGGCGGCATGCACGATATCGCGATCGCATCGTGGTCTGTCAAGGGATACCACGACTACATCCGTCCGGTTTCGGCGATCCGTCACATGTGTGATCTGGGCCAGTGCTCCGATCCGGAAGGACCGAGCTACCACCCGCAGGGGATCAACCTGGTCGATGGGTACATCGAAGTTGTCACCGCAGAATCCACCGCGGCCGGCGAACGCCATGAGCATCTTGCTGGCAACGAAGGCAAGGTCGCGATCATGGCATGGCGTGGCCCGGATTACATCAATGACCCAGACAGCGATGTCGCCGGTGTGGGCTGGATTCTCGCAGAGAACTGGTGGCCCTACCAGCGTCCAAGCTTTGTGACACCGCCGTTCCCCGGCTATGTCTCAGGCCACTCCACATACTCGCGCGGTGCTGCGGAGATCATGACGCTGCTTACCGGTTCGCCGTTCTTCCCGGGCGGCATGGGTGAGTTCGAAGCACCCATGAACGAGTTCCTCGTCTTCGAGGACGGCCCGTCCATGGACATCACCCTTCAGTGGGCAACCTATCAGGACGCGTCTGACCAGACCTCGATGTCTCGCATCTGGGGTGGTATCCACCCGCCAGCAGACGACATCCCCGGGCGTCACATGGGCAAGGCCATCGGCCCCGAGGCCTTCACCGAAGCACGCCGCTACTTCAATGGCATGAAGTCGTGCCCGGCAGACTTCAATCCCGATGGCATCGTCAACTTCTACGACATTGGGTTCTACATCCAGACCTACCTCAACGACGATACCCTCGCTGATATGAACGGCGACCTTCAACTCAACGCGCTCGATGTCATGGACTTCCTGACCTCGTACACCAACGGTTGCCCCTGAGCCGTTGACCTGAGCAGACAGTTCGGAAACAAATAACCCCCGCTCGTCTGAGCGGGGGTTTTTCTTGTCGATCAACATGATCGCGTCCTGCCGAACCCGGGTTGAAACCCGGTTCAAGTCAGGGGATCATCAGTTCGTACTCAATCGTGATGGCCCTGATGCCAATGAAGCCGGCACTGGGCCAGCTGCCGCTGGTCGTGAAACCCCGCAGCCCGTAGGTGTACGCGGTGTTATCGATGACGATCGCCGGGTCTGGGGTGATGTCGAAGACCTGCACCGTGTTGTTGTCCGATCCCGACGAGGTCGCCAGGACATCAACGCTGTAGCTCAGGGTGACGAGTTCACGCCTCCAGAGTTCCAAACGAAGGTTGTTTGTCGATGTGCGATCGACATACTCCACGCGGATATTGGTGATCACGGCACCATGCGGCAGATCAAGGTCTGAACGCAGGTATCCCGTGCTTCCGGCGGGCTGGATCGCGCCCGCGAACGCGTTGAATGTGCGATCAAAGCCGAAGTCCCGGAAGATCGAATCGGGTGTATGGGACTCATACCCAACGAGCGTCCCGCCACCGCCACCCATCGAACTGATGGTGCCGCCGACAATCAGGTTGTTGGTGATGATGACATCGTCGTTCTCGTCGATCTCGAGCAGGTCGCTGCCGCCCTTGCTGACCACCCAGGCATCGGTGACCGGGTCGTAGTAGGTCTTGGCACGCGAGAAGCCGCCGGTGGCGTACCCGTAATAGGGGAGCCCATTGGCATACGAGGAGACGGTCATGCCGCCCGAGCCGTTGACCGCCGAGTGCACCACGAAGACATCGGTGCTCTCGATGTCGTTATCGCGGTTGATAAAGACCTGGTCTCTGCCGTTGTGTTCGCCGAACATCAGGATGCCCGGCGCCTGGGTCCAGAACTGATCAACAACTGAGTCCGCCACGCCGGCCCTGCTCGCATAGCTGGCCTGCGGCGTGTTGCCGATCTTGGCACGGGGGTCCAGGAGTGTGTAGGCGTCGACCGAATCGCCCGCCCGCACGCGGATCTCAACCCAGCGCGATGAGCCGTCGAACGCGTCATCACCGAAATCGAGCTCGGTGGTGAATGTCCCGTTGCTAACCTCGAGATCATCGATGCTCTGCACCGTGCCGATCTGGGATCCGCCTGTTTCTGAGTCATAGAGCAGGAACTCGAGGTCATAGACCCCGTCTGCCGGCGATCCCATATCGTTGAGCTGCCCCTGAAAGACGAACGGCTCAGCATGCGCCAATCCCGCGGCCAACATCACACCTAGTGCACACACTCGCATCAAAAACCTCCATTCCACGGGCAAACCCGCAGGACCAACCTTATTCGTGGCGATTCACTGAAGATATGCCAAAAAACCCGACATGGAAAGGAATATCTTACGATCGTTCAGCATTGACATACCTGAAAAGGTAAACGACCGTATACCAGCAGGCGAACAGGATTCGGCACGGAGAACGCACATGCAGACATCGAATCAGGATCCCAAACGCACGACTCGCGAGAACTTGAGGGACGCAGCGATCCGATTGGGCGTTCGAGAGGGGATCGACGGGGCCTCCATCCGGACCATCGCCAGAGAGGTTGGCATCACCGAGGGGGCCGTCTACAAGCACTTTGCCAACAAGGATGATCTGATCCGGGTCGCCTACTCGAGCGTGGTTGAAGAGATGGCCCGCGATAAGGAAGTGCTGGTCAAGACCGACCTCCCTTTCGAGCACGCCGTGCGTGGTTGGATCAAGCTTACCTACCAGTACTTCGATGACAACACCGAAGCCTTCTCCTATGTGCTGCTGATGCCGCACCGCATGGCCGAGACGCTCGGCGAGGTATACACGAAACAGGGGCGACTCTTCAGATCCTTCATCGTCCGCTCCATGCAGAGCAAACAGATCCGCACCATGAACCCCGACCTGGGCGTGGCCCTGTTCACCGGGCTGGTGCTCAATATCCCGCGTCTGATCAATGATGGCTCGCTTGAGGGGCCCGCGATCAGCTACGCAGACGAGATCGCCGACGCCGTGATACGCGCCTTCGCGATCTGACATCAGGAAACCAGTTGAGGGGGTCCGCCTCAGGCGGATTCACGCCCCGCGCGTCGCAGCGGGGCGGCGCGATCGCTGCGCGTGCAGCACGCGTTGACCGCGATGACAGGATTTAGGAACGGAGATCAGACATGAACATCACACGCACCACCATCACATCGCTCGCGCTGCTCGCAGGGGCGGCCCAGGCCGACCTCATCTCGATCCAGGTCGAGAACACGCTCGGGGGCGACAACTTCTTCTTCACGCCCGTCTGGGTCGCTGCCCATAACGGCGGGTTTGATTCGTTCAACAGCGGGCAACTCGCGAGCGCTTCCTCCGGCATCACCCAGCTTGCGGAGAACGGCAACACCGGACCGATCTCGAAGGCCTTTGCCAATAGCGGTGCCGGCGGGGTAGACGCAACGCTCGCCTCGGTCGTTGGCGACGGGGATGCTCCCGTCTACTCGCCCGGAGAATCGAACACCTTTACGCTCGACATCGGAGACGGGAGCGTCAACCGCTACTTCTCATACGCATCGATGGTCGTGCCCAGCAACGATCTCTTCTTCGGCAACGATAACCCCAACGCCGTCGAACTCTTCGACGCAATGGGTAACTTCAACGGCGCGACCGTGATCGAGATCTACGGGCGCGACATCTACGACAACGGGTCCGAGGCCAACAGCGCCACCAACGACGCGGCGTTCAGCACCAACGACGGGCAATCGTTGGCCGAGTTTAATCCCATCCGTTCGTTCTTCACCGACCCCGGTGATTCGGACTACCTCGCATCGTTCCTGGGCTCGACCACCGCCAACGGGGCCACGATCGGCTCCACCTTCGGTGCCGACGACCTCGTCGCACGCATCACGATCAACCAGGTCCCCGCACCGGCTGGCGTACTCGCGTTTGCCGGCACCGGGCTGATGGTTTCTCGCCGTCGTCGAGCGTGATCTGATTTTCTCTCTGGGATCACGCTTTACATCGTGTTGCCCGTTCGGGTACACAGCCGGGCCGGGCTCACACCCGGCCCGGTCTCTTTCGTATACTCCCCCATGCGTATCTGTGTCATCATCCCCGCCGCCGGTTCTTCAACACGCTACAACAGCGACGCGCCCGATCCCTTGGGCTCGACCCGCTCGAAGCTCGATGAAGATCTTGGAGGCAAGACCGTCCTCCAACGCAGCGTGGAACTCTTCAACACCCGCCAAGAGGTCCACCAGATCATTGTCGCCGGCCCGCACAACGACGAGGCGTTCAGCGACTTCAAGCTGCGCCACGCCGATCGCCTGTCATTGCTGGGCGCGGCGTTGGTCCGGGGCGGCAAGGACCACCGCTACGAAACCGTCGCCAACGCGTTGGAGCACATCGACGATTCCTGCACCCATGTCGCCGTCCACGATGCCGCACGCCCCGCAACAGAACCGGCGTTGATCGACCGGGTGATCGACACCGCCAAGACGCACCCCGCCGTCGTGCCCGGCACACCCGTGAGCGACACCCTCAAACGCGTCGAGCCTGAACCAATCGAGAACGCGGGCGATGTCGATGCCGTCGCCTCGATCCTCGGCGTAGGGACCACGCACACCCTGCACCGCGTCGAGACCACGGTCGATCGAGCGAATCTCATGCAGATCCAGACCCCGCAGATCTTTGAACGATCGCTCCTGCAAAGGGCGTACGCGCAGGACGATCTGGGTTCGACCGACGATGCGGGGCTGATCGAGCGCCTCGGCGAACCGGTGGTGGTGGTGGAGGGCGACCCGCTCAACCTGAAGCTGACCCGCCAGCGCGATCTGCCGCTGCTGCGTGCGATCATGGGCGTGCAGGCACCAAGCCAGCGCCCGACGCACAAGCGGTTCTGATACGGTCAAGCCGACCAAGCCAAACAAGAAAAAGCGGCTGCCCGAACAGAGCAGCCGCGAGAGAGGTCTTGGTTGGTATGAAACAGTTTACCAGAAAATCAGTACCGTCGCACGACGCCCTTGACGATCCCCTGGATCTGGCAGAACTTGACCCGGATGGGTTCAAACTCGGGATTCGCCGGCTGGAGGCGGATGTGGTCGGCTTCCTTAAAGAAGGTTTTGAGCGTGGTTGAGCCGTCCTCAAGCAGGGCGACGACCCGGTCGCCGTTGTGCGCGACCTGCGCACGCTCGAGGAGGACGAGATCGCCGTCAAGGATGCCCTCGTCACGCATCGACTCGCCGTCCACCTGGAGCGCGAAGGTCGATCCGGCCTTGTCGACCGTTGAGAGGAACTCAACCAGATCAATCTCGTCGGCGTCGGCGACCTTCTCGATCGGGTAGCCCGCGGCGATTTTGCCAACGAGCGGGAACTTCAGCGGGCGTGACTCGTCCGGGACCGCGATGCCCTCAGCGATCGACAAAGAGCGTGCCTTGTTCGCTTCGCGGACGAGCGCGCCCTTTTTGATGAGTGCTTCGACATGCTCGAACACCGTCACCTTGCTGACGCCGATCTCGTCGGCGAGTTCCTGCATCGTCGGGGAATAGCCACGGCGAATACGAGAATCGCGAATCAACTGCAGAATCCGGAGCTGTTTGGGGGTGAGATTCATGTCGCCCATCCTTTCGAAGTTGTTCAAAGCCGCTTGCTGATGCGGTGCTTGTGCGTGATGTGGGCTGGGTGCCCGTCTTCCCGATCAGTTTCCTGAGCGACCACTGGGTCTGCCCCATCAGGTCGCGCTGGGATGCGATCATCTGCTGCGTCACCTGAAGCAGCCCGATCATTTCCGCGTGCGACACGGGCTGCTCTTCAAGCACCACCGGTTCGACGCGTGTGAGCCAGCCACGAAATCCGCGGCTGATCAAACTCTTGAGCCCCTCCCGGCGGGGGCTTGCATGGAAATCGGAAACAAAGTCGCCGCCGGGGCCAATGCGAATCAGGGTTGTGCTGCTGTCGATGCTGTTCAAGCTGTTCATGGTTCACACTCGATCAATCTGGGCCCGAACACACACGCGTGCACCGGGGTTGTCCCATATCTGATCGGGTATCACGCTTGAAGATGTCCAGCGATTACACCCTGTTTGTTTGGGTGATCTTAGCCGATCATGGACCAGACGACAATGAGAAAACCCAGAATCGAGCCTCAAGGCGCTTGAACGCCGGTTTTTCAGACGAATACCCATACAAAAACCCAGCGCAACATCTGCCGAACACCCCAAAGCATGCGACACGCCGGGTTTATCGGACCCGAACGAAGCGGCTCCCCTCGCGCCGAACCAGCCCCTGAATCTCCAGCATCGTCAGCTCAGAACGCAGCGTTCCCGGGTCCGAACCCAAACGCTCGGCCAACTCATCGCCTGTTCGGGGCTGGTCGAGTGTCCTCAGGATCTCCCCGGGCAACCCATCGGGTTCGGGGAGCACCGCCCTGGTCGGTTCGCGTGCGGGATCGCTTGTACGCGCCGTGTGCGTGCCCTCGAACAGGTGCCGAGCATCCTGACGAAGGATCGACAGTACATCGCTGGGTTCAACAACGAGGTGCGCGCCTTGACGCAGCAGGTCGAGCGAGCCGGCGCTGCTGGGTGAGTCAACCCGACCCGGCAAGGCCATGACCTCCCGCCCGTGATCCTCGACCGCGTGTCGAGCGGTGATGAGCGCCCCCGATCGTGCACCCGCCTCGATCACCAGCACCCCCAGCGAGAGCCCGGAGATGATCCGGTTGCGAGCCGGGAAGTTCTTGGCATCGGGCTTGGTATCGGTGGGCAGTTCCGAAATGACCGCCCCGCCGCGATCGATCGTTTCGTTGAACAGCGTGCCGTTCTCGGGTGGGTAGTCGTGGGCGATCCCGCACCCGAGCACCACAATCGTCGTACCGCCCGCATTGATCGCCCCGCGATGGGCCGCGGTATCGATCCCGCGTGCCCCGCCGGAGACCACACAAATCCCGGCGCTGCCCAGGGCCCCAGCGAACCGGCCCGCCTGCTCGACGCCGTAGACGCTGCAATCGCGTGAGCCGACCATCGCGCAGGTGTACTTGTGTCTGTGCTCGATATCGAGCCGCCCCCGAACACTCAGAACGGGTGGGGCCGCGGGAATCGACGCGAGCATCGGAGGGTAGTGGGGGTCGCCCAGTGCCACGACATGGGCACTGCAGGCGGCGATCCGATCCAACTCGCGATCAACACCATCGATGGACTTGTGAAGATGCTGGGCAATGCTGGCGGCGGTCTTCTCACCGATGCCCGGCACGCGTGCGATCCTTGATATCGAGGCACCCAGCACCGCATCAATCGACCCGAACGATTCGATCAAACGGGCGATCCGTACCGGGCCGAGCCCGGGCACGAGGGTCAACGCGAGCAGTGATCTTCCGCGTTCGCTGCACGACCCAGGGGCTGGGTTGGTGCATCGCTCGCTCATGGTCCGAATGAATCAACCAGTGTCAGTGGGGCGTAATCGTCCTTCTCGCCCTTCTCGCTGTGGGCCAGCAGTCGGGCCATCACCCGCATCGATTGGTCGGCCTCAATCTCGCTGAGCAGACGCTTGTCCACGACCCGCTGCGGGTACATAAACGCGGGGTTGGGCTCGCGGATGGTGATATAGACCACCCAGCCATCCCGGTCCCGGTCGTCCCGGTCGATCTGGAAATCCCAGCCCGGATTCGGGGCCTGCATGACCAGCAGGTGACGCCCCTCAAGCGTCTCCCCTTTGATCGGGGGGGCGGATCGCAGACGCTCGGTCATGACGGCACTGTCGATGTCGTTCCTCATGAGCTTGCACCCCGAGAGCGTCGTGGCCAACATCGAGAATCCGATAAGCCCGGCCAGAATCATGAATGCGTTTGGCATGTCTGCGTCCCCAGTCAGAAAAGCGAGCGAATTGAAGAATCGGTGCTCGGCTGTTTGTGCCTTGTATGGTAGCATCGTCCCAACAAGCCCGCAAAGGGCCATTCATGATTCACTGAAACGATGTTGATGATAAGCGAGATGCGTATGCCCACCAGAACAACCAATCACCGTCGAGCGATGACCCTGCTTGAACTGCTCATCACGATCGTGGCCCTGCTCGCCCTGACCATGACCATCGCACCGGCCCTGGGCCACATGCGGGGCGAGTCCAACAACGACCTGAGCAAGGCCAACCTGATGCAACTCGGACAGAGCCGGGATCAGTACGCGCTCGACTACGCCGATCGCATCTTTACCTATTCATGGAGAGCCGGTGAGTTCTACACCTTGCCCAACGGACAGGTGCGGAGCCCAAACTCCGATCAGGAAGCCGCGGCCTATCAGAATCAGGAGATCCTGATGCGCCGCACCGGACGGATCAACGGCTTGGCCAAAATCCAGAGCTTCACGAGTCGCCTCCCGCACCGGCGCTTCTCGCATCTGGTGCTGCTGGATTACTTGGCCGCAGACGACAACGACTTTAATACCACCACGGTTGCAATCGATCCGGCCGACCAGAATGTGCTGACCTGGCATGAGCGCCCGCTCAGCTATGGACCAGGCAGTGGCGTGCCGTACGCAGAATCAGATCTCGGTGGGTACGACGGAGATTCAACCTGGTCCATCACCGCTGTGCGCCAGCGTTGGGCGTTCGCATCGAGCTACGAGAGTGTGCCGTTTGCCTGGCAGGGTGATGGTCCGAACGATGTGTATGTCCCTGTGGACAGCACGCCACACCTGTATTCCGGGACTGGTTCTGTCGTACTTGGTCAGCGTCTGATGAGTGATGTCGCCTTCGCATCCCAGAAGGTCCACATGCACGAGGACCACGATCGTGAGCAGAAGCGATTCCCATGGTTCGCCTATGACCACGCGGCCGTGGAAAAACTCATGTTCGACGGCTCGATCAACTCCCAGATCTCGGGCGAGGCGAACGATTCCTACAGCCCCGCAGACCCGAACAATGTCTGGCGTCAGCGTTATGTCCCCATCCAGCACTTCCCGATCCCGCTGGGAGGGTTCGGCGATCCGACCGAACTGAACCTGCGCTTCCGCTGGACGAAGAACGGGCTGCAGGGCATCGACTACCCGACCCCATAAACTAGATCAGATATACAGATCAAGCACCCGACCGGTCGCGGGGACATGCTGTTGTCGCACCTGCTCGGTCCGCACGCGTGTCTGGGCGGCGGCCTCAACCTCGGGCAGTTCGCCCAGCTTGGGCAGCAGCCCGACCTCGCGACGCATCTCAACCGAATCGGGTGATCGCTGAATCGGCTCGGGGTGTTTCGTCGCCTCGACCGGACGCTCGATCTGGTTCTGGGATTGCAGAAAGCGATAAAAGGGCACCACGCCGGGCGGGGCATCGTGGGGCTTGGGCGTTGGGACAACGACCCGATGCGGGTGCACGCGACCGCCGTGGGCCCAGAGGCCGCACATATGCGGGGTCGTGTTTGAGATTGTCGCGTGTCCCATGACACCCAACAGGGATGCACACCCGGTGCCGGGACTCGGGGACCGAGAATATCGGCGACCATGTCGCCAGATCGCTTTGTCCGAGGCGGGTCGTGTGGGATGTTGATCGTGGGCAACACGCACGGTGCGTACGATCCTCACCCATGCGGACCGACGAGCTAGATTTTGAACTGCCAAGCGAGCTGATCGCAACACGACCGGCCGAGCCGCGTGATGCGTCGCGTTTGCTGGTGGTCCAGCGCAGCGATCCCGGCCGCATCGAGCACCGGGTGTTCAGCGACCTGCCCGAGCTGCTCTCGCCCAGTGACCTGCTCGTGTTCAACCGATCCCGGGTCGTCCCCGCCCGCCTGCTCGGGCAGCGCGTCGGCACGGGCAGCAAGCTCGAAGGGCTGTATCTGCACGACGCGCCGGAGCACGAGCACGCAGGCGGGGGTGTCGAGTGGATCGCGATGATCAAGACCAAGCGGGCCCAGCCCGGCAAGCGCTACGCCCTGCTCGATCAGGCCGGCCAGCCCAGCGACACGATCATCGAGCTGATCGAGCGTGACGATGCCGAGGGCCCCGGTGCGTGGCGGGTACGGGTCGAGGGTGGCGACGGTGGGAGCTTCGAGATCCTGAAGCGACTGGGTCGCACGCCGCTGCCGCCGTACATCCTGGCCCAGCGCAAAGCCCGCGATGACGACCCGGGTGAGCAGTTCGACCGATCGCACTACCAGACGACCTACGCGAGCCAGGCCGAGCCCGGCTCCGTCGCGGCCCCGACTGCCGGGCTGCACTTCACCACCGGCGTGATCGACCAGCTTCACGCCCGCGGCATCGACACCACCGAGGTCAGCCTGCATGTCGGGGCGGGGACATTCAAACCGGTGGAGACCGAGACCCTTGAAGATCACCCGATGCACCACGAGTGGTGCGGGCTCGGTGATGCCTCGGGGCGTTTCCCCCCCGAACCGAACCAACGGGTGATCGCGGTGGGGACGACCAGCGCCCGCACGCTGGAGAGCTACGCCCAGCTCGCGGCTGAGCACCCCAACAGCGTGCTTCCCGATCGCTACAGCACCGACATCCTGATCGCCCCGGGCTATGACTGGCGATGGGTGCACGGGATGGTGACCAACTTCCACCTGCCCCGATCGACGCTCCTGGCGATGATCGCGGGTTTGCTCGAGGTTCCGGGACAGGTCAACGGGCTCGATCGTGTGCACGAGATCTACCGAGAAGCCATCGCCCAGCGGTACCGCTTCTACTCCTACGGCGACGCGATGCTCGTGTTACCCTGACCCGGTACCATACACAGGCGAATTCTGCGTGCTGAACACGGTTTTCGTCGATGTATCGGCAGACCCATGCAACTGGAAGATCTCATCTCGGGGCTCGATATCACCAACGCCACGCCCGGCGTGGATCTGGCGTCGATCCGGGTGTGCGATGTGACCGAGGATTCACGCACCGCCGTGCCCGGTTCGTTGTTCATCGCTCGCCCGGGAACCCGGGACCAGGGGATGCGTTACATCGATCCGGCGATCCAGTGCGGGGCCGTGGCCGTGCTGACCGAGAACGACAGCGTCGGGCATATCGAGCTGCCCATGCGATCGAAGGTTGCCCTGCTTGGGTGCGATGACCCGGTGCGGGTCACGGCTCAGATCGCCGAGCGTTTTTATGCCCACCCGGCATCGAAGCTCATCTGCGCCGGGGTTACGGGAACCAACGGCAAGACAACCATCGCCCACCTAACCCATCAGCTCGTTGAGGGCGGCGGGGTTCGCTGCGGGCTGATCGGTACTGTCGAGATCGACGACGGGCGCGAGCGGTCCAAGGCGTCGATGACCACCCCGCCCGCGTTGGAGCTGAGCCGAACGCTGGCGACCATGCACGAGCACGGCTGCAAGGCGGTGGTCATGGAGGTCTCCAGCCACGCGCTCGATCAGCATCGAACCGGTGCGGTGGCGTTCGATGCCAGCGCATTCACGAACCTCACTGGCGATCACCTCGATTACCACCTCACACTCGATCACTACCAGGCGAGCAAGGCCAGGCTCTTCGAGTCGCTGACCGAATCGGCGTTGGCCGCGATCAATATCGAGGACGAGCATGCCGAGCGCATGATCGACGCCTGCCCACGCAGTATTCAGATCGTCCGCTGTGGCTGCGACGAGCGGTGCGATGCGTGGGTGCGTATCGAGGATGAATCGATCGGGGGTACGCAGATCACGATGCGGACGCCATTGGGTTCGTACAACGCCAAAGTCCCGATTTTCGGGGCGTACAACGCGATGAATATCCTGCAGAGCGTGCTGATGGCGCACGAGATCCTGACTCGCGCCGGCGTGCCCGAGGCGGACCAGCATGACGCGATCACCCGGACGCTGCCCCTGCTCAAGCTCCCGACGGGGCGCATGGAGCACTGCGAAGCACTTGGCGACAACCTGACGGTGCTGGTCGACTTCGCCCACACCGACGACGCGCTCCGCAGCGCCCTCTCAGGCGTGAAGCGGGTACTCCCGGACGGGGCCAAGCTCTGGTGCATTTTCGGGTGCGGCGGGAATCGCGATCAGACCAAACGCCCCCGAATGGGGCAGGCCGTGGCCCAGCATGCCGACCACATCATTGTGACCAGTGATAACCCGCGTACCGAATCACCAAGCGCGATCATCGATCAGGTGCTCAGCGGGATCGATCCCGATCGCCGTGCCGCGGTGCGGGTCCAGGCCGACCGGGCGACGGCGATTCACGATGCGATCCTCGATGCGCAGCCCGGTGATGTGATCGTCATCGCGGGCAAGGGGCACGAGACGGAGCAGATCCTGCCCAACGGCCGGGGCGGTACACGCACCATCCGTTTCGACGACCGCGCCTATGCGCAGCTCGCTTTGCGTGAACGACGCATGCGATTCCCCGGCGTGGATGTACCGCGGGCGGGCGCGTCATGACGCGATGGGGTTGGGACGAGTTCGCACAGACTGCGGGCGGGTCTTGGGCGATCGAGCCGACGGGCGAGGGGCTTGATTTCGGTGGCGTGAGCATCGATACCCGATCGCTGCAGTCGGGGCAGGTCTTCTTCGCGTTCGTGGGTGAGCATTCAGACGGGCATGGTTTTCTTGCTGCCGCGCAGGAACGGGGCGCGAGCGCTTGCGTCGTCACTCATGCGGATCGTGTGCCCGAAGGTTTCGCCCTGCCTGTGCTGGTGGTTGAGGACCCGCAGTTCGTGTTGACTCGGCTGGCGTCGGCCTGGCGCGATCGGATCCGGGCCAAGGTCATCGCGATCACCGGGTCCAATGGAAAGACGACGACCTGTCGACTGATGCACGGCGTGTGCAGCGCGGCGGGCAAATCGTTCGTGTCGCCCAAGAGCTTTAACAACGCGCTGGGTGTCCCGATCACGCTGCTCAACACACCCATCGATGCTGATAGCCTCGTCGCCGAGGTGGGGATGAGCACGCCGGGCGAGATCGGAGCGCGGACGGCGTTGCTCCGCCCCGACATCGCCATCATCACCAGTATCGGGCGGGCGCATATCGCGGCGATGGGCAGCGTCGAGCGGATCGCCGAGGAAAAAGCGCAGCTCATCACGCTTGCACCAAGCGAAGCGGTTGGGGTGATCCCGGGCGAGATCGACGCACTCGATACGGCTCTGATGGGCGATGGGCACCGGGTGCTGCGTATACCTCAGGGGTTTGAACGGCTGGCGAGCGATCAACGAGGCAACCGATTCTCGATCGAAGGCGAAGTATTCACAGTGCCCATCCCCGGCGCACACAACGCGCACAACGCGGCCCTGTGCGTGCTTGCCGGTCGGGTGCTGGGGTATGACGACGAGACGATCCGGACCGGGCTGGCCCGTGCAACGCCGCCTGCGATGCGGTTCGAGCGGGTCGAGATCGAGACGGCTGGCGATCCGATCGTGGTCATCAACGATGCCTACAACGCCAACCCAGATTCGATGCGGGCGGCGCTGGCGACCTTCGTGAACTTCGATGCCCCCGCGCGCCGTGTTGTGGTGCTGGGCGAGATGCTGGAGATGGGCGATTCGGGGCCTGCTGAACACCAATCGCTGGCCGAGCATGCGTGCGGGCTTGGGCTTGATCGGGTGGTGCTGCTGGGACCGGGCTTTGCTTCGGTGCGGCTCGACGGTGAGCGTGCGGAGATCATCCCCGATTCGGGCGATGCGTCAATCGCGTCGCTCGCGGCCTCGATCCAGCCCGGCGATACGGTCCTCATCAAGGGCTCACGCGGGGTGCGGCTCGAACGCCTGATCGACAAGTTGAGCGATCGGCACGCGAATGGCCGATCTGAGACCAAGAACGAGACCCGCTCCCACGCATGATCTACATCCTCATCGACATCCTGCGCAACTGGCTCGACGAGCATCGCCTCTATGCGTTGCTGTCGGTCTTCGATCAGATCCAGTTCCGGGCCCTGCTGGCCGCGGGATTGTCGTATTTCATCGTCGTGTTCTTCGGCAAGCGGGTGATCCGGTTCCTGGTGTCGATGAAGATCGGCGACGGCGGGGAGACTGATGCCGAGCTGCTGCGTGAGCACGCGGCGAGCAAGGCGAATGTCCCCACGATGGGTGGGGTGCTGATCGTCGGGGCGATCTTCATCTCGACCTTCCTGCTGGCGGACATCCGGGTCAACCGGGTGTATCTGGGGCTGTTCACGCTCGTGTGGCTGGCGGCGGTTGGTGGGGCCGACGACTGGCTCAAGCTCACCGCGGCCCGGCGTGGCACGGGTCGCCAAGGGCTCTACTCGTGGGAGAAGCTGGTCTTTCAGCTGGGGATCGGCGCGATTGTTGGGTACTTCGGCTATCGCTACGGCATCGCGCCCGACGGCGGGGACTCGCTGGCCCATGTGCTCAACCTGCCCTTCCAGCGCACCTATGACCCGCTGACCAAGTTCCCCAGCGAGTCGCTGATCTATCTGGGCATGCCCGTGTTTGTGCTGATCTCGACGCTCATGGTCGCGGGGGTGTCCAACGCGGTGAACATCACCGACGGCATGGACGGGCTGGCCGCCGGATCGTCGGGGATTGTCAGCTTTGGGCTGATCCTGCTGGCCCTGATCGCGGGCACCCAGAGTGCCGCCCAGTACCTGCTGGTTCCGTATGTGCCGTTTACTGACGAGTTGGCGGTGATGGCCGGGGCGATGGCGGGGGCGTGTTTGGGCTTCCTGTGGTGGAACTGCAAGCCCGCGCAGGTGTTCATGGGCGATACCGGCTCGCTGGCGCTGGGCGGGTGTATTGGTTACATCGCCGTCATGACGCGCCAGGAGTTCGTCGTGTTGCTGATGTGCGGCGTGTTCCTCATGGAGATCGGGTCGGTCGTCATCCAGGTCGGCTGGTTCAAGTACACCCGCATCAAGACGGGCACCGGTCGGCGGATCTTCCGCATCGCGCCGTACCACCATCATCTGCACCAGGGCGGCTGGGCCGAGAATCAGGTCGTGGTGAGACTGTGGCTGATCGCGATTTTGTTCAGCGTGGTGGCGCTGGCGACACTGAAGCTACGGTGAGGGATCAGGGATCAGCCATCAGGGATCAGGGCATAAAGGCGATCAAGCCGGGGGACCCGGGTGCTTGTTTTTCGGTGCGGTTGGTGAACCGATCCCCCTCCGACCCGCCTACGGCGGGCCACCTCCCCCGCCGGGAGCGGGGGAGGCACAATTGATGACCATTGCCCATTGCCACACCCTCTTCCGCACTGTACGGGGCAGCATTCTGTGCATATCCACTCCTACCATTCACCATCTCAACCATTCGTGAATAAAGGAGCCATCCCATGACCACCGCCACGCTGCCCAAGCATTACGCAGACCTCATCGCCCTCAAACGCCAGACGGGGACGCTGGGTTCGATCGCGGCGTTGGTGAGCTGGGATCAGGAAACCTACATGCCACCGGCCGGGGCCAAGGCGCGGGCCGAGCAGACCTCGATGCTCGCGGGGATCATCCACAAACGCAAGACCAGCGAGGAAGTGGGGGCGCTGATCGCGCAGTGCGAGCAGGACCCGGAGTTGACCCAGGACGGGAGCCCCGAGGCGGCCAACATCCGCGAGATGCGCCGCGACTACGACCTGGCCACCAAGCTGCCCAATGACCTCGTCGAAGCGCTGGCCAAGGCGCAGTCCGAGGCCCAGGAGTGCTGGAAGCACGCACGCAAGAACAACGACTTCCCCGCCTTCGCTCCGGCGCTGACCGAGGTGCTCAACCTGACGCGACAGAAGGGCGAGTGCTACGGCGTGGAAGACGGGGGCGAGATTTATGACCCGTTGCTCCAGGAGTACGAGCCGCATACGACGGCCAAGGACATCGAGAAGGTGTTCACCCCGCTGCGTGAACGCCTCAGCGCGTTCATCGCCGAGGTGATGGAGAAGGGGACCGAGCCCAAGGTTGATTTCCTGCATCGCGAGATCCCGACCGACAAGCAGCACGCGTTTGGTGAAGCGGTGACGGCCAAGCTGGGTTTCGATTACAAGAAGGGACGCCTCGACACCACGACCCATCCCTTCTGTTCGGGCTTCGGGCCCGGCGATACACGCATGACCACGCGCTACGCGCTGGACAACTTCCCAGACGCGATCAGCTCGACAATGCACGAATGCGGGCACGGCTTGTATGAGCAGGGGCTGCCCAAGGAGGACGAACTGTTCGGCACGCCGCTGACGGACGCGGTGTCGCTGGGCATCCACGAATCGCAGTCGCGCATGTGGGAGAACATGGTCGGGCGCAGCAAAGCGTTCTGGACCTGGGCCCTGCCTGAGGCGAACAACCACTTCGATGGTGCGTTCAAGGACATCGACCTGGAGACCTTCGTCAAGGCGATGAACACCTGTACGCCCAGCTTCATCCGCGTCGAGAGCGATGAGAGCACCTACAACCTGCATGTCATGCTTCGATTCGAGCTCGAGCGGGCGATGATCTCGGGCGACCTGGCCATCAACGACCTGCCCGGCGCGTGGAACGAGAAGTTCAAGTCCATGCTCGGCCTCGATGTCCCCAACGACGCCAAGGGTTGCCTGCAGGATGTACACTGGTCCTTCGGCCTGATCGGGTACTTCCCGACCTACACGCTGGGGAACCTGTACGCCGCTCAGATGTGGGAGACGATCAACGAGCAGATCCCTGACCTCGATGAGCAGATGAGCAAGGGCGAGTTCAGTGCCCTGCTGGACTGGCTGCGCGTGAACATCCACCAGCACGGTCGCCGCTACTCGGCGGCGGAGCTTTGCGAGCGATCGACGGGCAAGGCGCTGAGCGCGGACCCGCTGATGCGGCACCTGGAGTCGCGTGTGAAGCCGGCGTATGGGCTGTGAGTGAAAGCAACATGCGGGGTGCCCTGCTTACGCCCTGACGGAGTCAGGGTTTAAGCAGGGATGGTGCGATCGGTTTTTGATCCGGCTTAAGCTTCGCGTAAGCCGGGCACCCGGTCACCGGTGAACTATAGATCTACCACGGTTTAAAGCGCAGCTGATGCCTTAGTGCCTTCGCCCGGGTGATTGAACGTGTCTTTGTCGATGTGAGAGCTATTGTTTGCACGGATTCGATAGTCGTCAGTATACGTACTCGGTTTATCTTCTTCGTAGTGCATTATCCGAGTCCTGCACCTACTGGATGCGTGAATTTTATTGGGTCTTGCCCGGATCCGGGTGGCAATTGATGTCCGCTTCTTTGCTGAGTCAGTGTTCCAGACGTCGGTCAGAATGCCGCCACTTGAGGTGTTTAAAGTAGGTGATGCCTTCGAGTGAGAAGGTTTGGGTTTTCCTTTTTTCTGAGGCGATGTAGACTTCAATGCGTGACTATTTCTGTCAACAATGACAGCGTGGACAATTTTCCCGTCACTTGCAATCAACTGGTAAAGTCGCGAGTTTACCCTTCGGTACTCTATCTTCTTTGCATCCCGTAACTGCTTAATTGAGCATATGACGTACCGGAAGCCTTCTGCAGGCCGTTTCCGTTTTCGCCACTCGTTCAATGTGATCTTGTCTCGCATCACTCGTTCCCCAATTTTGCGTGTATGCCATATACGCACGATGCAGGGTCACGGTTCACTCAAAACTAATAAAATCTTGAAGTGCTCTCGCTACTATTCTTTGTCCTTAACTGGATCATGCAACCATTGTTTTGGGTTCCACAAGAGGCCTTGTCTCCATCTCCATCCGGTTACCCCGTTAGCTAGGTGCCGTCTTCGGCTTCTGCATGCTCTAGGTGCACGCTGAAACGAAGACCCCCTTCGTCACGCTGCGCGTGCCATCTCACCCGCAAGCGCGGGGGAAGCGAAAGATCACGCTGATTTACGCATTGGCTAGTTTGGTGGCGTTGAGCGGCTCATAGTCGCTTTACCCCTCCGCGCCGCCCGCGAAGGGCCGAAGATCGAAGCGGGGTGCAATACACCCCGAGTAGATCCGTTATGATTCTGAACCAGCTCTTGCCGATCATCGTGGGCGTGCCGGTTGATCGATGCAATAAAAGTCTCAGAACATACCGCAATTTGGGATCTACATCATGAAGTGGCCGACTACGACATATCTCACATGCACCGCTTCTATCTGCCTGGTGAGCATCGTAAGCACGGCGTGCAGTTCAGCCCAATCAGGCGCCAATGACAACGCATCGCTCACAGGTGCCGCCGACGCGTCTGCTGAGTCGATTTACCAGGGTCTAAACCCCGCATACTTTATCAGTGAGAACCTCGCATCCCCCATCGTGAAGGAAGTGCGAGAGCTGATAGACGGCACCAAGGCCCTCTGCTATGTCATCCGCACCTACTCTGAGCCGCATGAGCACGAGATGGGGCCATGGGCACCGACACACATCACCGACGGCCCGGAAAAGGGCGGCATCTGGATCGACAACGGAGGGGTCTTTGATGTCGACGGCCCGTTCGTGCGGAATATCGATCAGTTCTACAACGATCCGAACTGGAAGCTCTATCGCGATGATGGGTCGATCAAAGTGACGGACACAAAGGAGGCTTTCATGGCGGCTGCGCGTCCGGATGTGGCCGCGGAGTACAACAACTATGTCGTCGAGGGCCGCCAAGAGTGGATCGATCGGCATGTCTTTGAGTTTGTGATACCGGTCAAGCCGATCTATCAGGAGCAGCCGACCTTCATCGGGCGTCATCAGGGCGATGATGAGGCCGGGCCGCGTGGCGCTCGCCCGGAGCGTCCTCCACCCAGTGAGGATGGCGGTCGACCACCACGCCCCGAGGGTGCCGACGGTGAGCGTTCGCCGCGTCCGGGTCCGCCCGATGGCGAGGATGGGCACGGTGGCGGCCAGATCAATGTGCTCGGGATCGCATTCAATGGCGTAAACTATGAGCCGCCAGCTCCGCTCGATGCCATCCTCGCGGCGTACACACTTGCACCGTTCGACGACGCGGGCGGGCACATCAACCCGTACAACGGCTACCACTACCACGCCGCCACTGGCCATACCAAAGAGGTCGCCCAGCCAGACGGGCACGCGCCACTCATCGGCTACATCATGGATGGGTACGGGTTGTACGCGCACGAGAACGAAGACGGGTCCGTCCCGACCGATCTCGATGAGTGCGGCGGCCATTGGGACGAACTGCGCGGGTATCACTATCACGCCGGCGCGCCGGGAAGCAATCAGATCATCAAGGCATTCCGAGGCATACCCGGGACAATGACGTCTGAAGAGTGAGGTGCGGCCACACTACGCGTTGGCTTCTTCACTTGTTTCGAGCGGCTCGTAGTCGCTGTAGCCCTCCGCGCCGCCGCCGTAGAAGGTGGACTGGTCGGGCTCGCGGTAGGGGCCGCCTTGGCGGACGCGGTCGGCGAAGTCGGGGTTGGGGATCCAGGGGCGACCGAACGCAATCGCATCGGCCCAGCTCGACTCGATCGCCTGCTCCGCCTGCTCGGGCGAGTAGTCGCCGTTGGCGATGTAGACGCCGCCGCCGGCGTTCTTGAAGGATTCGACGATCGCGGGGATGACCTCGGGCGTGCGTGGGTCGAGCTGGGTGCGGTCCCAGGTCTCCACGGCGTGCAGGAAGGCGAGGTTCATTTCGCCCAGCCCCTTGGCCAGCGCGGAGAAGGTCGCCTTGGGGTCGCTGTCCACCACATCGCGGTGCTCGCTGAGCGGCGAGATGCGGTAGCCCACGCCCCCCGCGTCGCCCCACGCGTCCACCACGGCGCGTGCGACCTGCAGGGGGAGGCGGAGGCGGTTTTCGAGTGAGCCGCCGTAGTTGTTGGTGAGCTTGTTCACGCCGTCGCGGGTGAACTGGTCGAGCAGGTAGGTGTTGGCGCCGTGGATCTCGACGCCGTCGAAGCCAGCGCGCTTGGCGCGGGCGGTGGCGTCGGCGAACTCGCTGATGACCTCGGGGATCTCGTGCTCCTCGAGCATGCGCGGCGGGGAGTTGTCGACACGCTCGAAGCTCTCATCGATGTAGGTCTGTGAGCCCGAGGGCACATCGGTGCTGCTCACCGGCGGCTGGTTGCCGGGCTGCATCTTGTGGTGCGAGACGCGACCGACATGCCAGAGCTGGAGCACGATGCGTCCGCCCGCCTCGTGCACGGCGTCGGTGACCTGTTTCCAGCCGAGTTCTTGTTCGTCGGTGTGGATGCCCGGTGCGCCGTAGTAGCCGTGACCGCGCGGTGAGACGGGTGTCGCCTCGGCGATGATCAGCCCGGCGCCGGCCCGCTGTCGGTAGTACTCAGCCATCATGTCGTTGGGGACGCTGCCGGGCATCGTCGAACGGGCCCGGGTGAGCGGAGCCATGAAGATGCGGTTGGGGGTTTGGATCGAGCCGACGGTCAGCGGCTGGAAGAGTGGTTCGTGCATCGGTATCTCCGGCATGGAATGGAAGAGTCCATTCGATGGTCGTGTGAGTCTAGATACAGAACCGAGTGGTTGGTTGGGTTATTCGGGGTGGGTGGTAGAGTCTCCTCCCCCGTCCTGACGGGGGAGGTGCCGATCCGCCGGTGGCGGAGCGGCGGAGGGGGTTTCGAATACAATCGATCCATGGGAGACGAGCAATCCTATCGCCATGCAAAGAGCGCAAAGCCGGCGGCACGCTCAATGGCCAGAGTACTCCGGAATCAGATGACCCCACCAGAGCGTGCTCTCTGGGTTGTGCTTCGTGGGCGGAAGGTCGGTGGCCTGAAGTTTCGGAGGCAAGCACCTATCGGCGCGTATATCGCGGATTTCTACTGCCACGAGGCCAGACTGGTTATTGAAGTAGATGGGGCGGGGCATCAGGGGGATCGGCTTGCCCATGACAAGGTTCGGGATCGGTGGATGCTTGATCGCGGGATCCGCGTGCTCCGAGTCAGCGGGAGGGATGTGCTTGAGAATATCGAAGGTGTTGTGCGCACAATCAGGCGGATTGTGGAAGAGCCCCCTCCGTCACGCTGACGCGTGACACCTCCCCCGTCAGGACGGGGGAGGAGGAATGGAGGTAGACCTTGGCGAGTCTTAACGCCTCAGTCCTTCGCCGCGAGTGCTTGTTCAGCTTCGGCGATGCACCGGTCAATGCGGGCGATGGTGGCGTCTTTGCCGATGATGGCGAGGGTCTGGCCCAGGGGGGGGGAGACGGGGCCGCCGGTGACGGCGACGCGGAGGGGTTGGGCGACCTTGCCCATGCCGACCTCGTGCTTCTCGCAGAAGTCCTTGACGCCCTGCTCGATGGCCTCGGGGGTGAAGGGGGCGAGGGTTTCGATCTCGCTGCTGAAGACCTTGAGCATCTCCAGGCCCTTGGCGTCGCCCTTGAGGAGGGCCTTGTGCAGGGCCTTGCCGTCGAACTCGATGGCGTCGTCGGCGACGAAGGCGAAGCCGATGACGCCGCGCCCGTCGGCGAGTGTCTTGCAGCGCGTCTTGACGGCCGGGGCGAGCATGAGCATGTCGTTGGCGCTGAAGCGCTCGCACAGAGCCGGGTCGTAGTCCTCGGCCCACTCACGCCAACGCGAGGCGAAGTCCTCGTCGCTGAGCTGGGCGATGGCGTCGGCGTTGAAACTCAGCAGCTTGACGCGGTCGAACTTGGCCTGTCCCTTGCCCATGCCCTCGAAGCCGTAGTGCGACGCAAGGTAGTCCATGTCGAAGCGTTCGACATCGGTGCCGTCGTCGTTCTTGGCCTTGGGGTTCCAGCCCAGCAGGGCCAGGTAGTTGTTGAGCGCCTCGGGGAGGTAGCCGGCGCGGCGGAAGTCCTCAACATCGATCTCGGGCAGGTGGACGCCGAGCATCTGCGCCAGGGCGATGAGCTGGTCGCTGGGGAGCTGGCGGGTCTTGTCCTTGAGCCACTTGGCGAAGTCGGCGTCGCTGAGCCCCTCGATGGGTGAGGATTCGAGCTTGGCCTCCTTGACGGCTTTCTTGGCGGTCTTGTCCTTGTCGCGCTTGCTCATCTTCGAGCCGTCGGGATTGAAGATCAGCGGCATGTGCGCATAAGTGGGGGAATCGAAGCCCAGCGATTGCTGGATGGCGATGTGACGCGGCGTGTTGATCAGGTGTTCCTGACCACGCAGGACATGGGTCACGCCCATGAGCGCGTCGTCGACGACGACGGCGAGGTGGTAGGTGGGGAAGCCGTCGCGTTTGCGGATGATGAAGTCGTCGAACTCGTCGGGGCCGACTGTGACATCGCCGAGGATCTGATCGTGGACGGTGATGGGGCTGTCGGGCATCTTGAGGCGGACGACATGGGGCTCGCCGGCGGCCATGCGTGCCATGCGCTCTTCGCGTGGGATGTCCAGGGCGGCGCGGTCGTACTTGTAGCCGACCTTGGCTTCGATGGCGACCTTGCGCTTGGCCTCGAGCTCCTCGGGGGTCTCGAAGGCGGGGTAGGCGTGGTCGGACTCGATGAGCTTGTTGATGTGCTCGTTATAGAGGTCGAGGCGTTGGGACTGGTAGTAGGGCCCGACGCCGCGGGCGTCGCCGCCGATGGTCTTGTTGTTGTGCTCAACGGTTGGTCCGTCGGCCCAGTCGATCCCGAGCCAGGCGAGGTCCTTGAGGATGCCCTGCGTGGAGGATTCGGAGGACCGGGTCTGGTCGGTATCCTCGATGCGGAGCAGGAACCGCCCTTCGCGGCCCTCTTTCTGGGCGCGTTGGGCGTAGGCCCAGCACAGCAGGGCGGTTCTCGCCCCCCCGATGTGGAGGTGCCCGGTGGGCGAGGGTGCGAAACGGGTGATGACGGTGTTGGGGTCGGAAGCACTCATGGGACGGGAGTTTAGGAGCCCGAATCGCCCGAGCGAGCGGCAAGGGCCTGCGGGGAGAGGGGATAGGCGCAGAAGATGCATTGGCCGCGTTTGAAGCGTTTGTGCTGGGTGCGGTAGGCGAATCGGACACCGACAAAGAGCAGCAGGCGGTGAATGAGCCAGAGCACGCCCAGCAGCAGAATGATGTTTGCCCAGTTGAGCGACACAGCCCAAATGGTGTGGCGGCTGCTCATCATGATCATGATTGTTTCGGCGAGTGGAGACAGTCGAACCTTGAAGGCGCCCTGCTGATCCTTCGGGAGTTCGAGGTTTTCTCTGGATCCATCGGCACGCTCGTTGAAGTGCCCCATCTGGTGCACCAAACCCAATGGGAAATGCTCGGAGAGCTGCGCTGTGTGCATCGCATACGCGCTGGCATGGTCTTTCATGATCTCAAGACCGAGCACATGATCTGGGTCCGCGGCTTGTGCGAGTTGTGAGATGCTTTCGGCGCGTTCCTGATCCTGGTCTTCGTCGAGCATGAGGGATGTGAACGCATCGCTGCTGATCCAACCGCCGACGGCTTGCGGCGGGCCCGTCTTCGTGCGTTGCGGGATGAAGCTCTGGTTCTCATGACGCAAGTTCGAGCCGATGAGCGGGACAAGGATGAGAACTACTCCGAGCAGGCTGAGCTTCAGTTTCCACGATCGAAACACTCGCATGCCGAACCGCGCGGTGATTGCGGTGATGACGAGCAAGGTCAACCAGATCGCGAGGATTGATGAAGCGATCGATCTTGGAAGTACACGGCGTTGAATATCCTGTCCGCCGTTCATCCTGATTGTGCGGGTTGTGAGCGCGAGCTTCGATTCTGGCTCAGTGGGCGCACCGTAGTAATCGGTTTCAACGGATTCGGGTGGGTACGCATCCATGCCCATGTTGGGCGTGATTCCACTGATATCGCTGAAGGCCGTGTACGCGTCGACTTTGACCCAAGGTCCGCCCAAGCCGTGGGTCATGGTGTCGTGGATGAACTTGGGAGGGGGTTTGGAGACGAATCGGATCTGCGCGTTCTCCCATTGCTTTCCGTAGAAACTCGCATTTAGCTCGTAGCGTTCACGCAGTGTTCGGGCAGCGGTTTCAGGTGCATCGAGCACTTCGCGGGCATACACCACTGGAATAAATGTTGAGCTCGTTGTGCGGTCGGCCTCGGTCGTGTCAGACATGCTGAAGATCGTCAGTGGGGCGCCGAACCAGCGTTGTCCCCAGGGCGAAGCGACGGCGAGAACCGCGAGGACGAGCAATCCCCAGATGATGGTCGGGATCAGGGATGATCGTTGCAGACGGGCCGCGGGTTTATGGCGAAGCACGGCGACCTCCACGCCGCATTCTGGGCAGCGGTGGGCTGTCGGTTCTTCAAACTTATTTGACATCATCGTCAGGCAGTATAGAGATGAGTCTTTATGATATTTCGGTCGAATCTGGTTCTTCGGGTAACGGGTACTTGCACCATGCGCATTTCCTGTGCAGGATGCGTCGGAGCTGGATGATGTGGTAGAAGGGGCGAATAGATAGCTCGAGCAGGCGCAGGAGGACAATGGCGCTCGTCAGCCAGATGAGGACCATCGCGAACTGAATGCCGATGGAATATCTGGTATTGGGTTTGTTTCCCGGAAGCAGATTGATCGACAGGCCATGAATCGAGGCGTGGAAGGTGCGATGGTTCGGCGAGCGTTGGACGGGCACCTGTGTCATGTTCCCCTCTTCGTCGATCGCGAAATGACCGAACTGCGAATAGCTCGCCGCGGTTGTGCCCCAGTAGCCGAACCGGAGCATGTAGCTGGACATCTTGAGCGGGTTATAGGTGATCAGCCCGACCAGGGCGTTGGGGCGATCGAGCGTGCTGTGGCGATCGAGCAGTTCCTGGGCCATGCGTTGGACGGCTCCGTCCTCTTCGAGCAGTTGCGTCATCTCCGCTTGGTTTCGGGTCACGGGCTCGGTGGACGAGGGGATCGCTTCGTGCGCGGTTGAGAATTTGTTATTGCTCTCCGTCACTCTGGGTCGGAGCCCGAGTACCAGCGAGGTGGTCAAGAGCCCGAGGACGATGGCCCAGCGAACGCCGAGCTGCCAAGCGCGCTTGGTCTTGAGGCGTTTGAGGACAAAGCCCGCGAGCCAGCCAGCCCACCAGGCGAAAAGGACGCTGGCCGCGATCCCATCCCATCTCCAGAAACGATGCGTCTCGTATTCTGTCTCGATGGTTGGCTCGGGGTCGGGGCCCATGGGGTTGCTGCTGAAGACGACTTCCTGATAATCCAGTAAGCGTGTGGTGTACTCGCCGCTCCAGCGGTAGGGCCAGCCAATCTGTTTGTGCTCGCTCGATGACCGGATGGCCAAGAGTGAGGGCCGCGAACCGGTTGTATCGCGATCGAAGAAGCGGCGCATGTCGGCGCGCGAGCCGTGCTCATGGTACGAGTTTTGGACCATCTCAAGCTGGACTGTCGCGTAGTCGGCGTCCATACGCGAGATCGAGTCGGGGATGGTTTCTCTGATGCCAGATCGCAAGCGTTCTATGGCGGCTTGGTCGCCCCGTGCCGCGGCTTCGACATCGCGCCAGCGGACGAGCGGATCGATCATTGGGATCGTTCTTGGGCGTGGATCGCCGATCGTGCTGGAGTCGATCTCGGCGAACTTCCAGCCCACCCGGGTCTGCACCCAAGGCATGGCCAGCACCAGCATTGCGAGCATCAGCAGGAGCCAGATCCGGAACGCGAGCCGATTTCCTCCGTGGGCGTTGCGTTTTCGCGTCGCTCGGGTATCGGTGGGCGCGAGCCCACACTCGCCACAAACGGGGTTGGTTTCATCGAGCAAGCTGATCTCCCCACTCCATATCGCATGGCGGACACCGAGGGCGTCTCGGTTCTCGTTTACTCATTGTCATTACGCTGAGTTGCATGCGAGGTTCTTTCAAATGGGTACAAAGCCGGCGACTGTTGGTTCAATGGGCAAAGAATAAATACCGGATCGTTTCATCCCGGTTCTCGCTTCCAATTTTCCTGTGTGCTGATACACTTCTCGTTGGACCCGCATCGTCGGGCCCGAGACAACCCGACCGCGGGCGATGCCGGCCCGCGATGCGATGACTGGCGTTCGGTCAGTCGCACCCGAGCCGACACTGCCCGCCCGAAAGGAGGCGGCAGCCATGGCTCAAAGATCCCCGGCGGATATCAGAAACATCGCACTCGTAGGACAAACAGGATCGGGTAAGACCCTCCTGGCCGAACGCCTCCTCTTCTCGACCGGCACCATCGACCGCATGGGTTCGATCGAAGACGGCACCACCTTCTCCGACTGGTCGGATGAAGAGAAGCACCACAAGCACTCCTTGCGCACCAGCATGCTGCACTTCGATCATGAGGGCCACATGGTCAACATGATCGACACGCCCGGGCTGGCGGATTTCGTCGGCATGGCGATCTCGGTCTTCCCGGCCGTCGAAACCGTCTGCGTCGTCGTCGACGCCCACGACGGGATCGCGCCGATGACGCGCCGCATGATGCGCATCGCCAAGGAGCGCAACCTGCCCCGCATGATCATCATCAACAAGATCGATGACACGCAGAGCGACTTGGAAGGGCTTGTGGAACAGATCAAGGAGGAGTTCGGCTCGGAGTGTCTGCCCATCAACCTGCCCACGGCTGATCGTCAGGGGGCCATCTCGGTCTTCGACGATGAGGGCGACGGGGCGACGCTGTTCTCGTCCGAGGTCGATGCCCATCAGGCGATCGTCGAGCAGATCGTTGAGATGCAGGACGAGCTGATGAACACGTACCTCGAGGACGGGGACGAGCAGAACATCAGCAAGGAACAACTGCACGATGTGTTCGAGAAGGCGCTCCGAGAGTCGCACCTCGTGCCTATCGCGTTCTGCAGCGCCAAGACCGGCGCGGGCATCGAGCAGTTGCTGCATGTCATCGCCTCGCTGCTGCCCAATCCGCTGGAGGGCAACCCACGCCCGTTCCTCAAGCGTGACGAGGCCGGCGGCGATGAGGTGGCCTTCGCCGCCGAGCCGGACCCGTCCAAGCCCGTGCTGGCCCATGTGTTCAAGTGCACCACCGACTCGTTCGTAGGCAAGCTGGGCGTCTTCCGGGTCCATCAGGGCACGCTCAAGGCCAAGTCTGAGCTGATCATCGGTGATGCCAAGAAGCCCGTGAAGATCGGGCACCTGCTCAAACGCCAGGGCAAGCAGTCCCACGAGGTCGACGAGTTGGGCCCGGGCGACATCGGTGCGATCGGCAAGGTCGACGAGGTTCACTTCGACGCGGTGCTCCACGAGGGGCACGATCTGGATTCGGTGCACCTCAAGGCATTGCCCCTGCCCAAGCCCATGTACGGGCTGGCGATCGAGCTTAAGAACCATGCTGACGAGACCAAGTTCTCTGGCGCGATCCACAAGCTGACGGCCGAGGACCCGTCGCTGGTGATCGAGCGCATCGCCGCAACCAAGCAGACGGTGATGCGTGGGCTTGGCGAGCTGCACCTGCGGGTCGTGATGGAGCGGCTCAAGCAGAACATGGGCATCGAGCTGGTCACCGAGGTGCCCAAGGTCGCCTACAAGGAGACGATCACCGCCAAGGCCGAGGGGCACCATCGCCACAAGAAGCAGTCGGGCGGTGCCGGTCAGTTCGGCGAGGTCTACCTGCGTGTCGAGCCACTCCCCGCCGACCACGACACGGGCTTCGAGTTTGTCAACGCCACCGTGGGCGGGTCGATCCCACGCCAGTTCATGCCCGCGATCGAGAAGGGCGTGCGCCAGGCGCTCGAGCACGGCGCCATCGCCGGCTACCCGATGCACGGCATCAAGGTCGAGGTCTACGACGGCAAGCACCACGATGTGGATTCCAAGGAGATCGCCTTCATCACCGCGGGCAAGAAGGCTTTCATCGATGCCGTGCAGAAGGCCAAGCCCGTGTTGCTCGAGCCCATCGTCGAGCTGGAGGTGACCGTTCCCTCCGATCGCATGGGCGATATCGCGGGCGATCTCTCGACCAAACGCGGGCGGGTTCAGGATACCCGCATGCTCCCGGGCGACCTGTGCACCGTGGTAGCCCAGGCCCCGGCCAGTGAGCTGCAGAACTTCTCGACCGAGCTCAAGTCGATCACGGGCGGCTCGGGGAGTTACACGATGGAGTACTCGCACGATGAGAACACCCCGCCGCATATCCAGCAGGAGGTCATCTCGGCCTTCGCGGGGCATGGTGACGAGGACTGAGTTCGCCCAGCATCCTGCACGCTTTTCAGCCCGCCGATCGTCGGCGGGTTTTTCTTTTGGCAGGCGCATCGGGATGAGCCGTATAATGGAGATGTGAATCGTGAAGGGGTCATCAACATACTGCGCAAGCTCGAGCGTGATATCCCCCCAGGCCTCACGCGATACAAACTCATCGAGCAGCTTCGGCTGATGTGGTCGCCCGGTGCCGGGCTGCGTCACCGGTCGCTCTGGTCGAGGCTGAAACGCGTTCGCCGACAAGCCGGGGCGAAGCCGGGGGCGAGTGTGCAGATGCGATGCTGCAAGTGTGGGTACGACCTAGAGGGGCTCGAATCGTCCTTCGGTCCGGAGCTGCCCATCGGTCCCTCGCAATGCCCGGAGTGCGGCGTGGATTATCCCGCGATCTGGTGAGTCGGGGGCCTCACAATTCCCTTCTCCTGCGTACGATCTCTGCCATAGGAGATACGCCATGACCGAAGCCACCGAAACCCGCCATTTCATTCAGCAGATGATCGATGCCGACATCGAGCGCGGGCAGTGGGGGCAGCCGGGCGATCGGAGTGTCATCACGACCCGCTTTCCGCCCGAGCCCAACGGCTTCCTGCACATCGGGCACGCCAAGGCGATCCTGCTCAACTATGGGCTGGCCAAGGAGTTCGGTGGCAGGTTCAACCTGCGCTTCGACGACACCAACCCCGCCAAGGAAGAGCAGGCCTTCGTCGATTCCATCAAGCACGATGTGCAGTGGCTGGGCGCGCCTTGGGACGGCGAGGTGAAGTTCGCCTCGGACTACTTCGAGCAGATGTACGACTGGGCATGCGAGCTGATCCGCAAGGGGCTGGCCTATGTCGACGAGCAGCCCGTAGACGACATCCGGGCCCAGCGTGGCAACCTCAAGGAGCCGGGTAAGCACTCGCCGCACCGCGACCGACCGGTCGAGGAGAACCTCGATCTGTTCGAACGCATGAAGAACGGCGAGTTCCCCAACGGCTCCAAGGTTCTGCGTGCCAAGATCGATATGGCATCGTCGAACATGAACCTGCGCGACCCGCTCATGTATCGCATCGTCAACGCGACGCACCACCGCACCGGCGATACCTGGCACATCTACCCCATGTACGACTGGGCCCACGGGCTGGAGGACTCCATCGAGGGCGTCACCAACTCGCTGTGCACCCTCGAGTTCGAGGACCACCGCCCGCTCTACGACTGGTTCATCGACGCGATCAACAAAGACCGCGGCCCGGGGAGCCAGTGGGGCGAGAAGATCCACCACCCACGCCAGACCGAGTTCTCTCGCCTGGCGATCTCGTACACCAACATGTCCAAACGCTACATGAAGCAGCTCGTGGACGAGGGCCATGTCAGCGGCTGGGACGACCCGCGCATGATCACCATAGCCGGTTTCCGTCGCCGTGGGTACACGCCCAAGTCGCTGCAGATGCTGGCCGAGGATGTGGGCATCACCAAGTTCAACGCCCTGGTCGACATGGGACGCGTGGAGAACATGATCCGCGAGGACCTCAACGATCGGGCCCCGCGACGCATGGTCGTGCTCGACCCGATCAGGCTCACCATCACCAACTGGGGTGAGCACGGGGATGCCGATCGCATCGAGATGATGCCGGTTGCAAACCACCCCAAAGATGAATCGTTCGGCACCCGAGAGATCCCCTTCGGCAAGGACCTCTACATCGAGCGCGAGGACTTCATGGAAGACCCGCCCAAGAAGTTCTTCCGCCTCGGCCCGGGGCGTGAGGTCCGCCTGCGTGCCGGCTACTGGGTGACCTGCACCGACTACACCAAGGACAGCGACGGCAACATCACGGAGATCTTCTGCACCTATGACCCGCAGACCAAGGGCGGCAACAACCCGCCCGCCGATGCCGACGGCAAGGTCCGCAAGGTCAAGGGCACCCTGCACTGGGTCCACGCGCCCAGTGCCATCGACGCCGAGGTGCGTCTCTTCGACCGCCTATACATGGCTGAGCGTCCGGGCAAGAAGAGCGGCGACCACCTCGACGATCTCAACCCCGATTCGCTGCAGATCATCAGCGGCGCCAAGTGCGAGTCGACGATCGCCGAGCAGACCAGCGACGAGCCCGATTGGGTCGACGGCATCCGGCGATTCCAGTTCGAGCGTCAGGGCTACTTCTGCGTTGATCAGGACTCGTCGCCCGACAAGCTTGTCTTCAACCGGACCGCGTCATTACGCGATTCGTGGGCCAAGCAGCAATGAGCCGATGATTCGGCTATGAAACTAACACGCATCATCGCGATCATCTGTCTTGCGTTGGGTCTGGGCTGCGTCAGTCTGGCGCTCGGCTTTATTTACGATGATTTCACGAAGCGCGAGGGGGCGTGGGTTGACCTCACGACCCGCCGCACCGAACCCAGCGAAGAGGAGCGTGAGCAGTTGTTGGATGTATGGCGCGAGAAAGAGAACTGGCAGGTCGCGCTAATGAGCGGCACGCTCGGCGTGATGCTGCTCGGTGCAGGGCTGGGCATCATCGTGTTCGAGCTACCTTGGCTGCGTCAGACCCGCTTGACGACGAGATCGGATTCAAACGAATCCATATAAGTCTTATGGTGGTTTGGCCGTTCATGCGTGGCCCTGCCTGCAATTGCATCTTGGTCGATATGAACGATTCAGATTGAATGAATCTGCTCGTATAAGGCGACGAGCACGCACGCCGCGTGTGGCAGGCTTTCCTAAGTTCACACAGAACCGATTTCACCCGTCTGCAAGGTGTTTCCTTCCAGATTTGCGATATGGAATCGGTACTCAGGATGCTACACTCGACGCTCGTCGTTTGAGATCGCTCTTCCAGAGGGGATGGGCATTCTTGATACAAGGACGGCGAGTATATATCAAAGAACCGGGAGAAGGGACCCACATATGAACTCGACACACTCACGCACAGCCGGCGCGATCGCGGCGGTTTCCATCAGTACGCTCATCGCCAGCGCGGGCGCTCCGACACACAGCTGGCTCTCACCGGTTGATGGAAACTGGAACGACAGCTTCTCGTGGGACGTCGGCACGGTGCCGGGCATGCTCGATCACGCCCAGCTCGGGCTCTCCGGGGCGTACACGGTGTCGCTCCCGACCACCGGCAACGCGATGGGGCTGAGCATCACCAACCCTGACGCGGTGTTCCAGGTAAATAACGCGCATACGATGAACCTTTTCGGGGACCTCTCGAACGAGGGCTTGATCATCATCAATCCCACCGCATCAGGCAGCGGGACGCAGCTCGACTTCGAGGCCGACGCCATGCTCACGGGCACGGGCACAATCCTGCTCAACTCGGTCGGCTCGAGATCACAGATCCGCACCGGCGCCGGCGTCACATTCACGCAGGGGCTTCAGCACACCATCGAGGGGTTCGGGCAGATCACTGGTTCAATGGTCAACAACGGCACGATCGACGCGAATGTCGCGACACTCACCCTCTCGCTCAATAGTAGCGACAAGGCAAACAACTCCATCATGCGCGCGAGCAGCGGCGGCAACCTTCAGATCTCGTCGATCAGCGTGAACCAGGGCTCCAATGGCACCATCGCGGCCGACGGCCCCGGATCGGTCGTCGACTTCAGCAACGCGACCCTGAACAACGGCAATGTCCAATCCACAAACGATGGGCTGATCCGCATTTCCAACTCGACGTTTGATGGTGTCGATTTCCTGCAGGGTGAGATGCACCTACTCAACGCAGTCACGCTCGATGTGTTCAACTCCCTCACCAATGATGGTGTGATCGTTGTCAATCCGAATAGCAGCGGCAGCGCAACCCAGCTCGACTTCGAGAGCTCCGGTTCGTTCCTGGGCTCGGGCGAAGTTGTGCTCAACAGCATCGATTCACGGGCACGCCTCCGCACAGGGGTCGGCGTCACGATGACCAACAGCGCGACGCACACCATCAGCGGTTACGGGCAGATTGAAGCAGACTTCATCAACGACGGTCTTGTGCACGCGAATGTTCTTGAGCAAGAACTCCGACTGAACTTCAATCAGAAGACGAACAACGCGATGATGATGGCGACTGGTGGTGGGATTCTTGATTTCGCATCCATCGCTGTGACGCAGTCGCCAATCGGGGAGATCCAGGCGGACGGAGCCGGTTCGCGTATCGATTTCAATGGAACCAGTGTTACCGGTGGTCAGATCAACGCGAGTGGCGGGGCGAGCGTTGAGATCATCAACGCGACATATGATGGCGTGTCCATGACCGGCCCGCACAATATTGCCAATGCAACGACGCTGGATGTCTTCAACTCGATTGTCAACAACGGCGTCATCACGATCAACCCCAACGGTTTCGGGAGCCCGACGCAGCTCGATTTCGAGAACACCGGCTCCTTCCTTGGCAACGGCGAAGTCGTGCTCAACAGCCTCGATTCCCGCGCACGCCTGCGGACCGGACCGGGTGCAACGATGACAAACTCCGCGAGCCATACTATCCGCGGATACGGTCGGATCGAAGCGGCGCTCATCAACGATGGGCTCGTGCGGGCGGACAACCCCGGGAACGAGATCTTCCTGAACTTCGACAGCAAGGTGAACAACTCCACCATGGAAGCCGTCGATGGCGCGGGGCTCGACTTCGCGAGCGTCACGGTCGATCAGACCGGCGGTGGCGAGATCATCGCCAGCGGCGTGGGCTCGGGCATCGATCTCAACTCATCCGTCATCCTCGGCGGCGACCTGATGTCCATCAACGGCGGGCTCATCGAAGCGGTCAACTCCACGCTCGATGATGTCAGCTTCAGCGGTGATATGCATGTCCTCAATGCCGTCACGCTCTCGATCTCCAACTCGATCACCAACAACGGCACCATCACCATCAACCCGGACAGCTTCGGGAGCTTGACGGGGATCGACTTTGTGAACGACGGCGCATTCAACGGGAACGGGCAGGTGGTGCTCAACAGCTTCGACGCTCGCGCTCGCATCCGCACGGTCAACGACTCGATGGCAACCAACACCGCGAACCATACCATCCGCGGGTTCGGGCGCATCGAAGCCGCGATGATCAACAACGGGACGATCCGCGCAGATTTACCATCGGACACGATCTTTCTGAATATCAATGACAAGGCCAACAACGCCACGATGAC
Organism: Phycisphaerales bacterium JB052; assembly: GCA_043100965.1. Taxonomy (GTDB): domain Bacteria; phylum Planctomycetota; class Phycisphaerae; order Phycisphaerales; family UBA1924; genus UBA1924. The sequence continues at coordinate 360,462 of JBICHR010000003.1, read as the reverse complement.
GGCCGTGAATGGGGCGGAGCTCGATTTCAACTCGATCACCGTAACTCAGGGGCCCTCGGGTCAGATCAGCGCGAACGGGCCAGACACGCTCGTCGATCTCGAGACAGCGAGCATCGTCGGCGGTCAGCTCGAAACGATCAACGGGGGGCGCGTTCAGGCGACCAGCTCGACCCTCGACAATGTGGAGTGCAACGCCACGATTGGAGTCGTGAACGCAGCATCGCTCAATATCCGCAATGGCGTGACCAACGAGCAGGCAATCATCGTGAACGAGACAGGCAGCGGGAGCCTGACCCAGCTCGTCTGGCTCGACGACTCACAGCTGGGGGGGAACGGCTCGGTGCTGCTGAACTCATTTTCCTCTCGTGCACGCATCCTGATCTCCGGCGATGCCACGATGGCGACCATGGGCGAGAATCAGCGCCTCGAGGGCATCGGCTCGATTGATGCGCCGTTCACAAACCGCGGCACCACCGCGCCGGGCATGAGCATCGGCACGATGTTCGCCTCCCAGCCGGTGACCTACACCGAGAGCTCGGTCTTCGAGGCCGAGGTGGACGGCTCCACGAGCGACCTGCTCGACAGCACCAGCACGATCGAGCTCGACGGCACCCTCAATGTTGTCTTCATAGATGGCTTCGTTCCCGCGGGCTTCTGGGCACGGACCATCATGGAGGGCAGCAGCATCACCGGGAAGTTTGATGCACTGAACATCCCCGCGCCTCCCTCGGGCCTCATCACTCGGGTCATCAACACCGGCACCGAGGTGCGTGTGGGTCAGACCTGCCCGGGCGATGCGAACCTCGATGGCATGGTGAACTTCTTCGATGTGTCCCAGTTCCTCGCGGACTTCGCGGCCGAGAGCCCCGATGCCGATCTGAACAACGACAATCAGTGGAACTTCTTCGATGTCTCAGTGTTCCTGAGCAACTTCAGCCTCGGCTGCTGATCGGGCCTCATCGCACAAACAAAGGGGACTGGCATCGGCCAGTCCCCTTTTTCATAGTTCAAGTTGTCTCGCTCCGAGCAGCTCGATCAGTGATCGACCTTGGTGCCCAGCAACGGGGTGACCTCGGCGTACACCTCGTCGAGCAGCTCCTGGGTTTTGGCCTCGATGTTCAGACGCAGCAGCGGCTCGGTGTTGGACTTGCGGATGTTCATCCACCAGCCCTCGGTGTCGAAGCAGTCGACCGTCACGCCGTCGAGCTCGTCGATGTCGCCGCGATCGCCGAAGGTCTCCATGACCGAATCGAGGGCCTCGTCCTGCTCCTCGTTCTCGAAGTTCACCTCGCCGGACTGCACATAGCGCATCAGCGGCTCGACCAGCTTGCTCATGGGCTCGCCCGCGTGGGCCAGCACGGTCAGGAAGGTTGCCATGGCGATGGCGCCGCTGTCGGCGTTGAAGTTCTTGCGGAAGTAGAAGTGGCCCGAGAGCTCACCGCCGAAGATCGCGTTGTTCTCCGCCAGCAGCTGCTTCATGAACACATGGCCCACGCGACCACGCAGGGCCTTGCCCCCGTGCTTCTCGATCTCTTCCTTGACGGCCTTGGTCGAACGCAGGTCGTAGACGATCGCACTGCCGGGTTGCTGCTGGAGGAAGTGGGGGACCAGCAAGGCCGTCATGATGTCGCAGGGCACGATGCGGCCCTGTTCATCGACCGCCACACACCGATCCGCGTCGCCATCGAAGCACAGCCCCAGATCGGCACCCTGCTTGATGACCTCGGCCTGGAGTTGCTCAAGGTTCGCTGCGACCAGCGGGTTGGGCTCGTGGGCGAACTCGCCCTTGGTGTTGTCAAAGTTCATCTCGATGATCTCGAGCCCCTCGACCGCCTCGCCCTTCTTGCCGAACACATTCGGGCACATCGTGCCCGCCATGCCGTTGCTCGCATCGACCACGATCTTCAGCGGCTTGCTCGCATCACGATCCCCCAGATCCATGAACTTGCGCACATGCTTGGCATACGCGGTCCACAGGTCACGCAGCTCGACGCTCGTGCCGTCCTGCGGGGTCAGGTTCTTGTCGGTCATGGCCGCGTACTTGCGGACCACGCTCAGGCCGGTCTGCTCGCCGACGGGCTTGGCCTTACGCTTGGAGATCTTGAACCCGTTGTACTGAGGGGGGTTGTGCGATGCCGTCACGACCACGCCGCCGGCGCAGTCAAGGTAGTTGATGGCGAAGTACATCATCGGGGTGTCGACCAGCCCGAGGTCGATCACCGAGGCGTGGTTGCAGGTCAGCCCCCGCACCAGCTCGTCGCGGAGCTTGGGTGAGGAGACTCGCATGTCACGCCCGACGATGACGCTCTTCATCATCGGGGTCGTTTCCCCGTCCTGCTCTGCTTCTTCGAGCAGGAACTTGGCCGTCCCGCATCCGATCTGCCATGCCATCTGGTCGGTCAGCAGGTCGGGGTAGGTGCCGCGAATGTCATATGCTTTGAAGACGCGTCCGAGCATGGGGTGTCTCTCCCTGAGAAGTGTGCGTGTGCCCGCTGAGGGCCAAAAACTGGAAATTCAGCCGGGCCAACAGGATAGCGCTCCCGATACCCGACTTCTCGCTCCGAATCGGGGGGGCTGCAACGCCCGCCCACCTTTGCCGGTAGATCACGGGCATGAAGCACACAGCACGCACACTCTGGGGAAAACTGGCCGTTCTGGCGCTCGCGGGGATGGGGATGCCCGCGAGCGGCCAGGGCCAGCCCCAGCCCGAAACCGCCGACCAGTCCTACATCTTCTCTTACCTCGTGCTCGACACACCCGAGAAGCTCTCTCAGGAAGAGATGGGGAACGCGATGCAGGGGCACTTTGAAAATATGGGCATCATGGCCGAAGCGGGGGACCTGCTCATCGCCGGCCCGCTCGCCGAGCCCCGCATCGACCCGACCTATCGTGGGATCTTCGTCTTCTCCACCGGGGACATCGACGAGGGCAAAGCCCTCTTCGCCACCGACCCGGGCGTCAAGGCGGGCGTCTTCAAGCCCGAGATGTATGTCATCACCTGCGATGAGCCCCTGGGCGAGCTGACCCGGCTGGAAAAGGAGTACGAGCAGCGCCGCCTCGACGACCCCGAGATCCCCGACGAGTGGGTCGGACGCATGTTCATCCTCGCCATCGGGCCCGGCGAGGCCAGGTTCGAGCACACCGATGCCGTGCTTATCGATGCCACCATGGACCGCGTTGACGCTGATGCCGACGATCCCCGCCAACTGCTCTGGCTCGATGCGACCAGCGTCGAGGAAGCCAAGCTCGGGTTCAAGGCCGACGATCTCGACGCCTGGTCGTTCTACGGCTGGTACGGCTCACCCTGCGTCGCCGAGCTGAAGGATACATAACGCAGACTCAGAGACCGATGATCGCACGAATCGCATCGGCGGCGTACTGATACTGCTCCATGCTGTTATACACCTGCGGGCTCACCCGGATCATGGGGGTGACCCCGTCCGGGTTCGGGACGATCATCGCTTCGATCCGGTAGTCCGACATCAAACGCTCGCGCAGCTCACGCGGGTTCAGGCCCGGCGCGGGGATGTCGACCACCGCCAGCGGCCCGAGCATCGAATCGGGAACCATCGGCTTGGTTCCAAACGCGTCGCACAGCAGATCGCGCGCCTGCAGGCACATCGCCCGGTTGTGACGCATCAGCTCTTCGATCCCGCCTTTATAGAAGGTCCCCAACGCCCCGATCGCGTCGGCGACGGTCATGATCGCGGTGCGATCGTCGGTGCCCATGTAATCAAACTCATGGTTGAACGCGCTCCGCCCCGACCGCTCGATCGCCGGCTCCAGGTCATACGCATCGTTGGACAAGACCAGCGGGCGGAACCCACTCTGTTTGTCGTGCTGCACATAGAGGAACGCGCACCCCTTGGGCGCACATAACCATTTGTGCGCATTTCCGGTGCAGTAGGTCGGGGCCCATGCCTTGATGTCCATCGCCACACACCCGGGCCCGTGGGCCGCATCGAGCAGTGTTTCCACGCCCTTGGCGCTGAGTTCGCGAATCAGCCGTTCGGCGGGGAGACGAATCGCCGTGGCGCTGGTGATGAGACTGAACATCGCCAGTCGTGTGCGATCGGTGACCTGGCTCATGATCGCGTCGATCGCCGAATCCTCATCGATCGGGTTCCATGGCAGATCGACGACGACCAGCTTTGCCCCGCTTTGCTCACATGTCCGACGCAGGTTGTTGATGCATGCCGGGTATTCGAATCGGTTGACGATGATCTCATCGCCGGGCTTGAGATCGATATTGCCCATCACTGTTGCAACGGCGCTTGTGGCGTTGGACACAAAGACCAGGTCCTGGGCATCCGCGTTGACCAGTTCCCCGAGCGATGAGCGTGATCGATCGATGTCCTTCCATAGGTCATAGATATAGAACCGCATCGCGTCCGCCTCGACCCGATCCCGGTGCGCCTGCTGGGCCCCGATCACCGATCGTGGGCAGGCACCGAACGAGCCGTGGTTGAGATAGACGATGTCTGGATCGAGCAGGAACTGCGACGCGTGGGAAGAGGGCGCGGGGAGATGGAGGTTGGTCATGCGGCGATTCTAAGCCAATCTTCGAGTCAAATCGGCTACACTCATCCCATGAGCCAGCCCTACCGCGTGCGACTCGATGCCTTTGAGGGTCCGATGGACCTTCTGCTCTACCTCATCCGCAGCCATGAGGTCGATATCCACGACATCCCGATCTCGACCATCACCGATCAGTACATCGGGTTCCTCGACGAGCTGGACCGGATCGACATCGATGTGGCCGGGGAGTTCTTGGTGATGGCTTCCACGCTCATGGAGGTCAAATCCCGCATTCTTGCTGCCGAGGCCGAACGCCGGGATCGCGGCGATGATCCTGAGGCGGTCACCGATCTGGACGAGCCCGGGGTCGACCCCCGCGCCGAGCTGGTCAAGCAGCTGCTGGAATACAAGAAATACCGTGATGCCGCCGATGCGCTGCAGCAGCGTCAGACGATCTGGGAGCAGCGCTACCCGGTCAAGGCCGCGGGCGTCGACAACGACGCGGTCCGCGATGCCGTCGACGACATGGGCGAGCTGGAGATGGAGGACCTTGACCTGAGCGACCTGGTCGAGGCGTTCAGGCAGATCCTCGCGAGCGTCAACTTCGACCGCCTGGGCGAACACGAGGTCCTGAGCGACGATACCCCTCTGGAAGTACACGCCAGCAATATTCTCGAACAGCTCCAGCAGCGCATCAACTCGGGGAGAACCGGCACGATGACCCTGCGCAGCGCAATCGTGGGCAAGACCCGCTCTGAATGCGTGGGGATGTTCCTTGCGATCCTGGTCCTTGTGCGCGATCAACGCGTGAGCGTCTCGATGAGCGAGGGTGAGGTCGAGATGGAGCTCAAGGATGCTGAGGATCAGAACCTGGAGATCGCCTCGGTGATCGACGAGTTCGACTGATGAGGCCCCACGCAATCAACATCAGACCGGTCGAGACCCGCGATATCGCGTTGTTCTATGACCACCTCCAGCACCCACCCGCCCAGCAGATGGCCGCCTTCATTCACGAAGATCCTGCCGACCGGGCGGCCCACGATGCCCACTGGGCCAAGCTGCTCGCCAGTGACTCAATCCTCAAGCGAAGCATCGAACTCGTCCAAACCAACACAGTACCCGTGCTGGTCGGGCACATTATCAGCTTCGACATGGATGGCGATCGGGAGATCACTTACTGGGTCGACCATCATTACTGGGGCAAAGGCATTGCGACTGAGGCCCTCCGGCAGTTCCTGCATATCGAGCAGGTCCGTCCCCTATTTGGGCGGGCAGCACTCGACAACGCGGGGTCGATCAGGGTCATGGAGCGCAACGGATTTGCCCTGCTGCGACAGGAACGGGGCTACGCCCACGCCCGTGGGGCGGAAATTGACGAGGTAGTTATGGTCCGCAGCGACTGAAAGACCTCCAAGATGGGCAACAATCCCTCGTTTAACAGATGAATCGGCACCCAGAAGCCCGAAACCGATATCATGCGAGAGGCAAGATCAAGCCACACCCATCAACTCGCCGATGCACTATTGAAAGCGATGTCCGCCGACAGCACAGGGTTACATACCAATGAGCGATAGCAACAACTCAAGCAGCAGCTTCACACACGCGTTCCTCCCAGGCCTGATTCTCGGGATCATCGTGGGTGCCGTCGCAGCGACATTCCTGCCCGTAGCCACCGGGCCCAAGATTCCCACGGCAACCGGCTCACAGACGCCCCACGCCGACGGCCCCCGTGATCATGGCGACGACCAGAGCGGCGACGATGACCTGCAGGAGCTGATCGATGAGGCCGAGGGACAGATCGACGAGACGATCGACGGCGCTTCGGACGCCATCGAGGACACCGTCGAAGATCTCAAAGAGAACATCCCAACCCAGCCACCCAGCGACGGCTGATCACCGGAAAACACAAACGCACACACAGCAACCCCGCCAGACGCGCGGGGTTGTTTGCTACCATGCCTGTATGACCACCGATGTGCGAAGACTCATGGCCCAGCACGCACGAACCACCGAACTGCTCGGGGTCGATTTTCTGCCGCTTGGGCAAGCCCCACAGATCGAGCAAGCACAAGAACATGAACAGCCAGCGATGGAGGTTGAGGCCAAGCCCGTCGAGCATCCCGAGTTCATGCCCAGTGCGCCCAAGCCGGCAACCCCGGGCCCGAATGCGACTTCGCTCCCCCCAGCGACCGATCTGGCCACGCTCCGAGCGATCAGCGAGTCTCACCCCGATGCCCAATCGCGTCTGGATGCCCTGCGAGAGCGCTACGAGCAGGATGCGCCGCACAAACACTTTAACACGGGCTTCACCAACATCGTCTTCGGCGAGGGTGCCGCCGACGCGGACCTGATGTTCGTCGGCGAGGCCCCTGGCGAGCAGGAAGACCTCACGGGCCGCCCATTTGTGGGGCGTGCGGGGCAGCTGCTGGAAAAGATGATCGTCGCGATGGGTTACAGCCGCGAGACGGTCTATATCTGCAATGTGCTCAAGACCCGCCCGCCCAACAACGCCACGCCGACAAGCGAAGAAGCACGCCTCTGCGCACCGTACCTGCTCGAGCAGATTCGCATCATCCAGCCCAAGGCGATCGTTACGCTCGGGCTGCCCGCGTCCCATTTGCTGCTGGGCACCACCAGCCCGATGCGGGCGCTGCGTGGTCGTTGGCACGCGTTCCCCCCACCCGCCACGGCACAGGGCATCATCAGCGACCATGAAGCCGACGGCTTCCCGTCGATCGAGGTCATGCCGACCTACCACCCCGCGTACCTGCTGCGTTCATATACCGAGGACAACCGGCGCAAAGTCTGGTCAGACTTGCAGATGGTGATCAAGCGTCTCAAGGGCGACCCGTCTGCATGATTCCACCCATAAACATAGATTGCGTCCAATATCGCTGGGATTCGAGATCTGAATGCAACCAGCGATGAAAACGGGCGTACAAATTGCCGAAGAATCTATTGGCCAATGAAACCCCATGGGTATCAGCGTCGAATAGATGAATGTCAAATCCACCCACGCAGGTCTCGCATGGGTGATGAATAAAGTGAACGCGAATGAAATGAACCAACGCATGATTCGTCATGCTGACTGCGGTTTTTCTTCCGCCATCACTTGCCAACCAAGACCCCCACGAGACTCGGCGCTCGGCTTCGGCTGAGTGCCGGGTTTTTTCTGTATATGCAGATGGTGTATACCGGGCTCGTCACACAGATCACCCATGAAAAAACACACCCTGGGGGGTGTGTCTTGTTCTTCAACCGGTTGTCGACAGGTTATGGGCCGTCGTGATCGTGGCCATGATCATCATGGTCGTGGTCGCTGTGGTCCATCATGTCCTCAGCGGCATCTTTCAGATCATCGATCGCCTCTTCGATGGCATTGGTGTAATCAAGCTCGGTGTCTGCGGGGAGCTTGGTGATCTTGGTGATCTCCCAGGCCGGGCGGTTGTTGCCCCAGTTGACGACGAAGTCGAACTCCACCTTGTCCCCTGTGTCGAAGCCGTCAAGCGTGACGCCCTCACCGAGCGGGAAGGGCATGGTCATAGATTTCATGCCCGCGATGCCCTTTGAATCGATATTCACGATGCCGTCCTTGGTCTTGAAGTTCCGGATCTGCTCGTGGTGAATATGCACTTCCTTGCTGGGGCCGTCTGTGTCAGGCATGCGTGAGATTTCGCCTCGGATCCCGGTGTAGGTATCGGGCTGGCGATCGCTGTCGCCGTGATCGTGGTCATGGTCATGGTCGTGGCCGTCGTGTGCGTGATCGTGCGCCGCATCGGGAGCGGACTGCGGTGCAGCGCCGCTGCTGTTCTGTTCGCTGCAACCGATCAGGGTTGTGCCCATGATGAGGATCAGAGCAGCGGGGAAGATCATCGAGCTATTGCGTGCCATTGGTTTCCTCCAACGTGTGGGGTGTCTTTCCTGTGCGGGAATGGTAGTCCCATGCGATGTGGTCATGAAAAAACCCGCTCAATGAGCGGGTCGATTTATTCTGTACGCTGTCGCGTTGATCAGGCCTTCTCAATCGAGAGGTACTGCTCGACCGATGCGATATCGGGGGCGATATCGTGCGTGAAACGCATCGACCAGCTGTTGCCTTGCTCGCAGATCGCGATCTGGGCGGCCTTCTCGCGTGAGTACCACATGCGTCCGCCGCGGATGTACGCGTGCATGCGCTGACGACGCATACGCTGAGCACGAGCGAGTCCACGCTTGATCTCGGGATCGCGGCGCATCAGACGCGTGATCGTTGCACGCGAGCCATGGTTGTTGGGCACCTTGCTGATGGTGCATTTCACGGTGTCGCCGGCCTGAAGTGTGTCGATCATGACGCTGCCTCGCACTGATTCGTCTCGCGAACGCTCGCACCCGAGATGATCGGGTAAGCAATTGCCTTCGCAGGGGTTGCAACTGGAATAGCCCCGTGCTGACTTGCGCAGCGCGGGACGACAAGTTTAGCAGCGTAATTCATTTGGTCTACCCCATCCCCTACACTACTGACCCACAAGGCAATACCCATTCACCGTTTGGGTGCTCTCCAGAGCCCCCGAAGCGGCGTCAAGATCAGATGCAGAGGAGCGTCGATGTCCCAGACCCCACCCGAACAACCCGCACAGCCACAGTTCAATCCCGATGCGCAGCATCAGAATAATCCCAAGCTGCGACGCGTTCGGGGGGGCCCTGTGCCCGTCAACGGGCCCGAGGGCAAGCAGATCACCATGCTGGGCATCGCAGACGCACAGCAGATCTCAACCAAAATGGTCGTGACGCACCCGGCGTTCCAGACCGTGCTGCCCATGATGGACGGCTCACGCACCATCGATCAGATCGTCGCGGAAGCCGGTCAGGGGCTCCAACGCCCCATGCTTGAGCAGCTGGTGGCCCAGCTTGACGATGCCGGGCTCATCTATGGGCCTAACTACGAGGCCCTCGCCCAAAAAATGCGGGATCAGTTCGACGAAAAAGACACGCTTCCCCCCGGTTCGACCGCCCAGATGGCGGACATGCTCGTCACCCACGCCCTGGGCGGCGAGGCGAGCGACGAGCAGAAGCAGGAGATGGGTGCCCAAAAACTTGCCGAACAAATTGATGCGTGGATCGACGAGGCCCTGAAAGACAGCGAAACGCCGAGTCTCGAGTCGCTCCCAGCCGCGATCATCGCTCCGCATCTCGATTATGTGCGTGGCTGGATGAACTACGCCCATATCTACGGGCGCATGCGGGTCGTGGACCGACCCGATCGCATCGTGATCCTGGGTACCAATCATTTCGGTCAATCCACAGGTATCTGCGGCTGTGACAAGGGTTTCGAGACTCCGCTGGGCACCTGCCAAATCGATCAGCAGCTGCTCGAGTCCATGAAGGCCAAGCTGGGTGACGAACAAACTCAGAAAATGCTCGCCGATCGCTACGATCACGAGAACGAGCACTCCATCGAGCTGCACATCCCGTGGATACAGCATGTTTTCGGCAAGGACGAGAACGGCGAGTACCCCAAGGTCTTCGCCGCACTGATTCATGACCCAACTGTTAACAACGGCGAGAGTTACGACGAAAACGGGCTCGGTCTCGATCCCTTCGTTGAGGCCCTCAAGGCCTCGATCGGCGAAGTGGGGGGCAAGACCCTCATCGTGAGTTCGGCTGATTTGAGCCATGTCGGGCCCGCGTTCGGCGATCAGCAGCCCCTCGCAGGGGAAGACGAGCAGGCTCAGCAGTTCCGTTCCAAGGTGGCTCAGCACGATCAGGAGATGCTCAAGCTCGTTGCGGATCGCAAGATCGACGATCTCATCAGCTCCATGGCCTGGCAGCAGAACCCCACCCGTTGGTGCTCAATTGGCAATATCACCGCCATGATGCGCACCGTTGAGCCCACCCAGATCGATGTGCTCAACTACGCCGCCACCATGGACCCCAAGGGCACCGCGTTCGTTTCGTCGGCAAGCGTTGCTGTGTATCGCTGATTGTCGCTGTTCCTGCTGGGTTGGCAATGTCACACGCGTGTCACAAGCCCCCTTTGAAAAGGAACAGGGTTGCGCCCATATCGTATCGTGTGCGTGTCTACCCCAAAGCGGGTACGATTGCACCCCTCCGATCGTGCGCCAGGCACGGTCGCTGATCGATTCATTCGGTTTCTAACCCGGAGATCCCATGGCTTCTTCGAATATCTGCTGGGGCATCGAGATGGGCTACGGCGCCATCAAGGCCCTGAAGCTCGAGAACGACGGCGGTGAGTACAAGGTGCTCGATTATGCCGTCATCAATCACCCCAAAGTGCTCTCCACCCCCGAGCTCGACCAGACCGACGCGATGCGTGTGGCGCTGGGCACGCTCGTCAACCAGCACGATCTGAGCAACGCACGCATCGCCGTGTCGCTCCCGGGGCACCAGAGCTTCGCACGCTTCGCCAAGCTCCCGCCCGTCGAGCCCAAGAAGGTGCCCGACATCGTGAAGTTCGAGGCGGTCCAGCAGATCCCCTTCCCGCTCGAAGAGGTTGAGTGGGATTACCAGACCTTTGTTTCGCCCGATTCGCCCGATGTGGAGGTTGGCATCTTCGCCGTCACCCGCCAGCGCATCATGGATCAGCTCTCGATGCTGACCGATGTCGGGCTCACCCCGGACCTGGTGACGCTCTCGCCCATCGCCGCGTACAACGCGTTGGCCGTGGATCTGGGGTTCACCGCCGACACGCCCGGGACCATTATTCTGGACATCGGGACGGTCGCAACCGACATGATCATCGCCGAGGCGGGTCGCGTTTGGGTGCGAACCTTCCCGATCGGTGGGCATCAGTTCACCGAAGCGCTCGTGAGCGCCTTCAAGCTCAGCTACTCCAAGGCCGAGAAGCTCAAACGAGAAGCGGAGCAATCCAAGCACGCCCGCCATGTATTCCAGGCGATGCGTCCGGTGTTCAGCGACATCGTGCAGGAGATCCAGCGTTCGATCGGGTTCTACCAGTCGGTGCACCCCGACGCGGACCTCAAGCGACTGGTCGGTCTGGGCTCGACCTTCCGCCTGCCCGGCTTGCGCAAGTACCTCAAGCAGCAAACCGGCATGGATGTCTACCGCTTGGAGCAGTTCAAGAAAATCTCGATGGACGGCCCGCAGGCCGGCGAGTTCCAGGCCGCGAGCTTCAATCTCGCCACGGCGTACGGCTGTGTGCTCCAGAGCTTCGACCAGGCACCCATGCAGGCCAACCTGATGCCCGTGCAGGTCATCAAGGAAGCGATGTGGAAGCGCAAGGTCCCGTACTTCGCGACCGCGGCCGGGCTGGCCGCCGCAGCCGCCGGTGCGATGTTCATTCGCCCGCTGCTTGACGACAACGCGTTCCAGAGCGCGAGCAAGCCGCAGATTTTGGCGACGGTTTCCAACGAAGCCCGCACCTTGGCAGGTGATGCGGAAGAGGCAGGCGTCACCGACAGTGCTCAAGCGGACCTGCGTGGTGCTCAGATCGTGGGGCTGCTCGATGGGCGTGGGTACTACACTAGCATTCTTGAGGACACCGCACGCCTGATCAGCATGGTCGGGGAGAACGCTCAGGCGGCGGCGGAGAACGACCCGCGTTTGGCTGATGCGTTGCGTGAGCATGAAGCGATGAAGCTCATCGGACTGAGCAGCGAGTACCTGACCGCCCCCGACGCGGTTCCGAACAGTTCGGCCCGTACGCCCCGCGGCGCACAAACCGACCCGATTGAGAATGTCGATCCGGCGTTGCGTCCCATTCAGGACAAGCGTCGCATCAAGGTGGCCGCTCAGTTTGAGATCCCGCTCGCGGATGCGGACGTGTTCCTGCTCGATCAGGTCGAGCCGGTCCTGCGAAACCAGATGCAGCGCGATAGCGCCCCCTACACGATCGTGATGAGCCAAGCCGAGCCATGGGAAGATGGTTCAACCACCACCGGGCGTGGGTCGACCAGGCCCAACCGAGGTGGGGCGACCGGCCGCATCATCGATGATCGCCCGAATGTCGGTCGGAGCACAACCAATATCGATTCGATCGCCCCGATCATCAATCCGAGCGAGGACCGCGATCGGTCGGTTTCAGGCTCGGATGAGCAGGCCAGCACGACGGTCACCATCACCTGGTACGCGGTCATCGACCCGATGGACGATACCACCAACGCGAACAACGGAGATCAGCCGTGAGTAAAGTGCTCGATTTCATCAAAGGCAATCTGATCATCGTGATCTCGGTGGTGCTGATCCTGGCGCTGCTGCCGACGGGCTATGTGTTCGCCGGCAAGTGGAACAGCAAGGTCCAGACTAAGGTCAAGGAAGCGTATGACAAAGAAAAGCGTGGCCTGACCTCCAGTGGGCGTGTGAACTACGCCCTGCCCGCCGTCCTTGAGGGTGAGCAGGACATCAGCGAATCTCGCGCACCAAACACCGCGGTGACCAACTTCTATAAGCAGGCCAAGGATGCCCGCATCGCCCAGGTGAGCGAGGTGGCCGAGCGTGGTGAGGCGTTCAACCAGGGCGACCATGTTGAGCTGGTCCCCGGGCTGCTTCCCGAGGCGTCCGATCCCCGCACCCGCGCCCGTCTTGGGCGCGCGATGAGCGAAGCGATCGCTGGCACGCAGGACTCCCCCTCGGTCTATCGACGCAAGCTGCAGCGACTGAATGCAGGTTCGCCGCCCAACCCTGAGACGCTGGTGCAGACCATCGAGCAGGCCAAGATCCAACTCGAGCAGGAGTTTAAGAGCGCCAATGCTGATGGGAACCTGACCGATGATCAGAAGAAGCGTCTCGAAGACGAACTGACCGCTCGTCGCCTCAGTGCGTACATCGGGCAGGCCAAGTCGCTGACCTTCTTCTGCGATACCAGCGCGTTCGTGAACGGCAGTCCCACCGGTGAGGCCACGACTACAACGCGTGAGGGGCACTCGATTATCCCCGCCGCCAACTGGTCGCCCAGCCAGATCACCGAGAGCGTTGCGTTCACCTGGTTGTGGGACTACTGGATCGTGAGCGATATCCTCGACGCGGCTGCACTGGCCAACTCCAACGCCGCCTCGGGGGCGATGTCGGTGCCCGAAGCGCCAGTCAAGCGCATCGATCTGATCAGGGTCTCGGGCCTTGATCTGGATCAGAGCGAAGCCGCTGATGCGTTCGGTGGCGGGCGTGCCATTCGCGGCGGCGCGGCTGACCCTGTTGCCGAGTCAACAGCCAGCATCACCGGTCGCGAGTCGGCTCAGCCGGGCAGCCCATACGACCTGCGCACCGTTGAGGTCGTCGCTGTGGTCAGCTCCAAAGACCTGCCCAGATTCATCGACGCGATCGGCAAGGTGAACTTCATGACCGTGCTGGATCTCGACTTGCAGGCTGTAGATGTCTGGGAAGAACTGCAAGAGGGTTACTACTACGGCGAGGACCATGTCGTGCGGGTCTCGATGACCATCGAGACCGTGTGGCTGCGTTCCTGGGTCGCCCCGCTCATGCCCGACCCGGTGAAGGAAGCACTCGGCGTCCCCGTCACTCAGGCCCTTGGCGACGCCGAAGGCTGAACCCAGATTCGGATACCGATTCAGGCCAGGATAGCGAACCCGGTTTTTCACGCACACAAGCGAGAACGATATGAAACTCAAAGGCGTCAACCCTATTCAGCAGCACATCGAGAAGATTGTGCTCGGGCTCGTGCTGGTCATCCTGCTTGGGGTGATCGCGCTGCAGTTTGTGACCACACCCAACAACATCGAAGATGGCGGCCGCTCGATCGCTCCGGCTCAGGTCTACACCTCGCTTGAGTCGCAGGCCAACCAGCTCCAGAGCCAGATAACCGACTTGAACCCAGCGTTACCCGATGTGCAGCCCGTCGATCTCGTTGAGCGTTACAACAACGCGTTCGAGAACGCCGGTGCATCTCGTTTGGCTCTCTCGAGCCCGCTCGGGGATGGTGTTGATATCGCGACGGCGACCGGCACCGATGTGAAGGAGGTCAAGGGGATCGACAGTGGGCCGGTTGCGGCGCTCGATGTTCCCGCCACCTCGACCCCGATCGCCGTGTCGCAGTGGGCCACGCTCGATCCGTACGCCGTGCAGGTTGTGCCCGAGTACGCCGACTACATTCCCTCACAGCAGCCGTATGACTTTGCGTCGATTAGCGTCGAGGCGACATTCAGCGGCACCGAGCTTGAAGCGGTTCTCAATGGTGAGAACGGTGGCAGCGCCATCCCCCGTCGGTTCTGGTCGGCGACCGGGATCGCGATCCTCGGCTTCGAGGTTGAGCGTCAGCGTCTGATGCCCGATGGCTCATGGTCTGCCTCCGAATCGATCCAGACACCGCCACACACACCAATCCCGACAAATGCGATCAGCAGCGAATCAGGTCTGCAGGAACTGGTGACCGTCATTGGCGACGCGTCACGAGCCATTGACGATGTTGCACGCCCGATGTTCCCCCCGACCATCGCCGGCTCGGCCTGGGTGCCTCCCAGCGAGCGGGTTGAGATGGAGGGGGCAACTGAGAGCGAACAGATCAGACGCCTCCAACGCCAGCTCGAACGAGCCCGTGGTGAGCTTGAGCGACTGAACAACCCGCAAAACCCCCAGACCACACGCGATCCGCGTCCAGGTGGTGGCAAAACCAGCGATCCACGCACAACCCAGCGTCCTCCCAACACCACGAATGATCGGAATCGTCAGCGCATCGAGCGTGTGCGTGAGACCATCACGCGGCTCGAGACCGAACTCAAGGATCTCGGGGTAGAAGATGATGCGGGCGCTGCTCGCGTCCGGACCTCAGCACGCGATGTGCGGTCCGTGCTGGAAGAAGAAGCGATCGAGCTTTGGGCCCACGATCTGGGGGTTGAGCCCGGGGCGACTTACCGCTATCGCACCCGCGTGGCCGTCAACAACCCGTTGTTCCGTAAGAGTGCTGAACTTGACCCGGACGACGCTGCTCAGCAGGCCCTGACCCGTGATCCCATCGCCCGGGGTGATTGGTCATCGTGGTCCGAGCCCGTTGTAGCGGGGGCACGGGAGTACTTCTTCTTGACCTCGACCAATCTCGGGAACGAGGGCGACACGGCGCCCGCCCGGGCCACGGTCGAGCTTTATCAGATGTACTACGGGCATTATCGCAAATCGACCCTTACGGTCTCGCCCGGCGACATGCTCTCGGCGAGCGTGCGGGTTTCCGGCGATCTGCTTGCGTTCGACACGGCCACCGTCCCGGTCGCTGACGCTGGCAAGGTGGTTGAATCACTGAGTAATGAGGCAACCCCTGGTGATTTGCCAGAGGGCATCAGCGAGCTGCCCGGGCGTATCCGCATCGATATGGGCGTCTTCGTGCTGGATGTGTACCAGGGCCAGGAACAAACAACCACCGGTTTGGGTGGGCAACAGCAGAGCGTGATTCAGGTCGTGCTGCGGAACGCTGACGGTGAAGTGATCGTCAGGACTGAACAGGGGGATGAATCGTCGCTGGCGTACGCCCTGGCATCCGAATCAGCCTCGTCGGCCTCTTCGACTCCCCTGCGAGCACCTGGGGATCAGGTCATCCCGCCGAGCGCTGAGCTCTTCGAGCCGAACGAGCCCTGATCGACTGTGCAGTCAGACCGGTTTCGGTCTGTGTCCGATGAGTTGATTCACAAGCCCCAGCGACTGGGGCTTTTTCAATGGGATGCTGGGCTGGTCCGGGCAGGCGTGGGGGGAGACGAGGGGATAGAAAAGGGTTATGGGGGGGCTTTGGGCGAGCAGTGGGAGGGTGTGCGTGGTGGGTTCGTTTGGGTTGGTGTGTCGGGTGTGCGCAAGAGTGGGAGTCGTGCCGTAAAGAATTGTGAGACAAGGGGCTGAATTGTTGCTGAAGCAATTTGACGAGCGATTTGAGCGGCCTATCATCCCCCCGCCTCTCAACGGAGGCAAAACCGATCTGAACCGGCTGGCCCGGGGATAGATCAGCTTCTCTGACAAGTGGATGACGACGAGCGGAACTCAGATCGCCGTGCTTCAAAGGAGGCACGGGTCGAGGCTGAGTTCGGCAATAACTAACTGAGAAATCTCTTATGCGTCGAAATGGTGCTCCCGTCACATGGCCTATGCCAGGGTTCGTGTGAAGGAGAGTTGGTCGTCCTAGCCGGCAGGTTAGGGAGGTCATTGGGGCATCGATTTGGGTTGACTTTCGGGTCGGCATCAGGTCGGTGTGATCAAACCGGTAAGGGCATACGGTGGATGACTTGGCGTCAAGAGGCGATGAAAGACGTTGGAACCTGCGATAAGCTACAGGGAGCTGGTAACCGAGCTGTGATCTGTAGATTTCTGAATGGGGAAACCCACCCGCAAGGGTATCGTGCACTGAATGCATAGGTGTACGAGGCGAACCTGGGGAACTGAAACATCTAAGTACCCAGAGGAAAGGAAAGCAACATGCGACTCCGTAAGTAGCGGCGAGCGAAAGCGGATAGATGTGAGACTCGTGAATGCGTTGGAATGCGCAACCAAAGACGGTGAAAGTCCGGTAGCGGGAGGTAGCATCATAGCTCTAGAGTAGGCTCGGGCTCGTGGAACCCGGGTTGAATATGGGAGGTCCACCTTCCAAGGCTAAGTACTCCTTGACGACCGATAGCGAAGAAGTAAAGTGATTGAAAGTTTAAAAGCACTCCTATGAGGAGGGTGAAATAGTACCTGAAACCGTGTGCCTACAAGCGGTCGGAGCCCTACGGGGTGACGGCGTGCTTTTTGCATAATGAGCCCGCGAGTTAGTCTCTGTGGCGAGCTTAAGGCCTACCGGGCCGGAGGCGGAGCGAAAGCGAGTCTGAATAGGGCGTTCAGTCGCAGGGGCTAGACACGAAACCCGTGTGATCTACCCATGGTCAGGGTGAAGGTGGGGTAAAACCCGCTGGAGGCCCGAACCCGTCATCGTTGAAAAGATGTGGGATGAACTGTGGGGAGGGGTCAAAGTCCAATCAAACCGGGAGATAGCTTGTTCTCACCGAAATAACTTTAGGGTTAGCCTCAAGAAGCAACTGTTGGGGGTAGAGCTACTGGATGCGTGGTGGGCCCGTCTAGGGTACCCCATGCAACCAAACTCCGAATACCAACAGCCAAGTCTTGGGAGATAGACTGCGAGTGAAAATATCCGTAGTCAAAAGGAGAATAATCCAGATCGCCGGCTAAGGTCCCCAAATCTTGCTTAGTTCTTAAGGAGGTCAGACTGCCGTGACAACCAGGATGTTGGCTTAGAAGCAGCCATCATTTAAAGAGTGCGTAATAGCTCACTGGTCGAGGAGTTTGGCGCCGATAATGATCGGGAATAAGCATGATACCGAAGCCGCGAACTTCGTAAGAAGTGGTAGGTGAGCGTTCCATTCAGCGTTGAAGGTTTTCCGAAAGGGATGCTGGAGCGTATGGAAGTGAATATGCGGGCTTGAGTAACGATAAAAAGGGTGAGAATCCCTTTCGCCGTAAGTCTAAGGTTTCCTGGGGAAGGTAAATCCGCCCAGGGTTAGCCGGGTCCTAAGGCGAGGCCGAAAGGCGTAGTCGATGGATAGCAGGTTAATATTCCTGCGCACCTGTTGAGATCAAAGCATAGTGCGGATTTCCAAGCTCTACTGGACTGTTAGACGTCCAGGCCTTCGGGCCGCTGTAGGGGGAGGAAGTTCCTAGAAAAGCTATGTGGGCAATGCAGGTCCCGTACTAAAACTGACACAGGTAGACGAGGCGAATAGCCTCAGGCGCTCGAGAGAATGGTCGTGAAGGAATTAGGCAAAATCACTCCGTAAGTTCGCGAGAAGGAGGCCCTTCGGGGCGCAGAGAAAAGGCCCTGGCAACTGTTTATCAAAAACACAGCACTGTGCTAACTCGCAAGAGGATGTATACAGTGTGACGCTTGCCCAATGCCCGAATGTCACGGAAGCAGGTTAGCTTCGGCGAAGCTTGCAACTTAAGCACGGGTCAATGGCGGCCGTAACTATGACGGTCCTAAGGTAGCGAAGTTCCTTGTCGGGTAAGTTCCGACGCGCATGAATAGCGTAATGACTGGGGCACTGTCTCCACGACCAACTCGGTGAAATAGTAGTGGCGGTGAAGATGCCGCCTACCCGCAGCAAGACGGAAAGACCCCGTGAACCTTTACTGCAGGCTCATATTGGTCATGAGCACATGATGCGCAGGATAAGTGGGAGGCTTTGAAATCGATGTTCAGGCATCGGTGGAGCCGTTGTTGAGATACCACTCTTCTTGAGTTTGTGGCCTAACCCTGATTCCCGTGAAGCCGGGCAGGGGACAGTGTGTGTCGGGTAGTTTGACTGGGGCGGTCTCCTCCTAAAGAGTAACGGAGGAGCGCAAAGGTTGGCTCAGCACGGATGGAAACCGTGTTTTAGAGTGTAAGAGCACAAGCCAGCTTTACTGCGAGTCCGACAGGACGAGCAGTCTCGAAAGAGGGCTCTAGTGATCCTGCGATCGCGTGTGGAAGCGTCGTAGCTCATCGGATAAAAGGTACTCCGGGGATAACAGGCTTATCGCTCCCGAGCGTCCATAGCGGCGGAGCGGTTTGGCACCTCGATGTCGGCTCATCGCATCCTGGGGCTGAAGGCGGTCCCAAGGGTTAGGCTGTTCGCCTATTAAAGCGGTACGCGAGCTGGGTTCAGACCGGCGTGAGCCAGGTCGGTCCCTATCTGCTGTGGGCGTTGCAAACTTGAGAGGAGTCAACTTTAGTACGAGAGGATTAGGTTGGACTGACCCCTGGTGATCCTGTTGGGCTGCTAAGCCCATCGCAGGGTAGCTACGTCGGGCAGGGATAACAGCTGAAAGCATCTAAGCAGGAAGCCCCCCTCAAGATCAGGTTTGCTTGTCTTGTACGAGAGACCCCTGGGAGACTACCAGGTTGATAGGCCGCAAGTGTAAGGGTTGAGAAGCCCTCAGCTGAGCGGTACTAACGGTCGAAGGTTTGGTCACTCCGACCTGCTGCCGAAAGGTTCGCAGGCCAGGGATGATTACCAATATCATTTCAACGCACTGAGATTATTCAGTCTTTGCCGAGCACGACACCGTCGTGCTTCCGCTCGTCGCATCCGTCAGAGTCATGACGGCCCGGGAAACCGGACCACCCATGATTGTTGGTGACCATAAAGCTGGGGTCACACCTGTTCCCATATCGAACACAGTAGTTAAGCCCAGCTTGCCGATGATACTGTTCAGCGGGAAAGTAGGTTATCGCCAACTCTTCAGCCCCTTGAGGTAAACCTCGAGGGGCTGTTTTCGTTTTGACTTGGCACCGACTCACCCCATCGGCCGATACTATCCAATAGGTTCCACATGGAGGGTCACGATGAGCAACACCAAACAGAACATGCAACTCTACAACGACGGCGCCGATGATCTGCTCAACGCAGATTCGTTCCCCGATCGCGTCTCACTGCTCCCCGCAGAGCATGGCGCGCCCCAGTCGGGCTCGCGTATCCGTGTCCTCTGGGGGCAGGATCTGCTCGCGGATGTGCTCGATGGGCGATATCGTGCGGTGATCTGCGGAGTCAATGACCACGACAACTCCCACGGCGTGATTGCACAGATTGTGTCCCTGCTCACAACTTCTCAGTGGTCATCCAACTCGGTCACCAGTTACGCGAAGATGTTCCAGGAATCGATCCAGGTGCACGCGTCGAACGACCGTGAGCCGTACATCCTCAAGTATGATCTAGACTCCGTTCTGCTCCTGGCTGTGCTCCGACCGCGCGGGCGAGAGTACTTCACCATCGGTGATATGGCTCGGGGCTTCAAGACCATCAGTAAAATGCTCCAGGGGCGTGCCGACCGTCGCCCGGTGTGCAGCGTTTCCTTCCTCGGTGCAACGAGCAACAAGCTCGTTGTTGATGACGCGAACCAGCACGAGCCAAGCTTTGAGTCTGTGCTCCAGACCATGCACGACGCGGGGTACCGTGGGGATGTATACCCTTCGCCGCAGATGTGGAACTACGCCCATATCGGTGTTTTCCCAAGCTATCCCTACCCGAAGGGCATCGACCGTATGCGTGCGGGCAGCAGCTGACACCATCCAGCACGCGACTTCTGCTCTAGGCACGATCATCAGGGCGCGACATATTAGGGGAAACGTTTGATTCCAAAGAAGATACTGCTTTGGGGATTTCTTGCGTGCATCGCGATCGCGATGCTCGTGGGTATTGCCGCGATCCTCCTTCCCAGCCGATTTGTCAACGATGAGTTGATGGCCACGATCATGCTCTCGGGCGTGTATTCATTCGCGGGCATGATCATGGTGGTGATCAGCCGAAAGATGAAGCTCACAACCCGGTTGGGCTACATCGCGTTCGGGATCTCTTTCTTCGTGTTTGTGACGATGATCTGGTTCGATCGCTCAATCAGCGGCAGCAGCGAAGAGATCATCTACAAAGTTGGTTTCATCTCACTCATCGTGGGTATTGTTGCCGCGCACCGGTTGTTGATCGCGCCGCTGCGGATGCTCAACTCGATCGGGTTTGTTTGCAAGCATGCTTCACTCATCGTGTCGGCACTGACCGCGGCCGTGTTCATCGTCATGCTTCTCACGATGGGCTTCTGGGACTGGGATGATGTGCATCGCAAGCTGCTCTGGGTTGGGCTGCTCATCAGCGCGGGAACAAGCATCGCTGCCGGTGCGATCGCGATCTTTGGACCCAAACCCGGAGACGAAGAGCCGGGGCTGCTCGGAGGATCGATCGAAGTTTCATTGGACTGCCCACGATGCCAAAGCCGTATCTGTGCCAGATCGAATCAGGATTCCCGCTGCGGTCACTGCCGGCTCAAGGTCCGGGTCGAGGTGCAGGAGCCGCGTTGTGAGTGCGGCTATTTGCTGTACCAGCTGGAAAGCGACACCTGCCCCGAGTGCGGCAGGCCTGTCGATCTTGATGACCGTTGGGGCAGCGGGCCCGCGTTGTCCGCTTAGCGGTTCCAGTTCTGGGCGATGGGCATGCGTCGGCCAGGGCCGAACGCCTTGCTCGTCACCCGCAAACCGACGGCCATCTGCTGTCGTTTGTACTCGTTTCGATCGATCATCCTGCAGAACCGACGCACGACCTCGGGATCGTACCCGGTCTCCTCGACAATGCGGGAGGTGCTTTGGTGCAACTCAATGTGACGCAGCACGATCTCATCGAGGATCTCGTAGTCGGGCAGGGAGTCAGAATCGAGCTGGTTCGGCGCCAGCTCGGCGCTGGGTGGCTTTTCGATGGTGTTCGTCGGGATCGGCGGACAGGAGAAGCCGAGTGATTCGTAGTGCTCGTTGATGTATCGCGAGACTTTGAAGACCATGGTCTTGGGCAGGTCGGCGATGACCGCCAGCCCGCCGTTCATATCGCCGTAGAGCGTGCAGTAGCCCACCGCGATCTCGCTCTTGTTGCCCGTGGTGAGCACCAACGCGCCCGAACGGTTCGACAGGGCCATCATCATGGTGCCCCGGATGCGTGATTGCAGGTTCTCCTGCGTCAGGTCAGGGAGGGATTGGCCCAGCTTGGCGTGACCGAGTTCCTCGAACGCGGGGTCGAGCACTTCGCTCAGCCCGGCAAAGCCCGGCTCGATGGGCATGCTCACGCACGCGATGCCCAGGTTCTGGGCCAGATCGAACGCGTCGATTTTGCTGCCCTCGCTGCTGAACCGACCGGGCATCGAAGCGCCGACGACTTTGTCCTGCCCGAATGCTCGCACCGCGAGCGTCGCGACCAGGGCCGAATCGATCCCGCCGCTGAGTCCGATGCACGCACGCTGGAAGCCGCACTTTCGCAGATAGTCGCGCACGCCCAGCGTGAGCGCCTCGATGACCATGCGTTCGTCTTGGATGGGCGGTGGCTCGATCGGAGTGGGGGCGCTCGCATCGACGATGATCAGGTCTTCATCGAATGCCCGCCCCAATGCGCAGATGCGGCCTTGCGCATCGACCATGCACGACTGGCCTGAGAAGATCAGGTCATCGTTTGCCCCGACCTGGTTCACCGAAACGACCGGGACCCGGTGCGTTGTTGCGTGGCGGATCACGATCTCTCGGTGGCGTTGATCCTTATGAAGCGCGTAGGGCGAGGCGCTGGGCACCACGATCATCTCAGCGCCTGCATCGATGAGCTGCTTCACCGGGTCGGGTTTGTCGCTGTATCGGTCAGCGAATCCTGCGTCCTGGCCCTTCCATAGGTCCTCACAGATCGCCAGCCCGATCCTGACGCCTCCGATCTCGAAGACACGGGTCTGATCGCCAGCCACAAAGTACCGATCCTCGTCGAAGACGTCGTATGTGGGGAGCAGGCGTTTGTCGTAGTAGCCCACGAACGCGTTGTCCTGGTATACCACGAGCGAGTTGGCAATGTGCGTATGGGCCTCGGGGCCGGGCTCGAGGCCCTGCGCATCGAGTTCGATGGGCAGCGGGGTGCCGATGACCACCGCGATGTCCTTGGTGTGCTGCTCACCGATCATTTTGACCGTCTGGGCGCACTCGTGGACGAAACCCTCGGCATGGAGGAGATCGCGTGGTGGGTAGCCGCTGATCACCAGCTCACTGAACACGACAAGGTCGGCGCCATTCGATCTGGCCGATTGGATGGCCTCGACAATGCGTCTGCGGTTGTGGTCGATATCACCGACGACGGGGTTGAGCTGCGCGAGTGCGATGTTCATCGCTCAATCGTACGCCTCGGCCTCGCCGGGTTCGCTCTCGATCACGGTCTGGATCAGATCGGCCTCCGCGTCCCGCCCCTCGGGAATCAGCGGCTTGCGGGCCTTGAGCCACGCGATACCGAATCCGGCACAGCCCAGGTTGACAACCGCCTCGACAGCCGTCACAAACAGCACCGTCGCCGCGATCGGGGGCGGGCCGGATTCAGACTGACCGATTGCGCCCGAGGAAATACCCACGAGCTTGGCAATCGCGATGATCCCCGCCTCGCGTGTGCCCAGCATGCCCGCCGGCGATGCCGCGCCGATCATGAAGTAGCACGCGCCGAGTAGCAGCGAGTCCTGCATGGAGATGGGCAGCTCGAGGACCTGGGCCGCGATGTAGAAACGCAGGGCAAAGGCGAGGATGTCGATCAGTCGAAAGGCGTTGGCTACGAGCGTTGCACGCGGGTGCCCAAGCATCTCGAATCCCGAGTGCACGCGTGAGAACGCATCGCTGGTGGTGATTCGCTCATTCAGCCCGAAACGGGAAAGGCGAGCCAGTCCCACATCACCCGCGAGTTGGCGGGCAAGGGCGCTGCCGACGATCGTGCACCCGAAGACCCCGATGAGCGAGACCAGCCACCAGAGCGCGTTGACCTCTTTGAGCCAGAGACTCACCAATGCCAGCGGTGCCAGGGCTGCCGCGATCAGCACGGCTTCTGCCAAGATCCATGCCCCGATCGTCAGCATGGGCACCTTGTCGCGTCGATTGTGAATCACGAATCGCGACACCACCGAGAGCTTGAAGGGCAGGTAGGCGAGGAAGGTGGCGATCGCGTTGGTGGCGATGACATCGGTGGCGCGAAGACGCTGAACCGGGTTGATGATGACCCAAAAGATGATGCCGTTGAACCCGACCGAGAGCGCCGCGAGCGTCAGCAGCAGCAGCAACTCACCCGCGGTGGCATCGCTGAGCTTGGCCAGCTGCGCGCGGTTTTCTTCTCGCATGGCCTCACGCACGGCCCAGCCAAGCAGGGCGATGCCGATCCCGAAGACCACGATCTGCACGATGACACCCCAAACACTGCGTGTGCCGGTGTGGGCGGGGTCCACGGGTTCGTGGGGCGTGTGCTCGTTCATGGGCTCGTTTCGTGGATCCTGTACACCGCCCGAATCGGGGGGATGTCGGGCGTGCTGCTCCATACTTGTATCGGCTCGCCCAGCGAATCGATCCACTCGATCAGTTGCTGCGGATCGATCGACTCGGGGAGCCAGCCGCTGCGTGCATAGCGGTTGATCTCGCTGAACCCGATCACGATCACATCGATGCCCGCTTCCTGCAGTACGCCCGTCCAGCGCTGCGGGTCGTCCGGGTACGCGCTGATCGCGTCCTCGATCAACCAGCGATCGTAGACCGTGTTGTAGTGTACATCGCCCTGCACATAGAACGGCGTGGCGTCGCCCAGCAGGTAGACGGCTTCATCGTCATTGGTGATCTGATTGAGCGTCGCGGTCCAGGGGGCGCCGTCGATCTCAAGCTCACCAAGCGACAGCGCCGGGCCCAGGTCGAGCATGAGGAACGGGTTGCCCTGCTGCTGCACCATCGCCAGTGCGGTGCAGGACATCAGGGCCATCAGGCCAACCACCCGCGATAAGGCCATCCGTGCCGGCTGGTTGGCGATTCGAGCGATCCCCATCGCGCCGAGCACGATCAGTATCGGGGCCAGCGGGATCAGGAAGCGAGATTGCAGGTGGGTGAGCATCGCCCATGCCACAATCGGTAGCAGCAGCGCGACGCATGCCAGCGCCCCGGCCCGGTGGGTCGAGCGGACCAGCAGGAGCGAGAGCAATCCGATCAGCCCGAGCAGGGGCGTGAGTCCCCATTGCCGGTTCGTCAATCCCCGGAACCGGGAGACATGATCGATCCCATCGGGGTCGGGCAGGACGAGCAGGGCGAAGCGGTCCAAGACCGAGCCGTCAAATGTGTGCGCGGCTTTGTAAATCGCGTGCTGCGCGTCGTTCCAGTGGCCATCGCCAAAGACACCCCGCATCTGGGGGAAGACGGGGTTGCCCGTGGCCAGCTCGTTGCGGATCAGCCACGGGGCGATGGTCAGTGCGCCGACGATACAGCACAGCAGCGTCGCGGAGATCCAGTGTCGTTTGGGCATGCTGGCCAGCAGCACCACGCCTACGCTGGGGGCGAGCAGGAACAAGGCCGTGGGCTTGCATGAGCAGGCACCGCCAACGATCAGCCCGCAAAGGACGGCCCGCTTCCACGCGTCGATGTCCGTTCGCATGGCAACAAGCAGGGCGCACGACCCGAGCAGGACCACCGCGATCTCGTTGTAGCCCAGCGTCCCGATCACCAGCAGCCACGGCGTGCCCAGCGTCAGCACCGCACCGAGCGTCGCGCCAACGCGTGCGTCGGCTTCGGGCATCACCCGCTGCATGGTCGCGCGGGTCAGTGCGCCGCTGGTGGCGGCACTGAGGATCAGCATCTGGGCGCTGAGGATCTGGGCGCTGAGTGCGGGGCGGGCATTGTGGTCGAGCATCCCGCCGCCCATCAACAGGGACAGGTGCATGTACACACTCTCGATGCCACTGGGCAGGAAGGAGTACACGCTGTCTTCGCTGGGCCAGATGCGACCCTGCTCGATCCAGTCCCGGGGGAGTTGGAGGTGGTAGCTCAGCGCGTCGAAGCCGCCGTACTCCGAACCCCAGAGCCAACCGGGCGGGTTACAGGCCATGACCAGCGCCAGCAGGCCCCCGCAGACGATCACCGCGTTGAGCGGGGTGAGCGTGCATGGGGCAGCATTGATCGATCCGCGTCGCATGAGGGCCGGGCTCAGCATCGCCAGCCCGAGCCCCGTGATACACCAGGCGGTGTATGGGTTGAGCATCCCCGTGATGCCCAGCAGGTGGGTGAGCGTCATGGCGATCGTCAGGCCTGCGCCCAGTTCGATCATCCAGCGTCCGTTGCCTGAGCCGGCCCAAGATCGCGCGATTCGTCCCAGTCCAAGCGCGCTGAGCAGGTAGAGCAGCGGGGCCCAGCCGCTCTCGATGAGCGTGAGCAGGACCGTCGCGGCCCGAGCAGACCAAGGGCCACCCATCCCGCGCATCAGCAGCACGCCGACGAAGAGCAGCCCGATGCACGACAGCCCCACGAGGGCCCGCCTCCCGGTGATCGGGTGCGGGGATTCATCGGGCTTTGATGCGGTCTGATCGGGCACGCGGGCATTGTACGAGCCCGGGTGCGGTGCTGGGGGGGCTCGATCCGCTAGAATAGTGCATGGCACTCGAACCCATCAAGGCGAAGACAGACGGCTCACCCGCGCAGCTTGAGATCATCGAGCCGCTCTGTGCCGTCTTTCGGCGGGCGCTCAAGGGTGAGGGGCTCAAGTACACGCCTGAGCGGGCGATGATCCTCGACACCATCATCGCCTTCGACGGGCTCTTCGAAGCCGACCAACTCCTCGACGCACTCAAGGACAAAGGGCACAGCGTCTCCAAGGCGACGGTCTATCGCACGCTCAAGCTGCTCGAATCGTGCAACATCATTCAGCAGGTGCTCTTCGATCGTGACCAGTCGCACTACCAGCTCACGGTGGGCAACACGGGCAACACCCTGCTGATCAATATTGACACGGGCGAGGTTGAGACGCTTGAGATCCCGGAACTGATCGCGCTGCGTGACAAGGTCTGTGCCGCCAAGGGGCTTCGGGCTCAAGGTCACAAGCTGCAGATCTTCGTCAGCGCCGGCGACGCATAAGCACGCTACCGAATACACCGACCAACATTACCCCACCGGGTGCGGGCACGACGGTCGCGGCCTGACCGGCGATGTCGTTGTATCCCCATCGTGTTGGGATGATGTCGATATCAATGAAGCCCTCGCGCACCTCGTAGGTGAGGTCGAACTCGGCGAAGCCGTAATGCATGCCGTCGTCCTGCTCGAACTCGATCCCCACGGTGAAAGTATCGTCGACCGTGAAGACACCCGGCAGCCCGGTCAGGTCGTTGTACCCATGAACGGGGCGCCAGCCGTCGACGAAGTTGGCGCTCGAATCGATCGCGTCACCCTCGTGGAAGACTTGGGGGCCGAAGTAATCGATCCCCTCGGGCGCGATCGGGATGGGAATGCGCGTGGGGTCGGTCGATTCGGCGGTGTTGGTGACGGCGCCCGTGCCGATCCAGATGAAATCGCCGTTGAGATCCTGCAGGTGCATGAAGAAGATCGAGCCGGCGGGCATGGCACCGATCATGGGCTGCTGGTCGGCCGCGTGGGTGATATCGAGCGATTGCCCGTAGATCTCATTGCCATAGTTCGGGTCGAAGAAGTCCAACCCTTTGGCGGCCGCGTAGTTCTCGAAGACGATCATGTCGGCGCTGGCCGATACACAAAGCCCCGAAACAACGATCAACGCCAGAACCCGGTCAGCCTGCATGAGATCTCCCTTCGGTGTGTGGGTACGCCCTGGTTTCGAGCATACCCGATCGTGGATGCAGTTTGGAGCAAGAACTTGCGATTTGCGCCGCAGCCCTATCGGATCGCGACACGCATGCCCATGCGGCTGCCCGCGTCGTGCAACGCAACCACGGAGCCGTAGGGCACCTCATCGCTCGCGCCGAGACGAAGAATCAGCCCGTCGCTCAAGGTGGGGTCCATCCCGTCGATGCGTTCGATGACCCGCTCGATCGGCAACGCCTCGTCGCCAAGGCCCCGCACCATCACGCGGCTGTTGTTCACGAACAAAGCCAGATCGAGCATGGGGGTTGGCAGGTCATACCCCGAATCCTCATTCAAATCTTCGTGCTGCTCGGGCAGGTCGGCACGAAGGAACCATTCCTGACCCGCGATGGTCGAGGCGGCCATAAAGAAGATCAGGATCACGAGCACCACATCGACCATGGGTGTCATGTTCGGCCCGAAGCGTCCACGCCCAGCGAAGATGTTGCGTTGACGCAGCGGGCGCGAGCGGGTCGGCTGTTGTTGTCCGTGCCGCTGCTCGCTCATGGCTGCTTCTCCGTGACGAGCTCGACACGGCCGACGCCCATATCACGCAGCACATTCAGCACGGGGCGGACGAAGCGGTGGGGGGTCTCACGATCAGCGCGGATCCGAACGGGTGTGCTGGGTGATCGGGCGAGCATGCCGCTGACCTGTGCCTCGATCCGATCGAGCTCGATCGCGTCGCCATTCAGCGAGCGCTCTCCGTCGCGTGTGACCCCGATGACGATCGGATCGGTCTGGACTGTTTCCTCGACACCCGTGCGTGATGCGGGGAGCGAGATCGCAGCCCGCCGGTCCAGCGCCAGCTGCCCGACGAGCAGGTAGAACACGATCAGCACCATCACCACATCGATCATGGGCGTAACATTCACACGCGCCGATGCGCCCTCATCGTTCAGGATGGAACGACGACGCATCATGCCGATTCGGCCCCCTGCTCAGGGATCATGTCCACAAGCTCACCCGCCTGGGCCATCGCGGTATTGCAGTGCTTCTCGACAAGCGATCGGAAGATGCCGTACACCAGCAGGCAGGGCACCGCGAGTACCAGTCCCAGCATGGTGTGGAACAGCGCCTTGGAGATACCAAGCGATAAATCGGTCGGGCCCGCGGCTCCGCCCGCCTGGCCCAATCGCACGAACGCGATGATCATACCCCAGACCGTGCCCGCCAAACCCACCAGCGGGCCCAGCTCGCCGATGATACGCAGCAGGTCCAGCGGTCGGCTCCATCGCGCGCACGCGTTGGAAGCCGCCAGTTCAGCGGCATCACGCATCGCGTCACGCCCCTTGGCCCGAGCCGCGTAGGCGGCTTTGCACGCCAGCACCACGATCGAATCATCGCCCGAAAGCCCCTTCTCGAACTTGCCCAGGTTCTTCTGCATGAGATGCTCACGCAGGTTCTGGTAGGTCGAATCGGGTGCGATCACCGATCGGCGCGCGTCCATGACGACGCGCGAGATGAGCGCGACCGCCACCAGCGAACCGAGGATGAGCGCGATCGAGAAGACATCGAACGAATCAACGAAGAGCGACCACGCGTTCATCGCGCCGGTTGATTCGGTTGCCTGTGCCAGTGTGATTGCATGCATGCCTACAGGGTATCACGCGCACGACGACCGCGTCACTCGCCCTGCTCGATATCAGACTGCTCGATCGGTCGGCTGATGACATGCTCTTCGTTGAACCATGCGTTGAGATCGGCCATGCGTGCCTTCTCGCTGGCGAAGGGCCATGACAGGCAATCGCCCGAGACCGGCTGGCCGGTTACCGGGCAGGTCGTGTCCGGGCGAGGCCGGATCGCGTCAAAGCCCGCCCGATCTTCCCAGTGCGATGGGATCTCGAATCGGAAGCATCGGCTTGTCTCGTCCACATGATCGATCATGATCCGCAGCGCATCGCCCGGGATCGCGTCGTCGATTCGTTCGGGCCACTCGATGAGCACGATCGCGTCGCCGTCGATGATCCGATCCCAGCCCAAGGCGTCGAGCTCGGATTCATCGCCGAGCCGGTAGCAGTCGAGGTGGGCGAGCATGGGTTGATCGCCGTCTTCCTTGCCGTAGATGTTCATGATGACGAAAGTGGGCGAGGAGACGGCTTCGGGTGCGATGCCGAAGCGCTGGGCGAGCAGGCGCACGAAGGTGGTCTTGCCGGCCCCCATCTCGCCCTCGAGGCGCACGATGTCGCCCCGACGCAGCACGGCCGCCAGATCGTCGGCGATCACACGGGTGTGTTCAAGGGACGGCGCGTTGCGGGTCAGCTCGATGGGCATGCTGTATTCTTCGCACCCCGAACGAGAAGTTCAGCGATTACCAAAGCATGCGGGTACGAATCGACTCGTCAATCGCATCGATCCGGGATGCCAGCTCACGGGCATCGCTCGGATCGGCGTCGAGCACGATGTATCCGATGTGCTGGTTGGTCTGCAGGTACTGGGCGCTGATGTTGATCCCCAGCTCGCTGGCGCCTTCATGGATCTTGCCCAGCACGCCCGGGACATTGCGGTGGAAGTTCAGGATCCGATGCGGGCGTTTCTCGCCCTCGACGAGGTGACGCTGCTGATCGGGCAGATCGACCTCAGGGATGTTCACCGAGCCGGTGGTGGTGCCCCGGTTCATGAACCGGGTGATCTTCCCGGCGGTATCGAGACTGATCGCTTCCTGGGCCTCGATCGTTGAGCCACCCACATGTGGGGTCAGGATCACATTCTCCAGACCTTGGAGTGGGCAACTGAACGCCTCGCCGCTCTTGGCGGGCTCGTCGGGGAAGACATCGACAGCCGCTCCGCCCAACGCCCCCGATTCGATCGCCGCATGCAGGGCGTCGAGATCGACCACGCTTCCGCGTGCGTTATTGATGAGGTACGCGCCGGGTTTCATCATCCCGAGTTGGGCCTTGCCGATCATGCCGCGGGTTGTCTCGGTGTCGGGGACATGGAGGGTGACCACATCGCTGTCGCTGAGGACCTGCTCGAGCGAGCCGGCGACGCTGGCGTTGCCCAGCGGGAGTTTGTTGATCGCGTCGTAGAAGAGCACCCGCATACCCATCGCTTCAGCGAGGATCGAGACCTGCGAACCGATGTGCCCGTATCCAACGATGCCCAGCGTTTTGCCCCGGACCTCGTGCGAGCCGCTGGCGCTCTTGAGCCACTGACCGGCGTGGGCCGCGTTGCTGCGGGGGGTGAGCTTGCGGTGGAGCGCAACGATCTCTGCGATCGTCAGCTCCGCGACCGAGCGGGTGTTGCTGAAGGGTGAGTTGAACACCGCCACGCCCGCCTGGGCCGCCGCGTCCAGATCAACCTGGTTGGTGCCTGCACAGAAGCATCCGACGGCCAGCAGTCGTTCGCACTGCGCGAGCACCTCAGCGGTGAGCTGGGTTTTGGATCGGATCCCGATCACATGTGCACGCTTGATCTCATCGATCAGTGCCTGCCCCTCCAGCGCACCCGCATGCGTGCGGATGCTGAAGCCTTCGCCCTTGAGCAGGTCGGTGCCCGCCTGATGGGTGCCTTCGAGCAGCACGATCTCGATCTGCGATTTGGGGAACGAGGTCTTCATAGATTTCGTTGCCATGGTGTCACTCATCGATATTCACCGCCGGTGTAGGAGTTCTTTCGGGCTCGCCGTCGATGTTCACGATGCCCATCCCGATCAGAGTTGCGAGCACCGCGGCCAGAATCAGACGGTAGTAGCCGAACGGGGCGAGCCCGTGTTTATTGAGAAAGGCCACGAGCCATTTGACCGCGATGGCCGCTGATATTGTTGCGACGATCAGCCCGATTGCGATGGGCGTCCAGCCCAGCAACTCGAACATGTTGGGCACGCCATTCTCTGACGATGCCTTGAGATTCTTGGCCAGCGAGTACACGCACGCGCCGCCAAGGGTTGGCAGCCCGAGCAGGAAGCTGAACTCGGCGGCTTGCTTGGGCTTGAGCCCCGAAATCACCCCGCCCACGATCGTCATCATCGATCGGCTCGTGCCCGGCACCATCGCGATGCACTGCATCAGCCCGATGAACAGGGCCTTGCCCGGGCTCAACTCGATCAGGTCGTTCTCGGGGTCGTCATCGGTGTCAACCTTGCGGAACTTCATGCGATCCAGCGCGATCATGAAGACCCCGCCCAGTGCCAGGGCCGTGATGACCGAGGGGGTGTTGAAGAGTTTCTCTTCGATCAGGTCGTTGAGCAGCACGCCCAGCACCGCGGCGGGCATGAATGCGATGATGATGTTGATCGCGAGCTTGAGCCCGGCCTTGTCCTGGCCAAGCAGCCCCTTGCACATCTGCACGATGCGGGGGAAGTACAGCCCCAGGACCGCCAGGATGGCCCCGCCCTGCACGACGATGTTGAAGGTGTCGACCGCTTCCTGCTGCGATGGCGTCTCGCCCAGTCCCAGCAGGTCGGCGGCAATGATCAGGTGTCCGGTCGATGAAACCGGCAGATACTCCGTGATCCCCTCGACCAACCCCAGCACCACGGCCTGTATGATGTTCATCGAACCGCTCTCGACCACGCGTTTGTCCCTTCAGATTCACCGACCACGAAAGTATGTGCCTTCCCCATGACCATCGGCTCAATGATTGAGATCACTGATACGCGAGACCCGAGAATCGGGGTCTTTCTCAACCAAAAAGACGCTTGGCTTCGTGCTGCCCACAACCCGGAAGCGAGTCGATCAGCAAGCCCAGACCATGGGCGGTTCATCGCTGAGGGCGTACTGGTCGTCGAGCACCTGCTCGAGTCCCGGTTTCCCGTTGAATCACTCTTTGTCAGCCGATCCCGGGTGGCGGGGGTTGAGGGCCTGCTCCAGCGCGTGCCCGAAACGGTCCCGATCTATGTCGCAGAGCAACCGGTCATGGATGAGATCGTCGGCTTCCCGATCCATCGGGGGCTGCTGGCCTGCGGCAAGCGGGTCGAAAACCCCGACCCGATCGAACTGGCACGCACCAGCCGGGCCCTGATCGTGCTCGAAGACCTGAGCAACCACGACAATGTGGGCTCAGTCTTCCGGTCAGCAGCGGCCTTGGGCGGGACGGGTGTAGGGGTACTGCTCAGTGCCCGTTGTTGCGATCCGCTCTATCGCAAATCACTCCGGGTCTCGATGGGGCACGCGTTGAAAGTCCCCTTCGCGGTCTGTGAGGACCTGCCCGCCTTGATGCCCAGCTTGCACGAGCAGGGGTTCATTTCCCTCGCATTGACACCTGGTGCGGACGCAGAACCGCTCTCGATGCACGCAAACAGCGATATAGACCGGTCTGTCTTGTGCTTCGGGGCGGAGGGCCCAGGGCTGACAGAGCGGCTGATGCAGGCGGTGAGCCACCGAGTGTGCATTCCTATGGCATCGAATGTCGATTCACTGAATATTGCCGTCGCTGCGGCAGTTACCATGTATGCATGCCTGACACCGAGCGGTTTGGGGTCAGATACACACCAATAAACGACGCGCAGAGGGAAGCCACGCCCGGGTGATCGGGCGGTATATCCAAGGAGACCTCACCCAATGAACTTCATCCCACTACTTCTCGCAGGCACCGGTTTGGCTCTTGGCACGGTCGGTTCTGAACCGGAAACGAGCAAGGACGAGCCCTGCCCGCTCTGTGCCTCCAAAGACGAGGGGCAGCCCAAGATTGACCGGGCACTCTACGAAAGCGCCAAATGGCCCGCACGCAACTCAAAAGAGGACTACGACGCCAAAGATCTGCACGGCAGAGCGTTCCCCGTCGAGTTCGGTGCCGAGACCATCCTCAGCGAAGATATGCACCTTGAGGATTTGCACGGCAAGGTGCTGATCGTCGATTTCTGGGCCACCTGGTGTGGCCCGTGCGTCGCTGCGGCCCCCATGCTCGCAGAGCTTCAGGAAACCTATAAGGGCAAGCTTCAGGTCGTGAGCGTCTCGGGCACACGGGAAGACGAACAAACGGTGCGTTCATTCATCGAGAAGCGCGATGAGCCGTTCATGCACCTGTACGACAGCAAGCAGACCGCCTTTAAAGAGTTCGAGTCGAGGTGGATCCCATTCGTCGTCGTCGTCTCGACCGACGGCGTCGTGCGTTGGCAGGGCAACCCGCACGACGACGAGTTCAAGTCCACCATCGAGCAGATCATGAAGGTCGACCCGCTCATCAACATCCAGGGCTGATCACGCCAAATCATGCCAGATCCCAACCCGTTGCATGACGGGTTTTTTATGAAATATGCCTGTTCAACAGGGTTTAACACGAAGCAGAGTTTGGTAACATAAGCTCAGTATCGAGACATGCTTACCACATTCACCGGAGGAAACCGATGCATACCAGCACCCACAAGCGTTCGATCGCCCTGCTCTCTCTGATCACCATAACCGGCGGCGCTTTGGGCATGGGGGCCCTCCTTGCACCGAGCATCCAGCGTGAGGGCGATGCCAAACATATCGCCGAAATGCAGCAGCTTGAGACCAAGCCCTTTGACCTGGCCTTGTTTGATTCGCTCAGCGATTGGACCCACGACAAGCAGCTCAACGCATCGGCCATCGAGGGGAAGGTCGTGCTCCTGGGTCTGGTGGATTCGGCGAGCCCGCAATCGATGCTCACGCTCTCGACACTGGCACGCTACGAGCGTCAGAACAGCGATGACGGGCTGGTGGTCTTGGCGGTCCACCCTGAGTTTGGCTGGGATGCCATCAGTGAGAAGGTGAATGAAGGGCGTGTGCGTGTGCAAGTTGCCAAGGACAAAGGCAACGCGTTTGCCGAAGCGCTGAAGAGCGATGACACGCCCGACCTGTATCTGATCGATCGCGCCGGCCAGCTCCGCTACGCGGACTTTGAGAGCCGCTCACTCAAGCGTGCCGTGGGCCAACTTCTGCGTGAGTCGCCCGAAGAGGCAATCGAGAACGCGGCGTTGCAGGCGCAGGGGATCGAAGTCGCGGCAGAAGACAAGGCCCCCGCGGCCGCGCCCGATTTGCCCACGGTGACCAGCGCCGATTATGAAGCCGCCGACTGGCCCGAGCACAACACACGCAAGCTCAGCGCCAAGGACATGCAGGGCAAGCCGCTGCCGGTGGCGCTGGGGAACGAAGAATGGCTCAGCGAGAAGAAGCCCACCGAGGGCAAGGTGCTCGTGCTTGACTTCTGGGCGACCTGGTGTGGCCCGTGCCGTGCGGCATCACCCAAGCTCGAGGAAATCCAGCGTGAGTACGAGGGCAAGGTCGAGGTGCTGGCGATCGGCGGCTCCAGCGACGACGAGGGCGCCCATAAGAAGTATGTCATCGCCAATAAGAAGGCCTACTCGAACCTCTACGACAAGAGAGACCACATCAACAACGCCCTGCAGGTGCGTGGCATCCCGCACACGGTGGTGCTGTCGAGCGACGGCGTGATCCGCTGGCAGGGGAACCCGCTCAACAGGGATTTCAAGAAGATCGTCGAGCAGGTCATCAACGCTGACCCGCTCGCCAGCGCCCAAGCGATGGGTGCGGCCGACCCGAGCAGCACGGGTGTGAAGAACCCCGGCTCGATCCCTGCCGAGGCCTACGCCAAAGCCAGCTGGCCCGAGCAGAACAAGGGGAAGCTCTACGCCGCCAACAACCAAGGCAAGAAGCTGCCCGCTGCTCTGGGCAACGAGGAGTGGATCTCCGAGGAGCGTGAAACCGAGGGCAAGGTCATCATGCTCGACTTCTGGGCAACCTGGTGCCCACCCTGCCGCGAGTTCTCCCCGATCGCCGATCGGCTCCAGAAGAAATACGAGGGCAAGCTTGAGGTACTCGCCATCAGCGGGCAGCGTGATCCTGAGAGCGATGTGCGCAGCTATATCGCCAAGCACCGAGTCTCGTACTCACACCTGTACGACGACAGCCAGCGTGTTTACAAGGCGCTGAAGGTCTCGGGCATTCCGCATGTCGTGATCATGTCGACCGATGGTGTGATCCGCTGGCAGGGCTTCCCGCTCGATCCGAGCTTTGAGCAGACACTGGATCAGATCATCGCATCGGATCCGATGTTCGAGAACGAGGGCTGATTCAATATCGATCGCTCTCCTGCAGTTTGGGGTGCAACAATCCCCCATGAGCGATCAGCCCAAGAAGACAGACGACACCACCCGCGCCGATGGCATACCCGTCGGCGCGGGTGTTCGTTTATTGAACCCGCGTCTGCACGTGGTGCTGGTGGAGCCCGAGATCCCCAACAACACGGGCAACATCGGGCGTACTTGTGTCACGACGGGGTGTCGACTGCACCTGGTGCACCCGCTGGCGTTCGATATCGATGAGAAGGCGTGCCGACGCGCGGGGCTCGATTACTGGCCCCGGCTGGACCTGGTTGAGCACGAGCGTGCCGAGCGCTATCTCGAGGCCCACCCGCCCCGGGTTGGAGGGTCGGGGCGTTCGTGGTTCTTGACCTCGCACGCCAAGCGTTCGGTCTTCGATGCACCGATCGCGATGGGGGACCATCTCGTGTTCGGGCGTGAGAGCCGGGGGATTGATGCATCGGTGCTCGATCGGGTTCCCGAGTCGCAGCAGATCAGCGTGCCCATGGTGCCCGGCGAGCGTTCACTGAATCTCTCGACCTGCGTGGCGGTGTGTGTGTATGCCGCGATTCGGAATATGTACGGGTCTGGTGAGGTGCGGCTCGATGCGGATGGGCGCATTGTTGGTGCGTGATCGAGCCCCGGTTCAGGGTGGATCAGCCCCGATTCTTAGACATTTCTTGATTCTTTTGTGCGGGGGCAAGAACTGCACGCGTGTGGTCATCGTACATTGTGTGTTGAACATCTCTTCTCTTTGGTTTGGCACTGCAGAGGTGCCGGGCTGATAAGTGTGACCCGGATTCTCTCCTCTCTCCAGAACAGTGCGCCGCCGCAAGGTGGTGCACTGTTTTTTGATGGGTGCTGTATATGACGACCGTCGCTTCCCGCCGCGTGTATGATGTGGTCATGCGCACGCGTTTCCAAGCAGATTGTTCCCGACCGCGAGCACCCCGAGTGGCTTTGCCCGTGATGCTCGCCGCGGCGTTTGTGTGTGTGGCGGGGTGTCAGAAGACCGCTTTGCGCCCCGACGATCGACGAAGCCAGTTTGATCGATACGACCAGTCCCGGAGCCAGCGGGCGCAGCCGTTCCTCGAAGATGAGTTCGGTCGCCGGACGCCGAACCTCAAGGCGCGTCTGCTGGTGAGCGACGAGTAGCGATCGTCCGATCATGCGACGCGTGCGCACGAATCGACGCTCTGTTCGGGATATGCAAGCCATGTGAGATCGAGACGGGCGCGCTTGGCAAGAAGAAAGACAAATTGAAAGAGATTGTGCAAGAAAAACATCGCCTTGCACCGAATGGTATTGATACTCTGATCAGAGCATTTTCATCTCCACTTTCGCTCGAGAAACACCCGTGCCGCAGCCATCCGTGACAACCCGAACCGCACGCTCGATGCGCACTAAGATTGTTTGGGGTGTGTTGGGTATCGGGATGACGCTGGGTATTGGATTGCTCTCGGTGCTGGACTCGGGCACGCCGGCCCGCACCGGCGGTCTTTCGCTGACACCCTTGATGGGCATTGAGCGCAGCGTGGGCATGGAATCGATTTTTCAGACGCAGACCCCGATCGAATCGAAGCGATGGGAATCGATCGTGATCGTGCACTCGGGCGAGCCCGCGGGCTCAGCCGTCGACATCGCCGAGCAGCACAAGTCGCTGGGCTATGACGGGCTCGGGTTCCACTTTGTCATCGGCAACGGCAAGCGTATGGGCGACGGCGAGATCCATGTCGGGTACCGCTGGCTCGACCAGCAGACCGGTGCCGATCTCAGTGGCGTGCGGAGCGGCTTCAACAGCAGCAACGCGGTCGAGATCTGTTTGGTGGGCGACGGCGACCGACGACCGTTCAGCCAGGAGCAGATGTACCGACTGGCCCAACTGGTCAGTGCCCTGACCAAGGAACTGCAGATCCCCGCCGATCAGGTGCACCTGCACAAGGATTTGTCGGGCACCAGCAGCCCGGGACAGTTTTTCCCGCGTGCGGAGTTCGAGCAACTGCTCGCTTCGATGAACTGATTCGTTCCTGAGACGATACCGAGCAGCAAACACCCGAATGGGTGTTTGTTTTTTCGAGCAGTTCACGGGCGAAACCACATGCCTACGGACTGATTGGGGATCCAGCCGTGCTTGGGCTGCGTACCATGTTCTATCAGTGGTTCGTGGCCGCTTCTACCACTCGCCGGGGGTGTGGCCAGATCGCGAGCGTTCACTGCGCCTTGTCCTCTCGAAAACGTAAAGACTCTGTGTGCGATGGCTCGGCAGGCCCGCACGGGGGGGATACCATCAACCGATAACCACGGTTCTGCGCCCTGTGTGTGGAATCGAGTTGGGAACTTGCCGAAGTACAACATCTCAGGTGTCATCATGCCACGCGTTCTGCGTTGAGCCGGGGGACACTCGTCAGGTTGATTCGGGGAACGTGAGAGCAGTGCACGGATGACGACAGAACCAGTTGCAGTCTGGAAGAAGGGTGACACCGTAGAGGGGTACCGCGTGATCAGCGAGATCGGGCGTGGTGCGGCTTCGGTTATTTATCTTGTGCAGGACCCCAAGACCAAGCAGATCTGGGCGCTCAAGCATGTCATCAAGAACAATCCCAAAGAACAACGCTTCCTCGACCAGACCGAGGCCGAGTACAAGATCGCCTCGCAGCTCGATCACGAATCGATCCGCAAGATCCCGCGCATGATCAAGAAGGGCAGCCTGCTCAAGACCAACGAGCTGTACCTGGTTATGGAACTCGTGGACGGGATCTCGCTGCACGAAGAGCAACCGGGCGATCTCACCACCATCGTGGACATCTTCCAGCAGACCGCCTCGGCGCTGAGTCAGATGCACGACCGCGGGTTTGTGCACGCCGACATGAAGCCGCACAACGTGATCGTCGGCGTCGATCTGGACGGCAACCATACCGCCAAGCTCATCGATCTCGGGCAGTCGTGCAAAATCGGTACGATCAAGAAGCGCATCCAGGGTACGCCCGACTACATCGCGCCCGAGCAGGTGCACCGGCGTGAGATCACCCCCAAGACCGACATCTACAACTTTGGCGCCACGATGTACTGGGTCCTGACGGGCAAGAACATCCCGACGGCGATGGGGCACCAGAAAGACTCGCTCATGGGCTCGCTCGACGATTCGCTCATCGAGAAGGCGACCCCGGTCAACGAGATCAACCCGCTCGTGCCGGATCGCCTCAACGACCTGATCATGGAATGCGTCGAGGTCGATGTCGATCGCCGTCCTGAATCGATGGATGTCGTCGCCGACAAGCTCGACTTGATCCTGGGCATGCAGCGGGCCGAATCGATGCCCCAGCAGGCCGACTGAGCCCACCGACGCGACTCGCATTGACCCAGACGGCCCGATCGGGCCGATACACCCATGCCATGTGGACCCTCGATCTCAACGATCTCGATGAAGTTGTCGATACCCTGCGGGCGGGGGCCAAGGCCATGCGTGAGGCATCATGCCGGCGT
The DNA here is from genome assembly GCA_043100965.1 of Phycisphaerales bacterium JB052. Taxonomy (GTDB): domain Bacteria; phylum Planctomycetota; class Phycisphaerae; order Phycisphaerales; family UBA1924; genus UBA1924. Next base: position 321,385 of record JBICHR010000003.1, on the reverse strand, counting down.
GGCTCGATCGATTACATTGAATCGCCCGGGCAGCTGATCGCCACGGGCGACACGCACGATCACCCCAGGAACTTCAAAGCGGTCCTCTCCGCCGCCGGGCTCGATGGCGAGTTCGGGGCCGAGGAAAAGCACCTCACGCTCCACGAGATCATCCACGGCGAACTGCCCGAGCAGATCGGGCTCCCGCTCGATACCAGCTACCGCGGGCTCACCCGCGTGGCCGCCCTCAAGTCGCAGTATCCAGAGTTGGTGCACATCCTGCTGGCCAACCACGAGCTGGCCCAGGCGATCGGCTCGGGCATCATGAAGAACGGAATCCCCTGCGTCAAGGCCTTCGACGCGGGCGTGGAATCGGTCTTCGGCGACGACAGCGAGACGGTCTTCGAGGCCATCCGTGACTTTGTTTTCGCCATGCCCATCGCCCTGCGTTGCCGATGCCCGCAGGGTGACATCCTCTGCGCCCACTCACTGCCGGGCCCGGCCTCGATGGGGCGATTCGACGCGTCGATCATCGACCGCGATCTGACCGAAAAAGACTACGAGCCCCGGGTCGGCTCGGCCCACCTCATGGTCTGGGGGCGCGGCTACGACCACGACCAGCTCGAGGACCTCACCGAGCGGTGGGGGGTCAACCTGTTCATCCTGGGCCACGAACACGCCGAACAGGGATACAGCATCGTCGAGCCCAACGCGATTGTGCTCAATACGGATCACGAGCGGGCGGTCTACCTTCCGATCGACCTCGACCATGAGCCGACCGTCGAGCAGTGCGAGCAGCAGATCGTTCGCATCAGTCGCTGAGCATGATCACCGCCCGATCGAGGGTCAAACAGCCGCGTTGAAACGCACAGGCGGTTCGTCGGTAGGGTTTGGTAATGCTTTCACCCATACCCATCTGCCCCAAATGCGGCTACGACCAGTCGGGTGCCATCGCGACCTGGGAGGACCGGTGCCCGATCGAGGACACATGTCCTGAATGCGGGCTGGGCTTTGCGTGGCGCGATGTCTTCGATCCGGTACGAAACGATCGGCATTGGTACACCGAGCACGCCCAGTCCATCTGGGGCATCATCGCGCGCACGCCCGGCACACTGATGCGGCTGGTATGGCCCTGGTGTTACTGGCGTTCGGTTGGCGTCGAGGCACGCATCAGTCTCAGGGCGTTAAGCGTGTGGCTGATCGTGCTGGGCCTCGGGTTACACTTTGTGATATCGATCCCATACGGGATGGGGACCTGGCACGATCAAGCCAGATTCTACGGCTCGCTGAGCAATCTCTATCAGAACGCAGGGATCAAGGGGCTGAGCAAAGTGCTGATCGATGGCATCGGTTGGCCCTTCGTGCAAACGCATATCGATTATCGCGGGCCGTCGTACATCTTTGAGTTCCCGATGATGAACACGGTCGTGGCGCGTCAAGCGTTCTCGCCGTTGCTCCCGTTATTTGGGATGACACTGGTCTGGGCGCTGATCATGCTGTTGGTGCCCACGACGCGCCGCCACGCCAGGATCAGGGCCGCCCATGTGTATCGTGCGGCATTGGTGAGTGTCGTTGCCTTATTGCTGGCCTTTGAACTGCAGCGGCTCACGATTGGGCTGGATTTATGGACCGCGACGCCCCCGATGATCAGCAATATCTGGGCCCGCCGCTTCGGCGAGGTCGTGGTCCCCTTACTCGGGCTATGGGTACTGCTCTTCTGGGGCAGCGCGGTGGTCGTCGGCTGGCGCGTGCGTCCGTGCGGTCTCTTGATCGTGCTTGGTTCGATCGCATCAGTGATCGGCAGCGTCTCGGTGTTTTTTGTGCTGTCTTTGCTCTTCGGGTGGCTGTGATGAAACGCCCCGCACGCATAAACGAGCACCACCCCGAGTGTCCCTCCTGTGGGTACGACCTCACAGGTCAGATCGCAAGCTGGACGCAACAGTGCCCGCTCAATGGCGTCTGCCCCGAGTGCGGGCACGCGTATCAGTGGCGTGAAGTCTTCGCGATCGTCAACGAGTGGGGGAGCAAGGTCGATTGGTACAGCGAGCACGCCGGCGATTGGATCGAACTCTTCCAGCGTGCACCGGGCACACTCTGGCGTCTGATGCGTCCGGGTCGGTTTTTCAAAGCGATCAATCAACGCAGGATGATCCGATTGCGCATGCTGTTCTGGTGGATGCTCGTCGTGACGGCCGGCCTGCACCTGTGCATTTCACCCGTTGGAGCCGCGGGAAACGCCCGGGAGGGCTACTGGTCCAACACCGGGCACGGGTGGGATGCCCAATGGACCCAGAGCACGATGGACACCGTGGCCAACACCGCCAGCGCGGTACTGTTCCCATACGCCACGGTCTATCACCATCATGATGGCTTCGAGCTGCGGCTTCCATATTACAATGAGGATTGGGCCGCGTACTCCATGGCGGCGATGATTGGCATCGGGGTCATGATCGCTTGGGCAACACTGATCACCGGGGTGCTGCTTGTGCAGCACGACGAGTCGCGAGATTGGCGACGCCAGTGGGGCCTGCTGGGGCGTGTGGCGCTGCTGAGTCTGGTGCCCATGTTGGTCTATGTCGAGTTCGTGCGCCTTGGTTTCGGGATTCATGCCGCGACAGGGATGACGAGCGCAACGGACTGGGTGCCCTATGGGTTCCTTGGCGTGTATCTGCTCATGCTGTTCTGGCAACAGGCGATCTGGACCCACGCCGTCCGCACCATCTGGAACATCAAACGCAGCTTCCTGATCAACATCGGCGGCTGCTTCGGTTCGATCATCTTTGGTATCGTGTTCCTGTTCTGGGTACTCTGAGGGGAGAGCATGACGAGGATAGCCCACCAACCCATCTGCCCCAAATGCGGCTACGACCAGTCCGGCGAGATTACCACCTGGCAGTCCGAGTGTCCCATGCACGGCACCTGCCCGGAGTGCGGGTTGGGCTTCGAGTGGGCCGATGTGATCGACCCGAGCCGCGCGAGATTGGGTTGGTATGTCGAACACGCCCCCGGCTGGCGTGAAATGATGCGACGCACACTTCCCACGCTCTGGTATCTGCTGTTTCCCAACCGGTATTGGCGACGCATGCGGATGGAGTCGCCCCGTTCGTTGAAGCGGTTCGTGCTCTGGGTCTTGCTGGTATTCGTGATGCTGTACGCCACTGCCGCACTGGGGAACATCGCGGCCAGGTACGGCTATACCCGCTATGACAATGCACAGCTTGTTGCGCTGAAGGCCCGGCAATCGACCCAGGTGCAGGCCACGATCGATGGCATGATGTCAGACACGACGACCATTGAATACTGGGGCCCGGTGATCGGCGAGTCGCTGCTCTTCCCTTTGAGATCGGACCGCTTCTACAGCTATGGACTTGTCGAAGCCGCGGGAGTGATGGCGGCGGTATGCGCGGGATTCTCTATGATGTGGTTCCTGCTGTTCTGCGCGTTCCCGGTGACACGCAGGCGGTCCAAGCTACGGGTGGTGCATGTCGCCCGGGCGATGGTGGTGGCTGGATTCGTTGCGTGGATCTTCGTCCCGCTGGCCATGATCGCCGAGGAGATCGCCTTCGTCTCGTTGTTTACCCCGCTGCCGAGGTGGTTCGAGCGGGTCATGCCGACCGTCGTGAGCGGCGCATTGATGCTGGGGCTACTGATCTGGGTCCAGTGGTTCTGGGTCGCCGCGGTACGCGTGGGTTGGAAGATCAAAGCGAGGTGGTATGAGCTGGTGCTGGTGGTCATCGCGTCATGCTTTGGGGTTGTCTTTGCCGGGGTGCTCATCGCCGGACTCGATCTGGTGCGTCAGGCCGTCGAGATGTGGGCGCAGCGATTCGGAATCTGAGAATGAGAAACATATGAGCAAGGACACCCACCAACCCATCTGCCCCAAGTGCGGCTACGACCAGTCCGGCGAGATCGCGACTTGGCAGTCCCAGTGCCCGATGCACGGCACCTGCCCCGAGTGCGGGTTGGCGTTCGAGTGGGTTGAGGTGTTTCGCCCGCTCATTCGGGATTTGCACTGGTACATCGAGCACGCGGTTTCGATCCGGTCGCTGATCTGGTGCACGACCGGCACGCTCGTGCGGCTCATGCTCCCCCATCTGTTCTGGCGGGAACTCGATGTCAAGAAACGCGTCTCGATCCCGATCCTGATCGTCTGGTGCCTGCTGCTGTGCATCGTGGCCCACCTCCTTGTAGCGATCCCGGTCGGTCTGGAATATTGGGATCAGCAGAACTGGATGGCCCAGCCGCTGGACCTGTATATCAATCAGTACGGGCTCTCGGCAATCGCAGCTATTCTGTTCAACGGCATCGCCCAGCCGCTCTATGAGGCGGATGCGAATGCCTCTGCCTATCTGGTTAACATCAGTGTGCAGCGAAGTTGGTGGTACAGAGATCACCTGATGCAGACCTTCTTTCGTCCGATCGGCTTTCAACTCGGATTCATCGTGCTCTGGCTGACCGTGCTGCTCGCGATCCCGCACACACGCCGACTGACCAAGCTGCGCGGCGTACACATCGCCCGTGTCGCGGTGATCAGCACCACCGCGATGGTCCTCACCTTCGAGTTGTACCGCCTGAACGAGGCCCTGCACGGACTCGGGGGGTACAAGACTGGGATTACATCCGTGCTGTACAAATGGATCATCCCCATGATGATTGTCTGGCAGGTCGCCTTCTGGTCCTCGGCCATCATCTTCGGCTGGCGCATCCGCCCCTACCGCCTCCTGATCGTCCTCGGCACCCTCGCCGCCCTCTTGGGTGGCGCGACGCTGCGTGTCTATGTCTTCTTGCTCACCACCACATGAACAACACCACCCACAAACCCATCTGCCCCAAGTGCGGCTACGACCAATCCGGCGAGATCGCGACATGGCAGTCGCAGTGCCCGCTGGAAGGGACCTGCCCGGAGTGCGGGCTTGCGTTCGACTGGGCAGATGTGTTTGATCCGAGCCGCGTTCATCTCTCGTGGTATGTCGAACATGCGGCGAAGAAGCGTGGCGCGATCCGGCGTATTCCAGCAACGCTCTGGTACCTGGCGATGCCGAACTATTTCTGGAAGAGACTGAGTGTGCAGAGCCCTGTCTACCCGAAGCGACTGTGGGCGTGGGTTGGCATCGGTGTGGTCATGCTGTATTGCTTTGCAGCGATGCTCTCAATCGGTCTCTCCGCGTACCGAACGCACCGTTGGAATCAGCTCGCAAACGATGCGGTCACGCAAGGTTTGATCCCGCCGTCCGCTGCGGCCCAATACCAGACCGACATGTCCCAGCGATCGTACTGGTCAGACCTTGTGCTTGAGCAAATGGTGATGCCGTGGAAGGAGTTTATGTCCGGCGACGATTCGGCCAGTCAAGTCGCGTTGGTCTTGGCCGGGATGATCCTGCTCTGGGCGGTGATTCTCGTCGTCATCCCCATCACACGACGCAGAGCCAAGCTCCGCATGGCCCATGTCCATCGAGCGACCACGCTCTCGCTTCTCGTCGTCATCATCGTGTTCATGCTCATCATTTTCACGGGTGCGATGACGGACATACTGCGTTTGGCAGGTCTCGCTGTCTCAGGATCAGTGGGCGGTTCATTCGGCTTGGCTCGACCTCGATTCGTGAATGCCGAGATGTATGCTCGCTGGATCGTCACCGTGCTCTTCATCGCCACCCTGGTCTGGATCCAATGGTTCTGGATCGCCGCGGTCGTCCGGGGGTGGCGGATCCGCTCATTCATGCTCCCGATGATGGGCTTGGTGGCTTCATTGCTGGCTGGCTTTACCGTGTTCATGTATCTATCGGAGTACTGATCCTCCTTTACCCCGCGTCTACCATTCCCCATGACCACCACAACCCACTCGATCGACCAGGCCATCCTCGACACCATCGCCGCGACCGACCCGCAGGTCGCCGACATCGTCCGCGCTGAGGCTCAGCGCCAAGAGACGACGATCGAGCTGATCGCCAGCGAGAACCACGCCAGCCCCGCCGTCACCATCGCCGCGGGCACCTGCATGACCAACAAGTATGCCGAGGGATACCCCGGGCGTCGGTACTACGGCGGCTGCGAGCACCACGACAAGGTCGAGCAGCTCGCCCGCGACCGGGCCAAGGAACTCTTCGGCTGCACCTTCGCCAATGTCCAGCCCCACTCGGGCGCACAGGCCAACACCGCCGCATTCATGGCCCTCATGGAACCGGGCGACACCTTCCTCTCGCTGGTCCTCAAGGACGGCGGGCACCTGTCCCACGGCATGCACCTGAACTTCTCGGGCATCTTCTACAAGCCCGTCCACTACGCCCTGCACTACGACAAGAGCCACCCCCAGCACGAGCAGATCGACTACGAATCCGTCCGCAAGGCCGCACACGAGCACAAACCCAAGGTCATCCTCTGCGGCTACAGCGCCTACCCACGCGTGATCGACTTCGCCAAGTTCCGCGAAATCGCCGACGAAGTGGGGGCTTACCTGATGGCCGATATTGCCCACATCGCCGGGCTCGTCGCCGCGGGCGTGCACCCCAGCCCCTTCCCACACGCCCATGTCGTCACCACCACGACCCACAAGTCCCTGCGTGGCCCACGCGGCGGGCTCATCATGACCAACGATGAGGACCTCAACAAACTCATCAATCGAAATGTTTTCCCCGGCGTGCAGGGCGGCCCGCTCATGCACATCATCACCGCCAAGGCCGTCGCCTTCGGCGAGGCCCTCAAGCCCGAGTTCAAGGCCTACCAGCAGCAGGTCGTCAAGAACGCCCAGGCCCTGGCCAACGCCCTGATCGGGCACGGCTTCCGCATCACCTCCGGCGGCACCGACAACCACCTCATGCTCGTCGACCTGACCGTCAAGGACAGCGAGCTCACGGGCAAGGACGCCGAGAAGTGGCTCGAACAGGCGGGGCTCATCACCAATAAGAACGGCATCCCCGACGACCCACGCCCGCCCATGATCACCTCGGGCATCCGCCTCGGCACGCCCGCGACCACGACCCGCGGCTTCAAGGAGCCCGAGATGACCCAGATCGCCGATTGGTTCAACCGGGTCATCGAGTCCAAGGGCGACGAGGGCCTAATCGCGGCCATCCGTGACGAAGTCACCGCTCTGTGCGAACGCTTCCCGCTCAAGCACTGAGCCCACACCCATGACCCCCGAGCCGCCTGATCTCGACGAGCACCACGAACTCGCGGCCATCGGACCCGAGCAGTTGGCTCCGAACGCAGCATTCGAGCTGGCAGAGTTGTCAGGCGAAACACAATCGCCCACCAACGGATCAATCCATGCCCGCGGGCTGGCGTGGTCTATGTGCAGATTGACCGGTCGTTCGCTGATGGGCTCGACCCTGGCGGCGATGCGCTGTGTCGATTGCGTCTTCGATCGCGCAGACGCTGCCAACGCGACCTGGGTCGATGCCCGATTGGTACGGTGCCGCTTTAACGCATGCAAACTCACGGGCCTCGACATCCGAGGCGGGACCCTGCGCGATGTCGCCTTCCACGATTGCAAAATGCCCGATGCCTTCATGCCCGAAACAGCGCTTGATCGCGTGCTCTTCGAATCGTGCCAGCTCTCGGGCCTGGATCTCTCCGGGGCCAAGCTCGCAAAGGTCGCGCTGCGTGACTGCGATGCACGCAACCTGAACCTACTCGGCGCCCGTGTCGACACCCTCGACCTGCGTGGCAGCCAGATCGAGGGCCTCTCGATCGAACCGCGATCAGTCGTTCAGATCATCCTCGATCCGACCCAGTCACCCGCGCTGGCAATGGCGATGGGCGCACGCATTCTCGGGCCACACGAGCAGGCATGAGATCCGTGGCGTCTTACGGCTGCGGGATCGTCGTGCTCGTGTAGCGTGTATCCATCTTCACCTTGCCCCAATCGTAATACCCGAACCCGGTCCGCTCGCCGCCGGGGATCTTCAGGTAGGTCAGCGACCCGTCGGCGTGGACCCTGAAGATCCGATCCGCGGTCCCGACATAATCGACGACGGCGCTGGGTTCACTCGGGACGCTCTTGGCTTCGGGCTGGCTGCCCATGCCGCCGATGACCACGCCGACCATCAAGGTGATGGACGACACCGCGAGCAGGCGCCAGCGGGCGTTGGTCTTGGCGAGCTGAGAAAGACGATCATCGTGGGTGGTGTGTGTATCCATGGTACAAGTATGACCGATCGGGGCGGTAGCCGCTGACACGATTCTGTATACTCGGCGCATGAAAACCATGTTTCTTCTGATCGCCTGCCTGATTCTGGCCGCGTGCACACCGACACAGTCCCGCGCTCCGCGTCCCGCCCTGATCGGGCACATCGTCTTTGTCGAGTTGCAGAACCCCGACGACTACCCCCAGCTCCTGGCTGACAGCGACGCGATGCTGGGCACCATCCCCAGCGTGAGCACCTTCGCTGCCGGTCGTCACATTGACACGGGCCGCGACACGATCATCAACGACTACGACCTGGCGATCTACCTCGGTTTTCAATCAGTCGAGGACCTCAACGCCTATGTCGCCCACGAGCAGCACATCGCCTATGTCAACAAGTGGAAGCCCCGCCTCACAGCCCTGCGCATCTACGACCTCCACGACCCAACCCCCTGATCCTCCCCGCGCCCCGCGGGGAGGTGGCCCGCCAAGGGCGGGACGGAGGGGTCTTCCCCGATCCCCGATCCCCGATCCCCAATCCCTACTCCAACATCTCCGTCCGAGCCGCCGCTCGGGCCGCCACCCGCGCCGCACGGTGTCCACGCACCATGTCCCAGCTGTAAACGCCCACCGCAACCCAGATAATCGCAAACGCGGCAAACTTCAGCGGCGTGAACACCTCATCAAAGAACACAACCGACAGCAACAGCTGACCCGTCGGGGCCGTGTACTGCATCAGGCCAACCGTGCTCAGAGGCAATAGACGCACGGCATTGGTAAAACAGATCAGCGGCACGATCGTCACGACCCCGCCCAGCAGCATCATCAGCGAGACCCAAACCGGGGTCGTTGTCGAGAAGAAGATGCCCTGGTCGCTGTTGTGCATCCAGATCACCAGCACAACACAGACCGGAAGCAGCAGCATCATCTCAAAGCTCAGACCAACGCTCGGCCCAACATTCGCCTGCTTGCGGAGCAGCCCATACAGCCCGAAGCTCGCAGGGAGCAGCAGCGAGATCCATGGGAATCCATGCGGTGCGGCTGCCGTCGGATCTGGGATCAGTTCGCCGAGATCGTTCGTGATCATCGGCACGCTGTAACTCAACTCCGCGTACGCCATCACAACAACCGCTACACATGCCAACGCGATCGCGCCCCATTGCACAGGCCGGGGCCGCTCACCCAGAAAGAGGAACCCCAGCGCGATCGAGAACAGCGGGTTGATGTAATACCCCAGCGACGCGTGGCTCAGGCGATCGGTCGAGACCGCATAGATAAAGAAGTACCAGTTGATCGCGATCAGACCCGTGCTCGGGATCAGGACCTTGAGCGATGCCCAGGTCGTCGCGGCCTTGAGAAACTCCCCGATCTGCTTGGTAAACGCGAGCATCAGCAGCAGGATCGGGATCCCAAACAGCACCCGCTGTGCCAGGATCTCGAAGGGGTTCGCGTGATGCACCGACAGCAGCTTGAAGTAGCTGGGCACGATGAACGCCCACCACCCAAACGCGACCCCGGCATACGCCAGGCCCTTCCCTTTGTGCGGGTACTGCTCAACCGATGCTGGGGGTGGGTTCGACATGGACGCCAACTCTAGGTCTTCGGTCTCCGGCTCTGCGGCGAGTCCTGAGATATGCGATAATCCCCAGCCAAGCCCCCATATTCCGCTCAGACTGAAGGAAAATCCCGATGATCGCTTCGCTCGGCCGCGTGCTCAATACCGCGTTCACCAAAACCGCCCCCGACCCCTTCGTCATCGCCGTGGGGCTCACGCTGCTCTCCGCGATCCTCGCGCTCACGCTGGGCACCTACCCCGACGCCGAGACGCTCCCGCAGAAGGCCAACGCCATGATCGACGCATGGCGCGGCAGCGATGGGCTCTGGAAGTTCCTCGGGTTCGGGATGCAGATGTGCCTCATCCTCGTGACGGGCCACGCCCTGGCCGCATCCAAACCCATCCGTGCCCTCATCGGCACCCTCGCGGGAGTCCCCAACGCCGCGCCCGCCGCCGCGGCGCTCGTCGGGCTCGTTGCCGGGGGGCTCGGGCTCATCAACTGGGGATTGGGCCTCATCGTCGGCGCCCTCTTCGCACGCGAGGTCGCACGCGTTTGCGCGTCAAAGGGCATCAAAGTCCACGGCCCGCTCCTGGCCGCCGCGGGATACATGGGCCTGCTCACATTCCACGGCGGGTTCTCCGGCTCAGCGCCCCTCAAGATGTCCAGCGAGACCCAGGCACGCGATGTCCTCCCAACAAGCATCTACGAATCGCTCGACACCGGCGCGGTTCCCATCAGCGACACGATCCTCAGCCCCATGAACCTCTTCATCTCCGGCGGGATGCTGATTCTGATCCCCATCGTGCTCTGGCTGCTCACGCCCAAGCACGACGACGAGATCGTCCCCATGCCCATGGAAGCCGACGAAACGCCCAGCCACGAACCCGAGCAATCCAAGGGCTTTCCCGATTGGATCGAACGCTCACCCATCGTCGTCTGGGCACTGGCACTGATGCTGCTCTGGGCGTTCACACGCTTCTCGACCAAACAGGGCTTCATGTCGCTTGGCCCAAACGAGGTCAACACCCTCATGCTCGCGCTCGGGCTGATCATGCACGGCTCGGTCCGCTCCTACCTCACCGCCGCCGAGAACGGCGCCCGCGGCTGCGCCGGCATCATCCTCCAGTTCCCCCTCTACGCGGGCATCATGGGCATGCTCGCCAGCAGCGGGCTCGTGAGCGACTTCTCCCAGTTCATGGGCTCCGTCGCCAACGACACCACCGCCCCGATCTTCACGCTCGCCAGCGCCGCCATCGTCAATGTCTTCGTCCCCTCCGGCGGCGGCCAGTGGGGCATCCAGGGCCCCATCGCCCTGCAAACCGGCGCTGAAGCCGGCGTCGCCCCCGCCAAGATGATCATGGCCGTCGCCTACGGCGATCAGCTCACCAACATGCTCCAACCCTTCTGGGCCCTCCCCCTGCTCGCGATCACCAAAGTCAAAGCACGCGAGATCGTCGGCTACACCGCCGTCGTGATGATGATCGTCGCGGTGTGGATGGTGGTGGGGTTGTTGGTGTTCTAAACACTCGCCTCCCCCGCGCTTGCGGGGGAGGTGGATTCGGCGTAGCCGAAGACGGAGGGGGTTATACGACAATCAGTTGTGTCGGGTGCCCTGCTTTGATCCGCGCCAGCGGACAAAGCAGGAGCGGGAATCCTCCAAAGCCCTGCTTTGCCCCCCGCGTAAAAGCAGGGTACCCATCGAAGCACGAATGCACCCATCCCCTGTCCCTCCCAGCACCCCACGGGGGACAACGCAATCACATGACACCCACCCATTCACCCCCAACAATCCCCCATGCCCCGAACCACCCCAGCAACCATCGCCCTGCTCGCCGCCCTCCTCATCCTCCCGGGCTGCGTCGCCGCCGTCCCGCTTCTCTCGGCCGGTGCCGCCGCGGGCAGCGCAGGCAAGGCGGGCTACAGCTTCTGGAACTCCGGCCTGCTCACCTATGTCGACGAGGGAACAACGGTGCAGATGAACCAAGCTGTCCGACGCACAATCGAACGCCTCGACCTGACCATCGACGAGACCAAACTCCGCGACGATCCCGAGGACGACCTCGATGGGCGTTGGTGGTCCATCGAATCCGACCGTGGCCACCTCATCACCATCGAGACCCGCCCCCTCACGAGCGTCATGGTCGAGGTCAAGATCAACGCCGGTGCGTTTGGAAACAAAGCCGCTGCCGAACTCATCGCCGATCGACTCAAGGCGGAGCTGGATGAGATTCAGGCGGCGGGGGACGAATCAACGGTCGATTGACTGGCCGGGTGCCCTGCTTTACTCCGCCGAAGGCGGATAAAGCAGGAGCAGAGGATGTGCCACTGCCTGCGAGCGGGACCCCCGAGTCAACGAGTCCTTGCAAAGGTCATTGGTTTCGGGCACAATGATACAAAGGCATGGATGTGTCAGGAGACCTGCATGTTCTTTATGCTGGTCCGTTCCGGTGTGATCGAAAGACATCTTTGAGGAATGATCGGGTGGCATACCAAGCAGATCGCATTCGATTGTGTCGCTCCGCTGCTGCCGCGGTCATTCTCGCAATCGCTCTACTGTCGCAGAGCGTCGGTGCGATGCAGGCAACGGGTCTCTCCAGCAATCAGCAAGAAGCTTCTATCCGATCGCTGCTGGAGTTCTGTGCCGGGCCGACCGAGTTACAGGGCGCGATCGCAATCACAGTGACGGAAGAGCGGAAGCCCTGGGGCACAAGGTCCCAGGTTGAGGCAGAGTTGCGTCGATATGAAAACCGCCCCGATCACCCAAAGCGAGGGCTTCTCAGGTATCAGCTCTCAATGTTCGATCAGCCGAAGAGGGAGATCATGTATTGCCTAACGCCGGACGGGGATTGGCTCTTCGAGAGCTACGGCGTGCGATACGCTCAGGCCGGCAACCTCCGTTGGATGTTGTCAAAGCCAGAAGGGGGGCAGCTCACGATCATCAAAGCTGGGGTTCCTTACCCTTCGGGTTCCAATATCGGGCAACTCAAGCAAGACTTGCTCAGGCTTCACCGACGCCTGTTTCATGCCGGGTTTGGCCAACGCATCACCAGATCCGATATCAGCATACTGAACGCATCAGCGACCCGGTGGTCCGCGAAGGTCTCTGTGTCCGATGGTCATCGCAGCGAGATCGCGCTTGTCGACGGCAAGTGGGCCGGGTCGAGCCCAGTCATATCCGTTGTGCGGTCTGAATCTGGCGAGACCCCCATCCTGTTCGAGCAAATCGACTTCGATTCGCACGATTCCAACACCGATCTCAGCTCGTTTTCATATGCAACGGGCTGTCGGAGCGAAGATGAATCTTCGGAGTCGTCTGTCGTGTTCGTTACCACAAGGGCGGAGTCGCCGAGTGACGATGAGGCGGTCGCACTCGTTTCAGTCCCGGACCTTGAGTCCGCAGCAACGGTCAAAGACTTTCGTGATCCGAAGTCGCCGAGCTTCGAATCGTACACCGATGCCGCTTTGACATCGTGGGACAAGAAGAAAGGGGCTGATGTGTACGAGACGAGCAGGCTTGCGTCAGGCAGTGCCAGTCCTGCAGCATCCGTCACGCCGGCGCGTCGCAACAACAAGTGGGTCGCGATCGCCCTCACCGCGGTTGTACTGATCGCGGGGGTTGTCCTGTATATCAGGAGCAGATAGGGCAATGAGCAGGGCGTTCACACTCATCGAGCTGATGGTCACCGTCCTGGTGATCGCGATCCTGGTCGGCATCTCGATCCCTGCAATGTCGTTTGTCAGAAATCGAGCAAAGGAAGCCGTTTCATTCTCCAACCTGCGCACCCACGCCCAAGCAATCACGGCGTACACAACAGACAACTCGGACAGTTTTCCGTATTTCACCGTCCCGGGCAAACTGACCGAGATCGACAACCCGCCGTTCTTGGTCGGCAACCTGCAATACTTCGACATGCACCGGGCGTGGCACCTCGGGCTCGCATGGGACTACTACTCGCTCAACCATACAGCCGAGATCTTCCGTTCGCCCCGGACGCGTGAACCCGGTGACTTGGATCTTGTGTTCGCGGACTATTTCTACCCATGTGCATTCATCGCAAGGCCGGACTACTGGACCGCGGAGGGCCGGCTGGAAGGGACTTCCCAGTGGGTTGGAACATCGACCTATCAGGTGCGCTATTCCTCCGCAAAGGCGGTCATGGTCGAGTCGAGGCCGTATCTGGATGAAGTTCGGGTTCCCGCAGATGTGCTGCGGACATCGCTGCCGATGTCCTTCGTCGACGGCAGCGCAGAGGCGTTAGGCGCTCAGTCTCGCATCTATGGATATGAAAAGGGCGACGGCTACATCAACTCTCAGTATGGGGCGGTGCACTACATCAACTTCTTAAACGGCCTGCACACCGTTCGCGGGGTCGAGGGCAGAGACAGAAAATAGACTCCCGCTCGAATCGGTGCCGACCGCCCTGCGATGATTCGCGACGGGGTCATCGCAGGCTGCCATGCGGTTGCCGCCCCCGGCCGGGTGCCCTGCTTCACTTCGCCAAAGGCGAATGAAGCAGGAACGGGAGACGCACGGCAACCTGCTTTGTCCGCCTTTGGCGGATCAAAGCAGGGCACCCGGACACCAACACGCTTCCCCTTTTTCTCTCCCTCCGCGTGCTCTGTGCCCTCTGTGGTAAACTCTTCCCCCCAAACCACTAGCATCTCCCGATCAGGGCATACCATTCCCCCCAATGCCCACCCAGACACCTGCCCAATCCGACGCCATCGAGACGATCTCCTTCGTCTCCCTCGGCTGCCCCAAGAACCTCGTGGACTCCGAGAAGATGCTCGGGCTGCTGGCCGCCGATGGGCTCATGCCCGTCTCGGCTGAGATTATCGAGGACCAAGAGCACGATGACCTCTCGCTCGCTGGCTCCGAGCAGGACAGCTCCGCCACCAGCGGACGCGTCACGCCCGCCGACGCCGTCGTCATCAATACCTGCGGCTTCCTCGAAGCCTCCAAGCAGGAATCGCTCGGTGTCATCAAAGAAGCCGTCAAACTCAAAGAGCAGGGCAAGATCAAACGCGTCGTCGTCGCCGGCTGCCTCGTGCAGCGTCACCGGGCCAAGATGCTCGACTGGGCGCCCGGCATCGACTCGATGGTGGGGGTCTTCGACCGCGAGCACATCATCGAAGCCGTCCGAGGCGTCAAGTCCCAACGGGAGACCCTCGAAGAAGCACCCAAGTACTGGATCAACGCCAACGCCCTCACCAGCGCCGACGCCAAAGGGCTCAACACCGTCGGCTTGACGGTCAGCGGCAAGGACGGCAAGGGCATCGGCTACTACGAGTCCGACAACGCACGCCTCCGACTCACCCCACGCCACTACGCCTACCTCCGCATCTCCGAGGGCTGCAACCAGAACTGTGCTTTCTGCACCATCCCCTCGATCCGAGGCAAGATGCGCTCCAAGCCCGAAGACCGCATCATCGAGGAAGCCCGCGAACTGATGCGCGACGGCGCCTTCGAGATGCTCATGATCGGCCAAGACACCACGAGCTACGGCGACGACATCGGCGTGGGTCTCGGGCAGGTTGAGGGCGGCGACAAGTTCCGTGCGGGCCTCCCCAAGCTGCTGCGGAACCTCGACAAGGCCGTCAGCGAAGAAATCGGGCGTGGCTGGCTCCGCATGATGTACGCCTACCCGACTTACTTCAGCGATGAGATCATCGACGCCTTCGCCGAGCTGGCCGACCGGGGCAACCTGCTGCCGTATCTGGACATCCCCCTCCAGCACGGCTCCGATCGCGTGCTTGAGCTCATGCGTCGCAATGTCACCAGCGCCCACCAGACCGAGCTCTGCCACAAGCTGCGCGAGCGCATCCCCGGCATGGCCATCCGCACCACCTTCATCACCGGCTTCCCCGGCGAGACCGATCAGGACCACCAGGAGCTGCTCGATTTCATCGAAGAAGTCCAGTTCGATGCCGTCGGCTGCTTCCAGTACTCCCAAGAGCCCGGCACCGTCGCGGGCCGCATGGAGAGCGATCCCGAACTTGCCGTCCCCGCGCACATCAAGCAGCAGCGCCACGACGAGATCATGGAAGTGCAGCAGCAGATCGCCTTCGCCCAGGCCGAGTTCATCGCCGAGCAGTTCGACGAGACCAAGCCCACACAGTCCGGCGCCCAGTTCGATGTCATCATCGACAAATCCACCGGCAACCAGGTCGAAGCAACCCCCGGCGTCTCCCGAGGCGGCACCCTCTACGCCGGTCGCACCTACTTCCAGGCCCCCCAGATCGACGCGACCACCCATGTCATCGCCAAGAACCCGCTTGCTTCCGGTGAGCTGGTCCGATGCACCATCGTTGCAGCGGATGGCTACGACCTCATCGCCGTCCCCGTCGAAGAACTCGAACGCAAGGTCTCACTCCCCCTCGCCTAACTGCCTCGCCTCCCCCGCGCTTGCGGGGGAGGTGCCTCGCCCTGGCGGGTCGGAGGGGGGCTTCATCTCGTGCCTTCCCCACCCCGTGGGGAAGGTGGATTCGGCGCAGCCGAAGACGGATGGGGTCTTTCAAAGACCAGTTGTCAAGGGTGCCCTGCTTTGATCCGACGCCAGTCGGACAAAGCAGGAACGGATGGCACTCGACAGCCTGCTTTGCCCTCCGGGTCAAAGCAGGGCACCCAACCCGAACCACGCGCAATCAATCTCGTACTCCCCCCATGCACATCCGCACCCAAGACCCCGCCACCCCCGACATCACCGTCCTGCTCAACCAGCACCTCGATGAGATGCGCTCCATCTCCCCGCCCGAGAGCAAGCACGCCCTCGACATCGACGCCCTCCGCACACCCGACATCTCATTCTGGTCCGTCCGAGACGACAACGGCTCGCTCATGGGCTGCGGCGCACTCAAGCAACTCGACGCGAACCACGCCGAGATCAAGTCCATGCGCACCGATCCCGCGCACCGGCGCAAGGGTGTGGCCGGGGCCCTGCTGGCCCGCATCATCAACCACGCCCAGGTGCAGAGGATCAGCCGACTGAGTCTGGAAACCGGCGCTCAGCCACACTTCGCCCCCGCCCGCGCGCTCTATCAACGCTTCGGCTTCATCCCCTGCGCGCCGTTCGCTGACTACCGCCCCGATCCCAACAGCGTCTTCATGACACGCGAGCTCCAAGTCGTGTAACTTTTCTTCCCACAACCCGATCCCCGCAAGCCGTTGAATGAGACGCACATGCACGGAATCGGCCGAGTTCTCGCCCGAATCATTCCGCGATCTGGGTTGATTCACGCAGGCGATTCGTCTACAACCCCTCCCCGAATTTCATCCCGATTCGTGATTGGAGCCGATGAGATGATCATGGTCCGCAGTGGTCATGTGGTGATGTTGTGCGCCCTGGTCTTATTGACGATCGGCGTGGTGATGGTGCAGAGCGCCGGGATGTCGGTGCGTCCACTCGCACCCGATGCCGACCCGACCGCCGCCGCCGCCGTCTCGGGCGTGAGCATCAAATCCCTCCTCACCTCCCGCACCAGTCTCTACCTGCTCATCGCTGTCGGGGCCATGGCCTTCGCCTCACGCCTGCCCGTGCGCCGCATCGCCAACCGCCTCGAACGCGTCGTCTGGTTCAAGCCCGGCGGCGACCTGGGCGTCCTTGTCCTCGCCTCGCTCATGCTCATTGGGATGCTCGTGCTCGTCTATGTCCCGGGCATCGCCCGCGTCGAGAACGGCTCGGCACGCTGGATCACCCTGCATCTGCCCGGGCTCGAGTCCATCCAGCCCTCCGAGATCGCCAAGTGGGCGATCATCGTCCTCGTCGCTTGGTACGCCGCCCGCCTGGGCTCCTACAAAGAACACCGCCTCAAGAAGTTCTTCACCGGGCTGCTCCCCGTGTGCCTCTGCGCCGGGCTCGTCGCCACCGTCGTCATCAAGGAAGACCTCGGCACCGGCGCCCTCATGCTGCTGGCCACCGCCATCGTCCTGCTCGCCGGCGGCGCCCGCTGGGCCCACTTCGCCGCCTTCATCCCATTCGCCCTCCTCGGCCTCGTAGGCGCGATCATCGCCGCCCCGTACCGCGTCACCCGCATCACCACCTTCCTCAACCCCTACGCCGACCCCGCGGGCGACGGCTACCACATGATCCAGTCCATGTCCACCGTCGCAGGCGGCGGCATCTTCGGACGCGGGCTGGGCAACGGGCTCCAGAAGTTCGGCTACCTCCCCGAAGACACCACCGACTTCCTCTTCGCCGTCGTCTGCGAAGAACTCGGCCTCATCGGCGCTGTCATCGTCGTCTCCGCCTACGCCGGCATCGTCTGGTCCGGGACCAGCATCGCCATGCGCGAACGATCCAAACCACTCCAACTCATCGTGCTCGGCGTCATCGCGACCTTCGCTGTGCAGGCACTCATCAACCTCGTCGTCGTCACGGGCCTCGGCCCAACAAAGGGCATCGCGCTCCCACTCATGTCCTCCGGCGGCACCGGCTGGATCATGACCGCCTTCATGCTCGGCGTCGTCGTCGCCATCAACCGCACCCAGGAATACAGCACCCTCTACATCGACGACGCACAGGAAGACCACGACGCCGCGATCTACGCCCTCCGCGCATCCCGCGGCTCCATGATCGAGGCCAAGCCCACGCTCGCCGACCGGGCCGTCCTCTTCGATCAGCAGGTCATGGACACCGCCTTCGCCTTCGCCCACAGCGACGAAGCTCAGCCCGACCCCGATGTCCAGGATGACGAGATGGCCCTGCTGCTGGGCAAATCGGTGCCCGAAGATGAACCCACACCGGGAATCATCGCCCGCCTGCGTGACCGCATCGCCGGGCGTGATGGGGACCAGCCCCACGAGCCGGAGCCAGTCTCCATGAGCGCCCGCCAAGCCGGCTACAGCGACGACGAGTCCGAACGCGCCGACCTGTTCTCATGAGCCAGCAGCCAAGCCCAACCCGCGCCTACCTCTTCGCAGGCGGCGGCACCGGCGGCCACATCTACCCAGCGCTCGCCATCATCGAACAACTCCACGCTCTGGACCCCAACACCCACTGCGAACTCCTCGTCTCCGATCGCCCCAACGATCGCGCCATCCTCGCACCGCTCGGCGTGCACTTCGCCCCGCTCCCGGCCAAGCCCTTCGCATCCCGCCCACGCGGGCTGGTGAAGTTCATCACCGCGTGGGGCCCCAGCGTGCGACAAACCCGCGAGGCGATCAAACGACTGAAAAGTGCGCACAACCGCGTCACCCTCGTGGCAATGGGGGGCTTCGTTGCCGCGCCCGCGGCGCGGGTGGCCCACTGCGAGAAGATCCCCGTGGTGCTGGTGAACCTCGATGCCGTGCCGGGCAAGGCCAACGAACTCATCGCCCGCAAGGCCCAAATCATCTACACCGCCTGTGATATCCAGGGCCACACCGACTGGCAACGCGTCCCGCCCATCGTGCGTGCTTCCACATGCCAGCCCGTTGAACAGTCCGAGGCGCGCACCCGCTTCGGGCTTGACCCCAGCACCAACACCCTGCTCATCACCGGCGGCTCAACCGGTGCCCAATCACTCAACCGCCTCATGCAGCACTTCGCGCCCGCCCATACCGATGCATTGGGCGGCTGGCAGGTCATCCACCAGACCGGCAAGCAGATCAGCGACTCTGAACTCAACCAACTCCGCACCTCCTACGCCAACGCGGGCATCAACGCATGGGTCGAGCACTACATCGAAGACATGGGTGCCGCCTACGCAGCCGCCGATCTAGGCATCGGTCGCTGCGGGGCGGGGACGGTCGCTGAGTACTGGAGGGCCCACCTCCCATCCATCTTCTTCCCCTATCCCTATCACAAAGACCAGCACCAGCTCCACAACGCCAAACCTCTGCTGACCATCCACGGCGCCATCGCCTGCACCGACCACATCGAGCCGGAGGCGAACCTGCGCGAGCACGCACAGACCCTGATTGACCTGCTCACCGATCCCGATCGTCGGGCCGGCATGCGATCCGCCCTCGAATCGCTTGGGAACCCCGACGGCGCATCACGAATCGCCCACGCTCTCATCGATACGCCCTGATGTTCTCGGACCCGCCCCGAAACACACAGATTCAATTGCCCAACAAGGTGTGAAGGCGGGTGTTTTTCGCCCAAGGCGCGATACACTCGTAGCAGAGATGGCGAACAACCAACCCCCCAAACACGACCCGCTCAACGGTGCTCAGGCATGCGTCGTATGGCATCCCAGCGACCGTGACCCATCACCCGAGCTGCAGCGTGCCCTTGTAAAAAAAGGCATGTCCCTGATCGACGCGGACGACGCCCATACCGCATTCGCGGCCGCCAGCACCGCTTCCCGGGCCGCCAAACGCACCATCCTGGTCCTCGATACCCGTGAAACGCTCCACGATGTCGACCGGGTGCTGGGGGCGCTGGAACGGTTCGCGCCGCAGGTGCTCTGCTGGGCCCACGCCCCCGGCGCGAACCCGCCGCTGGTCCCGCTCGTACAACCCCAGTCCGGGAGCCGATCCGGGAGCCAGTCAGAGAGCCAGTCAGCGAATCGCTCAGGGAGCAAATCGAAAGACACCCCATCAGTCCAATCGGACCACCCACCATCTCCGTTGCGTCTGGTCGGGCAAACAGCAGCAGTGGAAAACGAAGAACAGCAAGCCACACCCGCCAAACAGCAAGCCGCAGCGGTGAAAGCCCAACCCCTCAGTGCCCGTGATGTCCTCGACGCCGACGAACTCGATGCCCTGCTCGCCGGCGAAATGACCGACCGCTCGTCCTGAACCGTTCACCCGATGCATCTGTACGAATCGAAGATATGAACACCACCAGCACATCACGACCCTGCCCCGACGCCCACGAACCCTGGCGGGTGATCTTGGTTGGACGCACCGGGCTCGATCAGACCCTGCGACGCGATGCGCAGATCGAGCTGATCCGCTGCCGAGAGACCATCGAAGCCATCGGCGAGCTGGGCGACCCCATCGACCACGAATCGCCATCGCAGCCCGTCGTCATCGTCAGCCCCGACGCCATCGGCGACGAGCCGCGTGAACGCAAACAGTTCGTCAACGCCCTCCGGCTGATCGATCCGACAGTGCGTGTCCTCATCGTGAACGAAGACGACAACGTCTTTGACGCCAGCATTCAACGCGACCAGCCGCTGGATGATCTGGTCGAGACCATCGCCTGCTGCATCGACGAGCAGGAACCCGAGCCCGTGTCGCTGCGGTTCATCGATCTTTCCGATCTCGATCAAATAACAACCGACCAAACCTCTGCCCAAACCAACGAAGCAGCCGACGAAGCGGCAGACCAAGGGATCAATCAAGAGACCGACCAAGAAAACGACGAAGCGTCAGCCGAAGACAAGCCCGCAACCGAGCCCGAAACACCGGTCAAGCCCGAGGTCGCCGTGGTCGTCGACAACCAGACCTTCGAACACCGGGCCCAGCGGCCATTCGAAGAGGAAGACGAACTGCACAAGCAGATCGTGATGGGGATCACACCTGATCAACCATTGCCTCAGACCACGCCGCGCACCGCGCCCGTGGTGCTCGATGACGAGCCCCTCGTGCGTGCCATGCTCCGGGGTAAGTCCATGCTCGAGCCCGCCATCGCACAAATCAACACCCGACTTGGCCGTAGCGACATCGATCTCATACAGAGCGACGCAGCGGGCGCCGCTCAGGGGGTCCCGGTGGTCGTCGCCGACAAAACCGTAGGCGTGCTCACCTGCGACGATGCCTCATGGATCAATGGCGTCGGTCGTGCGTTGCTCGCCAGCCACGCACAATGGCTCGCCGCTTGGATCAAGCTCGAGGCCCAGCAGAGCGAACTGCGCCGGTGCGCATTCACCGATTCGCTGACCGGTGCTTGGAACCGTCGCTACTTCGAACGCTTCCTCGCCGCCGCGATCGACCAATCACGACTCGCTCGTCGTCCCCTGACCGTGATGATCTTCGACATCGATTCGTTCAAGCACTACAACGACACCTACGGCCACGCCGCGGGCGATGAGATCCTCGCCGAGACCGTCAAGCTGCTCAAGTCCGTCATCCGACCCTCCGACCGCGTCTGCCGCGTCGGTGGCGACGAGTTTGCCGTGATCTTCTACGAGCCACAGGGCCCACGCGATCCCAGCAGCAAGCCGCTCGAATCGATCTACCAGATCGCCAAGCGGTTCCAGAAGCAAGTCTGCCAGCACCGCTTCCCGAAGCTCGGTGCAGAAGCAATGGGCACGCTCACCATCTCCGGCGGGCTGGCCAGCTACCCGTGGGACGGGCACGACGCCGCCTCACTGCTGGAATCTGCCGACCAGTGTGCCATGGAATCCAAGCGCCAGGGCAAGAACGCGATCAGTCTCGGCCCCGGCGCCGAATCGGTCTGCCGCACCGAGCACTGATCTCCGAGCCCGGGTATATCCTCAACCATGGCGACCACCCCAACACCCACAAAGCCCGGGATCGATGTGCTTGCGATCGACCTCGACGGCACCCTGCTCGACCCGGCGCACAAAGTCTCACAACGAAACATCGAAGCCGTCCGACGCGCACGCGACGCCGGGATCACCGTGCTGGTCTGCACCGGTCGGGGGCTGGGCGAATCGATCGACGCTATGAAGGCCATCGATCAACGCGATCCGGTCATGGTCGCCGGCGGCTCGATCATCGCCGACCCAACCACGGGCAAGACCCTGCACCGTTTCACCCTGGGCCAGGATGTCGTCAAGGCCGCCACCGACCTGTTCCACGAGGTGGGCTGCCCCGCGTTGGTGATGAAAGACCCCAGCGAGATTCAGTACGACTACCTCGTGCTCGACTCGGACAACGCCCACCCCATCCACCCGATCACCAAATGGTGGTTCGATGACCACAAGCTGCGTGTCAACTACGCACCCCACGCCCACAGCGACGAGCACCCCGAGCACAGCGTCCGCGTGGGCATGTGCGCCGAGAGCGAGATCAGCAACCCGGTCTCCGAAAAGATCATCGATCTCCTGGGCGACCAGGTCTGGCTCTACGACTTCCCCTGCGTGATGCCCGATGCCCACGATGGCAAGATCGTCCACATCCTCGAACTCTTCGCCCATCGCATCAACAAATGGGCCGCCATCAGCTGGTACCTCGAGCAGCACGACATCGACCCACAGCGCGTCGGCGCGGTCGGCGATCAGGTCAACGATGTGCCCATGATGGAGCAGGCGGGAGTGGGCATCGCGATGGGCAATGCCGTCGAACAGGTGCGTGCCCACGCACAGTACAACACCGCCAGCAACACCGAAGACGGCGTCGCCATCGCCATCGACGCGATCCTCAACAACACCCTGCACACGCTGGAGCGCTGAGCATGCAAACACTCAGCGAAATCAAAGAACTGCTCGAACGCGCCGGGCACCCGCCTAAGAAGGCCCTCGGGCAGAACTTCCTCACCGATCACAACATGATCCGCAAGCTCGTCGATGATGCGGAGATCCAATCGGGCGATCGCGTGCTGGAGGTCGGGCCCGGCACCGGCGCACTCAGCGTCGAGCTGCTGGATCGTGGCGTGCACCTCGTCGCCTGCGAGCTCGACAGCGCCCTGGCCCAGCTGCTGCGTGAAACCCTGGGTGAGCAGCACCCCGACCGCTTCACGCTTATCGAGGGCGACTGCCTCGCCCGCAAACGCGCACTCAATCCCACGATCACTGAAACGATGGGCCAGGGCCAGTTCAAGCTCGTCGCCAACCTGCCCTACAGCGCCGCGACCCCCCTCATGCTTGCCCTGATGACCCAGCACCCAAACTGCTCGGGCATGTTTGTGACCATCCAACACGAGGTCGTCCAGCGTTTCAATGCACCAAGCTCCACCAAGGCCTACGGCACCATCAGCGTCATCGCCCAGCAGCTCGGGTCGGTCGGCACCATCGCCAAGCTCCCGCCAGGATGCTTCTGGCCCCAGCCCGGCGTCGCCAGCGCCATGATGCGTTGGAGCCGCAGCCCCGACCGCTCCACGGACCCGCAGTGGTGGACCATCTTCGCAGAAACCACCCAGCAGCTCTTCCAATCCAGACGCAAGCAGCTCGCAGGGGTCGTCAACAAGCTCGTGAAAGACCCCATTCAATGGCCAGAAGGGGTGAAACCCACCGATCGCATCGATGCGCTGCCTCCGGATCGGATCGAAACGCTCTGCCGAGCGATCCATACGGTACACTAAGAGCAGGCCAAACAACGAGACCGAAAAAGGACAGAGGAGACGATGCCTGAGCTCGACGGACAATCGCTTGCAAGCACGCTCGAGCCGATCCTGCATCACGCATGCCGAGGGCATCTCAGCCCCGTTTCCTGGTTCAAAGCCGACTGGCAGCACGGCGGCGCCGGCACCGGTTACGCGACCTGGCGCCTCAAAACCACCACAGGCAAGACGCGCGAGATCCCCTGCGTCGTCAAAATGCCCATCGGTTACACCGAATACTTCTGGACCAAACGCCTCGGTCTTGTCCACCCGGACGAGTGGGACAGCCCCGATTCCATGTCCCTGCCAACGCCACGCGTGCTCGCCGCCGGCTTCGAACTCGGCGGCTACGACCTCGCCTGGATCGTCATGGAACGCTTCGCAAACCCGCCCATCGCCATGGAACGCACCGACTCGGCCCTCTGGGCCATGTTCGAGACCGCCGCCGAGTTTCATGCCGCCGCAATCCTCGAACGCGCCATCGAGCCCGAACGCTGCCCGCCCGCACCAGACTGGGCCCAACTGATTGAAAACGGGCGAGAAGCGGTCTGCAACAACGACATCCCCGACGCCCAACGCTGGGACGAGTGGCTCGCCAAAACCCAGCGGTACCTCGACGATCTCACCGCGATGTGGCAGCGACGCCCAATCGATACCTGGTGCCACCACGATTTGCACCCGCACAACGCCATGCGACGCCAGATCGACGACCCCAATCTCCACGGGCATTGCACCCTGATCGACCTGGCACTCATCGCCCCAGGGTGCTGGATCGAGGATGCCCTGTATATGGAACGCCTCTTCTGGGGACGGGAAGATCAGCTCTGCGGCATCGACCCGCTGGGCACCCTGACCAGCACCAGAAGAGCCATCGGGCTCCCCGCAAATGATGACGAAATCGCCCTCGCAGATGTCCGAAGGGTGCTCATGGCCGCCTCCGCACCGGCCTTTTTGCGAACAGAAGGCGACCCTGTGTACCTAAAAGCCGCACGAACCACCCTTGAGCGACTTCTACCCGCGTTTTTCGGGTAAGATAGCCCGACCACGCGGCGATGGATCGTCGCATCAATCAGCAGTGATCGACCGAGACCACACACTCGGCGACCCGTAGAAAGGGAGTGCCCATATGGACCTACTCGATAAAATGATGCAGCTCACCGAATCCTGCCGCGAGGACTACAACAAAGCCAAGGGCGGCAACAAGGCCGCGGGCACCCGCGTTCGCAAGGCCATGCAGGACATCAAGAATGTCGCTCAGGATATCCGCAAGGAAATGCTCGAGTCACGCACCGATTGAGTATTCAACCGTCAACCGTGTCTCGAACACCAGAGCGAGCATCATCCATGTCCGCCACGCCAACCACATCGAAACCACAGGATTCCTCCCGCTTCGACCGAGCACTGCTCTTCGATCTCAACGGGATCGACCTGAGCGCGACCGTTGCCAATCGCGACGCCATGTTCGATATGATCCCGCATCGCCAGGAAATGGCCCTGCTCGATCGCATCGTCTGGTCCAGCGAGAGCGCGCTCACCGGTATCGGCGCCATGAAGATCAAGGGCGATGAGTTCTGGGTTCGCGGGCACTTCCCGGGAAAACCCATGCTCCCCGGCGTCCTCATGGTCGAGGCAGGGGCGCAGCTCAGCTGCTACCTCTACAACTGCCAGCAGAAGAACCCGCAGCTTGCGGCGTTCCTCCGCATCGAGAACGCCGCGTTCCGACGCTCCGTCACCGTGGGTGAAGAGCTCTTCCTGCTCTGCGATGTCGTCAAGGCCTCCGATCGCCGATTCATCTCGGATATCCAGGGCATCGTCGACGATCAGGTCTGCTTCGAAGCCCGGATCTCGGGCATGCGTATCGGCGAGTTCGAACGCTGAGCACAGGCGTGTTCGAACCAAGATACTCCATCTCGCACCAGTGCGATCACAAACAAGACACGCCAACCGATGAGTCGGCTCGCGTGTCTTGTTTTTTTCCATCGCACCGGGGCGTCGTCGAGTTCCAGTCCGCCTCCGGCGACACACTCCTGCTCGCCGCAACCGGGCACCTCCGCGACTTCATCGCGCAACGACTCAACGAAGCCGACCAGCCCACAGCCCGCGCCGACCTCAAACCCATCACGCACCGCATCCTCGCGCACCCGACCGGTTCCGCGTTCGAATCCGACCTCTTCGTGCTTGAACGCGCACGCGCCGTAGATCCGGACCTCTACAACAAAATCACCCAACAGAACCGACGCGCCCTGCTCGTCATGAACCCCGAAACCGGCACATGGCGCACCGCCGAGACCACACCACTGGAACCCCAGCCCCGGGAACACATCATCGGCCCATGCCTGACCAGCAAAGCCGCACAGCAGCTCGGCGAGACCCTCGACGACATCTACGAGCTCTGCCGATTCCCCAAACAGCTCGCCCTCGCACCCCGCGGCACCCCCTGCGCCTACAAAGAAATGGGCCGCTGCCCCGCCGCCTGCGACGGGTCCGAACCCCTGCACGACTACCACCAACGCTTCACACTCGCAATCAACGCCGCCAGTGGGGGACTCCGCGCCTGGGAATCTGCGATCAGGGACGACATCACCGCCGCGAGCGCTGAGCTCGACTTCGAACGCGCCGCACACGCCAAACGCCACCTCGACACGGTGCTGGCCCTCCCCCGCGACACCCTCGCCTGCGCCGCATCGCTCCACGACTTTGCATGCATCATCGTCACGCCCGCTCATCGCCCGGGCTGGGCCCAGTGCTGGGTCTTCAACGCACACGGCTGCCAGCCGATCTGCTCAATCGACCAGCTCGATAACGACCTGCTCGAAGCACTCCCCACGCTCCTGAGCACATATTGCACACCAATGGGATTCACCCAATCCCAGCTCGACCGCTTCTCCCTCATCGCCCGCCACTGGCTCACCAAGCCCAGCAAGCAACGCAAACGCCGCGTCACCGTCCTCGACACACGCGATGCGAACTGGGCGAAAGCACTTCGCGTCGCGATCGAGGACGCCCAGTCCGCCTCCGACCCGGGGCACGACGACGAAGAGCACACACTCCTCCCGGTATAAACGCCGCCCGGGTGAATACCATCATCCATGAGCAATCCATACCCACTGATCCTCGAGCCCATCCTCAAGCCCAAGGTCTGGGGCGGGCGACGCCTCGCAGAATACGGCAAGCACCTCCCCGCCGACGAGCCCACCGGCGAATCGTGGGAACTCGCCGACCTCGCCTCCACCAGCACCTCCGGTGGCGGCGGCGATTCCGCCCACTCCACCATCACCAACGGCGAGCTGGCCGGCAAGACCATCCGCGACGCCATGCAGCAGTGGGGCACCGAACTCCTCGGCGATTCCAATCCCACCGAAACCGGCGGCTTCCCGCTGCTCGTCAAATACCTTGACGCCCGCGAGCACCTGAGCATCCAGGTCCACCCCTCGCCCGAGTACGCGAGCAGCCACCCGGACGCGCACCTCAAGACCGAATCCTGGTTCATCCTCGACGCCCAGCCCGACGCCGACGGCAACCCGCCCGTCATCTACAAGGGCTTCCAGGACGGCGTCACCGCCGACGATCTCAAGGCCGCCATCCAGAACGGGACCGTCCCCGACATCATGCGCACCGAGCTCGCCGTGCCGGGCCACTGCCACACCCTCCCCTCCGGCACCGTCCACGCCCTGGGCGCCGGCGTCCTCGTCGCCGAGATCCAGACGCCGAGCGATACCACCTTCCGTGTCTACGACTGGGCCAAGGAGTACGGGCGCGAAGGCCGCGAGTTGCACATCGATCAGGCGGTCGAGTGCGCCAGCTTCGAGCACCCGCCCGTCGCCGAGCACGCCGAGGCCTTCCTCGCCGACGACATGGCCAACATGTCCGCCATGCCCCCCCGCATCGGCTCCACCCGCCACCGCGTCGCCTCGACCGAACACTACACCATCGACATCATCAGCGCCAGCTGCGAATCCGTCCCTCTCGTCGCGCCCGACGACGACCGCAATACACCCATCGTCGTCATGCTGCTCAAAACCATGGGCGCCTCGATCGCGACGGAGAATGCCGAGCACCAGCTCCAGCCGGGCCAGACAGTACTGATCCCCGCGGCGATCGCCAAGGACTGCTCACTGCGTGCCGGTCCGGGTACCGAAGCGGTGGTTGCGCGAGTGGTGTGAGTTTCGCCGTCGCGTGCGTTTCATCGATGGGTGCCCTGCTTTGATCCGCCTCTGGCGGACAAAGCAGGAACGGAATCCCACAGATCCTCAGCCCCCAAAGCCCCCCGCATCTCGACCCGCACCCCGGCCCCGAAGGGGCTCAGGGCTGTTGCCACGGGTGAAGCGCAGCGCCACCCGTGGACCGGTTCGTGCACCACACCCCCTCCGCCCCGACGGGGCGGAGGAAACTCGCGTCGCGAATCCCACGGGTTGCGCTCCGCCGCGCTGCGGCTTCGCTCCACCCGTGGCTACACCCCCCCGGCTCCTTCGGAGCCGGATACCGGGTGCCCTGCTTTGATCCGCCGAAGGAGGACAAAGCAGGAACAGATGCCCCCGACAACCTGCTTTGCCCTCCGGGCCAAAGTAGGGCACCCCACCCTGCCTCTGCTCCCCCTTTGTGCCCTCAATGGTTCACAAAGAAAAACCGCGACCCAAAGGCCGCGGCTTCAATCTCAATCTCAACCAGAATCACTTCCGGAACGCGTCCGCCACCTTCGCGATCGCATCACAAACACCATTCACCTGCTCGTCGCTCAGGTTCTGGTGGATCGGGATACAGAACACGCAACTCGCGAGCTTCACGCTCACCGGCGTTGTCGCTTCCTGGTCCGCGAGATCGCTGAACGCCGGCTGACGGGTCAACGGCTTCGGGTAATGCACCGCGCTGGGAACGCCTTCCTTCATGAGCGCCGCGCAGAACTCGTCACGCGTGCAGCTGAACTGCTCCAGATCGAGGCGGCAGGTGTACAGGTGCCACGCCGGGTTGCTGCCCTTGGTCGGAACCGGGCGGTTCACACCCTCGATCGCGTCGATCCGCGTCGCGTACAGGTCCGCAACCGCACGACGACGATCGGTTTCGTCCTTGAGCGTCTCGAGCTTGCTCAGCCCGATCGCACCCGTGATGTCGTTCATCCGGTAGTTAAACCCGATCGACTCGTGCAGGTACTTGTCGGTTTCGCCGTGCGAGCGGAGCAGCCCGATTTTGCGTGCCAGGTCCTCGTCATTGACGGTGACCATCCCGCCCTCGCCGGTGCCGAGGTTCTTGGTCGCGTAGAACGAGTAGGTGCACGCGTCGCCGTACGCGCCGATGCCCTTGCCGTTGTACTCCGCGAGGTGCGCCTGGGCGCTGTCGTAGATAACCTTGAGCCCGTGCTTGTCCGCGATCGCCTGAATCGCGTCGATGTCAACCGGGATGCCGTACAGGTGCGTCACCGCGATCGCCTTGGTGTTGGGCGTGATCTTCTTCTCGATGTCCGCCGGGTCCGCCTGGTAGCTGTCCTCAAGGCAGTCACAGAAGACCACCTTCGCGCCCGCCGCGACCAGCATCGAGACCGTCGCGATGTAGGTCCACGCGGGTGTGATGACCTCGTCGCCACGCTCGATCAGCCCGCCGTACGCGAGCTGCAGGGCGCACGTCCCGTTCGCACAGGTCAGCCCAATCTTCGCATCGCTCGCATCGGCGAACTTCTCCTCAAGAGCCGCACACTTGCTCGCGGCACGCAGCATGCCCGACTCGAGCACCTCGTTGGCGGCCGCGATGTCCTTCTTCGTGAGCCCGACAGCCATGAAAGGCACGTTGCTCTCGAACACCGGGGTGCCGCCGTTGATCGCCAAATCGCTCGCGGTTGCAGTCGTCATGTTGTTCGTTCCTTGACGCGATGACCCTGCTCTTCCACTCGCCTCGGTTCATCCCAGGGCGGGGGCACGCATCGCGGTCTCAATCCTATGCCTCCCAGCAGTTTGGGCACACTTTTTTGAAACCCAAAAACCGCGTTCTTATGGGCATAAATCGCGATCTTCCCCTCAAGGTCCAAGAAAAACGACCCGATCGACTGGCACATCGACAAACCTGATGTACTTTCAACTTGTCAGCGGAAAACGCTGGCACGAAAACGAAAATCACGCCGGATCGACAAGCCCTGGCGTTCACAAACTCTCTTTCTCTCTCTGCCAATAGGCAAACACCGCTCGGGCGACCCACCCGAGCGGTTGTTTTTTTGCGCCTCCGCGATCTCCCATATCCGACTGAATCACGCCCCGGAACCGCCCGATATCGCCTGCACACACCGCAGCCATGGAGGGGCACGATGAGCGATACCACCACAACCACCCTCGCGACCTTCGGCGACAACCGCGACACATGGCGATTCGCCAGCATCGCCTGTGGCGTCCTGCTCCTCATCTCCCTGGCCGCCCACCTCGGCGGGCCTTCGAGCGCCCACGCCGCCCCGCCCACGAACCAACTCGCCATCACCCAACAGCAGGCCCAGCAATCGCTCCGCATCGGTGGATTCACCACCATCGACGACCAGCCCGCCTTCATCGTCCTCAACGATCAAGGGCAACGCATCGGGAAACTCCCGATGAACCTGACGCCCGATCAGGGTGGTGACGGCGTCGAATAGGACAAAGTGCAGGTTCGCGGACCTTCCGTGTGAAACTGGGCAAAACACAAAGCGCCTTTGCGCAGTGTTATTGCATGGAATCAAGATATTCAACTTTGCGATGGTTGCTCATCGGGGTACGATTGTTCCGACTGTCGGGCCTGATCGTTTGCGCGATCGATGACTCGGTGCCAGAGGGAAAGCGCCAAGCCAGATGCCCGCCAGGATTCAACAACAGAGGGATTGATAAATCGATCTTGGAGAGCATGATGCAAATCAAAAGAATCGTGGCCATCACAGCCGCAACAATCACCGCCAGCGCATACGCGGGCGAAGTTCACCTGAGCGAAGCAGCACTCATGGCCGAAATGAGCGCTGGTTTCACATACAACGATTTCAGCTCCGTCTCAGACGGCCCAGTCGATTCGTTGGATTACGACTTCGGCACCTTCTCCTATGAGATCACCACCGGGGCCTTCCCCACATCGGGTCTCCACAACGAGGACGGCGTCATTTCGACGGCCTCAAACTTCGACTCGATCGTCATCAACTTCACCTCGGACAATGTCCACGCCATCGGGGCCAATGTCTGGGCAACCGACCCCGACTTCGATCCCGCCGGCGCAATCATGATCGTCTCGCTCAGCGACGGCACCACCGAGACATTCCCCTCGGGTGGCCCGGGCGCGTTCTACGGCTACACCTCCGACATGCTCATCACCAGCGTCGAGATCCGTGCCGTCGGCTTCTTCGTCCCACGCTTTGCCACCATGGATAACCTCTATGTCGGCACCACCGGCGACTACCCCATCGTCCCCCTGCCCCCGGCAGCATGGGCCGGCCTCGGCATGCTCGGGCTCATGGGCGCACGCCGCTCCATGAAGCGCAGCTGACCAGCAGTCCTGAATAACCCAATCAATCAACCCGCCGGGCGTCCCAAGGAC
Organism: Phycisphaerales bacterium JB052; assembly: GCA_043100965.1. Taxonomy (GTDB): domain Bacteria; phylum Planctomycetota; class Phycisphaerae; order Phycisphaerales; family UBA1924; genus UBA1924. Next base: position 290,045 of record JBICHR010000003.1, on the reverse strand, counting down.
GCCCGGCTTTGAATTCTGCTCCCTCCGAGCCCATGCCCCTTGACTGGGACCGGGGGATATGCGATATCCTCTGCGCGCCGTGAACACCACCGGTCCGATGACCCAGCGCGGCACAAGTACCCGGCTCAGGCCGATGACGAGGTAGGCATCCCGCCGCCATGAACAACCCGACCCACCGATCCGACCAAGACGACGATCGACCCAAACCCACGCGGGTGACGCCCGCCAACACCAACACCCCATCGCACCACACACGCTCGCCGATCCGAATCGAGGACGAGCCGCTGTTCCGCGCCGCCTTCGCATCACTGCAGGAACCCATCTCCGACACCACCTTCGCGATCTGCCTCGGCTGGTGCGAGGCGCTCGCGATGACGCATTGTGTGATCGAGGACCACCTCTGCCTGTTCAGTGCCGCCGATGGCGACCTGACCATGATGTGCCCGCCGCTCCCCCTCTCGCCCGAAGCCGACCACCGCATCGCCTCGTGCATCGAGCAGTGCTTCAAACTCATGGATAAAGCCAACGGCCCAGAACGCCTCGGGCACGCACGCATCGAGTATGTCCCCGACGAGGTGCTGCTGAAAATCCAGCACGCCATGCCCATGCAACTCTCGACCACCGCCATGCCCGGAGATTACATCTACCCACGCCAGGCCATGGTCGACCTCGCCGGCGGCGACCTCAAGGGCAAGCGCAAGCTCCGAAACCGCTTCGAGCGAGAGAATACGAACATCTCAACCGCACCGATCACCCAAGCAGACCTCGACGAGTGCCGCGCACTGCTCAAACGCTGGCGCCGTGCCGGAGACGAACGCCACGAGGGCGAGGCCAACGAACGACTCATCGGTACCGACATCCTCCGCAAGCGGGACGAGTCCTTCACCCTGTGCATGCTCGAGCACCTCCACACCCTCAAGCTTGATTCATTGCTCGTCCGCGCATCGGGCAAACTCGTCGCCTTCACCATCGGCGAGCGTCTGACCCCCGACCAAGCCGTCATCTATGTCGAGAAGACCGACCCCGATGCCGACGGAGCGCCACAGTTCATCTTCTCCAAGTTCTGCGAGATCGCCTACCCCGATGTCACCGAGATCAATGTGGGCGATGACTGGGGCATCGAGTCGCTCCGTTACACCAAGACCAGCTACCGACCCTCACGCATGATCCCCAAGGCGATGCTCTCCCGAGCCACCATCCCCGAAGTCCTGGGCGTGGAACACAACATGATCCGCACGCTGCGAACTGTCGCCATCGATCCCAACGCGCCGCTGCTCAAGCCCGGTTCGGGGATCACCATCCGCCACGGCGTCAGGGCCGACGCCGACCACCTCGTGGCGATCGAGGCCAGCGCCTTCATCGACGAGGATCAGTTCAGCGCCCGCCAGATCAAACGCCTCATTGATAACCCCCGCGCCATCGTCCTTGTCGCCGAGGAGCAAGGAACCGTCCTCGCATGGGCCGTCGGACTCATCCGAACCCACCGGCGTTGGCGGTCGGGCCGGATCTACGGCGTAGCCGTCGCCCACCCCGCCAAAGGCCGCGGCATTGGCCGGACCCTCGTACAGACCCTCATCGACCGACTGGGCGACGCCGGGATCCAACGCGTCTATCTTGAGGTCCGGGCCGACAATACCCCCGCGATGACCCTCTATGAGTCCCTGGGCTTCGAGCCCATCGCCATCCTCGCTGACTACTACGCCGACGAGATCCACGGCATTCGCATGCGAAGGGGTGGAGAACCCCGCTGATAAAAATGTGAAAAAACAGTCCCAACCCATGTCACCCCGCCCGGTGTTCTCTCGCTTTGTCTTACAGAGAGACCACACACAACCGAACGAGGGATCACATGAGACTCAGCACAATCACAATCGCAGCCGTCGCCATGATGGCACACGCACACGCATCCGCGGCAGTCACCGATATCTTCGCCGGCGACACCCTGCCCCTTACGGGCATCACCCACGCCGAAGACCCATCACTGGGCGCAACCGTCCTGGATGATTGGCTCCAGGACTTCAGCATTGTCGATGCAGCCGGCTCGACATTCCACGCCAGCATCCAGTCACGAGTGGCCCAGCGCCACGACACCGGGGAACTCGATTTCTCCTGGCGTATCCGCGATATCTCAGGGATCGGCGAGATCTCGTCAGTCGTCGTCACGGGCTTCGAGGGATGGTCCGTGGGGGTCGAGTGGCGCATCGATGGTTCAGGCGATGTGGGCCCAACCCACGCCACACGCACCGCCGACGATGTAGACCTGGGCTACCTATTCACCGCGGACATGCCCAACGCCGTCGACGAGTCCAAGTTCTTCTTCGCTCGCACCGAGGCGATGGACTACGACAGCACGGGCTCGGTCCGCATCAACCTGCTCAGCGGCGAGTACATCACGCTCGACACCTTCGCACCGAGCGTGCCGACGCCGGGTGGGCTGGCGATTCTCGGGGTGGCCGGTCTGGGCATTGCCCGCCGCCGCCGCCGATGACCCGTTGACGACAGCGGAGACGAGAGAGAGACGCAGTGGGGCGGGTGGAGGAGAGGGCCACCTGCCCCCTGTTTATTTTTGCGATTGATGCACCGCCATGTTCGAACCCAACCGTGCCCGTGGGCAATATAGACATCCCGGATCTTCGTCCGATAAACACGCCGAGAAACCCCATGCACGCCCGCCGCGACCATGAATGAACCGATAATTCGCGCACAATGCGGTTTCGAAAAACAGACACTTCGTCTATACTGGCTCCACACACACCACGCCGTATTTAGCACTCGGCCTGGATCGAAGCACGCAGTGCAAATGGGGACAGATGATGATCAGATTCGCAACAACAGCCGCCGCACTGGCCGGAGTCACAATGCTGGCAAACGCCGGCACGGTGTACAACGACAGCACGTCATTCCTGGCCGACATCGGCTCGAACTACTTCGTGAATGATTTCTCAACCGTGTCTGCGGGATCGACCGCCGATATCAATGCTGCGTACAACAGTTTCAGCTACACGATCGGGGCTGATTCAACGAACTTGTATAACGGTGCCGGTTTCGTGTCACTCACCGATGCAAACGATGCAATCGAGGTCACTTTCACGGGATCCGCCGTCAATGTCATCGGCGGCAACTTCTGGGCAACCGATATCAACTTCAACCCCGTCGCCACGGACATCACCATCCTGCTCAGCGACGGCACATCCACAACCTTCACAACCAGCGGACCAACCGATTTCCGAGGCTTCACCTCCAGCGTCGCGATCTCCACGCTCCTCATTTCGACAGCAGACGGAGCATCATTCGCATCGCTCGACAACCTTTATGTCGGCATCGTCCCGCTGCCAACCGCGGCATGGGCCGGCCTCGGCCTGCTCGGCGTCATGGGCGGCGTCCGCGTCACCCGCCGACGCGCCTGATCGCCGTTCCTGATCGCACGAGAATCAGTACAACACACCAAGCAGTCGGGTGCTCACCCGGCTGCTTTTTCATTGCCCCCACACCCAACCGCACCAAACCACTGGCAGCACCACCCATGATCTGATACATTCGCCTGCTCACGCCGGGATACGCACGCATGGAAGCAGATCCACAACTGACTACACCCACACAACGCCGCCCGGTCTCATTGCGCTCCATGCTCCAGGCCATCGGCCCGGGCATCCTTCTCGCCGGCGCTGCCATCGGCGCTTCGCACCTCATCCAATCCACCCGCGCCGGAGCCGGGTTCGGCTTCGGGATGCTCGGGGTCCTCCTCATCGCCTGCGTCACCAAGTACCCCTTCCTCGAGTTTGGCCCACGCTACGCCGCCAGCGCTCACGAAGACCTCATCGAAGGCTACCGAAAGCTCGGCAAATGGGCCGTCTGGGTCTGCGCCATCGTCAACTTCGGGTCCATGTTCATCATCATGGCCGCCCTCACTGTCGTCTCCGCCGCCATCGCCCAATACCTGCTCGGCGTCTACCTCCCCGACACCAGTGCCCTCACCCCCCAGACCCTCAACGCCATCATCATCGCCGCCTGCCTCCTCATCCTCCTGCTGGGAAAATACCGCACCCTCGAGCGCACGTTGAAAATCGTGATGACCGTCCTCCTCCTCTCCACCCTCGCCGCCGTCGTCATCGCGCTCACCAAGTCCTCGCCGCGCACCATCCCCGACGACACCCCGCCATGGTGGGGGAGCGCCAACTTCGCCTTCCTCCTGGCCTTCATGGGTTGGATGCCCATCCCCATCGACTCCGCAGTCTGGAACTCCATCTGGGTTCAGGAACACCAGCGCATCCACCAGCGCCAAGCCAACCTCCGCGAAGCGCTCTTCGATTTCCGCTTCGGCTACATCCTCGCCGGGGGCGTCGCCATCCTCTTCCTCGCCCTGGGCGCCCTAGTCATGCGCGGCCGCGTCGATGAACTCAAGGACGGCGCCGGCTTCGTCCAGCAACTCATCGGCACCTACGCCGACACACTGGGACGCTGGAGCATCCCCCTCATCGCCATCGCCGCCCTCACCACCATGCTCTCCACCACACTCGTCGTCCTCGACGCCTTTCCCCGCGCAATGCACCGACTCACCCAGGCGATCCGCAACACCGACCCCGCCCCGGGCACCAAACAACACGGCTACGCCTTCTGGGTCATCCTCCAAGCCATCGTCGCCATGGGCATCATCCTCTTCTCCCTCAAGAGCATGAAAACCATGGTCGACCTGGCCACCACCCTCAGCTTCCTCACCGCCCCCATCCTTGCCCTGATCAACTACCTCGTCATCACCCGCCACGCACCAACAAACGCCCGCCCGGGATTGGCCATGCGTATCTACAGCATCGCGTCGATTGTCTTCCTGTCCGCGTTCAGCGCCGCGTATCTGGTCTGGCGATTCACCTGAAGTCGCCAAACTCAGTTCAGCGATCGCTCGATGCTTGCGTCCAACGCCCGCTCCGCCTCCAACGCCTGCTCTGTGCTCACGCCCGAATCCCGGCAGATCAGCTCCAGCCGGTTTCCCTCCGGGTCCTGAAAAAACATCGCCTTCGCCTGGGCGTGCTCAAACCTCGCTTCGCTGGGTTCAAGCCCCTCGCACCGGAGATGCTCAAGATGCGCATTGTACTCATCCTCTTCGATCTCGAACGCGAGATGATTGAGAGGGAACGCACGCCGCGTAGGCGGGTCAAACTTGCCCCTCGCCGCCGGGTGCCGATCAGGATCAATCAACGCAAGCAACTGAGGATGTGACCGGTTTAACGCCGTGTGGCTCGCCCCGACACGCAGAAACACAATCGTCGGCTCGCTCTTGGGATGCTGCGCGTGCAGCGCAAACCCGAGTACACGCTGATAAAACGCGCTCAGAAGCCCGATGTCCTGCGCATTGAGCACGATCTCCGCGATGCCACGGATATTCGCGATCACTCACCCCTTCAGCCACCGCTCCAGGTAATGAATATCAACGCCACCCTTCTTAAAGTCGGCGTTCTTCATCAGCTCCGCGTGCAACGGGATCGTCGTATTGATCGGCCCAACCTCGAACTCGTGCAACGCACGCGATGTCCGCCGGATCGCCGCATCACGGTCCTCGCCCCAGACGATCATCTTCCCGATCATCGAGTCATAGTTCGGAGGCACCCGGTACCCGGCGCACACATGGCTGTCCATCCGCACACCAAGCCCCCCGGGAGCACGGTAAGTCTCGATCAGCCCCGCGCTCGGGCGGAAGTCCTTCGTGTAATCCTCCGCACAGATGCGGCACTCGATCGCATGGCCGTGGACCTTGATCTCTTTCTGCTTGTACGGGATCTTCTCGCCCGCGGCAACCATGATCGACATCTTCACAATGTCCACGCCCGTGATCATCTCCGTCACCGGGTGCTCGACCTGCACCCGGGTGTTCACCTCGAGCATGTAGAAGTTCTGCTTGTCATCCATGAGGAACTCGACCGTCGCAGCACCGCTGTACTGAGCGCTCTTGACGAGCTTGGCCGCCGCCTCGCAGATCTTCTCGATCTTCTTCCGCTCGATGTTTGGGCCCGGCGCTTCCTCAATCACCTTCTGGTGTCGACGCTGCATCGAGCAATCCCGCTCCCAGAGATGAATCGCGTTGCCGTGCTTGTCGCCGATGGTCTGCACCTCAACATGGCGCGCGTGCTCGAGGAACTTCTCGATGAACACCGCCCCGTTGCCGAACGCCGCCAACGCTTCCTGCTGCGCCTTGCCCACATTGGCACGCAGCGTCGCCTCGTTGCGGCAGATCCGCATGCCGCGCCCGCCGCCGCCCGCCGCCGCCTTGATGATCACCGGGTAACCGATCTCGTTGGCAACCTCGACCGCCTCTTCGATCTCCTCGATCGCGCCCTCCGAACCGGGGAACACGGGCACGCCCGCGGCCTTGGCATACCGCTTGGCCTCAACCTTGTCGCCCAGCTTGCCCATCGCCTCAGGACTCGGGCCGATGAACTCGATCTTGCACTCGCGGCAGATCTCACTGAACTCCGCACGCTCGCTCAGGAACCCATACCCTGGGTGGATCGCGTCCGCGTTGGTGACCTCCGCGGCACTGATGATCCGCGCGATGTTCAAATACGAGTCCTTCGACGGCCCAGGGCCGATGCAGATCGCCTCGTCCGCATCACGCAGATACGGAGCATCTTTATCAGCCGTCGAGTACACGCACACCGTTTCGATATCCAGCTCGCGACAGGCCCGGATAATCCGCTGGGCGATCTCGCCACGGTTTGCAATCAACACGCGTTTGAACATGATTCAACTCTCATTGCATGCGGCGCACAACACAGGCCAGACGACCTACGCCACGCCCGTCGTGGAGGTGTGGTCCGAGGAATGCGATCACTTCAGCACAATCAGCGGCTGGCCAAACTCGACCGCGTCACCGTCGTTCACCAGAATCTTCTCAACCACGCCCGATTGCTCGGCCTTGATCTCATTGAAGACCTTCATCGCTTCGACAAGGCAGACCACCGTGTCCGGGCCAACATTGTCACCCACCGAGACGAACGCCTTGGCATCCGGGCTGGGTTTCGTATAAAAGGTACCAACCATCGGCGATTCGATCGCCTTCTGGTTCGCATCGGCAGCCGGTTCGGCGGCCGGTGCGGCGGCTGCAGCCGGGGCCGCCGGTGCAGGGGCAGGCGCCGGGGCGGATCCGCCGCCGCCACCGCCGTAGATCACGGGCTGGTGCTGCACGACCGTTCCCTCGTCGCCACCGCGTTTAATCGTGACTGTTTCTTGCTGGTCATGCAGGTCGATCTCGGTCAGTTCATTCTCGACCATCAATCGGACCAGCTCTTTGAGTTTGCGTATATCAATCATGGTGTGTGTTTCGTCGTTGTCGATGCGGATCTGCTCGCACTTTGTCCCGGGCTCACAACCCCACGAGCATTGGTCTGTATCATACCCTGCAACCCCTTTCAACGCGAACTTTCGCGAACGCGCCCCGATCTTCCCTGAATCAGCGAGGTCAGCAGCACGCCATGCCCGAACAGGTTCCTCGCAAAGCGGGTTCGGCCCTGATCCCACTGCTCCCGCCAACAGCGTTGCTGCTCGGGGCAATCGCGCTGGCCGCGATCCCGTTCTGGACCCTGCTGGCATCGATCATCACCGAACCCGCTGCGATCTCGCAGGAACTGCTGCGATCTGACCGCGTGGTGTTCTTCATCCGATCACTCGGGATCGCCGCCCTCATCGCCCTGCTCGCGACAATCCTCGCCATGCCGATCGCCCGCCTGCTCAACGCCCGCAGCACCCGCACAAGGGTGATGCTCAGCGCGCTGTGCATCACCCCCGTCTGGCTCCCCCCGTTCATGATCTACGCCGCGGGCAACCTCCTGCGAGCACCAGACACCATTCTCGGGCGGGCCATCATCGAGTTCGCCACAAGCTCGCCCGATCGGCGATGGACGACCATCTGGGTGGGTTACGCCGTCGCCATCGTCGGGCTCGCACTCTGGGCCGCCCCCTTGGCCGCGATCCTCATCGCTTCAGGAACCGGGCACCGTTCAAACATCTACGACGACATGCTCGCTCTCGAGCCCATCAAACCCATCAAACGCGTGCTGTTCCGCTTCCAACTCAACCGGGCCGTCCTCTGGCGCACCTTCGCGCTCATCACCATCGTGATGCTGGGCTCCGCAGTCCCCCTGCACTTGGCACAACTCGACACATGGTCCATCGTGATCTGGCGCCAGCTCAACGAACGACCACCACAACAGTGGGGGGGCGTCTGGGTCAGCGCCCTGCCGCTGCTGTTCGTCGCCTTCTTCGGCGCACGCCTGATCGGCTCCTTCATCCGACAGGCCCACGACAACACCGACCCCGGCACACGACGCCCCGACTGCCCCCGCACAACGATACTGCTGGCCCTGCTGCTCGTGGCCTCCGCCACCGCCATCCCCATCATCGCCATGATGCTCTCGCTCAACGACCCCCGAAGCATCGCCCAGTTCTGGCGTATGAACACCAACGCCGTGCTCGATTCGGGGCGTACCGCGATCCTCGTGGGCGTCGCCACCCTGCTGATCGCCCTCGCCACCGCCTTCGCAACGGGCTCGCCATCCCGTTCCCACCGTCGCATCGCACGCAGCGCGATGCTCGTCCTCTGCGTGCTGGGGCTCTTCCCTGGCGTGCTGGTCGGAGCCGCGATCGCCCAGCACGGCCCGCTCGGCCTCGATCTCTCCGAAGCCGCGCCCTTCTGGGCCTCGCTCACCCGCTACGCCTTCATCGGCGCCATCATCGGTGCCCTCTGTGCCGCCAGCGAATCGGCTGACCGGCGCAGCGCCCGCTACCAGATCGCCGGCGACTCACCCCGCGCATGGTGCATCACCGCACTCCCAACATTCATCATCCCCATCCTCGCCACCCTGCCCATTGCCACACTCCTGGCCATGTTCGAGATCGAAGCCGCCGTCATGGTCACCCCCCCGGGCATCGAAAACCTCCCACAGCAACTCCTCAGCGACCTGCACTACGCCCGCCTGGAAGAGCTCAGCGCCGCCGGCGTCAACCTGCTGGCCATCGGGATCATCTTCGCCTTCTTCGCCTCATTGCTGATATTACGATCAGCAAAGACACACATTGAAAGCAACTGAACCCAACCCCAGTGGTATCCCGTATCATCAAGGGATTGATTTGCAAAGCATGATTCGATGTAGAACCAGCCATCACGCCCGGGCCGCACTCTTGGTGATCCCATGCTTCCTGCTCTCATGCGGGGGCGACACCCAATCCGCTAGCAACGAGCTCAAAACCCAACGCGTCTTGGGCGAATCAGGCACGCAGAACGCCCAGTTCGTCTACCCACGCGGCATGGACATCTTCGATTACAATGGCACCCCCCACGCCATCATCGTTGACAAAACCGCCCGACTCCAACTCATGAATCTCGAATCCGGCGCCGTCGTTGGGGCCATCCACACCCCCCGCTGGGACCGCGGCAAGCCCACCGGTCTCACCGTGGCACCCTCACTCCTCGACGCCGCAAAGCTCGCCATCTATGTCGCCGACACCCACGAGTTCAGGGTGCTCGTCTACGAACTCCCCCTCCCATTCACAACCGAACCCCAGCCCACCGAGCCCGATTTCCAGTTCGGAACATGGGGTCATGAGCCCGGCCAGTTCATCTACCCCACCGATGTCGCCGTCGAAACAGACGACTCCGGCACCGTCACCGAACTCTTCGTCAGCGAATACGGCGGCAACGATCGCATCAACCGCTTCAGCGTCGACCATGACACCGCACCACCAACCGTCAAATGGGAATCACAGATCGGCATCCCCGGGGAAGAAGTCGACGCATCAGACGCCCCCCTCGCACTCGCACGACCACAATCCATCGAACTCTGGACCAACCCGAACACAAACCAACGCGAACTCATCCTCAGCGATGCCAGCCACCACCGCATCGGACGCGTCACAACCGACGGCCAGCTCATCGCATGGTACGGCGACCCCCTCGATACCAGCGAGAACGCATTCCGCTTCCCCTACGGCATCACCATCCTCGACGACAACACCGCCCTCATCGCCGAGTTCGGTGGCAATCGCATCACCAACATCAATCTTGAATCCGGAGAGATCCTTTTCCGGTATGGTGTAACAGGGCGAAGCGTCGGACAGCTCGCACAACCATGGGCAGTCGGCATCGCCGGGGACCAACTCGTGATTCTTGATTCAGGCAACAGCCGACTCCAGTTCTGTACACCCCCGCGACCGCTCGCGCCCGAGTACACCCGACCATCGAGCACCGTGGGGGCCACACCATGACCCACACCACACTCGCTGAACTCGCCCTCGGCCCCATCCAGTTCCAACGAGAAATTTACCTCATCCTCATCCCAATCCTCGGGCTGCTCACCGTCTTCATCGCACGAAAATCGATCTCCGGCCTGGGCAAAAGCTCCCGCGTCGTCGCCCTCGTCGTCAGACTCCTCGCACTCGCCCTCATCATCAGCGCACTCGCAGAACCCTCCCTCCGCGACCAGGCCAAAGATGTCGGCGTCACAGTCATCGTCGACGCATCACGCTCGATCCCAAACGGTGCACAGGAACAAATCGACAACTACATCCTCCAGGCACAGCCCAGCTCACGCCAACCAAACGACCAACTCGGCGTCATCACCGTCGCAGAAAACGCTTACGCACAGTCCAGCGTCTCAAAGGCAACCACACGAATCGATCGGCAGTTCATCGGCGAGACCGACGGCACCAACCTCATGTCCGGCGTCTCGCTCGCAATCGCATCAGCCCCCGATTCCGTCGCAAACCGAATCGTACTGATCACCGACGCCAACGAGACCGACGGCTCCCTCCTCCGCGCCGCCCAAGCAGCCAAGGCACAGGGCATCCCCATCGATGTCCTCCCCGTCGAGTTCGCCTACAACGACGAGGTCATGGTCGAGAATGTCCAGGTTCCCGCAAACACACGCGTCGGCGAGACCATCACCCTCAAGGTCGTACTCAACGCCACCACCCCCGCCGCAGGACGACTCCTCATCTCGCAAGACGGCACGCTCATCGACATCAACGCCGCAGACGAAACCGAACTCGGGAAAATCGTCGAACTCAACGCAGGACGCAATGTCCTCACCGTTGGCATCGAGGTCAGAAAACCCGGTGCACTCACATACGAAGCGGTCTTCGAACCACTCACAGGACTCACCGATGACGGCAACTCCACCGGCCGAATCGGTGACTCCATCCCCGAGAACAACCGAGGAAGCGCCATCACATTCGTCGGCTCAGAAGGCACCGTCCTCATCGTCGCCGACGACCCAAACGAAGCCGTACGCTTCGAAGATGTCCTCGCAAAGGCCAAAGTCCAGACCCAACGCATCACCTCTTCTCAGTTCCCAACATCCCTCCCCGAACTCGCCGCATACGAGGGAATCGTCCTCCTCAACCAGTCCGCATACTCCTACTCCGAAGCACAGCAGGAGATCATGCGACAGTTCGTCAAGGACACCGGAGGCGGGCTCGTCATGGTCGGCGGCCCCGAATCCTTCGGCGCCGGCGGCTGGATCGGCTCACCGCTGGCCGACGCGCTCCCAATCCGCCTCGACCCACCACAAAAACGACAGATGCCACGAGGCGCACTCGCACTCGTCATCCACTCCGTCGAAATCCCCAGAGGCGTCTACTACGGCAAAGAAATCGCCAACGCCGCCGTAGACGCGCTCTCAAGACTCGACCTCATCGGCATCATCGAATACCAGGGACTCGGAGGCACCGACTGGGTCTACCCGCTCTCCGTCGTCGGCGACCGCACCGCCGTCAAGCGAGCAATCCAGAACCTCACCTTCGGCGACATGCCCTCCTTCGACCCATCCCTCCAACTCGCACTCTCAGGCCTTCAGAACGCCGCCGCCGGACAGAAACACTGCATCATCATCTCCGACGGCGACCCCTCCATGTCCCGCTCGCTCCTCCGACAGTTCCGCCAGTCCGGCATCACCATCTCCGCAGTCGGCGTCAACCCGCACTCGCCCAACGACACAAACACACTCCGCACCATGGCGCGCGTCACCGGCGGCACCTACTACGCCGTCTCAAACAACGCGCTCGCAACACTCCCACAGATCTTCATCAAAGAAGCACAGACCATCCGCCGCGCACTCATCTGGGAAGGCGAACCATTCTCCCCAGCACGCACCGGCGTCCCCGCTGAGACCATGCGAGGCATCAACGCCGTCCCACCAATCAGCGGCTATGTCGTCGCCGCCGAACGCGAAGGCCTCTCACTCGTCACGCTCCGAGGCAAAGAAGAAGACCCCATCGCCGCCCAATGGCAATACGGCCTGGGCCGCGTCGTCACCTTCACCTCCGACGCATCCACACGCTGGGCCGGCAACTGGGTCGCATGGCCCGGCTTCTCTCAGTTCTGGGAACAACACATCCGCTGGACCATGCGCCCCTCAGGCGATGCCACCATGCGCGTCAGCACCGAGAACATGGGCGAAAAAACCCGCGTCATCATCGAGGCATTCGACCCCGACGGTCAGCGGCTCAACTTTGCCGACTTCCGCGCTCGCACCTCCACACCCAGCGGCGAGGGCGTCAGCGTCGAGGTCCAGCAGGTCGGCCCCGGTCGATACGAGGCCGAGTTCGACTCCAAAGACGCCGGCGCCTATGTCCTCAACCTCCAATACCGAGCACCAGGATCCGACGGCAACCTGATCGAAGGCAGCGCCCAGGCCGCAGTAACCCGTCCGTTCGCCGACGAGTTCAAGGCACTCGAAACCAACCTCCCCCTCCTCAAACAGGTCGCCTCCATCACCGGCGGCCGAGAACTGCCAGCCGACCCAACACTCGCCGACCTCTGGTCACGCGACGGGCTCGAGATGCCCGTCGCACTCACCCCCGCATGGCTCCTCTTCGCAATCATCGGCATCGGCATCTTCCTGCTCGATGTCGCCGTCAGACGCGTGAGAATCGACCCGGCCATGATCGCCGCCTTCGTCCGCCGCGGAGCCCACAAAGAAACTCGCAAGAGCGAGTCAAGCACCGAAGCGATGCGCATGGCTCGCACCCGCGCCCAGTCACGAACCGGCGACGACCGCAAAGCCGCCAACCGCAAGTTCGAAGCATCGCCCGAGCAGGCCAGGTCCAGCGAGCCCATCGCGCTCAAGGGCGAAGAAGAACAGGACAAGCCGACCATCGGCAAACCCAAACGAACCGTCGAGAAGCCCAAGGACGAGCCCATCGATTCACTCTCGGCACTGCGAGCCGCAAAGAAGCGAGCACGCGACGACATGAACGACAGCGACAACTGAACATTCGACCGACCCCCAGCGCACCACGCGCATCGCACAGATAGGAGCCCACCATGGCCACCAACCAGGAACACTTCGAGACACCCGCCGAGGTCAAAGCACAATGCGACGCATTCCGCCAGACCTTCTCCGAGCTGCGCACCGAGATCGGCAAGGTCATGGTCGGCCAACAGGCCGTCGTTGACGCCGTCCTCGTCTGCCTCTTCGCAAAGGGCAATGTGCTCCTCGAAGGTGTCCCCGGCCTCGGCAAGACCCTCCTCGTCCGCACGCTCGCCACCACCCTCCACCTGCCCTTTAACCGCATCCAGTTCACGCCCGACCTGATGCCCGCCGATGTCATCGGCACCAACATCGTCTCCGAAGACGCCGACACCGGGCGACGCTCATTCGAGTTCCAACGCGGCCCCATCTTCGCGCAGGTCCTCCTGGCCGACGAGATCAACCGAGCCACACCCAAAACCCAGTCCGCACTCCTCGAAGCCATGCAGGAACACTCGGTCACCGTCGCCGGAAAAACCTACACCCTCGACGAACCCTTCCTCGTCCTCGCAACCCAGAACCCCATCGAGCAGGAAGGCACCTACCCACTCCCCGAAGCACAGCTCGACCGATTCCTCCTCAAGATCGATGTCGGCTACGCAGGCCTCGAAGACCTCATGGAGATCATCGACCGAACCACCGGCGCCGAGAGCCCCAAGGCCAGCGCCATCGTCGACGGCCCACGCATCCTCGAGATGCAGGAACTCGTCCGCTCCGTCGTCGTCGCACCACATGTCAAGCAGTACGCCGCACGCCTCGTCCTCGCCACACACCCCGAAACCGACACCGCAGCAGGCGGCCCCAACGGCCCGACCAACCGCTATGTCCGCTGCGGCGTCTCCCCCCGCGGCGCCCAGGCCCTCATCCTCGCCGGCAAAGTCCGCGCCCTCATCGACGGCCGCTTCCATGTGAGCTACGAAGACATCAAAGATGTCGCCCCCTCCTGCCTCCGCCACCGCGTCCTCCTCAACTTCGAAGCCGAAGCCGACCGAGTCAACGCCGACGACCTCGTCGCCGAAATCCTCAAACTCACCCCCACCCAACCAACCGCCATGGTGGGGGCGTAAGGGAGTGAAGATTGAACGCAGAGGACGCAAAGATCACGCAGAGAGCGCAGCGTTGAAGATGAGGTAAGAGTGAACCGGATCGAACTTCCAACAGCACTGAACCAGCTCAGCCATCAAATTATCGGCTGCGCGATCGAAGTGCATAAGGAACTCGGTATCGGTCTGCTTGAATCGGTGTACGAATCCGCACTCTGCGAAGAGTTCGATCGAGCTGGTATCAGCTACCAACAACAAGTCGGATTCATCGGCGAATACAAAAACAAGCAACTCCCACCCCAACGAATCGACCTGCTCGTCGAGAACAACATCATCCTCGAACTCAAAGCCGTCCGCGCTGTCGACGACCTCCACCTCGCCCAACTCGTCTCCTACCTTCGCCTCACCAACAAACCCCTCGGCCTCCTCATCAACTTCCACGCCCCAACCATCCAAAAAGGAACCCACCGCCGCATCAACTCCAAGGTCATCCGCACACAGACTCAAACTCAACCCCCCTCTGCGTCCTCTGCGTGAACTTTGCGACCTCTGCGTTCAAAAAGAAAAACATAATGCTCAGATCCGAAAACCCAACCCGCCCCGCCACCATCGACGAGCTCCTCTCCTCACAGCTCATCGCCAAGGTCTCCCAGCTCGACATCACCTCGCGCAAAATCTTCGCCGGCAAGCTCAAGGGCGAACGCCGCTCAAAGAAACGAGGCGAGTCCGTCGAGTTCGCCGACCATCGCCCCTACACCATCGGCGACGACCTCCGACACATCGACTGGAACATCTACGGCCGCCTCGACCGCTTCTTCATGAAACTCTTCATGGAAGAAGAAGACCTCTCCCTCCACATCGTCATCGACGCCTCCGCCTCCACCGACTGCGGCGAGCCCAACAAGTTCTACTACATGCAACAGGTCGCCATGGCGATGGGCTACATCGGGC
This sequence comes from Phycisphaerales bacterium JB052, assembly GCA_043100965.1. Lineage (GTDB taxonomy): Bacteria > Planctomycetota > Phycisphaerae > Phycisphaerales > UBA1924 > UBA1924. The sequence goes on along the minus strand of JBICHR010000003.1, from coordinate 274,756 downwards.
TGATCAACCTCAACCGTGTCGCCGTCACTGCCGTCGGCCTCCGCGACGAGCTCGTCATCCCCGGCGGCGAAAAATCAATCGCAGGCAACATCCGCGACCTCCGAGGCCGCCGCCGAACCCACGACCTCGCCCGCTTCCTCTGCTCCATCACCCCCGAGGCCGGCACCGACTTCGGCCAGGCCTGCAAACGCATCGCCATGACCCGCCGCGGTAAGGGCGTCATGATCGTCCTCTCCGACTTCCTCATGAAAGAGGGCTACGAAACCGGCCTGCGTCTCCTCGTCGGCCGCGGGTACGATGTCTTCGCCATCCAGACCTTGTCGCCACAAGAGGTCAACCCCGATATCGCCGGCGACCTCCAACTCCGCGACATCGAAGACAACGACATGGCCGAGGTCACCATCTCCGCGCCCCTCCTCAAAAAGTACAAAGAAAACCTCGCGGCATACTGCCAGCAGTACCGCGACTTCTGCGCACGCCGAGAGATCACCGCACTCACCATCCAAACCGATACCCCCATCGACACCCTCCTCCTCGACTACATGCGCAAACGAGGACTCCTCCGATGACCCCACGCCCGCCCATCCCATTCGCCTCCCCCGCGCCTGCGGGGGAGGTGGCACTGCCGCAGGCAGTGTCGGAGGGGGTCTTCACTTCGTGCCTTCCCCGCCCCGCGGGGGAGGTGCCCCGCCTTGGCGGGGCGGAGGGGGGCTCTTCGTGCCTCCCCCGTCCTGACGGGGGAGGTGCCGAACGCAGTGAGGCGGAGGGGGTCTTCATCTCCCCCCCCGGGTGCCACGGGTTGCTCCGCAGGACAACCCGTGCGCCGAGTAGTCCATCGACACCCCATCACACCAACGACCAACGAATACAAGTAGCTGGGTGCCACCACTCGCCGCAAAGCGGCGCAGTGGTGCTCTTCCAACCACCCAAACACACCACCGCGCGTCTCCGACGCGAGTGGTGCCACCCAGACACACCGACACCCCTCCCCTCCCCGAGAGGGGTTGCAGGGGATACCTCCCCTGCACAACCACTCAACTTGACCCTGATACGAAAGTGGGGCCGCTGACATGACCTTCGCCGCCCCCCTCCTCGCCGGGATCGTCGCCGCCATCGCCATCCCCGCGCTCATCATCCTCTACTTCCTCAAGCTCCGGCGCATCCCCCGCGAGGTCTCCTCCACGCTCCTCTGGAAGAAAACCATCCAGGACCTGCAGGCCAACGCCCCCTTCCAGCGCCTCCGCAAGAACCTGCTCCTCTTCCTCCAGCTCATCATCCTCGGGCTCATCCTCCTCGCACTCGCCCAGCCGCGAAGCGCCGCCACCAGCACCCAGGGCCGCAAATACCTCATCATGATCGACCGCTCGGCCTCGATGGCCTCGGTCGACGCCGACGAATCGCTGGGCTCCAAGTCCCGCCTCGAGCAGGCCAAAGAAGATGCCATTACCCTCATCGAATCCATGCGCGCCCCCAGCGTCTTCGATCAGGGAGGCAAAGCCGATGAAGCCATGGTCATCGCCTTCGACGCCAACGCCGAAATCATCACCCAGTTCAGCAGCGATCAATCGGTTCTGATCAATGCAATCAACAGCATCCAACAGACCGACGCCCCCTCCTCCATCGAAGAGGCCTACCGGCTCGCCCAGGCCCAACGCCCCAACCGCCTCATCAACGACACCAACGAGGACGGCGATGTCACCAACATCCTCGAACTCGATGAACTCAAGGGCGGCGACCCGTACTTCTTCCACCTCTACTCCGACGGGCGCATCCCCGATATCGAGAGCGTCCGCGCCGATGAGGTCGAGGGTGAGTTCGCATTCGAGTACCACGCCGTCGGTGCGCCGACATCCAACAACATCGGCCTCGTCGCCCTCCGCTCCGAACGCGACTACGACGACCCCACCAAGCTCTCCATCTTCGTGGGCGTCCAGTCCACCGACACCATCGAACGCTCCATCGACGCCGAACTCATCATCGACGGCATCACCCGCTCCGTCCGACAGATCGATTTGCCCGCCGCCACCATCGACGACACCACCGGGCAGAAAACCACCGCCACCGGGGGTGTTGTCTTCGAACTCGTTGAACCCAACGCCGTACTCGCACGCGTGCGTCTGGATACCAACGCAGACGAGAACCCCGAGGCCGACATCCTCACCACCGACAACGAGGGCGCCCTGATCGTCCCGCCCGCCAAACAGGCCGCCGTCGCGCTCGTCTCCACCGGCAACCTCTTCGTCCAATCCGCGATCTCCGGCTTCCCGCTCTCACGCTTCGAAACGATGGGCCCGAGCGAATACGAATCCCGGCGCGACAACGGGGATATGGCCGCGTTCGATGTTGTCATCTTCGACGGCTACCTCCCCAAGCCCAACGAGCAGGGGCGGATCCTTGACCCCGGACGATACCTCATCCTCGGCAAGACCCTCACGGGCCCGCTCGGTGTCATCGACAACGGCAAGGGCCCGGGCGGGGCGCTCATCGACTGGCGTCGGACGCACCCCGTCATGCGCGATCTGACGCTCGACGCCCTGCTGATGACCGACACCCCGAAGATCGAGATCCCCAAGGGTTCGGGCATTGTCTCGCTCGCCGAGACCGCAAGCGGGCCGGCGATCTTCGAGACTTCCGATGCTGATGTTCGCGCATTGGTTGTCGCGTTTGATGTGGCGAATACCAACTGGCCGTTGAATGTGAGCTTTGTGGTGTTCCTGGCCAGCAGCGTGGACTACCTGGGAACGGGATCGATCGTGACGACCGATGGAGACAACCGGCTGATCCAGCCGGGGGCGGTGCTTGCTGACCGTATCCCCAGCGATGCCACGGGTGTGCGGGTCGAGCTGCCGGACGGGTCGCGTTCGCCTGAGATCATCCCCAGCGCCGACGGGCGGGTGGTGTTTGGGCCGATCGAGCAGACGGGGTTGTACAAGCTGCGTTGGCGTGGGACGCCGGGGCCCAATGACACGGTGCGTGAGAACGATGTGCAGCGGGTCTATGCGGCGAACCTGCTTGATCCGACTGAGAGTGATGTGTCGACGCAGGCGACCATCTCGCTGGCCAATACGCTGGTCAGTGCGGAGAATAGCACCGAGCGGAAGCGGATCATGGACTGGTGGCCCTGGCTTCTGATGGGGGCTCTGGCGATCCTGATGTTTGAGTGGTGGGTGTACAACAAGAAGATGTACTTGTGATCGTGTTTAGATGCCGCGTGATCGGATGACGAGGTCGCGGAAGGCGTTGATGTCGGCGACATTGACTTTGCCGTCGTTGTTGATGTCGGCGTCGGGGCTTCGTCGTTCGTAGTCGGTGAGGAACGCGTCGTAGTCGGTGGGGCCCATGTTGCGGTCGCCGTCGGTGTCGTAGCGTGTGATGAAGTCGTCGAGTTCCTGGTATTCGACCCATGCTTCCCATGCGTCGCCGGTTTCTTCGATGTTGAGTTCGCCGTCGCCGTCGTAGTCGAAGCTGGTTTCTGCGGTGCGCATCTGGTTGCGCCAGAAGTCGCGTTCGAGTCTTTGTGCTGCTCGTCGTTCTTCGTCGCTGATCTGGCCGTCGTTGTCTTTGTCCATTCGTGCGCGGTCTTCGGCTCTGCGTTGTTCTTCCTGCTGGCGGAGGTGCTCATCGAATGCGGCTTGTTCTTCTTCGTTGAGGAGGCCGTCGGCGTCGAGGTCGAACTGGGCCATGAGTTTCTGGCCTTGGGCGGATTTCTCGAACATGGCTTTTTGGAAGGCGCGCCATTCGTCGCCGGACATGTTGCCGTCGCCATCGAGGTCGTGCTCTGCGAGGAACTCTTTTCGAAGTTGCATGCCCATGGCGAGCTTTTCGAGGTCGGAGAGCAGGCCGTCGCCGTCGACATCGAACTCGTCCATGCGGTCGATGAGTGAGGCCATCATGCCGATCATGCCTCGGATGTCGTTTCGTGAGCCAGCGGGGATGGGTGTGCCTGAGGCGGACTCGAAGAAGACCTTGGCGGGGCTGGGTGTGCTGGGGAGGGAGAAGAGGTCGAGCCCTGCGGGTTCGGGCTGGGTTGGTTGTGGGGTTGGTGTGGGGGTGCGTGGTTGTGGTTGGGTGTCGTTGGCCATGTACCACGCGGCGGCGATGACGCCCGAGCCCACAGCGATCGTGAAGATTGCGGCGGCGGCTTTGGTGTTCATGTCGGGGACCCCCTCTGTGTGCGTGTCTTTGATGGTACCGGGTTTGGGTGGTACGGGTTGCGTCGGTGGGTTCGTTGGGGATGGGTGGTTGGAGGCGGGGGAGGTGGTTGTTGGTGTGTTTGGTGTGGTTTTGGGGCAGGATGGTTGATCGCCGCACTGCGCGGCGTTGCCGCGCGTACGGGCACCCGGCCTTTGGTTGATCTGCGACTCGTCGGGTCGCGGGGATAGACAAGAGCCCCCTCCGTCTGCTTCGCAGACACCTCCCCCGCAAGCGCGGGGGAGGCGATTGGGAGTTGATTTGCGGAGGGTGGTGGCGGCTTTGCGGACGGTTTCGGCGTGGGCGGGTGTTTCTGGGCGGTCGCGGAGGAGGTCGGTGAGGCGGGCGGCGGCGAGGGTTTGGGCCTCGTCCTCGAGGAGTGCGCGGCGGGTTGCGTTGGCGCGGGTGAAGCTGGCGTGGGCGTTTTCGAACTCGGGGGAGGTGAGGAGGTGGTCGAGCTGGTCGAGTGTGAGGTTGTGGAGTTGGCAGAGCTCGGCGGTGGTGATGGAGGGGTTGAGGAGGTCTTCGATGAGGGCGGGGAGGGAGGGGGACAAGCCATCAGCCATCAGGGATCGGGCATCAGGGGGGACCCCCTCCGTCACGCGTTCGCGTGACACCTCCCCCGCAAGCGCGGGGGAGGCGAACGATGCCCCCTCCGCCTGCTGCGCAGGCACCTCCCCCGTCGGGACGGGGGAGGCACAAGAGTTGATGGGGGAGGCAAAGGGGTTGGCGGGTGGGTTGAAGAGGGGGTGGGGGAGGAAGGTGGGGGATGGTTTGGTTGGCGCGTGCATGAGTGGCTCCCTTTGCGGCTTTCGCGTTTGGGGGCGGGGGCACGGGCGGTTGTGGTTGGTCACATGGGGGTGTGTTGGGGAATTGTAATTGAACGGCGGGCGGCGTCAAGGGTGGGGTGGGGGAGTGCGCGAAAACAGCGCACAAACTGTGAGATAGGGAGGAGATTTGTACGCGGGGGTGGGAGCGGGCGCGGCGATGATGGGAGATTGAAAAAGGAACCTGCATCAACCGCGTCTTCGCCGCGGCGTATGCAGGGCACCCGGCGCACAAACCGTGTCACTGCTGGTTCGTTCTTGAACGCGAAGACCGCGAAGGGCTCGAAGGGGAGACGCGGTCAGGCGTCGCTGTGCCACTGGAGTGGTTCGGGCAGCGGGTGCTTGGCCAACTCGATGTGGACGACCCGGCGGTGGGCGGGGTGGGTTGATTTGGAGGAGGCGTGGAGGGTGAGGGGGTTCATGAGGACGATGTCGCCGGCGTTGGCTTCGAGGGTGATGGGTTCGCGGCCCTGGTGTCCGGGGTCGGTATCGGGCCAGTGGTCGTCGAGGTCGAGGTGAGAGCGGGGGATGCAGCGGAGGGCGCCGTTGGTTGCGGGTGCGGGGTCGAGGTGCAGGCGGACGGTGCACATGGATCGCAGCACGCTGGGCGGCGGCTGGACATGGTGGATGTTCTCTTTGATGGACCAGGGGGCGAAGCCGGGGACGGGGTGTTTTTCGCGCACGGCGATGGTGGTATCGCGGTGCCAGGGGACGCCCCAGTTGTGGTCGGGTGATTTGTCGAAGACGATGGCGCGAACGGGGCGGTAGTCGCCGAGCGTTGCGAGCGCCTTGGCGAGCGGGGCGTGGGCGAGGATGGTTTGGACGAGCGGCGCGGTGGTCGGGATGCGGGCGCCGGCGCGTGCGGTGGGGTCGCTGAGGGCGTCGTCGGCGAGTGGGATGAGGGGGGCGAGCTGGGCGGGGGTGAAGATGGTGGGGAGGAGGGCGCAGCCGTGGGATTGGAAGTCGGTGAGTGGGGGCATGGGGGAGTTTAGATGCGTGTGCGGGGGTGATTGCAACTCGTCATCCTTCGCTCTGCGAGTCGAAGGAGGGCACTCGACGATTCTAAAACAAGCCAGCTTGCTTTTGGGCGACTAAATGCGCATAGAAACTAGCGCAAAGTTGCGACAAATCAATGCTTGGATCTGGAACTCTATAGACGCCCCTTTTTCCAGATTCCTTCTTCGAAGCTATGAGTGCGGCAGAGTCATACAGTCGTTCCCTTACCATCTGTTTGCAGCAAAGCGCATAGCGATCCATATACGATGCAGACTTGAAAATCGGAAGAACTTGATAGTGAGTTTCCACTACTGAGACCGGCTTGATAGATGCATCGCTGTCTTCAAGCAAAAACATATAGCCAATCCAAGGCTTTCTGGAATCTTTGAATTGTTCATTTCGGTAAGCAGTCCAGAAGTCGTGGGCGTTGCCTACTGCCTCTTCGGCTCTGTTGTTTGCATTGTTGCCGAGAGATCCAACCTGCGATTTGAGTTCAAGAACAGCGACAACTCGCTCATCAACGATGACGAGCAGATCCCATTGCTTAGCTGCGCGAAAAAAACCAGGAAGAACTACTTCTTTGTTCTTGGTGTAGATTGAGTCCGATTTCATGCCAGCTTCAATGGCGATGTCGGCAAACAACTGGACAAAGCCATCGAGGTGCTTTCCGCCTGTGACTTCACTTCGCGATCCGCGGTCTTTCACCCCAGTTTTCTTGCCTTGCTTCTTTCCCTGCGATGTTTTTGTGATCCAGAAATGCTTAACGGCTGAAGATACTCGTTTGTTTAGTTCGTCTGGCGACAGTATGGATTTACTGGGCATCGCTCTCAACCTTGGCATTCATAAACAATGAGCTTGTGTGGTCTAGCAATCGCTGCGTTCCCATGCGGAGGTAGTCTAGATCGATATCCGTACCGATGCTGTTTCTGCCGGCGGTCGAGGCGGCAACTGATGTTGTTGCTGTACCGGAAAATGGGTCAAGGACTACATCGCCCACAAAGCTGTACATGCGAACAAGGCGATTGGCGAGCTCAATCGGATAGGGGGCAGGGTGTTGTTTAGTTGATGCTCCAGTAACTCCGTGCCAAATTTGTTGAAACCATTCGGAGTGTTCTTCGCCAGAAATCACACTTAGCAGCTTTTGTTCAGTTGTTGGTTTTCTGTAGCCGCCTGGCTTTCTGAGCATAAGAATGAACTCGATATCATTCTTTATAATGCCGTTGGGCTCATATGGTTTGCCGAGGAAGCCGCCTCCCCCTGCTTCGTATACAGCGTTGGCAATCTTGTGCCAAATTATAGGCGTCAGGTTGTCAAAACCAATTTTTCGACATTGTTCTTGAATGGATGAGTGGAGTGGGATGACACAGTGTCTTCCTTTGTTCTGCTTTCGAGACAAGCACACATCGCCAACAACGCATATCAATCGGCCTCCTGGAACTAGCGCGTCATAGCAGGTTTTCCATACGCGTTCTAGGTCAGAAAGAAACTCATCATAGTCTGCGATGTGGCCCATTTGCCCATCGCCTTCGTTGTACCTCTTTAAAATCCAGTAGGGTGGTGAGGTAACGACAAGATGAACACTCTTGGGTTGAAGGAAATCAATGTGTCTAGCGTCACAGTGGTGCAATGAGTGGTGCGTAGGCAGAGATTTTATAGACTCCCGAATCTGTTGCATTAAAACCTGATCCTTTGCTATTCGCGGGATCGAAGTCTGATCTTCGAGCTCTCCAAGCAAGGCCTCGGGTATCGCATTCTGAAGGATGTCATTTGGTGTTGCTGTGACGGGATTGGCTTCTGTGATCGGCATGTTCTGCTCTTTGAAAATAGGTAGTGTGGTGTTAGGGTAGTTTACACGATCCGATCATCACTCGCAATCCCATGTGCGGGGGCGGTATTCAGCGTCACATACACCTCCCCCTGCACCTTCTTCGCCTCTTCCGGGTCGACATAGTCTGAGTGGCAGGCGGCTTTGCCTTCTTCGGCGCCGACGGCTTGCTTGGTCTTGGACGCGAGCTTGTGGATCTCTTCGGGGGAGAGGTAGCCTCGGGTTTCGAGGATCTGGCGTTGTTCTTCGGTGAGGGCGTCGGACTTCATGGGCTTGCCGCGTTCGAAGCCCTCGGCTTTGCCCGATGCGAACTCCTGGATCTCCTTGGAGATGCGGACGGAGCACCAGTCGTGGCCGCACATGGCGCAGAAGTCGGTGTCGACATCGAGGTCCTCGTCGTGGTAGGCGCGGGCGGTGTCCTCGTCGAAGGCGAGCTCGAAGTGCTTGTTCCAGTTGAGTGCGGCGCGGGCCTTGGTGAGCTCGTCGTCCCAGTCGCGGGTGCCGGGGATTCCGAGTGCGACATCCGCAGCGTGGGCGGCGATCTTGTAGGCGATGCAGCCTTCCTTGACGTCGCCCTTCTTGGGGAGGCCGAGGTGTTCCTTGGGGGTGACATAGCAGAGCATGGAGGCGCCGTGGTAGGCGATGGAGGTGGCGCCGATGCAGGAGGTGATGTGGTCGTAGCCGGGGAAGACATCGGTGACGAGGGGGCCGAGCACATAGAAGGGGGCGCCGTGACAGATGGTGCGTTGGAGCTTGGCGTTGTACTCGATCTGGTCGAAGGGGACATGGCCCGGGCCTTCGACCATGACCTGGACGCCTCGGCGCCAGGCGCGTTCGGTGAGTTCGCCGATGACCTGGAGCTCGCCGAGCTGTGCGAGGTCGGTGGCGTCGGCAAGGCCTCCGGGTCGGAGCCCGTCGCCGATGGAGAAGGAGACATCGTGCTCGCGCATGAGGTCGCAGATGTCGTCCCACATGGTGTACATGATGTTGTCTTTGTTGTGGACGAGCATCCACTTGGCGAGGAGGGAGCCGCCGCGGGAGACGATGCCGATGGCGCGCTTCTTGACGTATTTGAGGTGCGACATGCGGACGCCGGCGTGGATGGTGAAGTAGTCGACGCCCTGGGCGGCCTGGTGGCGGAGGGTGTCCATGATGAGATCGCGATCGAGGTCTTCGATCTTCTTGCCGATGATCATGGAGTAGATGGGGACGGTGCCGATGGGGACGGTGGCGTTGTCGAGGATGGCGGCGCGGGTTGCGTCGAGGTCGCCTCCGGTGGAGAGGTCCATGACGGTGTCGGCGCCCCAGCGCTCGGCCCATTGGAGTTTTTCGACTTCTTCGTCGGTGCCCGAGGCGACGGGGGAGGCGCCCATGTTGGCGTTGACCTTGGTTTTGGAGGCGCGCCCGATGGCCATGGGATCGAGGTTCTTGGCGAGGTGGGCGCGGTTGGCGGGGATGATGAGTCGGCCGGCGGCGATCTCGTCGCGGACTTGCTGTGCGGTGAGGTGGGGTTCACGCTCGGCGACGCGGTGCATCTCGGGGGTGATGATGCCGAGGCGGGCGGATTCGAGCTGGGTGATGGGGGTGAAGTTGCTGGGGTAGGTGACGGTGCGGGTGTTGCCGAGGGCATCGGTGAATGTGACGCTCTCGGTGGAGCCATCAGCCATCAGGGATCGGCCATCAGGGGAGGCCCCCTCCGTCTCGCTGGCGCGAGCCACCTCCCCCGCAGGCGCGGGGGAGGCGAGGGTTGTTGACCAGTCATCGGGGAGGAAGTCCCACGCGGTTTTGTCGGAGGGTTTGGGCATGCCCGGGGTGTCGGGGGAGGAGAACATGTAGGGGCCGCCGATGTCGGGCTTGTGTGCGAATGAGCCGGGGGTTGGGACATCGGTGTCGGAGCCGGGGTTGTATGCGCCGTGGACGGGGAGGGTGTACTTGGCGTCGGGGGTGGATGGGCCGCCTTGGACGGTGCGGAAGCTGTTGCGCATGTCGTCTGCGGTTTTGTAGCGGGTGGTGAGGGCGACGGCCTTGCCTGCGGGTGAGGTGATGGCGAGGTGGTCGGGTGTGGTCTTGGGGTAGGTGTTCTGGTCAGCCATGGCGCATGGTCCTCAGTGTTGATGCACCGTGGGTTATGCGCGGCAGCCGAACGGGTCCCGTGATCGGGATCGGCTGTCTGCATTCCCTCCGCCGGTGCGAGCCGGATCAGGTTCAACGGGTGCTTCTCAGCGGCGGTGCCGCGCCCCGTGCAGTTGTTGATTGTAGCGGAGATCTGGGTGGATTGTGGTGCGTAGAGTTTGGGCGGTGTATCTTCGATCGCTTGTGATTCTGGTTGGTGCGGTGTCGGCGTGGCTGTGTGGTGCGTTGGCGGGTTCGCCTGCGCATTTCGTGGTCGCGGGCGGCGATGCTCGCCATGCGCCCGGTGGGCCTCAGCCCGTGTGGGTTGGGATCGGTGAGTCGGGGATTGTCGCCAGTGAGCAGCGTGAGCGTGGCGGCGGGGACGATGGGCCTGTCGGCGCGGTTTGGGTTGCTGATGGGATTGATCGTGATTTGCGGTGCTCGGGCTTGGTCTGTGGCCCTGTGTGTGTGGTGCGTTCGCAGCGTGGGCGTGCGGTCGGTGCGCGTTCTCCGCCGGCGTGATGGTGTTCTGAATCGTTTGTGATGTTGCTGCACACGCGGGGGGATCCCGGGCGTGCGCGTTGCACTCTGAACATCTGCGCCCGTCGTGGGCGCTTCAATCACAGAGAGTTTTCTATGACTGATATGAAGAAGGGCGCGGGCGTTGTGCCCGCATCGGCTGATCGTGCGGACCAAGAGCGTTACCAGACGGGCAAGGGGTGCCTGTCGTTGGTGCTTGTGATCCTGGTTTTCCTGATCGTATCGGTGGGCGCGGCGATCCTGACCGGGCTGTAACCGGTTCGTGATGGGTTGATCGCCGTCGGCGGCGATCAGCGATCAAAGTGGCCTGCACCCTCGGGCTGATACTCGATGGCGTCCACGCGGAGGCGGAGTTCGCGTGATCGGTTTCGCATGCCGATGGTGTCACCGACGCTGCGTGCGAGGAGTTCGCTGCCCAGCTCGGTGTGGATCTCCACGGGGTTGACCCCGGCGGGGATATTGTGCGTGCGCTCTGCGTCGTAGACGAGTGCGACGCGATGGAGCTCGAGTGTATCGAGGTCGATGAGGCGCACGACGGAGTTCATGGTGATCATGTCGCAGGGGACATGGTCGGGGTTGATGGGGCGTGCCTGCTGCATGCGCCGGAGCAGCCGTCCGATGTGGGCGGGGATGCTGCCGTTGACGAGCGAGCAGGAGAGTGCCTCCATTCGTGGGTGGGATGCGTCCGCGAATGATTCGAGGATGCGGACACGATCGAGTCTGTTGATGACGGGCGTGTTCTGCATGGCCGTGCTCCCAACGCGGCGGCGTGCCGCGTGTTGGGCATACGGTACCTCGATTGGGCAGCGAAACCTAGCGTGAAGATTTTGGCAAGATCTTTCGTAGGTTGAAATGTTTGCGGTGAGCGTGATAACCAATCTGAGAATGCGGTTTCGTGCGATGCATGTTGGCCATCACAGCCGGCAGATCACGCACTATGGAACCCGTTTAACAGGCCCATTGGGTCGCCGGGGGGAGGCGATTCGTTCAGGTGCGTTGTCTTGGTTGTGCATCAGTCTGCGGCGAGGGAATGCACCCATGCCCGTACGAGCTCGATCTGCTCGGTGCTGAGCGGGTCGGCGTGATCCTCGGGCGGCATGATGTCTGGGTCGCCTGCGGGGAGGTCGATTCGGTAGATCAGTTCGCTGTGGTCGGGGACGTCGCGTTTGATCATGTCGGCGTCGGGGTCGAGCACATAGGCGAGGGTGTCGAGGCGGATGTCGTCCTCGGCTTCATCCGGGCCGTGGCATTCGACGCACGCGTCCTCAAGGATGGGAAGGATGCTGGCGTTGAATGTGTCGAATGCGCTCTGCGAGATGTTGAAGTCTTGCGGGGTGTACACGATTGCCGGCTGGGTGGTCGTCTCTGTTGCCGAGCCAAAGGCCTGAGCGAGTGGGCGGGTGATGAAGCCCTTGCCGTGGGTCAGGTCGCCGCCGAAGTGCCCCGTGAGTCCGGTGGCGATGGCGGTGAGCGTGAGCAGGACGAGGTAGGCCCTGCCCGCAGCGCCGGGCGTGGGCTTGCGTGCCATCAGCAGTGCGAAGGCGGTCAGGAGCACGAGCACGCCGGTTGCGATGCCGAGGATCCGGTGCAGGTCAACCCGCTCGCCGTCGTCGAAGCCGAAGACCAGCCCGGTGATGACGGTGTAGGCGCAGGCGAGGAAGCCGAAGACGAAGAGGGTGTTTCCGGTGGGGCCCGGGCGGTAGGGCCCGGCGGTCCCGTCGCGTCGGAGCTTGGGCGAGAGCGCACGGTACAACTCGATCACGGCCGCGATGATCAGCAGGGCGATCGGGAAGTGCAGCGCCACGAGGTGTGTGCGCGCGAAGAACTCGATGAGGTGTTCAAGCATGGTGTGGTGTGGTGCTTAGTGTTCTTCTTCGAACTCGTCGTGGCCGTCTTTGCGGATGGTGCGGAGCGAGTTGTAGAGCGATCGGATCTCTTCTTCGTTCCCCAGCCATGCTTGGCGTGCCAGGGCGGTTGAAGCTGCGACGGCTTCGAGCAGCTTGATGCGGAGGTCCTTGGTGAAGGTCTCTTTGTCGTCGCCGTACTTGGCCTTGGATCGTTCGGGGATTGGTGCCTGCTCGGCGACATCGACGCACTGTGCGAGGTTGATGGTGACCTGGTTGGCGAGGTAGGCGATCTCTTGGCGCATGACGGGGTTGTCAAGCAGACGCATGAGATCACGCATGGGCTTGAGGTTGCTGCCCGCGGCTTTCATGAGGTCCTCGAAGTCCATGTCGGCGGCTTGGGTCGCGGTGGGGATGAGTCCGCCCGTGCCCGCCAGCGCGGCCGAGGGGATGGCGATGGCGCCAGCGGCGAGGAAGTGTCTGCGTTGGATCGATTGGTTCATGTGCTTTTCCCGGATAGGGCGTCGATTGACGCGTGTGTGCTTTGAAGTTCGTACATATTACCTTGCAGTCGGAAGCAATACGTGCCAGATCGTGGTCTATTGCCCTTCGGCGAACAGCATCCATTCCATCACGCTGGACATGGGCATGTCCTTGACGCCGAGCTGGCGGAGCATGTTGAGGCACTGGGCGCGGTGGTGCATGGCGTGGGTGGTGACATGGGCGATGATGCCGCCGACGGTGAAGGTGTAGGAGTCGTCGCCGCGTTGCCGGTTGATGACGGTGTCGAAGGGGCGTTTGAGGGCGGCGGCTTCGAATGCGTCGCAGATCTCGTCGTGCATGGCGCGGATCTGGATGAGGGTGTACGCGTCTTCGGTGAGTCGATCGCGTGCGGGCGATTCGTTGAGGACATCGGTCCAGCCGCGGGTTGCGCTGAGGTTGTGCACGAGGTTGTTTCGCAGCGAGCCGCAGCCCATCGGGAACGACTGGGTGAACTGATCGTGGCTGAGGGGCTCGCACGCGTCGTAGAGCTTGGCGTTGGCCCATCGGTCGTGGGCGAGCAGGACGGCGTGGGGGGCTGTGGGCATGCGGTTCTCGCTGTGCGGTTGTGCTCAGTTCGTACTTTGGATCAGGATCGTTTGGATGTACACTCTGGGTGAGAGGAGTCTACCACATGAGGAAGCTTGCCGTTTTCTGTAGCGTTTGGTGCTCGGTTTCCGTGGTTTGCGCGGATGTCGTGACCTATTCGGGGCCCCTGGGGGCGACCCGGGACCAGTTCAATGCTGATTCGGATGGGTTGGCGTTGTTGGAGGACTTTGAATCGTTCGGCGGCGGACAGGTGGTGGGGGATATGCCGGGCAACGGGGCGAAGTTCTCGGAGGAATATGCTGACGGGTCTCCTGCGCCGCTGCCCATTATTCAGGCCACGGCATCTGCGCCTTCAGGATCGCGCTGGATGGCGAACTTCGGCAATGGTCGCCCGGCGTTCTCGTCGTGGGTGATCCGGCCTGACGATCCGGGCGATCTTATTTATGCGTTCGGGCAGGCCAATGCGCAGGGCGACTGGGTGCGGATCGAGGGCTTCGACGCTGAGAACCAACTGGTGGTCAGCGTGGACGCGGAGCCGATCGTTGCGGGCTGCTTCGCGGGTTTTATCGTGCGTGAGGGCGTGAGCAAGGTGGTGGTGACCCCGCTGGGCAACTCTGACGGGCTCAACGGCATGGACGATGTGCAGGTCGCGACGAGCCCGATCGAGGTCTGTGCCGTGGACTTGAACTGCGACGGGGCCGTCAACTTCTTCGATATCAGCGAGTTCATCGCGGCATACACCGCCATGGACCCCCGGGCTGATTTTACGGGCGACGGGCTGTTCAACTTCTTCGATGTCTCGGCGTTCATCGGGCTCTATTCGGCAGGGTGCCCATAATACCGGCCATCCAGCTCCATTGATCATCAGCCCGCTCACAGTCGTGAGCGGGTTTTTCTTGCGTTGGTGCCGGGTTGGCCGTAGACTGAAAGACGCGAAAAACCCCGAAAGGAAAGATCTTTCATGAATCGTCTTGCTGTGCTTGGATGTGTGTGCGCCTCTGCTTCGTTGCTCTTTGCCAGCGACAATGACATCAAGTGGGATTTGCTGAGTCACGAGACGATGCATGATCTTCGGCCGCTGGTGCCCGTTGGCGGTGCGCCCTTCCAAGTCCACCTGTTGGCGGATCGGGATGATCTGACGGGGGCGCGTGTGGGCTACTGGGTCGATGGGGTGTTTGTTGGCTGGGTGGACGCGAGCAACGCGGGTGTACGCGGGCCCAAGGACATCTGGAGCGCGAGCATCCCGAGTGTCGCGGGCACGACGGTGGAGTATGTGTTCGAAGCGATCGATGGCTCGGATTCGGATTACTACGGCGCGGGCGGTGGGAGCGAGACGCTGCCGACTGATCGGTTCGTGGTGGATTTCGGGACGCTCGAGCATGCGCGCATGGGTGCGACACCTGTCGAGGGCGGCACGGTGTTTCGTGTGTGGGCGCCGACGCGCACCAGCGTGCAGGTGCGGGGCGAGTTCAACGGCTGGTCGACGGGCGATGCGCTGAGCAAGGTCGGTGAGGACTTCATCGGGTTTGTTGCGGGCGCTGCCGCCGGCGACATGTACAAGTACTTCTTCAATAACAGCCACTGGAACACGGACCCGCACGCGGCGGAGCTGGTGACCAGTGACAACCTCAACGCGCGGATTGTCGATCCGTTGGCGTATCAGTGGCAGCACGATGACTTTGTTGCGGCGCCGCTGGACGAGTGGGTCGTGTACCAGTTGCATGTGGGGACCTTCGCGGGCCGCAATGATCCGTTCGGGTCGACGGGCAACCCGAGCGGGTATCGTGATGTCGGGGATCGGGCCGCGCATCTATCGGAGCTGGGTGTGAATGTGGTGATGCTCAACCCGATCAACGAGTTCCCGGGCGACTTCTCGGGCGGGTACAACCCGATCTCGATGTTCGCGTGGGAGTCGGCGTACGGGGACGCGGATGATCTGAAGTACATGGTTGATGAGCTGCATGGGCAGGGCATCGCGGTGATTCTGGATGTGGTGTGGAACCATGTCTCGCCGACGGACAACTTCCTGTGGGACTTTGATGGTTCGCAGCAGTATTTCGACGCGTCGGCTCAGGACACGCCGTGGGGGGCGCAGGCGGATTTCGATAAGCAGGGTGTGTTCGATTACTACATGGAGTCGGTGCATCATGTGATGGGTGAGTTCCGCATGGACGGGTACCGCCAGGACGCGGTGATGGCGATGACGGACTCGGGCTGGACTGGGCAGTGGGACAGCGGTCAGGATCTGATGCGTGCGATGAACCGGTTGATCGATCGGCGGTACAGCGATGCGCAGACGATCGCGGAGATCTATATCGATAACGATTGGGTGCAGAGCGGGATCGAGTTCGACAGCCAGTACCACAACAGCTTCAAGAACGCGATGCGTGACGCGGTGTTCGGGGCGAGCTTTGGGAGCCCGAATATCTCGGGTGTCGCGGCGGCGCTCGACGGGACTGGGAATGTCAGCGGCACGGAGGTTTTCAACTACTTCGAGCTGCACGATGATGCGTGGCCGCTCAATGGGCATGAGCGTGCGGTGCGTCAGATCGATACGACCTTCCCGCACGACGATGTGTACGCACGCGGTCGTGTGACGCTTGCGAATGTTTTAACGATCATGAGCAAGGGCATCCCGGCGATCCTGCATGGGACGGAGTGGCTGGAGAATGACGGCTGGGAGGAGAACAAGATCGACTGGTCGCACCGGACGATTTACGACGGCGTGTTCCGGATGTATCGGGATGCGGTCGCCCTGCGGACCAATGAGCCGGCGTTGCGGGCCAATGAGAACGCCTGGGTCTATCACCAGAACAACAACGCGGATGTGATCGCGATGGAGCGCTGGCAGAACGACGGCGACAGCTTTGTCATCGTCTCGAACTTCTCGAACGATGATTATGGTGATTACCGGATCGGGTTGCCACGCGATGGCCAGTGGGGCGTGGTCTTCAACTCGCAGGGCAGCGCCTACGACGGCAGCGGGTTCGGCACCTCGGGGACCTTCGATGCCGAGGCGGTTGCGAATGGGCCGCATGCTCAGTCGGTGTCGCTTCAGATCCCTGCGATGGGCGTGCTGGTGCTCAAGCATGAGCCTGCCGGCGAGTGTGGGGCCGACTTCAACGACGACGGCGAGCTGAACTTCTTCGATGTCAGCGCGTTCCTTGTCGCGTTCAACAACGAAGAGCCCGGCGCCGATCTCAGCGGCGATGGTTCGTTCAACTTCTTCGATGTCAGTGCGTTCCTGACGCAGTTTGCGGCGGGGTGCCCATAAGCGACCTGGTTTCGCGTTGCGTCATGGGCGCATGCTCAGCCGACCACGCTGGGCATGCCCAGTCCGCGGCGGAGGTCGGTGATCTGGCCCGTGTGGGTGCCCATGTGCATCATCATGCGCACGACGAGCGCGTCTGCCGGGAAGGGCGTGTTGCCCCAGGGGACTTTTCGGTCCAGCATCGCGCTGTCGGCGTTGCGGGTTGTCTCCATCAGGCGATTCCATGCGCGTTCGTGGATATCGAGCAGCCGCTCGAACGATGGGTAGAGCGATGGGTCATCGGTTGGGACTGAGCCGTAGCACACTGATTCGGAATCGACCCGGTCGTTGTTGCCGCTGTGTCCATCGCCCTCGATGAAGTCCGATTCAGGCAGCGGCTGCGGGTCGTCGTGGCCGAGCAGGCGATCGGTCGCACGGTGGTGGTAGAGTGCCAGGTGCCCGAGCGTCCACGCGGCATGATTGGGCATGTTGGGTGCCTGGTGCGTCCGGTTCTCGTCATTGAATCCCTTGAGGAATCGCATGAAGAGCGGGAGGGCGGTTTCGAGGGCATCGGCGAGGACGGCAGCGCGTGGGTCGGGTGTGGTCATGGGGGATCATAGAAATGAACCGCCCGGGCAACGCGCCCGGGCGGTTCGAGAGGAAACGGATGTTCCGTGGTGGCACATGTGGACGGTGTGCCTTTTCTGTTTCAAACCGGGTTCTGTATCAGGCCAGTACGGGGATGCTGGCGTCTTCGGGCGACCATTCGAGGGGCTTGAACGCGTCGTCGAGATCGGTTCCTGCGATGTGGTTGCCGTAGTTGGTGAGGGTTTTCACGGTGTTGAGGTAGACGATGTCGAGGATGTGCTTTCGCGTATACCCCGCGTCGAGGAATGCGTTGATTTGATCTTCGGAGACATGTCCTCTTTCGATGACCATCTGCGAGGCGAAGATGCGGAGCGCCTCGTGCTTGGGGTTGTCCAGCGATTCGTTTAGGCGGAGGGAGTCGTCGATGTCGGCGCTGACGCCCTGGCTTCTTGCAACGGTCGAGTGCGCCGGGACGCAGTATGTGCAGCGGTTGTGGACATTGATGGTCTGGAGCACGATGTGGCTCTCGACGGGGTCGAATGAGGTTTCGCCCATGCGTGCGTAGAGGTCGAGCATCGCGTTGGCGAGGACGGGCGAGTGGGAGAAGGCGTTGACGATGTTGGGGACGAACCCGAACTGCTTGGTGGCGCGTTCGAAGATCTGTTGTTGGGTCGCGTCCGCGTTGGGGGTGTCAGTGAGTGTGAAGCCGTGGTCCATCGGGATGGTCCTTTCGTCGCTTGGGTGTTTCCCCTTCGTGGGGTGTACCGTTTGAACGAAACTTGCAAACCGATTGTTCCGAAATGATTGGGATTTTCCAACCGAAAAGTCAGAAAACGCGGATTGGCCGCGTTTCTGGTTCAAAAACATGGATTGTGGTGTGTTTGCGATCAGGCGCTGATCGAGTCGTAGAGGGCTGTGATGGCCTCTTTCTTCGCCTGATCGGGCGGGTAGGCCGCTCCGAGATGCGACATCATGCCCTCATGGGTAAACATTACGAGCCAGGCTGCCTGCGATGCGGTAATGCCCTTGCGGATCTCGCCTTGCTCGATCAGGCGCTCGAACACCTCGGTAAACGCTTCGTTGACGCGTTTTCGAATGCAGTTGACGCGATCGAGGGTTTCCTGGTCCTTTGCGGCCATCGAGATGGCGGCCTTATGGATCATGCAGCACGGCTGGTCGGCGTGCTCGCGGTGGTAGTCGATCTTGTTGAGACTGTGGGCCTTCATATCCTCGATCGATTGGAAGGCGTTGATCTCAGCGAGGATGGGCTCGAGGATGGAGGTCTCGTAGGACTCGAGGGCTTTGATGTAGAGGGCGTGCTTGTCGCCGAAGGTGTCGTAGAGGGAGAAGCGATTGATGCCCATGGCCGCGGTGAGGTCGGAGATACTTGCGGCGTCATATCCCTTCTCCCAAAAGACCACCATGGCTTTGGTGAGTACGGTTTCGGGATCGAACGACTTGGGCCTGGGCATGGTGAACGGTGTCTCTTGATTGCTATCCTGCCACCTATTATATACCCAACCGATCTGTAAGTTATTCCTGGCACGGGGTTTCTGGCTGAAAATGAGGGTTTTCGCGCATTCTGGGGCAAAAAGCGGATAATGAGATGCGAAAAACCGGGCCTCGGCCCGGTTGGTTGTGGTTGGTTTGGGCTCAGCCTCGGATATCGAGTGAGCGACCCGTGCCCAGGTTGGATGCGAGGTTGGTCGCGGCTTGGACTCGGTCGGCGGCCTGGGGGTACATCGTGTAGGTGCCGGCGCTGGTGACAGTGGGCTTGGGCCCGGTGACCTGTGCGACATCGCTGCTGAGATCGATGGGCTGCACCTTGGCCCCAACCAGTTCGGAGATCGCGCCGGCACGCTGCGTCATGGGTGACGGGGCGATCTTGCCGACCGGATCGGTTTGGCGTGTGGGCTGGGCGGGTGTCGGCTCGGCTGTGGGCTCGCTGCGACGCACGCCGCTGACTTGCGAAGCGTATGGCGTGCCCCCGGGCTTTTTGACACGGGGGTTCTTGCCGTAGGCGCTGAGCGCTTTGTTGATCGGGTATGAGGGCGGGTTGGAGCTGTTGATTCGGTCCATCGGTACTCAAGCTCGGGATCGTCGTGTGCTGCGCTGGCAATCCGCCGGCGACGATCGGTGTGGGAACAGGTCCATCCTTGGACACGGGGCCCATGGTACCGGTTCTGGGTTGTCATTGCACGCGGTTGGTGTGCGATAACATCGGGAGACCTTGAGAATTGGGGTTATGGGGTGGAGGTTTTTGCGCGGCGATGCGTACATGTCGTTCCAATCATCGTCAGGCCCGCCGATCCGTTACGGTATGGAACCATGAAGATGATGAGATTGATCAAAGCGTCGGAGATCCGTTGGTTGTTGTGGGCGTTGGTGGTGCTGGTGCTGCTGGCGGCGGTGGTGAATGTGCCGTTTGCGATCACCAAGATCCGATCGCGTTCGACGCCCTGGCCCGTTCAGCGTGAGCAGCTTGATGGTCCTGAAGCGACGGCGAAGGGGTGGCCGATCTCGACGCCGCATGATCGGGTGTGGGCCGAGCCGGAGTCGTGGAGTCGATGGTCTGCGTTTGGGTATGAGGAGTTTCATGTGTCGTCGCCCAACCCGGAGTCGGGTGTGAACGGGTACAGCATGCAGGTGCAGCGGTTGGGGTGGCCGCTGGCGGTGGTGGAGATTCGTCAGATGTGGTGGGACTGGGGTGACCCGGCGCTCGAGGGGCCCGAGCCGGACCCGCGTCCACAGTTGGTGCCGACGGGGCTGGTGTTCAACCCGCTGATGGTGGGGGGATCGCTGTGGCTGGTGCTGTGCGTGCTTCCGATGGCGGCGCGTGTGATGCGTCGGGTCGTGCGTGGCCGGCGCGGGCGGTGCGTGTGGTGCGGGTTTGAGGTGGAGGCGTTGGAGGTGTGTCCGGAGTGTGGGGTGGGGCAGGTGGCTGGGTAGAGGTGGATCGGTGCTGGTTGGGGATGCCCCCTCCGTCTCGCCTTCGGCGAGCCACCTCCCCCGCAAGCGCGGGGGAGGCGATCAGGCCCCTCTGCTTCGGGGACTCGGCACCTTCCCGTCCGCCTGTGGCGGATTTTCGACGCGCGGGGAGTGACGCGATCAAGAGTGATCGGGCAGGGCGAGGTCGGGGATGGTGGAGAAGGGGATGCGTCGGGGGGCGGCTTTGCGGGCGTCGTGCATGGAGGCGTAGTAGATCTTGGCGTGGCCGTGCTTGGTGTTGATTTTGTCCATGGTGTGGGCGAGTTCGGTGAGCTTGCGTTCGTGGGGGAAGAGGGGCTGCTCGACGCAGGCGTCGCGGACGAGCCCGCCGAGTGTGACGCTGATGGCGAAGACGAACTCGGTCCGGCGGTGGTACCAGAGTGTGTTGAGGTGGTGGAGCAGTCGCACGGTGCACTGGCAGGGCTCGAGGTTCTGGTAGAGCGACCATGGTGGGTCGTCCATGGGCTTGATGCTGATGGTGAGCTTGGTGCACCAGTAGCCCTCGGAGCGCAGGCGTGTGGCGGCTTTCATGAGCAGGCGGATGGCGACGGCGCGGGCGCTCTCGTATTCGCGGAGTTCGGGGGCGAGCACATGCTGGTGCCCAATGTTCTTGCGTCGGGTGGGCTTGATGTGTGGGTCGTGGCCGTGGAGCCAGTCGTGCCAGGTCTCGCCGAGGATCGAGCCCCATGCCTGGCGGAGTCGTGACTTTGAAGCCATGCAGAGCTGGGGCATGGTGTAGATGCCGTGGGATCGGAGGCGTCGTTCGATGCCGACATTGATGCCGGGGAGGTCGGTGATCTTGAGTGTGAAGAGTCGTTGGGGGAGTTCGTGGGGCTCGATGACGACCATGCCGTCGGGCTTGACCATCTCGCCGGCGGTCTTGGCGAGCATGGCGTTGGGGGCGATGCCGATGGAGCATCGGAGCCACTCGCCGACCTGTGTGCGGATGGCGTGCTTCATTTCCATGGCCAGCTGGCGATAGACCCGGGGGTTGCGGTCGGGGCCCCGGAGCTTGATGCTCATCTCGTCGATGGAGTGGACCTCGTGGACGGGGTGAACCGTTTCGACGGCTTCGATGATCTTGTGGTGGTACTGGATGTAGAGGTCGGGTCGGGAGATGATGATTTGGATGGTTGGGCAGCGTGATTTGGCTTCCAGGACGCCCGTGCCGGTCTTGATGCCGTGGAACTTGGCTTCGTAACTTGCGGCGATGCAGCAGGTTGTGTCGCAGTCGTTGGGGATGATCCCGACGGGCGAGCCGCGGAGTTGGGGCTGGTCTTGCTGCTCGACGGCAGCGAAGTAGGAGTTCATGTCAAGGAAGAGGACCATGCTCGGAATTTACCGGCGTGTGCGTGAAAGTCGAGTGGAATTGCGTCGGTTTGTCTTGTTTTTGTTTGGGTTTGGGGGATTGTCCGCATCCTTGATCACCATGCCCAGTAGACTGTTGATACACACACCGCATAAAGGGGGGGCACCATGCTTCGCAATATCTTGGGCGTGATCGTTGGGTACATCGTGATGTTTGTGATCGTGGTCGCGTTGCTCTTTGGGCTGTACGCGATTCTGGGGCAGGACGGGTCGTTCAAGCCGGGGACATTTGAGCCGAGCATGCTCTGGCTGGTGCTGATGTTCATGGTGGGGCTGGTCGCGTCGATTGTCGGGGGGATGGTGTGCGCGTGGATGTCGAAGGGGTCGTCCGGGGCGCGCCTGGGGCTGGTGGTATTGGTGATGGTGCTGGGGCTGCTCATGGCGGTGGGGCAGCTGATGCAGCCGGAGCCGACGGCGGCGGAGCTGGCGCGGGGGACGGATATGTCGAATATCGAGGCGATGAACAACGCGCGGACGCCGCTGTGGGTGGCATTCAGCCAGCCGTTTCTTGGTGCCGCGGGTGTGTTGATCGGTTCGGGGCTGGTGGGCTCGCGTAGCAAGATTCGGGCGTAAGGTGGGATTGGCAGAGCAGGCCCGAAACTGATTGGTTATCATGAGCACGGCGGCGCGTGCAGGACGCGTCGCCATGTCCATGTATGTCTCGTACGGAATCAGATCTTATGTTTACCACGCTCGCACAGAACTCAGGCAACGCCGGCGGCGATGCCCTCGCTCTCATCATGATGCTCGTTTTCTTTGTCATCTGGTTGGCGGTCATCATCGTGGTGCTCGCGGGGTTCTGGAAGACTTTCGAGAAGGCGGGTCAGCCGGGGTGGGCTGCGATTGTTCCGATCTACAACGCGTACATCATGTGCAAGATTGTCGGGCGCCCGGGTTGGTGGGTGATCCTGCTGATGATCCCGTACCTGAACTTCATCTTCTTCATCATTGTGATGCTGGACATGGCCAAGTCGTTCGGGAAGGGTGTCGGGTTTGCGGTGGGGTTGATTCTGCTCAACGCGGTCTTCATCCCGATCCTTGGTTTCGGCAAGGCCGAATATCAGGGCCCCGCGGCGGCCTGATTTCCCGATCGATTCGTGCTGCGCAGACGAGCTGAGATCGAGGGAAGACTGAGCTGACACATGGGTAAGAAGCCACCACTGCCGTTTGCCCGGCTCGTCCCCCGCCTGCCGCACTGTCTCCGATGCGGGTATCCGCTCGAGGGGATCGGTGCGCCCGGTGCGTGTCCCGAGTGCGGGCTTGCGTTTGAGGACGGCCTTTCGGCGTTGATGCTCACGGGTGTAGCCCGGACGGCCTCTGGCCCCGCGTGGCGCAAGGCGTCATGGGTGGGGCTGGGCGTGCTGGGATTTCTGACGCTCCAGGGGGCTGCGTTGTTGATCCTCTTTGCGCCATGGCTCGGCGCTCTCATGCTCGTCACCTTCATCGTGGGGGTCAATGCGATGATCATGACCACGCGGCAGAAGAAGAGCGGGACCGAGCATTTCGTGTTCACCCACGAGGGGCTCTCGCGTTGGACGCTGGGCTCCGATCCCACGACGCGTGTCTTTGTCGAGTGGTCGGGGAGCCAGCGGCGTGCGACGGTCAGGCGTGTCAGCCCGGTATGGGCCAGTATCAGGATTGTCGCGGCCAATGAGGAGGGGAAGGCCAAGCAGCTGCTTGTTGGCGGTTTTCGCTGCCGTGAGGAGGACGGCGGGCTGATTGAGGGTGTGCTGAACGCGATGCTGCTGGGTGAGCCCATCTGCGGCGTTGCGGGGCTTGAGGAATCGGGGTGGTATCAATCCCAGATCCTGGATCAGTGCGACAATCCCGTTGACGATGTCAACAATCAGGTATGAGCGACAACAACACCGTCACGACCGTTACGCTGGGCACCCAGGATTATCGAACGCGGGTCAGCTCGCGTCAGCACGCGTTCTTTGTGGATGAGCCGGGCGCACTGAAGGGTGGAGATACCGCGCAGGATCCGTACGAGACGCTGCTGGGGGCGCTGGGTGCGTGCAAGGCGATCACGGTGCGCATGTATGCCCAGCGTAAGGGCTGGGACTTGCAGGAGGTGCGTCTGGATCTTGAGCACTCGCGCCCGAACGGACGCGGGAACCCGGAGCAGATTGATATCTCGCTGAGCTTTGTTGGTGATCTCGATGATGATCAGCGCCAGCGGCTGAAGGAGATCGCCAACGCCTGCCCGGTGCAGAAGACGATCACGGGTGAGCTGACGGTGAACTCGATACTTGAGAGCTAACCGAGCCGGTTGGCGGCCTGTGCCGCGGATCGTCTCTCGGCACCGACGCGTTGAACACACAGGAGGCCATCATGATGCAGTGCACACAGTACGACACCCGCAACATCGTCGAGCTGACGATCGATGGGCCGATCACCAAGGCGGAGATGGACCCGATGATCGAGAAGCTCGACGGGATGATCCACGAGTTCGGGAAGATCCGTATCGTTGAGGTGATCAAGAACATCGGCAAGGTCGAGCCGGCGGCGATGTGGGCGGATCTCAAGTGGGAGCCGCGTCATATCAACAGCTTCTCGCATGTGGCGATCGTCGCGGATCAGAAGTGGATCGAGTGGATGGTCAAGCCGCTGGATCTGCTGATCCCGGCGAAGATCAAGCTGTTCCATCTCGATGAGATCGAGGCGGCACGCGCGTGGATCCAGTCGTGCGATAGCGAGCACGGTTGAGGTTCACGGTCGCTCGGGCTTCATCGGGAAGAATCGCATGCGGTTGTGCGCGAACCAGATGTAGAAGCGGTCGCACACCCATGAGATGAGTGGGAGCTTGGTCCAGGCGATGAGCCATCCTCGCCCGACGGCTCGCATGGCGGCGCGGACCGCGTCCATGGCGATGAGTACCCGCCCGTCGGGGGTGATGGCGTGCATGACGCGTCGGATCTCTTTCGGTTCGAGGTTGTGCTGTTTGAGGAGCGTGTCGTCTTGGCGCAGGTCCACAAGGGCGAGTCGGCCCCGGTTGTCATCGAGCTGGCGCAGGCGGTCTGCGACGCTGGAGCAGACGGAGCACCAGCCGTCGTACAGCACGATGGTCGGGGTATCGGGCATGGCTTGATGGTATTCGCGCGTTGATGTGATGGTTGTCTGGTGCCGGTGTGCTCAGAGGGTGTCCTCTTCATGCGGGTCTGGTGACCCGCCGCAGCGGTGATCGAGTGACCATGCGCCTGCGCCTTTGAAGAGGACGATGGCGCTCAGCACGATGATCGTGATCGCCAACGGGGTGAGGAACGCGGGCTCGGTGCCCATGACGATCACGCTGGGGTCGGCTTCCGAGGGGGTTGGCCACTGGTCGTTGGGGATCTCGAGGTTGGTGATCAGGCCGCCGAGTGAAACGATCATGCCCATCGTGGCGCCGACGCGGGTGCCGGCACCGATGAGGAGCATCAGCCCGGCGAGGACCTGCACGATCGGTGCGACGATGGCGGTCAGCGCGGGCATGGGCAGGCCCGCGGCTTCGACCAGGGGTTCCATGGGTGATGCCCCCGTCAGGTGCATCATGCCGAACATCACCAAGGGGAGCCCCGCGATGATGCGAAGTATCGCGATGGCTTTGCTGGGCTGGGTCTGTAGTAATCGGCTACTCATATCTGATTCCCCTTGTGCGGACTTGGTACTGGAGTGTACCAGTTTCGAAACACCCAAACTGTCCATTTGGTGTTGGTCGGCCCGCGTGCTCTCGGATTCTGGGGCGGTTTGAGGTCCGGTATGGGCCGATACGGTGTATTGTGCTTGTAGAACCCTGTGTCGTGATGTAAACTCGCCCGGCGTTGAATTGTTCCGCTTTGTGTGTTTTTCGATGCGATCGGGGACTCGATATGTATGACAGAACCCCGGTTCGGGTCCGGGCGTGGATGAACTGCTGGGCGATGCTTGCGGGTGTCGCTGTCGCCGGGCATGCCCACGCGGGCGATGGTGATCTCTTTGGCTCACGCGTTCTGGGGCTGCCCAGCCCAGCAGAGCGATTGGGCGTGGGCGATCTTGATGGTGATGGGATGCTGGACCTCGTCGCGTCGCTGCCCAACGCCGATCAACTGGCGATCCGGTTTGGTGCGTGCGGTGAGGAAGAACCGATCCGCATCGTTGAGAGTGGCAACGGCGCATGGGCGATCGCGATCGCGGACTTCGATGGCGATGGCGACCTCGACCTGGCGAACACGAATCGCTACAGCGACCAGATCAGCGTGCTGTTCAACGATGGCGAAGCAAACTTCAGCGGCGAGACGCGGTACGCGACTTCTCTGAGTCCCCTGAGCATCGCGGCGGCGGATCTCGATGGTGACGGCGACATCGATCTCGTCACCGGGAATCAGTTTGGTTTCAACGAGGACCTTAGCATCTTCCTGAATCAGGGCGACGGCACATTCGACCCCGGGGTGTATCTGCTCGCGGGCAGCCGAGTATCGACGGTGGAGATCGGGGATCTCAACGGCGACTTGCTGCCCGACATCGTGGTGACCAACCAGAATCATGACCGAATCGGGATCCTGATGAACGAGGGCGGTGCGCAGTTTTCCGAGGTCGTGCACGCTCCCGTGGGCGATTTTCCAACGGATCTTCAGTTGGTCGATCTCGATTCGGACGGGGCCCTCGATGTGCTGGTGTGCAATGGGAGCAGCGATGATCTGAGCGTGCTGCTCAACACAGGCGACGGTGTGTTCGCGGATCAGCTTCGCATCCTCACGGGCGAGGGGCCGATTGCCCTGACGGTGGGTGATCTCAACGGCGACGGTGCTCCCGACGCTTCGGTGATGCATGCCGCGAGCGATGATGCCGTGGTGTTGCTCAACGATGGCATTGGGGGGCTGGTTCAGGATCGGTCTTACGGAAGTGGTCTGGGGCACCGGGACATCGTTCTTTATGATGCCGACTGCGATGGTGATCTCGACATTGCCACTGCCGCTGCCCCGAACTGGGCGATCGCGTTTCGGTTCAACAACGGTGCGGGCTCGTTTGTGCCCGACAAGGTACTCGCGGAATCGGTTGAACCCAACGCGCTGGCGTTTGCCGACTTTGATGGCGATGGCGACGCGGATATGGGCGTGGGTTCGAGGTATCTGTTCCCCGATTCGCTCGGGCTGGGTATTCATTTGAACACGGGCGACGGCGTGTATGTCGAGGTGGGGCAGTACCTGCCGATCGGCGGGGTGCAGGATATTGATGCGGGTGATCTCGACGGCGACGGCGATCTGGATCTGGTCACGACGCCCTCGAATGATTTTCATGATCCGCAGGTTTGGTTCAATCAGGGCGATGGAACATTCGTTGACGGCGGGAGCTTCCAGGCGGGCATCGCGCCCCGCGAGAGTGTGCTGGTCGATGCGGACGGAGATGGCGATCTGGACCTGCTCAGCGTCAATCCAAATAGTGATGAGTTGAGCGTTTTGTTCAACGACGGTGCAGGCGTATTCGCAGCCCCTGTTCTGTATGACGCCGGACCATCCCCGGTCGTGATCGCAGCGGGCGATCTCGACGGCGACGGTGATCCGGATGTGGTGGTCGGTGATTCGCTCTCGGATGAGCTGAGCATCTTCTTCAATCTCGGGGCGGGTGTGTTTGCGCTGTCGACGCAGATCGATGTCGGGAGGAACATCCTTGATGTTCTGATCGCGGACCTCGACGGTGACGGCGACCTCGACATTTCGACAGCCGACGACTCCGAGCGTGCGACGCACATCCTGTATAACGACGGTGCGGGCGGGTTCGCTGAGATCGTCTCGCACCTGTTCGGAAGCAGCCCGAGCATGCTCGGCGATGGGGATGTGAACGGCGATGGTTTCAACGATCTGGTTGTGCTGGACCGGCAGGCGGGCACGGTCACCGTGTTCGAGGGTTCAGCCCTGGGTATCTCGTCGCAGAAGCGTGAGTACCTGGTCGAGAACACCCCGAGGTGGATGCGTGTGCTTGATGCCGATCAGGACGGGGATCTGGATATCGCCTCTACCAGTTACAGTGGTCGGGTCGGGCTGCTGCTGAATCGCAGCATCGAGCCGGTGTGTCTGGGCGACTTTGATGGCGACGGGGACCTGGACTTCTTTGATGTCTCGGCGTTCCTGATCGCGTTCAGCACCGAGGATGCCAGCGCGGACCTGAACGGAGACTCACAGCTGAACTTCTTTGATGTGGCGGAGTTTCTCGCGTCGTATCTCGACGGCTGCTGAGCCCGGCCATCGCGGTTTACCGTACCACGCGCAGTCGTTTATGGGCAGCCGGGCCAATCTTGATCGTTGGTTCGGGGCGTTCTGGGGCCAACGGGTCTTCGAAGGGTTCGATGTCGATCTTTGATGCTGGGCCGGTGCCCGGGCGGGCGCGGGAGGCGGCGTCGATATCGAGTGAGCCCAGCGCGGTCGAGGGGGATTCGATCACCGAGCCGATGATGCGGGCGCCGGGCTGGATCACGACGCGTGCGGCTCGGATGCCCCCACGCAGTTCACCGGTTTCGGTGATGGTGACGGTGCCGCCTGCGATGCAGATCGAATGGACACTCCCGGCGATGGTGATATCACCCGATGCGACGGTGATGTTGGCGCTGACCTGCGCTTCGGGGTGCACGACGATGGATTCGGTCGTCAGGAGCGAGCTGCCCCAGTGTCCTTTGGTGATCTCGAGCGGGAGCAGACGCAGGTTGCCGGCACATTTGGGGCATGAGGACGATTCAGCGTAGCCGGAGACCTGGAGTGTTGCGGCGCATCGGTAGCAGACCACATCCCGTGTGCGTGGGATTTCGATGCGCGGTGCGGCGCGGTCACGCATGAGGAATCGGGGTGGTTTGAAGAACGAGGCCATAAAACTGGCCGCCCCGGCGTTTGCCGAACGCGGCCTGGGATGGGTGGTCTATTCAACGAGCCGCGACTGTGAGGGAGTGATCCATGCCTGGTGCGGGGTGTCCCGCGCCGGTGTCTGCTCCAGGAGTCCGCGGCTCGTGTTCAGAGCGTTGGCTCTGGATCAGGCGACGCTGCTGCCCGATTCCTGCTGGGCCCACGGCGGGGTCAGGTCGAGCTGGGTGGTGATGTTGGGCTTGGGCTCGGTGGTGATTGGTGCGGTGTTCTGCGAACGGGTCTGGGTGTTGTTGTTCTGCCCGGTCATGTCCTGGGCGTGTGGGCCGACATTGCAGTGGCCGACGAAGCTGGCGCCCTCGGAGACGACCAGTGTGCCGGCGGTCAGGTCGCCCTGGACCTGCGCGTTGGCGGTGAGGGTCAGGCGATCGCGAGCGAAGAGCGGGCCCTGGACCGAGCCGTCGACGATGATCTGCTCTGCTTCGACGGCGGCGTTGCAGTTTGCGCCGTTGCCGATCTGGACCTCACCCTGCGCGGTAATCTTGCCTTCGAAGTGGCCGAGGATGCGGGCGGACTTCTCGAAGAACATCTCCCCCTTGATGCGGGTGTCGGCCCCGATGACGGTCAGTTCGGGTGTCCCGGTGCGGGGCGTGTTATTGGTGGAGGTGTTGTTCATGGGGTTCTGGTTCGACATACGGCTTTCCTTCCCTATCCCGGCCGGCGGTTGTCGCCGACGAATCTGTTGTGGGCCGAGCGTGCGCGGACTGATGGCGCACCGATATCTGGCCCAACTCGTGGTTTTTTGGTTCACTGGGTTGTGCTGTGGGCATCCATGCCGCGATTCACCATCCCTGGCGATGTGAAGCATCGTCCAGATAAGCGGGGTGACTGAAGTTTCGGTTGTGCGGGTTGGGGAAATTGTGCGGAATTTGCATCCCTCGGTGTGTCGAGAATGGGGCTTGTACGACTCCCCCAATTGGGTTATGTTTGTGGGCTTTTTCCGATTTTTGACCCCGGGAGTGAGACGCACCATGATTCGAGTTGTGAGCATCATGTCAATCTGGGCGGTATGCGCACCGCATGCTGTAGCGCAGGAGTGCCCAGATGCGATCTTCCCATCGCGGCTCTTTGATCCCGGGATCGGGTACATCGAGCATGTGAGTGCGGGCGATTTCAACAACGACGGCATGATGGATGCCCTCGCTTCCAGCGATGGGGCGTCAGGGATCGGTGTATTACTCGGGCAGGGTGATGGGGCCTTCGCTCCGGGGTTTCGCGTCATCAGCCCGAATCAGGGCACCTCGCATTGTGTGGTCGTCGATCTCAATGGTGACGGGCTGAATGATCTGGCCTCGATCGGGTATGACTCGGGTCGGGTGAGCATCAGTATTACGGGTGAGAGCGGCGTGCCCCGGTACCTGATGGGCGAGGGGCCATTGCAGATCATTGCCGCGGATCTTGATGATGATGGTGATCAGGACCTGGTCAGCGCGGGCTGGCTCAGCGGCACCATTGGTGTCTGGGTGAACCGGGGCGATGGGCGTCCGAGCATGATCACCCAGTACGATGTGGGCGGCGGCGTTCGTGATGTTGTGGCAGGCGATTTCGATCTAGACGGTGATCTGGATATCGCGGGGCTGCTCACGCAGCAGTCTGAGGTGGTCGTCCTACTGGCACAGGATGACGGGACTTATCTTGAGGATGCCCGCATCGCGGTTGGCAGTCTCTGCTACGAACTGGTTTCGGGCGACTTCGATGCCAACGGCACGCAGGATCTTGCGGTTGCCAATAGTGGGCAGGGTGAGGTGGATATCTTCACCAACGCGGGCATGGCGCAGTTCTCGAAGACATCAACGCTTGATGTCGGGGAAGGGCCGAGATCGATCGAGACTGCGGATGTCAACCTCGATGGTGCGCCAGATCTGGTGACGCTGAATATCGGGAGCGATGACATGAGCGTGCTGCTCAACACGGGCGATGGCACATTCGCCTCAGAGGTTCGATACCCAACACTCGAACAACCCATCGACTTCGTTCTGGCCGAGTTCGACGCGATTCCCGGCCCTGATGTCTTCGTTGCCAGCGATGATGATGTGACCTCGTTCATTTCGAACATGGGCGACGGACGGTTCAATGCGCGTCAGGTGTACGCGTCGAACGGGTCCCGGCCTCGGAGTGTGGCGGTGGGGGATTTCGACGGCGACGGGGATCTTGACGCCGTGTGCGCCAATGACAGCGGCTTTGCACAAGATGAGAACCTGAGCATCTTCCTCAACCAGGGAGACGGGCGGTTGGTGCATCTTGAGCGATTCGCCGCTGGCGATCGGCTTGTTGATGTTCAACCGATTGATGTTGATGGTGACGGCGATCTGGATTTGTTTGCACTCAGTCTTGAGGACGCGGTGCTCACCATCCTGCAGAACGATGGGGCCGCCAACTTCACGCCGCTCGACACCATCCAACTTATCGATGCCAGCCCCTCCGGGTTTGTGCTCTCGGATTTCGATGGCGACGGCGTACAGGATTTGGCGGTCTCGTATCTCTCGTACAGCAAACTCCAACTGCACATGGGGCTCGGTGGTGGAGTGTTTGCTGCACCGGTCGAGTACGACAGCGGGGTTGGTATCTCCGGGATCGATGACGCCGATTATGATGGCGACGGTGATGTCGATCTGGCGCTGATCCGGAACGACAGCATGCTGCTGATTTATATGAACGATGGCGACGGCCACATGGCCTCGCCGGTGCCGTACACCGCGTCACGGAACATGCTCGCGATGGTTTCGGCGGACTTCGATGCGGATGGATCGATTGATATCGCGGCAGCCAACAGCGGCGCGCCCGCGCACGGGGAAGTCACCGGCCTGCTCGTATTCAGAAACAACGGCGACGGCACCTTCGGGCCCGAAGAATTGTATGAGAACCCGATCGGTGCGGACATGAAGAGCATCGAAGCCGCCGACTTTGATGCCGATGGCGATATCGATCTTGTCTATCAGGGTGGCGGGTATGGTGTTGGACTTCGTCTGAATGATGGTGCGGGAAACTTTGATCAGGTTGTGCGACACGATTCGGGTCTGGACACGCCTTCGTCCAGTACACCGCTCTACATGGCCCACGCGGACATGGACGGCGATGGCACCGTGGATCTGGTCGTTCCGAACGAGGAGACATGGGAGATCAGCGTACTGCTGAACCTGTGCGATTCAGCGCCAGGATGCCTTGGCGATTTCACTGGCGATGGCGAGCTGAACTTCTTCGATGTCTCGGCCTATCTGATGGCCTATCTCAACAACGACCCGGCCGCCGATTTCACCGATGACGGCGTGTTCAACTTCTTCGATGTCAGCGCCTTTCTGATCGCTTTCAATGCCGGGTGCCCGTGATGGGTGCCTGTCCTGCGATCTGTTCCATTTCAAGTTCAAATCATTTGTTATCAGCCGAGGAATGAGGAAATCTGCATGATGAACCAAGCCCATATGTTGCGTCGAGGTGTGCGATCCTCGCTCCTGCTGGCGAGCGCCATGTGCCAGCCGGTCTTTGGTCAGGCCTGCCCGACACTCACCTTTGAGCAGGGGAACTATCGCGTGGGCAGCTACCCATGGGCGATCACCTCGGGCGATGTCAACGGCGATGGATACCCGGATCTGGTCGTGGCCAACCGTGACGACAACGACATCAGCGTGCTGATTAACGCGGGCGATGGCTCGTTCCTCAGCGAGTATCGTGTCACGGGAAGCGATTACCCCGAGCGGGTGGCGCTGGCTGATCTTGATCTCGATGGCGACCTTGATCTCATTGTGACGAACCGAACGCCGAATAACTTCCATGTTCGGTTCAACGACGGGCTCGGCGTGTTCTCCGAGCCGATCGCGTACGCGACCGGGAACATGCCCAACTCGATCGCAACGGGTGATGTCGATGGCGATGGGGACGCGGATATCGTGATCTCGCCTCGTATGAGCGGCAATGTCTGGCTTCATATGAATCACGGCGACGGCTCATTCGGTGAACCCGAACTGATCGATGTCGGTGGCGGCCCGAACAGCGTTTCGCTCGAAGACCAGGACAACGATGGCGATCTGGATCTGACCGTGATCAACCGCGGATCGAGCACCTTCAGCACCCGGATCAACAACGGCTCTGGTTTGTTCCAGAATCACCGCCAGTACAACGCCTCGGGGTACCCGTGGGCGCACGACCGGGCCGATTTCGACGGCGATGGCGACCTAGACCTCGTCATCAGCAGCCCGTTCTGGAACGAACTGCGTCTGTATGAGTCCAACGGGGACGGGAGCTTTGGCAGCCAGTCCATCTACCTTGCTGACGCCGAGCCCATGGGCATCGCCGCGGGTGATATCGATCTCGACGGCACCCCGGATGTCATCGCGTCAAACTACAGCAGCGCCAATGTCAGCATCCTGCTCAATCGGGGGGGTGGCACCTTGCAGGAGGCGATTCAGATCGATGTTCGCGGCCTGCTCTCGGCGCTCGTGATGGCCGACTTCGACCTTGATGGCGACCTTGATGTCGCGGTGACCGATGTCGAGGCAGGCTGGGTTCGGGTGCTGCGGAGCGCGTGTGGCGGGTTCTGTGTCGCGGACTTTGACTCGAGCGGGTCGATCAACTTCTTGGATGTGTACGGCTTCCTGAGCGTCTATCAGACGCAGGGGATCGCCGCCGATCTCCATCGAGACGGGGATTGGAACTTCCACGATGTGTACATGTTCCTCGTCGCGTACAATGCCGGGTGCCCGTAGTCATCATACCAAAAGTGAATCTTCAACAAGTTTGCAACCACATGGCGCTTGGGGGCATATGCGCCTTCTCTGTGCTCGGGAAGCGCTCGCGGAGTTCAGCTTCGTGTTGTCTCCAGAGATAGTGCAAAGGCATGGTGACCCGTATGCCGTTGTTTCCCAGAAGGTATGCGAATAGCAGATACTGCTCGTTCCAAAAGAACCTGCTCTTGTGCATCCAATTCATAGGGTAGTCATAGGGAAGAAAGATGTCGTGAATGTGAATTCGAACACCCGGATTGAGTGCAGGGAGCAGCGCGAGGTACTCGTGCACGACATCGCTTTGAATCGCGGCGACATGGGTTGAATCGATAAACAGCAGGTCGCCGGGCCCAAGCTCGGCGATTGTTCTGCAATCGAGCTCCTGCACAGGCTTGTCGACGAATCGGGTCACCTGCTCCGGGGCCGGGTCCAAATAGCTGGGGCGAAACGGCTCATAGCAAATATACTCGCATCCAAATGTTGGGTCGTCGTGTTTAGCGTCTCGCAGTGCTTCAGCGATGAGCAATGTCGAGTAGCCACACCCGATCTCGATGATTTTCTTTGGTTTTGAAGATCTGATTGTGGAATAGAGTACTTCCGCTTCAAGAGGATGGTACGGGCTGCCTTGGAAGCTGAACTGCCGTTTATCGGCTTCATTGCGGGAGCCTATTTCTGCGAACTTCTCCTGGAATTGCTCTGCGTATTGACGCAACTCCTGCATCGCTTGTTCACACCTATAGTCGATATGTTGTGCAAAAATCGCCTCGTCTGAATCCCGAAGCGTGCGTGTATCTGGCACCGGGGTGTAGTAATGCACTGGCAGGATGTGCAGCCCGCGGGATTGGGCATAATCGAAAAAATCGCCTCGCCAACGACGCCAATAGCCGTCGGCAATATGACTGTTTCGTATCAACTCCACCCCTGCACGGGCGATGACTTGCTGTACCTTTGCCCCGATCCTGCTCATGTGTTTTCTCTCTGGTTCGATTTGATGAATGAGGGTTTAGTATGCCATAGATGTTGAATCCGTGGGCATGATCTCCCACTTGCTGGTCAAGAATGCATGAAAGCCGAGATATCGATTGCGGATCGAACAAATCGGGCACACTTTAGAGCCGCGTGTTCTCCGCATGTGTGGTGTCCTAAAAGTCCCTATTTTGGGCGGAATTCATCGGTGATACCGCCTCGATTTCTGGGCCGGATCAGGTCCGATGACCGATAATGCGCTGTTATGGCGCAATCTGTCAAGAAGAAGAAATCGACCAGGCCCTACCGCATGAACGACAAGGGTGCTGAGCCCAGTGAGCAGCAGAAGCTGCTCATGCGCATCGGTTGGCTCGCCCTAGGCGTGCTGTGGCTCTTTGTGCTTGTCGGGCTCGTGAGCTTCGATGGTGCAGATGCGCCCTCGCATGCCGTCTACCCGCCCAACGCGCAGACTCAGAACTGGACGGGGCCCATCGGTGCCCATGTCAGCTACGGGCTGCTGCGCACGCTCGGGCTCGGGGTGATTATCCCGATGCTCTTCGTCGGCGTGCTCGTGACCCTGCGTGTTATGCGCCGCCCCATGACCCAGCCCATCGTGCGGGCCTGCGGAGCGTTGATTCTCACCGCGTCGCTGTGCGTGTTGCTGCAGGTGTTGGCGCCCAATGCCGGGCCGCTGCCCGGGCTGATCGGCGGGACGCTGGGCGTGGTGGGGGCTGCGACCCTGCTGCCCAAGTTCGCCCTCTTCGGCTCGATGCTCTGGATCACCCTGGCCGCGGTCATCGGGCTGATCGTCTGCTGCGACAAGTATGTTGTCACCGTGCCCATCGCGATCTGGAACAAGCTGGTGCCGGCATTGGCGTTCACCCGCGAGAAGGCCAGCGTGATCGCCGAGACGACCGCCCTGCGTGCCAATGCCGCGACCGAACGCGCTGGTGAGGGTTCGCTCAAGGCCGGCGGCGGTCTGCTCTCGGGTCTCCGGGCCATGATGGCCAAACGCCGCAAGCCGGTCATGGTTCGCATCAACGACATCGACGACGAGATGGTTGAGGTCAAACCAGTCCACGACGATCAGGAGGAGCGCGAAACCAAGCGCAAGGCCAAGCCCAAGCGGGTCGTGCGTCCGGTGCCTCAGCCCATCGAAGAAGACGAGTACGAGGACGAGTACGAAGAGGAGGATGAGGAGACCCCGGGCGCCCCGCAGGTCTTTACCAACGAGGACCTGCGTGAGAAGATCGCCAAGCTCCCCGTCCGCTTTGCGCAGCAGAACAAGGAGATGGCCACCGACGACGATCTGGCGGACTTCCAGAACGCGATGTCGCTCGAGGGCTACAAGTTCCCGACGATGGAACTGCTCGAGGAGCCAGAGGTCGGATTCAACGAGAAGCTCGAGCAACTGGTGCGCGAGCAGGCCGAGGCGCTGGAGCATTCGCTGCAGCAGTACAAGATCAACGGCGAGGTTGTGGACATTGAGTCAGGCCCGGCGATTACGCTCTACCACATCCGCCTCGCGCCGGGCACCAAGGTCGCCCAGATCAACGCGATCGAGAGCGACCTGGCTCGTTCGCTCAAGGCGGTCAACATCCGCGTCGTGGCCAACATGGAGGGGCGCGACACCATCGGGATCGAGGTGCCAAACCCGACCAAGGAGCGTGTGCGCCTCAAGGAGCTGATGAGCAACCGCTCGAAGTTCGACAAGATGAAGCTGCCCATGTTCCTGGGGAAGGACGCCGCGGGCGAGCCGTTGATCAGCGACCTGACCAAGATGCCCCACATGCTCATCGCGGGTACCACCGGCTCGGGCAAGTCGGTGTGCATGAACACCATCATCATGAGCTTCCTGTATACCAAGAAGCCCAACGAGCTCAAGCTCGTGCTGGTCGACCCCAAGATGGTCGAGATGTCTCAGTTCAAGGACATCCCGCACCTGATGTGCCCGGTCGTCACCGAGATGCCCAAGGCGGCGGCGATTCTGGAGTGGGCCGTCACCAAGATGGACGAGCGGTACGAGCTGCTGGCCAAGGCGGGCTGCCGCGACATCGCCGGCTACAACGAGCTGGAGTGGGACGAGCTCAAGGAACGCTTGGATATCCAGACCGAAGAGCAGGCCATGCGGGTGCCCAAGCAGCTGCCCTACATGGTCTTCATCATCGACGAGCTGGCCGACCTGATGATGACCAACAAGGAGGTCGAGGGGGCGATCATCCGCATCGCCCAGAAGGCCCGTGCCGTGGGCATCCACCTGATCCTGGCGACCCAGCGTCCGCAGGCCAATGTCGTCACCGGGCTTATCAAGTCCAACATGCCCTGCCGCATCGCATTCAAGGTGGCATCCGGCATGGACAGCCGCATCGTGCTCGACCAGAAGGGCGGCGAGTTGCTGCTGGGTCAGGGCGACATGCTGCACCTCTCGCCCAGCAGCCACAAGCTCAGTCGTGCCCAGGGCACGCTGGTGGACGACAAGGAGATCCGGCGCGTGGTGCGCTTCCTCAAGGACATCGCGGCTCCCAGCTTCGAGCGATCGCTCATGCAGGTTAAGGGCGACATGGACGAGGACGAGGAACGCATCTACCTCTCCGAGAACAACTCGTCGGCCTCGCTCAAGGCGGCCCAAGAAGACCCGATGTTCGATCGGG
Organism: Phycisphaerales bacterium JB052; assembly: GCA_043100965.1. Lineage (GTDB taxonomy): Bacteria > Planctomycetota > Phycisphaerae > Phycisphaerales > UBA1924 > UBA1924. The sequence goes on along the minus strand of JBICHR010000003.1, from coordinate 237,934 downwards.
CTGTGGAGATCGTGCTCGAGACCAAACGCGGCTCGGTGTCACTGCTGCAGCGCCGCCTGGCGATCGGTTACACCCGGGCCTCGCGTCTGATCGACCTCATGGGCATCGCCGGGATCCTGTCGGATCACAAGGGCTCGGTGGCCCGCGATGTGCTGATCAGCATCGAGGAATGGGAGGCGATGAAGGAACTCGTAGCGGAGGACCAACGCCGTCAGGCGGCTCAGGGCGGCGGCTCGGAACCCGAGGATCCGCATCAGACTTCCATGTTCGTTGAGCACGAGCAAGCAGAGCTTGAGGAGGAGCCCCCGTTCGAGACCGACGAACCGGTCGCGGGCGTGGTTGTGCACGGCACCCTCGAGGCCGATGATGAACTCGGGGAGCCGGTCGACGCTGCTGACGACGAAGAAGAACGCGCCGGGGTTGTCGCCGGGGTCGCTGATGGCGAAGAAGACGCCATTGAAGAAGACGAACTTGAAGAAGAAGACGCGTTCGAGGAAGAAGAGGAAGACGACGAGGAGTACGACGAGGAAGTCGAGGACGGCTACGAAGAGGATGAGGATGAGGACGAGGAGGAGGCGGAAGACGCCGAAGATCCCGAGGCCGAGTACGAAGAAGAGGACGACGAGGAAGAGGTCGAGTACGAGTATGTCGACGAGGACGGCAACCCGATCGATCCCGAAGACCTCGAAGAGGACGAGTACGAACTCGAGGACGCTGAATCGGACGACGAGGACGAAGACGACGAGGCGGAATACGAAGAAGACGAATACGACGAAGATGAGGAAGCGGAGCACCCCAAGACGGGGTCCGTTGCCTGAGTTGCAACCGCGGTGGGGCGAGCCTCTATAAATAGGTATGGCCGCCCAAACCTCCTGAAAGCGGGTTTTTTCTGCCCTGATCGTGAGGAATCGTTGAAACCTGGCGGGTATATCGCCCAATCATAAGACGACGCGGCTCGCCCGAAGGGGGACGGGTCTGTGCGCACACCACGAAAGGACACACCTCATGCAGCTTCACGCTCATCGAATCTCTCGCACCGCTTTCTGTTCGGCACTGGCGCTGGTTGCGTTGCCCGCCATGGCCGGCACACCCAAGGCCCTGGACATCGTGCCCGCAGACGCGCAGGCCGTTGTCGTTGTGCCCGAGCTCAGCGAGCTCCTCAACGACATCAATCTCGTCAATGCGATGATGGGCCCGAACGGTGAGCCCATGGTCATGATGCTCACCTCGATGATCCGTGGCATGCCTGGGCTCAACCTCGACGGTTCGATGGCCGCCGTGCTCAGCATGGAGCAGAACCATGAAGAGCCCGATGTGGTCATGCTGATCCCGGTCAATGACTTCGACGCCTTCACCATGGGCCGCGACGCGGTCAACGGGGTGGTCGAGTACCCGCTCGGCGACGGGCAGACCATGTACACCCGCGACACCGGTGCGGGCTTTGCCGTCTTTGGCGAGGTCGCCGAGCAGGTCAAGGACTACAACGCCGCCTCGGGCAACCTCGCTGCACACAGCGCGCTGCTTGGCAAGGCCGGCGGTCGCATCGCCGACCACAACGACATCTTTGTTCTCGTGAATATCCCACAGTTCAGCGATCAGATCGATATGGGCCTGGCCGAGATGGAAGCCCAGGGCGACATGGTCGAGATGATGGGCGGCGCGGAAGCCGCTCAGGGCTTCGATCAGATGGTGGCCACCATGGAGACCATCGCGAACGACGCGATGAGCTTCTCGATGGGGATGAGCTTCGATCAGGGCGCGGGTGTGTCGTTCGACTTCGGGCTGCAGTTCAAGGACGATTCGTCGACCGCGAGCTACTTCAACAACAACGGTAATGCCGCCAAGTACTTCGCCAAGGTCCCCAATATGGACTACTTCATGGCTGCCTCGTACGACATGAGCGGCGCGGGCATCCAGAAGTTCATGGGTGAGTATGTCGACTGGATCGCCAAGATGGACACCTCCGGCATGACCAAGACCATGGACATGAGCCAGTTCATGACCGGGCTGAAGGGCGGGATCCAGGTGATGGGCGCTTCAGACAATGTCATGGGTGGGCTCTTCACCAACACGCTCTACTACGCCGAGGTCGATAACCCCGGGGCGTACATCGGTGCGGTCCGCGACATGTATGAGAGCATGGGCGATTCAGAAGAGCTCAAGCAGGCCGGCATGAGCATCGACGGGAGCGTCGATGAAGAGCCCAGCGAGATCAACGGCGTCAAGGCATACGGCTACCAGATGAGTATGGACATGTCGCAGATGAACAACATGGACGCCGGCATGGGTGCCAACCCCGCCATGATCATGCAGATGATGTTCGGCGGCAGCGGTCCCAGCGGCTACCTCGCCCAGTCGGGCGACACCGGGCTTATCGCGACCCTTGCTCAGGACCCCAACCTGCTCACCAAGGCGGCCAAGGCCGCCAACGGCGAGAATACCATGGCCAGCGTGGCCGCGATCAAGCAGACCGCTGCGATGCTCCCTGACAACCGCATCATGGAGATGTACATCGGTGCCGATCACTTCGCCAACACCGCGGGGCCCATGGCGATGATGTTCGGCATCATCCCGGAGTTCGAGCCCATCGCGTCCCTGCCCCCGCTTGGCATGGGGCTCACCGCTGATGGCGGCGGCATGCTCTTCCGCACGGTCATCCCCATGCAGACCATCGATAAGGCCATGTCGATCATGGGCGAGTTCCAGCAGTACCAGCAGGATCAGAACAACCAGATGGACTTCTGATCCAGGCTTGATCCACGCCCGCGGCACGCCACTATTTACCATGAGCGGTGCCGATGCGAACATTTGGTCAATCAGTCACGAACGGGCGATCCTTCTGGATCGCCCGTTTCTTATTGGTATCCTCAACATCACCCCCGACTCGTTCAGCGATGGGGGGGTGTACAACAAGGCCCCGCTGGCCGTCGACCACGCCCGTCGCCTGCTCGACGAGGGGGCCGATGCGTTGGACATCGGTGGTGAATCGACCCGCCCGGGTGCTCGACGCATCGGTGCCGACGAGCAGATCGAACGCGTTGTACCGGTCATCAGAGCGATCAGGGACGCGGGCGTCGAGCTGCCCATCAGCATCGACACCACGCTTGCCCAGGTCGCCCGCGCGGCGCTGGATGCCGGTGCCGACGCGATCAACGATGTCTCGGGTGGCAGCGAGGACGACGCCATACTGGCCCTCGCCGCCGATCAGCGTTGCGGGCTGATCCTGATGCACCGGGAGCGTCCGCCCGAGCAGGATCAATACTCCGACGCGTATGAGCGCCCCCCTGTTGAGGGCAGCGTCACAAGCCGTGTGGTCGAGGCACTGCGTGAAGCGATGAATCGTGCCATCGATGCCGGGGTTGCCCCCGGATCCATCGTGCTCGACCCTGGGCTGGGGTTTGGAAAGGATGTTGAGCAGAACCTCGAGCTGATACGAAGCGGGCCAGCGTTGTGCGCGCTCGGACGCCCGGTGATGAGCGCACTGAGCCGCAAAAGTTTCGTTGGGCGTGTGAGTCTTGGGCGTGAATCGCAGCCAGGCGAGCGTCTGCCCGGGACACTCGCATGTTCGGTGCTGCACCTTGCGTACGGGGCCAGGATCTTTCGTGTGCACGATGTGGGTGAGCACCGGTTGGCGTTGGATGCGGCCTGGCGGGTGCTCAGGCCCGATCAGGGGCGTTCTGACGCTGAATAAATTGATGCTCTGCGCCGACCCTCGTGGTGCGCCCCCTACGATGAAGTGCTTGATATGAGCGTATTGGGGCCGATCGCCCCTTGATGATTCACCCGCGAGATTGCCCCCTCAGGGCAGCGATTCGAAAGGATCCGATCCGATGGCCAGTGCGAATGTGAAGGAGTTCACCGACAGCAACTTCGAAGCCGAGGTGCTCGGTGCGAACGAGCCGGTGCTCGTTGACTTCTGGGCGGAATGGTGCATGCCATGCCGCATCTTGGCACCCACCATCGACGAAGTCGCCGACGAGCACGAGGGCAAGCTCAAGGTTGGCAAGGTTGACACCGACGCCAACCGCGAGATCTCGGTGAAGTACGGCATCAGCGCCATCCCGACGGTCATTATCTTCAAAGGCGGCGAGGTCGCCAAGAAGTTCGTGGGGCTGACGAAGAAAGAAGATATCGAAGCGGCGCTCTCCGAGCTTGCCTGATCGAGTCACCATCTCAAACCACTATCCACTCAAACGAGAACAACCATGAGTACTGAGTCTTCGAGTCAACGACCGCTGCGCTGTGGCGCGGTCGGTGTTGGTCGCATGGGCCGCCATCACGCGCGCGTCTACGCCGAGATGCCCGGCATCGAGCTGGTCGGTGTTGTGGATGCTGATATCGAGCGTGCACGCGAGTACGCCGACAAGTTCGGCTGCAAGGCGTTCGCGACCGAGCAGGAGCTGATCGACGAGGGCGTTGACGCCGTCTCGATCGCGGTCCCGACAACCTTCCACCTCAAGAGCGCCGAGCCATTCCTCAAGGCGGGCGTGGCCTGCCTGATCGAGAAGCCGCTGGCCCAGGGTGCCGACGAGGCCGAGAAGATCAAGAAGCTCGCCGAGCAGCACAACACCTGCCTGATGGTCGGGCACATCGAACGGTTCAACCCGATTATGCGTGCGATGCAGACCGCGACCGAGGGCACCGGCGAGGCGATCACGCCCCGCTTCATCGAAGTCCACCGCGTGTCGCCGATGACCTTCCGCTCGATTGATATCGGGGTGGTCATGGACATGATGATCCACGATCTTGATGTGGTCCTGATGCTCATGGGCGGGCGCGAGCCCGACGACATCCAGGCCAGCGGCGTGGCCGTCGTCTCGGAGTTCGAAGATCTGTGCAACGCACGCCTCGTCTGGAACCTCACCGAAGCGGAGGGCGGCGGACAGTGTGTCGCGAACATCACCGCCTCACGCCTGGCCATGAAAACCGAGCGTGTCACCCGCATCACGGGCGAGAATGGCTACATCAAGATCGATTATGCCGCCAAGTCTGGCACGCTGATCCGGCGCACGGCCAACGAGCACCAGATGCGTGAGGTCCGCGATCAGCTCCGCGAGGGTGCGGACTTGACGGATATGGACTGGACCGAACTGGTGAATATTGAGCCGCTGACCATCGACGACGGCGAGCCGATCGTCAAAGAGATCGAGGCCTTCCTCGACGCTGTCCGCGACGGCACCCAGCCCGCGATCGACGCCGAGGCGGGGTTCGTCAATGTGCGGACCGCCGAGCGGATCGTCGAAGCGATCAAGAAATCGGTTGGTGCCGAGCACGCGACAGCCCTGAGCTGACCGCCCTCGCCTCCCCTCGATCCTCGACGACGAGCCGGATCATGCATCATTTTTTCACCCACCCGAGCCAACAAACGACGCCATCTGGTGCCGGGCTTGTGTCATGCATGCATTCAACTTGAGATAGACCCTTGTACCGATGCCCGTTCTCACTTAGGATCGGGCTGTTTCACCCAACCCGTACGGGCACCACGCCCACCCACCCAACAGGATTCGCCAGACCATGAGCGAGCAGCAAGACACCACCGCCAGCACCCCGCAGCCGACCAGCGTGACGCCACCGCCGCCCGCGGCAACCGAAGCGCCCAAGGGTGCCGGGGCCGCCGAACTCGACGCGCAGACCAACGCGGAGATCGAGGCGGCGATGTCTGACCTTGCCGACGCGGGTGCGGCCGATGCGTCCGCCAGCACCGGGGGCAAGCCCATCAAGGGGCCTCGCGTGGTGCGGGGCGGCCGCGAGCACCGGACGGGCATGGTCGTTTCGGTCGGTGCGACCGATGTGTTCGTGGAGTTCGGCCCCAAGGAGCTGGGCGTCGTCGATATCACCCAGTTCAAGGAAGAGCCGCCCAAGGTGGGGGATCAGCTTGAAGTGGCCGTGCAACGCTTCGACCCCGCCGAGTCGCTCTACATCTGTGCCCTCCCCGGGGCGGTGCAGAAGGCCGACTGGGAGATGCTCGAGCCGGGTCAGGTTGTCGAGGCCCGCGTCACCGGGGTCAACAAGGGCGGGCTGGAACTGGAGATCGCCAACCACCGGGCCTTCATGCCCGCTTCGCAGGTCGATATCGATCGCATCCCCGACCTCTCAGTCTTCGTCGGCGAGAAGATGGCCTGCGTCATCCAGAAGGTCGATAAGCGCGGGCAGGGCAACATCGTCCTCTCACGACGCGATGTGCTGCAGAAGGAACGCGCCAAGGCCGCCGAGGGACTCAAGGAGACCCTCAAGGAAGGCGACACCGTCACCGGCACTGTGCGCAAGATCATGGACTTCGGTGCGTTCGTTGATCTCGGCGGCGTCGATGGCCTCATCCACATCAACGATCTCGCTCACGAGCGGATCAACCACGGCGCCAAGAACATCGCCCGCCATGTGAGCGAGGGTCAGAAAGTCACCGTGCAGATCCTCAAGCTCGACTGGGAAGCCAACCGGATCGGGCTCGGGCTCAAACAGCTCCAGGCCGACCCGTTCAGCGCAGCCGCTGAGGAAGTCGTCGAGGGCGCCGAGATGACCGGCAAGGTCACCAAGATCCTCGATTTCGGTGCTTTCGTCGAAGTCGCTCCCGGCGTCGAGGGGCTCGTGCACATCTCCGAACTCGACTGGCGTCGTGTGAATGATGTGCATGAGGTTCTCAAGGAGAACGAGGTCGTGCAGGTCAAGGTGCTCAAGGTCGATCCGAGCGATCGAAAGATCTCACTCTCGATCAAGCAGCTCAAGGACCGCCCGCAACAGCAGGGCGGCGGCGGTCGCGGACGGGGCGGCGGTCGTGGCGGTCGTGACGAACGCACCGCCGAGGAGATCCTCAAGGAGACCCCCGAGCTTCGGCGTCTGCGTGAGCAGGCCAAGAAGCAGCCCAAGAAGGGCGGCGGCGGGCTTGGCAGCGCCGGCGGCATGGGCATGGGTCTTGGCGACCTCAAGCTCTGATCGCTTTCCCCTTCAATGAACTTCCAAGCGCACCGAACCCTTCGGTGCGTTTTTTCTTATGATGCGAAACAATGAACCCGTACCCAGCGAGCAAGCATTACAGCCACCTGGACCCCAGCGAGCCGATCCCTGAGATCCCGCTTCGCTATGACGAGTACAAGCTGCGGCTCACTCAGGGGTTTCTCAGGATCGCGCCGCCGCTCTTTCTGACATCACTCGCGCTCTACTTCCTGCTCATGATTCTGAACCCTGTGATCTGGGTTCGTTTCGTGGTACTGGTGCTGTTTCTTACTGGCGCGGTCGTTGTAGCGTGGCGCATGAACATCCTGAAGATGAGCAGGGAGATGCGCCGAAGACATCGCAACGCAAAGTCGAACGAGTTATGGGGCATCCCGATCGGGCTCATGATCAAAGGACAAGCGTACTACCTGGCAACCATGGCACTGCTGATCCAGTTCGTGTCAGTGGGTGAGGGGCTGGGCGGGGCGCTGTTGTACTTGGGCATATACGCGTTCGGGGCGGGGATCTTTATGATGATTGCCAGCCACACATTTCGTGAGCCCGGTCAGATCTGTTGCGAGCGATGCAACTACCCGCTCGTTGGACTCACCCTGCCTACCGCATGCCCGGAGTGCGGCAGGGCCCTGCTGAATCTCTCGTTTGCCACCGATCGGCCGAAGCTGCGCGACAAGCGGTTCCTGCTGCTCGGCATCGGGCTGTTTTCGTTGGGGTTCTTCACCTTGTATGTGCAGTTTGTGCAGCCAGCATGGGCATACGCACCACTCCCCCGTTCGGTCCTGCTCAAGCTCGCGCCCAACGACATCGACTCATTCAATGCCCTGACCGCCCGCACGCTTACGCCCGAAGATGAGGACCGGCTTGAATCCAGTCTGATCGATGCGATCGTCAACGACAACACCGCTGGCTTCTGGCCGCACGAACAGGGGGCCTGGCTCTCCGCTCGTGTCTTCAGCAATCAGCTCAGCAAAGATCAGATTGGTCAACTGATGGGCGTGCTGGGCGAGCCGTACATCGATGCGCCCGATGCGGTGAAAGCCGGCGAGCGGGTCTCGCTTATGCTCCGTGCCCCGGATGTGCTGCTGCGATCCTCTGATCTCTATCCGTTTTATTTCTTCGGCGGCTATCTCATCTCGGGCGATGAAGAGCCACATATGCAATCCTCAAAGGGGCGTAGCTGGTATGCGTTAAAAAACGGAAGTGTCACAACCGACGCGACAGGGCGAGAGAGTCCTCTCTTCCGTTTCACACCAGAATCACCTGGGGAGGTCAGGGTCCGGGTTCGGCTCGTTATCGCCCTGTTCCCCGGATTTATCCAGATGTCGCAGTCGGGCTTTGCATGGGGCGAAGACGGTGAACACAGCTTTGTCACCCAGCCCGTCTGGTCGAGGGTGATTGATCTGGAGCACACAGTCGATGTCGAAGAGTAACCCCAATATCGGGTGTGCCCGCCCACAGATGGCGTAACTGGCACAAGCCGCAGACTTGCCCTGGGCCTCCCAAGCACCCCCGCTGGGCCGATGTCAACTGTTTCTTGCTTGTCATCGAGTGTTCACAATTGGAATCTGTTCATGCACGGCTTTGGGAATGCGCGTATGCCATCCCCGTGCGGCGCTGTACCATCAGCGTATGCAACACCGATTGATCGCCAACAAGCCCATCGCTCTCGGAGGAGTTCTCATGACCTCAGCCCTCACAACGCTTCTTACCTGCTCCATGCTCTCGTGTGCAACCGTGGGGGTGTTTGCTGATGATGGTCGACCCACTACCGGGCAGAACGGGCCGCTGACCAGAAACACTGGGAACAACGGCAGTAACAACAACAATAATAACAACGGTAATGGCGATAGCGCGTTCGGAAGCCGTGACCACGGGTTCCACGGTGACCGCTGGCAGGACCGCGTCCCCCGCACGCCCATGTGGCTGATCAATACCTTCACCGGTCAGCGAAGCAGTCCCGTACACCCTGAGGGGAACTCCCGTGGCATCGCCAACTGGTGGCGAGGCGACAACGCCGTCGACGAACTGCTCGCCCGTATTCAGCAGGGCTACGACCTCGGCGCACGCTGGTTCTTGATCAATCGCCCCATGGGCACCCCGGGGTACACCCATGTTCCTGGTGCCAGCTGGCTCACCCTTGAGGACGAGAAGCGAGAAGAGCTGCCCAATCAGCTTGTCGATGCACTGCTTGACCATTTTGATGAACCCGTACATACCGTCTGGTTTATTGGCTCTGATATGTCGGATCCTCGCAGCTTTGAAGGCTGGACCGGGAATGAATCGATCAACTACTATGGGGTTGGTGAAGACGATACATGGGAAGAACTGATTAGTACGCGTACCACTATTGGAGGCTGGCTCTCAACCGGTGCCTCTGGCCTTGCTATTGACCACAGCGGCTCAAGCCTTGAACGTGATCACTACATCCGTCTCTCACGAGCGCTTGGGCAGTTCCCATTCAACATGAATATCTACGGCGAGGCGTATCCTTTTGAGTATGGAGATAATGGGCGGGTGCAACGCGGTGTGGCTAACACACCCATTCTTCACGAAGAATCGATCACGAGCATGTCGTGGTTTGGCACAGTACGGTACTTCGAGATGATGTGGCCCGAGGGCACCCGCGATGAATGTTTCCCTGTCGATACAGAGAATACCAGAATGTTCATCTGGTTCGAGGCTTCACCGCTGGTCTATGGCAACGAGGACGCCCGACGCGACCTCGTGAACGAATATATGGATCTCGGGCTGATCCCCATCACCAACGACCATGTTATGTTCACCGAAGCCCTCAACCGGCTTGGCGACGGTAACTCATCATCTTCGGCTTCGACCGCACGGGATAACTCTGGCGGGAACTCGAACTCCAACACAAATCGGCGCGCACCCATCATCCGACGATCAACCGTCAACGGCGCTCGTCGCTCGATGCCCACAAACTCGCGCAGCGTGCCCGATCAACAGCTGCCTGAACGCTACCAGAAGTCCGGTGCGGGCGTCCGTTAACGCCCTCGGATGAGCGGGTCAACGCAGTCCGGTCGAACCGAAGCCGTTGCTGCCCCGCTCGGTGTCCTCGAGGTGCTCGACCTCACGCACCGCGGCATGGGCCACCGGCGCGATCACCAACTGGGCGATGCGATCGCCGTGTCGGACCGTGTACGCCTGCTTGCTGAGGTTGATCAAGGCGATGAACATCTCGCCCCGGTAGTCGCTGTCGATCGTGCCGGGCGCATTGGGGATGCTGATCCCATGCTTGGTCGAGAGCCCCGATCGTGGTCGCACCTGACCCTCGTACCCCACCGGGATCGCACACGCATAGCCCAGCGGGATCTTGACGATCTCGAGGGGCTCGATGGTGACCTCTTCGCCGCACTCGTGTCGGGGCAGGCAAGCCGCCAGATCCAGCCCCGCCGCCTGCGAAGACTTGTATTGGGGCAGGATGGCACGATCGTCCAAGCGCTTGACCCGAACCACCGCCGCGTTCACACGCCCACCCCCGGGCAGCTTGATCTCTGAGACCAGGTCCGAGGCGAGCGGGTTGTACGGCGTGCTTGTGCTGCTCATACCCGATCGTATGCGAGAAACAAAACACCCGCAAGAGTTGCGGGTGCATAGGCCTCGATCTTTTAGGACAGGGATTTCGCTCTCAGCGACCCAGCAAATGTAAAAATCCGTGATCTGCACCCAATTGGTGTCAGAGAAACTCACTCGGTTCCTGAAATGAAACTTTGTGTCTCGGCATGGGGTGAAGTCCCCGTTCCGGCTTGTATACTACGAGAGGGTGCATAGGTTGCCGCCGGGTTGGGAGCATGCTGTGCGGCAAACAAAGCTGAATGAGACATTCTGGTCGGCGGCGCTGGAGTCCTTCAAGGAACTCGTTGGCCCAAGCTGCGACGCGATCTGCGACGCGATGAAGACAACGCTGGCTACGCCCGAGGCATCCACGGCCGCGGTCGCTGCTACGGGCATGGTTGCCGCAGGGGTCGCAGCCCCGCTCGTTCCTGCGACGGTGCTCTTTGTCGGCACCATGCTGCTGGGCAGTTATCGGGCACGCGCAGCCAAAGCGGAACTCGATGAGATCCTCTCTTCCTACGCCGAGCCAATCGAAGACAAGCAGGACGAAATCATTGGGCGGCTCACCGCGCTGGTCAGTAACCAGTTCGATCAGCACAAGCAACTCGAAGAACTGGATGCCCGGATCAAGAGCACGCTGGAAGTGCTCGCTGGCATGCAAGCAGTCAACCAGAGCAATGCTGACAACCAGGATAAGATCATCGCACTTCTCGAGAAGCACGAGGGCGTGTTCATATCGCTCCAGGCGTTCATGCTCGACAACCTCGCTGAGTTGAAGGATCACCTTGACGAGCGATTCGATCTTGTCGAGCAACTGCTCCGTGGGGCTCCGCCTCTGGTGCTGACGCCGCCGATGCGCGGCTTGGACCGGAGCTCAGGTGCGAGCCGTCGTGCAGAAGACTTTGTATTCTCCAACAGGCTCCACCGGTTCATTGGTAGGCACCGTGAGCGGGAATCGCTTGAGTCATTCTGCCAAGCAGATCATCGCTTCGCTTGGCGGGCGGTGGTTGGCCCCGCGGGTGTGGGCAAGAGCAGGCTAGCCCTCGAGCTTGCGGTGGGGCTTGGCGATGCCTGGCACGCCGGGTTCCTCCCCGCGGGGTCGCTCAGCGAGCTTTGCGAGTGGAAGCTGTGGAGGCCAACTCGTCCCACACTGATCATCGTCGATTACGCGCGTGGGCGAGCGAAATACTGCGGCGAAATGATCGAGCACTTGGCCGGGCTGGCGAAGAAGAAGGAACTCAAGCACGATGTTCGTGTGCTACTGCTCGAGCGCGATGCACGCCCTGATGACGCGTCGGGGACCGACTGGTATCTTCAGGTGCTTGCCGGGGCATCCACTTATGCTGAGCGTTTACGTCGGCCCATCGATGATCCGCTCCGGCTTGGCCCCCCTGACTTTGAAAATGAAGATGAGGCGAAGGTTTGGGTTGAACTTCTCATGATGGTGTGGAAGCTTGCCCAAGCCCCAGAGATTTCTGATCTTGATGAGTTCAACAAACTAACTTGGATTCTGACGAACATAGATCCATATCTGCGCCCGCTGACCGTCATCATGGCGGCACAGCTGGCAGCAGAGCAGGGCTCGAACGAGGCAATCACCGGGCAAGGGCCCGCCGATCTGGCCCGCGCCTTTGTTGAGCGTGAGCGGGATCGGTATTGGAACAAGGGGAATATTGATCAGCCGCACCGTCGCCTGTTTGCGCTCGCTTCGATCCTGGGCGGTCTTCATCTCCGGGATACTGCACACCGGGCGATGCTCGACGAGTTGGTTCATTCTGCAGGCGTGCCTGACCCCGGGGCATTGGGGGCGCAGGCGCCGTTCAAACCAACGATGTACCAGTTCATGGAGCCCTCTTGGCGCAGTGGTCAGCCGATGCTCGGCCTGCAGCCCGACCTGCTCGGTGAGGCCATGCTGGTTCACGGGATCGGCCTTGATCAGCACGAGATGGTGATCGAGAAGCTCATGCCGACGGTTCTTTGTCATAGCCCGCGGGAGGCGGTCGAGTTTTTGGTGCGCTGTCTACGGGACTTCGGTGTAGACAGCGACCCGCTCTGGCGAGCGACCGAACTCGCTCTTGATGCAGTCACGCCCGATGCCCAAATGTACTGGGCGATGGTGCAGATGGAACGGGTGTCGTTGCTTAGCGTTGATAAACGATTCGATTCAGCGATAGAGGTGTATAAGTCATTGGTTGGTTTCGTCGATGCGCACGGTTCGGATTCCAATGCCCATGAGCTTCGCCTGGCGCGAGCGAAGGCGGCGGTGAACCTTGTCAACATTCTTGGCGAGGCGGGTTCGTCTGCCGATGGTGACGCGTCTCGTCTTAATTCTGCGCAGGAGGTGTACAAGTCATTGGTTGGTTTCATCGATGCGCACGGTTCGGATTCCAATGCCCATGAGCTTCGTCTGAGGCGAGCGAAGGCGGCGGTGAACCTGATCACTGATCTCGGCGAGGCGGGTTCGTCTGCCGGCGGTGACGCGTCTCGTCTTGATTCTGCGCAGGAGCTGTACAAGTCATTGGTTGGTTTCGTCGATGCGCACGGTTCGGATTCCAATGCCCATGAGCTTCGCCTGGCGCGAGCGAAGGCGGCGGTGAACCTGATCACTGATCTTGGCGAGGCGGGTTCGTCTGCCGGCGGTGACGCGTCTCGCCTTGATTCTGCGCAGGAGGTGTACAAGTCATTGGTTGGTTTCGTCGATGCGCACGGTTCGGATTCCAATGCCCATGAGCTTCGTCTGGAGCGAGCGAATGCGGCGATGAACCTGATGATCTGTTATGTACAACTCGGCGTGTATGAAGCCGCAGGTGTGTTTCTTGCTGATGCATTGTGGTTACGAATGACCTTGCCCGAGAATCTTGAGATTGAGGGGCTAACTCAAGCATTGCAATCGATCATGTCCAAGAGGGCTCAATGGCCGCCCAAATTTTGTGATGGGGTATTCGACGGGCTCTGGACGACGGTCAAGGCCGGCAATCACGCGGCTGCGTTTATGCTTGGAGTTGAACTTGGGGTGTTTCGAAAGTTGTCCAAGGAAGCCGGTGACGAGACGCAGGCCGAACTCCTGCTGCAGCGCATGCAGAAACTGGTTGAAGCACGACCCGAGCTTTTGGAGATTGAGTACTTGCACTCGCACTGGCCCGAGCTGTGAGCGGCTGTTTAGCTGACACGCAGCGAGGACTCGATCGGCCCGATCAGGGCGATGTCCTCATCGGTCAGGTTGCGGCGCAGATCGTCGAGGACCCGGTTGAACGAGTCGATCAGGCGTCGGGTCGAGGCGATGGCGTTGTCCATGCTGCTGCGGCCGGTGACCTGCTTGACCAGGTCGGGCTGTTGCAACTGGGCCAGATTCTTCTCAGAGATCGATTGGGCGTCGAGCAGTGATCTCAGCAGGGCGACGGCATCGTCGCGGCGTCGAATGGTCTCGGTGATCATGCGTTGCTTGGCGCTGTCGATCATGATGCATTGCCTCCGTTGCTCACCTGCGTCTTTGGGACCGTCCCCTGTCCCTTCAGATTGTTTCATCGGCTGATGCGATGGTGGGGCCTCAGCCCCGCAGGGTCTCAATTGTCGCTCCCACAAGGGCTTTCGTCAAGTCGCCCCCCGACCGGGGCCAGCGGGTTCCGCATTAATCATCATCGTCGCCTGATTCTGTTCGTGAGCTGTTCGTGCGTTTGGTGATAAAACCAAGCTGCACCATCAGCCCGAGCATGGTCAGCACGCCCCACACGATCGCCCACACGAGCGCTGACTGATCGAGGAAATCGGGTTGCTCACCGCTCCGAGCCGTCAGCAGGGCGCTCACCGAGGCCATGCAGACCGCCGAGCCGAAGAGGCTGGTGACCAACGCCGTCGTGCGTTTGGGCATCGTCACACCAATCAGCAGCCCAAAGGCCAACCCGGCAAACCCGGCAGAGAACGCGATGAGCTTGTCGCGCGCCGGGCGTTGTTCGATCTCTGCCGAGACCGTGGCATAGAGCCCCTCAAGGAACTCTTTCGATCGGGCCGCCGCGTCTTTGAGCTGCTGCTTGGCGTCCTCGTCCAGGATCTTCCCATCTTTGTCCAGGGCATCGAGACTCCGCTCGGCGGCCTCGCGTGAGATCTCTTCATTGAGCGAGGTCGTAAACCCAGCGATATCCTCGCCCGATTCCACCAACGCGGCTTGCGTATCGCTCAGATCACCCTCGCCGATCGTGGGATTGAAATGCAAGAAAATCAGTGCACCGACCACACCCGCTGCGGCAAAGGCCAGCGCCGAGGTGAACGCGATCACCAATCGGAACATGGCCAAGGCGCAGAGCGAGCCGATGACGCCCCCACAGATGAGCCCGGTCACGCCGGGGGTGATCGTCACCCCGCCGGGCTCGAAGGTTGGTACACCCGTCAGCGGGAGCAGCGTGGCACCCACGAACCCGCCGATCGCCAGGCCGAGCAGGAAGAAAACGGGCTTGATGACCCGGGCACCCATGATCCACAGCAGGAGCCCCGCGAGCAACGCGACCCCCAGTGGAACCGAGCCGCCCTCGGGCAATGCCTGAGCGAGTGTGAAATGTGTGGGTGTCATATGCATCGTTGTATTGTTGGGAGCCCACCCTCATGTTTTCAGGGATGCGGCCAGACTTCGCCCGGCTTCAACTATCGGACAATCCCTTCAGAAGTCCCCACGCGGGCTCAGTCTGAGCCGTTTTCTTGGCGATAATCGGGTATGAGCCAAGAACCGCCGAAATCAGAGCCCGCCGCCGAGCGGCCAGAAGATAGCGCCCAACTGAGTGAGCTGCGTGAGAAGATCGATCATCTCGATCAGCAACTCGTCGATCTTCTCAACGCCCGCGCCAAACTTGTGGTCGATGTCGGCACTTTCAAACGCGGCTCAGGGACACCCATCTACGCGCCCCACCGCGAAGCACAGGTCCTCACCAAGGCGCTGGAACGAAGCAGTGGCCCGCTCCCCGATCGGACAATCGAGGGGGTGTATCGTGAGCTCATGTCGGGCAGCTTCGCCCTCGAGCAGCCGCTCCGCATCGGGTTCCTCGGCCCCGGGGGCTCCTACTCACATCAGGCGGCCGTCAAGCAGTTCGGCTCGAGCGTCGACTTTGAGGACCTGCAGCTCATCGGGGGCGTTTTCACCGAGATCCGACGCGGGCATGTCAACTACGGGCTCGTCCCCATCGAGAACTCCATCGGCGGCGGCATCACCGAGACACTCGACGCGCTGGCCGAGAACGCCGGGCATATCTGGGTCTACGCCGAGGTCCAGATCGCCATCAAGCACATGCTGCTGACCGATTGCAAGCCGCATGATGTTCGACGCATCCATTCCAAGCCCGAAGTCTTTGCCCAGTGCCGCAACTGGCTCAACACCCAGTACCCCAATGCCGCGCTGTTGCCCGACGCCTCGACCAGTCAGGCGGTGCAGACCGCCAAGAAGGAGAACCAGACAGCGCTGGAGATCGGGGCCGAGCCGGGCAGCGCCGCGATCGCTTCGGAGCTGGCGGGCGAGATGTACGGCCTCCCGGTGCTCTTCAGCAATATCGCCGACAACCCGGACAACATCACCCGCTTCTATGTCATCTCCCGCGAGCAGGCACGCCCCTCGGGCGACGACAAAACCGCGATCATGTTCGCGACCGATGACACCCACGGGGCACTCGTCGGGGTTCTCCAGGCCTTCCATGTCCAGGGAATCAACCTGAGCCACATCGATAAGCGGCCCAGCGGTCGGGAAAACTGGAGCTATACCTTCTACATCGACGCGCTGGGACACCGGGATGATGAGCGCATGCAGCGTGCGATCGCTCAGGCCAAGGGGCACTGCAAGGAACTGCATGTGCTCGGCTCCTTCCCACGCAGCACACGCATTCTCTGAGCCACGCCCGCTTCACACCAGCCCTGCATACCATTGATGATGCGGCAAAGGCCCACCATCGCAGTTTCCATGGGTGACCCCGGTGGGGTTGGACCTGAGGTGCTGGTGCGCGCTCTGGGTGAGCGCGATCGACGAAACAAGGCCCGCTACCTGATCCACGGCTCATCCCACGCGATGCACCAAGCCGCCCACACATGCGATATCGAGCCCTTCTGGTGGAGCGTCGATGCGCGTTCACCGCTGGCCTCGACCCTCTCGTCCCACGATGTCGTGCTCCTCGACGAGGATCCGGCCCTCCGTGAACAAGGCATCGAACTTGAGTTCCCCACCAAGGCATCCAAGCTCAGCGGCACGCTGAGCTTTCAGTGGGTCCAGCGTGCCATCGATGACGCCCGCCGTCCCGACGACGATCCGATGCACGCCGACGCGATCATTACCGCACCAATCAACAAAGAAGCGTGGGCGCTCGCCGGGCGTGCCAAGTACCCAGGGCACACCGAACTGCTTGCGCAAAGACTCCACGCCAAGCGTAGCGCCATGATGTTCGTGGGCGACAAGCTCCGCGTCGTGCTTGCCACCGTGCATATCCCGCTCAACGAGATCCGTGACAAGCTCACGATCGGTGTGGTGCACAACGCGATCGACCTTGGCCATGACGCATGCCTCAAGCTCGGCATCCCCCGCCCACGCATCGCCGTCTGCGGGCTCAACCCCCACGCCGGCGAGAATGGGCTGATGGGCGACGAGGAGCAGCGACTCATCGAGCCGGCGATTGATCTGGCCGTTGCCTCGGGCATGCAGGTCAGCGGCCCATTCCCCGCCGATACGATTTTCAACGCCGCCATCGCGGGTAAGTTTGATCTGGTCGTGGCGATGTACCACGATCAGGGGTTGATCCCCGTCAAGCTGCTTGAGCGAGACCTGGCCGTGAATATCACGCTCGGGCTTCCCTGCGTCCGGACATCCCCGGATCATGGGACCGCATTCGACATTGCGGGCAAGGGGCTGGCCCACCCCGGCTCGATGAAGAACGCGATCGACCTGGCGGTGCGCATGTGCGCGGTTGATCATCAGCCGCAGACCCAGGGTTGAGCCTTCCTTATCGGGCGATCCGCTCTTTCGTACACATTTCGTGCGCGGGCGTTTGACGCGACACCACGGTGAGTCAAGACTGTGGCGTTATGAAAAACTTCCAGTGACAACGCGACCGCTCGTTTCTATTCTCGCTAGTCGAGAAAAATGAACAGTACCCGCATCTGAAGTGATCAGAAACGGGTATCACCCCCGGGCCGAGCGCCGCTCGCGCCGGGCCGCACTGGGTTTTTCGATACAGGCACAACCCATGACTGAACAAGGCAACCCCAACGGGGTCGAGCGCCACGATGCCGTCGTGAAATCGACGGCCGAGGCCGCTCCCCCAAGACAACACGAATCATTTGAAGACAGCGCCTCGGTGCTGGCGGAGATGCTGCGCATCGCGATCCCCTCGGTCGCGACCATGTCCTCGTACACCGTTATGCAGTTCGCCGACAAGCTCATGGTCTCGCGCATCGGACCCGAGCCGATCTATGTCTCGGCCCAGTCCAACGGGGGCATCCTCGCGTGGACCCTCGCGGCGTTCGTGCTGGGCATGACCGGCGTGGTCAACTCGTTCGTCTCCCAGAACCTCGGCGCGGGCAAGCCCGAACGCGGGGCTGCCTACGCATGGAACGGGCTCTGGGTCTCGATCGCCTATTACGCCGTGTTTATCGTCCCGGCGATTTTCATCGTGCCCAAGTACTTCGCGGCGATCCACGACGATCAGACCCTCGTGGCCCTTGAGAGCGAGTATGCCATCATTATTCTGATTGGCATCATCGCGACCATGTGCTCGCGCACGATTCATCACTACTTCTACGGCTTGCACCGCCCGTGGGTGGTGCTCATCAGCGCGCTCTCGGCCAACCTCGTCAACATCGTGCTCAATGTGCTGCTGATCTTCGGCGATCAGGGGCTCTCGTTCCAAGCGGGTTGGTTGGGGGATGCCATCCTCAATCCCATCACCGGCACGATCGCGTCGCTGGCAGATTCGATGGGCATCGCACCGATGGGCATCAAGGGGGCCGCCTACGCCACCATCACGGGCGGGCTTGTCGAGTTCCTCATCCCATTGGCCCTCTTCGTGAGCCCGAAGTACGCGCGTATGTTCGGCACACTCAAGGCCTGGCGGCTCAGCGCTGAGTGCCTCAAAGGTCTCTGGAAGGTCGGGCTCTCGCCCGGTCTCATGTTCGTCAACGAGATCATCTGCTGGAACCTGCTCATGGTCTGGCTCGTGCCCATGGGTGGCAAGGCGATGGGCGATGACCCCGTGCTCCACAACACCACGGGCTGGATCGCGTTGCAGTACATGCACCTGAGCTTCATGCCCGCCGTCGGGCTCTCGATCGCCGCCCAGGCGATGGTTGGCAAGTGCATGGGCATGAAGCGACCCGACCTGGCCAGTGATCGCGCCATGCTGGCACTCAAGATCACCCTGGCGTACATGGGGATCTGCGCGTTCGTCTTCGTCATCTTCCGAGAGCCGCTGATCGCGGTGTTCATCGACAAGGCGACCCCGCCGGAACAGCGCGCCAAGCTCATCGCGATCGGAGCGCAGGTCATGATCGCCGCGGCGATTTTCCAACTCTTCGATGCGTTGGCGATTACCACTTCCGCAGCCCTTCGTGGCGCGGGCGATACCTTCTGGCCGGGTGTGGTCACCATCGTGCTCTCGTGGGTCTGCATCGTGGGGGTCGGGCTTGGGTTGGTGTACCTGGCTCCCGGGCTCGGATCGCTGGGGCCGTGGATCGGTGCCTCGCTCTACATCGTCCTGCTGGGTGTGGCGCTAGGATGGCGATTTGCGCAGGGCAAATGGAAGACCCTGAGCCTCGTCCAGGAAGGGCAGGAGCCCGATCTGGACCCGATCGACGAGGTCATGCCCGACCCGACGGTGGGGCTGGGGTGATCGTGCCGCTAAACGCTGTTTAAACAGGAGTTTGGGGCTCAGGAGTCCACGCCCGGGCACCGGGCAGCGGTGGAGTCCACGCCCGGGCCTGCCTAGAATCTCAACCGCCTGGAGCACCGGGCAGATCAACCGATCAGGAGAACTGCATGTCGAACGATCCCATGGACACGGTAATCGGGGCCTCGGGCACCTCAGCCGTTGACAGCCAAGCCGCCAACGACCTGATTCAGCAGGGCAAGGCCCTCTTCAACGAGGGAGACCGCGTGGGCGCGATCGAGGCCTTCCGCAAGGCGCTCTCGGCGAACACCTCGGATATGGATGCCGCGTTTAATCTCGCCTATGTGCTGGATCTGGCTGGCGAGGAAGAAGAAGCCCTTTCGCTCTACGAGCGAGTCTGCGAGAACTCACCCGCGCCGATCAACGCGCTGATGAATCTCGCGGTCATGTACGAAGATCAGGGCGACTATGTCCGTGCCGAGCGCTGCCTGCGCCAGATCATGGACACCAACCCCAACCACGCCCGCGCGCGACTCTTCATGAAAGATGTCATCGCGTCCAAGAGCATGGTCATCGAAGAAGAGAACGAACGCGATGTCATGAAGCGCCGCGCGCTGCTCGACACCCCGGTGACCGACTTCGAACTCACCGTGCGTGCCCGTACCTGCCTCAAGAAGATGAACATCAGGACGCTCGGCGACCTGATCCGCATCAACGAAGCAGAACTGATGAGCTACAAGAACTTCGGCGAGTCATCGCTCGAAGAGATCAAGCGCATGCTCTCGGCCAAGGGGCTCCGCCTCGGTCAGGGCCGCGAGGACGCACACCGCGTCGCCCGCCGCCAGATCCTCGAGAAGCTCAAGGGCACCGGCAAGGAGGGGCTGCTCAACAAGCCCGTCTCGGAACTCCAGCTCTCGGTCCGTGCCCGCAAGGCGCTCCAGATGCTCAACATCCAGTCGATCGGCGACCTGTGCTCGCACACCGAGGCCGAACTCATGGGTGTGAAGAACTTCGGTGCCACCTCGCTCGACGAGATCAAAGAGAAGCTCGTCAACTGCGGGCTCTCCCTGCGAGAACTCGAAGACGGCGAATAAGCCACATCACCAGCCACACAAAGACACCCGCACACGCGGGTGTTTTTTCTTGCACCCACACCACGCCCGGCTGTATACTGCACGCTGATGAGTACACAAGCACCCATTGCCTGAATCCCGAACCGACTCGTAACGAGACACATGTGAGCGACACGCTCACAGGTTCCGCGTGCGCCATCGCTGCACGCCGATACAGGGATTCCCCATTGAAACATCACGACAAGAACACCCGCAACAAGGGCGGGTTCACCTGCGTCCACTGCAAGTGCAGCGTTCCATATCAATCATTCGGCACCAAGCAACGCAACCACTGCCCGGTCTGCCTCTGGTCGCGCCATGTCGACGACAAAATCGGTGATCGCCGATCGCCGTGCAACCAGCCCATGGAGCCCATCGCCATCGCCTCAAGAAGCGACGGCGAGTGGTCCATCGTTCACAAATGCAACGGCTGCGGGCAGCTCCGCACCAACCGCATCGCAGGCGACGACGACGAACTGGCCCTGCTCGCGTTGGCCCTGCGGCCGATCAGTGCACCCGCCTTCCCGCTCGATGCCTTCCCCCAGCGCGGGGTGTTCGGCTCCTGAGGTCAGATCAGCATCACACCCAACCGATCACCCGGGCTCGCCCGGGTGTTCTTCTGCGCCCGACTCTTCCCGCTCACCGGTGGCACGGAAACGCGCCCGACCGTGCTGGTAATCGTGCGCCGATCCCTCGATATTCGGCTCCGCCTTCCCCAACTCGTGCTGCTTGTGCAGGTGCTTGAGGTACGGCACGCACCACCCGCACCCGGTCCCCGCGCCAAGACACTCGCTGATCAGCGACGCCACCGGCGGGTCCTCACGGTTCATATATGTATTGATTTTGCGAAGCGATACACGAAAGCACAGGCACACATGGTCATCGGGCTGCATGCACGATTGTACCGAGCCAGGCACGATCAACCCCATGAAAACAGGGCAAGGGCACCCGAAAACGGCTATCGTGTACATTCCCGGCCGACCAACGGAGCGTGCATGGTTCTTATATTCACAGTCACCGTCTTCCTCTCAGCGTGCCTGCTTTTCTCGGTGCAGCCCATGGTTGCCAAGACCCTGCTCCCCGTCTTCGGCGGCGGCTCATCGGTCTGGACCACCTGCATGCTCTTCTACCAGTCCCTGCTGCTGCTGGGTTACCTCTACGCGCATGTCATCATGACCCGCTTCGGTCGCAATGCGCAGATGATCATCCACAGCGTTGTGCTCATCGCCGCACTGGTGGCCGGGATCCTGTTCGATACGCCCACCGCGCCGCCCAACGCTTCGACCTTCCCGGTCCCCTGGCTCATCGGGCAGTTGCTCCTTGTATCAGGCCTGCCATTCTTTGCGATCTCATCCGCGGGGCCGCTCATCCAGGGCTGGTTTGCCCGCACCGGTCACCATCGCGCCCACGACCCGTACTTCCTCTACGCCGCCAGTAACGCGGGCAGTCTCATCGGCCTGCTCGCCTATCCCCTCGTGTTTGAGCCCAACATGGGCGTGAGCATGCAGCGAGAGCTGTGGCTCATGGGGCTCGGGCTGTTCATCGTGCTGGCGATCTTCGCCGCCTCTCGCACGCAACGCCCCGAGAAACTCACCGCCAAAGAAGCCAAACGCCGACGCAAGGCCGAGCAACGACTCAGCAAGAGCGACCGGGAACTCGAAGCCCGCGGCTCCATGGTCACCCCCAGCCCCGAGAGCGACGAGCACGCCCCGCACCAAAACGCTCCCATTACCTGGCGTCGCCGCCTCTACTGGATCTACCTCGCCTTCGTGCCCAGCTCCATCCTGCTGGGCGTGACGAGTTACATCACCACCGATGTCGTCTCGCTGCCGCTGCTCTGGGTGCTGCCGCTGGCCCTCTACCTGATCACGATGATCGTCGCCTTCAGCTCGCTCGTCGAACGGGCCGTCAAGGACTTCACCCGCCCCATGGTGATCCTTGTCATCGGTGCGATGGTGCTCATCATGGCCAACGAACTCAATGCCGAAGGACCGATGTTCCTCATCATCATCGTGGAGCTGCTCCTCCTCTTCGCCATCGGCGTGGTCTGTCACGGACGCCTCTCCATCGACCGCCCAGACGCCAAGCACCTCACCGAGTTCTACCTGCTCATGTCGGTGGGCGGGGCGATGGGTGGCCTGTTCAACGGCATCTTCGCCCCCCTCGTCTTCAACACCAACCTCGAATACCCCATCGCCCTCGTGCTGGCCGTGGCCGTGCTGCCCTGGAGCACCGACCTGGCAAGCATCGCCGCAGATAAAGCCAAACGCATCCGCTTCACGCGACGCGTCGTGCTCCCCGTCGCATCACTGGCCTATGTGCTCGTCATGGGGTTCTTTGGCGATCGCATTTCGAGCTTCATCTTCGAGCTGATCAACCACGAGGCCCAGCAGCAGCAGCCCGTGGACATGACCCTCGTCGCACTCATCGCGTCCGTGCCGCCGCTGCTGGTCTACCTCGCATGGAAGGACGGGCTGGCCTGCGCACTGACCCTGCTCTTCCCCATGATCGCCATCCAGTACTACACCTCGATGGACAGCAAAACCATCTACCGCGAGCGCACCTTCTACGGCATCCACGAGGTTACCGAGCAGTACCTCAACGACGAGGCCCAGCAACGCATCGTCAAGATCCATGTCATCCACCACGGCACGACAATCCACGGCATCCAGTACCTCGAGCCCGACCTCGAACTCCAGCCCTTGGGCTACTACCACTTCAACGGGCCCTGCGGCATGATCATGGACACCATCAAAGCCATGCGTCCCGACGGTGCTCGCATCGGCATCATGGGCCTGGGCTCGGGGGCCATCGCCGCCCACGGGCGCGAGCAGGACTCGATTACCTTCTTCGAGATCGACCCGGCCGTCGAAGCCATCGCCCGCGATCCCGAACTCTTCACCTTCCTTGAGAAGGCTCCCGCCGACATCGAGGTTCGACTCGGCGACGGGCGCAAGCTCATCGAAGATTCCCAGGAAGCGGGCGAGCCAAAGTTCGATCTGCTCCACGCCGACGCGTTCAGCTCCGACTCCATCCCGACTCACCTGCTCACCGTTGAGGCGATCAACCTGTACTTCGATCGGCTCACCGACGACGGCATGGTCGTGCTGCACATCTCCAACCGCTACCTCGATCTGGCACCGCTCGTCTACGAGCTGGCCATGAACACCACGGGCATCCCGCCCATCATCCTCGAAGAGAGCGCCGTCCCCGAGGCCGAGCGCATGTACCACTTCCCCTCCATCTGGATGGTCCTGGTCAAAGACCCCAACACCGGGATCCGCATCGCCGAACGCGCCATCGAACAGGCCCAGCAGGCCAACCCCGGGGTCTCCGACCCGGAAGCCCTCTACAAGCTGAGCATGGGCGGCGTCTACATCCCCCGCGACGAAGACCGCGTCCGCGTATGGACCGACGACTACTCCAACATCATCTCCCTCATCAAATGGCGCTGATGCTCGCGTAGCATCGAGCCGAGGTACATCCCATGGGCATCCCAAGCAACAGACTCACCTACCAGACCGCCGGCGAATCGCACGGCCCGGGCCTCGTCGCTACGATCCTCGGCGTCCCCGCCGGGCTCACGATCGACACCGAGGTCATCAACACCGAGCTGGCCCGGCGACAGGGCGGCTATGGGCGTGGGGGGCGTCAGAAGCTCGAGACCGACACCATCGAGATCATGACCGGCGTCCGGCGTGGCAAATCCATCGGCGCACCGCTCACCTTCATCGTCAAAAACCGGGACTCCCGACTCGACGATCTGGAACGCACACCACCCGTCCACCGCCCCCGCCCCGGCCACGCCGACCTGCCGGGCAGCATCAAGTGGCTCACCACCGACTGCCGCGAAACGCTCGAGCGTGCCAGCGCCCGCGAGACCGCCGCACGCGTCGCCGCCTGCTGCATCGGGCGTCTCATGCTCCGCGAGGTCTTCGATGTCGAAGTCTTCGGCTTCGTCCGCTCCATCCTCGACGCACGCACTGGGGTCGATGTCCGCTTCGAGAACCTGGCGGACCTCCGCGCCGCCCGCGACGAGTCCGACACCTACACCCTCGATCGAGAGACCACCGAACGCCAGCGCGAGATCATCCGACAGGCCAAGATCGACAAGGACACCGTCGGCGGCAATGTCGAGTGCCACATCTTCAACTGCCCGCCCGGCGTGGGCAGCTCCATGAACTGGTACGACAAGCTCGACGCACGCATCGCCTACGCCGTCATGGGCATCCAGGCATTCAAGGCCGTCCAGATCGGGCTCGGGGCCGAGTGCTCAAAGCGCCTCGGATCGCAGGTCCACGACCCAATCCATTACGATCCCAGCAAGGTCAGCGAACCCAACCTCGGCTTTGTCCGCACCAGCAACAACGCCGGTGGCACCGAGGGCGGCATGACCAACGGCCAGCCCGTCGTCGTCACGGGGACCATGAAACCCATCGCGACACTGCTCCAGGGCCTGCCCAGCATCGACCTGAACACCAAGCGCCCCGAGGACTCGCAGTACGAACGCTCCGATGTCTGCGCCGTCTCCGCCGCCAGTGTTGTGATGGAGAATGTTGTCGCATTCGAGGTCGCCAGCGCCTTCATGGAGAAGTTCGGGGGCGACAGCATCATCGAGACCCGGGCCAACTACGAGGCATTCCTCGATGTCGCCCGCACCCTGCCCCTCGATGCCAAGGGTGAGCAACTGCCCGATTCAGGCCCCCCTGATTCGGTTATTGCATAACCACCGTTTGTAAAAACTTACTTGCTTTCTCATGCTTTCCAAGAAGTTGCGCCGATGCAGCACCAATCGGCGGAGCCCGATTCTGTACAAACGCATCCATACGCGTCCGTGCTGCATATGCAGTCGAACATAGCCATATGCGTGCACCGAACCGTTCTCTCTCCGAGTACCGCTCAGCTGTGCTGTGATTCTCCTCTAGACATTGAGCTGGTGCTCACTCCGGCCTCGCCCGATTCCCTCCGGGCGAGGCTTTTTCATGCGCCAAGCCTTGCCAGCAGACCGCGCTCCACACCCGCCCAGTCCTCGCGCGTGATCGAATACACCGCCGAGTCACGCAGCGCCCCGTCGGGCATGATCATGTGGGCCCGCATCAGCCCCTCGAACTGCGCACCGAGCTTGAGGATCGCGCTGCGTGATCGCAGGTTGCGAGCATCGGTCTTGAGCTCGACCCGGACCGCTCCGAGCCCATCGAAAGCGTGCGACAGCATCAGGTGTTTCATCGCCGGGTTCACCCTCGTCCCGCGGGCGGACTTCGTGATCCAGGTCGAGCCGATCTCCAGCCCCCGGTGCTCGGCCCGGATATTCATGAAACTTGTTGAGCCGATCGCCGCGCCGCTGCTGTTGTCAATCACCGCAAACGCGATCGTCTCCGCCCGGCGCTGCTGGAAATCAACATACCGGCGCACCTCGTTTGGTGTCTTCACACTCGATCGCATGGGCATGTACTCGAACACCCGATCGTCGAGCGCCGCCTGCAAATCCGGCGCGTGCCGCGGCTCGATGGGCTCAAGCGTCACAACTTCATTGCAAAGCGTGACGGGAAGGGGAACCATCGGTGTCAGCAGGTCGAACATGCTCAATGGTAATCACATCGAATGACGAAACCCCCACACCATCCCGCAAATGATCAGACCCTGATCGAGTACCTGCATGATCATGACTTTGAGTGCCCCGGGTGTGCCTACAACCTCCGCGGGCTCACCCAGCCCATCTGTGCCGAGTGCGGGCGGGACCTGAGCGACTTCGATCAGCACCGAGCAAGGAAGATCCGCCACGATGTCGATCATGAGAACCTGCTGATTGCACTCTCCGCGCTCTGCCTCATCGCCTTGGGGTTCGGAGCGGCCTTGCTCACCATCCCCGCCATCCTGACCGGGAAGCCCGACGCGGCGATGATCCTGGTCATCTGCATCGAGCTTTCCTGCGTTGGTGCCGGGCTCTGCAGGTGGAGGCGCAGGCGGTCCACCCAGCGTCGGTTGCTCAACAAGCCAGAACACAAGTACGACGGCGTCTCCTGGGCAGGAAACTGCTCCATGTTCATCATCGCCATCCTGAGCGTGCCGCTGCTTGGGCTGTTGATGGTTGTGGCGGGGGCGGTCCTGCCATGACCGACCAGCATCCATCTCGCCTTCCAGCCGCTTTCATCCGCGTCTCGCGATGCCCGATCTGCAGATACTCACTCAGGGATCTCCCCGAGCATCAGCCCTGCCCCGAGTGCGGATCACTGATCGATGCGGACCTGCTCACCTCACCGAAGATGCAAGACGCCGTCGTCGCGACCAAGGCATGGTGCACGCTGGGCATTCTTGGATGGCTGATTGTCGCCTTCGGCTACTGGGCAGTTAACATGGTCTCGCTCTCGGTGATGAACAGCTATTACCCGGGCACCTATGGCCCCAATCATTTCGCCGGTGTCTGGTGCCGCACCGCATTCGTGATTGCGCCGGTGGCGCTGAGTTGCTCCTGGCATCGACACGCGCGCCGAAACATCTATCAACTCGCCAATCGCTCAGCGAAGCACAGAGCCAGAACACCAAGGCGAGTCATCGCGGTGAACCTGCCCGGAGTGCTCCTGGGCCTCTTTGGGTGTCTCGGTCTGGTTGCCTTGGTGTCAGCCGCCTGATCAGTGCAGCACCCGGAAGACTTCCGCCTCATCCGTCAGCCCCTGCTTCACCTTCTCCATCGCATCGACCTTCATCGGCTGGAAGCCGGCATCGACCGCCGCCTCGTAGAGCGTCACGCCGTCGGCACGCTGAGCGGTCAGCTGACGCAGCTGATCGTTCATCAGCATCAGCTCATGGGCCGCCAGGCGTCCCTTGTAGCCCGTCCCGAAGCAGGTCTCGCACGATTCGCCGTGCTGGGTGCCCGCGCCATTGCAGGCCGTGCAGACACGACGCAGCAGACGCTGGGCCAGCACACCGACAAGCGAACTGGTCACAAGGTACGGCTCAACGCCGATATCGAGCAGACGCGGGATCGCGCTGGGCGCATCGTTGGTATGCAGGGTCGCGAGCACAAAGTGACCCGTCAGCGACGCCTGGATGGCCAGCTGGGCTGTTTCCGGGTCGCGGATCTCACCCACGAGGATCACATCCGGGTCCTGACGCAGCAACGAACGCAAACCCGTGGCGAAGGTCACGCCCCGCTTGTTGTTGACCTGCATCTGTGAGATGCCATCAAGGTGGTACTCGACCGGGTCTTCGATCGTCATGACATTGCGGCTGGCGCGATCAACCCGCCCCAGAGCCGCGTACAGCGTCGTAGTCTTACCCGAGCCCGTGGGGCCCGTGACCAGCAGGATCCCGTTGGGCCGCTCCACGCAGTCCATCAGGGCCGTCTGGAGCCGCTTGCTCATCCCGATCGCCGACAGGTCCAGCTCGTTCTGCGACTGATCCAGCAGACGCAGCACGATGCGCTCGCCGTAGATCGTCGGGATCACACTCAGTCGAATATCAATCTTCTTCTGCCCGATGCGGACCGTCGTCTGCCCGTCCTGAGGCGAGTGCCTGTTGGCGATGTCCAACTCGGTCATCACCTTCATACGCGACGAGATCGCCGATGCCAGCGACAGTGGGGGGGAGAACGCATCCACGAGCATGCCGTCGATACGAAGCCGGATCGCCAGGCGCTCCTCCATCGGGTGCACATGGACATCAGAAGCACCGCGACGCAGCGCCTCGAAGAGGATCATGTTCACCAGCCGGATCACCGGCGTCTGGCGTGCCTGGGCCAGCAGGTCATTGCTCTTGCCGATCGCACCCGCCGCCTGCTCGATGGCATCCTGATCGAGCGGGATGTCCTCGACGATCTCGGTGACCAGATCGCCGCGTTGCTCGTAGCCGCGGTTGATCATGCTCGCCACCGCACCGCGGGGCACCAGGACCACGCTGATCGGCGCGTCGAGCGTGTCCTCGAGCATCGACAGCACGCTCGGCTGCATCGGTCGGCTTGTCGCGATCACATACGAACCCTCACGACGCTCGATGCAGGCGACGCTCTGGGCCCGCGCATCGTCCTGGTCGATCAGCTCGTAGAAGCGTGAGGCGCTCTCGCTAAGCTTGGGTTCTGCGACATACTCGAGCCCGGTGCGCTGTGCCAGCAGCTTCAACGCGCTCGTCTCGTCGAGCGCCATAGTCTGCAGCATCACATCCCAGGGCTCGTCATCGCTCCCAGGGATCTGGGCAAACGCCCGGAGCTGATCGCCCGACAGCTTGAGGTCGCCGAACGCCCGCGCCGCTTCGTTCCAGCGATCGACAACGATCGGCGCCGCGTTCGCGTCGCGCTTCGGGTCGCCCTTCTTCGGGTCTCGCTTGATGAGTCCATTCACTTTACCCATATCTTCTCAGTCTTCCCGCTCACGCTTACGAGCCGCTGACTTCGCTCACTTCCACGAACTCCGGCTCCATCGCGGGCGGCGCCCCGCCGACCGAATCATCGGGCTTCAGATCGGGAAGCTCGCTCTGGAAGAACTCGGTCCCCGGTGCGTCGATGACCGCGGGCTCCAGGTCGGGGAGGTCGTCATCAATCTTCATCTCACTCTGCGGGCCCTTCGAGAAGAGCTTCAGGTCGTTGAAGTTCGGGTCGGCCATGATCCGGGGTGTCAGGAACACATACAGCTTCGACGAGTTGTTGACATTATTCGTCCGCTTGAACAGCTCACCCACGAGCGGGATGTCACCAAGCAGCGGCACCTTGAGCACCGTGTCACGCACATCGTCAACCGTGATGCCACCGATCACGATCGTGGCGTTGCTCGGTACTGTCGCGCTGCCGTCGACGGTGCGACGCGTCGTGGGTGGCGGGATGCCATCGCTCCCGGTACCGATGAAGTTCGACAGCTCAACATAGTACTCAAGACGGATAAAACCGGCCTTGGAGATCGAGGGTGTCACGGTAAGCGTCGTACCCGCCTCAACCGTACCGGCGAAGCCCACAACATTCTGGCCGCCGTTGGTGCCCTGCGAGACCTCGGTGTACGGCTGCTCCTCGATCGAAACGATCGACGATTCCTCATTGTCATTCACCAGCAACTGTGGCTGCGAGAGAATGCGGACATCGCTGTTCGTCTGTGTCGCGTTGACGATGATCGGGACATAGTCACTCATGATCACCGCCTGCGTCAGCCCACCCAGACTCGATGTAACCGATTTGGGATCGAGGAAGTTGTCCCGCGAGCTGAGCCCGAAGTTCGTGCCATACGAATACTGACCCGCGGTGATCTGCGACTCGAACGCAACCGTGATGTCCTCATTATCCGTCACCGAAACGATCAGCGCCTCGATGTACACCTGCGCCCGTTGCATATCGAGCCGACCGATCAGCCGCTCAAGGTCTTCCTGCTGCTTGATCGGGGCCTTGATCACAACCTGGTTGCTGAACTCGTCGGCAATCACCGTGATCTTGTCCGGGTCGAACGCGCCCGATTCCCCGTCAACCGGGAAGCCGAACTGGTTGATGAAGCGTGTGTTCGTCCGTCCCGATGCTCCGTCGAGCAACGCCGAGCTCCCCGTCTGCGTTTCACCGGTGATGATGCCCGTGAGCAGATCCGTGATCGTCAACGCATCGGTGTGGTTCAGCTGGTACTCGCGAATGACGATCCGCTCGTCCTCGGTCTTGAGTTCATCGAGCAGGGCCGAGAGCTGTGCCTGCTGCTCAGGCGTGCCATAGTAAATGATGTTGCCCCGTGTCGGGTCGACCACCATGACCGGGCCCCCCTGGCCCTCGTCGCTGCTGGTGTTGAACTGGTTGTTCTGCTGATTGAAGTTCCCGAACCCGTTGAACTGATTCGTCTCGTCCTCAATCTGGATCACCTCGCCCAGACCACGACGCTTGGCGATGTCGGCGATCTGCGTCGCCGACGAACCCGCGAAGTAGTTCTTCGGCTCAAGCGTATTGGGCACATCGATCACCTCAAGCAGCTGACGCACACGATCAATCTCGTTCTGCGTGCCCTTGAAGATCAACGCGTTGCCCTGCGGGTCAATCGTGATCCGCTCGCCAAGGTTCGTCAGCGAACCGCCGGCCAGACTGACAATGCCCTGATTCCCGCCCTGATTGTTCCGACCGCCCTGCTGTAAGTTCAATGTTTGCCCGGTGCTCGTGCTGCCACCCGCCAGACCAACCACGCGATTCAGCGCGATCGGAGCCGCCAGATGGTCCAGCTCGAACCGGATGTACTGCTGATCCTTGTCGATCGTGATGAGCGCCTCGACCATCCCCTCGATACGACGGATATCACGCGATGTCGCGTTGATGATCAACACGCCCAGCTCATCGACCGCCTGGATCGCGTTGTTCGTTCCCGCGTTCCCAGCTCCCCCCGCGCCCGTACTCGGGCCGCCCAGGGTGGACTGCAGCGCCGGAACCAGAAGCGAGGGCTTGATGTTCGGCGTCGCGATGATCTTCGTCGTCGCCAGCTGATCGCCAAACACCGGCTTCACTTCACTCGTCGGCTGCACCACATAGAACTGTGTCGCCGGCTCGAAAGTCACCGTGAACCCATACTGGTCCAGCATCGCATCCAGCAGGTCGATCAACCGGCTCTTGGGCACCTCGATCGGGGCGTTGAACACCACCTCTCCCTCGGGCGAACCCTTGACCACGATGTTGATCCCCAGCGAATCACCAACAAAGTCGATCAGCGTACTCAGTTCCATCGGCTCGGCGAAAATCCCAAAGGACACGGTCTCTTCAGGTGCCGCCGGGCGTGGTTGGGGCTGGCGTGCCGTAGGGCGTTCCTCACGCTCGTCGGGGATCGCCATCTGTCCCTTCGCCACACCCGTCAGGGGCAGGCCCATCAGGACCGTCAGCGAGAGCACCTTCGTCAATGTCATTCGATTCGCCACCGCGATCTCCTTACCCGGCCAATCAGACGCCGGGGGTCTATCGTGCAATCATCGCCCGCGTCAAACCAAACCGGTCGACGCACGCATCATACAGTAGGCCCCTTGCCGCAAAACCGGGCCTTTTCACTACTTTCGGAGCTTGCCCATGCGCATCGTGAGTCTCATCCCCTCGGGCACCGAAATCGTTGCCCTGCTGGGGGCCGCCGATGCCCTCGTCGGGCGATCGCACGAGTGCGATTTCCCCCCCGAGATCACCGATCTTCCCAAACTCACCGCCCAGAACACGCATTACGACCCCGAAACCGGGACCGACGCCAAGGTCATCGACACCCAGGTCGCTCAAGCCACCCAATCCGGGCAGTCGCTCTACACACTCGACGAGGCCACCCTCGCCAAGCTCAAACCCGATCTCATCATCACCCAGGACCTCTGCGGCGTCTGCTCGATCGACCTCGACAGCGTGCGACGCATCGCTGGTCGCCTCGACCCCAAGCCCCGCGTACTCTCGCTCAACCCCACCAGCGTCGAGGACATCCTCGACGACATCTACCGCGTGGGAGAAGCGATCGGGATGAGCGAGCAAGCCATGCATCAGGTCGTGAAGCTCCGACAACGAATGGACCGGGCTGAAGAACACATCAACCCTTACGACGATGGCCCAGTCTGTGCCTTCTTTGAATGGACCGACCCGATCTACATCGCCGGGCACTGGAATGTCCAGCTTATCGAACGCGCCGGGGCTCGCCACCCGCTCAATGAAACAGTCATCAAGCCCGGCTCCGGCGCCGCCGTCGGTCCACAGCAGGCCGAACGACGCGCCGGACATTCGATTGCGGTTCCGAGCGAAATTGTTGCCGCCACCCAGCCCCAATACCTCGTCATCGCCCCCTGTGGGCTCACCCTCGCTCAGGCACGCGCCGAGGCCGACCGCCTCTACGCCGAGCAAGATTGGTTCAGGTCGCTCCCAGCCGTGCAAAGCAACCGCGTCGCGGTCGTCGATGGCAACAAGATGTTCAACCGACCCGGCCCGCGCATCGTCGACGCACTCGAGTTCATGGTCGCACTCATCAACGACCGCCCGAACCTGATCCCCAGCGACTTCCCCTACGAGCGATGGTCGACGCCAACTTGATCACGCTCCCTCACGCTCCTCGCGATGCTCGATAACCTCAGCGGCTCCATCGAATGAAAACGCATCCAGCGGCAGTTGCGGCGGACGCGGCACCACAAAGCTGTGGGGCTCCTCAACCACTTCATGATCAGTCACGCCCGTCTCAAGAGCCGCATCCGCCTGTGTCAGCGGTGTCACCGACTTGATCTCAGACTCCTGTGCATACGCCACTGTCGCATCGTCAGGTGCTGATTCGCCCACATGACCGACGACCGGTTCACCCTCGGACGCAAAGCTCATCGAGCCCGCGCCGGGCATCGAGGCGCCCAGCGACTCGGCACGCTGGATCAGCGTGCCCAGCCACACGCCCGCCTGTTCCACACGCGTCGAGAGTTTGTGCAACGAGCCATCGAGCAACGCCTTGAGCTGCCCGGACTGATTGCTCATGCGGTCGGTCACCTCATTGGCTAGCTGCGAAGAGGCCGAGATGGTCTCACGCAGCGTCGCCTGCTCAACCTGCAACTGCGAAAGCTCGGTCGAGGCAAGCCGAAGCTTCGATTCCAGATCGGGCCCAAGCTCACGGATGGACTCGGCTGCTTCGCGCATCGGTCCAACGATCTGGCCCTTGCGAGCTTCGAGCGTATCCAACTTCTCCGCCGCCTCTGTGAGCCAGTTCCCGAAGGCACCACGAACGCGCTCGGCTTGCGATTGCAGGGTTTCAAGCTGCTGATAGACCCCGTCCAACGAAGCAAGCTGTGTTTCGCCCCGCTCCACGAGCGACTCAATGCGTGCAAGCGGCGAGTCCTCGAACTCCGGACAGTCAGGATCCATGCCCAACGCCCGCATCGCCCTGCTCGACGCTTCAATCAACGGCTCTATCGATTGCCCGACGCGGTCAACCCGCGTCTCCATCTCGCCCATCGTGGCGTCCGCACGGCTCGAGAGCGCCTCGCCCGCTTCCTTTGCTTTGTCGAAGGCCAACGCAATCGTGTCGTTGATCTGTGTTCGCGCAGCTTCAACCTCGCGACCGATCGCGTCAATCCCCGCATCACGCTCACGCTCGCCATGCTCGATTGCTTCCCGCAGGGTCGCGAGCCGACCGTCTATCGCCTGGCCCAGCGCTTCGAGCTCGCCCGCGTGCGAACGGGTACGCTCAATCGCCGACTGAGCCCGCTCCTCGGCCGCCAACGCGCGGGCCTCGGCCTGTTCGATCAGGACACTGATCCGCGCTTCGCTTGCCTTCAGCCGCTCATCGATTACGCGGTCGATCTGATCGCTCATCGCCTGCGCATCGGGCAACGCACGCTGCACCTTTTCAAGCAGCGCATCGGTGTGTTCCGCACGCTCATCGATCATCTTGAGCATGCGAATGCCCGCCTGCAGCCGCTTGTTGACCGTGTCGCTCGCGTCGTTGCAACGCTTGATCATCGCTTCGGCATCTGCCGAGAAGTCCTCGAGCGTGCGTCCCTGCGCACTGGCCTGCGCGATAATCCCCCGCAGCGTGTCCGCGTAGCGGGCAAAGGCACCCGAATCCAACACACGCGGGGTCAGGAAAATCTCTTCTTCACTGCTGACATTGTGCGTCGTGCGTGGCTCAACAATCGCGTTCTGTGCGTCAAGCGCTGCGTGCCTCGTCCCATTCGTATTCGTGGTCCCGGTCGCGCTCTCGTTGCCCATGGGTCATACTCCCGCCCGTTGCCGGGCTGCTCGCAGCGCACTTCTCGCGCACCTCGGGCGTGAAAAGGGCATACTGCGTCCAGATAACTTCGGCTCGATCGTCCCCGGCGCTCAAGAATCCGCACTCAAACCCCCAGATCGACGCGTACACTCTCTCGTGCCCCGAAATCAAACACAACACGATCTCACCGATGCATCCCGCGGCAAACGCCTCCAACGCGTCCTCGCCGACGCCGGTGTCGGCTCCCGACGCGCCTGCGAAGCCATGATCGAGAACGGCGATGTCAGCGTCAACGGCCAGCTCGTGACCACGCTCCCCGCCTGGGTCGACCCCGAAGAAGACCGCATCGTCGTCGCCGGTAAAGTCGTCGCTCAGCCCGATCGTAAGCTCTACATCATGCTCAATAAGCCGCCGAGAACCCTCTCAACGGCCAAAGACGAGCCCGGAGCCGACCGACGCACCGTCACCGAACTCGTCGATCACCCCGCAGCACCACGACTCTTCCCCGTCGGACGCCTCGATTACGACACCGTCGGGCTCATCCTCCTCACAAACGACGGCGAACTCGCCAACCGCCTCACCCACCCACGCTATGGCGTGCCCAAAACCTACCGCGTGGTCGTCAAGGGATCGCTCGACGAGGAAGCCATCAAAGAACTCGAGCGGGGCATCTACCTCGCTCAACGCAAGGCCGGGCACACACAGGGCGCGGCTCGAACCGCCCATGTCGAGATCGCACTCGTCGCCCGCGA
Source organism: Phycisphaerales bacterium JB052 (assembly GCA_043100965.1). GTDB lineage: Bacteria > Planctomycetota > Phycisphaerae > Phycisphaerales > UBA1924 > UBA1924. Next base: position 203,063 of record JBICHR010000003.1, on the reverse strand, counting down.
ACGCGACAAAACCACCGTCGAACTGACCCTGCGTGAGGGCCGAAACCGCCAGGTGCGACGCATGCTCGCAGCCGTCGGCTACCCCGTCAAGAAGCTCGAACGCGTGGGCATGGGCCCCGTCAAGCTCAAGGGCCTCGCCCGCGGCCAGTGGCGCGAGCTCACCCGCGACGAGATCCGGGCACTCAAACGATCCGCCGCCGACCAGCGACGAGGCGACAAGCCCAAGAAGGAGACCGGCAGTTCCGGAACCTCCCGCCGACGACGCTCGACCGCCCAACGCGAGCGAAAAAGCCCCTACATCAGCCCAGAGGTCACCGGCCCCAGCGGGCCGATCCGAAATCGGACGATGAAAAACGCCATCAACAAGGCAACCAAACCCGCTCCAGATCGAGAGGGTTCGCCCAAGAAGCGGCGGGATTCAGCCGAATAATCCCGTACCACCGGGCCCGCAACGCCGTTCCAGCGACCCAGCGACCATATGCCCGAACAGACCACCCCAAACACGACCGACCCGCAGCCACAGCGATACGACTGGCGCAAGGAAGCCCAGCGCATCGCGACCGTCACACGCATCGGCGTCATCGGGCTCTACCGCTCCCAACTCCCACGCATGGCCGCCGCTCTGGCCTTTCGCACCATCTTCTCAATCATCCCTGTGATGGCCATCGGCCTGCTCATCTTCGGCTCCATCGTCAGCGAGGAGCAGGTCGAGTCGGGCGTTCGACGCGTGCTCAGTTTCAGCGGCGTATCGCAGATCACCGCTCCCGAACTCGATCCCGCCACCGAGCCCATTCCCGGAGAAGACCCCGAAGAAGGCCCCGGAGAAACCCCCGAAGAGACTCAAAAAGCAGGGCCAGCAGTAGGGACAGAAAACAGGACCGAAGGCCACAGCGGCACCCAAGTCACCGATCAGCCCGACGCACAACCCCAGCCCGGTCAGACCGCTCAAGCCCCGCCGACCGATACCGCCATAGACGCGCATGCCACGCAGACCGACCGCCCCGTCGACCCTTTCGACAGCCCCGATCTCGAACAACTGATCACTGACCTCATCAACCGCGTCAATACCTCAATTCGCAATGTCCCGACGGGCTGGATCGCCCTCACTTCAGGGCTCGTGCTTCTCTACGCGGCAATGTCCATGCTCATCGAGATCGAGAAGTCGTTCAACCAGCTCTGTGGCGCTCCAAGCGGACGCCCCTGGCTGCGTCGCATCATGCTCTACTGGCTCATCCTCACCGCCGGCTCCCTCATGCTCGCCGCGACATTCCTCGCTGGAGACGCGTTCACACGATGGGTCGTTTCCTTCGCAGGCCAGGACTCCATCGTCGGTGCTGTCATGGCGGGCTACGGCGTCTCCGTCCTCATCTCCACCATCCTCCTCGTTGGCGCCTACACCACCATCCCCAACACCCGCATCCACTTCCGCACAGCCCTCGCCGGTGCCTTCTTCGCAGCCATCCTCTGGGAGCTGGGCAAGCTGGGCTTCACCACCTACCTGCGATACACGACCACATACGCCAAGTTCTACGGCTCAATCGCCATCCTCCCCCTCTTCCTCCTCTGGATCTACCTCACCTGGCTCATTGTCCTCTTCGGGATCCAGGCCAGCTACGCGCTGCAGAACTTCTCCCGTCTCGTCAAATCCAAGCTCAACACGAGCGGCGATGAGAACCAGACCGCCCCGACCCTGCTCGATCCACTCATCGCCCTCAGCGTCGCCAAAGCCATTCAGGCCGCTTTCGCCAAGGGCAAGCCGATCACCACCGACGATGTCGCCAGCGAGACAAACCTCCCGCCCGCGCGGGCCACCGAGGTCATCACGGCCCTGCACCGAGGCGGCTTCATCAACCAGGTCGACCGCGGCGATCATGATGCCGCATGGGCCCCCGCCAGGCCCGCAGACCAGATCCCGCTCGACGAGATCCTCCGCTGTGCGCAAACGCTCGACGCGTTCAGAAGCAGCAACGCGGACGACATGCTGCCCGATTCGATCCTCAATGCTTCGGTTGGGTCATGTTCGGGAATATCACTCGCCGATCTGATGCAGCCACAGGGCGGCGAAACCCCGGGCGAAACAGCCCCCGCCTGAACCAATCCTTTGCCTCGCTTCAGCGCCCATTTGCGGGTTTCTGCCTAAACTTCCCGTCCCAATGAACTACATTCAACTCACCGAGTTTTCAATCTACCTGCAGCAGCGACCCGGCGAACTGGCCGGTTTGCTCGACGCCGCCGCCGTCGCCGGGGTCGAGATCATCTCGATCTCCACGACCGAACACCTTGACCGAGGATGTGCCCGCCTCTTGGGCCACCCCACAGACGCCCTGAGGGCAGTCTGTGAGTCCATGGTCGACGCAGGAGTGGGGCCCGTCGTCGAGGCCCCGGTCGTAGGCATCAGCGTCGAGGATCGCCCCGGGGTCGTCCGGGACCTCACCGTCCTCATGGCCGACAACCGGATCAATGTCCGCTACTGCTACTTTGTGCCCGCATCGAAGGTCAATCCCAGCACCCTCTGCGTGTTCCGCTTCGATGAGCACGAAAAGGCCATCGAACTCATCGAGCAGACCGACTGGCCCACCGATACCATCGATTCCGCCAACGACCTCAGCTCAGGTACCGCCAGCGCCGACGAATCAGCCGCCTGATCGCGTCAACCTCGCGCAACCCCACGAACCCAAGCGTATACTGCACCAATGCACGCGCTTGGCGTGCACCGGACCATCTGTTGGAGCGAGAATCACATGGGACTCGAAGGCGCCATTACCACGGACAATGTGCTCACCACACAGCTGCGACGCGTCGTCAACTGGGCTCGCCGCTCAAGTCTCTGGCCCATGCCATTCGCCACCGCTTGCTGCGGCATCGAGCTCATGGCCACCGCCTCATCCCGCTACGACCTCGCCCGTTTCGGTGCCGAAGTCATGCGGTTCTCACCCCGACAGGCCGACCTGATGATCGTCGCCGGACGCGTCAGCGTCAAGATGCTCCCCGTCCTCCAGCGCATCTACGAGCAGATGCCCGAGCCCAAGTGGGTCATCTCCATGGGGGCATGCGCCTCGACCGGTGGCGTCTTCGACACCTACGCAACAGTCCAGGGTGTCGACCAGTTCATCCCCGTCGATGTCTATGTACCCGGCTGCCCACCACGCCCCGAGATGCTCATCGAGGGAGTCATGGCCATCCAACGCCACATCGATCAGGAAGGCATGCCGCCAACCGGCCCCGGCGGCAAGCGAGCACCCCTGGGCATCACCGTCCAGGCCCCAGCCCACGCCGTCCGCCCCCAACCCGTCGGCCTCACCTCCAACAACTAAACTGAGCCAACCTCAAACTCCCCTCCAAATGCCCGTCCACCACGGGTATTTTTAACATCCGCCCATTGCCCATTGCCCATTGCCCATTGCCGAATCCCAAAAAAGAAGATCCCCCGACCGAAGCCGGGGGATCTGTATCGTGTCGTTGATGTCGACCTGATCAAATCAGATCAAGCATCGCGGTCACGTCGCAGCGATTAGCGGCGACGACGACCGGCGACCAGGCCACCGAGACCGAGAACGGCCAGGGCGCTTGGTGCGGGAACGTACGAGATGGTGATGGTCGAGCCAGCCTCGTAGTACGAGTCGACTGCACCAGCGTTGTCGTCGAAACCGACTTCGTAGAACTCGATGTCGAGGATGCCGTCAGCGCTGAGCGCGACGCCACCGGTCGAACCGCTGTAGTTCTGGTTGAACACGGTGAACGCGTCACCAGCACCGGGCATCACTTCAAGAGCGCCGCCTTCGAAGCCCATGGTGTTCTCGTCAGCCCAGCTAATTCCGAGGGTGGTCAGGTTGACGTCCCAAGCGATACCGGTGATGACTGCGCCAGCACCAAGAGCAACGCTCAGTGTTTCGTTCTGTGCATCACCCTGGAAGCCCCAGCTGTTGATGCCGGAAACGTCGATGGTGAGATCGGCTGCAGCGGCGCTGCCTGCGAGTGCTGCAACTGCTGCGAGTGCGATTGTCTTCTTCATTTTGATTCTCTCTTTCTTTCAAACTCATGATTTGCCGACGCTCCGCACGCCGACAATGTGAACCCAATAGTCTCTCATGGGGTTTATCCAGAGGTTCTGATGCATTGTGAATGGCTTGGAATCAACTGATCCGGATCAGATCAGCGCGGCCCCCAGAATGTATCCTTCTCCCCGGGGATATACCCCACGGCGACAGTCTAATGGATTTCGTGCGCCTGTCAATAGATCACAGATGGAATTGAAAGTAATTCTTGTGCCACCAAGGAATTCGCATCCACCCGGACCAGGATTACGCTGAGCCAACAACCCGAACACACACCTCTCAGTACAACCTGGCCAACGCAGCCCGACCCCCCGGCAGAACGGACAAAAAAAACAGCTCCCCGGGGTCACACCCGGGGAGCCTTATATCTGATCATCTTGTCGAGTTCGCTGGCAAACAATGCCTATGTCGGGTCAGGAACACGCGAACTCGGATGATATCTGCAAGCAATCCAGAAGGATTAGCGGCGACGACGGCCGGCAGCGATGCCACCGAGGCCGAGCAGTGCCAGCGAAGCGGGCGCAGGAACGATGTTCTGGCCGACGATGGTGATCGACGAACCTGAGAGCCATGTTGCGTCAGCTTCACCAGTCACGTCGTCGAATGACTCGAAGAACTCGATGGTGAGCAGGCCGTCAGCGCTGACGGTGATGTTGGGCAGGCCAGCGTCCGAGATGTCAACGACACCACCGGAGTTGTAGTTGGCGTTGGTGACCGAGAAGCCATCAGCGCTGCCGGGGGTCAGGTTGATCTGACCTTCGAAGCCGAGAACGGCTTCCGAAGCCCAGCTGCCGTTGTAGGTGGTCAGGTTCACGTTCCAGCTGATGCCGGTGATGACAGCCGAGCTGCCAACGAAAACGTCAAGGATGGTGTTGCCGGCTGCGAGCTGGCTGTCGAAGCTGTCGATGCCCGAAATGTCGATGGTCATCGACGAGGTCGCGGTACCAGCGGTATCCACGGTGTACTCGGTCAGACCGGTTGACATGAAGGGGCTAGCGGTGGCGAGGCCAGCGGCTGCTGCAAGGGTGGTCAGTGCAATTTTCATTTCTCTTCTCTCTTTCGTTTGACAAACTCAAGAACGGTCGACGCACCACACGCCGAACCAGGACAATCCAAACACACCGGCATACACATGCCGGGCATATTGCCGAACAGACATTGAGTTTGATCAGGGTCTCTTTCTCTCCCTGCTCTCACTCAGAGGGCGTTCAGTTGCCTGATGCACCCTCCGTTGTCATAGCGACACAGAACGAAACAACCTGAATAGGCCCTTCGATCTCCCCCAAGAGTAGTGATTTCCATCCATCTGTCAATACGAACGGCGAGGAATTGACGCAGAAACGACAAGAACGCCACAATTCTCCCCTGTGCGTCCGATAAACACAAAAAAACGCCTGACTTCAGGCGTTTTCGGACAATCAAAACCAGTTATCTCGCCCTGTTTCAGGCCAGGATCGGGATCAATCGCCCAATCGACGCCGACGACCCATCAGCAAACCGCCGCACGCCGCCACACCAAGCGTCCCCGGGCTCGGGAACACAAAGTACAAATACGATCCCGCTTCAAAGTACGAATCGATCTCATCCGGGTTGTCATCGAAGCCAATCTCATGGAACTCGATGTGCATGAAACCGGACAAGTCCACATCCCCCAATAGCAGGGGATCCAGCGTCCCCTGATAGTTCATGTTCGTCACCGAGAATGCATCCCCAGCTGCCGGGCTCAGACTCAGCGTGTCATTGAAAGTCAGCGTCGACTCATCCGCCCAGCTCACCCCAACCGTTGTCAGGTTGAGGTTCCATCCAAACTCATAGGCCCAGATCGGCCCGGGAGGCCCCATGAAAACACTGAGTATCTCATTGTCTGAATCGCCCTGCAAATCGTAACTCGCGTATCCCGAGATATCGATCGTGAGCGTGCCAAGCGCCGGGTCGACCGTATAGGCCTCCTGATCGCCCGTCAGCTGCGTCCAATGCACCAACTCAGCATTCGCCAACCCCGCAAACGCCGCCAACACCAAGACCGAAATCGTCTCTTTACGCATCACGAACTCCTTCAAAATGTGATCGATACGATCCCTTTGTACACCAGAGCACGCTTATCAAGGCCATGAATCCATGAAAAAAGCACAAGCCAATGCTTGTGCCATCTTCAGTATGCCCATCAATGAACACGCTTAGAGCGAGTTCACCTTGCGACCGATGCGGCGACGCTTGTTGATGATCTTGCGGCCGCTCTTCGTCTTCATGCGGGCGCGAAAGCCCAGTGTGCGACGACGCTTCGTGTTGCTCTTGCGGCGGGGGTAGTGCATAGCCATGTCAGTAATCTCCTATCACCACGCCCAGGGCAACCCGGACGAATATCCCAATCTTCAGGGCGGCAACTCTAGCCATGATCCCCACATGCGTCTACCTAAACCGCTCCATCATCAACAATTGGGTAGACACGACCCCTTGATTTTGGCATAATCAGCGTATCGTTCTGGTGCAAGGCCACAGAGGCGATCACAGACGCGGCCCCTTGTTCGGTGTTTATACGAGTAAACACTCAGCAACCGTCCGCGTGACGCTTCACTTTCAACGCACCAGCCTCATGACCAAGCCCGAGGTGCCATGGCATCCCGGGCAGGAGTTCGGGTAATCAGCCCGAGCGCATTCTGGTGCTATGTATGAACCCTGATGTCAAAGAACGCGCCGAATCGATCCTCAAGCATCGATTCAGCGATCCCGACCTGCTCGAACTCGCGCTCCGACACGCTTCGATCTCTGAGTCACGACTCGACTCAAACGAACGTCTCGAGTTCCTCGGCGACGCGATCCTGGGCATGATCGTTTGCGAGCGAATCTTCAACCGATTCCCCTCGTACCTCGAGGGCGAGATGACCAAGATCAAATCGCTCGCGGTCTCTCGGAAGATCTGCGCCAAGATCGCCATCGAACTCGGCCTCCACGAACTCATCGTCGTCGGCAAGGGCATGCAGACACAAGACGACCTCCCACAATCCCTCGCCGCAGCCGTACTCGAATCCGTTATCGCGGCCCTCTACATCGACGGCGGCATGCAGGCCGTCCGCGATTTCCTCGAGCCACTCCTCGACCCCTTGCTCGACGACGCCGTCCGCTCGGGCCACCAGCACAACTTCAAGAGCGTCCTTCAACAGCACGCCCAACGCGCGATGGGGCACTCACCCAACTACCGAATCCTCGACGAAAAAGGACCAGACCACGCGAAGGCCTTCTGCATCGCCGTCGAACTCAACGGCAAGCAGCACGAGTCCTGCTGGGGCAAGTCCAAGAAAGCCGCCGAACAAAAAGCCGCGCTCAACGCCCTCCGCGAACTCGGGCTCACCGTCGAACGCGAAAACGGCCAAACCCGAATGAAGGCCGAGGCGTCCATGATCAGCATCCCCGAAGGCTTCGACGAAGACGGCTTTGGGGAAGATCTGAACGACAACGACTAACACACCCCGTGGCAGACAAAGCCGGGTGCCACGGGTTGCTCCGCCCTCAGGCGGACAACCCGTGCGTGACCTCTGTCGATGGTTTACGGAGAAAGACCTCCTGAGATACGAACCCAGCGCACGGCTTGTCCGCTCCTGCCAGGTTGAGCCGCGGAACACTTCCTGGGTTGCCGGAGGAAAGCACAACCAAAGCGCAGTGCGGCTCATACCTCCGCTCAGCTGCTTGCCATCCCAGTGCCTTCCCCGCCGGTCGAAGATCCGCCTTCGGCGGACGGGGAAGGTGGTCCGCCAAAGGCGGATCGGATGGGGTCCCAAAGAACACAACGACCACTCTGGCACACACGCACGAAGGCCCCTCCGTCCCGCCTACGGCGGGCCACCTCCCCGCGAGGGCGCGGGGAGGGACAATCGAAGGCGAGTGGCGAGTGGCGAGTGGCGAGTAGCGAGTGGCGAGTGGCGAGTGGCGAGTGGCGAGTGGCGAGTGGCGAGTGGCGAGTGGCGAGTGGCGAGTGGCGAGTGGCGAGTGGCTAACTGCCTGCCCCCCAATCCCTACTCCCTCACCCCCAAATCCACAACCATCGGCAGATGATCCGACGCTTCCGAATCATCCCGCTCCAAGCCCATCGACAACAGCGCCGCATCGCTCAGCACCCGCGTATCGAGCATGAACGCCTCGCCCAAGGCACTGCGTGAGCCGTCGTACAGCAGCCAATCAAGCCGCCCCGGACCGAACCGGCTCTTGGCATCGACCCAGGTCACCGCCGTCGAATCACCCAGCACCCGTACCTGCGCCGGCTCCAGATCATCGCCGTTCACACCAAGCCCACGCGCCATCACTTCCAGAGGCGTGCGCGATCCCACCAGATTAAAATCGCCCGCGATTACCACCATCGCGTCCGGATGCTGCTCGTGCACCCAGTCAATAAACGCGTTGATCGCCTTGGCCTGGTCGATGCGCGTCAGGTCCTCATCACTGCCCGCCGAGCCGCAGCACTTGAGGTGCACGCTGATCGCCAGCAGCTCGCCCGCGTCGGTCTCAATCAACGCCGCGCACGCCCGTGCGGGCCGACCCTCACCCGAAGGAGGCAGCACCTCGTCATACCGCGCCACGATCGGGTGCCGCGTCGCGATCGCGACCCCCGCGCCCTCGTCGGGGAAATGCAAGCTCCAAGACGCGCCCGCATATTGCTTGAGCCACCCCTCAACCTGCGCCCACTCGCTCCGGAACCACTCCTGGTACAGGATCACATCCGGCTTCGTCGCATCAAGCACCCGCTTGAACGGCTCTGGCGTTTTCAAAGGCGAAGAGAACAGCACATTGGCGCTCATCACCCGCACGCCATCATCCGCTCGCTCGGGCAACGCCGCATCGAGCACGCCCTGCTCCGAATCCCGCTCGGGCAGATCCACCACAAAACGCTCCGACCAGAGCGTCGTGCCCTCGGCATCAACCTGATCCACGATCACCCCGATCCGCCCCGACGCCGGCAGCACATCACTCCCCGGCCCAAGCCGATCCAGACGGAGCTCATACTGCTCACTGGCATACGTCGGCAAACACGCGACGCCCATCGCCGCGTGACCGACCTCCTCGCCCTTCCCCTCGGCGTCATACCGCTCAACACCCGTGCCGATCCCCAGCTCGCCCAGCTCATTGATCGGCGAGAACGCGATCAGCACATCCACGCCCTGCGGCTGCTCGTGCATCGCCTCATCACCAACCCGGGGCATCTCAATCGCACGCCCAGTCGTCGCATCCATATCCGCATCAATCCGAACCCGCGTCGAATACGGAGCCGCCTGAATCGCCTGCGTCGGACGCGTCTCGGGCGCAAAGCGAAGCCACACCCATCGCCCATCAGCATGCGCGTGCTCACCCTCAACCCAATCACCGAACCGCCCATCAAGCACCCGTTCGCTCGGGGCCACGGGCGTGTGCTGGATCTCGGATTCAACCTTGGGCGAGCCAGCCGGGTTGCCACACCCCGCCAGAATCAGGGCCATCGACGCCGACAGAAAGCTGTATATATGCATGCCCAAGCGTAGGCCCGCTCCCGAATCGCACCCGTGGAGCCCGCGACGGTGACTCGCAGGAAAATGTTTGTCACAACAAATAATCAGCTCGCCCGGGAATACACTCAGCAACCGCACCGTTTGCGTTTTCAACAACCAACCACGCGATACACCCGCATCAACGCAAGAAACAGGAGATGACTCATGAAACGAACAACCAAAGCAATCACCGCCGCCGCACTGCTGGCCGCAGGCGCCACCCTCGCCGGCTTCGGACTCAACACCAACAGCAGTGGGGCACTTGAAACCATGGGCGTCGAATCAACCGCCGCCATCGCCGAAAACCTCGCCGCCAAGGTCTACACCGTCGATCCCGTCCACAGCAGCATCCTCTTCAAACTCCGCCACGGCGGGCTCTCTTCCTTCTACGGCCACTTCGATGCCTTCTCAGGCACCGTCCGCATCGACCCCGACAACATCACCGATGCCAAGTTCAATATCACCGTCAAAACCGACTCGGTCGACACCAACAACACCAAACGCGACGACCATGTGAAGAACGCCGACTTCTTCAACGCCCGTCAATACCCCGAAGCGAAGTTCACCAGCACCGCCATCACCGAGCAGTCCGACGGCGTCTACCAACTCAAGGGTGACTTCAGTTTCCACGGCCAGACCCACCCCGTCACCGCCACCCTCACCGAGGTCAGCTTCGGACAATCGCAGGGCAAAGACGCCATGGGCTTCCACGCCGTCTTCTCCATCAAGCGGTCCGAGTTCGGCATCGTTAAGTATGTCGATTCCGACAACCCCGAATCAGGGCCCCTTGGCGACTCCGTCCAGATCATCGTCAGTCTGGAAGCCGTCAACCGCTGACGGACCACCCATTTCCATTTCAAACGCAGCGCCCCAACCGGTGCTGCGTTTTTTCTTCACCCGGGCTCATACAGTCCACCTCCAAACACACGACAGGACCGCACCCATGGACGCCCAACTCCAGCAACGCCTCATGCTCTACGCCGGACTCATCCCCGGCGCCATCAGTTTCACGCTGCTCCTCGCCGCGTGGTACCTCCACGCCCTACGCGATTCCCGAACCGACCTCGACGATGCCGACTCCCCCCGCACCACCTCGCAGGGGCCGCGCTGGCTCTTGCCCATGCTCATCGCCGTCGGTGTCGCCGGCGCCGAGTACGCCCAGAACGACACCTTCCTGCTCTGGCCCGATGACAACACCTACCGCTACACCCACGCCGCCTTGCTCATCGCCCTGGCCGCCACCGCCGAGGGGCTCGTCCGATTCCCTCTATTCGTGGCTATCGCACTCCGCCTCTTCGCCTACGCCGGCGCCTTCCTCATGCTCACCGAGGGCTACGCCGACACCGTCATGGGCGGCAGCGCCAACCTCATCGCCTACACCCTCTTCGCCGCCATAACCGCAACCCTCGTCGCCACCGCCGCCGATCAGAACGCACAACTCAACCAGCACCAACGCCCCCTCGGCTGGCTCGATGCCATCACCTGGTGCCTGATCCTCGCCGCCACCATGCCCGTGCTCCTGGCCAACCACTTCGCACTCGGCGCCATGTACCCCGCCGGTCCCATCAGCGTCCTCGTCGCCGCAACCCTCGTCGGGCTCATCTTCAGGCACCTCTCACTGGCACGCGGCTCAATCACCATGCTCGTGGGCTTCTTCATGACCATGCTCATCGGCTCGCTCGTGCAGACCGGAGCCGACAACCTCCCCAGCATCCTCCTCGCCGCCACCCTCCCCCTCGTCACCCTCATCCCCACACGCACCGACTCACGCACCAAACGCCTCCTCACCCGCGTCGTCCTCATCGCCCTCATCGCCGGCGCCGCCATGACCACCATCCACGCGCCCAACCTCTCCTTCTGGCCCGGCAACGACGCAAGCGACCAGCAATCAACCGACGACGAATCAATCGAAGACTACTACAACAACCTCGAATAGAAAACCGCCGCGTGAAACACGCGGCGGCTCTCAGGATACTGCTGTCAGTCGGCCTTACTTACGAAGACGACGCACACCAAGCCCAAGCCCGAGCATCGCGCCACCCGCCCACACGCTCGTGGGCAGCGGCACCACATTCAGCGCTGGGTCCTCTGTCGTCACCTGAAGCTTGTCCGAGCCATCGTTATTCAACCCGCGGAACCGCAGCGCGATATCGCTGCCATCGCCGATGAAGCTCATCGCCGAGAGCGAGGCCGCGTCAGAGGCATTCACGGTGAAGGTAAACACGCTGCTGATGCCAACGCCGATCCCCTTACTGGGATTCCCACCTCCGGTCCAGTTCGATTTCAGAGCCGCACCCGCGTCGTAAGTTCCGAACGGGTTCGCCGCTTCAGCCCCGGTGTCTTTGAAGTCACTATCGCTTGTCGAGCTCAGCGTCGCCGATGCGCCCGAATCAATACTGTCGATGTTGAATACCATGCCCGTAAGGAAGCCACCAATCGAACTGCTCGTGGTGTTGGTCATCGAGAATACAACCTGGCCAACGCTCCCGCTCGTGTAGGAGTACTCGACCGTGCCATTCAGCGACACACCGGTTGGCGTACCGTTCGTTGTTGAGTTCGGATCCGCGAAAAAGCTCACCATATCCGCGTTCGCCATGCTGCCAAGCATGGCAACTCCTGCAGCTGCGGCAAAGAAGTTCTGCGTATTCATGTTCACTGTCGCTTTCTGCCCTGCACACAAACACCGGGCATATCTCTCTTCGAATGGAACGCACACAACCGAATAGCTCGCCGTGGCACTGTTCAAAATTACACCGATTAACCTCGGGTGTCGAGAAACCCCCCGAATTCGGGTGTGAATTCGATACGAAATCACATCACAGCGTCCATTCCATCTGCGTTATAGACTGATAACCAACCCCCACATCGCCCTCGACAGACCCCACCGTGACCAGCAGAACCAGCAATCCGAATCCCGAAATCATCGCTCAGAGCGACCGCGTCGCCCTCCGCTACCCATGCGCCGCCGACCGCGACGCATTCGTCGCACTCCGCCAGTCCTCCCGCGCCCACCTCGAGCCATGGGAACCCATCCCGCCCAGCGGCCTCGATCTCTACAGCCCCGACGCCTTCGACCGCGAACTCGAAACCCACAACACCGACCGCGAACAACGCTGGCTCATCATCGAACGCGCCACCAACGCCATCGCAGGCCGCATCGCCCTCACCAACATCGAACGAGGTGTCTTCCAGAACGGCCGCTTCGGCTACTGGCTCGGCGAGCCATTCCAAGGCAAGGGCCTCATGACCGAGGCACTCCGACTGGCAGTGGGGCACTGCTTCGCCCCAACCGAATCCGCAGGCCTCGGACTCCACCGCCTCAGCGCCAACATCATGCCCTCCAACACCCGCTCACGAAACCTCCTCCAACGAGCCGGCTTCACCAAAGAGGGCTACTCAAAGAACTACCTCCAAATCCAAGGCCAATGGGAAGACCACGAACGCTGGGCCCTCACCATCGAAAACTGGCACCCATAAACCAGCCCGGATGTCGAGTACCCGTACCCGTCGCGCAGCTCATGCCTCTTCTCAGCCGCTTTCCAACCAGTGCCTTCCCCGCCCCGCGGGGAAGGTGGTCCGCCGAAGGCGGATCGGATGGGGTCCCAGAGAACATCCACGATCACTGAGCCACACACGCACGAAGACCCCTCCGTCACGCTTGCGCGGGACACCTCCCCGCGAGGGCGCGGGGAGGGACAATCAGTGCCTAATGCCTAATGCCTAATGCCTAATGCCTAATGCCTAATGCCTAATGCCTAATGCCTAATGCCTAATGCCTAATGCCTAATGCCTAATGCCTAATGGCTGATGGCTGATGGCTGATGGCTGATCCCTGATCCCTGCCCCCTGACCTAACTCCCCCATCCCCAAGCAACACCCCCCGCCAGTACACACACACCGATGCAGATCCCAAACTGCAACAACCGCACACGCGTGAGCTTGTGATGCACGGCATCCCACACAATCACCAGATAACTCAGCACAACAACCACGAAGGCACCACCCATCAACCCCGGCCGCAAAACCGCACGAATTGACTTCGTCGTCTCCCGAAGCCAGTCACCCTGCACATTCGGGAACAGATGGACATGGATGATGTTCACCAGCATCGTCCCGAAGCTCAACAAGACCATCAGGCCCAGCAAGATCGCCAGCCAGGTCATCACCCAGCTCGTGCCATCCATCAGCAGCTTGCGCTCATCGCATCCACATTCGGGGCACATCTCCCCCATCCGGATCCCATGCAAGTTGTAATCGCACGCCAAACACCGCGGCTTCGTCAATGGCATATCACATCATCCCCAACAATCAAACATCAACAAACGAGGAGAACACTACACCTCGAGCACCCCAAAGGTTCACATGCACTGGACAATCCTGCGCACATCTGGCCAGCAGCAACCACCACCACCCCGGGGCTCGACGAATCTGAACAGATTGCCCATCTTTCGAACCAAGTGATCGTCCAGTTCCCTGTTAGAATCAGCAGCAGTACACCGGTCACTGAACCTCGCCGGGAAGCGAATGTTCAAGAGTGATGATGAACAGACATGATGAAAGACAAAGGACACACCACATGATCAAGCCAACCAACAAGACCCGCAACACCGCACTGCTCACCCTCTCGCTCGCCACCGCACTCGCGCACGCAGCACCCGAGATCCACAGCAACTTCGACCTCAACTATGACATCGGGGTCTACACAACCTCCTCCGCCTTCGCCGCACCACTCGATATCTCCCTCCCCGCCGTGGATCAGGTGCCGATGAACTTCATCGGCGACATCCCCGACAACACCGTCGTGATCTCGTTCTTCCCAGAACAAACCTCCTCGGACTTCGGCCGATACGAGATCCAGGCCGGCAGCAACGGCTCAATCCTCGCCGGCACCGTCCACATCGTCCACCAGCTCAGCGACCCAACCACCCCCATCGACTTCGTCGCACCCGCAATCTTCGCCCCCGGCGATACCATCGGCCCAATCCAGAACACCGGCGAAGGCAACACCATCGCAGTCAACCAGACCATCGAGGGCGGGTTCGACTACCTCTGGTTCACCCCCCAGCGATTCATCGTCGGCGTCGCAATCCAACAAGACGCAGGCACGCACTACGGCTTCATCGAGTTCGAGGATGTCAGGTCCTACACCACACCAAGCAGACGCAACTACCAGCCCGTACGCTGGGGCTACGAGACCAACGCCGATACCGCCATCGTCGTCCCCGAAGACTGCGGCACCGCCGACACCAACCGAGACAACACAATCGACTTCTTCGATGTCTCAGTCTTCCTCGACGCCTACGCCGACACCCGCTACGCCGCCGACCTCAACCTCGACGGCACAGTGAACTTCTTCGACATCAGCCTCTTCCTCGCCCACTACACCGCCGGCTGCCCCTGACCCACACCATCAATCCCATACACAAACACCCGCGTGCCCCAAGCACTCGGGTGTTTTCATTCAACCCCCAAACCCACAAGCCCCATGCCTTTCCCCGCGCCCCGCCTCAGGCGGACGGGGAGGTGCTCCGCCCAAAGGCTGACCGGAGAAGTCTTCCTTCGTGCCTTCCCCGCCCCGCGGGGAAGGCGGACCGGATGGGGTCTTCATTCATCCCGCCCCTCGCCCCGCAGGGGCGAAGGAATGTGCATCACATACCGTACCAGACTGCCCGTACTCGCCGCGTAGCGGTCCACTGCGGCTCATGTCCCCCCACCCCGGGTGCCCTGCTTTGATCCGCCTTTGGCGGACAAAGCAGGTCTTCACGCCCCGCTCCGCTCCAGATTCACCCGCAACAGATTCCCCAAAATCAATCGCTCCACTTCATCCCGCCGCCCCCGCATCGGATCATCCTCCCCCGCCCCGAAGGGGCGCAGGCCTGTAGCCACGGGTAAAGCAAAGCGCCACCCGTGCACCCCATCACCCACCCCACAACACACCGCCCCGAACGGGCGGAAGAAGCGGCTTAAGGACAACCTGCCAAGTATTCGGTCAGGAACGCGGAGACATCGAAGAAGTTGTACGAACCATCACCGTTAAAATCGGCGGAGGTGTCGTTCGCCGCGTACGCCTTTAGGAACGCAGACACATCAAAGAAGTTGAGTTCGCCATCTTCATTGAGGTCGGCTTCACAGCCGGGGCAATCGCTGACATCCAGGACCTGCAATCCCTCAGATCCAAGTGCGATGAAAGCGAGATCATCCTGAACAGATACGCCCTCTGTGCGCCCAGTCAGTGGTTGGCTCAGCCCGATTACGGATGGCTGGGATGGGTCATGAACATCGACGATGGTCATCCCGTAAATTTCTTCAGCAACGTAGAGTGTGTCCTCAACAAGATCGAGCCGCTGCGACCTGGTCGTTGCGAGCGAACCGATCAGCGACAGGTTTGCAGGATCAGTGACGTCGATCGTGAGCACAGAACTCCTATCCGCAACATACGCAACATGCCCCGAGACGATGACATCATTCGCCGTGAGTGTGTCGTACATCCCAACCAACTGGATCGAGGCCGGATTGCTGGCATCGACCACAACCAGCCCAGTTGTTTCGTCGGCAATGTAGACCAGGTCGCCCGCAACATCCAAGCGGCGCGTGCGATCGGGCGTGTCGTATGTACCAAGCAATACCGGCGAGCTCGCATCGTTTACATCAAAAATCGCAAGCCCAGATGTCAGGTCCGAGACATACGCGCGATCGCCAACCACGCGCACACCCTGAGCGGAGTCGTTTGTAAGGAGCCCGCCCACCCGCACAGGGTCGCTCGGATCGCTCACATCGACAACGATCAGCCCATTGCGATCTGCAGCGAGATACGCCACGTTGCCCACAACCTGCGCATCAAACATATCCGCGTTGGGTTCCGTGTACATGCCCAGCTGAACCGGGTTCGCTGGGTTGCTCACATCAACGATCCGCAATCCCTGAGAGCCGCATGAGAGGTAAGCGATATCTCCAACCACAGTGACCGCTTCCGCAGGATCCGCCTGCGTATCCATACCGATAACCGCCGAGCCCTTCGGATCGCGCACATCAATGATGTGCATCTGTTCAAAGTTCAGCATGACAGCAAGATCTCCGAACGGAAAGACACTGAACACAGAACCCGCCTGTGAGTACTCGCCGATGAGGAAAGACATCGTCGGAGCCGTCACGTCATAAACCAGCAGCCCCGCGTCGGAATCTGCAACATACGCTCGCCCATCTTGAATCTTCAGGCTCACGATCTCATCTTGCGTCTCCACCAGATCGAGCGTCACAACGTTCGCAGGGTCACTGATGTCGAGGACATACAGACCATCATCGCTATCCGCGAGATATGCGATCTTTCCATCGACCACGACCTCATTCACCTGATCAAAGTTGAATCGGTACCACCGGATAACCTCCGGATCAGAGAGCATGCTGATGTCAACCGAGTACAGCCCCTGATTCCCAGAAGCAACAAAGAGTGTGTCCTCATTCACTGCAGTGCTCAGCGCGAGCTCGACAGTGACGAGCTGAGAGAGAAGTGCCGGGCTCGTTGAATCTGATACGTCGTAGATCGAAACACCCTCTGCAGCACCACTGACAAACGCAATATCACCAGCGACCTCACAATCGACGGCCCGGCCCGAAACATGACCGACCGCTATTGGATCAGATGGATCCGTGACATCAAGAATGGTCATGCCACCCTCACCCGTACAAAGATAAACCCGAAAATCCACGTAGAACACATCTATTGCAGGCGATCCTGTCTGAAAGCTTCCAATCAGAGCAGGCTGCTCTGGATCAGAGATGTCATAAATAGTCAGCCCAGTTTCTCGATCAGCGACGTAAGCGATCGAATCAGAAACGACCACTTGATCGCAAGAGCCTGGAGTCTCAGTCACACTGATATACTGCCGATAACTGCAAACAACCCCATCGCCATAACTCTGGGTGGCAAACAGACTAACCCAAATCAGGATTGTGAAGATAAGGCCGCAACGCATGCATGAAAACTGATCCATGCAGACACTGTATCACAGAACACATCGAGTTCCAGATGAATACATGAGACGCCCCCAAAAGCTCTTCCCCAATGGCTAATGGTCAGTGGCCAGTCCCTTCTTCACTCCCACTCAATCGTCGCCGGCGGCTTACTCGAAATATCATAAACCACCCGATTCACACCACGAACCTCGTTGATGATCCGCGTCGAGATTCGCGCCAGCACATCGAACGGGATCCGCGCCCAGTCCGCCGTCATGAAGTCCTGTGTCTCCACCGCACGCAGCGCCACCGCGCGCTCATAGGTTCGCCCGTCGCCCATCACGCCGACAGATTGCACCGGCAGAAGCACCGCGAACACCTGGCTGGTCTTGCGATACAAACCCGCGGCCACAATCTCCTCAAGCAGAATCTCGTCCGCGTTGCGAACGATCTCCAGCTTCTCTTCCGTGATCTCGCCCAGCACACGCACCGCCAGACCCGGGCCGGGGAACGGGTGACGCCACACGATCGCATCGGGCACGCCCAGCACCGAACCCAAACGACGAACCTCGTCCTTGAACAGCTCACGCAACGGCTCGATCAGCTCAAACCCGAGTTCCTCGGGCAAGCCGCCAACATTATGGTGCAGCTTGATGTTCGCGCTGTTCCCGCTGTGCCCGTGACCGCTCTCGATCACATCCGGGTACAGCGTGCCCTGCGCCAGGAAGTCCGCGCCCTCGATATCGTGCGCGGCCTCCTTGAACACCTCGATAAACCGATGCCCGATCCGCTTCCGCTTCACCTGCGGATCATCAACACCCGCAAGATCACCGAGGAACTCCTTGGACGCATCCACCACACGCAGATCAATCTGGAAGTGGTCCTTAAAGGTGTGCTCGACCAAATCGCGTTCCTTCTTGCGAAGCAACCCGTTGTCCACGAACACGCAGGTCAGCTGATCACCAATCGCCTTGTGCAGCAGCGCCGCCACGACCGACGAGTCCACGCCGCCCGACAAGCCGCAGATCACACGCCGATCGCCGACCAGCTCCTTGATCCGTGCCGCCTCTTCCTCGGCGTACGCGCTCATCTTCCAGGTACCGGCGCACCCGCACATCTCGTACAGGAAGTTCCGGAACAGGTCCACACCATGCGGCGTGTGCGTCACCTCAGGGTGGAACTGCACACCCACAAAGCGGTGCTTGGGATCACTCGACCGGACCGCCGCGTACGGGCAGGTCTCCGTCGACGCGATCGGCACCATGCTCGCCCTGCCCAGGTCCTCGATCTGATCGCCGTGCGACATCCACACCTGTGTTTGCTGCGGCACCGCGTCAAACAGCGCATCAACCATCGCCGAGTCATTGTTGATGTGCAGCTGCGCCCGCCCATACTCACGGTGGGGGGCCTTGGTGACCGTCGCACCCAGCAGGTGGCAGGTCAGCTGCATCCCGTAGCAGATCCCCAGCACCGGGATCCCCAACTCCAGGATCGCCGGGTCCATCGTCGGGGCGCCGTCATCGGTCACGGACGACGGGCCACCGGACAGGATGATCCCCTTGGGATTCATCGCCTTGAGTTCTGCGGCCGTGATATTCGGGGCCACCAGCACAGAGAAAACCCCGGCATCACGAACCCGGCGACAGATCAGCTGGGCCGTCTGTGAGCCAAAGTCCAAAACCGGGACAACCTCATGGTCGATATGCGAAGCAGGCGTCTGCGACATGTCATGCTCTCGGGATGGGGTGGCACTGCGCTGCAGCCAACAGGCGGCTGCGTCCGATAAACCCGGAGATGTCGTCCAGCCCCGGGTGAGAGTGTAGTCACCGGGTCACAAAAGGCGAGAATCGGGAGCAACCAGTTGTCAGCAAACCCGAATACATACGGTCCAAACCCTGATGCCTACAGTTCTTGCATGAAGCGGGGACAGGCAATACACGCCGGACACGCCCGTTGGGCTCACAGGCAACGACCCGTATGCCGCTACGCATGCTTGACCGTTCTACCCACCCTTTTCGTGCTGCTCCCGGGATGCTTGCCCGAGACCAAGCCCGGGTTTCACTCACCCGCACCATCCAAACGCCTCGACGCGATCGTCCAGGCAAGCGAGTTGGAGGACACCGAATCATTAGTGAAACTGGTCGAAAAGCTCCGATCGCACGCACCCGCCGAACGCATGTTCGCCATCCGTTCACTCGAGATCCGGACCGGCCAGACCTTGGGCTACGATCATGCCGCCGAACACTGGCAGCGTGTCGCGGCGTACAACCGATGGGTTCAATGGCTTCACGAACAGGACATCACCACGCCCGACGACATGCAGCCCATAGAACTGCCAGAGACCTCGCCTGAAGCAACGGACGAGAAACAGCCGATAGAACCCGAGCAGCCAGAAGGCCGCTGAAGACCATGAAACGAAACTGATCGAATGGACCAACGCCCCGAGATCGAACTGCGACTGACCTCCGACCCCATGTACCTCTGCGGTGCACGGGAGCTGGTGGGCTGCATCGCCCGGCGCATCGGGTTCAGCGACATGGACTGCTCCAAGATCGCCCTGGCCGTCGATGAGGCGCTCTCGAACATCATCCGCCACGGCTACGACCGGGCCTTCGATAAGCCGATCTGGCTCGGGCTCACCCCCATCAAGCCCAGCTCCGACGCGATCGGTGGCATCGTCATCACGATTGAGGACGAGGCCAAGCAGGTCGAGCCGTGCAATATGAAGGGGCGGGATCTTGAGGACATCAAGCCCGGGGGGCTGGGTGTGCACATCATCCATGAGGTCATGGACGAGGTGCACTACGAAAAACGCGATCCCAGGGGGATGCGGCTGGTCATGACCAAGCTTGCGCCTCGCCCTGACGAGTCGCCCAGACTCAGCGAGAATGCGCCAAGCTGCAAGGTCACGCTCAACGATCGATCCCCATCACGCCGATGAGTTCGCTATACTCGACTGATGTTCGGGCATTCTCGCCCGGGCGATGGGGATATGCATGGCCAACTCGCAATCGACATTTATCAGTATCGAACGCCCCGAACAGGGGGTTGTTGTGTTGGCCCCGAACACCGACATCGACATGAGCCGTTCGCCCGAGCTGCGGGCGATGCTGCGGCAGGAGATGAGCGGCGACACCCACAAGGTCATCGTGGACCTCGATGATGTGCAGTACATGGACTCGTCCGGGCTCGCGACCCTCGTTGAGGCGATGCGGAACGCGGGCGGGGCGAGCCTGAAGCTGGTCATCTGCAATATGAACCCCAAGGTCAGCGCGATCTTTGAGATTGCGCGGCTGGACTCGTTCTTCTCGATCGTGGACTCACGCGACGAGGCGATCTCGCTCTGAGGGACCGGAGCAACCCCGCATGGGTCAATCATCACAAGATCAGGGCAACGGACAGGGACGCGGGGCGCCGCTGGTGCTGCTGCCTGTGCTTGTGCCGATCGCGATGATCGGTCGTCGAGCGATCGGGGTGCTGGATCACACGGGCGATGTGCTGTATCTGCTGTTTGACACAATGCGTTGGTTCTTTCGTGGGCTGTGCATTCGCAAGTATCGGTTGGGCAAGAGCGCGATCGTTTCACAGGTGGTCCGCATCGGTGTCGAATCGATCTTCATCGTGTCGCTGGTTTCGGCGGCGGTGGGACTGATCCTGGCGTTGCAGCTGTCGCCGCCGTTGGATGACTTCGGGCAGCGGGACAAGGTGGCCAACATCATCGCGGTGGCGGTGCTGCGTGAGCTTGGCCCATTGATCGGTGCGATCGTGCTGACCGGGTTTGCCGGGGCGTCGATTGCCGCGGAAATCGGGACGATGGTCGTGAGCGAAGAGATCGAGGCGCTGGAGGCCAGCGCGCTCAATCCGATCCGGTTCCTGGTGGTGCCTCGGCTGATTGCCTCGACGATCTCGATGACCTGCCTGGGCGTGATCAGCAGCTTCTGTGCGATCGTGGCGGCGCTGGCGATCAGCGTGACGATGCTGGGCATCCCGTACGAGACCTTCGTGGACAACATGCTCACGCAGGCCAAGCAGGTCGACTTCTGGACCGGTGTGGCCAAGGGCGGCGTGTTCGGGACGCTGATCGGGATTATCGCGTGTGCGAATGGTTTGCGTGTGACCGGTGGTGCCGCGGGCGTGGGGCGTGCGACGACCTACACGGTGGTTGAGTGCGTGGTGGCGATCGTGGTGGCGGACCTGGTGTTCACGGCGATCTTCTTTGCGTTGGGGTTGTTTTAAAGAGCCACTGGCCACTGGGGACTGGCCACTTGGGGAAGAGAGATCGGTTGGTGTGGCCTCGCGGGAGCGGGGTTTGTTTGTTTTTGGGGCAATAGGAAGTGGGCAATGGGCAATGGGGGGAGATTGGGGCGTCTTGTCACTCCCATCGCCCTCGCGGGGAGGGATGAGGGAAGGCCCCATCCGATCCGCCTTCGGCGGACCACCTTCCACGCGGGGCGGGGAAGGCACAAAGGAAGCCCCCTCCGAGTCCGCCTTTGGCGGACCCACCTCCCCGCGAGGGCGCGGGGAGGGACAAGAGCCTCCTTTGTCGGCTGATCGGTGGAGGAGTGTGTTGGCGGCTTTGCGTTGGGATTCCTGGGCGGCCGCGGATTGGGGGGGCTGGCGGAGCTGGGCCAGGAGGCGGGCTTTGGCGAGGGTTGGGGATTCGAGGTCGAGCAGGGTTTGGCGGGCGGCGTTGATGCGGGCGATGGCCTGCAGGACGCGGGTGTATCGCTCAGACTGGAGGACCTGTGCGAGCTGATCGAGGTTCAGGTCGTAGTCGTTGGCGATGTCGATGGCGCTGCGGTTGGGGTCGAGCAGGTCCCAGAGGAGGGCGTTGAAGCGGGACGGGTCGAGGATGGGATCGGGTTGGGTTGTCGTTGTGCGCGTCGCGTTGATCATCATGCGGGAATTGTCGCATGTCGGCGATGCGGCACAAGGGCGGCGTGGAGGAGTGCAGGGATTTTGCGCACAAAGGGGGAGATAGGGGGGAGATTTTTAAATGCGGCGGGCGCGGAAAAGCGTGTGTTGAGGTGCCCTCCTTCGCTCTTCGAGTCGAAGGAGGGCACGGGCAAAGCAAAGAATGTGGCATCAAACAATCTTGGTATGAAGATATTGTCTGCCCGACCGAGTGAGGCGGTACTTTGAGGGTACACGGCTAAGTATGCTGTGTGATACGGAAACTAGCTTGACCTCTTCTAGGTTGTCAAGGTGATACTTCAGCTTGGATCGTGGCAGGTTTAGGGCTTTGAATGTGCTTATTGTTACCGTAACGCCTGAGTCTTCTGATTCGGAAAGAAACCTGAGTATTGCTATTTCATTCTCGTTAAGATCTTGCTCTTTAGCAGTTTCTGCAGTTGTCTCTGTTTCGACTATCTCGGAGGCAGTTTGTACTAGCTCGTCCATGTATTGTTCCCAGACCGTGAGCTTGTCTTTGGGAAGATTGATAGAGGACTCTATGTCGTCGACTAGGTCAAGTACTTCATCTCGGTTAGCAAGGTTCTTTGCATTTATCGCATTGAGTGGAGAGGGGAGATTTCCTTTTGCAAGGCCATGACCAACCACGGGAAAGAGGGGTTTTTGAGTGCCCCATCGGGCTCCTAGTTCAAAAATCACATATGGTGATGTGATGCTTCTAGGAGTCACGAGCGCTATGAGACATTGGCAATGTATCGTCTCCGTTCTAAGCCAATCATCGGTGTTTGATCCGGTTGGGTGAGTGAAACCTGGCACGCTAGTGCAGCGAATATCGCTAGACTTCAAGCTAAAAGCATGTTGAATCAGTTGTACTAAGCGATGGGCTAGCTCCTTGTCTTTCGAACTATGACTGATGAAAAACAAGGGGCTATCGTGAGTATGTTCGATTTTCATATCGCGAAGCGGTAATGGGACTAGGTCGGGAGCGTGTTTATTGTGACTGTCATATATTTTTCTGGATCGCAATCGAAGCTCGTCGATCACGGGGTAAAAAACTTTGTCCACGAAAGTGTAAAGCATATCGTCGTATCTGTTAGAAGTGTCGCCCAGATACCTATAGGCAAAGTCGTAAGGTGATATCGCGGGGTCCTCTTTCGTCATCTCAACGAGTAGATTCCACCTGCATGCAAACTTTTCGTTGTTTGTCGTTGGCCATGGAAAGGTGCCTCGTCGGCCAGGAGTTCCAGCTTCCTGAATCAAGCCAGGGATATCTACCGCAGGGATCTCGGAGATTACTTCAGAAAAGTACTCTAACTCCTTAGATTCGGACACAAATATGGTGATCGCATTGTGGAACTCAGTGTAGTTAGATCTGGTTACATCATCACTCAGGCGGTCGAACACATTCTCTACTTCGTATATGTCGGTTGGCATACCAGGCATTTTACCCTAGCTCTACAGCCGATATCCCACCGGATGCTCAATCAGTGCGTAGAGCTCTCGGAGGACGGTCATCACGAGGAATCCGGTGCCGGTGAGGGCGGCCATGATGGAGGCGGCGGTCCAGAGGCCTGCTCCGGCGAGCCAGCCGCAGGCGTAGAGGGCGGGCCAGATGGCGCCGTAGCGGGTGATCTTTTCGCCGAGGGCGGGGCCGAGGCCGACTTTTTTGTATCGTCGCCAGATCATGATGGCGAAGATGAGCACGAAGCCGAGGGGGTAGAAGATGGCGGTGGGGGGGACGAAGTTGGGCCAGAGCCCGTCGTCGGGGGCGCGGCGGGTCCATGCGAGGGCGAAGAGGGCGATGGTGCAGGCGAGCCAGCCGAGTGATGCGAAGACGGCGGCGCGGCGTGAGATGGGGGGCGAGCGCCTGCCGAGCTGCTGGGCAAGGGCGGCGACGATGAGGGCGTGGGTCATGACCAGCCAGACGGGGAGGAGGAAGCGGGTCCAGAGGTCGGGGATGAGCATGTGTCCGGCGTAGATGAGGGCGAGGAGGAGCATGCCGATGCCGGGGATGAACTTGCCGAGCGCGTTGAAGATGAGGATGGCAACGGCGAGGAGCAGGGTCATGAGGATGGCCTCGGTGCCGAAGGCGATGGACCCGAGGATGGCGAGCATGAGGGTTGCGGCGACGAGGCAGACGGCGAGTTCGATGGAGGCGGAGCCGTCGACGATGGGGGAGGTTTGTTTATTGAGTGCGCGGTCGCGGTGGACATCGAGGAGGTCGTTGAGGGATGTGCCGAAGGCGTAGAGCCCGATGCCTGCGATGAGTCCGGCGGCGAGGAGGAGTGGGAGGGGGGCGTTGTTGATGGCGGTTGGTGCGAGCTCGTTGTCGGGGTTGAAGCGTGCCCAGAGGATGATGAACCAGAGGTTGGCGACAGCGCCGAACGCGGTGGTGACGCGTGTGAGCTTGAGGGTGGGGGCGATGGCGATGAGGGTTTTGCGCACGGGGGATGGTAGGGGGGGAAGCCATCAGCCACTAGCCATCAGCCATCAGGGGAAGAGGGGATTGGTTGTTGGGGGGTGTTTGTTTCTGCTTTGTCCCGCCAGAGGCGGACTCTCAGCAGGGCACCCGGGTGGTTGGTTTGCGAAGGCCCCCTCCCCCTCGCTTTGCGAGCGACCTCCCCCGGAGGCCCGGGGGAGGAGAGTGGGTGGTGTAGGTGTTTCACAATTGATCGCATCAAGCCCTGATGCCTGATGGCTGATCCCTGATGGCTTCTCCTGTCTAGAATCTTCTCCTTATGGCTGATATGCAGAAACGACGGAAACCTGGGGCGTGTGCGGTTGTGGTGTCTCGGTACAACACGAGTGTCACGGGGGTGATGCTTGAGGGGGCGATCGGGGCGTATGTGGCTCGGGGTGGGGATGACTCGAAGCTGGCGATTCTGGAGGTGCCCGGGGCGTATGAGTTGACGGCGGTTGCGGCGGCGGCTGCGGGGTCGGAGATGTATGACGCGGTGGTGTGCCTGGGGTGCATCATCAAGGGCGAGACGGAGCACGATCGGCATATCGCGGCGGCGGTGGCGAAGGGGTTGACGGACATCACCCTCGCGACGGGGGTGCCGGTGGCGTTTGGGGTGTTGACAACGAATACCAACGAGCAGGCGCTGGCGCGTGCGGGGGGCGACAAGGGGAACAAGGGCGCGGAGGCGATGGACGCGGCGCTGGATGCGGCAGACGCGATCGTGGCGATCGCGGAGGGGTATAAGAACGATGAGCCGGGCGTGCGGTTTACGCCTGGGTTGAAGCCGAATGACAAGCTGAGCTGAGGCATTTTTACTACGACTGGAGCCGGGTCTTTTTATGGCATCACCACGGGATATTCGGAAGCTGGCGTTGCTGGCGATGTATCAGCTCGACGCGACGAAGGGCGAGGACGCGGAGTCGGTGCGCGAGGCGCTCGATGATGTGGAGACGCTCGCGGACGAGGGGCTGTCGTTTGTCGATCAGCACACGGAGTTTTCGCCCGGCGAGCGTGAGAAGGCGTTCCGGTTGGCGGTGAACGCGTGGGATCAGCGTGGTGATGCGGATGTGGTGCTCGGTGAGCTGTCGACGGAGTGGAGCGTGGCTCGGATGCCGGTGGTTGATCGGTCGATTCTTCGCCTGGCGCATTATGAGATGACGCGTGTGGAGGGGAGTGAGCCCAAGGGCGTGGTGAACGAGGCGGTGGAGTTGGCGAAGCAGTTTTCGACGGAGCAGTCGCCGGGCTTTGTCAACGCGATCCTGGACAAGGTGCTCAGGCGGGTGCAGTCGACCAAGGCCGAGCGGAACGCGGGTGCGGGCGAGGGGGTCTGAAGCGATGGCGTTGTTTCGCAAGACGATCGATACGCTCAAGCGTGGCCTGGGCAAGACGCGCGAGACCTTTGTCTCGGGGTTGCGGTCGATCCTGTCGGGGCGTCAGCTTGATGACGAGCTGATCAAGGAGATCGAGAAGCGGTTGATCCAGAGCGATGTGGGCGTGGTGGCGACGCGGAAGCTGATCGATGGGATCCGTGCGGATTACAAGGCGGGGACGCTCACCAAGGGTGAGGATGTCATCGGGTATCTCAAGCGTGAACTGGTGGCGATGTGGCCCGAGCAGGATCGGACACTCAATGAGAGTGAGTCCAAGCCGACGGTGATCCTGATGACGGGTGTCAACGGCGTGGGCAAGACGACTTCGATCTCGAAGCTGTGCAAGCAGCTGACGGGTGAGGGGAAGACGGTGCTGCTGGGGGCGTGTGATACCTTCCGCGCGGGCGCGGTGCGGCAGTTGGAGATCTGGGGCGAGCGGCTGGGTGTCGAGGTGGTCAAAGGCCAACAGGGTGGCGACCCGGCGGCGGTGGCCTTCGATGCGTGCGCGGCGGCGAAGGCGCGCGGTGTGGATGTGCTGATCATTGATACGGCGGGTCGTTTGCAGACGCAGGCGGGGCTGATGGATCAGCTGAGCAAGATCAGGCGGGTGATTGATAAGCAGATTGAGGGCGCGCCGCACGAGACGCTCTTGGTTCTTGATGCGACGAGCGGTCAGAACGCGTTGCGGCAGGCCGAGGAGTTCAACGCGGCGGCGGGCGTGACGGGGATCTTCCTGAGCAAACTCGATGGGACGGCGCGCGGCGGGATCGTGGTGGCGATCAAGGAAGCGACGGACATCCCGGTGAAGTTCATCGGTGTGGGGGAGACGCCTGCGGATGTGGAGGCGTTTGACCCTGAGGCGTTTGTTGAGGCGATGTTTGCGGAATAGCCATCAGCCATCAGCCACAGGCCACTGGCCACTGGCCATCAGCCATTCGCCACTTGGGATTTTTGATTGGGTGGGGTCTGCCGGGGGGGTGGGCTTTTTTGTTTTTGTGGGTGGCTCAGTAGAGTTGGTTGAACCAGGAGCCGGGGGTTGGGGCTTGTTGGTATGCGGGGTCGTGGACGGTTTGGGTGATGGTGTTGTACTGGCGGTTGTTGATGCGTTCCTTCTCGGTGAGCGGTGGGTGTTGGATGTCTCGGATGATGAGCAGTATGAGGTTGCGTTGTTGGGTGTCGGCGGCGGGGAGTGCATCGGTGAGGTGGGGGAGGATGGCTTGTCCGTAGCCGAAGAGTGCGTGGGTGGCGAACTTGGCGTCTTCCCCGATGTCGTTGTGGCGGAGGTGGGGGAGCAGGATCTGTGCGGCCCGTGGGGCTGCTTGGGTGATCCCGGCCTTGGAGAGGATGGCGGCGGCGATCAGGCGTTGTTGCTGGTCGTCTGATTCCATTGCATTGATGAGCAGGTCGGCCCATTGGTCGGCGATGGGTGTGAGGACGCTGGTCCCGAAGTTGGCGTTTGGGTAGATGAGTCCGCGTCGGCGGGGGTGGTCGTATGGTGTGGTATCGTGGCGGAGGCCTTCGATCGTGACGCGGACGAGTGTTTCGGTTATTGGGTAGTCGGGGTCCGGATCCACGGGGACGAGGGTGCCCCCGGGCCACTTGCCGTCTTCTCGGGGTGGGTTTTCGACGAATCGCGGTCTGGGTGCGGCATGGGACCAGATTTCCCTGCAAATAACTTGGCGAACCTGCCAGTCCTCGTGGTTGAGCTGCGCGTAGAGGAACTCGGGCGTGAGGTCGGGGTGGGTGCGGAGCACGGGCAGGGCGCGTCGGAGGTTGTTGCGGATATCGTCGTCACGGAGTTGGTCGAGGAGAACCTCGATCGAGTCATTATGGCTGAAGGTCTGTGTGCAGTTGGTCGGGGGCGGGGGGCGTGATCCGGGCTGGGCGAGGGTGAGAGCGGGGACAGCGGCCAGCGCGATGGTGAGGGCGAGGGGGTGTGGCATGGAGTGTGTATCGGTGTGATCAGGGCGTGGGGATCAGCCATGAGCTTTGGGGTGGATGTTATGATGAGGTATGGATACTTTGGTTCATGATGTTGGGGGTGATGGGGTTCAGTGCGAGGGGTGTGGGTATGCGCTGGATGGGTTGGCGCGTGATGGGGTGTGTTCGGAGTGTGGGCTTGCGGTGGCGAGCAGTTTGCCTCGGGCGCGTGCGGGGACGCCGTGGCAGCAGCGGGCGGGGTTGGGATCGTTGTTGGGGACCTGGTGGCTGTTGCTGACTGATGATGATTGTTGGCGGGAGATGCGGATCGATCGGGCGAGCCGACGGGCGTTTGTTGGGTGGGCTCGGGTGCTGGGGTACTCGGTCTTGCTGCTGGCGGGGATCTGGTACACCCTGGCTGATTCGGGTAGTTCTTTGACGCTCTTTGTGTTTGTGTTGCTGCTCCCGGTGCTTGCGAGCGAGATTGTGCTCGCTTCGTATCGCGTGCTGATGGCTTGGCGTCTGAGGGTGGGTTCGAAGCTGCGTGATGAGTGTCAGGAGCAGGCGGCGCATGAGCAGGTGCTCGACCACGCATCTGTGGGGATCATGGTTCTGCCGATCGGGCTGGCGGTGGGGCTCGCGTGCGTGAGCGTAGGGATGCATATCGAGGGCGCGACAGGTTCGAGCTTGGCGCTGCGTGCTGGGTTCTTTGTCGGTGTTGGCTTTGCGGTGCTCGGTCTGCTGGGTGGCTTGTTGCTGTTTGAGCTGAGTGGTCGGCGAGGGTGGCGGGCGATGCGGTATCGGCGGCTGGTTGGGAATGAGTCCGAGCAGGTGAAGATCGATGTATTTGCTTCGAGGATCGATGATGCTGGTGTTGTGGGTGAGTTGCTGGATCATTGGACACTGCGGCGCGGAGGCCAGGGGCTGCTTTCCCGCAAGATTGATCTGCTGAGCGTGCTGCTGTTGCGGGTTGTCGTGACACCGGCTTTGTTCCTGGTGCTATGGCTGGTGAATGGATTTGGACCTGGTCGGGCGGCTGTGATCAGTGTGTTGGCGCTCATTGGGCTCTCGATTGTGCAACGGGTGTTGATGGTGCCGGTGCGGGTGATTTGGGGGTAGGGGTTTGGGGGGAATATCAGAGATGCTCTTGGCTGTTTTGTGCGATGGGTTTCCTCCGCCCCGTCGGGGCGGGGAGTTGTGAGATAATCGGTGGTCCACGGGTTGCGCTGCGCTTCACCCGTGGCTACAGGCCTCGGCCCCTTTGGGGCCATTTTATTTATGTAGATTGTCTGGGATCGGGTGGGAGGTCCCCCTCCGTCACGCTGGCGCGTGACACCTCCCCCGCAAGCGCGGGGGAGGCGAGTCAAGAACTAGGTGCCATGACTCGCCGTGGAGCGGCGCAGTAGTGCTCTTGCGGGTATCTGATGTGCTAGATTTCGGGTTGTTTGTTGTCGGTGGTATTTGGGTCAACGCACCCCCAGGTCGGTCCTCGGCGCACGGGTTGTCCGCCTGCGGCGGAGCAACCCGTGGCACCCACGATCGATTGCCCATTGCCCATTGCCCATTGCCCATTGCCCATTGCCCATTGCCCAATGTAATCGGAGATTGTTGTCTGGATTGATTTGGGGGTGGGGGTTGGTGGGGCATATGCTCTTGGCCTTGTAATTAAGGAGGCGGGCATGAAGCTCCGGTTTTCGACGCGGTACACACCTGTTTCGCTGGTTTGTTTGCGTGAGGGGTATACGCGGCGGATCGTGATGAACGATCTTGTGGCGGGGTTGACGGTGGCGGTGATTGCGCTGCCGTTGGCGATGGCGTTGGGGATTGCTTCGATCCCACAGGATGTGGCGGATGAGCTGCGGTCGATTCACCCGTGGTTGACGCCGCCGGCGATGGGGCTTTTTACCTCGGTGGTGGCTGGGTTTCTGATCTCGATGCTCGGTGGGAGCCGGGTGCAGATCGGTGGGCCGACTGCCGCGTTCATCCCGATCGTGTTCGGTGTGGCGGCGACCTTCGGCTATGAGGGGCTGGTGCTGGCGACCATCATGGCGGGGTTCATTGTGATCCTGATGGGGCTGTTCCGCTTCGGGACGCTGATCAAGTTCATTCCGTATCCGGTAGTCACTGGGTTCACTTCGGGGATCGCGGTGATGATCTTTACCGGGCAGATCAAGGATCTGCTGGGGCTGACGATGCTCAATGCGGACGGCACGGCGGCGACGATCCCGGCGGAGTTCGTGCACAAGGTGCAGATGCTCGTTGAGCACATGTCGACGATCAGCTGGCACAGCGCGGGCGTGGGGTTGGGGTCGTTGGTGGTGTTGTTTGCGTTGCGCCGGTGGTTGCCCAGGGTTCCCGGTGCGATCGTGGCGGTGGTGCTGGCGACCGGGTTGGTCTGGGTGATGGGCTGGGCGAAGGCGACGGTGTTGTTTGATGGGGTGCATGCGCGGCCTGTGGTTGAGACGATCGGGTCGCGGTTTGGTGGGATTCCCAACGGGCTTCGCTCGCCGCATGTTCCTGAGTTTTCGTTTGAGTTGATGCGTCAGGTGATCCCGTCAGCGACGACGATCGCGATGCTGTGCGCGATCGAGAGTCTGTTGTCGGCGGTGGTGGCGGACGGCATGACGGGTGACCGGCATCGGTCCGATCAGGAGCTGGTTGGGCAGGGCGTGGCGAATATTGCTTCGGGGCTGTTCTTCGGGCTGCCGGCGACGGGAGCGATTGCGCGGACGGCGGCGAACATCAAGAGCGGGGGCAAGACGCCGCTGGCTGGGGTGATCCACGCGGTGGTGATCCTGTTGTTTATGTTGCTGCTGGCGCCGCTGGCCAAGCAGATCCCGTTGCCGACGCTGGCGGCGATCCTGATCATGGTGGCGTGGAATATCGCGGAGGTGGATCACTTCATCGCTTTGCTCAAGGCGCCGCGGCCGGACATTTTGGTGCTGCTGACGACCTTCGGGCTGACGGTCTTCACGGACCTGACGATCGGGGTGGGCGTGGGGATGGTGTTGGCGTCGTTGTTGTTTATGAAGCGGATGAGCGAGATGACGACGATGAGCGGGCTCAATGAGGAGCTGGTGAGCGGGCAGCGGCCGGAGATCATTGATCCCAAGGACCCGGCGCAGATGAGCAACCTAGACATCCCGGAGGGGGTGGAGATCTTCGAGGTCAACGGGCCGTTCTTCTTTGGGGTGGCGGATCTGTTGATTGATACGCTGGGGCAGTTGGAGAAGCCGCCGGAGGTGTTCATTCTGCGGATGCGTGCGGTGCCTCATATTGATGCGACGGGTTTGCATGCGCTGGAGGAGTTTGTTGGGAAGTGTCGTCGTCAGGGGACGGTGTTGTTGTTGGGTGGGGTGCATGCGCAGCCGCTGATGGAGATGGTGCGTGTTGGGCTGTTTGATGAGATTGGTCAGGAGCATGTGTTTGAGGGGATGGGGGATGCGATTGCGTGTGCGCGGGGGATGGTGGGGGGGAGGGACTAGCCACTCGGGACTCGGGACTAGGGACTAGCCATCGGGGATCAGCCATCGGCCATCAGGGATCAGGGATTAGGCGTCGGGCATCGGGGGGCAGTCGGAGGGGTGGATGGTGTGGATTCGTCTGTTTGTTGATGGTTTCACTTCGGTTTCATCTGAGATTCATTTGCGTCTGGTTTCATTGGGTAGGCGTGATTGGTTGGGTGCGTGTGTTGCCCGATTGGTCGCGTGCGATCAATGGAAGGAAGAACGATGCACGTGTTTATTGCTGGTGCGACGGGGCAGGTTGGGCGGAAGGCGGTTGAGAAGGCGATCGATGCCGGGCACGCGGTGACGGGCATGGTGCGGCGCGAGGAGGATCGGGAAGATCTGGAGGCGATCGGGGCGAAGACCTCCATGGCGGATGTGACTGAGCCGGGGACGCTTGATCGGGCGGTCGCGGGGCATGATGCGGTGGTGTTCGCGGTAGGGTCGCAGGGCGAGGCGGTAGAGAAGGTTGATCGTGATGGCGCGATCAATCTGTGTGACGCGACGAAGCGTGCGGGGATCGGGCGTTTCGTGGTGTTGAGTTCGATGGGGGCGGGGCACCCGGAGGATGCGGACCAGCTCGAAGCGTATCTGAAGGCGAAGCACGAGGCGGACGAGTATGTGATGTCGAGCGGGCTGGACTGGACGATTCTGCGGCCTGGGAGTCTGACGGATGAGCAAGGGAAGGGGCAGATCCGGACAAAGGCTCGGTTTGAACGGGAGGATGCGGAGGGGCTTGAGGTTTCGCGTGCGGATGTGGCGCGGGTGATTGTGGGAACTTTGGATGAGCCGCGAACAATCGGGACCGCGTTTGAGTTCGTCGAGGGTGGAACGGAGATTCAGGAAGCGCTTACGCAGGTGTGAGCAGTTCAGGAGTTGAAGCTATGTTGAAGCCGCAGAAACAGGTTCCCGCGTTGTCCGTGAAGACAGTGGGTGGTTCGGAGTGGTCGCTTGAGGAGCAGCGCCCGGAGCACTTTACCTTCGTGTTTTTCTATCGCGGGTATCACTGCCCGATCTGCAAGAAGTACCTCAACAGCATCGATGCGAAGGTTGATGAGTTGGAATCGATGGGGATCAGTGCGGTCGCGATCAGCAGCGATTCGGAGGAGCGTGCCACGAAGAGCAAGGAGGAGTGGGGGATCGAGAAGCTGCCGGTTGGGTATGGGCTGCGCATCGAGAAGGCGCGGGAGTGGGGGCTGTATGTTTCGAAGGGTGTGAAGGATTCTGAGCCGGAGATCTTCAGCGAGCCGGGGCTGTTTGTGGTGCGTCCTGATGGTGAGCTGTACGCGGCTTCGATTCAGACGATGCCGTTCACACGGCCGGGCATTGATGAGTTGATCGGCGGGTTCAAGTTTGTGATTGACAAGGGGTATCCGGGGCGCGGGGAGGCGTGAGGGGGTAAGAAGCCATCAGGGATCAGCCATCGGCCATCAGTATTTAAGAGATGCGTACATTTGTCCCTCCCCGCGGGGGCGCGGGGAGGAACAAGAGATCACCCTGCGCTGTCGCCTCTTGCTTCGTGTTCGGAGTCGAACTCTTCGGCGAAGGAGACTGGGCCGGGCAGTTCGTCTTTCCACGGCTGGTCCTTTGTGAGTTCGCGGGCGAGTTTGCGGCCTTCGAGGACGGCTCGGCGTTCGACATTGGCGTCGGGGATGTCGGCCGGGTTGTGCTCGGCGGTGGGGTCGAGTTGGGCGACATGCAGGGTCTGGGTGGGGAAGGCGAAGTCGACGCCCATGCGGTCGGCGAGGCGGATCACATCGAGCATGAAGCGGTGTTTTTCGCGCAGCTCGATGGACCAGTCGGGGCACTCGAAGAACATGTAGACGAGGATGTCGAGTGAGTGGGCGCCGAAGCTGTTGAGCCAGACATGGTAATAGTCTTTGCGGGTGTAGGGGTGGAGCTTGATGATCTCGCGGATGCCGGCGCAGAAGGCCTCGATTTTTTCGGGCGGGGTGTCGTAGGTGACATTGATCATGGTCTTGAAGCGTCGGTATTTGCGGCGGCCGTAGTTGTCGACCTTTGCGCGGACGAGGGTCGCGTTGGGGACGGTGACGAGCGAGTTGTAGAAGGTGCGGATGCGGGTTGAGCGGAAGCCGAGGTCTTCGACGGTGCCCTCGACATCGTTGACATAGATCCAGTCGCCGATCTCGAAGGGGCGATCGAGGATGACGGCGACGGAGCCGAAGAAGTTCTCGATGGTGTCCTTGGCAGCGAACGCGACGGCGAGGCCGCCGATTCCGAGCCCGGTGAGGAGTGGGAGGATCTCGATGGAGAATGCGGATGCGAGGTAGATGAGGCCAACGGCGGTGATGAAGATCTTGGCGGTGCGTTGGACGAGTGGGATGAGGAGGTCGTCGAACTTGGTTTCGGTTTTGCCGGCTTGTTTGGCGAGCCATTCGGCGACGAGGTCGGTGAGCTTGAAGGCACCCCAGACGAAGCCGACGATCCAGATGACTTTGACCGCGACGAGGAGTGCGATGGTTGGGGTGGGGGGGAGGAGCCCGATGGTGAGGGCGAGGTACCAGACGCCGGCGGCGGCGAGGAGGCCGAAGGGTCGGACGGCTTTGTTGAGTGTGTCTTTGTCTGCGGGGTTGGCGCGGTTGCGTTCGATGCGGTGCCACACGGTGCGGAGGATGGTGCGCACGATGCGGTCGAGGATGATGCCTGCGAGGATGACGAGGAAGATGCCGATCCATTGCCAGTGCTCAAGGCCGATGGTTGTCGAGCCCTTGAGCGAGGCGGGGACGGCGGCGCGGATGTGCTCGATGAGGGTCTTATCGAGTTCGACGCCGGCCAGGGCGGCCTCGTTCTCGGTGGCGATGTAGAAGTCGTGGATGCTGTCGAGGGAGTCGCGGCTGAAGCGCCAGTTGCCCGCTTCGTCGATGGAGAGGGCGATGGTGAAGCCGGGGTGGCGGGCGTTGAATGTGGCGTGGGCGACGATCTCGGGCTGGGGGTAGAAGCGGAAGCGGCTGGCATCGGTTTCGGCTGGCAAGTGGCTGGGACTCACGAGGCCGATGCGGTTGAGGACGGCGTAGAGCTCTCGGGCGATGGCGCGTTTGGATTCGGCTGGGAGTCCGGCGGCGAGATCGAGCGTCTCGATGGCGCGGGGGTAGGCGGAGGTGTTGTTCGCGTCTTGTGCGTCGTTCATCGCCTGGAGGAACGACATCATGGTGGCGCGGGGCGAGGCGAGGGCGGGGTCGGCCTCGGTCTGGGGGGTGGCCTGTTCGGCGGCGGGCTCGCCCGTGGCGTCCTGGGCGTGGGCCTGTGTGGCGAGCAGCAGCAGGGATGCGAGGAGGGCAGCGAGTGTGTGTGGGATGCGCATAGTGGCATCTTAGTGGGTGAAACGCATCTTTGGGGTCAACGCTGCGTGGCGATGGTATCGGTGATGATTTTGGCGACCGATCGTCCCCAGGCGTCCCAGTTGAGTTCATCTTGGGCGCGTTGGAGCGCGTTTCGGCTGAGGTCGCGGTAGTGGTCCGGGTTGTCGATGAGGGATTCGATGGCATCGGCCCAGGCGGCTGGGCCTTCGTCGCGGTCGATGACGAGTCCGGTTTTGTTGTGGAGGACGACAAAGGGGAGTCCGCCGGCGTTGGCGACGATGGAGGGTCGGGCGAAGTGGGCGGATTCGATGGGTGCGATGCCGAAGGCCTCGCCGAGGGATGGGAGGAGTTGGATGTGGCAGTCGCGGAGAAGCCGCTGGTGGGTGACGCGATCGTTGGGGTCGGAGAGTTGGAGTCGTCCGAGGGGGTTGGTCGCGGGGCTGGCGTTGCTGCGAGGTGTGCCCGGGCCGACGATATGGAGGGTGGCGTTGATGCCCCGTTGGCGGAGGATTTCGGTGGCTTCGAGTGCGAGATCGACGCGTTTTCGGATGGGGTCGGAGGCGACGATGAGCAGGTCGCAGTGGTCCCGGGTCGGTGGGGCCGTCGGTGCGGTGATGGTGGTGGGGTCGGCGGGGGTGACATGGGCGCCCATGGGGACGACATGTGTTGAGGCGGGGTTGATGCGGAGGTCATTGATGGCCGAGTCACGCACGACGGGTGAGGCGAAGATGGCGGAGGCGGTGCGCCGGAGGGAGGTGTGCTCGATTTGGTGAAGGGTCTGGATGTGGGATTCGCCTCGGTTCATCAGGCCGGGGTAGGTGTCCCGGATGATGTAGGAGGTTGCATCGGAGAAGTAGACGATGGGGAGGTCTGTCTCCAGTGCGTAGAGGGATGAGGAGATGCAGCAGCCGAAGATGGCGTCTGGTGCTTGCTGGTGCTCTTGGAGATCGGCAAGGAGGTGCTCAACTCGGCGGGACCGGCGGGTGACCGGGTCGATGACGCGGCGT
Organism: Phycisphaerales bacterium JB052; assembly: GCA_043100965.1. Lineage (GTDB taxonomy): Bacteria > Planctomycetota > Phycisphaerae > Phycisphaerales > UBA1924 > UBA1924. The sequence continues at coordinate 167,047 of JBICHR010000003.1, read as the reverse complement.
TGGGTTTTGGACGGGTTGCGATCGTCAAGCCATTTCTGTATGGCGGTTTGGCGGATGCTTCGGGGTAGGTTTTTGAGCCGCCTGATGGCCTTTCGATGGAGCTGGGTTGATTCGTCGAGGGTATCGGTGATCAGAGGCACGATCTCAAGGCCCTGTCTGGCAAGGGCACTGGCCATGCTGTGTGGCATGCCTGAGAGGTGGTTTACGTCCTCAATAGGTCGGGCGCTAATGAACCCGATCCTGAGGGAGGTCTGGGCGGGCTTTGGTTGGGATGGCACTGGGTTCATGAGCGGGGCGCGGTCTGGGCGGGTTCACCGTGAGTGGGGGATGCATGATACTGCAGTGGAGTGGATTGGGACAGGCTGGAAATTGTCGATCCAAAGCGCGAAGTGAGCGGAGACCTGGCTCGCCCTTTGGCTTCAACGGACCTACCCTATGGGTCCAACCGGAACCGGGCCTGGGCCCGTCATGAACAGATCTCATCGAAAGGAAGCGGCGCACATGGCAGCTGGGACCAAAGGATCAATCACACAAGTCATCGGGTCGACATTCGACGCGCAGTTCCCCGAGGGCGAGCTCCCCGATATTTACAACGCGATTGTCACCGAATGGGACAATCACGGCACCACGCAGCGGCTGTATGGTGAGGTGCAGCAGCACCTTGGCGGCGGTCGTGTTCGTGCGGTGGCATTGGGTTCGACCGACGGCATGACCCGTGGCATGACCTCGACAGACACGGGCGGGCCGGTTTCGGTTCCCGTGGGCGAAGAGGTGCTCGGGCGCGTGTTCAACCTGCTGGGCGACCCGATCGATAACAAGCCGGCGCTTGAGGGCGTGAAGCGGAGCCCGATTCACCGCGAGCCGCCTGAGTTCTCGCAGCTGAACCCGAAGACCGAGATTCTGCCGACGGGTATTAAGGTTGTCGACCTGCTCTGCCCGTTCGTGCGTGGTGGTAAGATCGGCCTCTTCGGCGGTGCGGGTGTGGGCAAGACGGTCATTATTCAGGAAATGATCGCTCGTGTTGCTCGTGAGTTCGGTGGTTACTCCGTGTTCTGTGGTGTTGGTGAGCGTACCCGCGAGGGGAACGACCTCTGGCGTGAAATGGCCGAGGCGGAGTACACCGACGCCGAGGGCAACACGGCGCACGTGCTCGACAAGGTGGCGATGGTCTTCGGTCAGATGAACGAGCCCCCCGGATCGCGTCTTCGCGTCGCGCTGTCTGGCCTGACGATGGCGGAGAACTTCCGTGACGAGTCGGGTAAGGAAACCATGATGTTCGTGGACAATGTGTTCCGCTTTACCCAGGCCGGTTCGGAAGTGTCAGCGCTTCTGGGTCGTATGCCTTCGGCGGTGGGCTACCAGCCCACGCTGTCGACGGAAATGGGTGAGCTTCAGGAACGCATTACCTCGACGAGCAAGGGTGCGATTACCTCGGTGCAGGCGATTTATGTGCCTGCGGACGACCTGACCGACCCGGCTCCCGCGACGGCGTTTGCTCACCTTGACGCGTTCGTCGTTCTCGAGCGTTCGATTGCCGAGAAGGGCATCTTCCCTGCGGTGGATCCGCTGAGTTCGACCTCGCGAATTCTTGACCCCGCCATCATCGGCGAGCATCACTACTCGGTGGCGATGCGTGTGCAGAACATCCTGCAGCGTTACAAGGACCTGCAGGACATCATCGCGATTCTCGGTGTGGACGAGCTGTCCGACGCGGACAAGCAGATCGTTGCTCGTGCCCGTCGTATCGAGCGATTCCTCTCGCAGCCGTTCTATGTCGCGGAAGTGTTCACCGGTTTCCCGGGGATCAACTCGACCCTGGAGCAGACGATCGATTCGTTCGAGCGTCTCTGCGATGGCGAGGGCGACGATCTTCCCGAGTCGGCGTTCATGTATGTGGGTACGCTCGAAGACGCGCGTGCCAAGGCCGAGAAGGCCGCGGCGAACGCCTGATTGGACGATCAACTTTGATCTTTGGACGCCCGCGGGAACGCGGGCGTTTTTTTATTGGGATCGGCCATCGGCCATCGGCCATCAGCCATCAGGGATTAGGGATCAGGGATTAGGGATTCGGGGTTGGGGTTTCTTGTTCGATGGTCCAGGTGAGTTGTTCGCCTCGGCAGTCGATGTGGATGTTGAAGAAGCCCGGGCCGCCGTCGACGGCGGTATGTTCGTGCTTGTGGACCATGGGCCAGATGATCTGGCGGTCGGTATCGGGGAGTGGGAGGCTGGGGATGTCTTCGGGGTCGTGCCAGCGGAGTTCGCCCTCGTCCATGTGGCCGTCGATGACCTCGACGGGCTTCATGACGCGGTAGTAGAAGAGGAGCCAGTGCGTTTTGCCCTCGAAGGCGGTCTCGGCGATGAGCCCGACGAGGCGGAGGTCGTCGATGCTGACATCGATGTTTGCTTCTTCTTTGATCTCTCGTTGGGCGCATTGTGCGGGGGATTCGCCCAGTTGCATCTCGAGCTTGCCCCCGATTGGGGAGCAGAGCCCCTTGTTGGGGGATTTGATGCGGTGGAGGAGGAGGACGCGGCCGTCTTTATCGCGCAGGTCGCAGAGGCAGGCGATTTTGTAGGGGAGGTCTGGGCCGGGCTCTGGGGCACCGGGGATGATGTTGGCGGCGTCTTGCATGGGCAAGGGTAGGGCGATTTATTCGCTGGGTGGGGCGTAGTTCGCGGCCAGCTCGGGTTTGTCCCAGTCCTCGTAGAGGAGCTTGATGATGGATCGGCAGGTGAGGGTGTAGCGATGGTCTTGGCCGAGCGTTTGTGTGAGCCGGTTGTAGGCGTCGAGGAGGATGGGCTCGGCGGCGGCGTGGTCGCCCATCATGTAGGTTGTGCGTCCGATGAGGGCCCGGGTGAGGTTGGTTTTGTGGTGGTCGGTGCCGAACACTTGGAGCCGGATCTCGAGGACCTGTTCGAGCAGTTCTCGGGCTTGCTGTGGCTGGTCGTTCTTGTAGAGCTGGATGGCGTAGTTGTCCATGGACTGGAGGGTCGCTGGGTGATCTGGGCCGAGCGTGTCGCGTGACATTTCGATGTTGCGTCGGTGGAGTGGCGCGGCGTCCTCGTATCGGGCGAGGTTGGTGTAGACCATGGCGAGCGCTCCGATGGCGTCGATGTTCCCGGGGTGATCTGGCGCGCGCGTTTCACCGATCTGTACGGCTTGCTCGAAGATCCGGGCGGCGGACTCAAGATCGCGTTGGTAGTACAGGATGCTCGCGTGCTGGATGAGCATGTCGACGCGTGAGGCGTCGGGGAGATCGGGCGATGAATCGGCGAATGATTCGAGTTCGGCGACGAGCTCGAGTGCGCGATCGAGGTCGTCGATATCGGTGTACAGGTCGATGAGGTTGATGTATCGGTACGCGAGGGTTTCGGGCGGGAGATCGGGGAGCTGCTTGCTTAGCTCGAGTGAGCGGGTGAGCTGGAACTCGGCACGCTCGAAGTCGTTCATCATGCGGAACTGGTCACCCATGGTGGCGCTGATGGACGCCTCGGCATCGGGTGCGTTCTCGAATCGTTCGGGGATTTTGTCGGATGCGGCGCGCATGGCGTCGAGGAGGGAGATGGATGCGTCGCCGCCGAAGTCTGGGTTCCCTGAGGAGAAGAGGTCCTCGGTGACGAAGAGGGCGGTGAGTTCCTGGGCTCTTTGCTCTTGGCGTGCAATGGCTCGCTCGTTGTTGGCGACGCGGAGGGCGTTGGCGATGAGGATGATCGCGACGACGAGCACGAGCATGATGGAGGCGACGGAGCCGACGAGGAGGGGGTTGCGCTGGGAGAACTTGCGGAGCTGGTACCAGGTGCTCGGGGGGCGGGCTTGGATGGGCTTGTTGGTGAGGAACCGGTCGAGGTCGTCGGCGAGGGCACCGGCATCGGGGTAGCGGCGCTGGGGTTCGCGGGCGAGGGCCTTGGCGATGATGGTCTCGAGATCGCCTTTGAGGGCGCGGTCGTGGGTGCCGAGCGTCTGTGGCTCATCGTCACGGATGGAGCGGACGAGCTCGTACATGGAGGAGTCGCGCCCGGCGTGGGCGTTGGTGCCAGTGAGGATTTCGTAAGCGATGAGCCCGAGGGCGTAGACATCGGTGCGGGTGCTGGACTCGTTGGTGGTGCGATCGACCTGTTCGGGTGCCATGTACTGGAGCGTGCCCAGGAGCTGGCCGGTCTGGGTGATCATGGTGCGTTCGTCGAGCTGCATGTCCATGGCGATGCCGAAGTCGAGGACCTTGGGCTCGCCCTCGGGGGTGACGAGGATGTTGGCGGGCTTGAGGTCGCGGTGGACGATGCCGATGGAGTGGGCGTAGGCGACGGCGCGGCAGACCTTGACGATGAGCTGCACGCGCTGCTCGATGTTGGGGGCGGTTTCGCGGACGAAGTGGTGGATGGGCTGGCCTTCGACGAGTTCCATGGCGACGAAGGGGGTTCGGTTGTCGTCGGCGGTGCCCGATTCGTAGATCGTGGCGATCCCGGGGTGGTTGAGCTTGGCGAGGATCTGGGCTTCGCGTTGGAAGCGCTTGCGGACTTTGTCCTGGATGGATCGGGTGCGGATGACCTTGAGGGCGACGCGTCGGTTGGTGTCGCGTTGGGTGGCTTCGTAGACGATGCCCATGCCGCCCTCGCCGAGGATTCGGGTGGGTGTGTAGTTGGCGATGGAGTCGGGGAGCGGCTGGTCGTGGAGATGGCGAGGGTCGACTTCGATTGCGGGGTTGTCGAGGATGTTGCGTTTGGTCCGATCGAGTTGGAGCATGGCGCGGACCTCTTCGGCGAGGTCCGTGTCGTCGCGTGTAAGCTCGATGAGACGGGATTCGATCGAATCGGGGTCGTCGTCGCGCATCGCGCTGAGTTCTTTGAAGATCGATTCGATGCGTTGGAACTTGTTGCGTTCGGTGCTCATGCATCGTCCTCTGGGGAAGATGCGAGCTGGCGGAGGAGCCAGGCGCGGGCGAAACGCCAGTCGCTGGAGGCGGTGGAGCGGGCGATGCCGAGGATCCGGGCGGCTTGTTCCTCGTCGAGTCCGGCGAAGAAACGGAGCTCGACGAGCTTGGCCTTGCGTTCATCGAGATCGCGGAGTCTGTTGAGTGCTTCGTCGATGGAGAGGAGGGTTTCTGGGGAGATGGGTTGCTTGGACTCGGGGTCGGCGATGGTGAGGGGGATGCGGTCGTGGTCCCCGCCGCGTTTTTGGCGTTTGGTGGCGCGGGCATGGTCGATGAGCACGCGTCGCATGACCTGCGCGGCGAGCATCATGAAATGGTCTTTGGAGTTGACATGGACCTCGTCGGTGTTGATGAGGCGGAGGAAGACCTCGTGGACGAGGGCGGTGGGCTGGAGGGTGTGGTCCGCCCGCTCGGTGTTCATCATCTGGCGTGCGAGTGCTTTGAGTTCGTCGTAGAGGAGTTCGGCCAAGATCGCGGAATCGGCATCATCGCCGAGCGTCATCTTATTGAGGATGGCGGTGGCTTTGGACTGGATGCCTGGGTTCGTGGGCATGGGTGCATTGTAACTGAGGGGGTGGGGCATGTGCCCCTCGAAAAGGGGGGGGGAAGGCAGATTTCACGGTTGTTTGCGGTATTCATCGGGCGCGATCACCCGGGAGGCCGCGTGGTTGGTTGCACGGATTTGTTTGGGTTCAGATGAACGAAACACACGGCCGGGGAGGCACACGATGAAGAACAGCATGGCGATGGCACTGGTTCTGGCGGCGACGGGCTCGGTCACGTTGGCGGACACGCTGACGGTGGGGCCGAATCTTGTGGACTTTGACTACATCACGATCACGGCGGCGATCGCGAACGCGGCCAGCGGGGATGAGATCCTGATCGCGCCGGGGCTCTACGCGGAGAACCTGAGCGTGAGCGGGAAGGACCTGGCGCTTCGCAACGCGGGCGGGGGCGCGGTGACGGTGTTCGGGCAGGACCTTGATAAGTGCTTCGTGTCTTCGGGGAGCTCGACGGACGTGGTGCTCGAGGGGATCGTGTTTACGCGAGGATTCTCGACGACCGCGGGCGGCGGGGTGTCGATCGAGGGCAGCTCGCGGGCGACGATCATTGATTGTGTGATCGAGGATTCGCACTCCGATTTCGTGGGCGGCGGGCTGTACATGTCCGGCGGCGGAACCGTGACCGGCACGGTCATCCGCAACAACACGAGCGGTAGCAATGGTGGCGGTGTTGATCTGCGTGGGGTGCTCGCGAAGTCGTTCGTGAACTGCCTGATCGAGGGGAACACGGGCGTGGAGGGCGGCGGTTTGTCGTACTCGGGGGTCGGCAATATCGCGGGCTTTGAGGGGTGCACGTTCCGCAGCAATACCGCGACGAGCCGGGGTGGTGCGATCGCGATGCTTGGAATTGCGGGGAATAGCAGCGCGGCGATCATGGATGTGAGCACCTGCGTGTTCTCGATGAACCACGCGCAGAACGCGGGTGGTGCGGTCTGGATCTCGGATCAGGATGTGTTTCGAGCACTCAACTCGGTGTTCGAGCTGAACTCGGCGGAGAACATCGGTGGGGTGGTTCGCAATGAGCAGACCTTCGACGCGGTGAACTGCACCTTCGTGAATAACGATGTGGTCGCGGCGGGCGTGAGTGATACCTTCGAGTCCAGCCGCGCTGATGCGGGTACGAACCTGCTCAACTGTGTGGTTGTCAACGCGAGTGCGGCTTCACACACCGGGGTGGGAGATTTCAATGCTTCGTACTCGCTGATCCCCGAAGCGCCCACGGGTGTGGCTGACGCGAGTGGAAACTTCAGCGCCGATCCAATGTTCGTGGATATGGCCGGCGGGGACTACACCCTGATGGCGGGTTCGGCGGCGATCGATGCGGGGAACTCGCGTGCGGTGCTTGGCCCGGTTGACATGCTCGATGTGGTTACTGATCTGAATGGGGATATCAGGAATCTGGACGATCCGGATACGGAGAACACGGGCGTTTCGACCTGGGAGCTGTGCGTGGATCTGGGGGCGTTCGAGTTCCAGCCCAGCGAGACTGGTGCATGCCCGGCTGATCTGACGGGGGACGGCGTGCTCAACTTCTTTGATGTGAGCACATTCCTGTCGGAGTACAGCGCGGGCTGCCCGTAACGAGTCGGGCTCCTTGAACGCGATCGCGTTTGGCGTCGGGCACACTGAGGGGTGGGTCCGACGCTTTTATTCGGGGATGAGTTCGAGGACTTCCTCTGTGGGGATGCCCAGCCCGGCGAGGTGCTGGCGGGCTTCGGTCCGGAGGCCTTGGATGCCCTCCTGGTCGTTGGCCCGAGCTCGGATGCTGATTCGTATGCGGAACGCGGCGGCGTAGTTCTCGGTATGACGGCGTTCCTGGAGGTGTTCGAGGGCTTCGACGCAGAGTTGTTCGGCCCGTTCGTCATCACCGAGGTGGTGGCAGGCGCGGGCGAGCAGGACCTGGCTTGCGGTGATCTGGCCGTGGCCCGCGGGCCAGTGCTTGATCTTGAGGGCGAGGGAATCCTCGAAGAGGCCGATGGCTTGATGGTACTGGTCGGCGGCTTCGTAGAGGCGTCCGAGTTCTTGCAACGCGTTGGCGTACTGGATCGAGTCGCTGCCGCTGCTCCGTTCAACGGATTCGACATCATCGAGTGCGTACGGTATTCCCTCTTCCGGTCTTCCGAGCTTGCGGTAGATCCGGGCGAGCCCGCGTCGGTTGACCTCGGTCACGAAGTGGTCGAAGCCGAAGACGCTGATGGACGCGTCGTAGGCGGCTTTGAGGAGTTCGGCGGCTTCCTCGCTGGGTGCGTATAGGGTCATCGCTTCGCCGTAGATCATCATGCTATCAATCATGGCGGAGTGCTTCGGCGGGTATGTTGCTTTGGCAACCTCGTAGAGGCGTCGTGCGGTATCGAGCTGGTCGCTGGGGGTCTGGCTGAACCGCTGGCGCATGCAAAGGGACAAGAGTGCCTGATAGAGGTCGGAGGGATCGATGTCGGGCGTCGATTCGTAGATCGCGATGATGCGTTCCAGGTCTTCGATGCTGCTTTGGGATCGTTGGAGGACGCGCAGGCGTCTGGGGTCGTTGTCGTCGAAGAGCTGGGCTGATTCCTCGTCGGCCAGGGCGATCTGTTCCTTTGCGCCTTCGAGCCCGTGTCCCCAGAGCAGGTCGTAGAGGCGTGTCCGGAGTGAGACGACCTCCGGGCTGGGACTGCCGTGGTGCTGAATGGCAAAGTCCAGCGCGCTGCGCATGGTATCCGCGCCCGCGTTTGAGTAGCCCGATTGGGCTTGGAAACGGGCGATGCCCTCGAGCATGGGGAGCATGCGGTCGGGGTCGTCGCGGAGTCCTTCCTTGGCGCGGTCGGCGATCTCCTGCATGGCTTCTTCGGTCAGGAGGGTCGGGGCTCCGCGGACATTGTTGTCTGCGGCGAGGAGCAGCATCTCCAGGAGGAAGTCGCCGATGAACGCGACTCGCTCGGCGCTGTCATGGGCCTGGTCGCGTTGTCGGTTGGCCTCGCGCCACTTGAGGGCGGCGATGCCCATGCTTGCGACGAGGGCGATCCCGAGCACGGCGGCGAGCGAGACTGAGGCGCGGTGGCGCCGAACGAACTTCCGCGTGACATAGAGCACGCTCGGGGGGGAGGCGATGATGGGGTGCCCGTTGAGATAGCGGCGCAGATCGTCGCCCATGGCCTGAGCGGTCGGGTAGCGTTGGTCGGGTTCTTCGGCACAGGCCTTGAGCACGATGCGGTCGAGGTCCCCGCGGAGGACTTTGGGTTGGGTGGCCGTGAGTTCGGCTCGATCGGAGGCGATCTTGCTGGGTCGTGTGATGCGTGAGTCGTGGCTGGTGCCGCCCGAGTTGGCGGCGGTGGGGACATCTCCGGCGAGGAGTTCGCAGAGGATTGCGCCCAGCGCGTAGACATCGCTGCGGGTATCGCTGGTGAGTGTGCCCGCGCGTTGCTCAGGGCTCATGTAGCGTGGTGTACCAAGGCGGGCCTGGGTGTGGGTGTGTGGGCTGTTGGGATCATCTTCGAGCAGCTTGGCGATGCCGAAATCGATGACGCGTGGGAGCAGCTCGTTCTCGTGTTGTTCGATGAGGATGTTGGCGGGCTTGAGATCGCGGTGGATGACGGCACGGTTGTGGGCGTGCTGGATCGCATCGCAGATCCGGGCCATGAGTTCGATGCGTTGCCGGGTGTTGATACGCAGCGTTTCGCAGGCCCGGTTGAGCGGCTGGGCGTCGATGAGCTGCATCGCGACGAATGGCTGTCCCTGATCGGTGAGCCCCGCGTCGTAGACACGCGCGATGGACTCGTGGTTCATGCGGGCCAGCAGCGTCGATTCGGACTTGAAGCGGCTGATCGCTTCGTCGCTGACGAGTTCTCGCCGTAGGACTTTGATGGCGACTGGGCGGTCGATCGGTGTGCGTTGCTGGGCGCGGTAGACGATCCCGAATCCGCCGCGCCCGAGCTCATTGCCGATCTCATAGCCCTCGATCGTGGGAACGGGCTGGTTTGTCTGCTGGCGGCTTGTGGTATTCGAGGGGGGCTGCTTGTCGTCGAGGAGTGCGCCCGATGCGCGTTCGTGGGCATGCAAGAGCGATTCGACGGCTTGTCGCAGTCCGGGCTGGGCTTGCTCGAGGAGCTGCTGGGCCTGTTGGTTGTCGCCGTCTTCCTGTGCGTCGAGGATCTGGCCGAAGAGTGATTTCACCTTGGCCGGGTCTGGAGGTGTGTTGTTTGCTTGTTCGTCCGGCGGGGTCATTCCTCACCCTCGTTCTGTGTGTCATGCAGTTCGAGGAGTTGTTGGATGCGAGCGCGTGCGAACTCCCAGTCGCGTTTGATGGTGCGTGCGGAGACCCCCATCATGTCGGCGATTTCCTCGATCTGTCGCCCAGCGAAGAATCGGAGCTGGACGACTGAGGCGGCGCGTTCGTCTTCCTGTTCGAGTTTGCGGAGCGCTTCGTCAAGGGCGATGAGATCGGCCGGGTCAGCATTCTCGGTCGCCATTTCGAGGTCGCAGCTGATGATCCGCTTACCCTGTCCTGGGGATCGTTTGGCGGCTGCTTTGCCTCGTGCGTGATCGATGAGGATACGCCGCATGGCGATGGAGGCGGCTTTGAAGAAGGCGTGGCGGTGTTCGAAGCTCAGAGCGGAGGTGTTGAGTTCCATGCCGAAGAGACGCAGGTAGGACTCGTTGACGAGCGCGGTCGCACCCAATGTGTGATCGGGGCGTTCGTGGCGGATGTAGGACGCGGCGATTTTGCGGAGTTCCTGGTACACCTCGCTGAAGAGCTGCTGCTGGGCCTGCTGACGCCCACTCTGGGCTTGCCCGATCAGAATGGTAAGATCGCCCACGCCGCGGCTGGTGTGTTGCAGCGCTTCATCGCTTGCGCGGGGCTCTGGCTGGTCGTTTGTCATCGCTGTGTCAGCCCATCGTCTGGGCCCGTCTCCCTCAAGCACGGTGACCTCGTACACACTGAGTATATCAGCGTGACGGGATCGGCCAAATGTGGGCCCTGATCGGCGGCGATGTTGAAGTGATATTTTCCGGTGCTGGCTCTGCATACGGTTTTTCGTAGGATGGTGAGACGAAAAAGTGCCGGGCAGACGAGGAGTGTCTGACCCGGCACCCTGGATGCTTCGGTACCGATGACGGGGATCATCGGTCCCTCACCTCAGCACCCGAGATTGATTGCAGAGATCAATCCGTTCGGAATCCATAGAGCTCCGCCGACACGATCCCCGTTGTTGGCGTGCGTGCTCTAGGAGTCAAAGCGTGAAAACTCGCATCCAGGGGACACTGGTTTGTCGAGAAAGTTGGAATCGCCTCGAAATCCAAAATGAGGAGGGCGTGGGGCGGTATCAAAACAAAGAACCCTCGATCCCATAGGCGAGATCGAGGGTCCATGTCTGAAGTAGAGGCAGTGACTTACGGACAGCCCTGCGTGAAGGCAGCGATAAAGGCGCTGAGGTCGAAGAAGTTGTGCTCGCCGTCGCCGTTGAAGTCGCCATCGGGCTGGGCCGTCTGGAACGCGGTGATGAAGTCGCTGACATCGAAGAAATCGAGTTTGCCATCGCCTGTGAGGTCGGGCTGGCAGGTGTTCGTGTCGGCGATGGTTGCCGGGTCTGCGAATGGGAACTTGACATACTCGATCAGGGCATCGCGTTCGGCGGAGGTCATGGCCAGGACTGCGTCGCGTGCGGATTCGGCTTCACCGCCGTGCCAGAGGATGGCTTCCATCAGTGTGCGTGCTCGCCCGTCGTGGAGGTAGTTGGCCGGTCCGGGATTGCCATTCGGGTCGAACGGATCGGTCGGGGTGCCGAGCACATGCCCGACATAGCCGATGCCCCAGAGCGGAGGCGTGCGCCATTCCCGCCCACTGGCACCGAACTCGGGGCGATCGTCGGCGAGGCCCTCGCCCATGTCGTGGAGCAGCAGATCGGTGAAGGGCTGGATGATCTGGTCGCGGTAAGGGGCGAACTCGGCGTCCGATGCGGTGCGCATGATCGGGCGGTGGCACTCCATGCAGCCTGCGGCTTCGAAGAGGGCCTTGCCCTGCTGGGCAGCCGGGTCGAGGTGGTTTTCGCGCGGCGGCACGGCCAGGCCACGGAGGTATGAGACGATGGAATCGATGGTGTACTCATCGACCTCGGCGGGCTGGTCACCGATGAGGTCGGTGGACATGCCCATGTCGTGGGCGAAGGCGGACTCGGCCTGCTGGCGCAGGTCGGGCTGGGATGCCTTCCAGCCGAAGCGGCCCAGCACGGTGGTAGCGCTCGCCAGGTCGGTCACCATGTTGGGCTTGCCGGAGATCCCGTCGGCGTCGGCGTCGTTTTCGTCGGCCCATGCGAGGATTTCATCATCGGCGACGGCTTCGAGCAGCCCGAGCCCGATGAGCATCGGGGCCACGCGGACGGAGACTTCGGCCTCGCCGTCATAGGGCTCGCTGGCTGGGGTTGACGCGGGCTCGCCGGGGATGTTGTTTCCGAACTGGCCGTAGAGGAGGTCGGTGAACTCGTAGCGTGGTTTGCGGAGCTCGTAGGTCATGCCGTCGTCGAATGTGCCGTTGACGATCTCCCAGACGATGGCGGCTTTGCCCTCGGGTGTGGCACCGGGCGTGGCACGGGTGTCGAGTTGATCGCCATAGAGCGGGTGTGGCTGCGGGGCCTGACCGGGCGCGCCGGGGATGCTGATGCGGACGGCGTAGTCCTCGAGGGAATCAACGCCGGACTCGGGGGCGAGTCCACGCCCGTCGAGCATGTGGCACTCGATGCAGGAGTTGTTGGTATAGCCCGGGCCCAGCAGGTCGGGCTCGTAGACGGGGCTGGGGCCCATGTTGAAGTTGACCGGGCCGCCGTTGCAGTCGAAGGCGGTGGGCGGGTTGAAGAGCAGTCCGTCGTCCCATCGGGTCTCGAAAATCACCTTGCCGTCCATAAAAGCAAGGAGATCGTCGGGCTGCAGGTTGAGGGCGTGCTGGTTGAAGGCGAACTGGTTGACGGTGACGACGGGGATGGATGCGTCGCCCGCGGCGTAGGCGTAGGGATGCTGGGATTCGCGCTGGAGGCGTCCGTCGCCCATGTAGTAGTAGATGAACTCGGTGTAATAGGTTTGCGAGGCCAGGAGCGTGAACTCGACATCGACGCGTTGTCCGTGGACGAGGTTGTCGATGGTCGAGGTGAAGACGCCGTTGCCGCCTTCCATGCGTTTGCTCAGGGCGGAAATGTTGCGATCGCAGAACCCGACATCGCCGGCCTGGTTGTACCACTTGATGTCGACGGCGTTGACGGGGACTTCGGGGGATGTGATGAGCTCGAAGTCGAGGCGGTCGCCGTGGTCGGTGATTTTGAGACTGAACGAGCGGCCGACATCGTACCCGGCGGGGTAGTGGTCGAAACGCCATTCGTTCTCGTGTCGGTCGCGGAAGCGGAGCCCGACGAGGGTTTCGATCGGTTCCTCGGGTGGTATGGGTGCGGCTTGGCCGAGTGTTCGCTCGAACCACGCGGTGTCGACGGGCTCAAACCCGACGGCCTTGACGAAGGCGTAGGACACGGTGTCGCCCTTGGCTACACCGGGGATTTCGCGTCCCCAGACGAAGTTGCCCAGGTCGGACATGGGCTGGGATTGCATCGGGCCGTTGTTGATTCGGTATCGCAGTTCGATTCCTGATACGCCGGGGAGTGGTGAGACGGGCGCGCCGGTTTCGATGAGGATGGACCACTGGCCGTTGTCCTCGGCGACATCGTGCCTGAATGCGCGTGCGTGCGGCAGTCCGCCCTCGCCGAAGCCGCCGTCATCGTTGCCACCGCCACCTCCGCCGCCATCGTCATTGACGGATTCGAATGGGGTGCAGCCCTCATTGAGGGTGAGTGTGTGGGCGGGGTATTCGTACTGTGCGGGGACTTGGACGACGAGTCGGAAGCTGAAGTCGGTGCCGGCGTTGAGGTTTGAGAAGGTGGCTGAATAGTTGCCGTCCCCGTCATTGGTCATGTAGTAGCCGCCGCCGGGCGGTGTGGGGTAGATGAGGATGGCGGTGGCGGTGGGGGCGGCAGTGACTGAAACAGTTACTTCCGAGCCATCGAAACAGACCTCGCCGGTGTATGTGGGGGCGCCGGTTTGGGCCGAGGCGGTTGTGACGGCGATGATTGTCGCGGCGAGAATTACGAGGGTGCGGAGCATGTTGAGCTCTCCAGATCAGGAATGAGGTCGGTGGCGTGCTCGCAGGACGCGAGGGCAGCCGACAAAGGGGGTCGTGCCCGCCGAGAGTAACAGTTACATCTAGAAAGTGCAAACCTGAATCTCAGGCTGACCGATCTTTGGTGGCTGACGGTAGCGACCAAAGCCCAAACGAGCGGGGCTCGTGCGGCGATCGACTGTTTTTGTACAGGCCTGTTATGACGGGGTGTTCATGCAAAGACACCCCCGGCCTTGTGAAAAGCTGGGGGTGTCTTTGGTAAACGGAGAGAGGGGGATTCGAACCCCCGAGGGGATTGCTCCCCCACACGAATTCCAATCGTGCGCCTTCAACCGCTCAGCCATCTCTCCTGATGTTGCCTTTGGTCTGGCAGGTCTGAAGTCTAGGACGGGCGAGATCGAGAGAAAAGCGGGTTGTCGCGATGTTGGGGGCGGGGGCGGGTTCACTCGTTCTTTGGGCAACGATCCAGCAGATCCAGGGCCATCTGCTTGGCCAAGCGGGCAGAAGCGCCGGGGTTCTCCCCGCCGTCTTGGACTTGCCCAACCACGCGGGCGGCAACGATCGCGCCCTCGAGGAGGATGTTGAGCTGCTCGGCCACGATATCGGGGTCTTTGAGCCCGTCCTGCTGGCACAGTTCGCGCAGATAGCGGACGATTTCTTGCTTGTGGTCGGCCGCCAGGCGTCTCGGTGCGGATTCGGCGGATGAGAACTCAGCTGCGGCGTTGATGAACATGCACCCGCAGAACTCGGTGCCGGTGAACCAGTCCTCATGGAAGTCGAAGACGGCGGCGATGCGATCGCGTGGGGCCTTGGCCTTGGATTCGACGAACCGCATCAGTTTGTTGCGGAAGATCTCATCGCGTCGGCGCATAGCCGCCAAGATTAGCTCGTCCTTGGATTTGAAGTGGTTATAGAGGGTCATGCGGCTGATGCCGCCCTCTTTGAGGATGTCGTCCAGACTGGATGCGTGGAACCCGTATCGGTAGAAAACCCGCATTGCGGCATCGATCAGTTCATCTCTTCGGCTTGGGGGCAAAGTGTGGTACTCCTTTGTCTATACACAAGAGTATAGGTCAACACGCGTTTTGCGGTCGGCTATTCCCTGAAATTCCGCCTCGGATTGGTGCAAAGTAAGGATTTCAGGACGCATGTCCGCATGTAGTGGAAAAATTTTACCGAATCAGGGAATGATTGTTTGACCTATACTGATTAATCAGTATAGTATGAGGCAAGCCGTACGCGTTGCTTGGGCATATCCGAGGCACGCTGGCACCGCCGTCGTTCGCGCTCAGGCGCACACACAACCCGTACTCGCATCACTGGTGAGCCATTCGCCGGGCGGGTATCGCATGATCAGAAGGAGATTCAGCATGACACAGTTCACGATTCACACCGCCGAGACCGCACCCGCTGCAAGGGAACTCATTGAGGGGGCACAGAGCGCTTTCGGGTTTCTGCCCAACCTTCTGGGCGTCATGGCCGAGGCCCCTGCGCTCTTGGAGGGCTACATGACGCTGGCCGGAATCTTCGACAAGACCGAGCTCTCGGCGACCGAACGCCAGATCGTGCTGATGGTGAATAATCGCCTCAACGGATGCACCTACTGCATGTCGGCGCACACCGGGATCGCCAAGGCGCAGGGCGTGCCCGACGAGGTGATCGAATCGCTGCGGGAGGGAACCAGCATTGCAGACCCGAAGCTTGAAGCGCTGCGTGTCTTCGCGGTGCGGGTAAACGAGACCCGCGGCTGGCCCGAGCAGGAGGACATCGACGCGTTGTTGGCGGCGGGGTATACCAAGCAGACCGTTTTGGAAGTCATTCTCGGCACCTCTTTGAAGGTCATGTCGAACTACACCAACCACATTGCCAGCACACCACTCGACAGCGCCTTTGCTGCGGTTGAATGGACACCCGCCGAACTCGCTGAGTCGGCCCGCTAAGCACACACACAACCAGAGCCCGCGAGGTCCGGCGATCGTCTCGTCGGGCGTGGGTATCGCATCGCCTTAGGAAAGGGGGTCGGCATGGGACCGACATCGGGACAAGCAGGAGCGTGGGCCACGGGGCTCAGCCAGGAAGTAGTAGGGACGATCGAGCACGGCTTAAGCATGGTGCCGCGTGTTGCACGCAGGATGCAATCGATGAATCGCCCGGGAGGGCGCTCGCAGATCGCGGGCGGTCAGCCAGATCAGGCGACTCGCATACTTGGCTTTGTTGCCGAGCTGATCGCAGATATGTACGCATGCTCGTACGACGAAGCGATGTTGCGTGTTGTCGTCGGGCTTGCCGATTACGACGCCGAGGACGCGCAGGACGAGCGCCACGAGTCGTTTGCCGATCGAGTGATCGAGGTGTACGGGCACATCGATCCTGAGGAGATCGATCAGCTCCGATCGGACGGCTTTCAGGATCGGCAGATCGCCGACATCGTTTCGGTTGTCGCGTTGACCATGTTTGCTTGCTCTCACATTTTCGGTTTGGACATCGAGAGCGAGTCCTCGCCACACGGTTCGTTTGCCTTTGCGGGCTGACGGCCATCCGTTCACATCTTTGAGGAGTATTCCATGAGCAGTTCAACACAGACCCACGCCAGCACACCCGAGCCGTCGCCCGGGAAGCTTGTTCCGCCCTTTACGGTGGAAACGGCGCTCGCAAAGGTCCGCGCGGCGGAGGACGCGTGGAACTCACGGGACCCCGAGCGCGTGTCGATGGCGTACTCGCCCGACAGCGCCTGGCGGAACCGCGACACATTCGTCACCGGGCGTGACGAGATCCGGGCATTCCTGAAAGGGAAGTGGGATCGGGAGTTGGACTACCGCCTGGTCAAGGCCCTCTGGGGTTTTCGTGAGAATCGGATCGCGGTGCGGTTCCAGTACGAGTGGCACACGCCCGAGGGGCAGTGGTTTCGGAGTTACGGCAACGAGCTCTGGGAGTTTGACGAGGCGGGGCTGATGCGCCGTCGAGAGGCGAGCATCAACGATGTTCCGATTCTCGTGTCGCAACGCAGGTTCCACTGGGACGCGCCGGGCCCACGCCCCGCATCGGATCCGGGCATCCCGGATGTGAAATGAGTTTAGTTCAACGAACCGGCCCGGATGGTCCGGGCTGGATTCAGCAAGTTTGTATTCAGTCACCAACGCATTGGAAGTAGGAGATACGGATGATGAACAACAGCACACAGATGATCACGATCGCCACCCTTGCCGCCTGTGCCGCGGCTTCGTGGGGCTGCGCGTCTCAGCAGGAGATGGTCAATACGGACGATGACATGCAGGGGCACGGGACAAAGCATGTCCATTACATCGATGGTCCCCGCGATGACGCGCCGATCCCACGCCCCGGCGTGGAGCTCTCGCGTGGCTGCTTTGCCGTAGTTGTGATCGACCCACAGAACGACTTCCTGAGCCCCGAAGGGGTGACCTGGGGCGTCGTCGGCGAGAGCGTGTCCGAGAACGGGACGGTCGAGAACATCGGGCGGCTGTTCGAGGTTGCCAAGGATGTCGATGCGCAGGTCGTCGTGAGCCCGCACTACTACTACCCGCACGACCATGATTGGGCGTTCGAGGGCGCGCTCGAAACCCTGATGCACGACATTGGGATGTTCAATCGCAAGGGCCCGCTTAATGTTGATGGGCTCGAGGGATCGGGCGCGGATTGGCTTGAGCAGTACAAGCCGTATATTGAAGATGGCGAGACCATCATCGTCGGCCCGCACAAGGTGTATGGCCCCGAATCGAATGATCTGGCGCTCCAGCTCCGCAAGCGGGGGATCAACCAGATCGTGCTTGCGGGGATGTCCGCGAACCTGTGCGTCGAATCGCACATGCGTGACCTGATCGAGGACGGTTTCGAGGTGGTTGTTGTTTCTGACGCGACCGCGGCGGCGAAACTGCCTGGGTACGACGGGTTCGAAGCAGCGTTTGTGAACTACCGCATGATCGCGAGCGATGTCTGGAGCACCGATGAGGCGGTCGCGAAGATTGCTGCGGCGCGGGGCGACCTCGTCAATGTTTCGGGTGCAAGCCATATCGGTCTGGCTGGTTTCGATCCGGTGTCGTTCTTCCAGGGTGGTGCGCCCAAGAACGGGTCGCCGATGATTCGCGCATCGCACGGCGGGGCAACCTACCTGTTCGCGGACGAGCAGAGCAAGTCTGAGTTCGAGTCCAACCCGGAGCGCTACGCGCCGCAGTACGGGGGTTTCTGCGCCTACGGCGTCTCGCTTGGGATCCTGCTGCCGGTGGATATCACAACCGCCCAGGTCCGCAACGGGAAGCTGTATTTGAATGTGAACTCGGCGATCCTTGAGAAGTTCAACGCGGACTTCGTCGGGCGTGTAGATCTGGCGAACGAGAACTGGCCCAAGCTCTTCGCGGAGCACGCGGAGTAACGGACTGGTTCATTTCTCACTGTTCATTCGGCTGGCGCGGCGGAGACGCCCCGTCGGCTGATTCTCAGACTTGCGACAACTTCACGATACCACGCGCCGTGTGCGTGGGATTCAGAGGGAGATTCACCATGACTGTCTTGCTGCGAGTTGATGCGAGCGCACGCCTGGATCGGTCGATCACGCGCCAGCTCACCGAGCGTTTCATCGATGGGTGGCGATCGAGCGAGCCGGGCGTTCAGGTCCTGCCCCGCGATATTGGTCGCAACCCCCCATCGATCGTGACGGAAGCGTGGATCAGCGCGGGGTTCCTTCCGCCCGAACAGCGAACCCAAGAGATGAAGGATGCGCTCGCCGAGTCCATGGCCCTCATCGACGAGGTGCGCCGAGCGGATGTGATCGTGATCGGGTCGCCGCTCTACAACTACGGTCTTCCCGGGGCGCTCAAGGCCTGGGTCGATCAGATCATCCGGATCGGCGAGACCTTCTCGTTTGATCTTGAGCGCGGGGATTTCCCGATCCAGAGCACGCTCAGCGGCAAATCGCTTGTCGTGCTGTCCTCTCGGGGCGAGTTCGGGTTCGAGCCGGGTGGCGTCCGCGACGGGTGGAACCACATGAACCCGCACCTGCGGACCATCGCGACGCGCCTGCTGGGTATCGCCGAGGCGGACATCCATGAGATCGCCTCGGAGTATCAGGAGTTCAACGACGAGCGTCATCATCGCTCACGGGAACGGGCGCTGCGTGATGCTGCGGGGCTCGGGGCACGTCTGGCGGATGTCATGGCGTAATCAGTCTGTTTCATGGGAAGGGCACCGTTTTTTCTCTTTTTCTTTTCGATGCCCCTCTTGTCGTCGCCCGGGCCGAGCCATGTGCTCGCCCGGGCGGCGCTTTGGAGTAAGAGTTCAGCTCAACGGCACGAACCGGAACTCGATCGATTCCAGCGGCGACGCGAGGAACCGGGACATGGGCTGATCAGTGGGAGACGGAGTATCCGGGACAATCCGCGTGGGCATCGAAACGACGAGCCCCTCGGTGTCGAACGGGTACGGGTCGAGCCCGATCGTGCGATCGTCGAGCCGTTGCCAGTGGAGCGTGACGCGGTCGCTCCACCCGCCGCGGGGGACATGTGGCAGTGCATGCGTCTCTGTGTCGTTGAGTGCAAGGTAGAGCGACATCGAGTCAAACAACTGCAACAGCCGAGCGTGGCTGTCGAGGTGCTCGGGTTCCAACGCCCGCGCCATGGTCGAGTCCTTGGCGATCCGCTCGGTCAGTTTCGTCTGAACATTCGAGAGTTCCAGGAGAAACGCGCGGGCCTTTTCTTCGTCGCTGACCAGTCCCTGGGCTACCTCGGGTGAGCCGAAGACGAAGTGACGACGCAGATCGGTATCTTGTGTGTGCAGGTCATCAAAAACCACCGCGTACAACCAGTACGCGTGCATGCTCGTGAGCAGCGCCGCATACGGGTGGTTCGTCGCGAGCCGATCGATCCCAATGAACCATCGCTCAAAGCCCCCGGCGTGCCATGCGCCGAACTCGTTTTCCTCCGTCGGCGGTGCGGCTTCACCGACCCCGACAGGGAGCCCATCGTTCGCGGAGAACCGGGGCATGGCTTCGGTCTCCCACCAGCCGTTGTCGTGCTCCGCGATCCCCAGCACGATCTCGTCGCGCCACTTCGCGGGGTGTGTGGCGTTCTTCTCGAACCCAGGTCGGACAAACCCGTTGGGCCCGCCCCAATGGGCCGCGAGGAACCCGCTGACTTGGGCGTGGTGGGGTTGCTGGATCATCCAGGTCTCGTTGTTGACGCGTGCCTTAAGCATGTCGTGGTCCTTTCATATGTGTCATGGGGTCGTGGTTCAGTACGCTGCGGTGAAGTGCTTGCCCGTGTGCTTGGGTGTTTCGATCTCGTCGAACATCGCGACGGCGTAGTCCTCCATCGAGATCCGAGATTGCCCGTCCGAATCAACGACGAGCGTGTCGTGGTGTGTGCGGTAGGTGCCGGTACGCTCGCCGGGCACGAGCATCGCGGGTGGGCAGAAATAGGTGCCGAGCGATCCAAGCTTCGGGAGCGCGGCCTCGAACTGCGCCTGCGACGCGTGCGCGATCGCGACGGACGATTCGGGCAGGAAGTTCGGCTTGGTCAGCACGGTGTGCGCGGGCGCGTCCGGGGTGATGAGCGGTGCCGCTCCACCGACGATGATGAATCGCGTTCCTGAGCGGTTCGATGCGTCGATGATCCGGTCGGTCATCTCCACCATCCGCGACTCCTGTCCCGCGGGCGGACGAAGGGCACTGAGGGCGATGTCGTGCTCCCCGATGATCTCTTGGAGGTCCGTTGCGCTGAGGACATCTCGGCTCAGGTGATCGACTCCTTCCGGGTGAATCCCGGGTTCGGGCGTGCTGCGGGCGATCGCCGTGATGCGGTGCCCGCGACGGACGCCCTCGGCGACGAGGCGCTGCCCGACTTGGCCGGAGGCCCCGAAGATTGCGATTGAGAGTGTGTCTGTGCTGGTCTGTGTGGCGTTCATGGGTGCTCCTTTTGTTGTCTTGATGTCAAGATAAAAGGCAAATGGCTTGAGGTCAAGATATATTTCTTGATTTCAAGATAAATTGCCGATATCCTCCTTCATGAACCATGTCGACCGTATTCTCGAGCAGTGGGGGCGGGTCCGCCCGGACCTGGATGTCACGCCCATGGGGCTGACAGGGCGGCTCAAACGCATCTCCCGCATCATCGAACGCGAGATGGAGCCCGTATTCGCGGCACATGGGCTCAGCCTTGCCAGCTTCGATGTCTTGGCGACGCTGCTGCGCAGCGGCGAGCCGCACCAGCTCTCGCCCGGTGAGCTGATCGAGAACACCATGGTGACCTCGGGGACCATGACCAACCGCATTGACCAGTTGGTGAAGGGCGGGCTCGTGGAGCGTGTTCCCAACCCCGATGACGGCCGCAGCGTCCACATCGCCCTCACGAAGAAGGGAAAACGCGTGATCGATCGGGCGATCGAGGACCATGTCCAGAACCTGCATCGTCTGACCAGCGGGCTCGATGAATCGGTCTTTGCCGAGCTCGATCGGTTGCTTGAGCAGTATCTCGGTACGCTCGAATCGGATGGTTGATTCTGGTACCTATGATCCCGCGAACATAACACCTGCGGGAACGGATAGGGAGCTGATCTACCATGAGCGCAACAAAGGCATACGCGGCACAGTCCGCGACTTCGGGCATGGCACCCTGGTCATTTGAACGACGCGAGCCGCGTCCCGACGATGTCTCGATCGACATCCTCTTCTGCGGCGTTTGCCACTCGGACCTGCATTTCGTCGAGAACGATTGGGGCTGGACCATCTACCCCGTTGTCCCGGGTCATGAGATCGTTGGGCGCGTCACCGGCGTCGGGTCCGAGGTCACCAAGTACAAAGAGGGTGATATTGTCGGCGTTGGGTGCCTGGTGGACTCCTGCCGGGCGTGCGAGTCGTGCAATCAGGGGCTCGAGCAGTACTGCACCGGCGGCTCGGTCTTCACCTACAACGGAGAGGACAAGCATGACGGGTCCATCACCTACGGCGGGTACTCGGACCACATCGTGGTATCCGACCGGTTCGTCGTGAAAGTCCCCGATGGTATGGAGCCAGCGAACGCGGCCCCGATGCTGTGCGCCGGCGTCACGACCTACTCGCCGCTCAAGCATGTGGGCGTGAAGAAGGGCGACCGCGTGGGCGTCGTCGGCATGGGCGGGCTGGGGCACCTGGGCATCAAGTTCGCACGAGCGATGGGGGCCGAGGTGATTGTCTTCACCCGCACCGAAGACAAAGTCGAAGAAGCGAAGCGCAACGGCGCGTGCGAGGTCGTGGTGACGGGCAAGGACGGCGCGTTCGAAGCGGTCGCGGGCTCGCTCGATTATGTACTCGATACGGTGCCGGTGAATCATGATTTCAACCCGTACCTGGGCTGCCTGAAGATCGACGGCACCTACATCGTGGTGGGGCAGATCACGCCGATTGAGACCCCGATCGACTCGACGCAACTGATCATGGGTCGGCGAAAACTGATGGGCTCGCTGATTGGCGGGTTGCCCGAGACGCAAGAGGTCCTCGACTTTGCCGCCGAGCACGGCGTGACCTGCGACATCGAGCTGCTCGACATCAAGAACATCAACGAGGCCTACGAGCGAATGAAGCGGAGCGATGTGCGCTACCGGTTTGTGATCGATATGGAGTCGATCAAGGGCTGATCAGCAGTTGATTCCACAATAAGCCCCGCGTTGTGCGGGGCTTTTTCGTAGGTGCGTCGGTTGTCTTTGGCTTAGCCCAGCGTATCGCAGATCGCCCGGCAGATGTCCTCGGGCTCACTCATGCGACCCGTGCCGGTGTGGCGGCAGGCCTGCCATCCCACGCCGGGGCCAACCTGCTTGAAACCGTCCTGCTCGGCGAGGGCGACATTGCGGAGGTTGCTCGGCTGATTCCACATCTGGTCGTTCATCGCGGGCGCGAGAATGACGGGGGTCCTTGTGCGGTTGATGGCGCTGAGGATCAGGGTCACCACATCGTCGGTGCGGCCGTGGACGAGCTTGCTCAGCATGTCCATGGTGCATGGGGCGACGAGTGCCAGGTCGCAGCGGTCGGCCAGCGAGATGTGCTGTGGGTCCTTGGACTCGATGTGTTCCCACGAGCTGGTGTAGACCGCGTTGCCCGAGAGCGCCTGGAAGGTGATGGGGGCGACGAACTTGGTCGCGGCGGGGGTCATGGCGACGGTCACTTGAGCACCCGCTTGGGCCAGGCGCGAGACGACGGTGCAGACCTTGTAGACCGCGATGCCGCCGGATATTCCGACGAGGATCGACTTACCCTCGACATTGGGGCGCAGGACATCGGGCGCGAGCCAGTTCTTCGCGTTATCTGATGATGATGTCATGGAAATTCACCCCTTGGGGTGCGAGGGGGTCAGAGCAGGGGTTCTTCGACGGCTTCGGGGGCCTGGTCGATGAACTCGAGGGTGATCTTGTCCTGCATGATCTCCTCGACGACGATCTCGAGATCGGTCTTGCCGTCGCGGGGCACGAGGGGACGGGCACCCTCGAGCAACTGCTCGAGGCGACGCTGGATGAGTGCCGTGAGCTTGAACTTGCCGCCGACCTTTTCGACGATTTCGTCACTTTTCAGGGCTTCGATCATCTGCTATCCTTATTTCGTCTTCGTGCTTGCCCGGGGTGTGATCGCACACGCCGGTGCTTTGAGCCGGTCTGGTTGACCAGAGGGCTGCGCGGGGGCAAGTATAGACACGCACCGGGTTTGAGACCAGCCCAGCGCCGTACGCTCGTGCGGCGTTTGAGGGGTCAGCGGGAATGGTCGCCGGTGTTCACAGGACCATATACGAGGTTTGCATGTCATCATCATCGCTGCTCGGGACCACCCCGGGCTCAGAATCGCGTTTCAAAATCGGCGACCAGGTCGTCCACTCGGGCATGCCCGAGTGGGGGAAGGGGACCGTGGTCAGCGCCGGGGCGACGAGCCATGAGGGCAAGGCGTGCCAGAGACTGAGCGTGCGATTCAGTCGAGTAGGGCTGAAAACGGTGATGACCGGGGTGGCCCCGATCGAGCCCGCTGGGGAGGTGGCCGAGGTACTCAGGCCCAAGGATGATGCGCACCACGACCCGCTGCCCATCGCGTCGGCGGGGCACAAGGAACTGATGGAGATCATGACCAGGATCCCCGAACGGGCCCGTGACCCGTTCACCAATGAGGCCCAACGCCTGCGGGCCACGCTGGATCTGTATAAGTATGACGGCGAGGGTGCGGGGCTGGTCGACTGGGCAGCGGCGCAGTCGGGGCTGGCGGATCCGCTGTCTCGGTTCAATCGCCACGAGCTGGAAGAATATTATCGGATGTTCGAAAAGAATCTTCGCAAGCACCTTTCTCAGGTGGTGCGTGATGCGAACAATGTCCCGGCCAACGAGCTGGTGCAGATCGCCAAGTCCGCCCCTCCCGCGGCCCAGCGAGCGTTGCAGAAGCTGCACCGCCCGCGTTGATGAAAATCAACACCCGGCACAGCCGGACCTGTTCGGGAAGGATCCCGGACGAATCGAAAAACCCACGGATGCTCAAAACGGACTGTCTGGACCCCACGGAGGGGATCTTCCCGGACCACGCTTGTTCGTGCGCATTTGGCACGGCTTCTGGTCCCCCGCGTGCATGTGTTGATCAGTCGGCATCGCCGGCGGACATCAATACAGAAGGGAATCAGACATGAAAGAGAACGAGTTCCAAAGCCGTCTTCAGAACCTCCTCGAGCAGATCGACACGCTTCCTGATTCAGAGCGTCCCAAGCTCGAGCAGCTGGCCAAAGAGACCCAGCAGCGCCACACCCGCATGAAGAAGACCATCGGCGAACTCCAGGAGTCGCTCGACCACCTGCGTCTCTCGGTCAAATACCTCGTGTTTGATCTGGAAGCAACCCGGCGTGAGAACAAGTACCTCCGCAACATGCTGGAAAACAGCCAGGGCGGAGAGGGGGCCGACTGAGCATACACGCCGATGCACAGAACGGACCGTTTCGGTCACTGACGCCGGGTGGGTAGGACACAGCCGGCAATGCCCAGCACGACGCTTGGGCCCATGTGGCCGATCGGGCGAGGGGGGCTCCGCACCCGAGCCCGTCTCGCCACCCATGATCGATACACGCCTTGGGGCCTTGTGGGGGGCTTGTGTGCATTTGAGGTGCTTGGGGATTGAAGCATCGAGCATGGGTACCTATCGTCAGCCCTGCGAGAATGCAGCGTGGTCGGCTTCGGTCGTCACAGACTGGATCGGTGCCCGAGAGGCTGAAGGGGCCGGATTGCTAATCCGGTGTACAGGGTAAACCTGTACCGAGGGTTCGAATCCCTCCCGATCCGTTCCGAATGAGCCGTCCAGAAGGACGGCTTTTTTCATGCGTAAAGTTTTTCTGAAACGGGATTTGCGGGTTGACATCCTTCCTGCTGGTGATAACCTATTCTCAATAGAAATGCGTCTGCTGCGAATCACATGCTGTGCCATGGTTCTGCTCCTGCTGCTTCAGGGCGGCGGGGTGGTGTCTGCACTGCACAAAATCTCGCATCACACGCCTGAGCAGCGCGTTTCATCGTGCGACCACGCATCAGGTGAGCACGCGCCCGAGCGGAACGACGCGCCATCGCCCGAGCAGGGTGATGACGAGTGTTCGATCTGTCTCGGGCTGTCGGGCCTGCATCTTGCACCGGTGGCTGATGCACCCAAAGTCATTGCGATGCCCGGGTTTGAGGCCGACCGCTTCGCCCCGGTATGTGCGGTTTGCCTATTCCGCGTCAACGGCGAGCCGCCCGCCCGCGCACCCCCTGTCTGCTGAAACTGCTGGACTGATTTTCAGATCGTCACGGTTTCTCCTGCGCCAATGCTCGGCGCTGGGCTCATGACAGGGATTGTCATCATGTATGCACGAAACATCCGAGGAACGGTGCGCGGCTTTACGCTCATCGAACTGCTTGTGGTCATCGCGATCATCGCGTTGCTCATCGGGATTCTGCTCCCGTCGCTGTCAAGTGCTCGGGCCAGTGCTCAGCGCATCGTGTGCCAGTCCAACATGCGCCAGCTTGAGCTGGCCCACCAGATGTATATCGAAGATTACAAGGGACGCCTTATCGACGCGGCCTTGCCGCACGGTTCGTTGGCGGGGGACATCCGATCGACCTGGTTGATCGCGTTGCAAGATTACGGCGCGGCGCCCGAGTCGCTGCTCTCGCCGGTTGATCGGTCGATCTGGTTGAGCTTGGACGACGGGGGGAGCGATGAGGGGGCTTCCCTCGCCCAACTGCGGTCCTGGTTCGAGCAGAATGAGGATCTGCTGACCGACAACGACTTTGGCAATGACCCCGACCAGCCGGAGATCGCTCGTCTGACCAGCTACGGGCTCAATGGGTATACAGCCCAGAGCGTGGCTCCGTTCCTCAACCCCGACCCAGTGACCGGTCGTCGCCTCGACCAGGGGAACGCGTACACGCGCATCAATCGCATCCCACGCACATCGCAGACGATTCACATGATCATGATGACCCCCATCGCCCGTCGATTCGGGGAGCCGATCGATTCAGAGGCGGACTTTGCCAAGGCCGACCATGTGCACCCGAACGAGTGGGATTTCTCGTTTGTTTCTGAGACCGCCAGCGCGACCTTTGCCAGTTCTCAGATGTGGCTCAACGCGCACGGTGGCGATCCCACCAGCCCCAACGGGAAGAGCAACGCCGCATTCTTTGATGGTTCGGTGCGGACCCTGAGCTTTGACGAGATGTATCGCGATACAGAACACAACCTTTTCCACCCAGAAGCGAGCCCGCCCAACGGCGGGTAATCCTGATCGGAGATCAAGATGAATAACATCATGCGCACCTGCATCCCGCTCGCACTTGCGATTTCGTTCACCAACGCGAGTGATCTGCACGACGCGGACTTCATACTCGCGATACAGGAGAACCAGATCGTCACGGGTGTGATCGATCCGGGTTCTGGCGATGTGGTGTATCCTTCGCAGATCAAGTCCGCAGTCCTCGGTGCTGAGGGGTTCCCGAACTTCACGAACGATCCGGGGTTCAACGCGGAACTGGGACAGCTGAATCCCGGGATGTACATCGGGTTCTCGATCCTCCGCGCACCGCGTGTGTGGGACGATGTCGCGATGGACTTCGAGACGATCGCGACGGAGCAGATCACCGTCCGTGCTGCGGCGCAGAACATCGTCGCGCCGAACACGGATACGCGTCTCGATGGGATCGTCTTCGGGCAGGCATCGACGACAGCAAGCGCCACATTCCATCACCACATGCAGTATCTGCTCAACGGCGGGCTCCCGCCGGTGGTTGAGGGGGTTTGGCTGCTCGAAATGGAGCTGTGGGATGAATCGGGCAGCGTCGATCCATCGGACCCGCTCTACATCCTGTTCGCACAGGGTGAGGGGGAGGGCCAACTCAACGACGCTATCGCGTGGGTCGAGGACAACCTGATCGGGTCGCCCTGCCTGGCCGACATCAACGGCGACGGCTCGCTGGACTTCTTCGATGTCAGCGCGTTCCTGACGGCTTACAACGCGCAGGACTCGATCGCTGATTTTAACAACGACGGGCAGTTCAACTTCTTCGATGTCAGCACCTTCCTGACCTCGTACACGAACGGATGCCCATAACACGGATCACACTTTTCTCGGGTTTGGAGACCCATTTGTGAGGAGAAATGACATGAAACTTGCAGCAATCATCGTGTGCGGCGCGGCCGCATCACTGACTCTTGCCCATGGCGAAGACGCCGACTACGGGCTGGCGATCATCGACGGCGTGACCAGCGTCGGTCTTGGGGATCACGACGCCGGGGTCATCACCGAGTTCGGTGAGCGTGTTTTCGCGGCTGAGATGGACATCAGTGGCTCTAACTGGTACG
Organism: Phycisphaerales bacterium JB052; assembly: GCA_043100965.1. Lineage (GTDB taxonomy): Bacteria > Planctomycetota > Phycisphaerae > Phycisphaerales > UBA1924 > UBA1924. The sequence goes on along the minus strand of JBICHR010000003.1, from coordinate 139,603 downwards.
CGGATGAGCCCGGCATCTTCATCGCCGAGGGCTCGCTCTTGGACAACACGCAGGTGAGCTTCACGCTGACCTCGGCGTTGATGTACTGGGACGGCACGGGCAGCGTGGGCTTCTCTCAGGCATCGCACGCCATGACGCTCGGCTTCGGCCCGGCGAGTGTTTCGACCGCGTTCGACAACAACCCCGTCGCCGGGTTCTCGATCAACTACGACGCGGATCAGGTCGGTGGTTTCGATGAGCACTTCGACTTCACCATCGACGCCAGCGCTGACGCGGGGGTCTACCTGCTGGCCAATACCTTCTCGCTGACCGGCGCAGCAGACTCGCATGTGATCTACACCGTGTTCAACGCGGGTCTTGAGGAGGACCTTCACGAAGAGGCAATCGAGTATGTCGAGCATGTGCTCGTGCCCGCACCGGGCGCGATGGGCCTGCTGGCCATGGCAGGCGTGGGGGCGATGGCCCGGCGTCGCCGAGTGTCATAATGAGCTCCAAACCCGGGGTTCGCGGGAGTGTATTCCGCGGGCCCTGATTCTGCGTTGTACAAACTTCAGCTCCTTGTACAGCGCTTGTGTTCACCGCCCCGCCGGTTCTGCCGACGGGGCGGTTTTTTGTGTTGTTGCTCCCTATTGTCCGGGTTCATGGCTGCGATTGATCCTCACAAAAAGCGATTGACCCGCATCTCGTGCGCGGAGCACATCGTGCCGTACCTTCGTGCCGAGGTCGAGGCGCTCGGGCACGACATCCAGGGGGAGGACAAGGTCTCGGTCGGCATCGGGGCAACGCTCGAAGAGGCGCTCCGCCTGACGCTGCACCTTCGGACCGCACAGCAGGTCTACTGGCAACTCGACAAGACCCGCTGCACCTCGCTCAAGATGCTGGAAAAATGGGCACGCTCCTTCCCGTGGGAAGAGCTGATCCCCAACGACGCATACCTGAGCATCAGCTCGAACGTCTCGCACCCGAGCGTCACCAACACGATGTACCCCAACCTGCTGCTCAAGGACGCGATCGTGGATCGCATCAAAGAGAAGACCGGCGAGCGACCGGACTCGGGGCCGGACCGTTCCGGTGTGGTGATCCAACTCGTCTGGAAGGGTGACCGGGCGTGGCTGTATCTCAACGTCAACGGCACGCGTCTGAGCGACAGGGGCTACCGCAAGCTCCCGCACCATGCGCCGATGAGCGAGACGCTGGCGGCCGCGGTGCTTATGGGGATGGGCTACGACGGGACACAGGCATTGGTCAACCCGATGTGCGGCTCGGGCACGCTTGCGATCGAGGCGGCGCTGATGATGGCCGGGCGAGCCCCGGGGCTGCAGCGCAATGACGCAAGCGTGCTGCACACGCTGCTGGATCTGGACGATGCGTACCTGGAGATGCGACGCCAGGCGCGCAAATCCAAGCCGCCGATCGCAGATCCGATGCCAATTATCGCAAGCGACCACGACCCGGAGGCCATCGACGCGGCCCGACGCAACGCGAAGACGGCCGGGGTCGATCACCTGATCGAGTTCGAACTCTGCGATTTCCGTGATACACCGGTGCCGCACCTCGATGACGGTGAGCACGGGCATGTGATATTGAACCCCGAGTACGGCATTCGCCTGGGCGAGACCGAGGAGCTGCGCCAGGTGTACCGCGATATCGGGTTCTTCTTCAAGGATCGCTGCGCGGGGTATACCGGGCATGTATTCACGGGGAGCCGATCGCTCTCGACGCAGGTGCGACTTCGTGCGGCAGGACGATTGCCCTTCAACAACGGCAACATCCCCTGCCGACTGCTCAGCTACGAGTTGTATCGCCAAAGCAAAGACCCGCAGGCACAGCAAGGCGAGGAATCGGCAAACCCTCCGCAGTGATGCGTCGTACGACGGGTTCTGAGGTGCGGATGCCGGGAGCCCTGTTTATGAGTCACGAGACACACCGTTACGAGATCCTGATCGGCATGCGTGTCGATGATGAGGATGGGTATGAGCGTTACCGCGCGGGTATGACCCCGATTCTTGAATCGATGGGGGGGGCGTTCCGCTATGACATGCGGGTGAGCGAGTTGCTCAAGGGGGAGGCAACGGACCCCTATAATCGACTATTTTTGATGTCATTCCCGGATCAGGCGACGAGCGAGCGGTTCTTCAGCGATCCGGGATATCAGGCCGTCAAACGGGCACACTTCGTCGATTCGGTGCGATCGTACACGGAGATTGCCCGCTTCGAGACACCCTGATTCCGGGCCCGCGGCGTATTTTCTTTTCAATCTCATTTGACCAATGGCCGATGCTGGGTAGTGTTGGACCACCCATGAACCAGTTCTCGACCAAAAAAGCGAAACAGTGCAAAGCCAAATACGCCGCGAGCGTTTGGGCTGTGACTGTCGCTTGGGTCGATGAGCCGCTTTCTTAAAAGCCGTTCAACACGACACCGATCAGACGCACCCCTGACGCTCACGCTCAGGGGTGTTTATTCGTTTGCACCATTTCCAAACCGGCAACCAGCCAAGTCCCACAGCAAGAACCACAGGAGATTCAGCCATGACGACCGCGACCATCACCGCCACCTGCCCCGAATGCGACGCCGAAATCAGCTTCGAGCGTGCCCCGCTCAACGGCGAGATCGCCCGCTGCAACGAGTGCACCGCTGAGCTCGAGGTCATCAGCACCGAGCCCATCACCCTCGAGCTGGCACCCGAGGTCGAAGAAGACTGGGGCGAGTGAGCGATTCTCACGCACGACACGATGCAACGCACACACCGGAGAGAACCAATGAGAATCGCGATGACATACACACGGCTGCGGGTTGAAGAGCGCATGCTCATCGACGCGTTCGCAGACCTCGGGGTCGAGGTGACCCCGATTGATCTGCGGCATGTCGTCTTCAACCCCGCCCAGCTCGGTGAGTGGGCCCAGTACGACGCGGTATTCGATCGTTCGCTGAGTCTCACCAACACGCTGACGAGTGTGCGCATCCTTGAATCGTTGGGTGTGCGTTGCATCAATCCGCTCCGCGCGATTGAGGCGTGCAGCGATAAGCTCACAACCACACTGGCCCTGCTGCGTGCGGGCGTGCCGACCCCCGAGGTGCGCGTCGCCGTCGACAGCGAGCCGGGTCTGCAGGGGATCGAGCAGCTCGGATACCCCTGCGTGATCAAGCCTACGGTGGGCTCATGGGGACGCCTGGTCTCGCGTGTCAACGACCGCGATGCGGCCGAGGCGGTCCTTGAGCACCGCGAGGTGCTGGGATCGACGGGGCACCATGTGGTCTACGCCCAAGAACATATCGACAAGCCAGAGCGGGATATCCGCGTGTTCGTGGTGGGGGGGCGAGCGATCGCGGCGATCGAACGGCGCAGTGAGCATTGGCTGACAAACACGGCACGCGGGGCCGTCGCGGCGGGTCTGGAAGTGAGCGAACAGCTTGCGGATCTGTCGGTGCGGGCCGTGGAAGCGGTCGGGGCGGACATCGCGGCCGTCGATTTGCTCGAATGCCCGCGTCAGGGCCTGCTGGTCAATGAGATCAACCACTCAATGGAGTTCAGAAACTCCACAACCACGACGGGCGTGGAGATTCACCGCCTCGTCGCACAGCACACACTGGACATCGCAATGAATCACGCGTCGCAGTCACAGCCGATCGGCGGGTACATCCAACCCGCTGATCGTGGCTGTGGCGCACCGGCTGAGAGAGAGTCGGAGAGAGAGGCGGGTTCTGTGGGCGCATCTTTGAGGGGGGATGTGCTCACATGAACCCGCTTCGTATTTCCATCGTCGGCGGCTCAGGGTACACGGGTGGCGAGATCATGCGTCTGCTGCTCGGGCACCCCAACGCCCAGATCGCGCAGGTCACCTCCCGGCGACTCAAGGGACTGCCCGTGTTTCGCTCGCACCCCAACCTGCGTGGGCACCTTGATGTCAACTTCTGCGCACCCGATGAGGTCGAGGCGTGCGATGTGCTCTTCCTGTGCATGCCACACGGCAAGGCCGCAGGCGAGATCGATCGCTGGCGTGAGATCGCACCGCTGATCGTTGACCTCTCGGCGGATTTCCGTCTTCGCAGCCCCGAGCGGTACCAGCACTGGTACAACGAGGCCCACCCAAACCCGGACGCATTGGCAACGGCACAGTACGGGCTGGCCGAGGTCAACCGGGCCAACCTGGCCGGTGCTTCATTGGTCTCAGGCGTGGGTTGCAACGCGACGGCCATGACGCTGGCGCTCAAGCCGCTGGCGGATGCCGGGCTCGTGCAGCGGGCGATCTGCGATGTCAAGGTCGGTTCGAGTGAGGCGGGGGCTGACCCCAGTGCGGGGTCACACCACCCGGTTCGTGCCCGCACGGCCCGGACCTACAGCGCCTCAGGGCATCGCCACCTTGCAGAGGTCGAGCAGAACCTCGGTGCCGAGCTTGATGTTGACGCGACCATCACCGCCATCGACATGGTGCGGGGCGTGCTCTGCACCGCACACATCGATACCACCGAACGCCTGGAGACCAAGCAGCTCTGGAAGCTCTTCCGCGGTGCGTACAACGATGAGCCGTTTGTACGCATCGTCGCCGATCGCCAGGGGCCGCACAAGTTCCCCGACCCCCGCATCCTTGTGGGTTCAAACCACGCGGATGTCGGATTCTCGATCGACGAGCGGTCAGGTCGCGTCATCACCTTCTGTGCCATCGACAACCTTGTGAAGGGGGCCGCCGGGTCGGCCGTCCAATCCATGAACATCGCGCTGGGGCTGCCCGAGACCACCGGGCTCACCTTCCCCGGCCTGCACCCTGCATAAACGACGATCAGGAATCGAGAGATCCACCATGAACACCAACACCCCACACACAATCGTCATCAAGGTCGGCGGCGGCGAGGGCATCGACCCGACCAACCTGACCCGCGAGATCGCCGAACTGACCAACGCCGGCAACCGCGTGGTGCTTGTGCACGGCGGCTCGCACGAGACCAACATGCTCGCCGAGGCGTTGGGCCACCCCACCCAGACCATCACCAGCCCAGGCGGACACCAGTCGCGCCGTACCGACCGGCAAACCCTCGAGATCTTCGAGATGGTGTACTGCGGCAAGGTGAACAAGGCCGTCGTGGAGTCGCTGCGTGCGGCTGGGGTTGATGCCGTCGGGCTCAGCGGGATCGACGCGGGGATCTGGGTCGGCAGCCGCAAGAGCGCGATCCGCGCGGTCCAGGATGGGCGCACGGTGATCATCCGTGATGACCTCTCAGGCCGCGTCGAATCGGTCGATGCGGACTTCCTGAACACGATCATGGATCTCGGGCGTGTGCCCGTGCTCACCCCGCCCGCGATCACACCCGAGGGAGTGGCGATTAATGTCGACGCCGACCGCGCCGCGGCCGCGACCGCTGTTGCGATCGATGCCGACGAGCTGCTCCTGCTCTCGAATGTGCCTGGGCTGCTGCTCGATCATACCGATCCAGGTTCACTGATCGAGTCGGTTACGCACGAGGGGATCGAAACCGCTCGCGATGCGGCCAAGGGGCGCATGAAGAACAAGGTGCTCGCGGCGGAAGAAGCGCTTAACGGCGGCGTCCAACGCGTTGTCATCGGGAGCGCGGGCGGTGAACGACCGATCACCGCCGCTCGTGCCGGACGAGGCACGGTTTTCACAGGAACCGAAATCACACAGGCGGTGAACGCATGAGCCACAACATCGAACGCGAATCGCTTACACAAGAAGCCCAAGTTTTGTATGATGTGGTGTCACAGCCAAGCGTCTCCGGCGACGAACGCAACGCGGCGGAAGTCTTCGTGAGTCACGCGTCGGCATTGGGTCTTGATGCGCACATCGACGAAGTAGGGAACGCGATCGCCCTTCGATCAACGCTGAACGACACGCAGGCCCGCGCCGTTCAGATCGCCCTCCTCGGTCATATCGACACGGTTTCGGGGTATATCCGTGTGAAGACCGAGGGGGGCGATCTCTACGGGCGCGGCAGTGTCGATGCCAAGGGGCCGCTGTGTGCCATGCTCATCGCCGCATCACGCGCTGAGCTACCGGATGGTGTGGACCTGCGTGTCGCGGGGGCCGTGGGCGAGGAAACATCGGGCTCGGTGGGGGCGCGCCATCTGGCCCCACGCTGGTCGCCCGACGCGTGCATCATTGGCGAGCCCTCCGGCTTCGACGGCGTGACCCTGGGTTACAAAGGCCGGCTGCTCATGACCGCCCGGGCAACCTGTCCCAACACACACACCGCGGGGCAACAACGCTCGGCGTGCGATCAGATCCATGCGTTCTGGGATACGGTGCTTGAGCGTGTCGAGTTGTTCAACACGGATATTCCGCGTGCCTTCGATCAGATCCAGGCCACGCTGCGTGAGCTTGCTTCAACGAGCAACGGGCTCGAGCAGCACGCACGCTTGGAATCCGGTTTCCGCCTCCCGCCCTCATTGGAACCCCACCAACTGATCGAGATGCTCCATAACCTGCGCGATGCCCATCAGGACGAGTTCCCCGAGCTGCGCATCGACCTGACATTCGAAGGGGCCGAGGCGGCGCACGCAACGGACCGCAGCGACCCGGTCGTCCGGGCGATCAGCGGCGCGATCAGGGCGCAAGGGCACCGGCCACGCCCCAAGCTCAAGACCGGCACCGCCGATCTCAATGTCGTCGCGCCGATCTGGAAGTGCCCGATCGCCGCGTACGGCCCGGGCGACAGCGCGCTGGATCACACGCCCAACGAGCATATCAACCTGGAAGAGTATCAAACTTCGATCGAGATCCTGACGCGTGCCATCGAGACGCTTGCCCGTGAGCTCGTGTCCCAGGGGCAAGATGCTTCGGCTGTTTCGGGCGATGTCAGCTTGGCTCGGGCAGCGGGTAGTTGATCTCCAGCGCCGTGGGATACGCCGGGTACGCGATCTTCATACGAAAAGCATGGAACTCGTTGTATGTGTTCCTTGTGCGTGAGAGCACCGCTTCTATGAGCGAGCGGTAGCGTGGATACTCGGGCGTTGGCGCCGGGTTATTGCTCACGCCCAGATCGATGAGCTGCTCGTTGAGCTGGAGCTGGGTGCGCACATGCGTGCTGCTCATGCCGCCGACATCGGAGTACAACGCGACGGTGGGGGGGAGCTCAATCCGTAGGTCCTTGTGGTAGAGCATGTCGACGATCATCAGCTCCGCCGGGATCTCACACCTGGCCGAGTTGCTGCCACGCTTGTTGTCAGCTGTTGGGTGCAACGGGAGGTCACGATGGATGGTCCCCGCGACGCATGTCAGCGCACCGGTGTTCCCGACCCGACCCTCGACGAGTTCGAAGGTCATGGCGTCGCCGTCTTCAACCCGTCGCAGTTCCGGTAGCGGGTCCGAACAAAACGCGCCGATCAACGGTGCCACATCATCTCCCGCGAAGTCCGGGTCGATCGGCTCGCACGCGAAGATCCGATCCGATTGGCGGTCGTCGTTGCTGCTGGTACGACGGGACATGATCCATGTGACATCGGGCCGGATGCGTCGGAAGTCGATGAACGCGTTGACGGTCGCGAAGTCGGCGCAGCCGGGGGTTCGCCCCGGCAGCATGACGCCAACTTTGAGCAGGGTGCTGGCTTGCGCCCCCCACACATAGCTTGCGCCCTGATAGAGCAGCTTGCGGTGCTGCTCATCGCGTGCCTTCTGGCCTCGTGTGGCCAAGGCGCTGCCCATCATTTCCATTGTCGCACGATCACCCGAGTGCACCGCGATCAGTCGCTCATATTCGCTGATCGCATCCCGAGCCGTCTGCACCAGCGGGCGATCGGCCTTTGCTTTCTCGATGCCCTTGAGCAGGATTTTGATCCCCGGCGGGCCGGGCATCTGGTCGAGGGCGGCCGCGGTATCGTCTGAACCGATGATCTTGGAGATCTTCCACGCCAGGTTCTTATTGAGCCCGAGGTGTTCGCTGATTGATCCCGGGGTGCTGGGATCGGCCCCGATCGAGATCAGCAGCTCCGAGAAAGCCCCCCGCAGACCGCGCACGACTTCCTGTGCGTCCGTCGAGAACGGCTTGGGTTCTGATGTGGTGATGGGTTGGGTGGTCATCTTCATAGACAGTATTCGGCGTTTTGGAGCCAAGAGAAAGGAACGCGTGCCATTCTGAGGAGATGATACCACAGGCCCAAGGGTTTGCAGAGATATTTCTGCGAACAGTCGCAAAAACGCTTGCGTCCCGAAAAAACACCCTGTAGTCTGTCGTTTGTGACCATGAGGCACGGCGGGTCCAACTGCTGGAACGTCACATCACGCCTCCCCCCAGTCGATGCGACCGGCATCGTTTCATTTTCAACTCTTGGAGAGAATCATCATGAAGCACCACGCAACCCTGCCCGCACTGACCATCATCGCCGCGGCGATGGTCCCGACCGCCACGGCGGCGGTGTCCAGCATCGATGACCCGTTCCTCGGCGATCACTACGAGACTTTCGAACTCATCGGCTCCCCCGGTAGCGTGTTCGGCGAGGTCCCGATCTTCGATGGCACCGCGACCATCACCGACGAGCTGGCCAACCAGGTGATCGCTGCGATCAATCTCAACAGCTTCCTGACCAACGAGACCATCTTCGCTTGGAACGGCAACTTCATGGGCGGCTTCCCCACGGGCTGGGCGGTCATCGAGTTCAGCCAGGGCGCGACCGACTTCGGTGGGTACTTTGGGACCGCCGATATCCTCAGCGGCGGCAACATCAGCTTCTTCGATGCCGACGACAACCTCATCGAAACACAATCGCTCGAACTCCCGCTCAACAACTGGGAGTGGCACGGTTGGCACTCGGACGAGGCGTTCACCCGCGTCGTGATCCACGGCAGTACCAATCCCAGTGCGCCGATTGTTCTCGATGACCTGCAGGTGAACTACATCCCCGCGCCGGGGGCGCTCGCGCTGCTAGGGTTCGCCGGTTGCGCGGCCTCACGCCGGCGTCGGTGACCTTTGTTCCATACCAGAATGACCCACGAAAGGAACAATGAGTATGTACCGCAAGACCACCGCATTGAGCTGTCTCGCAGCGTGTGCCACCCTCGCCCTCGCCGGCGGGCCTGTCGCCTACGCGCCAAACAGCCTGAATACCAACGCCGACGATTCAGACGACCTGATCATGTTCGATCCGCACAACCCGAGTGGCTACACCGTCATCGGGTCGATGGATGTGGAGAACATCGGCTTCGGAGGTATGGACTTCGACGCCGACGGAAATCTCTGGGCCTACGCCTCGTTCTACAAATCAACCGGTGGTGCCGCTTCGGGGCTCTACCGGGTTGACATGCAGACCGGCAAGGCCACCCCGCAGGGGTTCAACCTCCAGAGCCTTCAGGACATCGCATTCAACCCCGCCGACGGGAAGATGTACGGCATCAACACCCGACAGGCCTCGATGACAACGCTCTACGAGATCGATCTCGTGAGCGGTGCCGCAACACCGATCGATCTGTTTTCCGGTCTGCAGACGCCACACATCATCAATGGCTTTGCCTTCGACTCGCAGGGGAACATGTACCTGCAGGATCACAACTCGGACATGATCTATGTCACCGATGATGTGTCGAACCCGCTTACCTCGCTCATCACCCTGCCGCAGGACAACAACTACAGCCAGGGCATGACAATCGACTGGTCACGCGATGACACCGGTTATCACGCGGCGGTAGGGCAGGGCGTCTTCCCGAACTACTTCAGCCAGGTGAATACCTTCTCAATCGACGGGTCTACCTACACGCTCGGGGACAGCTTCGGCCCCAACGATCAGGAGGGGCTTCCCCCGGTGCAGCCCGGCGATATCGCCCTGCCACCGGCAGATCAGTGTGCAGCTGATCTGACGGGAGATGGGCAACTGAACTTCTTCGATGTCAGCGCGTTCCTGAGTGCCTTTGCATCCCAAGATCCGGTCGCGGACTTCACGGGTGATGGCTCGTACGACTTCTTTGATGTCAGCGCGTTCCTGTCCGCATTCTCGTCCGGTTGCCCCTGAGCGGCACACCCAGACCCCTCCTCATTCAGACTGTGTATACAGCATCTGGATGAGAAAAGCCGGCACAATGTGCCGGCTTTTCTCGTTGGTATTTGATTTCACCGGGGTGGAGTTACGGGCAGCCGGCCTTGAACTCGGCGATGAAGCTGCTGACATCGAAGAAGTCGAACACCCCGTCGTTGGCGTTGTAGTCCGCCCGGGCATCTCCGTTCGAGAAGCCCGCCATGAACAGGCTGATATCAAAGAAGTTGAGGTTGCCATCGTTGTTGTAATCACCGGGGCACGGATCGGTCGCGATGAAGACATTGTCGCTCAGCTCGTCACCGATATCGGTGTTGCGCTTGATGATCTTCGAGAGGGTCTGCGACTCGACCATGTTGATCATGTGCTGCGGCAGGTAACTCTCGTACCAGAACCGATCCCCATCGCGGAGGCGTTGGAACTGGTCGCTGAGGATCAGGGTCAGCGTCTCCCCGACCATCGAGCCCTGAGCGTGTTTCTCCGCAAGCAGCCCGACCCAAGGATCGATCGAATCGACATCGCTGTACACACTGGCCAGCCCGGCGACCACATCGGCATCGTCACTGATCTGATCGAAGCTGGTCACGCCATCAAGGCCCACCATCACACGCAAGGCGTTGTAGTCGGGGAGCCCGTGGTCGCGTCCGCGTTGGATGTTGAGGCTGGCCAGGTCGAACCCGCCGCTGCCGGGAGGGCCGAAGAGGAAGTTGCGGATGTCATCTACCACGAAGCTGTCGATCGTCTGCGCCCGCTGCCCGGCCAGACCACGCAGGATCCCATCGATCCCGTAGGTCGAGATCGCGGTAGGGTTGAAGAACGCATCACGGAGCGCCAGGTCGCCCTCCGAGGCGGTCTGATCGGTCGCTTCCAAACGCAAAATCTCGGGCGAGAGCATGGTGTGCCCAACGCGGTAGGCGGCCGTGGCAAACTCGTTGGAAATCTTGGGGGGCACATCCGGGTTGTATCCGGTGTAGTCCCCGATCCAGCTCTCGCCAAGGAGCAGCGGCAGGAACTCGTGGTAGGTGATCACCTGCATCTCGGCCGCGACAATTGCGCGAGCACGCTCGAAGAGCTCATCGCCGTCGGCATCGGGGAACTGGTCGGCCATCTGCTGGGCCCAGTAGTTGTGCTCGCGCACGAAGAGCGTGTGCATCGCCGTCAGCCCCGCCTGCTCGTTGGCCCGGATATCGCCGCCGAGGAACATCGTGGGATCGTCAGCGCTTGGCGCGTTATCGAAGCCATTGATGTTGTACGGCAGCAGATCGCCTTCGCTGGTTTTGAGCATGCCCGTGCCATCATTCGTGCGCAGCTCATGTGCACGCTCATCTTCAGAGCCATAGACATTGGATGCGTCGATGTAGGCGGTGATGTTATTGAACTGGTGGCGCTCACCCGCGTCGTCAATGCTGTACGCCGAGCGGTGCATGCCGATGACCTGTGTGCCGGTGTTGAACGGGTCGAACCATTCATCACCTGTCGGCACCGTGATATCGAGCGTGTCATCGGTGATGGGCGTCTCGGTCAGGTCGTGGTCGAGAAACTGACCCCATTGCCAGAGGTAGTCCGAGGCCCCGCGATCATTGGGCAGGTCTCCCGGCGAGGCGCAGACGGCGTTGCTGACGGCTCGGGCGCTGGGGCCGTTGGCACGAGCAGGGATAGAGCCGTCGGCGATGGGGTAGTCGCTGGCCATCAAGCGTTGAAACTCGGTGCCGGCGGCTCCCCAATCCATGTGGAGCGGGTTGTTCCCCGAGCCATCAATGGAACGGAACTCGTGTGGGAACTCCGCTGCATTGTTGCCTCGCTGAGCGTCCGCTTCATCATGATCGATGTGGGGCACGAGCTGTCGATGCACGGTTGACCGACGCACCGTGTCTTTGTCGTCTGCTGGGCGGGTGATGGGCTCAGCCGCCGATGCCGCACCGCAGCTTATCGCGGTGCCACAGACAAAAATCAATCTTCGCATTGTGTACATGAGGGACCTCCTGAGCAGGATTCTGATCGTACTGATCTCGACGAGGAAGCACAAGAACTTCACCCGAAAGTAAGTCAATACTTCAGGTGAACATGTGTTTCCCAACTGGTCCCGATTACGCCGGGGACACCATCCGCATCCGAATGGGTTTGGTTCCGGTAATATAGAGTGTCGCGAAATTTTCCTTCCTTTCGAAACGAGAACACCATGCTGATCCAGCTCAAGCTCTTCCTTGTCGTCGCACTGCTGAGTGCGACCGCGACTGCCAACGAACCATACAGCCGTGTCATCGAGCGCGACTCTGGCGACATCGTGCTGGAGATGTGCACGCGGACTTTCTCACACCCCTGGGGCGAGAATCCCCGTGTGCATCTGGTCTCTGCGATTCATATCGCTGATCAGCCGTACTACCAAGCCATGCAGGCCCAGCTCGAGGGCTACGACACGGTGCTCTTCGAGGGCGTCAAGCCCGCTGGATTGGATCCGATCGATCCGGACCTCGACAACGAGGCCAAGGTGGAGGCCACACGCGACCGGCTCATGCTGCTCGTCGATATCGCGCAGCGATACCGCATCACGCATGGTGAGTTCCCGCAGAACATGGATTCGTTGCGCAAAGCCGACGACCCGCGCATCGCCGCGATCGTCGATTCGATCAAGCACGACGCATGGGGGCGTGCCTTCGCGACCGAGCACGCCGTGAACATCACCAATGGTCACCAACGCAGCCAGATCACCTTCACCTCCTACGGCGCCGATCAGCAGCGGGGGGGCGAGGGTGTCAACGCAGACATCAGCGAGACGGCGAAGCACGAGTTCAACGATGGTGACATGCCCGAGAAAACACCCGAGGGTATCCAGACCCAGCTGGCCAACGCGCTGCGGGTCTCGTTCCAACTCGACGAGATGGACACCACCAACCCCGACTGGATCAACGCCGATATGGATATCAACCAGCTCCAGCACGCTCTGAGCGAGTACGGCGATGATTCGCTCATGATCTTGGACATGCTCGAGGGCGAATCGTTCTCGGCCAAGATCGCCGGGTTCGTGCTCGGCTTCGTCGCCCGCTCGCCCCAGCTCTCATCGATGATGAAGCTGGTCATGATGGACATGCTGGCGCTGGTGGAGACCACGGACATCATGGAGCAGCAGAAGGCCATGCAGGCCGTCATCGTCGATGGGCGCAACGATGTGGTCATCGAGTATCTCAAGGACACCATCGCCGAGCACCCCAACTACCAGGACATCGCGATCTTCTACGGCGCCGGGCACATGCCCGGGCTGGAAGAGACACTGATCGAGATGGGCTATGAACCCACGGGCGATACCTGGTCACAGGCAATGGCCGTCAATCCCAGAGACACCGGGCTCAATGCGGGGCAGGTGAAGATGATGCGCAACATGATCAAGAGCTCGCTGGAGCAGCAGATGGGGCACTGATGCACGAGGGCGCACCCAGTCGCTTCAACTCAAGTCGGTGCGGACTGGTTCTGTTCACACACCATTTGTAGGGTTTGCTCGAGGTGCTTGGCACCCTTGATGATCGTCGAGATCTCCATCCTCCGTTTGCCAGCTGCATCTTTGAGCACGATCTTTGTTGGCTCGTGCGCGATGCTCTGCAAATCGGACAGCAAGAGTGATTTGGTGCGTCGCCAACCCTGAAGCTCAACCGAATCCGAAGTCAATCGGACTTGGAAACGACGATACTCGATCCAGAGGGGAACGGATGCAGCCAACATCATGATCCAAAGAACCGCAATCATTCCAAAGAAACTTGAATCCTGTTCACCCAGTTGTCCGCTGAGCACGGTGTACAGCAAGATCACAGGAGGCAGGAGAAACCCCATCAATCCGACAATCACAAAGTAAAAAGGTCGCCGAAACGTCTTTGTATCAGTCTGATTCATCCTTCCTCTCCCTTCCCAGTCGCGCAATCCCCATCGTCGCCCCGAACCCCAGCACGATCAGCCCAAGCGACCCGCCGACTTGCACAGCGCTCGGTGTGAACACCCGCTGATCCCAGTCTTTCGCGTTGTCGGACGCTTGCATCTCTTCGAGGTTCTCCGCCGTCACCAGCTCGCCCTTGATGGTGTCGCCGACCTGAGGCAGCACGCCGTCGCGGAAGGGGTAAAGCCCCGCCGGTGCCGCGACGATCAGCCCCAGCAGCACGCCCAGCGTGACGCGTTCGTGGTGGTGCAGCACCCATCGCAGGGCGTTGCTCACGATCGCCACCCCCAGCAGCACACCGATACCGACGGGGATGATCACGCCCAACTGATCGATCACGCCCGAGATATCGCCGTCCTTGAGCGCATGAACCGTGTCTTTGATTGCGCCGATGATCGGCTCATACATCCCGAGAAGCAGCAGGAGAAACGCGCCGGATACACCGGGCAGGATCATGGCGCTGGCCGCCGCCGCGCCGCCGACGATCAGTCCGAACGGGCCGCTGAGCCCGCCACCGCTGCCGCCCATCTCCTGCGCGATCACCAGCCCGCCCATGATGATCACACCGACGACAAAGCCCATCCAAGTATCGCGTTTGATGGGCTTGGCCATCGCCCACAGGATCGGCACGCCGCCGAGCGTGAGCCCGATGAAGATGCTGAACATGATCCACCGATGGTGGACCAACGCAAAGTGGATCAAACTGGCCAAGCCACCGATCGCCAGCCCTGCTCCGACGATGACGCACCCGAGGACGAGCAGCATGCGTCGGTTGAATCGGAACCGTGTCGCGTCGGAGACCGCGTCGATGAACAGGGTGTAGATGCCGCAGGCCACGAGCATGGTCCCGCCCGAGATACCCGGGACGAGGTTGGCCAGGCCCATGAGCACGCCGCCGAGCCCGCACCGGATCATCGGGATGGGGGCGGTGATCTCGTCATTGCTGCTTTGCGTTGGTGCTTGTGTGTCGGTCATGCCGATCCAATCGGTAGATTCGTGCGTATCGCCCAGCATATGCAGCGCGTGCCCGGTGCACGCTTCGATTTTGGGCTGGCTTGCTGTATGATCGACCCGGGGCCCGCCGACGATCCACCAGAACAGGGAAGTTCATGATGCTTCTTCGTCTCATTTTGATGATCTCGCTCAGCACGCTTACCGCCTGCCGGGCAGTGCAGGCCCCGATGGGGCTGGCACACTCCGGTTCGCACGCCGATACAACGGCCAGCACGGACTCCAATGAGACCGTCACCGACAACGAGTCAGGCCACTGGCCCGCTCGGTGGGGCAACGACATCGAAACACGCGGCGTGATCATCGATCTCGACCCCTCAACCAATCTGCGAGCCGTGCACTACTCACGCTACCACCAGGGACGCTCCACGCCACAGGACTACGAGGACGCCGCCCAACTCGCCTCGGGGCTGGGCATCGAATCCGGCTTCAAGTTCAAGGTCGAAGGCCCCGGCTCATTCGTATTCGTCGAGCCGCTGAACAACGACGAGCCGCGCAGAGACCCGCCCGATCTCGCTTTCAAATATGTCTCCGCGCGTGAAGCCGCACCCGAAGGGGCGACCATCGATGAGGATCAGGACCATGTCGCGATCGAACGCACATGGTTCACCTTCAAGAACCCACGCCCCGACCGTGATGCGTTGGGCACGATCGTGCTGATCCCCGGCATGTTCGGCACACCCGAGCCCATCGTCGAAGCCTGCGAGCGGTACTGGCACAACAGGGGCTACGCCGTACTCCGCATGCTCTCACACCCCTCGCGTTTCACCCAGCACCTGAACATGCCCTACCTCGATGGCCACACTGACTCGGTCGCCAAACGCATTGCCTCCAGCGCCGATCAACGCATCGCCGAGTGCGCCTACGCGACCAGGGCAGCGATCGATCACGCGTTCCGGCAGAACGATTCGTTGAACGATCGCCCGGTTGTGCTGGTGGGTATGTCCGGCGGTGCGATGGCCCTGCCCAGCGTGTACGCCTACGACCCCGACCGCTACGACGCCGCGGTGCTCATCGCCGGCGGGGCGAACTTCATGCGCATCATGATCGAATCGAACTACCGCGACTGGATCGACGCGATCACCATCGACTTTGATCCGCTCAGCGATGATCTGGGCAACCCGGCGCCTGAACTGATCGACACGCTGTGCGAGCGGTATCTGGAGTACGCCAAGCTCGATGCCTATCACACGGCTCCCATGCTTCAGGACACGCCGGTGCTGATCCTGCACGCGAACAACGACAAGGCCGTACCCGCCGAAACGGGCGAGCTGCTCTACGAGCGACTCGGCCGCCCTGAACGCTGGACCTACCCACTGGGGCACGAGTTGATCTTCGCCGGCCTGCCCCTGCAAGTCCCCAAGATCGACCGATGGTTGACAGAGCAGTTGATTGATGCGGATCAGCCGATGCTGAGTGATTGAGGGTGGACTGGGTGCCACGGGTTGCTCCGCCGATAGGTGGGCAACCCGTGCGTTGAGTGGTACTTGGGGGGCCATGGCCCAACACGCCCAAGTTATGCGGCGGGCACGGGCCCTCCGGGGCCGTTGGTGATGGGGCACTCCCATGAAGTAACTCGGAGGCGATTGGTAATTTGATCCCCCCCTCCGTCACGCTTGCGCGTGACACCTCCCCCGTCAGGAACGGGGGAGGCACAATCGATGGCTGATGGCTGATGGCTGATGGCTGATGGCTGATGGCTGATGGCTGACGGCTGATGGCTGATGCCACCCTTCACTCCATCCTCAGCCGTTCAATCAACGAGCCACCACCGATCAACTCATCGCCCTCGATGCGCACATGCGCCACCTCGCCTGTTCGGTGCCCGCCGGGCATGGTCGTTAGCCCATTGCACAAGGCGCTGACAAGACGCGCGCAGGTCGGGTTATGCCCAACGAGCGCGACACAGCCGCTGCCGCGTGCATCATGCAGCACATCGATCATGTCGCTGAGTGATCGCTCGGCTCCGAGCCGATCATCGATCTGTGCCTGCATGCCCAACGCATCCCAGATCGGGGCCGCGGTTTCCTTGGCTCTGGGGTAGGGCGAAGAGAGCACCAACGCAGGCCTGGGATCACGCGCATGCAACTGCTCAGCGATCCATTCGGCCTGCTTGTGCCCCTTCTTCCTGAGCACCCGATCTCGATCGAGCCCACTGTGCGAATCCTGCTCCGCCTTTCCGTGTCGAATGATATAGACATCCATCGCGTCCCGTCCTCTCTCAAACACCCGAGTTCAGTGACAGACCGAGCCCGTGCCCGCTCCAGACGCACACCAGCCCGACCCCGACGCTGATCATCGCATACACAACCGCGGTCAGCACACGCCCGCTGTTCATCAGGTCAAGCATCTCCCAGCCGAAGGAACTGAAGGTGGTGAAGCCGCCCAACACCCCGACGATCAGGGCCAGACGCAGCGCCTCGTTGCCATCCTCAGGATCACCGAGCAGTCCCCATGCGAGCCCGATGAGACCGCAGCCCAGCAGATTGACGATGAGCGTGGCCACGGGGTACATGCTCAGCCAGTGGGGGGTCTCCGCGCCGGTGGGGGTCAATCGTGCAATCAGGACACCAGCGCCGTAACGCAGCGACGCCCCGAGACCACCACCCGCAAAGACCAGAAACAGCTTGAACATAAGACCACACTAGCCGAAAACCGCCCCGGGTTCACGCCCACCGCACGATCTTCACCGCCCGGGAACAATCGGACCTTCTTCTGAGGCGTGCCGATACGCGCTGAGCACCCCGAGAAGGACGAGCACCATGCTCGAGGTCCCGCTCAGCGCCTGCCGCACATTACGCCAGTTGTGATACCACCACATATCGAACCCGTCGTCCTTGGCCCAGTTCCAGATGATCACGGAAACGGGGAAGAGCACCGTCACGACCACGACGATCGTGAGCAGTGCGCTCCACATGCCGAGCAATCTGGTTCCCCGCCCGCCGCCGGCCTTGCGGGCGCCCATCCCGATCAGGGCCCCGATCGGCCAGACCAACGCCACCATACGCATCTGTGCACCAGCCGCCGTCATCCCGCCCACAAGCACCAGCCACGCACCCCAGCACATCATCGCAACCGCCAACGCGCCCACGATCCCGCGTCCGAAATTCGCAGAAGCACGCGGGCGATACTCGACGGCTTTGCCTTGCACGGGGGGCGCGTCGAGACCGTAGCGCGTACGCATCGCAGCGCAGACTTCCCGTTCGCGTGCCTCAACGGCGCCTAGATCAATCGATGCCCGCGCATTGCTGTACGACCCGAGCGATCCCAGATACGAACGCACCGCATCCTGGGTGCCGGCATCAAACTCAAGCCCCAACCCGCGATACACCGAGCCGAGCACACCCATGGGATCATGCTTCAGATCTTTGAAACGCACACGGACCCATCGATCATCGCCCAGCGCTTCGAGTTCTGCAACGCACTTGCGTTCCGTCGCTTCGTACTCCTCGACGATCCCATCCCGGATGTCCTGCACATCGGGCAGGTCCTGCAGAGCGTGGTTGCGGAGTGCATGGAAGAGTCGCACATTCGAGTCGATCACCGCGCCGGGCTCGCGCACCAGGTGGACAAAGCGCACCCGTCCTTCGAACAGCCGATCGAGTTCCGCAACGCGTGCCGTGTGGCTGGGTGTCTTGAGCAGCACGACCCGGCGGGTGCTGCCCCGGGTGAGTTTGTAGACAAACCGACGAGTCAGGCGTCGCCAGCGGTTTACATCCCCGTCTCCCAGCCCCTCCAGCGTATGCCAGCCCTGCCAGCGATCCTGATTCTGGGGGAACACGTGACGACCCGCGACCGAGGAGCACCCGCCCCAACTCGCGAGGGCAAAGTCGTCTTCGCCGGGCCACTCCGGGCCGAACCCCACGCTGTCCTGCGGGCGTGTTCGCCCGAGAAAGGCCACGAGCATCACCCGCACCACCGTCCACGCCAACAGGTACCCCTGGCCCGCCAGGCACTGGTACCATCGCGGTGTCACAAACCGATCGTCGCACGCCAGCAGATTCTGCAGGTGGGTCGTCCCCGAGCGGTAATACCCCAGAATCACGACCACATCGGGCTGGTACTGCCTGAGCCGATCCCGGTTCATCGGGATCAGGCCCCACACGAACCACAGCACCCGCTCGTGTGCCGAGATCGCCGTGCCCACGAAACTCGTGAAGAGCACGAACGCCATCCGGGGCCAGTATCGGGGTTTGATCCCGTCGGCCCGCCCGAGCATGCGCAGCCACACATCCAGCGGCGCCAGCGCCAGGATGTGCGCCACCGGCAGCCCGACCCTGGGTCTCACCCATCCCTGCTTGTTACTCGGGTCCCTTTGCACACGCACACCATATCCGCTCGGGCGACAAGGCGCACGCCGAGTGGCCAAGTGATGCCTCGGTCGCCCGGGCTACCATCACCTGGAAACGGTTGTTCAACAAGGAGTCTCCACCGTGCCTGCATCCACCATCTGTTCACGATTCGCCCGTGCCTGCTCTCCACTGATCCTGGCCAGCACGCTGCTGCTGGGTGCCTGCGCCAGCGTGCAGACACCCGCCGCCGCCAGCGATACAGCACTCCAGCCCGATCGCTACGACGCGCGCCTCACAGGCGTGACCTACCCCTTCCCAGTCAAAGCCTACCGATTCGAGTCTCAGCAGCAACCGCTCGAAATGGCCTACATGGACCTCCGCCCCGATCAGCCCAACGGACAGGCCGTCCTGCTCCTGCACGGCAAGAACTTCTCCGGCAGCTCGTGGGAACGCACCGCCAAAGACCTCCTGGCCGACGGCTACCGTGTCATCATCCCCGATCAGATCGGCTTCGGAAAATCCTCCAAACCCGAGCATTACCAGTTCTCGTTCTCCGCACTGGCCACCAACACCAACAACCTGCTCGACGAGATCGGTGCCGACAAGATCACCGTGGTGGGGCACTCGATGGGCGGCATGGTTGCGTCGCGTTTCACGCTGATGTTCCCAGAAAGAACCGAGAAGCTCATCCTGGTCAATCCCATCGGGCTCGAGGACTGGCAGCATGTCGTCCCCTACCTGACGATCGATCAGTGGTACGCCAACGAACTCAAGAAGACCCCCGACGGTGTCCGCAACTACATGCGTGCGAGCTACTACGACGGCAACTGGGCACCCGAGTACGAAGAGCTCGCCAAGCTCCAGATGAACTGGACCCAGAGCCCGGACAAGGAGCGTCTGGCATGGGTGTCAGCACTGACCTATGACATGATCTTTACCCAGCCTGTGATCCACGATTTCGACCAGATCCGCGTCCCGACACTGCTCATCATCGGGACACGCGACCGCACCGCCTTGGGGAAGAACCTAGTTTCGCCCGAGGCTCGAGCCACCCTGGGACGATACGAGCGACTCGGCAAAAACGCCCAGTCGCTTATCCCCAACGCACAGCTTGTCGAACTCGACGGCATCGGCCATATCCCGCAGGTCGAGGCCTACGACGCGTATATCAGCGCGATGCGCCGCTTCCTCGCCGAATGACCGCCACCGATCGGTGAAATCCAACACGCGGGGTGCGACCAATCCCCGCCCGACGCATATGGTTCCCCAATGACCCACACACTGCTTACCAAACTCGGCCTCGACAAGCACCCTCGCGTCATCACCGATGTCCGCGGCGACGAGACACCCGAGAAAGACAACATCATCCTCTCCATGAACCCCGCGACGGGCAAGCCCATCGCGGGCGTGAAGCTCGACGGCAAGGACGACTACGAACGCATCACCGCCAACGCGGTTGAGGCATTCAAGTCCTTTCGAAAGGTGCCCGCACCCAAGCGTGGCGAGCTGGTGCGCCGCATCGGCAACGCCTACCGCGATGTGCTCGAAGAACTCGGCTCGCTCGAGACACTCGAGATGGGCAAGATCAAGGCCGAGGGCATCGGCGAGGTCCAGGAAACCATCGACATCGCCGACTTCGCCGTCGGTCAGTCACGCCAGCTCTATGGCAAGACCATGCCCTCAGAGCGCCCCGAGCACGCGATGAAAGAGCAGTGGCTCCCGATGGGGCCCGTGGGCATCATCACCGCGTTCAACTTCCCCAACGCCGTCTGGGGCTGGAACGCCATGCTGGCCGCGGTCTGCGGCGACACCTGCGTCTGGAAGCCATCGCTCATGGCACCGCTGACCTGCATCGCCACCAACGAGATCGCCCAACGCGTCGCCAGCGAGATGGGCTACGAGAACATCTTCCAATATGTCATCGGCACCGACGACATCGTCGGCGAGCCCATGATCCGCGATCGCCGCTACCCCCTCATCTCCGCCACCGGCTCCTGCCGCATGGGCCGCCATGTTGGCTCGGTTGTCGCCGGGCGTCTGGGCAAGTCGCTGCTTGAACTGGGCGGCAACAACGCGGTGATCATCGCCGAGGACGCGAACCTTGACCTGGCACTCAAATCGACCGTGTTCGGCTCGGTCGGGACCGCCGGTCAGCGATGCACGACCAGCCGACGCCTGATCATCCACGAATCCATCGCCGACGACTTCTGCGACAAGCTGGTCAAGGCCTACGAAACCGTCACCATCGGCGATCCGCTCGCCGAAGGCGTCCTCATGGGCCCGCTCATCAACGAGCAATCAGTCCAGGCCTTCGAGCATGCCGTCAAGACCGCTCAGGAACAGGGCGGCACCCTGATCACCGGCGGCGAGCGTGAGGTGAAGACCGGCGAACTGGCCGGTGGGCACTTCGTGAAGCCGACCATCATCCGGGCACCCAAGAGCAACGATCTGCCCATGGCGCACGAAGAGACCTTCGCGCCGATCCTGTATGTCTTCACCTACAAGACACTCGAAGAAGCGATCGACATGCAGAACAGCGTCGATCAGGGGCTCAGCTCGGCGATCTTCACCGGCTCGTCCAACAGCGCCCAACGCTTCCTCGATCCAAGCGGCGCAGGCAGCGATTGCGGGCTCGCCTATGTCAACCTCGGCACCTCCGGTGCAGAGATCGGCGGGGCCTTCGGCGGCGAGAAGGACACCGGCGGCGGGCGCGAATCGGGCTCAGACGCATGGAAGGCCTATATGCGCCGCCAGACCTGCACCATCGGTTTCAGTGATACACTTACACTCGCCCAGGGGATTAAGTTTGAGTGATCAACGACTCCAATCTGACACGCTTGCCTACGCAGCCGTCGAACAGGTCCAATCGGGCATGAAGGTCGGGCTCGGCGCAGGCCGTACCGCCGCACGCGGCATCGCCGCGCTGGCCGAACGCGTCAAGGACGAAGGACTCGACATCGAGTGCGTTGCCGCCTCCGAAGCCGCCGAGGACCTCGCCCGTTCGCTCGGGATCAAGATCACCGACTTCGCGCTGCTCGAAGAACTCGACATCCTTATTGATGGGGCCGATGCCGTCGACCGCCACATGCAGGTCATGAAGGGCTCGCGCGGGGCGATGACACGCGAACGCATCATCTGCTGGGCCTCCAAGCAGACCGTGTTCATGGTCACCGAGAACAAGGTCGCCGAATCACAAATCGGCGCGGGCACGCCGCTGCCCATCGCCGTCATGGCATTCGGGCTCGTCTCGACACGCAACGCCCTGCGCCATATCGGGATCAACGGCGTCATCCGTCAGGACATCGACGGCCGCCTCTTCATCACCGACAACGGCAACCTTGTCCTCGACGCCTCGCTGCGCGGCGACGAGAACCTCGCCCAACTCGCCACCGAACTCAACGACATCCCCGGCGTCATCGACCACGGGCTGTTTATTGATGAGGCGGACATCATCCTCATCGAGAAGGACAACGGCGAGATCGAGCGGCTCGAGCGCGCTACGCTGTAAGTTCACATCGTTCTCAACATTCAACAAGCCGCGACCGTATCTGGGAGCGGTTGTTTTTATGGTGCTCATCGCCACTGCTACAGGCGAGTCACGATAGCCAGAACATGACCTTTTTCACTCTTCGAGCTCTTCGCGACCTTCGCGTTCAACCCCATCTTTTGGCGTTCTCTGCATGAACTTGTCGTCTTATGCGTTGAAAATCGCACTGTAGACCCTTCCACGGCACATCAAAACCTGTCATACTGGACCCGTCCAAGATCATCGGCCCTCCATGCCGTGCGTCACTTGGGCCAGAGCAAGGAGCGGCCGGTGTTCGAAACCGAAAGGAATCGACCATGACGACCGTCTCCCAACTCCTCGAAGCCAAAACCTCCAAAACCGTCTACACAATCTCGCAGGGCCGGTCCGTGCTCGAAGCCGCCGATCGCATGAACGAGCACCGCATCGGGGCCCTCGTGGTCACCGACACGCTCGGGCACATCGCGGGAATTGTCACCGAGCGCGACATCATGACGCGGGTCGTCACCGAACGCCTTGACCCTGCCGTGGTTGCGGTGCAGGACATCATGACCACCAAGCTCATCACCTGCACGCCCGCAACCCCGCTCGAGCACGCCCGTGAGATCATGAAGATGCGGGCCATCCGCCACATCCCGATCACCAGCCCCGGCGACAACACCACCCTCCACGGGCTGGTCTCCATCGGTGACCTCAACGCCGCGGTCCATCAGGACCTAACCATCGAGGTGGTGTCGCTGCGGGAGTACATCACGCAGGGCTGATCATCAGGGGCTTTCCATGTGCATCCTCCCCCGCCCCGGCGGGGGAGGTGTCTTGCGCAGCAAGACGGAGGGGGTCTTCAGAGTCCCCCTCTTCTCTGCGCCCTCCGCGATCACTACCAACTCTGCGTACCATCCCCAATGCCCGACGCCCCTCCCCACACCAACCGCCTCATCAACGAGACCTCGCCCTACCTGCTCCAGCACGCCCACAACCCGGTGGACTGGTACCCGTGGGGCGACGAGGCCTTTGAGGAAGCACAGCGACGCGGGGTGCCGGTCTTTCTCTCGATCGGGTACTCGACCTGTTACTGGTGCCATGTCATGGAGCGAGAATCCTTCGAATCGCCCGACATCGCCCGCGTCATGAACGAGCGCTTTGTGTGCATCAAGGTCGATCGCGAAGAACGCCCTGATCTCGACGAGATCTACATGGCCGCCACCACCACATTCACCGGCTCTGGCGGCTGGCCCATGTCCGTCTTCCTCACCCCCGACGCCCGCAAGCCCTTCTACGCAGGCACTTACTTCCCGCCCGAGCCCATGCACAACCGCCCCGCCTTCCCCGAGCTGCTCAGGGGGCTGAGCCAGGCATGGATGGAACGCAACGACGAGGTCATTGAGCAGGCGAACAAACTCGCCGATGCAGTGGCCGAGCAGGTGAGCGCCACATCTCAACCAGCCCCCGTCGGCGAACCCCACCTCACCAAGGCCCTCGCGTCCCTCCTCCAACGCCTCGACCAGACCAACGGCGGCTTCTCACACGCACCCAAGTTCCCTCAGCCCGTGTACCTCGAGTTCCTCCTCGACATGCGCCCCGTGGCCGACAAATCCACCCGCAGCGCCATCGACCTGGCCCTGCGCACCACCCTCGACGCCATGGCGATCGGAGGCATCCACGACCAGATCGCCGGCGGCTTCCACCGCTACAGCGTCGACGAGTTCTGGACCGTCCCGCACTTCGAGAAGATGCTCTACGATAACGCCCAACTGGCACGCACCTTCACCCGCGCATCGGCGGTGCTCAATGACGAGTACTACGCCGGTGTCGCCCGCCAGACCCTGAACTACTGCCTCACCGAGATGACCGACCCCGACAACCCGGGCGTCAACGGGTTCTACTCGGCCCAGGACGCCGAAGTCGACGGCAAGGAGGGGCTCAACTACCTCTGGACGCGCGAGGAGTTCGAAGCCGCCCTCGCCGACCACCCGGAGCTGCTCCCGCTCGCCATCGACCTCTACGGGCTCGACGCATCCCCCAACTTCCAGGACCCGCACCACCCGAGCGAGCCCCGCCGGTTCGTGCTGCGTCTGGCATCGCGCTTCGAGGATTTCGCCCAGCGCCACAACCTCGACGCGCCCACCTTCTTCGAGCACCTGGGCACCATCAACACCACCCTGCTCAAGTACCGCGCCCAGCGCAAGCAGCCCGCCCTCGACGACAAGGTCCTCGTCTCCTGGAACGCGATGCTTATCCCCGCCCTCGTGGAAGCGGGGCGGCTCTTCGAACGCGACGACTACATCAAGGCCGCCCGCAACGCCGCACGATTCATCCTCCACACAATGCGTGACGAGTCGGGCACACGCCTCCGCACCCACCGCAACGGCACCAGCGCGATCCCAACACTGCTCGAGGACCACGCGCACCTGCTCGAGGCGCTGCTCGCCCTCAACGCCAACCCGTCCACCGTCGACGAGTTCCCGCTCGACTACATCATGGCCCTCGCCGACGAGACGCACGAACGCTTCGCCGACGAATCAGGGGCCTACTTCGATACCCGCGCGGACGCCAGGGACCTCTTCGTCCGCACCCGTTCGCTCCACGACGGCGCAACCCCCGGCTCATCGGGCGTCATGCTCCACGCCCTCATCGAACTGGCCCACCGGAGCGGCGAGCCCCGGTTTGCCCAGCGTGCCGCCAAGCTGATGCAATCGATCTCCGCCACCCTCGCTGAGCACCCACTGGGCGCCATCAACTCCACCCGGGCCCTGCTCACGATGCTCGCCCGCCGCGATCGCTACCACGAGCTGCTCGACTTCGCCACCAACGACGGCTCCGATTCGCTGCAGCGCACCAAATCCCCTGTCGCGGTCCTCGTTTCCACCGATGCATTCACCGTCAGCGACGCCGCGCCCGCGAGCTTCAAGGTAGCGTTGGAGATCGAACCCGGCTACCACATCGTGGCCGCCGATCCGGGCGACAGCGATGCCGCTAAATCGCTCTACCCGCTGCGGGCCGGGCTGATCTCGGGCCGGGACATCGCCGTCTACGCCGACTACCCGCAGGGCGAGGCGATGGGCAGCGAAGCGGTGGGGCGGTTCAACGCCCACACCGGCCGTGTGGAGTTCGATATCGCCATCGAAAAAGCCCCGGGCATCGGGGCCTCACCAGGAAAGCCGGTACTGGGCATCTCATTCCAGGCGTGCTCGGACACCGAGTGCTTGCAGCCGCAGACCGTGCGTCTGGATATCGAGATCACGATCGAGTGACGCTCACGCCTCGTTGGAAGCGATGCCGAACGCCGCCATAACCGCCAGCAGCATGAACACAAGATCGAGCGGGTGCATGAAACTGTCGATGAAGCCGGCCTTGATCACTTCCTGCCCGAACTCGCTGCTCAGACTTCGCTGCTCGTTGACGCGATCCATCACGCCGAGTCTGAATGCGTGCTGACCCTCGCTGCCCATCGCATCCCAACGCTCGTTCGTCTGGGTCCTGATCGATTCGGGGTAATCCTCGGGCCACATCGACACATCAAACGGCAGGAGCGGGTTGTCCCATTCGATCGGTGTGTCGACAGCAATACGGTCAAGGCCGATCCCATAGGCGATCTCTTCCATGACCCAGTCGTCTTCGACATCGCTCGAACTCATATCCCATTCGTCCGCGATCGCACGCCGAGCATTCATCTTCTCAGTGAAGCCCATCTCATCCCAGATATCCCATGTCTCATCGATGATGTCCTGCGGGTAGTCGTCGGGCCACATGGCGCTGCGTAGATAGATCTCGGGGTCGGGCCAGTCGATCGCCTCACCCGCGTTGATGAAATCGGTACAAATATCATCCGCGAGGTAGGTCAGGGTCAGCTCATCATCAATCTCATCGAGGGTCAACGGCGTGAAGTACTCATCACCGAGATAATCATCAACCTGCCATGTCACCGCAGCGTACTTGCCCATCGAGATCGCGCCCATCGCGACCAGCGCCGCCATACCACCCGTGATCGCGCCGCCCTCCCCGCCGGCGCCGATCGCGCCACCCAAGCCGCAGAGCGCACCAACACCGATGGCGATCCAGCCGATCTCAATATTGAACTGGTACGAGATGAAGGCCCACACGCCGGCACCGATCAGCCCACCGATCACCGCACCCAGCACGGGAAGGATCGGCTTGAGTGCCAAGCCGCCCGCGGCGACGCCGACCGACGCGGCTTTCGAGCCGCCGCTCTTGGTCTTGGCGTCTCGCTTCTTCGTCTTCAACGCCTTGCCGGACTGGGTGTTGTACCCGCACGACATGCACACCAGCACGCCCGGCTCCATGCGTGTCCCGCACCCCGGGCAGGCACTCGCCGCGCCTCCGGCCTCCGCCTCGGTAGGTTCGATGTCATCCCACAGGTCATCCATGCCCTCGCCGAAACCATCATCAATCGACTCGTCGGCGTACAGCGCTTCGTTCTCAGCCAGCTCCGCCTGCTTGGCTTTCTGCTGCTGTTCGGCACACGCGCGGTGGGCATAGTTGCCCTTCGCGTCCTTGATGCGTGGCTCCCCCGCACAGCTCTGGCCACAGAGCACACATACCTTCTCAGTCTGACTCATATCATTTCCCCAATATGCTGCAATGAAAAAAGCGTGCCCTCAAAGGGGCACGCAGTGATGCTAACAGAATCGGCTGATCTTCAAATCAGGGACTTTGTATTTTCTTACGAATCTTTCGAGTCGTCCGCGATGGAATCACGCATGGAAGTGTCCGCGTTGATGTTCTTCATCCGGTAATAATCCATAATGCCCATATTCCCGCTGCGGAACGCATCGGCCATCGCCTTAGGAACCTCGGCCTCAGAAAGCACCACCAACGCGCGGTTCTTCTGTTCCTCGGCACGGAACTCCTGCTCCTGCGCCACCGCCATCGCGCGACGCTTCTCAGCAAGCGCCTGGGCAACCTTCGTGTCCGCCTGCGCCTGGTCTTCCTGGAGCTTCGCACCGATGTTCTCGCCCACATCAACATCCGCGATATCGATCGACAGGATCTCGTACGCCGTGCCCGCGTCGAGCCCGCGTCCGATCACCGCCTTGGAGATCGCGTCGGGGTTCTCAAGCACCTTGGCGTGCGACTCGGCAGAGCCAATGCTCGATACGATGCCCTCGCCCACACGCGCGACGACCGTTTCCTCGGTTGCACCGCCCACAAGACGGGACAGGTTCGTCCGCACGGTCACACGCGCCCGTGCCTTGAGCTGGATGCCGTCCTTCGCGACAGCGTCGATCGTGGGTCGGCCCAGCGTGGGGTTGGGACAGTCGATCACCTTCGGGTTCACCGAGGTGTTCACCGCGTCGAGGATGTCACGCCCCGCAAGGTCAATCGCCGTGGCGATGCCCCAGTCCAGATCGATGTTCGCATTGGCCGCCGCGATGATCGCGCTGACCACATTCCCGACATTGCCGCCGGCGAGATAGTGGTTCTCGAGCTGATCGGTCTCGATCGCCTCGATCCCCGCCTTCACAAGACGGATCTTGTTGATCACAATAATCTGCGGGTTCACCTTCCGGAAACGCATCGCGATGATCGAGAGCAACCCGACACGCGCCCGGGACAGCAACGCCTGGAACCAGAGCTGAAAATAGGTCAGCATCACCAGCAACACGCCGAGCAGGACAATCGCGGCGACGACAATCAAGACCCAGAAAAGCGGATTCATTCGTGTCTCCTTCGTATCTCAGGGATGGTACCCCGAGTGAGCTTCTTGCGCCATCATCCTATACGCCACGATCGACCAATATGTCACCCGAGCCCACGCACCTCGATTGTCAAGCCATCAACCTTGATCACACGCACCCGCTCGCCCTTCTCGACCAGCCCACCACGCGCGATCGCGTCGTGACGCTCGCCGTTGATCATCACCACGCCGCTGGGACGCATGGCCGTCAGGGCCTCGCCCTCCTGATCCTTCAGCTTCTCACGCTCCGCCCGCATCGCCCGCGTGCGGGCCATGCGTTCCTCGGCGATCTCCTCGGCGCTCGGACCGACCATCGTGCGTCCGATCGCCGTATTGGGAAGCATCTTCAGAGCAGAAAAGAACGCCATCGGGCCCAGCACCGCCGTGAGCAGCAGACCCGTCGCGCCCCACATCGGGTCGTGGCGGAACAGGAACACAATCCCCACGATCGCGCTGATGGCCGCGGAAATGCCGAGGATCCCGCCCGAGGGCACGAAGGCCTCAAGCACCAGCAGGAGCAGCCCCAGCGCCAACAGCCCGATCCCGATCAGCAGCAGACTGTCCATTACACCGACTCCATACGCTCAGTACCATTGCCCGAATCCGATCCCCCCGAATCGTCTTCGCTGATCTCCTCGACCTCGATCCGCATCTTCGTCGCCGAGGTGACCCGCACACGCACACCACGCTCGATCATCCCGAACGCCGCGTACACATCCTCGATCTGCCCATCAAAGTCCGCCTGACCGATCGGATACAACGGCGTGGTCGTCACGCCCTCGCTCCCAACTCTCACCGAACCGTCGTCCAACACGATCGCGTGCAGCATCGATTTCTGAGGCATCCCGCCCACGCCAGAGGCCCCGCTGAGCACAAGCTTGTCAAACAGCGGCAGGTTCTGCATGTTGCGTACGATCAGCCACCACGCCACGCCCGCGGTCACGAAGGCCAGCAGCACCGTGACCGAGCCGGTCATGAGCTGCTTCTGCATCGCCGGCGATGAGAGCGACCCGCCAGCGCTGACAAAGGTGCCGATCAGCCCGCCGAACAGGGCGATGAAACCGACGATGCCAAAGATCCCAAATCCCGGGATGACAAACGCCTCGATCGCGATGCAGATGATGCCCACGACGATCGCGATGATCTCCCACCAGCCACTGAGCCCGATCAGTGCGCCCGGGCCAATCAGCAGGGCGAGCGCGCCAATCGCCACCGCCCCGGCAATGCCGGTGCCCGCCGTCACCAGTTCAACAAAGACCGCGATCAGGAATAACGCAATCAGCACGAAGCGCACGCCAGGGCTCACCATGAACCGCACCAGCTTCTCGGTCGGGCTCTCGTTCACCCGCACCAGCTCCTTGGCACCGAAGAGGGCAATGAGTTCCTCATCGCTGTTCACGATCCCGCTGCTGAGCCCGAAGCCTTGCATCAGGTCCTCACGCATCACAATCGCAGACGAACCATCGGTGATGTAACCGACCAACCGGTACCGCCCCTTGTCCTCAGGGGTGATCAGCACCCGATTGGACTCGTACTGCAAACCAACGACCTGCTCGGTCTCGGTCGGCTTGCGCTCTCGCATCACCTCCGCCACATCACGCAGCGTCTCGCTCGCGGGGCGGTAGGCGTTCGGGTCTACCGGCTGCCCGTCACCAGCTGCTTCGCCTTCCGGATCGTCTTCCTGATCCCCAGCAGCATCCCCAACCGGATCCGCTTCCCCAGAGGCACCAGGCGCAGCAGCATCCTGATCTTCGTGATCCATACCAGCATCGCCGTCCTCCGGTTCATCTTCATCCGTATCGCGGTAGGTCTGGACCCCGCCCGTGACCTGCCCGAGCATCGGGCGACCACGGATCGGCTCGCCGTCAAAGAGATACCCGTACTCCTGCTCACTGATCGCCAGACGCTCACCGGTCTCGATGTCCTCGACCTGCCACAGCTCAATCCCGTCGGTCACGATCGCCTGCACCAGGAACTCGTCGTACCCGCTGCGCCGCGCCGAGTCGACGATGTCCGACATCAGCGGCGGCAGGAACTTCGTACGCTCATCCGGCGTCAACGCCTTGACCCCACCCATCCCAACCTGGATCACCAACGCATCGCCGAACGACGCCGGGTCGCTCGTCACGATCTCCCGGCAGGCCAGCGCGATGATCGCCCCACCCGAATAGGCGTCCGGGTTCACCCACGCGACGGTGTTGGTGATGCTCGAGGATTTGAGCATGCCCGAAATTTCCAGACAGCTGACCAACATCCCACCGGGCGAGTTCACCTCGAGCACGATCGCATCGAACCCCGCTTTCTCCGCGGCCTCGATGCGCCGGGCCACACTCATCGCCGTGATCTGGTCGATCGCCCCCTTGACTGTGATGACACAGACCCGGTCCGCCTGACGAGCCGCCGGGATCGACGACACGGTTTGGACGGGAAGCTCCCCCGAAACCCGGGGGCTATCTTGGGCCACAGCCGCCCCGGAGACCAGGGCCATGAGCACCGCCACCGCCGCGATCACCCGCAACCAGAGCCGAACCAACCCGAAACGATGAGTGTTGAATGCTTGCACAACCCATTATAAGGGTTTCGGGTGGTCGGGGTTCAGGATTACGGGCAACCGGCGTTGAACGCGGTCAGGAACCCGGAAACATCGAAGAAGTCCAGCGACCCGTTTCTGTCCATGTCTGCCGAGAGATCGCCCTGGCTGAACGCGTTGAGGAACGCGCTGACATCAAAGAAGTCCAACGCGCCGTCGCCATTGAGATCTGCCGGGCAAACGGTGCAGCCGAAGCTCAGGGTGACGGGGAGGAGCTGTGACCCGCTATCGAGGTAGGCAATCCCATCGAGGAACTGTGCCGCCGAAGCGATCAGC
The DNA here is from genome assembly GCA_043100965.1 of Phycisphaerales bacterium JB052. Taxonomy (GTDB): domain Bacteria; phylum Planctomycetota; class Phycisphaerae; order Phycisphaerales; family UBA1924; genus UBA1924. The sequence goes on along the minus strand of JBICHR010000003.1, from coordinate 108,315 downwards.
ATCGGTGTCGTGCCGCCGGCCACGGTGATCATGGTCGGGTCAGAGATGTCGAACGCGGTCAGCGTCGGGACCCTGTCATAGTCGACCGGGGTGGCCCATGAGTCAACGGTCAGGTACAACTTGTCGCCGTGGGCATGGAACGAAATCGGGAAATGCACGGAGTCACCCAGAACGAAATCGTCAACGAAGAGGGGGGAGGCGGGGTTCTGCATGCTGTAGGCCAGGATCAGGTTCTCGCTGGCTACATACAGATAGCCTGAGGACGCGGCCAGGAGCATGTTCCGGTTCGGGATCTGGGGATCGACGACGCGCCCGACTTCCACGGGTGCGTTCGGATTGGTGAGATCGATCACCGCGATCTCCTTGCTGTAGAGGGAGATATATGCGTAACCGTCTTGGACAACGACTTTCTTCACCTCATTGGCCTCGCTGGATCCGAAGTCGTATTCGCCGAGGATCGTCGGGTTCATCGGGTCGCTGAGGTCAGCGAACTGGACCTTCCCGTACTGGGTTGCCCAGAGTGCGACAAGATCATCATCGCCAACGCTGAACAATCCGCCCTGGAAGGCAAGCCCGTCTCCGATGGTCAGCGAGGCGACCTGCTGCAGATTGGTCGGGTTGCTGGCATCGAGTACCTGCATCTCCATGCCGCTGTTGGAAACAAGCAGGTAGTCGCCGAAGGGTACCATCAAGCCTCGGTTGTCGTACATCGGGTCGTACTCATCGATGGCCAGCGGGCTCTGCGGGTTGCTGATATCGAACGCCTGGAGCGAGTAGTGTGGTGTCGGGAAGTTGAGGGAGCGGAACTTGAAGAGATAGCCGGCTTCGTTTACGACGCCAGATTCGTAAATGGTCTCGCCGACCGGGGCATGGTACATCGTGCTGACATCGAACACCTCAAAGCCATGCTCAGGGCTCGCGGTGGTCCGGACCGCGATGTCGGATGCAAAGGCTCCGTAGTGATCGGCCTGGAATCCAACATACGGGCTCTCGATGTCGCCGGCTTCCACCGGGTTGCTCGGGTCGGTGACATCGTACGCGAAGTGCTTGGCGTCAAGGACATAGTACCGATCGCCGACAAGCTGATGCCGATAGACGTTGTGAGCATAGTACTGGTGGGGCTTTTCGAGCTCAACAGCCGCGATCTGTGAAACAGCGGCAAGGTTGCTGCAATCGTACACGCGGAACCCGAAGTCCTGATCGAGCACATAGGCGATCTGGCCATCGACTTCGACACCCGTGGCATCGGTTGGGCCGAAGCTGCCGATCAGGGAGATGCTCGACGGGTTGCTGATGTCATAAACTTCAACTGCATCTTGGCTCGAAGCCATGTACAGGCGGTCGCCCTCGATTTCCAGGCCCATCACAGGGTCACCGAAGTTGTATGTTTGGATCGCCGTTGGGTGTGATGGGTTCGAGATATCGAGGGCCATCACCGTGCCGTTTCTTGAGCCGACAAAGAGGACATGGCCAGCACGGGCGACCGCCTGGATCCGATCCAGGGAGCCGTTGATATAACTGGTCAGCAGCGTCATGTTCGATGGATCGCTGATGTCCACGATGCCCAAGGTCGCGCCGCCGCTCCCCATACCCATGATCAGCTCATCGCCGCTGGGAACCAGAAACGCTGGTATGCTCGTCGCCAGTGAGCCGAGCTCAACGGGAGCGCTTGGGTTGCTCAGGTCATAGGCGATTACGCCTTGATTGCTCCCGAAGAAAGCCACCGAGCCGCTGATTGCGGTGCAGGTGGGCGCTGCATCCAGCTGGTGCATCCCGAGGTTCTGTCCATACGCGCAGTCCAGCCCAGCTTGCTGGGCAAGTGTCGCGTTCTGAAGGCCACAACAAACCAATGAGGCAGTCAGGGTTTTCATCGCATCGGTTGGAAATCGCATGGGGTATCTCCTGTTATATAATGATATGTATACGGTGAGGCAGCGAGCTCATCGTCTGCCCGCTGTCAATAGTACTGATCGTACAAAAATGTGGAATGGCTTACAAGGGTGAATGTGGGTATTCGAGGGGGTTCAGGGGACACAGTGAAAGTCGTTCCTTACGAGAAGCGAACCCTATTGTGCAGCACTCCAAGCCCCTCGATCTCCACTTCTACGGTATCCCCATCCTGCAGCCAGACTTGCGGGTCTCTGGCCATCCCCACGCCGCTGGGCGTTCCAGTCAGGATCACCGTCCCTGGCAGAAGCGTCGTGCCCTTGCTCAGTTCCTCGATTAGCACATCAACCGGGAACATCATCTGGCTTGTTCTGGCCGACTGCATCGTTTCGCCGTTTACCCTGCACTCGATCTTCAGATCATGCACATCCAGCCCCGCGGCCGCAAGCTCATCGATCGTCACGACCCGTGGTCCGATCGGACAGAAGGTATCAAAGCCCTTCCCCCGACAGAACTGCCCCCCCGAGCCCTTCTTCTGCCACCACCGGGCCGACACATCGTTGGCGCACGCAAAACCAAGCACAAAGTTCATCGCCTCATCACGCGACACATCCTTACAAGGCCGCCCATCGGCATCCTCGCCGATGATCAACGCCAGTTCCGCCTCAAAGTCCGTCTGGTTGCCGCCGAACTCCGGGTCCCGAGCAATGGGGGGGATCACGATCTCCTCCTCATCCCCGATGACACTCGCGATGTTCTTGGTAAACACCATCGGATGATCCGGGGCCTCCAACCCCTGCTCATGCGCATGGGCCGCGTAGTTGCGCCCGATGGCGAAGATCTGCGAGATGGTGACTGATTTTCCGGCGGAGTTGGTGAGCTTCATGGCAAGATGGTATCGCATCACGCGCTAAGTGCATCGGTCTACAATCAGATCACTGTGCATATGTCTCGCACCGACCTTCCTCGTCGAATCCTCTTCCTCACGCTAATGCTCGCGTGCCTCTTGCCGCAGATCCACCCACCCATCGCTCTCCTCATGGGGGCGATCATGGGCCTGCTGATCGGCAACCCATTCCCCAAGCGAGCCGCCGCGGCCAGCAAATCGCTCCTGAAGCTCTCCGTCATCGGGCTCGGCTTCGGCATCACCGCCTCCCAGGTCGCCAGCGTCGGGCTCGACGCCGCGTTCTACACCGCGATCGGGATCACCGGGACCTTCGGCGTTGGGTGGTTGTTGGTGCGGCTCATCCCCCAATCACGGATCACCGCACTGCTCATCACCGCGGGCACCGCGATCTGCGGCGGCAGCGCCATCGCCGCCCTCGCACCCGCAGTCCGCGCCAAGGACCATGAGACCAGCATCGCCCTGGCCACCGTATTCACGCTCAACGCCGTGGCCCTGCTCATCTTCCCGCCCATCGGGCACGCCCTGAGCCTCTCGGAAACCCAGTTCGGGGTCTGGGCAGCCATGGCGATCCACGACACCAGCTCGGTGGTGGGGGCGTGCGATACCTACGGCCATCAGGCCCTGGCCGTGGGCACGATCATCAAGCTCACGCGTGCCCTCTGGATCGTCCCACTCGCCTTCACCGCGGCGTTTGTCATCAAGCACAAGCCGCACCACGACGCCGACGACGAACACGCCCAGAGTGGGGCCAAGCTCCCCTGGTTCCTGTTGGGCTTTATCATCGCGGCGTTGCTCCGTTCATTTGTGCCGCCGATCAACCTCACGCCCGACCTGACCCTCTTCGAGGCCCTTTACAAGATCGCTCGCCAGTCGCTGGTGCTCACCATCTACCTCATCGGCGCGGGCCTGACCCGCAGCGTGCTGCGCACCGTCGGCCTGCGCCCCATGATCCTGGCCCTCTCGCTCTGGGTCCTTGCCTCAATCTGCTCACTGCTGGCAATCATGTCGGGGCTGGTTCCGCTGCCCAACATCACGGGCTGAGTACACGAAAAAACCCACGCCAGATGGGTGGGCTCTGCCGTTGAACCGGCATGGATCGGTTTCGGATTCATCGCGGTCAACTCCCGAAGAGCTTGCCCAAGCCGCCGGTTGCCTTCTTGAGCAGGTCGCCCTTCTCACCACCCATCAGACCACTGAGCATCGCCATGGGATCATCCAATCCGTCGAGTTGCTTGGCGATGGGATCGGCCACGGCATCGACGCCCGCCTCGGCCTTCTCCCTGCTGCCTCCGAGCGCAGCGCCCAAAGAGTCGAGGTCCAGCCCCTTGACCAGCGCCGAAACATCGCCCTTGAGCAAGGCCGACGCATCGAGCTTGCCCTGCCCGACGAGGTCCTCGATCATGGGCAAGAGCTTCCCAATGAACCCGCCCGCCTGATCGCTCGATACACCGAGTTTTTCCATGACGATCCGGATCAGATCGTTCTTCTGATCACCGAGTAGTTGTTCAAGCATTCGAGTATCCTTGCGTTGTAGAGAAATACGCATTGCCGGTGCGCGCCGCGTCCCACGCAGAGTATACCGAGAAACAGCTGAGATTCGCTCCACACGCCAACCCCGCGCCAACAATACCCCCGTGCGTGCGCCCCTCTTCTCCCCACACTCCGATTCCCCCGATTCCGCAGCGGGCAAGGTCCTCTACCACGCCGCCACGCCGGTCCGCTTCGTCATCTTCGCATTCCTCTCCTTCCACCCAAACGCCATGCCCTGGCTCACACGCGCCAACTACGCGCGCGAGCTCCGATCCGCATTCTTCATGCCATGGGCCATCGCCGCAACAGAAGGCGGCGTCATCGGCTTCATCGTCCAGAAGCTCTACGACGGCATCGTCCCCGACACCCTCCTCAACTACTTCACCGGCGCACTCATCGCCGCACCAGCCCTGGCCAACATCACCAGCTTCGCATGGGCCATCGCCGCACGAGGCAAGCGAAAAATCCCCTTCATCACCGCACTCCAACTCCTGCTGCTCATCTGCATCGCCGGCATCGCACTCTCACCGCGTACACCCGTCGGGCTCGTCACCATGGTCACCGCCGCCTTCGGCGCACGCATACTCCTCGCCGGCATCGTCACCGTCCGCGCCACCGTCTGGGGCGTCAACTACCCCGCCCAACGCGCCAAAGTCACCGGCAAAGTCCAGACCGTCTCCGTCACCATCACATCCCTCATCGCCATCGGCCTCGGCCTGGCCATGCAGGAAAACGAGAACGCATTCCGCGTCTTCATCCCCATCGGAGGCCTCATCGCCCTCGCCGGCGTCTCCTCATTCGCACGCATCCGCCTGAGAACCGAGAAATCCATCCTCCGCGAAGAGGCCTGTGACGCCAAACGCAATCAGGGCTCACGCTTCAACGCGCTCATCCGCGTCCTCATCGACGACAAAGACTACCGCGACTACCAGATCTGCCAGCTCCTCATCGGCATGGGCAACATGATGTCCTGGACACCATTCGTCATCATCGCCAAACAGCAGTTCAACCTCGACTACCTCCCCGGCATCCTCCTCACACAGGTCATCCCACTGGCCATGATGCCATTCACCATCCCCCTCTGGGCCAAGCTCCTCGACGCCGTACACATCGTCCACTTCCGCGCCATCCACTCCTGGATCTTCGTCATCACCATGGCACTGGCACTCATTGCAGGCCAAACCAACACCCTCTGGCTCCTCTACGCCGCATCCGTCTTCCGAGGCATCGCATTCGGCGGCGGCGCCCTCGCATGGAACCTCGGCCACCTCTCATTCGTCAAGCCCGAAAAATCACAGGACTACATGGCCGTCCATGTCACCCTCACCGGCCTCCGAGGACTCACCGCCCCCTTCATCGGCGTCGCCCTCTACAACGCAATCGAACACCGCTTCCCATACGAGGGCTCCTGGACCTTCGCCCTCACCCTCCTCATCACCATCGCCGGCTCCCTCGGCTTCTACCACCTCTACCGCAAACTCGCGCGTTCAGACCAATAGTCCGCCCCAACGACCCCCCGCGCTCGCCGATGGGCCGCCCCGCATGCAGAAGAACCCAGCCAGACACACACAGCACCAACAAGCCGATCACGCCCCGCCATCCACCCGCCCGGGGCGTTTTTCATGCACACACACACCACCAAACCCCCGCCAAACCCGCTAAACTACCCTTTCAAATCACCACAACCCTCCCGGGACGGAGCCCAAAGCATGAAAATCCACGAATACCAGGCACGCGACCTCCTCTCCTCCTACGGCATCCCCGTCCCCGCAGGCGAAGTCATCACCGCCGCCGACCAGGCAACCCAGGCCTACAAATCCATCGCCGCCACCCAGGAATCAACCCTCGCCGTCGTCAAGGCACAGGTCTTCGCAGGCGGCCGCGGCAAAGCCGGCTTCGTCAAGCTCGTCAACTCCGCCGAGGAAGCACACGAAGCCGCCAAGTTCATGCTCTCCAACAAAATGGTCTCCGTCCAGACCGGACCCGAAGGCCTCGAGGTCAACAAGGTCCTCATCGCAGCAGGCGTCGACATCGCCGAGCGCGAGCCCGGCAAAGCCGACGAGTACTACCTCGCCATCACCACCGACCGCAACACCCGACAGAACATGCTCATCGCCTCCCGCGAAGGCGGCGTCGAGATCGAAGAAGTCGCCGCAAACACCCCCGACGCCATCATCAAAACCCCAATCCACCCAATCCTCGGCCTCCAGCCCTACCAGGCACGCGAGGTCGCATTCAAACTCGGATTCAAAGGCAAGCAGATCAACCAAGCCGTCAAGATCATGCTCGCCCTCGCCAAGCTCTACACCGAAAAAGACTGCGCCCTCGCCGAGATCAACCCACTCATCGTCACACCCGCAACCGAGTCCGACCCACACGGCAAGGTCATGGCCATCGATGCCAAGTTCGACTTCGACGACAACGCAACCTTCCGCCACAAAGACATCGCCGAGCTCTACGACCCCACCGAAGACAACCCCGCCGAAGTCCGCGCCTCAAAGATGGGCCTCTCCTACATCGCCCTCGACGGCAACATCGGCTGTCTCGTCAACGGCGCCGGCCTCGCCATGGCAACCATGGACACCATCAAGCTCGAAGGCGGCGAGCCCGCCAACTTCCTCGACGTCGGCGGCTCCGCAACCGAAGAGGCCGTCACCGAGGCCTTCCGCATCATCCTCTCCGACGACGCCGTCAACGGCATCCTCGTCAACATCTTCGGCGGCATCATGCGCTGCGACATCATCGCCCAGGGCATCGTCAACGCCGCCAAGGAAATCGGCTTCACCATCCCCCTCGTCGTCCGCCTCGAAGGCACCAACGTCGACGCCGGCCGCAAGATCCTCGAAAATGCGTCATCTGACCTCCCTACGCTGCAAGCAGCCACAGATTTGGGGGATGCGGCCAGAAAAGTAGTTTCTGCGACCAAATGAGCAACTCTCAACTATTTGTCGCGTATAACAGCACGCACTCAAGGAGTGCGTGTTTTTTACATAGAGAAATATATGAAGAGAATGTTATTTCTAGTGAGCGTGTCTTGTTTGTCAGGTTCTGTATACGCCCAATGCGGCATACTGCCGGGTTCGGCCCCTGGGGATGTGATTACTGTTGGGGGACTCCCGAACAGCTACGGCGTTCTCGACAGTGGCCCCGGCACCATGATTTTTCCAACCAACTGGGGGAATATCTTCGACCATCTCATCGCCGGAACCTACATCGGCGCAAGAACCGACGTAGTCATCTCATACACAACCAACCCAATCGGAATACCAAGGCCCGCCTACTACACCCAGGGCGGCAACAGTGCGGTGAACATCAACACGGACTGCGATCCGCACGACTACGAAATTCAGCTCGTGCAGACCGTCAACCAGAACGAGTCGTGGTCAATCTCTGAAACCGTGTCTCAGACATATTCCGAACAGCTGTCCGTGAGTCTTGGTACCGACAAATCGACAACGCCAATCACGATGGGTTTGTAAAACTCTGTTGGATACTCACGTACCGCCGGCCTGACCAATACGTATACGTCAGGTGCGAATATCGGAAATGGCGCAAGCTTTGGTATACCTGTCACCGTGCAGCCGTGCCATAAGCACACAGTCATGCCATATGTAGATGTGCAGGACTATGCGACACGTATCGAGTACTACCAGGCGATACACAACCTATCCGGATTTTACGATACCACCGGCAACGGCCAGTGGGATACTCGCGCTCTCTTTTCAATATTCTGTGGGACCGGGTCAAATGGGCATGTTAACGGCACCGGATCTGCTTCAGTTGTTGTTTCAGGATTTAGCTTCGAGGACAGGGGTGCCGTGCCCGTTCCAGCTTCCCAGTGCCCGTGCGGCGGTGGAGGCGGAGGCGACATCGATGATGTCGATGAGGATATGGATGGGGATGGGATCGGGAACGATCACGACAACGACACCGATGGTGACGGAATCCCGAACAACGAAGATACCGATGACGACAATGATGGGATTCCAGATTCACAGGACGACTCGCCTACAGGCACGGATGAAAATGACGATGTCGACGGCGATGGAACTCCGAATGGCGAAGATGATGACATTGATGGTGACGGCATCCCAAATGAAGATGATGACGACATGGACGGCGATGGCGTCAATAACGACGAAGATAAGGACGACGACGGCGATGGGGTAACAGATTTGCAGGAGATTCTGGATGCTATCCGACGCTTTGTAGACTGGGTCCGAGATACGATTGAGCAGATCGCTTGATGGATTGGAGAGTAAAAGTGAAAGTTATACATACATACCTTGCTGCTGTAAGCTTGCTCGCGTTTTCAAATGCTGCGCAGGCGCAAACCGCTTCTGGTCCCGCAACGAGAAACATCACGACACCTAAGCCGGCGACGCCTGTCTGGGAAACGGAAAGAGATCTTCTGGTTCTGTTTGAGAACGCCGCAGATCGGATCCAGCTTGCGAGACAGGTGATGGGGATATGCCTTGATATCAACGCGAGCCTGACAACGCAGCAGAGATACGACGGGCTCAAGATTGCGGGGCACACACTGTGGGGGGCAGGGGCACTTAGCGATGCAACGACTTGTTTCTCCGGCATTATCGCACTCGGAGTGAACGCCGATATTGATGCAGATGCATACAGAATGCGAGCTCAGTGCTATTTCTTTGATTCAAACTATCAAGCCGCAGCTGACGATTATGAGATGTGCTACAGCATCTCGATGAGTATCGCGAGCGCGTCTGGTGATCATGATCTGTATCAGCTTGTGACACCGATGCTCATCAAGGCGGCGTCAGAAGCGCAGGATTATCCGCTCGCGCTAGAAGTCGCGGATGATGCGCTGGCGAACACTTCCCTGTTGTCCAATATTCGCACCGAGGCTCTGCGAGCCGGCGGAGAAGCAGCTGTTCGCTCGGGTGATCTGGCGAAGGCGCAGTCATACCTGACAACACTGCTCACTGAGTACCCGTCATACGGGCTGGACTATCCCGGTGAGCGCGTCGCTGTCGAACTGAACCTGATACAGGCGAACGGACACTCCTTGGAAGACTTCACGCCCAACGGTGTTGATGCGCTCGCAGTTGTGGTTCAAAACCCCGACTACCAGGGTCTTCCAGCATGGGTGACAGCTGTCAGCATCATGGCAGGCTTGCTCGATGAGGCTGACGAAGTCGCGAAGTCCAACACGCTCAGGCTCTGGGCTGTTGATATGGTGTCGCAAGCCAACAATGCCCTTCCGGCATCAGATCCTGATACGACAAACAAGGTTCGTATGGGACGACTCGCGCAGCTTGGGCTTCTTCAGCACGCCTCCAAGCAGTACCGAAAGGTAAAGCAGTACTCGAACCAAGAGCAAGTGCTGCTGCGAATAGTCAACGATTTTTCAGACCTTGATCAGAATGCGGTTTCTGCAGCGAATGCTGAGCTGGCACAAATTTCGATAATACTCAACGCTCCGTAAAGAATTTGAACCAGTTCTCAATCAGTTGAACTCATCACTACTCCCCCTCAGCAACTCGAGAGGGGTTTTTTCTGATCATCATGCTTTGGAGAAGTGAGTAAGGCCGGGTGCCCCCGTTCCCCATCTTCTGTGCCGGGTGTCCTGCTTACGCGCAGCGGGTGCCCTGCTTTGACCCGTAGGGCAAAGCAGGATCTCGGGTGCCATGCAGATCCCGTCCCCGGCTCCTGCATGTCCTTGAACGCCGGGTGCCCTGCTTACGCGCAGCTCAAGCAGGATCTCGAGCCACGCACCCAATCCCCCTCTACCTGTCCCCTCTTCTCCGCGCCCTCTGCATTCAGTCCCCGGCTCCTCCCCCTTCGAGCCCTTCGCGATCTTCGCGTTCAATCCGAACACACCACCCTCAATCCTCCCACAAACCGTGCTCAATCCCCCCGAGGATATAAATCGCAAAGGTCCCCTGCCCCGGGATCTCCATCGGCCCGATCGCAATCTCCGCACCCTGCACCTTCGCCGCCTTCACTGCCGCCTCGATGTCATCCGTCAGCACATACGGCCGAACCACCGGCGTCTCCGTCGCCCGCATCGGCGGCCGCACCGACACCACACCCCCATCGCGCAGCGCCGCCGTCCGCGCATTCCCAAGCTCCGGCACCGCCTCACCAAACGACACCCCATGCACCGCCTCCAGCGTCGCGATCGTCGCCTCAAGCTCCTGCGTCACAATCTCCAGAAACCGCACCTGCATCGCCTCCTCCCCCGTCTTCTCACGCGCCCCGCCCATCATCCCCGTTGAGAGCAACGCCCCAACCACCAGCACAACACCCATCACACCCGTAAAACCATGCATGCCCTTCATTCCCCGGCTCCTTTCACATGTGCCTGTTTTCCGATCCCACCACTCTACCACATCCCCACCCCACACCAGCCGAGTACGGGTGCCCTGCTTTGACCCGAAGGGCAAAGCAGGATCTCGGGTGCCATGCAGATCCCGTCCCCGGCTCCTGCATGTCCTTGAACGCCGGGTGCCCTGCTTTCGCGCAGCTGAAGCAGGATCTCGGGCCACGCATCCAATCCCCCTCTACCTGTCTCTCTTCTTTGCGTCCTCTGCGTGACCTTCGCGCCCTCTGCGTTCAGTCTCCTCTGTTCGCCCCTTCGAGCCCTTCGCGATCTTCGCGTTCAAAAACTTCCACTCTACTGACACGATCTGTGCGCGAACTTGTGTCACTGCGCCCATTTCTTCTTGCCACACCCAAGCCGAAAAGTACAATTCCCAAAACCCCGCACCCAGCGCCCCACAGATTCGAGCGACCAGCCGAAAGGGGCCATCATGCGCACAACAACACAAACACATTCAAACGCAGCCACAGAAGTCTCACCGGAGTCCTCCCCCTCTTGTCCCTCCCCGCGCCCCGCGGGGAGGTGGGCCGACGAAGTCGGCTCGGAGGGGTCTTCCCCATCTCCTGCTGATCCCCAATCCCCAATCCCTGATCCCTCGCTTCCCCCCCTCACCCCCGCCCTCCTCGAGGACCTCCTCAACCCGGCGATGACACCCATCCTCATCTGCCAAACCCACGCCATCGCACTCGACCAACTCGACGCCATCACCAGCTCCGACCTCTACCACCGGACCATCGCCCGCATCCAACGCATCAACAACGCCCGCCGCCAGGCGATCCACGACGAGCTCCACACCCAATCCCTCGCCGCCCTCCGAGATGTCGTCACCGACACCACCGATCTCCACCTCTCCTCCCCCGCGCCTGCGGGGGAGGTGGCTCGCGCAGCGAGACGGAGGGGGTCTTCTTTCTCCTCCCATCCGGGGGAGGTGCCCCGCAGGGGCGGAGGGGGTCTACCCTCAGCCGCCGCACGCATCCACGCCACAAACGCCCGCCTCCTCGAAACCCGCCGCAAATCCATCAACGCCATCCTCAAACAGGTAACCCCCTCGTCCACCGCGCCTGCGGAGGAGGTGCCGAGCGCAGCCAGACGGTGGGGGGCTTCAACCTCCCCCTCACCGCAACCCACCTTCAACCGACGAGAGGGGTATCGCCCGCAGCAGACACCAACCACCCCCGCAAAGGCGGCATCCTCAAAAACCCCTCACCCCGTTTCCGCCCCGTTGCCTCCCGCATCGCCCAATGCCCGTTGCCCATTGCCCCCCATCCCACCCACACAACCCCAAGCCACCCGATATACTCCATGCAATGGACGAATCCCAGCACAAACCGGTCCGCGTCATCGCCCTGATGAACCAAAAAGGCGGCGTGGGCAAAACCACGACCACCGTCAACCTCGCCGCGGCCATCGCACAGCAGGGACGCAAGGTCCTCATCATCGACCTCGACCCCCAGGCACACGCATCCCTCCATGTCGGCGTACAGGACAACGAATCGCCCGACAGCGATCCAACCGTCTACGACCTCCTCCTCGACGAGGATGTCGACATCGGCGATTGCATCCGAACCGTCGACGACCACCTTGACATCATCCCCGCCGAGACCGCCCTCGCCGCCGTCGAAACCGAGCTCTCAGGCCAGACCGGTCGCAACCAGCGGCTCGCCAAGGCCATCGAACGCGCCAGCACCGACCACGAGTTCATCCTCCTCGACTGCCCCCCGGCCCTCGGCCTCCTCACACTCAACGCCCTCGCCGCCGCACAGGAAGTCATCATCCCCATGCAGGCCCACTTCCTCGCACTGCAGGGCGTGAGCAAACTCCTCGAAACCGTCGGCCTCGTCCGCGACCAGATCAATCCCACACTCCGCGTCGCCGGCGTCGTCCTCTGCATGCACGACACCCAGACCTCGCACTCCAAGGAAGTCGTCGCCGACCTCGAATCCTTCTTCGAATCCCAACGCGACACCGAAACCGCCTGGTCCAGCGCCCGCGTCTACCACCCACCCATCCGACGCAACATCAAACTCGCCGAATGCCCGAGCTTCGGCCAAACCATCTTCCAATACGCCATGTGGGCCCCCGGCGCACTCGACTACAAAAAACTCGGCGAAACCATCGTCGCCGAATGGGACCGCGCACTGGCCGTCGCCCAGGCCAGCAACCTCAGCGACGCCGAGATCCGCGTCCTCCGCGGCGCCCGCGAATCGCTCGAACAATCGGCACCATCCTCCCCGGTCGCCGCTGACGACGAGGGCCACGCGTGAACTCCCCCCCAGGCCCGCTCCGCCCGCTCGCCCGCATCGCCTTCGCCATCTACTCCGCGGCCCTGCTCACCGCAACCCACTGGCCCGGCCTGTCCGTCAGCGGCCCGATCGACCGCACCGACCTGATCATCCACGCCGGTGCCCTCTGCATCTGGACCTGCCTCTTCTACCTCGCCCGCTTTGTCGGCGGCACCTGCCCCACCCGCCGACTGATCTGGGCCGGCGTCGCCGGCATCTGCTTCGCCGCCTTCGACGAAACCACCCAGCCCCTGTTCCGGCGGGTCTTCGACTGGTGGGACCTGCTGGCCGACTCCGTGGGCGTGCTCATCGGGCTGTCGCTGATCGTCGGCGCCCGCCGCGTTTGGCCCAGTTTCCGGGCTGATCTGGGCAGTTGACGAAAAACTTCGTCAATTTGTGAGAACAACGCTTGCATTGGTCGCTGAATTGACGAAGATCTTCGTAGTTCAGTTCTGCGTGGAGCGAAGCGATGACGAAGAAGCAGGCCAAGGCACAATCAAAGAAGCCGGGCACAAAGAAGCCGACCGATGCGGAGCTGGCGATCTTGGGCGTGATCTGGGACCTGGGCTCGGCGACGGTGCGTCAGGTGCACGAGGTGCTCAACGCCCAGCAGGAGACCGGGCAGACCACGGTGCTCAAGCTCATGCAGATCATGGTCGAGAAGGGGTTGCTCACGAAGGACGCGAGTGTGCGGCCGCAGGTGTTCACCGCGGCAATCCCACGCCAGCAGACGCAGAAGGCGATGCTCGGGCACCTGCTCGACAGCGCGTTCAGCGGCTCGCCGGGGAATCTCGTGCTCCAGGCGCTGAGCATGCGTGAGACCAGTGCCGAGGAGTTGGCGCAGATCCGCAAGATGCTCGATGATCTCGATGGGGGTGCGTCATGAGCGTTGGTTCTGGGCTGATTGAACAGATGGCGACAGCGTTGGGCATCGCGGTGCTGCACTCGCTCTGGCAGTGCACGCTGATCGGTTCGGTTGCTGCGTTGCTGATGCTCAGGTTGCGTGGGGCAAGCAACCGGTACATGGTCTGGTGCGTGTCGATGCTGCTGTGCGCGGCGTGGATGGTGCTGACCTTTCTGGGTGTGATGTGGCCCGACGCGGGTGGTGGAGGCGGCGTTGCTGAGTTGGGGCTCGGTCGGGTGCTGCCAGGCGTGCTGCCGGCATCGCCCGAGCCGAGCACGATGTTGTTCGAGATCGTCGCGTGGTTGTGGGCTGGCGGGTTCGTGTTCTTCACGATGCGCTTTGCCCAGCAGTGGCTTGCGGCACGGCGCATGCGAACACGCGGGGTCGTCGAGGCGGCCCAGTGTTGGCTTGATTTGTTTGATGAGGTCCGAACGGGGCTTGGTGTATCGCGCCGGGTTGGGATGTTGGTGAGCACGCGGGCGGAATCGCCCATGGTGGTCGGCTGGCTCTCGCCGGTGGTGATCGTGCCTTTGAGTGCGTTGACGATGCTGAGCCCCGAGCAGGTGCGCCTTGTGCTGGTGCACGAGCTGGCCCATATACGGAGATTCGACCATGTCGTCAACATGCTGCAGGTGTTGATCGAGACGGTCTTGTTTTATCACCCGGTGGTCTGGTGGATGTCCCATCAGGCGCGGCTGGAGCGGGAGCACTGCTGCGACGATGCGGCGGTGCGCTGGGGCGGGGACGCGGTTGTGTTCGCTCGTGCTCTGACCGAACTGGAAACAACGAGAACACGATCGCGGGCGGTGCTCGCGCTGAACCCACTGAATCATGGAGGTTCACTCATGAATCGCATTACACGCATACTTGGGACATCGGATCATCATCGGCTCGGGAACGGATCGCTGCGCACGCTGGCGGCGTTGACGGCGGGGACGCTCGTCGCGGCGGCGGGGATCGCCAACGCGGCGATGCGGGCCAGCGAGCCGCGGGAAGCGCCGATCGAGGCGGTCCGCGCCAATGTTGAATCGGGCATTATGACCGAGGCGCAGGCCCGGCGCATCTTCGATGCGGTCATCTTCCCGGGCTCGGACATGCAGTTGAAGATGGACGATGAGCTGCGACGGGTCCAGGCCGAGATCGATCAGGCGGTGGATTCTGGGCAGATCACGCCCGAAGCGGCGCAGGAAAAGATGAGTGCTGTCCGCGAAGGGATGGATGAGCAGCTGGCGTATCACTTCTATATGGATGTGCTTGGAAACACCAAGGACGAGGCGCGGGTTCGGGTCATGCTCGAGCAGCTGGATGAGCAGGTTGCGTCAGGCCAGATCACAAAGGAGTATGCGGACAAGAAGCTCACGGCCCTGATCCGCATGCAGGAGCGGCGTGCCCTGGCTGAGGCGGAGATCCACGCGGTGACCGGCCGGGACGAGATGACCGATGAAGCGTTTGAGTCATACAAGGACGAGGCACGGGCGCGGTTGTTGTCTCGGGCACGGTCGGACCAGATGGGGCAGGGCGAAGCCGATCTCAACAGCGGCGCGATCGAGACCGCGGATGATGTTGAGTACTCGCGTTTGGATCTCAATCCCAACGGGAGCACGATCAACGGGACGTCGGTTCGGATGATCGATGGTGATGGGATCTACGGCACCTATGAGGTGCTTGAGGATTCGCCGGATGGTGTGTACAAGGCCGGCGATACCTTCGTGGTGACTGAGCCGCTCTCGGGTGGTGCGGTTCGTGGAATCGATGGTGTGGTTGAGCCAGAGCGTGGAGCGGATGGTCGGTTGATCTTGCCTGGTGTTGAAGAGAAAGCGGTATTGGATGCGCGGCGGAAGCAGGAGTTGGGCGCGTTCGATCTATACAAGCAGAAGCTTGCGACGGGGTATTTTCAGGAGCTTCATGAGGAGTTGGATGCCGGGCACATGACGAAGGATGAGGTCGATGAGCGTATCGAGGAGGCGTTGCGTCGCGAGCGGTTTGTTGCTCGGTGGTTGAGCATCGATCTGATGTACCAGGACCAGGTCAGTGCTGGGAAGCTGTCGGTGGATGAAGCGAACGCGATGCTGACTGAGGCGAGGAAGGCCAACGGGTACTTTGAATCGCCGTATGGATCGAAGAAGCCGATGGGGGTTGTCGAGGCCGGTCATGTTCTTGAGGTCTCGAGCGAGCGGGTCGGTGTGCCTGGCGCATCGGGTCAGAAAGACACCGAGCCAGAGTCCAAGAAGCTGACGCCGATGGATGATGACTACTGGATCCATCAGGGGATTCGGCCGTTGGATGCGTATGACGAGTCGTTTGCGGACGACTGTTGAGGACGAAGAGAACGCCCGCGAAAGCGGGCGTTTTTTATGCGCCGGGGCGTGTTTGTGGTGTTCGATCCCAGGTTGTGCAGCGGGCACGGGTTGTCAGCCGCTGGCTGAGCAACCCGTGGCACCCGGAGCGGTTGCCCTGGCGGGTCAAAGCAGGGCACCCGGTGTGGTATTGGTTCTGAATGGTTGTTGAGGCGGACCACCTCCCCCGGTAGCCTGAGGGAGGAGGGCGGGTGTTTTTCGTGCGCTCGGATGGGTGGAATGGTCGATTGAGAGGAAGTGAGTGAATCTGCATCCAATACGAGCGAGGGGTCGATCGGGCGTGATACGCGCACCGTGGCCGGGCTGACGCTCGTGTCGCGGGTGCTGGGGCTGGTGCGCGATGTCGTGACGGTGCGGGTGTTCGGGGACACCTTTGTGGGTTCGGCGTTTGCGGCGGCGTTTGCGGTGCCGAACATGTTCCGGCGTCTGTTTGGGGAGGGGGCGCTGTCGGCGGCGTTCCTGCCGGAGTACACGCGGTTGGCGGACGGGGAGCCGGAGAAGGCGGACGCGTTTGCGTCGCTGACGATCGGGTTGTTGGCGCTGGTCACGGGTGTGCTGACGCTGGTGATCGAGCTGGGGTTGCTGGGGGTGGTGCTGGCGTCGGGTGATGATCCGGAGCGGGTGTACTCGCTGAAGCTGGTGATGGTGATGCTGCCGTTCATGCCGGTGATCTGTGTGGCGGCGATCTTGGGCGGGATGCTCCAGAGCCATGGGCGGTTCGGGCCCTGGGCGGCGGCCCCGATCCTGTTGAACCTGTGCATCATCGTGGCCGCGCTGCCGTACTTCTTTGTCGAGGGTGCGAGCGCTGCGGCGTGGGCGTACCCGGTCGGGATCGCGGCGGTGGTATCGGCGGTGCTGCAGGTGGTGTGGTCGCTGTGGGCGCTGCGTGGGATGGTGCGATGGACGACGGGTGTGAGCGAGGCCAGGCGTGAGGCGAAGCTCATGCTGCTGCGGATGATCCCGGTGCTGATCGGGCTGGGGACGCTGCAGCTCAATGCGTTTATGGACACGCTGATCGCGATGTATCCCAACTGGGTCGGGGACACGGTGTTTGGGTATGACTACCCGCTGGACGAGTCGTCGAACGCGATTCTGTTTTACGCGCAGCGGCTGTATCAGTTCCCGCTGGGGGTGTTCGGGATCGCGGTGGCGACGGCGGCGTTCCCGGCGTTGTCGCGGGTAGCGGACGATTCGGTGCGGTTCGGCGAGATGCTTACGCGTGGTTTGCGGCTGAGTTTGTTCATCGGTGTGCCCGCGAGCGTGGGGCTGCTGCTGGTGGGTGAGGCGTTGATTCGGGTGCTGTACTCGGGTGGTGGAGATGGGTTCAGTGATGCGGGCGTGTCGCGGGCGAGTGCCGTGCTGGCGGGCTATGCGTTGGCGGTGTGGGCGTATTCGTTGAATCAGCTGCTGACGCGGGCGTTCTATGCTCGGGGTGATACGCGGACGCCGATGACGATCGCGCTGGGGATGGTGGGGGTGAATATCTGCCTGAATTTGGTGCTGATCTGGTGGCTGCGTGAGGCGGGGCTGGCGTGGTCGACGGCGATTTGTGCCGTGGGGCAGACGGTGCTGCTGCTTTGGATGGCGGATCGGAAGATGGACGACGGGCTGCATCTGGGGGCGATGGCTCGCCCGGTGATGCTGATTGTTGCGGGCTCTGGTGCGATGGGGCTGTGCGTGTGGGGCGTGGGTCGGGTGGTCGATTCTGGCGCAAGCTGGGGGCGTGGGCTGTTGTCGGTGGTGGTGATGACGCTGACGGGTGCAGTGGTGTATGGGCTCTGGTCGATATGGATGAAGATGGACGAGCTGGGCTGGTTGATCGCCAAGTCGACCAGCGTGGACCCCGGGCCGCAGGGCCGGATGAATGAGGACCCACAAGATGAAGCATGAACGCAGAACGGTTCGGAACCTGGTGATGCTTGCCGCGGCCTGTGTGGTTGTGGCGTTGAGCGCCTGCAACACGGTGAGCGGCGTTGGCAAGGACATCCAGGAGGCGAGCGATAATGTCAAGAACGCGATCGAGAACTGATCGCGACGCATGACTGAGCTTCAGGGCAGGCCGGTTGTCATCACGGGCGCTTCGAGTGGTATTGGGGCGGCGACGGCGGTCGCGTGCGCGCGTGCGGGGATGCCTGTTGGGTTGTTTGCGCGACGCGAGGAGCAGATGCTGGCGGTGCGGGAGCGGATTGAGCGTGACGGCGGGCGTGCGATCGTGGTGGTGGGGGATGTGACGGATGCCGCGTCGTGTTTGGAGCTGATTGCCAAGGCCGAGGAGGCGTTCGGGGATCTGTATGGTGCGATCGCGAATGCCGGGTATGGGGCTGAGGTTGAGAGCGCGACGATGCCGATTGCGGACATTCGTTCGATGTTCGAGGTGAACTTTTTCGGTTCGTTGCATCTTGTGCAGCCCGCGTTGGCGATGTTTCGTCAGCGGGGTGCGGGGCATGCGATGATGGTGTCGAGTTGTTTGAGCAAGATTGGGCTGCCGCACTATGGGGCGTACAGCGCGAGCAAGGCGGCGCAGGATCATTTCTGCCGCGCGATGCGGCACGAGCTGCGTGGAACGGGTGTGTTCGTGAGCAGCGTGCACCCGGTGGGGACGAGGACGGAGTTCTTCGACGAGGCGGCGAAGCGGAGCATGGGTGGGAAGCTGAAGTTGGCGGGGAGCAGCGAGCGTTTCATGCAGTCGCCGGAGAAGGTGGCGGGTGCGATGGTGAAGTGTCTGCGTCGGCCTCGGGGTGAGGTATGGACGAGCACGCTTGCGCGGTTGGGGTTTGGGGCGAGTGTGATGTTGCCGGGGGTGACGGATTGGGTGATTGAGCAGATGGTGGAGCGAAGGTCAGGGATTCGGGATTAGGGATTCGGGATTAGGGATTAGGGATTCGGGATTCGCCATCGGCCATCGGCCATTCGCGATCAGGCAACGGCGATCCCCTCCGCAAGCGCGATGGAGGCGAAATCCCCCCTCCGACCCCGGCTGCGCCGGGCCCACCTCCCCCCGGGGCGGGGGGAGGCACAGTTCGGTCTCATTGCCCATTGCCCGCCGAAGGTCCGCCTCTGGCGGGTTGCCCACTGCCATAAAAAAGCCGCGTCGAAGGACGCGGCTTGGTGGTTCTGGATTGTTGTTGTCTTACGCCTTGGGGCCGCCGGAGCGGATGTCGTCGGGGAGGTCGTATTTGGCGTCGTTGTCGCGGAAGAGCTTGGCGAGCTTGGCGCACTGTGCGTCGTAGGCGTCCTTGTCGGACCAGATGTTGCGGGGGTTGAGGATTTCGTTGGGGACTCCCTCGACGGAGGTTGGCATGTGGAGCCCGAAGACGGGGTGCTCGACGGTATCGGCGTTGTCGAGTGAGCCGTTGAGGATGGCGGTGACCATGGCGCGGGTGTACTTGAGCGAGAAGCGTTCGCCACCCTGGCCCGCGGGGCCCTTGGACCAGCCGGTGTTGAGGAGCCAGACATGTGCATCGTGTTGTTTGACGCGTTCGGCGAGCATGTTGGCGTATTCGGCGGGTCGTCGTGGCATGAATGGGCCGCCGAAGCAGGGTGAGAAGTTGGGGATTGGGTCGGTGACGCCGGCCTCGGTGCCTGGGATTTTGGAGGTGTAGCCGTTGATGAAGTAGTACATCGCCTGCTCGGGTGTGAGCTTGGAGATGGCGGGGAGCACGCCGAAGGCGTCTGCGGTGAGGAAGACGACATTCTTTGGGTGGCTGCCGACCGATGGGATTTGTGCGCCGGGGATGAAGTCGACGGGGTAGGTCACGCGTGTGTTCTGCGTGATGGAGACATCGTCGTAGTCTGGTGTGCGTGTCACCGGGTCGATGATGGTGTTTTCGAGTACGGATCCGAAGCGGATGGCGTCCCAGATCTGTGGTTCTTTTTCGTGTGTGAGGCCGATGACCTTGGCGTAGCAGCCGCCCTCGAAGTTGAACACGCCGTCGGGGCCCCATCCGTGCTCGTCGTCACCGATGAGTGCTCTGTTTTCGTCGGCGGAGAGGGTTGTTTTGCCGGTGCCTGAGAGTCCGAAGAAGAGGGCGACATTGGATGGGTCGTCCTTGGCGATGTTTGCGGAGCAATGCATTGGGAAGACGCCGACCTCGGGCATGTCGTAGTTCATGGCGTAGAAGAGGCCCTTCTTCATTTCGCCTGCGTACTCGGTGCCGAGGATGATGACCGTTTTGCGTTCGAGCGACTGTGCGATGTATGTTTCGCCTTCGTGGCCGAGCGCATCCTGTTCTTCTTTGGTGAGCTTGTGGCAGCCGGCGTTGATGACGGTCCAGTCGTGCTTCCATGAGCCGTCGCCGGCGTCTGATGCGGAGCCGGGCTTAATGAAGAGGGTTTGTGCGAAGAGGGAGTGCCATGCGAGGGTGGTGATGACCTTGACGCCGAGGCGGTTTTTGATCTGGGCGCCGGTGAAGCCTTCGAAAACGAATACATCGTCCTGTGTGTTGATGTATTTGGTGGCGATGTCGAGGGCGGTATCGAACTGTGCCTCTGAGATGGGCTGGTTGACTTTGCCCCAGTCGATGTTGTCGTGGGAGTCGGGGTGATCGACGAGGAACTTGTCCTTGGGTGATCGCCCGGTGCGGTCGCCGGTGTTAACGGCGACGCAGCCGTTGGCCGCGAGCTGGCCCTCGCCGCGTTTGATGACGAACTCCATGAGCTCTGCGGGGCAGCAGTTTGTGTGCGTCCGCTCGGGTGCGAGATTGAGTTGATCGGTGACGGTGCTCATGTGATGAAGCTCCTGCTTTCCCTTGTATCGGTCGGATAGGCGGGATTTGCGTTGATCAGTGCTCGGCGTCCCAGAGACCGCGTGGCCGGGGCGTCGTGGGCAGAAAACAAGGGGAAATCGTAGACCCAGAAGTGCGGAATAACGACAATTCCCAGAGGGTGAGGGCTGACTTTGGTCATGGTTTGGTGCTATATTTTTGTGTGGGCATCTACGAAAGTATTTGTCCAAAAAGTTGGTGGCCGTAGTTCAGTTGGTAGAGCACCTGGTTGTGGTCCAGGACGTCGCGGGTTCGAGTCCCGTCGGTCACCCTTTTCATCAGACGCCCATTGCGGGCGTCTGTTTTTTTGTGCGTTGTGTGCTGTTGCTGGTGCGTGTGTCATGCGGCCTGCCTGTGTGTATCGGTGGTGGTGCCGAGCATGGCTTCGCATGCTTTGAAGAGTGCGGCGCGGCTGATGGGTTTGGTGAGGTATTCGTTGCAGCCGGCGGCGAGGCACTGTTCACGATCGCCTTCGAGTGCGTGTGCGGTGAGTGCGATGATGGGGACATCGATGCCCATGGTTCTGAGTTGTTGTGTGGATGCGTAGCCGTCGAGGATGGGCATCTGCATGTCCATGAGCACGAGGTCGAACGGGCTTTGTTTTTCGATGCCCTGTCGGATGCGTTCGATAGCTTCTTTGCCGTCGTGTGCGAAGTCGGTCTGTGCGTCGGTGTTCCTGAAGTAGTGCTGGAGGAGGACGCGGTTGTCCTTGCCATCGTCGACGATGAGGATTCGGGCGTTGGCGAAGGAGGCTTTGGGTGCGGGCGTGTTGGCTTTGTGTGCTGGTTCGGGGCTGATGCGTTCTGCGGGCTTGGCATCGATGGTGAGTGTGAATGTTGATCCTTCTCCGGGTGTCGACTCGAGACTGATATCGCCGTTCATTGCCTGGGCGATGTGCATGGCGAAGGCGAGCCCGAGCCCTGAGCCGCCGAACTCGCGGGTGAGGTTGTTCTGGGTCTGATGGAATGTGTTGAAGATGAGCTTGTGCTCTTCGGGGCTGATGCCGATGCCGGTGTCGCTGATGCGGACCACGATGCGTTCGGAGTTGGTCTGGTGTTCGATTGATGCGTCGAGGCAGATGCTACCTGATGGTGTGAACTTGACGGCATTCTCGAGGAGCTTGGAGACGACCTGAGCGAACCGTTTGGGCTCGATCATGACGGGGGTGTTGCATGAGCTGTCGATGTTGACCCGGAAGTCGAGGCCTTTGGCCTCCGCCGCGGCTCGCTTGGTTGAGACGCATGGCTTGAGGATCTCGCTGACCCGTGCCGGTGTTGGTGTGATGCTCAGCTCTCCGGATTCGATCGCGGAGATATCGAGCATGGTCTCGATGAGGGTGGTGAGCTGGGCCGCGGAATCTTGGATGGACCCCGCGAGGCGGTGCCGTTCGGATTCGTTGAGTGATGTTTCTTCGAGGAGTTCGGCGAACCCCTGGATGGCGTTCATGGGTGTTCTGAACTCGTGGCCCATGTTGGTGAGCAGTCGCCATCGCACGCTATCGGCGTGCTGGGCGCGTCGCGTCGCGAGGTCGAGTTCTCGCAGTTGGCGGCGGACGATGAGGATGGTGGGCTCGATGATGAACAACACCATGGAAGCGAGCATGAGGGCGAGCACGATGAGCCCGGCGCGAGACTGGGTGATGCTTTTGTCGATTTCGATGTGGGACTGATCCACAAACATCTGCACCAGCGATTCGATGCGTGGGAGCAGGTGTCCCTGGGCCTGGCCGATCTCTTCCAGGGCGGCGCTGATGCGGTTGCGTGTCTGCTGGTCGAGGTAGGGTGCGCGTCGTGCCGAGTTGGATGTGAGGAGTTGGAGCTCCTTGGATGCGGAGATAACGCGGCGGTATGGGACCTCGATGGAAGCGATCGTGTCGAGTTGTTCCTGAGAGGCGTTGGGGAAGAGCGTCTCGGTGGTGTTCTGGGTGAGCAGTGCATCGTGATTGCGCTTCAGGTGATCGGTGCAGTCTGCAAGCTGGTCGTAGAGTGGTTCCAGTCGTTCCCACCGTTCGTTGCGTACGGCGGTATCGATCTCGAACGCGGTGGATCGGATGCATTGGGAGAGCAGGCGCATCCTCCCGGATTCGTTGATTTTGGACGCTGAGCCGTGATCGAGCACCCCCGAGATGCGGTGGACCATGATGAAGTTGATGAGCATGATCGCGATCACGCTCACAAGCGAGAGCTTGCGGAAGCGTGAGATGCTTCGTCGAACATGCTTGCTGTGGGGCTGCTTCACGGAATCTCTCGTTTGTATCTCGCGGGATCAGGTGTGGGGTATGGCTGGGTGGTGGCTCGTGTGGTCAGGCGGCTTTGGGGCGCGTCACGCACATGGCCTTGATCTCGTGGAGCATCTGGATGTGCTCTTTGATGTCCCCGCTCTCGGCGACGGAGTCGGCGACCATCTGCGCGTTTTGTTGGAGGGTGGTGTGCCCGACAAGCGGGGCGAGGGAGCGGATTTTGTTGCAGGTGCCGAAGACCTGGAGTGCGTCTGCGGTTCTGATGTGCTGGTCGAGCATGACGGCGAGCTTGGCCAGCTGGGTGTGGAGTGCGTCGCCGGTCTGGGAGACATACTGATCGCGGACTGCCCGCAGGATGTCCTCGTCCCATGTGGTGAGCATGTATTCGCCGAGGGTGCAGAGCAGGTCGTTCTCTTCGATGGGTGTGGGGACGAATGCGTCTGCGGTTGAGAGTCGGATCTGGTTCTTGGTCACCTCATCGGTGCATGGGCCGACCAGTACGATTGGTCTGGCGTAGCCCTGCTTGCGGAGGTTCTGGGTGAGTTCCGGGCCGGTGATATCGCCTGCGTCCATGCAGCAGAGGATCATGTCGAAGGCAGCGGGGTCCTGGTTTTCGGATGCGGTGGCGTCCTCGGCGAACGAGTATTTGATGTTGGTTTGCAGGAGGTACTCGCGGAGGAATGGGATGATGGTGGGGTCGCTGCCGATGATCAGTGCGGAGCCCTTGAGGTCTCGTGTGCGTACGCGTTCGTGGGTTCTCACGCACTGCATGATGTCGGGGCGGATGAACTCCTGCACGATGATGGGCGTGTCGAATCGGATGCCGATCTCGTGCACGACGCCGCCGCGGTGGTTGCAGCGTACGACGGTGCCGGTGGCGCAGTGTGGCTTGCCGTCGATTCGGCTGAGCATCGTTTTGATGCGGGTGCCGGTGTAGGTGAAGCTTGAATGGAGGACGCTGAGGCCGCCTCGTGAGATGTTGCGTGCTGCGACGGTGATGGATCGGTTGTGTCCCTCGAGCGTCTGGAACTCGAGATCGAGGTACGGCTGGTGGTACTGGAGTCTTGTGTGGAGCCGGTTTGGCTTCTTGATGTCGCCGCTGGCATGGTGCTGATGCTCGAGCTTGTTGAGCAGCTCTTTGTATACCGCCTGGTCGAGACCCAGTGTGTTTCGTCGGGTTGATTTGAGCGGCTTGCTCTCGTTTTGGCGTTTCATGGTTGTGCTCTTGCGTGCGTGCTCTGGCGAGTGTCGGTCATGCGGCGGGGTTGGCCTTGATGCGTCGGCATGCGACGACCAGTGCCCTGATTTCGGCGGTGCTTCCCCGTGGGGTGGCGTTTGCGAGTTTGCGTTCAGCGGCGATCGCGAGGTTTGAGATATCGGGGAACCCGAGCGGTGCGGCGGTCCCCGAGAGGGTGCGAACGATGGCGATGCATGTCGCAGCGTCGTCGTCGCGTACGGATTTTTCGAGGTTGAGGGCCATGCGTGAGATATCGCTGAGGAACTTGGTGAGCAGGGGGTATGCGGAGTCGTCTTTGCTCAGGGTTGAGTAGAGCGGGCCGCCGTTGCCGTCGGCGTGGAGGAACTCCGCGAGTGCCTGCAGCAGCTTGTCCTTGGTGGTGGGTTTGCTGAGGATGCCGACTGCGTTGGCCTGTCGGATTTCATCGGCGACGGCCTGGGACTTGTCTGAGGTCAGCACGAGGACGGGGATGTCGCACTCGGTTTCGTAGAGTTGCTTGATGAGCGTGGGTGCGGTTTCTTCGCCGAGGTGGTAGTCGGCGACGATGAGTTCGCAGCCCTTTGTGGCGCGCGAGATGGCGGTCTCGATGTCCTCGGCGGTGTTGACGACGAGGTTTGTGTCGTCAAGGAAGTTGGCCAGCAGGTTGCGGTCGAGCATGGAGGGCGTGACGATCAGGACCGTCCCGTGAAGTCGTTCGGGTTCGACATGCTCGAGCGTGTACGCCTCGTTGAGCGGGTCGAGCCCGAGGAGTTCCTTGGTGGAGATCTGTTCGTTGAACTTGATCCCGATCTCGTGGATGCGGCCGGTGACATGATTGCAGCGCATGACTTTGCCCGAGACCATGATGGATGCGCCGCCGGGGGCTTCGAGGATGATCTCGACGGGGGTGTTGCTATGGACGAATGCCGAGTGCAGGACGGAGATGCCGCCGCTGGAGATGTTTCGCGTCGCGACCGGGAGGGTGACCTTGTTGCCGGTGCCGTGCTCGATGACGAGTTTGACGGCTTCGACCTGGTAGGACCATCGCACGAACTCGCGGTCGGGCTTGCCATTGTTTCCCTGCTCACGGTCGAGCTGCTCGAGGAGCTTCTGTAGTTCTCTCTGACCCAGTCTGAGGGTGTTGCGCGTCGAGGTTTTCATGGTGAATGGCATAGGGCAAACTCCGGGGTAGGGGGACCCGGGGTTTATCGGGAGCGTTGGATAGAAAGTTCAGCGCATGAAGCAGAGCGGGCGGTTGTTGCACCGTCTGTCCCGCCTGCGCCTTGCTGTCACCCGATTGTTGCGTTTCGAGGTGCCGATAACCCGTTTCGGTATCGGGGTGTTATACATCGAGGTTCTTGACCTCAAGTGCGTGGTCCTCGATGTATTTCCGGCGTGGCTCGACCTGTTCGCCCATGAGGAGGGAGAAGAGGTTGTCGGCTTCGCCGGCCTGGTCCCACTGAACTCGGAACATGGAGCGGACGGATTTGTCCATTGTGGTTTCCCAGAGCTGCTCGGCGTCCATCTCGCCCAGCCCCTTGAATCGCTTGATCTCCATGCCTCGGCGTCCGATCTCGTGCAGGGCGCTGAGGATGGCGGGGATGTTCTCGGCTTCGACGATGCGTGCGTTGGACTCGCTGGTATTGTTGGTGGTGGTGCCGTCGTCGCTGACGGGGGCATCGGCGGGCTTGACGACGCGCCCGGTCTTGGTGGTGGACCAAGCGAACCGTGCGGGCATGCGTTGGCCGGTGATGGATTCTTCCTGCACAAGCCCGTAGTCGTTGATATCGATGCCGAGCTGTTCGAGCTCGTCGAAGATGACGGCGAGCTCTTTGTTCTCGTGGAGCTCGCGAACGGTGGCGATGGGTGTCCCGTCGTCGGTGGTCTCGGCGTCGATGTCGTCGGCGTGTCGCCAGTTGTTCTTGGCGATGATCTCGAGTGCTTCTGCTTCGGACCATGCGTACTCGCCCGTGGCGCGGGTGGCGACCTTGTGGGTTGGCAGCTTGCCGTCGCGGCGTGATTCGAGCAGGTCGACGAACTTCACGCCCCGTCGCTCGGCGATGTTGGCCAGCTCGCTCAGGCGGGTGAGGTTGCGGACGAGTCGGGCGGCGTCGTTGCCGTTGATCTCGGTGAGGACGGCGGGTTCTTCGCCGAGGCGGTTGTTTTCGATGTCGCGTACGAGGAGCGTGGAGCCCTCGAGGCCGAGTTCGGTGAGGGTGCTGTCGAGCTTGCTCTCATTGAGGACATAGGTGGACTTCTTGCCCTTGATGATCTGATAGAGCGGCGGCTGGGCGATGTAGATGTGTCCGCGGCGGAGCAGCTCGTTCATGTGGCGGAAGAAGAAGGTGAGGAGGAGCGTGCGGATGTGTGACCCGTCGACATCGGCGTCGGTCATGATGATGATCTTGCCGTAGCGGAGCTTGGAGATGTCGAAGTCGGCGCCGATGCCGCAGCGGAGGGCAGCGATGAGGGTTCGGATCTCTTCGAAGCCGAGGACCTTGTCGATGCGAGCGCGTTCGACATTGAGGATCTTCCCTTTCAGGGGCAGGATGGCTTGGGTTTCGACATCGCGGCCCTGGGTTGCGCTGCCGCCTGCTGAATCGCCTTCGACGATGAAGATTTCGGCTTGGTCGAGGTCCTTGGTCTTGCAGTCGCGGAGTTTGTGTGGCATGGAGCCGCTGTCGAGCGCGGTCTTGCGGCGTGTGAGTTCACGTGCTTTGCGTGCGGCTTCGCGTGCCTGGGCGGCGACGATGCCCTTGAGGCAGAGCTTCTTGGCCTCGGCGGGGTGTTCTTCGAGCCAGTTGTTGAGTGCTTCCTGCACGGCGCTGGAGACGAAGGACTCGATCTCCGGGTTGAGGAGCTTTTCTTTGGGCTGGTTGTTGAAGGTTGGGTCGGGGAGCTTGACGGAGACGATGGCGATGAGGCCTTCGCGGAGATCGTCGCCGGTTGGGTTGGCGTCTTTCTCTTTGAGGATGCCCGAGCGTTTGGCGTAGCCGTTGAGCGTGCGTGTGAGTGCGGTCTTGAAACCCTGCGCGTGGGTGCCGCCGTCGGCGTTGTGGATGTTGTTGGCGAAGGTGAGGAGGGACTCGTTGTAACCGTCGTGGTACTGGAGTGCGATCTCGCAGATCATGGACTCTTCTTCGATCTCCTTGCGCAGGAAGACCGGTGAGGAGACCTCGTTCTTGCCCTTCATGAGGTGCTGGACATACTCGAGGAGGCCGTTGTCGGCCTTGAAGGTGTCGTGCTTGACCTTGCCGTCGGGTCCGACGCGTTCGTCGCTGAGCTTGATGGTGACGCCGGGGTTCAGGTACGAGAGCTCGCGCAGTCGTTGGGAGAGGATGGCGTAGTCGAAAGTGGTGTCGGGGAAGATCTCGGTGTCGGGCTTGAAGACGACGGTGGTGCCGGTTTTGCGTTCGGAGCTGGCGGGGATCGGGCCGACCCCGTGGATGGGCTTGGAGACGACGCCTCGTTCGAAGGTCATGGATTTGATCTCACCGTCGCGCCAGACCTCGACCTCGAGCATGGAGGAGAGGGCGTTGACACAGGAGACGCCGACGCCGTGGAGTCCGCCGGAGACCTTGTAGGCGGAGCCCTCCTGCTGGAACTTGCCGCCGGCGTGGAGCTTGGTGAGGACGACTTCGACGGCTGGTTTGCCGTTGAGGTTGGGGTCGTCGTTTTTGACGGGGTCGGTGGGGATGCCTCGCCCGTCGTCTGTGACCTTGACCGAGCCGTCGGCCTGGATGGTGACGGAGACGAAGGTTGCGAAGTCGGCCATGGCCTCGTCGATGGAGTTGTCGACGACCTCGTAGACGAGGTGGTGGAGCGCGTTGAGCCCGGTGCCACCGATGTACATGCCGGGGCGTTTGCGGACGGCCTCGAGCCCCTCGAGGACCTTGATCTGGTCTGAGGAGTAGGCGTTCTTGGGGGTGGCGGATTCGGGTGCTGCTTCGCTCATGTGGTGTGGTCTGTCTGGCGCGACGGGGTCAGGCGCTTGGAGTGCTTCTGGGGGCCAATATCGGCTTGTGAATCATAGGTTCGAGCCCCCGCGTGTGCGCTGAATTTGGGGTATATTCTGGGTGGTTTCGTGGAGGTGCTCACGCGTGCAAACCCCTGAAAATACAGAAGAAACGCCCGATTATGCGCAGGGGCTCTTTGTGTGTGAGAAGATCGGGCACGAGTTTGCCGGCGTCGGGTCCAGTGCGACGCTCGTTTCGCTGGTTTCAACGCAGGGGTTCGCGATGCTGTTCATGTTCCCCGTGGTGGTGTACTTCGCCCTGCTGAACCTGATTGGTGCGTCTGTGTGGGTCGCGGGGATCGGCGCGGGGGTGACTGGGGTGGCGGTGACGCTGGTTGGGATCATCATGTTGCGTCGGGTGAATCAATCGAGTTCGAAGGGCGGGGCGTTCATTCGGAACGAGAGCGATTCGCGTTATCGCGTGCGTGCTGTGATTCCCAAGAAACGCAGGACGGAACGCCTGATTCGTTGGGTCGAGGCGGCGGTGCATGCGGAGTTGGTGGAGGACGAACCCGTGCAACGGGCGGATCTGGAGCAGGTGCCGGGCGGGTTCGAGCCCATCATCGTGCGGCCGTGGTTCGGGGTCAATCGGGGCAAGCCATTCTGGTGGACCGCGATCGTGACAGGGATCATGTGCACAGCGGGCATGCTGCAGTTCATCAGCCTGCTGATCGGTGGCTGGGGGATGCTTCTGGACAGCGCGGGGCTCATGGGCTACGCGATAACGGGGGCGGCGATGGTGAGCGGGCTGGTGTGCGCGGAACTGATTTGGCCGGTGTATGTGCGCCTGGTGCCGGGGCGGCTGGATCTGTTTCGGTACGGGTTCCTTGGATCGGGCACGCCGACGGTCGAGACGCACGATCTCAAGCGGCAGGGTGTATGCGTGGACTTTGGCAGTTACACGATCGCGGTCGAGCCGGAACGCCCGATCGGCGAGCCCCTGCCGAGACTGGTGCAGGCGAAGAAGTGGCCCCACGGCCAGACGCTGCCGGAGGGGCATGTGCCCTGTTATGTATGCCTGGCCCTGGTGAAGGGGCGTCGGGAGATCGCCCAGCGAGTGATTCAGGCGGCACGGACGGATGAGTCGACGCCGGTGGTGAGTGAGACGGAGCTGATGGGGTGAGTGCATGTCCTGTTTCTTATGATTCTTGGATAGGAGGACATGTGCATGCGATGTGCGATCTATCAGGTTGATGCCTTTACGAGTGAGTTGTTCCGCGGGAATCCGGCGGCGGTTGTGCCGCTCGATCGGTGGCTCGATGATGAGGTGCTCCAGGCGATCGCTCAGGAGAACAACTTGTCGGAGACGGCGTTCATCGTTGCGAGTGATGATGAGGCGCACGACTTCGATATCCGGTGGATGACGCCGGCTGCCGAGGTGAAGCTGTGTGGGCATGCGACGGTGGGGGCGGCGCATGTGTTGTACGAGCATCTTGGGTTTCAGCGCAGCGTGATTCGTTTGCACTCTAAGTCGGGGACACTTGTGGTGTCGCGTGATGATGAAGGGAAAATCGAACTGGATTTCCCGGAGATTGAGATCAAGCGGATTGAGGCGACGGAGGTGCTCATTGATGCGCTTGGGGTGAGGCCGAGCGAGGTATATGACTCGTATTACCTGATATGTGTCTTTGAGAATGAAGCGCAGATTCGTCGGCTTGATCCGGATTTTCGCAAACTGCTGGGTGTGCCGGAGATGTGTGCGATCGGGGTGACGGCACCGGGTGATGACTGCGACTTCGTGGCGAGGTTGTTTGCACCGGCGGTGGGGATCGATGAGGACCCGGTGACAGGGTCGTTGTACACGATGCTTACGCCGTATTGGGCGAAGCGGTTGGGCAAGCAGCGGATGCACGCGCGACAGGTATCGCGTCGCTCTGGCGATCTGATTGTTGGCGTGAGCCCGGATGTGCCCGGGCGTGTCACGATCGCGGGTCATGCGGTGACTTACATGACCGGTGAGATCGAGTTGCCGGGCGGTTGATCAGGGGACGATCAGCACGCGGCTGATGTGTTCGGCGAGCAGCTCGTAGACGATGTCGATGTCGCCGTTGGCAAGGCGGACGCAGCCCATGGATTCGTCGCCGCCGATGGAGTCCTGGTCAATGGTGCCGTGGATTCCGTAGCTGGTCAGGTCGCGGTATTGGCCGACGCCGGTGAGGCCGATCCAGTACTCGCCGATAGGGTTCTTTGGATCGTCGGGGGTGTACTGCTCGCGTGCGTTTCGGGGGTTGACCCAGCCCGGGTTTTCGAGCTTATTGGCGCTGACGACGAACTCGCCGATGGGTGTGCCGTCGGCGGTGCCCAGCCCGACATCGAAGCTTCTGATGTAGAGCCATGAGGACGGGTCGTTGGGCGAGCCGTGGTAGATGTCGATGCGGTGGTCGGACTTGTCGACGATGGCGTGGAACGGGCCTCGGATGAGCTTGAGGTTCTGGCCGAGGCGGATCTTGGAGGGGTCGGAGATCTGATTGACGCGGGCGATGAGCTTCCAGTGGGTCGCCAGCTCACGACGCCCGGCGATGCGGGAGAGCGAGTCGCCCGATGCGACCTTGTACTCCTCGGTCATCGGGTCGTTGGGATCGGCGACGGGTGAGAAGACGAGGCGCTGGTTGATGACGGTCAGCTCGTCCCGCAGGGTCTGCTGCTCGGCGGGGCTCAGGTCTGCGTTGATGAGCGTGCGCGAGAGCAGGGCCCGGGCACCGACGCGATCGTTCTGGGCAATGAGGCGACGGGCGGTGTCGAGCTGGATCTCCACGCCTCTGAGGGTGGCGTTGCGGTCCTCGACCTGCGGGCGGGCAGCGGGATCGTTGCTCGATCCCCTGGTGGGCTGGTTGACGGGGGGCTCGGTGGTGCGGTTGGCCTGGTTGGTCGCGGCATCGAGGATGTCGGTGTTGGCAGGCGTGTTGGATCGGGGCGTTGAGTTGGTGATGGTCACGGGCTCGTCGCGATCGGTGCCCATGATGCGATCGACCTCGGCGTTTCGTTCGGTGACGGGGTCGGTCTGCGGCTCACTTCCCGGGAGCCGGCGCGCGGGGCTGTTATCGATGATCGCCGGGGCGCCCGAGGTGTTGGATTCGGGGCTGCTGCCGGGTGTGTTGTTGAGCGCGATCTCGGCGTTGTCGCCCGCGGTCTCAGGTGTGGCGTTGGACTGGGGACGAATGAGGATGTACCAGATGCCAAAGAGCAGGGCAATGACCACGATTGCGGTGAAGACCTTGCGGGCGGGGTTGTTGCGGGAGCGCCGGTAGTGGACCTGTGAGGAGCGGGTGGCATTGCGTGATGATTGGCTTGGAAGACTCATCCTGGGTCCTTCTGGGCGAGGGGCGGTTGTAGCTCGATTCGTTTATACAGGATCGAGCGGGCCGAGTTCGGTGATGATCCGATCAACCGGGTGGTCGTGCGGCTCGGTCGGGACCGAATCAACGATCTGGGCGTGATGGCACACCCCGATGAGGGTGGGTCGGTGCCCGGCATGGTGCAGGGCACTGATGAAGCGATCATAGAACCCGGCACCCCGCCCGAGGCGATTGCCGGCCCGGTCGAAGGCGAGTCCGGGGAGCAAAATCACATCGAGTTCTGCCGGTTCCACCACGGTGAGCCCGTCTCGGGGCACACGAATCCCATATCGGCCCATTTCGAGGTCGTCGTGCAGATTTGAGATGGCCACAGGGGCCATGGACTTGGCCTCCCACCCGATGCGGGGAATGCAGACCCGCCTGCCCGATTCAATGGCGGCGGTGATGAACGGATCGAGGCAGAGTTCG
Source organism: Phycisphaerales bacterium JB052 (assembly GCA_043100965.1). Classification (GTDB taxonomy): domain Bacteria; phylum Planctomycetota; class Phycisphaerae; order Phycisphaerales; family UBA1924; genus UBA1924. The sequence goes on along the minus strand of JBICHR010000003.1, from coordinate 76,099 downwards.
GTGCCAAAGGATGCGTAGGCGAGGATGGTGGTGGCGGGGGCGAGGGCGGTAATGAGGTGGGGGGCGGTGCTTGTTGCAGACAGCGCCTGCTGCTCCGTGGTCAGCATGGCGAGCTGCCTGTTGATCTCGTCTCGATGGCTTGCTTTGTGTGTCACTTTTGCTTGCGTGCGTCTTTCTTCGCCCTCGCCTCTTCCAGAAACGCCTTGAGGATCTTCTCGCTGCCGATGTCCTTAGGCTCGTAGTAGCGTTTATCCACGCCCAGATAGTCCTGCCCAGTCAGCTGGTCCTCGGCATTGTGGGAGTACTGGTACTTCTCGTCTTCGAGGTCACGCACGCGTTGGCCCGAGCCGTCGCCGGAGGATCTCGGTGAGGTGTTGCCGTCACGCAGATAGATGGGGACCGGGATGACGCGGCCGTTTTTAACATCGTCCATCGCGGCGTTGATGGCCATGTACGCGGCATTGCTCTTGGGGGCGCAGGCCAGATAAGTCGCGCACTGGCTCAGCGTGATCCGTGCCTCGGGCATGCCGATGCGTTCGACGAGGTCCCACGCGGCTTGGGCGATCATAATCCCACGCGGGTCGGCGTTGCCGATATCCTCGCTGGCCAGGATCGCCAGACGGCGCGCGATGAAGCGGGGGTCCTCGCCGGCGTCGAGCATGCGGGCGATCCAGTAGACCGCCGCGTCGGGGTCGGAGCCGCGGACGGATTTGATCATCGCGGAGATGGTGTCGTAGTGACCGTCGTCGCCGTAGGTCGCGACCTTTTGTTGGATCGAGTCCTCGGCGAGTTGCTTGTCTATGACGAGCGTTGCTTCCTGCGTTCCTGTTTGCGCTTGAACTTGCGTTGTCGGCGTGCTTCCTGCTTCTTGCTCATCGATGGTCCCGGGTCGTTGTTGTTGCCCCAGGGCCAGATCGCCGCGATCCCGTCGATGATCAGGTCGCTGGTCCAGTACAGGATCTCGCCGACGATTCCCCAGCCCATGTGCGCTGCTCCTTATTGATGATCTGACCGCGACTTCGAGCGCGGTGAGTGCGCGGCGTGCGTCGCCTTCGGACTTGATGGCCCAGACGCGCTTGGCGTCCGGGGTAACTTCGATTGTTTGATCGGGAAACGCGCTGGGGTGTTTCAGCGCGTTGTCGATGAGCTGCACCGTCTCGTCCTCGGTGAGCGATTCGAGCCGAAAGAGCGTGGAGCGTGAGATGAGCGCGGCGTTGACGGCGAAGAGTGGGTTCTCCGTGGTCGCGCCGATGAGGGTGATGAGCCCGCGTTCGACATCGGCCAGCAGGACATCCTGCTGGGACTTTGAGAAGCGGTGAATCTCGTCGAGGAAGAGGATGGTGCGTTTGTTCTGCTCGCCGAGGATGCGGGAGGCCTCGTCGATGATCTCCCTGATGCGTTTGACGCCCACCGACGCGGCGTTCTCACGCACGAAGCGGCGGGAAGTTGCCTTAGCGATGACCTCTGCGAGGGTGGTTTTGCCCGTGCCGGGCGGGCCGTGGAGGATGATGGAGGTGAGGGTGTCGGCGTCGATCATGCGGCGCAGGAGCTTGCCTTCGCCCAGGATGTGGGTCTGGCCGACAACCTGATCGATCGAGGCCGGGCGCACGCGAGCCGCCAGCGGCGCGACGCGGGTAAGGGCTTCTTCTCGCTTTGGGGCCCAGAGGTCACTCATACGGGAAGTGTACGGGTGAGCGTGGTTTGCGTGTCGGTTCTGTGAAGAATGGCGGGCAATTGTCGATAATTCTGTGCGTTGAATGGAACTGTTGTTTGGTACATGCTAACATATACATAATGCCGATCTGGGTCTGGGTCATTCTGTGTGCGTTACTGCTTGTGTGTACAGCACTTGTGGCAGGTCGCGCGTACGGGAGGAAATGGACCCCGGCGCTCTCTTCACTCGATGGGCTGCTGTATTTGGTGGGCTTTGCGTACGCGCGGGGCGTGCATGATCTGCAGGTCGAGGTTGAGGACGGGGCTTTGGACGATCTGGGCGGGCCGATGATTGTCGTGTGCAATCACACGGCGGGCGTGGACCCGATTTTGGTGAGTTCGTGCGTGCCGACCAAGATCAAGTGGCTGATGGCCGAGGACATGCGTCTGCGTGGGCTCGAGTGGATGTGGAACCGTCTGGGCGTGATCTTCATCGCCCGCAATCGCCACGGGCGGACGGGCCTGCGTCGAGCACGGGCCGAGCTTGCGGCGGGCGGCGTGATCGGGATCTTCCCCGAGGGGCGCATCGAACGCCCGGCCAAGAAGCTGATGCCCTTTGCCCCGGGCGTGGGCGTGCTGGTGCAGCGGAGCAAGGCGCGGGTGCTGCCGGTGATCATCGAGGGGACGCCGACACACGCGAAGAACGCGTGGGAGTCGTTGTGGATGCGGAGCGCGACGCGTGTGCGTGTGATGCGTCCGATCGATTACAAGGACTCGGGCAAGGGCAACGCGGAGATCGCCAAGGACCTGCACGAGCGCTACGAGCGGTGGACCGGCTGGGATAGCAAGGGCCCGGCGATCAAGGCCGAAGCCGATCCGGGTGAGCTGATCGCGTTCGACGAGGGCGGGGCGCGTCGGCAGATCGCGTGAGTAAACCAGCTGTGGAGTGGCCGTACTCGCGTCGAAGACGCGCAGTGCGGTGCTGTCGAAATTGGGTGACACGCAGAACGATGTCGAGAGATGCGCATCCTCGCCGCACTGCACCGCTGCGCCGCTGCGCGGCGAGTACGGGCACCCCCGTGGTTGGACTTACTCGCTCAGCTTCGATTTCAGCGCTTCCAGGCGTCGCTGGTGGATCTCGCGATCCGGCTCGATGATCGTCAGCGCTTCGAGCTGGTGCCTGGCCTGCTCGTAGTCCTCGACGATCAGGGCGACGCGGGCGGCGCGTTCGCGTTGGTCGGCGTCGAAGGGTGCGATGGCGACAGCGCGGAGGGCGGCCTTGATCGCTTTGTAGTTATTGCCGCGCTGGGCGTAGAGCAGGGCGAGCTGGCCGGCGTAGGCCGGGCTGTGGATCTCCCGCGCGTCGAGGTATTCCAGGTGTGGGATGGCCTTGAGCTGGTCGGCGGGGTCCTCGCTGGCCAGGTAGTGGCGGGCCAATCGGCGGTGGGGGGTGTCGTCGGTGGGACGCACTTTGATCGCGTGCTTGAGGATCCTGATCTGATCGGCGCTGAGTGTGTCCTGCGCGCCCGCCAGCTCGGCACCGAGTTGCAGGGTGATGAGCTGCGGGTGGTCGGGGTATTGCTCGAGCAGTTCGGCGATCTCGTCCTTGGTCGGGACCTTGTCGAGTTGTTCCTGGGGCGAGTCGTCGTCGCTGACGCCGAGGATGGTGTAGAGGTCGGGTACATCGTCGGGCAGCAGCAGCCCGTGGTCGATGAGGTCCTGCTTGGCCCATGCGCGGAAGTCAGTGAGGAATGATTCGGGGGTGACGCCGAGCGTTTCTTCGAACGCGTCGATGGCGTCGCGTCCGCGGGCGCTGGCGTCGAAGATGTCGAGCGGGGCCTGCTTGCCGAAGGTCTCGACGATGTATTCAAACATCCATGCGCCCTGTGCGTAGGCGAGGGAACGGTCGGAGGGGCGTTTGGGTCGGACGAAGGCGGTGTTGATCTCTTCGAGGTCGAAGAGTTCGTCGTTCTCGTAGGCGTTCTGGAGCATGGCCCAGGTGTTGGAGGCACGCGGGGCGTCCTCGTTGTAGACGGCGTTGGCCTCGGTCATCCAGTGGATCACGCGGTTCTTGGTGCGGGCGAGGTTGACGGTGTGGGTGTACTCGTGCTGGAGGACGCGGGGCCAGTCGTAGGGGCCGATGGACGACTTGGGCCCGTCGCGTGGTGCTTCGATGGCGATGACGGGCCCGGTGGATGCGGCCATGGTGTGGATCGAGGGCATGCCTCCGATTCGGACGGCGAACCACTCGTGGTTGGGCATGAGCTCGATGAGGGTCTTCTGCTCGGGCTGGAAGCCCACGCCCCCGGGCGCGTGGCCGGCTACACGGGTGTGGATGCGTTCCATGATCGCGGGCATCTCCTGGGCGAGGACGATGTCGGAGGTGCCGGGCTTGTATCGGATGATGAAGTGGTCGGATTCGATGGTGTCGTAGGTGGCGAGTTCGGTGACGAGTGTGAGCGAGTTCTGGGCGCGCAGGTCGAAGGGGTCGAGTGCCAGGGCGTCCTCGAGGGTCTCGCGGGCTTCGTGGTCGAGCCCGGCCTGCACCAGCAGCAGCCCCAGGCCCAGGCGGGGCTCGCCCCAGTGGGGGGCGCGTTCGATCACGCGTCGGAACGCCTCGGCGGCGTGCTCATACTGGCGGTATTCGCTGAGGGTCTCGGCGACCCGCATGTAGGCGAAGGGCGAGTTGGGTGAGATCTGGTCGTAGGCGTCGAGCAGGTACTTGGTCGAAGTGGTGCGGAACCCGGCGGCTGCGGCTGCGGCGTTGAGCTGCAGCAGCTCACGCTGGTTGGGCATGCGTGCCAGCACGGTGTCCAGGGCCATCTCCGCGCCCTCTGGGTCCTTGCGGCGAAGGGCGACGCGGGCACGCAGGATTGAACCGAGCAGCGAGGCGCGTGGGCGTTTGTTGGTGTCCGGGTTCTTGTCGAGTGAGTCGGCGAGCAGGTCGAGCTTGTGGGCGATCTCGTCGGCGGTATCGAAGTCGAATGCGTCGACGGCCATGGACCCGATGACGAACGCGGCCTGTGCGTTGCGGGGGTGCAGCCCGAGTGCTTCGGCGGCGGCGTTGCGGGCGTCGGCGTAGTTGTTGTGTGCGTAGAGCAGGCGTGCCTCGGCCAGGCGGACCCGCCATGAGGTGCGGTCGAGGTTCTCGCGTGCCATGGCGAGGACTTTGGTGATGGCCTCGTACTCGGTGCGTGCGTCCTGCTCTGGGCCACGCAGGCGCAGGAGCTGGAGCATGCCCTCGGCGGCCCATGCGACTTGGTCGGCGTCGGTGAGCGTGTTGGTACGGAGATGATTTTCGAGCGAAGTGAGTGCGGCGAGGGCCTCAGCGTTCTGGCCGAGCATCTCGTGGGCCTGGGCGCGGAGGGTGAGGGTTGCGGGTGAATGGGGCTCAGGGATCTCGGCGAGGAACCCGATGGCCCGTCGTGGGTCACCCCGGGTGATGGCGGCCTCGGCGAGCACCCTCGGTCCGGCTTCGGGGTCCATGAGGAACGGGTGGTCGTAGGCCCCCGCGTGCAGGGCCGCGATGGCGGCGTGCTGTGGGTTGATGAGGTCGTCCTGGGTCCATACGCCGTGCTTGATGCGCAGCGCGGTGCGTTCTTCATCGCTGAGGTAGTCGGCGGTGATCAGTTCGCGCAGGGCGTCGGTGACCTGGTTGAGTTGTTCGGGCACGCCGATGCGTTGCATGGGCTCATGCTCGTGCAGGTCGATGGGTTCGATCGGGCGGGTATCGTCGCCCGGGGGCACCGACGGCTGGGCACCGGCGAGCGGGGCGAGGAGCGCGAGCAGGACGACGGTGGCGAGCGGGTGCTTGGGTGTCATAGGGCCTTAGGGGTTGGCGGCATCGGTGGGGCTGTCGCTGCGCCAGTTGGAGATCTGCACGCGCCAGCCCGATCGGGCGTCGGGGGTGGTGGTGTCGAAGACGCTGGCGGGGATGTCCTCGTTGGTTCTGGCCTTGAAGAGTTCGACGATCTGCAGGTCGCCGGTCCAGTCGGCCTTAATGTAGAGCGTGGGGAGCAGGGTTTCGGGGTTGGTCCAGATGCGGACCCACTCCCAGTCGTCCTCGAAGCCCGAGCCGGGCTTGGGGGTGAGCATGAGCTGGGTGGTGCCGGTCACATGGGGGAGTTCGGTGAACCAACGCAGTTCGGGGAAGTCGGGGTTGTCGATGAGCCCGTCGTCTGTGGCACGCAGTTCGGCGTTGTAGGAGGCGAGGAGGCGGTCCTGATCGCGCCCAAGCGAGACCCAGAACGGGGCATCACGCATCAGCTCCATCGGGTCGAGGGTCTGGCCTTCGGGGACCAGTTCGCGTTTGTTGAACTGTTTCTCATTGGGGAGGCGTTCGACGAACCAACGCCCATCGAAGATGTACTGCTCATCGATCTCCTGGCGACGCTGGTCCATCTCGAGCGTGTGGAACCGAACGGCGTACTTGCGTGAATGGGTGGAGTCGGTGTTGTCGCCGTTGCGGATCGCGAGCTGGCCCGTGCGCATCTGGCGGTCGTTTTCCAGTGCCCTGATGATGGTGTATCGCACATCGCCCGAGAGGGTGGTGGTCTCGGTGTCCTTTTTGGCCAGGGCGCTGAGGAGCTGGGCGGGGGTGGTGTAGGTGGCGGGCTGAGAGCCGGTGGTCTCCGAGGAGACTGCATCGGTCTCGCGGTGCTCGACGCCACCCGCATCAGGTCCGGTGAGTACGGCGGCTGCGAGCAAGATGGTGAGGAGTGCGGTGGGCATGGGAATCCTTCGGAATAGGGATCAGGGATCGGCCATCAGCCATCAGGGGTACTGTATTCGCTGAATCGGCCTCCTGATTGCTGATCCCCGATGGCTTCGTCACCCACGAGGGAGAACGCATCAGGACGCTGCTTTGTTGCACCAATACCGCCCAACAGCCGGCATCCTGACCCTCAATCGGCTATTTGTGTTCGATGGGCTCAATGGTGTCGATGACGCTGGCGTCGGGTTCGTCGAGGTAGAGCTGGGCGATGGCGGCGGCGGCGATGGCGTCGCGGCGTTGTTTCTTTTGCTTGTGCGTCAGACCGGATTGCGACATGCGGGCGTCGGCGGCGATGGATGTTCGGCGTTCGTCGACGAGCACGATCGGGCGGTCGAGTCGGCAGGCGAGCTTGACGGCGAAGTTCCGCACGATCTTCGCCCGCGGGCCCTCGGTCTTGTCCATGTTCAGCGGGAGCCCGAGGACGATCTCGGTCTCCGGGCCGCTGGCCTGATGATGGAACTGCTTGACGATCTCGGTGATGAGGAGGCGTCCGTCTTCGCGGTCGATGGGGATTTCGACCAGCCCGGCGGGGGAGGCGATGTTGGTGATGCGGTCGGCGAGGGCAAGCCCTGTTCGTTGATCACCGAGATCGATGGCGAAGATCCGCATGGGGTATTCTAGGATGGGTAGACCAAGCTGAGGGAGACCAGCAATGATGCGGCTGTGTGTGATGATGATGTGTGCGTGCCTCTTCGGGGGCCCTGCGTTCGCTCAGGACCAAACGGAGGGCGTGCCCGTGGAGCGGGATTCCCGCTTCGATGCGGTCATGGCCGAGCTGGTCGAGCAGCTGCGGACCTGCGATGGTGACAACTACGAGTCCGTGATCGAGTCGATCGAAGCGCAGATCCGCGAGGGGTATTACCTGAACTACAAGGACCCCGATGGGATGACGCTGCTCATGCACGCGTGCAGGCTTCCTGCGACGCACGAGATCACCTGGTGGATGATTTACAACAATCGGGCGAAGCGTGATATTCGCGACAACAACGGGATGCTCGCGATGCATCACTCGGCTTACAACCCCGACCCGAAGGTCGCGGCGAGGGCGTTCGGGATCTTTCTCGCCTGGCGGGACGACCCGAACGAGCGTGATGCGCATGGGCGAGACATCCTCATGCACACGCTCATCGCGAACCAGCCGCGTGGCCCGGTGTTCCTCGCGATCGACGCGACGGACGCGGACCTCAACCGCCTCGACGACCGCGGCCACTCCGCGGTGTCTCATGCCGCGATGCACAACCACCATCACCGCATCTGGGAGCTGCTCGCCGAGCACGGCGCCGATCTCACCAAGACCTACACGAAGGACGAGCTGACCCCGCTGCACCTGGCGGCTCGTGAGAATATGGCCGAGGTCGCTGGCGCAATCATCCGGGCAGGTGCGGAGGTCGATGCGCTGGACGCCTCGGGCATGACGCCGCTCATGTGGGCGCTGCTGCAGAACAAGGACCCGCTGATGCCCAGGTACCTGCTCCAGGGCGGCGCGGACGCGACGCTCGTGAGCGATCTGGGCGCGACCATGACACACGCCGCGGCCTACGGCGGGCAGAACGCGGATGTCATCAAGCGGATCATCGACGCAGGCGCAGCGCCCGACGCCCCCATGCCCAACAACCCGACAGTCACACCCGCCCGCCTCTACGCCCAGCACGGCGACGACCCGGCCGTCTGGGCCCTTCTGAGCGAGCACGGCGCGGACCTGAACCGCAGGGGCGAGTACGAGCCGCCAACACTCATGGTGGCCATCGATCGCGGCGTGAGCGTCGAGTACGCCGAGGCGATGATCGACGCCGGCTGCGACGTCAACGCCCTGTGGGTCGTCGCGAACGGCTCGGCGCTGCTCATGGCCTGCCGGGGCTCATCGCCCGAGATGATCTCGATGCTCCTTGACCACGGCGCGGACGCGACGCTGGTGAGCGCCGAGAACAAAGGCGTGCTGGAATATGCAGCCCTCAATCCGAAGCTCAAGGACCACCCGGTGATGGAACGGCTTCGAGAACTGGCGGGCGAGTAGCACCCTGTTTGAGGGGGATGGGTGGTGCTGGGGGATGATGTACACTGCTTTGTTGTCAGCAACACCCTCGCGCGAGCGGTGGGGAGGTATCCGTGCCTGTATCAGGTTGAAGCACGGGGATGACAGAGTGATTACATCGATATGAAAAGAGGATGACATGATGCACAAGAGGATCCTGAGCGGTGCGTTCGTGGCGACGCTGTTTGTCGGCTCGGCCGGCGCGTGGGGCGTGAACCCAGACGCCCAGCTCACCACACAGGCAGAGCCCACCAACACACGGGCGACGCGCATGGCCCCGGATATAAACGAGCGGATCTTCGAAGCGGCCGAGCATGGCGATGCCGCGGAGATGGCCCAGCTGCTCGACGAGGGCGCCGATATCAATGAGCGATCCCGCTGGCGACCAACCTCGGGGGCGACACCGATCATGATCACGCTCGAGCACAACCCGGATGTGGAGGTGATCGAACTGCTCATCGAGCGTGGTGCCAAGATCAGCGCTCGCGACGGGCAGGGGCGCTCCGTGCTGATGTATGCCATGAAGCGTCAGCAGGATCAGGGCGTGACCGAAATGCTGATCAAGGCCGGTGCCAAGGTCCAGGCACGCGATGCTACAGGTCAGTCGGTGCTGATGTACGCGTGCGAGCACGCCAACGATGCCGGGGTGATTGAACTGCTGCTCGAGCACGGCGCGAGAGTCGATGCGCGGGACGGGGAGGGAAGGACGCCGCTGATGTATGCCGTGCGTCGCGCACAGGACGACGGCGTGATCTCACTGCTGGTTGAGCACGGGGCTTCGATCGATGAGCGTGACGCGTTCGATCGCGATGTGCTGATCAACGCCGCGGCGTATGCACGCTCGGGCGAGGTCTTCGACACGCTCGTCGATCTAGGTGCCGATGTTCACGCGCGGCTCACCGAGGAGTCGCTGCGAAAGAACTCCAACTTCCATACCGGTGACACGGTGCTCTCGTTTGCGTGCGTGCTCAACCCTGACCCGGAAGCACTCAAGGCGCTCGTGCGCCATGGCGCGGACATCAACGCCGATGTGGCATTTGGAGAGTTTCGACCGCGCCAGGCGAGAGGACCGTTCACGGTCCAAACCACCTCACACCTGTACCTTGTCGCCGCTTACGGACAATCACCTGAAGTTCTCGACGCCGCACTCGACGCGGGCGCCACACACACCGGCGAGGGATCCCCGCTGGAAGCCGCGAAAATGAACACCAACATCAGACGCAGCGACGCCTTCTGGCGGCTCAATGATCAGTCATACGACTAACCAATGACACCCAGCTTGTCCCTCCCCGCGGGGCGGCACAAGGCCATGCTGGCTGTACTTCGGTCCAATACCGATCCTGTTACTTCAACCCATCCGGTAGCAACTCATGCAGCTTCTTGATGTCCTGAGCCCGGTCCTTGGGCACCACCAGCGTCGCGCGATCGGTCTTGATCACGATCAGGTCATCGCAGCCGATCAGGGCGATCGTGTGATCGGCGTCGCTGTCCTCGCTGATGACGATGTTGTTGTTGGCATCGAAGGTCGCGATGGGCGTGCCGTTGGATCGGTTGCCGTTCTGGTCGGGCTTGAGCGTCTCGGCGTAGGCGGGCCATGAGCCGACATCGAGCCACTTGATGTCCATCTTGACGCCGACGATCGAGACATCGGCCTCGTTGGCCGCGGGTTCCATGATGCCGTAGTCCACGCTGGTCTTTTCCAGCTGGGGGTATACCTCATCCAGAACGGCCTGCTGCTTGTCGGTGCCCCACGCGTCCAGGAGCTGCTCGATCAGTTCGGCGTTCTTGGGCATGAAGCGCTTGTACAGATCCAGCAGCGTCTGCGCATGGAAGACGAACATGCCCGCGTTCCAATCGAAGCGGCCCGATTGGAAGTAGGCCTCGGCTTTTTCCAGCGGCGGCTTCTCGATGAAGCGAGCGACTTTGAAGGCCTGGCTGTCGGTCTCGGGGAGCAGCTCGCCGCGTTCGATGTAGCCATAGCCCGTTGCCGGGTGGTCGGGTTTGATGCCAAAGGTCACCAGACGCGTCGGGTCCTGCTCGACGAGCGTGTAGCCCAGTTCGACTGACTTGGCGAACACATCTGCGGGCTCGATGAGCTGATCGGCGGTCAGCACGCTGAACACCGCGTCCGGGTCGTCCTTGCTGAAGACCGCGGCCGCGAAAGCGACGGCGTTGACCGTGTCGCGTGGCATGGGCTCGCCGAGGATGTGGGCATCGTCGAAGTCGGGCATCGCCTGCTTGATCTGATCGCGGTACCGTTCACCCGTGCAGATGTAGACACTGTTCCCCTGCGTCAATCCCGCGGCCCGCTCCGCCGAAAGCTCCAGCAACGACACCGTCCGCCCGTCATCGGTCTTGATGAACTTGATGAGCTGCTTGGGCTGCCCATCGCGGGACATGGGCCAGAGCCGCGTGCCGGACCCGCCGGCCATGATCATTGCGTAACGCATGGGTCTGAATCCTTTGGGGGGGGGAGGGATCAGGGATCAAGGAATACTGTATGCAGTGGGCCGTGATCTTGTGCCTCCCCCGCTCCTGGCGGGGGAGGTGTCGAGCGCAGCGAGACGGAGGGGGTCTTGTTGAACCAGCATAATTCGAGTGTTGCCCCCTCCGATCCGCCTGCGGCGGACCACCTCCCCCGCCAGGAGCGGGGGAGGCATAGGGCGTGTCTCATCCCCCAAACACCGTCTGCACCAGGACATCCACATCGGCGTTCTCTGGGGCCTTGGTCAACGCAATCTGCACCTTCTGCTCGGCCGTCGATCGCTGCTCGCCCAGGGCCATGAGTGCCGCGATGGCTTCGGCGGCCGCGGGCGGGAACGACGATTGTTCGATGGTGGCCGCCGGAGCGGTGCGGGTGGCGGTGGCGCCGGCCATGATGGCGTCGCCTGCGAACTTGTCGATCTTTCCCGAGAGTTCGGCGATCATGGTCTCAGCCGAGCGTTTGCCGATCTCCGGGAGCTTGGTCAGGGCCTTGGCGTCCTTGGACACGATCCAGGCGGCAATCGTGCTCGGCGGCTCGACCAACGCCCGCAGGGCCTTCTTGGTGCCCACGCCCTTGACCGAGGTAAAGACCTCGAAAAAGGACCGCTCCACGGGCGATCCGAACCCGATCACGCGTGGCAGGAAGCTCGTCCCCTGCCCCTGGGCCTCGAGATACACCCGGGTGTGGAGGGTGATGCGGTCGTTGGTTCGGCTGTCGAGCGTGTGCGCAAGATAGGTGGGGACAAGGACTTCGATCGCAAAGTCAGGGCTGGTGAGCAGGGTTGCGATGGGAATGGTGTCATCGCTGATCGATTCGAGTTGTGCGGTCAGGCGTGTGAGCATATGTGCAGGGAGCATACCCGAGTTTGGCTGGGCGTTTGGCGGTCATGCGGGTGAAAATGGGGGTTCCTTGGGCCGAATCAGCCGATGAGAGGGGCATGAGTACACCGCCGACGCATCGTGAAGACCGGTCCCTGATCGTGGGCAGCACCCAGGCCTGCGGGCTGCTGCTCAAGCAGCTCACCGCCATCGGTGCCTCAAACGGGATCGTCGGCATCGTCGTTTGCGATTCAGACGACCGGACACCGATCGAGGGCGTCGAAGTGCTCGGGCACAGCGACGATCTGGTCGCGATCTGTGCCGCCCACGAGGTGACCAGCGCCATCGTGACGCTGCCGGCCGCAGATCGGGCCCTCTGGCGACCGATCAGCGTGTCGCTGCACCGTGCGGGTGTGATCGAACGCTTCGTGCCTCCGATCGACGAGCTGCTGCACTGCGCCCCCAGCGTCGGTGCCGGCGTGCAAGGGTCATCGGTGACCATCGGCGCGCCCAAGATCGACCTGGCCAAGCTGGTCGGGCGCGAGCCCCACGACATCGACCGATCGCTGGTGGCCCAGACCCTCAACAAGAAGACCGTCCTCGTCACCGGCGCGGGCGGCTCGATCGGCTCAGAGCTGGTGCGTCAGGTCGCCAGCTACCAGCCCAGCCGCATTGTGCTCATGGAACGCGCTGAGAACGCACTCTTCGAGGTCGATCGCCAGCTGCGCGAGTCCTACCCCGAGATCGACCGCGTCGCGGTGCTGCACGATGTTGTCGATGCCTCACGCACACAGAGTTTGCTCGAACGCTACAAACCCGATGTCGTCTTCCACGCCGCTGCCCACAAGCATGTGCCCCTGATGGAAGACCACCCGTCGCACGCGGTGACCAACAACCTCTTCGGCACCAAGGCCATCGCCGACGCCGCGGTGGCGGTGGGGGCCGAGCGGTTCGTGCTGATCAGTTCCGACAAGGCGGTGAATCCGGTCAATGTCATGGGCGCGACCAAGCGCCTGGCGGAGATGTATGTCCAGTCGCTGGCGCAGACACCCGGCATCGAGACGCGCCTCAGCATGGTGCGCTTTGGCAATGTGCTCGGCTCGGCCTGCTCGGTCCTGCCCATCTGGGCCGACCAGATCGCCAGCGGCCGACCGGTGACCGTCACCGACGAACGCATGACAAGATATTTCATGACCATCCCCGAGGCGGCCACACTGGTCATGCAGGCCGGCGCCATGTCCGGCCACGGCTTCGGTGGCATCGAGCCCGACCACTCCGGCGAGGTCTTCGTCCTCGACATGGGCGAGCCCATCGAGATCTTCCAGCTCGCCAAACGCTTCATCCGCGCATGCGGCTACGAGCCCACCATCGGCCAGCCCATGGGCTCGCAGGTCGCCCCCAACGCCGTGCCCATCATCCTCAGCGGCGCCCGCCCCGGCGAGAAGCTCTACGAAGAACTCAGCTACGACGCCCAGGGCCTGATGCACACCAGCCACCCCGGCATCTACGCCCTCGACGAAACCACCGATGTCTCGCCCGCGACGATCAACGATCTGGTGTCCTCGATGGACGCGGTGCGCCGAAGCCAGTCCCGCAAAGCCGTCCTCGAACAGATCGCCCGCTTCATCCCGACGATGGGCACCAAGACCCGCCCGGTGTCGGCGGCGTAAAACCAAAGCCGGCTGGGAGCAGAGATCTGCACCCATGTGGTGTTACGGCAGCTCGTTGTCAGATTCACCCTCATCGAATCTTGGAGGGCTTGGGTGTGACGGAGTGAGCATGCTGTAGCTGGTGAATGACATCCCAAACTTGGAATACTGCAGCTCAAGCGCGTCGAGTGTGTCTTGATTCAGAACTTCCGACTTCGGTACCGTCAGCGTGCCTTGCACGGGATCAGCGACAACCAAGTTCGTGACATCCTGCCGCTGCCCGTTCTTAAGCACCGCGGTTACCGCTCGAACTTTGTCGTGAGACGACAGATGAGCGATGCTGTACTGGCTGCCGTTCTCGGTAAACCGTGGCCCTTTGGCGGTGATGACCAGCAGCAAAGCAACCAGCACAAGCATGAGCAGCAAGAGCGCGGTAATGATGAAGAGTGCGGTCTTCCACATGCTTCGTGAGTTCCTTCAAACGATTGTACATCGTCGCAGAATACCCGGCTCCCAAGCGCCCGGGATACCGGCAATGCTTGTGCATGAAGTGCCCAGAGTAGCCCCTGAAACAGGTGAAACTGAGCAATGTGTACCGCAATCGGCCGATGGAGAATATGATCGCGTACACGTCTAAGCCGTTCTCGCGCGTTGGAGAATCCATGATAGGAAACGAAGAACCGACTATCACACAAACCAGCGTGCTCGAACAGATCGCCCGGTTCATCCCCACGATGGGCAGCGCTGTGCGCTCGGTGTCCGCGGCATGAGCGCGGGCACGGTCCAACTCCGCGAACCGATCGACTCAGACTTCGAGCACATCTTCGCCATGCGCATGGACCCGGTCGGCAATGCCATGTCGAAGGTCTACCCCCTGTCGCGTGACAAGTTCCAGGCACGCTGGAACCGCACACCCGAGAGCCCGCACGAGGTGGCACGAATCATCCTGTTCGATAGCGTCGTGGTGGGCAAGATCGCCAGCTTCGTGGCCGAGGACGCGGTCTGTGTCGGCTACCTGATCGCCCGTGACCACTGGGGCAAGGGCATCGCGACCCAAGCCCTGCGCATGTTTGTTGATCTCTTGGAGCACCGTCCGCTGATCGCCCATGCCGCCAAGAGCAACATCGGGTCCTGCCGAGTGCTCGAAAAGTGCGGCTTCGTCAAGACCGACGAACGCGATTCACCCGAGACCGAACGCTACATGGCGTGCGTCGAGGTGGTGTACGAGCTGCGATGAACTGGCTCAGTCCAGCTCCCTGATCCGCGCATTGCGGAACTCCACCGTCAGCGGGTCCTGCCGCCCGCCCACATCATGCACCTGAAACCCGATATGCCCTGACGCCGTCATCGCGTCGAAGATTTCCGCGGCTGGCACGCCGTTGATCCAGGTGCGAATGATCGGCCCATTGGCCACCACACGGATGGTGTTCCACTCGCCCGCCCTGAACGCCCGCCGTGGCGATGGCGTGGTGTGCATCGGATGCAGCCACCCACGCCGGGCCTCGTCGTAGATGCCAGCCGTGTAGGCGCGGGCTGCCGGGTCCACCTCGATCTGGTAGCCACGCAAACCGCCGCTGCGGTTGTCGAAGCCGTCGATGACATGGGAGCGGATCTGCACGCCTGAGTTGAGCTCAGGGTGGACGCGGACCTCATAGATCAGCTCGAAGTCGCTGTACTCTTTGACGGTGGTATAGAACGAGTTGCGCGAGTTGGGCACGCTGGTGCCGGTGAGCACGCCGTCCTCCATGGTGTAGGGCGCGTGCCCGCCCCGCACGACCCAGTCGTCATCGCTGGTGTCCTCGAAGAGGTTCACCCACGGGCCCGGTGTCGGTTCGTGGTCTGCCAGCGGCGCGATCCACGCGTTGCGGTACCGCACCGGCCCCTCGGCCGCCGAGGCATGGTCCTGCAAGACCAGCGGCCCGATCTGGTAGTCGAGCCCGTTGCCCGGTGCCTCGCCGTTGGCCTGCTGCGAGCCGGTTGGGTGGGGCAGCTCGACATCGTCATGGATCAGCGTCCCGTTCCAATACACCGTCGCGCGGGCATCGCTGATCTTGTTGCCGTCGCGATCGAAGCGGGGGGCCCTGAACCAGATGTCATACGCCTGCCACTGGCCCGGCCCGTTGGACGCGTTGTGATCCGCGGCTTTGATGTTGTAAAACGCCCCGGCCTCGTTCATCGCCGGCTGGGAATCGCCGCGCTTGGTGCCCAGCACCTGCAGCTCGTACTTGCCCTGCAGATACACGCCCGAGTTGCCGGCCATCTGCCCCGCGCCGCCGCGTGGCGAGAGCCATTCGATGTGGATGCGTGCATCGCCGAACAAGGTGGTCGAGGCCAGATCGCCCGAGCCGTCACCCACGGTGAGGTAGTCAGATGCGTTGATGTGGTCGTCCTGCGTCATGTTCTGCCCGGGGAAGGGGCGGTTGGCATATCGCATCGCCGCGGCGCTGTTCTTGGCGATCAGCGTGACGGCGTCGGCGGGCGGGAGCACACCCACTCCGATCGCGTCGGTCTCGATCGCGATGTCCCCAATGCGCGATGCTTCGGTGGCATCTGCACGCGGGATCTGGTTGAGCGTGTACCATGCCTCGGTGGACCAGATCGGCTCGCCCGTGCGGCTCTCCAGATCCGAGACGATGTGGTACACCCGCCCGGGAGCAAAGGCACCCAGACGCAGCGTGACCGCACGCCCATCGGAATCGGCGATGGCCTCGAAGACCAGATTCGGGCGTTCGTCGATCTTCGGCCCGCCGTAGTGCGTCGTGGGCTTGTAGTACCACGACTCCACGTTGTAGCTGCGCGGATCGCTCAGCAGACGCCGATCAACCGGCTCGGTGAAGGTGATGCGGAACCCCTCGGGTGTCGCTTGTACGCTTTGGTACTCGAATACAGCTTTCCCATTCGGCTTCAGCCGCTGCAACCCGAACTGCGTCCCCCGCCAGTTCCAGTTGCCGCCCGCGCCGATCCCCGCGACGATCAGCGACCCGTCCGGTGCCCAGGCCATGCGGTTCACGCCGGACTCGAGCCCCTGCGTGAAGCGGAAGAGCGCGCCCTGCAGCTGCCCGTTGACGCGTTCGAGGAAGACCCGGCGCACGCCGCCCGCGGTCAACTCGCCCACGAGCATCTGCCCCTTGAACGGACCCGAGGTGATCGGCAACGGCTGCGTCGGCGAGTTCACCACCTCGTTCTGGGGCAGCCACAGCGCCGGCGGTGTTCGCGGACGATCCGCGTACACGCTCGGGTGCCCGCCATCGGGGAAGCGGTCCTTGAGGTTGGGGACGAAGTTGGCATTGTTGTAATGCCCATAGAAACGCCCGGGGATGATCTCCGCGAGCGTGGAGGTGGGCATCCAGGTGCCCTGATTATCGAGGTAGACGAGCGCGCCATCGGGCGAAACGCCCAGCCCGTTGGGCGTGCGCAACCCGCCGGCGATGACGAACGCGGTTTTGGATTCGATGTCGATCTCGATGAGCCCGCCTCGCATGGGTCCGTTGGGCCCGGCGTTGTCCTGCATCCCCTCCCACGCGGGCGGTGCCATCGCGGTGGAGAGGGCGGCGTAGAGCTTACCGTTGTGTGGCGTAAGCCCAAACACGAACTGGTGGTAGTTCCACCCTTCCCACCCGTCGGCGATGAGTTCGTGCGTCTCGAAGTACCCGTCATTGTCGTTGTCACGCAGACGCTCGACCTTCTTGCGATGCGCGACATACAGCTCACCCTCATGCACGCACATCGCGCTGGGTTCGTACAGGTCCGTCGCGATCTCGACGACCTCGATCTTCGATTGATCCTCCGCGTCCCAGTTGAGGATCGCGAAGAGCTTGTCGGGTTCCTTGGAGTCGATGTCGGGGAGCGATCGGTCATCGCGCTGCAGCGGGTCGAAGGTACCGATCGCAAGCCGTCCGTCAGGGAGGAAGCACATCGCGCCGACCTTGGGCTCGAAGCCCTCTGGGCGGATGGTGCTCAGATCCCAGCCCGGGTGGACAGCGTTGAGTGCCCGCCGATCACCCGGACGGTTCTGCCCGATGATCTGCTTGACACCTGGCGAGGTGACCCGTGTGAGATCGCGCTGCGTGCGGAGGTTTTCACTGCTGATGACAGAGTAATCTAAGTCATTGGGCCCAATCCACTCGAGCTTCAGCACGCTCGCGCCGCCGGCCTCGAAATGATCGACTCGCAGCAGGTGCGCACCCTGCTCAAGGAAGACCCGTTCGCTGGTCTTGGGGATCGCCCCGTGCAGCCCGTCGTGGTCGATCAGGACCTCGCCATTGAGTGTGAGGCGGGAGCCGTCGTCGGAAGTAAGCATAAACGCGTACTCACCGGGCTCTTTGATCAGCAGCTCGGCGGTCACATGGGTGACATACGGCAGGGGAATGCCGCCGAAGTCATCGGTGTCGGCATCGATCGAATCTCGGAGCTCATCGAGATTCGGCGTCTGGTCCGGCGCGATCTCGGGGATCTGCTGAAGATTCCCATCGACGGCATACACACGGAAGGTCACACCCGGATCGGTCTCTTGGGCAGAAGAGATCGCGGTCAGCGGCGTGAAAAGGAAAAGAACGGCCATGGCGTCACGAAACAGTTTCATGCCGAGATGGTACCTGAAACCAATCGCTCATTCATGCGATCGTCATCGGTATCAGGATCATCGTGTCACGCTCGTCGGGTGTATGTGCATTGTTCGGGGTCGTCCAGAACGGTTGCGCCATGGTTTGGTTGAAGCCCGGTGGATGTTCAGGCTTGGATGACTTGGGCGGTTGTGTTCTGTTCAACCATGATGCAATCCGAGGCATGGTTGAATCGTTGTTCGGTACCGTTGCTCGGTTCGGTTATTCGACTGAACTGAGGCCTCGGCATGCACTGGGGAAGGGGCTGGCTTTGAAACTGTATGAATTTTTGATCGCGAGTGTCGTTGTGTTGTTCAGTGGGATGGCGGGGGCCCATGTACGCGTCGATCGTACGGTGGATGACCGATCGTACATCGCGTATCTGCCTGAGGACTACGCCACCCGCACCGAACCGATGCAGGTCCTGCTGGCGTTGCATCCCGCTACCTTTGATGCTGCGTGGTTCCAGAACATCGCACGCATTGAGGCCGAAGACGCCGCAGAGGATGTGATTGTGATCTATCCAAACGGCAGCCCGGCCGTGTCGGTTGGGCTTTCCTGGGATGCGGCGGATCCGCGAGGGATCAGGCGGGGTGATGCGGAGTTTCTTTTGGCTGTAGTTGACGATGTCTCCACGATTGCACCCACCCGCTCGAAGTTTGCGATTACCGGTTTCTCTGCGGGGGCGTTGATGACCTACAAAATGCTGGGTGAGCATGGCGATGCACTCTCCGCAGCGATTCCATACGCGGCCTATTTCAATGACACCGTCATTGCCAAGAGCGAGTGGCCGGCGACCGTCCCCGTGATGCATATGCACGGAACCGACGATGCACGGGTGAACCCAGTCACCGGTGAAGGAGATGCTGATTCGCTCTACAACTTCGGGATTCTGTCAGATCACATGCAAGTTGTGGCGGGGAGGAACGCAAGCGAAATCGGACAGATCGATTTCGACGCGGTGGAAACAGCGCTTGCGGGGGGCGAGGTGGTTCCGGTTAACGATGCGACCTCGTATGTGCTGCTGGATGGTATCGCGCATTACTGGCCCCGGTTCCTGGTCGAGGATATGCCCAATGCCTCAGCGGCAGTGCTTGCGTTCATTGAAGCGACTTCGAACGGCGTTGAATCATGCTCGGGTGCGGATCTGGCAGAACCATTTGGTGCACTTGATTTCTTTGATGTTTCTGCGTTCGTGGCAGAGTTTTCAGGTGGTAGCTCCAGCGTCGATTTCACGGGTGATGGTGCGCTCGATTTCTTCGATGTCTCCGTTTTCCTTGCGATGTATCAGTCGGGTTGTCCGTGAATACATGCTTCGGCACATATTGCAAGAGGTTGTGTGCGTTTGGGGATCTTGCGAGACACAGTCTGGATCGGTGAAGCGCGGAATGAGTCCGATGTTGGATGCCGATGGGATGAATGTGTACGCAGGCACGCTGGTGCAGGAAATCTGATCAAAATCCGAACAGGCGGCTTGACTTGTGTTTGGGTTTTGATATCTTGCCGACATGGTTCCCAAAGTTCGAAGCTTTCTACTTCAGGGCATCGATGCCCAGCCGGTGGAGATCGAGGTCGACTTTGACGACACGCAACTCCAGAAGGAGATCGTGGTCGGCCTTCCAGACGCAGCGGTCAAAGAGTCACTCGAACGCGTCCGCTCGGCCATGGCCAACACGGGCTACCCGATGCCCGCGGGGCGCACGCTGATCAATCTCGCGCCTGCCGATGTGAAAAAGGAAGGCCCCATGTACGACCTGCCCATCGCGGTGGGGGTGCTTTTGGCCAGCGGCGTGATTCATCCGGCCCACACGCCCGCACGCCGACCCGTGCACATCGGCGGCGGCGAGCTTTCGTTCGATGATGAATCCATCGGGCTCGATCCTCGCCGGGCATTGATCGCGGGCGAGCTGGCGCTCGACGGGCGCATCCGACCGATCCGGGGCGTGATTGCGATGGTTTCGCTGGCCCGCCAGATGGGGCTCGACGCGGTCGTCGTCCCCGAGTCCAACGCGGCCGAGGCGTCGGTGGTCGAGGGCGTGCGGGTATTTGGGGTGTCGAGCTTGGCGCAGGTTGTCGGTCTGTTCAACGGCGAGCTTGAGCTTGAGCCCCACCCAACCACCGATGTGACGGAGATGCTCGAGCAGGCGACCGCCGCGGTCGACTTTGCCGAGGTCAAAGGGCAGGAATCGGTCAAGCGGGCGCTGGTCGTCGCCGCATCGGGCGGGCACAACATCGTCATGCTGGGCCCGGCCGGGACGGGCAAAACCATGATGGCCAAGGCGCTGCCCGGCATCATGCCCACGATGACCCCCAAGCAGGCGATCGAGGTCACACGGATCTACTCGTCAGCAGGCATGCTCGACAGCCAGAGGGGGCTGGTGACGAGTCGCCCGGTGCGCACGCCGCACCATACAGCGAGTTCACCCGCGATCGTGGGCGGTGGGGTCGTGCCCCGCGCGGGTGAGATCTCGCTGGCCCACCACGGGATTCTTTTTCTCGATGAGCTGCCCGAGTTTTCACGCAATGTGCTCGAGACCATGCGCCAGCCCATGGAAGACCATGTCGTCACCATCGCCCGATCCCACGGCACGGTCCAGTTCCCCGCCTCCTTCATGCTGGTGGCCGCGATGAACCCAACCCCAAAGGGTGATGTCGCCCCGGGCGAGGTCGGGCAACGCGAAATGCAGCGCTATCTGTCGCGACTGAGCGGGCCGCTGCTCGATCGCATCGACCTGCATGTCGAAGCGCCGGCGGTGCCTTGGAGCGAGCTGAGCCAGAAGGCGACCGGGACCGATACCGCGACGATGCGGGCTCAGGTCATCGCCGCACGCGAGCGGGCAATGCGTCGTCAGGGCGAGGTCGTCAACGCCCGCCTGAAGGGCAAGCAGCTCGACGAGTACATGGCGCTGGAATCGTCGGCCAAGTCGCTGCTGGAGCAGGCCATGACCCAGCTCGGACTCAGCGCACGCGCCTACGACAAGATCCGTCGCGTGGCATTGACGATCGCGGACATCGCCGGCAGCGAGACCGTCCGCCCTGAGCATGTGGGTGAAGCGGTGCAATACCGCCTGCTCGATCGCAAGCTCTGAGCATGACAACGGAGCCGGGTTCCAGCGTGGCGATGTCAGCAGATGAAGATCGCGCCCGCGGCGATGATGATCCCGGTCCCGGGTTCGGGATTCTTGGCCTGGTTCGTTGTGATGCGTGCACTGGTGCGATTGCGATGGTTGCTCATACGGGGTTCCTCCGCGGTCGATGACAAAGGGCGATTAATGTTCATAATACAGCAGAAAAATGAACAAATCAAGCCGATTCACGCCCTCTGAGCGCAGATTTTCGTTCGTGCGTGCAGTGGAAGGCTTCGCAGATTGTGCGGTTGGTTCGATCGCATTCCCCGTCCAGGGGGCGCAACGAGCGGCGTGGTTTCTGCTACCCTCTGCATCAATCACTTCCCCTCGAACTTCATCTGTACCCGGAACCCGGAGTGACTCTTATGCCCTCATCTGGAATCGTGCGAATCCTGTCTCTGGCCCTCGGTGGTCTTGTCTTCCTGCTCGCGCCCACGCTCGCGGGCTGTTCGAGCACCGTTGAAACCCGTGCGGGTGACCGTCCGGGCATCGGTACAGACGACCGGGTTGGTGCCGTTGAAGAGGCGTTCCGGCGTGGTGGGGGCAGCGACGGGGAGAATTTCTTCAAGCAGATCGACTGGCCAACCCCAAGCGAGATGCGTCTTAGCTCAGGCTTCCCGGGGCCGGACTACTGGCAGCAGCGCTGCGATTACGACATTGAAGCGACACTCGACGCGGAGAAGGAACGGATCACCGCCAGCATGCGGGTGACCTATCACAACAACTCCCCGCACGAGCTGGACTACATCTGGCTAAACCTTGAGCAGAACCTGTTCCGCGGCGACTCCATCGGGACCCGGTCCCGGTCGCCCGGCAGCGTCATGAAGATGCTCGAATACGACTTTGGCGGCGGCTACACCATCAGCAACCTGCGCCTTGCGGGGACCTCCGGCAGTCGTCTGCTCATGCTGAAGGTCTACGACACGCTCGGCCGCTTTGATCTGCCCTCCCCCCTGCGTGCGGGTCAGTCGCTGGTATTCGAGATGGAGTTCTCCTTCCCGGTCCCCCCGCACCTGCGACGCATGGGCTCGCAGAAGGTTGAGCAGGGCAAGATCTTCGAGCTGGCCCAGTGGTTCCCGCAGGTCTGTAAGTACGATGATGTGCATGGGTGGAACACACTCCCCTATCTGGGCAGCGGCGAGTTTTACACCGACTTCGGCGACTACAAGGTCGCCATCACGGTCCCACGGGGCTACATCGTCTCGGGCAGCGGCATGCTGGGAAACCCCGACGATGTCCTCGGTGAGACCCAACTGAAAAGACTCGATCAGGCGTTTGGTTCTGATGAGCCGGTCTGGATCATCAAGGGCGATGAGGTCGGTCGCGATGACCTGCAGCCCGGCAATGCCCCCAGCTATACATGGGAGTTCGAGATCGAGGACGCCCGCACCTTCGCATGGGCGGCTTCCGACGCGTTCATGTGGGACGCGTGCAAGGCCCAGATCACCGATCGCAACGGTCGCCAGCGCAAGATCCTCTGCCAGTCCTTCTTCCCCAAGGAGGCCAAGGTCTGGGGCAACGATCACAAGGACGGCGGTTCGACCCGTTTCGTCAAGCACTCCATCGAGCACTACTCGGACTTCCTCTTTCCTTACCCATACCCCGCGATGAGCAACATCAACGGGCCCGAGGGCGGCATGGAGTACCCCGGCATCATCTTCTGCGGGGCACGCACCAACTCACGCGGGTTGTTCGGGGTCACCGACCACGAGGTGGGGCACAACTGGTTCCCCATGGTCATCAACAGCGACGAGCGGCGCTACATGTGGCAGGACGAGGGCTTCAACACCTTCATCAACCTGTACTCCAAGGCGGCGTGGTACGAAACAGATGTGGACTTTGCCCGAGCCCAGCAGCAGACCATGCAGCTGTGCAGCTCGCCCAACTGCCAGCCCATCATGACCGCACCCGATCGGACATGGCCCAGCTGGGTCGGTCGCCTGATGTACCGGAAGACGGGCTACGGCTTGTGGTTGCTGCGCGAGTACATCCTGGGCCAGGATCGGTTCGATGACGCCTGGCACGGGTACATGAACGCGTGGTACATGAAACACCCGCAGCCCAGCGATTTCTTCCGGGCGATGGAGGACGGCTCGGGCATGGATCTCAACTGGTTCTGGCGCGGGTGGTTCCTTGAGCCGAGCGAGCTCGATCAGGCGGTCGCGGGCGTGATTACCACCGAGACCGGCGCGATCGTGGTGCTCGACAACCTGGGCGATATGGTGATGCCGGTACGCATGCTCGTGGAATACAAGGACGGGAGCAGCGAGGTCATCGACCTGCCCGTCGAGATCTGGCACCAGACCAGCCGTTGGCGAGCCGGGATCAAGACCCAGGGACGCACCGTGCGATCGGTGACCCTTGATCCCGACGGGGTGCTGCCGGATACCGACCGCTCGAATAACCAATGGCGATAAGTCGCGAGAGATGCCGATTGGGGTCTTAGAAAGGGATAGACTCGATCGTGTATCAAGCGCTGCTGACCCGAAAGTACCTGACCCGCAAGATCATGCCCATGCTGGCAATGGTTGCGGTCATGCTGTCGGTTGCCACGATCCTCGTCACTTGGTCGGTCATGGGCGGCTTCCTCAAGACCCTGATCGAGAGCGGGCGCACGCTGGTGGGTGATGTCGCGATCGTCTGGCCCAATGTGGGCTTTGGCTACTACGACGAGCTGATCGATGACCTGGAAGCCGACCCGATGATCGAGGCGGCCACACCCAGCATCGAGACCTTCGGGCTGATCCAACTCCCCGACGACCGCATCGAACTGGTCTCGATCAAGGGTGTGGATCCGAGCAGCTACAGCGCCGTCACGGGCTTCGGAGACACCCTCTGGTGGAAACCCATCGATGAGCCCACACCAAAGGATCACAACGGCGAGGATCTGCGGTTGCAGGACGAGAACCTGGACTTGATGGAGCGCGTTTACAACAACGGACTGCGTATGATGCGCGAGAACCCCGCCACGGGCATCGATGAGCCCGCGGGTGTGCTGGGGGTCGAGGTCACGGGCCTCAACTACCGCACGCCATGGGGCGGTTATGAGCCATGGATCGGGAACCGGGCACGACCCGACGGCGGCATCGATCGCGTCGAGCTGTTCATGCCCAATAACGGGTCGGTCAGACTCACGGTGCTCTCGCTCGACAGCGATGGACGCCCTGTCGATCCCAAGTCCATCACGATGCCCATCGCCAACGAGTTCCAATCGGGGATCTACGAGGTCGATCAGCAGACGATCATGGTGCCGCTCGATGTGCTCCAACGCATGCTGCGGCTCGATGAGGCCCAGCGGGTCGAGCTTGTTCGCGACGACGAGAACCCCTTTGCGGTCGAAGAAGACCCCGTCACGGGTGAGATCCGCCCCAAGATGCGCGAAGAGATCGGGCTGGACCCGGCCCGGGTGACAACCGTGCTGGTCAACGGAGCCGCGGGATACGAGCTTGAAGCGGTGCGTACGCGTGTGCAGGAGATCTACACCGAGTTCGCGGGACGGCACAAGGGTGAGGTGCCCAGCGCGTTTGATATGAAGCGCCAGGTGAAGACCTGGGAAGACCTGAACCGGACCATGATCAGTGCCGTCAAGAAGGAGACCGGGCTGGTCTTGTTCATTTTCGGGATCGTGTCTTTCACGACGGTGTTCCTGGTCTTGGCGATCTTCTGGTCGATGGCCAGTGAGAAGACCAAGGACATCGGGATCCTGCGGGCCCTGGGCGCCTCGACGCCGGGCATCGCGTGGCTGTGGATCCGCTATGGGGCGGCGATCGGGATCGTGGGCTCTGTGCTTGGAACGGCCATGGGGTACTGGATCGTTTCAGACATCAACGCGATTCACGACTGGATCGGTCGGACAACAGGGCTGGTAATCTGGGACCCGCAGCAGTACTACTTCATCGAGATCCCCAGCGATGTCGATCCGCAGAAGGCCATGATCGTGTTCGTGGTGGGGGTGCTGACCTGTGTGCTCGGGGCCTTGCTCCCGGCATGGCACAGTGCCCGCATGGACCCGGTGAAGGCGTTGAGGTTTGAGTGAGGCAGGGTCAGGCAAACCGCCAGAGGCGGACCTTCGGTAGGCAGTAGGCATTAGGCAATGAACACAGAAGATCGAGCACAGATTGAGGCGGGGGGCGTGGCGACGGCAGCGGCACCAATCCTGTCGGTGCGCGATGTGCACAAGACCTACAAGCTCGGGCGGGTCAAGGTTCCGGTTCTGCATGGCGTGGATATCGATGTGCGTCCGGGAGAGTGGGTCACCATCCTCGGTGCCTCTGGCAGCGGCAAGAGCACCCTGCTGCACCTGATGGGCGGGCTCGATCGCCCGGATAAGAACGAGGGACAGCGGGCATCGATCAAGTTCGAGGGGACCGAACTCACCAAACAGAGCAAGCGAGCGCTTGATCGGTACCGAGCCGACGATGTGGGCTTTGTCTTCCAGTTCTACCACCTGCTGCCCGAGCTGAGCGTCGTGGAGAATGTCTGCGTGGGATCGATGATCCTGCACGGTCGCTTGGGCTATATGCGTGAGCGTCAGGGCACGATCGAGCGGGCCACCAAGTTGCTGGAGCGATTCGGGCTGGGGCATCGCCTCAAGCATCGTCCGGCGGAACTCTCCGGCGGGGAGCGGCAGCGCGTCGCGATCGCGCGGGCGCTGATCAATGAGCCCAAACTGCTGCTGGCCGACGAACCGACCGGCAATCTAGACCTGAAAACGGGGCAGTCGATCCTGGACACGATGATCGAATACCGCGAGCGGGCGGGGTTGACGATGGTCATGGTGACCCATGATGAACGCATCGCGGAGCGTGCCGATCGGGTGATTCGGCTCGTCGACGGGCGTGTTGAGGGCGGCTCAGCCCCCTCGCTGGTGGGTTCAGGCCCCCCCTCGGCATGATCGAGGGGTTTGTCGGTACTACCATGTTGGAACTCTTGGGATGGGTTGTTTGGCAATGCATCTTGAAAGTCGCAGGCATGGGGATGAGGACAGCGTGAGAGCCGAGAACGCACAACCAACAGCGATACACACACGCGCCGCCAGGAAGGTGGTGCTGACCGGTGTCAGCGGCAAGCGCATCGAGGCCGATGTGGTCGAGCGGGGTGATGGCCCGCCCGTGGTGTTCCTGCACGGTCTGGTGGGGCTCAATGAGCACTGGGAGCGGGTGGTCGATGCCGTCTGCGATCGGGTGCGATGCATTACCCTCGAGATGCCCTTGCTGGAGCTGCGTGGTGTGGACTGCTCGCTCTCGGCGGTGAGCGCGATGACCATGCAGTTTCTCGATCGCGAGGTCGGCGAGCCGGCGGTGCTGGTCGGCAACTCGTTCGGCGGTCATGTCGCGCTGAGGGTCACGCACGAGCGTCCTGAGCTTGTCAACGCGTTGGTCCTTGCCGGCTCGAGCGGGCTGATCGAACGCACCGTGGTCCGGGGCGCACCCGTGCGGCCCAGCCGTGAATGGCTGGTCGAGAAGATCGGCGAGTTGTTCTATGACAAATCAAAGATGAACCCCGAGGATGTTGAGCGGGCACACAAGCTGCTCAACGAGCGTGGCGGGGCCCGGGCGATGGTCAAGCTGAGCAAGACCGCACGCCGGGACAACATGACCGACGATCTGGGCGACATCATTCAGCCGACGCTGCTGATCTGGGGGCGCGAAGATGTCGTCACGCCGCCCAGCGCCGGTCAGGGGTTCCTCGAACTGATGCCCGACGCACGCCTGAGCTGGCTCGATGACTGCGGGCACGCCCCGATGATCGAGGCCCCGGAGCCCTTCGGTGTGGCCATGCACGGCTTCTTCGACGAACTGGCCCAACGCGGCACGATCAAGCTCAAAGACTGATTGAGCCCATGCGGACCAACGCCCCGACACCCAACGCGCCGTACTCATGGACCTCACTCGTCGGGGTCGCTCTGCACGCGCGGGTTGAGGCCCGGCGACGCAAGCTGGGTGATCTGGCCTACTGGCAATCGAGCACACAGTCGCTGCAAATCGGTGAGCTGACCAAGAACCTGCGAAACGCCCGTTCGACCCGGTTTGGCAACAAGCACGGCTTCGAGAAGATCCTGTCGCATGACGACGAGATGCACCGGCTCCGGGCCTATCAGGATTCGGTCCCGATCAGCGATTGGTACGCGTTTGCCGACGATATCGCGGACATGCGGGAGCGGGGCATTCCCGATGTGCTGTGGGGGGGCAGGGTCATGCACTTTGCGCAGACCTCGGGGACCACTGCGGGTGACAAATACATCCCGGTGAGCGAGCAGATGATGCGGGGGAACTACCTTGCCTCGCTGGACATCTTCGCCCACATGATCAACCGCGGGGCCCACCCGGGGCGCATCATGGGCGGGCGGTGCCTGTTCCTGGGCGGGTCGACGGATCTGGAGTACAACGAGCACGGCATCGCGACTGGGGATCTGTCGGGGCTGGTGACGCCGTTGATCAAGTGGCCGCTCTCAACGATCTATTCGCCCGGGCCCAACATCGCGCTGATCAGTCACTGGCCCGACAAAATTGAGGCGATGGCGCAGCTGGCTTTGGATCAGGACATCCGGTTCATTTCGGGCATGCCCAGTTGGGCCTTGGTGCTGATCGACCGTGTGATTGAACTGGCCCGCCAGCGGGGGATGGACGCCCGGTGTGCGCGTGATGTCTGGCCCAATCTCGAGGTGTTCGTGCATGGCGGGGTGAACTATGTCCCCTTCGTCGAGCGCATGTGCCGGGCATTCTCGGGCGACCCGGATGTCGATTTCCCCTGCCGACAGGAGCTGTACCCCGCGTCTGAGGGCTTCATCGCCATGCAGGACCGGGACAACGATGCGGGCATGCGCCTGCTGACCGACAACGGGATTTTTTACGAGTTCGTGCCCCGCGAGCAGATCGACGATGACCATCCCGAGGCCTTTACCTGCTGGCAGGTCGAGAGAGGGCAGCAGTATGTGGTGGTCATGAGTACCAACGCCGGGCTCTGGCGTTATGTCATCGGGGATGTGGTCGAGTTCGACGACATCCCCGATGGGCACATGCCCGACGGGTCGCTGCGCTCGGGTACGGGCCCGGCCCGCCTGCGCATCGTCGGGCGCCATCGTCACTTCATCAACGCCTTCGGCGAGAACCTCATCGGCGAGCACATCGAGCACGGGGTCGCATCGGCATCGGTCGCGACCGGGATGACCCTCGGCGAGTTCACCGCGGCCCCGGTCTACCCGAGTCAGACCAGCCGGGCGGGGCTGGAGGTGGCGATCGAGTTCCAGGCACGCCCGAACGAGGGGCAGCTGCGGGCGTTTCGCGATGCGTTTGACCGTGCCGTGCGGCAGGAGAATGTCGATTACAACACGAAGCGATCGGATGATGTCGGGATGGCCCCGCCGACCATCACAGCGATACCGATGGGGACATTCCATCGCTGGCTCGACGCCAAGGGCAAGCTGGGCGGGCAGCACAAATGCCCGCGTTGCGCCAATCACCGCGAGATCATCGAGGAAGTGATCGGGGCGGCCCCAATGGCGTCTGCCCGCTGAGCGGCTAAGATTCAAAGAAGACCAACAGCAAAGATATGCCCTCGCGGTCCTGTTTGTCAGGATTCTGCTTGGGCTGATGCAGTACCTGATTTTCGGCATAAGCGTTCAATCTGACACATGAAGGAGCATTTGATGTCCACCAACACCCCTAACCCATGCGGAGATCTGCGAGCCGTCTGCCTGGCGGCTGACGCGATTCTTGAGCAGTGCACCGAGTACATCGACCGGGTCAGCGATGCGCAGTATGTGCAGCCATCTGAGGTTGTCCCCGGCGGGACGATCGGCAAGCACATCCGCCACACACTGGATCACTTCCGCTGTGCGATTACGACCGATTGCACCGAGCCGATCGACTATGACCATCGCAAGCGGGGCGGCTCGGTCGAGGACAGCCGGGATGAGGCCAAGCGGGAGGTCGCCACGCTGCGTTCGCTTCTGGGCGGGCTGAGTGTCGAGGATCTGGGCTCCACGGTGACCACGCGGGTGATGCTCTGCGGCGACGGGCAGACGGCTGATCTGGAATCCACGCGGGCGCGTGAGATCTTCTTTGCGATGCACCACGCGATCCATCACAACGCGATCCTCAAGGCGATCGGGCTGGAGATCGGTTTCGAGTGCCCCGAGGGCTTCGGGACTGCACCGTCGACGATCAACTTCGAGCAGGCGGGAGCGAAGTAAACTCCCATGTGCACGATCTCGATCGTTCCAATAGATAATGGTTATCGTGTGATGCATTCACGCGATGAGTTGCGTTCGCGTTCTCCCGAGCAGGCCCCCGCGTGGCGGATGCTCGAGAACGGGAAAACGGCGTGCTGGCCGACCGATACCGACGCGGGCGGGACCTGGGTCGCGGTCCGCGAGGACGGCTTCTACCTCGGGCTGGTGAATCTGAACCTGAACGAAGGTGAACTGGATGCGGATCTTCCTGAGGAGTTCCATATCTCGCGTGGGACGCTCATCCCGATGCTTATGGAAGCCGACGATGTGCACGATGCGCTCAAACGCCTGACCAGCATAGACCTACGCGGGATGAAGCCGTTCAGGTTGCTGCTGGTTGGGCCGGTCGAGGATGGCGGCTTTGCGTCCGCGATCGCCCGTTTCGGTGGATCAGCAGTGACGCTGCCGGCACCGCTTGAGGCGGTCGTCCGTCCTCGCTGCCTCGCATCGTCGGGCCTTGGGGACCATCTGGTGCAGTGTCGACTCCCGCTGTTTCGTGAGATGGTGGTGCCCGACCCGTCGCCTGAGAATCAGCGTGCGTTCCACTTCCACCAGTGGCCCGACAAGCTCGAGTATTCGGTGCTCATGTCGCGTGAGAACGCCCGGACCTCGAGCGTAACCTCGGTTGAACACACCGGGACCGACCTGCCCAATGTTGTCTATGAATCGGTCGCAGAGGCATGCCCCGAAGCGGACCCGGTCGGCTCTGAGATGCTACAGTAGAGGCACGATGATCGAGAACCTTCTGAACATGATCGACGGGCAGTTCATTGTCAGCGCACTCGTGCTCGCCATCGGCGTGCACGCGGTGCTTGGGCTCGTCGCTTACGGCGTGTACCTTGAGCGCAAGATCAGTGCGTACATTCAGGACCGCATCGGCCCCAACCGGGTCGGGCTCGATTTCGGGCTGACCTTCCTGGGCTTCCTCAAAGGGTGCCTGGCGCTCGGCCAGCCCCTGGCTGACGGCATCAAGTTCTTCGTCAAGGAAGACTTCGCACCCAAGAATGTCGACAAGGTGCTCTTCACTCTGGCTCCCGTGTTCGCGGTGGTCCCGGCCCTCATCGGCTTTGTCATCATCCCGTGGGGTGGCTACTGGTCGATGCCGTTGATCAACCTGCCCGTACTCGGCCAGATCGGTGGCGAGACCGTCGCCGTTTCGGGTGCCGATGTGCATGTGGGCATCATCTACCTGCTCGCGGTGGCCTCGATCGGTGTCTACGGCGTGACGCTCGGCGGCTGGGCCTCCAACAACAAATACTCCATGCTCGGCGGCTTGCGGGCCACGGCCCAGATGATCAGCTACGAGATCCCGCTGGGGCTGTCGCTGCTGGCGACCCTGCTGATCCTGGGCTCGTTCATGCCCAACGAGATCATCGAGTATCAGGTCCAGCACGGCTGGATGATCATGAGCATGCCTCTTGCGGGTCTGTTGTTCTACACCTGCGGCTTGGCCGAGGCGAACCGCGCCCCGTTTGACAACGCTGAGGCGGAGCAGGAACTCGTCGGCGGGTTCCATACCGAATATTCCTCGATGCGTTTCGCGCTGTACTTCCTTGCCGAGTACGCCCACTTGGTGACGGGTTGTGCGTTCTTCGTGCTGCTGTTCTTGGGCGGCTACCACCTGCCGATGATCGGGATCACGGATCCGGCCTCGACGGGGCTGCTGGCGGTCTTCGTGAAGATCGGCGTGTTTGCGACCAAGGTCGTGCTCATGGTCTGCTTCGCGATGGTTGTACGCTGGACCCTCCCACGCATGCGGTACGACCAGGTCATGATGCTCGGCTGGCAGGCGATGATCCCCGCGGGGATGCTCATCCTTGTCGTCACCTCGGTGATGGTGTACCTCGGGCAGACGACCCTGGTGCCCATGCTGGGTGCCAACCTCGTGATGCTTGTTGTACTGTTGATTGCTCAGCACGTGTTTGCCAAGCTTTACGGGCGATCGACCGCCAACCGACGCATCAAGCTCTACGGCTCACGCTTCAGCCCCATGGACGGCGAGCGGGTCATCACAGGCCCAACAAACCAGCTGGCTCGTGAGGACCGACCGATTCAGGGCAGTGTCCCGACCATCTGATCGGGAACTTCGGCGGGCCGGTCGTTTATTGAATCGAGTTGATGTCGCTTGGACCCAGGCGCTGAGAAAGCGTGGGGAGCAGGTATGCCTCGCCCATATAGCTGTAGACGCGTCCTGACACCATGAAGCGGGCCGAGTCACCCTGCTGCATCGCCCAGTTTTCCATACGCATCAGGGTCTTGCATGGCAGCACCACAAGCGGGTATGAATCTTCGCTCTGCGGGTCGTCGTTGTCGAATACGACCGCCCAGGCGCCCTTGGCGTTGCGGACCAGCCTTGCCGGGCGTCGCAACAGCAGGGTGCCCTCTTCTGGGCCGCGTGTATCGACGCTGGGCTTGCTCACCGGTCGCCGGGGGAGTGTGCTGGGTTCTTCGGCCAGCGGGTCGTCGTTATTGCTGGGCGGTGCTGGGCGATCCCGGTCCAGCTCTCGCATGAGATCACGGACTTCGGGGTCGTCTTCGAGTGGCTGCGAGGTCGCGGCGTCTGGTTGTGGCTCGGCAACGGGCTCGGTTGCGTCGTTGGTCCCCTGGGCCTCGTCGGCCTCACGCACTAGGCGGTAATCGCTGATGAGCAGCTGGTTGCGATTGTGGTAGCTGAAAATCTCGCCTGAGATAAGTACCCGCTGTCCGCTCCATTCGGTCTGGAGGAGTTCGAGTGTGCGGCACGGCATGAGCAGCACGGCACCCTCGCCGGGTTCGCGCTGATCACGGTCGGGCACGAAGATCATCAGCCCGCCGGGTGTCTTCACCAGATCGCCGATTCGCCCGAGCACAAAGGAG
Organism: Phycisphaerales bacterium JB052; assembly: GCA_043100965.1. Classification (GTDB taxonomy): domain Bacteria; phylum Planctomycetota; class Phycisphaerae; order Phycisphaerales; family UBA1924; genus UBA1924. The sequence continues at coordinate 43,870 of JBICHR010000003.1, read as the reverse complement.
CCCTCGGCGAGCGTCGATGCCCCGATCTGGGACTCGAGCGTGTCGTTGAGGATCTGCAGCCAGTCTTGGCCTTCGGTGAGTCCGGGCTGTTTGGGTGTGGAAACCGGCGTCTTCGTCGGTTGGATGGGCACCTGATCTGTGCCCACGCGAGGCAGGACGGTGCGTGCGTCCTCGACCTGCTGCTCATTGCCCGGGTCGGGGTCGATGGGCTCGCTCTGGGTGAACGCGGGAGCAGCGGTGAGCGCGGCGATCGAAATCAGGAGCGTGCCTTGGGGTCGCATACCCAAGCATATCGGCTCATGGGGGTTCGTGGGGTGACAAGAGACGATCGGTGCGATTGATTCGTGCGAGAGGTCGGTTTTTGGTGCCTGTGTGTTGACCCGCTCGGTGATGGGTTGTAGCGTCACCCCTGCTTGAATCGGTTCGGTTCAGGCAAAAGGGCGGCCGTGTGCCCGAGTGGTCTAAGGGAGCGGATTGCAAATCCGCTGTGCGAAAGCCAATCGTGGGTTCGAATCCCACCGCGGCCTTTGAGAACGGACCGATCTGGTGTGAGCCGGGTCGGTTTTTTCGTGCGCGTTCCCGTACCATCTGTGTATGAGTGATGAGGCATCGAAAGCGATGAGCGCTGATCAGGTCGAGCAGGCCGCGGGTCGTTTTCGGGACGATTTCGAGGGTGTGCGTTCACAGGTCGCCAAGGCGGTCGTGGGGCAGCGTGAGGTGATCGAGCAGACGCTGGTGTGTTTGTTCGTGGGCGGGCATGCGCTGTTAGAGGGCGTGCCGGGTATCGGCAAGACCCTGCTGGTTCGCAGCATCTCGCAGGCGGTGGACCTGAGTTTCGGGCGGGTGCAGTTCACGCCTGATCTGATGCCGGCGGACATCACGGGCACGACGGTGATCGATGAGTCGGAGGACGAGCAGGGGCGCATGCGCCGGAGCTTCCGCTTCCAGCCCGGGCCGGTGTTTTCGCAGATCCTGCTGGCCGACGAGATCAACCGGGCCACGCCCAAGACCCAGTCGGCCCTGCTGGAAGCGATGCAGGAGCGGAGCGTGACGGTGGGGGGCACGACGCACAAGCTGCCGGCTCCGTTCTTCGTGCTGGCGACGCAGAACCCCGTCGAGCAGGAGGGCACCTACCCCTTGCCCGAGGCCCAGCTCGACCGGTTCTTCTTCAAGCTCTCGGTCGGCTACGGCACGCGTGATGAGCTCAATGAGATCGTGATTCGGACAACGGGTGCCCAGAACGCCGTGATCGAGAAGGTGCTTGATACCGACCGCCTGCTGGAGCACCAGAAGCTGGTGCGTCTGGTCCCGGTCGCGGATCATGTCCGGGACTACGCGATCCGGTGCGTGCTGGCGACGCATCCCAAGGGGATGCTCTCGGACGGTCAGTTCGCGACCCCCATGGTCGATCGGTATGTGTCGCTGGGGGCATCGCCCCGTGCGGCTCAGACGCTGATGCTCGCCGGCAAGTGCATGGCGTTGCTCGATGGTCGCGCCAGTGTGGCGATCGAAGACATCCAGAAGGTTGCGTTGCCCGCGATGCGGCACCGGGTCTTGCTGAACTTTGAAGCCAGCGCCGATCAGGTCGATACGGATCAGATTGTGAAGAACATCATCGAGACCCTGCCGCGTGAAGTGGCCGGCGACTGACGCGGTGTACTGGAGATGCTGTGATTGATCGTCAGAGTGCCGGTGGCTGCTGCGTTGTGGATGGACGAAGAGTGGGTGTGGAAGAAGACAGCGGCTCAGAATGAGTAGGGATCGTCGATGATCCCGCGTCGGCGTTTCCCCGTGGGCTTGGGCTGTCCGATGGCATTGGCGCATGCCTTGGCCAGGGCCATGATGAACTTCTCGTGCTCGGGGCAGGCGTCGAGCCGGTCGAGGAAGTCATCGACGATCCAAGCGGGCGGGTCGTCGGGCTTGCCCGCATCGAGCGCATCCCGAATTCCCTGGTCGCCCAGCTGCTCGGCGGCGTGGCTGAACCACTTGGGGTTCGGTGTGTCGTCCTTGGGCGGGTCGATGCGGACTCGCACCACACGCTCCGCCACGCCCACGATGGGCCACTGGTTCTTTGATGTGGTGGGTTCCCGCGTGAGCACGAACGGGGCGATACCTGCGTCGTAGGCGGCGTTCCTGAACCGGAGTGCATCTGCGCCGACGAAGTTGGGGGCGAACAGGTAGCAGGCGCTGCCGGGCGATTCTGGGATATCTGATGAGTGGGCGATCTGGTGGATTACCCCGGTGTCGAGGGCATCCTGACGCAGGTAGCGCTGGGCTTCGAGCATGGGCATGCAGATGCGGTGCATGCGTTCGAAATCGTTCTCTGCGCGGGCGAGGGTCAGGGCGTGGCGGCAGAGCAGGGCCGAATCGAGATATTGCCCTGTATTCAGGGCTTCGCTCGCCTGCTCCATGACGGCGTCGATCGGATTGGTCTGCTGCGTACTCAGGGCAGGTGCTCCTGTCGGATGACAGGGAGTTATACGCCCGCTCTGACGCGTTGGGTAAGGGCGTCGAGCATCGCGTCCCATTGCTGGGCCTGCTCGTCGAGGTCATACTCGATGGTGTCGCCCAGCGACGACCAGTCCTGCTGGGTCAGGTTGTTCCTGATCTCTGACAGGGTGTCGCCCAGCTTGGCGAAGCAGTCGAGGGCCTTGGTCCCCCCGAACTCGAAGGCCTCAAGCTCGATCTGGGCCAGCTCGGCCGACTGTCCAACGACATCGCCGACGGCCTGCCAGCCGGTCAGGACGGCGTTGAGCGATTCGACGGCTGGTTCGAGCTCTCCGGTGCGGAGGTGATCGGCGACGGTGCCCTGATCCTCGCGAACGAGGGCGAGCGATTCGCGGGCGCTGGCGAATGTATCGACCAGGAAGGCGACTGGGTCGGTCGTGGTGAAACGCAGCTCACTGATGCCCGCGTCGTCCTCGGGCGGGTTGTCGAGGTGCGCGTCGTCGATCGGGTTGCCGTCGGCTTCGATGTCGACGATCAGGCGTCCGGATTGCTCGCTGTGGTCGCGGGCTTGGTCGAGTGCGTTGCTGACGCTGTCGGTTGTTTGGAGTTCGGTGCTATCGATCCAGACGCGCATGGTGGTCCTTTCGGTGCGGGCGATTGGCCCAAGAACGGGGCTCAGGTGCTGGGCTCGGGTTCGGCCGAGGTATCTATCGGTGCGGCGCAGCGTTGTTTTTCTTTGTGGATGAGCTTGAGGTTTCGGGCGTAAATCACGATGCCGGTGGATTGCCCGAGTACGCCGACGATGTCGACACGCCAGACGAAATAGGTAAACAGGCAGAGCCCGCCGATGAAGCTGAACCACCAGAAGATCTCGGGGACGGTCGAGACACGCGAGCGTTCGGAGATGATCCACTGCACGAACATGCGCCCAAAGAAGGCGGCCTGGCCGACGAGCCCGATGGCTACCCACCCGAAGGTGCCCCAGCTGGTGATGTTGAAGAATCCCAGCAGGTGTCGCTCGAACGCGGGGCGGGCGTTCCATGAGTTGATCTGTGCGTCGATGAACTCATCGAGCCGGTCATGGGTGACTGGGGTGTCGTTGCGCAGTGATCTTGGAGAGATGATGTTGTAGGCGACCTGCCCATCGTGCTGGGTGCGCTGGAGCATGATCTCGTGGGCGCCCACGAGCAGCGTGAGATCCGAGTGCGAGCGTGAGAGCGCGGGCTGGAGCACGAGCCACATGCCCAGGAATACGAGCAGTACCATTGCGATGACCGGTCCGGGTTTCATGCGTGGGTATGCTCGGGTTTGGGGGGCGTCGGTTGTTCGTGGGTGTCGCAGTGATGTTCCTGACAGCTGACCGGTCGGCGTCGGTTTCGCATGTAACGCACCGCGAAGAGGTCCACGAGTCCGGGCAGGGCGCGTTTGGTGATGCCCATGCCGTACTTCGGTTCGCCGGCGTGTCGGTGGCGGTGGTTGACGGGCATCTCGACAACGGTGTAGCCCAGATGGCGTGCGGTCGCGGGGATGAAGCGGTGCATGCCCTTGAACTCCAGTGGGAGCTGGAGGGCGATCTCGCGTTTCATGACCCGCAGCGAGCAGCCCGTGTCGGTGATGGTGTCGCCCAGAAGCACGCGCCGAAATGTTCGTCCGACCCAGGACCCGAAGAGCCGGATCGTCGAGTCGCCCTGTTTCCGCACGGCTGAGCGATCGCCCTGCACGAAGTCGGCTTCGCTCTCTTCGAGCAGTTCGAGCATCCTGGGGATGTCGGCGGGGTCGTTCTGCAGGTCCGCGTCGAGGACCGCGATCAGTCGTCCGCGCGTTGCGCGAAACCCGGCGTGGAACGCGGCGGACTGCCCGTGGCCTTTGCCTGGTGGGGTCTGGGTCATGGCGACGCATCTGACCCAGGGGCGCTGGGCCTGATGGGCGATGATGGTGGCCCTGGTGGCATCGGTCGAACCATCGTCCACGATGATGAACTCATAGCGGATATTCAGCGGTTCGAGGGCGGACTCGACCTCTTCGACGAGCAGGTCGATGTTGTCCTGTTCGTTGTGCGCAGGGGCCACGACCGAGAGGGTGGTTTCCCGGGTTTGGCGATCTGAATCTGATTGACCTGTGCGCATGTGTTTCGGAGTATCTTATCCGGTAGTTCTGGCCGCTAGAATGATTCCAGTTCCGATTGATCGACCTTTTTCGACCTTCTGAAGCATATCGGCGGAGGAGTTCAGCGTCATGCACATGCGTCACTCAGATCACGATCACGGGCCGGAAACGGTCCCCGTCAAGATCATTCTTGAAAATCCCACCGAGCTCAACGAAGACGGCTCGGACAAAGCCGTCCACGAGTTGATGGCCGCCAAGGGCGAGCACCTGCTCGAGGTGGCGGTTGAGCACGGGATCAACATCGAGCACGCGTGCGGCGGTGTCTGTGCCTGTTCGACCTGCCATATCTATGTCGAACAGGGCATGGATTCGCTCAGCGAGGCCGAGGAAGAGGAAGAGGACCGCGTTGAGGAGGCCCCGGGGCTTCAGATCAACTCGCGTCTCTCGTGCCAGTGCGATATCACGGGCGACGGGCCGATCGTGTTCCGGGTGCCCGCGTGGAACCGCAACGCGGTCAAGGAAGTCCCGCACTAGCCCGCGATGGGTGCCCGGTCGCGATATGCTTGGGTATGAGATACCCCCTGAGCACCGTGATCCTGATTCTGTGTTTCTTCTCGTTGCCTTCTGTGGGTGGGGAGTTGGTGGCGCGCACTGCGCCGACCGATTCGGTCGTCGAATCGGTCTGGGTGTCGTTCCGGGCCAGGTTCCCCGTGCCCGATGACGCGGGCTACAGCGGTGAGAACCGTGGTCTTGGCCTGGTGCTGATCGATCCGGATCGTGGTTCGCTGAGCGAAGACTTTGCGTGGGACGAGCCCAACACCGATCACTCGATCGCGTTCGGCTTCGATGTGCACAACCAGATCCCCGATAAGAGCGAGGATGAGAACGGTCGAGTGATGGGCTGGTTCGATGCCGACGGGAACTGGTACGAGCGTCCGCAACGCGAGGTCTCGGTGCACGCCAACGGGCGTGAACGCATCAATGTCCGCAGCGACTACGAGTTCAGGACCGACGAGTGGGTCGATGTCGATGTGCAGGTGCGATACATGCTGGGCGGGGCGCAGGTGCTGGTTCGCCTCGATGGGCAAACGATCATCGATCAGCCGATCTGGGATGTACGCCCGATGCATCTTCACGCGATGGTGGGGGTCGAGGGCGACGACATCGAGGTGCGGGACCTGGCGATCAGCCGTGTGACCGAACTGGATGCCCCCTTGCCCGAGCCGGTTCGATTGACCGCGTTCGATGCCCAACTGCTGCAGAACGCCGCGAGACTCAAGAGCGATGTTGATTTCTCATCGGTCCCGGAATCGGTGGGGCGGGTCATCGCGACGATGACACTCAGCGAGCCGGAGATGGGGTATGACCACTGGGATAAGAAGGGCACCGTGGGGATCCGCATCCCGACCGGTGAGGTCGACGAGGAGGGGAACGCGTTGACCGAACGGTTCGAGGTGTTCCGCTTCATCACGCCCTACCGGCGTGGCTGGACCTGGCACATGGATGTCACAGATCTGCTGCCGCTGTTTGAAGATACCCGTCAGTTGGACATGCACATCGGGACCTACATGAAGGGCTGGCTGGTGACCTTTACGCTGGATTTCTACGAGGGCACGCCCGAGCGGGAGCCAATCGCCGTGATGAACCTGTGGAACGGTGAGGCCGAGATCGGTAATCCCGACAAGCCGACGGAGGGTTTCTATGTCCCGCGTGACATCGCGGTGCCCGAGGGGGCCACCAGCGCACGGGTCCGGGCGACTGTGACTGGGCACGGGATGTATCCCAACAGCAATAACGCCGGCGAGTTCATGCCCATCTGGCGTACGCTCACCATCTCATCTGGCAACAGTGAAGGCGGCGGCGATGTGCTGGAGGGTGACTTCATCAGCATGTCTGCACGCAACCATCTGTGGAAGACCGATTGTTATCTCAACCCGTGCCGACCACAGGGCGGGACCTGGAAGTTCGATCGCTCGGGTTGGGCGCCGGGCGACAAGGTTGAGCCGTGGATCGTTGATACGCAGCGTGAGTTCATGATGGGCGATACCCTGCGCATCGAATACACGCTCGACCCGTACCTCAACGAGGGCCGTGACGAGACCTGGGCCCCGCACCATTGGACCGACGCAGTCGTCGTGTTCTACAAGTAATCGAGACAGGACATGGCCCAGAAACGCAAGCTTCAGGATAAGTATTTTCGACAGGCGAAACGCGAGGGCTATCTCGCCCGCTCGGCGTACAAGCTGATCGAGATCAATAAGCGGCGCAAGCTCATCAAGAAGGGTGATCGAGTGCTCGACCTGGGCTGTGCGCCCGGGTCGTGGCTGCAGGTGGCCGAGAAGATCATCGGCGATGAGGGCACGCTGGTCGGTATCGACCTCAAGCGGGTCTCGGGCGACTTCGGGCCCAATGTGCGCACGATCGTGGGGGACTTCACGAAAACCACGGCCGCCGATCTGCTGGGGGGAGAGGACGAACTCTTCGATGTGGTCATCAGTGACATGGCGCCGTCGACAACGGGCCATGGGGACCATTTCTTCTCTGAGCGGCTGTGTCAGGACATCATCGATGTGCTGCCCGAACTGCTCAAGCCCCGCGGGACTTGCACGATGAAGGTACTTGAGGGCGAGACCTTCCCGCAGTTGATCCGGCGCATGAAGAATGTGTTCCGAATCGCCGGGGCGATCAAGCCCGACGCGTGCCGCGATGTTTCGCGGGAGACCTATGTGTACGGGATCGGTTTCCGTCCGAGCCGGGTTCGTGTCAAGGATGGTCCCAATGAGGGGGCGTTGCCTGAGCCGACACCGGGGTGGGGCGATTGACCTTCCTGGCGCCCATCGCGGGGCTGATCGCCGGTGTGGTCGGGTCGGGGCTGGTGCTGCTGATGTACATGCTGAAGCTGCGCCGACGCCCGGTGCTGGTGTCGAGCACGCTTTTGTGGAGCCGGGCGGTCCGGGACTTGGAGGGCAACATCCCCTGGCAACGGCTCTCGCCGACGATGTTGCTCGTTCTGCACTTGCTGATCGTGGCGCTGCTCGCGCTGGCGATCGCTCGCCCTGTGGCTGACACCGCTCTCGGTGATGGGCAGCGTGTGGCGCTCATCATCGATACGAGCGCATCGATGAACGCGATCGATGGCGACCGGTCGCTGCTGGAGATCGCCAAGCGTGATGCGAGCGAACGGGTCCGTGGGCTGTTTGATTCCGGGCGCTCGCCGCTGGTGAGTGTGATCGAAGCGGGGATCGAGCCCCGCATCCTGGTGGGGGATTCGAGCGAACGCGGGCGGGTGCTGAGCGCGATCGAAGGCATCGGCGCGAGCGACCAGGCGGGGGATGTGCGGGCGGCGATCCAACTGATCGATCGCCTGCAGGGCCAGGGCGTAGGCGAGCAAGGCGAAGAGGACACGGGTGGAACGACCCTCGTGTGGGTCTTCAGCGATGGCGGTTCGATCGGGTCCCGGGCGTTGCCTATGCGATCGGGCAGCGGCATGCAGGTGCCCTCGTATGTGGGGGGCGGGCTCTCCAACATGGGGATTGTGGCTTTGAGCGCTCAGCGTGATCGCGTGGATACCGAGCTCTGCCGTGTGTTCGTGCGGGTGCTTCGCAGCGAATCGGGGCCGATCGCGGGTGTGGTGCGGGTGTTCGAGGGTGATGAAGTGATCGCGAGTGCCCCGGTTGCGTTCGATGCGGGGCAGCAATCGGCGACGCATACTTTCGCGTTGCGGTTGGTGCGTGATGCGATGCTGCGGGTCGAGCTGGCAGCTGATGATGCGTTGGGGACGGACAATGTTGCGTGGGTCGCTGTGCCCAGCCCCGAACCTGTTCGGGTGACGATCGTGGCACCGGAAGCAATCGCCGACCCGCTGCTTATTGATTATCTGGAGGTTGTTGCCCGCGCCCCGGTGCGTGTGATTGCGCCCTACGAGGTGATCGACGAGCCCGATCTGATCGTGTATGACCGGGTTGACGCGCGTGCGCTGCCCGGCGTGGCGAGTCTGGGCTTCGACTCGGTAACCCCTGGGCTGGGGGAGCGGTTGGACAAGCGAACCGCGACACGACGGGTGCTGAGCTGGGATCGGCAGGAACCGATGCTGCGAGACACGGGGCTGGGCGCTGTCAGCTATCAGCGCCGAATCTCGTTCGAGCGACTCGGCACTGGAGTCCGCCCACTCGCGAGCGACCAGGATGGGGCGATCATGGTCGAGGCGACCCACGCGGGTGTGCGGCATGTGCGGGTTGGGTTCGCGTTGCACGACTCGGACTGGTCGGTGCAGGTCGGGCTGCCGGTGTTTCTGGCGCAGCTCTGCGAGCAGTTACTTCCCGGCGCGGGTGGGAACGGGGAAGTGGTTCGCAGCAACGAGGTGGTTCGGTATCTGGACGAGGACGGCGTTGAGCGATCGGTCGGCCCGTTCGCCGAGATCGGCGAGCGGGTGCTCCCCGATGGTCGCCGTATCGGGGTGTCCCTGCTCAGCGAGCAGGAGTCGATGCTTGCGACCCGCGCCGGGGTGGTCATCGGAGCGGGTGATACGGATCAATCGATGCGTGCGAGCGGGCGGGCCAGGGTTGATCTCTGGCGCTGGTTCGTTGGCTCGGCGATCGTGCTGCTGCTGCTCGAATGGGCGTGGTACCTGCACAAAGTCCGCATTGCGTTGTGAGTGCCTCGATCGGTTTCAGGGTCGCAGTCGCAGGTTGTCAAACTCGTCGGGGGTGATGATCAGGCGTGCGGGCTCGGCCTGTCCCGGGAACATGCGTCGCGGCCAGGCGGTGTGCACGCCGTCGGCATCGGTGCGTTCGATGCCCAGCATCAGATCGGCGTGCTCGTCGAAGACCGAGTCCGGGAGGGTGATCTGTGCGACCCATCGGTCTTTGAGGATCCGGGTCTCGACGCTGGGCTGGGGTGTGATACCCAGGGCGCTGCTGGCGATCGTTTCAACGAGCGCGTCGGGTGTGATGCGCCAGGCAACGATGGGGTACTGACGCGGACCGATCCAGATCTCGACCGCATCACCCTTTCGCCCGGGGTTGGGAGCGGCGCATTCAAGATAGAGCTGCCAGCCCGAGAGCGGGCTGTTTCGGCTGGGTGGCTGGGCACGCTGGAGCAGCCCGATCGTCGCGCGTTCGGCGGGAGGGGTGGCTCGGTCGAGCGGCAGGTTATTTACCAGGGCGTTCTGGTTCCAGTCGTTGAGCAGTGGGCCGATCCGGACGAATGGTGCCCGGGCGGGCACACGCGAGGCGATCAGATCGTGCTTGGCCGACCAGCGGCCGATGCGCATCGTGATGGGCACAGTCTCGATCACGGGGCTCAGCGGGTCGACGCCACGGGGCTCGACGGGGACCTGCACGCGGTAGAGCTGGTCGGGTGGGACGGTGCTCAGTTCGGGCGTGTCGAGCAGCGAGTCGATGCGGAGCAGCGAATCGCCCGGGCTGCTTGGCAGTGAGATCACGCCGAGCGTTGGGAGCAGGCGATCTGTGCCCGCTTCCAGCTGCCCCTGATCGTCGATGATCCACGAGAGGGCCCGCGGCTGGGCTTCGAGCCAGGCCTTGGCACGCAGCACGCGGGTGTCATCGTTGACGAAGGGGGAGAGCAGGTCGTGCGCCAGGCGGGCCAGCCCGTTGGTGTCGGCGCTCCAGAGCGGGAGTTGGCGATCGTTGAACGATGCGGTACGCATCAGCGCACGCTTCATGCGATCGGCGGTGGTCGGGTCGATGAGCCAGATGCGTCCCAGGATGATCTGCCAGCGGGCTTCCTGCTGACGAGCGATCCCGGCGAGCATCTCGTCTGCCGGGGTTTGGGTGTTGAGCGTGTGTTCGATCTGTTCGAGCGCATCGGGCACGCCGGCGAGGGTCTCGCGGGCGCGTGTTCGGCTGGGGTCGAGCCCGTCGAGCAGGAGGCGGGCACGCCAGTTCTGGAAGGGGTCGCGCTGGTACTGCTCGATCGCTCTGGCGACGGCCGGGTCTTGCAAAGCCCGGTCGTCGAGGCGGTGGGACCAGAAGGCGTCGAAGTCGCGGGTGCGCTGGGCGCTGTCGGCTTCCAGCAGCGACCGCTCGGGGTCGGGCAGCCAGTTGAGTTCGTAGCGATCCTGCCCGAACCACAGCCCCTGGCCGACGGCATCGATGGGGAGGGGCACGCTGATGAACCACGAGCCGGGCGGGCGTTGCCCGGGCGGGGTATCGCGGATCTGCTCGTAGCTGAAGACTTCCCAGCCGCCCGGGCTGATGGTCCAGGAGGGGAGTGAGGCGTGGGGGACCAGCCCCACCCAGAAGGCTTCGCTGATGAAGGTTCGGCCGTCGTCGATGCGGGTGGTGACGCCCCTGGCGAGCGAACGCTCGTTCTCGGCTTGCACAGCGAGCACGAGCGGGTAGGACACGATCGCGTCGAGGCGGTCGGCAATCGGCTTGGTCGTTTGGGACCTGCTTCCGAGCGTCGAGAGACCGAGCAGAAGCAGGCACAGGTGCGTGATGGATCGGGTGGGCATGGGTTGTGTGCCTGGATTGAGGGACGAAGGGGCAACGCAGGAAATTTTCAGATTCTCGTCAGCGGCGGTGTCCCTGTGTGGTACGAATGGTAGGGAGGGTCAGATTCCTGTGAAACGGCGCGATCTGGTTGCCCAATCAGTGCGTATCGAGAAGTAAGGAGATACAAACATGGTCAACACATCCAATCGAACACGCCGAGCCGTCACGCTGGTTGCCTTGGGCGGGCTCACGCTGGGCACGCTGGGCACGCTGGGCATGAGCGGCTGCGACAATGCGGGTGAGGGGCTCTTCAGCGGCGCGGCGCTGGGCGCGGTGACCGGTCTGGTCATCGGCTCGATGAGCGGCAACGCGGGCGAGGGTGCGGCACTGGGTGCCGTCATCGGCGGTGCTGGCGGTGCGATCGTCGGCGATCAGAACGAACGAAACCGCGAGAATGCCTACATCGCTGGGCGGGCACGCACCAGCCACGGGCACCCGTATTGCACCACGCACCGGGTCTACCACAGCTGCTCCAGGCACACCCATTACCACTACGACGAGTGGTGGAACGACTAAGCCCTCGCCCGTTCGAGGTTTAGGCAACTGAGCAAGTCGTCACGAGCACGGCCCGCCTGACTGATTCAAGTCGGCGGGTCGTATATCATTCAGGGATCAGCAACACCTGAAGGGTTCACCATCCGTGCATATTCGAAACTTCTCTATTATCGCGCATATCGACCACGGCAAGTCCACCCTCGCCGATCGGCTCCTGCAGGCCACCAACGCGGTCTCGGACCGTGAGGCCAAGGCCCAGCAGCTCGATTCCATGGATCTGGAACGCGAGCGCGGGATCACGATCAAGGCGTCCGCCGTCACGGTCATGCACGAGCACAACGGCGAGCAGTACATGCTCAACTTCATCGATACCCCGGGTCATGTGGACTTCGGGTACGAGGTCTCCCGCGCACTCAAGGCATGTGAAGGGGCTTTGTTGATCGTGGATGCGTCGCAGGGTGTCGAGGCCCAGACAGTGGTGAATACCTACCTGGCGGTCGAGCAGGACCTGGAGATCGTCCCGGTCCTCAACAAGATCGACTTGCCCGGTGCACGCCCCGATGAGATCGCGGATGAAGTCGAGCAGGTCCTCGGGATCGATGCGATGGATTGTCTCCCCGTGAGCGCGAAGACGGGCGAGGGCATCCCCGAGTTGTTGTCGGCGATCTGCGATCGGTTCCCCGAGCCGCGTGAGCCGGTGATGAAGCAGACGCGGGCGCTGATCTTCGACGCGGTCTACGACGATTACCGCGGCGTGATTGTGTACTGCCGAGTCTTTGATGGCAAACTCAGGGTCGGCGACAAGATTCGCATGATGGGGATCGAGCGGACTTTCAACATTACGGAGTTGGGCAAGTACACGCCCAAGCCCGTAAAGCACAACGAGATCGGTCCGGGTGAGACCTGTTATCTCGTCGCGGCGATCAAGACGCTGGGCGATGTGCGTGTGGGCGATACCATCACGATCGACCACGACCCGGCACCCGAGCCCCTGTCGGGGTACGAGCCGCCGGCGCAAATGGTGTTCTGTGATTTCTACCCATCGACGACAGAAGAGAAGGGCAACTCGTTCGAGGAACTCCGCGACGCGATGGAGAAGCTGATCCTCAACGACTCATCGTTTACCTACCAAGCGGTGCACTCCGAGGCGCTCGGGTTCGGGTTCCGATGCGGGTTCTTGGGTCTGTTGCATATGGACATCATCCAGGAACGCCTCGAACGCGAGGGCGGGGTGCAGGTCGTGCAGACCGCGCCGACGGTGTCCTACAAGATCAAAATGCGAGGCAAAGGCGGCGAGATCTTCGAGAAGGAGATCCACAACCCTGCCGACCTGCCCGACGCGGGTCTGATCGTCGAGTTCTCCGAACCGATCTGCAAGGTCGAGATCATGACGCCCGGCGATTACATCGGCGAGATCATGAAACTCTGTATGGAGCGCCGCGGCGTCTTCAAGAACCAGGGGTTCGTCTCGCACGGACGCGACATGCTGACCTTCGAGATCCCGCTGGCGGAGATCATCTTTGACTTCTACGACAAGCTCAAGGGGATCAGTCAGGGGTACGCGACGATGGATTATGCCGTGGAGCGGTACGACAAGAACGACCTGGTGAAGGTGGCGATCCTGATCAACGGCGAGCCCGTCGAGGCGCTCTCGCTCATCTGTCACCGCGATCGCGCGGTGTCACGCGGCAAGCTCCTGCTCGTGAAGCTCAAGAAGCAGATCGATCGTCACCAGTTCGAGATTCCACTCCAGGCCGCGATCGGCGGCAAGATCATCGCCCGCGAAACCATCAAGGGTTTCCGCAAGGATGTGACGGCGAAGTGTTACGGCGGCGACGTGTCGCGTAAACGCAAGTTGCTCGAGGCGCAGAAGCGAGGCAAGAGCAAGATGAAGGCCGTGGGTTCGGTGAACATCCCACAGAAGGCGTTCATGGCGGTTCTGGATACGAGTGAGTAATACTCCAGCTTGAAGGGGGGCAAAGTGGCTTATAAAGTTACGCCTTACTTAGTGTTTGGTATACCGATTCAGTTTTGGAAATCTTATCAAATCGACGACAGTCAGTACCTGCATTCAAAGGGTTGGTTTCAGTCAACTAAGCGGATTTCTCTCGACGATGCGAGTATAGAAGTTGATTATGGTCGTTTTCCTTTCAGCTGGAGCCGGAAGTTTTTTGATATTGGCAACATAAGAGTTACTGCGCAGAATGGGCAGCAAATTGGTTGTAATCGCATAAGCAGTATTTCAAGATTTGAAAAGGCTGTAAGAGGAGAACTTCCTGTTACTGCTAAGGCAGTCAATTTTGGCGAAAGTGCAGAAGAGCAGATAGTTCCATCAAATGAAGCCGTTAAAATCAGAACGCCATCAGGTACATTTGTGAATAATCAGGATGGAACAGTTTCGCACATTGAGGCAAACTTGATGTTTATGGGTGCTCCGGTTGGCACTCGATTCGAGGGAGGGCTATTTTTTGGTTCTCCAGCCACTTTCGGGTGGAGAAGTGCCTCAAAATTGTTCGGTCGCGGAAAGAACGCGCCTTCGCCTACGGGCGGCATTTCGGGCGAGAAGTTGGAATCGTGTGCTTTCAGTAATGGATACAAAAGTGGAATAAGCAAAGTTCGATTCTGTGGCTACAGCGACTGGAGATTGCCTACGGCGAATGAGTTAGATCTGTTAGCAATGAGTCATCGTCGAGGAAAAAATTGGGACAAAACTAATTCAGTTTGTGATGAATTTGCGACTGGTTGGGATTACTCAATATCTGAGAATGCAAACGCAGCATTTGAACTGATGTTTCCGTATTATAAAAGAACAGGATCGAGATTTATGTCGTGGTCTGCCAATGCAGATGGTGTTACTCTCGCCTGGCTTGCTGACGGACAGTGGCCGCTTGGCGATTATCGAGTCCATCAAGAGTTTCCAGTTCTTTTGGTCCGTAACGCATAGCTTGTTCAATAGAACCCTCGGGTAAGGGCGAGTATCACACGGCGGGTGGTGGCCCGACGGAGCCGTTTACGGCTCCTTCGGGAATGGATGCTTAGGGTGTTTGATCCCGAAGGAGACTTCGTCTCCATCGGGCCACCCGGATGAAACAGGACCGGCACGATCTGCGAACCTGACCGTATGAAAACTTGGGTTATCCTCATCGCTGGAGTCGTCCTCATCATCACGCCGCAGATCATCGTCGGGGTGGTCGCGGCGAACACAGCATGGGTGCAGAGTTCATACCTGTACGCGATCGCTCAGAGCGAATCGCATGGCGAGGTTGCTTCTGAGATGGTTCGGGCACATCCGCTCCCATCCATGCCCGATTGGATGATGATCACGAGCACCGGGTCTGGGTTGATCCTGTGTGTGCTGAGTATCGCTTTCGGGATGAAGAAAACCCGTAATCCCAATGACAGTTAAGGACTCCCAGCGCATCCACCCTCCCCAAAGGAGAGGTCTATGCCCGCGTTGTTGATGTCGTTGATCCTGAGTGTGTGCCTTGTGGGGAGTGGGGGCGAACCAACTCCGACGGCGGCGCAAGGACCCGTGACGATCGAGATCGATACCGCGACGGGGCACATCGTGTTGCCCGTCTGGATCGAGGGGGATGGGCCGTACTGGTTTGTGCTCGATACGGGGAATCAGAACACGACGATGTTCGCGTATGTCGCGAAGGACGCGGGGATCGAGACCTCGCCGCTCGGTGAGATTGGCGGCGCAGGGTCGGGCTCGTTAAGGGTCGAGCGGGCGAGCGATGTGCGTGTGTCGCTCGGCGAATCGGGCGATCTTTTGTCGTTCACGGACTCGATGGTGACGGTGCTGCCCGATGCCGCGGAACTGCCTGCGTTCAACGGCAAGCGCGTCGCGGGGTTCCTCGGCGCATCGTTGATCGAGCGGTACATGACGAGCATCGATTATGGATCGGGCGAGCTCGTGCTCACGGGTCGTGATGACTACGAGATGCCCGACGACGCGAGGGTGATGCAGATCAAGATCGCGATGGGGTTCCCGTACTTCGAGGGACAGGTCACGCCCAAGCTCATGGGGAAGAAGACCACGCCCGTCGTTGGGAACTTCCTGCTCGATCTTGGCGCGAGCTACGCGATCGATATCGACTTTGAGCAGGCGGATGAACGGGGCTTGGTCGATGCGGACGACTCGGATCAGCAGTTGGCGGGTCAGGGCATGGGGATCGACGGGGTGATGTTTGATCTGCGCACCGCGCCCCTCGCGCACGCCATGCTCGGCGGGTTGGAACTCAACGAATCGCGCGTGCTGTTCATGACGACACCCGGCGGCGGGCCTCCGATCGAGAACCTTGTGGGCAATGTCGGGTCCGGGTTGTTCATGGGCGACCGCGTCACGCTCGATTACGAGGGCGGGCGGCTGATCTGGGAAGATCGCTGATCAGAGCTCGATCTTCGTCGCCATCGGCCCCAGGTTCATTACGCGGGTCTGCCCGGCGTCGCTCCAGTTCTGCCAGGAGGCGTGGATGTGGCCGCAGAGGCAGTAGCGGGGCTGGTGTTTCTTGATCCATTTGGCGACGGACTTGCTGCCGAGCGACTTGCCCGCCGAGTCCTTGTCGCAGTGGCCCTTGGGCGGGGAATGGGTGATGAGCACATCGGCATGGGGGCAGGCATCGAGCCATGCCTTGGCCTGTTTCTCGCTGTGGTCCACGCTCCAGTCGCCGAAGGGGGTTTCGGGGACAGCACCGCCCAGGCCCATGAAGACCTTGCCGTCGATCGTAACGCTTGTGCCGTGGAGGATGTGCAGGTGCTCGTAGGCGGCCGCGGCTTGGGCGAGTTCTTCGTGCGATTCGGCGTTGCCGTGCACGAGGATGGTGGGTTTGCCAATCTCGGCGATTGCGTCAATGGGTGCTTGGAGCACGCGGCGCATGTTGGCAAAGTCGCCCGCGCCGATCAGTAGATCGGCCTGATCCGACTGCGAGCGGATTTTCTCGATGGCGTGCAGGTCGGTGTGGATGTCGCTGAAGGCGATGATGTGCATGCTTGGCTGTACGGTTGGTCCGCGGGCATGGTTGCTTAGTCGATGCGGGCACCCTGGGATTCGTAGAACGCGGCCAGCGCGGGGCGGGCGACCTTCTCGAAGCGTTTGAGCATGGCATCGGACCAGTTCGCGGGTGCTGCGCCGCGGGCTTGCAGGTAGGCGCGGTATACTTCGTCATACTCCTCGATATCGCGCATGATGCGGTCGTCGTCGGGGTAGACATTCTCGTGCAGGATCGCCTCGGGTGATAGGCGCGGGCGGGCGATGGGCTGCTCATCGGGGCGTCCGACGCAGAGCCCGTAGATGGGGAAGACGCCCGCGGGGAGCTTGAGGATGTCGTTGACGCTGGGCAGGTCGTTGCGCAGCCCGCCAATGTAGCAGGTGCCGTAGCCCAACGATTCGAAGGCGAGGGTGAAGTTCTGGGCAAAGAGGGTCGCGTCAACGATGGCGACGAGGAAGGCCTCGAGGCGCTGATCGAAGGTGCGGTTGTGGCGTTCGTGCATCACCATGTGGCGTCGGTTGTCGGCACAGATGACGAAAAACGCCCCGCAATCGCGGACCTTCTGCTGTGGGCCGCAGAGATCGGCGATGGCCTGTCGTTTGTCGTTGTCGGTGATGTGCAAGGCGGAGTAGGACTGGACGGCACTGCTTGTCGCGGCGGCCTGCCCTGCCTGGAGTGCTTCAAGGATGTGCTCGCGGGGAACGGTTTCTTCGGTGTAGCGTCGGATCGAACGGTGGGCACGCATGGACTGTATGGTTTCGTTCATGGGCAATGATACCGCTCATCGCTGATTGGGCGGGAAGGGCACGAAGCTTGTTTGCCCGGTCTGGATCATGCGCAAGATGTAGGGCTGGCACATGCCGCAGCCGGTGCCGCACTTGGTGCGTTTCTGCAGGGCCTCGAAGATCTGCTGCGTGGTTTCCCGCTCGACATCGTGCTCCTGTTCGACGATCCGGTCGAGGAGCTTGAAGGGGACCTTGTGGCAGACGCAGCGATCGACAAACATCAACGCCACCGTTCTGCGTGCTGGACATAGTTGGGATCGTTCTTGGGGGCGATCGAGCCGATGCCGAAGGATTCAAAGCGTCGTGCGTCCGGGTTGTGCTCGCTGTGAGTGACGGACCCGTCGGCACGGGCGTTTGCCGCCAGCCCGAAGCCGTTGTCGGGTCGATGGTGCCTGAACGCCGTCGTGGGGGAGGGGTTCTCGCGCCACCCGCTGCTGGGCGAGAAGAGCTCGGGCGGGTCGAGCAGGGCCGAGTTGCTCGGCTGACCCGAGAAGAGCAGGATGAGCGCATCGGCGAACACGAGCTGGGACGATGGGCGTTCGATCTGCGCGAGCCTGAGCGTGCGTTGTTTGTAAAGTTCGTAGTAACCCGAGGTGTTGGGTGCCAGCCCGTAGGCGTTGTAGCCGTAGGTCGAGGTGAAGCTGCCCGTCGAACCTTGTGTGTGGTAGGAGTCTGCGGGCTGGTCGGGGCACTCGAAAACCGAGTGATCGCCCGGGGCGGCTGAGAGGTAGGGCGTGAGTGTGCCCTGGGTGTGGTCGAGCGTGGCCGTGGCGATGTTCTCCTGCCCGTACCAGTAGGTCCGGGTGATGCCCGAGGTCCGCAGGTGGGGCATCGCCGCCCCGCGGTAATCGTCGGCATACATCGTGAAGGCGGTCACGAGCTGGCGTTGGTTGGACGCGCACACCACGCTCCGCCCCGAAGCTCGCGCACGCCCCAGGGCCGGGAGCATGATCGAGATCAGCAGGGCCACGATCGCGATGACCACCAGCAGCTCGATGAGCGTGAAGGCCCGGGATGGTGTGCGTGCGGGGCTCATCGGGGCAGACGCTCCAACAGTTCATCGAGCGTGAGTTCGTTGCGGGTGTACTGATCGATCAGCTCACGCATGCGCAGCAGGGGTGAGGGCGGTGCATAGGCGCTGATGCCCTGCTCGCCACCGGTAAACACCCAGCCTGAGGCGTAGGCGGGGGTGTTGCCCGTGCCGGATGCGTGATCGACGATGAACCCCAGCTCGGTCGGTGATCGGCTCAGGTCGATCAGGCGCAGGTCGGTGTTGTGGTCGATGTTCACGCCGGGCTGGGTCTCCGGGAGGGTGCCCACGAGCAGGTGGGGCGAGCCTTGGATCGAGAGGGCGATTGGCTGGTGGGTCCAGCCGCCGATCGAGAGGAAGGGCTCACCGAAGTCCCAGTACCCGTTGGCATTGAGGTCATCGTGCGTCGCCAGGGCCGAGTCCCAGGCGAGCGTGGCGGTCTGGCCCTGATCGTCGATGTACTGGATGCTGGGCAGCGAGCCGAAGAATGGGAGGAAGTCGAAGGCCCCGGTGGCGACGCCGCCGGAAACGATGACATCGCCGTTGGGCAGGACGATGGGCGAGGTGTCGGTGCGGTTGGTGGGAACGGACCAGACGAGTGCGCCCGTGTTTTTGTTGAGCTTGACGGTGTTGGCGCTGGTCTGGAGCCCGGAGAAGCTGTAGGAGCTGGCGTAGATGTGGCCCTTGGCGATGGTAACGCCGGCGAAGAACCCGGCGTTGATGGTGTTGGTGAAGGACCAGACGGGCGAGGCGGGGGCGGTGTCGCCCGTGATGTCGTAGCAGCGGACGGTGCCACGCTGGCTTGAACCGTCCGAAGCCGTCGCGAGGTAGACCCGCCCGTTCTGGTAGGCGGCGGTGTTGCCCGAGCTGTCTCCGCCCAGCGCCAGCGACCAGACGATGTCACCGGGCTGGTACGGGTTGATTGCGGCATCGAACGCGTCGGTATTGATGCACACCAGCGATGCCGGTGCACCGCCTCCGAACGAGTAGGTGGTGATGAACGCGCGGTCGCGATCGCCCAGATCGTCGGCTACCACCGGGGAGGCGTTGACCACAATCGCGCCGAGCTCGGTCGACCAGCGTTCCTCGCCCGATTGGGTATCGAGGGCCACCAGCCCCGAGCCGCTGGCGACAACCAGGGTGCCATGCCCGAGATCAATCGTCGGCGAGGACCACGAATCGAGCACCGGCGGCGCCACGGGAACCGCCCAGATCTCATCGCCCGTCTGGCGATCGAGCGCGACTGCGTAGGTCGCGTTCGTCTCATCGCGGGTCAGCGTATACACGCGGGCCTCGTCCACCACCAGCCCGGTCTGAGCCACGGGGACATGGTCCGCGTTGATCCACACTGGCTTGAGCAGGGACGGGGTCGTGCCCGACGCATGCACGCTGTTGTGCTTCGGGTTGCCACCGGTATGGGTCCAGTGGGAACCGATGCCGACCAGCTCTTGTTCGACATGATGGTCCGCATCGAACTCACGCTGGGCCGCGGCACTCGAGCAGATCAAGGCAACGATCGGGATGGTGATACCAGTGGTCTTCATGGAAGTTCAATCGGGTGCGCCCCGTGTTTCAGGGGCGCACGCGGGTTGGTGCTTGGATCACCGTCGGCGTGGGGTGGCGAAGATGCCGCCGAGCCCGAGCATGAAGAGTGCCCCCGGTGCGGGGACGACCGCGACCGCGTCGATCTCGAAGGCCTCGCCCGAGTTGTTGAGGAAGCGCACATAGCTGGCGCTCTCAAGCCCTGAGCCGGCAATGTCGATGCCGATCCCGCCGCCCGAGCCGTCGTACAGGGCGACGATCTCGGCGAAGGTCATGTTCGCGAAATCCTCGAGGGCCAGCGAGGGGTCAATGGCCTTGGTGAAATCGGTCTCGACGCTGCCCAGATCGCCGGGCGTGGGCGTTGCGAAATCGCTGTAGCCCAGTGTCGGGAAGAGGTCGAGGGTGGTGATCGAGGCGGTGAACCACTCGGTCCCGTTCTGAGAGACCTGGATGGTGGCTTCCCCGCCAGCGCCGAAGATGAACGGGTTGGCACCCGTCAGCCCCGAGCCGTCGTTGTCGGGGTTGGCGTCGGACCAGGATGCGTCGGCGAAGCCGGCGTTGGAGAAGACGATCAGGTCGATGCCGAACGCGTGGGACGCGTCGTTGGTGATCTGACGATCGAAACCGAGCGACAGGTGTCCGCCGGCCCCGATGGAGACCAGCTCGTCGGTGCCGAAGGCGGGGTTGAAGGGGGTGACCCCGCCGGGGAAGACGCCCTCGCCCGTGAAGCGTTCGGCGCTGCCCAGTGCCGTCAGGGCGTTGGTGTAGCCTGAAGCGGCGTTGCTGCCCGCGTCGTAGCTGAGCACGCTGGTGGCAAAGGGGCCGGCGGCGGCGCTGGTGGCGAGGGTGGCGATGACCGCACCGGCGATGCCGATGCACGAGGTGTGTGTGGAGCGCATGGGGCTCTCTGCTTTCTGGGCGATACGAATGCCCGAACCGGTTTACCCTGTGATTCGCGCAGGGCACTCCCCGGGAACATCTCGTTCGACCGATGGGCTGTATGCAGAAAGACGGGGAAGGACGCGGGGAGAGGCGTCGATCGTGCCGTCTACCCTGAGCCGCGAGGGTCGAACACTCTGTTCAGGGCAGGTCTTCCGGCTCTGGGCTCGTCCTGCTCGCCTTCCCGACGCGGTATCTGGTTGCAGATACTCGCCCTCAGTGGCTGCGATGATCGGGGGCCGATCGTCGCGTGAGCAGGACGCTGTGCCCATTACGGCGGCGCGTCCGCGGTGGCTTTTCACCACACTTCCCTTTTCACCCGGCTGTAAACACATTCCGGGCACCTTGAACAGGTTGAGCGTATCGCGCCGGGGCGGGGAAAGCAAACCAGACGCGCCCCACCTCGCTTTGCACGCAATAATCCCCTCCCCCATGCCTGATTCTGACGCACAATCGCTGCTGGCCCACACGCTCACTGACCGCTTCGGGCTCGAGTCCCTGCGCCCGCTGCAGGGGCAGATCATCGATCGTGTCATGGACGGCGGCGACGCCCTCGTCGTCATGCCCACCGGCTCGGGCAAGTCGCTGTGCTTCCAGCTGCCGGCCCTCGCAATGCGGGAGGAGAGTGGGGGTGAGGGGATCGGGCTGGTCTTCTCGCCGCTGATCGCGTTGATGGAGGACCAGGTCGCGTCGCTCAAGTCCAAGGGCATCAAGGCCGAGTTCGTCAACTCGACCGTGGGCAAGCAGGAGCGACTCAAGCGGTACAAGCGCCTGGCAGAGGGCGCGTACGAGCTGTTCTACGCCACTCCCGAACGCATGGAGAAGCCTGATTTTCGCGAAGCCCTCGATCAGGTGCCCGGCGGGGTGAACCTGCTGGCCGTCGACGAGTGCCATTGCGTGACCAAGTGGGGGCACGATCTGCGCCCCGCGTATCAGAAGATCGGTCAGTTCCGTGAGGAGCTTGGACAGCCCATCACCATCGCCCTGACCGCCACGGCGACCAAGCCCGTGCGGGAGGACATCCGCAATGTGCTGGGCCTGGGTGACGACGAGATGCCCCTGTTCGCCGCCCCCGTCGATCGCCCGAACCTCACGCTGCGGGCACGCGATGTGTGGGATGACAAGGACAAAATCGAACGGGTGCGTGCGATCAGCGCCGAGCTGGGTGGGACTGGCATCGTGTACTTCACACTCATCAAGGACCTGGAGGTCATGGCGGGCATGCTCAAAAACGCCATGCCCCATCGCGATGTCGAGGTGTACCACGGCAAGCTGCCCCCGCGTGAGCGCCGCAGCGTGTACCAGCGCTTCATCGACGCACGCCCCGATGACAACCTGCTGCTCTGCGCCACCAACGCCTTCGGCATGGGCGTGGACAAGCCCGACCTGCGATTCATCGTCCACGCCCAGATCCCCGGCTCCATCGAGGCCTACCACCAGGAGGTCGGGCGGGCCGGGCGCGACGGGCTTCCCTCGGTGTGCGAGCTGCTCTACGCGCAGGAAGACCTGGCGATCCAGCAGGAGTTCATCCGCTGGCAGAACCCCAGCGCCGACCTGATGATGCAGGCCATGAGCGCCATAGAAGCGCGATTCACCGAGGACGAGTTCGACAGCGACGACCTGCGGGTCATGGTCATCGGCAAGGGCCACGCCCACGGCATGGGCGGGGGCATCATGGAGTATGTGCTCATCCGATTGGCTGAGCTTGGCGCGATCGAGACGGCCGCACTGGGCGGCGAACGCGACGGCGGGCGACGATACCGGTACATCCGCACCCTCGACGACGACGAGATCGACCCAGCCCTGATCGAGGAAAAGCACCAGCGCGACCTCATGCGCTTGCTGGATGTCGTCAAGATGACCAAAGCCCCCTCGATTCCCGCGTATGTGGGCGACTACTTCGGGCTCTGAGCAGTGGGGCACTGAAGATCGCAGGCCGGGCGACTACGATCCCAATACACCAAACCGATGGCACGAAAGGACACCGCCATGAGCGACCAGATTACCGACATCATCATCGAAGACATCAACACCGGCGACGGCACCGAATGCCCCGCTGGCGCCACCGTTGAGGTCCATTACAAGGGCACGCTCATGGACGGCACGGTCTTCGACTCCTCCTACGACCGCGGCGAGTCGATCAACTTCCCCCTCGGGAACCTGATTCAGGGCTGGCAAGAGGGCATCCCCGGCATGAAGGTCGGCGGCAAGCGCAAACTTACCATCCCCTACGCCAAGGCCTACGGCGAGCGCGGCGTCCCCGGCGCGATCCCAGCTAAGGCCGACCTCGTCTTCGAGATCGAACTCCTCGGCGTCAGCTGAGCAACTGATACCAAACACATGGCACAGGCGACACTCTCGATCGTGATGCCCAGCTATAACCAGGCCCGATTCCTCGAAGAGGCGATCGGGTCTGTTTTATCGCAGCGCGATCGTGTTAAGGAGTTCTTCGTTCTCGACGCTGGCTCGACCGATGGCTCACGCGAGATCATCGAGAAGTACAGCGATCAGATCGACTGGTGGCGAAGCGCTCCCGACGGTGGGCAGAGCAACGCGATCGCCGACGGTTTTCAGCGCGCCACGGGTGATGTCATCACATGGCTCAACTCCGATGATGCGTTATTGCCCGGCGCCATCAACGCTCTGCTTGACTGCTTCGATGCCGACCCCGAACTGGGGCTGGTCGAGGGCGACACGGTTGTCGTTGATGGCGATTCCCGCGTGATGCGCTGTGATCGGCGTGCGGGGCCCTCTCGAAACTGGATGCGCTACGGCTACATGCGCATCCATCAGCCCAGCACCTTCTTCCGACGCGATGTCTACGAGCAGGTGGGTGGCGTCGACCGCTCGCTCCACTGCGTCATGGATACCGAGCTGTGGTACCGCATCCTGTCGAATACCAAAGCCAAGCGACTTCGCCGCTATGTGGGCGTGCACCGCATCCATGAGGAAGCCAAGGGCTCGGCCGACGTCTGGGGTGAGCAGTACCACGCCGAACGCAAGATGATCGAGAAACGGTACCCTGAACTCTGCGGGCACCCGATCCGCTATCAACTCGGACGCATCGCCTTCGCGTGGGATCGGCTCGACACTGGACGCGGCCGCAAGGCCAAGGCGGAGACCAAACGCTTCGCGGGCAGGGCGCTCGCGGAGATCGCCGACGAACTCGTGCGGTGCTGATCAGGCCTTCTTGATCACAAAGAGCATGTGGTCCTTGGCGGGCAGCCAGCCCGGGGCGGGTGAGTGCCTGGCGATCCCGAGTTTGCGGATTAGGCCGTGCAATGCGCCCCGGATCCCGTCGCGGATCACGCGTGTGGCCTTCTGCCGCGCGTGGCTGGTTCGTTCGTACGAGACCAGCGACATCGTGTGCGACTGGGCCAACTGCTCGATCGTTCGTCGGCAATAGAACACCTGATGCTCGGGCAGCGTGGCGTACCAGTACGCGTTTCCCTGCATCGACCAGCCCCATGCCTCGTGATCGCCGGTGAGCCCGATGAACACGCCGCCGGGTCGCAGGTGCGAAGCGACCTGTGCGATGAACGCGTTGGGGTCGGTGAGGTGTTCGAGCACATCGATCGCCAGAATCGCGTCGAAACGGATGTCATCATCGAGATCGTCAAGAATGGCCCCGAGCATGGTCACCCCGCGCTCGCTGGCGACGCGGGCCGCGTCGGCGCTGGGTTCGAGCCCGAAGCGTTCGTATCGGTCGCCCAGGTGCTTGAGCAGGGCCGCGTTCGAACAGCCGATATCGAGGACGCGATTGCCCGGCGCGTGCTGCTGGATCAGGTTCGCGATGGTATCGAATCGGCGTTTGATGGGGTCTGGGTCGTGCTCCCAGTTGTCCTCGCTGGAGTGGCTGTAGCACTCCAGCAGGTCAGCGTCGGGTACGAACGGGTGCTTGAACTGCAAGGCACAGCGGGTACACCGTCGCATGTCCGCCGCGTTGTTGCCCAACTGAATCACAACACCCGCGACTTTGGCGGGCGATGGGTGCACACATGAGCCGGCGTCTTGCGTTGGTGCGGCACAGATGGGGCAGGGGGTGGCGTCTGAGGTCATCGGGTGATTACTTCTCGTACATCTTCTCGATCATGGCATCGAACTTGCCCTTGTTCTGATTCACCGTGTCCTGCGGGCCCCACATGCGGATGAGGACCTTGGCCGTCGGCAGCTCGATCATCACCGCGTGGATCGCGTAAAAAGGGCTCTCGTTGCGACCGCCTTTGCCTGCCGGGTCGATGTAGGTGCCCTCAAGGTCGTACACCGTGACGGGGTAACCCATGATGGTCTTGGTGCTGGTGCGGGTGTCGCTGCTGCCGAAGGTATCGGTGATGTAGGACTCGAGCGTGCGCCGGGTCTGGGCGGCGGTCTCGGTGGTCTTGCTGAAGATCACGCTGGCATTGCCCAGCGGGTGCTGGATGTACATCTCGGCAAAGTGCCCGCTGCTGGGCACCGCCATACGCCAGCCCTCGGGCATGTCCCACGCGTGGCCCGCGGCCTGCGCGTACTCCTCATCGTAGGTGGTGTTCGCGATGCCGTTCTCGGGTTCGGTGCCGCCCTGGATGCGGTTGGTAGTGTCAATGCCCTTGTCGCGTGAACGCCCGAATATCGACTTGGAGCCGTCTTCCTTCACCCACTCGCGGGCCTCATCCTCGGCGGCCATGGTGGTGTCTTCGATCCGAGTCTGATCAATCTCGACCGGCTCGGGCTCGGGCTGCGACTCGATCCCCTGATCCTCAGCAAGCCCGTCGAGGTAGCTCGTGTCGGGCTCGTAGTCCGGGGCGACCGTGTCCTTGCTGGAGGAGTCGGAACCGCCACCACACCCGCTGATGGCAAGCAGCGTGGCAATGGACAGCGAGATCGTGGTGTGTCGTGGGGTGCTCATGGTGGTAGTCTAGCCGATCTCGTGACCGGCCCAAACACCCATCTGGGGTCATCGCCAGATATCAGCCGTGATTAGTTCAACCGAGTTGCCCGAGGGGTCACGCACATAGATCGATCGGCCGGGGTCGGTGCGGTCGGACCACTCGATCTCCTGCTCGATTGCGATGCCGTGCTCGGACAAGCGTTTCAGCCACGCGTCGTACTCGTCTGGCTCGATCCGCAGGGCGATATGCCCCGGGCCGCGGGCCCCGTGCGAGGGCACATCTCGTCCCGGTTTGTCCGAAATAGTGGGGTTGAAGAACAACAACACCTGCTGCTCGCTGATGCGAAAGAGCGAGGCGAGTTCACTGTGTGGGCGTGGCATCTCGAGCCCCAACACCGTGTGATAAAACCAATCGGTCTGCTCGAGATCGTTCGCGTACATGATCGTTTCAAGAATGGACTGGGGCTTCATGCTTCACGATAGCGTGATTGTCTAGGATGAGACACAAAACCGGGTCTCCAGGGGCACCAAATGGGATACGACAAATCGGCATGGCATCCCCGAGATTACAAAGATCTCGATGCCCTTCGAGCAGAACTCGACCGCTTCGAGCAGGCGCACGCTGCGGGGACG
This sequence comes from Phycisphaerales bacterium JB052, assembly GCA_043100965.1. Lineage (GTDB taxonomy): Bacteria > Planctomycetota > Phycisphaerae > Phycisphaerales > UBA1924 > UBA1924. Next base: position 17,516 of record JBICHR010000003.1, on the reverse strand, counting down.
CTGAAAACCACCGGAACATGGAGCGCCGGGCAGATCCTCGAGCACTGCGCCAAGTTCATGGGATTTTCATTCGATGGGTTCGAGGCCCGTGTCCCGTGGTTCATCACGGCCGCCGGTGTCTGTGTGTTCAAGCCCATGCTGGGCAAGTCCCACATGAAGCCGGGCATCAAACTCCCATCAAAGGCCGCCTCCCTCATGCCCCGTGACGCGGTCGACTTTGATGAGGGGATGGCCGCGATGAGGACCCAGCTCAATCGCATCGAAGCGGGCGAACAAATGACTCAACGATCACCCGTGCTGGGCAAGATGCGTCACGAACAATGGGTGCTGCTGCACCGCGACCATTGCCGTTTGCACTTCGGGTTTATCCAGTGCGGTTGATTGGCTCATGAAAAACCCGCGAGTCGATCGCGGGTTGAAGTTCGAATCGGCGGTGGGGATTAGCACATGGTCATGCCACCATCGACGGCGATGGTCTGCCCCGTCAGATAGCGTGCGTCGTCGCTGGTCACATACGCGACGCACGCGGCGATATCCTCGGGCTTGCCCAGGTCACGGGTGCTGATCACGCCCTTGATGTGATCGATCACGCCCGCGGGTAGGTCCTTGGTCATGTCGGTTTCAATAAACCCCGGCGCGACGCAGTTGGCGGTGATGTTCTTCTTACCCAGCTCGCGTGCCACCGTCTTGGTGAACCCGGTGAGCCCGGACTTGGCGGCCGCGTAGTTCGACTGCCCGCTGTTGCCCACGAGCCCCGAGGTCGATGCGATGTTGACGATGCGACCGAACTTGCCCTTCATCATCGGGCGGGCCGCGGCCCGGCAGGCGACGAAGACCGACTTGAGATTCGTGTTGATCACATCGTCCCACTCGTCGTTGCTCATGCGCAGGATCAGGTTGTCGCGTGTGATCCCCGCGTTGTTGACGAGGATGTCCAGACGCCCGTGCTCCTCGGCGACGCCCTCAACCAGCGCCGCGACTGCGTCGAAATCGGAGATGTCGCAGGTCTTGGCGCATGCAGTGCCGCCCTCTGATTGGATCTCGCTGACCAGCTCATCGAGCGGGCCCTGCGAGCGTGAGACGCAGACGACATGGCGTCCATCGCTGGCAAGACGCTTGGCGATGGCACGCCCGATCCCTCGGGATGCTCCGGTGACGATGGCGACGCGTTGATCGGTCATGGATCTGCTCTCAGTTCGTGTTCAAGATACGGTTGCGGGTTCGTTGTGCCCGACGACCTTGGTACCGCGGTCGATGCGGCGCATCATGCCCGCCAGAGTCTTGCCGGGTGCGAGCTCGTGGAACGAAGCCCCGTCGATCGATTTGACCAGGTGCTCGCAGCACGCGGCCCACCGGACCGGTGAGGTCAGCTGCTCGACGAGGCGGAGCCTGATGTCGTCGGGGGTGTTCGTGTGCGGCTGGGCCGTGACATTCGACATCACCATGCGCGAAGGCGCATCGATATGCGTGGCGGCCAACGCCTCAGCGAGCCGATCGGCAGCGGGGGCCATGATCGGCGAATGGAACGCACCAGCCACGCTCAGGCGTGTCGCTCGGAGTCCCATCTCGCTGGCAACCGCTTCGGCACGATCACACGCACTGGCGCTGCCCGAGATCACGACCTGCCCCGGCGCATTGAAGTTCGCGGCCACAAGCACTTCACCGTCGCGGGCCTTGTCACAGACCGCGTTGGCGGATTCTTCGTCGGCACCGATCAGGGCGACCATTGACGAATCAACGGCTTCAGCCGCGTCCTGCATCGCACGCCCACGCAATGCTACCAGACGGAGTCCATCTTCAAAGCTGAACGCATCTGCAAGGTGCAACGCGGTGTATTCACCCAGCGAGAGCCCCGCCGTGGCGGCGATCCCCAGCTCATCCTTGGTGCGATTCTCGCTCTCAAGCCAACCGGCAAAGCAGGCGACCGACGCGGTATATATTGCCGGCTGCGAAACATCGGTTCGGTTGAGCGTCTCGGCCGGGCCCTGGAAGCAGAGCTGCGAGAGCGGCGCACCCAATGAGTCGCCAAGCGTGGTGTCGGCCTGATCAAAGATCGCACGAGCGGCGTTTGATGTCTCGCACCATTGCTTCGACATCCCAACGGCTTGCGCTCCCTGTCCCGGGCAGAGCAGTACTGTGGTCATGGTTCAACCCCCCTTTGTCGTTTGGATATGCATCATACACCACCGGCGGAGCAAGTTCAGAGCTGCCAGAGCGAGGAGCCCCAGGTGAGCCCAGCGCCAAACGCGAGGAACATCACCTTCTGTCCCGGTTTGATGCGACCCGCCTGCGCCAGTTCATCAAAGACCAGCGGCGCCGAGGCGGCAACCGTGTTCCCGTAGTTGTGGATATTGATCAGCAGCTTCTCTTCAGGGATACCGAAGCGGGCGCGTGCCGAGTCAAGGATGCGCGAGTTGGCCTGATGACAGATGAAGTGGTCCACCTCATCGGCGGTTATCCCGGCCTCATCAAGCGTTTCAGCGATGACCTGCTGGAACTTGGATACGGCAAACTTGAACACTGCCTGCCCGTTCATCTGCACCTTGCTGAGCTTGCGTGCCTCGTAATCCTCAGCATTTGGGAAGTCTTCCCGGGTTGCGGGGATGAACAGGTGCTCGGAGCCGTTGGCGTCCGAGTGCATCTTGTGTGCCAGCATGCCCTTGCTCGGGTCGTCGCTTGTGCGGAGCACCATCGCGGCCGCGGCATCACCGAACAGGATCGCCGCACCTCGACCGAAGGTCGAGTAGTCAATGTGTGTGGTCAGGCAGTCCACGCCGACCAGGCCGACTGTGCGGTATTGCCCCGACTGCATAATCATCGAGGCCGTCGAGAGCGAGAACACAAAGCCCGAGCAGGCGGCGTTCAGATCGATCGCGCTGATGGTGCGGCACCCAAGGTTCTTGGTCACGATGCACGCCACATTTGGGGTGGGCATGTCGGGGGTCATCGTCGCCACGAGCACCATGTCGAGTTCTTCGGCACCGATCTTTGCGTCTTCGAGCGCTTTCTGCAGTGCGCCGGTTGCGAGGGTGGATGACTTCTCACCCTCGTCCCACTGGGCCATGCGGCGTTCCTCGATCCCGGTGCGCTTGACGATCCACTCGCCAGAAGTCTCCATGACCTTCTCGAGATCCGCGTTGGTGAGGCGTTTCTCTGGGAGGTGCGACCCGGAGCCGATGATCTCGACGCCGATTGTGTTTCCGATGGCATGATCGCCGCGGGTGCTCGTCATGATGCTGGTTCACCCTGCTCGATGGCCTCGAGTTCACCCAGGCGGGCAACGATCTCGTCGTTGACATGCCCGCGAACATACTCGAGTGTGTTTCGGATCGCGGCGTTGATGGTCCTCGCCTCGCTGGTGCCGTGCGCGATCATCATCACGCCATTGACGCCCAGCAGCGGGGCCCCGCCGTACTCGTGGTAATCGTTCTTCTTGTAGATCTGCTTGACGATGGGCTCGAACTGCATCGCCATCTTCGGGTCGTGCTCAAAGATCTCCTGGGCGATCGCCTGGAAGATGCTCTTGGCGAATCCCTCGGCCATCTTGAGCACGGTATTACCCACGAACCCGTCGGTGACAATCACATCCGCGGTGCCCGAGAAGATATCTCGCCCCTCGATGAACCCGATGTAGTTGATGTTGGGTGTGCGTTTGAGCAGCTCAGCCGTCTCTTTGGACAGCAGTGAGCCCTTGCCCTCTTCAGAACCGATATTCATCAGCCCGACGCGTGGTGCATCGATGTTGAGCACCCGCTTGGCATAGATCTCCGCCATGATCCCGTACTGCCACAGGTGTGTCGCACGCGGCTCGGGGTTAGCCCCCGCGTCGCAGAGCACGACCGGTCCATGGAACGACGGGAAGGTCACCGCAATGCCCGGGCGATGAACGCCCGAGAGACGCTTCATGTGCATCTGTCCCGCGGCGACGCACGCGCCGGTGTTGCCCGCACTGATGACCGCATCACAGACGACCTCGGCCTTCTTAGAGCCGAGCTTCGCCATCTTGACGATCGACGAGTCCTGCATCTGGCGTACGGCGACGGTGGGGGAGGCACCCATCGGGATCGATTCACTCGCGTGCTCGATCTCGATGCGTTGATCGTCAATACCCTTTTCACTGAGCGTGCCGGCGATGACATCTTCAGGGCCGATGAGGACGAGGGTATCGTCCGACCCGAGGTGGGTCAGCGCGCTGATACACCCATCGAGAATGGCTGCGGGTGCGTGGTCCCCGCCCATGACATCAATGGCAATGCGGATCGACAAGGCCGAGCTCCGAGCGTGTCAGGGTGTTGGGTCGGTTGATCAGGCGTTGGTGCCGATGCCGAGCTTGCGAACCTTGATACGCAGGCCGGGGCGAACATAGCCCGATTCGGCGCAAGCGCGGTGGTGCAGCTTGGGCATGCCGCTGAGCGGGCAGATCGTGGGCTTCTTGCCGGTGATGGCGTCATGTGCACGACGGCGCTTACTGCGACCACGGCTCTGGCGTTGGGCTGGAAGCATGGGAGCGCTCCTTGATGCTCTTGGACCAAGCGGGCTTCTGCCCAAGTCATGGTCCGGAGCTGGGATAGGCGACCAAAAGGCCGCGTGATGATCATCCTCAAACCCGGCGACGACACCGGAGTTGGACGGGAACGATAGTCGCACGACCACGCAGAGTCAACGATTCTCAACTGGACACGCGATCCTCAGGGGCCTATATTTGGGTCGACAATTTGCCTCCCTAGCTCAATCGGTAGAGCAGCTGACTCTTAATCAGCGGGTTGAAGGTTCGAGTCCTTCGGGGGGTATTTGGCTTAGAGCCGGTGCAGGGCTCTGCATCCCCATGCGGGTCGATGCGGAAACCGCTGCCATTCAAGGGTTTATTCGATGTCTGGTGCTGCTCGGGAGAGGTCTCCCGGGAGGCGGTTGTCGTGAGGTCCGGTGCGGGCGGATGCGGGGCTGTGTGCTCGGCGCACTTACGTATTCGCTTACGCGCTGGCGTTCCTACGGGGGTCTTCTTGGGCGTTTCCGGTGCCTGGATCGCGGCGGTCTCGACGCCGGTCTTGCGGTCCGCCGCGGAAACATGGCCATAGGTCTTGAGCGTCAGGGACGGGTCCGAGTGACGGGCGAGGTTCATCGCCGTGCTGATGGGCACGCCGGCCCTGTTGAGGCGGCTGATGAAGGTGTGCCTGAGGCAGTGGAAATCGGCGAACTCGCCGTTGTGGTCCTTGTACGGCACTCCGGCGGCCTCGAGATCGGGCCGGAGCCACTTCTCGCACGCTTTGCCGATCGTCCGCCACAGCGGCTTCGCCGGCTCGCGGCACGCGAGCCACGGGCGGAGGCGATGGGCGGAGGCGATGGGGATGGGCTGCATGTCGATCCGGCGTCGCTTGGCATAGGCGGCGTTGATCCGGATCAGGGGGCCGTCAGGGTGGTCGAGCTCGATTGACTCAGGGGTCAGGCTCATCGCCTCGCTGAAACGGATGCCGGTGGCGAGCATGAGCTCATAGAGGGTGGCGCGATCCGGTCCGGACACCTTAACGCGTTCTGGGCCGGAATCCGCGGCGGCGAGGAGCCGGGCGATCTCATCGTCCGTGAGTTCGCGCCGTCGCCGGCGGACATCGCCGTTTGCGGGCATCTGCGACAGGGCAGCGAGGGGGTCGATCGTGCACCGGCCCGTGCGGACGAGCCAACGGGTGAAGCCGCGGAAGGCGACGAGGTATGCGTTATAGGTGCGCGGCGACCAGCCGAACTCGTCTCGCATCTCAGTGAGATTCTGCTCAAATGCGGCTCCATCGATGTGGTTGAGTACTGTCCAGCCAAGCCGATCGACAAGGGAATCGATGTACTTCTTCGTGGCCTGTACATGCTTGGGGTCACTTGAACGGTTCGCGACCACTCGCTCGTACTCGCTCAGATGATCGGCCAAGCAGCGAGCACGATGCTCCTTCATACGCTGTTCACCGGGATCGACGAGCCCTTCGCGGATGCGGCGGGCGTCCTCTTCGAGTTCAGCTGCCAATCGCTGGGTTTGTCTCTTGTCGCTGAATCCGACCTTGACGCGGGTCTTGTTGTGCTCGTCGCGGTAGGCGATGTACCACTTATTGGACTTAATGTCATTCCTTTCTATAGACGCTTGCCATGGCCGGCCTCCTTACCGTCCCGCGGCGTCGAGGCCGCGGATGTATGTCTCAATCTCGGAGCGCCGCCAGCGGGTGGCGTTGCCGATCTTGACGGCGTCCGGGATCCGGCCGCTTGAGCGGAGTGACCAGACGGTGCGGATGCTAATGCCGAGGCGCTCGGCCACTTCTTTGACCGTCAGGAGGCGATCAGACATGCCGTTCGTGGTCGTGAATTTGGGAACACGCGTAGTGGAGGGCGTGCGGGTCTTGCGGGCGGTTCTCGGAGAATGCTTCTTCATCAGTATCACTTTCTTGATGTGTGGGAGCCATCGTTTGGCTCCGGTGAAGGCCGCAAACTACCCGATGTGAGTTACACTTGTAAGCATATTTGTTTGGATTATGATTGGCCAATTGGCCTTGGGATCACCCTGAGTGGGTCCGATCGCACTGCCCGCCAGGCCTCACGGGCCTCCGTTAGAAATTTTCTTGGGGGATGCAGGGGGCTGAATCGGGCTTGAGCATGGGTCACCAAGCCGATGGCCGCCCAGAACCTCAACGGTACGCGGACGGCGTAGGGAGCGACACGGTCCCCGAAGGTCCGTTCGACTTGACCATGGATGGGCCCGAACCGCGTGGGCTCGTCAAGACGGGCAACGACCTCCGCCACTGCGTGGTAGTGGGGGACGGGAACCTTCATGGGGCGTGCCACGCCCTCGCGCTTTTCCGTGAGGGCGTCGCCGCGGGGCGATGAATCGATCGAGTAGATCGTAAGTCGCTCCGGGGTGCGTGGACCGACGACGCGCCGACGACGGGCATCGAGCTCTTGGTCGAGCCGCTGCTCGATCTCGGATTCGAGCTGAATGAGTGTTCGCAGCGCCCGCGATGCGGCGGCCGGCTTCGCGCCGGATGGGGTGCGGATGGCGGCGATCTCCTTGCGGAGCATCGCGGCGAGGTCGCGCCAGTGCTCTTGGCGTCGTGATGGTTGCATGGGTATCTCCTCAGGATCCATGGGGATTGAGTGTAGATCCTGCGGCGGCTCAATGACGACTGAAAAACTTCTCGGCGTACGTCCGTTTTCGGTTTGACGAGGGCATGGTGGAGGTGTACACCATGTACGGCAATTTGTCAATCAAGCGTATTCAAGCGGAGCATCAGATGACGAACGACAACACTCACACGGCGGACGAGATCACGGCAGCGGCGGACGGGCTGCTCGCATGGGCAAAGGAGCACGGGGGCGTGCTCGCGGTGGCGGCGACGCTTGGGGCAGACAACGACGGGCCGGTCTCTGCGGCGCGGCCTGAAGCGTTGGTGGCGGGCGCGGTCGGGACGCTCAATGAGGCCGAGATCGCGGTGCTGCTCGCGCAGCTCGATGTCGCGGTGCTCATGGTGCTGTCGCAGATGGCCGCGGGCGCGGAGATGGGCGAGGAGGCCTTCCGCGAGCTCGTGAACACCGCACGGCGGGAGATGCTCGACGCGGCGGGGCTCAACTTGTGCGACGACTGCGGCGGATGAGGGTGGAAGAGAGAGGGGCTCGTCGCGGGGCTAACGCCCCGCGGCGGGTTTGGTGGTTCAGTTCTTTATAGAGAGGTACGGCGATGACAACAACGCACACGCTCAACGGCCCGGATGGGATGGCGAGGAAGATCAGACTGCTTGCGAGCAACTGCGAGGCGGCGACGGCTGGGTTGTCGCGCACGCTGCTCATCGCGGTGAGCGCGCCGGACCCGGTGAGCACGCCGGACTGCGAGCACGCGGACCCGCGTGGGATCCGGATCCAGACGCTCGACAAGGGCATGACGAGCACCGACATCGCGGCGCTCATGGGCACCATCTACGGCATGCTCGACACGATCGAGGACGGGTACTCGCGTGAGTTCGGAGACGGCTTCCGTGAAGCGGTGGACGAGGCACGCGGCACACACGGGCACGGGCAGCGGATGGCCGTGGTGCCGGTTGTTCCCATGGACACCAAGCCTTAGCAGGCACGCGTGGGCGAGCGCAGAAGCTGATAAACCTGCAAATCGGAGTGGTTGCGCCCGTCACCACCAAGAAAACTGATGCGCGAGGGAGGAGTCGTTGCATGACTTGTGGAATGGAGAAGGGCGAACCACATCTGCCGCAATCAGGCGGCGACCAAACCGGCGAGATAGTTTCTCGTCGTCGAGGTCGTCCGCCGCGACAGGTCCGGGTCGCGGTCGCGTATAGGCCGCAGTATCCGGAGGAGGAACTTGATTGCAATGACGCCCTTCGACTTCTACTCGCCTCCATGGTCCGCAGTCGGTTGGGCGGACAAGAGGAGGAAGAGACATGAGAAAGTCTAGACTCAACGGAACGCGGGGCGTCCCGCTGCTGCGATGCTCGACGATCGAGCAGGCAGATACATCGATTGACGATCAGCTCAACTCGATCGAGTTCTTCGCGACCGAGCGGGAAATGGAACTTGGCGAGCCGATCAAGCTCGTTGGCAAGTCGGGGAGCATCAAGAGCAACCTTGAGGCCGGCATCGACGAGATCATCGCCCGAAAGAAGAAGGGCGAGCGGATCGACTTTGTCGTCTACTACGACCAGTCGCGATTCGCCCGATCGGGGCCGATGCATTTCGGGTCGCTTGCCGAGCGGCTCGATGAAGCCGGCATCGATCTCGCCGAGACCGATGGATTCCTTGAAGATCCCGCGATGGCTCCCATCGTCCGAACCGTCAAGGCGGTCATGAGTCAGCAGCATGCTCAGGCGATCGCGGACAACTCGGCCCGCGGTTCGCAGAGCTCGCTGCGGAACGGGCGTCGCGTTCATTCGACGCGGCCGGCGTACGGCATCGACAAGCTCCGCATGACGCCCGAGGGCAAGCCCGAGTACATCATCCGCCGACGGACGGATGGGACGCGTCTGCTGCTCGATCCGCAGACCAAGGAGGTCATGCATTCCTATCCGCCGGGCGTCCGGCTGCCGAAGAAAGCCCCGCTGGGTCGGGATACCTTGATCCCCGGTGATCCCGCGATCCGCGAGATCGTTGTCAGGATCTTCCGCATGCATCATGAGGACGGATGGGGCGGCCATCGTATCGCAAGGGCCCTCAACGACGAGGGCATCGCGTCGCCGACGGGTAAGAAATGGACAACCAGTGTTGTTCAAGACCTGCTCCGCAACGAAGTCTACGTCGGCGTCGGGTATGCAAACCGTCATGGTCATGCGATCTATGTCAACCAGGCCGAGGGACGGCCCGAGCCGCTGGCCAAACAGCAGGGCAAGGTCATCCGCAGCATCCGTTCGTCGGACAACTGGTATCGAGTCGATTACCCCGAACTCGCAGATTACCTGCCTCCGGAACTCAGACGCGCCGCCGAAGCAGAGCAGGCAGAATATCGCGAGCGGATAAAAACTGGAAAAATCCACCAAGCCATCCCGGGCAATGGTCGGCAGCATCATCTGCTCTCGGGCATTCTGACCGAGTCGACGACTGGGAAACCGATGATCGCGAAGGCGAGCGGTCGCCCGCCCCGCGTGTACTACTGGCTCCGGGACGCATACGACAAGGCCCCGCCGAATTCGCCGCTGCGTCGATGGCTGCCTTCTGCCCCGCTCCATCGGGCGGCTCTCGAAGAGATCGAGGCCCTGGTCTGCTCCCTACCCGATCTCCGCGACCGGATCATCCGGGAGATCAGCGATCAGGACCGCGGCCGGCTCGGCGGCGTCGGCGAAACCAACCAACTGCGAGCAGAGATTGAGAAGCTCCGCAAGCGGTACAAGTCGCAGCTCGCCTGGCTCGGTGGTCCCGATGACGCAGCGGTCAACCAGGCGATCGATGAAACGACCAACCGCATCCGCGTCATCGAGGATCGGCTCGGAGCGATGAACGCCGGGCCGGCCATGACAACTGCAGAGGTCGAGGCCGTCGCCGACGGCATCATCCGCGATCTTTCGGACATGCTCGCGAGGTATGCCGAGGAGGGCGAGCCGGCGTTGCGTGAACTCGCGAGGACGATGATCGCGTCGGCCGTCGCGGATCTCGAGGCGGATGAGGTCGCGTTCGAGTTCGCGATCCCGGCCGATCTGATCCAGCGTCGAGTTCTAAGCCTGCCTGATCGATGCGGACCGGCAACATGCAGGCAGGCGTACAAATGGCGGCCCATCGTCCTCGATGCTGTAACCGTTGAGATTGCAACGCCTTGCCGAGGCGACTGCTGGGAGCCGTATGTCCCCAAGGGATGCGATGACTGCCGCCGCAGACAACAAGCCGCTTGAGGATCCCAGCCAATTGGGCCGGATCCTGCGATGACCCCGCCGCCCTCGGCTCAACGGCCGGGGGCGGCCTTCAGAAAAAAATTTCATCGACGGCGGAGCCGTCGAACACCGGAGGCACCCATGGCGGACGAGAGACTCACCGACATCGAGCGGACTTGGCTCGTGAGCATTGATGCCCTGCTCATACAGACCACGGTGGACGCACACGGGGCGGTCGCCGGGCGGTTCATCGATCTGTGGTTCAGTGGCGGCCCAACCTTTCGCGCCGAGCTTACCAAGAGGGCGTCGCTCTGGCGGCAGCGGCATGTCAAGGTGCAGCAGCTCATCCTGAACAGTCACGGTGCTTGTGAGCGGCTGGTCCGGCTCATGGGTAATCCTCGGCCTCCGCAGCAGGAGCCAAAGAAGACGAACTCGAAGCCACAGGGTGATCGGGTGATGCCGAGCACGCGGCAGTTCGGGCCGGTGCGTCAGATCAGCGACGAGGAGGTTAAACAGTTTATGGACCTGCTCGATGCTGAAGGCATCAGCGTGCTCTTTGATCCGGGCGTGAGCTTCACGACAAAAGGCGAGCTGTACAAGCCGCCGTTGATCCGGTTGGATGGCAAGCCAATCGACTATGAGCAGATCGCACCGGCGTATGACCGGGGTGCGATCGAGCGGGCGTGGGACGCGGTACAGCGTGAGCCGGCGATCGCGCTGGCCTTTGACCTGGCACTGCTCGCGATCGCCCAGGAGAAGAAGTGGACCTGGGTGGTGTGCGACCGATACTTCGCACGGCTGCCGTGGGGGCACCCGTATAAGGCGGGGCCGGAGGGGAGGCCGGGGTGGAAGCTGGTGACGTGGTTGTTGGAGGGGGAGGGGTTGATTGAGTTGAAGGCCGGACAGACTTGGCGGTTGACAGCGGAGGGTCAATCAGCCGCTCGTCGAGCTGGCATCCGCTGGAGTTCCCCCGACTTGTAGCAGTTCAAGTGCTGCAACCTGCGAACATTTGCCATATACTGGCAGGACACCGGCCGTTCCTCTTGGCCGAGCACACCTGCATAATGTGGTGGATATGTTTGAACAAACATTTAAGAACATTGATGATGTCTTGTGGAAAGACGAGGGCTGTGATTCGGAGCTCGACTATGCCGAGCAGACAGCGTGGATCCTTTTCCTGAAGTACCTAGACGATCTAGAAAGCGAGCGGTCGGCCGAGGCCGAACTGGCCGGAAAGACCGCCACGCCGATCTTTGATCCCGATTATCGCTGGTCGACCTGGGCAGCGCCCAAGACCGCCTCCGGTGAGTTCGATTACGACGCTGCGAAGACCGGCGACGACCTGATCAACTTCGTCAATGCCGAGCTCTTCCCCTATCTCCAATCGTTCAAGCAGACGGCCGAAGACCCGGACACGATCGAGTACAAGATCGGAGCCGTTTTCGCAGATGTGAAGCAGCGGATCAGCAGCGGGTATGTGCTGCGCGATGTCCTCGAACTTGCCGACCAGCTTCGGTTCAACTCCCAGGCTGAAAAACACGAGCTGGGCGATCTTTACGAGACCCGCATCAAGAATATGGGTAACGCGGGTCGCACCGGCGGGCAGTATTACACGCCCCGGCCGCTCATCCGCACCATGATCCGAGTCATCGACCCGAAGATCGGTGAGACGATTTACGACCCCGCCTGCGGGTCGGGTGGGTTTCTCTGCGAGGGGTACGAGTATCTGCGCCCCAAGGCCAAGAGCACCAAGGCCCTCGCCACGCTCCAGACCATGACCTTCCACGGCAAGGAGAAGAAGTCCCTCGCCTACGCCCTCGGGATCATGAACTCGATTCTCCACGGAATCGATGTGCCCAACATCGTGCGCACCAACACGCTCGAAGAGAACATCGCCGATGTCCAGCCCAAGGACCAGTTCGACATCATCCTGACCAACCCGCCCTTCGGCGGCAAGGAGCGCAGGGAGGTCCAGCACAACTTCCCGATCCGATCGGGCGAGACCGCGTTCCTGTTCATGCAGCACTTCATCAAGCGGCTCAAGCCCGGCGGGCGGGCGGCGGTGGTCATCAAGAACACGTTCCTCTCCAACATGGACAACGCCGCCAAGGCTCTGCGAAAGGAGCTGCTGGAGAGCTGCGAACTGCACACCGTGCTCGACTGCCCGGCCAAGACCTTCCTGGGCGCGGGCGTGAAGACCGTGGTGCTGTTCTTCGAGAAGGGCAAGCCGACCAAGGACATCTGGTTCTATCAGCTCGACCCCGGGCGGAGCCTGGGCAAGACCGACCCATTGAACGACGACGACCTTGCCGAGTTCGTGGAGATGCAGCGGACGCGGCCCGAGAGCGAGAAGTCGTGGAAGGTCTCGGTGGGCGACCTCGACGCGGCGACGCTCGACCTATCGCCCAAGAACCCCAACCGCCCGGACGAGACGGACACACGCACGCCGGCGGAGATTCTCGACGAAATCGAGGCCTTGGACGCCGAGGCGTCGGAGGTGCTCGCGAGTATTCGGGGGATGCTGTGAGGGAGGGCTGGGAAAAGTTGAAGCTTGGTGATGTCATCACTCTGCACTACGGTAAAGGCCTTCCAAAAGAGGAACGCGATGCCGACGGGGTGTATCCCGCGTACGGAGCAAATGGCATCAAGTGTCGAACGAATCGGTTACTCTGGGACCGTGCGAGCATCATCGTCGGCCGCAAGGGATCGGCCGGAGAGGTCACCCTCGTCGACGGTGGTTTCTGGGCTCTCGATGTGACATACTACATCGAGATTGATGAAAGCCGACACGATTTACAGTTCGTCTATCACCTCTTGTCTCACCTGAATCTTCCCTCGCTCGCTACCGGTGTGAAGCCGGGAATCAATCGTGACAAGGTGTATTCAATAGAGTCTTGGTTCCCCCCGCTTGCCGAGCAGAAGCGGATCGTGGCGATCCTCGACGAGGCTTTTGAGGCGATTGAGCGGGCGGAAATAGCCTACAACAGCATCCTAGATTGTGTAGATTCATCGATGTCCCGATTCTTTGCGCAGCTCGTCCCGACCAAAGGTCATTCGTCGTGGACTTCGGCCACGATTGCGGATGTCGCTGTCCAGCGGAAGGGGACGATACGTACAGGCCCTTTCGGCAGCCAGCTACTACACAGCGAATTCGTTGACGACGGTGTGCGCGTACTAGGTATTGATAATGCAGTGCACAATGAGTTCGCGTGGGATCAGATCCGGTGTATCACGGATGCCAAATACGAAGGTCTACGACGGTATACCGTACACCCAGGCGATGTCATCATCACGATCATGGGAACATGTGGGCGGTGTGCCGTAATCCCTAGCGACATACCGCTATCAATTACTTCAAAGCATTTGTGTTGCATCACTCTCGATCAACAACGATGCCTTCCTGAGTTCCTCAAGCTGTTCTTCTTGAAGCACCCGATAGCACGGCAGCACCTCGCCTCGCAAACTAAGGGCGCGATCATGGATGGCTTAAACATGGCCATCATCAAATCGGTACCATTGATGCTCCCCTCCATCGAGGAGCAAGAGGAGATCGTCGATCGGCTCTCAGAATTTCAGAACGGGTGTACAGACCTGTCGCGGATCGCAACCGACCGCCGCGACAAGTGCGACGAACTCCGCAGCAGCATATTGTCGACAGCTTTTCGAGGTGAACTAGATCAGAGTGCGTCACGCGAAACGTCCTATGTGGGGGCTGCTCCATGAGCGAAATCAAACTCTTCACCATCCAGTCCAATACCGCGACCGAGATCTCGGGCTCGGCATCTGGGTTGGAGAAGCCGCTGCAGACGCTCTTCGAGCAGAACCTCGATACCCTGCTCGGGGTGCGGTTCCTCGCTTCCGAGCACTCGACTGGTTCAGTGCACAACGGACGGATCGACACACTGGGTATCGACGAGAACGGCTCGCCGGTCATCATTGAGTACAAGCGATCCAAGAGTGAGAATGTGGTAAGCCAGGGGCTTTACTATCTCGACTGGCTGATGGACCACAAGGCCGAGTTTAAACTGCTCGTGCTTGAGCGTTTCGGAACGGTAGATGCCGAGTCGATCGATTGGAGTGGGCCTCGCCTGATCTGCGTAGCCGCGGACTTCACCAAGTTCGACGAGCACGCGATCCGGCAGATCAACCGGAACATCGATCTGGTGCGATACAAGCGGTTTGGGGAGGGACTGCTCGCGTTGGAGTTGGCGACCACAGTCGCCGCTGCATCGACCGTACAGATCAGCGCTTCGCCCGACACTGCAAGCCAGGGCACCTCTCGCTCGGGTATCAACAAACCCATGCCACAACTACTCGATGAAATGGACAGCGATATCTCCGAGTTGGTCGACGAACTCCGCTCGTTCATCACTGGACTCGGCGATGACGTTGTCGAGAAGTCACTGAAGCACTACTTTGCGTATCGACGGATTAAGAACTTCGTATGTCTCGTGATTCAGAAGAGCGGCGTGAAGCTTTACCTCAAGATCGATCCGGAGGATATCAGTCTTGAAGATGGTTTCGCGACCGATGTCTCGGAAATTGGCCACTGGGGTACAGGAGATGTCGAAGTTCGCGTGACGGATTTGACCTCCCTTGAGAAAGCGAAGCAACTTATTGTGAGGAGCTATGAGGGGCAATGAGTAGAAACGAGGCCGAAACCCGTGCGGAGTTGATAGATCCTGCCCTGAAGGCCGCGGGTTGGGGTGTCGCACCGAGCCAGGTTCGCCGAGAGTTCATCACGCTTGGGCGGCTGATCGGCGCAGGGCGGCGCGGGCCGAACGATGTGGCTGATTATGTGCTCATCTACAACGAGCGCAAGCTCGCGGTCATCGAGGCGAAGAAAGAGCTGGCGGGCGTCACGGAAGGCCTCGGCCAAGCGAAGAGGTATGCCCAGAAGATACAGGCACGGTTTGCCTTCTCGACGAACGGCAAAGGCATCTACCGGGTCGATATGAAGACCGGCGAGGAAGGTCTCGTTGAGTGTTACCCGACGCCCGATGAGATGTGGTCGTCCGCCTTCGACAAGCCCAACCAATGGCGCGATACATTCGGGCGGGTGCCATTCGAGGATAAAGGCGGCCAATGGCAGCCCAGGTACTACCAGCACAACGCGGTGACCAACGCATTGGCGGCGATCGAGCAGGGGCGAGATCGGATCCTGCTGACGCTGGCGACCGGGACGGGCAAGACGCCGATCGCGTTTCAGATCGCCTGGAAGCTATTTCAGAGCCGATGGAATATTACAGATTGGCGACGCGGAGATGCGGCCCAGACGCGGCAGCCGCGGATTCTCTTCCTTGCGGATCGGAACATCCTTGCGGATCAGGCCTTCAACACATTCGGCGCTTTCCCCGACGACGCCATGGTGCGAATAGATCCGGAGACCATCCGGAAGAAGGGGCATGTCCCAAAGAACGGGCACATCTTCTTCACGATCTTCCAGACCTTTATGACCGGCCGGGGTCCGGACGGCGAGCCAGTACCGAACTTCGGGGACTACCCGCCCGATTTCTTCGATCTCATCATCGTCGACGAATGCCATCGCGGCGGAGCGCACGACGAGAGCACATGGAGAGCGATTCTCGAGTACTTCTCGCCGGCGGTGCAGCTCGGGTTGACGGCAACTCCGAAGCGAAAGAACAACGCGGACACCTATGCATACTTCGGTGAACCGGTCTACACCTACTCGCTCAAGGACGGCATCAACGATGGATACCTGACGCCCTTCAAGGTACGCCAGATCCAGACGACCCTCGATGAGTACATCTACACCTCGGACGATGAAGTGCTTGAGGGGGAGATCGAGGAGGGGCGGCGATACAAGGAGGATGACTTCAACCGCATCATCGAGATCGCCGAGCGGGAAGAGGCTCGCGTCAAGATCTACATGGATGAGGTCGACCAGAGGCAGAAATCACTTGTATTCTGCGCGACTCAGGAGCATGCCGCGGCCGTGCGTGATCTGATCAATCAGATGAAGGCGTCTTCAGATCCTGACTATTGCGTCCGTGTGACCGCGAATGACGGGGCGGCCGGCGAGCACTTCCTGCGGAAGTTCCAAGACAACGAGAAGACGATCCCCACGGTCCTCACCACCTCGCGGAAACTTTCGACAGGCGTCGACGCCCGGAATGTACGCCACATCGTGCTCTTGCGGCCGATCAAGTCGATGATCGAGTTCAAGCAGATCATCGGGCGAGGCACACGGCTCTACGATGACAAGGATCACTTCACGATCTGGGATTTTGTCAAGGCGTACGAGAACTTCAATGATCCGGAATGGGATGGCCCGCCGGATGAGCCTGCGCCCTCTTCGCCTCGGGCTCCCCGCGAGCCTGGCCCGGACGATGATCCCGGTCCCGACGAGACCCCCGAGCCCCGGCAGCGCACTCGCGTGAAACTCGCGGACGGCAAAGAACGCCTCATCGAGCACATGTCGTCGACATCCTTCTGGAGCCCGGAGGGTCGGCCGCTTTCTGCTGTCGAGTTCATCAAACGACTGTTCGGCGAGCTTCCCGACCTCTTCGAGACTGAAGAGGAGCTGCGCGAGTTGTGGAGCCAACCTGCTACACGCCGTGGGGTTATGGAAGGGCTGGTCGAGCGCGGATATTCGAAGCAGCAACTCGGTGACATCTCACGGATGATCAACGCTGCCGACAGCGACCTGTTCGATGTGCTCGCCTACATCGCGTTTGCAACTCCACCGGTCAGCCGGGCCGAGCGTGTTGAGTCTCATCAGCCGCTGATTGCGTCAAGTTATGACGGAGCACAGCGCGAGTTCGTCGAGTTTGTCCTCGACCACTATGTCTCACACGGAGTGGGCGAGTTGGACGATTCAAAGCTGCCGAGCCTCTTGGACCTGAGATACCAATCCGTCGACGACGCCGTACGGAGTCTTGGGTCGGTGTCGGACATTCGCAGTACATTTGTGGATTTTCAGAGGCTCCTTTACATGAGTATCGCTACATGATACAGAGGTATTCATTGAAAAATTATGGCTCTTTATGCTCCTTAAAGATTGTCATTATCATCTAGTTCCTCGTTGCTGCGATTGTGTATGTGAATCGATTGCCCTCGTCGATCCTTTGTCCGTAGACCTGGACGATGTAGTCTCCGGTGGTGGGGACCGTCCAGTCGACGATCTCGCTGTCTCTGGTCTCGGCGGGGGTGCCCGCCGAGCCGGTG
>JBICHR010000002.1:0-283446 GCA_043100965.1 Phycisphaerales bacterium JB052 | reverse complement strand
GAAGTCGCAGTAGAAGCTGACGACATCGCCCTGCTGGAGCGTCATGGGGCGCTCGTCGACATCCCCGAACGGGTCGATGGAGTCCGAGACGGGCGAGTCCAGTGACAAGACGGGCAGCATCTCCACCGGCTGGTCGGAGAGGGCGAATGTCACAGGCGCGTTGTCGACCGCTGTACTTCTCAGCAAGATTCTGTACGCGCCAGCGCTCGTCATATCAATCTCAAAGATGCGTCCATTAGTGCTTAGACCAGAGCTCACTACATTCCCACCCGGCGAGACCACGGACATCTCGATCTGTCGATTGCTGCTCCAACTCAACCAAGTTGTCTTTCCGGGAATCCCTTCGAACTCAAGTGATGTCGGAAAAACCCCAGAAGGAGCTGTTGTCTGGATCGCCAGCCCATAGGGGATTCTTTCCCGCTCGACGGTCACGACTAAATCACCACCAGGCATGCCATTGCCGTCTCCGTCGAGAGCGTTGCCGGCGGCATCGGCGAGCGAGTCTCCCTCAACTGTGAGACGTAG
Source organism: Phycisphaerales bacterium JB052 (assembly GCA_043100965.1). Taxonomy (GTDB): domain Bacteria; phylum Planctomycetota; class Phycisphaerae; order Phycisphaerales; family UBA1924; genus UBA1924. The sequence goes on along the minus strand of JBICHR010000002.1, from coordinate 282,921 downwards.
CTGACCGATCGGTTCAAGGCCGCTCGTCTGAACGATCAATCTCCGACCGCTTGCCACCGAGCTGAGATCGAAGCTGATGGGCACATCGTCCGACGTGCCGAACATTTTATCGTCTCCTGCACTCACGACTGCTATAGCATCTGTGAGCACTGTTGAGGCTTCAACTGGCTCGCTTAATGTGAGATCAAAGGGACGGGAAGTGTAGATCGAAGAACCATCCGCCGGCGTCACAGCAACAACCCGCGGGGCTGTTCTGTCGGGTTGCACGCCGAGCGTGACCGGCATCGCGGTCGTCCTGTTTCCGCCAGTGTCTGACGCGCGGACTGAGATATCGAAAGGGATAGGATCATCTGTACCATCAGGGCTCGCAAAAGCCGGGGCAGTGACGAAGAACTGAAACGGGAAGTTGCCATCGGTCTGTCCTACCTCGCCGTCGATTAGTAACTCCACATTGCGGACCTGGACATCATCGCTCGTATCAACCTCGACGAGTAGTAGCTGGCCGTCCTCAACTAACCCGTCGGTGGCCGGGTCAGGAAGTCCGAGATCGATCAGATTCATCAGCAGCATTAGGTCGGCGTCATTGGCGAAGCCATCGCCGTTCAGGTCGCCGCGGAGATCCATGCTGGTGATGAGGTCGAGTAGGATCGCGATATCCTCGCTGTTGAGCACGCCATCCTCATTGAGGTCGGCCGGACGCAGCCCGAACTCGGAGACCTCGAAAGAGACTGTGGGGGCGATACCTTCGCGATCGAACTCGCGGTAGTTGATCACTTGAAGACCGCGGTCGTTGTCGGCGACATAGGCGAGGCCGTTGAAGATGGATACTGCGCGTGCGACGCCGGGCGTCTCGAAGGTCGCGAGGAAGCTGTCACTGATGGACTGGCTCTGCGTCGTGATCGCATCAAGGTCGTACAGGGAGACGTGGTGCGGCCCGTCGAAGGCCTGGTTCGGGCTCATCGCCGCCACACCGAGCCCAGAACCATTCGGCCTGATCTGCTTCCAGCCAAACTGCGGCGTGATCTCACCGGCGATGTCTTCACGGACCATTGCAAACGGGTCGGACACATTGACCGCGGAAAAACCGCGGGTGTGAACCGCGTAGGCCCTTCCGCCTCCGACCGACAATCTCATCCGGCCATTCGCATTGTTGATGCCGGTTTCAACGGCGACCGAATCGATAAGGTCCGGCCGACCGATCGTGAAATCGTATGACCGAAGCGTACCGTTCGTGAGGACATAGGCGTAGCGGCCATCGATTGCGATATCCTGTATGCTCTGCCCGACGAAAATGGTGTCGAGTACTGCGCCAGTGAGCATGTCAACCGTGGCGACAGTTCCGCTGGAGGTTCCCACGAGTGCGATGTTGCCAGCGGTCGTGACAGCCTTCGTGCTGCCTCCAAGATCCACCGCCGGAACGCGGTGCAATATCGTCGCCGCCGGCGGGTCGGTGACATCGATGACCGTCAGCCCTGCCGAGCCATCGGCGACAGCAACGAGGTTGCCAGTGAAGGCGACGGCCGTGGCCTCGCCGGGTGTGTCGACCTGTGCGACGAGGACTGGGTTCAGACCGAGGAAGACATTGAAGACTGAGATGCCGGTGGAGCCGTCGGCGATGACAGACCGGTTACCGAAGGAGACGATGTCGGCGGCGGTGCCGGGCGTCTCGGCGGTGGCGATGACGCCTGTCTCCACGATGAGGCCGTCGAGCGGGTTAGTGCCTTGGATGACTTCTGTACCGTCATTGATGCCGTCATCGTCAGAGTCAACGTCGAATCGATCGGTCCCGAAGATCCGCTCGGCCTCATCCGAAAGTAAATCCGCATCCGAGTCTTCCAGAAGTTCGTCGTGAAGCCGCACGAACCGGCTTGAGGTGAAGGCTTGTGGTTCATCACCCCGAAAGGTTGCAAACAGGAGCGTGCGATCAACAGCACTGAAGATCGCGATACGGTAGAGGGCTTCAGGCGACACGGCCGTGACCGGGAGATCGCCGGCGCTGGTGAGCCGGCCGCGAGTATCGAGCCCTTCCGTTACATTCGTCAAAAGGAACGGTTCTTGTGACAACGTTTGGGACGAGATGACTTGGCCGCCCGATCCAAATCCGGTCACATACTCATTAACATACTCCGATATGTCGTCAGCAGACTCGAAACCATACGCATCGAGGTCCGCGAGATTCTGCTCGAGCGCAGCGGCGGAAACACCGATCGCTTCGATATCGACAAAGTCGTCGCGTCCCGCCTGCGCATGCGTAAACAGGCCCTGCCCCCAGAGATCAAGAGTTCGATCCCATCGAGCAATAACTTCCGTAACATCATCATCCGAGAGAAATGTGGGAAGCGGAGTATTGAGAAGTAGGCTTTGCTCGGAAAGCGATAGAGCAACGCCGAGATCGCTTGTCTCAGAAATCGTATCGGCAAAGACCGCATAAAAACTTGCAAGCCGAGTAGCATCCTCTGCCTGATCTTGTAGCGATGGAGTTTCGCGGTGCGCTTGCCTAGCAAGAGTCGAAAACGACGATCCAAAAACGGACGATACCAAATTTGATGCGTTATTGCCAGTCTCAGCGATAAGCGTAGGTGGATCGTTCGGTGGTGGATTGGGTGGATCGTTCGGCGGAGGGGGAGGCGGGGACGGGGGACTGCATTTGCCGTCTCCGCTTCCGAAGCAATTCGACTCAATGTTGTATACAGTCTGCCCGCATGTGACCGCGGCGGACATTACACTACCAATCGAACCAAGGCCCGGCACACAGCCTAAAGCAGCAGAAAGAGTGTTCGCTGCGGCGCTAGCACCGCACCCGCCCTGCCCCGAACCAGCAGCAATCGCGCAGTCCCGCATTGTGCCCAGCACGCCCCGAGACACGCCCATCGCGCACCCGACACCTGGCAATGTCCCGAGGATTCCGAAGCCGCAGTCGATGACACCGAAACCAATGGAGATGCCACAGTCCGGGTCAGGTCCACCTCCGCCCGGCGGGCATGGCGGGGGCGGGAGCGGGGGCATTGGTGGCGGAGGGGCTCCGGGTGCGCTACCGTGCCATCCCGGGGCTCGGATGCCAGTCCCATCGTCCGGCACGGCGAACAGCCCATCTGCGGACACGGTCATCGTGCCATTCAGTACCCATTCCCCAAGATCGTGATCGAATGACCACAGGGCGGTGGTCGCTCCGGGCGGCAGCATCTCGCCCGTATTTGGATCGGGCAGGTTTGGGAACACCGCCGGCACCGGATTATCAAAGTTCGTCGGGCCGTCCGTCTGCACAGTGATGATGAGTGGGATGTCGAGCCCGGGAGGCAGCGGGCCGGGCAATCGATCACGCGGCACTGGCGCGATGCCCACCTGCCCTCCGCGTGTTCCGTCGTCGGCGAATAGCGAGTCCGCCGGTACGGTAATGCTAGTATCTATCAGCGCCTGCTGGAAGTCGGGCTGGTCGGCGAAACTGTCGATGACGCTCTGCGGGAAGCCGACGACCGTGTCTTGCGTCTGGCTGACGGGCCGGAGCGCATCGGGCGCGACCAGCGGCAGATAGATCTCGCCTTTGCCGGCGGTGGCGACGGGCATACCCTTCGGGTTGGTCTCCTGACCGGCGACAGACTTGAAGACCTTGCCGACGAAGGGATAGTACGCTCCGTCGGGAATGTCGGCGTTGGTGGAGGTCCGACCGTCGATGTGGACGAAGAACCGCCCGACCGGGGCGGGCTCGAGGCGGAAGTTACCCATCTCGTCGGTGATGGCAAAAAGTTCGTCCTCGCGCCCGTCGACGGTGATCGTGACACCAGCGAGCGGCACGTCAACGCTCGTGATGCCATCGTCGTCGAGCTCAGACGCAAAGACACGCCCGCAGACGGCGGTGCCGGGGATCTCAGTGAGGCTGAGCGTGTCGAAGTCAAACGCCCGCACTCCGCCGGGATCACCATCGCTGTCTGAATCGACAGCAAATCCAAGGTCGTCAATCAACTGATCGCCGTCGACGGTGACGCGAATGCGAGCGGACGCCTGCAGGTTCTCCTCGTAGAAGAGCGTCACACGAGATCCCGACGGAGATTGATGCAGCATTGCGGGAAGTGGGGAGCCCGCAAACTGAGCGAAGATAGCCGAGGACGTGACTGAGCCTGACTCGACAGGATGGTCAAACTCAACGATGGTCTCACGGGTGACAGCGACATCGTCTTCGCCCGCGAAAGGCGACATGAATACGAGCCGAGCGGGTGCATTGTCCAGTGCGGCTGTCCAGTTCTCTCGGGCGAGCAGCTCCCCCGAAATGTCACTCAGGGCGTTGCTGAGACGGAAATCGTGGAGGCCGAGTTCGCTCAGCGATTCATCAAATGTAAATGTTGCTGTGCGATCGTCGCCGCCAAGCTCGACCGAATCGGGCACACGCAGATCGCCCGAGGGTGTCACGGCGTGAAGTGATCTGGCTGATATGCGTCTTCGTTCCACCGGTTCGGAGAAGCGGATTTCAACCTCTTCAAGTGTGAGAGCCCGTACAGATGTACCGGGATTCGGGCTTCGCTCATCGATTGTCGGGCTTATGCCGTCTGATGTGCCGAGCACTTCGCCGAGATTCGTCTGCAAAATATTCACATCTAGGACGTTAACGACTCCGTCGGCGTTGAGGTCGGCAAGAGCATCGAAGCCCGGCTCGCCGGCTAAGGTACCAATGGCTGCGACCAAGGCATCGATGTCGAGCGAGTCGACAACGCCATCCCTCGTAACATCGCCTTGCAGAACATTAAACTGAAAGACCGCCTGGCCTCCCTCGGTGCCGTCTCCCGATGGCAGCGAGGCTGCAAGCGGATCCAAAATCTCACCATCTAGCGCCATCTGGGAGGTATTCATGATCGAGTAGTCGATCAGTAAGGTGTAACGATCATCACGGAGTGCAGTGTCTGGAATGATCGTTAGAGTCCGTGTGTCGGAGCTGTATGTCCTAGTGAAAGGCACATCCTGGGCGGATCGCGTGCCCCAAAGGCGAACTGCGCCCGTGGGTATGCTCACCTGCTGATCGAAGCCGACTCGCATCTCGGTCAGCCCAACTTGATTCACGGTCCAAGAGCCTGCGTCTGGCTCAACTCGGTTGATGCGCGGCGGCGTTCTATCACTGTCTTTAAACACTGGACGAATCGAGCTCGTCGCGTCAACCTCGGAAGCCCCATTCGGATAACTGGGCGATTCGATCGGGAGTTGCGGCCGGTGCGTCTTCTGAATCGAAGCCTTCGGCAATAAGTTGGTTCGACTCCCCCCTCCGATCCCTGATGCAAGGTCGTCTTCTTTAAGGATCTTTGCTTTGTCACCCCGTTTGTTGTGAGCGATCGGCCGCTGGGGCCGGTTCTCAGATGCATCGGCCACTATCCGAAACTCGATCGCTGGTGCACCTTCAAGACCGATCATGATGGTAAAGTCTGTCTGATCGACGCGCCCGTCATGGTTCAAGTCCAGTTGATCAATGCCGGTCGAGTATGCCCGCACATACGAAACTATATCTCCATGCTCAATGAGCCCGTTTGCGTCGAAGTCAACCGCGGTTCGCACGAAGAGATCTATGTCCGGAATCTCTGCGGAGATAGTCTTGCCAGTCGCATCGATGACGATATTCTCAGCACTCGGCGTGATGACATATTGAGCGAAGTGGTGCTCTGGTGCCGTGACGATAAACTCTGCGAGGGAGATAAGGCGTTCTTCTTTGGCATCCTTAAACGAGGGGTCGATGAGCGTAATACTCGCACCCGCATCACCGATGTGGTCGACGATGCGTGCTGCTTTTCTAGCTCCTTCCCCTTTGCTTAATTTTGGGACAGGGGGTGAGTAGCCGGTGGTAGGGGCATCAGCGAGCTGCGAAGTACGGATATCGAGTCCGAGTGTGCATCCAATGAGCTCAAGTCTCGATATTTCCGCGTAGAGTCCGATCCGGTAGCGGCCGTCGGGCCCCATCTCAAAGTTGGGCTCGAAGGGGATTTCCTCTCGAACGGTCGGCGTGTGCAATGTTCTTCCCAGCCAAAGAAGAATGTCAGCAGCATTTACAATCCCATCGCTGGAAAGATCGGCTTCAGAATTGTATGAGCCTGACGAGATCGAATCAGTTATCGTCTGGCCAAGTTGGTCATGAACCTTGTCGCCGGGCCGGTTGGCTTCATATGCACTATCTTGCGACCCGCTGAAAGGGGTATTGGATGATGCGTTCGCTGACGGGGGGAGAGCAACGGGCTGAAAGGTAAGAACGAGCGGTCTTTCGGCGGCTGGTTTTGACTCCAGAGACACTACGATGATAGATAAGAAGACAACCAGCCCGGCCGTTAGATTTTTTGCGATCTGCATCTTCTAATGCTCCATTGCAATATCGCGAACTTGTGCCAAATCTGTGCCTGCGTCCCAAGGACGAGGTGTACAAGGCAGATCGAGATGTGCATCGTTTCCCCTCTGAGATGCCATGGGCGGAAGCCCCCAAGGTCTTTATTCTTAGAGTTAGGAGTACTGGATTGGCTATCACGAGTCAAGGACGCTTTGGCAAATTTGTCCGATAATCTGTAGAATACGACAGCCGAGATAGCGCTAGGCACATCGCCGACGGTGTGAGAGGACTGCCAGAGTTCCTAGAGATAAAGCAGTTGTCGGCACGGCGGGTACCACAGTAATTACTAATGATCGGCCCTCAAACGGAACTGCGAATCCATCTGGGTCGCTCAGCACGGTCGCTTGACCGAGTTCGAAAGTGAAAGTGCCTAGTGCGTCTTGGCTGATATCCCACACCACCTCCGCTAGTACATCATTAATGCCGGTGTGCGGAACAATCGGGTTGTTCGCGTCTGTGATGTTCGCTGACATAAATATGCCGTGCACGCCACTCGGCTGGATTATGCTTAGAGCGGAATTGATTTCTCCACCCCCCGCCATGATGAGGTTTCGGGGTTCAAAAAAGTTCGTTGCGTTGACATCGACAGTAACGCTACCGATCGAACCCTGATTAGCAATCGGCTCAAGTTGAAGTGAGTACCCAAATAGGGGGTCCTGAACGTCTTCGACCAACCAGAGCATACTGACCCGAGAGCCCGCAAGCACCTCGATTGCTTGCGTTTCAGGATGAATGACGCCGCATTGGGCAATGTCATCAAGACATGCGACCAAGACGACCATGGCGATTTGAGAAGTGATGCGCATTGCCTACCCCCAAGTGTGATGGAACCTGCCGAAAACATGATGCTGTCCAAGGGTGACCCAAGATGGGCGGCGCACCAGCAATTCGGACCTTTTCTTGCTGGTTTCTTGCAGCTTCCACATCCCGTGACCGCATTCTCGCTTGCGTGAATACAGAATCTGCCCCCCTGCCTATTCTTAAAAAGCGCCGCACAAGGCCCAGCCAGCACTAAGGCGGGCTCCGAACTGAGAGGTACCAATCATCTCTTAGATGAGCCGATCGAGCCTTCGTGTGGGCTACCGAACCGCGTTCGTTTCCATATGAAGCAAGCCAGATGGTGTCGCCCCATCTACGGGTCGGGGGATTGCCTGCTATCAGTAACTCGCATTATCGCCACCAGTATCTCCCGCTCCGCCGGCGACAACTCCCCAGTGAGGCGTGCGATCTCTACAAGCCGCTGCAAGGTATCCGGCTCGCTCGAACCGTCACCTACGGATCCACTTACGCGCCCCGCAGAATCCCTGTGCACACTATCCCCAGTGCCGTTTTCCGACTGACTCTTAATCAGCGGGTTGAAGGTTCGAGTCCTTCGGGGGGGTACTTCCCAACTGGCCCCAGCAATGCAGTCCATCCTCCAACGAGTCGATGCATAAAACACTGCCCTTGGGCCATTTAAAAACGATTCTGATCCGTCTGCCTACCCTCAAAGTGTGTCCGCTCCGGGCTTGTTGTCGCATGAGGTGATCCCCTCAGTGTGGGTTTCAGTGTGGGTTCAGGCCCGCGATCGATCCGGTTCATGGCAAGCGAGGCCAAACTTCGATCGGCACCACCGTGTCGTGGGCTTCGGCGCAGATCCTGGCCAGGATCCGCCTCCAACGCTGAGTTTCTTCTAACTGACGGCCACCCGGGCCAGCCGCGTCGGCATGGGCGTCCGCAATCGCCACACAACGCTCATCGGTCGGCTGCCTTCGTGCGACACATAGTCCCCCGGGCCCAAGAACGCGTACGGGGCGGCGGCCCCCCCGGGGAGTGACCTGCGCTCGCGGACAAAGAGCAACGGCGTATAGCCCAACTCGCGATGGCGGATATACCGCTGCCCGGTGGGCGAGTCAGCCGAGGTAGTGCTCTGCGACTGCCAGTGGAAGAGCCGATCGCTGATCGCGTAATCCTCATACATAGTGGTTGGCGAGTACGCCTCCTCCGTCTTGTGCAGCGTGAAGAAGAAGGCGTCGATCTTGCGTTGCGGTATGTGAAGCACACCCTCGCGAAAATCGGGCCGGCGGTTGAGGTCCCAGTGGCCAAGGCTGATGAGGGCTTCGTCGCGCGTGTACAACGCGTGGAGCGCCAGCGGGCCGGCCAGGTGCGGGAGCAGCTCTGTGGGTCTGGTACGCGTATGACGGAGGCGATACTCAAGCACGGCTCGGAGGTCGGCCATCGCACCCGGATTCGCCCGTAGACGCGCGTCGGCCTCGTCGGGGGTCATGGAGGCTCCGTCGGAGCCCCAGAGAGACACATGCAGCATGGCTCGGCGTCGCTCGCCAAGCGGATCCTCAGGGGTGACGCCATCGAGGTGGGCGAGCAGGTATCGGAGTTGCTGCGGGTCGTCGATGTGCACCAGGCGACGAGTTCCCTTGGCAAGGCGTTCCTCGTCATCGCAGTCTGGCGCTTCGATGAGTTCAGCGTCGCTCAGTATACGGCTCCAGAGCCCCCGCTTGAGCACTTCATCGAGCGTGGTGTCGAGGTATTCAAGCGTCTCTCTGATCGTCGGCACACGCCCGAGGTGGTGGGCGAGTAGTTTGATATCCCGCACCATCTGCGGCCGCCGAAGCGTCAATGACTGACGAACATTCTCCAGCACGCGCTGTTGGGCAACGCGTTCGAGCTGGATAAAGCACCCCGCGGGCAGGTGCGGGAAGCCGGACTCGATCTCGCGATGAAGCCGACCGGTCGGGTCGGTGCTTAGTGCGCGGAACCGCGAGGCGAAGCGGAACTGCCGATGCTGGGTCCCGATGAAATCAAGAACGGTCAGGCAGTCCTTGTCGTCATGCAGACGCAGCCCACGCCCGAGTTGCTGCAGGTACACCGTCAGACTCTCGGTTGGACGCAGGAACAGGACCGTATCGATTTCGGGGATATCCACACCCTCGTTATAGAGATCGACCACGAAAATGAAGTTGATCTCGCGGCGGACCAGTCGCTCCTTGGCGGCACGGCGTTCATCGCTCGGAGTGCCAGCAGAAAGGGCGATCGCGGGGATGCCGTGGTCGGTGAAGAAGCGGGCCATGAAGTTGGCGTGGGCAAGGCTCACACAAAACCCAAGCCCCCGTGCCTGGAGCGGGTCGAGCAGCGTCTCATGAACCTTGTCAAGCACGAGCCCTGCGCGGACATCATTGCCCGTGTAGACCGCGTCGAGGTCTTCGACGCGATAGCCGCCGCGCTGCCATTTCAGGCCATCGAGGTTGACGCTGTCTGCCACGCCGAAGTACTGAAAGGGGCTGAGCAGGCGACGGTTGATCGCGTCGGGCAGACGGACCTCGGCGGTCGGCTCGCCTCCGAAGTGCGCAAGCACATCAAGCCCATCGGCCCGCTCTGGGGTAGCAGTCAGGCCCAGCATGACACCTGGGCGTGCCGTATTGAGCAACTGGCGGTAGCTGGGGGCCGCAGCGTGATGGAACTCATCCACCACGACGTATTCGAAGCGGTTTGCAGCAAGCTGGTGCAACCCGCGGCTGTTGTAGCTCTGGATCGAGCAGAACAGGTGGTCATGCTGATCCGGGCTGGTCCCGCCGACGAGCAGGTCACCGAAGTTCTGATCGCGGAGCACGCCCCGGTAGGTGCCAAGTGCCTGGCGGAGGATCTCCTCGCGATGGGCGACGAAGAGCAGCGAGGGCCTGCTGTTGCCGGCCCACCGCTTGTAATCGAACGCCGCGATCATGGTCTTGCCGGTGCCCGTCGCGGCGACAACGAGGTGGCGGTGCTTGCCTTGCACCTCACGCTCAGCCGCGATCGCATCCAGGATTTCTTCTTGGAACGGATACGGGCGCAGGTCGAAGGTGGGCAGAGCGCCAATCTCGACGCTGCCATGGGCGCGTTCCCGACTGATTGCTTCTCGGAGTCTCGGTGAGGCATCCGCGTCGAAGCACTCGAACTCGTCGTCGTTCCAATACGAGTCGAATGTCGCGACGATCTTCTGCCACAGGTGCGGGAGCTCGTACTGGCTGATCTTGCTCGTCCATTCGAGCCCTTCCGAAAGCGCAGCGCGGGAGACATTGGCCGAACCGATGTACGAACTCCCGAAGCCCGTCTCGCGATGGACGAGGTAGGCCTTGGCGTGCAGACGGGTGCGGTTGGTGTCATAGGACACCTTGACCTCTGTGTTGGGCAGGTCGCGGAGCGCTTCGATCGCCTTTGCGTCGGTCGCCCCCATATAGCTCGTAGAGATGACACGGAGACGCGGGCCATCCGGGTGTGGCGTCGAGGTGAGCTCACGGAGCGCATCGAAAAGCAGTCGAATGCCGCTCCACTTGATGAACGAGCACAGGATATCAACACGGTCGGCGGCCGCAAACTCTTTGGAGAGCTGCGAAGCCAGCGAGGGGTCGAGTCTGGTGCCGGTGAGAAGGGCCGAACGCGCAAGCGGGGTATCGGGGCGGGACGCACCGCCGTCTTGTGGCTCGGAATGGACCGCAATCAGCCGACGAAGCGGGCTGGCGAGGTTGAACCGGTCGGTCCAGTCGTCGCCAAGTTCAGCAACCAGGGTCTCGATCACGTGATCCACGAGTCGGCGTTGACGATCGGCGGCCTCACGGCCACGTAGCGTGGAGAGCGATGCGGCGAGCAAGCGTTCGAGGTACTGGGCGATCGCCGAGTGAGCGTCCTCGCTGTCGACATCACCGTACTCAGCCAGTCGAGGGTCGCCGATGCCCTCGAGCTTCGCTTTTAGCGCGACATCGACAAGGTGGTCGTAGAGGCCTTCTGGTACATTCTTTGGTGTTTCCCCCGGGTCGGGCATCATCATATTGTATCAAATACTTTCTCGCCATGTATGATGAACAAGGACAGGCATGATCGTCAAACAAGTTGAAAAGCAGATACACACGGCAGACCCGAGGCTTCGGGCGGGTGCAGAAGCCGAGCGGCAGATGGCCTTCTATCTCCACCGAGAGTTCGCGACCGATCCCGCACTGCTGATACTCAATGACCTACGCCTCGTTGATCCGCATCAACCGGAGCACGATGGGCGTCCGGGCGTCTGTCAGATCGACCACCTCATCCTGCACCGCTGGGGTGCGATCATCGTGGAGAGCAAGTCGGTGACCGACGAAGTCAGTGTGCGTGACGATGGGGCTGGCGGCGACGAGTGGGCACGTCGGTTCCACGGGCGAGAGCAGGGGTTTCCTTCCCCGATCCAGCAGGCACGCCGTCAGGGCGAGTTCCTGCGATCCTACCTCCAACGCCACAGGCAAGAGCTGCTCGGGAAGGTGAACGCGGGGCTGAGGACACTCGCCAAACTCGTCGCAGGATCTGATCAGCGTGGTTTTCGCAACATGCCCATCCAGATCATCGTGGCGATCTCGGATCAGGGAAAGATCCGCCGGGTGAATCAGTGGAAGGAACCCACGAAACCGTTCCGCACTTTCGTAAGCAAGGCCGATCTCGTCCCGGCCAAGATCCGCAAGGAACACAAAAGGCATAAGGCCGCGAGCAGGCTCTTAGGTGAACCAAATGGAGATTATGGTGTCTGGTTGATGCAGGCCGAGGAAACTGTGGCGGTTGCCGAGTTCCTCGCAAGCAGCCATCAGCCCAAAGAGCGGGCGGTGTCAACAGTCCAATCCGGTGCCACGCCAAGGCTTCCTGTATCAACAGCCGCGAATACGGCAAAGCCCGCGACGAGTTCTCCGCCTGCGGCAGCATGCAAAGACTGCGGCGGCTCAGATCTCACGGCCCAGTGGGGGAAGTACGGGTACTACTGGAAGTGCCTGAGCTGTGGGAAGACCACCTCAATGCCGACGATCTGCTCGGCCTGCGGGGCGGAAGGTCATCGTGGGAAGGGCGTTCGGATCCGCAAGGAGGGGCCGAAGTACTTTCGATGGTGTGAGCAGTGTCAAATCGAGGAACGCATCTGGACCGAGCGCGCGTGATGCCCTTTTCTGGATACAGGATTGCCGGGTGCCCTGTGCGGTGTATTGGCTCGGAGAAAACGAACCTCACCCCCGGTCCCAACGCCTAATCTTCTCTCTCCCAACATCCCCAGTCGAAAACCACCAATGACCGGCACGACCTCATTTGGAGCATCCCATGGCCTCAGGGCGTGAGTTCTCATCCCATCAGCGCAAGATCATCAACCGCTATTACGACAACATCGACACCATCGTGATCACACGATTGGGGGAGATCGTTACGGACATGGCCCTGGCGGCGGGGGATCAAAAAAAGCTTGCCCGACTCTGGAAACGAGCCGAGCAAGCACTAGAGAGGGCAAAGGTTGAATCGAAAGATATCAAGCGGGTTCTCGAAACGCAAGATATCGAAGCGCTCGCCAAGATTGTACAGCAAGCTTCTCGATAATGCAGGCCGTGCGAGTTTGGCTCGACTCAGGCCGCGAAATAGCCGGTCAGGATGAGCCCCACAATCAGCCCGAGACCGATGAGCATGAGCGACTCATGCCGAGTGGGATACGACGACCAGCAGTTCAGACATGGGTTCTTACGCATTGGGGTACTCCTTTCATCGGTCTGGAATCTTCACGGGAACACTCGACCGGCGAGGGTGTTCGCTATAGTGTACGATTGATCGGCAGAAAGTATTCGCTAAGGCGAACAAAATTCGCCGAAATGCAGTGAATAGGGATTTTTGATCAGGAGTCCGCATGGAGTTCGGCCAAGCCGTACGAATACGACGCAAACAGGCAGGGATGTCGCTCAACGATCTCGCAGAACGGGCCAGCGTGTCCAAGGCCATGCTCAGCGATATCGAGACCGGGAAGAAGAACCCGACGCTCCGGGTCGCGTGCAATATCTCGGTCGGGCTCGATTGCCAGATATCGGACCTGCTCGATGTCCCGCCCGAGGTCCAGTTCGAGAAGCTCGAGGGTGATCGACGCAAGGTGCTCGTCGATCCGAGCTGCGGCGTCGAGCGGCACCTGCTCTCGCCCCCGATGGTGCAGCACGGTATTCAGGTCCTGATGTTCGTGTTCCCACCCAGCAGCGAGGTGTACTGGAACTCCGACGGCCCAGGGGTCATCGAGCATGTGACCTGTCTCGAGGGTCAGATCAAAATCGTGCTGGAGCAGGGTGACGAGTCCATCCACCTCGGCACGATGGAGAGCGCCAACTTCCCAGCAGACGCAGACCACCGGTTCATCAATCTTGAGACCGAGCGCACCACACGCATCATGGTGGTGGTGGACTCCTCCCACCGGGGCAAGCCGGCGGTGATGCGCACCATGAACCCGGAGCGATGACACCGGGCTTGGTCGGGATCAGGACTTGGCCTGCTTCTTGCCGTTGCTCTGATTGGTCCGGGCGCTGAGTTCGTCGTACTTGCGTGCGTACATCACGCAGGTGCTGACCACCGTCGCGTGCGACCATGTGAGCGGCGAAACGCTCATCGGGGCACCCGAGTACGGATCGAACTGCTCTGCGAGTACCCCCGAACGCAGCGTTCGCTGGGTGGTCCACTCCAGGAGTGGGACCGCGAGACGGAGTTCGGTCAGTGTCTTTGCTTTCGCGATGTGGTACTGCGCGTGCCAGAGCGTGCAGATCACCCACGGGTTGCCCGGGACCTCGTCGGTCTTCTCGGTTTCGACCTGGTGGTAGTAGTCCCGCTCGTAGCGGGCGCACCCGCCGACATCGGTCTTGACCCACAGCACATCACGCAGCGAGTTCATCTCCGACTCAACCATATGATCGTCGGGCTCGAACGCCCCAAAGGCAAACAGGGCGTAGTTGGCGCTGTCCCGGGTCATATCGAGGCGATAGCTGCCGTCTTCCAGCGGGACGGCCATGCGTGCGAACTGCTTGCGTTCCTTGTGCCACATGTGGCGGCGCAGGGCCCCCTTCATGCGCTCGGCACCCTCACGGAACGACGCGGCCCGGTCCATCTCGCCGAAATCTCGCGCGAACTTGGACGCCGCGTTGAGCGCCCCGATTGTCGCTGCAACAGTGAAGGTATGGATCCCGCGGCGCTCTTCCCAGAGGTCCCACGACTGCAGGGGCAGCCCGTTATGGTCGCGGTGTTCGAGCATCCACTGTGCCGGCTTGACGACCAACGAGATGTAGAGCTCCTTGATGAACTCAACATCCCGGAATGCCTCGTAATGCTCGCGTAGGGCCCAGACCGTCAGGGCCGTCTCGTCCTGCTGGATGGGCAGGATCGCCTGGCCATCGAGCACCCACGGGTGCCACGAGCTGGCGAGGTTGCCCTCGGGCGTGTACTTGTGCAGGAAGTAGGGTTTGTCACCGATGCACTTGGCCGCGAAGCGGAAAAAGCTGCGGCTCAGCTCGCTCTGGCCCGCCAGGATCAGCCCGTGGGCGACCAGCGCACCGTCGCGCATCCAGCAGTACGAGTAGTGATCGCCGGCGAAGTGGGTGATGTCGCTGTCGTTGGCCGCGATGATCGCGCCGCCGTTATCGATCTGGGTACGCAGAATCAACTGGCTGCGGTAGTAGAGGTCCTGCACCGGCTCGGGCAGGGCGGCGATGTTGATGGGTTCCTTGCGTGACCAGAGCTTCCAGTACGCCTCGGTCCGGGTGATCAGCCGCTCCGGCCCGATCTCCCAGATGCGCTGGTTGATGCGTTTGGCATCTTCATAGTCCTGGGTGCAGACGATCCACATGGTCGCCTCCTGCGACTCGAAGGGCTTGATCTGCAGGTTGATGCCCACCGTCGCGTCCACCGAACCCTGGCTGATCGCGTTACGACCGAGCTGGCCGTCCTCGGCATCACGCCAGGTGCCCTCAGCGCCGCCCACACGCTTGGCGCCGATCGCCCAGTGCTCCACACCCGCTTTGTTCTGGTCGCAGGTGTTGATCAGGAAGTACGCGTCGTCCTTGTACATGATCACCGCGCGGGTCGTGGGGTCGTAGTTGGCCGTGTCGCCCACCGGCGAGCCATTGATCGAGAGATCACAGTGGAAGAATACTCGAACATCCCGCGCGGCCCCGGCAAGATCACGCACGGTCAGGTGCCTGAAGTACACGGGCTGATGGATATCAACCACATCGTTGCAGACGATCTCGATGCCCAGGTTGTGGTGGGTAAGCGTGACCTCAGTGGTGAGTGAATCGGGCTTGTAACGCAGGTCGCGGTGCCAGCCCTCATCCTCGATCCAGGCCATTTCCCCGTCCACCCAGACACCAAACCGCTGCACATGCCCGTTGGTGTGGTTGTGTCGCCCAACACGCGGCGAGTACAGGTCTCGGATCCGGTATAGATCGTCGAAGGTGATGAGCAGGCTTCCGTTCCCGACAGGGATATCTCTGGGCATGGTGGGTCTCGTACTCAGGTCAGCATGGGCGTCTGTGCATGTGCAAGCTGAAGATGCTATCGGCTCGCTGAGCGTCTCTGTTGCCTTATCCCCGCCGATTCGCCCAAAAACAGGGCAGCTCTCGGGGAATCAGGACGAATCAGGGAGCGTTCACGGTCTGTCTTGTGTCATTCTCTTGCATGTGGTAGACTGGTTCGGGTCTTGGTGGGTCCGTTTTTGCCCATCGCTCTTTCCCCCTGTTCTGGGGATGTTTTTCGACATACTCCCACTTGTTCTGTTCCGCGGGCCGGTTCTTTATGGCTCTGTGATATCGAAGGTAGTTCTTGTGAAAAAAGCATTTACGCTCATCGAGTTGCTTGTTGTCATCGCGATCATCGCCATTCTGCTTGGCATCCTGATCCCTGCGCTGGGCAGCGCGCAGAACACGGCCCGTTTGGTCAAGAGCCAGGCGAACCTGCGTTCATTGGCGCAGATCCAGGAGGCCTATTCGAGCGAATATCGGGGCAGTCTCATGGTGCCCTACCAGATCAAAGACTTCATCGCTGGGGGCAATAGCACCGGCACCTTCGGCAATGGGTGGGGCTTTGTGCGCAAAGTCGGCACAAACGCCGGGCTGGAATTCCCATACGGCGGCGGTGGCAATAACACCCCGTGGTACAGCGAGTTCTACGCGTTCCACTGGTACTCGGTCATCGGCGGCTGGCTTAATGCGGGTGACTACGCATCTGAAGTCCAGTTCGCCCCTGCCGATCGCATCCTGATCGAGCGTGTGCAGGACCTTCAGGACGATCCGCCCCCCGGCTGGACCCTCGACACCGGGTTCTGGGATTGTTCATATGTGCTCTCTCCAACGATCTGGTATTCGCCCGAGCGCTACCGCGACGATCGTCGACCCAACTCGGTCCGGAACAATGCGGTCACCTCACAGGCCAAACGCAATCGCATGTCAGGCATCCGCTATCCCTCACAGAAGGTCCTGATCTGGGAGCGTTTCGATTGGACCCAGAAGCGCCGGGTTGCGACCTACCGTAACCCCGCGATCGGGATCATTGACCCGATCATCTCCGGCCCCGAGTCATACTCGCCACAGTGGAATAACTACGATGCCCAGCCATCGGTCGCCACGGCCGACGGGAGTGTCAGCCGGGTGGAGATCAAGGACATCTTCCAGAAGCTCTATGACGAGAACCCGCGCGTGGTGCGTTCGTTCTCGCCGACCGATGAGTGGGACCCGTCGTACGACGCGCTGGAGTACTATTCGATGCACGAGGACGGGTTTGAGATCGGTGTCCAGGAATCGGGCATGGGCAAGTATCCCGCCTTTTTCTGGGCTACGCGAGACGGGATCCAAGGCCGCGATTTCACACGCTGAATCGACACCCGCATGGGTGCCCACGGAGAACGACCAGATCGATCAGCTTGCTTCGTCCAGCAGGGCCGCGGCAGCGGCCTCGGGAGTGGTTTCGTCACCGAGTTCATCAAGCTCATCAGTCGGCTCGGGTCGCATCGCTTCGATGCGCTGCTTGGGGTCGCCGATGTAGTTGAACTGCACGCCGAAGTTCTCGCCGACCTTCACGGCGGTGCCGTTGCCCACGCACTTGTTGTTGACGCGGATCTCCAGATCCTCTTCAGCGTCTTTGCCCAGCTCAATAATGGAGCCGGGGACCCAGTTGAGGATGTCCCGAACCTTGAGGGTACGCTGACCGAGCACAACCACGAACGGGACCTCGATCTTCATGATGCGGCGCAAATCGATGCTGCTCATATCAACTCCATCGGCAACTCTTGCGCTCATCTGCAGAGCGCATGCACAAACGCGGAACGCCTCGAAAGAGACGCAATGGCGGTGCCAATGGTTTCTGGGACGGGGACGGGGCCGGATCTGGTGCGATCAGGCCTCGTACTTCGAGCAGATCAGTGTCACATTGTGACCACCAAAGCCGAAGGTATTGTTCATCACATGCTTCACCGACATCTCGCGGGGCTGGTTGGCCACGATGTCGATCTGGTCGAAGCCGTCGTCGAGGTTGTCGAGGTTGATGGTGGGGGGCACGAGCGACTCATTAATTGCCCCGATGCACGCGATGAGTTCAACCGCACCTGAAGCCCCAAGGCAGTGCCCGTGCATGGATTTGGTTGAGTTCATCACCAGTCCATTGCCGGGCTTGGACCGCTCGCCGAAGACCTGCTGGACGGCGTAGACCTCGGCCTTGTCGCCCAGGGGGGTCGATGTGCCGTGGGCATTGATGTAGCTGATGTCATCGGTGGTGAGCCCGGCGTCTTCCAGTGCCCACCTCATCGAGTTGCACGCCCCTCGCCCCTCAGCGTTGGGAGCGGTGATGTGGCTGGCGTCGCAGGAGTTGCCGGTGCCCGTGAGCTCGGCATAGATCGTGGCGCCGCGTGCCTTGGCGTGCTCTTCTGATTCGAGCACATACATGCCGGCACCCTCGGCGAGCACGAACCCGTCGCGGTCCTTATCAAAGGGACGCGAGGCGCGGGTGGGCTCGTCGTTGCGGGTTGAGAGGGCCTTCATGGTCATGAACGCACCAATGCACAGCGGGGTGACCGCGGCTTCTGAGCCGCCGGCGATCATGACATCGGCCTTGCCCGACCGGATGTAGTTCATCGCGTCGCCGATCGCATGACCCGAGGAGGCGCACGCGGTCGCGTGGGCGCTGGCAGGGCCCTGCATATTGAACTGGATGGCGATGTTGCCCGTGATGGCGTTGACCATCAGCTTGGGCACGGTGAATGGGTTGATCCGCGCGGGGCCTTTCTCACGCAGGGTCATCACCGATTGCTCGATGGCGTAGATGCCACCGATACCCGAGCCGACCACGACCCCGTGGCGTGTCGGGTCACCCGAGCTGGGGTCCCAGCCGGAGTGCTTGACGGCCTCGATCGCGGCAGCGAGCCCGAGCTGGGCCGAGCGATCAAGGCGTCTTGCTTCTTTCTTATCGATCACAGAGGCGGGGTCCCAGTCGGAGACCTGCCCGGCGATCTCGACCGCCCAGTCTTTGTACTGATCGAAGTCGGGATGAACGATGTGGGCGATGCCCGACTGCCCCGCCTTCATGGCATCCCAAGTGGTGGCGGCGCTGTGCCCAAGGTCAGTGAGGGCACCGTAACCGGTGATGACAACTCGACGATGTGACTGATTGGACATGGGCTCGATGCTCTCGTGTTTCGTTGAACGCCGGGCTATGAATCACAGCACCCCACCAGCCACGCTGATGGGGTTGCCGGTGTTGCCTGCGGTGCGGGTCTTAATCGACCCCGTTGGCCTGCTTGATGAAGTCGACCGCCTGGCCGACGGTCTGGATCTTCTCTGCCTGCTCGTCGGGGATGGATGTCTCGAACTCGTCTTCGAACTCCATGACGAGCTCAACGGTGTCGAGTGAGTCGGCGTTGAGATCTTCGACAAAGCTGGTGTCGCGGGTGATCTTCGCCTTGTCGGCGCCCATCTGCTCAGCCACGATCTCGATCACCTTTGCTTCAATTTCCTGTTCGGTCACAGCGTCGTCTCCGGTTTGGGAAGGGAAGAGGTCGCCGAGATGTCCCACGACACCTCAATGGCCCTTCCCGTATCAGGCCACGATTCTAGCCGCCCATCACGGGTTTGCCAAATCGGACCTGACAAGGATGCGACGATTGATTTTCGGGCATTGCAGACCCCCTGGCGCGGGTTATCGACCGAACTAACCGGCATCTTCGACCCATCGGTTCGTGTCTATGGGCTTCAGGACCCCAGCATCGGGTTGGTGGTCCAGATCGCGCCTGTCGAGGTCGATGTGGGCTTTGAATCCCGCGTGGTGTGGGATCGTGTTGTTCATCCCCCCTCTGCGGGACACCAAGGAGCCGTCCATGGGATCCATGCCCATCGAACCCGAGGCCTTTGCCGAGCAGGTTGCCAAGCTCATCGAGCGTATGCAGCCGGGTTTCAAGATCGATCGCGTCAACGCGCAGGAACTGCTCGTGAACGGTCGCCGTCTCGATCTCGAGAACCTGTTTCGCATGGTGGCTCATGAGCCCGACCGCGGGACCGATATCGTCGAACATTTTCTCGATCAGCTCTTCGCGGGCGAGTCGATGGAGGTCGCCGACGAATCGTTCGACCAGGTCAAGGCACGCATCATGCCCCGCATCCAGCCGGTCTCGATCTTCGAGCACCTTAGCGAGGAACTCGTGGCCCATGTGCCCTTCGTGAACAACACGGTCATCGTGTTCGTGCTTGACATGCCGCACATGACCGTGAGCATCACGACCGAGCAGGTCGTGCGTTGGGGGATCACCATCGACGAGCTCGAGGACATCGCTCGCGAGAACCTCGATCTCTACGCCCCTGAATTGGAGATGCAGGTCATCGAGTCGGCCGAGGGCGGCCGGGCGGTGATCGTCGCGGAACAGGACGGCTACGACGCGGCACGCCTGCTCATGAGCGACCTGCACGCGAAGCTGGCCCATCAGCTCGGGGCGGACTTCTATGTCGCAACACCCGCACGGGATATGTTCATCGCCCTGAGCTGTGAGCCGGTCGATTTCGTTGATCGCCTGCGCAAGCGTGTGGCCGAGGACTTCTCACGCCTGCCCTACCCGATCACGCAGGACCTGTTCCTCGTCACCCAGGACGGCGTCGCCGGCACCACCTGGATGAACAAGGCCGCCTGATCGCAACGCAAGAATGACCCGAGCGGACCGCTGAGATGCGGTCCGCTTTTCTTTGCGCGGCACGGGCATTGTGTGTCAGTTGCGATCCCGGTAGGGGACGCAGACATAGTTCAGGTAGGGCTTATCGATCGATGCGCGTGCTTCAGCGAGCTCTCCGATTGGATGCTGCCCGCCATCGTGCAGGTAGTAGGCGCTGTAGCCAATCGATCCGAGCCGCTCGAACAGGTCCGATTCATTGACCTGCTTGTCGTGCAGTTCGAAAAGCAGCGTGGGCATGTCCCGCTGGAGCGTGTTCATGGCGCCAGCAAAGACCGCCGGCTCATGCCCCTCAACATCGCATTTGATGAACGACACCGGTCGATCGGCGTGCTCTTCGATGTACGCGTCGATCGTGGTCAGCGGGATCGTGAACGAGTCGTCCGCCTCGGGCAGGTCGCGTTCGATCGAAGCTCCGCCCAGGTGGGACATCACCCGGCGCAGGGTGGCCTGCCCCGGCTCACTGGAAAGCCCGGTCTCGGCGATCTCCAGTTGGTGGAGCTTGAACGAGTGACGCAGCCTTTTGAGCGCTTCGATCATCTCGGGCTGGGGTTCAAAGGCGATCACACGCCCGTCCCGGCCCACGGCTTTGGACATCCAGTAGCTGTAGATCCCCGCGTTGGCACCGATATCCAGCACCAGCTTCCCTCGCAGCTGCTGTGAAAGCAGAAAACGCAGCTCATCACGCTCGGTCCGGTTGCGGTACCGCCAAGCGCGATGGAGCATGTGCACAGATTCAAAGAGTCCAAGACCGGTCATACGCGGGCATGATAGTGGGCGCACATCGATCAGGGACGCCGCAGGCGGCTATTGTTGAACGATGATCTTGCTGATCGACAACTACGATTCCTTCACATGGAACCTCGTGCAGCGACTGGGCGAGCTTGATCGCACGCTCGAACCGGGCCGCGATCTGGTCGTGGTGCGTCACGACGAGATCACACCCGATCAGGCCCAGCAGCTCGATGACGGGCGTGGCCCGACCCATGTCATCATCTCTCCCGGACCATGCACCCCCAAGGAAGCGGGTGTTTCGGGCGACATCATCGATCATTTCGCCGGTCGGGTGCCCGTGCTGGGGGTCTGCCTCGGGCACCAGTGCATGGCTGATATCAACGGCATGATCGTCGAACGCCACCCGCTGCTGATGCATGGCAAGACCTCGTCGATTGTGCATGACGGGCAGGGGGTGTTCAATGGGGTCTCTACGCCGACCACGGTGGCTCGTTACCACTCGCTGGTGGTCCGCCGCAACACCGTGCCGGACTTGCAACTCGGTCAGGACGGTTGGGCCGTCAGCGCCTCCTGTTTCGACGAGATCGACGGCGAGCGGGTCGAGGTTGTGATGGGGCTTCGCCGAGTCTGGGCCGACCCGAGTAAGCAGCCGCTTGAGGGTGTGCAGTTCCACCCCGAGAGCTTCATGACCCCTGAGGGCGTGATTATGCTCTGGAACTTCCTGCGCATGGGCCCGGGGGGACGCGAGGTCCCACGCCCCGAACCGAGCCAGGCCGTCGGTTTCTGATCGGGTTTCAAGGCCCGTATCGATGAACACCGATAGCGTGATTATGCCCGATCACCCTGACTTTCTCTGTGTTGGCGCGCAGAAAGCCGCGACGAGCTGGTTGCACGGCTCGCTCAAGCGACTGCCGGGGGTGTTCCTGCCGGTAGTGAAGGAGTCGCACTTTTTTCGCGAGACCTCGGTGACGCCCTTCGACTGGGCCGGCGGCCTGCGCCGCGGGCAGGCGGAGAAGCTCATGGGGGTGTATCGCCATCGTTCAGATCTGACGGGCGAGCACCGACACATCGAGGCCCAGCTCCGGCACTACCGCGCTGAGCGGGTGGACGAGGGGTGGTACCGCGGTGTTTTCTCGTTCGCCGAGCCGGGCGACCTGCGTGGCGAGGTCTGTCCCTCGTACTTTGGGCTGCCGGCCAATGACATCGAGCGTGTGAACGCGATCAACCCCGATGTTCGTATCGTGCTGCTTGTGCGGGACCCCGTCGAGCGCATCTGGTCGAGCCTGCGCATGCACAAGAAGCAGCAGGGCGGTGCGGTCGATCTCGATCGGCTCATCGCCGATCCCGACGCGCTGCGAATCTTCATCGACTACACCCGCTACAGCGAGGCGATCCCGTGCTGGCAAGCGGGCGTTGGGGATCGGCTGCGGGTGGTGCTCTTTGATGATATTGCCGAGCGGCCGAGGGAAACGCTGGGGGAGATCCTGGACCATATCGGCTATCGGGGCAGTCCCGGATTGCCCGAGGCCCCCCCCCCGATGAATGTGGGCGAGCCGATCCCGATGCAGATCGGGTATCGTGAGCGGCTGTACACGCAGCTCGAATCGCAGTACGCCTTCCTCCAGACGATTGCCCCTCTGCGGGTCGCTCAATGGCGCACGAAACACGAGGGGGCGCTGCGACAGGTGGCCTGAACCCAACCGATGAACTCACGCGACTGCTCCAACTCGATTCCCAGATCACCCGACTTTCTCTGTGTTGGTGCGCAGAAAGCGGCAACAAGCTGGTTGCACTGCTCGCTCATACAACAGACCGGGATCTTCCTGCCGGTGATCAAGGAACTGCACTACTTTCGTGAGACCAGCACCAACCAGCCCAGGTGGGCGAGCGTGATGCGTCGCAGCGAAGCCGCACGGCTCAAAGTCGATTACCCTTGCTTGCGCTACCTGCGTGATCACCACCGTGTCGGAGAGCAGCTCGAACATTGCCGGGCCGAAAGGGTCGATGACGCTTGGTATCGACAGGTCTTTTCATTTGCACGCGCGGGGGATCTCTGTGGCGAAGTCTGCCCGACCTATTTCAAGCTCACCGACCACGACATCCAACGTGTTAACGCGTTGAGCCCGCAGGTCCGCGTCGTGATGCTGATCCGTGACCCGGTCGATCGGTGCTGGTCAAATATTCGCATGCGCAAGAAGCGCCTGGGTGACAACGTCGATATCGACCAGCTCTTTCGCACGCCCGGTGGCTTGAAGAACTTTCTTGACAACTCAGACTACGAGCGGGCCATCTCACGCTGGAAAGGCCACATGGGCGATCGCCTGCGGCTGTTCCTCTATGACGATATCGCGGAGCGTCCGAACGAGGTGTTCAGGCAGGCACTTGAGCACATCGGGTATACACGCGAGCCCGATTTGCCAGCAATGGGCAAGGTGAATGTGGGGAAGCCCGCGCCGATGCCCGACGCGTATCGGGCCCGGTTGTTCGCCTTGCTTCAGCCGCAGTACGATCTGCTCACCTCGATGTACCCCGAGCGTGTCGCCCAGTGGCGTTCAGTCCATGAACGGGCACTGCGAGGTGCCGCATGCTGAATGACGCGGCCCCGCGTGTGCCGGACTTTCTCTGTGTTGGTGCGCAGAAAGCGGGCACGACCTGGATGTTTGTGGTGATGCGTGAATCGAGCGGGGTGTTTGTCCCGCCCATCAAAGAATCGAACTACCTGCTTGAGGCCCGCGATCGTGACCGTGCCTGGGCCCGGAAGTACCGGCTCTGGCAGGTGGATCCGATGCGGCAGTATTATCGCCGGGATCGGCTTGTGACCCGCGACATCGCACCCGCGCTTGAACTCATGGACTTGTTCGATCAGCGCGAGGTCGATGACGAGTGGTATCGGCGCGTGTTTTCCTATGCCCGCCCCGATCAGATCGCCGGCGAGGTCTGCCCGTCATACATGTGCATGCCCATGGAGAACATCGGACACGCGGTTGCCCTGAATCCGGGCCTGCGCGTCGTACTCCTTGTGCGTGATCCGGTCGATCGGCTCTGGTCGCAGATCCGGATGAACACGCGGTACGGGAAGATCCAGCAGCCGATCGATGAGTTGCTGGGCGATGAGCGGGCGATGCAAGTTTTTTGCGAATACAGCGATTACGCACGCTCGATCGAGCGTTGGCGATCGGCACTCAAGCCCGGGCACCTGGGGTTGTTCCTCTATGATCGAATCCGAACTGAGCCCGAATCGCTCGCGGTCGAGATCCTGGCCTTCCTCGGTGCCCGGGGGGCAGCTCATGGGTGGGGGATTCGGACGAATGTCGGGCAGGAGGTGCCCATGACGCCCAATCAGCGATCACGCATGCTCGGGCTGATGCGGGCGCAGTACGCGTACCTGCGATCGGAGTTCCCCAAAGCCGTCGAAGACTGGCTGGGGCGACACGAGCATGCGATTGAGGCGGATTCACTCCGCTCGGCATGATCGGCGCTGAGACAAGGCGGGGCTGGCATGATACAGTTGCCCCATGCTTCACCCCGCACCAACGACCAAACTCGATCCCACCCTCGCACGCGGCACGATCCTTGAAGTGCTCGATGCCGACGACCGCCACCCAGCCCGTGTGGTCATGGGGTTCCCGAACACCGACTACCGGATCGAGCTGATCATCAAGGGTGATGTCGAGCCGGTCCGGGCGCTTAAAGGTGAGATGGTGCTGGCGCGCCTGTTCGCAGATGCCCGACGCATCGACACCCCCGACGCCGGCGGGCGTCGCTTCGAACCGTGCATCGGCCGCCCGACGCGGATCTTGGGGACGGTCATTGGTGTCGACCCGGCTTCGAATGTGCTGGTGGTTAATGCGGGTCAGCCGATCGCCCTGCGCGTCACCGCGCCTGGACAGGAGGCACAAGCACTGGCTCATGCAGCGTTTATCGTTTGCGATGTCAAGCCGGGTGCTTGGTTCGTGCTCGAACGCGCGTATTGACAGCCCCCAGATCTGGTGTTTTTCGGGTGGTGAAATCTGGCCATATTGCCCATCGGGGCAGGCTTTTTTCAGCATCATTCATGCAATTGAGTTAGCATCGCCGACCCTCTCTCTCCCGCTGTTTTCTGGAGACTCTCGGCATGAAGACATCTTGGATTCTTTGCACAAGCGTGTGTGCTCTCGCCGCATCGCTCGCTTTCAGTTCTGACGAACAAACCACCGATCCATCTGAAACCACCGACACCACCGAAGACGGGGCCTGGGCCGACGGACTCGGCGAACGCCAGGAGGCGTGGATTTTCATCAGCATTCCCCGCTACGGGATCGTCTCGCTTCAGGAGTTGCACGATCAGAGCACCGCCGCTTACACGGCGTGGCTTGATGTCGGTGAGCCCCTTGAGTCATACCAGCCGGTCGCGCTGCACACCCACATGGCCAATAACAACAACGGTGGGATCGAACTGCTGATGTTGCCTGAACGCTGCCTGGGTGATTTCAATGCCGACGGGTTGGTCGATCTCTACGACGTCCCCGCATTCCTTGATGCCTATCTGCGTCGGGACCCCAGCGCGGATCTCACGCGGGATGGGTCGTTCGATATTCGGGATCAGATCCTGTTCCTCGAACTGTCCACGATGCCCTGTGTCAATGGGTGGTGAGTCGTATCAGACGATGCGCGGGTCGATCCAGCGATACAGGATATCGACCACCAGGTTGAACACGATCAGCATCGTGGAGAATACCAGCACCGTCCCGATGATCAGGAACAGGTCCTTGTTCTGCACCGCGCTGACAAAGTGCTCGCCCATGCCCGGCACCGTGAAGACGCGTTCGATCACGAACGAACCGGTCATCGCGAAGGCGGTCGCCGGGCCGAGGTAGCTGAGCACGGGCAGGAAGGCGTTCTTGAGCGCGTGCTTGATGAGCACCACATACTCCGGGTTGCCTTTGGCCCGGGCGGTCCGGATGTAGTCGGCCCCCAGTGATTCGATCATCCCCATTCGGGTCAGTCGGGCGATGTAAGCCGCGAAGGGCAACGAGAGTGCAAAGGCGGGGAGCGCGATGCTGCGCAGGGTCCCCCATTGGGCGACTGGGAACCAGCCGAGCCAGATGGAGAAGACCAGCAGCAGCACGGTGCCCGTCACGAAGCTGGGCAGCGAGATCCCGACCATCGCCACGCCCAGCGTCGAGAGATCCGCGAGCGAGTTGGGTTTGACCGCCCCGATGACCCCCGAGATCGTACCGATGATCAACGCGATCAGGATCGCCGACGCACCCAGCGTCACGGAGACGGGGAGCGAGTCTCGGATGATTTCGTTGACGGTTTTGTCGTCGTATTTGAGCGATGGTCCGAAGTCAAACACGGGGCGTTGGGGTGCCGGGAGCCCTTGGGCGCGGGCGGCTTCGTTCTCACGACGCAGCTCGCCGCTGAACCAGTCACGCATGTACTCGAAGCCCGTGGCGCTGTCGAGATAGGAGAAGTAGAACCTCGGGAATGAGTCGAGGTTGTACTGCTTGTTCATCTGCTCGATGACTTCGGGCTTGGGGCGTTTTTCAGGATTTTCCAGCGGGTTGCCGGGGACCTTCCACGCGAGGAACAGCGTGATGGTGTAGACCACGAGCAGGATGATCGGCAGGGCGAGCAATCGTCGCAGAATGAGCATGCTCATGGCTGGGGCTCCCCTTGGCTCGGGTCGTTGGCGTTGTTCTCGCGCATTGGCTTTGGCTGCTCGGCCCCTTTGCCATCACCCAGCACATCGATCAAATAGGCGTTCTGCTTGGTTCGCGGGTGCGTCGAGAGCCCCGTGATCTTGTGCGGGTCGAACATGTAGATGGTCGCGTAGTGGAAGATGGGAACCAGCGGGAGATCCTCCTCGACGAGGATCCGCTCGGCTTCGCTGAGCATGGCCATGCGTTTGACGGGGTCGAGCTCGATGCTGGCGCGATCGAGCAGGTCGTCATAGACGGGGTTGTTGTAGGCTCGATCGTTGTTGCCGTCGGTCGAATAGTTGATGTTCAGGAAGGTGGTCGGGTCCCCGTAGTCGCCGAACCAGCCGGCACGGGCGGTCATGTATCGCTTGTCTTTGAGATCGTCGCGGAAGATCTTGATCTCTTTCTGGTCGAGTCGGGTCTGAATGCCCAGATGCTTCTGCCAGCTCTTGGCGACGGTCTGGGCGATCAGGTCGTGCCCGGCATCCTTGTTGAACGACAGGGTGACGACGAAGTCTTGGGGGTAGCCCGCTTCACTGAGCAGCCGCTGGGCCTGAGCGATGATCGCGTCCCGCTCGGCGGGTGTCTTGGCGTCGCTGATGCTGGGCAATCCATTGGGGGAGGTGTAGCCACCGATCGAGCCGGGGGGGATCAGGGTGCTGGCGGTGGGTTCGCCCAGTCGGCGTACCTGATCGGCGACGGCCCGCTTGTCGATGCACATGGCAAAGGCCCGACGCACGCGTGCGTCAGCGAACGGGTTCGGCTGCCCGTCGGGGAGGAAGGGCTTGCAGTTGAAGTTGTAGAAGTAGGTCCCGAACGATGACACAGCGTGCGTGTGCGATCGCGGGTCGGGAGGAAGCATGCGATCGATGCTGAACTGATCGAGCCCCTGGGCTTTGAGCTTCTCGACCTCTTCAGCATGCTCGGCGAGGAACTCGAGCTTCTGGGCGATCATTTCACCCCGGTACGAGGCGGTGACATCGGAGATCCAATCCACGGCCCCGGTCTGGTACGCGAGCACACCCGCGTTGGGGTCGTTGATCGAGGGGATATCGATGCTGTCGATGGCGATGTTGTCGCGATCCCAGAAGTAGGGGTTCTTTTCGAGGCGCATGTCACGCTTCATGCGCCAGCGGGTGAGCATGAACGGGCCGTTGGAGATGAGCACACCGCCCTGGGTCCATCCCGGGCGGCGGATCAGGCGGCCGGTTTGCGGGTCTGGGCGTTCATACTGGGCGACGAGGGGCTCGTAGACCGGGGCGAATACCCCGAAGGCACAGAGGTCAAGGAAGTAGGGGACCGGCTTGCTGAGCCGAACGACCAGTGTCTGCGGGTCGGGGGCTTCCATCCCAACCATGTCGTCGAACCGGGCACGGGTCTCGTCCCAGAGGTCGTAGGCCGCCTGTTGGCGTTCGCGGGGTGATGTGAAATCTCGTGTGCTGAACGCGTCGAGCTGGGCCAGACGCCACTCGTAGAAGTCGTTGGCCCCCTCGATGTTCATGAACATCGCAACATAATCAGAGACCAGGTCGGGCAGCATGGCGCGGCGCCACGAATAGCGAAAGTCCTCTGCTGTGACGGGCTCGCCGTTGGACCATTTGGCGTCTTGACGCAGGTGGAAGGTATAGGTGCGGGCGTCGTCGCTGATCTCCCACGATTCGGCGACGGCGGGAATGATGTCGAAATCGTTGCTGAGCACATCGTTCTGCACGAGCGGCTGAAAGAGCAGGCGTGCGGTGCGGAGGTCGTGCATCCAGCTCATACGCTGGGGGTCGAGCGTGTTGACATCGCTCGAGTGAATGAACACAAGGTCGGCACGGGGCGAGGGATTGTCGGAGAGAACAGACACCCCAACCAGCGCAAGGAGCAACACGATTGGAACAAGCAGTCGCAGCATGTCAACACCTTACCGTTTCGGGCGGCTCAGGGTGACACGAACAGTGACGCTTGGCTGAAAAAGGGCTCAGCGCAGGAAACGGTCGTCGTCAAAGCCGAACCCACGCACGATTGTTGAGCCCGGGCCGAGCAGTGCGGCCGCGTCGTTGCGGAAATCTCGGTCCTCGCCGGTTTCGAGCTGGGTGCTGAAGCTGGTGGCAGCGATATCGTTGATCGCCTTGCCCTCAAGTTCAGCGGCTTTGCGCCTCGCGAAGTAGAGCAGGGTTTCGCCCGCCTGAACGCTGCGAACGGTGAGTTCGCGGTCATCCTTCGATTCGAGGGTCTTGGCAAGGTATCGGCGAAGGGGGACTGAGATGATGTCGCCACCCAGACGCACGGCGGCGCGGGCCGCCTCCTCGTTGACGCTGGCGGTGATGTCGGAGATGGAGCGTGTGGTGGCGCTGGCGGCATCGATAGCGAGGGATTGAGCAAAGCTCGGGTCGTCATTTGCATTCAGGGCCTGCAGGCGAGAGCCGACGAGGTCCGAGAGCGCGATGATCGCGTGGGAGCGAGCATCCCCCAGATCGCGGCTCCCCAGCGTGGTGCCTGAAGCAAGAGCCCGGGCGCAGGCCTTGATCAGCTCGTGCTGGGCGGCGTGCTTGTTTGCCACATCGGTGATCGCTTCGATCAGCGTGTTGGCATCGGTGCCGGTCATCGCGGGGCCGTGCACGCGTGTGGTCTCGAAGACCTGCCCTGCACGGGAGATAGCGAAAAGTCGCACGCCGGCGTCGTCATCGTTCATCAGATCGCGGATGTGATTGACGGCGGCGGGTGTCGCCAGGTCGCCTGAGATGCGCAGGATGCTGAGCTTGTCGGCGATGGTCGCGCTTGATTCGAGCTCGCTCAGGAGCGTGTCGAGCACCTGGCTGTAGGCCTGTCGGAACGCAACCGAGACACCCCGCCCCTGCAGGGGTGCGGTGAGGGCTTCGATCCCTCGCTTGGTGTCTTGGGCATCGTCCGAGGTCACACGGGCGGTCCAGTTGTTGACGAACTCCTGGATCTGTGCACGCTGGCTCGGGTTGACCGAGATGGTTTCGACCGTTGAGCGTGGCAGCGCGGTCCCGGGCTGTGCCGATGCAAGGCATGCACCAAACGCGAGCACGAGCACGCTCAGCGGGCGGGTGAGACGGGCAATCAGCGACGCGGTGGGGGTTGGGTTCAAGGTCGATCCCTCGGCTGAAGTGAACGCGGGCTGGTCGGCCCGGCGATTGGCTCTGATTCGAGACGCGCGACGCGTCTTGGGCAAGTTTATCGCCCAAAGCGGGTCATGTCCGGGAGAATGCCCCGGCTTCTGGGGCAGCCCGGTGTCCTGTACGCCCGGGAGGGCATACTGATCCCGTTTGTGACACGGGTGTGACCGGGTGGATCAGTAGACCTCGAGCATCATGCGCTTGGTTTTCTTGAGCGTCTTTGGGATCATGGCTCGTTCCCATTGCTCAACCTGTTCGGCGAAACCTTCCGGGATGGTCAGGTACTGGGCGAGCTGGTCTGGGGGGAGCAATCGGGCGAGCTGCTGGTACACGCCAAGCTCCATGCCGGCGAGCCCGCAGATGTAGATCAGGGTGCGTTCGGAAGCGAGCATCGGGCCCAGGGTGTCGAAGTCCTCGCTCAGGCGGTCCTGAACATAGAGCCGCTTGGGCTGGTCGGGCGTGGTGTGGCGGGAGATCGCGGTGTGGTAGGTGAAGTTGTCGTGCTGGTCAGCCCAGGCGGTCAGGTCGTCGTGGTAGAGCAGGTCGGTTTCGTAGGGGGCCCCCATGAGCATGGCGACGCGTGAGGGCATGCCCTGCTTGAAGAGATCGTGAATCATGCCTCGGAACGGGGCGATCCCGGTGCCGGTTGCGATGAAGATGTAGTCGTGCTTGCTTGGGTCCTTGGGGAGCAGGAATCGCTTGCCGACCGGGCCTGTGAGCTGGACCTCGTCGCCGACATTGAGGTCGCAGAGGTAGTTGGAGCAGAGTCCGGTGACGAGCTTGTGCGAGTCCCAGTGCTCATCGATCATGCGTTTCACGGTGGTGGTGATAATCTTGCCGTCACCTGTTTCGCCGCCGGTGGGGGCGGCGATGGAGTAGAGGCGGAGTTTGTGTGGCTTGGCATCGGGGGTCTCGCCTGCTGGGACGACGCCGAAGGACTGGCCGCTATGCCAGCTGTTCTCCAGGGCGGTGCCTGAGACATCGATCTCGACATGACGCACGAAGCCGGCGGCTTTGCGTGATCGGGTGCACAGGCGAGTAGCGTGGACTCGCCCGGTCACGGGGGCATTGGGTTTGACGAGGTGCTGGGTGACATCGGGCATCTCCGGGATGCCGGCGATCTCGACGCTTTCTTGGGCGTTTGCGTTGCTCATGCGAGACTGTAGGTCGTCGCATGAAAAACGCCCACGCGATGGCGTGGGCGTTCGTGGAGGTTCTTGGCGGGACGGGCCTGGTCAGCCCTCGGACTCGAGCTCATCGATGCGTTTCTGGATCTGCTGGCGGACAAACTCAAATCCGATTGCGAGCTCTTCGGGCATGGCCGCGGCCTGCTCGTCGATCTGGTCCAGGATTTGGTAGAGCATCTCGGGGTCATCGATTGAGTTGAGCATCTCGAGCTGCGACTCGAACTGCTGCATCATCATCTCGCGGCTCTCTTCAGGTAGCGTGGCCAGGAACTCTTCGAGTGACATATCGCTGAGGTCTTCAGCGCTGAGCTCTTCGAGGCCGGATTCGTCGAGCGTCTCAGTCTCGTCCTCGAACTCGGGCTCGGACGAAGTTTCTTCGAATTCCGGCTCAGATTCAAGCCCGCCCAGTGCTTCCAGCCGCAGAGCGGTCGCTTCGATGCGGTCTGCGGCATCGCCTCGTACACGGGCGCTTCTGAGCGAGGATGCGGAATCGATGAATGCCTGCTTGCCCATCTCTTCGAGTTCGTCGGCCTTCTGGTTGGCGGCGTCGATAAGCGTATCCCAGTTGCCCGCGAGCTTGGCATCTTTGATGGCCATGTACAGCATGGCCTCGTCGCGCTCGCCGGCGGCCTGACGCATGGCGAACTCGGCGAGCATCTGCTGGGCATCTGCCTTGCTCAGTGCCGCGACTTGCTTGACGGCGTCGTTCGCGTCGCGCAGGGCATTGATCGCCCCTCGAGCGAGCGAGATCGCTTCATCGCTGGCGTCCTTGACTTCGTTGTCTCTGTAGGACTGGTAGGCGTCGACGGCTTCGGAAATACGCTGCCTGGCCTGATCGGCGTTGTTCTGGGCCTGTCGTGCATCGTTCTGGCTGGCGGTGGCACGGTCGTGCAGTTCCTGCGTGGCTTGACCAAGCAGTTCGATCTGCGAGCGTGCTTTCTCAACATTCAGGCTGACCTCGCGTGCGCCGGGACGCAGCTGATCGACGATGCCTTCGATCCGCATGGCTTCGAGCTCGTATTGGTCTGCACGCAGCGAGAACTCACGGACCTGCTTGGCCAGCTCGGCGGCTTCCTGAGCGCTGACGCGGGGCATCTTCAGTTCAAGCCCGCCCGCTTCATTGCGCTGTGCGTTGGCGCGGTCGCGGAGATCGGCGATTTTGGCCTCGTGCTGGGCGATCTCGTCGTTGATCTGCTGCATCTGACGACGGTAGTTGGCGATGTCCTCTTCGCGGAGCTCGATGATCCCTTCAAGCTCGCTGATCCCGTCGCTGGGGTCGAACATGCTCGCGGCCTGGGCGATGGCGCTCATGGTCAGCCATTCGTTGATCATGCCCCGGATGACCCGTGCCTGCTGCCTCGACTCATTCTCAACACTCGCTGCTCGCTGTGAAGCGAGGGCGGCCTGGCCCTTCTTGGCCACGGCGACCCCGACCGCGGCGGCCTCGGTGAAACCGTTCTCGCTGCCCGCGTACTTGGACAGCGATTGTTCGGCTTCGTTGTACTTCGTCAGGCTGTAGTTGGGTGATGCGGTCGCGTCACCCACGGCGATCGAGTTAAATGAGCGACCCGCTTCCTTGACGGCTGCCTCTGCTTCGGCGCTGTCGCCGCACCCGGCAACAAAGCACAGCGAGAGGGTTGCCCCCGCGAGCACGGCAAACTGGATCGGGCTGAATCGGATTTGAGGCGTGCGATGCGTCATGCGCGGCGTGTCCTTCGATACATGAAACGAACCCAACGGGTGAGTACCCCGGGCGGTGTGTGATTCAATACTCTCTCGCATCCGTTCCGGTTCCCATTTCCGACAACCGAGGGTGCGGGCTCAGATGGTAGCACGCTGGGCCAGATAGTGCCTGCGCGACATGGGGGGGCCGATTCAGGGGGAGGCCTGGTCGGGTTCTAGCTGGGTCTCTTCGGGCTTGGGTGGGTATTCGAACTCGTACTCAGGGCGTGGCTGGTACATGGATCGGATCCAATCGACGGCTTGCTGATATTTCCGATCCCGCGTGTTCCTGAAGATCGGGCGGTATTTCGTGCCCGGGTAGTCCCGTGGGATCTCGGGATGGGGATAGAGCGAGTTGCTGGGCAGCATCGCCAGTTGCAACAAGGGCGAGCGTTCGGGCGCACTGAAATCGATCAGGGGCGTGCCGTTCGACAGGGTGCTGTTCTCAAGGATGTAGAGGTTCGTGAACGCGGTCTCATCGGTATTCGGCCGCTCGTTGATGAGTCTGAATGACCCCGCGTCTACGCCACCGTGGCAGCGGGTCGAGGCGCAGGCGTTGATGAGCCATCCGCGCCCGTGGTGCACCTGATCCTTGAACCGGTTGAGCGAGTCAGGGTTTTCGAGCACTTCGACCTTTGTGTACAGGTCGCGGGCCTTGAGCGAGAAGAGGAGCTTGAGCTTCTCGACTGGGGGAAGCTGAAGGACCTCGTCACGCTGGTCCTGATCCGGACTGAAAGAGTCGGGGTTGTCACGCATGAGTTCCAGCATGACTTCGTCCGGGACCTGCAATCGGGGCGGCTGCCGAAGGTCGATCTCATAGACCCGCATCAGGTTGATCTGCTCGTCGCTGAGCGGGACCAGGTCGTTGCGTTCGATCTTGTATTCCCGCTGGGGGGGGGATTCGGGATCGGCTGGATCGGAATCGTCTTTGTCTGTCTTGTCGGGCTCGTCTTGTTGATCGGTGGATTCCAGCTTGTCGTATTCCGAAAGCCAGCGGTGCAGCAGTTTGGCGTGCGGGTTCAGTGGATCGAGCACGAGGATGTCGTCGAGTTCTTTGATCGCGATCCCGTAGGCCTTCCTGGCCCGGAGCCATTCAACCAAGGCGAGTCGGGCGTCGATATCATCGTCGGCGATCGTGGCCCGAAGCTTCTCGTAGCGATCCTGAACCGGGGCAAGGATCACGATGTTGGCGATGTTCCGGCGTTGGAAGGTCGTTTCGATGCCCTCAATACCGATTACGACGATGCGTGAATCTTCTCTGACGAGTTCGCCCGAGATGGTGCGTCCGCTTTTGAGGGTGATCACACACTCTCGGATTCCCTCGTTTTTTGATTGATCCTGCTGTTCACCTTGCTCGGGTTGTCCAGAATCGGGCGTCCAGGATGCCAAGACAAAGCCCACGGGCAAGGGCTGCGCCGGGCGTGGCTTGGTCAGCATCAGGAGCGCGGTGCCGAGCAGGAGTGCGCACATGCACAGGGCCACACAGGTACGCGTGCGGGTTGCTCTGTCGTGCGGGTTGTGATCGGTACGCATAGGCATCGTGGGCGCACAGGAGTATACCGCTGGGGCGGGGGTGCGGTTCCTCCTGGTTTGGGCGTGAGGGGCTACAACTCGATTGGCATGGGTGCTCGGGCGCGGTGTGAACCGTTGCGATGCGTCCGGTGTGGGCGGTGGGGGATGGCCGCGTCTGGCTGGGCATCCGATCGGTGCATGAAAAAACGACGCCTGACGGCGTCGTTTATCCAATGCCCAGGAGAGGACTCGAACCTCCACTCCCTTGCGAGAACCACCACCTCAAGGTGGCGCGTCTACCAATTCCGCCACCTGGGCAGGTCGATGCGAGGGGAAGTATAGACGAAAATTGCCGCTTGTCGAGTTGGGGCTTGCAGCAGATTCGTAAATCGGATGCCTGATTATCGGGTCATCGTCAGATGCGTGAATGCCGAGCCGCTAGGATTCGTCTGAAAGCGGATTCTCTCCAGCGGGTTTGGGGTGGATCGGCATCGAAAGAGACCATTTCTTGAGGCATATCGAGGTTTGTGATGGCAACAGATATCTCAGGCGTCAAAGAGAAGCTGTATGAGCACATCAGGCAGGGCGCGGTCGATGCGGAAGTCTTCGCGTCGGTCGAAGTTGATGCTCGTGGGGTGTGCTGCGAGGCCGATGGACCCGCCGAGCCGGTGTACTACCGGGTATACATCGAAGAGGGTGACATCTGGGTCGCGTTGGAGACCGAGGACCGCTGGCTCTCGGGCTCGATCGAGGGCGATCTGGTTGGGACGGGCGACAAGCTCGATGAGTTGCTCGAGGAAGAGATCATTGATCTCGGGCATACCGATGCAGTTGTTGAGTTTGATCATTTCAGAACACCCGACAAGGTGTATGTCTTCCGATCGAAGGTCTCGACGCCGCTGAACAGCCCGGACGCAGCGCAGCACGCGCTGCTCTGGCTGTTGGGATACGAGATCGTGTTTCGTGAACTGGGCGATATGACCGAGGACGACGAGGACTGACGCGAGCGTGCGGTGTCCAACAGCGAGTGAAAGCAGCCCCGAACCATGCGCATACTGATGCTCGGATGGGAGTTCCCCCCTTTTATGGCCGGCGGTCTGGGCACCGCGGTGGATGGGCTCACGCGCTCACTGGTCAAGCAGGGCCACGAGGTGGTCTTTGTGCTCCCTCAGGCGGTCCCCGAAGGGCACCAGTCGCATGTCGAGCTGATTGGGCCGAGGGTGCTGGCGCAACGGGCTCAGGCGCTGC
Organism: Phycisphaerales bacterium JB052; assembly: GCA_043100965.1. Classification (GTDB taxonomy): domain Bacteria; phylum Planctomycetota; class Phycisphaerae; order Phycisphaerales; family UBA1924; genus UBA1924. Next base: position 247,381 of record JBICHR010000002.1, on the reverse strand, counting down.
GCAAGGGTGTGATCGAGCCCCAGCCGGCCAGCGGGGGGGCTGAGCCCGAATCACTCGATGAGGCGCGGCAACGCGATCCGGAGCTGATCGAAACGCTGACGCGTCGGATCGAGGCGTTCCGATCGAGCTACCCGAGCTCGTACCCCGGGGTGGATGTCGAGAATACCCTCACCCGGCTCGTCCAAGAGGTTCGCGAATCGCACGAGGTGCAGTCACATGCGCAATCGGCGCTGCGTGACCCGAGCGGTTTCAAGGCGCTGCAAACCGCCAGCGCGACGCAGATCGCCGACGCGTTTGATGCCCTCCTCGAATCGGTCGATGGCCTGGGGACCGGCGACAGCGGGTATGGCAGCGATCTCTTCGGCGATGCGCACCGCTACGCACGCCTCGTGGCGGCGCTGGGGCTGACCGAGCGTTTCGATGTGATTCATGCACACGATTGGCTGACCTATCAGGCGGGGCTGCTGCTGAAGCAGATCACGGGCAAGCCGCTCGTTTGCCATATCCACGCGACGGAGTTCGATCGTTCTGGCGAGCATATCAATCAGGGCGTCTACGACATCGAGCGTGCAGGAATGCAGGGTGCCGATCGCGTGATCGCGGTCTCACGCCTGACCAAGGCGATCGTGAATAAGCGATACGAGGTGCCCGACGAGAAAATCGATGTTGTCTACAACGGGGTTGCGCAGCACGAGGTGCAGCCGGGGCGTGGTGCCGCGATCGAGAAGGGCGACAGGATTGTCCTCTTCCTCGGGCGCATCACGATGCAGAAGGGGCCCGAGTACTTCATTCAGGCGGCCAAGCGCGTGCTGGAGAAGGAAGAGAAGGTCAAGTTCGTCGTCGCGGGCTCTGGAGACATGGCGGTGCGGATGATCGAGCACGCCGCGTCGATCGGGATCGGCCACAAGGTGCTCTTTACCGGTTTCCTCCGCGGTCGCGATGTCGATCGGGTATACCGGATGGCGGACTGCTATGTCATGCCCAGCGTGTCCGAGCCCTTCGGGATTGCACCGCTCGAGGCGATGCGGAACGATGTCCCCGTGATTGTCTCCAAGCAGTCGGGCGTTTCAGAGGTGCTGACGCACTGTCTCAAGGTTGATTTCTGGGACACGGACGAGATGGCCAACAAGATCGTCGCGGTGCTTCGATACCCGCCGCTGGGTCAGACGCTGCGTGAGCACGGGCGGTTCGAGCTTCGTGGGCTCAACTGGGACGGGGCGGCGGAGAAGTGCGTGAAGGTGTACGGTCGCGCGATCGCAACGCACTGATCATAGAAGTTGTCGCTTGAAATGGGGCTTGGTTGAAACCGGAGCTGGGTGGCTGTTTGATCGGTCGGCCAGCGAATCAGCCCACATCTCTACCCTGGAACAGGATCACAGCGAGCGACAAGAACACGACGATCTGGCAGATGCCATAGAGGTACACCAGCACCACATGCGAGACCGGGATGGGCTGGTTCTGCGTGATCGCGTCCAGCAGCCAGAACGATTGCATATTGGGGATGACAGACCAGACCATCAGCGGCAGCGGGTGGGTGACGGTGGGCTGCCTGAAGAGCGAATCGCCGGGGAATGGCGGTCGTGAGAGGGGCAGGGCCTTCTCGCCGACCTGGGTGATGGCGATGCGGTTGTCCTGGATGTCGCTGATCACGAGTGCGGGTGCCTCGCGTGCGTTCTCGCCCACGGGCGTGTCTGCCGCGAGCGGCTCGAACTCGGGCGTGACCATGCCGACGCCCGAGGGTGTGGCAGCGTAGTAGACCGGGTCGCCGATCTTGATGTCCTCGCGTGCCGGGCCCAGGAGTGTGATGTAGAGGGTTGAGCCGGGGGAACGCAGCATCGTCTCGTTGAAGTAGATGTCGTCTTCCAACTGCGTCTGGTCGAATGAGAGCAGTTCGGAGAGACTCACATAGCGTCTCAGGTCATAGCCCGCTTCGATGAACTCTTCGACGGTCATGCCGGTGCGTTCAGCGGCGACTTCCCAGACCTGGTCTCGGAAGAAGTAGTACATGTCGAGGTTGCTGGGCGATTCGGTCATGGCGACCTGCCCGAAGCGGTTGTTCTCGTAGATGCCTCGCCCGAACCAGTAGTTCGAGAGCAGGCCGATGAGAAAAACCCCGGTACAGATGGCGATGGTGAGGACCTGACCCAAACGGGTCGAGATGGCGGTGGCGACTGAGGTCATCACGAGCAGGGCCATGGCCAGGCAGGCGCAGGCGAGCATGATCTGGGGCTTGAAGTTGACGCTGGGGTCCATCACTGTCCAGTCTTCATCAATGAAGAGCAGCGCGATGTAGCCGATCCAGATCAGGGGGAAGAGCGTGAGCGAGGCCGTTTGGCCGAACGACCAGCCGTACATGTAGTTCCCGACCGCCCCAAGGAAGACCGAGAACACGATGGCCCCGACGCTGAAGCTGATGACGGGCCAGACCGGGTCATCGGCGGCGGTCGAGAGGATGCCGTGGCGGATGCCCATGAGCAGGAACGCGATCATGATCCCGATGGCGATGCACATGGCTACGGCGATGCCGAGGAACTTTCCGATGATGACGCTGGTGCGTCCGATGGGCTTGGAGACGACGGTAAGGACGGTTTTGTTCTCGATCTCGCGGGAGATGGCGGCGGTCGAGATGAATGCGGCGAGCATGATCCCGAGCAGGAAGACGCCGCCCATGGAGACATCCAAGAGCATTTTGTCGTCGCCGGTGACCTCGCCGGGCACATTGCGTGCGCCCATGGTGAACCCAACGATCCAGGTGTTGAGGAGTTGGATGAACGCAGCGAGCAGCAACATGATGAAGAACACCGGCTGGCGGATGCTCTCTTTGAAGGCGTTGCGTGCGATGGGCAGGATTGCGGTGATCATGCGGCTGGGATGATAGGGGGGGCGATCGGGTCGGGGCATGCGCAGCGTCTGCGCATGTTGGCGGGGCCCAAGCGGGGGCGATTCTGCGTGTTCTGCACCCCCGCTCCGTGTGGGTTCTGTTGAGAGAGCTACGCGTGTTTGCGTGAATGGTTCGGGGGAATGCCCGAAAGCGTGCGACTGATCCGGATCCGGATGAACCGGAGCGGCTCGGGTGTCGTAGGGTGGGGCACAGCCGAGTGGGTATGGGCTTACACACCGCCCGTGGCACTCGGTCGGGGATTCGGCGAGGAAATCGCATCATGGTGGTGGGTGACCCCCTCGCTGCGATGTGTGCACCTAGTATGACCCCCCGGGCGCGTGGGCCTGGCCCCCGCGCTGGCGTGCGAATCACCACATGACGCACCGATCCCAGACGCGACACGCAATCAGAGGATGACGCATCCCATGAGTAAGGGCGACTACCTGACTTATCGCAAAGCGGCCGCCACCAGCCTGACCGGGCTGGTGATCCAGCTCATACTGACGCTGACGGTGTTTTTCTATGCTCGCGTCGCGGGGGACGCGGCCGCGTCTGCGGCTTCGGTTTTCCTGCTTACCGGCGTTCTGGTCTGGGGTGTGCTGCTGCTCGTCTTTGATCAGCACCGTCGTGAGCGCATCGAGGCGATGGAAGCCGAGCAGCTCGCGGTGAGCGGGGCATCGGCGGCCAGTGCCTTCGAGAACACCGGCGACGAGATGCGTCTTGCCGCGAGGCGTCTGGCGCTGATCTATAAGTGGATCGTCCCCGCGGTGGCCATCCTGCTGGCCGCGATCAACATCTGGGTCGGGTTCACCCGGTTCCGGTTCTACCAGAGCATTGAGGATTACACCAACAGCAGCAGTCATGCGGGCTGGGCATTGGCGATCGGTATCTCGCTGGCCGTGGTCGGGTTTGTCTTTGCCCGGTTCGTGTCGGGCATGGCGAAGGTCAATGCGTGGGCCAACCTGCGTGCCGGTGCGACGACCTCGGTTGCCGCGGCACTGGTCGGGCTCGTGCTGGCGGTGGGTGGGTTCCTGGAACTCGCCCTGAGCATGGATCAGGTTATCAGCATCAGCCCATACATCATCAGTATCGGCATGGTGGCCTACGGGGTCGAGATTGTCCTGAACCTCCTGCTGGATGTGTATCGTCCGCGCAAGCCGGGCGAGCTGCCCCGCCCCGCGTTCGATTCACGCTTCCTGGGGCTGCTGGCTGCTCCTGATCGCATTGCTGAGAATGTCGGCGAGGCGGTCAACTACCAGTTCGGTATCGATGTCACCAGCTCATGGTTCTATCAGCTCCTGAGCAAATGGATTATGGCCTTCATCGCCATTGGAATCGGTATCGGCTGGCTCATGTCCTCGCTGGTCGTCGTTGAACCCCACGAGCGGGGGCTGATCCTGACCAACGGTGAGATTTCCAAGCCGGTGTTCAGCTTCGGCGAAGAGGGCGATGGCGATGTGGGCCCCGGTCTTCATATCAAGTGGCCATGGCCGTTCTCAACCTACGAGACGCCCGTCCTCGTTGGTGGCGGCGATCAGGAGGTGCGCACCACGACCGGTGTCCGCGTGCTGCACTTGGCGTCAAACCCGCCGAATGACGAGAACACGCCCATCCTCTGGACCGAGAGCCACACTCGAGGCGAACGACTCAATATCGTGCAGCCCGAGCGTCGCACCGAGACAGATGACTCATCAAGCGGTGAGAACTCGAGCGCAAACACGGTCGCGGAGCTTTCGCTCGTGGCCGTCGAGGTGCCCGTGCACTATGTGGTTCGCAATGTGAAGTTGTTCGATCAGTTCGCGGCCCCCGGTCAGCGGGAGCAGATGCTCCGGCAGGTCGGTCGGCGCATCGTGACCCAGTACCTGGGTGAGTTGGCGATCGACGAGGTGCTCGCGACGCACCGAACCTCGATGCCCATGGAGCTCAAGGCACGCCTCGATGCGGCGTATGGCCAGTTCAACGATGGCGAGGGTGCGGGGATCGAGATCCTGTTTGTCGGTGTCAACGGCGTGCATCCTCCAACGCGGGTTGCCCCGTCGTTTGAGCGTGTGATCTCGGCACGCCAGAACCGCGAATCGCTGATCGAGGAAGCTCGCAAATCACAGATCAAGATGCTGACCGAGGTTGCTGGCTCCGTTGAACTCGCAGAGCAGATCAGCTCGGAACTGGTCGAGCTGGATGCGATCCGGCGTGAGCAGGGCAATCTGTCCGACGCGTATATTGAGTCCGAACTCCGCGTCCAGCGTCTGCTCGAGCGGGCCGGTGGCGAATCGGGTGAGCTGCTCCTCGGTGCCAATGCGAACCGTTGGGTGCGCCACATGTCCGAGCGTGGTCAGGCGAGTCTGTTGCAGGGGCAGCAGGAGGCGTATCTCGCCTCTCCCGAGCTGTACCGCAGCAAGATGTACTTCGACGCACTGGCAGAAGCGATGGCCGAGTCGCGGGTCTACCTGACCCCGGCGGAGCTTGAATCGCTGCTCGTGCGTCTTGAACTTCAGGATAAACAGGCGGGTACTGATGTCTTCGATGCAGAAGCAGGCGAGGCGATGCAGTAAGCCCGGTTGAATGATTGAACCGCTCGCGTGAACGAATCAGCGAGCGTGGTATGAGCCGCCCCAAGGGGCGAGGAATGGAGACCGAGTCGTGAACATGTTCAAGTCACTGACTTTCTGGTTCTTTGTCGTGACATTCGTCGCGATCATTGTGCTCTTCAGCGCCAGCTATACCGTGCGTTTCACAGAAACCGCGGTCAAAACGACCTTCGGCAGCGCCAACGAGGACTCGATCATCGATGAGCCCGGGCTCAAGCTCAAGTGGCCCTACCCGATCCAGAGCGTGACCAAGTACGACAAGCGCATGCGCATCGTGCAGACACGCTCGGAGACGGTGCAGACGGCCGATGATTTCCAGATCATCGTCGAGGGGTACCTGAGCTACCGGGTCACCGACCCGTTGAAGTTCTTCAGGGCGTTCTCGAATGCCGGCGATCGGGCGCAGGACCACTTCTCCAAGGCGGAGAACGATGTGCTTCGCGACCTGCTCCGCAGCGCCTTGGGCGAGACGAGCAAGTACGAGATGGAAGATCTGTTCACAAGCGAGAGCGGCGCTTCGGTGATCCCGCAGCTTGAAGAATCGGTGTATGAACTGCTCGTCAAGGGCGGCAGCGGGGGGCAGCCCCTTGCCGACTACGGCATCGATATTTCCAGCGTGGGCATCGACCGCATCGTGCTTCCCGAAGAGACAACCTCGGCGGTGATCAACCGCATGGGTGCCAACCGGGACCGTTTGGCCGAGCGGTACGAGTCTGAGGGACGCTCGCAGGCGCGGGCGATCGAGGCTGAGGCATCGAGCCAAGCGGATCGGATCCGCGCGTTTGCACAGCGTCGAGCTGACGAGATTCTTGCCAAGGGAGAGCAGGAAGCGGCCCCGTACCTGGCCCAGCAGAACATCAATCCTGACCTGGCGGTGTTCATCCAGAACATCAAGCTCATGCGCGAGGCGATGGCCAAGAAGTTCACGCTGATCTTCTCGACTTCAGACTACGGCATGCAGCTGTTCGATCCTGAGGTGCTCAAGCAGACGCAGGGTGAGATCCCCGCCCCCAAGCCGCAGAACAATGACGCCGACGAGGGCGTGGAGGGCTGATGATGAGTGACCATCAGGACCAAGACCATCATGAGCACCACGACGACCGGGGACCCGATGTTGTGCTGCCTGGAACCGAGAGCGAGACCAGCGGCGCGCCCGAAGAGGCGTTGATCACGGGTCGGATCGCGTCGGTCCGGTTCAACCGGCGCACCGACGCCGGGTTGACCAACAACCGCGCCCGCATGGACGCGGCGAACCAGTCGCTGGCCGATGCGCTCAAGATCACCTACACCTTCCTGCAGGTCGGGATGGCCGTGCTGATCGTGTTGTTCATCTTCAGCGGCTTTCAGAAGATCAACGAGGGTGAGCGCGGCATATCGGTTTTTCTGGGTAAGCCCGCTCGCACGAATATTGAGCCCGGCGCACATCTGACTTGGCCCTACCCGATCGGCGAACTGATCCGGGTTGGTGAGGGCGCGGTCGAGGTGCCGTTGGCACGCCAGTTCATGCCCGCCCGACCGGGTGCGGTGAGCGATGAGCAGCTGCTCAACGCGAACTTCAACGAGTTCAACAGCAACGGGCGTCTCAAGCCCGGCAGCGATTCGATGATCCTGACAGCGGATCAGAATATCGCCCACGCCCAGTTCCGGGTCAACTACCACCGATCGAATCACCTGCGTTACATCGAGAATGTGCTCCCCGAGCAGGAGCAGGCGATCATCATCCTGGCTGTTCAGCGGGCCGTTGTTCACACGATGGCCGAAACGACGATCGACGATCTGCTCAAGTCCTCAGCGGAGGTGATTGCGGCGGAGATCAAGGACATCGCGCAGGGCACGCTCGATGATCTGGAGACGGGCATCACGATTGATCGCGTGGTGCTGGTCCGCAAGAGTGCTCCGATGTTCTTGCTCGACCGGTTTGCATCGGTTCAGTCTGCCGCCCAGAACGCGGGCAAGGAGCGCGAGGATGCCCTGCTCAGGCGTGATCAGGAACTCAACCAGGTCGCCGGGCGTGCGTCCGGGATTCTGATCGAGATGATCAATGAGTACGAACGCCTCGTGGAACTCGGTGAAGCCGAGGAGGCCGAAACGCTGCTGGCCAAGATTGATACGGTCATGGCCGGCGGCGAGGTGAACTGGAACGGCCAGAGCACCCTCGCGATGGTCTCGGGCGAGGTCTCCGAGATTCTCAACAGCGCACAGGCGCAGGCGTCATCACGCGTCTCGCGTGCGATCGCAGATCTGGAACAGTTCAAGGCCAAGCAGGCCCAGTTTGATGCGAACCCGATGCTCATGGTCGCCCGCGACTGGTCGTCGGCGATGGCGGAGTTCCTCAACAAGGACTTCGTGACCACGATGTACCTGCCAGAGGGGCGATCGGCTGAGTTGCTGATCAACCCCGACCCGGACATCGAGCGTGAGCGTGATCGTTTGCGTAAGCGTCGCGAGGCCGCGGAGAATATGCAGCAGCGTCGTATCGAGGCGCAGCAGGATTTCTATCGCACGCAGCGTGGGCTTCAGCCACAGGATGCACCCTAAATGACGCAGGCACCGACGCAGAACGAATCAGCACCGAAGCCCGCGGCACCCGGCGACGCATCGGGCAAGGCGGTGGTGGGCTGTCAGCAGCTTACCAAGATCTTCAAGGACTTCTGGATGCGTGACCGCGCCCGGGCGGTCGATCGTCTGGACATGGTCATCAACGAGCACGAGGTCTTCGGCCTGCTGGGGCCCAACGGCTCGGGCAAGAGCACGACGATCAAGCTGATCCTCGGGCTGCTCAAGCCCACCAGCGGGCGTGTGGCGGTGTTCGGCAAGTCGCCCAGCGATGTGGCGATCAAAAAACGCATCGGGTACCTGCCCGAAGAAAGCTACCTCTATCCGTTCCTGAATGCCCGCGAGACGCTCGACTACTACGCCAAGCTCTTCGGGCTGGACAGCAAGACCCGCCAGCATCGCATCGACGAGTTGCTGCACATGGTCGGGCTCGAGCACGCCCAGTTCCGCCCCGTGCGGGAATACTCCAAGGGCATGCAGCGCCGCATCGGTATCGCCCAGGCCCTGATCAACGACCCCGACCTGCTGATCCTCGACGAGCCGACCACCGGCCTGGACCCGATCGGCACGCGCCAGGTCAAGGACCTGATCCTTGAGCTCGGGCGCCGTGGCAAGACGGTCATCCTCTCGAGCCACTTGCTCAGCGATGTCGAAGATGTCGTCGATCGCATGGTGATCCTCTACGGCGGTCGCAAGCACGGTGAGGGCACCTGCGACGAGCTGCTGGCCAGCTCGGACCGGACCGTGATCGAGACCGACGAGCTTGACGAGGCCACCGTCGCGGAGATCGACGAGGTCATCAGGCGTCGGACCGAGGGGCAGAAATCCATTCGGAGCGTACACGCTCCACGCCAGAAGCTCGAGCAGCTATTCCTGGGCATCGTTGAGCAGGCCCAGCGTGAGAAGGCGAGCACCTCGGGAGCGATGCATGGCGGCATGACCGCGGGCTTCCTCAAGGGCGACGAGCAGGGTGATTCGCGTGAGGGTGAATCCCTCATCGAGTCGCTGATGCAGGACGATGCGGTCCAAGAGCCAGCGCAGGAAGCCGGAGTGGTGCCGCCGGAAGCCGCACTCGCTGAGCCCGCGCAGCCAGAGGGCGAGGACGAGTCACTCATCGGCTCCCTGCTGGAATCAGAAGATGAGCCCGATCAGCGGGTCGTCGAGGAGGGCGGCGAGGCGGTCGAAACGCCCACGCTCGAAGATCAGGTTGACCAAGGCGTCATCGGCTCGCTGCTCGATGAGGATGAAGATCAGGACGACAGCGACGAGGACACCAAGCGGTGAGTTTTCGGCAGCGCATCACACAACTCGATCAGGTGCAGCGCAGCCGCACCTTCAAAGTCGTCGCCAGCGTGGTGATCGCGATCGTGGCGATCGTGCTGATCGGCTACGGGCTGATGAGCACCGACACCGCGATCCCGATGATGAACGATCGCATCGCCGAGATGCCATCAGTTGTCGAAGACATGGCCGGGGAGGAAATCCCCAACCCGGAGATCGCCCGCGCGATCCAGATTCAGCGTCTGGTGCAACAGGCCGAGCTGGGGACCATCATCGCGGTTTCATCGGCGCTCAGTGCTGTGGTCCTGATCCTGGTCGTATGGCTGAACCTGGGGCTGATCTACCCGCTGCTCGCGGGCGGAGCGATCGGGATCCTGCTGCTTTCAAAGTGGCTCGGTTTCGATCTCACGGGCAGCATCCTGTTTGGGATGATCACGCTGACCCTCATCTTCATGGTGCTCATGCGTGGCGCAGGGATGCTGCTGAACTACGCGCATCCGGTCTTGGCGATCGCACGGAATGTGCTGGCCGAGGCGGTGCGGATGAAGATCTCGCTCGTCTTCATTGTGATGCTTTTCTTCGTGCTTGCCGCGTTGCCGATGCTGCTCAACGACAACGAGTCGTTGCGCTACCGAGTGCAGAGCTTCCTGCAATACTCGACCGGGTTCACCTACCTGTTCGTGGGGCTGCTGGTGGTCTTCTTTGGGGCCGCGACGGTGACCTACGAGCAGCGTGAGAAGGTGATCTGGCAGACGATGACCAAGCCCGTGGCGGCTTGGCAGTACCTGCTGGGCAAGTGGTTGGGCGTCTCGATGGTCGCCGCGATCCTGCTGGGCGTTTCGGCGTTGGGCGTCTTCCAGTTCACCGAGTACATGCGTCGCCTGCCCGCCAAGGGCGAGATATCAGCCTTCGTCCCGCTCGATGGCACCGACATCACCGAGGATCGCCTGGTGCTGGAAACCCGCGTGCTGACCTCGCGGGTGGCAGTCCCATCGGTCCCCGATGTGACGAACGAAACGATCCAGGGCATCATCGATGACGGGATGCGCCAGTACATCGAAGAGCAGCAACGCACCAACCCCGATTTCCAGCCCGACTCAGCTGAGCGGGCCGCGATCGAGGGCCGGATCTATACCGAGTGGCGCACGCAGTACTACTCGATTGACCCGAACGCCGAGCAGTACGAGACCTTCGTGTTCCAAGGCCTCGGTGAGGCCAGGGAACTCAACCTGCCGCTCACGCTCCGCTACAAGATCAACGCCGAGGGCAACCGCCCCGACATGTTCTATATCCTGACCTTCGCCTTCGCCGACGGCACGGTCCTGCCACCGCGTCGAACGGGCCTGGGTTTCTCGCACTACATGACCATCTCGCCGGATTTCATCGATGAGAACGGGCAGATGCGCCTGCAGATTTATAACGGCCAACTGCGCGCCGAGTCGGACGGGATCTTTGGCCTGCAGACCAATGTGAATACCTTCACGATCCCGCCCGACGGGCTCGAACTGTCATACTCGGTCGGTGGCTACCGCTCGAACTTTGCGCGGGTGTACTTCGTGCTCTGGGTCAAGCTGTCATTGCTGGGCATGCTCGCGGTCTGGGCGTCGACCTTCTCGAGCTTCCCGGTCGCGTGCCTGATCTCGGGCGGGCTCTTCTTCATCGGCGAGAGCGCTGGTTTCGTGCAGGATGCGCTCCCCGGTTGGGGCAAGACCACTGTGACGGGTGACCCGTCGCTCTACCGCACGCTGATTTACCACTTCGCCGACACGGTGAGCTCGATGTTCAAGTCATTCAATGAACTGCGTCCCGCGACCAGACTCTCCGAGGGTGAGCTGCTCTCTTGGAGCACCGTCAGCGGCGGGGTGATGACATTGGGCGTGGTGTCGCTCGTGTTCTTCGGGCTGGCCGTGGCCATCTTCCGAAAACGACAGCTCGCGATTTACTCTGGGAACTAGGAAAGGGGCGATGCCATGATGTACAACACGCGTGTTCGCCTGATCGCCCTGGCCTGCCTGTTCGCCGGTCTCGTTGGTTCTGGCTACTTCGGCACCCAGATCACCGCCTCGACCGGGCGCCACGGGCTCTCATATACCGATACCGCCGAAGAGAACGACCCGCCCATGGTCGCCATGGGCATCGCCCTGGGCGCGATGCGCGGCGTGTTCGTCAACTACCTCTGGATCCGTGCGACCAAGAAGAAGGACGAGGGCCAGTACTATGAGGCCGTCGAACTGGCCGACTGGATTACCCGCCTGCAGCCCCGGCTCCCGCAGGTGTGGACCTTCCACGCGTGGAACATGGCGTACAACATCTCGGTGACCACGCAGACCCCGCAGGAGCGGTGGGGCTGGGTCAATGCCGGCGTCCGCTTGCTGCGGAACCGAGGGATCCGTGCGAATCCCAACGACATGCACATGCACAAGGAACTCGCGTGGATCTTCCTGCACAAGATCGCGGGATTCACCGACGATGCCAACCAGTACTACAAGCGTCAGTTTGCCTACGAATGGCACAATGTGCTGGGGCGTAAGCCGGTGATCGATCCCGAGCATCGCGATCGTGAAAGCGTGATCGAGCAGTATGTTGATTGGATCCAGCCCATCGTCGATGCGCCCGCGACACTGTCCGGGCTTGAGCAGGCAAACCCGACCGCCGCCGCGATCGCTCGTGCTTACGAGGCTCGCCTCGGGGAGGACCTCGGGACACGGTTCCTCGAGCGGTACACGCTTCAACTCGAGCTTGAGCGTGCTGGGCGACTCGGTGCGATTCAGGAAACCGCGGGCCCGCGGACCAAGCTGTTCCTGACGCTCAAGCAAGACTTCAATGACGAACAGGCCTGGACCGATCTGGTGAACCATGTGCGTCGTCGCGTGCTCGAGGACGAGTACTTCATGGAGCCGGTGCGTATGGTGCAGATCGTGCGCAAGTTCGGCCCGGTCGACTGGCGACTCCCCGCCGCGCACGCGCTCTACTGGGGGGCGCGTGGTACCGATGTCGGCCGCATGGAGGTCAACGAGCACAACGCCGATTCGCTCGATTTCGTCAACGCGTACCGCCTGGTCATGCAGTCGGTGCAAGATCTCTGGCGTTTCGGGGATATGTATTTCAACTACCTTGATGTGCACGAGCAGCGCCAGGCCTACTACCAGGGCGTACCCAACCCGTACTTCGTACCAACCTACGGCTCGATGCTCGACGAGGTCACCGAGGCATCGGGGCTATTCGAAGCGGATCGGCGTGCGTATCGCCAGTTCTCAGCTGGGTACATGAACTTCCTGCGTGACGCGGTGCGATTCTTCTACCGGCGTGGTGATACGCGTCAGGCCGAGTACTGGTATGACAAGCTTCGCAACTGGAAGGGTCTGAATATCAACGACACGACTTTCGTTGATGAGGTTGCCCTGCCCCTCAAGGAGTTCGCCGACAAGCAGTTGTACGACTCGATGGGATCGCCGCAGGTCGCCGTATCCGAGGTCTATGGCGCGCTCCAGGGCGCGTACTACCAGGGCCTGCTGGCCGGGGATATCGACGCGTTCAACGGCATGTGGGAATACGCCCGCAAGGCCCACGCGTACTACTTCAGCGAGCAGTACCGACAGGTCATCTCATCGACCGCCGGTGCTCGCATGGAGTTCATGGACCGCAACTTCCCATTCCTCGCGGGCAATATCTTCACGAATATCCTCGCGACGCTCGGCCCGGAAGAAGCCGAGATCCTTTATAGCAATGCGCCCGAGGATTTGCGGCGGTACGCGTACGACGCCCTCGTGACCCGGTTCAAGGTGTTCCTTGATACCCAGTTCGAGCAAGGGAATATCGAAGAGAACTTCGATATGATTTTCCCCGAGCCCAGCGGCATGGAGCAGCATCGCGTGCTCTACCAGCGCGAGCTTGATCGGCGTGAACAGCAGAATATTGAGGGTGTGCTCAAGAACTGATCGTCGACTTCGTCAATGTTGGCGGCCCGGGGATCAGTCCTGATCAGTGCCCGACGAGCATGTCTCGCGCTCTTTGATAGCGTTCGTGCGTACCCAGCACGACCTCTGCGGGGAGCGATGGGCCAGGCGGCGTCTTCTTCCAACTGCCCGATTTGGACAGGATCTCGAGGTACTCACGCAGGTACTGCTTGTCAAAGCTCTTCTGCGCACGCCCGGGCTTGTAGTCGTCGGCGGGCCAGAAGCGGGACGAGTCGGGCGTGAGCGCTTCATCGATCAGGATCGGGTCGTCGCTGACGACACGCCCCTCATCATCAAGCGGGAGACCGAACTCAAACTTGGTATCGGCCAGGATGATCCCGTGATCGAGGGCGTACGCGCTGGCAGCTTCATAGATGTTCAGCGATCGTTCCCGCAGGCGTTCCATGAGTGTGCGCCCGCCGAAGGCCTCGGCGTGTACGACCGCTTCTTCGAATCCGATGTTCTCGTCGTGACCCGTTTCGGCCTTTGTCGCGGGGGTAAAGATTGGTTCCGGGAGCTTGTCACACTGCTTGAGCCCCTCAGGGAGTTTCACGCCGCACACGCTGCCCGTTGCGTTGTAGTCCTTGAGCCCGGATCCTTCGAGGTATCCTCTCACGATGCATTCAACGGGGATGACCTTGCAGAGCCGCCCGATGGTGACGCGCCCTTCCAGCAGTTCGGCGGTGGTCGAGGTCGTGAAGGCCTCATCGGGGATCAGGTCGATCCCGGTACCGATGAGGTGGGTCCGGGAGAGTTCCTGATCCTCGATCCAACGAAGCCAGAAAGCGGCGATCTCGGTCAAAAGCCGCCCCTTGCCTGGGATCGGATCGGGCATGATGACATCAAAAGCGGAGATGCGGTCGCTGGCGACCATGAGCATCGATGCGGGCACATGCTGCCCGAATGCATCCTCATGGGCCGGAATTGTGTAGGTATCCCGTACCTTGCCCGCTCGTTTATTGGGAAGATTCAGGTCCGTCTCGAAAACGGCGGGGCCGAGTTCCGACAAACGATGATCGTGGGTCTGATGGGTTGATGCGTTGCTGCTCACACCCCACGATAGCGCTCGTCAGCGGGGCGCGTCCCGCTCAAGAGGCGCGAATTCGTGACTCAGGAGGTCAATCGGCTCGCCCAAGACCCGTGGATCTCATATCCTTTATGGAGCGCCTCGAACGGGTGCGATGGAGATGATCGAACTTTATGCTGCGATTTATCGCACCGAACAACTCGACCTCGATGACCCAGCGTGTCCTGCCCGGGGCGTATCTCATCGGCCCCGACTCGGTCCCCATCGCGGGTGAGGTCGTGGTCGAGGATGGTGCGGTCCGGTGTGAAAAAGGGACCCGAGAGGCCGCAGCAGTGGCGCTCCAGATGAGTCTCGACGAGCACTGCCTGAATGAACTGGGTCAAGAAGGGCCGGTCCTGGACGATATTGAGCTGCGGCCGTTGGGTGTGCTGACGCTCCAGACCTGCCTGCTGCCCGATCGCAAGGACCCGTATATCCTGACGCTCGAACTGGCCAGGCACCGCATCATGCTGTTCCTGACCAAGCTCGAAGAGTGGCAGGCGTTCGATCTACCCACAGATTCGATTGAGATGCGGCTGCTTGATCGAGCACGGGACATGTTCACCAAGGCACTCGTGCTCGCCGGCGAGCCGGACTCGGTCGATGAGACAATGCGGCTGGGGTTTCTCTCGCTCTGGATCGCGATCGAGGCCTCAGAACGATTGACCATGCGTCAGGCCCTGCGGGACACACAGGGCCGGATCGACGGCTCACTCTACGAGAGCATCGCCGAGGACTCGGCTTCCGCGAAGCGATCGATGCCCGTGCTGCACCCCGGGCGTGGTGGGGTGGTACTGCCGACCCGACCCGCGATCGGTGCCTCGGTCTCACCCACGGTCATGAATGACGCAACGAAGAAGGGGTTGATCGATTCGTGCGACTTCATCACCATGCCCATGCGATGGATCGAGATGGAACCCATCGAGGGCGAATACGCCTACACACCCACCGATCGCTGGATCGAATGGGCGATCCGACAAGCAAAGCTGCCGGTCGTGGCGGGCCCTGTTGTTGACTTCCGACCCCATTGTGTGCCCGAATGGCTCTACATCTGGGAGAACGATTACGACACATTGCGCGATTTGGTCTATGAGCACATGAAAGCGGTCGTGACGCGATACCGCCGCACCGTCAGTCGATGGACTGTCTGTTCGGGTCTGCACTGCGGCGATCACTTCAAGCTCGACTTCCAACAGATGATCGACCTGACACGGATCAGCGTGCTGGTTGTCCGGAAGCTGCACCCTCGCGCCCGTGTGCAGGTGGAGATCGTACAGCCGTGGGGCGGGTATCACACGAGCGACCGGCGTTCGCTCCCGCCGCTGCTGTACGCCGAGATGCTGACACAATCCGGCGTGCCGATCGACGCGTTCTCACTGCGGGTGCAGATGGGCTCATACAAGCCCGGCCAGGACACGCACGACCTGATGGCATTCAGTTCGATGCTCGATCAGTACGCCATGCTGGACCGTCCGATCTCGATTTCGGGCCTTGGTTGCCCGAGTGAGCCACAGACGCCGAGCGAGCACCCGGAGCAGTACGCCGAAACGGGCCGCTGGCGATCGGGTTGGAGTGATGAGGCCCAGGCCGATTGGCTCAGCGCGTATGCGAGCGTGGCGCTCTCGAAGCCGTATATTGAATCGGTCTGCTGGCACGAGTTCGCCGACCCCGCAAAGGTCACCGAGATGCGTTCGGGCGGCGTAATGAACAAAGCCTTCGAACCCAAACCCGCGCTAGCACGCATGCGTGACTTGCACGATTCGCTCGCTGCCGGGCGCGTGCCACAGCGGGTGTCCACCATGACGATGACGGGCCAGGTGCCCGCGGAAGCAGCCGGAACCTGAGGGATATGAGCACGCGTGGGACGAACGCAGACATGAGCGACTGGGCCAGATCGCCCAGCGCGATGTTCGCGGCCGGGCTGCTCGGGGTGTTGTCACTGCTCACCATCGCCATTGCCCTTTCACGCGAGTTTCAGCGGGATGCCCTCGTACCGTCAATGGCGCTTGTCTCAAACCACCAAGAAAACCAACTCACCAAAGAGCCACCGCCCGCATCATCGGGGGCGGTGCGCCTGATTGATATGAATCAGGCGGGATTGGCGGAGTTGGATCTGCTGCCGGGCATAGGCCCGGCTTTGGGGCAGCGGATCATCGATTATCGCCGCGAACACGGGCCGTTTCAGACGGTCGAGTCGATCCAGCAGGTCAGCGGCATCGGGCCACGCACGCTCGAGAAGCTCCGCCCACTCATCACGCTGGGCGAGGTCGACGGGTACACTACAGGGAACTGATTGTCGTCCGGCCACGGCGATGCGCGAGCATCACCGGGGCACGGGTATGCGCACGCGCCGAAAGGAACAGGGTTCTTGGATCTGCTGACACCGATCATCGCCGATGCTTCGTTCAAGTCCCTGGCCAAGGGGCTTGATGCGGGGCAACGCACCATCGCCACCGGGTCGGTCGGGGCATCGGTCTCGGTGCTGGCTGCGGCGCTGCACAAGCAAACCAATCGCCCGATCCTGATCGTCTGCGCCCATGTCGACGAGGGCGAGGATGTGCTCGCCGAGACCCAAGCCGCCGGCGAGGTTGGCAGCGAGGTCTTCCCGGCACTGGAACTTGCCCCTGGTGAATCGAGCGTCAGCGCTGAGCTCTTCGCGAATCGGGCGGCCATGATCGCCCAGATCCGCGCAGGGGTGGTGCCCGGCGTGCTCATCGCACCCATCGCGGCCCTCATGCAGCCCGTCCCCAGCGCCCAGCGCATCGATGAGCTGGTGCGCGAGATCAACAAGGGCGATCGGCTCGATCCCCAGGCCCTGATCGAATGGATGAGCGGCGCCGGGTACGAACGCGTCGATGCCATCGAGTACCCCGGGCAGTTCGCCAGCCGGGGCGGGATCATCGACATCTACCCGACCAGCGGCAGCGGTGGGGGCGGCGAGCCCATCCCGGTGCGTTTGGACTTCTTCGGCGACGAGCTCGACACCATCGCCGAGATCGACCTGGACACCATGGGCAGCGATCGCAGCATCGACAAGCTGCTTCTCGGTGCCGCCGGTGAGGTGCAGCTCAAGGCCACCAGCCAAGACAGCTCGGTGCTTGAGTACCTTTCGAGCGACACGATCGTCCTGCTCGCCGAGACCTTCGAGATCGTCGAGCAGGGACGAGGGTACTTCGAACGCATCAGTGATGGAAGAGCGATCTTCGGCCCGCCGGCGGTGCTCAAGCTGCTGGAGACCCGCTTCCACGCCCTGTGCGAGGTGAACCAGTTCTCGGCCGGCAAGTCCGGCGCTGATGCGCTGGTCGGGCTCCCGGTCGAGACCCTGCCGCCGTTTGATAAGGAAGTCTCGATCGCCATCCGCGAGTTGGCTGAGCTGCGTGAGCGGGTCGACACCGTGGTCCTCGCGTGCGGATCCGATGGTGAGTATGCACGCCTCGGCGAGTTGCTAACGCTGCACGCGCCTGGCATTGACATCCGCCGGGAGATCATCGACATCCGGCGTGGGTTCATCTGGGACAGCAGCGACGAGGGGGCCGGCATCGGTCGATTCGCGCTGGTGCCCTCGGGTCAGATGCTGCACCGGTCCAGCGTGCGCAGACGCATGCAGAAGATGCGTGCCGGGCGCACGATGGATACCTTTCTTGATATCCAGCCCGACGACTATGTGGTGCACACCGAGCACGGCATCGCCAAGTTCGTGGGGCTCACGGTCATGGACGCCTCGGGCACCTCAAAGACCCGTGACCGGTACGCCCTCAAGCCCGAGAAGAAAAAGAAGAGCAAGGAAGACCTCGAGGAGTACCTCACGCTCGAGTTCGCCGGACGCAGCCGACTGCATGTTCCCTGCTCGCAGATCGACCTGGTGCAGAAGTATGTGGGCGGGTTCAAGGGGAAGCCGCCGCTGAGCTCGATCGGTGGCAAGAAGTGGAAGGCCCAGAAGGAACGCGTCAGCGAATCAGTCAAAGACCTGGCCAGCGAGATGCTGCGGGTGCGGGCGGCGCGCGAGCATGTCCCGGGCTTCAGCTACCCGGGCGACACGCCGCTGTTCACCGAGTTCGAGGCCGAGTTCCCCTACGACGAAACCGAGGACCAGCTCGCGGCGATGATCGAGATCAAGAAGGACATGCAGTCCTCTCGCCCGATGGACCGCCTGATCTGCGGCGATGTCGGGTTCGGCAAAACCGAGATGGCGATCCGGGCGGCGTTCAAAGCGGTCGAGGCAGGGCGACAGGTCGCGGTGCTCGTGCCGACGACGGTGCTCGCCGAGCAGCACGAACGGACCTTCCGCAATCGCTTTGCCGACTTTCCATTCCGTGTCGACTCGTTGTCGCGGTTCAAATCCCCCAAGCAGGTTCGTCAAACGCTTAAGGACCTCCAGCTGGGACGGGTTGATGTCGTGGTGGGGACGCACCGCTTGCTCTCGGACGATGTGAAGTTCGCCGAGCTGGGCATGGTCGTGATCGACGAGGAGCAGCGGTTCGGCGTCGAGCACAAAGAGAAGCTGCTGCGGCTGCGGCTGACGGTCGATGTGCTCACGCTCAGCGCCACGCCGATCCCCAGAACCCTGCATATGTCGATGCTCGGCCTGCGTGACATCAGCAGTCTGACGACGCCCCCGGTGGATCGAAGATCGATCGTGACCGAGGTGATCCCGTACAACCAGCACCGCGTGGCCCGGGCGATCCAACGCGAGCTTGCACGCGAGGGGCAGGTGTACTTCGTGCACAACCGGGTGCACAACATCGAGAGTGTCGCGGACAATATCCGCCAGCTCGTACCCGATGCCAGGATCATCATCGGGCATGGGCAGATGAACCCGCACGACCTTGAGAAGGTGATGCTCGAGTTCATGTCACGCCGCGCCGATGTCCTCGTGTCGACCACCATCATCGAGTCGGGCATCGACATTCCCACGGCCAACACCATGATCATCAACGATGCTGACCGGTTCGGGCTCAGCGAGCTGCATCAGCTGCGTGGGCGCGTCGGGCGCAGCCATCACCGTGCGTACTGCTACATGCTGCTTCCCGAGGACCGCACCGTTAAGGAGGTCGCCCAGAAGCGCCTCAAGGCGATCGAAGAATACTCGATGCTTGGCGCGGGCTTTAAGATCGCGATGCGTGATCTGGAGATCCGCGGCGCGGGTAACCTGCTGGGCGCGGAACAGTCGGGGCACATCGCGGCCGTGGGCTATGAGATGTACTGCCAGCTGCTCGACCAGACCGTGCAGAAGCTGACCAACGAGGGTGAGCCCGAAGCCATCGAGCACACCTCGGTCGATATCGGGATCTACGGCTATATCCCTAAGGCCTACATCCCCAGCGATGTTCGGCGCATCGAGGCCTACCGACGATTGGGCAACGCCCGTTCGCAGGCCCAGATCGATCAGGTCGTCTCCGATCTCACCAGCGCTTACAGCGACCCACCCGAACTGGTGCGTCGCCTGATCCTGCGTGCCCGCGTGCGGGCCGCGTGCCAGGCGATCCACATCCGCAGCGTGGGCGTGCGAGAACGCGACATCGTGATGCTCAGCAGTGTCCCCGAGCGGGTCGAGTCGGCACTGTCGGGGGTTCCTGCCGATGTACGCGTTGTCGAGGGGAGTCTGGTGCAGACCAACGCACGCGGCAGCGGCGGGCAGCGTTTGAGCGAGGTGTACATCCGGCCTCATGAGCCACCCCGATCACCGATGCAGCGGGCCAAGATGATGCTCGCCTGGCTCGAGCAAGGATCCAAGCTCGTTGGGCACGGCATGTGAAGTTTCTGCAAAGGCGTGTTTTGTGAGGCGTTAAAGTGCTTTCTAACACGGCGTTGACTGTGTCTCACGAGCAAAGCATCAGGTTTTATGCTACACTTATGGGTTCCCCGCCGGGCGGAGCCCGACGCGAATACGACCAAGGACGACTTATGCCCGACTCAAAGAACACCGCCGCCGACGCGAATCCTCCGATGCGTGTTGCCAAAGACATCCAACTCGACCATCAGCTGGCGGCGCTTCGCCGTCGTCTGATCCGCGAGGCCACGCGCGCCACCGACCTGCTCAAGCAGTCGTTCGATGTGCTGTTCAACAGCAGCGAGGCGGGCGTGAAGGAGATCCGGGACATCGAGAAAGAGATCGACGCCGAAGAGGTGAAGATCGAAGAAGAATGCTTCCGGATCCTCGCATTGCAGCAGCCTTTCGGTTCAGACTTCCGCATGCTCACCTTCTGCTTGAAGGTCAACTCGGACATCGAGCGCCTCGCCGATCACGCGACCTCGATGGCTAAGATCAGCAAGAAGCTGCAAGGGCACGCCTCCCAGTGGCCCCCGGCATTGGAAGAGATGATGCAACGCACCCCCGTCATGTGCGAGGAACTGCTGCGTGCGGTGATCAACAGCGATGTTGAGGCGGCGCAGCAGGTTGTTATGCGTGACAAGATCATCGACCGGCTCGACAAGCAGGTATTCCGAGAACTGGCAGAGTTCATCGAACAGAACCCCGCGGACTCGTCCGAGTACATGCTCATGTACCGGATCTCACGCGAGATCGAGCGTGTGGGCGACCTGCTTGGCAACATCGCCGAGGATGTTGTGTACCTCGTCACGGGCGAGATCGTCCGCCACGAGAGCGGCGGCAAATCCAAGAAGCCCTCATGAAACAGTTATAAGATTCTGATACCATCAGCGCATGCTGATTGTCTCAATATGTATTGCCACCCTCGCGTTGGTGCTCTTGTTAATTGGTTTTCGTGGGCGTGTCAGCCAGCGGGGTGTCTTCTGCCGCAAGTGCAGGTTCGATCTCGCGGGCATCGACATCGATACGCCGCTGACCAAGTGCCCCGAATGCGGCTCAGATATCTCATCCCCTCAATCCAGACGCGACAGTCTGCGTCGTCGCTCACCATTGATGCTCGCCATCGCATCGGTGCTGATCCTTGTGAGCGTGGCCTTGCTGGGCTTCGGGGTCTCGGGGAAATCGGGCATCGTGCTGGGCTGGTTGCCCGATGGGGCGGTGCTCTGGCTCACCGAGCAGGGCATGGGCGAGGCGCTCGACGAGCTGGTGGTGCGGGTGTCCGACGCCGCCGACCCACTGCCCGATGAACTCTGGAAGCGGGTAATCGAAGATGCGCTGACGCACCAGGCCGACCAGTCGCAGGTCTGGGACCCGCGATGGGGCGAGGTGCTCTCGGTATCCTTCGGCAACCCGCTCATGACCGATGCGCAGATGGAGCAGTACATCCGAAACGGTTTTGAGGTCGAGGCGGTCATCCGCGACCGCGTGCACCGCGCCGAGGAATGGGTCGATGTCACGCTTACGACCAAGGCCACCCGCGTCAGCAGCCTGAACTTCAACAACACGGCCTACTACCTCCAGATCAAGCCCATCACCGCGGGCGTGGAGGGGGAGGAACCCTTCGCATTCCAAAAGCACGATGGACTCGCCACAAACTTTTATATCGGTAGCTTCGGCAGCTCGAGCATGCCTTGGCATGGCCAGATTCAGCCCACTGGGGCGGGATTCAATGTGGAGCCTGGGACCGAGGTTCCAGTCTTTATCGAGTACGAGCTGAAGCTTATCGAATCAGGACGCAAGTCCTATCTGGCAGGGCATTTTCGCAGCGAGCAATCCGTGCTGGTGCTCCCCGAGCACGAGCCGATCGTGCCGTTGTTCACCGATCCGACACTGGCCCAGCAGATGCGTGACACAGCAAAGGTCACACCATTGCGCGTGCTGACCAATATCCCCGGCCCCAACAAGAACGATTACGGGAGCTATGACGGGTACAGCGTGATCGGGATGCGGATGGAGTTCGATGCGCTGCCCGCGCCGATCGCGCTGGTCATATCGATCCGATTCGCCGACGGCACGCTGGTCGAACTCGGAGAATGGGTCCAGCATGATCTCACACGAAACAAAGGGATAGTCGTCTGGCCCAAGGGCTACTACGACCCGGAGGCGCACGAGCGGGCAACAGCCCTCATCGATCGTTTGCTCGATGAGGGCGTCGTCGATGTCGTATTCCACACCGACCCATCCCGCGCCGATCACACCCCGGGCATCGATCGCGTGCTCGAGCTGGTGTTTGAGATCGAGGATGTCCCCGTTGAGGGCGTGGAGAATCAGATCGAAGTTCAGAAAACTTCCAAGCCGGGTGATCCTTGGTACGGTGTAACCGGTATATCTGAATAACGCGGCCGTGGGGCATGCAATATGAATATCTGCAGTTGATTGGGGAAGCATGTTGAGCATCACAAGCATCGGGCTCTGTGTACTGGCATTCATACTCCTTGTTCTCGGCTGGCGTGGGCGTGTCGTCTCACGCGGCGTCTTCTGCCGCAAGTGCAGGTTTGATCTCGCCGGCATTGATCGTCAGGGCGATCAGTCCAAATGCCCCGAGTGCGGGCGGGATATCGCCGATCTGAAGGCCACCCGCCCGGTCCTTCGCCGCAAACGCCCCGTGGTGCTCGTGCTTGCCCTGCTGCTGCTGCTGACCGGCGGCTCGCTCCTGGGCATCGTGGCCTCCAACAACACCGCACGCGTCCTCGCCGCCATGCCCGATCGGGTTGTCCTCACGCTCCATGTGCTGGGAATGGATGCGGCCTTGACCGAGATCGCGACCAACCGACTCACCCAAGTTCCTCCCATGAGCGATGCCGACTGGGCAGGACTGATCGAGACCGCATTAGAACATCAGGCGAACACGAGCAGAGTCTGGGATCCGCGCGACGGCGAGGTGCTAATGCAGGCGTTCATCAGCGCCCGTCTCACGCCCGAGCAAATCGAGCAATACTTTGAGGCAGGATTGGAGGCCTTTGCCGAGTTCCCAAACGAGGTCAGGCATGGCGCTGAAGAGATGGGGGTAACGCTCAATGTACAATCGAGCGGACGGCTGACCAGCCTCAGCGGGACCATGGGGTTGCTCACCGACGGCACCGATACGGTCTGGAATCGGCTCGAGGTCACGGCCTGCGGCATCGTCGATCCGGCAATCGAAAAGCTGCTCACGAAGAATGCTGGCTATGTGGGACTCAACATCCCGGGCCCCTACGGGGGGGGGAGTGGCTCTATCGGGGCAAGTTTCACTCTTGAAGCGTCAGAATGGGACACGATCATCCCCGGCGAGGAGTACACCTTCTACATCAACTACAAAGCCAGCGTCACACGCATGTCCGATGGGCACATCCATCAGGAACAAGAAGGGACACTGAAGCAAGCGGTGCGCATCCTTCCCAGCGATGCCCAGCTCGTACAACTCAATACCCACCCTGATACCATCGACCGCTTTCACGATCAGCCGGCATTCCGCATCACCTCGCTGCACATGTTCCCAGAAGAAAAGCGTCGAGTTGATGATACGAGCATGCTCATTGCCCACTGCAGCACCATCACCGAGAACCTGCCCATCGCGGTCGCGGGCGACGCGGTGCTCATCTTCGAGGGGCAGGAATACCAGATGGGACCGGTCTCACGCGTCCCACTCAGCGGGTACGGGATCAGTAACATGCGATGGGTCTCCAATGACACGATCCCCTCCAGCTTGATCGATGCCATGCTCGAAGCTGGCAGCGTGACGATCGAGATCCGCCCGAACACGAGCGTGGCTGAAAAGATACCCGGCGTCGAACAGATCCTCGGGCTGCCGCTCCGATTTGATGATGTCGTAGTGACCAGCGAACCAAAGCCGCTCGCACAGTCAAGCGAGCCCCACCCGGATCAGCGTCTGGGGCGGGTCGTCACCGATCCAGCCGATGAGGATTAGACCCATTCAGCCCGCGCACGGGTCAGCCAGCGAGGTTCCCACATGCTCTCCATCGGCCTGCTCATCACCGCTCTGGGACTCATGGTCCTGATACTCGGTCTCCGTGGCCGGGTCGCCCAGCGGGGCACCTTCTGCCGACGATGCCGGTTCGACCTTGCAGGGATCGAGACCCACGGCGACGATGCCAAATGCCCCGAATGCGGGCGGCCGATCGGGGCTCCGGGCACGACCAGATCCGTTCGCCGAGTGAAGCGCAAGGGCGTGATTGTGCTCTCGGTCGTGTTGCTGCTGATGGGTATCGGGGTTGGGGCGGTGGCGCTCACGGGCAACACATCAAAGTTCTACGAGTTCATGCCCGACAGGGTTGTGCTCTTGGCCTCGCAGTTGGGGGCTGACGAGGCGCTCGACGAGCTGCTGGCACGACTTGGCGCCACCAACAAGCCCATCGACCAGTGGGTCTGGGACGACGCGATCAAGCTGGCAATGGACAGCCAGGCCGATCGTACCCTCGTCTGGAACCCACGATGGGGCGAGATCATCTCACGTGCATGGCAGGGCAACCACCTCAGCGAGGAGCAGAAGCTCCGGTTCGCGACCAACGCGTACGAATATGAATACCTCGTCCGCGATCGTGTGCGCATCGACGCCCCCTACATCGCGCATACGCTCAAAGAGCACTCGGCAAGACTCACCGCGATCACCCAGTTCCAGACCGGGTACAAGCTGAGATCCAGCGATTCCGCCAGCGGCGGCCAGTTCGGTGACCAGGCCTGGGAAAACTCGGTCGGCGGGAGCATGTCCTCGACATTCAGCTTCCCCCGCCAGGGTTTCACGGGAACCTCAGCAATGGGAGGCGGGATCACGGTTCCCAGCCGCATCCGTGAGCAGCTGAGCGTGGGTGACGAACTCGAGGTCTACTACGAGTTCCAGCTGGAACTCGAACGCCTCAGCGACGAGAGCGTCACCGAGTCCGTACCGATCCGATTCGAACGCACCGTTCGCGTCATCGGTGCCGATGAACCCATCGTGGGGGTCATCGACGACCCAGCGAGTGCCAAGGCGATCATCGAAGGGGCCAGCATCGAGCCGCTGACCGGGCTGGTTCTGGGTTCGGTGCAGTACGGCCGGTACGACGAGCTGGCCGCCACCACCATGAACTTCACGCACCTCCCCAAGCCATTCAGCGGCGAGGTCTTCCTCCAGCACCCGACCGACGGCGAACGCGTCTTCGTCGGCACAATGGCTCTCGATGCTCAACCCGAGAAACGGACCAACTGGACCCACAGCTATCCCCTGCCGATCCACATGGGCAATGAAACCGACATGGTCGAAACGCTCAGACGGGTCACCCGAGACGGGGTGGTCGATGTGATCTTCCAGACCGACCCGGAAGCCGCCGAACGCAACCCCATGATCGATGAGGTCATAGACCTGGAGTTCCACTTTGACGCCGTCCAGGTGCAATGGTTTGAGACCCGAGGTGAGGTGTACCAAGCCCGTGCCCAGAGCGCCCCGATCCCCGCAAGCGAACCCTACGAGTCAGCAGCCGAAGACTGATCCCGGGAGCCATTGAGCGTGCCAGCACAGAGGCCTTTGACCTCACAGTGATAGCCAAGCAGTGAATCGCGGGGAAGACGGTGGGGGAGGGAGGAAAGTGAGCGCGCACGAAAAACCCCGTATTTGCATACGGGGTTTTCATCGGCCATTGACCGGTGAACAGTTGGGTCCATACTTCACTGAACATTGCTGATCAGTTATCCGCCGCACTGAACCTCGCGAGAGATCAGTGTTGTTGGCGGGCGAGAGTGTGCTCATGGGATCTCGATCCGGTTCTCACCGGGATGGTTGTCATTCTGATTTCCATACAATCGAGTCTAAGGAAATCCCTTAGAAAGGAGGTGATCCAGCCGCAGGTTCTCCTACGGCTACCTTGTTACGACTTCGTCCCAGTCACCACTCTTGCCGTAGGCACCCCTGAAACGAGGTGACTTCGGGCACTAGCAGCTTCCATGACGTGACGGGCGGTGTGTACAAGGCTCAGGAACGTATTCACCGCGTCGTAGCTGATACGCGATTACTAGCGATTCCGGCTTCAAGCAGGCGAATTTCAGCCTGCTATCCGAACTGGGGCACGGTTTTTGCGATTTGCTCCACCTCGCGGTATTGCATCGCTTTGTCCGTACCATTGTAGCACGTTTGCATCCCTGGGCATAAAGGCCATGAGGACTTGACGTCATCCCCACCTTCCTCCGGTTTGACACCGGCAGTCTCGCTAGAGTCCTCGCCATAACGCGTTAGTAACTAACGATAGGGGTTGCGCTCGTTAAGGGACTTAACCCGACACTTCACAGCACGAGCTGACGACAGCCATGCAGCACCTGTGTATGTTCCACCCAAGGGCGTCACTCTTGTTTCCAAGAGCTAATCCATACATGTCAAGCCCAGGTAAGGTTCTTCGCGTTGCCTCGAATTAAGCAACATGCTCCACCGCTTGTGTGAGCCCCCGTCAATTCCTTTGAGTTTTAGCCTTGCGACCGTACTCCCCAGGCGGCACACTTACCAGTTTACCTTCGGCCGCGAGAACATGAGAGTTCCCACGACCTAGTGTGCATCGTTTACGGCGTGGACTACCGGGGTATCTAATCCCGTTCGCTACCCACGCTTTCGTACCTGAGCGTCAGAACATGCCCAGTCAGCTGCCTTCGCCATTGGCGTTCCCATGAATATCTACGCATTTCACCGCTCCACTCATGGTTCCACTGACCCCTACATGTCTCAAGACTTGTGGTTTACTCTGCAGTTCCACGGTTAAGCCGTGGGATTTCACAAAATACCTACAAGTCCGCCTGCGTACGCTTTAAGCCCAGTGATTCCGATTAACGCTCGGGCCTTCAGTATTACCGCGGCTGCTGGCACTGAATTAGCCGGCCCTTCCTCTGGGTCTGGTCAGTATTCCTAGACCCTGACAGTGGTTTACACATCGAAGATGCTTGATCCCACACGCGGCATTGCTCCGTCAGGCTTTCGCCCATTGCGGAAGATTCGTTACTGCAGCCTCCCGTAGGAGTCCGGGCAGTGTCTCAGTCCCGATGCGGCGGGTCATGCTCTCACACCCGCTACCCGTCTTCGGCTTGGTGAGCCTTTACCTCACCAACTACCTGATAGGAGAATCGCCGCTCCCAAGGCGGTAAACCTTTCCTCCGTAGAGCACATGGAGTATTACCTTCCGTTTCCAGAAGCTATCCTCCACCTTGGGATACATTCGATTCTATTCCTCGCCCTTTCGCCACTCTCCCCGAAGGGATCGTTCGACTTGCATGTTTTAGCCATGCCGCCAGCGTTCAATCTGAGCCAGGATCAAACTCTTCAGTTGATTTATTGTTGCACAGCCCTCCGAAGAAGACCGATTCGCATCAAATGAAGCCGATCCGACTCCCTCGCCCGTGCTTCAAAGAAGGCGGTGCGAGGTGGTCATTCCATCCCGAAGCAAGCTCCGGAATGTCCGAGACGGCTAGTCTCGGATTAGCGTTCAACACTCTAAGTGTTATTACCAATAATTAAATTGGGGCTTCCACTTGCACAAGAATGTGAACGACGCTCTGGCTGTGACACCAAACCGTCGACATTTTGTAGACGACCAATGCTCCGTCAAGAGCCCGATTGTGCATCGGTTTGGTCGCCTCACATTCTCGCGGTGGACCCAACTGTTCACTTGTCAAAGAGGCCGACTTGTGCGAGCATCAAGCTCGCGGTTGTCGTTGCCGCCGTTCTTGGTGGCGGGGGAAAGCATAGACCTCATCCCTGCATTGTCAAACTGCGTGGGCAAACATCTTGGTCAATTTCTCAAGTTTCCGCATGAACTTCCACCTCTTTGCGTACGGGGTTCGTCAGGGCCGCTCCAACACCCGCTCGGATAACGACTTCCGGCATCATCTTATCCGCCTCGCGCCGACCCCGTTCGCCCGCGACCGCCACGCTGCAGATCCAGATCTGCGCCGAGCGATCCATGCCAAGCGATGACAGCCCTTGCCGAAGAGCTTTGCTGCACGCGGCGAAGGTTGCTCCCGTCGTTCGAACATCGTCAATCAGGACCCAAACCCGTGCCGCGTCACATTCACCGCGGGCACACCGCTTCAGATTCCGGACGCGCGCCTCGAAGGCACCCCTCATATTCCTTGCCCGAGCTGTCGCTGAGAGCCCAACCTGCTCTGGGCGATAGCGAGCCCGGAGGACCCTCGCCACTCGGCACCCAGAGATTGAGGAGGCTGCACGCGCGAGCACGAGCGTGTGATCAACTCCACGCGAGAACCGTCGCCATGGGTTCGTAGGGACTGGAACCAGGCGGGCATGGTTGGGGGCGATCTGCGCACGCTCGAGTTGAGCCGAGATGATCTCACCCATGAACTTGCCCAGGCCATGCCCACCCGGACGCCACCTCTGGAACTTCAGCGAGAGTACCTCATAGCGGAGTTCGTCTTCATAGCGTCCAAGGCGAAGAGCACGATCCCAAGGGAGCTTCTTCGCCCGACAGGTGGCGCACCCCTCGCCGTCTTGCTCATGAGGCCCGACACTCCCCGCACAACGCCAGCAATACGCATCACGATCATCAGGCACCCAGCCCGTACGACAAGCCCACCGGTCAAACGAAAGCCTGGTGCGTCCGAGCAGGTCCAGTTCGATTGAATCGAACAGGCGGCCCATCGCGCCCATCGGTTTGTCTGAGTGCTCTGGAAGCGATGGTGCGGGAACACAGATCGGTGCACGCGGCGGCCACGCGAACGAAGCTGCCGATGGCTCAGATTGGTTCATCTGCTCCTTCGGCCCACGGGGGCTCGTGGGCCCCGCGTATGGGCGTTTTGAGCCAGTCGATCCGGTCTGAGGTTCCGATGCGTTCGTGCCGGATCGAGCCAGAGGCCTGATCTGGTCGCGTTCAGCATTCATCGGGAGCGTTTGTTCGGGCGGGGGGCTGATTTGGCTCACATCCCGTGAGCTTGGATCGGATCAGATTCGCCCGCTCATGACGCCGCTGCTGCTGGGTTAGCACCCGACCAGTCGTGCGTTGCAGGTGTGTCGGCTGGGTCGAAAGCAACAACGCGTGCACATGCTCGATTTTGATGTCATGCAGCAGGCCGGTGATGACGCCGAGGCGCACGAGACTCAGCAGTTGCATGGCTTCATCGGTCTTCATCATGCGCGCGTATCGCAGTGTTCCAAGGGAACGCCAGATCTGGTCCTCGATCTGCTCACGCCGATTGGTGATCAGGTTCTTTCGCGCGGCTCGTTCATAGCCGACCACGCGCGGGATGATCTCACGCTCCATCTCACGCAGGATCATCTCATCGGATTTGCCCAGTGTGGTCTGGTTGGAGATCTGGTAGAACTCGCCCGGCGATTCGCTGCCCTCGCCATAGAACCCGCGCACCGCAAGTCCCATGTCGTGGGCCGCCCGGCGCACTTTGTCGAGTTCACCCGTGAGTTTCAGCCCTGGCAGGTGGAGCATCACCGAAAGACGCAGCCCGGTACCGACATTGGTTGGGCACGCGGTGAGATACCCAAATCGCGGGTGGAAAGCGTAGTCGATGCCGCATTCGATCAGGTCGTCGAGGTCATTGGCCTCACGCAGGCACTCGTTCAAGGCCAACCCGGACTTGATGGTCTGCAAGCGTATATGGTCCTCTTCGTTGACCATGATGCTGATACGCTCGTCTGGGACCAGCACCGCAACACCGCGAGGCTCATCCAACCCGCCCTGCCCGGTCGAGAGTTTCCCCCGCGCGTGCTGACGAGACATGAGCTGGCGCTCCACGAGCAGGTCGCGGTCCTCACGCTGCACCTTGTGCAGGTCCACCCACATGAAACGGGTGGGGGGGCTCGTGTGCATGCTCAGAATGCGTGACTTGCACGCCTCAAGAATCTGTGTTCGGTCAATGCGTGACGCCTGAGGCGTGAACGGGAAGCCCGCGATGTTCCTGGCCAGGCGTACCCGAGAGGACATCACGACATCGCTCGCGTCGCCCGCGCCCTTGAGCCATTCTGCGTTGTTTGTGAATGCGGCTTCTTGCATCGACCCGTCCCTGTCGCTCAGCCCACCCGGCGTAGTACGGGAATCAGCACGACTCGCTTGGCTTATGGCCGTGCGGTTGTGGTTCAACCTGCGAACCCACAAGCGTAGTCAGGCGTGTCAGCTCATCACGGAGCATCGCCGCCTGTTCATATTCTTCGGCATTGATCGATTTGGCCAGGCGCTGACGAAGCGTCTCCAGACGCTGCTCACGCTGGCGAACATCGCCGAGCAGTGATTCAATCCTGGAACTGTCACCCGAAGATTGGCAACTGCTCAACGCACGCTGCGGAACCTTGCCAACATGACTGAAACCGCCCTCGTGGGCACGCTCGATCATCGGGCCGATGCGGCCTTCGAATGTCTGGTAGCACGCCGGGCACCCCAGCAGCCCGTTCTTCTTGAACTGCGCAAAGCTCAGCCCGCACCCAACACAACTCGTGGGGGTGCTGTGCGGCCGAACGCTCGTAGGTTGTTTGATGGCAGGCTGGTCGGGTTCAGATTCTTGCCCGGCTTGGGTGAGCGCCTGGCCCATGATGTAGTTCGTTGTGGAGATCAGTTGGTCAATCGGGATGTAGGGGTCATTGCTGACGCCTTGTTCGCGGGCGCAGAGCTCACATAAGTGGCGTTCCACCTTGCGTTTATCGCTGGTGATAATCACTTCATGTATGGTTGCTTCGTGCTTGCCGCATTCACAGAGCATCCGGTGCCCTCCCTGTCAGAATCCATCCCGGGCCGAACTGAACCCTGTGAGTATACAGGGTTTGTGGCAAAAACGAAAGACCCCGCACACGATGTTGCGGGGTAGATTTCGATTGCCAACGAAAACAGCGCTCAAAACAGCCCTGTTTTGGGGGGGTTAACCTTCGCTGGCCAGTTTCTGCTGACGGGTGTAGCCGTATTTCCGCTTCAGCGGCTTCTCGACGAGCCCTGAACGGATCGCATGGGCTGACACATAGACACGCTTGGCGGTCTTGGAGCCGTCTTCGTTGGTGATGACGGCGTTGACCTTCTGCAGGTTGGGTTTGAAGGTGCGCTTGGTTACACCGGTGGTCTTGAGACCGAAACCGCCCTTGCTGATCTTGGCACCGCCGTAGGCTTTCTTGTTGCCGAAGGTGGTTTTTTTACCGGTAAACTGGCATTCGTAAGGCATGATCTTCACCTCTGTCTATACGCCCAAGTTGGGCAGTGGGTCAGGATGATAGGCCCGGTTCTCGATGAATCCAGCCCGTCGTCGGCTTCAAATTCCTGCCACGAATCGAGTTCAGTCTCGACCCTGTGCCTGCGCACACCGAGGAGTAGAAATAAATCTCTCTACTGTTGAAATTGAGACTCAATTGCAATTAGACTGGGGCGTGGTCTCCTTTGTCTTGAGGCCAGATCCATTTTTCACCCCGCTGGTTGGAGAGAAACCATGCAAATCAACACACAGGCCGCGGCTTTGCTCGCTGCAATGGCCTTCGCCACGCCCGTCCTCGCGGGCACCACCGTGATGACCGATCGCGATTACATGACCTCGGGATTCTTCAGTCTCGACCCGTTCGTACGAGGCGACAACGACGGGCGCGAGGTCAACCGTGTCTCGTCGAGAGCGGCGTTCGGCGTCTTCGATGAGAACACCTACCTCGAGTTCAACGACTTTGACTGGTCTTCCCTGGGTGGCCCTGTTGACTCAGCAATCTTCCAGATCGAGGTTGTTTCGGGGGGCTTCGGGGCCGACTCAGACAGCGAGAACCCATTCAGCATCTCAGCCCATGCACTGGCCCAGGATCCATGGACGACCATCGATCACCACGCCACCAGCGGCGCTGGGTTCTACCAGAACTTCGTCAACCAGTTCATCACCGAGGACACCGTGGTCTCAACCACCTCGGTGGGCGGCGCTGGTGTGTATGAATGGGACATCACTTCCCTCGTCAACGACTGGATCGTCAACGGCGATGCCAACTACGCCCAGACCATTGCACTCTCTGGGATCATGGATACATCGGGTGGCACATTCCTGCAAGGGATCGTCAACTCGACCAATCCGAATCTCACCGGGAGCGAGACAATCGGTCAGATCGTGATTGTGCCCGCCCCGGCTGGGAGCATGCTGGTCGCATTGTTCGGGGTACACGCGATCAGGCGTCGCCGCTAAGGGGGCGGCACGCAACGCACGCCGGTCGGATTCCGGGCGGGCGATCCACCCGCTCTCCCAGAGTTTGATTTGATCCCGGTGTGTCACCCCCGAGCCGATCCAATCGGCCCGGGGGTTTTTGTTTTTTGAGCGGTGTTGGGCGGCACCAAAACGGCAACCGCCCGAGGAGCCGGATGCCTCCTCGGGCGGTGTTGTCCCGAAATGTGGGTGCCTTGATGTGGTTGGGGTCAGTTGTTCGAGGCCATCGGTTCTGAGGGCTTGGCGTCCTCAGGGGTGATCTCGATCACGGTGGGCTCAATCAGCAGCCCCTCATGACGATCGACACCCTGGACACGCCCTTCCTGATCGATCAGGTACTCAGCTTCCCGTGTGTAATCGGTATTCTGATCCTTGCGGGCGATCGATTCCAGACGCGAACGCTGTTCGGTGCGGATGTTGGTCAGGCGGCTGTTGAGCTGGTCGAGCGAGTTGGCCTGGAAACGGCTGTGCTCGTCGATCGTGGCCTGACGATCCTCCATCATGTCAATGAGACGATCATTGCGTGCGATGGTGTCGATCTGGGCATCGAGCTGGAACAGCTTGGACTCGAACTCGGCCTGCTCGCTCGTCAGGCGGTCGTGCAGGTCGGCGAGCTGGGCTTCCTGATCGTGCAGGTAGCTCAGGTCGGTGCTCAGATCCTGCGCACGGGTTGCGTACAGGTTCTGGGTCCGCTCGATTTCCTGACGCTTGGCGTATGCGTCGTCGAGGTCGATCGGGTTGTTGTTAAAGCTGATGCGGACGATCGCGCCGGGGTTCGCGTTCTGGGTCACGCGGGCCTGAGCGATCTGTGAATCGACTACTTCAAGGTCGCCTCCGGCGAGTGCGACGATCTTCCGCGCGATCTGCAGCTCACGCTCCAGCTGCGCGATCTGGGTCTGGACCTCGGTCAGATCCGAGCGCACCTCGGCGATCTTGCCGGGGTACTGGGCCTCGAGCTTCTTGATCTGTGCACGAAGCATGATCGGGTCGTCGATGTTGTCATCGATGACGCTGACGATGTTGCCGCGGGTCTGGTTGACCAGAGCACCAACACGGTGCGGCCCGGCGACGGCGACCAGGACACCACCGGCGAGGGCGGTGATCACGACGCCTCGAACTACTGTTTTGCCAATGCATCCCATGATTGCCTCCAAGTGCTTCTGTGCCGGGCAATGGCTTTTCCTGCGTTCGCCCGGCGGGATTTGTCTTGCCGGGGTTCTTGGGAACAGCCCGGCGGGAGTTTCGTGTTCAAGCCGAAGCGGCCCGATGGAGGGTGTGTGGGATTTGGTGAGGCGCGATTTCACCACGGGCTCAAAAAACTCTCAATCACTCGATGAATGGGCTTCGGAGCGGGTTTCAGATCCGATAAGCGGGGAATTTGAACCTCAGACAGGGGGTTGACGGTAGAAACGAGTTACAGTTGCTCGGTAAAAAACTGTTCACGCGCTCCGAAGAACCAGGCGGGCAGGCGATGGGTGCCTGCCAGAGAGGGTCTTTTTCATGATGACGAATATGACAACCGGGTTTATCGCCCGGCTGCGCAACAACGACGAAGCCGCTTGGTTTGAGCTGTGGGAAACCTTCGGCCCTGTGATCCGGATCCAGCTCTCCCGCTGGGGTCGTGGTCGCATCGGCGTCGAGACCGTGCGAGATCTCTCTCAGGAGACCCTCGCGGCGCTCTCAAACTCAATCGAGCGCTACGACCCGGCACGCGGGGCACGCTTCAGCACCTGGCTGCTGGCGATCGCTAAGCATGTGCTGGGCGACGAGATTGATCGTCGCATGGCCCTCAAACGCGGAGGTGGCAAGGCGAACGCCCAGTTCGACGAGACCTGGATGAAGGCCGACGCGACCCAGGGCGTGGATGAGCAGTACGAGACATCAATCTTCTGCGCCAAGGTTGAGGCTGCCATTCGCATGGTGGAGCGTGAAACCGATTTTACCGACTTCTCGATCTACCGCATGCGGGTGTTGGACGGCCAGTCGGGCAAGGATGTGGCGGTGGCGATCGGCGTCAGCGAGCCGACTATCAGCCGACGCCTGGCCAAGATCCGGGGTGTGCTTCGCAGCCGACTGGGTGAGGTCATCTCAACATATTCCTTTACAAAGGATGAACTCGAAGAGGCCCAACGAAATGGGCTCGAGCTGAATCCCAATAGCGATGGTGGCGGGGAGACCGGTCCCGCCGATAAATCTGCTGACGCCATGTTCGACGAGGCGATCGCAGAAATCTACCACCGGCAGATGCAGCTGCGTGCCGAGGACGAGCAGGCCCTTCTGGGCTGATCGAACCCGATACGCGGCTCAAAGGGGCAGCGAATCATGAGCATTGCCACACTGATCAGCGTCATCCTGGCCGTCCTACTGGGCGCGTTCGTGCTGGCGGCGATGATCTTCCTGATCGGCAAGATCTTCGGCATCACCTTCCTGGTGCTACGCAACATCTTCAGCTTCATCGGTGCGGAGATCACCGATGTCGTCCGATTCGTGAGTTCAATACTCGCCAGCGTGCTGTTCGCACCGTTGGTGGTGCTGAGTATCGTCATCGGGCGATGGTCCGCTTCCAAGCACTACGCCGGCTCACTGATGTCTGAGCTGCGTGGTGCTTCCAGATGTGTGTACCGTTTCTTCATCGGCAACCCCGCACGCCTGTTCGGCCTTGGTGGGGCGCTCGAGGGTGTCGAACGACGCGTGCCCGACGCCATGGCCGCCGCACCGACACGCGACAAGCCTAACAAGAAGCGGGTTGGCATGTTCGATGGCTACAAGATCGTCGGTTCGCTCAAGGGCGGTGGTTCGGGTGGCAAGCTGTATATCGCCGAGCCCGACGAGGTCAAACAAGCCGTTTTCGCCAAGCGCAAGCTGGGCGAGGTGGAACAGGTTGTGATCAAGGTCTTCTCGCTCAAGGATGGCTCGAGCCTGCCGCAGATCGTGCGTGAGAGCCGGGCACTGGACGCCGCGCGTCAGCTGGGCCTGGTGCTTGAGCACGAAATGTCACCGGACCGTTTTTTCTATGTGATGCGGTATGTTCCGGGCGAGTCGCTCTCGGTCGTCACCCAGCGTCTGCACACCCTCAGCCCCTCCGAGGGGTTGGGGCAGGACGAGCTCGCTCAGACCATGGATTACACGCGTGATCTGCTCGTGGCGTTGGACACCTATCACAACGCCGAGCTGTGGCACAAGGATGTCAAGCCCGACAACATCATCGTCGACGGGCGTGGCCCCGGCTCGACCGCCCACCTGGTCGACTTCGGGCTCGTGACTCCGATGCGCAGCGCGATGACGCTGACCACGCATGGCACCGAGTACTTCCGCGACCCCGAGCTGGTCCGGCAGGCGCTCCGTGGTGTGAAGGTCCACCAGATCGATGGTTCCAAGTTCGATGTCTATGCCGCCGGTGCGGTCCTCTACTCGATGATCGAGAACTCGTTCCCTGCGCATGGCGGCCTGAGCCAGATCACCAAGCGTTGCCCCGAGGCACTGCGCTGGATCGTGCGTCGAGCCATGGCCGAGTACGACCGGCGCTATCCCAGCGCTGCGGCGATGCTCGCAGATCTGCATGTCGTGATGCAGGCCGAGGACCCGTTCTCACTCAAGCCCATCGATCTGCCCAGCGTGTCGCAGGGCGACCAGGCCGCCGAAGATATGGTCGACAGTGTCCCCGCGCCCGAGTGGGACGACAGCGTTCGCCCTGATTTCAAGCGTATGGCGGGCTCGCCCGTGCCACCACGCGTGCAGCCCCCAATGGGGAAGGACGGTCGTGTGGGTCGCCCGCAGACCGCCACCGATTTCTGGTCCGGGCGTTACCGGGTTGCCGGTGCCCCCGTCGCAACCCCGCGACGGAAGCAAGTCAAGCGCCCCGCAGCACCGGCAATGCCGGTCCAGCGGCAGCGTCCACTGCGTGATCCCAGCGATCGTCTCCCCGCCCGCGAGCAGCTCAAGAGTGCTCGGGCACGAGCGCACCAGCGACGCGAGAACGCGGCCAAACGCATCAGCCAAGCACGCGCCGGTCGGCGTGGACGCAAGAGCGACTACTCCAACACCCCGGGTGCGGCGGTGATCTTCGCTGGGCTGCTGGGTATGGGGGTGCTCTTCGCGGGCGGGGTGGTCGTGTATGGCCTTTTCCAGGGCGATACCTTCAGCACATCGCAGAACACCGGCAGCGTGGTGATCCACGCACCAAATGATGCGCATGCCATCTCGACTCCGGCGGTGCCCACTCCCCCCGATGCACATATCGAAACTGGGGGCGTCAGCGTGACCGTGAGCAATCACGAGCATTACGCGGACCATGACGATCACGCTGGCCACATCGATCACACACACGCGGAGCACGATGTCCTCCCCGAAGTCGATGCCAAGCTGCTGCTTGTGCCCATGCTGGTTCAGCCCATCGAGCCGCAGCTAATGCACTCGCTCGTCAGCGGCACGGAGCACATGGGTGCCCACGGCGTGCAGTTCGTCGGCAGCGTTGTACCCGAGGGCGAAGACGAATCCTCAATCAACATGACCGCGGCACTGCAGAACGCATTGGGCTCAACGCCGAACGACGCGGCTGATTATCCCCTCAAGGTCAAGTCGTGGCTGGCGACCCAGCCGCTCGACGGCGTGCTGATGCTGGTCAATCGCCCAAGCGACCCAGAGCCGCAACGGGCGTTGCTCGTGACCGATCGGTTCCACACCGATATCCCCCTGAACGATCACGCCGTGCACAGCATGCTCAATGTGCTTGCTGGCAACGGGTACACGCTCGAGGATTGAAAACGAACATCAACTCACGTATCACGCGACACTCGGATCAGCTGATCGAGTGTCGCTTTCGTTTTGCCTGTGTCGATCGCCTGCTGCGCCAGCTCGATGCCCGTGCTGATGTCATCGCACACGCCCGCGACCACGACTGCGGCCCCCGCGCTGAACGAGACCATATCGCGGTAGGGGCTGGGGTTGCCTGAGAAGATGTCGAGCATGATCTCTGCGCTGTGTTCGACGCTGTTTGCTTGCAACTGATCGAGTGAGACCCGGGGCATCCCCAAGTCGACTGCATCGATCATCTCTTCGCGGAGCTTGTCCGCCTGCACATGCATGACGCGGGTCGGTGCCGTCGTTGAGAGTTCATCGAGCCCGTCGGTGCTGTGCACGACCATGGCGCGGGTGGCCCCGAGGTTGGCCAGGGCCTGGGCCATGGGCTCAACGAGCGCATCGCTGTAGACCCCGATGAGCTGCCGATCCGCCCCGGCGGGGTTGGTCAGCGGTCCCAGCGCATTGAAAAGAGTAGGGATCCCCAGTGAGCGTCGGGGGCCGATCGCGTGCTTCATCGCCGGGTGGTGGTGGATGGCAAAGCAGAAGCACACGCCCGATTCCCGCAGGCATGTTGCTTGCTGCTCTGGGGTGGCATCGACATGCACACCGAGCGTTTGCAGGACTTCAGCGGAGCCCCGCCCGGTCCGAGACCGGTTGCCGTGTTTGGCCACAACCACGCGAGAAACGGGCGATCCCTGAGGTGGAGTGACCGATGCGGCGACGATGGCGGCTGCGGTCGAAACATTGAACGATTTGGGAGCCCCGCCCGTGCCGCAGGTATCGAGCAGGGTCTCGCCCTGCTGGAGGGCGTATGGCACCCGCTGGACATGAGCTCGCATGGCCCGTGCCGCCCCAGTAAGGGTCTGGGCGTTTGGTGGGAGGGTCTGGATCAACGCCAGCAGCCCCCCGATCTGGGCCTCGTCGAACGCGCCATTGAGCAGGGCGAGAAAGACCCGCTCGCTCATCGCTTCATCGAGCGGCTCAGACGCGACCAGGGAAGCAAGCACGACGGGGAGTTCGAGTAGATCAGCGTGGTGAGGCATGCATCGAGCGTAGCACGCTCAGATCGATTGTGCTGTTTCCAACCCTGAGGGGAGTTTGCATCGTACAGAAGGGGAGTGCAGTAGAATGAAAGGACACCATGAGCGTCATGCACACCCCCAACTCGGTGACCCAACTCAGCCGCGCGGCACGCCGTGCGATTCTGCTGCGTCTGGTCCAGAACGAGATGGGACGGGTGCTCATCTGGACTCTCAGCGTCGTGATCGTGTTGCTGCTGATCGATCGATTGCAGCTTGGTGGGCAGTTCGGCCCGTGGTGGCTGCTGATCTTCGCGGCCGTGCTTGTGGCGGCGGTCTGGGCGATCGGACGCGCGTGGGTCAAGATCCCAAGCTCGACCAGCTCGGCGGGGGTGCTCGACGAGCGTCTGGGGCTGAGCAGTCGGCTGCGATCTGCGATCGAGCTGGCACGCGGCGGCGACGATCAGGCATCGGGTTTTATTGAGCTGGCCCTGCGGGATGCCGATGCGTTGGCTACCGGGATCGATGCCCATGCGGCCCAGCCCGATGCCGAGACCCAGTCGTGGTGGTGGTCGGGGCTTCTGATCATGGTCATTGCGGGGACAGGCTTCTGGATGCCCACCCTGACGCAAGCCCCCAAGCCGCCGAGTCTGGAGCCGCCCACGCGAGCGTTGGCGCAGATTGAGTCGACCCAGGAGCTGACAGACGAGCTTGCGAATGACGAATCGACCCCTGAGTTCGTTCGTGAGGAGTTGCGCGAACTGGAATCGCTTCGCGAAGAGCTGGAGCAGGGTGTGACGAATGAGCAGGAGGCCGATGCTCGGACCGCCGCCAAGCTCGACGAGATCGCCGATGCGTTGGAGGATGAATCCGAAGCCGCCCGCGAGCAGGCCAAGGCGATCAGCGAATCGATCGAGGCGGCACAGAATCAGGCAGAGTTCCGTGAGGAACAGTGGGATCCGCGCGTCGATGATTTCGCCGAGTCGCTGCGTGATCAGCGGTTCGATGAGGCCGCAGATCAGATCGAAGCCCTGAACGATCAGCTCAAGGAGATGACCCCCGAAGAGCGGGATCGCATCGCACAGCAGTTGGAGGACCTTGCCAATGCGGTTGAGCCCGACGAGCCCAGCGAGCCGACGCAGACAGAGGAGGCATCGACGCCTGAGCCCCAGCGCGAACTGAGCGAATCACTGCGTGAGCAGGCCGAGCGTGTTCGCGAGAAGCCCGAGAAGCAGGCGGATCAGGCGGAACAGGATCCATCGCAGCCCAACCAGCAGGAGGAGCAGGGGCAAGGCGAGTCTCAGGAACGCGACGAGCCAGAGGGGAGCGAATCTGAGCCTGGGCAGGAGGGCCACGAGCCGCAGAGCCAGCCGCAGGATCAGTCGAATCAGGAACAGGGTGAGTCCGAGCAGGAGCAGCAGGGGCAGGGCGAGTCGGGTGAGAACGCGTCCGAGCAGGGTGAGCCGCGTAAGGGTGGCGAGTCGGAGCAGGGCCAGGACCAGCCGCAGGAGGGCATGGATCAATCCTCGGCTCAGCAGCAAGAGGGCGAGCCCGAAGCAGAAGAACAGGGGCAGGAGCAACAGCAAGGGCAGGACCAGGACCAAGAACAGGGTCAAGAGCAGGCCCAGGAACAGGGTCAGGAAGATGGTGGAGGCGAGCCTCGTGAAGTGCCCGAGGAGGGGCAGGGTGATTCGGATGAATCACTCGAGGAGCGGCTTCGAAAGATGAGCGAGCAGCAGCAGCGTTCCAGAGAGAACGAACGCAACGCGGAGCGGTTGCGCGAGCAGGCGCGTCGGTTGACCAGTCCTGAGGACCGGCCTGAGGGAGACGAGGTCGGCCAGTCGGGACGGATGCCTGAACAGCCAGAGGACCAGCAGCGACCGGGTGGTGCGGGCGATGGCGAACGCGATCCCAACACCGAGCCAACAGTTCTGGATCAGAACCAGAGTACCTCGGTCCCCATCGATGCGCGGGATAAGGAGGGCGGCTCGGGCGGCGAGCCGGTGGGCAAGTGGTACGGACCGGAGGGTGAGCGACCAGCACCGGGTCAGTCGAGCGAGACCGCACAGCGGTTCCGAAGGGCATCGGAGCAGGCGCAGCGGGCGATCGATGAGCAGCAGGTTCCTCGGCGTTACCGACACTTGGTGCGCGAGGCCTTCGAGCGGGTGAAGAAGCGTGCCGACGCGATCGAGGGTGGCGGGACCATCGCGCCTCAGGGGCAGGACGCGGTCCCCAGCAAGCCCAGCGAAGGATCGGGCAACGACGGGTGAATCTGGACATCGACCATCCCGTATGGCTGCTACTCGCGATTGTGGGTGTGCTCAGCGCAGTTTGGGGCTGGCACGCGATGCGGGGCATCCCAAGGGGACGCCGAGCGCTCGGCGTTGGTTCGCGGGCGTTGCTGCTGACCACACTGGCGCTTGCGATGAGTGGCGTGTATCGGGTACAGGAAGCCGACGATTTGACGCTGATCGGTGTTGTTGATGTCTCCGGTTCGGTGCAGAGCTTTGCACGGTTCGGGACCGATGAGTTGGGGCAGCCGATCAATATTGATCGAGCGGCTCGCGCGTTTCTGGCGAGGTCGATCGGGACCCGGGAGGACGATGATCGAATCGCATTGATCGCGTTCGATGGGAATGCGGGCGTGGTGGCCGCCCCATCGCGCACCGGGGTGCTCGACCGGTCGGTTACGAAGACGCCGATCGACGGCAGCGACCTACCCGGAGCGATTGCGCGTGCTCGTTCGCTGGTGCCGCCGGGCAGCAATGCCCGCATCGTGGTGTTCAGCGACGGGCGATCGACCACGCCCGGGCTCGATCGTGTGCCCGGCGATGTGCAGATCGATGTGGTCCCGATACGCTACGAGATCAATGAAGAAGTGATCGTCGAGTCGATTGAAGTGCCCACGCGTGCCTTGCCCGGTGCGCAGATCGAGGCGCGTGTGGTGATCCGTTCGCTCGCACGATCGAGCGGCGAACTCCGCATCAGCGACAACGGCGAGCAGATCGACCTCAACGGCGATGCGCCCGGCAGCGCGATGCGCGTGCGGTTGGAACCCGGCCAGCGGGTCTTGCTGGTGCCCATGACGCTCGGCCCGTCCCGTGTACATCGGTTTGAGGCGCAATACACCCCGGACGAGATCGATGGGGCACAGCAGTACAGCGGTGACACGAGTCTGCAGAACAACCGCGCGGGCGGTGTGACCATGACTCGCTCGCGTGGGCGGGTGCTCGTGGTCTCGCCCATGCTCGAGGGTGGTGCCCGTGAGAGTGCCGAGCTTGAGCGGGTGCTGGGGGCTGAGCAGTGGGTGGTGGAGAACCGGTTGCCCAGCGCGTTCCCGAGTGATCTGCTCGATCTTGAGTCGTTCGATCTGGTGGTGCTGGTCAACACGCCTCGCGACGGGTTGCCAAGCGGAAGCGATGGGCTGCTCAGTGCCTACACGCGGGATCTGGGCGGTGGGGTGATCTTCATCGGCGGGCATGAAGCGCTCGGCGCCGGTGGGTGGCAGGGCTCGGTGATCGAGGAGATCCTGCCCGTGAAGCTCGATGTGGCAGACGATCTGATCACGCCTCAGGTCGCGGTGGTCCTCGTGCTCGATTCATCGGGCTCGATGCGCCGCAAGATCACAGGGTCCTCGCGGAGTCAGCAACAGATTGCCAACGAGTCGGCGGCTGAGGCGCTGGCGATACTTGACGAGCGGGACCTGATCGGCGTTGTCTCGTTCAGCAACAACGCCCGCACGGTGGTCGATATTGGCACCAACGATCGCCCCGAAGACACCCGGTCACGCATCGAATCGATCGGCAGCGGGGGTGGCACCAACATCGGTGCGGGATTGAGGGTGGCGCAGGGGATGCTCAACTCGGTCGAGGCGAACACCAAGCATGTGGTGCTGCTCTCCGATGGCGAGTCAATGAACCCGGGCGAGCTGCCCGATCTGGCCGACGCCTTCGGTGAGCAGGGGATCAAGGTCTCGACAATCGCGGTGGGCGATGACGCGGACGAACAGGGCATGCGCGACATCGCCAGGCGTTCTGGCGGGGTGTATTACCGGGTCCGCAACCCGAGCGTGCTGCCGACGATCTTTCTGAAGGCGATCCGGGTGGTGCGGACCCCGATGGTGCGCGAGGGTGAGTTTGCGCCGATTGTGCTCGATTCACAGAGTGCCGCGACGGGTACGCTGGGCGAGTTGCCCACGCTCGGTGGGCTTGTGATGACCGAACGCATCGGCGATGACCCGCGAGTGAGGACGCCGATCGTCTCGAGCAAGGGCGAGCCGGTGCTCGCGTACCACCAAGCTGGGCTTGGGCGTGTGGCGGTGTTCACCTCTGATGTCGGTCAGTGGGCGAGGAACTGGATCGGTGACCCTGTCTTTGCGCAGCTCTGGGGGACCCTGAGCGCGTGGACGATGCGGTCGGGTGATGAATCGCCGGGCGAGCTGACCATCAGCATGAAAGGGAGCAGTGCAGAGATCGAATACAACGCGATCGACGAGCAGGGCGCTCCAATCGACGGGCTCACGGTTAAGCTGCAGCAATACGACCAGTCAGGGCAGGCGCAATCGATCACCCTTTCGCAGGTGGGCGCGGGACGGTATACCGGGCAGACCCCGGCGTTGTCACCCGGGGTGCATGTGCTGATTGCCTCGCCCAGCGACGGCGGGCAGGCGCTGCAGCCGACCATCGCTGGTCTCGAAGTCAGCGGCTCGGCTGAGTTCGCGCACCTTGATGCAGACCCACAGTCACTGATCGCACTCGCCCAACGGAGCGGCGGGCGTGTGTTTGATCTTGGATCGACCGATGCGGTGGATCTGTTCTCGCGCGAGGGGCTGACTGTGCGTCGTTCGCTTCAGCCGATCTGGACGACGCTGATCGCGATCGCCTTTGTGCTGTTCCTGATCGATCTGGCGATGCGCCGCGTCGCGTTCGACCACTGGGTGGCGCAGGCGCGAGAGGACACGATCGCCGCAGCGAAGGCGATCCGAGGTGAGCAGATCCAGCAGGCCTTCGCAACCCGTCAGCAGGCCCGGGCGAGTGCGCCTGAGACGCCGGATATTGATCGCTCGCCGATGATGCGTGCGAAGCCGGAGAAGAAGTCAGAGCCTGAGCAGAAAGCGGAAGAAACCAAGCGCGACAACCCGCTGCTCGCAGCCAAGCGTCGGGCGCGGGAGCAGTTTGACGAGTGAACTGTAATCAGAAGACTTTGGGCCACATTTGGTGAAGTTCCTTTTTCTCAGAATGTGAGAGGAACTTCTTCCAATACGCATCGAGGGCCTCGAAGTTATTGGAATCGCGCACTGAGTCAGGATTTGATTCGTATGGATCCAGAATCAGATCAAGCACAAGGAATCGAGCTACACAACTACTTTGTGGCATATCGAGGATCTTGTACTTTTGAAGATCATCGTCGTCCCGTGGAGTGAGTCGATAGATCGTGTGTTCGTATACATTTGAATCGACAAAGTCGTCAAAGATATCACGATACCCGTGTCGAAGACTTGCGGATATGTAGGCCGGCAGATAGTACTTGAACCCGATCTCATCCAGAAACCCGATACAGAATCCACCAGGGTCGATGTTGATAACATCAACCTGTGACCAATGCGTATCCGTATCGAGCGAGCGTGCTTCGGCTCGTTGTTGCTGTGTCCCGTAGTTGTCGATTACATGAGCCTCATGCAATGTCGTACCGGAACCGCGTGAAACATGCCGGAATGCTACTTCTATCTGATCAAGCAGTTGATCTCTGCGAAGGGTATAGGAGTCGCGTAATCGCTTTACCCGGGCTTCATATTCGTGCATGTGCTTGTCAAACTTCACAGACGAATACTACACCAACTCTCCATTCAGATTCAGCCGATCCGCAGCCGTGATCTTCGCCCGCACCATCTGT
The DNA here is from genome assembly GCA_043100965.1 of Phycisphaerales bacterium JB052. Lineage (GTDB taxonomy): Bacteria > Planctomycetota > Phycisphaerae > Phycisphaerales > UBA1924 > UBA1924. The sequence goes on along the minus strand of JBICHR010000002.1, from coordinate 203,386 downwards.
CCGATGTAATCGCTCGGCTTCTTCTCGCCGTCGGACGGGACATCGAAGAACACGATCAGGTCGCCGTCGGTCCGCCCGGAGAGCTGGACGGTCTCGCCGGCGGGGGCCTCATCGAGGACCGCGACAGGTGCCTTGGACGCGGCCCCGTTGATGGTGATGCCGACCATGCCCGAGCCGGGCTTGATGTCGGTGCCTCGCTTTTTGTGCTCGCGTCGCGACAACCCCTCGACGAACACATCGAACTCACGCCCGACCTGCTCGCGGGCGATCGAGTCGGAGATGTCGGCCTGCATCGCCAGCAGTTCGTTGTTGCGGACGCGCTTGATCGCGTCGGGGATGTCGTCGGGGATCTTGTCGTACGCAACGGTGCCCGGGCGAGGCGAGTACTTGAAGATGAAGCAGTTCTTGTACCGCGAGCGCTCAAGCATCTGCTTGGTGAGCTCGTGGTCCTCATCGGTTTCCGTGGGGAACCCGACGATGATGTCGCCCGAGAGCATGAGCGGGCGTCCGATCTCCGGCTGATCGAGGTACTCACGCGTGCGATCGATGAACTCGTTGTATTCTTCGATCGTGTACCCGCGGTTCATCATCTTGAGCATGCGGTTGGACCCGGTCTGGGCGGGCACATGGATGTATCGGCAGATGCGCGGGCAGTCGCGGATGACCTCGAGCACATCGTCACCAAAGTCACGGGGATAGCTCGTCACAAAGCGCAGACGCTGGATCGCGGGGACCTCCTCGTGGATGCGGTAGAGCAGGTCGGCGAATGTGGTGGTGTTGGCACCGGCGAACGCGTCGCGGTGGTGCGAGCCCTTGTAGGTCCGCCCCTTCTGAGGCTGGAGCACGCCGTCGAGCGTGACGGCCGAGTCGTGCTCGTATCGGTAATGGTTCACTGTCTGCCCGAGCAGGGTGATCTCGATGATCCCGGTATCCGCGAGGGCCTTGATCTCGTCGATGATGTGCTGGGGCGGGCGATGGATCTCCGCACCGCGGGTATGAGGCACCACGCAGTAGGTGCAGAACTTGTTGCACCCGCGGGTGATCCGCACATAGGCGCTGCGTCGCCCGTCGGTATCGATGGGCGAGACCATGCGTCCCAGATCGAGCGATTCGAGGGAGTCGCCCGCCGCTGCGAGGGTCGATGATCGACGCGAGGCGGCCCCCTGCAGGGCGACCTGCTTGGCGGATCGTCGCCGGGCCTTATCCGGGTCATCGCTCGCGAGCGAGGACTTGGTCCGCACGGCGTTGTCAAGGAGCTCGGGGAGCTTGTCGAGTTCGGCCGGGCCGCACATGATGTCGACGACGGGCATGCGGGCCATCAGGTCCTTGCCGTCCCGCTCGGCCATGCACCCGAGCACGCCGACGACGAGGTCGGGCTTGTTGAACTTCTCTTTGCGCATATCGCCCAGACGCGACCAGACTTTCTGCTCGGCACGCTCTCGGACGGAGCAGGTGTTGTAAAGAACGATGTCGGCATCGTTGGCATCGCGGGTGAAGCGATAGCCGAGTGCGCCGAGGGAGCCGGCGACGAGCTCGGAGTCGAGTTCGTTCATCTGGCAGCCGAAGGTCTCGAGATAAACGGTTTTCTGGGCCATGGACGGGTAGTGTACGCCGGGAAGTCCCCTTGCCCAACCCTTGCGCTCAACTTGGGATAGACTCGATGCTGTGACCACGATTGAGGACATCCGGGACTGGTTCGGCGAGCTGTCGTTGGCGACGAAGTGTCTGCTCCTGGTCGGCGGTGCGACGGCGCTGGTGATCACGATCGCCCTCTCGCTGCCATTGCTGCGTATGAACGGGCTCGTTGGGGCTGGTGAGATTGAGCTGGCACGCACGGTCTACGCGACCTGGGCCCATGATCACGAGCCGGGCAGCAGCAGCGAAGAGTTCAAGGCGTCCGGGGCGACGATCCGGTCGCTCACCCGCAACCAGATCGACGCGGAGCTCCGCGAAAACCGCTTCCTGGCCCAGTCGATGCAGCGATTCAACCAATCGACGACCCGGGTCGAGCACTTCGATGCCGATTGGAACGGGTGGAACCGGGTCTATCGCTATGCCCGGGTGGTGCGGGACAACAACGCCCAGGTGACGGGTGTGGTGCTGCTGGAGCACCGTGCGGACGGCTCGGGCTGGCTGCTGGTGGTGAATCTGCTCTATGTCTTTGTCGCCGGTGCGGTGGTGCTGGCGGTGGCGCTGGTGGTCTACGCGACGATCATCAACCGCCTGATCCTGAGCCCCGTCGCTTCGCTGCAGAAGACGGCCGAGCTGGTCCGGGACGGCGATCTGGAGACGCGATGCCAGATCGACACGGGCGATGAGTTCGAGGAGCTGGCCGAGACGCTCAACCTCATGCTCGTCGAGCTCTCGCGTCAGCGTGACCAACTGCGTGATGCCAACAAGGCGATGGACATCAAGCTCACCGAGCTGGCCGAGGCCAATACGGCCCTGTTCGAGTCGGCGCGGCTCAAGGGCGAGTTCCTCGCGAGCGTGTCGCACGAGCTGCGCACCCCCCTGAACGCGATTATTGGGTTTGCCGAGCTGCTGCTGGAGATCGCCCGCAAGGAGATCGCCGTTGGCGCCGAGGACGACACCCAGCCGACCCCGGGGCCGGGCCGGGACATCAATCAGGAGTCGGGCGAGCTGAACAAGCGGGAGCGGTACCTTTTCAACATCGTCAGCGCAGGGCGCACGCTGCTGGAGATGATCGAGTCGCTGCTGGAGATGGCCAAGATCGAGGCCGGGCGTGTCGAGCTGAACCTGGCGCCGATGAATCTGAGCGACACCTGCCAGGCACTTGTGGGGCTGATCCACCCGCTGGCTCGCAAGAAGGGCATCAAGGTGCAGCTCGATGTGTCCCCGGATCTACCGATCATCGAGAGCGATCCAAAGAAGTTCCAGCAGATCGTGTTCAACCTGTTGTCCAATGCCGTCAAGTTCACGGGCAACGACAACACCGCCGGCGAGATCACGCTGCGTGCCGAGCTGACCCGAGATGATGGGACGGGCGAGGACCGGGTACGGATATCGATCATCGACAACGGCGAGGGGATCGCACCGGATGATCAGAAGCGGATCTTTGATAAGTTCCAGCAGGTCGATTCGTCCCACACCCGCTCGCACACGGGTACCGGGCTGGGGCTGGCGATTGTGCTCGAGCTCACGCGGCTGTTGCAGGGCGAGATCCAGCTTGTCTCCGAACTGGGCTCGGGTTCGATGTTCTCGCTGATCATCCCCACGAGTATCGACAAGCAGGAGTTCGAGGAAGCCAAGCTCGAAGCGAAGTTCCGCGGGGCGCTGCGTCCGCCCACCAACCAGGCCGAAGCGTTGACGCTGCCTGAATCGACCGAGCAGCCCGCTCAGGAATCGCCCACACAGCCCGGGTAGTGGGTGATCTCGGGTGTTCGTTGTCCCGGCACGAATCGCACACTGACCGCGTCGATGCGGATGGGCTTGTCGGCATACGCGGGCATCTGCTTGATGCCCCTCGCCAGGGTGCGGAGCTTGGCCTGCTTTTTCTGGGTGATGCTGGCGATGGGGTCGATGCGGCGCTTGGCGTCGGGGGCGTAGTCGCGGGCCTTGACCTCAACGATGACGATCGTGCCCGAGTGCTTTTCCAAGCACAGCAGGTCGATCTCGCCCATGGGCAGGCGCAGATTGCGGGCGATCGCTTTGAATCCGTTGCGTTTCAGGTATCGCTCGGCTGCGCGTTCCCCACGCACCCAGACGCTCTTGGGTTTGCGGCCAAGCATCGTTACCGTTTGGGTGCGTAGCGTTTGTCGGCGATCTCGAAGAGGCGGACGAGCACCTGGTCGCGTGTGGAGACACGGGCACGCTCCTGCAGGCGATCGAAGTACTGCTGCTTGGCTTCTTCGCGTCGTTGGGCCGTCAGTTCTCGCTGGATTTTGAGCTGCGCGTCGTAGAGGGAGATCGTTTCCTGCTCCATGTCGCTCAGCTTGATCCAGTAGACACTCGATCCGAGTTCGATGGGGCCCACCGAATCACCGAGCTGCAGCCCCCGTGTGGCTTCGTTCAGCGCTTCTGGGCCGAAGAACTGGGTTTCTTCGAATGAGCCGTCGATGAGGATCCGCTGCTGTCCGCTCTGGTCGGTGTTGTAGTTGTTCAGCGGCCCTGCGGCGATGTCAGCGAAGTCCTGGCCCGAGGCGAGGGCGTCCTTGATCTGCTCAACCTTCTCGGTTTCGTCCTTGAAGGCACGGATCACCAGCAGCACCGCGGTCGGTGGCGGTGAGAACTGGTCGATGTCGCGCTCGTACCGCTGCTTGATGTCACGCCATGAGACATTGACGCGACGGTTGATCTCTCTGTAAAGCGTGAGTTGGACAAGTGTGTCTACTTCTTTTTGGCGCAGCGCTTCGTCGAGGGTGATGCCCTCGCGTTCCTGGATGCGGCGTTCGGCCAGCTGGGAGCTGCCCAAGTTTTCAGAGAGGAGGTTGTTTCGAAAGCCGCTCAGGAAGGCCTGGAGCCCGACGCGCTGCGTGGGTGTAAGGGAGGCGAGCGCCTCGGCTCGGAGCAGCTCGTCGGCGATGATGCCGTCGAGGCGCTGGGCGATGATTCGTCCGGCGCTGCCACGCCAGTCATTGAGGGGGAGTTGCTGTGCTTCGGCAAGAAGGCGGGCTTCGATCGGGGCGAAGAACGAGCTGGTGAAGATGGGTTTGCCGTTGACATCGCCGACCTTCGCGTCGAGTAGTTGCAGTCGTCGCTGGGTGGATGTCTGGTCGGCGCTGCCTGCCACTGGGGTGCTGGGGTTGGCGATTTCGACCGGGCGTACGCTTGGCACGCTCGGGCTCGCGCTGGGGCCGGGACTCGCCAGGGTGATGCCCTCGCTCGGGGGATGGGTTTGCTCCGGGGCGTCGTGCTGGACGCTGGTTGGTGCGGTGCTGATGCTGTCGGGCTGCTGGGGGCGTGTCGAGGCCGAAGCGTCGATGGCGATGAAGTCGTCCATCGTCAGCGATTCGGGTGATTCGGTACGGGGCCCGGATACTTTGGGGTTGTTGCACCCCGCAGAGAGCAGCAACGTGCCCGCACTGAGTACGAGGAACGCGGTGCATCGGGAGCCGAGGAGGGGTCGAATAGGGATCATTATGTGTGCTTTCATGCTGTCGGGCGCTATGATGGATTCTAACCGAACGGAGACCGGCATGTCAGATTCAGAGACCCCGAAAATCATTGTGGACGACGATTGGAAGTCCTCGGCCAAGGCCGAGAAAGAGAAGCTGGCAGCAGCCGAGAAAGAGAAAGCTGAGCAGGGACCCGGCCCGGGCGGGCTCCCAGAGAAGCTGGGCTTTCGTGAACTGATCAGTCTCTTTGCAACCCAAGCGCTGATGTACTTGGGGGCGATCCCCGATCAGTCGGGGCGTTCGATGGTCTCGCTCGAGGTGGCCAAGCTCAACATTGATCTGCTCGCGGTCGTCCAGGAAAAGACCAAGGGCAACCTCAGCGATGAAGAGCAGGAAATGATCGATGGCACGGTCAATGAGCTGCGCATGCAGTTCGTCGAGGTCGCCAAGGCGGTCGAGCAGGCGGCGGCCGACGGGACCCTGGAGCAGATGCAGGACCCCAACACCAACCCGATGGGTGGCCCGGCGGGTCCGAATCTGAAGATCTGACCCGATTGCCTGATTCATTTCGTGCTTGATCGTTCAGAGCGAGATGGCCGATACAACAAGACACTGTCATCGGAACCTGACGCGTTCCAGCCCCCGAGCGGGGCATGCACAATCGAAACCGGAGACTCACGGTGAGCGACCAAAGCGGACCAATGCAGAAGCACCACTTCCTCTTGCGTCGATTACACTCGCTCACGGGCATTGTCCCGGTGGGCGTGTTCCTGATCATGCACCTGACGACCAACTCCACCATCGCATGGGGGGGGCTCAACAGCCGCGCACACGGGGACGGCTGGATCGATCGTTCGATCGCCACCTTCCAGCACGAGGTCGAGTTCATCAACAACATGCCCCTGCTGCTGCTGATTGAGATCACCCTCTGGGCTTCGATCGGGTTTCACTCGATCCTGGGTGTGGTCTACGCGATGTCGGGTCGTCCCAACAACGGTGACTACAAGTACGGCGGCAACGCCCGGTACACCCTGCAGCGACTAACTGGCTACTTCGGGATCTTTTTCATCTTCTACCATGTGGCAACACTGCGGTGGGGCTGGGACTGGCTCCCGGGTGCCGCCAAATGGTCGCATGAGCACGCCGCCTCAACGCTGGCGCACGCACTGCAGGGCAGCACCGAGCAGTTCACCACGACCGGGCTGTTTGTGTCGATCTTCTACTTCATCGGTGTCTCCGCGTTGGTCTTCCACTTCGCCAACGGGCTCTGGACCGCGGCGATCACATGGGGGCTCACGATCTCCCGCAAGGCCCAGCAGCGATGGGGCTTTGCCTGTGCGGGTCTGGGCGCGGTCTTGATGATCATGGCATGGGTCTCAGTCGTCGGCTTCGCCACGCTCGATTACGAGCAGGCCCGGGGCGTCGAGGAAGCAATGAAGCTTGATTCCCTGCCGATGGATTCGGGGAGTCATACCGAAACGGCTGCGATCGAGCAAACGGACATCGACGGCTAATCGCCGGTACACGCACCAATCAGCAACGCGTCCACAAGACGCTCAGCAACGAAGAAGAATGAAGACATGGCTGATGAAAAACGAGTGATTGTCGTCGGTGGGGGGCTCGCGGGGCTTGCGGCTTCGGTCCGCATCGCTGAGGCGGGCGTCCCGGTGGACCTGTTCTCGATGGTCCCTGTCAAGCGTTCGCACAGCGTCTGCGCCCAGGGCGGCATCAACGCGTGCAACGAGGTCGCACGCCAGCAGGGCTACAGCGAGTACCAGCACTTCGATGAGACACTCATCGGCGGCGACTTCCTCAACGACCAGCATCCGGTACTGGAGATGGCCAACTGGGCCCCCAAGATTATCGACCTGCTCGATCGCATGGGCGTGCCCTTCAACCGGTCGAGCGAGGGCTTCCGGGACCTGCGCCTCTTCGGCGGCTCGCTCTTTAAGCGGACCCACTTCGCTGGCGCGACCACCGGGCAGCAGCTGCTCTACGCACTCGACGAGCAGACCCGTCGCTTTGCCTCCGAAGGCAAGGTCAACATGATGGAGTTCTGGGAGTTCCTCTACCCGATCACCGAGGGTGAGGGAGAGGACCGGCGCTGCGTGGGCATCGTCGCTCAGGACATGCGAACGATGCAGATCCGCAGCTTCCGTGCCGACGCCGTCGTCATGGCGACCGGTGGCTGCGGGCTGGTGTTCGGAAAATCGACCAACTCGATCATCTGCACCGGCGGTGCGGCTTCGCGTTGCTACCAGGCCGGAGCGTGGTACGGTAACCCCGAGATGATTCAGGTCCACCCGACCGCGATCCCGGGGGCCGACAAGTGCCGACTGATGTCCGAATCGGCCCGAGGCGAGGGTGGTCGTGTCTGGGTGCCCCGCAAAAAGGGCGACACCCGCAAGCCCACCGATATCCCGGAGAGCGAACGCTACTACATCCTCGAGGAGCGGTACCCCAAGTACGGGAACCTTGTGCCGCGTGATATCGCCACGCGTGAGATCTTCGATGTCTGTGTCAACGAGGGCATGGGGATCAACGGGGGCAATCAGGTCTACCTCGACCTGACCCACAAAGACCCCGAGTACCTGACACGCAAGCTGGGCGGCATTCTGGATATCTACGAGAAGTTTGTGGGTGACGATCCACGCTACACCCCGATGCGAATCTTCCCAGCCGTGCATTATTCGATGGGTGGCCTGTGGACCACCTACACCCCGGGCGACTACCAGCCCGAGCAGCCTGGCACCGAGCACAAGCCCGGCAACCCGATCCCAATCGATGCCCAGCCCGGCCACGGCCTGACGATCGGTGCCCACAACAACGCGATGACCAACATCACCGGGCTCTACGCGTTCGGTGAGGTGAACTTCGCCTACCACGGCGCGACGCGCCTGGGTGCCAACGCGTTGCTCAGTTGCATCTTCGATGGGTTGTGCAACGGCGTCTCGGTCGTGAACTATGTGCGTGATGGTGTCGATACCCCCGCCAGCGAGTTGGACCAGTCGATCTTCGATCAGGCCCAGCAGGCCGAGCAGGCCAAGCACGACAAGCTCATGGCCTCGGTGAACACAGGTAAGGGCGACCAGTCGCTCAACCCGTACCAGATCGGTCAGGAGATGGGCGAGATCATGAACGCCGCCTCGACCGTGGTCAAGACCGGCCCGGGCCTGGAGAAGTGCCTTGCAAAGCTCGACGAGCTGCGTGAGAGATTCAGCAGGGTGGAGCTGGGTGACGGGGCGATGTGGACCAACCAGTCATTGAGCTATGCCCGCAGCGTGGGCGATATGCTCATCCTGGCCGAGGCGATCGCCAAGGCCGGGCTGTTGCGTGAGGAATCACGCGGCTCGCACTACCGCACCGACTTCCCGGAGCGTGACGACGAACGCTTCTGGAAGACCTCGGTCGCCAAGTTCAACAAAGAAACTGGTAAGAGCGACATCGAGTTTGTCGAAGTGAAGGCAGGGCTTGTGAAGCTCCGCCCACGCAACTACGGCAAGGTCGATTCGGGTACCAACAAAGAGAAGATCCCACCCAAGCAGGTCGCGCAGGCAAACGCCTGATCGCAGCTGAGTACATACGAACGCGCACAGCGGGCGTTCGAGCAAAGGATACGAGTCATGAGTGACGCAGAATCACACGCATTCGATGCAGACATGCGACGGGCCAACCGCAAGAAAGCGGTCGAGGGTCGCAGTGTGATCTTCAAGATCAAGCGGTGCGATGGTCCGGGCAAGCCCAGCCGGTGGGAATCATTCAAGGTCCCCGTTGAGCAGGGTGCGAATGTGATCTCCTCGCTGAAGTGGATCGCCGCCAACCCGATCACCACCGACGGTGTGAAGACGACCCCGGTAGTCTGGGACTCGGGCTGCCTCGAGGAGGTCTGCGGCGCTTGCACCATGGTCATCAACGGACGCGTGCGTCAGTCCTGCTCGTGCCTGGTCGACGAGTATGCCCCGCTCGAGGGCGATGCGATCACGCTCGAGCCCATGAGCAAGTTCCCCGTGATCCGCGATCTGTGGGTCGACCGGGCTCGCTTGTTCCACAACCTCACTCGCGTCAAAGCGTGGGTCCCGATCGATGGCACCTACAACATGGGGGCGGGGCCCAAGGAAACCCCCGAGCATCAGCAGATGCGCTACGCTCTGTCCGAGTGCATGAGCTGCGGCTGCTGCCTCGACGCCTGCCCACAGTTCACCAAGGTTGAGGACGAGGAGAAGTGGGACACCAGCTTCATCGGTGCCCACGCCATCAGCCAGGCACGCCTGTTCAACGAGCACGGCACGGGCAAGCTGCTCAAGGGTGATCGCTACGAGGAACTCGCTGGTGCTGGTGGCGTGAGCGATTGCGGGAACGCGCAGAACTGCGTCAAGGTCTGCCCCAAGGGCATCCCGCTCACCGAGTCGATCGGTGCGGTAGGTCGTGGCACGACCGTGCATGCGATTAAGCAGTTCTTCCAGGGCAAGAAGTAGGGCGGCGGGTCATCAAGAAGGCATCCATGACAAACGCGAGCCCTGGGGCTCGCGTTTTTTTCTGCTCATGGTTTGTCAATCAGGCGCTGAGATCGATCCGGCCGGGCCCATCGGGTCGGGAGCGGGCTTGGCGTTGGTAGCCCGAGTGCTGGGCCTGGCGATCCTCGCGGGCGTCTTCCTGATCGGCATCGGCGAGCTTGCGCACCGCGTCGATCTGCTCGACTTCTTCGATCTGGGATTCATACTCGTCCCGGATGCGACGACGACGCAGCGCCTTGTCAAAGGACTCGCTGGCCTTGGCCTTTGACGCCTGCTTGCTCGCGGCGGGGTTCCCCGCGAGACTGGCTGCCAGGTTGTTGATCGCTCCGGTCATACACTCAATATCGGTATATACATTTCGATCACGCCAACGAAATCAGTGTTTGGCACAAATAAAGTTCGTGTTCTGTGCGGTGTATCCCCGGTTTAGGCCCCCAGAGTGTTGATCCCGCAGTCGACATAGATGTTCTCGCCGGTGACGCCCGAGCTGAGGTCCGAGGCGAGATAGACGGCGGTTTTGCCCACATCCGCCCCGTCGACGCCGCGTCGCAGCGGTGCTTTTTCCTTCGCGGCGCTGTCCATCTGGTCGGTACCACCCACGGCAGAGCTGGCAAGCGTGCGCAGGAAGCCACCCGAGATGGTGTTGACTCGGATGTTGTGCTCACCGAGCTCGAACGCGAGGTAGCGTGTGGTCGATTCGAGGCACGCCTTGGCCACGCCCATGATGTTGTAGCCAGGGACGACCTTCTCGCTGCCGTAGTACGACATGGCCATGATCGAACCGCCGCCGTTCTTGGCCATCAGGTCTTGGGCACGACCAGACATGGCGCTGAGGGAATAAGCACTGATGTCAATGGCGTCGAGGTAGGCCTTACGCGGGGTTTTGCTGAACATCCCCGGCTGCAGCCACTCGCGGTCGGCAAAGGCGATCGAGTGCACGAGGAAGTCCAAGCGGTCGTGGTCCTTGGCGTAGGCGTTGAACAGCTCGTCGAGCGACTCGTCGCTGCCTGCGTCGCAGGGGTGCAGCCATGGGTTGGCGGTGATCTTCTCCACGGCTTTGCCCGTTCTGCGGGCGTTCTTCTCGCCCGGGAGGTGCGAGTAGGCGACCGTGGCGCCGTGCTCATGGAGTGCGTTGGCGATGTGCCACGCGTATGAGCGATCGTTCGCGACCCCGACGACCAGTCCGACTTTGCCTTCGAGTAGCCCCATGTTTCGTGTCCTTTCGGGATGATTTCGTGCGGTAGAACTGAGGTGAATCGTAGGGCGTCGCGGTGCTCGTGTGTACGATTCAGGCATGCAGAGCGAGCGCCATCGACTCCCAGACCCCAACGACTTGTCACTCAACGACTTCGCGCAGCAGCTGCGTGCGGGGGGGCTCGTTGAGCGCCTGCTCAAGCTCGCCCGCGACGAGGATATGGGTGTCCCCGCCAAGGACTGGACCGGTGAGCTGATGTTCAGGCCAGAGGCAACGCGTGAAGTGCGGCTGCGTGCCCGTGAAGCGGGGATCGTCTCGGGTCTTGCGTTCCTGCCAGACATGATCGCAGTGTTCAGCCCCGCGGCCCAGATCGAATATGAGTGCCAGATCCAAGACGGTGAGCGCGTCGATCCCGGCGCCACAATCGCGACGCTCCGGGGTAACGCACGGGAGATCGTGGCGTTGGAACGGACCATGCTGAACCTCATCTCCCGTATGAGCGGCATCGCGACTCGGACCAAGATGTTTGTGGATCTGGTCAACGGAACCGACGCGAAGGTCTGTGATACCCGCAAAACGACGCCGGGGCTGCGGGTCTTCGAGAAATACGCGGTCCGGTGCGGGAGCGGAACTACCCACCGAATAGGGCTTTATGACGCGGTTCTGATCAAAGACAACCACATTGAGGGACTGTCCCCCGAGCAGATTGCAACTTCTTTACAAGATGCCGCGTACACACTGGTGGAGCAGGGCGCGTGTCTCCAGTTCATGCAGATCGAAGTGGACAGCCTCGATCAGTTGGAAAGCGTGCTCGAAGTGTGCTCCGGCATCGTGGAGATCATTCTCCTTGACAACATGGATCCCGAACAGCTCGCCCAGGCCGTGCAGATGCGCGACCAGAAGGGCGTGCGGGTGTTGCTCGAGGCCTCGGGGGGGGTAAGCGAGCAGACGATTCGCTCAGTTGCACTCAGCGGCGTAGACCGTGTCAGTGTGGGCGGGTTGACCCATCAGGCGCGTTCGCTCGACTTCGGGCTCGACACCTGATCTGTTCAGTGCACGAAGTGGGGGCTTCATGCCGCAGGCTCAACATGAGGACATATCGGGCTGGGCTTCCCGCATCGATACGGTCATCAGCAACATCAAGAACCCGCTCGTACGGCGTGTGGTTGTGGTCGAGTCGACCCGGAGCACGCAGGATGCGGCCGTCGAGTTCGCCAAGAACAATCAGGGCCTGCTTCTGATCGCATCAGAACAGACCGCGGGGCGCGGATCGTATGGGCGATCGTGGATCGATGGGGACCGGTGGACGCTGCCGTGCACCTTTGTGGTCGACCCGATCTGCTGCGATGCACCCACGCTCGCTGCGAGCGTTGCCTGCGCGGTGCACGAAACACTCAGCACGCTCATGGGCAACATGCTCGAGTTGAAGATCAAATGGCCCAACGACATCGTGGTGCGTGACGGGTGCCGCGACAGAAAAGTTGCCGGGATCCTGATCGAGAAACGGGCGGGGCTGACGCTTGTGGGGATCGGGATCAACTGCACCCAGCGGGGGAGCGACTGGTCGCCTGAGCTTCAGGACTACGCCATCTCTCTGAACGAACTGGGGTTCCAAGTCGCTCGGCTCGATCTCGTCTGCCGCCTGATCGAGCACATGAGCGCGTGGTTCGGCTGCTGCGACCGCACCCAGATCCGCAACTACTACGAGATCAACAACGCGATGGTGGGCACGCTGCGGACCTTCCGCTACGACAACCGGTGTTTCCACGGCATCGTCGAGCACCTCGACCCGCTTGAACAGATCGTGATCGATACGCCCGACGGTGTGCACACCCTGCCCATCGCGCAGACGGTGCATGAGCGTGGCGATCGTCCTTGTGGTGATCAATAATCCGCCGCAAACAGGTCAGAGCAGGCGTTTGATGTGCTTGCCCAGTTCCAACGCCTCTTCGGGGGTGAGCGTGCCTGGCTTCCATGTGACACGCAAGCCCGGGCCGTTCTCTTTGTCGGGTGCACCCTCGATCGCCTCGCCTCGGTCGGGGAAGCGTGGGATGATGTGGAAGTGCACATGAGGCACCACCTGCCCGGCTCCCTCGCCGTTGTTCTGCAGTAGGTTGTATGCATTCGCCCCGGTGACCTTCATGATCGCCCGGGCGATGCGTGGCAGCACCCGTCCGACCGCGGCGGCGTGGTCATCGCTGAGCTGATCGATGGTCTCAGCGGGCTCCTTGGGGATCACGAGCGTGTGCCCCTCAGAGAGCGGGGCGATATCAAGAATCGCGATCACGAAGTCGTCCTCATACACCTTGTGTGAGGAGATCTCGCCGCGAATGATTTTGGAGAAGATGGAGTCGGTCATGCCCAATGGTATCGGTTCAGCACGCCCAGTTCATACAGCCCGAGCCGGACGATTTTGAGCCGATGATCGGCGTTTTCCCCTCCTCGCCGCGTGTACCATCACTCGATGAGCGTCACCGAGACACAGCATGAGCGTCGAGCGCAGATACGAAAGCTTTCGTCGCTCTTGGTCAACCAGATCGCGGCCGGCGAAGTCATCGAGCGTCCAGCGTCGGTGCTCAAGGAGCTCGTCGAGAACTCGATCGACGCGGGCGCCACTCGTATCAGTGTCGAACTCGAGCAGGGTGGGGTGGAGCTGATCCGGATCAGTGACGACGGGCACGGCATCGCGCCCGACCAGATGACGCTGGCGCTGACGCCGCACGCGACGAGCAAGATCGAGCACGCCGAGGACCTCGATCGGATCGGCACGATGGGATTTCGTGGCGAGGCGTTGGCATCGATCACCTCGGTCGCACGCGTCACCATCCGATCACGGGCGATGGGCGAGCCCGAAGGACGCATCATCGAGGCCGAGGGCGATACGGTGGGCGAGGTGCGCCCTGTTGGTTGTCCGGTTGGCACGACGATCGAGGTCCGCAACCTGTTTTTTAATACCCCGGCACGACGCAAGTTCCTGCGAACCAACACGACCGAGCAAACCCGTTGTCTCGAGTGGCTCCGCGATCTGGCAATGGCCAACCCGTCGATCGCGGTGCGGTGTGTGGGCGACGGCAAGGTCAAGCTCGATCTCCCGCTGGGGCAAACACCCAAAGATCGGGCCCTGTCGATCGTGGGCAAGGAATTGAGTGATCAGTTGCTTGAGGTCAGCGTCGATCGATACGACGACAGCCGGGGGATCCTGATCTGGGGGTTGGTGGGGCTCCCGTCGATCGCTCGCTCCAACAGCAAGGCCCAGCATGTGTTCCTCAATGGACGAACGATCCGGGACAAGACCGTTCAGCACGCGATCCGCGAGGCCTACCGCGGGCTGATCGAACCGGGTCGACACCCGACGGCCGTGCTGATGATCGAGATGTCGCCAACGGCCGTCGATGTCAATGTCCATCCGGCCAAGCTCGAGGTGCGTTTCAGAGACCAGTCGATGGTGCACCGAGCCATTTACCACGGCGTGCGTGATGCGCTGCAGCGTGCCGATGTCACACCAACCCTCTCTCAGCGGCTGCCCGGTTTCACGGGCATGGGCGAGGCGGTGATGCCGACGATCGATCCGGTTCAGCGTGCTAAGGAGATCGAGCAGCATACCAACGAGCTGGTCGAGTACATCAAGAGTGTCCCCGAGCGATCGGATGATGATTCGAGTGTGCGTGATACGATCCGGCAGGTGCTCGAACGATCATCGCCGACGGTCGCGCCGCAGCCGGTCGTTTCATTCTCTCCCAGCGACCCGGCGGGCGAGGGGCAGGTCGGCGAGCTGCCGCGTGTTCGTCGGGTCGATCAGGTGCTGCAAGTGCATTCGAGCTACCTGATCTCACAGGACGAGCGTGGCGTGCTGATCATTGATCAGCACGCGTTGCACGAGCGCATGATGTTCAACAAGCTTATCGCCCGCGTGACGGGGAACGGTTCTCTCGAGCAGCAGGCATTGCTGATGCCCATCGTGATCGATGTGTCCGCCGGGGTGGTCGATGTGTTCGACGAGCTTGAGCCGCTGCTTGAACGCATCGGCATTCAGGCGGCACCGATGGGCCCGCAGAGTCTTGGCGTGCACGCGGTACCCAGCTTTCTGCTTTCACGCAATGTGGAGCCCGAGCCATTCATGAAGGAGCTTTTCGAGCGCATCGAGCACGAGGGGTTCGTCCCCGAGTCTGAAGAGGCGCTGCACGAGGTGCTGGACATGATGGCCTGTAAGGCCGCGATCAAAGCGGGCGATGTGCTTAGCGATGACGAGCTGACAGCGATCATGCGTCTGCGTGATGAGACCGAGCGGTCCGGCTCCTGCCCGCACGGGCGACCGACCACGGTGCGTCTGAGCATCGAAGAACTCGAGAAGCTATTCGATCGGCGTTAGAGGGGGTGAGCAATACTCTTGGGGCCGAATACCGGGGTTGCTTTAGCTCCCACTTGATATTTGGGTTGGTCTCAATATCTTGTATGGTGATGAATTTTTCACGATTCAACCTGATTTGTGTCTTGGCATTTGCCAGTGGGGTTGCTTCTGCAAGTGCAGACACGGTACAGGAAATCAACGCCGCGTTCGGGCGGGATGTGCTTCGTTCAGACGCTTCGATCTTGATCATCGGCGATTCCACGAACGACCCCCGTGGGGCAGGCAGCTATGTAACCTATTACGAGGGGCTTGTGCTGCGTATGCCATACGACATCGAACTCTGCGGCTTCCGATTCTCGGGTTCAACCGGGAACGTCGGTGTGAATAGCTATGTTCGTTTTACGTATGGATCGACCAATCAGATGGTGGGCGGCCGGGTGTACGCTCGCGACGGGCTTGTCCCTGTTGCCACGAGCGATCACCGCCCCCCGGGCTATCGGAACGAGTTTCAACTGAATCCAGACGGGGGGCTCAGCGCCGAGAACCCGTTCGGGAGGATCGGGTTCTCAAACCTTTCAGGTGTTCTACCCCGAGCCGAATCCTGGATTGTTGGGCAGGATCTCGTGATTCGTACACCGGTCTTTGTCGATCCAGAGGCCGAGATCCTGCCATCCTTCTCGATCGCGACGCTTGAGGATCACGACGGTAGCGCCGGAACCCAGATCGGGCAGTTCGAAACCGGTCAGAAGGTCGATGTTCATCTGCATGGCGTTTCGGCGGGGCTGCAATGTATCGATGTTGAGTTCGCTCAGCCCGCAAGCAGCCGTATCGGTGTGGGGTTCTTCGGCGACCTTGATGAGGACGACGCGGACGAGGGCGGCAAGGTGTTCTCATGGGCAGACCATGTCCTGTTCAGCCAAACAAGAGCCGATGCGGATCGGGGCATCTACCTCGACAGTTTCTCGGTTGGGGGATACACCGCACTCGATCACGTGAATGCGACCGAGCCGGAGATGCTTCAGGCCTATGTCGCGTGTGCACCTCGTCCGATCAGTTATGTGCTGATCTGGCTCGGCCAGAATGCCGAACTCGACGAGTTCAACGGCTCGGTCCAGCAGGCGTACAGCGACCGCATCGAGCTGCTCGGCGATCGTGCGATCGCCGCGGTGACCGGTGCTGGTGGTGCCGAGCCGACAATCGTGCTCTGTACACCCCCAGATGCCAGAGCGATCTACCCGAGCAATCGTTTCAGCGAGATGTCTGTCGCGCTCCAGGCATTGGCCGTCAAGCGGGGGTGGGGGCACATCAACATCCACGCAATGCTGGGGAACTCGTTGATTCAGATGAATCCGGACTTTGTCGGGCCCGGGCCTCACCCGACGGGTCTCGGCGCCAGCTTCCTCGCCGACTTTCTCTACGACTACCTCCGCTGTGTCGCGATCGACTACGACGCGGATGCCCAGATCACATTCCTTGATGTATCACGCTTCATTCAGTACTTCACGGAACAAGACGAACTCGCCGACCTCAACGGCGACGGCGAGATAAACTTCTTCGATATCTCATTGTTCCTGTCGGCCTACAGCAACGACTGTTCGCTTCAGTGAGTTGCTCGGGTCAGCCCGCTCGCCAGTTGTTCACCACTCAAAGGTGTCCAGGTGCCGGCACAGGTGCCACGCCGTCGGGTAGCGTTGGGTGATGAGTGTGCACTTGAGCCCGAGGCAGATCTGCTTGATCACGGGCGGCTGAGCAGCGTAATAGGCCTTGCCTCCCACGAGGTCGTAGAGGATCCGGACGACATCGCATACATCCTGCTGGATGTGAAACCGGTTGGCCCTGCCGCGGTCGTACATGTCGACCAGCTTGACATCAAAGTGCACCCCGCGTCGGCGCACCAGCACATTCTGGGCGTGCAGGTCACCGTGGTACTCACGCTTTTCGTGGATCTCCGCCAGGCCCGCGGCGATGGTCCGCAGCAGGCACAGCGCTTCATGCACGGGCATCCGACGCGCTCGGTACCCGGAGAGCAGGCCCGGAAGCAGCTGCCCCTCGACAAACTCGGAGATGAGCACGCTCACCGGCTCACCCTGCAACTGGATCTGCTCGGCGTGGTGATACTGGATCACCATCGAGCAGTCCCGCAGGCGCTCGAGCTTCTGGGCGTAGTGCGTCGCCGCCGCGTTTTTCTCGTTGCGCTCGGGGTAGAAGATCTTGGCCGCCCGTCGCGCCCCGGTCAGGCGTTCGCTGACGAGATAGACCTCACCTTCGTACCCGCGTCCCAGCATGGCTTCGACCCGGTAGTTCTTGGCGATGACACGCCCAGGAACCAGATCGAAGAAGTGCCGGGGTTTCATGCGTCGTCCAGCAGGTCCACCGCTTTGAACCGCTTGCCCTCGAGCATCGCCAGACTCGCGCCGCCGCCGGTGGAGACATGCGAGAGACGCGGGGAGACACCGAACTGCTCGGCAGCTGCGGCAGAATCACCGCCGCCGACGATCGAGGTGGCACCGCTGTCGGTCGCGTCGGCGACCGCCTCGGCGACGAGCTTGGTGCCCATCTTGAACGGACGCCACTCGAAGACGCCCATCGGGCCGTTCCAGACGATGGTCTTGGACGACTTGATGATCTCGCTGTAGCGAGCGGCGGTCTTGGAGCCGATGTCGAGCCCCATGTAGCCGTCCTTGATCTGATCGTCAAAGATCTCGATATCGCCCGCCGACTCGGCAAAGAGGGTCGAGCAGATGTGGTCCTCGGGGAAGTGGAGGTCGGTTTTGGACTCAGCGGCAAGCTCGATGATCCGCTTGGCCTCGGCGACCATCTCGGCTTCGACGCGCGAAGTGCCGACACTGTGCCCCAGCGCCTGCAGGAAGGTGTAGGCCATGGCTCCGCCCACGAGGATGTGGTCGGCCTTGGGAAGCAGGTGCTCGATCGCCGGCAGCTTATCACTGACCTTGGCCCCGCCCAGAATGACCGTGAAGGGTCGGG
Source organism: Phycisphaerales bacterium JB052 (assembly GCA_043100965.1). Taxonomy (GTDB): domain Bacteria; phylum Planctomycetota; class Phycisphaerae; order Phycisphaerales; family UBA1924; genus UBA1924. Next base: position 185,269 of record JBICHR010000002.1, on the reverse strand, counting down.
TGGGGTTGGAGAGCGCGTCTTGCAGGTACGCCAGCTCCTTCTGAACAAGCAGCCCGGCCACCTTTGGCTTGCTGCCCATCGCGGCGGGGACGCCGACCATCGAGGTGTGCTCGCGGTGGCAGGTGCCGAAGGCATCGTTGACATAGACATCGGCCAGCTCGGCCAGCTGATTGGCGAACTCGGGCTCGTTGCGTTTTTCGCAGCCGTGGAATCGCAGGTTCTCCAGCAGCAGCACCTCGCCATCGTTCATGGCGTCGACCGCGGCTTTGATCGCAGCGTCCTTGCAGGTCTGCGCAGGAATCTTCACCTCTTTGCCCAGCAGCTCGCCCAAGCGATTGGCCACCGGTGCCATCGAATGCGACGCCTCGTAGCCCTTGCCCTCAGGTCGACCCAGGTGGGACATCAGAACCGCGCGTCCACCGCGGTCGATGACCGACTTGATGGTGGGGAGTGCGGCGACGATGCGCTGATCGTCGCTGATGGTGCCGCCGTCGAGCGGGACATTGAAATCAACACGGATGAGAACGCGCTTGCCTGCGACTTCGGTGTGCTCGATCGACTGCTTTGCCATGGTGGTGGTTCCTTTCTGAGTCGATGAATCATACGCAGCGCAGAGAAAAAACGGGCCGATCGGCCCGTTGTGATTGGTTGAATCTCGTCGTGTTTGGTCAGTTTTCGAGCATGTCGTCTGATCGGCCCCGGAGCTCGCTGCCGCCCTTGTTGAGCAGCGCGTCTCGCAGCTTGCGGAGCTCGGCCTGGATCGACGCGTCGATGAGCTGGTCGCCCATGCGGAGCTTGATGCCGCCAAGCATGGAGGAGTCGGTGTAGGGATGCATGATGACATCTTTCCCCAGTGAATCGCTCAGACGCTTGCGAACCGATTCGAGCTCGCCGGCGCTGATTGGGGCCGCGGTAAACACATCGACCTCGATGCGGCCGAACTGGTTCTGGACCATCTCGTCCATCGCGGTGGCGATCTGCGAGAGGTTGGCCAGTCGTCCCTTGCGGTTGAGCTGACGCAGGAAGCTGAGCGTGAGCCCGGAGACCTTGCCCTCGAACATGCGAACGAGCGAGGCATCGCGTTTGGTGCTGTCGATCAGGCGTGAAGCGAGCAGCTCGTTGAACGAGCGGTCATCACGGGCGATCTCGATGATGTCTTCGATCTCGCCGAGGACCGATTCGGCGTTCGATTGGCCGCCCTGGGCGTGCGCGATCTCGAACAGGCTCTTGGCGTACACCTTCGCGAGGGCGTCGGGTTGTGCTTCGATCAGGGGCATGGTGGCTCCAAGCGGTGGGAAGCGGTGGGGTGGAGAACTGCGGTCGGGCTTAGCTGACCGACTTCATCTCAGCGATCGACTCGTCCATCAGACGCTGCTGGTCGTCGGCGGTGACCTGACGCTGCAGGATCTTGCCAGCCATGACGGTCGCGAGGTTGACCGACTCGTTGTAGATCTCGCCCAAGGCCTGCTTCTTGGCCCCCTCGATCTCCGCGAGGGCCTTCTCGCGCATGTCGCTCAGCTCCTTGTCGGCGTTGGCCTTGAGCTGTGCGGCAAGCTGTGCCTGCTGAGCGCGGGTGTCCTCAATCATCTTCTGTGATTCGGCGCGGGCCTCGGCGAGGTTCTTCTCGTATTCGTCGAGGGCTTCCTTGGCCTGCTTGCGGGCGGCCTCGGCAGCGGCGATCTCGCCGACGATCTTCTCGTTGCGCTCATCCAAGCCCTTGATGATCTTGGGCCAGACCATGGTGCTCAGGAGGGCCAGCACGATCACGAAGAGGACGATCGCGGTGATGCCGGTGGCGAGCCCTTCCTTGGGGCCGGCCAACGGGTTGGCGGCTTCCTCGGCGGCGTAGCTCGTCGTCGACATGAACGCCATGAGGGCCAGAGTCATCAGCGGTGCAAAGCGGTTCATTGTGGTATCTCCATTGGAACGAGTCGGAAGCCGGTGCGTGCCGTGTTTCAGACACGCACCGGTGTGTTTCAGGATCGCGTCGATCAGGCGAGGAACGCCACGACGATCGCGAAGAGGGTCGCACCTTCGATGAGTGCGGCCGCGAGGATCATGTTGGTACCGATGGTGCCCGATGCCTCGGGCTGACGCGCGATCGACTCGAGCGCACCCTTGCCGACCATACCGATACCGAGCGCACCACCGATGACGGCGAGGCCAGCACCGATGACGGCCAGACCCTTGCCGGTTGCTGCTGCTGCGGCAACGGCTGCTTCACCTTCTGCTGCGAAGGCCATCGAGGGAGCAACGAGGGCAACAGCGCCGGCTGCCAGAGCGACTTTCTTGAGAAGCTTCATATCTCAGTTTCCTTTCAGAGGCCGATGATTATTTGTTCGGCCTGAACCACGGAATTGCGGGGAGCATCCACTGTCGATCTACACAGATCACAATGGCCTTGGGCGCCTCCCCGCGGTGCCCCAGGCCGACTATTTTCAATCACGCAAGACCGGCTTCTGCGATCTCGTGTGCGGTTTCATGATCGTGATCACCGTGATGCGCGAGCAACGAGATGAACACGGTCGTCAGGAACATAAACACAAACGCCTGCAGGAAGGCGACAAACAGTTCGAGGAAGTAGATCGCGATGATGCCCAGCGAGGACACGATCCCGACGAAGATGCCCAGGATCGGGTTGTCGCCCAGGCTCTGGAAGCCGCCGGCCGCGAAGCCGAGCAGCACCGCCACGAGGATGTGGCCCGCAGTCATGTTGGCGAACAGACGAATGGCCAGCGCGATGGGCTTGATGAAGGTACCCATGATCTCGATGGGGATGATGATCGGCCACACAAAGATGGGCGACTCAGCGGTCAGATGCTTGAGGTACCCGCCCAGACCAAGCTCGCGGACACCGGCGTAGTTGATCATCAGCCCGGCGATCACCGCCAGAGCGCCCGTCACCCAGATGCTCTGGGTCGCGGTGCCGCCGATGAAGGCCCGGTGATGGGCCACGATCTCGGGGGCCATCTCGCCGGCGATGATGTTGTGCAAATCCAGCATCGGGATCAGCCCGAGCAGGTTGTTGACCAGGATAAAGAAGAAGACGGTCCAGAGGAACGGCATCATCCGGTTGGTGCGTTCGTGAAGCAGCGGGCGGACCGTGCTCTCTCTCAGGTAGCCGCAGATGACCTCGACCATGTGGGCGAAGCGGGACTTGGTGACGAATCGCCAGTGGCCCTGTGATTCATCGCCCGTGCTGACCGCCTTGGCAACGATCAAGCCGACGATGAGCAGGATCAACGCCGACAGGACCATGTTGGTCTGGGCGCTCGACCAGATCCAGAAGCCGTCTTCGTTGACGGCCCACGGGTGGTTGATGACATGCGCCACAGGGTCGGAGGCGGCAAGGGTAAGACTTGATGACATCAGCAGACGCCCTCCGATTCACCCGAGGCCTGTGTGGGCATCGGGTGCTTCTGGATGAGTGACAGAACAGACATAACATCGATGCCCAGTGTGAGGAGCAGCGATGCGAGCAGGGTCATGAAAAATACGGTCTTCTCGGGCCCGACCAGGGTGGAGATGCCCAGCCCGACGCTCAGGACGATCATCGCCCGGAGCACGGTCATGCCCAGCACTGGCACCGCCCACATCGGCGCGGGGCGCGTGCTCAGCAGCATCAATGCCGCGGCCGGGATCAAGACGCCCGGCACGGTCGCGATCAGGGCGTTGAGCCCGTCGCTCATCTGGCCATCGCGTTGGGTGCTCAGGTAGCCGCCCACAAACGCGATCAGCACGCATGAGACAAGCGAGATCGCACCGATCAGCATCGCCGGCAGGCGTACTCCCTCGTTGTGATCTGCGTGGGTCGTCATGGTCTGTGCGAAGTGATCCCGTGTCGATGATTGCACGCCCCAGCGGCGTGTCGGGCAGGGCAGAAAGGATAGGAGTCGCTCACCCATGCGGCGAGTCAGAAAGCGACAGTTTTGCACCCTTTCTCCACATCTTGCCGTTCAACAGGAACACGAAGGGGGTGCCAAGTCAGGCCGATCAGGTTTCCGGGTCGCCGTCGGTCCGAGCCGATGATCCCGTTTGCTCCTTATTGAGGCTCATGGCCTCGCGAATGAAGCGGTAGAAACCGACGACAAGCCCCGTGATCCCGAGGTAAATCGCCCATTTGAGCCCGTCGTTGCCCATGAGCCAGTCGATGCCGTACCCAATCGCCCCCATCCCGACCATGCCGTAGAGCGGATCCAACGCGATTACCCAGGCCTTGGCCTGGCGGGATCGATCGTCGCTCCGGTTGGTATTTGGGTGGCTCATAAAAGTATGGTACCAAACCCGCAGGGTACCGATCAGGAGATCTGCGAGAATGCGAAGGTGCGGGCGTGGGCACCCGCCTCTTTGAGCTTGCTCAGATCCTGCCCGGATCCCTGGGCGTTGTCTGGGCGTCCGCCGCCCTTGCCGCCCATGATCCCGGTGACCTCCCGGATCCAGTCGCCCGCCTTGAGCCCACGCTCGATCAGGGGCTTGGGCACGCTGGCCATCACCGCGACACGCCCCGATTCCTGATCGGGGCTCAGCAGCATGACCGCCTTGTTGGGGCAGCGTTGGGTGATGGTGTTCATGGCCGCCTCAAGGGCCTTGCGGTTGCTGCCAAGCTCCAGCGAGGCGATGACCACCTCTTCGCTCGATCCCTCGGCACTGCTGGCGATCCCCTCGGCCAGCGCGGACGCCTTCTTGGCCTGCTCGGCGGCCGCGGCCTTGGCCAGTTCCTTGAGCTGCTTCTGCACCCCGGTGAGCTTGGCCCGGATCGCGTTCTTGCGTGAGGCGGGCAGGACCGATCCCTCAACCCGCTTGGTCAGCTCGGCGTGGGCGGTCTGGAGTTGTTCGCCGGGAAACGAGGTCAGCGCGTCGGTCGCCTGTTCGATCTCGTCAGCCAGTGCGTGGGCCGTGATCGCGTCCTCACCCGTCACCGCCGTGATGCGCCGGATCCCCTTGGCGATGCCCTCCTCACTCAGCAGCGCGAATCGCTTGGCCTGCAAGGTGGACTCGATGTGCGTGCCGCCGCAGAACTCCACCGATACCGTCTTCCACGCGTCGTTCTCGGGGTTGTTGATGAGTTGCTCAACCTCAACACCGATCGACACGACCCGGACTGGGTCGGGGTAGGACTCGCCGAAGACCGCCCGAAGCCCCGAGATGTTCTGTGCTTTGTCCAACGGTGCCAGGCCCGCGAACACGGTCAGGTCCTGCTCGATCTGGTGGTTCACGATGTCCTCGACCTTGGCGACTTCTTCAGCACTCACCGGCTGGTTGTGCGTGAAGTCGAAGCGGAGCTTCTCGTCGTTGACCAGCGAGCCACGCTGATCGGCATCGCCCTCAAGGACCTCACGCAGCGCGAAGTTGAGCACATGCGTCATGGTGTGATTGCTGGCGACCTTGGCCCGGTGTTGGTTGTTGATGTGGCACATGACATCATCGCCCACATGCAGCTTGCCCTTGGTGATGCGCCCGATGTGCACGACATAGCCGCCGAACGACTGCGTGTCCTCGACCTTGAAGTGCCCGCCCGACTTGAGCCCGTGCAGCTCGCCATGGTCGGCGACCTGCCCGCCCATCTCGCTGTAGAAGTTGGTCTTATCGAGCACGATCCCCACGGGCTTCATCCCCGCGGTGGTGTTGTCGGCATGCTCATCGAAGTTGCGCCCGTTCCAGATCGCCCGGACGGTGCCCTTGATATCGTGCCCACTGAACTTGGCATCGTCGTTCGTGGGCTTGACATTGAGGTGGGCCAGCTTGGCGATCTGCTCGGCGCGAAGCTCGATCTTGCTCCCGCCCTCGTCCTTACGCCCGCCCTGACGCGAGCGTTCCTTGGCCTCTTCCATCGCCTTCTCGAAGCCGGCAATGTCGACCTTGAGTCCGCGTTCCTCGGCCATGATCTGCGTGAGGTCGACCGGGAAGCCGTAGGTGTCGTAGAGCTTGAATGCGTCGTCGCCGGAGACGCTTTGGGAACCATCGGTGATGTCCTCAAACATCTTGATCCCACGATCCAGCGTCTTCCCGAAGCTCTGCTCCTCATCGGCGATGATGTCGCGCACCCGGTCGGGGTTGTCGCGCAGCTCAGGGAAGGCGTCGCCGAGTGATTCGACGACGGTGGGGACCAATGCCGCGAAGAAGCCCTCGGGCGCGTTGAGCTTCTGGCGCCCATACCGCACGGCACGGCGGAGGATGCGCCGCAGCACATACCCGCGTCCCTCGTTGCCGGGCATCTGCCCATCGGTGATCGCGATCACCAGTGTTCTGATGTGGTCGGCGATGACGCGGTAGGCCTCGTCGACCCCATCGGTGTCGTCGGGCCCGACCTTGCCCGCGTACGGGCGGGCGCCGGTGAGCTTTTGGATGTGCTCAAACAAAGGCATGAAGATATCGGTGTCGTAGTTGCTCAGTTTGTCCTGCAGCACCGACACGATGCGCTCAAGCCCCATGCCCGTGTCGACATGCTTGTCGGGCAGCGGGTTGAGCGTGCCACCCTCCACGCGATCGAACTGGATGAACACATTGTTCCAGACCTCGAGCACATTGGGGTCGTCCTGGTTCACGAGCGAAGCGGCATTGCGTCCACCGATGCGGTCGTAGTGGACCTCGCTGCACGGGCCACATGGGCCGGTATCGCCCATCTCCCAGAAGTTGTCCTTCATGTTCCCGGGGATGATGTGGTCCTCGGGCAGGTACTTGGCCCAGATCGCCTTGGTCTCCAGATCCGGCGGCAGATCCTGGTCGGGGTTGCCCTCGAAGTAGGTCGCGTACAGCCGATCTGGGTCGATACCCCAGACCTTGGTGAGCAGCTCGAACGACCAGCCGATGGCTTCTTCCTTGAAGTAGTCGCCGAACGACCAGTTGCCAAGCATCTCAAAGAAGGTGTGGTGATAGGTGTCCTTGCCCACATCGTCCAGGTCGTTGTGCTTGCCGCCGGCGCGGATGCACTTCTGGCTGTTGACCGCCCGCTTGAGCCCCTGGAGCGGGGAGGTCGGGTCGAGCGTGCCCTGGAAGATCGGCTTGTACTGGTTCATCCCCGCGTTGGCGAAGGTGTCCCGCAGGGACGGGTCGTTCATCGGGCAGGTTGTTGAGGATGGCACGAAAGTGTGCCCACGCTCCTGGAAGAACGAGAGGAAGCTCTGGCGGACGCCCTTGGCGCTCACATCTTGGGCTGTGGATGCATTTGACGACATGCGGCTGTTCCCGTTCTGTTCAGGTCAAATTCAACGCCGGGTGTGCACTTCACCCCGTGCGGGGAGATCGTAGCGGGGTCGCGGTGGGGTTGCACGGGTTGAAAGCGTCCCAAAAGCACGCCCGGTGCCGCGTTTCACTGGCCAAACCCCGCTTATCGCGGTCTATTTGGTATGCACCCACGCGGTGCGTCGAAATGCAAGCCAAGAGCTGAAGGAGCCCCCATGCGTTCAACGCCAGTCATGATGTTGTTGCTGACCGTCGGTACTGGTGTCGCCACCGCGGGCGTCATCCGCCACGATCGTGATGACGCGTTGTACCAGCAGCTCGGGCAGCAGTCCCAGTTCTCATCGGTGGGGGCCCTGGGCATCAACTATGTCGGGGGCGGGAGCACCACCTGCTCGGGCACGCTCATCGCCAGCCAATGGGTCCTGACCGCGGCCCACTGCGTCGACGATGGCGTCAGCTTCGCTTCCTTTATCACCGGGAGTTCCTTCTCCTTCGTCGAAGAGGTCCACATCAGCCCCGATTGGACCATGAACGACTTCCTCGGCGGCGGCGATCTCGCGTTGCTCAAGCTCAGCGCCCCCGTCACCAACATCGACACGGCAACCCTGCACCAAGGCGGCGGGGATCTTGGGCAGGTCGGCACCGCTGTAGGATACGGGTGGACCGGCACCGGGCTCACGGGCTCACAGTCCAGCACCGGGGGCACGCTGCGGGCCGGCAACAATGTCATAGACGCGCTCGGCTCGGCCCGGGGATGGGACGATCGCATCCTGCTCACCGATTTCGACAACCCGCTGGATCCCAACGACTCGAACTACGGCAGCGACCAGCCGCTTGATCTCGAGTACTCGATCGCTCCGGGCGATTCGGGCGGTGGGCTCTTCGTCGAGTACGAGGGGCGATGGGAGCTGGCGGGCGTCACCTCGTTCATCAACTCCACCGACGGCAACCCCAACGGGGACTACGGCGACAGCAACGGCTTCACCCGCGTCAGCGATTACACGGGCTGGATCAACTCCATCATCCCCGCTCCGGGCACCATGCCGGTCTTTGCGGGCGGGCTGATGCTGATGTCGCGTCGTCGCCGGGCATAACCCCGCCAGCCGCGCGGTATACTCTGATACCGCATGGCCAAGAAGACCACCACACGCAAGAAAGCGCCCAAGCGCAAGACCGTCCAGGACACACGCCCGGACATGATGCTCTACGACCCGCCCATCGGGCTCGAGCGGGTCGTGGGCCAGTCCCGCGCCATCGAGGTGCTGCAGCGATCGACGCAGTCGGGGCGGCTTCATCACGCCTGGATTTTCCACGGCCCGCAGGGCGTGGGGAAGTTCACCGCGGCGGTCTCATGGGCGGCGATGCTCCTCGATCCCTCCGCCGCCCCGGATCTCAACGGCAACATGGTCTGTGACCCTGATTCGCACACGCAGCAGCTGATCCGATCCGGCACGCACCCGGACCTCTTTGTGATCCGCAAGGAACTCACACCCTTCGCCAAGGACCCGAAGATCAGGGGCAACAAGCAGCGCAACATCCCCAAGGCGATCGTGGACGAGTACCTCGTTCAACCCGCCGCGTTGGCACCGACGATGAACCAGGGGGCAAAGGTTGGCAAGGTCTTCATCGTCGATGAGGCCGAGCTGATCGGGCTTGAGGGGCAGAACTCGATGCTCAAGACCCTCGAAGAGCCCGGCCCGGGCACGCTGATCATCCTGGTCACCTCCAGCGAGGATCGCCTGCTGCCGACAATCCGATCCCGATGCCAGCGTGTGGGGTTCCTTCCCCTCGAAGAGGACGCGATGCGTCATTGGGCGAATACCCAGCAGCTCGATCTGCCCCCCGAGGCACACCACTGGTACATGCAGTACGCCGCGGGCGCACCGGGGCGTTTCGCACAAGCCGTCGAGAGTGATCTGTACCACTGGCACACACAGATCGACCCGATGCTCTCCCGCTCCATGCGAGGCGAGCACCAGGCGGGGCTGGGTGGATTGATGAGTTCATTGATCGAGGGCTGGGCGGGCGATTGGGTCAAACAGGGCGAAAAACTGGGCGAGAACCGGTCCAAGGAAGCCGCCAATCAGAAAGCAGCGGGGATGATGCTCTCACTGATCGCCCAGCGTGCGCACCCGGGGCTGGCTGATGACACGCAGCGTGATCGAGCGTTGAAGACGATCGACAGCGTGACCCGCGCCAACCAGGAGCTGACAACGAATGTGTCTGTGAAAATGGTGATGGAGCATCTCGTCGCTGGTATCAGCGAACACTGAAGACGCGTTCATTCACGCCTGGAAGCTGATCGACTTGGGCGTGTCCTGTGTCTGAACAGTGCTCGGCGTGCCGGCGCTGCTCGGGGCGTGCTCACGCTCTTCAACCACGCGGTTCATGGTGAGCACCCAGGTCTCACGCTCGTACTCGAGCAGTGAGATGACCTCAGCGAGGATCGCCCTGTCCTTGTTGATGCTCGCCTTGACCAGCTCGCCATACATATAGGTATACAGGTCCTGCACGCTCTTGGCGATCTCTGGTGCGTACTCGGGCTTGATCGAGTTGAGAAGCTCGAGCACGATGTCGCGGCACTGGGAGAAACCGCTGTATGTCAGCTCGGGGTCCCCGGCCTCCATGCCGGTCATCGCCTGCTGTGCAAACTTGATCGCCCCGTCGATGAGCAGCAAACGCAGCTCCTCGCGCGAGGCGGTCATGACCCGGGTCCTGAGATACGCGTTGGCAGTATTTGAATCGTTCATCACGCCCGAGGTATCGGTCCTTGCAGAGTTCGACTTCAGCCCGTTTGCGAGCAATTTTCAATCAGCCCAGCGCCGCGATCTGGGCGAGTGAGGAGCCCTGGGTCTGGAACGACGCGATCGCCTGCTCCATCGCCAAGAACTGTGCCTGCAACGCCGTTCGCTTGCGTTCGAGCGATGCCTGGATATTCTCGATGCGTTCTTCCTGCAACGAGATCTGCGAATCGATTGCGTTGGTGCGGTTCTGGAGCACGCCGCCGATCGTGGTCACATAGCTGTTGGCAAACTCCTCCAACTGCCCAACAACGCTCAGCTCGGAGAAGGTCGGCTCATCGATCGTGTTCGGATCATCATCGTCATTGTCATCGAGGACGCGCTGCGTGAAGAGGGCTTCGACCGATTCGGGATCGTCTGCGTAGGCCTCCCGGAACTTGTCCGAGTCGAACTCGAGCGTGCCCTCGCTGCCGACGGTGATCCCGACATCGAGCAGCTGGTTGTATGTGCCGTCGAACCCGTCGTTCTCTTTCCGCAGCGTCGAATACATCGAGTTGCGTAGATTGAGCATGGTACCATCGCCCAGCAGCACGCCCTTGGTCTCGGTTTCCGCGTCGTAGCGGGTTCTGTAGTCGATGCCCTCGATCACGGTGTTGAACGCGGCCACGAACTCGCTGACCTTGCTCTCAATATTGCTCGTATCCCGGGAGACCGTGAGCTGTACGGCCTCTTCCGATGCGGATGCCAGATTGATCGTCACGCCCTCGATCACGCCGTCGAGCGAGTTGACCGAACTGGTGAGCAGCACGCCCGATGCGGCGTCCCGCGAGCCGAAGAAGACCCGGGCGTCGTTGCCCTCATCGAGCACGCTCAGCCCGAGATCGAAGTCGCCCGCGTCGATCAGGAAACGCCCAGCTTCGCCTGATCGTTCACTCGATAGACTCAGCCGGTAGGGGGAAGCACCCGCGCCGGTATTGACGATCGATGCCGAGACCCCGATATTCGCCGCGTCGATCGCGTTGCGAATATCCTCAAGCGTGGCATCGGCGTCAAACTCGAGGACGCGTTCCTCGCTGCCCGTGATGAAGTTGTCGCCGTCGAGCCCACTGGCGGTCCCCTCGATTCCCAGCTTCTCGGCGGTCGTCCCATCGGTATCGGTGATGGTGATCTCCTGCGTGCCCGCCACGCCGCCATCCTCATCGAGCAGACTCTCGACGATGGTGATGCCGTCGCCGTTCTCATTGATCCGCGCCTCAATGCGCAGCGGGGTGCCATCGGATGTCGATGCCCTGTTGAGCTCGTTGAGCAGATCGCCCACGGTCACGATCGAGCTGTCGATCTCGATCGTGTCACGGTTGCCGTACGAATCAACGATCTCGAACTCGCCCCTGCCGATGCCCTGCCCATTATTCAGTTCGCTCAGCAGCGTCGAGTTGCTGACATACGCGATCTGGAGGTTGGAGCCGTCGGTGTACCCGTCTTCGAAGGTGCCGCTGATGCCAAGCGCCGCCGCCGCATCAAACCCGTCGGTGCCCTCGATCTCGAAAGTCCCCACGCCGGTGGTGTTGTCCTCGACACGCAGCCCGGTCCCCAGGTCGTTGATCGAGACCCGAACCCCCAGCCCGACGCCACCGGCGGAGATGTCCGCGGCGGTATTGATCGTGTTAATGATGTCGTTGATATCATCGAGCCCGGAGACATCGACTGAGAATGACGCGCCGTCCTTGGTCGTGAAGGTGAGCATGCCGTCGGTGCCGTCGAGCCCGGCCCCGCCGTTGAGCGACGAGACCAGCTTGGTGTTCATGCCCGCGAAGATGCGTTGCCCGCTTGCGGTCCCACCCGTGTAGCTTCCCGCGATGCCCAGATCACTGGCGGTGCTGTAGGTCCGCGCGTTGTTGCCTGTGCCGACGGTCTGGTCCTCGACATCAAAGTCGCGTCCGAGCGAATCGACGATGTCGATGCCGCCGGTCGTGGTGTTAATCGACGCGGTCACCTCGCCGTAGCCGGCGTCGCTGAGCGCGTCATTGATGCGTTCGATGACGCCATCGACCGTGGAAACGGCACCGTCGATGACCCCGATGACAGGGTTATCTTCATCGTCGAGGATCGGCTCGCCTTCGTCATCGGTCAGTTCGCCCTCGATCTCGCCGATGCGGACCTTCACTTCGGTACCATCGATCACAATCTTGAAGTCATAGATTTCGCCCGACGCATCCCGGATCTCCACGCCCCGCCCGTCGTTGAGCGCGCCGAGCGAGGTGGTGCCGGTGAGCTCATACACGCTGTTGCCAGTGATGGTGGTCGAAGCGCCGCTGTATGATTCAAGCCCGAATGAGCTGAGAATGCCCGCGCCGTTGGCTTCGGTCAGGCTGGTCACCCCCTCGAATACAAACTTGTCGTTTTCGACCCGGGCGGTGACCCCATCGATCTCATTGACCGCGTCGAGCACTTCCTGCACCGTGCCCGCTCGCGATAAGTCGACCTGTGTGCCGTTGACCGTGATCACGCCACGCGTCACGCCGTTGCCGTTGTTGAGGTCGGCGAGGTTGGTATCGCTGTCCAGCCGCGCCTCGGGTGATTCGATGGTCAGCGAATCCAGCCCAATGGCCGATGTGTCCGAGTCTGCAAACCCGCGTGTGAGCAGCTGCTGGGAAGACACGAGCCGATCGACGATGAAGTTGTAGCTGCCGGGCACCGCGCTGTTGCTGGCGCTGGCGGTCAGCACGGACTCATCGCTGCTGAGGATGCTGCTCGAGTTGAAGATGTTGTTGACCCGGAAGCTCGCCGCGGCGGTCTTGAAGGCGCTGAGGCGGGAGTTGATGTCCAGATACGCGGCCGACTGTTGGTTGAGCTCGATCACGCGCGATTGCGCCAGGATCAGCGGTGTCGACTGCGCATTGATGAGCTGATCGATCAGCGAGGCCGAATCGATACCCGAGAAAATACCAACACCTGTTGTGATGCCGCCCATATCTGCACTCCTTGTCAGCCGTGCCCGTGTTCATCGGTGGGCACCGCGATGCAGCGGCTCCCGTCTTTCGCGACGGCGTACCGCTCCAAACCCAATATCGGGCAGACTTTGGGGGCTTCTGGACCCGCACAGCACGAATTCGACAAGCTCATCGACCAAGGTCAGGAACTGCCGACAAATCGCGCAGTGTGCGATCAGAACCCGCATCAGAAGCGCAGCATCTGCGCGGGTGCCACGCATACGCTTTCTCAGCGCGCCTGGGGCTTTTGATTGATCCGGTGTCCTCAACAGCCGATCTCAGCGTGCATCAGACGCGTACACTGGGAGTCATATGACCCAATCGCCCGACCAACAGCCTGACACGACACCCGCGTTGCTGCGACTCGCATCGATCGTGATCTGCGTGCTCGCGGGCCTCAGCGCCCTGCCCTGGATGTATCTTGCCATTGGCCAGTTCGGGGGCTTCGCATGGGGACTGTTCGGCTTCGAGCTCATCGTCCTGCTTGGCGCACTGATGACCCTCACTGTCTGTATGGGAAAAGTCCGCGTTGGTGGCGCGTTCCCCCTAGCGCTGCTCTGCCTGATCGGCACCCTGCTCGTTGCCAGCGTCTTTGGCATCCATGTCGACGCACGCAGCATCATCGGCGGGAATCACCCGACATACGCACCGTGGGTCAACCGAACGCTCATGTTCTACCTCGCCCTCATTGCGGGGCTCTCGCTCATCGCCATGCTTGATGTGTACCGACGCTCCGCACGATCATGGGGGCTCGTCTTCCGGGCCATGATCTTCCTTATCCCGGTGATCGGGCTGGGGATCTATTTCCAACGCTCCGGGCTGCCAAGCATGCAGGATGGTTCGGGGGAACTCAGCGTCATCCGCATGATCTCTATGATCCTGGGCGGCATCGTTTTGGGCGTCCTCATCAGCGTCGGTGGGCACCTGCTCATCCGCTCGTTCGAGGTTGCCCTGCCCGAGAAGAACGACGCTGAGAACGCCTAAAACACGCATTCCACGCAACAATCGGCGATTGTTGAAATGCCCAACGCATCCCCGCCAATAATGGGATGTGAACGATTTCCTACTCCTCCTCATCGCGTTGACCTTCGCCGCCATCATCGGCGCGGGGGTTGTCTTCTACCTCGTCACCGTCCTCAAGAAGGGCCGAAAAGGCGGCGGGGTCGACAAGATCTCCCTGCGCATGCTCACCGAAAGGGTCCGAGCCGTCGGCAAGCTCGTTGGGCTTGAGGTCCACGCCAAAGAGATCGCCACCGCCACCAAGGGCTTCAACTGGCTCCCGCCCATTGTGCTCAGCCAGGCCAAGGTCGCCATGATCTTCCAGTTCGAGAAGCAGTACGCCGTCGAACTCGGCTCGCTTGACGAACGCGATGTCGAAGACCTCGGCAACGGTCGCTTCCGCGTCACCCTGCCCCCGATCGTCGGCTCGCTCCGCCTCATGGATGTCGAGCCATACGACATCCAGCAGGGACGCGTCCTAGGCCTGGTCGATGTCATCAACATGAACGCCGAGCGTCAGAACGAGCTGATGAAGACCGCCCAGCAGCAGGCCGCCGAGCTCTTCGAGAAGAACGATGACCGCTACGAGAAGCAGGCACGCGATGCCATCGAACGCCAGCTGCAGGCGATCGCGAAGCTCTTCGACGGCTCATTGGACATTCGCTGGCGGGAAACCGCCCAGCGCGAGCAGCCCCGGCTCGTCATGGACGAATCCCTCAAGACCGGGCCGGCCAAGGTCGCGGATTGACTTGTTTCAAACGGCGCTCGGGTGCCAGATCGTCTTGAACTCGACGAACGGGTCGAGCCATGCCGGCGATTCGCACGCCTCGTCATCAAAGAAATCGACTTTGCCGCGGACATGCACCCGCTTGAGATTGTCGGCGCTGCCCGTGCGGAGCATGGCCCGGTGTTCGTCGCTGACGCCCGCGGCATGGATCGCGTCGATCTCTCGGTGCGTGCTGAAGTGCTCGACCAGCTCATCGCGGAACCCTGAGAGGGTGTTGACAATCCCGCCGGGTAGGTCGCTGGTGGCGATCGCCTCGGCCAGCACCAACGCCGGGACCGGGTTGGTCTCGCTGGCAAGCACCACGCAGGCGTTGCCCATCGCGATCACCGGGGCGACCAGCGTCACGAACCCGAGCAGCGAGGGCGAATCCGGCGCGATCACTCCAACCACCCCAACCGGGAACGGCACGGTGAAGTTGTGGTACGGGCCCGCGACTGGGTTGGCATTGCCCATGACCTGGGCGTACTTGTCACACCAGCCCGCGTAGTGCACCACCCGGTCAATCGAAGCATCGACCTCTCGCTGCCCGTCATCGCCGATCGCCTTGGCCAGCTCGTCGCGTTTGCCCTCCATCATCTCGGCGAGCCGGTACAGCACCTGGCTGCGCAGGAAGGCCGTCGCGTCGCCCCAGCCCGGTTGGGCTTTGTGGGCCGCATCGACCGCGTCGCGCAGATCCTTGCGTGATGCTCGGCACACATGGGCCACAAGGTTCTGCGCCGCGTCGTGGACGCTTGTTGAACGCCCCGATTCGGTGCGTGGGAACTTGCCGCCGATCGCGAGCTTGTAGGTCTTGATGATGGGGAGTCGTTCACTCATTTCGGCCTCGCGTTGTTCAGAGTGGGTACTCAAGCTCAATCTCATGCCGGATCGGGATCCCATCGAAGCCGACATTGGGGATCTCGGGCTTGAGCTTGCGGGCCTCGGTGACCGCGTTGCGGTAGAACCCGACCAGATCGAACTCGCGACGCTGGTAAAATCGCAGCGCGGGCGTGTTGTCATTGGTTGTGATGAGCCACAGACGATTGCAGCTCTGCTCGCGGGCCTTGGTCCGCACCGCGTCGAGCAGGCACGAGCCGATCCCGCCGTGCCCGGCCATTGAGTTGTGCGTGATGATTTCACACTCATTGTTCTCGATGTGGTAGGTCAGCAGCCCGACCTCGGAGCCGTCACGCTGGGCGACCAGCCCGGGGAGCTCGTCCGCTTGGAACTTCTTCCCGCGGGTAATCTGCACCGTTGAGCCCCAGTACTGCACCAGCACACGCTGGACCCAGTGCTTATCCTCGGGCGTCAGGTCTCGGATATCGAAGCTGTGAATGCCGGGTTGTGTGGCCATGTCGTATCTCCCGCCGCGTCATCTGCGGCCAATGGTCATTTCGCGTTACTGGGTGTAGGCCAGCAAGCCGTGCAGCCCGCCCTCACGCCCGAAGCCCGACTCCTTGTACCCGCCGAAGGGGCTCGTTGGGTCGAACTTGTTGTAGGTGTTCAGCCACACGATGCCCGCGTCCAAACGACGCGCCACATCGAAGATCTTGCTGCCCTTGTCCGTCCAGACGCCCGCGGCCAAGCCGTAAGGCGAGTTGTTCGCCCGCGAGATCGCCTCGTCGGGGGTCCGGAAGCTCATCACCGCCAGCACCGGGCCGAAGATCTCTTCACGCGCGATCGAGTGGCTTGGCTGGACCCCCGAATAGAAGCATGGCTTGCACCAGTACCCCTTGTCGGGCAGCGTTGAAGCGCACACATCGTGACGCACGCCGCCCTCCTGATCGCCCAGCGCCAGGTACTTGTTAATCGTCGCGAGCTGTTCTTTCGAGTTGATCGCACCGACATCGGTGTTCTTGTCCATCGGGTCGCCGACACGCAGCGAACTCATGCGGTCGCGCAGCTTGTCGATCACCGTGTCGAGGATCGACTCCTGCACAAACAGGCGTGAGCCGGCACAGCACACATGGCCCTGATTGAAGTAGATCCCCTCGATGATTCCCTCGATCGCCTGATCCAGCGAGGCGTCCTCGAAGATGATGTTGGCGCTCTTGCCACCCAGCTCAAGCGTGAGCTTCTTGTCCGTCGGTGCGACCGCCTTGGCGATCATCTTGCCCACGCCCGTCGAGCCCGTGAAGGCGATCTTGTCGATGCCCGGGTGCTCCACGATCGCTTGGCCCGTGGCGCCAGCACCGGTGACGATGTTCACCACCCCCTTTGGCAGCCCGATCTCCGCGCAGATCTCCGCAAACCGGAGCGCCGTGAGCGATGTGGTCTCGGCGGGCTTGAGGACCACCGTGTTCCCGCACGCCAGCGCCGGGGCGATCTTCCATGCCAGCATCATCAAAGGGAAGTTCCACGGGATGATCTGGCCGCACACACCCACCGGCTTGGGGTCGCGTCCCGGGAGCGCAAACTTCAGCTTGTCGGCCCAGCCCGCGTGGTAGAAGAAGTGCGCACACGCCAGAGGCACATCCACATCACGCGATTCCTTGATCGGTTTGCCCCCGTCGAGCGTTTCGAGCACCGCCAGTTCCCGTGCACGCTCCTGCATGCGTCGAGCGATGCGATACAGGTACTTGCCGCGTTCTTTGCCCGAGAGCCCCGACCATGCCGGCAGCGCCGCCCGGGCAGCGCGAACCGCTCGATCGACATCGCCCGCTGACGCCTCGGCGACCATCGACAGGGTGTCCTCGGTCGCGGGGTTGATGCTCGGGAAACGGTTGCCTGATTCGGGCTCGACGAACGAGCCGTCGATGAACAGCCCGTACTGATCGTTGATCTCAGGCCGAACGGACTCCGGTGCCGGGGCGTACTCGAAAATCCCGCCGCCGGTCGCAGCCCGCAGGTCCAAACGCTTGGGGGCGGAGACCCGACCATTCTCGGACGAAGAATCCTCGTTCGCTCGGGCCGGCTCGTGTTTGGGTGTGCTCACGCTTCGCATAACCCATTCTAACAGCCGATCTGGACGCAAACCCGCACCCGTCGTATCCACGATGGGCTTTCTTCTGGGATTCACCCAAGTCGGGCCCGGAAATGTCCGTTTTCAGCGTTATGAGCACAAAGCAGCCCAATCAGCGCAACTCACCCTCGAACGAAAACGACACGGTGAGCATGCGCCGTGAGGTGCGACTGCACACCGATGATCTGAGCTGCTCTGTTGGACGCGTCGCCGACATCACCGGTTCGGGCATGCGGCTCATCTTCCCCAAAGGCAACCCGCCCCAGATTGGCGAGGTGCAGACTTATATCTTCAACGACGGTCGAGACAGCCTCGAGGTCACCGGCAGCGTCAAGTGGGTCCGCAAGGGCTCGGCCTTTTCTCGTCAGGCAGAAGCCGGCATCGAGTTCGTCAAGCTCGACCAGAGCGTGCGAGATTCGATGATCCGGCTCGCGGTGCACGGCAAGATCAACGAGAAGAACTCAGGGTATGTCCGCATCGAGCAGACCGATCTTTACAAGCTGCTGGGTGTCACGCGTTACGCGACACCCGAGCAGCTCGACGAGGCCTTCAACACTGAATGCCAACGATGGGGCGGCGACGATCCAACCCTCCCCCAGGCCGCCCAGAAGCTCGACGAGATCTGCAAGGCCTACGCCGTGCTCAGTGATCCCGACAAGCGTGCCAACTACGACAAACGCTTCGCAGACCAGCACGACCGTGCTGCGTGATCAGGCGCGGTGTGTGCCGCACTCGGGGCACTGCTGAAGATCATCAAGCTGGTACTGACACACAACGCACACGCCCCGTTGCATTCTGCGATGCGCGATCCCCGCGCGAATCAATGGCACGGTGCTGAGCAATGCATAGCCCACGCATGCCCAGGCCAGCGTATTGATCACGACCCCATCCCAGCGGATCATCGTCGGTACCCGGTAGAGCGGGATGAACCCCGGCACCCAGCCGGGGCGATCGAGCCCGCGATGGTTCCCCGCGAGTTGGTACGCACGCTGGTGGTATGAGGCCACGCTCGGGATGGCGATGGATGCACCTGTGCTGATGTCGTCATAGCTCAGCATCCGCATCGGCCACCCAAACCGGTAACGCATGATGTTCACGCTCGTCGGCTCCGCATCCACAGTCGGGTCCCATGGGGTGTAGCCCTTGTCCCACAAGCTGATGCCATAGGAATAACTCACCATATCAGCCCCAAGGTTGATGCCCGAGAGTGGGAAGCTCCCATTACCGATTGAGGGTGAATGATGACGAACCTCAACAAGCTCGGGAGCGATCGGATCGAGGTAGGTGGCTTGGAATGATTCAGGATTCGGCGTTGGCCCGCTCGAAACCCAGGACGATGACTTCAGGTAGGTCAGCAGTAGAGCCGTCGAAAGAAGGCACAGGACCACCCCGAGCACCAGGGCGAGCCCGATCCGTTTCAGTTGTGTCCTGAGCGATGATTGATTCCTACGCATCCGAGAAGTCATACCCGGCCGCGTACTCGCCGGTTGCCAGCTTCTGCATGCTGCGAAGCACATCGTTGAGCAGGGAACTGGCACCGAAGCGGAACCAATCCGGGCTCAGCCAGCCATCGCCAAGCGTCTCGTTGACCATGCACAGGTAGTGCCAGGCCTGCTTGCCCGTGCGGATCCCGCCAGCTGGCTTCATGCCGATCTTCTTACCAGATTGCTTGTAACGGTCCCGGATCGCTTCGAGCATCACCAGCGTCACCGGCATCGTCGCCGCGGGTGACACCTTGCCCGTCGAGGTCTTGATGAAGTCGCCCTCCCGGATGCACGCGATCGCGATATCACTCGCCCGCCGCACCTGGTCGTAGCTCGCCAGCTCGCCAGTCTCCAGGATCACCTTCAGGTGTGCCGGGCCGCAGGCCTCGACGACGGCCCTGATCTCTTGTGCAACAACGCCGTACTTGCCCGACAAGAACGCCCCGCGATTGATCACCATGTCGATCTCGTCGGCACCATCTTTGACCGCCTGCTCGACATCACGCACCCGGATCTCCAGCGGGTACTGCCCGGAGGGAAAGCCAGTCGCCACCGAAGCCACATTGACCCCGCTGCCCGCAAGCTGCTCCTTGGCATAGGGCACCATCGAGGGGTACACGCACACCGCAGCCACATGGCCCAGTCGCTGGCCGAGGATCTCTTCGTCCCGTTCCCAAGGGCGTATGGCCTTGGCGCACAAGCTGCGCACCTTCTCGGGCGAGTCGCTGCCCTCGAGTGTGGTCAGGTCGATCATCGAGACCGCCATCTCCAGCGCCGCGAGCTTCGATGCCTTCTTAATCGAGCGCGTCGTAAACGACTTGGCACGACGATCCACCATCACCGCGTCAACGGTGGGGGAGTCGGGCAGCACGAACTGGTCGGTCGGTGGGCTCATTCTTCGCTTTCGTCTTCCTGCTCCACGGCTTCGATGGGCAGCCCGGTGATCTCCCATTCTTCCCACCCGCCGGGGAAGACCTTGACCCGCTTCTTGACGAACCCGTTGTATCCCGCCTCGATCAGCCGCTTGGCCATCGCGTTGATGGACGCCGTGCCCGGGTTCTCGCCGTACACGATCAGGTTCTTATACCGCTCCAGCGCCGGGTCGGTGCCGTAGCGCAGATCCACATCCGGGGTCCGCATGTTGCGGGCACCCGGGATGTGTCCAGCGGCATACCGCTCGGGCTTGCGAGCATCGATGAACAGGGCGGTATCGTCCTCTTCCTGCTGCTGCTCGTACAGCTCGACGGCTCGGGTCAGGTCGATAAACTGGATCTTCTTGTCGGAGATATTCGACTTGCTGCACCCGGTCATGGGCAGCAGCATTACCCCCAGAACGAGGATGCAAAGCGGGCTGAATGTCGAAAATCGTGGCTTGATGTGCATTTTTTTCCTCATGAGTGACAATAAGTCTATGCCCAAGCGGGTTGTGCATATGCCCGTGTCATGGCTCTAAAGCCCAGTATCGGGCAAACCGGGCGGTACGAGCCAGTGTGGCAAGAGGACAGAACGCATGCAGAGCGTCATCAAACGAGCGATTGGGGCCTTGGGGCTGGTTGCCGTGGCAGCAACGACCACCGCGGAGGCACAGCCCATGGGTGGCGAAGCGCACCTCAGCATCGAATCAACCACTGATTTTTCCAGTATGCACGCGGGAGAAGTGGGGCTCCTCGCTATTGACATCATCGTCGAAGAGGGCTGGCACACCTACTGGCCCGGCATTTCCGATACCGGCTACGGCATCTCCTTCGACATCGACACCCCCGACAGCGTTGAACTCAAAGACCCTATCTGGCCCAGTCCCGAGCGGTACCTCCAACGCGGTGGGATCCTCGATCACACCTACGAGGGCACCCAGACCGTCCTTGTCCCTTTCGCGATCCGAGAAAACACCCCTGATTCGGTGGTAGTCTTCACGATCAAAGCCAACTACCTCGTGTGCGATCAGGTCTGCCTGCCCGGCAAGGGCAGCACATCGACCTCGTTGCATGTTGTTGACGACGCGAGCGAACAGGTCCAAACCAGCCGATACGACGAACTGCGAGCGCAGCTTGAGCAACGCCCGCAGCTGTTCAACGCGAAGGACGCCGCCGTCCGCTTGCAGTGGATCAGCAAGGCCGCCGCGATCATGTTCCGCGATGCGACCCGCATCGAGTTCTACCCGGACAACGAATGCAGCGAGCTGGAATCCGTGATTGAAGACGGCCAGGCAGAAGGAAACCGCCTGGAAGTCCGTTTTACCGAATCAGAGAACAAAGTCCTCTCCGGTCGACTCAGGGTGACCACCCCAGAGGGCGTCGTGCACTACGACATCAACGAACACGCACCCTGAACCAAACCGTGAACACTCAAGGAGAAACACCATGTCGATCATCAAAATGACCAAATCCCGAGCCGCACTCTTCGCAATCGGTGCCGCCCTGACCGGCTCCATGGCCGGCGCCGGCGCGCTCGAGACAACCGCTGGGGTCGAGGTCGGTGCCAAGGCCCCCGACTTCACCCTGACCGATTACAACGGCAAGGAGCACACCCTCTCGGAGTACACCAAGCAGGGCAAGACCGTCGTCCTCGAATGGTTCAGCCCCGACTGCCCCTTCGTCAAGAAGCACTACCGCGATGACACGGGGACCATGCTCGCCATCGAGTCGGACATGAAGAGCGAGCCGGTTGTTTGGCTGCGTATCAACTCGGCCCGCGCTGGGCACCCGAGCACAGGTGTTGCACGCAACAAGCAGACCGCCAGCGAGTGGGGCATCAAGAGCCCGATTCTGCTCGACGAAACCGGCGAAGTCGGCATGGCATACAACGCCAAGCGCACCCCCGAGATGTACATCATCAACTCTGAGGGCGTGCTCGCTTACCACGGCGCCATCGACAACCGCAAGGATGCCGCCATGCCCGGCGATGTAAACTATGTCCGCAACGCCCTGCAGCAGGTGCTCGCCGGTGAGACCGTCGCCAAGAGCTCAACCAAGGCCTACGGCTGCAGCGTCAAGTACTGATATCCACTGGTTCCGGTCCGAAGCGGACAAGATCAGCTCTTTCTTCACGCACGCCCCACGATTGCGGGGCGTGTTTCTCGATTGAGCGTGCGCACCTTTGGCGATCGGGCATTGAACCGATCGTCGATTGGGCCGATACACTCTCTGGGAACACTGACCCCGATTTGAAGCGTTCAGGAGACACGCATGTTCGATCTGCCGGGCCCAGCTGGGACCTTTGCCAACTTCCTCGTGATCGCCGCCGGGTTCGGGTTCATCATCTTTATTCATGAACTCGGGCACTTTCTGGCCGCCAAGTGGGCGGGGATCCGCGTGCTCGCGTTCTCGATCGGCTTCGGGCAGATCGCGTGCTCGTATCGCAAGGGCGTCGGGTTCAGGCGGGGGTCCTCAGAGCGCGAATACCTCAAACGCGCCAAAGGACTCAGCACCGAGCAGACCCAGGAACTCCACAAGGAGATCAGCCCGACCGAGTATCGCCTCTCATGGCTGCCGCTCGGGGGCTATGTCAAGATGCTGGGCCAGGAGGACCTCAACCCCGACGCGACCTCCAGTGAGCCCGACTCCTACCAGAACTGCAGCGTGCCCAAACGCATGGTTGTCATCTGCGCCGGCGTGGTTATGAATGTCATTTCCGCGGCCATCCTCTTCATCATCGTCTTCAACGCGGGGCTCAAGGTCTTCCCCGCCAAGGCCGGCTACATCGTCCCCGATGGGCCCGCCGCCATGGCCGCGGCCGTCGACCGTGACGACATCGCCCCGGGGCTCCAGCGGGGCGATCGGATCACCCAGATCAACGGCAAGGAGATGTACTCCTTCGAGCACATCATGCCCGAGATTGCCATGTCGCGAAAGGGCACGCCCGTCTCGATCGTGGTCGAGCGTGAGGGTGTCAATGAACCGATCGAGTTCAGCGCCTTGCCCGTCAAGAACCCAATGACCGGACTGCTGGGCATCCAGATCGACCCGCCCATCACCACCCAGATCAAGACAACCGATGACCCCGAACTGATGCGCCAGATCAGTATGTTCGCCGGCGAGTTTGGGCTTGCGATGCTTGAGCCCGAAGACCGACTGCTCGAGATCGACGGGCAGCCCATGCGATCCCCGTTCGACCTGATCGACAAAGCCGAGCAATCAGGGGGCAACCCGTTCACCGTGACCATCGAACGCGCGGGAAACACGCTCACGAGCCAGGTTAGCCCCGTGCGTGAGTTGCAGCTTGGGCAGATCAGCACCGCTGATGGGGACATGGCGATTGCCCATACACTGGGGCTCTCGGGTGTGATGATGGTCAATCCCAACGCCTCGCCCGAAGACACCAAGCAGGGGCTGATACCGGGCGACATCTTCGCCCGTGTCGGTGACAAGGCCTTCCCGAGCGTCGATGAGGGCATCGCGATTGTCAAAGCGAACGCGGGCAAGCCGCTTTCGTTGGAGGTGCTGCGTGGCGATGCCCAGTCGGGCTACGAGCGGGTCAGCCTGGAGGTCCAGGTCACCGGTCAGGGCACCGTCGGCTTCTACCCCGCAATGAGCACCGGGCACGCATCGTTCGTGCACAAGCCAAACAAGATTGCTCCGATCGTCGAGCGTGGGGAGGCTGAAGAGGCCGACGCCAACCTCAAACATCTCGACACGCCCGCGATGGCCCTGATCGAGTACCCCGGCTCGCGCATCGCCCGTATCGGTGGTACGCCCATCTCGACCCTGCGTGATGTCGCCGGTGCGATTGTCGATGCCACCGAGTCGGCATACGCCAGCGGAGCCGTGTCGTTCACCGTCCCGGTCACGCTCCAGCTACCCCTGCCCGTGCAGCCCGATGGCTCCATCCCGACCACCACCAGCGACTGGACGCTCAGCCGGGCTGATATCGATTCGCTGCGTGAACTGGGCTGGACCCTGCCCGGCGGCAACGCGATCTCCCAGCTCTTCGTGCCCGAGCAGGTCATCGACCGCTCGCCCAGCCCGGTCGCCGCGATCGAGCGGGGCATCGCCGAATCCAGACGCGTGATGATGCAGACCTACCTGACCTTCCTGCGCCTCTTCCAGGGCTCGGTGCAGGTCCAGCACCTCAAGGGCCCGGTCGGCATCGCCCACCTGGGCACGCAGATCGCCTCGCAGGGCTTTATCTGGGTGCTGTTCTTCATGGCGCTGATCTCCATCAACCTCGCGGTCATCAACTTCCTGCCCCTGCCCATCGTCGACGGCGGGCAGTTCCTGATGCTCTGCTACGAGGGGCTGCGCGGGCGGCCCGTGCCCATCGTGATCCAGAATGTCGCGACGATGGCGGGGCTGCTGCTCATCGGCTGCGTCTTCCTCTTTGTCACCTTCAATGACATCAAGAACATCCTGGGCGTCTGATCTGATGGGAGCGTGCGCGATATGAACCCATTGCTCGGGCTTTTGCAACTGCTCGCGATCGGGTTCGCGGTCTCGATCGTGGGGCTGATCGTGCACACCGCGTACATGCTCACCCACCCCAACCGACGCACCTACGCGTGGGCGGTCTCCCGACGACAGCCGGGCGATCCGGGCGAACTCGACGAGCCCCTCGCCTTCGAATCGCGTGAGATCAACACCGAGCACGGCCAGATCCCCATCTGGGATATCGAGGGACGCGACCCCAACGGACCGGTCGTGCTCATGACACACGGCTGGGGTTCGAGCAGGCAGGGCTCGCTCAAACGACTGTCAGCAATCGCTGACGATGTCTCACGCATCATCGCCTGGGACCTGCCCGGGCACGGAGAAGCGCCGGGCAGTGCCCGCATGGGCTGCGACGAACACCGCATCGGAGCGGACCTGCTCGATACGCTGGGTGATCCCGGGCGGGCGTTGTTTCTCTTCGGCTGGTCGATGGGCGCAGGCGTATCGCTCGCTTTGTGCGCACAAACTCAGAACTTGTATCCCGTGCACGGTGTCATCTGTGAAGCTTTGTACAACCGGCCCATCACCCCCGCCAGAGCCGTGCTGGCGCTGCGGGGTATGCCGCACCGGCTCAACCTCGCGCCCGCGATGTCGCTGCTCGGGATCAAGCTGGGCGTCGGTCCACGATGGCGTGGGTTCGATCGCGATCAGATTGCCAGCGCGATCTCCGTTCCCATCCTCCTCTTGCATGGCGACCACGACCCGGTGAGCCCGCTTAAGGACGCAAAGATGGTTCAGCACGCCGCACCCAATGCGGAGCTCTGTGTCATCGAAGGTGGGGGGCACAACAACCTGTGGGTCGACTCGATCTACCGAGCGCAGTCGCGTGATGCGGTGGTTGGCTTTATGAAGCGTTGCTCTGCGCCTGCACCGCATACCGCAACGCATGCTCAGCCATGATGTCCGACGCGTTGTAAAGCGGGACATCGCACACCTCTGGATCGATCAGCAGCGGGGCTTCGGAACTGCCCAGGATGACCCCCTCGCACCCGCGATCGCAGAGTCGACGCATCACACCCAGGACGGCCTGGCGGGATTCTTCCTCGATGATGCCGTAGACCAGCTCATTGAAGATGATGTTGTCCAGCAGCTCGGTGTCCTCGTCGTTGGGTCGAACGAGCTTGATGCCCTTCATCCCGAGCCCGGTCTGATAGGCCGAGCCCGTGGTGACAAAGCGCGTGCCGATGACCCCGACGGTCTTGCGTTGATCCTCGATGATCCGGTGGGCGACGGCATCGGTCATTTTGAGCCAGGGGATCTGGGATTTGACCTTGGCCAGCTGGATGGCATGCTGCACTGCGTTGTCCGGGGTGAAGCAGAACTCGGCTCCGATGCTGGCGAGCCGGTTTGCTGACTCGCAGAGCAACGACCCGACCTGCACCCAATCGTCGCGTCGGACCGCGTCGATGTAGAGTGCCAGTGGGATGTTGTACACACTCACGGTGGGGTGCAGGTGTGGCTCGAGCATGACCGCGGCGTGTCGGAACAGCTGCTGGTAGCACAGCGCAGCCCCCTCGGGGCTGACACCGACGATCCCGATATGCATGGTCATGCGTGATGCCTTTCTACCGCCCGGACGAGCGTCCCGAACCTGTTGGGACACAACATGGTCACCGAAGAAGGCCCCCGCGTCAACACGATGGGATGAAATCACCCCAGATCGGGGTGTAAAAACACCGCCGATCCCCGAACAGTTCTCGTCTACGATACTGATATGAGTGCGATGCATGGTTCCAACCCTTTTGAAACGCTGGGCTTGATGCCCGGCTATGCGATCGATCGTGACCAAGTTGAACGCGCCTACCGGGCTCGTATTGCCGAGGCACACCCGGATGCCGGCTCAGAGGCGATCGGTCTTGATCCAGCGGCGTTCAACCAGGCCCGCGCGATCCTGCTCGATGATGAGCAACGCGCCAACGCCCTGCTTGCCATGCTGGGTGGACCGGACGCCAGCGCATGCAAAGAGCTGCCCGATGGGTTCCTCATGGACATGATGATGCAGCGGCAGGAGATCGAGGAAGCGATCGAATCCGGTGGCGATGCCCAACGCGACCATTGGGAGCAGTGGGGGCTCGATCAGCGGGCGACCTATCGCCAGGAGCTCACGGAGCAGTTCGGGGCACTCGGCGAACACCCGAGCGAGGACCAACTGCGGGCGATCCGGGTTCAACTCAATGCATGGCGATACATCGAACGCCTGATCGAACAGTTGGATCCCGAATACGATCCTGCTCAGGCAGACTTTCACTAACCAGAGCCACGCATGGACGCCGCTGACACACCATTGATCATCGTGCTTGCGTTGTTGCTCGTGGGCTCGGCCTTCGCGTCGGGTTCCGAGACGGCGCTGTTCGGTGTGACTCATGGGCAGCGGGCCACGCTGCGCCGCAGCAGCCCCACGCTGGGACGCATGGTTGATGCGCTGCTGGCCCGCCCGCGTGAACTGCTCATGCAGGTCCTGCTGCTGAACATGATCATCAATGTCAGCTACTTCATCGTCACCAGCGTGCTGACGCTCCGGGCCGACGATGCGTTGACACGCGTGCTGATCTCCCTGATCTCGCTGACGGCCATCATCCTCATGGGCGAGGTCTTCGCGAAGCTCTTCGCTTCGGGGGCAACGCTGCTGTTCCTGCGTATCGCAGCGCCGGCCCACCTGCTGATCCGGCGTCCGATCTCCGGGCTGCTGCGGGTGCTCGACATCTGGGTCATCTCACCGATGGCGCGACTCGCTTCTCCCGGCGATGCCGAACGGGTGAACGAGGTGAATGCCGAAGAGCTCGAAGCGTTGATCAGCATGAGTGCAGGGGATGGCGTCATCGATCGTGGTGAACAGCAGATGCTGACCTCGATCGTCGAGATGGGCAGCTTGCGTGTTGAGCAGATCATGACCCCGCGGGTCGATATCGAATGGGTCCAGCCCGATGCGGGGCTCGAGGAGTTGAGCGCCCACTGCCGCAAGAGCGGCCGCACACGCATGCTCGTTTGCGAGAAGGACCTTGATAACGGGCTGCTGGGCGTGATCGATGCCCGGCGTGTGTTCGAGGGGCAGACGATACAGCAGGCGTTGCAACCGGTGCTGTATGTCCCTGAGCAGAGTCGTCTTGATATTCTGATGGAACAGCTCCGCAGCTCTGGGAAGCGTCTCGGGGTTTGCGTCGATGAACACGGCGGTGTCAGCGGCGTGGTGACCATCGCCGACATCGTGCGTGAACTCATCGAAGAACTCGAGCACCCTGCGGACAGCGTGGGCGAGGCGATCGAGAACCTGGGCGATGGGCGATGGCTGGTGCCGGGGCGTCTGGGGATCAGGGACTGGGCATTGCTCTTCAAGGACCGGTCGCTCGTCGAGCATTCCAAGAATGTGAACACGCTCGGCGGCCTGGTGATGGTCCTGCTCGGGCGGGTGCCCAGCGTTGGCGATGTCGTTCAGGCAGGCACGATCGAGTTGCGTGTGGTGAAGATGCAGGGGCGTGCGATCGAACGCATCGAGCTCCGCATCGTGCCGAGCACCTCGAAAGCATCGCAGCAGGGGGGGGCATCATGACGCTCACCGAACTACTGCTCTGGTCGGCGTTGGTGCTGATTGGCATCGGTGGCTCCGCGATGTGCTCGGGGCTCGAAGTGGGGCTGTACAGCACCAATCGGGTGCTGGTGCGCGTGCACAGCGCCCGCGAGAAGAGCAAGAAGTACAAGCTGCTGCAGCGTCAGCTGGACGAGCCGGTGCCCTCGCTGACCTCGCTGCTGGTGTGGAACAACATCTTCAACTACGCGGGCACCCTGGCGATCACCACGCTCTTTGCCACGATCGGGATGAGCGACACCGAGCTGATCCTGGTGCAGGTCGCGGTGCTGACCCCATTGCTGCTCGTTTTCGCCGAATCGACCCCTAAGGAGGTGTTCCGGGCCAACGCCGATGTGCTCATGCCCCGGTTCGCGATCGCCCTGTTTGTGTTCCGGCGCATCCTCACGCTGGTCCCGATCGTGCCGCTGCTGGGGTGGGTCGCCGACGGGGCATCGCGACTCGTCGGCGTGGGCAAGCTGGGGTCGCTGGGCGACGCACGCGAGCGTGTCGCCGAGTTGCTCAAATATGGCTCGGGCTCGATGAGCGACGCCCAGGTGACGCTGATCGATCGGGCGCTCCAACTCGAGCACGCACGGGTACGCAACGAGATGATCCCGCTGCGACGCACCAGCATGCTGCGTTCGGGCTGGACCATCGCTCGGGCACGCGCGTATGTTAAGCAGCACCCGCATTCCCGATTCCCGGTGCTCGGCCCCAACGGACAGATCGTTGGCATCGTGCACGCCATTGAGATGTATGTCCATGAGGACGCTAGGCCCGAAAATACGATCGAGACCATCATGCGCGAGCCCGTGTTCTTGACCCCGGAGCACTCGGTTGATCAGGCACTTCGGGCGTTGAGTCGATCGGGCGAGCACATGGGCATCGTGCGTCATCGGTCCCGTGATCTGGGTATCGTGACCCGCAAAGATCTGGTCGAGCCTCTGGTCGGTGAACTCGAAGAGTGGTGATGGTCGTGTTCACGCGATCTGGGGGAATACTTGCCCCCATTGTCGGGTTTGATCTTCTGCAGATCATGGCTGATTGGAAGGGATCTCGATGAAGTCTGGTAAATCGCTCACCTGGTTGATCATCGCATTGCTGGCTGCCTTGGCTTTGCCCAATGTGATCTCGCTCATCAGAGGCCCGGCACCAACCCCAGATGTGTTTGCTGACGCGTACACGCTCAATCAGGCGATCGAGATGTCGGCCCAGAGCGACAAGCCCGTGCTGGTTTTGGCAACGGCCGATTGGTGTGCCCCGTGCCAGACGCTCAAGCGAGGGGCACTCGCCGATCCCGAGGTGGTCGAGTTGATTGAAGAGAACGCGATCCCGGTCTATCTGGAGCACGGCAGCAACCGTGACGAGATCGACACGCTCGGGGTGCGGGCATTCCCGACGACGCTGATTCTGGAACGCGGGCAGGTGACCGCGATGCTCGAGGGCGGAGCGGGTGCCAGTAAGTACGCCAGACTGCTGAAAAGGGAGCTTCTGGGCGAGCAATGAGCCTTGGTCTGTGGTGATACTCGAACCGGTGCCAGCCCTGAGCGGTATAGACTTGTGCAACCAACTCACACGCCGATCAGCGTCGGGGACACGCCCCGGGTGTTGATTCGGTGCTGCCGATTTCGGGAGTTCGCAATATGAACAATAAGACAACCCTGCCACTGATCGGGATTCTCGGGGTGGCTGTTGTGGGCTCGACCCTCGCTGTCGCGACCAACGCGATGCGTGTCGGTACGGACGAATACAGCTTCTTCGACCCGATTATCGATGTGAGTACGCTCGTGAACGCGCTCTATGTGGAGGATCCCGATGCCGAGGCCCTCCAGCGTGGAGCGATCGAGGGGATGCTTGAAGAACTCAACGATCCCTACACCACCTTCGTGCCCCGGCGAGACACGCAGGACTTCTCCAAGGACCTGACGGGTGAGTATGTCGGGATCGGTGCTGAGGTCCAGATCCGTGACGGCTGGCTGACGATCTCGTCGCCGCTCGATGGTTCGCCCGCGTGGCGGGCCGGCGTGA
The DNA here is from genome assembly GCA_043100965.1 of Phycisphaerales bacterium JB052. Lineage (GTDB taxonomy): Bacteria > Planctomycetota > Phycisphaerae > Phycisphaerales > UBA1924 > UBA1924. The sequence goes on along the minus strand of JBICHR010000002.1, from coordinate 155,129 downwards.
TGGCCGAGGATCGTGTCGTCGCGATCGACGGCGAGTCAACCGAGGGTCTAACGATCGACGAGTCGATCGACCTGCTCACCGGGCAGCCCAAGACCAAGGTGACCATCACCGTGGAGCGGGGCACCGAGACGCTGGATATCGAGATCATCCGCGACCACATCAAAGTCCAGGCCGTCAAGGGCTTTATGCGTGTCGACGGCGATGGTGAATGGCTGCATGTTATCGATGACAGCGCCGGGATCGCGTACATCCGACTGACCCAGTTCACTCCCGGGTGCGCCCAAGAGGTCAAGGACGCGATCGCCCACGCAAGGAACGAGGTCGGTGGCGAACTGGGCGGGCTGATCCTGGACCTGCGATTCAACCCGGGCGGGCTGCTTGATGAAGCCGTCGAAATCGCGGATCTGTTCATCGACGAGGGCACGATCGTCTCGACCAAGGGGCGTGTGTTTGATGAATCAACAGAAGTCGCGACGAGCGAGGGCACGATCACGGATCTGCCCTTGGTCGTATTGGTGAATGGACAGAGTGCCAGCGCCTCGGAAGTCCTGTCCGGCGCGTTGTCCGATCATGGGCGGGCCGTGATTCTGGGCACCCGAAGCTTTGGCAAGGGCTCGGTGCAGACCGTTCGCCCGCTTGAGAGCGGTGCCGGTGTGCTCAAGATCACCGAGCAGTACTACTACCTGCCCTCGGGGCGTTTGCTGCACCGGCGCGATGACTCCACGGTCTGGGGTGTCGATCCGACCCCGGGGTATTTCCTGCCGCTGACTCCCGATGAGACCCTCGACATGCTGCGTGCCCGACGCGAGCAGGAAATCATCGCACACAACGATGAGAGCGAGCAGGTCGATTTGTCCGATACGCAGGCGGTGCTTGAAGCCCTGAGCGACCCGCAGCTGCGGGCGGCGGTCACGGTCGTGCAGCACCGTGCGACAACGGGCGAGTTTGAGCCCGTGGGTATCGACGCGAACGAGCCCGACGATGTTGCGCTCTCGGAGCTCAATACGCTCCGGACCCAGGAAGAACGCCTGCTGCGTGAGCTGGCCCGCATCGACAAGCGCATGCGTGCAGCTGAGCAGTCGGTGCCTGAGGAAATCATCGCCGACAACCCGCGTGATTTTTGGGATGACGACACTGATCTTGAGGGTGGCGAGTTGATCGTGCGTGATAAGGACGGCAACATCGTGACCACGCTCACGATCACCGGCAACGGTCTGGAAAACTGGCTCGTCGACGCCGACGTCGAGAAGAAGCCCGCAACCAGCGAGGACAGCGATTCGTGATCGTGCTGGGGATTGAGTCGTCGTGCGACGAGACCGCCGCCAGCGTCGTCCGCGACGGGCGTGAGGTGCTCTCGAGTGTGATCGCCAGCCAGTACGAGCTGCATGAGGAGTTTGGGGGCGTGGTCCCCGAGATCGCCTCTCGGGCGCACGAGCAGCACATCCTGCCCGTGGTCCGCGACGCGATTGCACAGGCGGGGATTGAGCAATCTGAGGTCGATCTGATCGCGGTGGGGCACCGCCCCGGGCTGATCGGCTCGTTGCTGGTTGGGCTCAGCGCCGCCAAGGCATTGGCGTGGTCGCTGGGCATCCCGATGGTCGGCGTCGATCATGTGCACGCGCACCTCTATGCGGGCATGCTGGGGCGTGACGAGCCGCGGTATCCCGCGTTGGGCCTGGTGATCAGCGGTGGGCACACCTCGATCTACGAGGTCCGCTCGGCACTGAAAGTGAAACGGATGGGCTCGACCATCGACGACGCGATCGGGGAGGCCTTCGACAAGGTCGCGGCCATCCTGGGGCTCGGTCATCCCGGCGGGCCCAAGCTTGATGCCTTGGCGTCCGAGCCCGGGGCCAATGATCGGGCCTTCGATTTCCCTGTGTCCCGGCTCAGCAAGGATTCGCTCGATTTCAGCTACTCGGGGCTCAAGACCGCGGTGCTCTACGAGGCCAAGGGCAAGCCCGCGCCACCGGCACTGCGGGGCAAGCCCCCGTTGCCCAAGCCCGAGGTGCCCGAGCTGACGCACGAACGCATGCGGGATATTGCCGCGAGTTTCCAGCGGGCCGCGGTGCGGGCGCTGACGATCAAGCTCGGGCGAGCGCTCGAGCGGGTCGAGGGGTGCAGGACACTGATCGTGGGTGGCGGGGTCAGCGCCAACACGCTGGCGCGTCGGGAAATGCAGCGGTTCTGCGATGAGCACGATCTGGAGCTGATCATCCCCCAGATGGGGTATTGTGTCGATAACGCAGCGATGATCGCCGGGCTCGGTGATCGGCTCCACGCGAGCGGACAATTGGATGACCTGAACCTGTCGGCGGTCCCGACGACCGGTTGCTGAGGGCGCACTTGATGGACTTCAGCTTTCTCGACCAGCCCGTCGAACGCCCGACTCACCCGGCGGCTCTTGATGAAGCATCACTGATGAAGCAGTGCACGCTCACCCGTGGGCGTGCATCGGGACCTGGCGGGCAGCACCGCAACAAGGTGGAGACGCACATCACGCTGGTGCACAACCCGACCGGGATTGAGGGGCAGGCGGGTGAACGACGACTGGCGAAGGAAAACGAGCGTGTAGCGATCAGGCGATTGCGTCTGAATCTTGCGATCGGGCATCGGGTGCTGGTTCCCAATGGGGAGATCCGCTCGGCACTCTGGAAGTCCCGTTGTAAGAACAAGAAGATCGTGTGTGCCGTTCGCCACTTCGACTTCCCGAGCATGCTCGCCGAGGCGTTGGATGTGATCGACGCGTGCGGCTACGACATGCGTCAGGCCTCGATCCGGTTGGAGTGTTCTGGCTCGCAACTGGTCCGACTCATGGCGGATCACCCCCCGGCGCTGTCGAAGTTCAACGATGAGCGCCGTTTACGCTCGATGCGTCCACTCAAGCCGTGATTTCTCGCTGATCGCGGGTACACTACAAGTCCATGCCAGAACCCCGAGAACGACAGAGTATTAAGGTCCAGGCCGAGAAGACGGTGCTGGCGGCGGTCAGACTGCCCGAGTCTCGCTACGAGGAGCGTGATCCGTTTGGGGAGCTGCGCGAGCTGGCGCGCCAGGCGGGCGCGGTTGTCGTGGGCGAGATCGAGCAGCGGCGCGATCGGCCCGAGTCGGGCACCTACATGGGCACGGGCAAGATCGAAGAGCTCAAGGATATGTGTGAGGCGCTCGATGCCAAGACCATTATCTTTGACCACGACCTCTCGCCCAAGCAAATCGCCAAGATCGAGCAGATGACCGAGCGCAAGGTGCTCGATCGCTCGGAGCTGATCCTCGACATCTTCGCCTCCCGTGCCACGACGCACGAGGCCAAGCTGCAGGTCGAGATCGCCCAGCTGGAGTACACCTACCCACGCCTGCGTGCCATGTGGTCGCACCTTGAACGCATCGTCGGCTCGGGCGGCATCGGTGGCGTGGGCACGCGCGGGCCGGGTGAGCAGCAGCTCGAGATCGACCGGCGATTGGTCCAGCGGCGCAAGACCCAGCTCAAGCGGGAGCTGGAGGAGATCCAGGCGCGCAAACGGCGCGCGGTTGAGAAGCGCAACAACGACTACTTCACCGTGGGGCTGGTGGGCTACACCAACGCGGGCAAGAGCACGCTCTTCAACGCGCTGACCGATGGCGGGGCGTACGCCGATGACCGGGTGTTCGCCACGCTGATGACCCGCACCCGCGAGTGGGACCTGGGCGGCGGGCACATTGTCATGCTGTCGGATACCGTCGGGTTTGTGCGCGATCTGCCGCACCACCTGGTCGCGTCCTTCCGGGCGACGCTTGAAGAGGCGACGCACGCGGACCTGCTGCTGGTCTTGCTCGATGTCTCCGACCCCAGCGCCGAACTGCACTACGAGACGGTGATGAACACGCTCGAGGAGCTGTTCGATGATGTCGAGCAGCTTGAGGTCAAGCGTGCCGAGCAGGCCAAACGCGACGGCGCGGGTGATATCGCACGCTACGAACGCCCCGAGCTGTTGGTGCTGCTCAACAAGGCGGACAAGGACGAGGTCGACGAGCAGGATCTGCTGTACTGGCAGTCCCGAGCCGTCGGCGCGATTCCGCTGTGTGCTTTGCGTGGCGATCCTGAGCGCGAAGAGCGACCGCTGGGTCAAGGCGAGCTGATCGAGAAGGTCAAGGCGATCTCGATCGGGGAGATCCAGGAGCTGGATATCACGGTCCCGCTGAGCGATTCCAAAACGATCCACACGATCGAGAACCGCACCGAGATCGTTGATCGGACCTACGACGAGAAGGCGGTGACGCTGCGGACCAAAATCGGCAAGAACCAGCTGGCCAAGCTGCGTTCGGCCGGTGCCCGCATGTGGGTGATGCACACCAACGGCGAGCCCTACTTCAAGGACGATGAAAAACGCGGCTGGGTCTACGACCCAACCGCGGTGAATATTGATTTCTAGTTTTCCTATTCGATGCATCAAAGCATCTGTGTGGAAAGCACAGGCGTGACGCCTGCGCCACCGGGTTGAGGTGTACACGGGCGGGGGGCTTGTGCCACCGTCTATGGCTAGGCCAGTGGGTTGATCCAGAGCCCGGTCGCCAGCTTCGGGTAGAAGAATGTCGATTTCTGAGGCATCAGTTCGCCGGCACGCGAGATATCGCGGACGGCTTCGAGTGGGGTTGGGCGGACGATGATCGCCAACTGCGGGCGGCCGCCGCCGGCGATCGATGAGCCGGTTTCCTTGCCCTTGCCGATCTCGATGACCTCTTCGATACTGTGGGGGAACGCCCACTTCACGGGCTCACCATTGTTGAGTTCGGGCTGGCAGATCTCCTCGACGATCAGGTGCTGGATCAGCGCGACATCCAAGGTCCGCCAGGCCTGGCTCTGCTTGGGAAACTGGGCATCGAGCGGGTCGTCGACCGCGGGCCAGGCACCGAAGCACAGCCCGGTGGCATAGTCGTAGATCCCGAAGACATTGGGCGTGCGCTCGCGTTCGGCGAGGGTCTCCATCTGGGACTCGAAGAGCATGGGGTCGTTCTCGATGGGCTCGACATTGAGCAGGCCCTGGGCGGCTTCGATGAACCGTTCGATCTCGTACTCAGCCATCCCGCCAAGGACACGGTGGGTCGGGCCGATGGCCAGGCCCGGGTCGCTCATCGAGACAAGGACGAACATGGTCCGTCGCGCGGGGTGGTCGGCGGGGACATCGCCCAGCGACTCAAGGTAGTTGAGGGCGGTGTTGTAGCGGTGGTGCCCGTCGGCAACGAAGATGTCCTCGCCCGCGAGGGCCTTCTGATAGGCGGCGATGGTTGCTTCGTCGCTGATGGTCCAGATTTCCTGCTTGATGCCGTCGCCCATATCCGCGGTCATGTCCGCATCACGCGCGTCCATCACGCTGTGGAGGATCTTGACGGCATCGCCACCCTCATCGGGGTGGAGCCCGAAGATGGGGGAGGTCTGGCACTGGGTGGCCTTCATGAGGGCCATGCGGTCTTCTTTGGGCCCGCCGAAGGTCTGCTCGTGAGCAAGGATACCACCGCCTTCGCGGTTGCCGAAGGGGACCGTGTCGAGGGTGGCGACCATGCCGCAGCGTTGGTAGGACTCGCCCTGGAACTCGAAGGTCTGTCGATAGGCGAACATCGCGGGGGTGTCGCTCTGGGTCATGGTGCCCGCATCGATCATGTCGCGGAGTTTCTGAGCCGATGCCTCGTACGACTCGGCTGGGCCGAGCTCCTTGGCGGGGACATGGGGCAGGTCAACCCCAACGATGTTGTCGGGGTTCTTGGCGAGCATCGCCTCTTTCTGTGAGAGGTCGAGCACATCGTACGGCGGGGCGACCAGATCGCTCACATCGCCGGTGCCTTGGTTGTACTGGATCGCTCTGAACGGATGAACTGCGGGCATCAGCAGCTCCCTTCTGTATCATGCTGCGGGTCGCAGCGGGTCTTGTATATGGAAAATGTCCCCATACACGGGGCACGCTCTCGGATCATAGCCACTAGCGGCGAAAAACCACGCGATCACACGCACCGATCGGCCCCGTGTCACGGGCGTCGCGGCGGTCTACGATTGCCCATGAGCACGCCCAGAGCACTGGTGATCCGTACCGCGGGGATCAACTCGGAAGTCGAACTGTGCCGGGCGTTTACGCTCGCCGGGGCCGAGGTGGACCTGATCCATCTTGATCGGTTGATCGCCGACCCCACCCAGATTGCTTCCTATGACCTGATCGCATTTCCAGGCGGATTCAGCTACGGCGATGACATCGCCTCAGGGCGAATCATGGCGATGCACACGCGTCAGAAGCTGCTGCCCGAGCTGATTAAGGCCGCCGATCGGGGCGTGCCCATGATCGGGATCTGCAACGGTTTTCAGGTGCTGGTGCAGATCGGGCTGCTGCCTGGGCTGGACGCGGACCGCTCACCGAGCGTGGCGTTGTGCGAGAACACGAGCGGTCGATTCATCGACAACAGCGTGGCTCTGGTGCCCAACGCGGACTCGGCTTGCATCTGGACGCGTGATCTGGTCCAGCGGGTTCAGGCGGACAACGACGAGCCCGAGCTGGTCATGACGATCGGTCATGGCGAGGGGCGGTTCGTCACGAAGAACAACGCGGTGCTCGAGCAGTTGCAGGCCAACAACCAGATCGCGTTGCGTTATCGCGACGATATCAACGGCTCGGTCGATCGCATCGCGGGGATCTGCGACCCGACGGGGCGGATCATGGGGCTGATGCCGCACCCCGAGCGGGCGTTGGATTGGAACCGCCACCCATACTGGACGCGTCTGCCGGAATCGGTTCGTGCAACCCATTCGCCCGGGTTGGGCATGTTCATCAGTGCCGTCGAGGCGGTGAGCACGCAGACGGTCTGAGATCGATTCCCTTTCACGATCGGAACGCGAAATGAGCGACAGCGCCGTTTATGCCGGGAGCTTTGATCCACCGACCAACGGGCATGTGTGGATGATCGAGCAGGGCGCTCGGTTGTTTGACAAGCTGATCGTGGCCGTCGCCCGCAACCCCGAGAAGGGGTACAGCTACGAGCTGGATCAGCGTGTGGGTTGGCTCGACGAGGTGTGCAAGGGGCTCGACAATGTCGAGGTCACGGTGATCGAGAACGAGTTTCTGGCGCACTACGCGGCCAGGGCGAACGCACGGTTTGTGATCCGAGGCATCCGCAATGAGGCGGACTACCAGTACGAGCGTGGCATGCGCTATGTCAACAGTGATCTGAATACGAACCTGACGACGGTGTTCCTGATGCCGCCTCGGGAGCTGTGCGAGATCTCATCGAGCTTCGTCAAGGGCATGATCGGACCCGATGGCTGGTCGAGCGTGGTTGAGAACTATGTGCCCGCTTGTGTCTTCAAGGACCTCAAGCATGACGCGGAAGAGGGGGCGTGATGGGCGACGCGTACCAGAGCAAGCAGTCCAAGACGCCCCTCGACGAGAAGGTCGTCGCGATGCGCATCGTCACCATGCCCAAGGAGACCAATCCCTACGGCACAATCTTCGGCGGCATCATCCTCAGCTACATTGACCAGGCGGGCTTTGTCGAAGCACGACGCCACGGCGATCTCGATTGGGTCACCGCGGCGATCAGCAAGGTTGAGTTCCACGCGCCCGTGCAGGTGGGGGACATCGTGACTTTCATTACCTGTACTACCCGCTTTGGGCGCACGAGCATCGATGTGCAAGTCGAGGTCGAGGCCGAGCGGTTCAGGACCCACGAGCTCGTGCATGTTACTAGTGCCAACCTGACGATGGTCGGCATGCGTGACGGTAAGCCGTTCCCCTTCAGAGAGTGCCCGGAGAAACTGGATTCAAAGACCGGCGAGGGTTCGGCGTGAGTTTCGACGACCTGCCCAGGTTCCATTGCCCTGCACGCTTGGCGGTGCTGCTCTCGGGTTCGGGGCGCACGCTCGACAACCTCCTCGGGCAGATCCGAGAGGGGGAGCTGGACGCGACGATCCCGGTGGTGATCGCGTCGAAGGAATGCTTGGGTGCGCAGAAGGCACGGGACGCTGGTATCGAGACCCATGTGCAGACAGGTCGGCTTGATTCGTTGTGGCTCGATCGGATCTGCGACGAGCACCAGATCGATCTGGTGGTGCTCGCGGGGTACCTCAAGCTCGTGCCCATCAGCGATCGCGTGCGTCATCGGGTGATCAATATTCATCCCGCTCTGCTCCCAAGCTTTGGTGGCAAGGGCATGCACGGGCACCATGTGCACGAGGCGGTCATCGAGGCGGCCCGCATGGGCAAGGTCGCCGAATCAGGGTGTACGGTGCATTTCGCTGACGATCAGTACGACACCGGGTCGGTGATCGTGCAGTTGCGTTGCCCGGTTCGGGGCGACGATACGCCCGATTCGCTCGCGGCCCGGGTATTCGAGCTTGAGTGTCGGGCCTACCCGCAAGCCCTGAAGATGCTGATCGAACGCAACGCCGAGCGATCTGCTGCGAATAACCCGGTATGACTCGACCCCAGATCATCAAGCTTCTGCTCCCCATTGTGCTTCTGCTGGGCGTATCGCACGCAGACGAACCCAAGCCCAGCGAGCTTGAGCGCCGGGGCATCGTGGCGATGAAGACCGGTGCGTATCAGCAGGCCGAGGATCTCTTTGCCGAGCTGACAGAGGCGCATCCAGAATCGTTCGTAGGGCATTACAACCTTGCGGCGTCCCATTCGATGCAGGGCGAACTGGAGCAAGCGGCTGAATCGATGAGCAAAGCAGTGGCGCTGGGGTTCAGTGATCGCATGCAGCTGCTGCGTGACCGGGATCTGGAGCAGCTGCGAACGACCGAGTTTTTCGATGAGCTTATGGAGCAGTGGGGGGCGATCATTGAGCTCCGCCGCCAGAGTGATATTGAGACGCTCAAGGGGCTGATCCGGAAGGGGCTGGAGACACGCACCGATACGGACTACCGGCTCGAGATGCTGTCGGCTCATGATGAGACGGCGACCGATCAGGCGCACGAAGAGCTGCGCATGATCGCCGACTGGGCGCAGGACGAGCTATTTCGAGAACTCAAGGCCTTCGACCTGAAGGACTCACCCTGGGTGATTGTTGTGCTCCCCGACGGCGCGGGCTTTACCCGCTGGGCGATTGATACCTTCGGCCCCGGTGTGCGTGGTTCAATCAGCGGCGTCGGTGGTGCCTACGAGCACCAGCAGCGCCGATTGGTTGCTCAGGACCTGGGGGCGACGCTCCGTCATGAGTTCATCCATGTGCTCCACTGGCGTGATATGAACCGCCTCGGCCAGGCCCACGCACCGTGGGTGCAGGAGGGGCTCGCTTCGCTTATTGAGGACTACGACATGCGCGGGGATCGTGTCGTGCCGGTCGCGTCCTGGCGGACCAATATCGTCAAGCGGCTGCTTGATGCCAGACGGTTGCCGAGTATTGAGGAACTGACGCGAGTGAGCATGAATGCGTTCACGGCCAATCGACCCCTTTCGCAGTACGCCCAGGCGCGGGCGTTGATGCTCTGGCTGTACGAGACCGATCGGCTCAATGCGTTCTATGAGCATTACTGCGCACACATCAGCGAAGACCCCTCTGGCTACACATCGATCCTCGCTGCAACAGGCGTCGAGCCCGACGCGCTTGAGCATCAGTACCACGAATGGGTGCGTGGTCTTCGGCGCGTCCCCGAAACCGGTGGTGATCTGACGGCGACCCTGGGCATCGAGATTGAGAACGGCACGGGCGATGGTGTGGTGGTCAAGTGGCTGCCGAGCGGGGCACGAGCGAGAACCGGTCTGCGGCTGGGCTCGGTGATTACCCATGTGAATGGACGGCCTACGCGGGACTTGTTCGAGCTGATCAGGGTACTGGGTGATTATCAATCAGGAGAGACGATCACGCTGCATCACCGACGCGGGAAGGTGCACGCGACCAATAAAGTCCGATTGCTTGGCCGATAGTGGCCAATGCGCTGGCCACTCAGGGTTCGTAGTTCAATTTTTATATGAATCGGTCACTCCGGGGCAGAGTTTATACATGGCATGGGATTCGCAATGTGCTATGTTGAGCATGAGCGGAGCAGTATCGCATAGCTGATCTGTTTCATTGAAGAGGAGAGAAACATGATGCGTTCAGTTGTTGCCGTCGGAGTCGCTGGGCTCGCCACCACCGCGTTCGGTCAGGAGGAGTTCTCACTGTCACTCGTGCCAAGTACGGCGACGGTGACCGGCAGTTTCACGGTCGGCGTGTACGGCGACTCAAGCTTCGGCACCCACATGCTTGGTGGTTCATTCGGGCTTGAAATCGAATCGGTCTGCTTCGAAGATTCTGTCAACGATGTTCAATGGTCGCCTGCGTCATGGTCATCGTTCAATACCGATGGCGGGTATGCCGGAAACGGCACCTACAACCAGGTCATCTTCGGCCAGCTCGTGATCCCTGGCGTCCCCCCGTTCGATGTGCCCGCGCCGGGCTCCGAACTGGGCAGTCTGATCGGCACATTCAGCGTCAGTGTGGACCCGTTGGTATTCGATCGGTATGAACTGCAGCTTGTCGTGAGTGATGGGCCGTTCTCGCTTGAGGTGCTCGACATCAACACAGGTGAGACCATGCGTGACACGGACGGCATCCTCCTGCTCGGAAGCGCGACCACCGGGGTGTTCTGCCCTTCACCCGGGGCATGCAGTCTGCTTGCGATCTCAGGCCTGGCCACAACGCGTCGTCGTCGTTCGCTACCAACTCACATAAAAGAATAAGGAGAATCCACAATGCGTTACCCAGCTCTCGTCTGTATGAGTCTTGCGGGCACTGCATCGATGGCCTATGCCCAGCAGTTCAGTCTGACCGTTGTGCCGTCCACAATAACATTAGATACCTTTGGTGGTGGCGGATCGTTCACCGCCGCGGTCTATGGCGATGCCGATGTCGGCACGCACCTGCTCGGCGGTGCGCTTGCGATTCAGAGCAACAGCGACCTCGTGACCGATATCGCATGGACTCCCGCTTCTTGGTCGGCATTCAATACCGACGGTGGGTATGCGGGCAACGGGAACTACAACCAGGTCATCTTCGGTCAACTGGTGATCCCAGGCGTGCCTCCCTTTGATGTGCCCGCGCCGGGTTCTGAGCTCGGAGGGCTGATCGGTGTCTTTTCGATTCAAACGGTTCAGTTCTGCGGCGTGTTGGAGTTCAACCTTGTCGCAGGGAGTCCGTTTGCACTCGAGGTTATCGATGCCCAATCGGGGGAGACCTGGCGGAGCGGAACCGATAACCTGGACCTGAACGGGTTTCAAGTCAGTGTTGTTCCCGCGCCCGCATCAACGGTCCTGCTCAGCGGGGCCGGCCTGCTGTTCGCACGCCGGCGTCGATAAGTCACTGTTTTCAGGTTCAGAGAAGAGGAGGTTGAAATGAAAATGAGCCCCGTCATTTGTGCTGCCTGTGCTGGCATGGCCTCGGTTGCCGCCGCTCAGGATTTCTCGCTGTTGCTGGTACCGACGCAGGCGACGATCGAGTGCGTTGAGGGCAGCACTTTCACGCTCAGTGTCTTCGGCGATGCCAGCGTGGGCACCCACATGCTGGGCGGCTCGTTCGCCTTGGATTCAAATAGCGCTTCGATCGCCTCGATGACCTGGACGCCTGCGTCATGGTCGTCCTTCAACACGGACAACGGGTACGCGGGCAATGGGAACTACAACCAGATTATCTTTGGGCAACTGGTGATCCCGGGTGTGCCACCATTTGATGTTCCCGCGGCTGGTTCCGAACTGGGCGGTGTGATTGGAAGCTTTCAGGTGACACTTGGCATCCCACAGCCCGAGTTACTGCAGTTCCAGCTCGTCGAGCAGAGCCCGTTCTCGCTTGAAGTGATTGATATCAATACCGGTGAAACCCATAGGAGCAGTGATGGCAACCTCATGCTCGGGAGCACCAGCATTCTGATCTGCCCGGCCCCGTCGACCTGCGCGTTGCTGGGATTCACGGGCCTATTCGGTGCTCGTCGTCGTCGATGAGTTACTGTGTGTGTTTTGAGAGAAAAGGAGATAGTGATGAAGAAGAGTACCGTCTTGTGTGTTTCCATCGCCGGGTTGGCTTCGGTCGCCGGCGCTCAGGATTTCAGCCTGACCCTGGTCGCGGAATCCGATTTCTTTGATGGGTCAACGACCCAGACCATCGGGGTGTACGGCGATGCCAATGTGGGTACCCATATGCTCGGCGGCGCATTCGAGCTGACATCAAGCGGCAACACGATGGTCGACAACATGAGTTGGACGGCAGCTTCCTGGTCTTCGTTCAACACCGACGGCGGCTACGCCGGCAACGGCGATTACAACCAGGTCATCTTCGGTCAGCTTGTCATCCCCGGCGTGCCACCGTTCGATGTTCCCGCTGCCGGGTCGGAGCTGGGGTCTGCGATTGGTTACTTCCAGATCGATCTGGCGGAACCAGTCAATCTGTTAAGCACGATCAGCTTCAATCTCATCGCATCCGATCCCTTCTCGCTTGAAGCGATCGATATCAACACGGGTGAGACCTTCCGGAGCAATGATGGGAACCTGATCCTCAACGGCCTTGCGATCCCGGCGCCATCGACCCTCGGCCTGCTCGGCTTTGCAGGACTCGTCGGTGCTCGTCGTCGTCGATAAACCATCTCGCCCCAAAGTTGGGGCACACCCTTTACCTATCGGGAACTCAGACTCATGAAATACCATGTGACACTGTTTCTGATCTGCGGCTCGGCTTCGCTGGCCGGGGCGCAGGATTTCTCGCTCTGGCTCGAACCCAGCAGCATGACGCCGAATGGGACATTCACGGTGTCGGTCTACGGCGATGCGGATGTCGGTACCGCATACTTATCAGGGGCATTCGGGTTATCCGTTGAATCGGTGGCAGGCGAGAACCAGGTCTCAAACATCACCTGGGACCTTCCGTTGAACGGATTATTTCAATACTTCGATTATGGGTACGGGGGGAATGGGACGCATCTCGGTACCTCCTTTTACCAGTTGATTGTGCCTTCCTGTGGCATGATCTTCGACTGCGGTATTTCGTATGGCGAACTGATCGGGAGCTTTACGATCGAGATGGACCCGCACGCGATGGGAGACTACGAGATCTCGTTGCTTTCGGCGCCGGATCTTGATCTGCCGGTTCCGCATACTTTTGCAGTGTACGACGAGATGACCGGGCATCTTTACAATGACTCACAGGGCACATTGACATTGACCGGCACGACTGTGACGGTCGTGCCCGCACCTGCGGGGCTCGGATCGCTGCTCTTTTGTGGGCTGCTCGCGTCACGGAGAACTCGAAAGGAAGTTCGATCATGAACAATCGGGCAGTTATCGTGTTGGGACTTTGTGGGCTCGCGTCCACGGCTTTCGGGCAGAACTTCTCCCTCACGCTGGTGCCCAGCGTTCAGACGATCGACACGAGCGCCGGTGCGGTGACCATGACCGTGACGGTCATCGGTGACGCCGATGTCGGTGTTTACATGTACGGTGGAACATTTGGGATTCAGACCGACAGCGCCTCGATCATTGATATGCAGTGGCAGGCGGAGGCTTGGTCGGTCTTCAATACCGATGGCGGGTATGCCGGGGACGGGAACTACAACCATGTCATTTTTGGGCAGTTGGACACCGGTTCGATCTTTCCCCTGCCTGATTCATCAATCGTCGGAAACCCCATCGGGTCATTCCAGGTGACCATCGCCGCGGAACAGGTTGGTCAGGCGGAGATGAGCATTGTCCCGGGTGATCCGTTCACGCTGCAGACATACGACAGGGTGTCCGGTCTGCTTTATGAATCTAGTAATGGCAACCTGACCTTGAATGGCACCACGCTCACCTTTGTTCCTGCGCCCGGCGCTGCATCACTGCTCGCGTTCGCGGGCGTATTCGGCGCTCGCAGGCGTCGTTGATTTAGACCAAGGAGTACAGCATGATTCGCACAGCAGCAGTTGTCATCAGTCTCGCGGGGCTCGCTTCATCAGCATTTGCCCAAAACTTCGAGCTCTCGATTGTGCTCTCGAGCGAAACAGCGGATACATCCGGTGGTTCGGCCGTCGTCACCGCCACGGTGTACGGCGACGCCGATGTCGGCACGCACATGCTTGGCGGCAGCTTCTCGGTGGTCTCGAATAGCGCCAATGTCGTGGACATGACTTGGACTCCGGCTGGATGGTCCGTGTTCAACACAGACGGCGGCTACGCCGGGGAGGGGAACTATAACCTGACCAATTATGGGCAACTCTGGCCCTTAGGTGGTATCTTTCCACCGCCGCCCCAATCCGCACTGGGGAGTGCGATCGGATCATTTGAAATCACGCTGACCGGCATCGGAGAGGTTCAGTTTGATCTCGTCGAGGGCACACCGTTCACGCTTGAGACAGTCGATGAGTACACGGGGGTGACTTTCCAGAGTTCCAACGGCAATGTATCGCTGAGTTCAGCAACTGTCACAATGCTTCCCTCGCCGGGTGCGTTCTCTGTGCTGGGTCTTGGTGGGTTATTCGCAGCACGACGACGACGCTGAGTATCATCCGTCTCAAGTGATGGCCCCGAATCGGGGCTTTTCGTATTTTTGGGGACAGCCGCAACCGACCTGCATGCTTTGTGGTACATAGTATGTGAAGCCCAGCACCAGGCGTGCTGGCCGGAGGTTGAACCATGAAACTCGAACGCGAACTCATGCGTGGTGCGGGGCCCACGGCCGTGCTCAAACTGCTCTCAAAGCGGGAGATGTACGGCTACGAACTGGTCGAGGCCCTTTCCAAGCAGACCGACGGCGTGCTGGCGATGGGGCAATCGACGCTCTATCCCATGCTCTACAACCTTGAGGCCAAGGGGCTCATTGAGGCCAACTGGCGCGATGGGGACAACGGGCGTCAACGCAAGTACTACGCCCTCACAGGGAAGGGGCGTACAAAGCTGAAGGCCGACGAAAAAGCGTGGGCCAAGCTCACGCAAGCATTGGGGGACTTGGGGATCGTGAAGGGAGCGCCGGCATGAGCAACACATTCACAAACGCGTGGGGGTGGTCCGTCAAGCACTCGCCGCTGCTCTCGGTCTGGAGAGCCATGCGTGGGGTCGTTCGCCCGAACCGCGAGGCGTTTGCTTTGCTCGAAGAGGCGGCACTGCCCGAGCTAATCGATGAGGTCATCCGCAGCACCATCGTCCGAACCAAGCTCTGGCGCGATGAACGCGAGCAGATCGCGCGGGAACTCATCGCCCACGCCCAGGACGCGATTGACACGGGCCAAGACCCGCAGCGGGTTGCAGACACCTTCGGCGACCCACGCCGCGTCGCCCGCCTGCTCCGACGCTCGATGAAACGCAAACGCCCGCTCACATGGCAAGCATACAGGTTCTCACGCAGGGCAGCGGGGGTGTTGCTGCTGGTGCTCTTTGTGTCATACATTGCGGTCGTGGTGCAGTTTTATACGAGCGAGCCGCAGATCAAAACCGACTACGGGGCAATTCTGGATTCTCACAGCGATGGCTTCAGCGAGGATCAGAAGTCCTGGACAATACTGATGGAATGCGGCGTGGAGTGGTCGAAGATCGAACAACTCCTGTTGGAGCAGCAGGCCGAGCGGGACATGCTCCAGAGCCAGCACGGTGGTGAGCCGCAGGATATCGGGGCGGCGCTCTTCCCGTACATCGATTCTGAGCACCCGGACTATCAGGATTTTGCGGAAGCGGTGCGTGACTTTGGGCCGCGGCTCGACGAACTGCGTGCGGCCGCCCGGCGCCCCATCATCGGGCTCCCGGTCGGGTACGAGCCAGTCACGGAGAAATGGGAGGGGCGGAACTTTGTGACGGGTGTCGTCCCGGCAGGGCCGGATGACTACAAGCGGCGGTCCATGATCGATATCCAGCTCATCTACCTGGGCTCCTTGCGACGCCTCTCGCAGGTGCTGATCTTCGATGCCCGCCTCGCGTTGGATGAAGGCGACACCGAGCGTGCCTGCAACAACTACATCGCGGCGATGGGGCTTGCCCGTCAGGCACGCAGCGAACCATACCTGATCTCGGATCTTGTTGGGATCGCAGTCCATGACATGGTCGGGATAGAGCTCGGCCGTCAGTTCCGCAAGCACGACCGGTTGTTTGCTTCAGACCAACTCAAGCGGCTGGCACACACGCATGCTCGAGTCGCACAGCTGCCCGGCATCGAGATCGAACACGAGCGGATGTTCTTCCAAGATGCGCTCCAGCGTGCCTACAGCGACGACGGGCATGGGAACGGACGATTGACGCCCGAAGGGTTCGAGTATTACGGGCTGATGACGGCACCGCCGGAAGATTTCGGCGCGGTGACGATGGCTGACGCGGTTACCATCGATCCCCGCTTCAGGGCTGCGACGCAACCACTGAGCATCGTGTTCTCCAACAGCCGATCGCAAGAGCAGGCGATCCACGATTCGGTGATGGATCAGACCCAGGTCGTGCTCGACCGGGGTGTCCAATGGATCTCGCTGATGCAGGACGCCGAGCTTACCACCGAGAAAGTGCGTGCCGAGGAAACCCCGATGCGGTTCTCGTTCGCCGCCATGCTCACCCCCACGATGCGACAGATGGTCCACAGGTGGTATCAATATGAGCAAACAATGGGAGCATACGCACTGATGATCGCGATCGAGGCGTTTCGCGAGGATCACGGGCAGCTGCCAGATTCGCTGAGCATGCTGCAGCCGCGCTATGTGCCAGAGATCCCGCACGATCTCATGGATCCGGGGCACGAGATCAGATATCGCGCAGAAGGTGAACGCTATGTGCTCTACAGCGTTGGCAGCGACGGGGATGATGATGGTGCCCGAGCCCCTGAGAAGGCCGCCGATCCGTACTCCGGGATGCAGGAAAAGAACTTCGATCTGCGGTACCCACGGGCGAGGTCACCCATGACCAACAAACCCATCTATGGCCCCGGCGGCAAACCCAAGCTCGCCAAGCCGACCGGCCCCGATGGCGACTGGATCCTCACCGATACCCGTCCCCAGCCCCAGCCCGCAGCGGATATCTGAGCCCTACGCTTGGGGATGAACGAATCAGATTCATTCGATCCCCGTGCGTTTCATGCTCAGTTCGAGATCGCGATGATCGTTGCGTGCAGCGAGAACGGGGTGATCGGGCGTGACGGCGACCTGCCGTGGCACCTGCCGGCGGACCTCAAGCATTTCATGCGATCGACGCGGGGTTGCCCGGTGATCATGGGGCGGAAAACCTTCGATTCGCTCGATAAACCGCTGCACGCTCGGCTCAACATCGTGATTTCCAGCACGATGCCCGAATCTGACCATGAGCTGGTGCGTGTGGTTCGGGGTTTGGATGAGGCCGTGGATGTGGCGCGGGCGTCGATCTGTGAAAATGGGCAAGATCGCCCGATCTGGATCGCTGGCGGTGGGACTATCTATACACAGTCGATGGATCGGTGCGATCTGATCGTGCGGACGCTGGTCGAGACCCGTGTCGACGGGGACGCATCATTCCCCCAGATCGAGGGTAACGGCTGGGTGCTGCGTCATTCGGAGCACCATGCGAGTGATGACCGCCATGATTCGAGTTTCCGATTTGAATGGTGGACTCCCAGCGAGGGGCGGTAGGTGTATGGTCGGGTTTATGTCAAGGCAGGAAAAAGAACGCAAATATCCCCCTAATCGGAGGGGAATATGCTTGCATTGATTTTCCGACCTGATAGCATGTATGCGGGTCAGGAATGTCACAGTTCCTTTAGTTTGTTCCCCCGAAGTGTTTGGGGGCTATCTCACCAGGAGAAAGAGAAATGAAGACTATTGCTCTTGCAGCAGTCGCTGGTCTCGCAACCGTCGCTTCGGCCGGTGCTGACTTCAGCCTTACGCTCGTGCCTTCCGCAATGACAGTTGATGTCAGCGGCGGCGCAGCAACCATCACCATCGACGTCATCGGTGACTCGTCCTTCGGCACTCACATGCTCGGCGGCGCATTCACCCTCGGCTCCGATAACGGTCTCGTGACCAACATGGCATGGAGCCCCGCTTCATGGTCGTCGTTCAACACAGATGGCGGCTACGCTGGCAACGGTAACTACAACCAGGTCATCTTCGGCCAGCTCGTCATCCCCGGCGTGCCCCCGTTTGATGTCCCCGCTCCTGGTTCAGAGCTCGGCAGCTCAATCGGTTCGTTCACCGTCACCTTCGACGGCGGTTCGGGCGTGGTTGACTTCGCTCTCTCGGCTGCAAGCCCCTTCACCCTGGAAGCTATCGATGTCAACACTGGTGGCACCTTCCAGAGCGCTGACGGCAGCCTGAGCCTCAACGGTGCAAGCATCAATGTCATCCCCGCTCCTTCGGCGATGGCACTGCTCGGCCTTGGCGGCCTCGTCGCCGGCCGTCGTCGCCGCTAATCGCAGCGATGAACTCCAATCGCTGATTTCAGCGATCTGAAGTGCACAATCAACCCCCGACCGGTCTTCCGGTCGGGGGTTCTTTTTTATCTCCAATCACAGTTGATCTGATGCATCACCCGCTCCACGGCGAATGTTCTTGCTCCAACAAAACGCTGTTCTAGGGCAAAAAAACGCCATTTATCGGTGCTTTCGTGTGCTGAGGCCCCAAAAACGACGGTTTCTCGAATTCATTTTGCCAAACGGCTGGCACATGCTCTGGCTTGGTGTACTTTTGGGCCGGGTCACGAACGAGTCGTTCGTTTCAACAACAGGTCAACGGTTAAACACGAATCAATAACCACGTGAGGAGAACTCTCAAATGAAGAACGCAGTTGCACTTATCGCTATCGCAGGCATCGCTTCGGTCGCTTCGGCTCAGAACCTGAGCATCTCGATCGTTCCTTCGGTCACTGAAGTCGCCCCCAGCGGCAGCTTCACCCTCGCAGTCTACGGCGACGCTGACATGGGCACCCACATGCTGGGCGGCTCGTTCGGTCTGACCTCGGACAGCGCACTCGTTTCCGACATGGCATGGAGCCCCGCTTCATGGTCGTCGTTCAACACCGATAACGGCTACGCTGGCAACGGCAACTACAACGCCGTCATCTTCGGTCAGCTCGTCATCCCCGGCGTGCCCCCGTTCGACGTCCCCGCAGCAGGCTCGGAACTCGGTGGCCTCATCGGTAGCTTCACCGTTAACGTTGGTGCTGACGCTGGTATCATCGACTTCGTCCTGACCGCTGAAGATCCGTTCAGCCTGCAGTCAATCGACTCGGTCACCGGCGACATCTTCGACGACCGTACCGGTCAGCTCTCACTCGGTTCGACCCGCGTCACCGTTACCCCCGCCCCCGCATCGCTCGCGCTGCTCGGCCTCGGTGGTATCGCTGCTGGTCGTCGTCGCCGCTAATCGCAGCGAACCGACTCATCAGTTGAGATTCAACTGAATGCGAAATCAAAGCCCCCGATCGGAAACGATCGGGGGTTCTTTTTTATCTTGTCTGTTGCGTATCAATTAGTTGCTCGACAGTGCGATGAATCTCTGCGTGGCCGCCTTGCGGGCAGGCAAGGCAGGGTCAGGGCTGCTCGTCAACCTTGTCTTGCTCGTTGGCAGTGTTCGCGTCGGTAGGCTCGCTGGTCACATCTTCCTGATCCTGGCTGATGCGACAGCTCAGCATCACCGCACCGTCCGTGATCAGATCGAGCCGGTCCGGCTCGGCATGGTACGAATCGATGTTCTGGAGCAGGTGGAACAGGCGTGCCTCCTGCTGCATCACGCCCTCTGGAAAAGCACAGAACATGCGGGTCGAGATGATCTCGTTGATGTTCAGGCCCGCTTCGGCTTTTCGCACATAGCTTGCGGTGAACCGGTTGCAGCCGGCGTCGCCCTCGAGCCAGGTGTGCTCGCGGAACCGGACCCGGGGTTCGGTGCCCTCGATCGGGGCGGAGCCATCGATGCTCGAGATCCACCAGTCTTGGGCCGCAACCCAGGCCCAATCGAGTTCGGCCTGATGAATATCGCCAACCATGGGACGCGTGTCGACATGCGGCTCGCGATCATCGCGCTGCTCGGCACACCCGGCCAACAAGCCAAGACCAGAGGCGATGGGGACCACGAACGGCGTCATGCGATGTGCTCTGGGCATGTCTGGTCTCTCGTTGGTGCGTTGGGGTGATTGCTTGGCTATACGGCTTGGGCTGACGAAGAGTTCTTCGGCATATTTGGGGTGCCGTCTTTGCCACGCAGTGTGTCCATGCTCGCATCATACAACTCATTCATCTGCTCATGCGCGATTTTCTGGCCCAGGAGCGAGGCCCAATACATCACCATCGAGATCGCCAGTGGGATGAACGCGAGTTTCAGGGCGCTGGGTGGACTGTCGGTCATCCATTGTGAGAGTGCAAACATCACCGCAAAGAACACGAGGGTGCCCATGGCGATATAGCCCAGCATGAACGCGGTCCAGACACTCGGGTTTGGGCTGAATCGCCCTTTGACGCATGCCCCTGCATCGCATGGGTGCACCTCGATATTGAGCCAGGGTGACCAGAAATGGCGTCGGGCGGGCGGGATCACCAGCATCAAGTGGTTCCCCGCGATGCGCCCATCGATCGGGTAGTCGCGGTCATTGACCAGTTGTGAGAGCCGATCGATCGCGTCGTGCTGATCAACTGGGAACTCGATCGTGAATGTTGGTCGCATTGGCGGGATCTGCACGCGAATGTCTCCTTGGGCACAAGCGATAGCATATCAGAAACACTCGTTTCGGACATGGCGGTCTCGAATAAGTGCAGCCGCCTACCGTCAGACGCGTATGATGGCGTATGCACAGCACCGAAGCCCGCGACAAACTCAGTGCCCTGATTGCCGATGTCCCCGACTTCCCCAAGCCGGGCGTGGTGTTCAAGGACTTCACGCCGCTGCTTGCCGACCCCGGTGCATTGGCCTTGGCGGTCGAGTTGATGGCCAACCCGTATCGGGGCGAGGGCATCGATCTGGTCGTGGGTGCCGAGAGCCGGGGGTTCATCTTCGGCATCGCAATTGCGCAGGCGCTGTCGGCGGGGTTCATTCCCGTGCGTAAGCCGGGCAAACTGCCTCGCATGGTGCACGGGGTTGACTATGACCTGGAGTACGGCACCGATCGTCTTGAGCTCCACGCCGACGCGATCATGCGGGGGCAGAAGGTCCTGCTTGTCGATGACCTGCTCGCGACCGGCGGGACCATGGCCGCAAGCTGCGAACTGGTCCAACGCAGCGGTGCCACCATCGCCGGGATCACGGTCCTCATCGAGTTGAACTTCCTGCATGGGCGGGACAAACTCGATGGGTCTGGCGAGGTCCATTCGGTCCTGCAATACGACTAAAATAACCCGCTTTCCCGACAGTCTGGCCCTTGAGATCGAGCGAGAATGAGCACGCTTGGCGCTATCATTGCCTTCCAGTGCCTACCCCCGAGAATCCGGTGCAGGAGCCGGTTTCAAGCCGAGGAAATCGCAGCATGACCACCATCGAAACCCAGGGTCGTTCATCCATGGCAAACAGCACCGCAAACAGCAACACGCACTACTCGCCCATCACACCCGAGCTGATCGAGGCGCAGGCGCAGTTCGTTTCACGCCACATCGGTCCACGCGATACGGACATCGGTGAGATGCTCAAGACGCTCGGCGTCAGCGACATGGATGCGTTCATCGGACAGGTTGTCCCGAGCGATATCCGCCTCGATGGGTTGCTCGACCTCCCCGCGGCACGCACCGAATACAAGCTTTGGCACGACCTGCGTCAGATCGCTGAGAAGAACAAGCTGTTCCGATCCTGCATTGGGATGGGCTATGTCGGAACCATCACGCCCGGTGTGATCCTGCGCAATGTGCTCGAGAACCCGCAGTGGTACACGCAGTACACGCCCTATCAGCCCGAGACGGCGCAGGGGCGGCTCGAAGCGCTGCTGAACTTCCAAACCATCGTCTCCGACCTCACCGGGCTCCCTCTTGCGAGCTCGTCGCTGCTCGATGAGGGTACCGCGGCCGCCGAGGCCGTCTCGATGGTCATCAGCATCCTGAAAAACAAACGCAACACATTCTATGTCGCCGACGACTGCCACCCGCAGACGATCGCGGTGGTACGCACCCGCGCCGAAGCCATCGGCGTGAATCTCGTCGTCGCGCCCGTCGACTCCTTTGATCTGGGCAGCCCCGATGCCGCCGGCGTGCTCGTGCAGTACCCGACCACCGATGGACGCGTCGAATGCTACGAATCGATCGCCAAGACCGCCCACGAGAACGGGATGATGGTCGTGGTCGCGGCGGATCTGCTGTCACTCTCACTCCTTCGTGCACCCGGAGAGTGGGGGGCGGACATTTGTGTGGGCAGCGCCCAGCGCTTCGGTGTGCCCATGGGCTTCGGTGGCCCGCACGCGGGATTCATGTCGACCCATGAGACGCATGTACGCAAGATGCCCGGTCGCATCGTGGGCGTCTCGCGTGACGCCCATGGCAATCCGGCGCTGCGACTGGCCGTCCAAACCCGCGAGCAGCACATCAAGCGAGACCGGGCAACCAGCAATATCTGCACCGCCCAGGTGCTGCTGGCGATTATCTCGTCGATGTATGGCGTCTACCACGGGCCAGACGGCATCACCAACATTGCCAAGCGCGTCCACGCCCAGACCCAGACCCTGCGCGTCGGACTCATCGAGCTCGGGCACGAGATCGACGAATCGCTCGTCTTCGATACCCTGCGTGTCAAGGTCCAGGGCGATGCCGAGTCGGTGCTCGGCGCGGCCCGCGCCCGGCGCATCAACCTCCGCGACTTCGGCGATGGCACCGTGGGCATTACGCTCGACGAGACGGCCGACAGCGGTCTGCTCCACGATTTGCTCGAAGCGTTCGGCGGCACGGGCGAGGAAGATCTCATCGAGATGGCTCAGCGAGCGACGCTCGATATCCCCGACGCGTTCCGGCGCGACACCCCGTTCATGACGCACGAGGTGTTCAACAGCCACCGCAGCGAAACCGAGATGCTGCGGTACATCACCGAGCTGCAATCACGCGAGCTGTCGCTGGCTCACAGCATGATCCCGCTGGGATCGTGCACCATGAAGCTCAACGCCACCAGCGAGATGCTTCCGGTCACATGGCCCGAGTTCGCTCACATGCACCCCTTCGCCCCGCGCGAGCAGTGGGAGGGCTACGCGGTCCTCTTCGACCAACTCGAACAGTGGCTCAGCGAGATCACCGGCTTCGAAGCCGTCTCGCTCATGCCCAACGCGGGCAGCCAGGGCGAGTTTACCGGGCTGATGACCATCAAGGCGTACCACCAGCACCAGGGGCAGGGCAACCGGAACATCTGCCTCATCCCCGATAGCGCCCACGGCACCAACCCCGCGTCGGCGATCGTCGCGGGCCTCAAGGTTGTTCCGGTCAAGACCAATGACAACGGCGCGATCATGATCGACGACCTGCGTGAGAAGGCACAGAAGCACAGCGACAACCTCGCATGTGCCATGATCACCTACCCCTCGACCTGCGGCGTCTTCGACGACAACATCAGGGCGATGATTGACACCGTGCATGAGTTCGGTGGCTTGGTCTATCTGGACGGGGCGAATATGAACGCCCAGGTCGGGCTCTGCCGACCCGGTGACTACGGCGCCGATGTCTGCCACCTGAACCTGCACAAGACCTTCTGCATCCCGCACGGCGGCGGTGGGCCGGGCATGGGCCCGATCGGGGTCAATGCCAAGCTGCGTCCGTTCCTGCCGACCCACCCGGTGCGTACACCCGCGACGGCGGGCGAGCATGGGGTCGGCCCGGTCAGCGCCGCGCCCGAGGGCTCGCCGAGTATCCTGCCCATTTCGTGGGTCTACATCGCCCTCATGGGCACGCGTGGGCTCAAGAAGGCCAGCGAGGTGGCGATCCTCAATGCCAACTACATGGTCGAGCGACTCAAGGATCATTACCAGGTGCTGTTCCAGGGCAGCCAGGGACGCGTGGCCCACGAGTTCGTCATCGACTGCCGCCCGTTCAAGAAGAGCGCCGGCATCGAGATCGACGACATCGCCAAGCGCCTGATCGACTTTGGCTTCCACGCCCCGACCATGAGCTGGCCCGTGCCC
Organism: Phycisphaerales bacterium JB052; assembly: GCA_043100965.1. Taxonomy (GTDB): domain Bacteria; phylum Planctomycetota; class Phycisphaerae; order Phycisphaerales; family UBA1924; genus UBA1924. Next base: position 131,163 of record JBICHR010000002.1, on the reverse strand, counting down.
GGCACGCTGATGATCGAGCCCACCGAGTCCGAGTCCAAGCAGGAACTCGATCGCTTCTGTGAGGCACTGATCACCATCCGCGCTGAGATCGCCCAGATCGAACGCGGCGAGATGCCTCAGGACGATAACCCGCTGAAGAACGCGCCGCACTCGGTCAAAGCCATCGGCAGCGACGACTGGTCACACCCGTACTCACGCGATGTCGCGGCCTACCCGGCCGAGCACCTGCGCCGATTCAAGTTCTGGTCACCCGTTGGGCGCGTGGACAACCCGTTCGGCGATCGCAACCTGGTGTGCTCGTGCCCGAGTGTTGAAGAGTTGTGCTCGATCGAGGATGAGTAAGCGCTCGTGCGTTAGGGTTGCTCAGGGATGACAAAGGTTCCCCGCTGACGGTCCTTGACGGGGCCTGGGAACTTCAGCGCGCGACCGTGGGCAACGACCCAGACACCCGGCTCGAGGGTGCCTGTCGCAAAGATCGACTCGTTGAGGTTCTGCAGCGCGTCTGAGCGTTTCATCTCAAACGGGCGCATCGCGCCGGTGAGGATGATGGGGATGGTGGGCTTCTCAAGCTCGCGGTGCAGGAAGTTGCCGGTGTCGCAGAGGGTATCGGTTCCGTGCAGGATGATGATGCCCCCGCAATCACTCGGATCATCGAGCAGTTCAACCGCGCCGAGGATCCGCTGTCGATCCGCGTCGGTCATATCGAGCGAATCCTTTTGCATCAGTTGCAGGGTGTTGATGTTGGTATCTTCCAGACGCAGCAGGCGCAGCATCTCTTGCACGATCGAGGCCCGATTGGCGAGGGTTCCCGCCTGCTCGTCGTAGGTTTTCTCAATGGTGCCGCCGGTCGAAATGAGCGTGATCTGTCGCATCTGCATAAGATTATCCCCGATACAGGCCGATGTCCCCGCATCGGTGAGGAGGATGTTTGTATGCCCATGATGAGCCTGAAAGACGCGTACGAGAACGCGAAACAGCTCCTTGATGCTGGGCATTATCGGGTTGCGGCCAGATCGGCCGAGATCCTGTACAAGCAAACCCCGTACCATCCGCCGGTCATCGCCCTCTATGTCAACGCCCTGCTGCGGATCCAGCAGCATGATCTTGCGCTCAGAATCGCCAAACGCGCGCTCCGCAACATCTCACATAAGCCCCACCGGGTGATGATCATTACCCACCTTGTTGACACCATGACGCAGGCGGGGCAGCTCGATGATGCGATCGAGATGGTGCGTGATGAACTCGCTTCCCAGCCCGACAACGAGGCACTCGCGGCCGCGATGGCCCACGCGCTTGTGATGGGTGATAGGCACGAGGAAGCGGTCGAGCTGATCGAGGATTGCCGTCAGCGGGGTGTCGAGTCGCTGAATCTGGCCGCAGTGCTGGGGCGGGCGCTGCTCCGCACCGACCGGCGTGACGAGGTGATCGAGTACATCGAGCACCTGCTTGACGAACAAGGCGAAGAATCAAACGCGGGTAAGCACCAGGTCTACAACACACTCGGGCAGCTCTACGACAACGCCAAACGCTACGACGAAGCGATGGATGCCTATCAGATGAGCAACGCGGTCGTTAAGCCCGATTTCGATGAACGCCGGCTCGAGAACACACTCGAGAGCATCAGGCAGTCATGGACGCCTGAGCGTTTCGCCAAGGCGACCCGCCCGGAACCCGCCGGGCCCCGCCCCGTGTTTATCGTCGGCATGCCCCGATCGGGCACGACGCTCACCGAGCAGATCATCGACGCTCACCCGCGCGGTTTCGGTGCCGGCGAGCTGGGGCTGATCTCGGATCTGTTCAGGGAACTCGCGATCGACCCTGACAACTCATACGCGACGGGCCCAGAGGAATACGACACGCAGGCCCTGGCCGATGCCGCACAGGAGTATCGCCAACGCCTGCGTGAGCTGGCTGGCGATCGGGATGTCGATGTGATTGTCGATAAGGCCCCCCTGAACTGCAACTATGTCGGTTTGATTGCGCTGATGTTCCCCGATGCGCACATCATCCACTGCCGGCGGGACCCGCGGGACAACTGCCTCTCGTGCTTCTTCCAGCTGCTGAGTACCGGGCACAGCTACAGCTTCGATCTTTACAACTGTGGTCGCTACTACCGCAACTACCGTCAGATCATGAAGCACTACGAGTCGCTGCTCAGCAGCCCCGAGGTGAACATGCCCATCTTCGAGAACGACTATGAGGGCATGGTCGCCAATCAGGAACAACGCACCCACGAGCTGCTCGAATTCATCGGGCTGCCCTTCGATCCCGCCTGCCTTGAGTTCTACAAGACCGGGCGTGTCGCGGTGACCCTCAGCAACGATCAGGTGCGCCAGCCGATCTACAAATCATCGACCAAACGCTATGAGCGATACGCGGCTCATCTCGGCCCCCTCATCGAGGGGCTGGGCGAAGAGATCATCAACGAAGCCGACAGTAAATAAGCATACAATGCTGCCCGAGCCAAGCCCGCCCGAGTAGCCAGACCCCATCGGAGTACACGATGCAGCAACCCGCACAGAAGAACCAGCCCACCCCGCAGCAGGTGTTCGAAGAAGCGCACCGCATGCTCAGAGTTGGTGAGGTCTACGAGGCCTCGCGCCGCGCGGGTAAGCTGCGGGCACACTTTCCCGATGACACCCCGATCTTGGCACTGCACGGGATCGTGTTGGCCAAGCTGGGCGTGCACCCGCAGGCATTGAGCGACATGGTGCTCGCGGCCCAGAAGACCGAAGAAGCACTGAAAGAAGACGAAGACGGCAACCCGGCACGCCCGCGTATTGTCGACCAGCTGATCCGTCTGAGTGTGCAGATCTGCCGCTCCTCGATGGCGATCGAAGAGTACGCCGCCGCGGAGGAAGCGATCGAGAACGCGTTGGAGTGGGATCCGGACCGAGCCGACGCGGTCGCTGCCAAAGCCGAGCTGCTCTCCGCGCAGGGCGATCGAGATGGGGCACTCAAGCTCATCGCGCAGGGCTTCAAGGACAAGCTCGACTCGATGCCTCTCACTCTTGCACGGGCACGCGTCCTGCTTGCCGATGATCAATCGAGTGAAGAGGAGCTGCGTGAGGTCGTCCCCGAGCTGGAGAACGAATCCGCTGTCGCAGGGCTCCCGGTGCCCGAACTGGGCGATCTGCTCCGGGCGCTGGGGATGATCCATGATCGGCTCGGCGAACATGATGAGGCGTTCAACGCTTTCAGGCGTGCCGCACGACTCCGCCGAAGCAGCTATGACCCACGCAACTACACGGTCATGACGACGCGCATCATCACCGACTGGTCGCTCGAGAACATGAAGAAGGTTGTCAAGCCTGATCTCTCGGGTGCCAAGCACGCATTGATCCTGGGCGCTCCCATGTCTGGCGTGCATCAGCTTGGCGAGATGCTCAAGGCGTTCGACGATCTGAGCGTGCTGGGGCCGCTCGAGACCCTGACCTCCGCGGGGATGCAGTTCCTCAACGCCCGTCAGGGTGTGCTGCGCCCTGTGCCGCTCGAACCCAACAAGCTACGCGGCACCCAGCTGCGTGACGCGGGGAGCGCGTACCAGATGCAGACGCAGGCCATGGCGGGTATTCCCGATACCGTGTGTGTCGACACCCACCCGCACAACATCCCCAACGCCGGCGCGGCCGCGATGATGCTCCCGGGCATCAACATCGTGTGCTGCCGACGCGATCCGGTCGAATCATCACTCGCGTGTTACTGCAGCGAAATGCCGGGCAACCATCCCTACGCCAGCGAGTTGCTCGACACCGCAGGCTTTGTTGCCGACAGCAATCGCATGCTCGATCACTGGATCAAAGTGCTGGGGGATGAGGCGATCGGCGCCAATATCATCGAGGTTCAGTACAGCGAGTTGGTCGCGGACCCCAAGAAGACCGCGGCGCGAGTTGCCCGTGAGCTGGGCGCCGATGCTCGTGCAACCTCGATCAAGAGCGTGCCAGCATTTGAGCAAGGCCCGGGTGCCCACCCAGACCAGTATCGCAACTTCACTCGTCAGATTCGAGACCTGCTCGAACCAGCGAGTGTCTGATCTGCGTCAGTGACAGCCGCATCCCGACTTGCCGCACCCGCCATCGCCGCAGGGCTCTGGCATGGGGGCAGGTCCGAGCAGCTTTTCGATCTTGGCGTTCAGGTACCACGCGTGGTGCTCCAGATGCCAGCAGTGGTAGTTGGCAATCTCACGCACGGTGATCGGGCCGCTGGTCGGGTGCAGCCCCTGTCGCACCCAGTGTTCGTCGTTGAGTTGCATGAGCAGGGCACAGAGCCAGTTGCGTGTGGTATGAATCATCGCGAGGTCACCGCCCATGGGCGGCAGCAGTGTCGAACCCTCGGTGCAGCCGTAGATCCCGCCGTCGATAAACGCGTGCTCATCCCAGAGCGCCAGCTCAGGCCGGTCCTCGGCGATGATGCGTCGGATGCGATGGGCCAGCACCAGCTCCGCGTCGGCCAGGTGTCCGATCAGGATCCGCATGGGCCAGACCCCGACACCCGCGCTCTCAAGCCACGCCTGCGAGACCTGCTCGCCGCTGAGTTCGACCACGCGCGGGTCGAAGTGCTCGAGCCCCAGACGCATGCGGGCGCACAAGCTGGCGGCATCGAGATCCTTGATCTCACGCATCTTGGGACGGGGCGCATCGAACGCGCTGGGGAGAGTTTCGGTGGGTGTCGAAGTGGTGTCGCTCATGCCCAATGATAGGGCCGAAACGCCCTAGCTATTGGGTAAAAACCATCGCAGCTTATAGTTGTTGTCCTCGAAGACCACATCCAGACCCAGCCAGTAGAGCGACTCGTTGCCCACCCGGGGCAGCTTCAGGCGGAAGGTGTTGCGTCCGATGGTTTTCAGGTACACCCCGGGGGTGTACTCACCCATGGGCAGGAAGTAGAACAATCGCCCGATATCGCGTTCACGCCGAACCAGCTCCTCGAACGCCAGGGCCGGGTCGAGCCCGCGATCGTAGAACTCATCCTTGGTGCGTTGGCAGAGCAACTGCTCGAGGAAGAGTTCGCCCTCATTGTTGGCGATGGTGGTCGAGATGTGCGCCATCAGCTGGCGTACCGATTTGGAGTAGAGGGTGATCGTGCCGTCCTCGTCCTCGACCCGGATCCCCTCTTTGGGCGTGCGGAGAAAGTCAGGCAATGCACGCGCTTGGCGCTTCGGTGGGATCTTCGACTGGGCACCGTCGAGCCCCGTGAGCAGCCCCGACTGCGAAACGACACGCTCATAGGTACACCCCCCAACCAGGGGCGACAGCAGCAACAGGATGAGCAGGATGCGTGGGGGGCTCATGCGTCTTTCGATACGCCCAGATCGGTATTCGGTTCGCCCTGGGCCCTGAGGTGGTTGTGGATCGGTGCATCGAAATCGCAGATGTTGGGCGTGTAGGTCGCATCACGCGTCCCCCGAACCCAGAGACTGTGCTCAAAGCAGTGGGTGCGATCACCGTCCCCATGCTGATCCATGAGAAGGGTGTGGGTACCAATCGAGCATGGGCGTTGCAGTGCCGCACGGGTGATCAGGGCGCCGGCGGTGAGCATGTTCTGCACCTCCCAGCCGGCCGGGGTCTCGAAGACCTTGTCGAGCGTGTAACGGGCCCAGAAATCGAGCATGTCGCACGCGTCGTCCAGTCGAGTGGGTGTGCGCTCAACGCCCGCGTTGATCCACATGCACGAACGCAGCGAAGAACGCACATCGTCCAGGTCCAACTCTGCGTGGTTCGAGTCTTCTACGGCTGACACGATCGACGCCGGTGAGACCGGGCCAGACTCAGCACGGGCGGCTGCCTGCTCGCCCGCGATGGCACCCATCACGAGCCCCTCCAGCAGTGAGTTCGACGCAAGCCGGTTGGCACCATGCAAGCCCGTGCACGACGCCTCGCCCACGGCCAGCAGGTTCGGCACACTGGTCCTGGCCCGCAGGTCGCTCCGCACCCCGCCGATGGTGTAATGTGCCGCCGGGTGGACCGGGATCAGGTCATTGCCCGGGTCCAGCTCGAACGATCGAAGGGTCGCGTGGATCCCCGGGAAACGCTCTGGGAAGTGTTTGAGATGTCGGCAGTCGAGCCACACATGCTTGCCGCCCTGCTGGGCAATCTGCCGCACGATCGCACGGGCGACGACATCCCGAGGAGCCAGTTCGGCCAGCTCGTGGATGTCCGACATGAACCGCTTGCCCGCGTGATCGAGCAGGTGGGCGCCCTCGCCGCGCACCGCCTCGGAGATCAGCAGTCGCGCCGCACCCGGGACATAGAGGGTGGTGGGGTGGAACTGGACAAACTCCATGTCGGCCAGCTGGGCCCCGGCGCGGTAGGCCATCGCGATGCCGTCGGCAGTCGCGACGCGCGGGTTGCTCGTCTCACGGTAGATCTGCCCGGCCCCACCCATGGCCAGGATCGTCGTCCGTGTCCAGATGACCTGAAGCCCATACTTGGGGTGCCAGGTGATGGCCCCGAGCACGGGCGCACCGGGCTCGTCGTTGAGTGTGAGCAGGTCGATCACGAAGCAGTGGTCGAAGAGTCGGATGTTGTCGTGGGCCGTGGCGCGATCGATCAGCGTGCGTTGCAACTCGATGCCCGTCGCGTCGCCGCCGCTGTGGAAGATGCGAGACGCGTTGTGGCCGCCCTCACGCCCGCGAAGCAGGTGTCCCTCGCTGTCACGATCGAAGTGCATGCCCCAGTCGATAATTTCCTTGATGCGGTCCGGCCCGTGCTCGCAGATCAATCGCACCGCCTCTTCGTCGCACAGCCCCGCTCCCGCCGTGAGCGTGTCCTTGATGTGCGACTCGATGCTATCGCCAATAGTTCCATTGTTGAGTACCGCAGCGATCCCGCCCTGAGCCCACGCGGTGTTGGTCAGGTCGAGCGATTCCTTGGCACAGACGATGACCTGCCCGGTGTGGGCCGCCCCGATCGCCGCGCGAAGCCCCGCGACTCCCGAACCCAGCACAAGCGTGTCGCAGAAGATTTGAGGCAGCAGCCCGGTGCGGAACGGGATCAGGTAGCGTCGCTTATCGAAGATGGTGTTCAATCATGGCTCCCGGTAGGCGGACTTCCCGATGGGACGCGGGATCTCGATGCGGCGGGTCTGGTCTCTATTCTATGCGGGAAAGCCGGCTTAAGACGACTACAATTGGTACCGTCGACGCCCCGCGTCATGATCAGCAGCCCCCATCGAAGCGAGTCCAATGGCCAAAAATCCCTACCAAGCAGCCAAGCTCTTCGAGCAGGGCACCCGCGCGATGAAAGCCGAGCAGTTTGGGATCGCGCGTGGGCTGCTTCAGAAGGCCCTGAGTTTCGACAAGGACAACCCTGACATCATGGGGCGTCTGGCCCAGTTGCACATCGCGACATGGAACTCTCAGGAAGCGGTCGACCTGCTGCGGCGCAGTCTCAAGCGACGCCCGAACCACCCCGACACACTCCTGGTGCTCTCGCAGGGCTATATGCAGCTCGGCGAGATCGATCGCATGCACGAAGCGCTTGACAAGGCCCTGAGCTGGGACCCGAGCCACCCGGCCTGCATGCACGCCAAGGTGCTCGGTTTCATCAACGCCGGCCAGCCCGAGCTGGCACGCGAGGCGCTCGACCGGTACGAGCAGATCGGTGAGCCGCACACCCTGATCGTCATGGCCCACGGCAAGCTTGCTCGGACAGAAAAGAAATACGACGAAGCGATCAAGCACTTTGAGCAGATCATCGACCGCGAGGATGCATTTGAGCGTCAGAAACGCTCGGCTCGCTTCGAGATCGGGCACTGTTACGACGCGCTGGGTGAATATGACAAGGCATTCGAGTACTTCCGGATCGCCAACGCCGGGCACATCCCCGGCAAGGTCCTGCACGCGAAATCCATGATCGAGCAGTGGTCCCGAGAACAGCTCGACTCAATCCCAACCAGCGACAACGGCTCCCAACGCCCGGTCTTTATCGTCGGCATGCCACGCTCGGGCACCACGCTGACCGAGCAGGTGCTCAGCGCACACCCCGGCGTCGAGACCGTTGGCGAAGCAGCGCTGATCGGTCATCAGCTTGTACGCAAGGGCCCCAGCTCGCTGAATGGCGACGACATCAATGCATACGCCAATGAGTACCTCGATATGCTCAACGAACGCGTCGGCGACGGTGCGGCGCGGGTTGTCGACAAGCACATGGGCATGGAGCGCACACTCGGGCTGATCTCGAGAATGTTCCCCGGCGCAACGGTGATCCACTGCCTGCGAGACCCCATCGACTCATGCCTTAGCTCGTACTTCCAGAACTTCGGGACGAATGTGAACTACTCACGCGACCTGCGCATGCTCGGCGAGCAGTATGTCGCTCATCGCAAGCTGATGGATCACTGGGGAGAGGTGCTGGACCTCAAGATCATGCCCAACCGGTACGAGGACATGGTCGCCGACTTTGAGCCGCGGGCACGGGCCCTGATCGATCATATCGGACTCGATTTCCACGAAGACTGCCTGCGTTTCCACGAATCCAAGGCGTTCGTGACCACAGCGAGCAGCGTGCAGGTGCGAAGTCCGATCTATCAGAGCAGCAAGCAGCGATGGCGGAAATACGAGAAGCACATCGCCCCGCTGATCGAGGCGCTTGGCGACTACGCCGACACCAGCATCCCCGATGGGGCCGAGCAGGAGGTATGACCCGTGGGACAGTTTAATACTCAGCCCAGCTCGATCGTCACCAGTTTCCAGCGTTCGGTGCTCAACTGCAAGAAGCTGCTCGAAGCCGGCGAGTATGACAGCGCCATCGCCCTGCTCAAGGAACTGCGTGAGCAGCAGCCGCGTGATGTCGCGGTCCTGCGCATGCTCGGGCACGGGCTCATGATGATCGATGTCCGTGAAGAAGCGATCCGGCACCTGAGCTTTGCCTTGAAGCTCCAGCCGAGGAACACCGACCTGTATGTCGATCTCGCGGCGGCCTACCGGCGCACCGACCAACTCCGCAAGGCACACCAGACCATCGATCAGGCGCTCGAGCTGCGACCGAACTATCCCCGGGCGGTCATGACCAAGGCGCGCCTGCTTCAATCCCACGGCAGCTCGCAACAGGCGTACGAGCTGGTCAAGGCCGCCGTTGAGCAGGAACACTCGCCAGAGCTGCTGGGCATCTTCGGGCAGCTCTGCCGCGAGTTCAAGCGCCAGGGCGAAGCGATCGACCTGATCAGGGAATCGCTCAAGACGCCCAATCTCGAACGCAGCGTCCGTCAGGACTTGCTCTTCGTGCTGGGGCACCTGCTTGACTCGGTCGGCGAGTATGACGAGGCCTTCGACTGCTTCGCCAAGGGCAACGCAATGAGTGCCGAGTATCCGAAGCCGAGCCTTGAGAAGTGGCACGAACGGTGGACGAAGGAGAACTATGAGTCCATCCCGGAGAGCGATGTCGATGGTTCACGCTGTGTGTTCATCGTCGGCATGCCAAGATCGGGTACGACCCTGACCGAGCAGATCATCGCGTCACACCCGAACGCCGACGGCATCGGTGAAGCGGACACCATTGACCGGTACACGCGGCATCGGGAAGTTGAGGCCATGACCAAGGACTTCATGAATGAGGCCGGTCAGGGATACCTCAGCATGCTCGATCGTGTCAGCCCTGACAAGAACGCACGACGGGTGTGCGACAAGATGCCTGAAAACTATTACTTCTGTGGCTTCATCACCCGGGCGCTGCCGGGTGCCAAGATCATCCATTGCAAGCGCAACCCCATCGACACCTGCCTGTCGATCTACTTCCAGCGCTTCGGTCCCCGAATCGGGTATGCCACCGACCTGGAGAACTGTGCCAACCAGTACCTCGGGTACCTTGGTGTCATGGACAAGCTGCAGAACGATCTGCAGATTGAAATGCTCGATACGCAGTATGAGCAGACGACCAGCGATCCCGAGCCCTCCATCAGGCGCCTGCTCGATCATGTCGGGCTGCGTTTCGATGAGGCCTGCATGAACTTCCACAAGAGTAAGAAGTCGGTGCACACCGCCAGCGTGTCGCAGATCCGTCAGCCGCTCTATACCAGCTCATCTCAACGCTGGAAGAACTACGAGAAGCACATCGGCCCACTCATCGAGAAGCTCGGGCACCTCATCGAAGACTGAGACTTCAAAAGCATGAACTGAATATGCAACAAAGAACGCCCGCGTCAGCGGGCGTTCTTGGCATGTGTTTGCGTGATTTCAGTCGTGTTCTTACTCGCCGTCCGTCGGGGCAGCCGAGTCGTCCGGCTCACCATCAACCTGCGCTTCACCCTCGGTGCTCTCGTTGGCTTCCTCGGCGATTTCCTCGGGGTAGCCGAGCTTGATCCGAACGGCTTCGGTCAGGTCGGTCGCGGAGGGGGGGGTCACCAGCGGGCGTGCCAGGATCTCCTGTGTGATGCCATTGATGGTGTCGGTCTGCAGCAGCTCGCCGTCGCTGCGCGTCGCGAAGACAAAGGTGTAGCCCTGTTCAGCGGCAATCTCATTGACCGCTGCGTAGATCTCGCGGTAGCCCTGGGCGATCTGCTCAGCGATGAGCGTCTGGTAGTCCAGGCTTGCGGCCTGGCTCGCCTGCTGGAGCTGGCCCTGCAGCTGCTGGTACTGCTGGTAGAGCTGACCGCCGTTGGGATCATCGGGTGACAGCGCACCGAGTTGGGTCTGCAACTGAACCAGCTGCTGCTGCAACGCCTCAATGGCGGCGTTGGATTCTGCTTCGAAGCTACGACGCTCCGCGGTCATCTCATCGCCGCTGAGGGCGCGATCGACCAGCGAGAAGACATCAACCGAGGCCATGTCACTCTCGGCAAGGCCGAACGAACGGTTCGCGTTCGCTTTGGACGCGAAGAGCAGCATCCCGACCAAGGCGATCAGGGTGAAGAGTGTGAGCAGTGTCAGTGAGTTGAGGCGTTTCATGTATTCGCTCTCCAAGGCAAGCCGGCGATCTGAGCCGCGGGGTGAATGGTGTCGTGTATATACTTTGTCCTGACAACAATACGGGCCGATTTGCTGCCCGTTTGCCCGAAGTGCTGAAATCTCACCATCTGGGATGGTCTTTCGCTCGATTCAAGCCGGAGTATCCATGCGCGACCAACGACTCGATAAGCTCGCCGATATCCTCGTTCGTTACTCAACCAAGGTCAAGAAGGGGGATCTGGTCTCGATCGGCGCGGATCCGATCGCGTTGCCGATGGTCGAGGCGGTGTACGAAGCGGTTCTCAAGGCCGGCGGGCACCCTTTCTGGCAGCTCAAGAGCTCATCACTGGCGGATATCCTCTACGAGCACGCCAGCGACGAGCAGCTCGATTACCTGAACCCTGTCGAGAAGTTTACCAACGAGACGATCGATGTCTCAATCGGGCTGTGGGTCGACAACAACACAAAGGCATTTTCCCGTGTCGATCCGGCCAAGCTTGCCCGGCGTCGATTGGCCACCGCCCCCAACATGAAGACTGTTCTCAACAGGGCCGCTGAGGGCAACATGCGTTGGGTTGGCACGATGTACCCGACCAACGGTGCCGCGCAAGATGCGGAGATGTCGCTCGCCCAGTACGAGAAGTTCGTGTTCGAAGCGGGGCTCCTGCACCTGCCCGACCCCGTCGCCGCGTGGGAGCAGATCCATGAGCGTCAGCAGCGCGTGTGCGATTATCTCTCGACAAAGAACGAACTGCACTTCAAGGCACCCGCGGGCAAGGACCATGATGGGACCGATCTGCGCGTGAACATCGATAACTCCAAGTCCATCTGGGTCAACTGTTCAGGGGGCGAGAACTTCCCAGACGGCGAGGTTTTCTGCGGCCCGCAGGGTGCGGACGGGCATGTGAACTATACCTTCCCCGGCGTCTACAACGGGCGCGAGGTGGAGGGGATCCGTCTGCAGTTCAAGGACGGGCGCGTCGTCGACGCGAGCGCCAAGAAGAACGAGGAGTTCCTCATCGCGATGCTCGATCAGGACGAGGGTGCCCGCACCATGGGCGAGATCGCCATCGGTACCAACTACGCGATCAAGGACTTCTCCAAAAACACCCTTTTCGACGAGAAGATCGGAGGCACCTTCCACGCCGCCTGCGGCATGGGCTACCCCGATTCCGGCTCGTTCAACGAGTCCGCCCTGCACTGGGATATGGTCTGTGATCTGCGCCCAACTGAGAACGGGGGCGGCGAGATCAGCGCCGACGGCGAGGTCTTCCACAAGGATGGGGTCTTCCTGCGTGAAGGCTGGCCCACCGCCTAATATTCAGAGGCGTCGCTCACGCATGACCCGTCTGGCTTCAATCGAATCCACATTGATCCCGCACTCGGGGCAAACAGTGGGGCGGGGCAATCGTTCGACATCATACCCACAGAACGAGCAGTGCCCGCTTGGGGTTACGGCGCGTGGATGCTGCTCAAGGATCGCATCCCAGATCGATTCGATCGAGTCTTGGGCGATCTGCCATTGGATGTCGCTATCCGAATCGATCAGGATGAGGAAACGGGGCGGCTTGGCACCGGGGATCTGCGTGTATGGGATCCGCTGCTCGTTCTCAGTCTCACTCGATCGGACACCCCGTATGTGTAAGCCGTAGATGATCTGGGCGGCATCATCACGGGTGCTCGCGCTGGTGATAACGCGCTCTTTGACCTGCTTGTGATCGTTGCCCCGCACGGGTGAGGATAGCGTTGCACAGCCCGGCTATCCTCTGGCGATGGGTCATGAACTCACACACATCCCGGTCCTGCCTGATGAGGTTATCGACATGCTGGCCCCCCAAACAGGGCAGGTCTTTGTCGATTGCACCGCGGGGTTGGGCGGGCACGCGTGCTTGATCGCCCAGCGCCTCGGGCCCGACGGGACCATCGTGCTCAATGACATGGATCAGGGCAACCTGGATCGTGCCAAGGTCAGTGTTTCCAGTGCTTTATGTCCGGGTAGTCCTGGGTCGGCCAAGGTCCACGCCTTGCAGGGCAACTTTGCTGAGTTGCCCGCCAAGCTGCGGGAACTCGGGCTGGTCGCGGACATGGTGCTGGCGGATCTTGGCTTTGCCAGCACCCAGGTTGATGACCCGGAGCGTGGGCTGAGTTTCCGCTTCTCCGGGCCGCTCGACATGCGTCTGGATCCCTCGATGCCCATCACGGCCGAGGAACTGGTCAATACGCTCCCGGAGCGGGATCTGGCGGACATCATCTTCCGCTACGGCGAGGAGAAATCGTCCCGAAGGATCGCGTCAAAACTTGTTGCTGCTCGGGAGGTTGAGCCGATTACAACGACTGACCGGCTCGCTGAGATTGTGCGTTCAGCGATCCCCGGCCCACGCGGCGGCATCAACCCGGCGACGAAGACCTTCCAGGCCCTTCGCATCGCGGTCAACGATGAACTCGGCAGTTTGGAATCGCTGCTTCGTTTGATCGGGATCGCGCTCAAGAAGAACCATGTGGGTCAACCGAGTTGGCTGGCATCGGGTTCACGGGTCGGGATCATCTCGTTTCACTCGCTCGAGGATCGACCGGTGAAACGGGCTACGGGCGAATGGGTCAAGGCGGGCTGGGCCGAGTCGGTCACGCGAAAGCCGATCGAAGCAGGGGACGCCGAGATCGGGAGCAACCCCCGGGCACGCTCGGCCAAGCTGCGGGGGGTACGGGCGACCTGAGCCCGTGACAGTTCGATCATCACGCGAGAGCGTGCTGTGTCGTATTCATCATTCCTGAACACGCAGAACCAAGGATCGGTTCTACGCTGCATCATGGCACCACCCGGCAAGGAAGCGGCAGTGACCAAAGAAAGCAAACTCGCACTCATCATCGGCTTTGTGCTCGTGCTCGTCGTCGGCGTGCTCGTCAGCGATCATTTCTCGCAGGCGAGCAACATGACGCTCGACACCATGCGGGCCGATCAGAACCGCGATGAGCCCATCATCGCACACCTCGGCACGCGCGAGCAGGCGGCGATCGACCAAGCCATCGATCGCGGCGGGCGTCAGCCATCGCAGGCATCACCCGGGGAGGAATCGCAGCCGGTCATCATCAGCAGCGTCCCGCGTGATCGCTCGCTCATCGAGCAAGCCTTCCACGAGGCGCGAAGTGTGGTCCAGAATACCGATTTGCCCCCAGCGGTTGAGCCGACCAAGGTTCAAGAGCCGACACAACATTCTCGGACGAATATTCGTCCGCTGCCCACCAAGACATACCAGTCCTACACGGTCGTCCAAGGTGATTCACTCATTGGGATAGCCAGACGCTTGCTGGGTGATGGCGATCGGTATGTTGAGATCGAGAACCTCAACGCCGACAAGCTCGGGCCTGATTCGATCCTGCAGATCGGGATGCAGCTCAAACTCCCGGGCGATGCACGCATCCTGACCAGCGGGTCGCGTCAGACCCGTACCAGTGGCAACGCCTCGGGCAACACCCGGAACTACACCGTTGCTCCGGGTGACACCCTCGGCGAGATCTCCATCAACCTGCTTGGGACCTCCAAGCGCATGAACGAGATTGTCGAACTCAACGGGCTCTCGAGTCCCGACCAGATCTTCGTCGGCATGACGCTCAAGATCCCCTCCAAGTAAGCCATCGGGGGAGCCCCCGACCCGATCGAAAGCCACCGCCGTGTTTGCCAAGCTCGTTGTACTTATCCTGGTCTTTGGCGCTTCGGGTATCGGCGTGCTGTCGGTGCGTCAGTCACGCCTGCAGGCGGTCCACGAGATGGCCGAGTCACGCCACCGAGTTCGTCAGCTTGATGAGCAGGCGGGAGAGATCAGGGCGATGATTGCCCGAGCGTGCACGCCCCAGCGGGTGCACCGGTTGCTCCAGCAGAGGGGGTATTATGCGCCAGCTGCCCAGTCGCCCGCAGAGCTTCAGCTTGTGCAGCGTGCCGAGGAGTCCGCGACGCCGCTCCCCAATGACGCGATGGGCGTGAACCACGATCAGGATCTCCCCGAGGGCTCGGTGGTGATGACCCTCGAAGACGGGACCCGCGTGGTCTTTGTGCGCGAATAGCAACGAGCGTACTGGAGCGTACCCAATGAGCACCGAACGCGATGCCCTCATGTCTGCAATGCCCCGCCCCGCCGCGATCGATCCGCGTGGGACGCTTATCGCGTTGATGCTTCGATTCGGGGTCATTCTGGCACTGGCGATCGTCATCGGACGCGTTGTACAACTGCAGGTCGCGCCCGGTGAGCAACTCTCGAGCTTCGTCGAGTCCCGCGCCAGCACCCAGTCCCTGGGCGCGACACGGGGCGACTTGCTCGATCGGCGTGGACGAACACTCGCCACCACCCGAATGGGGTATCAGCTGATCGTCGACCCCGAGGGGCTGCGCAAGGCGATGGAACGCGATCCAACCCTCTTCGACCGTGTTGTCGTTGAACTGGGCACGGTGCTGGCGACCACGCCGGACGAGTTCGCACCACGCATGATCCAGGCGATCGTGCGCAACGAGCAGGCCTCAACCCAGGAAAACGCTACCGTTTCACGCTATCTCAAGATCGGTGAAGTGCTCAATCAGGAGCAGGCGAAGAAGCTCCGGGAACTGAAAGCAGACGGCAAGCTCCCCGCCATCACCATCGAGCATGAGCCCGTGCGCGAGCAGACCAGCGCTCATCTGCTCGGCCCCATCGTCGGCAAAGTGGCCTTCGCACCCAAAGCCACTGAGAAAAGCGGCGTGCTCGGAGCCGAAAAGCTCTTCGATGACCGACTGCGCGGCCAGGACGGCTCGCTGACCTATGTCCGCGATGCCAACGGGCGTCCGCTCTGGATCGAGCGCGGGGCATGGATCGACGCGAACAAAGGCAAGGATGTTCGTCTGAGCATCGACCTGGAGATCCAGCGCATCGTGCGGGAGCACCTGATCTGGGGTATGGAGCAGGCCGATGCCGCCGGAGGTCGGGCGATCGTCATCAACCCGCACACGGGTGAGATCCTGGCGATGACCGATCACCTGCGAGAGATTCCCGATCTTGCCCCCGTTCCCTGGTGGGATCCTGAGTCGGACACGCCGCGTACGCGTATGCCCCCGCTTGATGAGCAACCACGCTACAAGGTTCTGCGTGACGATCCCAACCGAGCGATCGAACCATCCCTGGCCCACAACCGTGTGCTTGAAGATGTCTACGAGCCCGGATCGACCTTCAAGCCCTTCGCGTGGACGCTGGCCAAGACCCGGGGGCTCCTCCCCGACGACGAGGTGCTCGACATCAAGCAGAAAGCCATCTTCACCGACTACGGGCGTCGCGTCGAGGATGTGTATACCCACGATGATCTCGATAACTGGGACGCGGTCATCCGCTACTCGTCCAACATCGGCATGTACTACGCGACCTCGCGACTGAGCTTTGAAGACCTGCGTGGTATGGTCAAGGCACTGGGATTTGGTTCGCCCACTGGCATCGGGCTTGGCGGCGAGGCATCGGGCATCGTCACCAGCGCCAAGAACTGGTCCAACTACACCCAGACCTCGATCGGCATGGGGTATGAGATTTCGGTGACCCCAATCCAGATGGCCCGTGCCTTTAGTGTCTTCGCCCGTCACGGAGATCTCGCCGGGACGCTCCCCGAGATTCGTCTGACCGCTGCGGGCGACGATGATCGACGCGGGATGCTGGGTGACGAAACGATCGTCAAACGGGTCTTCAGTGCCGAAGCAGCCCAGCGCACAACCAAGCCCATGCGGATCGTCGCCCAGAACATGGACAAGGTCATGCGTCGTCAGTACCCAGACCTGCCCGAGCCACGCTACTCGATGTTCGGCAAGTCGGGGACCTCCCTGATCGCCATGGTGCCCCCGGAACCGGGGCTCCTCCCGCCCGCAGGCGGTCGGGCCTACTTCGAGAAGCAGCATCATTCGAGCTTCATCGTCGCCGCCCCAGCCGACGACCCGCAGATCGTCGTGCTCGTGGTGCTCGACGATATCGGACCTGAACGGGTGCGAGAGCGTCGTCACTATGGGTCATGGGTTGCCGGGCCCGTGGTGCGCCGAATTGTCGAAGACACCCTGCCATATTTGAATGTGGTGCCCGATATCGAAGAAAAACCGAACAAAGCCGACTGATCGCTCTGGTTCCTTTCGTGGATTTCACGCTGATTCAGGGGGAATTTTTGTGTTTCAGCCCGAAGAAACAGATTGTTCTCGAAAGATCTTTCGTGTATTGTTCCTCATAGGAAACAGAACCGTGGGGGCACTGGTCGTTCGTGATCGACCGGCATGACTGCACGCGATACACAAATCTGGAGAGATGAATCATGAAAAAGACCACACTGAGCATGGCGCTGCTCGCACTGCTCGCAGGCGGCGCATCGGCTGATGTCTACAACGATAACACCGGCAACCACCTCGACGGCGGCGATGTCCACGACTTCTTCTACAGCCAGGGGTTCAACCACCTGGACATCACCTCGGTCGAAATGACCAACGATGCCGACTTCCTCTACATCAATATTTCGGTTGATGCAGACATTGATGCCGTCAACTGGGGCAAGTACATCGTCGGTTTCGACACCGGTCGCAACGCGGGCGACAACTCGACCGATCCCGGTTCATGGGGCCGCAATGTCGACTGGGGCCGCGGGATTACTGACTTCATCGGTTCATGGGCCGACGACGGCGGCAGCGGTGCCGGCGCCGAGCTCCGTTCATGGGACGGCGGCGCATGGGGCCTGACAGACGCGACCTACGCCGCGGGCACCGACATCATGGCCAGCGATGCTGGGCACGCCTCGGGCGTCCAGATGCTCACCGTCTCACTCGCCTCGCTGGGCCTCTCGGTTGGTGATGTGCTGGAGTTTGATATCTTCACCACCGGCGGCGGTGCCGACCCAGGGGTCGACCACCTCAGCCGTGACGATTACGCCACCGATGACTGGGGCGTCCAGTCGGTCGCGGGCAGCTTCCTCAGCTACACCATCGTGCCCGCACCGGGTTCGGTCGCGCTGATGGGCCTTGGCGGTCTGGTCGCAACGCGTCGTCGTCGCTGATCCGACGAGCTGCAGATTCATATTATCTGATTCACAGAGCACCCGGCAACCGCCGGGTGTTTTTCATTCGATCGGTGACTGCCCCGCGACGATCTTGTTGCGGCCACCCACCCGGACGACTCGGGCGATGAAGCGCTGGTACTGCTCGTCGATCTCACGCAGCGTGGTGCCCTCGGGCAGGTAGGTCAGCAGGGTGTCGGCGCCCGTACGGCGGGTATTGAACTGGCGCAGGGCCTCCCCCGTGAGCCGATCCCGCAGCGAGCCCGAGGCGCAATCGGTCAGCAGCTGTTCAAAGGCGCCGCGGTAGTAGCCGCTCTGGCCCTCGCGGAGGAAGTGAACGAGCGCCCACACCTGCGCGTAGTACACAAGGGCCGCCGGCTGGCTGCTCCCGCTCCGGCTGCCCTGGTCGATCAGGTCCTGCGGGCGAAGACTGAGCAACGCGTGCACAGGCATGAGCGATTCGGCGTTGTACGCATCACGGAGCTGGTCGTAGCGTTCGGTGTTCGCCCATGGCATGAAGCGTGGGTGATCGGGGAACTGCTCATCCCATTTGAACCCCTCCATCACACACGCGACGCCCTCGTCGAGCCAGACGGGCATCGGGCCGGCGAAGGTCGAGTGGGCGTACTGGTGCCAGCCCTCGTGAGCACAGATCACGAACGAGTCGCGCGGGCCCAGGTCGAAGAAGACCCCGATGTGGTTGGCCGAGTACCCGCCCCGCTCGATCGACAGGTACACCGGGGCCCGATCGCCCATCAGCGCGGTGGTCATCGTCGCCCACTGGCTGCGATTGTCGAAGAAGAAAGTCTCGATCGTCTGACCCGGGCGGGGGAGGCGCACGAGGTCGGACTGGTAGTGCAGCACCGACAGCTCAACGAAGGGCGGCAGCCGCTCGAGGATCTTGCGATCATCGCTGGTGGTCCGGATGATCGCGTTGGGCGTGCGGTACTCCCAGCCCGTGTTGCCCCGGAATGTCCACGGCTGACGGTCAGCGACGAAGCGCCCTACATCAGCAGTGGGGGGCGTGGTGGTTCCATCGCGATCACGCGTGGGTGCTGTGTCGCAGGCGCACAGCGTGAGGAGCACGCCAGCGATCGCAGCGCGGGCGATCATGGGAGCTTATCCAGCGCCGCTTTCGTGGCAGCGTGGTCCTTCTCGAGCTGGGCGAGCTGGTTGCGCGTCTGCTCAACGAGGTGTGCAGGGGCCTTGTCGACATAGCCGGGGTTGGATAGGCGGCCCTTGATGCCGGACATGTTCTTCTCGATGGTGGCGAGTTCCTTCTCCAGCCGATCACGCTCGGCACCCGCGTCGAGCGCATCGGCGAGGTTCGAGAGCTGGTACTCGGCCCCTTCGAAGGTGAACGCCGCCGACTGCCCCTCGGGCTCGTCAGCCGTCACGGTCTCGATACCCGCGAGGGTCTCGACAAGCGGGGACCAGCGCATGATGTCGTCGGCCAGCGGGCCGTTGACATGGAGCGTGATCAGACGCTTGGGCTTGACTTGATTCGTCGCGCGGACCTCGCGGATCGCGGTGACTAGCGAACGCACCCGTTCGTAGGCCTCCTCGGCCACCTCGTCACGCAGCTCGTCTGCCGGGGTCGGCCAGCCCGACTGGCAGAGCGTGTCCGTTGCCTTGGTCTGCTCGAAAGTGAACCCCTCGATCTCCCGAATGGGCAATGGCTCGAAACGCTCGAAGAGCGTCTCCGTGATGAACGGCATCACGGGGTGCATGAGGCGCAGGATCGCGTCGATCACATTGCGCAGCACGGCCGCCTGCGTGGGCGAGTCGGCGATGGTCGGTTTGATCGACTCGAGGTACCAGTCGCAGAAGTCGCGCCAGAAGAGGTCATAGATCGCGTCCGCGTAGTCCTTGAACATGTAGTTGCGCAGCGCCGTGTTGACCTTGTTGGTCGCCTCGGTGACGCGCGAGAGCATCCACCGATCGATGAGCGAGAGTTCCTCGGGGTTGATGGGGATGCCCGCTGACAGTTCGGCCTTCTCGAACATGCCCAGCGCGAACTTGGATGCGTTCCAGAGCTTGTTGCATAGGTTGCGCCCGAGATCAAACTTGGGCGAGGTGTTCTTGCCGGTCGACTCGTCGAGCTCGACGGGCATGCGGACATCCTGCGTCTGCGTGGTCATCTGGCAGAGCGTGAAGCGCATCGCGTCGGAGCCGTGCGAGTGGATGATGTCCAGCGGGTCGACGCCGTTGCCCAGCGACTTGGACATCTTGCGTCCCTCGCCGTCCTGGATCATCGCGTGGATGAAGACATCCTTGAAGGGTGCCTTGCCCGCATGTTCTTCGCCGAGGAAGTAACGGTTAAACATCGTCATACGCGAGACCCACAGCGTGATGATCTCACGCGCGGTGGTGAGCACGCTCGTCGGGTTGAAGGCGGCGAGGAGCGACTCGAAGTCTTCGATGCCGGACGAGTCTTTGGCCGCGGACGCGTCCGGCCAGCCCATCGTGCTGAGTGGCCAGAGCGCGCTGGAGAACCAAGTGTCGAGGACATCTGGGTCTTGCTCAAATCCATAATCTTCCAGTACCTTGATGGCTTCAAGGTCATCTTCATGGCGGACGCAAACAGATTCCCATCCGGATATCTTTGCTTTGCCCTCTTCATCAACAGAAGCGCTACTTTCAGGTGGCATTCCAATCTGACCAAAGATGCGCCCTTGATCTTTCAACTGCGCCAAAGTTTCAAGTAACTGGTCCAGTTGGTCTTTGTATCCAGCTAAGCGACCTGTCCACACCGGAATCCGATGCCCCCACCAGAGCTGGCGGGAGATGCACCAGTCGCGCAGGTTGTCGTGCCAGGTCTCGTAGGTCTTGGCGTAGCGCGCCGGGTAGAACGACATGGTGCCGTCGTTGGACCCGTTGGTGTGCATCTTGGGGCGGGACTCGGGCCAGTCCTTGATGGACTGCTCCGTGCGCTGCTCAGGTAGGAGCGCACGCTGGGCGTTACCGCGGAGCTTGTCGTCGGTGACCTTGCAGTACCACTGATCGCTCAGGTAGGGCTCGACGGGGACATGGGAGCGGTAGGAGTGCCCGACACTGTGTGAGTAAGTCTTCTTGTCGGCGAGCAGGTTGGCGTCGCGGAACGCGTGCTCGACGGCGGTGCGTGCGTCTTCACGCGACATCCCGAGGAACTGCTGCGCATCGCCGACATCTTCCCACCCGTGCTGGTCGGAGATGCTCGCGTCGGGAGCCATGACATTGATCATGTCGAGGTTGTGGCGCTGACCGATCATGTAGTCGTTGGGGTCGTGCGCAGGCGTGACCTTGAGGAACCCGGTCGCGTACTTCGCCTTGGAGTCCGACGATTCGGGGTCCGGTGGCACGACATAATCGTCTCCGATGACGGGGATGATTCGGTTCACGAACGGCAGTTTGACATGCTTGCCGATGAACGCGGCTCGCTCGGGGTCGTTGGGGTTGACGGCGACCGCGGTATCGCCAAAGAAGGTCTCGGGCCGGGTGGTTGCGACCGTGACGAACTCGCCGGTCTCATTGCCGGCATCGTCGACGACCGGGTACTTCATGTACCAGAAGTATCCATCGACATCTTCCATCTCCACCTCATCGTCGGCGAGCGCGGTCTGGGTGACCGGGTCCCAGTTCACAAGGCGCTTGCCGCGGTAGATCAGACCATCCTTAAAGAGCTGGAAGAAGGCCTCGCGCACGGCCCGCGCACAGATGTCGTCCATCGTGAAGCGCTGGCGCTGCCAATCGCACGAGCACCCCATCGTCTGGAGCTGGTGGGTGATGCGGGCTTCGAACTCGTCCTTGAACTCCTGCACGAGCTTGACGAACGCCTCCCGCCCGTTCTCGCCCGCGAGTTCTTTCTTCTTGTACTCCGCAATCCCGTCCTTGCCCTGCTCCTTGAGGCGTTTGTCGACCATGGTCTGGGTCGCGATCCCCGCATGGTCGGTGCCGGGCATCCAGAGGGTCTCGTACCCCTTCATGCGGTGGGCGCGGACGAGGATGTCCTGGATCGAGTTGTTGAGCGCGTGTCCGAGGTGCAGGGCCGCGGTCACATTGGGCGGCGGGATCAGCACGCAGTAGGGGCGTGCGTCGCCGTTGAGCACCCGATCGGGGTCGGCGTGGAAGGCGTTGGCGTCGATCCACTTCTGCCAGACCCGCGATTCGTGCTCGCTGGGGTTGTAGGCCTTGCTCATGGGTTGCATCGCGGCATCGGTGGTCATCGGCATGGTTCCCTGGTGGGTGCCCGACAAATCGGGCGAATTGAGTCTCATGGTTGGTTTCTGAGTGTACGCGTGGACGATATCGTCTGCATATGCCAACACACGCAAACACCCAGAAAGCGGCCATCCGATACACCCACCGGGCGGGCAACGCACGCATCGTCGGCGTCATCCTGGGGGTGCTCGCCCTCATCGGTGCCGGCGTCGCGTGCTACGCCGTCTGGACCCTGCTCCAATCGCCCACGCCCGCCCAGAGCGATCCAGGGCAAAGTGACCCCTCCAACCCGAACCGGGGTATGGCCGAGACCGAGTCGATCGAGGAGATCCTCGGTGCGGTCCAGGTCTATGTGCGGGAGCAGAACTACAGCGCCGCCCAGCAGGTGCTGGAGGGGGCGGTGGCGACCTATCCGGTTGATCAGGAGATCCGACTGGCGCTGGGAGACCTCTACCTCCTCACCGGGCAGACCGGCATGGCGTATGAGCAGTACATCACGGGGATCGAGATCGGGCCCGAGACCTGGGCCGCCCAGTTTACGGCAGGGACGATCGCCAACACGCTTGGGCGGCCCGAGATCGCCGAGACGCACTACATCGCCGCGATGCGGATCGATCCGAACCAGCCGGAGACCCCCCTTTATCTCGCGGCCATTCAGATGAAGCTCAATAAGTTCAGCGAGGCCAAGGCGAATCTGGCCATCGCCGGTCGGCTGAACCCCGATGATGTCCGCGCTTACACCATGCGGGCCGAGATCGCCCTGCGTGAGAACAAGGCATCGATCGCCCTCGATCAGGTGCGACGGGCCAGGCAGCTGGAGCCCAACGCGGTGGGGCTGGTGCAGATGGAAGCGCGGGCGCTCAAACGCATGGGGCAGGCGCAGGAAGCCGTCGATCTATTGACGGCTCTACCCATCGAAGAGGCGGGCTTGCCCGAAACGGTCAAGCTGTTGGCCGAATGCCTGGGCATGCTCGGGCGTCCCGATGACGCTGCGGCGCGCATGATGGATGCTGCCGAACGCGAGCCAGATGACGCATCATTAAAGTTCGAGGCCGCGTTGTGGTTGCAGCGGGCCGGGCGCCAGGACGAGGCGGTGACCTGGGCCAGGAATGCGGCGATGCAGGGCAACGATCAGGCGCGGGCCTGGCTCGATTCACTGCCTTGAGCTGTTGTCCGCGTCGTCGGCTTTGAACTCGACGATGGAGGTGTCGATGCGTCGTCCCGCCTCGACCCAGGCATCGATCTTCGGCGCGTCCTTGGGCTTGGGCAGGAGGTCCTTGCGCCGGCGGGCCCGGCGCTGGGCAACGATGAACCCCAGCCCGGTGAGCGCGATGACGCCCAGCAGGATCAGGATCAGCATCATGGCCGACCACTGGCGATAGACCTCGCGATTGCTCGTGTCTTGTGTTTGCTGCAGCAGCAGCGTTGCGCCGGTCAGGAAGACGGGATTCATGCTCAACTGTACGGCCCAAACGGGGCGGGGATGCTAGAGTTGTGACCGAATCGATCGCCCATAGGGGTACAGGAGCACGCATGCATCTCGAAGCGCATCACAATGTCATTAGCGACCTAGAGGCGCGGATTGTAACGATCCGTGACTCTCTTTGACTATGAAAACAAGCGCAACCGACTGAAAGAACTCGAGGATCAGATGGGGCAGGCCGATTTCTGGGACAACCAGGAGAAGGCCAATGCCGTCGTGGGCGAGCTCAAGCTCATCAAGGCCCAGACCGATCCCATCAAGGATGTGGGCGAGGACTTCGAGAACGCCAAGCTGGCCTACGAGATGTCCCGTGAAGAGGGCGACGATGACCTGCTCGCGGAGGCCGATCAGACACTTTACGAGCTGCTCGGGAAGATGGACAAGATCGAGACCCAGTCGCTCCTGGGCGGGAAGCACGACCACCGAGACTGCTTCCTGACGATCTCATCGGGTGACGGTGGCACCGAGGCCAACGACTGGTGCGAGATGCTCTTTCGCATGTACCTCTACTACATCGAAAAGCACGGCTGGTCCATGGAAGAGGTCTCCAAGTCGCACGGCTCAGAGGTCGGGCTCGACAATGTCACCCTACATGTCAAGGGCCCCTTCGCCTTCGGCATGCTCAGCTGTGAACGGGGCACGCACCGCCTGGCTCGCGTCTCGCCGTTCAACTCGCAGGGCAAACGCCAGACCAGCTTCGCGACTGTCGATGTCACGCCCGAGTTCGAAGATGTCGAAGTTGAGATCCCTGATCGCGATCTGGACATCGTTGTGTTCGCTCGCTCAAGCGGCCCCGGCGGGCAGAATGTGAACAAGGTCGCCACGGCCGTTCGCGTGACACACAAGCCGACCGGGCTTCAGGTCGTGTCGAGCACCCACAAAGAGATGCCGCAGAACCGCAAGCAGGCGCTGTCGATTCTGCAGGCCAAGCTCGAGCAGATGGCCGAGGAAGAGCGCGAACGCGAGATCACCGAGGCATCGGGTGGCAAGATCGAGCACCGCGGCTGGGGCGCCCAGATCCGCAGCTATGTGCTCTACGACAACCGCGTCAAGGACCACCGCACCAATGTCGAGGCCAACCCCGCAACGGTCCTCGATCGCGGTGAGCTGGACCCGTTCATCGACGCCGAACTGAAGCGTCGTCGTTCCGGCAAGGAGTAATCAATGGGGCCGCTGGGGCTGATCAGGGCCATGCTCGAACCATGCGAGACGCGTGGGCAGGCATGGCTGACCAGCGGGTGCATGTTCCTTCTGGGGATCGGGATCGGCGCGGTCTGCTACGCGTGCGTGCTCTATACGCTCATCTCGCACGGCGCACTGACCGAGCTCTACGAGATGACGCCCGAGTACAAGCCGAGTCTGAGCAACCGATCGAACATCTATATGATGATCGGTGCCGGGTACACGCTCACAATCGTCACGGGCGTGCTCACGCTGCTCATGCTGCTCGGTTCGGTGATGGTGCTGATCCGGGCACAGCTGCCCCAGCCGAGGGGAGAGTGAGCTGGTATGCCCTCACCGCTCGAACAGATCATCGAAGATGCCCGCTCCAAGGGCGAGTATCGCTGCGCCCACTGCAACTACCCGCTGGGCGAGGTGCCCATGCGGGACGATCTCTCCATTATCTGTCCGGAGTGCGGCTACGAGATGGCCTTCGAGGTCAAGGTCCGCCTCCGGGCACGTGACCTCGAGTTCGATCGTGATATCCGGGGGCGTCTGGGGCGCATCGAGCGTCTGCTGGTGGTGTTGGGCATCATCCTGATCGCCAGTGTGGTTGGGATCGGCATCATCGCCCTGGCCATCATCGGGTTCTGAATCACCTCACCCGTTCCACGCTCACTTCTTCTTGGGATCCTTGAACATCCGCAACGGGCGTGGCCCGGGGCACATGCCCACCGCACAGCCACCATCGTTGCACCCGCCGCCGCCAGAGCCGGGTGTGTCGTCGTCGTCATCCCCGCCGCCCGTGCCCGGGCCGTCGCCCTCGTTGAGACTCAGGATGGCCCCCGTGGCGATCGCGCCGAAGCACAGGAACGGCACAAACGGCGGCAGGCGCAGCCCGTAGTAGGGCATCACGATGTAAAACACCACGCCCATCAGCAGGATGATCACGAACGCGACCAGCAGACGCCGGGCGAGCTTGGTGGACTCCTTGTTGCGATCGTCCTCATCGCGCACACGCTGGCGGGCTTCTTCGAGCAGCGACTCCGGGTCATTGGGCGAGTTGGGCCCGATGAAGAACTGCGGCGGTCGTTCGTCGTTGCGTGGGGGCATCGATTAAACCAGCAGCGATGCGGGCGATTCAAGCAACTGCTTGACCGTGTTGAGGTACGCCGCGGCCATGGCCCCGTCGATGATGCGGTGGTCGCTGGAGATCGTCATCGACATCTCGTGGCCAACCACCAGCTCCGGTGTGCCGTCCTCGTCGTACTCAACGAATGGCTTCTCGATCGAACGCCCCACGGCGAGGATCGCGGCGTTTGGCGGGTTGATGATCGCGGTGAAGTGGTCCACCCCGAACATGCCCAGGTTGCTGATGGTAAAGGTCGAGCCCGACAGCTCCTGCGGGCTCAGACCTTTCTCGCGGGCCTTCTTGGCCAGACGCTTGGTTTCGCTGCTGATCTGACGCAGCCCGATCTGGTCGGCGTTGTTGATCGTGGCAACGACGAGCCCGCCGCCTTTCTCTTCGGGCAGCGCCACGGCGACGCCGATGTTCACATGCCCGTGTAGGTCGATCGATGGCCCATGCGGGTTCCAGCTCGAGTTGACGAACGGGTGCTGGTGCATCGCGATGGCACACGCACGCACGAGGAAGTCATTGACCGAGAGCTTCACGCCTTGCGTGCTCAACTGCTCGTTGAGCTCCTCGCGGAGGGCCATGAGCGCGTCCATGCGGGCGCTGATGGTGACCTGGTAGTGGGGAATGGTGGTCTTGGATTCAACCAGGCGTTTGGCGATGGTTGCACGCATGTTGTTGAGCGCGACACTGCGTGATTCAAGCGTCGCGCCGACGGCGGGCATCGGTGCGGGGGCGGGAGCCGAAGCGGCTGCCGGCGTGGCCTGCTGGGGTGCCGCAGCGGGTGCCGCGGTGCCGTTGCTGATCACGGCTTCAACATCCTTCTTGACGATGCGGCCCGAGGGACCCGAGCCGTTGATCGTGCCAAGGTTGATGTTGTGCTCTTCGGCGATCTTGCGTGCCAGAGGCGATGCGAAGACGCGATCGGTCGACTCGCTGCCCGAAGCCGGGGGCTCAGCAACGGCGGTCGTTGCGGTGGTGCTGCTGCTGGGTGCGGCTGTATCACTGCCCGACTGGGCGGCGCTGGTGCTGGCGGCTGAGGCATCGCCCGAGGAACTGACCGATTTGGCCGCTTCCTCAGCCGACTCGCCCTCTTCGGCAAGGACCACGATGGTCTCTCCGACATTGATGGTCTGTCCCTCCTGGATCGACAGGGCCGCGACGGTGCCCTCGTCGAATGCCTCGAGTTCCATGGTGGCCTTGTCGGTCTCGATGTCGGCGATGACATCGCCCGGGGAGACGGAGTCGCCCTGGCTCACATGCCATTTGACCACGGTGCCTTGTTCCATCGTATCTGAGAGGCGGGGCATGGTGATGTTGATGGCCATTTGCGTCTCCGGTTCTATCAGTGTGCAGGCGTCTTGCCTGAGCGGGTCAATTGAGTGGGGTCAGATCCATTTTATCACGCGTAACACGCCGAGTGTGAGCGCCATGAGCGTCAGCATACCGATCGTCGTGATCCAGAACCCGGCGGTGGAGTTGCCGAGGGGCACGCCCCCAACATTCATGCCCAGCATGCCCGTGAGCACGCTCAGCGGCAGGCAAACACCGGCGAGCACCGTGAGCACATATACACGCTGGTTGAGCTGGTCGCTCCGTTGCGAGATGATCTCGTCACGCGTAACCGATGCCCGCGAATCGATCGCGGCGAGTTCTTCGACGATGCGCCCGAGCTGGTCCTTGATGAGATTCGCTTCGGCTTTGAGCGTCTTTGAACTGGTGAGTTGGGGGGCGTTGCAGAGCGTCACTGAGGCGTCGTACATCGGTGCAAGGTACCGGTGCAGGCTCACCGCACGCAATCGCAGCGGGGAGAGATCAGAGATCTGTGCGCTGGGGGTGCTGTCGTCGATCACGGTGTCCTGGATCTCGTCGAGCTGATCGCCGATGTCCTGCACAACCGGTGCGATGAACTGTATCATCTGGGCAAAGAGCTGCACCAGCACATCGGCCGGGGACTTTGGTGAGTCGTCTGACCCGAATCGCTGAGCGATGGTCTCCGCCGATCGCATGCGCCGCTTGACGACCGTCAAAATGCCACGCTGGTCGACCCAGACGCGAATCGATTTCACATCCTCGGGCACGCTGGCGGGATCGAGGTTCACGCCTCGCCCGATGAACAGCAACCCCTGATCCGTCTGCACGCAGCGCGGACGGGCGTGCTCTGCGACCATCGCCTTGGCCTCACCGATCGGGATGCCCGATTGTTCCAAGACCCAGTCCCGAGCGATCGTGCTTGTCTGCGCAAGATGACGCCAAGACCAACCGCCCGATTCGTTGGCGCCGTACGGCTCCGCGAGATCGCGCCCCTCGCTGTCGATCGCGAAGAGCACGCCGTTGGAAGCGAGCTGGGGGTCGCTGATCAGCTGCATCGTGGGGTTACGCGTTCACCATCGATTTGACGGCTTCGTAGATGCGGTCGGGGTTGGGCAGGTAGTTGTACTCGAGTCCCTTCGCGTACGGCGTCGGGACATCCTCAGTGTTCAGACGCTGCGGCGGAGCGTCGAGCCAATCGAAGCATCGCTCGCAGATCTGGGTGACAACCTCAGAAGCGATCGATGCGAAGGGCCACGACTGATCGACGACCAGCACCTTGTTGGTCA
This sequence comes from Phycisphaerales bacterium JB052, assembly GCA_043100965.1. Classification (GTDB taxonomy): domain Bacteria; phylum Planctomycetota; class Phycisphaerae; order Phycisphaerales; family UBA1924; genus UBA1924. The sequence continues at coordinate 102,667 of JBICHR010000002.1, read as the reverse complement.
CCTTGACACGCTCGATGATCGACTCGATGTCCAGTGGGCGGATGGTGCGCATATCGAGCACATCGACCTCGATGCCCTCTTCGCTGAGCTTCTCGGCGGCTTCGAGGCAGAAGTTCACGGGGCGTCCGAAGCTCACCAGCGTGATCGCGTCACCCTCGCGGGCTAGGCGGGCACGCCCGAAGGGGATGTAGTACTCCTCCTCGGGGACATGGGCCTTGTCGCCGAGCATGCGCTCTGATTCAAGGAAGAACACCGGGTCCGGGTCGTTGATCGCGGTCTTGAGCAGGCCCTTGGCGTCGTAGGGGTTGCTGGGGATGGCCATCTTGAGCCCGGGGACATTGGCGTAGAGCGCTTCGACGCACCAGCTGTGGGTCGAGGCGAGCTGCCCGCCCGCGCCGTCGTTGCCCCGGAAGACGATCGGGCATCCGAACTGGCCGCCGCTCATGTAGAGCATCTTGGGTGCGTTGTTGAGGATCGGGTCGGCGGCCACGAAGCTGAACGACCAGCTCATGAACTCGACGATCGGTCGCAGCCCCATCATGGCCGCGGAGATCGCCATGCCGGCGAACCCGTTCTCGCTGATGGGGGTGTCGATGATGCGTTCCTCGCCGAACTCCTCGAGCATGCCCTGGCTGACCTTGTAGGCCCCGCTGTACTGGGCAACCTCTTCGCCCAGCAGGAAGACCCGCTTGTCCTTGCGCATCTCCTCGCTCATCGCCTCGCGCAGCGCTTCGCGGAACTGAACGACACGGTCGCCGTCGCGGCTGGGCAGCTCGCTCTCAGCGACAAAGTCGGGGAGCGCGGGATTGTCCACGGCAGGGTGGATCTCGGTCTCAATCATGGGCAGTGTGGTCATGGTGTATTCTCGTTCGGCGTGTTGGCGAAGAGTTCGTCGTGAATGACGGTCGGTGGTTCACCCGTCTGCGGGCGTGTTCGTTTCGTGGTCTCGCCCGAGCGGAGCACGAGCAGGATGATGATGCGCCCCAGAAGCAACAGGGCAAAGGCAAAGCTCAACAGGATGAGCGGGCCGAGGGTGTTCATTGCATCACATCAACGGGTTCTTCGTCCCGTGGCTGTAGGTCGCCGTGGGGGAGAGGTTCTTCTCGGGGTTGGCGTAGACATCGGTGAACAGTTCGTCGTCCTCGGGGGCCGGAGCGGATTCGGCGGCGTCGATGGCAGCTCGTACGATGTCGCGGATCTCCTTCTGCATCGACTTCCAGTCGCCCTCGCTCAGCCAGCCCTTGTCCATCAGGTCGCTCACCAGCTTGGCGATCGAGTCCTTATCCTTGTACTGATCGACCTCTTCCTTGGTCCGGTACTTCTGCGGGTCGCTCATCGAGTGGCCCTGGTAGCGGTAGGTCTTGAGGTCGATGAACGCGGGGCGTGATTCCTCGCGGCACTGATCGACGATGGGCCTGAACTCGTTGTAGATGTTCATGATGTCCAGACCATCGATCTTCTTGGTAAGCATCCCGTAGCCCTTGGCCCGATCGGTTAGGTTCTCGGCATTGGCGGTGTGGCGATGGATGGCGGTGCCCATCGAGTAGCCGTTGTTTTCAAGGATGTAGATGACCGGGAGCCCCCAGAGGGCCGCGATGTTCTGGGCCTCATGGAAAGCGCCCTGATCGAGTGCGCCGTCGCCCATGTAGCAGAGGGTGACCTTCTTCTTGGCCTCGGTGCCCTGAAGCGTCTTGCCGAGCACTTCGTGCTCGTACTTGGTGGCGAAGGCAAAGCCCGCGCCCATGGGAGTCTGTGCAGAGACGATCCCGTGCCCGCCGAAGAGCCAGTTGGGGCGATCGAACATGTGCATCGAGCCGCCCTTGCCCTTGGCGCAGCCGGTAACCTTGCCGAACATCTCGGCCATGCACGCCTCGGGGGTCATGCCGCGTGCCAGCGCGTGCCCGTGGTCGCGGTAGGCGGTGATGACCGGGTCATCGCTGTTGACACAGCCGATGGTCCCGACGGCACACGCTTCCTGCCCGGTGTAGATATGACAGAAGCCACCAATCTTGGCCTGCTGGTACGCCTGCATGGTGCGGTTCTCGAACTCACGAATGAGTTGCATGTCGGAGAGCCACTTGAGCAAGGTCTCTTTGGGCAGTTCGCTCGCGTTCTTGGCGCTGGGTGCGAGCCCGGCGGTTTGGGAATCTGCTTTCGCGGTCGTCATGTTCTGCTCGCTTTGGGCGGGTGCCTGCGTCATGGGGCGGTTCCTGAGGATTGAACGGCTTCGGATCGTGCGATCTCAGCGATGCTCGGCGATTGATGCCGAGCACACCGGTACCAGTCGGGGAATGACCCGATTCTGGCTCGCGTGCAGTATAGGGGCTTTGTGCGTATGCCGCGAGATCTCCAGCCAAGTTTGGAAGCGAGGAAAGGGCACTCAGGGATGAAAAAACACGCCCGTTGGGGCGTGTTTGGGGGGTGTCAAGATGGGAGGGCTGCGATCGGGTCAGTCCGACATCGCGGCCTTTTCGCTGCTGCTCCGGGTCTGCGATTTGAGCAGGACCAGGGCGGTGTTGACCTGCAGGTCGGTGCCATCGGTGATCAGCGTGTTGGGATCGGGACGCTCGGCGTCCTGGATGATGTTCCCGTTCTCATCGAGCGGGAGCACATCGGCGTCGCGACGCAGCAGCAACGCGTCCTGCTGCTGGCTGGGCAGCATGTCAACCTTCAGATCCGGTTCGATGCCCCATTCGGTCGAGCCGGGCACCTTGTGGATCATGCGTGGGGCATCAATCTGGTAGTAGTTGGTCGTGACCTTCATCGCGGCGGTCGCGCCGGGGAGGAGATAGACATTCTGGACCGAACCCTTGCCGAAGCTCCGGTTGCCCAGCACGAGGGCGTCGAGCTTGCCCTGATGGGCACCGGCCTGGATCGCACCCGAGAGGATCTCAGACGCCGAGGCGCTGCCCTCGTTGATGAGCACGATGACCGGGATGTCGTCGACACGCACACGATCGGGGACACGCACGGCATCATTGAGTGTCTCGGTGATGCCCGAGGCGTCAACCGTCTTGACGATCATGCCCCGTGAGACGAAGCGTGAGGCCAGTTGGACGGCCTGATCGAGCAGCCCGCCCGGGTTGTATCGCAGATCGAGGATCAGCGCGTTGAGCCCCTGGTTCTTCATGGTGGTGACCGCCCGGTCAAACTCGGAGGTCGAGTCCTGCGTGAAGCCGGTCAGGCGCAGGTAGCCGATGCCGTCCTGCTCGTCGATGAAGTAGTTCCAATCGGTGTCGCCGGGTCCGGTCTTGGACCAGCCCTTGACGGTGGGGAGGTCGATCTTCTGACGCACGATGGTGAAGTCCTTCTCGAAGGGCTCCCCGTCGTCGCCCATGCGTTCGACAGTCACGGTGACCTTGGTGTTGGCCGGGCCGGTGATGATCTCGACGGCCTGATCGAGGCCGAGCCCGATGGCGCTCATGCCATCGATCTTCTTGATGATGTCGTCCGAGCGAACGCCAGCACGCTGGGCGGGTGTGCCCTCGAGGGGTGTGACGATCTTGATGTTCTGGAGCTCGTCGAGCTGGATCTGCACGCCGATGCCGATGAACTCACCCTGCGTGCTGCGACGGAATCTCGACAGCTCGTCGGGCCAGATGATGGCGGTGTAGTCATCCAGAGCGCTCATCGCACCGTTGCCGAACTCGTGGAGCAGGGCCTCTTCCATGATGCCCGCCTCGCCCGTGCCGGCGGTGAGCACGGCATCAAGGGCACGACGCAGGTCGTAGCCGCTGGCCGGCGAGGACTTGCTCATGATGCGGAGCTTCTGATCTTCGATGACACGGAGCAGCTCATCACGCTTGCGGTCGTTGTTGAGTCCCTTGAACACCATGGCCAGGTCGGTGGTGGTGGCCATGGTCTTGATGGAATCAAGCCCCGAGATGATGAGGTCGTTCATGGTGACGCCGTCGGGGTGCTTGCGTGTCTTGCGACCGACATGCTGGTCGGCGGCTCGCTGGATCGCGGTTCGCACGGTGATCGAGTTGATCCCCTGGAGCTTCTCATGGAAGTCGTCGCCGTAGGCGTTGTAGGGCGGGAGTGCTTCTAGATCCTCGTCGAGACGGCGCTGGTTGCGGATCTCCCACAGGCGTTCGGGTGCGTACATGCGGATCATCGACAGGCGGGCCGAGAGACGATCGACATGCTCCTTGTAGATACCGCTGGCGTCAAAGATCGCGTTGAGTCGGTAGTACAGCTCCGAGGCGATCATCCAGTCGTCCTGGGCCTCGGCCTGCTTGGCGACCTCGTCAGCCAGTGCGATGGCCATGTTGACATCGGTGTCGTCGAAGAAGCGGTCATCATCGTCGTAGAGCAGCTGCAGCTCGACGACCTTGGCCAGGGCCTTGGAGAGGTCCACGCCGGACTTGTGTTCTTTGTAGGTCGCGAGCAGTTCGCCGAGCTCGTCCTGTGCTTCGACGATCTGTTCCTGGCGGGTGGTCTCACGCTTGTCAATGTTGGTCTGGAGCTGCTCGATCGACGCGGCGAGCGAGCCGTCGATCGACTGCCACTGCTCGGGGCGGAGGAGCTGGGTCAGGGCACCCGAGTCGCCTTGTTCGGCGGCTTGCCAGATCGAGGCGGGGGTGACCGCGACATTGGTTGCGACCGGAGTCATGGTGCCCGCGGGCTCTTGGGCGAGCGCATCGGTGCTGGCGATCGAAGTACCGGCGCTGAGTACGAGTGCCGCCAGCACCCCCATCGAGGTTGCGCGGTGAATGCGTGGTGTGAGTCGATCGAGCATGCGTACTCCGTTCGTCTTGACGCCGACGCGTGATGCATCGGTGGATGGTGTAATGGGCCGGTCCCTGCAGAGCATATCGGTTGATGCCCACCGACGGGGTGAACGCCCCGGCAAGTGGGGGGCAAACGCCGTGGTATCGGGCGTCGCACAGTGTGCAGCCCGCACAGGACCCGATACAGGTCTTACGAACGAGCCGATAAAAAGTTGCCTGTGATGTGGGGATTCTTTGGCCGAATGCTCAGTGTGGCGATGCCGAGAGTGGGATGTCCCTGGCCCTGGATCGACGCAGCAATCGCCAGCCCACGATGGTGGAGACGATCACGCTGAGGCTGATCAGGAGAATCACCCAGAATCGGAACGCGTCGTCGCTCCCCCCGCTGAGCCCGATGCCGCCGAGCCCGCACAGTGGACCGAGGGTATAGCCCATGCCGATCATGGCCTCGTGCTTGCCCCCGGCGTCGACCTCGCTGTTGCCCACGCTCATGGCGTAGTACAACGCGCCGTAATAGGTGATGGCGATGCCCATGCCCGTGATCGCCAGCCCGGCGATGAGCAACGCGATGCCGACCGAGGGGGCCATGGGCGAGCCCATGCACAGGGCGAAGCCGATGAGCATCAGGGCCATACCGGTCCAGGGTGTCCACCAGCGCCCGTGCCAGCCGTGCCAGCGCTCAAAGAGCAGAAACATGAACACGCGCGAGGTGAGCCACACGCTGGCCAGCGGGGTCATCCAGTGGACGGGGATCTCGAGCTTGTTCTCGACGATCGGCAGCAGCGGCGACAAAGCCGATAGGACGATGTATGACGCGATAAGCAGCACGCGGAAGATGATGAGCAGGCGTCGGTAGACCTCGGGCGGCGGGGCGTGGTCCATATCCAAGTGCCGCAGGGGGTACGGCGTGAACCAGCCAAGCAGCACCAGCATGAGCAGCTGGAAACCGCCGAGCACAGAGAGGATCACGAATGGGTGCCCAGACAGCAGCGGGGCCATGCCCCAGAACGAGAGCACCAACGCACCGGCCCAGATGACATTGAACTGCCCAAGCGCCGTGCGTAGGGCCTTCTCTCGCCGCCCGCCCGAGAGGTACGCCTCGACGATGGGCCAGAGGATGCCGGTCATCGGGCTGAAGATGATGATCAGGGCCCACAGCGAGATCTCGAGCAGCTCGGGTGCCAGCCGCTGGGCCAGCAGCGGGAGCTGACAGGCCAGAGCGATCAGACAGATGACAATCACCAGCAGCCCCCGCGGCGAGAGCCGGGTACTCCGTTTGGACAGGTGCAAGACGATTGGCCCCGAGGCCAACGCCCCGGCGATGTACGAGAGCCCGAGCACGAGGGCCAGGAGCAGGTTCATGCCGCGGCTGTAGCCCAGCCCCTCCGTGGCGATGAACGAGAACCCGTTGGTGATGGCCCCCGTGCCCAGCGACCCGAGGAATGTGAGGACAAGGACCGCCCAGAGGGGGGTGGGGACGGGTTTGTTGCCGGGTTGTGGATTGAGCGTTGCCATTTGATCAGCGCGATCGTAGACTCATCGCTGCCCCCGGTGCTTGCATCGGGCGGCGACATCTCACCGGTCCCGTAGCTCAATTGGATAGAGCGTTGGCCTCCGAAGCCAAAGGTTCTGCGTTCGAATCGCAGCGGGATCGCTTGCAACACCCCGGCACATTGTGTCGGGGTGTTTGCTTTTGGCGTGCAACTTCAAGTCCGCAGTCGGGTGCCACGGCTTGCTCCGCCGCAGGCGGACAAGCCGTGCGCTGAGGACCGACTTAGGGGGTGCTTTCTCTGTAAGTCCACGACAAAGGCGATGCACGGGTTGTCCGCCCTGGGGGGGCGGAGCAACCCGTGGCACCCGGTCACTGATGGTTCGGTGCACAAGAACAACACCACCAACACTGCCCCCTAGGTTGGCAGTGTTGTTCCTGTGCCTCCCCCGCACTTGGCGGGGGAGGTGCCGAACGGAGTGAGGCGGAGGGGGGTTTGGAGTGCGTGAAATGTTCGAGAGATACCCCCTCCGTCTTCGGCTGCGCTGAATCCACCTCCCCCGCCGGGAGCGGGGGAGGCACAGTTTGTTCACTCCGCCAAGCCCGGTCCGGTATTGGCGGACTTGGGTTGCGGGCATCGGCGGACTCCCGTAAAGTAGTGAATGAAGAAACTTATTATTGTCATCGGGATCATCGCCCTGTTGTTCATCCTGCTGCTGGCCAGCGTCGGCGTGTGGGCGTATTACGAGTTTCTCTATACCGAGCCGCTGACCGAGCAGGAGGTCGCCGAGGTCACGCCCGATTGGGATCTGGTAACACGCGGCAACTGGTCGCCGTGGTATGACACGGGCGATGGGACGACCGAGTGGAACCCCGCGGGCAGCTACAACGCGTGGCTGGCGAGCGTGCCCGAGGAAGACAAGGCGTGGCCGATCCTGATCGAAGCGTACTACGACCACCTCGACAGCGTATTCCACCACGATCTGTTCACCGAGCACGCGGGCACACTCCCTGAGCACCCCGAGCGGTGGGGGCTCTATCTCAAGCTCATCGAGACCGACGAGGTCGGGCAGCTTTGCCAAAAACTCGTCGACGCCAGCACACGCCCGGTGCTCGGCTGCGAGTTGCTCAGTTCGACCGACCCCTACGAGCACGCGGCGATGCTCGAGCACAACATCGAGGATGACGATTGGAACACCGGCGCTCCAAGAAGCGAGGGGCTCTGGGACACAAATCTCTCATGGCTGGGCAAGCTGCGACAAGCCACAAACCTGCTCAACGCACGCGCGGCGTATGAGCTCGAGCGGGGCAACACCGACGCGTACATCGAGCTCATCGAATCGATCAATCGATTGGGTCGGTTGAACTGGGATATCCCCATACTCATCAGTTCGTTGGTCGATATCGCGATGCAATCAGTTGTGCATCGCTCGATGGATTGGGCGTTGGTCAATCACGCCGATGCATTCAATGAGACGCATCTCGCCCGTTTCGATGCGTTGTTCAGTGGGCAGGAGCAGACCAGCATCAACTGGGCGGGCGAACAGCTCTTCTTCCACGACTCGGTACGCCGGATGTGCGATGAGCAGGGCAGGCTTTCTGCGACCATGTTTGCGAATGTCCAGTTCTCCGGCCCGGCGTGTTCACTCCCGATCCAAGATCTCAGCGCATCGGCGCAGCGGCTGATCTATGTGCAGCACCTCTGTTTCGCGCAAGGCGAGTTATTGGCGAGCATCCCCTGGGACGAATCGGTCGAAACCATGGATGCAGTACTCGCACGCGAGCGTGATTCGCTCAACAAGCTGGGGGATGTCACGCTCGATGTCATGATGCCCGCAATCGATTCGGCCGCGGGACGAGTGAGGTCGTATCGACAGCAAGCCCTCGGCACCCGCCTGGCCATTGCCGCGTACAGCCACCGCCTGCGCCACGGCGCGTTCCCCGATTCAATCGATACCTTTGACAAAGACTTGATCGGGTTCAACCCCATCGACGCCTTCACGGGCGAGGCGCTGCGATACCGGGTCGTGGATGATCGTCCGCTCATCTATTCGCTGGGTGATGATCGCACAGACGACAACGGGCTGATCCGCTGGGAGAGGAAAGAAGTGGGTGAGCTCGGCGACGAGATGCAGATCCGGGTACGGACCTGGCCTAAATGGCTCACAACGCAAGAAGCAGCCGTACAACGGCTCAATGTCCCCGAAAGCATCGTCGGCGACTGGGTGCTCTTCCCGATGCCTGTGGACGAGCCCGAACCGATCTATGAACGCGAAGAGGACGAGTACGACGGCTGAACAGCCCCAAGCCCACCAAGCCTAGGATCCAGGGTTTGCGGTGTTGTTCTTGTGCCTTCCCCGCCCCGCGGGGGAGGTGTCGATCCGCGCGAGCGGAGCGACGGAGGGGGCCTTGTTACGCGTGTTTCTCTTCAGAACCTGAGATGACTTCAGAAGACACCCCTCCGACCCCGGCTGCGCCGGGGCCACCTCCCCGCGAGGGCGCGGGGAGGCACAGAAGGAAGTCCGCCAAGCCGGGGTACGGGGTTGGTGGACTTGGTTCACTTCTTCCGCAGCGGCTTATCGCAGTTGACCCCGAACTTCACGCACACCGGGTGGTCGTGCTTGCAGTTGGGCCGGGCCGTACAGGCATAACGCCCGTGGAACACGAACTGGTGCCCCAGCCGTGACCACAGCTCGCGCGGGAACAGGGCCATCAGCTTCTTCTCGATGATGGCAGTATTCGTCTTCGGATCATCGAAGAACCCGAAGCGCCAGCTCAGGCGCTGTACATGGGTATCGACCACGAAGCCCATGTTGATGTCGAACGCGTTGCCCAGCACGACATTGGCCGTCTTGCGGGCCACGCCACGCAGCGTGAGCAGGTCTTCCATATTCCCAGGCACCTGCCCGTCGTAGTGCTCGACGACCCGGGTCATGGCTTCGTGGATCGACTTGGCCTTGTTGCGATAGAGCCCAATCGTCTTGATATACGGCTCGATCTCCTCCGGGCTCGCCTTGGCATAGGCCGCGGGTGTCTTGAACTTCGCGAACAGCTTGGGCGTGGCCTTGTTCACCCCCGCGTCTGTTGATTGGGCCGAGAGGATCGTCGCGATGAGCAGCTCGTGGGGGTTGGAGTGCGTCAGCTCGCAGTAGGCATCGGGGTAGTGCTCCTGCAGGGCATCGGCCAAGCGTCTGGCCTTGCGTTTCTCGGCCGGCGTGACCTCAGGGAGCTTGAAGGGGATGTCCCGCAAGCCGCGTGGGTTGTCCTTGCCCTTGGGATGGGGTTTGGTTTTCGTGCCGCTCATCACTTGTCCCCGGCCTTGGGCGTCGCGGTGAGCGTCCAGGCCGCCAACGCCAGGTTGATCAAGACCATCAGAGTCAGCCCGCCCAGCAGGTTGGAGGCCATCGAGTGCGACTCGAGGAACCGGTCCTTGAAGGCGTCTGCTTGGGCTGTATCCCCCGCGGCCGCGAAGTCCCAGTACCCATTGAGCGTCTGGGTCAGACCGGGCATGAAGAAGAACAGGTGATAGCTCAGCAGCGCCAGTGTCATGCACAGCACCAGCACCCGCATCACGCGGGCCATTGTGTTGAGCGAGTAGCCCATCGCCACGAGCAGGGCGATGGAACCCAGCGCAATCGAGGCGCACACGAACTGGATCGCGTCGACCGTGAAGAAGACCTTGGACGCGACCCGACCGGCCGCCAGCAGGGCGTGGTCGCCCGCGTAATCGGGATAGGCCCCCAGCGTGGGCTCCAGCTTCCTCATCAGCGGGAAGACGATCGCCGCCACCACACCCGACATGGCGACGCTCCCCAGCCAGACAGCCAACGCGATCAGGTGGGTCATCTGGCAGATACGCGAGAAAAACGCTTTGCTCATGCCAGATCGTAGAGCGCGAGCGGGCTCGGGCGCATAGAAATCGGGCATGTTCGGCCTCCCCGAAATCTCGGTTTCTGCGTACGGCTTTGTGACCCCGGGCATCGCCCACCCACGCGCCGCGATCGACACCATCGCCACGCTCGGCGTGCGCGGCATCACCCTCGACGCCGCCCGATCCGGCCTGCGCCCGCGTGAGCTGGGACGCTCGGCCCGACGCGATCTGGCGGCCCTGCTGCGGCGCCACGAGCTGGAGTTCACCGGGCTCGACCTCTGGGTACCCCCAGAGCACTTCACCGCCCCGGGCACCGCCCAGCGTGCCATCGACGCGGTGGGGCAGGCGCTGGAGATGGCAGGCGAGCTCGCCCCCTTGGTGGGTGGGCGATCACAGCCCGTGGTCTCGGTGCTGCTCCCAACCGACCTCAGCACCGAAGCTCGCATGACCCTCGGCTCCATGGCCCAGCAGCACGGCGCGACCCTGGCTGACCACGCACTCATCGGGGACGAACAACCCCCGACACCCGGCATCGGCGTGGGAATCGACCCGGTCTTCTACCTGACCGACGGCTCATCCCCCGCAAAGGCTATCACCCGTGCCGGCACCAACCTCGCCAGCGCCCGCCTGAGCGATACCACCGCGATGGGGCGATGCGTGCTCGGCGCCAGCGGCAGCAAGCTCGACCTGACCGCCTACGCAGGCGCGATGATCGTCTCTGGCCAGCAATGGGTGATTCTCGATGTCCGCGACAACCCCGAGCCCGGTGTGGCCGTGACCAAAGCCACCGACGCCTGGCGCGACGCGGGAACACTCTGAAGCAACGACACACCCTCGCCTCCCCCCGCCCCGGGGGGAGGTGGCCCGCCGAAGGCGGGTCGGAGGGGGGATCGGACAACCCCACCCCCACGACATGCCAGCCCCCCTCCGCTTCACTCCGTTCGGCACCTCCCCCCGGGGCGGGGGGAGGCAGGGGCTTTGTCATGTATTGACGATGGTGTCAGTTGTCTAGGGAAAGCCCAAACAACACCACCAACCCTACACCTACATGGCTGGCGGTCTTGGCGGTCATCACCCACCACTCACAACGCAATCGGCTCCAGATCCGCACGCAGATACAGCGGGTGCTTGGGATACCCCGCCTTGGTGAGGCCCAGGCATCGTGGCTCACAGATCGGGCTCAGCAGGTCCATCACCTGTTGATGCCGATCGAGCAGCTTGGCGTGCGTCCCCCAGCCGACGATTACCAGGTCGGCCCGCTTGGCGAGCTTGACGATCGCAGCGTCATTGCCTGCCCCGATCGGGTCGTCCACCTGCCTCAGCCCCTTGGGATCGGTCGATCGCAACGCAAAGATATTGCACACATCCATTGTGCTGAATCCCCAACGCTTGGCATAACCAAAGCAACGCGTCAGCGTCGGGTCGAGCACCTTGGCATCAGCGGTGGATGGGTTGAGCAGGCAGAAACACACCCGCGACCCGCCCGGAGCCCAGCGCCGCCCGAGCGTGTAGCGGTATCGCTCGGTGTCATCGAAGGTGGCCCAGCCGCGCATGTGCCTCAACCCAGCTTCGCCAGTTCGTCCGCATCGAACTCGGCGTTGCTGTATACCTTCTGGATGTCGTCGTTGTCTTCCAGCGCGTCGATCAGGTTCATCACCTTGCGCACATCATCGCCGCCGACATCCACCGTGTTCTCAGGGATCCGCGTGATCTCCGCTTCGACGATCTCGATGCCCGCCGCCTCGATCGCGTCCTTTACGCTCTGGAACTCGGTTGGCTCCGTCACGATCGTCCACGCGCCCTTGTCGTCGCCCTCGCCCTCGGGCGACTGGATGTCGTCGGCCCCGGCCTCGAGCGCCGCCTCCATCACTTGCTCCTCGCCGTAGGCATTCGCATCGATAAAGATCTGCCCCTTGGTCGTGAACATGAACGCGACCGTCCCCGCGTTGCCCATCGAGCCCCCGGCCTTCTTGAAGATGCTCCGCACCTCACCGACCGTGCGGGTGTTGTTGTCCGTCAGCGCATCAATGATCAGGGCCGTGCCCCCTGGGCCGTAACCCTCGTACACGATGGTTTGGAACTCCGCGCCGCCCGCCTCGCCCGAGCCCTTCTCAATGGCCCGCTTGATTGTGTCCTTGGGCATGTTGGCGTACTTGGCCTCGTCGATCGCGTACCGCAACGCCAGGTTCGTCTCCGGGTCGCCTCCGCCGGCACGCGCGGCCACCATGATCGCCTTGGAGCACTTGGACCAGATCTTCCCCTTCTTCTTGTCCTGACGCTCTTTGCGGTGACGGATATTCGCCCATTTACTATGACCAGCCATGCCAGTTTCTCCTGCTTCATTCAGACCCGGCCGAACGACCGGGGGGTGATTCTTGGCGATCGCACGCCGACTTTCCTGAACGAATCACGACGAGCGAGTACAGATCTTCAGTTGCTGCCCGGATCCTCGAAGATCGGCGCGACATCGGGCTCGCCCCCCGCCTCGGCATCCTGGATGCGATAGCGGAGTGTCCGGAGCTCGGCACTAGCCGCGTCGATCGCGTTGCGGTTTGCCTGCGACTGGGCGCTCAGTGTTCGTACACGCGAACGCAGCATGCTCTCGCCGGTGAGCCAGGCATCGATCGCCTGCTGCGTCTGCCCGGCCCGCCAGAACGCGTCGCCCAGGTGCAGCAGGATCGTTGCGTTGCTGCGCTGCTGATCGAGCTGATTGGCGCGGCTCAGCAGCGAGATCGCCCCTCGCGTCACGACCTCATTGGTCTTCTCATCGAGCCGGTCCTCAAAGATGCCCTGCTTGTACCGTAGCCAGCCGAGCGAGTCGATGATCGATGCCTGGTCGGGCAGGGCCCGAGCCGCCGCCTCCAGCATCCGCTCCGCCTCATCGATGCGTTCTCCGCGTTCGATCAGCATGTATCCCAGATCGTTGTTGCTCCACCCGTGGTCGGGGTCGAACGACAAGGCGAGTGTCATATACGACTCCGATTGGTCTTCACGCTCGAAGGCCATCGCCATCGCCCCGGCGGTGTACGCAAGGTCGGCCCGCTGCTGTTCCGCGGTCAGCCCCTGTGTTGGGCGTTCGGGTGTGCCGAGACGCCGCTTGGTGATCTCGATCACCTGCTCAAGCATCCCCGCCTGCTCGAGCATGTCCAGCGTCCCCAGCAGGTCCGAGTTCACACCAACCGCGCCAAGTAACCTGTAGGTCTCGATCAGTTCATCTTCATTCAGCGTGCCGTCCACAAGCGCCAGCCGGGTTGCGTACGCAATCGCCAGATGCGGGCGATCTTCGCCCAGCAGCACCTGCACGGGCAACGCCCGCAGGGTCAGCCGATTTTCCGGGTTCGGAAGTTCGGCAGAGAGCGTATCGACCAGCGAGATCAGCCTGTCAACATCAGGGGCATCGCCCCGGGCGTACAGAAGCACCTTCGTGCGGGCCATGAAGAAATCGAGCGGCCCGGTCCTATCTTCGATCAGATCAATCATCCCCAGCATCACCGCGTCGATACCCTCGACCTCCGCATGCTCAGCCAGCTCATACACGACCTGCGCCAGCTGACGCTCCTGCACGGGCATGAGGGTGATATCGCTTGGGAGCCGCTGTTCCAATGATGCCAACGCGGCCTGCGCGTGCTCAAGATTCCCACTCCGGGCAAGCGTCCGGGCGTACTCGATCCCCGGGTCAACACCCATGAGATTCGCCAGCCGACCCCGCGCCAGCGCGTTGGCCTGCTCGGTCTCGTCGAGGGTGCCCCGCAGCAGCTGCTCTCGAACGCGGGCGATCTCGAAAGAGCCGGTGTGATTCCAAGCGGTCTCCAGCGTGGTGAGCGATTGCTCGAACCGCTCGAGTTCGTACTGGATCTGGACGAGGGCCAGCGCCGCTTCGACCGAGTTGGGGTTCTGCGCCAGCCGCTCATTGAGCCACTCGGCACCGCGTTCCAGGGCATCTTGCTGTCCCTGGGTTTGCTGGGTCTTCCAGATGCTCAACAGCAGATCATCGCCGACCAGCTCCGAGTTGGGCTGGGCGTTGATCGACAGCACTGTGCGTTCTGCTTCTCGCATCAGCCCGTTGCGTGCAAAGTCCGAAGCCCGCAGCAGCGAGTACCAAGCAGATCGGGGCCGGCGCTCACCGAGCCCACGCACCAGCTCCCGCACCGATTCCGCATCTTCCAGCGGGGCACCGCTGCCCTGCAGACGCAGGATGCGATCAATGATGTTGGTATCGAACGGATCGAGCTGGAACGCCCGTTCCAGTGCGGACAGGGCCGACTCGTGATCATCGAGCGTCAGCGAGATGCGGGAGAGCAGCATCAGGTCGTTGAGCCCTGCATCGCTCGACGCGGCCAGCTCGCTCGCCCGTTCCAATGCCATCTGCGGGTGCTGCATGATCAGCAAACACGAGGCGCTCCGGCGGGCCGCGTGTCGATCACCCTGCTCGCCCCGTTCGATGAGCACATCGAGCAATTCCTGTGCTTGCGCCCAGCGACCGGTAAGGGCACTGGCCTGCGCGTGGGATTCCAGCCAGGTGTTCGAGCGATCGGTATACCTGTCCGTGGCCAAGGAGTCCAGGTGCGTGAGCAGATCACTCCGCCCCATCTTCAACGCCAGCGTCGTGGCCAGAAGCTGATCGCCCGGCGTTTCCGTGTCGATCAGCGACAGGCGTTCAGTCACCGGCAATGAGAGCCGGGACCACGCCTGGGCCACCGCCTCGGCGCACAGCGGGTTGCCATCGAGCAGACGCTCCGCCCATGCGTGTTGTTCCTCGGGGGTGTCGAACTGGCTGAGCACCGAGACAACCAGATCCGGGTTGTTCGCGTCGCTGCCCGCACCCAGCAGCCGCGTCAACGCCGCGTCGGGATCCAGCCCCTGGACCGCCAGCGCCATTAACGCGCGCCGCGAGGAGCGGGGGTGTGTTTCGTTCAGTCTGATCGAGGCGATCGCATCGGGCAGCAGTTCCCGCAGCGACTCGATCTCAGAGAACACCTCAACCCACTCACGCTCGAGCGGGGTCAGGTCATTGGCGTAGGTTTCGATATGCTCGACAAGAAGCAGGGCCGCCGTCGCGGGCCGACCCTCACGCAGCAACGCCGCCAGACGACGAGCCGCAAGATCAGCCGAGACGCCCTCATTGAACTCAGACGCGCGCTGGTACGCCTCGGCCGCTCTGGCATGCGAGCCGACCTTGCTCCAGGCATCACCGGCAACTACCCATAGCGAGGCCCGGCGCCCCATGATCTGTACAACCTCACGCCGCCAACGCTGGTCCGCGCTGCTCGGCTCGAACGCCTCGAGCGCACCGGTCAGGGACTCAGCACCCGCTCGGAGATACCCGAGCCGGATCTGCGAGTTCCCCAGCATGATCCCGGCAAGTGCTCCGGGCACAGACCGGCGGGCGATCTCGTCGCCCTCCAACGCGAGGGTGCATAATGCGATCACACGCTCGTCATCACCCAACGCGTATTCACGCGAGGCGAGGTAAATCAACGGCGACGCGCTCCGGTCGCCGAGTTCAACCGCACGCTCATACGCGTTGTTCGCGCCCACCGCATCACCCAGTGCCAGCTTGGCCTCGCCCAACGCGATCAGGATGCTCGTCGATCCAGGGTCCAACTCGCTCGCTCGATCAAGGACTTCGGCGGCCTCCTGATGCTTCGCTTGCTGATGCAGCACACGCCCCCGGGCATAGAGCTTCATCGCATGACGACGCTGTGTCTCATTGGGCTCATCGAGCCCAGGATCCCCCGGCGCATTGAACGCGATATCAATCTCGTCTGCGCTCAACAACGCCTTGCGGTACGCCTCGGTCCCTGGAGTCAGCGGCTCGGACTCATCACGCACGAGCCGACGCAGCAGCGCCTCTCGCGGTGCCGGCAGTGGGTTGAGCGCCTCAAGCTCCGCGCGTGCCTCAAGAACCCGGATCGGGTCCACGATCCGTGAGGTCGCGTCGACCTGGCGTTGCTCGCGTGTCGTGCTGCTCGTGCACGAGATTGGCACGCCCGCACAGGCCAGCAGCGTCAGCCCCAGGCCCGCACGAAGAATCGGGGAGGGGGCAAGCTGCTTCATGAGGAGACGCCTTTCGTGGTTTTCTTCCCGGATCGGGGCTTGGTCGAACGAGAGCCGCCCCGCTGGGCCTGGGCCCAGTGTTCGATAAGGGTGTATGTACGCAGCGAATCGCTCGCGCGGACCCCACGCTCAAGCTGCCCGACCTGCTGATCCAGCGGCTCACTCGCGGTGATGATGCCCTCGCTCCCCAGCAGCTTCGCAAGCCGCTCATCCAGGGGGAACGCGTGCCGGTTCAGGCCCAGCAGGATCACCCGGGAGCCCACAAAGCACGGCATCCCGTCGATGCTCTCAAGGTACTCCTGCACCTCACGCTTGTTCATCTCTCCGAACGCAGCGAGCGAGAGCGTGTTCTCCCGGTCGTAGATCTCGTTGAGCACCCGCAGGAGTCGACGCGCCCGTTCCCCGCCGCGTGGCATCCGAGCCCCCATGATCGACGCAAGCTCATCAGCCGTGCACACACGCAACTCGTTGAGGTCAACAAGCTCTTCAGCGATGCGCCCCGCCGCCTTCTTCGCGTGCTCGAATGAGGACTCCCAGAGCAGCATGGAGTAGACCAACTCGTTGAGCAGGGCATCCTCGCACAGAACCGTCTCGGGGATCAGATCGCCCGCAGCGACACCCTCAGACCCGTCGTGGCTCTTCTCAATCTTCGCGATGAGTGCGTTGAGCGTATCGATCATTTCGGGCGTCATCCCTGGGGCATCTCCTGGTCGTCGGCGGGCTCGTCGACATGCTGGGGGCTGTTGCCCAACTTCTGCTGACGGTCTTTCTCGAGCAACGCCATCACTTCCATCTGCGCCTTGAGCCCCTCGTCGTACACCAGCTTGAGCGTGGGCATCTCTTTGAGGTGAATACGGTCCATCACATCCTTGCGGAGTCTCCCGGTTGCACTCGTCAGCCCGTGCATCGTAACTTTGGCGTGCTTGTCGGGCATGACCGAGATGAACGCCTTGGCGTGCTTTAGGTCATCGCTCAGTTCCACACGCGTCACCGTGATCAGCCCCTTGATGCGTGGGTCGGCGAGCCCTCTGGCGAGCCGGTTCTGCAACTCCCGCTGAATGTTCGACGCAATCTGAAGGCTTCGTTTTCTCACGCGATGTCCCGTTCCAATGCTTCGTTCGCTCGTGCACGAAGCGTCTTTTCGAGCTCCCCGTCATCGGGAAGCCCATCGTTGTCAGCGAGATGACCAAAGCTCCCGCCCCAGCCGTGCAGCACTTCCCTGCTCACCGAAGCCAGTTCGCACTCGGGCGTCGCTCGGATCCGTTCAAGCACGCGATCGAGCGTGGCCCCGATCGCCGATCCGCTCGAGCCCACGATCGCGATGCCGATGCTCGCGCGGTTCCAGATGTCCTGGTCAGCGACCTCAGAAACACTGACCATATGGTGGCGGTGCAGCGTATCACGCAGCGATTTCACAACCCGACGCTTGTCCTTGAGAGACTGCGCCCAATCGATCGCGAGTTCGATCTGCATCACGCCAACGACCATGCGGAAGTGCTCCGTGCTCAATCGAGCGTACGCTTGACCTCGATGTTCTTGTAGCATTCGAGCACATCGCCCTCCTTGATGTCGTCGTAGCCGACGATCTTCATGCCGCACTCCATATTGGCACGGACCTCCTTGGCGTCGTCCTTGAAGCGCTTGAGCTGCTCGAGCTTCCGGTTATCTTCGACAATGACATCGTCACGGGTAACACGGATGAACGCGTCACGCTGCACCACGCCGTCGGTGACATAGCAACCAGCGATCGCGCCAACCTTCGAGACCTTGAACACCTGACGAACCTCTGCGTGACCCAGAACCTCCTGGCGGATGTCCGGGGTCAGCAGGCCCTCGACGGCCTTCTTCATGTCCTCGACAATGTGGTAGATCACCTGGTAGTTTCTGATCTCCACGCCCTTGTCTTCGGCCAGCGAACGACCCTTGGCATTGGCGATGACATTGAAGCCGATGATGATCGCCTTGGATGCCTCGGCAAGCAGGATATCACTCTCGGTGATGCCGCCCACCGCTGAGTGGATCACGCGAACCTTGACTTCCTCGTTGCCCACCTTCTCGATCTCGCTCCGAAGCACATCGACCGAACCCTGCACATCCGCCTTGAGCACCACAAGGATCTCCTTGAGGTCCATCTCCGCGATCTGGGAGAACATGTTGTCGAGCGTGAGCTTCGGCTGTGAGAGCTGCGTCTCACGCTCACGCTCACGACGCTGCTCCGCGGCCTTCTCCGCTTCCTTGAGCGAACCGACGCAGTAGAACTTGTCGCCCGCGTCAGGAAGATCGTTGATACCCGAGATCTGGACCGGCAACGGCGGCAGCACGCTCTTGTGCTTGTTGCCGCGATCATCGGTAATATCACGCACACGACCGAACGCACGCCCCATGACAATGAAGTCGCCCACGCTCAGCTGGCCCTCCTGGACTAGGATGTTGGCGACATTGCCTCGCCCGCCCTCTGGACGCGCCTCGATGACCGTGCCCTGGGCCTGGCCAGAGAAGTCGCTCTTGAGTTCGAGCACCTCGGCCTGCAGGTCCAGGATCTCGAGAAGCTCCTGGATGCCCGTGCCATTGATCGCACTGGTACGCACGATCTCGGTGTCCCCGCCCCAATCGGTCGGGTTGAGCCCGTGCTCAGCAAGCTGGCCCAGGATCCGCTGGATGTTGGCGTCGGTCGCCTGCTCCTTATCGATCTTGTTGAGCGCGACAATGATCGGCACGCCCGCCGCCTTCGAGTGCGAGATCGACTCGATGGTCTGAGGCATCACGCCGTCGTCCGCCGCGACCACCAGCACCACGATGTCGGTGACATTGGCACCACGGCTCCGCATCGCCGTGAACGCCTCGTGACCCGGAGTATCGATGAAGGTGACAAACTTCTCCGTCTCGCCCATCGAAACGGGCACCCGGAACGCACTCGTCGCCTGCGTGATCCCGCCCGCTTCGCCGTCGGCGACATTGGCGTTCCGGATCCGGTCAAGCAGCGAAGTCTTGCCGTGGTCCACATGACCAAGGATCGTGACGATCGGACCGCGGGCACGCTCGTCCTTGCGTTCGCGTTCAGCGAACTGCTCGGCGACCTGCTCCTCGGCGCTCTTGGCCTCGGTGACTTCCAACTCGATGTCCCAGTCGATCATGATCTCCTGGGCCTTCTCGGAGTCAATCGCCGAGTTGATCGTCGCCATCACGCCCTGCATAAAGAGCTTCTTGACGATGTCGGCACCCTTGACACCCGTCGCAGCCGACAGGTCCTTGATCGAGAACGGGGCCGCGATGGTGACCTTGCCACCGATCTTGGCGGGGGTCTGACCCGCGTTAGCGCTCGAACGCATCTGGTTCTGGCGTTGCTTCAGGTAACCACCGCTGCGCTGCAAGCGTGCCTCGCGTTCAGCGAGGTCGGCCGCGGTCCAGCCGCGACCACCGCTCAGGTCCGGGCCATCTCGGCGATCACCGCTGCGTCGACGCGCGTTTCCGGCACCGCGAGGTGGGCGGCCCTCCATGGGCACACCAGCGCCTCCGCCACCGAAGCCGCCACCACCGCCTCCGCCGGGCCCACGCGGGGGACGACGCCTCGGGGCTTCGACCTGCTCGGGCGCTTCGACACGGACAACCTTGGGGCCGGACAGCTTGATCTGCTCTTTCTTCTCGAGCTGCGGACCAGCCGGGGCGATCGTCTTGGGTCGCGTGGGAACATTCATCTGTGGGGGCTGCGATGGCCCCTTGATGTCCGGGGCCGGCGGACGCACCACCGCGGGCTTCTCAGCATCGCCATCGCTCTTGGCAGCGGGGGGCGGCGACTGCTCGGGGGCCTTCGCGACCGGTTGTTCAACCCTGGGTGGCTCTGCAGACAGACCCGCTGGCACGCTGATACGCTTGGGCTTGGCGGGCTGCTCGGTCTGCTCGGGGGCTGCCTTGTTCTCGGGCTGCTCTGGCTTTTCGGGCTCTTCCTCAGGCGCGGCCGGTGCGGCTGCCGCAGCAGGGCGTGCCTTGGCGGCTTTCAGCGGGGGCTCCGCAACCGCGGTACTCGTCGAACCCGCCTCGTCATCATCAGATGAGTCACCAGGGTCCGCATCGGCCTTCTTGGACGCCTTCTTCTTCGCACGAACCTTCTCGATATCGACCTTCTCGGCCTGCTCGACGGCGGTGTGCGGGTTCTCCTCGCCCTCGGTCTCATTGGCAAACCATTCCCGGATCGTCTGCTCAAGACCAATCGAGACACTCGACATGTGGTTCTTGATCACATCCTTAGGGATACCCTCGGCGTGGCATTTTTCAACGATCGCCTTGGACTTGATGCCCAGTTCTTTTGCAATCTCAAAGATTCGTTTGTTCGCCAAATGCTGCTCCGCTGGTTTGCGTTGTGACCCGAAAGGTCAGTCTGTCTCTGTTCTTATGTCGTTCAGGAGCGATGCGATTACGCATCACCACCGAGAATGTCAGCCGCACGATTCTCAGACTCCGCATCGGGCTCAACACCGCCTGCATCATCCGTGTTCGTGTCGCCATTGTCCGATTGCGCCCCGGCCGCCGCTGCACCAAGAATCGCCGCCGCCGCAACCTCTGGGCTGGCGTCTTCGCCATCAACCGCGCCCGACAGGATCGCTGCTGCTGCCTGCTCGTCAGCCGCCTTGCGTGCCTCGGCCTCGGCCTTTTCACGCTCTTGCTGTGCCGCGACCTCCTTGGACCGCGAAGCACAAAGCTCAACCGCCAAGTCGGTCTGCTCATCAGTCAGCTCAAGCTCTGTCTTGAGCATGTCCGCCCCGATTTCTTCGATGTCGAAGACCGAGATCATGCCCAACGCCGCCAGGCGGTCGACCATCTCTTCGCTGATGCCCTCGACCTTGGTGAGGGTGTCCGAAAGGATCTCCAGACCCTTGGTGAACTCTTCCGGGGTCAGGATGTCGACATCCCAGCCCGTCAGACGGGCCGCGAGACGCACATTCTGACCACGCTTGCCGATCGCCAGCGAGAGCTGGTCGTCACGGACGACCACGGTCGCACGCCCCAACTCGAAGCACAGAGAAATCTCGTTGACCTCGGCGGGCTTGAGTGCGTTGGCGATGAGGATCTGCGAGGACTCGTTCCAGCGGACGATGTCGATCTTCTCACCGTTGAGTTCTTCAACGATCGTCTTGATTCGCGAGCCGCGGATACCGACACACGCGCCGACGGCATCGATCTTCGAGTCGATCGAAGCGACCGCCATCTTGGTGCGGTACCCGGCCTCGCGGGCCATGGCCTTGATCTCGATGGTGCGTTCGAGCACCTCGGGGACCTCGACTTCAAAGAGTCGCTTGATGAAGTCGGGGTGTGCACGCGAGAGGTAGATCTTGACCTGCGAGCCCATGTCCTTGACATCCAGGATCATCGCACGGACGCGATCGCCAGGGTTGAACTGCTCCCCGGGGATCTGCTCGCTCCGGAGCATGATCGCCTCTGCACGATCGACCTGCACGACCAGAGCGCCGCGGTCATACCGCTGCGCTGTCCCCGTGACCAGGGTACCCACGCGGCTGGAAAACTCGTCCATCAGCGACTGACGCTCGTCGTCACGGAACCGCTGGATCATCACCTGCTTGAAGGTCTGGGCCGCGATACGGCCGAAATCGCCCGGATCCATGTCAAGCGGCTCTTCGTAGCGATACAACTGGATGTCACCCGACATCGGATCAACCCGACACTGGAACTCCTCGGCATCGAGCGTGCCGAAAAACTTGCGGCAGGCCGAAACCATCGCCGTCTCAAGATCTGAGATGAGCAGGGACTTATCGATGTTGCGCTCCATTGCGATCGAATCGAGAATGCGCATCATTTCAGAGGTGTTCATGGGTGCTCCGGTCTGTCTTGTGTGCCCCGTTTCGGGGCTCGGGTTGCTGAGTTGTTGAGATGTCCAAAGATCGCAGGGTGCGGGCACCCTTCCTGTTATGACGAACTTGGCCGATTGCCAAAAACGCAATCGACCGCAGGCATCGTTATGCCGCGGTCTTCTCGCGCCGGAACGACGGGAAAATCCCCGTCGTCGAGATCAGGATGGACTACGCGATTATCGCATTGTCCAATCCTTCCCCGCTGGTGCGGTCTCGATTCGCATCGAAACCCAATCAGCCCTCATGGCGCCAGACCATCTGCATACCGATGACTCCTTTGACCGAGCAACTCGCCCGGTGCTTCCGAATAAGTATAGAACACCGGGTTTGAGAGAATCAACACCAGCAGGGCCGTGTTACCCGATCTCGGGCAATCGAGACTGGCGACGCTCCCCGCGGGCGACCGCCCGCTGGATCTGGACCGCCCGCTTCCCGCGGTGCTGGCCCACCTGGGCCCTGAACTTGGGCTCGCCCCCAACCATGACCGTCGAGGCCTCGCTCGATGCCGTCGTCGTCACGATCAGATCCCCTGGTTTCATCTCACTCAGGTCCCGCAGCGTGATCGTCGTTTCAGCCAGCACCGCTGAAACCTGCACGCCCGTCTGATCGAGATTCTGGCTGATCTTCGCCGCCGTGCTCTGAGTCTGGTCGTTACGAGAGACCGCGAACCAACTCTGCGAACTCAGCTCTTCCATCACCGGCTCGATGACATTATAAGGTATACAGAGGTTCATCGTGCCCGCACGAGACGCCATACGGACCTCGAGCCCGATGACCATCACCACCTCGTTGGGGGGGACAATCTGCACCAGTTGCGGGTTTGATTCAGTTGCCGTGATCTCAAACTTCAGCGGCCGAACACTCTCCCATGCCTCAGAAAGGGCATCCAGCCCGCGGCCCATCACATTCGAGATCAGCCGCTGCTCGATCGCCGTCATCGGACGCTGCGGGATGAACAGGTCTTGGTTCGTCCCACCAAGCAGGCGGTCGATGATCGGGTAGATGATCAGCGGCGAAACCTCAAGGCACATCTGCCCCTCCAGCACATCGGGCTGGATCAGGTTGTAGCTCGTCGGGTTGGGCAGCCCGGCAACAAACTCGCCATAAGTCATCTGCTCACAGGCCGCGACGCGGACCTCCACGATCGTGCGCAGGAAACCCGACAACGATGCCCCAAAGTTGCGGGCAAACGCCTCGTGGAGGGTCTCCAGGGCCATCATCTGGTCCTTGGACACACGCTCGGGACGCTTGAAGTCGTACTCCCGGATCTCCACATTCTCGAGGTCTTTTCGCGTGCGGGAGAAGAGGTGTTTCTCGGGCGCATGCACAGCCTCATCAGATTCCGCTGCCGCCATCAGGGCATCGATATCACTTTGGTCGAGCATGCTCATGATCGAACGCATCCCTGTCGCCACCCGCTCCATGCGGGCAAAGCCAAAACCCCGCCTGGGCGGGTATACACTGAGGTTCTATCGGCCGCTCGACCCGATTCTCTTCACGATCACAGCACTTCTGGCCATCACATACCCGATTGTGGGAACATTCATCGCCCGCACCCGGTTCAACCAGCACGACCGCCCAACCCGCAAGTCGATCCAAGAGACCCGAATGAAACTGAATCACCACCTCAATCGTGCGATCCTGCTCCTGATGACCTGCCTGTGCATCGCCGAACCCGCCATCGCTCAGCCAAGCTTCGACGATGCCTTCGGCAACCAGCCCGCAACCGCCCAGGCCCCCGCCGGAGACGATGCCGAGCAACCCCCGGTTCAGTTCTCCATCAAAGCCAGCACCGACCAGCTCGCGCCCGGCTCCGAGGCCGTCCTGGCCATCATCCTCGATCACCAGGAGCACTGGCACACCAACCTCAACCAGCCCATCGTCCCCGAAGAGATGGGGGATTTCTACCCGTTCGCCACCAAGGTCGAACTCCCCGAGATCGACGGCCTGACCTTCGGCCCCATCCAGTGGCCCGAGCCCATCAGCGTCCCCGTCGATTTCAGCTTCACCGGCAACCCAATCCAATACCTCGTCTATGGCGATCAGGCCGTCATCTATATCCCCGTCTCCGTCGCCCCCAACACACCCGAGGGCGATCTCGCACTCGATTTCACCATCCGCTACCAAGCATGCGACGACAAAATCTGCCTGATGCCCGATCAGGCCGACCTCTCCACAACCCTCACCATCGCCGCCGGTGCCCAAGACAACACAGGCCCTGACCCCATCTTCGCCGCCTACGACCCGGCCAAAGCAACCACCAACGATGCCGAATCCGAAACGACCGCGACCGGCGACACCGCCGCCGTCGCATCCTCAGGCACATTCTTCGGGATCACGCTCCCCGGCGGCGGTTTCGGTGGCCTCATCGTTCTGGCCATCCTCGGCGCAGTGGGGGGGCTCGTCCTCAACCTCACCCCCTGTGTCCTCCCCGTCATCCCCATCAAGGTCATGACACTCAGCCAGCACGCCGGCGAGAACCGGGCAAAGACCATCCTCCTCGGATTCTGGATGGCCCTCGGCGTCATCGCATTCTGGGCCGCACTCGCAATCCCAGTCCTCACACTTCAAAACTTCACCGATCCATCCCGGATCTTTGGCATCTGGTGGCTCACCACCGCCATCGGCCTCCTCATCGCCATCATGTCCCTGGGCCTCATGGGCATGTTCCAGATCAACCTCCCCCAGAAGGTGTACATGGTCAATCCCAAGGCCGACACCGCATGGGGCTCCTTCGTCTTCGGCATCATGACCGCGATCCTCGGTCTGCCCTGCTTCGGCTTCGTCGCCGGCGCACTCGTCCCCGCCGCCATCAACCTCGGCACCGCCTTCGTCATCGTTCTCTTCACCTCCATGGGCGTCGGCATGGCCCTGCCATACCTCGTCCTCTCGATCTTCCCCGGCCTGCTTAAGAAGCTCCCCAAGACCGGCCCCGCTTCCGAACTCGTCAAGCAGATCATGGGCCTGCTGCTCCTCGCCGCCGCCGCCTA
Source organism: Phycisphaerales bacterium JB052 (assembly GCA_043100965.1). GTDB lineage: Bacteria > Planctomycetota > Phycisphaerae > Phycisphaerales > UBA1924 > UBA1924. Next base: position 77,663 of record JBICHR010000002.1, on the reverse strand, counting down.
CTTCATCGGCTCCGGGCTTATCGCCCTCGTCGCATCCAAGCCCTACCTCGCCAAGCTCCTCCACATCTGGATCGCCGCATTCTTCGGCATCGGCGCCGGCGGATGGCTCATCATCAAGACCTTCGAGATCTCCAAGAAGCCCATCAACCGAGGCGTCTTCTCTGTCATCGCCCTGCTCATAGCAGCCATTGGACTCCTCGTCGCCAACCGCTTTACCAGTGACGCCAAAGAGGAATACGAGATCCGACAAGCCGCACTTGCCGAAGCCGCATACTCCGGCGGCCTCCTGAAGACCACTTGGAACGACTACCGCCCCCAACTCATGCAGCAGGCCATCGACGAGGGCAAGATCGTCATCCAGGACTTTACCGCCGAATGGTGCATCAACTGCAAGGTCCTCGAGAAGACCGTGCTCGGCTCAGCCGCAGTCAAAGCCGAGTTCGCCAAGGACGACACCATCATGTTCAAGGTCGATCTCACCGGCAGCAACCCCGACGGCGATCAGGCGCTCAAAGACCTCGGACGCACAGGGATCCCCACGCTGGCGATCTACGGCCCCGGACTGGAAACCCCCTGGGTCGCCAACGCCTACACCATTGATCAGGTCGTTGAAGCCATCAGGCAGGCTCGAGGCGAGGGCCTTGCAATAGGCCTCTCAACCACCCCTTAACCCCTCTTGGTGCGGGGGAGGTGCCCGTGCAGCGGGCGGAGGGGGCGAATCCACACCCCCTCAGCTCACCACCGGCACCCATAGCTCCGTTCGATCCCACGCAGGTCCGATCAATGCCCAAAACACCCGATGAAAGCGCAGAAATGCAGGTTGATTCCCTAAATGGTTTGACGCACGCCGACATCGGGAATATCTTTACCCCCGCAAGGCCTCGCCCTTGCAACAACTGAATACGCGGGTGTAGCTCAGTGGTAGAGCGTCACGTTGCCAACGTGAATGTCGTGAGTTCGAATCTCATCACCCGCTTTCAGAATGACGCTCGGTACCAGATGGTGCCGGGCGTTTTTCGATGTTGCCTCAGCGAATAATCATGCGCTTCTGCGAAGCATCCGCTTCTCGGCGTGGCCTGACTCAACCGCCGACAAGCCGCGTCCTGCATCCCGCAATGCCGTGCCTCTCCGGCGAGCGTGAGGTTGCCCGAATCCGAACCGGTTCTCGATACACGCCAGGCATTCAAAGCATTCACAGCGATCCCGCGGCCCTGCGCTTAACTTGAGTTAAGAGCGAGCAGGAAGGCAGTTTCAATCCCTCGCTCCAGTTATCGTCCGGTACTGATTCGATTCAGTTGTGGATGAACCCGCGCCACCGAAATGCGGTGATGTTTCGTAGAGCGAGCAACAGTGTGACAGCGATCCTGCAGGCAGTTCATCTTGGGATGACATATGGTGGGCGATTCGAGGCGCTGCGCGATGTGGACATGACGATCCAAAGGGGAGAGCGTGTCGCCATCATCGGTCGATCAGGTGCCGGCAAGAGCACGCTCCTTCGTATCTTCAATCGTCTGCTCCAACCGACAGACGGCCAGCTCAAGCTTGATGGGAAAGACATCACCAACGCGCAGGGACGGGAGCTCCGCAAGGTTCGCCAGCGTGTGGGCATGGTTTTCCAGCAGTTCAATCTCGTATCACGCCTCAGCGTGCTCGACAATGTACTTGTGGGCACGCTCGCGCAACGCGAGGGGCTCTCGGTCCTCCCGACGATCTGGCGTCAGTTCAATCGCAAAGAGCGGGAATGGGCAATGGAGTGCCTGCGCGAGGTGGAGATCGAGCACCTGGCACCCAAACGAGCGACAGAGCTCTCCGGCGGGCAGCAGCAACGCGTGGCGATCGCCCGCCTGCTCGCGCAGCGAGCAGACATCATCCTTGCAGATGAGCCCATCGCCTCGCTGGACCCACGCAGCGCCGAGCAGGTGATGAATATGCTCCGTCAAGTCAACGAGACACACGGCGTAGCGGTCATCACGAACCTGCACCAGGTGGATGTCGCAACGCAGTTCGCCCAGCGCATCATCGGTCTGCGCGATGGGCGCATGGTCATGGACACAACCGCTGACAATCTCAACGACGAACTCCTCGAGATGCTCTACGGCGACCAACTCAAACATGCACAGCACCCGTCCGAAGCCGATGCCCGCGGGCATGGTGTCATCGAACCCCAAGGGAATTTCAACGATGCAAGCCTCCCTCAAGCTCTGGTGTAACCTCGCCTTCGCCGCGATTATCTCTGCCTTGCTCGCCGGCTGCTCCGACGCGGGTTCGTCCACGCAGAATGAGAACGCGCAGGCCGACTCATTCGAGGATGGACCGATCCGCCTTGGCCTGATCCCCGCCGAAGGCGGCACGGACATGGTCGAGCGGTTCAAACCGGTCATCACCCAGCTCGAAAAGGAACTGGGACGCCCCGTCGAGGCCTTCAGCGCCACGGAGTATCTTGGCATCATCACTGCAATGAAGAACAAGCAGGTCGACATCGTCTACTTCGGCCCCAAGAGCTATGTCGAGGCGAACAGAATCGCGGGGGCGGTGGCGGTCGCCAAGGAGCTCAATCTCGACGGGCTCGCAGGGTACTACGGGATCATCGTGACCCACAAGGATTCCGGCATCAACTCGCTCGCTGATGCAAAGGGGAAAGGGTTTGGGTTCACAACACCGAACTCGACTTCCGGCTACCTGGTCCCCGCAATCGGGATCATCGAAGAAACCGGGATGCCCGCCGAGGAATACTTTGGCGAGGTGTCTTACACGGGGACACACGGCAACGCGGTTCGTGCTGTTCTGGCAGGTGACCTGGAAGTCGCCGCGACAAACACGCTGGATCTGCGAGCGATGGAAGCATCAGGCCTTGACTCTACCAACCTGGTCGAGATCTGGCGGAGCCCGATCATTCCCGCGGGTCTGATCGCCGTTCGTGATGATCTGCCCATCGAGTTCCACCAGAAGGTGACGGATGCGCTCGTGGCACTGAGTGATGACAGCCAAGCGATGAGGCAGATGGCCCGCGGTGGGTTTGTTCCCGCGACGGACGCGGACTACGACATCATCCGTGTTCTCGAGCAGCGCAAGGCGGAAATGGCAGAGGCGAATGGCGGCTGACTCAACTCCTGAAAAGAAACCGGTTCCGATCTGGCGGTTTGCGATCCCATTCGCGGTTCTTCTCATACTCACCGTATTACTCAATGCGGTGCTCTCGGTCCACATCGCCAACGCGATGACCCTGGCATCACTGACCGCCGGGGTGGTCTCGGTGTTTACGGCCCCCCGGTTCGCGGCACCGTTGCTCATACTCTCAGCACTGACTTGGTCGGCGCAGAAGAGCGAACTGAGCCCGATCACGCTGATCAACAACCGGGATCAGGCGGTCGAGTACATCTTCGGCCGCTCACTCAGCGAAGAAGAGCGAGAGCGGGTGTACGACCAAGCCGAGCGAACAACCCTGCTGAGCCTGCGTTCGGACGCAGAGAAACAAGTCCTCAGCGAACTCGGGATAGACCATGCAGACCCAAAGCCCGATGACTTTGAGCAGCTGGTGGACACACAATTCACCCAGCTCCGGTCAACGCTCACAGAGGATGAGTGGGAACGCCGTGTGATGCGATCGGCGAAGCGGGCCGAGCAGGAACGCACGGGGGGGTTCTTCCCCTTGGAGACCCGGCGTGAGTCGATCGAGCTCTACCTGGGATTCACCTTCGAGACAATCGCCATCGCGATCTGGGGCACCCTGCTCGCCTTCGTGGCCGCTTTGCCTGTCTCGTTGATCGCTTCCCAGCGCTCACTGGAAATCCTGAGCACGGGCAGCTCGATATGGCATCGCGCCGGGCGTCGGCTCGGTGCGTTCCTGACCCGGCGCGGATTCGACGCGTGCCGTGGGTTCAACGAGTTTGTACTGGCGTTGATCTTCGTCGCGGTCATCGGGCTTGGGCCGTTCGCCGGCGTGCTCGCGCTCGCGGTGCACACTTTCGGTGTGCTGGGCAAGGTCTTCGCAGACGCGCTCGACACCATCGGCAAGGGTGAGGTCGAAGGCGTGCTCGCCAGCGGGGCACCATCGCCGCATGTGATCTCGTTTGCGGTGCTGCCGCAGGTCTTCCCGATCGTCATCTCGCAGACGCTGCTTCGTTTCGAGAGCAATGTCCGCTCCGCGTCCGTCCTGGGACTGGTGGGGGCTGGCGGCGTCGGCTTCCTGATCGACGCGAAGCTCAAGTCGTATCAGTTCCAGGAGGTCGCGACGATTATGCTGATCATCATCATCCTGGTCTCGATTATCGACTTCGGGTGCTCACGGATCGTGAAGCGGTTCGTCTGAGCTACTTCTTGATCTTGTAGATGTCGAGCATCGCCTGCTCATCGTTGTACATGCGGATCTCGAGCTCATCGCCGAACTGGTGGCACATCACATAGTGATGACCCCGGTGGACTTTCCCAGAGAACCAGCTGGGGGTGGGGGCGAAGTCTTCAAGATTGCCGCCTCCGCCTCCAGCCTGAACATACACCACCCCGCCCCGGTCGACCCGATCGTTTCTGATCGGCAGCGTCCGCTCATAGGTGTGCAGGTGCCCGAAGAATACGACATCCACACCGTATCGCTCGTAGAGGTCCGTGATGCGACGCACATCGAGGTCCCCGAGCGGGCTCGTCGTCTCCCACGTGTTGCCGTAATCATTCTCATCACTGGTGTAGGTCGGGTGATGGTGCGCCGCGATTTTCCACTTCGCGGTGGATCGTTCTAGCTCAGACTTCAGCCATTCGAACTGCGCGCCGCCCGCTCGGAAATCCTGCTCGCTGCGGTTTGAGTCGAGCATAAAAAACTGGATGTCACCGTACTCGAATGTGTAGTACCCCTCGCCTTTCTCGTCCGGGCTCGGGAGGTTGTGGTACCTGCTGTACCAGTACAGGTCGCTCTCGCCGTTCCCGGGGACCGGATACACAGGCAGGCGAGAGTTCAGTTGTGTCATCGCGAGGAAATACTCGTGGTTCCACTGGAACTTGTGATCTTGCTTGCCCCCGTCGGTCAGGTCGCCGACCTGGAGCATGAAATCAGGCCGCTCGTTCCAGATCAAGCCGGCGAGCCGATCGTTGATGTGAGGCCGTGCTTCCGGGTCACCCATGACCGCGAATCGCACCGGTTCGCCGGGGAGCGAGGCGGTCTTGAAGCTCAGTATGCCTGAATCGATACGCTCATCGCCACTCTCCGCGATGATCCGATAGAAGTAAGGCATATCTGGTTCGAGACCTGTGATCCTGGCCTCATGGATGGAGGCCGGGTCAGAGATTTCAAGTGTATGCTCGAGGGGGACACTCGTGCCATACTCAATGGAGGCCACGCTGGGCTGCGGGGTTTCCCATGAGACGCTGATGGACTCCCGTGTCGCCATGTGCAGGTACGGTCCGGCGCTGAAGTGCAACGACCCGGGGATCAGCTCGCCTTGCTCGATCGCACCCTTCCGCTCCTCAAACATCGACAAGACGGACTGGCGGTCGATCGCATAGTCGTACAGGCGCACGCCCTTGAGCAGGTTCTCCAGACACATGAACCGCTCATTCTCCATGTAGGCAGCAAGCTCGAGGTCGAAATCATCCCCGTGATATTCGATCGGTCCGGTCTCAAGCGTACCAGCAAGCTCACCGTTGTGATAGAGCGTCAGTCTGTGACCATCGTGCGTTGCAACCACCTGGTGCCAGTACTTCTTCCACCCGCGTGGGAGATCGCTGACGGTGATCGACGAGTCAGCAAATCCCTCGCGATCGGTGTGCAAATACAGGCGGTCATCGTGATAACCGAGCGTCCATACCGGGAGGGCGGACTCCTTCTCACGCAAGGCGATCAGGGTGCCGACTGGCCGGTTGACATGATCGAGCAGCCAGAGCTCGACAGTGAACGACCCGGTCTTCAGATCGGCATCAGGCAACAGATGCGTGCGGCGTTCCGTGGGATGTTCGCCGAAGAGCATCAGTGGAGGCGTGGCGGTCTCCAGTGCGCCGGGACTGGGAACGGGTTGCTCGTCGCGTGGGACGATCAGGGTCGCCCCCGAGCCTGGCAGGCGATAGTCGGGGATGAGGTTCCAGTCGGCGATCGGCCCGTGATCGGGGTGGGCCGATACCTGGACTGACATAAGGAGGGCGAGAATACTGCTCACTTGCTTGGTCATACGCCAGCTTCCGTATACAGGCCTTGCCCGAGCGTCTCCTCCGAACTGCCGTTGATGATCCGATCTGCGACACCGAAAGAAAGCGTCATCCCGGCTCCGCCCATCGCATTGATGATCGTGACACCCGTTTCGGGCTGATCCACGAGCAGCGTGCGACCGTCAGTACGCTTCAGGTACATCCCATGCCAGCGCTTGTCGATCTGCCAGCTTGGAGCATCCACAAGCAGCTTGGCGTGCTTCAGGATCAGGTCGTTTACATGGTCGTCGTCGAATGGGGTGATCTCATCGCCGTAGACATGCGAGTCACCGATGACAAGATCGCCATCTGAATGCTGCGAAAGCATGATATGGATGCCATGCGTGTCGAACTCGGGCTGCTCACTGCTGATCCGCGCACGCAGTTCAGGGAGCGAGGGGCACTCCGCGAAGGCACCGTAATGACGCAGCGTCCAGCCGCCCGCGACATGCGTGCCCATGTTCCATCCACCAGGTTGCGGGATGGTCCGCATCATCTGGAGCTTGCACAAGGCGAAGCGATCGCGTGGGTAAAAATCGGGGTAATGCGCGATGCCGTCGTGTCCGGCCGTGAGATAGATCTGATCGGTTTCAAGGACGAGGCCATCCGTGGATTCCACACGACCAGGGAGGACCCTGGCCGCTTCGAAACCGTTGATCAACTCGATCTCGGGCTGCTCACGGATCCAGTCCCAGATCTGACCAATCGCGGTGCGTGACTCAACATTGAGTTCGAGCGGCGAATACATCCCACCGATCAGCCCATCGGGGTTGATGCCGGGTGTGTGTGCTCGAACCTCCTCGGGTGTGAGCAACTGAGCCCGGCGATCCTCGCCCTCAGAGGCAATGAACTCGCGGAGCACCCGCAGCTCATCCTCCCGGTGCGCCACATGCATCGATCCCGAGGGTTCGCAAAAGAAACCCACCTGCTCGGCAAGTTCCAGCCAGATCGAACGGCTGCGCATCGCAAGGTCAAACAGCGCCCCCCTGGGCTGCCCAATCGGCCAGATCATCCCGAAGTTTCGGATCGACGCTCCTACGGGCGCATGGTGCCGATCGACAATGGTGACACGCAGACCACGACGATGCGCGGCGATCGCCGTTGCGAGACCAACAATGCCGGCACCTACTACAACGACATCAGAATCAGCCATGGGCGTGCTCGTGCGTAGGGATGCCGGTATGCGGCGAAAGGATGGTCCGCAACGCATTCATGTCCCGTGCGAGATGCGTGTGCGGGTGATGTACAAGATCGCTCAGTTCGTGCGTGCCATGCCCAACACCGATCGCCAGCGCGACCCCCGCGTTCATGCCGCTGCCCAGATCGCTCGGCGTATCGCCAATAACCGCGACTCGGGAGGGATCCTCGACCCCGGCCCGACGCATCGCCTCAAACACAACATCGGGCGCAGGCCGCCCGTTCTCAACTTCATCGGACGCCACAAGCGTCTCGTAGTCAATCCCGGCCCCCTTCAGCACAATCTCCGCGGTCTTGCGGGAGAAGCCGGTCGTGAATGCGACCTTGACACCCGCACCCTTGAGATCATCAAACAGCTCGATGAAGCCAGGCAGTGCAGGCGCGCTTCCAGATTGCACCTGCTCATCGATCGCTTCCTCGAAATCAGTCGAGAGCTGCTCGGGCTCGATGCTGCCGAGCTTGCCGGCGTGCTCTAATGCCTCACGCATAACCGCGAGCTTATGGACCCCCATGCGAGGCTTTATCCACGCGGCATCAAGCCCAAGCTCATGCCGCTCAGAGACGCTCAGGAATGCATGCTCCACGAAGCCGATGTCCTTCACGCTCGTGCCTGCAATATCGAAAATAACGAGTTGGAGATGACTCATCGTGACCTTTCAGAAATGGTTTCCGGCGGCGTTGTGGTGACCGACTCGACAACCTCATCGTCGAACAATCGGAGATAGAACCCATAGCCGCCCGAGCCGTTCTCGATACTGACCGTGATGATGTTGAGCCCCACCCTCGGCTTCATGGTCCCGACATGCTGGAGCGGGTTGGCGCTGTGGTTCGTGTGGTCCTCGTACAGGATTCTGTGGTTGAGCATCACGCGTGACGCATCGTCAGCACCGAAGGTGTACGCGATCTCGGAGCCATCGGACTCAAACCAGACGCGTGCGGTCACGATCGCGTTGTCAGAGGAAACACGCCCATCGAGATCCTTGAGATCAACATATCCATTCGAGTTGGCCGAGAACGGCCGCCATGTGATCGGCTCGCCATCCTCCCCAGCGCTGTACTGCTCGGCACGCGGGTTGAGCTCGGCAGGCGTCATCGCGACCTGAAGCGTATTGAAGCTTGGTGCTTTGAAGTATCCTGCGATGCTCCAATCGGAGATGAAACTGCCCGAAAGAATCTCCGACATCATCGCATCGAACCCGTTGCGAAGCTGCTCGCGTTCGTCCGCGTCCGTGAGCATGGCGAGCACATCACGCTCGACCGCCTCGTCGCCGGCCGCATGCAACGCGAGCAGGAGGCGCAGACGCAGGTACTCGTCATCGCCAGCCAATGCCCGCGCATCGCGCAGGGCACCAAGCCAGAGCCGACGCTGCGTTTCTTCCAACTCACGACCACGCTCCTGCAGCTTGGCGAGCTGCACCTGCAGCGCACCCGTCGCGGCCAGTCGCACACGCCGACTGTCGTGGCCAAGCCCGTCGCGGATCAGATCGGCGTGGAAGCTCTCCGCTTCAGCCGCAGCGATCAGCGTGCATTCCCATGCACTCGCGGGTGCGCCAAGAAGCCCCTGACGCACCTGCTCAGGCCGGTTCTGACGCAGCGAGCGTCGGGCCTGCTCCACGGGAGCCGTCCATCGCCCATCGTTATCGACATCAACCCAAACCGGGTTCAGGACCGCCCAAGGGTAAATCGGCCGCCCCTGGGCATGGACGATCGGATCCAGAGGATCGTCGCCCTCGACGAGCAACGAGACCCAGCTGTCCCCCGAAAGCTCAAGCCGTTCGACGCTGTCCAGCCGAACAATGCCGCGCTGATCGCTCACATCGATCGTCTTCATGATCTCGCCATTGACGACAATCATGACCCGATCGCAGTCGATCCAAGTGGGGACCCGCACACGCATCGCGACATCGACCCACCCGGCGTCGCGGTCGTGCTTGGTGCTGGGAATTGTGTTCGTATCGCCGCCCATCGCCACACCATTGACAGAGAAATCAACGATCGGGCCGTAGGTGGTGTAGACCCGTTTCGCGCGGATATTGGCCGCGATCTCCGCGGGATCGATCAGGTGCGCCACATCGGTGCTGCTCGCGATGTAGTTCCGGGGCCAGCCGGCAAGCTCGGAGGCAACATCATGCGAGTCAGAGTTGCCGACCGCCGCGATGCGGTGCCCGCGATTCAGCAGGTTGAACCAGTCCCGCAGAACACTGAACGAGCCGGACCCGATCGGCAGGTCACGCTCATCCGCATCGATATACCCCCAGCCCTCGTTCTCATTGAAAATCTCGACCGAATCGAAGTCGTAAGAAAACTTCGTGTCGATCGAGGTCGCGGTGACCGGATCGAGCCCAAAGCTGCCGAAATAGTCGATCCCACCCCATCGCGGGTGATTGACCTGCACGACCGGTATCGTCCCAAAGTCGTTCTTCTGCTCGCGGATGATCTTGAAAAGCTCATGCCCGTCATGAATCTCGGGATCGATGATCGGCTCGTCCGCGTCCAGCGGAAAGGCATTAAAGTGACCGATAGGCGTTGAGACCTCGTTGCCGACAACCGCGCGTAACGCCTCGGGCACACCGAGATCACGCATCGTCGGCTCATAGTCCGTGTTGTGGTTGTGGTCCGTCGCGACCGCGAACTCGACGCCCTCACCGATGAGCGAGATCACGCGTTCTGGCATATTCGAGTCGCCGTGGCCAGAGTGCGTCAGCGTATGCAGGTGGAAATCGCCGCTGACCCAACCCGAGGTGTCGAGCTCACGCTCGAGTCGTGGTGTCCAGATCGAATCAGAGAACGGCGTGATCTCGATCGTGCGCGATTCAATCTCGTACTCCATCCCCCGTGAGGCCCAGACCCGGTATGTCCCGACAGGCACAGTGATCGCACCCGAGCCGGAGAGGGTGTACACAACATTGCGGCGTACCGCCAGATCATCCGGACGGGCCTGGTCGTTCGGAAACAGGTCCGGTCGGGAACCATCCGATGCGATGAATGTCAGGCGGGCCGGCCCCGGTTCGCCGTTCCCATCAAGAATCTGATAGCGAAGCACGCCGGAAGGAGTATCGCCCGCGAGATTCGCCGGCGTCCAGTCCTCACCGGTATGCGAGAACGCCTTTGATGCGCAAAGCGAAATGCTGCCCGCGAGCAGCACAGTCGTGACCGCATGGAAACCGATTGTCGGCATGATACTCTCACAGAGCGCCGACCATGGAACGATTCATGGGATCGGCTGAGTGCGTCGTTGTAAATGCACGGTATCCCGCACACGCCGAAGGTCATCCCGGCCCGTGCAAAGATCGGGTGAAGCTTTGTCCTCGAAGCTCAAGCGGTCGACGCGATCGCATCGATGACGATATTGGTCGCATCATCGAGAAGGTGTTGTTCAATATTCAGCGGCGGGAACAGGACAAGGCTTGTCCCGCCGCCGACCTTGAAGCTCAGGCCGTTGCAGAGTGCCTCGTACATAACCCGGTCCGCGTGCTCAGGGTCCTCCAACTCCACCGCGAGCATCAGCCCGATCTGACGCACATCACGGACGCAGCTCATCGAGTTGAACCCCGATGCGTATGTCTCACGCCACGCGCACCCAACTTCATGCGCCCGCTGGGCAAGACGCTCATCAAGAACCGTCCCAAGGGTCGCGATGGCCGCTGCGGAACCGACCGGTGATTTCTCGTGCGTGTAATGACCGAGTGCGAGTTCTCGCACGGGCGTTGGGCCCGTGTCATTGAGTTCCGGACGACCGATGACAGCGGCTTGTGGGAAGATACCACCCCCAAGACCCTTGCCGATGACCATCAAATCCGGGGTGACACCGGTGTGCTCCGTCGCCCAGAGCGTGCCCGAGCGGCCAAGCCCGGTAGGGATTTCATCGAAGATGAGCAAGGTGCCAGTGGCGTCGCAGGCCGCGCGCACACGCTGCCAGTACGACCGCGGCGCAACACGGACGGTCGTTGCTCGAATCGGCTCGGCGATAACAGCAGCAACATTGCGCTGGTCCAGCAACTCCTCGATCGGCAGAGCGCAGGCATCGGTGCAATGCGCGTTCACGCAGGACGGGCATCGCCGGTTCGCGGGCGGTTGGACGTGCATGACGCCCGGCATCATGGGTCCCATACCGCGATGAAAGAGGTCCTGCCCGCTGAGCGATGCGGCGTCGAGCGTCGCGCCGTGGAAGGAGTCGTGGAAGGCGATGGTCCTGTAGCGTCCGGTGCAGGCCCGGGCGACTTTGAGCGCGATCCCGACGGCCGCCGATCCGCTGGGCGTGAGCAGCACGCGTGCGTTGTCGCGGAGAGCGCCGGGCGCGTGCGTGACGAGAAGCTCGGCGAGATCGACCGCGGAGTCGTTCGTATACCGCCGGGTGCAGTAGGGGAGCGTTCGCATCTGCTCCTCGATCGCGCGAACGACATTCGGGTGCCCGAACCCGAGCTGGTGCACCGAGTTGCCGTGGAAATCGAGAAGCTTGCGTTCAGATGCGGTGTAGATGTACGGCCCCTCAGCCCGCACGATTTGATCGAGACAGGGTGTTGAGAGGACCTGGTGGTAATAGAGCTCGGTGTCGCGCTGGAGCGTGTGATTTTCGGGCGCAGCGCTCTGCCAGAGCGCACGCTCAACACTCAGGTTCTGATCGCCCTCGGTGATCCGCGGCATCGGTTGCTCCCTTGCTCTGATCGTGTATGGTACCTGCCCACGCGAACGCCAACGGGCGTGAGCGCAGTCTTTACACGAACTGTATTGAGAGTCACTGATGCGTAGGATCTGGATCGGGCTGGTGTTTTCAACGGTGTCATTGCGTGCGTTCGGCGGGTACGAACCGGGCGAGCGTTCACTGCTCAGCGCACACAACTGCTACCCCTACGCAGGGATGTGGGCGGACCGCATCGATCGTGCGCTGGGTACCGGGTACCCGCTCTCAATCGAACAGGATCTGTGCTGGGCCGACCACGACGCCGACGGGATCCCCTCGTCGGTCGTCGCACACAACGGCCCCTTCGTTGGCAATGAACCATCACTCGCATCGCACTTCTTCGAGCGAGTGCGTGAAGATGTCGAGGAATCGATCGCGCGTGCACAGATCGATTCCAGTGAGCGTGATCGCTGGCCGCTCGTCGTGCTCGATCTGGACATCAAAGACAACGAACCCGAGCATATAGAATCGATCCACCAGACACTGCAGCAGTACCAGGATTGGCTGACAACCGCCCCGCGAGCATCATCCATTTCCAAGCGTCAGGAGCTGAAAGCTGGTCCCATCATGGTCATCCTCACGGGTACGCCGAACCAGCGCCGGGTATTCCACGATGAGCGAGATATCGGTGAGCCGATCCTGGCGTTCGGGCGTCGTCAAACGAGGGGCCCTGACTTAAGCGGGATGAGTGCAGAGGAGAAACGGCAAGCTCGTGTCGAGTTCCCGCCAGTTTCGATGGTTGACACGCCCGCAGACAACTTCCACCGCTGGTGGAACAACGCATGGCATGTTGTCGAGCCCGGCGGCGCGAACGGGGCGGGCAAATGGGATCCCGAGGAGGCCGAGCGTTTGCGTGCGCTCGTCGATCACGCGCACAAGCTGGGCTATTTCATTCGTTTCTACACGATCAACGGCCACTCCAAGGCAGATGGCGCGCTCTTCGGGTACGGCGGCGGATACAACACCGGCTCGATCGAGGCCGCGCAGACCCGCTGGAAGGCCCAACTGGAGACGGGTGTCGATCTGATCGCGACCGATCAGTACCAGCGCTATTCTGACTTCCGGGACTCGCTCAACGAGTAGGAGATCATTTCCTGATCTCGATCTGATCGAAGAGCCGCCCCTGATCGTCGATCGCCTGCATACGCAGGTGACCACCAACGATCTCGACATAGCAGATATGGTGCGTGCTGACCTTCTTGCTCCCGAACCACGGGTTGAACGGGGTGAAGTCTTCCAGGCCACCTCCGCCACCACCGATGGTCATGTAGATCACCCCGTTGTGCTCAACGGCCTGGCCATCACGCAGCGGAAAAGTCCGCTCGTACACATGAACATGACCATTGAAGACGATGTCCACACCGTACTTCTCGTAGAGCGGCACCATCTGACGCGGGTTCAGGTCACCGAGGGTAGTGGGGCCGAGCCATGAGTTGCCGTGGTCGTTCTCGTCGGAGCTGTACGGCGGGCGATGGTGCACGACAAACTTCCAGCGTGCGTCGGAGCTGGCGAGCTTGTCCTCGAGCCACAGATATTGCTCGGACCCAGGCCCCATCGGCTTCTCCGAATCGAGCATGAAGTAATCCGCATCGCCATAGCTGAAGCTGTAGTAGTACTCCGGATCGGGCAGATCCATGTACTCATAATAGTGGCGTGCGTTCTTCTCGTGGTTCCCAAGGATGGGGAACATGGGGACCCGGTTGATCAGCGGGCGCATGTTCGGGAAAAAGTGGCTCGTCCAGTGCGATTTGTTCGTCCCGGTCGTGACGAGATCGCCGGCGATGGAAACAAAGTTCGGTCGGTGCGACCAGGCGATATCGGAAACACGCTTGACCACCTCGGGGTTCGATTGCGTATCACCGATCATCACGAATGTAAACGCCTTCCCACGCTCGACGGCCGTCTGGAAAGACATGGGGTCGGTCTTCACATTCGTACCATCTGGCGATTCAGCAATCACCTCGTAGTAGTACGGCTCACCTGGCTCAAGGCCCTCGATACGGACCGTGTGTATCCCCGCCTTCTCAGATAAATGGATCTCACGCACCTCACCGGTCGCAGCCCGGTAACGGACGCGGACCGCGGCAGGGACCGGAAGCTCACATACGATGGAAACGGCATGCTGTGTGGCGTAACACAGGAACGGTTCAACAGTCCATTCCAGCTCGGTTTCAGAGATCGGCTTGATCTCCGAGATCACCCGATTCCGCTCGAACTCGCTGGCAATCTGCTCACTGCTGATCGCCTCATCGAAGACATACGCGCTGCGGATCCTCCCCGTCAGCGTGTGCAGCTCGTTCGAATCGAGATAAGCACCCACCGCCACAGGCGTTTGCTGCTCGTACAGCACGCTTCCATGCTGCTCGGTGGTGTGCCCATCGAGCTGCCCGTTGACATAGAGATTTGCGGTCGCGCCATCGTAGGTACCCGTCACCATGTACCAGTGACCGGGCACGAACTTGGTCCTGCCATCGATGTAGGTGAGTTTCCCGTCGCCATCATCAGCACCGGTCGTCGAGAGCCCGAATGTAAACGAGTCGTTGTCATACCCCAGGATCCAGCCCTTCTCACGGTCACCGTTATCGCTGATAGTTGAGATGATGCCTCCCCACCGGGTGCCCTTGTCAATCCGAACCCATGCCGTGGCCGTAAACGCCTCGGTCGGCATATGGCCAAACGCCTCAACCGATTCCGCGACAAGCAGATACGCACCCTTCCCATCGAGCCCCGGCCCCATCAACTGCAGGGATTCACCAACCGGGTCTCGAGTTACCAGTGCCTGGCCGTGAACTTGAGCAACTTGATCATGAATGCCCCGGGCTGAGGTGTGGTCCACATGATCACGGTCCAGCTCAAACCCAAGCACCAGACGCTCGTCCTTCTGGGTCGTCTCGGGGTGAGCGTTGGCCAGAGTGGGGATAAGTGCAAGGGGGAGTGCGATTGTCTTAATATTATGAGCTTTCACTTCATGGGTCCATTCTGAATGGCCACTGGGGCGGGAGTGGGGGAGGCGAGGAATCGCCGTGTGGATAAGTCGGTCGCGGGTCAAGACAGCACGGTCATCTCATCAGTGACGATTTGACCCTTGAATATGCGTGTAAAAACCCTGATTCTGTGCTTGTTTGCGACTGCTCGCCAGATACAGGTGATGAAACGCGACGCAGTGTACAAGCTGCGGCGTGCCCTTTGGCGGGCTTTGCGCAGTCTTATAAAAACGAAAATATTAAGAGAAAATTCCTTAATATTTTGGTTCCGCAAACGGAAAATCAAATTGGTGTTAACGGTCGGGTTTGACCCCGAAGCGGTCGTGAATACCAGATTTGATTGGCTATGGTCAGCGCAACAAACGCGTCGGTCTCGGCACCAAGCTCGGTGCGCCGGCGTCTATCTGCAACCGGAGATTGGAGATCACACATGGCAAATCAGACGAATAAAGCGATACTGCTGGCGCTTCTCGGCGCAGCCGCAGGATCAGCTGTCGCCGGCGAACCGCTGGTGACACTGTTCTCGGAAGACTTCGAGTCCTTCCCGCTCACCGTGAACCAGGAAGAGGGCGTCGCGACAGGCACACTCGACTGTGTCGTTGAGGCATTCCTCGGCGACGGCGTCATCTGCGGCGGCCCCAACCTCAACACCGAGTGCGGCGAACCACCGATCCCCGCAACGATCGATTGCGCCGACTTCTCGAACACACCGTTCGACGGCACATGGACCTACAACGGGTGGACGCAGCTCTTCGGGTACGACTGGGACGGTTTCGGCGGGTCCGCACCCGCCCAGCCCGGCGTCGGTTGTGCAGAGTGGCAGGGATGGACCGTGGCCGACCGCGACTTCTGGCTCTCGGCCGACCTCCAACTCCGCGAAGAGTTCACCAAGGCACAGGGCCGTGTGCTCATCGCCGACCCGGACGAGTGGGACGACTATGACCCGTTCGGCATCGACCCCGACTCCACCGGCGTCTTCAACACAAGCTTCACCTCCCCACAGATCAACATCGACGGCGTGACCGAAAACACCGTCATCGTCCGCTTCGATTCAAGCTGGCGCCCCGAAGACACCCAGAAGGCAGCCCTCAGCGTCTCATTCGACGGCGGCCCCTTCACCCAAGTCTTGCTCTTCGAGTCCGATGAAACATCCCCGGACTACAAGCCCGACGCGACGAACGAGACCGTCGAGATCGCCATCAACAACCCCGTTGGCGCGACCACGATGGAGATCCAGTTCGAGATGTTCGACGCAACCAACGACTGGTGGTGGGCGGTCGACAACATCCAGGTCGCCGGCGAGGGCGGCGAACCCATCGAGCCACCAAGCGATTTCAACCTGAGCATCGAGCAGTTCAACGACACAACCGTCGTACCCATGAGCTGGACCCAGGCGCTCAATGCCGTCGAGTACGAGGTCATCTTCGCAAACGACGCCGATTTCAACGATGTCGTCATCTCACAAATCACTACCGATCTGTCGTTCGAGAACAGCCCCACAGACCTTGCGGCCGGGGCGTACTTCGTCAAAGTCGTCGCTCGCAACGACCTGGGCACCAGCGAGCAGACCACACGAGTCGGCGTGGACAACAACTGCTTCGTAGACCTCACACCAGACGGCACACTCAACTTCTTTGATGTCTCGGTCTTCCTCCAGCTCTTCAGCCAGGACGGTTGATCCGGCAACTCTGTTTCAGTCTGAAATCAAAGTCAACACAAAGCAACCCGGTCAGCAACGCAGACCGGCCAAGGAGATAGAAATGAATCTGAATCAATCAAAGAACCTGGGTGCAATGCTCCTGTTCTGCGGCCTCAACGCCGCGGCGAGCGCTCAGTCGCAGCAGGTCTTGTTCTTCGAAAACTTCGATCAGGTCACGCTCGGCCAGAACATCGAAGAGGGAATCGAAACCGGGTCCGGCGGCATCATGGATCAGGTCTGGAGCCCCGACTTCCCCGCAGGTTGGGATGTCGACTTCAACCTCCCGGGCATCGGCGTCCAAGAGTGGCAGGGATGGCACATCGCAGACGGCGAGTGGTGGAACCTGACCTGCGGCGATCAGGACCGCAGCGACTTCGTGCTCTCATCTGAAGGCGGCCTCTCTCGCGGCGGTGTCGCCATCGCCGACGGCGACGAGTGGGACGACTACGACGCCAACGGCCTCGACCCCGACGCGCAGGGCGAAATGGACACCATGATGAAGACACCCGTCATCGACCTGACAGGTGTCGCCGAGAACTCCGTCAACATCTCGTTCTTCTCGTCATGGCGCCCAGAGGACAGCCAGACCGCCGTTCTTGAAGTCCGCTACGACGGCGGCAGCTGGGAAGAGGTCCTCCGCTGGGTCTCAGACGACACCGATCCCAACTTCAAAGATGACGCAACCAACGAGATCGTGAACCTCGACATCAACAACCCCGCAGCCAGCGGCATGGAAGTAAGGTTCTCATACCTGGGCACAGACGACTGGTGGTGGGCGATCGACTCGATCCAGGTCAGCGGCGAGATCGAAGGCACCCCCGACAACGCCCCGGGCTTCAACTTCATCGCGGCTGAAGTGTTCAACGAGACCGGACGCCCGGTGATCAACCTCGGTGCCGCCGTCGGAGCAGACGAGTACACCGTCCTGCTCGCCAAGGACGCCGAGTTCACCGATGTCCGTCAGTCGAGCACCGCCACCAGCGCGGGCGACTACATGATCCCCGGCATCCCCAACGGCATCTACTGGGTCAAGGCCGTCGCCAACAACGACGCCGGCTCGCGTGATTCCGAGAACGCCATCCGCATCGTCGTCGACAACCCAAACGGCATCGACTTCAACGGCGACGGCACGCTCAACTTCTTCGATGTCTCGATCTTCCTGCAGTCCTTCAACACCGGCTGCCCGTGATCGCCTCACGCTGAAACCACACCGGATGCGCTGAGAAATCAGCGCACTCCGGATTCTGATTGAACACTCGTTCACACACAGCCACACACAGCGCCAGAGGAGCCCCCCGATGAACACCGATCGAACCCATCGTGCCCGCCATAAGAGCAAGAGGGCATTCACGCTCATTGAACTCCTGGTCGTCATCGCGATTATCGCGCTGCTCACCGGGATCCTGCTCCCATCGCTCGGCCAGGCACGCGAAGCAGCGTTGACGCTCAAGTGCAAGGTCAACATGCGATCAATTGACTTCGCAATGAACCTCTACCGCGAAGACAACCGCGGCTGGGGCAACGAGGAAAAAAACTATGGCGCTCGCTTCGACCTCAACGGGGCCCGACTCGAGAGCGATGACCAGTTCGCATACTGGGGTGTGTTCTACGACGAGTACATCAACAACGCCCTCGAAGTCTGGGAAGATCCGAAGTTCCAACTGATGGACCCGTACCCATACTGGGGCGTGGACCTCGACTTCATCTACGAGACCCAACGTTACCAGTCCTACGGGCTCAATGGGCTCCGCGCCAGCAGCAACGACTCCAGCGATCCAATCGCCCGCTACGGTCTCTGGCGCAACGCCGTCAAGGAAATCGAAGGCCGCGGCGGCGTCATCGTCCGATCCCAGGTCTCCTACCTGCGTCCGCTCTCGCAGCTCCGACGCCCCAACGACATGATCGTCTTCCAAGACGCGTTCGAGCACCAGATGGAAACAGGCAACGATGCGCTCGACGGGCTCACCCAATACGACAGCGGCTACGGCGGGCTGGAAGACTACTGGGAAGAGGCCTACTTCCGCCATAACGACGACTGCCACACCATGTTCGCCGACGGGCATGTCGAGGAGTTCAACCGACAGCAGATCACGGTCGACGGCGATCCCAAGCTGCGTTACTACTACTCAGGCGATCCCGCAGACCAGCGCATCCTCGACGGCCGCGATCCCGCACCCTGACCCCCAGCGCCGCACATGATCTCCCGTTGATCCTATTTCGGAGAACACAAGACATGGATCGTTCAAAGCTCACCAAAGTCATCGTCTCAGGTGTCATTATCTTGGCCGCAGCCGTGCTCATCATCAGATCAGCCGGAGGGTCGGGCAGTCTCAATGAGAACCACATGGCATCAGCGCTCGAGGCGATGCCCACAGACGAAATCATCACGATGCGCCAGTCACTTGCCGCACAGATCGCCGAGGCCAACCGAACGCGATCCGGAGAAAAGTCCGAAATGCTCCTCGGCTTCGAAGCAACACTCGAGGATTACGACCGCATGCTGCGTGAGCGCGGCACCGACCCGGACACCCTCGAAACGCCATCACTCGCACAAATGCCGCAGCGCCAAGGCGAAGAACCCTGATCCTCGCGCCACACCGCCTCGTTGCACATCCAAACCCGTCAGGCATCGCCGGGAAGAAAGCAATTCAAGAATATGTTACGCGAAAAAGTCATCATCGCTGCCACCGCCCTCATCGTGACCCCCGCGCTCGCACAGAGCATTCGCCTCGGACCGGTCCTCCAGGAGCATAGCCCCGACCACATGTGGGTCATGTGGGAAACCACCAGCAACACCCCGAGCATCGTCGAGTATGGCACAAGCCCGGAGCTCGGTCTGAGCGTGATGGGGGGCTCTGGCGCCAGCCAAGGCGGTGCCAGGATTCATCACACACGCATCAGCAATCTCGATCCAGACACGGTCTACTACTACCGCGTCGGATCGGGCGGAGCCATGAGCGATATCCTCACCTTCCGCACCCCGCAACGGACAGAAGACGAAGGGGCATTCCGTTTCGCAGCGCTCTCCGATACCCAGGGCGGCCCGATCTCGGACATGCACACGCAAACCATCAACGACGGGATCATCAAGTTCGTCCAGGAGAACTTCGGCCCAAACCTGCATGACGAACTGGACTTCGTGATCCAGCCCGGCGATCTTGTTTCAACCGGTTCAGACTACCAGCAGTGGAAAGACCAGTACTTCGACGAAACGCAGAACCTTTACCAGCATGTCCCGATCTACCCCGTCCCCGGGAATCACGAGCAGGATACACACTGGTTCTTCGACTACTTCAAACTCCCCGAGAACGGCACCCCGGGATACGAGGAGCACTGGTGGTACAAGGACCACGGCAACATCCGCCTCATCGGACTCGACAGCAACACCAACTACCGCATCCAACCCCAGCTCGACTGGCTCGACGCCGTACTCGCTGACGCAGCGACAAACGACGACATCGACTTCGTCTTCGCTCAACTCCACCACCCGCACCTCTCGGGCATCTGGACTCCGGGAAACACCGACTACACAGGCCAGGTCGTCGATCGCATGGAGGCATTCTCCACCGCCACCGGGAAACCATCAATCCACTTCTTCGGCCACACCCACGCCTACGAACGCGGGCAGAGCAAGGATCACAGCCACCTCTGGGTGAATGTCGCCGCGGGCGAGGGGGGCATCGACTACTGGGACCAGAGCGATGTCGATTACGACGAGTTCCAGCGTGTCTTCCCCGAGTGGGGATTTGTAGTGATGGAAGTCGAAGCCGGCGATGATCCCCAGTTCCGACTTCGACGCATCAACCGCGGGAACAATGTCATCGACCGTGACAACGAGGTCATGGACGATATCACCATCAGGCGATACAACGCCCCGCCCGCGACACCATCGCCCATCGCACCCGCACCGGGGACCATCGACCTCGATCCCGACCGCGTGCACCTGGCAGCAACCGCGTTCAGCGATCCTGACGGAGGCACACACCTCGAGAGCGAGTTCCAGCTCACCACCATCGCCGGCGATTACACCGAACCCGTCAAGAGCGAATGGATCCGATTCGAGAACTGGGCCGCGCCCGAGGGAGCAACAGGCCAGGCCGACGGCTACTACAGCGTCAACACCGTCGAAGACCCCGACATCAGCAAGGTCGACATCGAACTGCTCGAGGGCAACACCACCTACTTCTGGCGTGTCCGATACCGTGACTCGGGCCTTGGCTGGAGCCAGTGGTCTTCCGAATCCTCATTCACCACCGGCCCCGCGCCGACCGGGGCTTGCTGCTACCTTCAGGGCATCTGCAATCAGAAACGAGAAAATGTCTGCATCGCCGACGGCGGACAGTGGCTCGGCCTCAACACCGACTGCGATGACTGCCCCGAGGTCGTGGTGGCGTTCACTGAAAACTTCGACAGCGTCCCGCTCGGGCCCGGTGTCGACGAGGGCGGAAAGGGCAATGAGGTCTGGACTTCAACGGCGCCGGGTGGGTGGCTTGTCGATCGCTCGGGTGTGCCAGCCGGCGGCATAACCGAGTGGCGCGGCTGGAACTTCGCCGCACCCCAATGGTGGGCCGATGTCACCGGCGATCAAGGACGCTCGGGCTTCACCCAGGCTTCCGGTGCCGCCGCGATTGCCGACCCCGACGAGTGGGACGATGCCGCAAGAGAACCCGGCACATTCAACAGCTGGCTCGAATCGCCCACGATCGATGTGTCCATGCTCGAGCCGAGCAGCGCCAAACTGGCATTCAGTTCATCATGGCGCCCCGAGGTCAACCAAAGGGCAATGATCACCGCCTCATTCGACGCCGGCACCGAGATCGTACTGGCCGATTGGCAATCCCAGAGCGGCGAGAATTTCAAGCCCGAGGCCATCAATGAAATGGTCGTGCTCGACCTGCCGATGCCGCAGGGAGCGCAGCAGGTCGAACTCCGGTTCGGACTGCTTGATGCCGAAAACAACTGGTGGTGGGCGATCGACAACATCGTGGTCGTCGGCGAAGCAGCGGGAGACCGCATCACGCTGATGAGCGAAGACTTCGAATCACTCCCCCTCGGGTCGACCATCGACGAGCCCGCCGCCGACGCAGTCTGGACCGAAACCCCACCAACCGGTTGGGAAGTCGATGACTCTGGGGTTCCCAGCGTCGGCATCGCCGGTCAGGGCGTCACCGAGTGGGAGGGCTGGGCATTCGCAGACCGCGACTGGTGGGTCGATATCGCCGCCGATCAGGGAAGAAGCGAGTTCGTATCAGCCAACGGCACAATCGCCATCGCCGACCCCGACGAGTGGGACGACCTCGGTGACCCCGAAGCACTCGGGCCATACAACGCAGTACTCCGCACAGGGCCCATCAGCGTCGCTTCGGCAAGGGCCCAGAGCGTTCGTGTAAGCTTCGATTCGAGCTGGCGCCCCGAAGATTCCCAGCGGGTCCAAGTCCGGGTGTCATTCGACGCCGGCCCACAGAGCGTGCTGCTCGACTGGCAAAGCACCGAGGGCGACCAGTTTCACCCCGACATGACAAACGAACGCGTCGTGCTCGATGTGCTCAACCCCGCGGGGGCGATGGCCATGGAACTCGAGTTCGCGATGCTCGATGCCGCCAACGATTGGTGGTGGGCACTCGACAACCTGCACATCACCGCCAACTGTGCCGCCGAGTTCGGGGGCAACAGCGGGGTGCTCGACTTCTTCGATATCTCCGCCTTCCTCTTGGCCTTTCAGAACCGCGCACCCGAAGCAGATCTCAACGCCGACGCGGCCTTCAACTTCTTCGATGTACAGATGTTCCTGCAAGCATTCATCAACGGCTGCGCCTGAGTGCCAATCACACGCAAATCCAACAAGGACCGCACCATGCGAACCCTGATCATATCAATCTTCGCTCTTCTCACACACCTCGCCGCCGCAGCCGATGCAAGCGAATCGCCCGTCCGAACGGTGATCATCATCGGTGTCGACGGCCTCAGCCCACGCGGCGTCGACGAGGGCCTCACGCCAAACATGAACCGCCTGATCGCCCAGGGCGCATACAGCTTCCACGCCCGAGGCGTATTCCCGACATCGTCGTCCCCCAACTGGGCATCGATGATCATGGGCGCAGGCCCCGAGCAGCACGGAATCACATCCAACGACTGGCGCCTCTGGAGCCGCGCCATCATGCCCTCCAAGGAGGGCGTCCAAGGCCGCTTCCCGAGCATGTTCTCCGAAGTCCGCCGCCACAGACCCGATGCGCGAATCGCAGTCGTCTACGACTGGGGCGGCTTTGGCAACCTCTTCGACCATGACATCGTCGATGTGGCCGCCGATACCCAAGGGCCCGAAGCCACCATGCACCGGGCAGTCGAAGAGTTCAAGTACAACCGCCCCGACCTGCTCTTCATCCACCTGGACCATGTCGACGGCGCAGGGCACGGCAAGGGCTGGCACACACCCGAATACTTCGAGGCCGTCAAACGAGCAGACGACCGCATCGGCGAAATGATCGAAGCGATCGACGCTGAGCGTGCATGGAGCTCGACCGTCGTCATCCTCACCTCAGACCACGGCGGCGTCGGCAAATCCCACGGCGGCGAGAGCATGGACGAACTGGAAATCCCATGGATCATCGCCGGCGCCGGAATCGCCAACAGCCGCGAGATCACACGCGACATCAACACCTACGACACCGCATGCACCGCCGCATACCTCCTCGGCGTGCCCATGCACTCCTCGTGGGTCGGAAAACCCGTCACAGAAGCATTCACCAGCGCCGCAAACGGCGAATGGGTAGATAGCAAATACCTCCCCGCACCACGCATCACACCCCCCGGCGCCCTCATCGCAGCCGACGAACTCATCGTGCAACTCAGCTGCGAAATGACCAACGCAGACATCACCTACACACTCGACGGCTCCGAACCAACCAAACGCTCCCAGGTCTACGCAGGACCCATCGTCATCGAGGAAACAACCACCATCCGCGCCCGCGCATTCATGCGAGGCCGCGAAAGCCGCATCACCTCAGACACCTACCGCCTGCTCCGCTCCGACTCGCCAAAGCCCGTTCGCTACGAATACTTCGAGGCACCCGCAGGCCAAGCCCCATGGGAAGCCCTCCCGGACTTCAGCCGCCTCAAGCCCAAGGCCCAGGGCATGTGCCCAGAGATCGGACTCGCAACCATCAATGTCCGCGAGGACCAGTTCGCCATCCGCTACACCACACAACTCAAGGTCGACCAGCCCGGAACCTACATGCTCCACCTCAAATCAGACGACGGCTCAAGACTCAAGCTCGGTCGACGCACCATCATCAACAACGACGGCTCCCACGGCCCACTCGAAGAGTCCGCAAGCATCGACCTCAAGCCCGGGCTCCACACCATCGTCGTCGAATACTTCGAAGACCACGGCGGCGAATCACTCCAACTCGCCATCACCGGCCCGGACAAGATCCGACTCCCCCTCACTTTCGAACACCTCGCCGCACCCGAATAAGCAGGGGCCCATGAGCACACAGACCATCGACGCAATCTTCACCCGCACCGAACGAGAACGCTGCCTCGACGCTTTCCCGGCAGGCTCCAACGGCGAGTTCAACTTCCCGCCAGAACTCGCCATCGTCGTCGAACGAGGCAAAGGCCCGCACCTCTGGGACACCGACGCCAACCAATACCTCGACATGTCCATGGGTTGGGGCTCCGTCCTCGTCGGGCACGCCAACGAACGCGTCATCAAAGCCGCAACGACCCAGGCCACGCTCGGCTCAAACTTCGCCTGCGTCAACCGACGCTCACTCGAACTCGCAGAACGCATCATCGCCATCAGCCCAGCATGCGACCGTGTCCGATTCTGCGCTTCAGGAACCGAAGCAACGAACTACTGCGCCCGCATCGCACGCGCCGCAACCGCAAAGACCAAAATCCTCAAGTTCGAAGGCGCATACCACGGCGCAAACGACATCGGTGTCACAAGCCTCTTTCCAAGCAAGCTCAACGACTTCCCAAACGCCGAACGCTCATGCCAAGGCGTGACCCAAAACGCCGCTGACCAGATCCTCGTCGCACCATTCAACGACCTGGAATCAACCGCAGCCATCATCCGTGAACACCACAACGAAATCGCAGCAATCATCGTCGAACCATTCCACCGCTGCATCGCACCAGTCGACGGCTTCCTCCCCGGACTCCGACGCCTCTGCGATCAGCACGCCGTCATCCTCATCTTCGACGAGGTTGTCACCGGCTTCCGCCTCGCATTCGGAGGCGCACAACAGTACTACGCCGTCACACCGGACCTCGTCGCATACGGGAAAGCACTCGGCGGCGGATTCCCCATCGGACTCTTCGGCGGCAAGCACGAACTCATGCAGATCGTCGAAGAACATCGCATGAACAACGAACCCTATGTCTGGACCGCATCAACACTCGGCGGCAACCCAATCTCCTGCGCCGCCGCATGGGCCGCACTCGACCACCTCGAGCAACCCGGCACATACACCCACCTCCACGAACTCGGAACATACCTCCGAAAAGGCCTCCGACGCGTCATGAACGAACAAGGCGTCACCGGCCAAGTCATCGGCGACGGCCCCCTCGCCCAGTTCATCTTCTCATCAGAACCCGTACACGACTACCGCTCAACAAGAGCCGGTGACCGCCAAAAAGCACGCCGCATCCTGCTCGCCCTCATCCAACGCGGCATCTTCCTCAACCCCATGGGCACCAAACTCTACCTCAGCACCGAGCACACCGAGGACGACTGCGACACCTTCCTCAACGCATTCCAGGAAGCACTCCAAACGGACGCTGCCCCCACAAGCCACAGGTAAAGAGTGAAGAACCCGCCCCGCCTCCTCCCCCGTCCCGACGGGGGAGGTCCCTCGCGCAGCGAGGGGGAGGGGGTCTTCCGCTCGTCCCTCGCCACGAACCGCCGGGTCGCAAATCCGCCAGCACCGAAGCGGACGAGGGAGGTGTCCTCGACCCAGCCGAGGATGAAGGGGTCTTCCCCCATCCCACTTCCCCCTCCTGCCCGTACCAGCGGTGAAGGCCTCTCGCAAAACAAGCCGGAGGGTACCTTGTTCTTGTCCCTCCCCGCGCCCCCGCGGGGAGGTGGCCTCGACCCAGCCGAGGTCGGAGGGGTCTTCCCCCAGCCCCGCACCATCCAAGCGAGACCCCGCGCGCAGCACAACAGCGGTGGGGGACCTCATCCGCTCCCCCGCCCCGCACCAAACCCCCCCAACCGCCACACCCACCAAACACACACCCATCCCCAAAACCCGCGGCCACAACACAAACAACCAGCCACCCACCACCCACACACCCCCGCGAGCCACACCCACCCAGCCACGCCAACACCGCCCCCGCCCACGCCCCGAGAACAACACGCACCCCCAACAAGCCACCACCCCAACCAAACAAACCAACCCCACAACCCGCCAACCCCCAAAAGAGGGGCCGGCGGGGAAACCTCCCCGCCACAGGGTAAGTTCAATCCAAAGTACAAAACGGAGTTGGCTGAGGTGTCCACGCGTCGGTCTTCAAGAGATTATGGAGGAAAAGCCCCCGACACCGTGGTGCGTTTGTAAAATATCGTCGAGTCAGCTGGCGAGTTCATACCTTCGCACATAGGCCGCCACTCTTAGGAGCTAAGAACTTGCGCAGGCATATGTCTGCCTGGCCTCAAATGTAGAATTTATGTGGCCGTCGCGATGCTCCCGGAGCTCAGCCAGCCGGTGTGACGTGTGCCCGCCCATGTGTGGAATGACTGATGTGGCTGATGGTGTGTGAGAATCTCTGAAACACCGTAGCTACCTTCTAGTTGGGGATGACTAATCACCCGTCAGCCCACAGCCTGTAAAGATCGATATCCTCACTGTCTGGCTGCTTGCCTCTGTCCAATAAGTCTACTTGCAGCAGTAGAGGAATTTCAAACGCTGTGCCTGTTGCAACACAAGCTCCTTTGCCCAAGCTAGGTATCATATTGCGAGACAAGGTGTCAAGTGTGGAAACACAGTTTTCGATTAACTGCAAATCCTTATCGTTTACTAGCCTGTGGATAAAATAATTATGTATTTGTGAAACAATAGTGGGCGAGATGTCTGCCGGTCTCTGGCTTGAAATTACGACAAAAACACCAAACTTTCTACCCTCCTTTATGATTTCCTCAAACAGATCTAGCCTGTAGTCTCGCCATGATTCGTGCTCTCGAGAAGACTGCTGAGAGAGTATGTTATGGGCTTCGTCAATTACTAAATGAAGAGTCGATGATGGTGGGTTATCAACATGTTCTTTGTGTGCTGTATAGCACTGCTTCGCGATCATCAACGGTAAAACTTTCTTTGTCTCAGCATTACACTTACGCATAGAGACCACTGTTAGTAATTTTTCTTGTACAGCTACAGGTCCAATTTTGAGTACCTTCTTCAGGTCAGTCACTGCAGAGTCCATTCTTTTCATTAATGGCTGAATATGATCAAACTGGACATAGTTGCCGAGGAGATCGCTAATGAGTTGCAAATGCGATCGAATTATTAATTCATCAAACTGATCGTCGCATACGATATTAATATCGTGCATGTAGTGAGCCACTTTGTCGTCATAAAACTGGCTGTTGCCGTTCGCAAATTGTTTATTTCCGCCCAAGGGATGGTCGTTGTCTATATAAAAGGTTCGAGTTGTGGAGTTGTATTTAATTGTTTCTAAGAAGCTGGCAAAGTTGTCTTGATGAAGTTTTGTGGTGATCTCTCTTAGCAAGGAAAGGGCTTGGCCAAGTACGCCTGGGGTGGAAAATAGACGTTTTACTATAGAGATATAGTAGGCTCGCAATGACTCGGGGGTGCCTCCAAACTTGAATCTTCCCCTTACTACTCGGCTAAGAAATGGTCTCTGAGTGTTCTGGGTTGCTTTAAACAGAAGCGATAGGGTCTCTGTGTCCCACAGCTCATTCTCTGCCAATAGATATTTATCTCCTTCATTCGATCGCGTGTCAAGGCTTATGACTTCCTTGTCGTTGGCGGAAACAAGCTGGTCGGCAGTATATTCTCCATTAAAATCAAAAACGATAAAGTTGCTGTTGCCTCTTATTCCGTTTAGTAGTTTTCCAAACAACTCAGTGAACATTTTTGCGAGCGTGTTTGATTTTCCACTGCCAGTATTGCCAAAGATTGCTAGGTGTGAGTTAAACATTCGACTCCATGGCAGCTGTACTGGCAGGTCCTCTTTTAGCATCTTTCCAAGGATAAATTGTGGCCCTGGGTCATCGTGCTGAAATATCGCTTGAACACTGGGTTCTGATAGTAAAAACGCAGAATCACGAATCATTGGCAAGTACTTGATTCCATCATAAAACTTACCATTCACAAAGTAGCCAATTGGGCGAACTTGGACTTTTCTGACATATGTGCGTTTGCCACCATCGTCGTCAACTAGTCGCTCGTCCAAATACTCCCCTTCGATCTCGCATACAATCTCTCGAAAACCTCTCCGGATCGCCACAAACTCTCTGATAGACACTCCCCTAAATTTTTCACCGTTGTAGAACAGAGTGTCCATATTTGCATCGTCATACATACGTAGTATTATCTTGACTCCGCGAACCTCAATCACTTCCCCGACACATATGGCTAGGTGCTCGTCCATATAATTTCTCCGGCCACCAGGTAGTTTACTGTGACACGCTTGGGTTGAGAACGGTACTGTTAAATGCTGTAAAATCTAGATTGCCATCCTTTGGTGTTATATACACAACATTTGAAAACTGTCCGTATATTTTTTTGAAATACGTCATCTCGCTATCGTTAAAGCAGCAGATAAATACCTGTAGCGTAGGATTTGAAAGTGATCTCGTTACCAGGCTGCGGATATGTTCATCTTTAAATGAAAATCCGAAAACAATCAAAACACTTGAGCTTCGTTCAAGCTCGTAGCTGAGCATGCGGAGAGATTGGTAGTAGTGTTCCTCGAAGACGGTTTCATTGAATTTCCATTTGGTCGGATTTACAATAGGTAGATCGTTGTAGCGTATCCAAAATTTATCCATTTCCTCGTTTGTCAAATCAATTCTCGGTAGGTCAATGAAGGATTTTTTCGTGTCATTTAGGCAGCTTGCGAAGGCAGCTAGCTTGTATTCGGTTTCCTTTTCAAGCAGCTCAGCGTTGCTCTTGTCTGTGTAGTCAACAATAATTCTCTCTCCTCTTTTCTTCCAGTACACTGAGCCGTGCATGTTAATCACGTTCACCTGGGGAACGCCTCGTGTATGCCGATCGAATATGCCTGATTTACTGTGGTATATATCAAAGTTGCTAACACTTAAAGTTCGCTCAAAAAAGCCATTTGCTCCATCGTTCAGGGCAAGCTCAATGTTTTTGTCCATGAAAATTGAGTCGGCTGCGTATACAAAGCATCCATCGTAATTGGTCGTAAAGATATTGCATCTCTTATCTTGATCATCTCTTCGATGAAGTAGCGAGATAATATTTTGCAAAAAGAGTTTGTAGTTTTTTAATACATCACTCTTTGTTCCGGGCTCAACATTGCCTGCATCAAATTCGATTGCGGGCCGTATGCAGCTCATGTAGTAGTGCATGAAAAGTGCGGTGTACTGAGTGTTGCGTTGATCGTTAGCCGTATCGTCACTGAGATACACGCCGAGCTCTTCGAGGCTACATGGGTTGCCTTTCTCGTTTTTGATCTCTAGCCAGAGAGTCGGTAGTAGTCCGAACGATGCACCGGAGCCTATCAGAAAATTTAGTTTTTTATCGTATACTTCACTGGCATCTATCATATTAGGCATGTGAGTTCCTTTGTGAGAAAGACTTTTGCGATTGCGATTCGGATTCCTGTATGAACGTTCAGGTCCTCAATCATTTGTCGGCCGTATCGCTGCAGATATCTTGGTGTGCTATTGCCTCGCGTGTTCATGTATCACAGTACCTTCTCTAGAAATTGGTTGTCTCTCCATGGATGCGCTGGTCGAGTACATTGGCCATTTCTGCAAGAATAACACAATTGTGTCTTGCTGCTGTGATACTCTGGGTCTAAAAGAAAGCGATCAGAGTACAGTAATGGTAGGCATGAATACCAGAAACCAGATCTTCAACTCCTTATACATGAAGATCAAAGAAGTGCCAGTACTGGACAAAGAGCGATGTGGGGGCTGTATCACAGTCCGTTTTAAAAGCTGATCTCCGCATTTGTGCGCAGAATCCCGTCACTACCAATCAAAACCCAAATACACCCTTGCCCCACACCCGACCATCGCGTACATTCACCACATCATGTCACGCACACAACTCACGCCAGAACTCTTCTTCGACCTCATCGACCGACGGCTCACCGCCATCGACATCTGTTCCCGCCACGAACTTTCCTTCGACCAGCTCGAAGCCATCGTCCAATCACAGGCATTCCAGGCCAACATCGCACGCCTCCAATCCGTCGAGCACACCAGAAGCACCGCAACAGACACACTCCGACGCACGGCCGCCCTCCGAACCCTCGAAGACATCGCCGCACAACAACCCACCAGCCCAACACACACAGAAACCATCCGCCTCGCAGCCGCCCAAATCCTCCGCGTCACCAACGCCGACCCACACGCGCCCCACGATCCCAGCGACGAACCAGACCCGACCGACCCGTCCCGCACACCACAACATCAACACCACCCACACACCGACCCGCATCAGTCCGGCAACGATTCCGTACCCCCGTACCCGACGCCAAACCAGGACACACCCCGACTCAACACACACACGCAACCCAACACAACCACACAAGATCAACCCCAACACCCGTTCGCGTGTAATCCGCCCCAGACGATCCAGCCCGGCAGCCAGCCCAGTCGCAAGCTCGGCACCATGCCCAACCCGCACGCCAACGCTCTACCTGCGCCAACCCAAGAGCCGAGAACCCAACCAATCCATTCGTCGGCTCCAGACCCAACACCAACTCAACCCGCATCCCCATCCACATCCCCAAGCACAGGCCAGGCCAAAGCCCAGACCAAAGCCCAGACCACAACACCGACTACCGCACCAAGCGTGCCCGCAGCACCCAACCGAGCCGACAACAGCAATCCTCCGGCCCAGTCACTCGTCGCCTGTGCCGGGAGCACGCAACCGATCCCGGGCAAGACACACGCCGATACCCAATTTTCTCTCGCGATCCACCAACGCTCGCCCCCGCCCCAGCACGCGGCCTGACCCCCAAAAAACACGCCTCACGCCCCCTGAGCCCCGATTCAGGCCGGGCGAGCCAACGCAGCAGGCAAGAAAATACGAAAGTTTTGGAGGACAAAACTTGATCAAGAAATGAAAACCTTTACATTGGGGGAGGAGGCCACATACCTAGGCCCTGAGGAGATCCCCAATGCACATCAACAAAGCAACACGATCAGGAACCGCGATCGTCGCCATGATGCTCATGAGCGCCGCAGCCACCGCAAACGACGATGCAAACCTGCTCACAAACCCGAGCTTCGAAGACCCCAACCCGGCTTCGCCAAACATGCCCATCGGCTGGAACGGGTTCAATGTCAACTCCGGCGACTATGTCGACGCCAATGACCCCGACGCATTCGTACGCACAGGCGATCGCGCACTCCGCCTCCGACCCGCAACCGGCGACAGCACCCGCTTCCAAGGTTGGTCCACCAACATCTTCCGGCCCGACGGCAGCGACCTCTACGACCCCGACTACACCTACCTCGGTGGTGATGTCACCGTCTCCGGCTACTACCTCGTACCCGAAGGCGAAGAACTCTCCGACACCATCGTCGGCGTCAAACTCGAGTTCCGAAGAGAACCCCCGAACTTCTCAATCTGGGGCGCATTCGAGTTCGCATTCCCCGCAAGCACAACCGGCGGCTTCTGGATGCCATTCGAGTTCGTCGTCACCGACCAGATGATCCTCGATGTCGGCGACTTCCCGCCAGAGCCAACAAGCGTCACCGTACTCCCATTCCGATTCTTCGGCGGTGAGTTCGGCGCAGGATCACCCACAGGCACCGTCTACATCGACGACCTCTGCATCGTTCAGGGCGCATCCGACGGCCCATGCAACGAAGCCGACTTCGCAGAACCCTACGGCGAGCTGAGCTTCTTCGATGTCTCCGCATTCCTCACCGCATACAACGCGCTCGATGCCGCCGCAGACCTCAACGGCGACGGTGAGTTCAACTTCTTCGATGTCTCCGCATTCCTCACCGCATACTCCGCCGGCTGCCCGTGATCACCACCACGCGCATCGAGGAATCAACCTGACCCCTCCATCACCGCCCCGTGCATGCGTCGCGGGGCGGTTTTTCAATCCCTCACCCTGAACACGCGAGATGCACGGGGACACCATGGCGCAAGGATACGAGCCTGCAGAGCCGCAACATCACACCACCGCCGCACGCGACCGGATCCCATGGGTCCAGCTCATCGCCTACGGCATGGGCGGCTTCGTCCCCATCGCGCTCTTCAACTCGGTCGGTCAACTCTCGGGCCTCATCCTCAATGTCGGCCTCGGCATCAGCGCCATCCTCGTCGGCGTATCCCAGATGGTCCCACGATTCTGGGACGCCATCACCGACCCAATCATGGGTCACATCTCCGACAACACCCGAGGACGGTGGGGGCGCCGGCGTCCCTACATCTTCATCGGCGGGCTGGCCGTCTCCATCTCGTTCATCATGATGTGGTCGGTACCGCGCGATTGGGATGCGATCGCGCAGTTCTGGTACTTCCTCGGCATGTCACTGGTCTTCTACACGGCGGTGACCATGTTCGAGATTCCGCACGGTGCGCTCGGGATGGAGATGACCGACGACTACCACGAACGCACACGCCTCTTCAGCGCCAAGAGCTTCATCGGCAATGTCGGCGCCATCGCCACCCCATGGTTCTACGCGATGGCCAACTGGGACATCTTTATGGGTGAGGGCGGCGATGAGGTCGATGGCATGCGCCGGGTTGCCTATGTCGCTGCGGTGATGGTGCTCATCCCCGCGTTCGCATGCGCGTTCCTGTGCAAAGAAAGGCATCAGGAGCAGGTGCTCAAGCAGGAGCGAGAGTCGTTGTGGTCGAGTCTGAAGAGCACCGGTTCGAACCGCACCTTCCTGGTGCTGGTTGGTATCGTGTTCGCGACGGTGATGGGGTTCAATGTTGTCAACGGTTTCGCCAACTACATCGCGGTGTTCTACCTCTTCCAGGGCGATGGGAAGGTCGCCTCATCGCTGCTTGGGCTCAACGGCACCCTGTGGGGGCTGACCTCGGTGGTCGCTGTCTTCCCGCTGGTGTACATCAGCAAGCGGTTCGGCAAGAGCAAGACCATGACGACGGCGATCGCGTTCATGGCCAGCGCCCAGCTGCTCAAAATCGTGTGCTACAACCCCAGCTATCCGTACCTGACACTGATCCCGACGGTGCTTCTCTCAGCGGGCATGCTTATGTTCTTCACGCTTGCCAGCGCGATGGTTGCGGATGTGTGCGATGAGGACGAGCTGAACACGGGGACGCGGAGCGAGGGGTCGTACTACGCGGTGTTCTGGTGGTTCATGAAGATGGGAATGGCGGTCGCGTATCTTGTCGCGGGTCTGCTGCTTGAGCTCACCGGATTTGATCAGAACATCGAGGTGCAGACCGAACGCACCTTGCTGCTCATGCGTGTGTTCGAGATCGGGCTGCCGATCGTGCTCTGCGTGTTCTCGTTGGTGCTGGTGCGTCTGTACCCGCTGCATGAAGCGCGGGCGTATGAGATCAAGTCCGCGCTGGATGCGCGGCGAGCAACCAGTCGGGCTGCGTCTGGATCGGATGGCGAGGGCGTTGCGAGCGTGTTGTGATTGACGATCAGCCGCCGGAGCCGTATTGGGCTTTCATGGCGTTGATGCGTTTGACGGTTTCTTCCCAGTCGTTTTTGTCGACGAGTACGCCAACGGGTTTGCCGTCGGAGAACTTACTGGGGACGCCGCCGTTGGGGTCGATCTGTCCCTGCTGGGTGAGCAGCAGGCGTTCGAACTGGCCCCGGTTCATTTCCCACTCGTCGCCGGTAAGGGTGTCACGGATGGTGACCATCTGCGAGCGGCGTTCGAGACTGTCTGGCGCTTCGTTCGATCCGGCTCGGAAGGCGAAGAAGATTGCGGCAGCGACTGCAAGAAAAGCGATTGATCTGCCAATCGCCGGTTTCTCATTGAGTATCTCGCGGATTCCCATGGATGGACCTCAGTTGTCGGGGTAGAAGTGGCCCCAGTTGAAGAACTCGGGGGCGGAGTTGTACTTGTCGGTTTCGAGCACATACTCCGCTTCACTCTTTTGCTGGACTCGCAGGTCGCCACGGAGCATGTTGCTTGCTCCAGAGGACGATATACCGTTTGCGTCAGTGTCTGTTTTATCGAAGTTACGGTGACGGGGGATCCAGTCCACGGCGTCAATTGCGTAAGTGAGCTCAGATGGGTTTTTGATCCATCGAATTTTCTGACCTGATACTCCATGATCGGTCCTGTTTGCTTCATCTACTGGCGAGTCATTGAACCAGTATTCGCTGTACTCTTCGACACCGTCGAGGTCATAGTCGAGCACCTGAACCCTTCCGCCATATTCAAACTCGAGTCGTGTTTGCTCATCGAGCACTGAGGCGGCGCCGCGGGCTGAAGGGCAATCGAATGTAGATTGCACCTGTCCGCCCAGGTAGGGCTCTAGAAGACGCATTGCGTTCCACCGTTGGGCGCGTATGTCGTGATTACCGGTGACGGGATTCACCTCGAGTTTACCATCATCACTCCGTTGCTGAGTATTCACGAATGGGTATAGGTCGAGGAACGCGGGGTTGCGCTGGTCGTCGAGGTACATCTGGATCCCGACCCCGATCTGACGCAGGTTATTCTGGCACAGCACATTTTGGGCGGTTTCCTTGGCGCGCCCGAGGGATGGGAGCAGGATGCCGATCAGCAGCGAGATGATGGAGATGACCACGAGCAGTTCGATCAGGGTAAAGGCGTGTACGCTCTGGCGAAAACGATTCGCAGGGAAACATCTCTTATGGATCATGCCTGGCTCCTTTCGCGTTTACGAACATGGACGGTTGCGGTTGATTCGCCCGCGGGTTTCCAGTTTACCTGAATGTCGGCGTTTCCTCCGGCCTCGATGTTCTCCTCGCGGAGGATGTTGTCCTGGACGACGCTGCCGTTGACGGTCAGGACGCACTCGTGTTCAGGGTTGTAGTCCCGCGAATCGAAGTGGATGCGGATCTCGCGTCCTCGCCACTGGCGGACCGCGCTGACCTTGCCCATCTCGGGGAATGGGCACGGGTCAATCCGCAGCCCGTCCCAGTCGGCCCGGGCACCGATGAGGTGCTCGATGCTCACCCGGTTGAGCCACGCCGCGGACCCGGTGTACCAGGTCCAGCCCGCGCGTCCTGGGCAGGTCGAGAGTGGCCCATCGACATTGCCTGGGAGGCAGTAGGGCTCGGCGGCGTAAGCGTCGGCATCTTCACACCTCAGCGGCGGCGAGACCGATCGCCAGATCGAGCCCACTGCGTTGGTATCACCCCGCTTGGCGGCGGCCATCAAGCCCCATGTCGCGGCGTGCATGTAGACGCCGCCGTTTTCGCGAGAGCCCGGAGCGTATCGCGAGAGATATCCGATTTCTGGATCCGGGACGGTGTATGCGGGGGCGAGCAGGAGTGGGCCGTACGGTGTGAGCAGTTGTTCACGGACGGCCTGCCATGCCGACTCACGCTGCTCGTCGCTGCCTGCGTTGGCGAACATGGCCCATGTTTGGGCGTTGAGGAAAATCTTGCCCTCGAGCGAGTCCTTCGAGCCCAGCCAGCGGCCGTTGGTATCGGTCGCACGCCTGAACCACTGGCCGTCCCATGCGTGCTCGCAGATCGCCTTGTGCAGCGCCTCGCGTGCTTTCTTGTACAGCTTTGGCGTTTCGGTATCGCCGCTCCGCTCGAGTGCCTGACCGAACTCATCGAGGATGATCATCAGGAAGAAGCCGACCCAGACCGACTCGCCTCCGCCGAGGGACGAGAGCCCGTCGTTCCAGTCGTTGTCACCGATGTACGGCAGCCCACGATCGCTGATTCGTGAGAGCGCCCGTGCGATCGATCGCTTTGCGTGCTCACGCAGCGTGTGCGGCGTGTCTTCATCGACAAAGGGTGCGGTCTCGTCGAGGATCCCGAGGTCGCCCGTTTCCCGCAGATAGGAGCAGGTGATGAAGGGCAGCCAGAGGTAGTCGTCGCTGCATTCATCGTGGAGCCCGGTTTCTGTGATCGGGTTCCACCAGTGGTAGACGCTGCCGTCCTTGAACTGGTGTGCGGCGTGGAGCATGATCTGCTGCTTGCATCGCTCGGGCTCGCGCAGGAGCCAGACCTGGGAGTCCTGCAGCTGGTCACGGAAGCCGTAGGCACCGGACTGCTGGTAGTACCCGCTGCGTGCCCAGAGGCGGGCGCTGATGGCCTGGTAGGGGAGCCATGTGTTGTTGAGCAGGTCGAAGTCTCTGGACTCTGTCTTGACTGTGGTCTTTGACAGCATCTGGGCCCAGTTGCCCGTGGTCTGATCCAGCGCTGCTTCGACGGCATCGCGTGTCGAGAATTTGTCGAGCGTGGACTCGAGCTCTTCCTGGGTCTCGGCGATGGACAAGACGAATGTCCGCGTGATGGATTCGCCTGGTGCCAGTTTGACACGGGCCCCGAGAGCGCCGCAGGGGTCGGCGAAGCGCCCGAAGGATGGTGTGCAGTCGGCGGTCAGTGCTTCTGGGCGGCGTTGATCGCCTTCACGCCCGAAGAAGGCTTCTGTGTCCGCGGTTGCCCAGTGCTCATCCCCATCGTGCGTGGGCATCGAGAACCCGGCGACATAGGGCCACGAGCGGTTCCAATGGTCCTCGGGGGTGCCGAAGGGTGCGTTCCAGACATTCTTGGTTGCGTAGATCGCGTTGCGTTCTGCGTCGTGCCTGGTTGTGAAGAAGAGTCGGTGGAACTCTCGTGTGCTGTCGGGGGCGGCATCGCAGCACCACTGGAAGAACGCGCCGACGCCGATCGATCGCGGGCGGTCGGATCGGTTGGTGATCGTGAGCGTCCAGAGTTCTGCGTTGTCATCGGGGGCCACGCCGAGTGTCCACTCAGTATCGATTTCCTTGTAGGAGGTCTCGAAGGTTGTGCTGCCCATGCGGTGTACGCAGCGGTAGGCGTCGAACTTCGTGTGGCAGGGGTGGGGGGTGGCGGACCAGACACAGTCTTCGTCGAGATCCGAGAGGTAGATGAACTTGCCGCGGTCGTCACGGATGTGATCCATGCTCCATCTGGTCAGAACATTGAGCTGGCAGTGGTCGAGCCAGGAGAACCCGGCCCCGTTCTGACTGACGACGAACCCGTAGCGTCCGTTGCTGACCACATTGGTCCATGGGCGCGGGGTGCGATGATCGGTGATCTCGTACGCGTTATCGTTCTCGATGAAGCGTCCGTACTGGTGCTGGAGCGTCATGCTCGTTCCTCATCAAACAAAGGGTGGTGGGACTCAGTTGGAATCGGGATGGGCGCCTTTGAGCGTCCATCCCGGTTGTGGTGTTTCGGCAGTCTGCGCTGCTGGTTGGGCTGAGCATCAGCGACGACGGCGTGCGGAGCCGAGCCCGGCGAGGCCGAGGAGCCCGAGGGTTGCCGGTGTGGGGACGCTCGTGATGATGTTGCTGTAGCTGATATCAACCACGGCGTCGGATGCGGGTGAGTTGATCTGCGCACCGACGCCGGTGAACATGTCAAATGAGCTTGGGATGCCACCTTCGGTGGTGGTGAAGTCGATGGCGCCGCTGCTGACCCATCCGCTGCCGGTGGTGAGGTTGTTGTACATGTATTCGATGGTCGAGGGTGCTCCGATGCCCTCGCCGTCACCCGGTGTGTGCACCATGCGGAGCATCAGCTCGTCGCCGATGTTGTAGAGGCCTGTGCCGAAGCTGTGGAACGGCAGCACCGAACCGAACGCGGCGATCTCGCCGTTGGA
Organism: Phycisphaerales bacterium JB052; assembly: GCA_043100965.1. Lineage (GTDB taxonomy): Bacteria > Planctomycetota > Phycisphaerae > Phycisphaerales > UBA1924 > UBA1924. The sequence goes on along the minus strand of JBICHR010000002.1, from coordinate 39,981 downwards.
TGTGAGTGCTCCGAAGAGCCCGAAGCCGAAGAGGTCCGCTTGGAAACCGGCTTCGACATTGCCGACATTTGATGCCTGGTTGATCTGCATGGTCATCTGCATGTCGAATGCGTCGCCGTAGTCGAAATCGACCCTGTTGGTGCCTGCGTCGGCGAACCATGTTGCGTGGCGATTGGCGAAGCCGCCGGTGCCGTAGTTGTCTTCGTAGAGGCTGACGCTGCTGCCCATGGCGTCGTAGTTGCTCACGAGTGACAGGTTGCTGTCTGCGAAGTCGTTGAAGATGCGGGGGTTGTCGTCGAAGCTAGCGATGTCATTGACGCTGGCGTTTGCGAATGACGCGACGCAGACGATGAGGCCAGCCCCGATGCAGTTGTGAAGTTTCATGTCTCTCTCCTCGTGTGTTTTGCTTTTTCTTGATGGGGCGGGTGTCCCCCACGCGGGTCAGAACCGAACCGAGCCCTGTAAACGGTTACATTCTGACGGGGGCGTGGGCTGGCTGCAAGCGTGAAATGTGATAATTCGAGGATTTCTTGACGAAAAGCCCATTTGCGGGGCATGAATCTGCTTCAGGGTTGGTGTTCCTGGGTGAGGCCGAGTCTTTCGGATCCGGCCTGAATCATTGGGTGTGCCATGAAGAGTTCCCAGATGAGTCCGGTTCGTGCGTTCTCGATTCCCAGGATGAGTGGGCCTTGGCTGATGGCGACAAAGTCCTCTGCGACCCAATCAAGCTGACCGGCGTGATCGAGGCGGAACGCGTCGACAAATCCCCAGGGTTGGTGATTTGGGGGGTTCCATACGCTGAGGCGGGCGTCGGTAGCGGATGCGGATTTTGCACGCTTGAGTGCCTGTATGGCGAGCTGAGGTTCGAACATGATCGAGGTCCCGGCGGCGTACGGTGCGATGATGCCGTCGCCCCAGTCGGTGTTGGGTTGGTAGGTGGCGAAGTCGCGATTGGGCTGGGCACCGAGCATCTCGACGGGTTGTGGGTATTGGCCTGAGACGACATACCCCTCCGGGCCGTCGCTCGCTGAGAATCCCCATGCGTCGGGGGCGAGTGTTGGGAGTTGGAGGGGGTTTTGGATTGCGCGGTCTCGGTGCAGGTTGACGGTTCTTCGGCTGTTTTCCCACCAGTCAACGCTTGCGCGATGGTGCTGATTGTGTGCTGACGGGTGATCGGTGGCGAGGGTGTTGTAATCGATGAAGAGGTGTGCGAAGAAGGAGGTGAAGAGCGCGCCCGAGTATGGGAACCAGACGATGTGTCCCTGGTCCTGGTGGTATCCGAGCTGCCGTCGGAGTGCCCAGTACATGCTTGTTGGGACGCGGTGGTCTGGGTTGGTGGCGCAGGAGGCGAGGAAGGTTGTGAGTCTGTGTTCATCGCCGCTGTCGAGCCAGTAGTAGGGGAGGAGTTCGCCCTCGGCGGTGGGTTTGGCATCGGAGCTGGGTTTCCATCCCAGACTGAGGAATGTGCCTTCTGGGGCATCATCCCCCGGGTCGGCGGCGAAAAATGACCAGTCTGCTTGCTCGAGGAGGGTGTTGGTGTCGGTCAGGATGTCGCCCTGGAAGTATTGGGCTGCGACGATCATGCCTGAGAAGAGCAGTGCTGAGTCGACGGTGCTGACGACGAGTTCTCTCCCGACGCGTCGGGCGGATGCGTCGTGTGGGTTGATGAAGTGGTAGAAGAGTCCTGCTTTTCGGTTGCTGGGTTCTTGTTTGAGCGATTTGATGATCAGTCGTGCTCGTTGAGCGCCCTGCTGGCGGGTGATCCATCCTCGTTCGACGCCGATGGGTAACGCGGCGAGCTGGAATCCCACGCCTGCGATGCTGATGACATCGCTGCTGGTGCGGTCGTAGACCATGCCGGTTTCGGGTGCGACGGCCTGCATGAAATAGCGGAATGTGGCTTCTTGAGTTTCGTCGAGGAATCGTTGTTCCTCTTGGTTGAAGTTGAACGGTGGTCGCGGTGTCTGGGGGGGCGATTGGATGGTGATGGATGTGGCGTCCACGCGCATGGGGTTGTGGTCTTGGTTGGGTGTCTGGTTGGCACAACCGATAAGCCCGAGGGTTGATGCGGCGATGGTGAGGGCGGTGTATTGTGGTTGTGTAATCGTTTTCATATGCTACCATGGTGACACATGAAGCAAGAAGAATCAAGTCAGGTTGATCGTCCGGGTGCAGTTTCGATCCGGAGTGTTGCTGATCGGGCGGGTGTTTCGATCGCGACGGTGAGTCGTGTGCTGAATACGCCTCAGAAGGTATCGAAGTCGACAGCGGCGCGTGTTCGTGCTGCGATTGAGGAGTTGGAGTATCGGCCGAATCTGTTTGCCAAGGGTCTGCTGACGAAGCGCAGCCGGGTGATCGGTGTCTCCCTGCCTGATATTCATGGTGAGTTTTATTCTGAGCTGATGTGTGCGCTTGACGATCGTGCGTGCGAGCTGGGCTATCACCTATTGGTCAGTTCCAATGCGCATCGTCTCGAGCGTGGTGCTGGGAATGGGTTTGCGTTGGATCTGGTTGATGGTTTGATCGTGATGCTCACGGAGCGGAGCGGGATTGATCTGGATGGGATCAGCAAGCTGAATCAGCCGGTGGTCGTGATTGGTGTGGATGAGCCGGGATTGGATGTGGACACGATCACGGTTGACAATCGTACGGGTGCTCGTCGCGCGGTTGAGCATTTGCTTGAGCATGGGAGCCCAGAGCGTTGCTACTTTGTTGGGGCTCATCGGGGCAATATTGACTCGGACGAGCGGCTGGAGGCGTTTTGCGCCGCGCTTCGGAAGCGTGGGCATGAGCCGCAGTCTGATCAGATCGCGCGCAAGGAGTTCTCCTTTGATTGGGGCTGGGAGTGGGCGGAGTCGATGATTGATCAGGGGTTGCTGCGTGATGCCGCGGTGTTTGCGGCCAATGACGAGATTGCGATCGGGATTGCCAACGCGGCTCGTGATCTGGGTGTGGAGATCCCCGGGAGTCTGCGGTTGGTTGGATTCGATGATTCTCGGTTGTGCAGTCTGCTGCGGCCGAAGCTGTCTTCGGTTCGGATGCCTGTGCGTGAGATCGGGCATGCTGCGATCGAGTCGATCATTCGGCGTATCGAGGAGCCTGAGAGTACCCCGCGTCATGCGCGGCTTGCGACGGCCTTTGTGCAGCGTGATTCGAGCGGCTTGCCGTGGACGCTGTAACGGAGTGGAGGGTTGATGCGTCGGTGTGTGTTTGATCTTTGTTTCGGTTTCTTGCTCACGGTATGCGTGTTTCCGGTGCTGTGTCATGCCGCTCCTGTGGTTCAGGCGTGGGGTATGGGGGCGACTGGTGGTGCGGGGTGTGTTGCGGCTGCCGAGTTGAGCGGTTGGTACGCGGTCGGTGAGACGGGCGGGGATACGATCGAGATCCGTGACATCAGGCAGGAGCTGATGCACCGCATCACGCGAACTGATCTTCTCGAGCATGCGCCTTGGATGTCGCTTGGTTCGGATGACGACGGGCCGGTTGCGTTGGCATGGACCGACTCCGGGCGGAGTTTGTTTATCGTGGTTGTTGATGACGCGCCCAGTGCTGATGGGCTCGGGTCGGATGTGGTGCTTCGGTATAGCACGGCGACCGGTGAACTCACGCGTTTCAGTCGGGCCGAGATCGGCGATGGCGGTGGGGCGGGGCTTGCGGCGATGCACTTTGGGGGCGAGCTCTGGGTTTCGACCTCTTCGGGTGCGGTGCGTGTGTACGACGCGTATCGGAATGACACGCAGGGGACATTGCAGTACACCTGGTCGCTGCCCGGTGCTGAGCCGGTGCGTGGTTTTGGTCTGGCGCGTTCGCTTGGGTTTGCGTTCGCGGTGAGCGACTCGGAGTTGTACCGGATCGATCTGACACCGCCCTTTGCTGTGGCGGAGCTGGTCGGTTCAATCGTTGAGGGCAAGGGGGTGATGTACAGCGATCATTTCGGTTCTCCCGCGCAGGAGGGTGCGTATGTGCTCTCTGGGGATCGGGTGTTGCTGGTGCCTCGTTTTCAGGCGACGGGGTTGTTGCCGTTTGCGCCCACTGTGTACCTTGAGACCGGTGAGGGTTCTGCGGATCTGGCGAGCACGGCCTGTGGCGGGATGCTTATCGCGAACAGCCAGGGGGCGCAGCTCGTGCGTGATGATTCGTCCTTGGTTCTCGGTTACGAGGCGTGGATGCAAGACGAGTTTGAGCAGGTCCTTGGGTTTGCTCGGGGGTTGGTGGCGCCTGATGGTGAGCCGGCGGGCTGGGTGATTGATGCGGATGTCGCTGCGGGGAGCACACGGTTTCATCCAGCGAGCCCGGACGGTGCGGCGTGGGTCGTCATGCTTCATATCGCCAGAGATTTTCTTGCTGGCGATCAGGACTCCGTCGATCTTGTGCGTGACATACTCATGCGGTACGCGGGGCTAATGCCCGATGGTATCAGGCCTCGTTTGAGTGCCGATGGGATCTTTCATCATTGGTATGACCCGTACAGCGGGGACTCGGCGCCTGGCTGGGACTCAGAGTATGCCACGCTGAGCACGATGCTGTTGGTCATGAGCGCTGACAGGGCGAGGCGGTTTTATCAGGATGACGATCTTGTCGTCGAAGCCGTGGACACGATCATTGATCGTTTGGATCACTGGGATTCGTATATCCAGGCGGGGACACGGGCTTTGTACCTGCGGGCTGCGGCTTCTGGTGGTCCAGACTTTGCGACCGCGAGCGGGGCGTTCAACGAGGGTGTGATGTTTGTGGCGCAGGCCGCTCGGTATGGGCAGAGCGATGCGGCATTGGATTTCTGGCTTGACCGCTCGGCGTTGCCGTCGGCCGCGTATATCGACGGGCTTGATGTGACTACGAACTGGCCTGGGGGGCACCTGCCTGCCTTTGTTTCGCTTTATCCTTGGATTGGGCAGGCATCGTTTCGGTCAGATCCGGACTGGGCCACGCACATGGTCAACCTTCTGGCATCGAACGGTGCGTGGTGCGATGACCATGCGCCGGCTTTCATGACCGTGTTCAGTGCCGGGACCACGCGGTCTGATTGGGGTGGGTACCACGCCGACTCGCTATCGGATCACCCTGGTGATGTATCGTCTTTCCCTTCGCTGATGGGCTTCGGTTCGATGGGGCTCACGGCTCCCAGCGTTGGCGCGTACCACGCGTATCGCCACGGTGCCAGGCAGGACTTTGCCACGGGCGCATCGATGTTGTTTCGGCGTTCGGATGTTGACGCGGGGTATTTGCCTGGTGACGCGGGGCTCCCGGATGTCGTCATCGGTGCGATTGGGCTCGCTGAGCTGATGCGGCCCGGTCTGATTGATGCGGTGCTTGCGGTCCCGTATCGCCCGGACTGTGCTGCGGATTTTTCGACGCCAGAGGGTGTGTTGAACTTCTTTGATGTGTCCGCGTTTCTCGGTGCGTATGCGGCGGAGGATCCGCGGGCGGATCTCGCACGCCCGTTCGGTTCGTTCGATTTCTTTGATGTATCGGCGTACCTCCGTGCCTATATCGATGGGTGTCCCTGAGCTGAGGAGCTTGGCTGATGATTGATTTTGGTTCGAGTGTGCTCGGGCGTTGGGTGTTTCTGGCGGCTTTGTTGTTGTCGTGTCCTGCGTGTGTTGCAGATGTGCTTGATGATTTCGACAACGGGGAAGGTTGGTCTCTGATACTGGCCGACGGTGTGGGTGGCGAGATCGTCGAAGTCGATGGGGCCCTGCGGCTCGATTATGATTTCAGCGCGGGTGCTGGGTACTGCGTTTTGCGTCGGGATGTTGATCTGCAGCTCGACCCGAACTATCGCTTCGCCATTCGGTACCGGGGTGAGGGCGGCCCAAACACGCTGGAGTTCAAGCTGATCGATGAGGGCGGGGAGAATGTCTGGTGGTCGGTCGAGCGGGACTTCGTGTTTCCGCGGGATTGGAGCTTGCGTTCGATGCGTCCCCGCCATTTTCAGTTTGCGTGGGGTCCCAGTGAGGGGGCTCCGATCGAGCGGGTCGGTGCGATCGAGATCGCGGTTACGGCTACGGGGGGTGGAAAGGGCAGCGTGTGGCTCGATGAGCTTGTTTATGAGCGACTGCCAGATGAGGAAGCCAAACCGGTTGAGCCGACGGTTGCGAACGCGGATGGGGATCGGGTTGGCCGTGTTGGGCCAGATGGCTCGTACGAATGGGTCGCGCACGCTGGCGGGGCGCTCGATTTCAGGTTCGAGGTTCCTGTCGAGTTCAGCGGGATCGAGTTGGAGTGGGCCGATCAGCAAGACCGGTTCTCGTATCAGCTTGCATCGTCGAGCGATGGGCTTCATTTTGATGAGATCGCGGGCGTGCATGAGTCGGACGGCGGGCTGGATGGCGTCTATTTGCCTGAGCATGAGGCTCGGGTTGTGCGTTTGCGTGTAGAACGGGGTGGGGCAACGCTAGAGCGTGTTCGCTTTGTGCCTGTCGAGCGGTGGTCTCACTCGAATGCGTACTTTGCTGATCTCGCGGGGCGCGGTGTGCCTCTGGGGGTGTACCCGAAGTATTACGGCGCGTTGTCTGCGTGGACGGTTCTGGGTTTGCCCGACCGGGCGGATGAGGCGCTTGTCTCCGCGACTGGTGCGATTGAGCCGGTGAAGGCGGGGTATTCGGTCGAGCCGTTCGTGATGCGTCATGGGCGGGTCGAGACCTGGGCTGATGCCCGGCTGAGTCAGTCGCTTGATTCCGGGTACCTGCCGATCCCTACCGTGCGATGGGGTCTTGACGGGCTTGAACTCGAGATCACCGCGATCTCGACCGAGGTGGAGGCTGCTGAGCGTGTGCTCGTGCGGTATGCCCTGCTGAACACGGATCAGGAAGACCAGCGTGTTTCGTTGCTGCTGTCGTCTCGTCCGTTCCAGGTGCTTCCGGCGGCTCAGTTTCTCAATACGGTCGGCGGTGCGGTCGATGCGGGCATGATCGAGGTTGATCGTGGATCGGTTTCGATTGATGGCGGCGTGTTCATGGAGACAAGCATCGATGCGGATGCGGTGCTTGTCGCAGATAGCCCGAGCGGGGGTGTTCTGGGGCGGGTGATGGATGCGGGGCAGTGGGGTGACGGTCCGCGTGCTGGTCAGGGGCCTTTTCCTTCGGCGGCCATGCGCTTTGATCGTACCTTGGTGGCGGGCGAGTCGGCCGAGGTGATCGTCTCGTTGCCGATGCGTGCTGCGGATCGTGCGTCGGGTGTGCGGATCAGCGGCGAACTGTTCAACGATGCCCTTGTGCGTGAGCGATCGCGTTGGCAGGGCCTGCTCAATCGGACTGATATTCTGGTTCCGGCATCGCGTTCGAGGCTTCGCGATACGATGCATGCGAACATTGGCTACATTCTGATCAATGCTGATGCGGAGCGCATTCAGCCCGGTTCCCGTTCATATGAGCGGTCGTGGATTCGTGACGGTGCGATGACATCGGCGGCGTTGATTGCCGTGGGCCGGTTGGATGAGGCCCGGGCGTTCATCGAATGGTACAGCGGGTATCAGTACAGTTCCGGGAAGGTGCCATGCGTGGTCGACGCGCGGGGACCTGATCCTGTCGACGAGAACGATGCGCCGGGCGAGTTCATCTTTGCGATTCGCAATGTCGCTGAAGCGGGCGGGGGGTTCGATGATGTCTTTGCCCGCCGCATGTTCCCTGGCGTCCGTGCGGCGGTCGATTTTATCGAAATGATGCGGGATTCCAGGTTGACCCCGGAGTACACGGAATCTGCGGACCCGCTTGTGCGTGCCAGCTCGGGTCTGATGCCTGAGTCGATCAGTCATGAGGGGTATTCGGCCAAGCCGATGCATTCGTACTGGGATGATTTCTGGGTGTACCGCGGGCTCTGGGACGCGGTCGCGCTCGCCGAGCGTCTCGGGGAGCATGACGATGCCGCGCGTTTTCGTACGCTCGCGGTGAGCTTTGGTGATTCGATCGCTTCATCGGTTGCGCTTGCGACACGCGCTCATGGGATTGGGTATGTGCCCGGCTGTGTCGAGCTGGGTGACTTCGATGCGACATCGACATCGATTGCCTACTACCCGACGGACGCCGCTCGCGTGCTTGATGAGGGTTTGTTGCTTGAGACCTTTGAGCGAGCGTGGGGCTCGACGGAGGCACGCATCGGAGGCAGTGAGTGGGATGGGATGACTCCCTATGAGGTGCGGACCGTTGGGACCTTTGTGCGGCTGGGGTGGGTTGATCGGGCGAATGCCTACATGGATTGGTTGCTCGGTCTGCAAGACCCTGCGGGCTGGCATCAGTGGGGGGAGATCGCGTATCTCCGCGATGCACCGGGCCGGTTCGTGGGCGACATGCCGCATACCTGGGTTGGTTCCGGGGCTGTGCTTTCGATTCTTTCGATGTTTGCGTATGAGGACGAGCAATCGATGGTGCTCGCGGCGGGTGTGCCGAGTGACTGGCTCGGCGGCCCAGATCCGCTTGGCGTGCGTGGGCTCGTGACGCGATACGGGGTACTGAGTTATGAGCTTCGGAACACCGACGGCGAGATTTCGATCCAGATTGAGCCGGGGTGCCTCCCGCCGAGCGGTTATTTGATCTCCTTGGCAGAGATCCGAGAGGCCATGCAGGTCGCTCAATCGGACCAGGTGCTGGTCGAGGTCGACGGTGCGCGGGTTGCGTATCCGGAGGGGCGGTTCTTACGCGTCCCGGCTGATGCCCGATTGGTCCGGTTTCGCTGAGTTGTTTCTCCGATGCGCCGCTGCTGATGCGGGTGGTGCGTTCGGTTGAAGTGGTGATTGCGGGTTCTCAACGCGCTGGTCGTGGTTCGTTGTGGCTTCCTGTTCACGGTTCTGCTCGCCGTGTTTATGCAGTATTAACACAAGTTGATTGCGCGGATTGGGTGTAGGGGTTTGGTTCAAGTCCTGCTGCAAGGATCGTGTGAAGAGTTGATTCAAGGAGCGGTGCTTGTGCTCACCCGGGCTATGTTTGTGTGGATGCCGGGCTGCCTGGGCCGTGATTGTGTTGTGACGGGCGGTTCTGGGAATGGCTGTATCTTTCCTGCGGCACACAGCGTTTTCTGGCTGAGCGAATGGAGTCGGTGATGAATCATCTGACACGACGATGCTTTCTTTCGAGTTCCGCGTTTGCGGCTGGGGCCGTTGCGCTCTCGCAGGTCAAGCCGGCGCGTGCATCGCACACCGGGGGGGGCGCAGGATCAACGCCGGAGCTTCCGGATTCGATCGACGATCAGTTCGGGCGTGTGCGTCGGGTGATCTTTGCGGTATCGGATGGCATGAGTATGGGGACCATGACGCTTGCCGATCTGTACAGTAAAACGGTTCTCGGGCAGGATTCCTACTGGCCGGCATTGATGATGCGACCGGATGTCCGCAGCGGGCTCTGCACGACGCACAGCGCCGATTCGCTCGTTACCGACTCTGCGGCGGCGTCGACGACATGGTCAACCGGGCAGAAGACCTACAACAAGTCGATCGGCTATAGCGTGGAGCGGGAGGCGTTGACACCGATTCTTCAGCGGGTCCATGGGGCGGGGTACCGCACCGGGCTTGTGACCACGGCCAAGGTTACCGATGCGACGCCCGCCGGGTTCATTGCCAATGTTCCGGTCCGCACGATGGAGCAGGAGATCGCCAAGCAGATCCTTGATCGTGCTCCGAATGTGGTCCTCGGTGGCGGCGGGAGGTACTTTGGCGAGGATGCACGCTCTGGGTTCGGTGGTCGGTACATCACCAACCCGCGTGCCATCGGTGATGCGCGTCAGCGTCGCTCGCTTGTCGGCATTTTCTCTGATGATCACATCCCTTACACGCTGGATCGCGACGGTGATGATGCGGACCTGCTGGGAATGACACGCGAGGCGATCGAGCAGCTTGATTACCTGGAGGGTGGGTTCCTGGTTCAGGTGGAGGCGGCTCGTGTCGATCATGCGGCGCACAATAATGATGCGGTCTCGATGATTCTTGAGCAAATCGAGTTTGATCGCACGCTGCGGTACCTTGCGAGCTATGCCTCGGGTCGTGATGACACGCTGTTGCTGGTGACGACGGATCATGGGAATGGGAACCCTGGGCTGAATGTCTACGCCGATTCGGCCCGACGCGGATTGCTGAGTCTGGCGAACGCTCAGCGTTCGTTCGATTGGATTTTTCATGAGTTGCGTGAGCGGGATCCGGAGCTTCGCAACCTTGGGGTTCAGCGTGAGGTGATCAACTTCGCGACCGGGGTGCCGCTGAAGAACGCTGATCTTGCGTATCTCAATCCGAAGGTCGAGGGTCGTGCCAACCTGTTTCATGAGGCGGACTCGGTGAGCTCTCGGTTGAGTTCGTTGCTCGCGAATCGCAGTGGTGTGGCGTTCTCGAGCAAGAATCACACATCTGATATGGTGTTGTTTAGTGCGGTCGGTGTCGGTGCGGACCTGTTCCCGGCGTTGATTGATAATACTGACATCTTGCCGCGTCTGATGCACCTGATGGGTGTAGAGCGTATGGCGGTTGGTTCGGGTGCGAAGGCGCGCGCGTAACAGTTCTTCAGTTTATGGTCCGGCTGTGACAATGGGATGACGGAGATGCCGATGCGAGTTGCTCTTTTCTTGTTTCTGTTGTTCTTGACGAGTCCCGGTGTGAGCGCGGTTGAGCCCGAATCGAAACCGGAGTCGGAGCATGTTGGTCACACGCGGCATCATCACCCACACAATCCCAAGCATGAGACCACGGACGACCCGTCGCGGTTTTACACCGACCGGGACTCGCCCGTTGAGATCCCCTTGCCCACTGAGGATGATGCGTTTTCGTTCGTCGTCTTTGGTGATCGGACCGGTGGGCCGGATGATGGCGTTGCGATTCTCGCCGACGCGGTGCGTGACACGAACCTGCTCGAGCCGGATATGGTTCTGACTGTTGGTGACCTTGTGCAGGGCTACAACGAGACGGACGAGTGGAAGACGCAGATGCGTGAGTTTCGAGCGGTCATGGACAACCTGCTCTGCCCGTGGTTTCCGGTCGCGGGGAATCATGATGTGTACTGGCGGTATCGGGGTACGGAGGAGAAGCCGGAGAACGAGATGGAGGATCTCTATGAGATGCACTTCGGCCCGTTGTGGTATTCGTTCTCGCACAAGAACAACTACTTCATCGTGCTGTATACGGACGAGGGCAATCCTGAGACCGGTGAGCGCACTTTCAACAAGCCGGAATCACAGCGGATGAGCCCCGAGCAGAGGGTGTTTCTGGCTGAAGCGCTCGAGCGGGGGAAAGAGGCCGATCATACCTTTGTGTTCCTGCACCACCCGCGTTGGCTCAAGGGTGGGTACGGGGATGACTGGGACCATGTGCATCAGATGCTGGTTGAGGCGGGGAATGTGTCAGCGGTCTTTGCCGGGCACATCCACTACATGCGTCACGACGGGAAGCATGATGGCATTGAATACATCTCGCTTGCGACGACGGGTGGTCATCAGGTCGGCACGGTTCCTGATGCGGGGTATTTGCATCATTACCATGTTGTGACGGTGCGCCAAGAGCAGATCGCTATCGCGTCGATCCCGGTCGGTGAGATCATGGATGTCCGCGACATCACGGGTGACCTGGCGAGCCAGTCGCGGCAACTGGCAGAGCTGGAGCCGGCGTTTGAATCTGAACTGCGCTTTGAGCCGGACGGATCGGTGCGTGCCTACATCGAGGCGGAGATCGAGAACCCGACGGATTATCCGGTTGAGTTCATGTTGCAGGCGCGGTCTTGGGACAGCCGGTGGGTTTTTCCCTCTGATCATCATCATGGTCGCCTTGACCCGGGTGAGCGGGCAACGCTCGGGTTTCGTGTGCTGCGTGAGGCGGGGGAGATCGATGCGACCTTCCGGGTGCCTGAGTTGGTGCTGGAGCGGGAGCTGCTGACAAAGAGTTTTCGATACACGATCCCGGCGCGTGAGTCCGTGATCCCGCTCGATCCTTCGCTGCTACCTCGCCCGGCCCAGCCGATGCACGAGAGCGCGTTGGAGCTTTCGCAGCGACCGGGCGGTGATGTTGTGGTTGTGCCCGATGATTCGTTTACCTTGCCGCAGGGATCGTTTACTCTCGAGTGCTGGTTCCGTGCGGATCGGTTCGAGAATCGAACCGGGCTCGTCGCGAAAACCGAGAGCAGCGATTACGGGTTCTTCGTCAACAACGGGCGGCCGTCGTTCTCGGTGCTGCTCGGTGATGGGTACACGACCGCACAAGCGGCCAGCGCGATGCTTGAGATCGATCGCTGGTACCACATCGCGGGCGTGTACGATGGCACGGAGGTGCGTCTGTATATCGATGGTCGGCTTGTGGCTCGTGAGCAGGGCTCGGGCAAACGCAGGGTCAACTCCTTTCCGCTCATGATCGGTGCGGATGTCAACGGCGGTGGTCGGGCGACCAGTATGTTCCCGGGTCTGATCGATGAGGTTCGACTCTCAAGCTCCGCTCGGTACAGTGGGGAGTCGTTCACCCCGGCACGGTGGAATCAGACCGATGAGAAGACGGTGCTGTTGTACCACATGGACGGGATGCTTGGTCCGTGGATTTTCGATGACTCGGCCAGCCAGGCGCATGGTCGGGCAGAGGGCGGGGCCGTGACGGTGCCGGTCCGGTGATTCTGTGTGTCTGCTTCTACGTGCTGTTTGTGATGTGCGTGGCTCGAAGCTGAGCTGAACCAACCCGCTGCGTTGCGCTGGTCGCTGCCAGCCGCCGCCGTTTCGATGCGGGGGGCGGATTCTTTTGATGCGCACAAGATAAATGCACTTTCATCTACGCTTTAACCTGGTTCCATAGTGCGACGCCAATATGTGTACAACGACCTGAGGGAACTCGCCCGAGGGCAAACCTGAAAAGGGGTACACACCATGAAGACAGAAACAAACAACCACAACGCTCGCACCGTCACCGGCATCTGCGCACTCGTCCTCGCGGGCTGCGCCATGATGCTCGGGGGCTGTAACACCGTCGAGGGTGCTGGCAATGACATCGAAGCGGCGGGTGACGCGATCTCGGACACCGCCAGTGATGCCAAGGACTGATCCGCTTCGATCAGATGAAGTTCAAAATGAATCGAACTTCATCTCACAGTCACCGGCGTGTCACACACGCACACGAATATACACATGAACAACACGGGCAGGCCAACAACGGGCTGCTCATCAGAATCACCAGAGCGGAGACCCGCTCAGAAAGGACACAGTCATGCTTGGTTGGGCAGTCACATTCTTCATCGTCGCCATCATCGCCGCAATCTTCGGTTTCGGTGGCATCGCCGCCGGGGCGGCATCGATCGCCAAGATTCTCTTCTTCGTCTTTGTCGTTCTTTTCCTGCTCTCGCTGATCGCGGGCCTGGTCCGGGGTAATGGTCCCAAGGTCCGGGTCTGAGCGGCCTGCAGCACGCACGGCACATATGACACAGCACAACTCTGAAACATCGGTTGAAAGGAACACCCTATGAAACGCCCATCACCTAAGCACGCCCTCGCCGTGCTCGGCACCCTGGCTTTCGCCACGACCCCAGCATTCCTGATGGTCGGCTGCGACAGCAACGACGGCGTCGTTGAAGAGGCCGGCGAATCGGTCGACGACGCGATCGACAACACTGGCGACGCGATCGACGATGCCGTCGACGAGGTCGAGGACGCCGCCGACGGATAAGCGACCGCAGAATCAGCATTCACATTACACAGACTTCACCATTAAAAGGAGCACATCATGGAAAGCGTCAGCACACTCAATAACGAAACCATCAGTGGCATTCAGAACCTGATCGAGATCAACATCGACAGCTCGGAGGGCTTTCGCACCGCGGCTGATAAGGTCGAGAACACCGATATCGCCAATATGTTCCGCCAGTGCGCCAACGAGCGTGAACAGAACGCGGCCCAGCTGCGATCGATCATTCAGGTCAACGGCGAGACCCCCGAGGACAGCGGATCGATCAAGGGCACCGTCCACCGCTGGTGGCTTGGACTCAGAGGCACCGTGCAGCAGGGCGACGAGCACGCGGTGCTCGCCGAAGCCGAGCGTGGCGAGGACGCCATCAAGCATCGCTATGAGGACACGCTCAAGGAGACCGCGGGCAGTGCCGTCAATGATGTGCTGCAGAGTCAATACACCAATGTAAAGTCGCGCCACGACCAGATCCGTGACATGCGAGATGCACGGGCATAAGTATGACGAGCTTCACATCCGGTCGTCCCCTGATGACGGAGAATGCCACTGTTGGCGCTCCGTCATCTTTTTTCTGCGCTGATTCTTCTGGCATTCCTCGATATGATGCGGCACCCCGATTGGAGTCGAATCCGTCATGCAGCAGTTCCTGGTCATCGTTTGGTTGATTCTTGTTGGCTGCGTCGGCTTGGTCACACTGTTGTCGCTGATCCCTGGACGGGGCTGGGTCTTGCGTGTCTGTGATTTTCCGCGAGCCCAGATGTTTACCCTGGGGCTCGTGCTCCTGGCGATTGGTGTGGCGGTGTACTTCAGCGGGGTTGGTCGGTCTGGTGATGGGTGGGGCGGCGTCGTATGGTCGTCCGGTGCGATCCTGCTCGCCAGCGTGGTGATCCAGGCGTTCTGGGCGGGGAAGTTCACCGCGTTGACCACGCCGGAGGTCCCAAGCTCGACCCGCGCATCGGGTGATGGGCACCGCGGGGAAACGGAACCACCGTTGGATGGCAGCATCCGGTTGATCACGGCGAATGTGGACTATACGAATGCCGATCGGGCCGCTGCGATTGACCGGTTGATGGAGATGCGGCCGCATGTTCTGGCCATGGTCGAGACCGACGAGCAATGGGATGATGACATTGAGCGATACCGCGAGCGCTATCCCTACATGGTCAAAGAGTTGCGGGAGCTTGGGCGCGGGATGGTTGTGCTCTCGTCCTTCCCGATCGAGCAGGGCGAGGTGCGCTCCCTGGTGGATGATGATCGACCTTCGATCTGGGCCGAGCTGTGCCTGCCCGATGGGAGATGCGTGCGTCTGGTGGTGACCCATCCGCCGCCGCCGGGGTTGCCCAAGCGGGGCGACTCGGGGCGTCATTCGAGCAAGAAGCGGGATATTGAGCTGGACATCATTGCCAGCCGTGTTCGATCCAAGCCCGAGCACCACTGGATCCTCAGCGGGGATTTCAATGATGTCGGCTGGTCCGGGACCACCATGCGTGCCAAGCGGGTCAGCGGCTTGCGTGACCCGCGGGTGGGGCGGGGGATGTTCAGCACCTTCCCTGCTTCGCTGCCACTGCTGCGATACCCGATCGATCATGTGCTGGTTTCTGCGTCGTTCCGGCTGGTGCGGCTCATTCGCCTGGACGATATCGGTTCTGATCACCTGCCGTTGCTTGTTGATCTTGAGCTGGCTTCGCAGGATCTCGGTGCTGAGGTGTCCACCTGAGATCGGACGCTTGTGGGTAGAGAAGTCACGGTGAGCTTGGTTCGTTTCGTGGGTGCTGCTCGAGGGTATGGGCGCATTGAAAAGGCGGGCTTAAGCCCGCCTTGGGTCTGGGGATGATTGATATGGATCAGGTGGCGACTCCATTGGATGCATGTTTGGGGTGCCCATCTGAGCGCGGGGGCATCCGGTCCTGTGGGGCGGTTTGATTCTCGCGTGTGTTCGTATCGTTTTGGGCTGAGAGCGCGCTGATCGTGCTTTGCACGAGGCCTGCGGTCGCGATGCCTCGGCTCAACAAACGCAGCGAGCGACCGGGACCGACGACTGAGAGTGCGAGAAGTGCAACGCTGCCGACGATTTCCGGGTTGCGCATGGCCATGTCGATCGCTTCGTCTTTGAGATCGCTGATCGGGCTTGATGATGCATCCGGCTCATCGGGCTTCTGTTCGTGTACTGCTTTGGCCATGCGTTCCTTTGCCTGGGCCGCTTCGGCCTCGGGTGGGGGGGATTCTTCAGCGATCGACCCTGTTGCGAGCTGTGGCGTGGCTCGTCGGTTGAAGAGCGTGTAGATGGCCCAGCCCGAACCGGAGATGAGGATCACCACGGAGCCGATCAGAAGGAGCGACGCGCCCAATCCAACGGCGGGGGCGAGCAGGATGACGGTGCCGATGAGGAGGGCGAGCAAGCCGGTGAAGGCGAGCAGTGTCAGCAGGATCGCGATGAAGGAGCCGACAAGCGCGCGTCTGAGACGCACGCCTGCCAGCTCGGCTTCGGCCTTGAGTAGCTCTCCGCCGCCTTCAAGGATCTCTTTGGCTTTCCAGAAGAGCATGTTTATCGCCTTGTTGCTGCGAGGACGCGACCGATCATGACGCCTGCGCCCAGTGCCAGCAGCACCGAGGCGGTTGGGCGGGCTTTCACCTGTTCGGTCATGGCTCCGTGGTACTGCTTGAGCTTCTCGCCACTGTTTGTGGCGACTTCGCCTGCGGATTTGGCACCGACCTTGACGGCTTCGATGGCCTGGCTGGTGGCGTGTGCGGCCAGCTGTGCGGTGTCCTCTTTGAGCACTTCGAGGTCTTCCTTCACAGCGTGGGCGTCCTTCTTCACTTCGCCGATGCCTGACCGCAGGCCGGTGTCATTGTTGTTGCGTGCGGGCTTCTGAGTATCGTTCTTGGTCATGGTTGACATGTCAGATCCTTTCAATGGATGCTTCTGGTGCTCGGTCGGCTTTGGTGTGGTTGAGGCGCCGACCGTTGGCCTCATGGTTTGTTGCTGAGCGGGGCTCAGTTCTTGGTGTTGTTTCGTTCCTTGACGCGCTGGGTGGTTGCCCAGACTTCCGGGTTCCCCAGGAAGAGGAGCCCCGTGCCGAAGACCATCACCAGGGCGGCCGGTGCCAGGCCCCAGATGATCCCGACGGCGACTGCCGCGATGAGGACTACCAGCAGGACTGAGATCATCAGGATCATGAGCGCCTTGGGCTTGAGTTCCGGGTGAGCTGGTCGGCTCTCGGGGGAGTTTTGAGGGACCTCACCGTCGGCGTCGCTGTGGCGTTCGATGTGTGCTTCGCCGTTGATCTGTCGCTGTATGCCGATTGGCTGGGCTGTCTCGGAGTCGAGTACGATCGATGTGCCTTGTTCGTGGTTGTTCATATGTAGAAGTCCTTTCGTCCGCGGGATTGCGTCCTGCGAAACCCCAGCCCGCGTTCTCACCCGGGCTGGGGGAAAATGGAACGGGTTCGTTAGTTGGACCAGGCGGGGCTGTCGTCATTCCAGAATGACCACTGGTTGTCTCCGTCGTCGATGTCGGTCACGCACAGCCATTCCTGGCCGTTGATCGTGGCGCGCTTGGCGTGAATGCTGAGCGTGTCACCGTTGTCGAAATCGAGTTTCTGACGGTCGCTGAACCATGTGGGGCCGACGATCAGGCGTTGGGTCCCGTTCTCGGTGGTGATCATCAGGACGCGTGCTTCCGGGGCCCCTTTGACGATGCTCTGGGTAGTCATGCCCTTGTACTTGCCTTCGAGTTGAATTTCTTCGCCGTCACGCAAGGCGCTGATCAGCTTGGAGTTATTCGACCATGCGTCGCCGTGGTGCATGGCGTTGTGGTCCCTGTTGGCGTGCTTTGGGGGGGCGGTGTTATCGCGGGCCTTGAACTTGGGCATGTCGAGCCCGAAGACGGTGTAGGCGTGATTCACCGAGGAGGGGGTGCGCAGGGTGCTGACATCGCTGGGCATCTCCAGTGCGCGTTCCAGCTTGGCGTCGTTGCCATCGATGATGATGTAGGCGTTCACTGGCAGTGAGGTCGCGGCCCAGGGGATCAGGGACAGCTCGTCGCCCAGCCCGAACAGGTTCTCGTTTGGGTCGAGCGCCAGCATCGCGACCTGGCCTGAACCGCCCTCGATGAGTGCGGTCTGGATTTCGCCGACGGTGGAGCCAACCATCTCGGCTCGCATGCCGATGATGTCGGACAGGAGCACATACTGGCTTGCCTTGTCCGTGTTCTTGGTTTCCCAGACGCCCTTGCCTTCGCTGTCTCGGAGGGTTACGCTCTGGCGGTTCACCTTTCCTTCGGCGACGATGGCGTAGTCGCCGTATTCGACCACGGAGAACTCAATCTGGTCATCGCGGTGGACACCGTCTTCGAGTCCCATGACATACCACGAGGGGCCGAGGATCAGGTTGTGCTCTTCCTGATCTTCATCTTCGATCGTGAGGAAGACCTGCTCCTGGCCCTTGTATGACTTGCGGGTGACCTTTGTGACGCGCCCTGCGATCTCTTCGCGTTCGCCGTCGCGCATGGCTTCCCGCATCGCGTCTTCGTTGTGGTCCGCGTCGTTGTCACTGAACCAATCCGAGGCGGTCTGCATCCAGTTGGTGTCGTCGAGTTCTTCCCAGTTTTCGGGGATGAACTCGGTTCGGCGTTGGAGCTGTTCTTCGCTGAGGTTGGTCTGGAAGCCCGTGCTGGCGGGGAAGTAGCGGAGCTCGTTGTACAGCAGGGCGAACGATTCGCCGCCGATCCCGAGGAAGTCACCGCTCTTGACGATCGCGAACTCGATCTGGCCTGACCCGCGGTCGACGATGAAGTCGCTGACGGTGCCGATGGAGTCTGATGCGTTGTTCATCAAGTCGCTGCCGATGAGTGTGTCGGCCCGTGCGAAGTGGAGGAGGCGTGCGTCGTTGTTGACAGTAGAGGAAGTGGTGGAGCGCTTTGTTTGCTCCGGCCCGCTCAGGGCTGTGGCGCTGCCGGCGGCGAGTGCCAGGGCGAGGACCGAGTTGGCGATCAGTGCTGGGCGTGTCTGCTTGGTGCTTTGAATCATGCGGTTCATGTTGTTGCCTTTCAATGGGCCGATCTGTGTTCGATCGTGCGAGTTGGCGGCCCGTCCCTCACACGCTTGTATATTGGCGTGGAGTTCTGAACCCCCAGTGACAGCAACATGAATCTCAAATCATCTTTGTTTTAACTGTTTCCGCTCTGCGGCGTCTTACTCGTTTCCTTGCTCGTATGCGCTTGGCTGATCGTCTTTCTGTATCCGCTCTTCCTTTGATAAAGAAGAGACGAGCGAGTCTGATGCGGCGCGTTTGATGAGTGATAGGAGGAAGACGAGCGTGAGCAGGAGGGCCAAGATGAAGAGGCCGTCGAGCCAGAGTTCGTGTGTTTTCGTGGTCATCGACCAGAACAACGCCAGCCCGCTCATCAGGGCGACCATGAAACATAAAGCGATCAGGGCGTAAATTCGCATAAAACACATTCCTCCACCCTGACCTTTGGCATCGAAGGTGAGCGGAGGTTAAAGTGCAGATGAAATGATTTTCATCTTGCGATTTTGGCGTACGGCCAAAGGAAAATAGGGCTGTGCTTATTCTGGGGTATTTTCGGGCGCTGTTGTCGGCAGCGTGATGCGGAACTCACAGCCGGGTTCGGTGTTGCGGGCCACGATGGTGCCCCTGTGCAGTTCGGCGATGCCTTTGGCGATGCTGAGCCCGAGCCCGTGGCCTCGTCCTCGTCGTCGCCCCTTCTCGGATTGTGAGAAACGGTCAAAGATATGATCGACCCGGTCCTTGGGGATCCCGGGGCCTTCGTCCTGCACGCTGATGTAGACCTTGCCCTCTTCATGCCTGGCGGTGACGCTGACTACGCCGTCGGCGCTGGAGAAGCGGATGGCGTTGCGGATGAGGTTGTTGAGCATTGTCACGAGCAGTTCGGGTTCGCCCTGGACGGCCGTGTCGAGCTCGTGCTCTTCAGCGAGCAGTTGGGGGCGAAGGCGCACGCTCTGTTGGCCTGCCATGGTGGAGCAGTGCTCGATTGAGTCCATGATGAACTCGTTGACGCTGACACGGAGTCCCCTGGATCGGTCGTGGCCGTCCTGGAGACGGGTGAGTGTCAGGAAGCTCTCGACCAGCCCGCCGAGGCGTTTCATTTCGTCGGTCACGGAGTGCGTGAATCGCACGACTTCCTCGGGCACCCCGTCGAGGTCGAGCGTCTGTGATTCGATCATCATGACGGCGATGGGGGTTTTAATTTCGTGGGAGACATTGGCGAGGAAACGCTCCTGGGCCTCGAAGGCGGCTTGGATTCGTTCGCGGGCAGCATCGACTTCAAGCGAGAGTTCGTCGACCTCGCTGCCGTCGCTTTCGTTTGAGGTCTCCAGCTCACCGCGTTCGGTATTGAAGTCGACGGGGTTCAGCTGCTGGATCAGTTCCTGGGCGCGGTAGATGGGGGCGACGGCGATTCCTGAAATGAACCAGCCTGAGATCAGCCCAAGCAGAGGGGAGACCAGTGCGACGGTGCGCAGGAGATCGGACACCAGCTGGATCTGGCTGTTGCCGAATCGGTTTGATGAGGCGAAGAGGAGGAAGTAGGTGTGGCCGTCTCGTCCGAGCATGGGGACCAGCATGACCTGGTGCATGTCTTCGAGTTGTTCGATCTCGTTGAGGCGTGTGAGGACCTCAGGATCCGCGATGAGGGTTGGTTCGCTCGTGGTGGCCGCGGTGCTCAGCGGGAGCATCTCTGCGGGTATGACCGGATCGGCGTTCTCCAGGGCGTGCCGCCCGTCGATGGTGTAGACATCGAGGATGACGGATTCGAACTGGACGGAGCTGAGGGCGATGTCCTCGAACTCGATGAGGGCATCGCGTGTGATGCCGGGGAGCATCTCTTCGATTTGAGCGGCGATCTGTGCGGAGAGTTGCTGCTGGGTGCGTACATAGACATCGTTGACCGACTCACGCATGTAGAGCCAGAAGATGAGCGATGTCGCCCAGAGCACGATTGTCACGATGAGCATCATCCATAGCGTGAGGCGTGCACGCATGGAGAAGCGTTGGGATTTCGAGTTCTGTGTGAAGATCCGATAGGGCATGATCAGTCGAGGATGCCGAATCGGTAGCCCGCGCCCTTGATGGTGTGGATCAGCTCACGCTCGTAGCCCCGGTCGACCTTTTTTCTGAGCGAGGAGATGTAGACATCGATCACATTGCTGCCGGGTTCGTAGTTCATGTCCCAGACCTTCTCGGTGATCTGGGTGCGTGAGAGCACGCGGTTGGGGTTTCGCATGAGGTACTCGAGCAGGCCGAACTCCTTGTTTGAGAGCTCGAACTCGTTGTCACCTCGCTTGGCGGTGCGTGTGTAGAGGTCCAGGGTGAGGTCATCGCATTCGAGGTTGCGTCCCTCGGTGGCCTCGCCGCGACGGAGCAGGGCGCGGACTCTGGCGAGCAGTTCCTCGAACTCGAAGGGCTTGGTCAGGTAATCGTCGGCTCCGGCATCCAGGCCCGCGACTTTGTCGTCCGTGCCCGAGAGGGCCGTGAGCATGAGCACGGGGGTATCGACGCACCTGCGACGCAGGTTGCGGCAGACATCCACACCGTCGCGGTCGGGGAGCATGAGGTCGAGGATCACCAGGTCGTATGGCTCGATGACGGCCATGTCCTCGCCGTCGTGCCCGCTGTGGGAGACATCGACCGCGTAGCCGTTGGATTTCAAGCCGTTCTGAATCGCGCTGGCCATCTTCGGGTTGTCTTCGATCACGAGTATTCGCATGGGCTAGATTATGCTCGATCGTGAATCGAGGGGGGCAGGGGAATCGCTGGTGGCTGCTAAAAATATTTTTATCTCGCGTATGGGGACTGATTGGCTCACTGTCAGGGTCGCTGCGGAGCGGGTCTGACGCCGGTTCAGGTTCCACAAAGTGGTCGTACATACACGCGTGGTATGGCTGTTGGTCGATTAAGAATGCGGTTTTTGTGGACATGGATATCGGTTATACTGTGGCTTCTGCCCAACGAACACGAAAGGGGATCCGATGCTCCGAGGTGCGATCAACATCAAGAAGCTTCTGGGCTCAATGGCCCGTCTCGACGCATCAGATCTGCACATCAAGGTTGGGATCCCGCCCACCTACCGGATCGGGGGCGAACTCCGCCCGATCGAGGCGGACCCGGTCACCGAGGACGAAGCCGACCATCTGCTCGACCCGATTTTGAGCGAGGTCCAGAAACGCAAGTACGAAGAAACGGGCGACCTCGACTTCGCTTGGCACATCGAAGACCCCAATGGCGGGCCGGGGGATCGGTTCAGAATCAACATGCTGCGTTCGGGGAATCACACCCACGCGGCGATTCGGCGTGTGAAGGCGGAGATCCCCAGCTATGAGGATCTGCATCTGCCCAAGGTGTATTCGGACATCGTTCACCGTGAGCGTGATGGGTTGGTGCTCGTGGTCGGGGTGACGGGGTCGGGGAAGTCTTCGACGCTCGCGGCGATGATCAACGAAATCAATCAGAGGCGTGCAGTCAATATCATCACGATCGAAGATCCGGTCGAGTATCGGTTCACGCCGAAACAATCGATCATCTCGCAGCGCGAGATTGGGATCGATGTGGCGGACTTTCATGAGGCGTTGCGTCATGTCGTGCGTCAGGACCCGGATGTGATTTTTATCGGTGAGATGCGTGATCAGGAGACGGTGCTGAGCGCGATTCAGGCCGCCGAGACGGGGCATCTGGTCTTTGCGACGCTGCACACCTCGGACACGATGGGTGCGTTCGGTCGCATGCTTGAGTTCTTCCCGCAGGACGAGCGGAGCTTTGTCCGCAACTCGCTGGCGGGGACGCTCAAGGCGATCTGCGCCCAGCGGCTGGTGCCCGCGAATGTGGAACAGATCGGGACCAAGGTGGTCCCGGCGGTGGAGGTGCTGCTGACCTCGCCAACGGTGCGGGAACTGATCCGCGACGAGCGGGATTCGGACCTGCCGTCGGTGATCGCCAGCAGCCGTGAGGACGGGATGGTCCTGTTTACGCACTACTTCGCCGAGCTGGTCAATAAGGAATGGATCACAATGCAGACCGCCAAGGAGTATGCACCGAACAAGGACATGCTCAGCTCGATCCTCAAGGGTGTCGAGGTGAAGGCGGGGAATCTCGTTGGGCGGATCAAGGGCTGACGCATGCGCCACAGCATACTTCGAATGAACTGGCATCTGCTGCTTGCGGCGATGGTCGGTCTGGTTTCGGCACACGCACCGGCACAGGTATACTCGGCCCTCTGGGGTGAGCGTGGCGAGCTCTACGACCCGCATGGCCGCCTCCCGAACTTCGCTTATGCCGGCTATCGCTTTGGTGCCGGGATTCCCCGTTCGGGTGATCCGGTCGTATCGGTCGCGGACTTTGGGGCCAAGCCCTTCGACGCCCAGGACGATACCGAGGCGTTCAAGCGGGCGATCGCCGAGACCGAGTCGGGTGTGATCGAGATCCCGCATGGGATCTTCCACATCAGCGATATCATCTGGATCGAAAAGCCCGACATCGTGCTGCGTGGAGCGGGAGCCGGGGCCACGATCGTGCATGTCACCACGACGCTTGAGGATGTCCGTCCGAACATGGGGGCGACGACTTCGGGGAGCCCGACTTCGAACTATTCGTGGTCGGGTGGGTTCTTCTGGGTCAAGGGCGGCTACGAATCAACGCCTCGGGTCGCGATCACCGAGCCGACCCGGCGAGGTGATCGGACGCTCTTCGTCGATGATCCAAATGCCTTCATCGCTGGCCAGCGCGTGCTGATCGAGCAGACTGACAACGACGCACGCACGCTCATGGGGCACTTGTACGCAGAGGATCCGGGCGACACGCGCAAGCTCACGGGTGATCTCAAGCCGATGCTTGTGGCTCAGATCGTTTCGATCGAAGGGAGCAGGCTGATACTGAATCGACCGTTGCGGTGGGATGTGCGTCCGGAGTGGTCGCCGACGGTGCGGGTGTTTGAGCCGCGGGTGCATGATGTGGGCATCGAGGGGATGACGATTTCGTTCGACGCGGTACCGTATGAGGGACACTTCAGCGAGCTCGGGCGTAACGCCATCGCGTTCAACAATACAAGCGATTGCTGGGTCCGGGATGTGAAGATCAAGAACTGCGACAGTGCGATTTTCTTCACCGGGGTGCAGGGGACGATCGACGGCTTGACCGTGCTCTCATCGCGCAAGGCGTACCAGAATACGCAGGGGCACCACGGCGTGACACTCGGGCTCGACAACCTGCTCATGAACTTCGCCTTCAAAACGCACTTCATCCACGACATCACCATGACCCGGCTCAGCGCGGGCAATGTGATCAAGAACGGCTCGGGCGTGAATCTCTCGCTCGATCACCACAAGCGGGCGAATCACGCGAACCTGTACTGCAACATCGACGCGGGCGACGGCAGCGATCTTTGGCGTTGCGGCGGCGGGGCCTCGCTGGGCAAGCACGCCGGGGCGTGGACGACCTTCTGGGGCATCACCAGCGACAAGCCGGTCGCGTGGCCACGGGACAGCTTCGGGCCGGGCATGATGAATCTGGTCGGGCTGCACACCAAGATGGGGGAGGTGCTCGATGCGGATGGTCGATGGTTCGAGGTGATCGATCCCGAGCGGCTTGAGCCGCGTGACTTGCATGAGGCCCAGCGGAATCAAATGTTCGGGCGAAGGGAGTAGGTGCTCAGCCGGCCTGGGCATGGTCTTCGGGATCGATGCCCAGCTGCTTCATCTTCTTGTACAGCGTGGTGCGGTTGATCCCGAGGACCTCGGCGGTCTGCTGTCGGTTCCAATCGTTGGCCTCCAGCGCCCTGACGATGATGTCCCGCTCGGGTTGCATCATCGCGTCGCTGAGGGTCATGGGGACCCATTGCTCCTGTGCGGTTGGGGTGGGAGCAATGGAGAGCGGGGAGCTGTTCTCGCCGAGGATATGCGTTGGGAGGTCGGTCAGCTCGATGGTCTGGTTCTTGGAGAGCACGGCCGCGCGTTCGACGATGTTGCTCAGTTCGCGGACATTGCCCGGGTAGTCGTAGCGACGCAACGCGTTGAGCGCCTCGGTCGTGAACCCCGAGAACTGGCGACCGAGTTCATTACCCTGCTGGATGAGGAAGTGTTCGGCGAGCGTCGCGATATCGCCCACCCGCTCACGCAGCGGAGGCATCTCGATCTTCACGACATTAATCCGGTAGTACAAATCCTGGCGGAACGACCCATCGGCGACCAGCTTCTCCAGGTCCTGGTTGCTCGCAAGGATCACCCGCACATCCACCTCGATGGTCTCGTTGGAGCCGACCGGCTCGAACTTGCGTTCCTGCAGCACGCGCAGCAGCTTGAGCTGCATCGCCGGCGAGGCGCTGTTGATCTCGTCGAGGAAGAGCGTTCCGCCGTCAGCTGCGAGGAACTTGCCGGCCTTGTCGGCGTGGGCCCCGGTGAAGGCGCCCTTGACATGGCCGAAGAGCTCGCTCTCGAGCAGCGTCTCGGGGATCGAGCCGCAGGCCAGCTCGACATAGGGCTTGGCGGCGCGGTTGGATTCCTGGTGGATGGCCTTGGCGATCATGCTCTTGCCCACGCCCGATTCGCCGGTCATGAGCACGGTGGTGCGGGAGCTGGCGACGGCGTGGACCGTCTCGTAGATCTTCTCCATGCGATGATCGCTGCCGACCATGTTGGCCAGCCCGAAGCTGTGCTCCAGGCGTGTCTTCATGGTGGTGTTCTCACGCTTGAGTTCGTGCTGTCGCAGCGCCCGTTCGAGCGAGATGCGCAGCTCCTCGTCGACAATGGGCTTGGTGAGGAAATCGACCGCGCCCAGGCGGAGCGCCTGCACGGCGGTTTCGATCGTGCCGTAGCCCGTGAGCATGATGACTGCGACCTGCGTGTGCTGTCGGACGATCTCACGCAGCAGGTCCAGCCCGCCCATCTCGGGGAGGTTGATGTCGCAGAGGACAACCTGGTAGCCCAGCCCGGAATCGTCGGCTCGCTTGAGCTCGTTCATCGCGCTGCTGGGTGAATAGACGGCGTGCGCGATCGCGCCGTCGTTCTCGAAGAACTCGGCGAGTGAGTCGGCCACGATCGCGTCGTCGTCGATCACCAGGATGCGGGTGCGATCTGCCATGCTCAGCCGATCTCCAGGTCCGAGATGTCATCCCGCAGGATCGGGACGCACACGCGGAGCACCGCTCCTGGGCGGGTGACGCTCTGGCGGTCCTCACGCTGAGTGAGGGTGATGATGCCCTCGAGTTGCTCCACGATCTGATGGGACATGGAGAGCCCGATGCCCGAGTGGTCGTTCTTTGTGCTCACGCCGTGCTTGAAGGCCTGGTTGTTGCGTACCGAGCGGTCGAGCCCGATGCCGTCGTCGAGGATCTCGATGACCGCCTCTTCGCGTTTGGGGTCGACGCGTGCGACGACCTCGATCTGTCCGCCCGGGTTGAGCGCATCGGCGGAGGTGGCCGATCCGATCGATTGCACCGCGTTGAACAGGGCATTGAGCACAACGGTGTAGAGCGGTCCGGCTGGCAGGCGTCCGGCGCGGGGATCGATGCGGACGGTGATGCTCGCGCCGGCGGCGCTGGCCATGGGTCGCACGACATCGACGGCGTGGTCGATCGCGATGGCGATGTTGACCGCTTCGGACACACCCAGGACTGGAGCGCCGATCGGGACCGAGCGTGAGCGCATTGCGGCGTTGACCATGCCGCTCATGCGTTCGAGCGTGGAGAGCACCGTGCCGATCTGCTCGCGTGCCTTGGTGAGGTCGTCGCTGGTGTGGTTCCGCTGGCCCTCGGGCATGGCGGCCGCGGCGAGCGCGAGCCAACGCATGGACCCATCGAGCATGTTGCTCAGGTCGTGCGCCAGGACGGTGAGCTGGTCGGCGGCCGCAGGGCTTGCCGACGGGTCGCGTACATCGTGGACGCCCGGTGGACGCACGCGACGCTGCTCTGGGGCTGGGCTCGGGCGGGAGTTGTCGCCCTGGGGGTGGTTTGTCGGGTTGTCTGGGTTGGTGCTCATCGGGTGCATCATCGGCGCTGATTCGCTGGTGCGGGCGCAGAAAAACGCCGGGTGTGCGACTTGCGCTCACCCGGCGTGTTGCGTTTGATCAACACGGCATAACCCGACGGTCGATGGGGGTTATCAGACCCCCAGGGCCGCCGCGTCACGGTCGCTGAGCATGCCGCCGTCGCTGCGCTGCTTGACGGTCCCATCGCGTTTCCATGAGCGTTCGCATCGGGGTTCTTGGCTCAGGTCGGTGACCTCGATGTCGCCCGAGGCCTTGAGCGTCACGCGGGAGACGCCGCAGTAGTCGGCCAGGTCGACGGCTTCGAACCTGGCGAGCACGCCTTCGGGATCTGGCAGCACCAGCCCCGCGTCGAGCGGGTTATCGATGCCTTTGTCCGCACGCGCTGATTCCAGCGTCCGCATCGCATCGTCGAGCACCTTGAGCGCATCGGGCCACGCCGCGTCGGGCTGCACATCGAGCGCACTGGGGAAGCCCGTCAGGTGCACGCAGGTGTCGGTGTCCTTTTGGTCGATGGCGTGCAGGACGCGGTAGGCCTCGTCAGCGGTGTGGCACATGACGGGGGCCAGCAGCTTGCAGATACCGTCGCACATCACGAACATCGCCTGCTGCGCACGGCGGCGACGCTCTGAGTCGATCGCGTCGCAGTACAGGCGGTCCTTGACGGCTGAGAGGTACTCGCCCGAGAGGGTGGCGTTGCAGAAGTTGTAGAGCAGCTTGTGGACCTCGTGGAAGGCGTAGCTGTTGTACGCTTCGACCACTTTGGCACGCGTCTGTTCGAACTCGCCCAGCACCCACGCTTCCAGTGAGGTGGGGGGGAAGCCGATCGAGTCGTCTGGGGTGTAGTCGTTCAGGTTGCTCAGCAGGAATCGCATGGTGTTGCGGATCTTGCGGTAGTTGTCCCCGGCGAGTTTGAAGAACTCCTCGTCGACCTTTACATCGTTCTCGTAGGCGAGCGAGCAGACCCACCAGCGGAGCACATCGGCGCCGTAGCGGTCGAAGAGGTCTTTGAGGGCCGCGCCCTTGGACTTGGAGAGCTTCTTGCCCTCCTTGTCAACCATGAACCCGTGGGTGAGCAGGGTGCGGAACGCGGGCTCACCCATGACACCCAGCGAGGGGAGCAGCGAGAGTTGGAACCAGCCGCGGTGCTGGTCGGAGCCCTCGAGGTAGAGGTCGATCGGGTAGTCTTCGCCATCGGAGCGGTCGCGCATGACCGCGTTCCACGACGAGCCGGACTCGAACCAGACATCGAGGATGTCCTGGCCCTTGCGGAGTTGACTGATCGTGACGGAGCCGTCCTTGAGGGCGGCGGGGGCTTCGGGATCGGCGCTGGCGTCGTAGCCCGCGAGCAGTTCCTCGGGCGACATGGTGAACCAGGCATCGGAGCCCTTGGCGCGGACGAGATCGGCGACGCACTGTGCGGACATCTCGGTCATGAACGCGCTGTCGTCGGGCATGGTGAAGGCCGGGATGGGCAGGCCCCAGGCACGCTGGCGGCTGATGCACCAGTCGGGTCGGGAGTCGAGCATGCCCCGCATGCGGTTGCGGCCCCAGGCGGGGACGAAGTTGACCGTGCCGCCGTCCTGGGTCGCGGCCAACGCCATCTCGCGCAGGCCCTTGGCGTCGCGCTTGGTGGGCTTGTTGACATCGACGAACCACTGCTCGGTGCAGCGGAAGATGACCGGGGTCTTGGATCGCCAGTCGTGGGGGTAGGAGTGCATGAACTTGTGGGCGTAGAACATGTGCCCCGAATCGGTCAGGTGCTTGGCGACCTCGTCGTTGGCCTTCCAGATCGACTTGCCGACGAGCCATTCTGGGACGGTCTCGTCGTAGGTGCCGTCGCCCTTGACCGGGCAGTAGACGGGGAGCCCGACGCGGAGGCCGGTCTGGTAGTCGTCTGCACCGTGGCCGGGCGCGGTGTGGACGAGGCCCGTGCCGTCTTCGAGCGTGACATAGTCGGCGCTGACAACGCTGTAGCAGGCGCTGGTGTCGGCGTCGGGTTCGTTGGCGGGCTTGGGGGCCTCATCACGGAAGGGGTGCTTGTAGCGCAGGCCGACCAGCTTGTCGCCGGTCGTGGTGGCGAGTGTCTGGATATCCTCGGCCTTGGCTGCCTTGCAGACCTTCTCGACGAGTTCGACGGCCATGACCGTGAAGTTCCCGTCGACACGCACCAGGGCGTACTCGAACTTCTCGTGCACCGCGATCGCCAGGTTCGCCGGCAGGGTCCACGGGGTGGTGGTCCAGATCATGAAGCTGGGGGTTGCGCCGGGTCGGTCATCTTCATTGAGACCAAACGCGTCGTAGACCGCGCCGGCGTCGGCGGCTTCAAAGTCGACATAGACCGACAGGTCCTCGCGGTCCTGGTATTCGAGTTCGGCATCGGCGAGGGCGGTTTCATTGGCGACCGACCAGTGCACGGGTTTGAGGGCTTTGTAAACCAGCCCCTGCTTGCAGAGCCCGGCGAGCACATCGAGCACAGCGCCCTCATAGCGGGGGACCATGGTGAGGTACGGGTTCTCGTAGTCGGCGACGGTCAGCAGGCGCTGCATCTGCCCGGTCTGGAGCTTGACCTGCTTGCTCGCGTAGCTCTTGCACTCCTTGCGGACCGCCATGCGTCGGGTGTCGTCGTCGAGGGTGTCGAGCTTGGCGGCTTTGCCGGACTCGACGAGGTCGGTCATGACCTTGTGCTCGATGGGCAGCCCGTGGCAGTCCCAGCCCGGGACGAAGCCGGTGTTGTAGCCGCCCATGAACTTGGAGCGAACGACGAAGTCCTTGAGGCACTTGTTCATCAGGTGCCCGAGGTGGATCGAGCCGTTGGCGTATGGCGGGCCGTCGTGGAAGACGAACTTTTTGTCGAAGCCCTGTGCTTTGTTGCGCATGGCCTGGTAGAGCCCGGCCTTGTCGTTGAGCTTGTCCCAGCGTTTGAGCGATGCTGGCTCGTTCTGGATCAGGTTGCCCTTCATCGGGAACCCGGTCTTGGGGAGGTTCACCGTCTTCTTGTAGTTCGGGCCTGATTCGGATTTGGTCTCTGTCGTGGTGTCAGACATCGTCTGGTTGCTCCTGGTCGGGGCGGGTCGTCAACGACACCGCCGCCTTGTGATCGTCTGGGATCGTATTCAATCGGATGTAGTGGGGGGATGAATGCGTGTCGTGGCGAGCGTCGATCGTTCGCTTTCGCCCCGCGAGGTCGGCAGTGGTGATGGGATCACCCGCCCCTCAGCGGGGCAGCATAATTCGGCGGCTCTGGATCTCCTCCAGGCCCGCGCCGGTTTGCCGATATGTGCGTAAAGCGTTCATCGCAAAGAGCATAGCCGGTCCATCGACCATCCCCAAGCGAAGCCCGAGCGCATGCACGAAAAAACCCGGCGAAACCGCCGGGTTCGGAGTGGTATTTTGGATTGGGGCGGATCAGAGGTGCTCGAAGAGCGACTGGGTGCGGAGCACGAGCCCCTCGCGGGCGATGAGGTGGTAGCTCTGCACATGGACTTCCTTGGCGTATCGCTGGTGCGCCAGGATGCTCATGCACGGGCCGATCTCGTCGTCCCAGCGGTGCACCATCGAGCTGTCCTCGCGGGCGAACTCGTCGAGCTCGTCGAAGGTTGAGAGGTACAGGTTGCTGCTGAGCTGCTCGGTCTGGACGCTGGTCATGTAGTTGAGCTCGGAGCGTGCGAAGCGGTGCTCGAACTCGCGTTCACCGGCGCAGAGGATCGATTCGACGATGCCGGTGTCGGGCAGGCCGCTGGTCGATTCGCTGACGCATTCGCATGCGCATGCGCCGCTGATTTCGAAGCGGCACATGTGTCGTCCCTCCATCAGCCATGATTCGAACTGATATGGGCCGAAGGTAATGCTGCGCCGATCGATAACGCCGAACAGCTCTGGATGGAGCGGGCGAGAGTACAGCACGGTTTGGTATGACTGCAGGCAGGTTCCGGGCAGGTGTGCGGGTTTGATTTGGGTCATGGATTCCTTCCCATGCCGGGATGTTCAGTGTGGAGATGCGGGCGCGACGAGTCGGCCCGCGAGACCCGATTTTTCGTGTGGAAGACGAAAAATCGACGAAAGGGAGAGCTTATGGGACGAACATCTTTTTCCCAAGCTCAAACTGCGAAACAGTCTCATATCGAAACAGTTGCACAATCTGACCCACAACATATCAGATTTCTACACAGTCAATCCACAACCTGTTGATAAAGTCGATACAATTAAGCCAAATCTCCCATAGACCGAACAGCATACGAACATGAGCTTGCCAGCTAAACACATCTCATCGCCGCTGGAGCATGCCGCTAAGCTGCGCACGCGCGATCGCATTGTGGCGCTGGGTGAGGCGCTGTCCTGCGCAGGTGCTGATCAGCGTGATTCGATCGCGTACATGCTGATCGAGCTGGCCGGTCGGGAGCAGCATTCGGCCGCGCAGCCCGAGCATGAGCAGCAGGCGGCTGGGCCGGTTGAGCTGATCGCGCGGCTGCCAGGGCGGTGGCGTTCGCGTCATGCCGATGAGGCGTTGATGGCGCTGGCTCGGGGCTGGTCGAACCTTTCGCCCGGTGTTCGTCCGCTCGCGGTGGCGCTTGGGCGTGATCGTTGGCTGGGTGCGGTGCGTGAGCTTGCGCGTCATCCTCGCCTTGAGGCCCGGCTGACCGCGGTCGCGATCGCGTATGACACCGCGGACCCGGGGTTGAGCAAGGTCGTCGCGTCGCTGCTGAGTGACGAGGAGCAGCGTGTGCGGCGAGCGTGTGATGAAACGCTGCTCCGCATGGCGTTGAAGCTGCTCGATCACCTTTCCCCAGAGCTGCTGGGGGCGTCGTATTCAAAGATTGCACGCACGCCGCATCTGGCATTGCCCGCGGATCCTGCGGTGCTTGCCCTCGAGCGTTGCACGCTGTACAGCGCGATCGCGGATGCGGCGTGGTCGTTCGCGAGCCACCGGTGCCGGTCGCCGCTGATTGCCGCGTTGTTGCTGATGGACCGTGCGGTGGCGACACCGCTCGAGCGTGAGGTGGGTTCACGCATGCGTCGCCTGCTGAGTCAGCGCAACCATCCGAGCCATGCGCCGCTGCGGAGTGTGCTCAAGCGGACCGATTGCCCGCTGCTGCGTGAGCGTGCGTTGCGCTGGCTGACGATCTCTTCGATCAGCACCGCGGCCCTTGATCGTTTGTGTGTCGCCGAGACACGGACCGAGCACGAGATCGTGCTGCGTCGGGCGCACCTGGCGATGCGGCCTGCGCGGTCGTCGAAGCTGGGCACGCTCGGGCGGGCGAGGACAAACGCCTCGGGGTCGATGCTCCCGGCGCGGTCGGAGTGGGACACGCTGAGCGAGGCGTCCCGGCTCGGGCTGATGGCGTGGAGCGCGATCATCGGCGAGAGCGAGGGCGAACAGCGTGTTCGTCTTGAGCCGGCGCTGGCCGATGCGTCGTGCGCGGTTCGGTTCGCGGGGGCGGCGTTGTGCCCGATGCTCGATTTGCAGGATTATCTCTTTGATACGGATGCGCGGGTCGCGCGTCATGCGGCCCTTCGGTGGTCGACGACCGGTGCCGGGGCGCCGCGTCCTGATTCGCCGGCCGGTGGTGCCCGTCTCAGGCTGAGCGTGCAGAACACACGCTCGCCGCACGCCTTTGTGCGTCGGTTGGCGTCTGAGGAGCGGGCGCGACTGACGATCGATGACCCGCACGAGCCCGCGTCCCGTTTGCAGGCGCGTCGGTTGATGCAGGCCGATCCCGCGGGCTTTGCACGCATGGTGCGTGACCGGCTCTCGAACCCGGCGACGCGCAACGACATGATCACGCTGATCCGCATGCTCGGGGTCGAGCGGCGATTCGAGCTTGACCTGATCGGGATCGTGCAGGACGAGCGGGGTGATGATCGTGCCCGTGCCAGCGCGGTGGCGGCGCTCGGGCGCGTGGATTCGAATGCAGCCCGGTACACGATGAGTGAATCGCTCGGTGATCGCGACCCGCGCACACGATCGAACGCGATCGAGACGGTGCCGCTTGGTGCTCAACGGCTTCTGGAGTTCAAGGACGATCAGCATCACCGGGTGCGTGCCAGCGCGGTGTACCGCGCGATCAACCAATCGGTCGCGCAGCCGGGCGGCGAGCACGCACGCGCCGCCTGTGCTGCGTTGATCGAGATGCTCGGTGATGCGCGTCCATCGCACCGGCTGGCGGGCACATGGGCGGCTCAGCGTACGCTCGCGTCGCGGACCCGGTCGGCGGTGGGGCACAGCTGGGGCCCGATCGTGTCTCGTCTGGAAGAGCTTGCGGCGAACGATGAGGACCCGCGTCTGCGGGAACGGGCCGGGAGCTGCATTAATCGATTGACGCGGGAGTTGCGGCTTGGGTCGCCGTCGCGCGTCGCGCGTTCTGATTCGGGATCTTGGGAGTGAGCCCCATGAGCGCAGCCGGTCCAACCACATTGCACATCCCTGTCGAGCAGGGCACGCAACCGATGGCGGGTGCCGAGCCGGCCGCTTGGTTCCTGGTCGTGGTCCCGGTCGTTGCGGTGGGGGTCTGGTTTGGTTTGCGTCGCAGTCGCCATGCGCGGACGCACCCGCAGGAGCACGCGTTCAGGGCGTTGGCGCGTCGCATGAAGCTGCGTCCGCGAGAGGTGCAGGCGGTGCGTGTGTATGCGCGGTCATCAGGGATTGAGAGCCCGGTGGCGGTGCTGATGGATCCTGACCGGTTGCGTGAAGCGATCGGTTGAGGGATTTGGCCGGCTGTGGATCAGCCGCCGCTGAGTTCGATCTTGATGCCCGAGCAGCTGACGCCCAGCCGCTGGGACAGCTCGTCGAGCAGTTCGGTGGGCACCGCGTCGATCAGGCGTTGGGAGAGATCCAGTGGGACATCGAGGATGCGTCCATCCTTGAGGACCATGTGGACATGCTCGCCCGTGTCGGCGTCGTAACGGCAAGCGCCGCCGCTGACGGTCGAGGGGATGCGGTTGGCCAAGCCACATTCAACGAGTGTGTCGAGGGTGTTGTAGACGGTTGCCTGACTGACCTCGGGGTCGATCTGGTGGACCAGGGCCAGGAGCTGTTCGGCGGTGGGGTGCTCGCCGCAGGAGCAGAGGGCGCGGTAGACCGCTTCACGCTGACGCGTGGTGCGGAGCCCGTGCTGGGCGAAGATCTGCCGGAGTTGTTCGGCGTCGATCTGGTGCTCGGTATGTGCGTGGGGCTCGGCCATGACACTGAATTATGCCCGATGCGAGGGGGTTGTGCGATGGGAAGCAGCAAAAAACACCGGATTCGGGGTGGGTTCGTGCTGAATTGTGGGCTTATGACTCGGTTTCAGCGGGCTTTGGGGCGGCGATGAACATCTTCTTGTGTTCGATGCCGGCTTCGATGAAGACCTTCTCGTCGCTCGTCCAGCCCAGTCGTTGGTAGAAGGGCATCGCATCGAGCTGGGCGTGGCAGTAGAGACTGGAGAGGGCCAGCTCGCCGAAGCCGCGTGCTTCGATGGCGATCATGAGCTTCCGCCCGATGCCCTCGCCCTGCCTCTGCGGGTCAACACAGACCTGCTGGACTTTGCCGATCTTCTCGCCGTTGTCGTCGGCGCTGATGAAGAGCGTGGCGGTCCCGACGACGCGTTCGCCGCTGGGGTGGTCGATGACGGCGACGAAGTGCTCGCACTGTTCTTCCCTGCCGGGTGCCAGCTTGAGGTAATCCTCGAATGTGTAGCCGATCGGGGTGAGCAGCACCGCGGTGCGCAGGGCCACTTCCTGCTCGTAGAGCGGGTCTTCTCTCGTGATGTGACTGATTCTGACCAAGTGCGTGACTCCTGCGCGTGCTGGCATGAATCTAGCAGAACCCGCCCGGGTTGTCACGCCGGGCGGGTCAGAATCTGTCGGTGATCGGGCCGATGGGGCTTACTTGGTCGTGGGTGCGTTGTCGCAGTCGACGATTTCAACGGGCTCGGGGTTGCGGTCTGCGCTTTCGTTGAGGCGGTTCCAGTTGATGTTGGACCAGTCGTCGCTGTCCTTGAGCACCTCGCAGAAACCGTCGTAGCAGCCCTCGCTGACGCCGCAGGGGTTGGCGAAGACCGCCGAGCAGTTCAGGTTGGCGGGGTAGTTGAACACATCGAGGATGCCGTTGCCGTTGAAATCGACCCCGACGCCCATGACGCCGTTGATCTCATTGACATCGTTCTCGTCGATATCGAAGTTGAAGCCTGAGGAGTAATCCAGGAGCCCGTCACCGAAAGCGTCGCCGTCGGTGTCGGCCCCGGGGAACTGGTGGCGGTAGTTCATGACGGAGTTGTAGTTGGGCTTCCAGTTGGTGTCCTCGAACCCGCCGTGGCGGAGCCCGAGGTTATGCCCGATCTCGTGGACGAATGTCTGGGACATGTTGTACTCGCTGTTGAAGCCGTTGAGCGTGACCATGAAGTCGTCGCCGTTGATCTCGGCGATGCCGGAGGATCCGTTCTCGGCGGCGCTGTGGCGGTTGGCGAAGATCGCGTAGTGGAAGTAGCCCTTGCGGTTTGCGTCGAAGAAGAAGGTCTTGACGACATTGAAGTCGCCGTCGAAAGTCATGAAGAGTGGCGGGTCGCCCGGGAGCTGCTGGCCGTTGGTGAAGACGCCGCCCTGGCCGTAGTCGATGTGGATGTCGATGCCGGGCTCGGCGCCGTAGGGGTTCTCGACGGGTGCGTTGGCGTAGCAGTCGATGATGCGCTGGATGCCGTTCTCTGTGGGCTTGAAGTCCCTGAACTCACCCTCGACGGTGCCTGTGTACCAGTCGATCTCGACGAAGATGTCGCGTCGGAGCGGGTTGGCCCCCATCGCGGGGAGGTCGAGGCCGTCGACGGTGCCGAAGACCTCGTCGCCGTCGTTGATGCCATCGCCGTCGGTGTCGGGGTTCAGCGGGTCGGTGCCGGTGGCGTTTTCGTTGAAGAAGATGCCGTCGTTGGTCTCGGCGAAGTCGGGGATGCCGTCCTCGTCGGTGTCGACCGAGGCGCAATCGCTGGCGAACGATGTCAGGAAGATGGAGACATCGAAGAAGTTGTACAACCCATCGCCGCTGAGGTCACTGACCGGTTCCTGATTGTTGAAACCAACGAGGAACTCGGACACATCGAAGAAGTCCAGTTCACCATCCCCGTTGAAATCTGCCACGCAGCCGTTATCGCCGGCAAGCGCAGTCGAGCTCATGGCACACATCACAAATAGAGTTCGAGCAAGTTTCATCAATCAGGTCTCCGAGTTCCGGTTTGGGTGGATTCAGCGATCATGTCGCACACGAGCGTACCTCGTGCGCATGCAAGTACTGAATATATAGCGGCTTGCGGGGGAATCCAAGCGTCTTGGGCCGGATTGAGGCCCAAGATGTGCACGAAATGATTTCTTATCGGGGCTTACTGGCCTTCGATGGTCAGCGGCGTGTGCCCCATGCGTTGGGCGGCCATCTTCTCCCAGCCGGAGCCAAGCTCGCCCTCTGGATCGGGGGGGACGATGTCGACCTTCTTTTCGCCGAGTTTGACCTCGCCCGAGCGGACGCGCTGCTGGAAGGCCTTGCACTCGTCGAGGAGTCGGTCGAGGATCTCGTCCTCGCCGACTGTTGCGACCTTCTCGCCCTGGACATAGATGATGCCCTTGCGATCGCCCGCGAAGACGGCGACATCGGCGCCCTCTGCTTCGCCGGGCCCGTTGACGACGCAGCCCATGACGGCGACCTTCATGGGGACCTCGATGGCCTCAGAGAGCTTGTTGTTGACATCCTGGACGAGTGAGAAGAGGTCGACCTGGATGCGGCCGCAGGTGGGGCAGGCGATGAGCTCGGCGCCCTTGCGTTCACGGAGCCCGAGTGCGTAGAGGAGTTCGAGCCCGTCCTCGACCTCGTAGATTGGGTCGTTGGCGTAGGAGATGCGGATGGTGTCGCCGATGCCGTTGGCCATGAGCGAGCCGAGTGCGACGACGGAGCGGATGCACCCGGTTTCCTTCGGACCCGCGTGGGTCACGCCCAGGTGCAATGGGTGGGCGAAGCGCTTGGCGATCTCGGTGTACGCATCGATGACAACGGTCGCGTCCATGGACTTGGCGCTGATGGCGATGTCGTAGAAGTCGCGCTCGTAGAAGATGTCGAGGTACTCCTCGAGCTTGGCGATCATGATCGAGAGCAGGTACCCGTGCTTCTGATCGGAAAAGACCGCGCCGAGTTCCTTGGCGCGTGCTTGCTTGTCCTTGCGCTCGATGATGGACCCCTCGTTGACCCCGACACGGATGGGGATGCCCCGGTCCTTGCACGCATCGATGACGGCTTCGACCTGGTCGCGGTCGTTGATGTTCCCGGGGTTGAGTCGGATCTTGTGCACGCCCGCCTCGACGGCTTCCAGGGCGCGTTTGAAGTGGAAGTGGACATCGGCCACGATGGGGACGCTGGTCTGGGCGAGGATCTCGGGCAACGCCTCGGTGTCCTTGCGTTCGGGCACGGCCACCCGCACGACGTCGGCCCCGGCGGCGGTGAGCTTGTGGATCTCGGCGACGCACTTGTCGATGTCGTGGGTGTAGCCCGCGGTCATCGTCTGGACACTCACGGGTGCGGTGGTGGTGGGGGAGGCGAGTCCCTTGGCGAGTGGGTGATCGGGCGCGATCCCGCCTCCGATCTGGACGATCCCGGTGCGTTGGTCGCCGACGAAGATGGGACGGGTTGGGTTTCTGGGCTGCATCGGGAGATTCTAGGTCGTACGGGGGGAATCGGTGGTTGGTTCGCGGGGTGTTTCCGCTCTGGGTGCCACGGGTTGCTCCGCCGCAGGCGGACAACCCGTGCGCTGCCTTTGTCGGTGATGGTTGGTTGATTCGCCCCCCAGGTTCTGCGGAGGGCACGGCTTGTCCGCCTATCGGCGGAGCAAGCCGTGGCACCCGGCTATGAAGCGTCCGGGCGGACGCGATTGGCGAACTTGAGGCGACGGAGACCGAGGTAGGCGAAGGTCTCGAAGAAGAGGAAGCCGATGAGGAGGGCGAGCGCGTAGAGACCAATGTCCAGTGTCCAAGCCCAAGCGGGTGTTGGGTAGTACACCGAATAGTTCGGTTCCATGTATGGCTTCGGTGTTGAAGTGGTGATGATAAACGCTCCAGCAATGCTGAGGATGAACCCGAGAAGTGCGGCGAGCACCCATCCAACCGACCCATGTGATGTAATCGCTTGAGCAACCCCTCGATTGACCCGGGTTGATTGAGTCTTTGAGAAGATGCGAAGCCCTTGCTGCTCCAGCCGTGTCAGCATGACCAGCACGATCGGAAGCACGAAAACGACCCCAACGAGGCCCAGCAATATCTGATACACCGTTGAGTAGTCAAGGTGGTTACTGATCTCAACATCGTTGATGATCAGTCGCATAAACACCGTGCCCGCGATGATCCAACTCGCGAGAATAGAGTTCAGCCAAAGGTAACTGTCTACAGAGTTTGGTTCTCGAACCTGCATGACATCCAGCGTCCGCAACGGATGCCGCAGCGTCATCCACCACGTCCGCACGAGCGGCCCCACCCCCGGCGACTGCTGCCAAGGCGTACCCACCCGCCGTTCGGGGAGCGATTCGGCGATGGGCTTGCCGCACTCGGGGCAGTTGCCTTCAGTATCGAGTCCTTCAATCACATACCCGCATTTCTCACAGAGGAGGGTGTACTCGTCTTTCCAGGGGCGATCGGGCATGGGCAGATGGTATGGCGGGGTGAAGGAAGGAAGGGGGGATACCCCGTGGGTGGGGGTAGCCCCCCTTCCTGCTGATGTTGTCGCCTCCCCCCGCCCCGGGGGGAGGTGTCGATCCGCGCCAGCGGAGCGACGGAGGGGGGGATGGCAGTCCGAGCGTGCTCGTTGTTCGACCCCCCCTCCGACCCGCCTTCGGTGGCCCACCTCCCCGCGAGGGCGGGGGGAGGCATGTGGCCCCCCCTCCGATCCGCCCTCGGCAGGAGCCGGGGAGGCACAGGAACACTGCGAAGGAAGGGTGTCTCCCCAAGGGTGTGGGGAGACGCCCTTCCTTCCCTGGGTGTCTGTTCTGCGTTCGGAGGCACCCACCGAACAGTGGGGGGCACGGGCAGGGATCATCTGCGATGATGGTTCGTGACGGGCGGGGTTGGCGAAGTGTCGCCTTGCCCAGAATATGAAAGGGCCGCATCATGAACACCAGCACCATTGCCGCGTTGACACTCTGTTCCATCGCAGGGGCGAACACCCACGCCGACGAGCGGGACTTCCTGTTCATCAACATCATCGGCAGCAGCGACATCATCATGATGGTCAACACCGGTGATACGCCGCTGTCGCTCGATGGCTGGCGTATCTGCACCCAGAACTCGACCTCCGGGCCCTTCATGTCCGCGCCGGGCGCCCTCGACGGGATCGAGCTCGAGCCCAACGGGTCGTTCATCATCCGCTACGACAACGATGCGCTCCCGAACCTCCCGTCGCACCACAACGCGTCGGACATCGGGCCGCTGGCCGCGTTCGAGCTGGATGCCTACGCGATGAGCTTCTACTTCCCCGACGAGAAGGGGCAGGTCGATTTTGAGAACCCCGCTCAGATGAGCGACCACATCCAGTGGAAGCGGAGCTTCGTCGGCGACGATTTCAGCACGCACACCTCGCAGGTCGCACAGGATGCCGGGCTCTGGCTCGATGCCAACGCGTGGATCTCGGTGCGGGTCCACACCTACCTGATCGAAAACCAGGACCGTGACTTCGGGCAGATGCACGGCCCAGACGATTACAATGTGATCTTCGAGTGCCGCGCTGATCTCTCAGACGACGGCCTGCTCGACTTCTTCGATGTCAGCGCCTTCCTCAATGCGTTCATCGCCCAGGACCCGATCGCCGACACGACCGGGGATGGGCAGTGGAACTTCTTCGATGTCTCGATGTTCCTGAATCAGTACAGCATCGGGCAGTGCCCGTCGTTCTGAGCGGGTGCGTGTATCTCTCAACCCTCCGGGAGGGAAGGGGGGCTCCCCACACCCACACCGATACGCCCTTCCTTCCAAACCCCTGTCTCCCCCCGGGACGGGTGGTATATATATCTATTAATTCAATAACTCAATAAATAAATAAAATGAATAACAATGAAGAAAGGAAGGGAGTCTCCCCATGGGTATGGGGAGACACCCTTCCTTTCTTCTACGCCCTCGTCTTCTCGCGGGGATATGCAAAGAGCAAGTTCTCTCTCCCCGCCTCCCCCCGCCCCGGGGGGAGGTGTCACGCGCAGCGTGACGGAGGGGGGCTGGCAGATCGAGCGCGTTGGGTTGTTTGAACCCCCCCCCCCCCCGAGCCGTGGGGCCGAACCCCCACCCCCCCCGCCCCGGGGGGGGGCAATAATAAATAATGTGTTTTTCATAAAATTCCTGTTGTTGGCACAGCTTAAGGC
>JBICHR010000001.1:0-244369 GCA_043100965.1 Phycisphaerales bacterium JB052 | reverse complement strand
CGCCTACCCCCGCCGCGGGGGAGCCACAAAAAAAAAGCGGACAAAGTGCCGCGACCCACACCAAAAAGGAGAAACCCAAACTTACTTTGGCCGGCCTCAAAAAAAACCCCCCAACGGGAGCGAGTGTGTGGGGGGTTTGTTGCTTTTGTTTTTTGGGGGGTGGGGTTATTGGATGTTAAAACGGTTTGGGTTTTTTTAACCCCCCTCCTACCTCTGCTTGCGCCGACCCCACCCCCCCCCGGGGGGGGGGAGGCACAAGCACACTGCGAAGGAAGGGCGGCTCCCCACCCCCCTGGGGAGACGCCCTTCCTTCGTTGGGCGGCCATAAAAAAACGCCCCCGTGCGGGAGCGTTGGTGGGGCGTGTGTGGGCCGCGGATCAGGCCGATTCGGCCTTGGCGACGCGGAGGTCCTTGAGCGGGGTCTTGTTCTCGATCGAGGCGCGATCGATGACATATTCCACGCCGTCGTTGCTCATCTCGGGCAGGTCGAACATGTGGTCCATCATCACCTCTTCGATCACCGCACGAAGGGCACGGGCACCGGTGGCACGCTTGGCGGCTCGCTCGGCGAGCAGCTCCAGGGCGTCTCTGGTGAAGCTGAGCTTGGCACCCTCGATCGAGAACAGGTGCTGGTACTGACGCACCAACGCGTTCTTGGGCTCGGTGAGGATCTGGATCAGCGCCTCGTTGGCCAGGGGCATCAGCGGCGTGATGACAGGCAGACGGCCGACCAGCTCGGGGATCAGCCCGTACTCGACGACATCCTCGTTGTTGATCTGGCCCTGCAGCCACTCGCGTTCGGCACGGGCATCGGCGAAGTGACGCTGCTCTTTGGCCTCGCTCTCGTTGCTGGCCGAGCCGATGCCGAAGCCGATCTTGGTCTGGCCCAGGCGACGACGCACGATGTCCTCGATCCCGACGAAGGTGCCGCCGACGATGAAGAGGACATTGGAGGTGTCGAACTGGATGTACTGCTGCTCCGGGTGCTTGCGTCCGCCCTGCGGGGGGACATTGGCGATGGTGCCCTCGATCATCTTGAGCAGCGACTGCTGCACGCCCTCACCCGACACATCGCGGGTGATCGAGACATTGCCCGACGACTTGCCGACCTTGTCCAGCTCGTCGATGTAGATGATGCCACGCTGGGCCGCCTCGACATCAAAGTCGGCGGCCTGCAGGAGCTTGAGTAGCAGGTTCTCGACATCCTCGCCCACATAGCCGGCCTCGGTCAGCGTCGTCGCGTCGCCGATGGCGAAGGGGACCTTGAGCATGCGGGCCATGGTCTTGGCCAGCAGCGTCTTGCCAGAGCCCGTCGGGCCGATCAGCAGGATGTTGGACTTGTCCAGCTCAATGTCGTTGGCCTCGTCGCTCTCGGCGTGCATCAGGCGCTTGTAGTGGTTGTGGACGGCCACCGACAGGGAGCGCTTGGCCAGCTCCTGCCCGATGACATAGGTGTTCATGAACTCGACGATCTCACGCGGTGACGGGATCTCGCTGAGCTGGGCCGAAACGCTCGAGACGCGTCGGCGCTCCTGGCGGAAGATGTTCTGGCAGAGCTCCACGCAGTTGGAGCAGATGTAGACCTCGCCCGGGCCCTCGACCATGGGGCCAACCTCGCGGGAGGTCTTGCCGCAGAACGAGCAGGTGGTGACTTTGCGGCCCTTGAAGCCGCCTGATCCGGATCCGGAGCCGCCGGACCCCGAAGCGTTGCCGGCGTCAGAGCCGTTGCCTCCGGGAGAGTCGCTGGCGTTGACGGGTGACTCGGTATTCGGGCGCTGCGATTGATCTTTGTTCACGAAATGGACCTCTCTGTCGACCGGTGTTCGGCGTGGCAAAAGCGCAGTGTGTTTGGGGCTATCGGCGTAGAGAAGCCCCGGGCTCA
This sequence comes from Phycisphaerales bacterium JB052, assembly GCA_043100965.1. Classification (GTDB taxonomy): domain Bacteria; phylum Planctomycetota; class Phycisphaerae; order Phycisphaerales; family UBA1924; genus UBA1924. The sequence continues at coordinate 242,487 of JBICHR010000001.1, read as the reverse complement.
ACAGGGATCGGGCGGTCTGGTGCATATTCATCGCGCCGAGTCTGCGCCCTGTGTTGTATACCCATTGACACTAGTCACTTGTTGCGGTGGTGGCGAGAAAACTGCCCCCTGAGAAAAAGAAGAACGGGCTTGCAGACGCGCCAGTCCGCATAACCAGCCCTGGTTTGAGGGGGCAGGCCGCACGATCAGCCCGAGGGCGGCGTCTGGGCGTTCTCGCGATCCTCATCCAGCATCGCCCGCGTCTTCTCGATGATGGTCCGACGCGTCTGATCGTACTCGGCCTGGGAGATCTCGCCCGATCGGCGCATGTGCTCGAGCGACTCCATGAGCGTGGCCGTGGACTGATCCTGCTCGTTGCTATTGCTGAAGATCCGCCGCTTGACGCTCATGATGATGATGAACCCGACGATGCACAGGATCAGCAGCAGCAGGATATAGAAGAACGCACGGGCATCGAGGCCTGCTTGTTGAGCGAGTGTGGGCACAATGGGTTGCATGGGGTAGGGTATGCGTCATCCCGCCTGTCATCCCGCCTCAGGGGCAGCCAGCGTTGAACGCATTCAGAAACGCCGAGACATCGAAGAAATCCAGCTGGCCATCCTGATTGTAATCGGCCTGTGGATCCATGCTGGCAAAGGCGTTGAGGAACCCGGAAACATCAAAGAAGTCGAGCATGAAGTCCCCGTTGAGGTCGGGCTCGCAGATGTAGCCGTATTCAAAGATCGCCCCGGCGTTCGATGCCGCCTGATCATCCTGCGCGTCGCCCACGAAGATGCGCTGGTCGTTGAGATCGATGGCATCGCCAAACTCGCTCGAGCCGGTTTGGCTTGGGTTCCGCAGTCTCACGATCTGATCGCCGCTGATCGCATCGAATGCGTACGCGTGTGTGTTCTGTAACCCCTGCCCAGAGAACGATGTGCCGACGGCGATGGTGGTCTGATGAACGGCAATATCCTGTCCGAAGTTCATGAGCTCATGCGCGTAGTCCGGGAAGACCTTGTGCCGCTGAAGCAGCGTGCTCAAGTCGAAGACATACGCTGCGCCAGCACGGGTCCCGTTGGTTTCGTCCCCCGGCGCACCGACCACGAGGGTATCTGAATCCATATCCAGACTGAACCCGAAGTCGTGCCCCGGTTGTGGGTCGTCCGGGTAAATCTTCGCGATCTGGACACCGTCGCGGTCGAACAGGTAGACGGCGCCGGCGTTGAGTCCGTTGTGCTGATCCCCCGGGGCGCTCACGGCAATCATGTCTTCGTTCATGGCGATCGCGGAACCGAATCGCTGTTCAACGCTGCCGTCGATCGGGCTCAGGATGCCCGTCTGGGCCTGACTGGTCACATCGAAGAGGAACACTCGGCCAGAGTTCGTCCCATTGGTGCTGTCCCGCTTCGCACCGACCACGATGGTTTGGTCATCCATCGCCGCGCTGGAGCCAAAGTTCGCTTGCGCCAAGGGGATATCCGGCAGCAGCTTGGCCACCCGGGCCCCAGAGTCCAGGTCGAACACATACGCGGCGCCCGCGTTGTTCCCCGCGGCATCATGCTGGGGCGCCCCCGCGACGGCCAGATTCCCGGAAAACGCGATCGCGTTCCCGAAGTTATCGAGAGCGGCGCTGTCATCGGCGATGAGCTTATGGCGTTCTTGCCCGGTGGCCAGGTCGATCACATACACCGCCCCCGCGGCAAAGGCGGCTTCGCTGTCAAAGATCGCGCCGGTGAGCATGAGCCCATTGCCAACGCACACGGTGCTGCCATAGCCGGCATTCGACCCCGCGTCAGTGGCCATGAAATCGGCCCTCGGGAAAATGGCTTGGGCCTGGGCCCCCATACATGTGGTCATGAGGGCAAAGACGCTCATGGAGAAGTGCTTGGTCATGGATGATTCGTCCGGAACAAAGGAGACTGCTGCGACACCGCAGGCCCATATTAGCATCTTTTGCTCAGTTTCCAATGGTTGATCTGCGTATCGACACAGTTCACCATCAATCGCGTCATATCACATCGGCCGTTGCCCGCATGGATCAGAACGAACTCGACGCAATTTCTTCCCGCAACGGCATCAGCAGGTTGGGCAGCGCGTACTCGTCCACGAGGTTCTGGCCACGCTCGATCAGATCGTCGAGCTGGTTCGTCAAATCACTCAGGTCCGTCACCGGGTCGAAGCGACGCAGCGTCAGGTACACCGAGATCGGGTCGGGATTGGGCTCGGTGGGCTTCTTGCCCTTGGAACGCGTCTTGACCTCGAAGTGGACCTCAAGGCCCGCGTCGTCCACCAGCTTCATCCCCAGATTGGGTTGGCAGTCGAGAATGTTGATGTCCGCCGCATCGATCAACGCCGCCATCGGCGAGCCCGCCAGCAACGCGTTGGCCGCGATCGCATCGTGGTTCCCCGAGGCGTTGAGGTCGAACCCGTAGAGGAGTTCGATGTACTCAATATCCAGCGGCGAGATCGAAAGGAAGTACGGCGAGGTCTCCATCGTGTCACGATGGATCGAGTACATATCGTCGGTATTCGTGGGATTCACCACCCCCGCACGAACAGACGACTGCCTGATCGCCACCCAGCGGTGGGGGGTCGCGTTGGGCGCCGACTCCAACGCAAGCTCGTCCTTGTAGCGTCGGAACGCGTTCATCGCCGGGTACGAGCGACGCGTGCGCTCGAACAGTTCAAGAACGGGCTCGCGGTTGGTGGGAAGCTCCATACGCACATTGAGTTTGGAGTTGATGTAGAAATCGTTGCAGAGTGCGCGGTAACTGCTGGGCATTGCTCGGGCCTCCTTGCCGATGCGTGATGTGGCGAGACGATCTCTGAGGGTGAGTGTAGCAAAACGCCCCGAACTCCGCGGGTTCTGGGTGATGAGATTCGGGAGCAATCAGCGAATGGGGACGAGCCGTCGATAAGTCAGGCAACGCCACAGCCATTCGAAGGGGCCCATGCTGAAGACGCGTAACCAGAGCAATGAGAAGATGATATTGATCGCCCAGACACTCAGGACGACGAGCCACAGCCGCGGGTATTCGATTTGCGCAAAGTATCCCAGCCCGTAGCCATAGAAGAAGGTTGTGCACAGGAGGGTGTGGGTGAAGTAGTTGGTCAGCGCCATACGCCCGACGGCGGCCAGCGGGACGGTGATGAACCCGGCCCAGGCACACTTGCTCAGCCCGATGACCAGCGCAACATAGCCAAATGCGAGCGGGACACCCACCGACTGGGCCCCCGACTGCCAGACAAAGGCGGACATGTCACCGAACCGTCGCTGCGACGCGGTGTACAGCAGCATCGTGAGGAGCAATCCTGCGGGCAGGAAGATCGCGGCGGCGGTGAAATAGAAGCGTCGAGACCGCTGCCCCGTGAGGATGTTCATGCGGGTGAGCCCCATGCCCATGCACATGATGCCCCAGAGGACGGGCATGAGCAGGATGCCGAAGAAGATCTGCAGGGTCAGGGTGGTGAAGAATCTGGTCTTGAAGGCATCGATGAAGGTTCCGGTGTAACCGGCCCGCTGGAGATGCGGGTCGCCTCCGGTGAGACTCTCAAGGGGTGTGTTGCCCTGGGTGTAGCTCCAGTAGCCGAACAGGGTAAAACCGATCATGAGTGCAGCCCAGGCGAGGAACACACCCAGCCCCCCCCAGAGCAGGAGCATGGGGTTGAGACGACGCACCCACCAGAGCAATGTGAGCCCGGCCATGGCGTAGAGGGTGAGGATGTCGCCGTACCAGAAGAGGTAGGCGTGGATCATCCCGAAGCAGAGGAGCACGAAGCAGCGCGTATACCAGAGCGACCAGCCGGCAAAGAGCGGGCTGTGGAACTTGCCCTGTTCGTCAGCGCGATCGAACTTTCGGCTGTACATGATGACGCCCGAGCCAAAGAGCATGGCGAAGATGAACATGAACTTGCCAAGGAAGAGGGTGAAGGTGATGTCCCGTGCCAGGTCATTGGCGGGGGCATCGCTCATGAGCCCGTGACCCGTGATGTCGGACATCGGCCAGGCGAAATGCCAGATGTTGGGCACGAGGATCCCCATGAGCGCAAAGCCCCGCAGGGTGTCGATCGACGAGAAGCGTTCTTTGGTCGGCGTGGGTTGTGCGTGCTGCTCGGGCGAACTCACCGGCGTGCGGGGGTGGTCATGATCCATTCGAGCAGGTCCTGTGTATGAGTGAGGTCGTCGACGACAAGGTGAGCGCCGGCGTCTTCGAGTTCCTGGCGGGTCGCGTGGCCGGTCGCGACGGCCAGGACGCGACAGTCGTTGTCGAGGGCGCAACTGACATCATGGATGGTGTCACCGATGATGACGACCTGATCGGGATCGATGGGCTCCTGTCGCGAGGCCTTGAACGCCTCGATCGCAACCGGCGGCAGGTGCGAACGGTGGGGCTTGGCATGCGAAGACGCGTCACCCCAGGCGTTGATGACGAAGTGGCCGGGGTTGAACCCGGCGCTGGAAAGCTTGATCGCCCCGGTTTCAGGGAAGTTCCCGGTCAGCACGCCGATGGCTTGGATGCCCGGGTGATCGCGTGTGGCATTCACCAGATCGTGAGCCCCCGCCAGCGGGCGGGCGATCGCGCGTTGGGCAGCCAAATCGGCCAGCCCCCGGTGGTAGTGCGAGCGAAGGGCCTGGATGTTCTCTGGGGTCACCTGCTGCCCGTTGCTGGTGAGCATGTCGCGGATGATGTTGGGATCGAGCCCGCCGCCGAAGACAATGCCCTCGGCGGTGAAGTCCGCCTGGAAGTGTGCCCGCCCCGCGGCTTCGAGCAACTCGATGCCGATGTGGTCGGTTTCGAGCAGGGTCATATCAATGTCAAAGAGGATCAGCATGGGTCGGAACCCCTGTTCTGGAGGTGCGTGTTCGGGGTTCAGTGCCTGCGGATCTCGAAACCCTGCTCGTCTGGCTCGGTTCGGACATTGGCGTGGATCTCGCGCTCAACGAGCCCCGAGGTTTTCTTGCGCAGATCGTCAAGGAACGCCCTGAGGTCGGTTTCGGTGCCCTGGGCCTCGAGCATGACGGTGCCATCGGGCTCGTTGCGGACCCACCCGGTCACGGGGAACCGGCTGGCGGCGGTTCGGGCCCGCGCCCGAAAGCCGACGCCCTGGACTCGACCCTGAAAGATGATGCGTTGACGAGTGACCATGTGCGTGATTGTAGTGGATGATCGGACGCGTGTTGGTCCGAGAGGGGTGGCGGTTGACGCCGATCCCGATCGTTTTGCGGCTGCGGGCGTTCGATGGGTGGTTTTTCGCCTTTGTCCGCGTCATGTTGTGTGCATGGGCGATGGGACGCACGGGGCGGAGGTGCGCCCATATACTCCCTGTCGCGTTCGATCGGTGCGGGTTCGGACACCCGTGATTCCGATGCTCGCAAAGACATACGGAGAATTGAGTTGGGCGGGATGTTCCCAGAGAACGACGATCGGCAGCGGGTGCGCGATGCCTCTGACATTGTTCAGGTCGTCGGCGAACACCTCTCGCTCAAGCCCAAGGGGCGTGAGTATGTCGGCCTGTGCCCCTTCCACGACGACCGCAACCCGTCGATGTGCGTGATCCCCGCAAAGCAGATCTTTCACTGCTTCGTGTGCGGCACCGGCGGGGATGTGTTCACATTTGTCCAGAAGTACCACTCCATGGGGTTCCGCGAGGCGTTGGAGTTCCTGGCACAGCGGGCAAACATCGAGCTCACAGTGCACAAGCCGCGTGGTCGCGCAGCGGACGATGGCGAGCCCAGCGGCGTGGGCAATCGGGAAGTCCTCGCGGCCAACGACCTGGCGGCCGGGTTCTTCCGGGCGATTCTCAGCCACCCCGAGCACGGCGCAGCCGCCCGAGATGTGATCGAGCGGCGCGGCATCAGCGATGAGATGGTCGAACGATTCATGATCGGCGCAAGCCCGGACCGCTGGGACGGGCTGGGCATGTTCGCCGCGAGCAAGAATGTACGCACCGAGGCGCTGCTTGCGGCGGGACTGGTCAAGCAACGCGAACGGGGCGACGGTCAGTACGATGCGCTCCGCAACCGACTGATCTTCCCCATCTGCGATCAGATCGGACGCGTCATCGCCTTTGGCGGGCGCAAGATCGACGAGGAGGACGAGCCCAAGTACCTCAACTCGCCCGAGACAGCGGTGTTCAAGAAATCGACGACGCTCTTCGGGATCAACCACGCCGCACGGGCGATCAAGCGGGAACGCACGGCCGTGATCGTCGAGGGCTACACCGATGTCATCGCCTGCCATCAGGCGGGCGTGGAGCATGTGGTGGGAACACTGGGCACCGCCCTCACCAGCGGGCACGCAACAGTCCTGCGTCGCCTCTGCGATACCGTGGTCCTGTTGTTTGACGGCGACGCCGCGGGCATCAAGGCCGCGGACCGCGCGATCGAGGTCCTCCTGAGTGAAACGATCGATATCCGCATCGCCGCCCTTGCGGGGTTCACCGATGCCAAGGACCCGGACGAGCTGCTCAAACGCGAGGACGGCGCGGAGGTGTTCGCCAGAGTCATCGAGGGCTCGGTCGATCTGATCAAGTGGAAGTTCGATCGCCTGCGTGACGAGCTGGCCGGAGCGGGCCCCGCCCGAGTCGCGCAGCGCATCGAAGAAGAACTGAACCGCCTCAGCGATCTGGGACTCGCCGAGCTTGAGCCGGTGCGTCGTCGATTGATGATCAGGCAGATCGCGCAGGCCGCACGCGTCGAGGAGGGCGTGGTCAACGCCGCAATCCGAACCGGACGCGGTCGACGCCGCTTTGCTGATCGCGGGATCGATCTCGAAGCCAAACCCGAAGCGGGCTGGAAGCCCGACCCGCGCGAACAGCTGCTGGGCTGCCTGCTCTACGACGAGAAGCTCTGGCACCTGATGGGCACCGAGCAGCGGGAGCTGATGACCGTCAAACGATTCGGCAGCGAACTCTCCCGGGTGGTCGCCGACGCGATGCTCGGCAGCGCCGAGAACGGCACAGGCACCGGGCTGCACGCCGTGCTCGACGAACTGGCGCACATGGGCGAGGAGCGCGGGTTCGAGACGATCGATGCAGAACAGCGTGCAACGATGCTGCGTCAGACCGTGGCTCGGGACACCGAGGGGGTCGACGAGCGAGTCACGCGACTGTTTAACGAGTGCATTTCCGATATCGCTGTACGCGATGCACGCTTGTACGGCGAACCCGGGGAGGTCGCCGATTCGGATGAGAGCGAAGCGGAACGCCTCGCGAAGTTCGTGGAACGCCAACGCAGCATGCGGGCGCAGCACGGCCGCAGTGGAACACCCCGCATCAGCGGTCGATGAGCAGATTGGCGCGTCGAGCCATCGGCGTGCGTATATTGTTGAGTTGAAAAGGGAGAGCACGGCATGATCGGAATCTTGCACCCAGCGGTGACGCAGCTGATCGAAGCCGGCAAAGAGCGCGGCTGGCTGAGTTACGAAGAACTGAACAACATCATCCCCGACGAGTATGTCGAGGTGACTCCATTGCATGCGCTGGTGACGAAGCTCGACGAGATGGGCATCGAGCTGGTCGACGAGATGGAGTTCCGAGGGCGTCTGTTCCGCGCGCAGCGTGCGGGGACGATGCACGCGGGCGAGTCGATCGGGCTGCTGACCGACCAGTTCCGCGCCATGTCGGTCGCTGGCGGCGAGCACCTGGGCGACGCGGAGAAGGTGCGTATCCAGGTCAACTCGACGCACTACGCTACGGGCGCCGGGATGATGGATCCAAAGCAGATCGCCGAGGCCGAGAAGGATGTCGCCGAGGCCAAGGCGATGGATCAACGCAGTGTGCAGCGTGAGCTGGACGAGGCGGTCGCGAGCGATCCCAACGCCAAGCGCATGGACGATCCGGTCCGCATGTACCTGACACAGATGGGTTCGATCCCGCTGCTCACCCGTCCCGAAGAGGTGCGCCTGGCCAAGAAGATCGAGACGACCCGCATGATCTTCCGCCGTCGCTGCCTGGAGAGCGATTACATCGTGTCGCAGGCGGTCGAGACGCTCAAGATGGTGCGTGACGGGGTGCTCCCCTTCGACCGTACCATGCGTGTGAGCACCCTCGACGAGCAGGCCAAGGAGAAGCTCTCGCAACGCATCCCCTCGAACCTGCCGACGATCGAGAAGCTGTTGGAGCAGAACCGCAGCGACTGGGAAGCGCTCGACGCGTTGCGTCGCGATGACGGGACGATCCGCGAGACGAAGAAGGCACGCGATATCCGCGCCAGCATCTCGGCCCGTCGCCGTCGCATGGCGGCGCTGGTCGAGGAGCTGTGCCTGCGCACCGGTCGCATCGTGCCGCTGATGAAGAAGCTCAAGTCGATCAGCGAGAAGATGGAAGCGCTCGAGCAGGAAATGCTTCAGGCGGCCCGCTTCCCCAAGAAGTACGACGCCGAGGACCTTGAGGTGCTGCGTGAAGAGCTCGACGGCCTGCGTAGTCTCGCCTGCGAGGAGCCCGAGCAGTTGCGGGCGCACATCAACCAGGTCTCCACGGTCTTCTGGGAGTACGAGCAGGCCAAGCGTGACCTCTCGGGCGGCAACCTGCGTCTGGTGGTCTCGATTGCCAAGAAGTACCGCAACCGTGGCCTGAGCTTCCTCGATGTCATCCAGGAGGGCAACACCGGGCTGATGCGTGCGGTCGACAAGTTCGAGTACAAGCGTGGCTACAAGTTCAGCACCTACGCGACATGGTGGATCAGGCAGGCGATCACGCGTGCCATCGCGGACCATTCACGCACGATCCGCATCCCGGTCCACATGATCGAGACGATGACTAAGCTGCGCAACATCGCCAAGCAGATCACCCAGCAGACGGGCAGCGAGGCGACGGCCGAGGAGATCGCCGAGAAGGCGAATATGAACCCGATGGAGGTTCGCCGCGTGATGAGTATCTCCAAGCACCCGGTGAGCCTGGATCGCCCGGTGGGTGAGAGCGAGGATTCAAACTTCGGTGATTTCATCGAGGACACGAACCAGGACGCGCCGGCGGTTGCCGCGGCCCGCGACATGCTCAAGGGGCGCATCGAGATGGTGCTCAAGACGCTGACCTACCGCGAACGGGAGATCATCAAGCTCCGCTACGGCATCGGTGATGGCTACACCTACACCCTCGAAGAGGTCGGTCGCATCTTCAAGGTGACCCGTGAACGGGTGCGTCAGGTCGAGGCCAAGGCGATCAGAAAGCTCCAGCACCCGGTGCGGAGCCGCAAGCTCGAGGGCTTTGTGGACAGCTGAAAACGGCCTGTCGAGCGGTGATTTTCGACGATGAGGGCTCATGCGTATGCATGAGTCTTTTTTCATGCATGCAATCACAAAGTCTTTGGTACACTGGGCTTGGCCACACGGGCAGGGAGCACACACCATGAACGAACAGATCAAAGCATTGCAGACCGAGGTGATGAACGCCAAGCAGAAACTCCGCGAGGCGATCGAGGCACAGCCGCCCGAAGCGGTCGAGGACTGGGAGCTGCGCGGGCTCAACGGCTGCAAGGTGAACCTGTCCCGCCTTTTTGCTGATAAGTCCGAACTGCTCGTCGTTCACAACATGGGACGCAGCTGCAACTACTGCTCGCTCTGGGGTGATGCCATGATGGGCATCGTGCCCCACCTGATGCAGCGGTGCGGCTTCGTGCTCTGCAGCAACGACCCGCCCGAGGTCATCAAAGCGTTCCGCGAGCTGCGCGGCTGGGATTTCCCGTGCGTCTCAGGACACGAGACGGGCTTTGCGCGGGCGATGGGGTATGCCGACGACGAGGACAACCCGCACCCGGGTGTGAGCGCGTTTCACAAAATGAGCGACGGCTCAATCGTGCGGACGGGCGACATGCCGTTCGGGCCGGGCGATGATTTCTGCGCCGTCTGGCCCTTGCTCGATCTGATCAAGGGCGGCAAGGGCAACTGGGAGCCAGCACACGGTGCGGTTGACGAGCACGCGCCGGTGGGGGCGTCGAGCTGCCAGTGTATTTGAACAGGATATGAAGGAAAAAAAGAAACCTCGGTCCCTGCACCATCGCGATGGATGGGAGAAGGAAGCTCGAGGTTGACACTTGTATTATCGAATGCAGATGGTTCGTGATCAAGAAGAATATTTGAAAAATCTAGAGATCCTACTCAGCGCGGAGCGGCTTGGGGTGTACGGGGCAGACGGTGCCGAGCCACGCGAAGTCATCGCACGCTATTTGTGGAACATGGCATTATGCGAGTCGCTGTACGCTCCGCTTCAGTTCTTTGAAATCGGACTCCGTAATGCCATTGACCGTGCAATCCGGAACTCGGTTGGGGTTCCGAACTGGTTTGATGTCATCTATCTGACACCTTGGGGGCAACGCAAGGTTGTGGATGCGAAGCGGAAGATTATCTCTCAGCGACGCCCCGTCAACGCGGGGCGGGTTGTGGCTGAGTTGCCACTGGGGTTTTGGACCAGTATGTTCGAGTCCCACTACGAACGGCCATCAGCCAAGTTTCTACCATCGGCGATCAAACAGGTGTTCCCGATGCTTCCTAAGTCGGAGCATAACAGGAAGCGAATCAAGCTCAGACTCGAACAAGGACGCCGTCTACGGAATCGTGTGTTTCATCACGAGCGGATTGTCCATTGGAAAGATCTCGCATCGCAGCATGAATCGATCCGGGAAGTCATGCGTTGGATCAGCTTTGATCTGGATTCGATCGTCGGTTTGGTGGACTGTTTCCCGAGGGTGTACGCAGATGGGATACAGCCGTATCTTGATCAACTTAAGGACGGCCTTTCGGATTGACGCGATCGATCACAACTCCGGCGCAAACCCCCGTCGCATGGTGTTCTCACATGATGCCCGCGGGTCGACGAACTGCATGAGGTAGTCCGGGCCGCCGGCCTTGGAGCCCACGCCGGACATGCCGAAGCCGCCGAAGGGCTGTCGACCGACGAGGGCGCCGGTGCAGCCGCGGTTGATGTACAGGTTGCCGACGCGGAACTCGTTCTTGGCGCGCTCGATGTGGTCGGGCTTGCGGGTGAAGACGCCGCCGGTCAGCTTGTAGGCGTGGCCGTTGGCCAGTCGCAGCGCTTCATCGAAGTCCTTGGCGTGGATGACGGCGAGGACCGGGCCGAAGATCTCTTGGCGGTAGATGGTGCTGGATTCGGTCACGCCGGTGAAGATGTGCGGCGGGATGAGATCAGGCATGCCCTGTGGGACGGTGAAGTCCTTTTCCCCGACAAGTTCGGTGAGTCCCTCACTGCGGGCGTTCTCGATGAAGCGCCTGATGTTGCCCGCGGCTTCGGCATCGATGACGGGGGAGACATCGGTGTTGGGATCGTCGGGCGCACCCAGGACGAGGGTCTTGGTGGATTCGCTGAGGCGTTTGAGGAAGAGCTGCATGTTCGGGCCGTCTGGACCCTGCGGGTCGACGACGATGCATCGCGAACATGCGGAGCACTTCTGGCCCTGGAACCCGAAAGCGCTGTATCGCACGCCGAGCACGGCCTCGTCGAGGTCGGCGGACGCGTCGACAATGATGGCGTTCTTGCCGCCCATCTCGCAGATGACCCGCTTGACCATGGGCTGGTCTTCGTGGGTCACGCCCGCGGCCTGGATGATGTCGAGCCCGACCGCCTTGGAGCCCGTGAACGCGATCAGCGCGATGCGCGGATCGCGCACGAGCGCCGCCCCGGTGGTCTCGCCCGGTGCGGGGCAGAAGTGGAGGACATCGGCGGGGGCCTGAAGCTCATCGAGCGCCTCGGTGATCATCCGGTAGAGTTCACGGGCGATGGCGGGCGTCTGCTCGGCGGGTTTGAGGACAACGGTGTTGCCCGTGACAAGCGCGGCGACGGTCATGCCACAGCAGATCGCGAGGGGGAAGTTCCAAGGTGAGATGACCACGGCCACACCCTTGGGCTGGTACCAGAGCTCGTCGAGCTCGCCGATGAACTTGCCCAGACGGGTGCGGTTAAAGAGCGGCACGGCGTAGCGGGCGTAGTAAGAGCAGAAGTCGATGGCCTCGCAAACATCGGCGTCCGCTTCGCGCCAGGTTTTGCGTGCTTCCTTGCAGACGATGCCCGCGAGGATATCACGCCGGGCACGCATCTTGTCGGCGACGCGTGTGAGCAGCTCGGCACGCTTGATCGGATCAAAGTCACGCCACACGGGGAACGCGTCGTTGGCCTTGGCGATCATCTCGAGCCCCTGTTCGGGGTTCCGGTCATTGGCGATCTGTGGGACGCTGACTGAATCGACGGCTTTGGCGAAGGACTCGCGCTGGTCGTGCTCCGCGAAGTCACGCAGCGGTTCGGTGTAGAACGGACGCCCGTTGCGAACCTCGGGGATCCCCGGTGACAGGGCGTGGCGCTGGTGTGCGATCTCGTAGAGGTCGACAGGGAGGTGGCCCGATTGCTTGGTGACGGGGTCGGCCAGCAGCACGCGGGTGTCGGCGTTGTCGAGGAAGCCGGCCTTGAGCCAGGATTCGTTGCTGGTATTCTCCAGCAAACGACGAACGAGGTAGGCCATGCCCGGGATCATCTCGCCCACGGGGACATACTCGCGGACCCGCAAGCCCATCTCTTCAGCGGCGTGCTTGAGCTGGTCGGCCATGCCGTGGAGCATCTGCAACTCGATGGCGTTGATGGGCAGCTCGCGGCGTTCCAGCCCGGCCAGCGCCGCGGCAATGGAGCGGACATTGTGCGAGCCCAGCGCGAGCTTGATGCCCCCCTCGCCGGGCTTGGTGGGGCAGGCGTCGAGGAAGACCTCGACCATCTGCTCGAAGCAGAGGTCGGTCTGCCACTTCTCGTTCCAGACGGGGCAGGGCCATCCCTCCTGCTCGGCATGGATGGTCTCGTAGTCCCAGTACGCGCCCTTGACGAGTCGGACAGTCACGACCTTGCCGGTGCGCTTGGCCCACTCGGCGATGCGTTTGGCATCCTCCACGCCGGACTTGAGGTAGGCCTGCATGGCGATGCCAGGCTCAAACTCGACCTGCTCGCACGCGTGCATGAAGGTGTCGAGGGTGAGGTCCTTGAGCTCGTGCTGCTCCATGTCGAAGTTGATGAGCACGCCGTTGCGGTGCGCGGCTTCAAGCACCGGTGTCGCGCGGGACATGAAGTCGCTGATCGCGGCTTCGGGGGCGACCGGGTTGAAGTTGGCGCACAGACTGGTGACCTTGATGGAGACATTGACGCGAGGGACAACACCGAGGTGGTCGCGTTCGAGGCGTTCGTTTGCTTTCCAGGTTGAGGCCTCGCCCACGAGGTTCTCGACGAGGTCGAGGTACTTGGCCTGATACATGTCGGCTTCGGCGTTGGAGACACAGGCCTCGCCAAGCAGGTCGACGCTGAAGGCGATGCCGTTCTTCCAAAGCTTGGAGAGCATGGGCAGGGCGTCGGAGGCGTCGGTGCCGGCGATGAAGTTGCCGGCCATGTTCTTGATCTGGGTGCTGATGGTCTTGGCCATCATGCCCTTGGCGACGCCGCCGGCTTTGAGCCCCAGGTCCATGAATGGTGGTGCCTTGACGCCGGGCTGTGTGAGGTAGTCGACGAGGTGGTCGTGGACCATCTCGGGCGTGGTCAGTGTTGGGAAGGCATCGACGAAACGGAAGAGCTGGACCTTGAAGTTGTGGTCCTTCATGGACCAGTCCATCAGCTTGTCCTGGTAGAACTTCGCGCTGAGCAACCCGGCTTTGTGTCCCTTGGCGATGTCGAGCATCTGCGAACCGATGCGCATGATCTGTTCTTCGCGCTGGGGAGACGAATCACTCACAACGGGAGGCCTCGTCGCTGGGGCGGCCTGCGCGACGCTGGTGGTCGCGTGGGCCTTTGCGGACGAGGACTTCGATTTGCGAGCGAACAACGCCATGCGGGTACTCCAGTTTGTGGTTGAGATCGACCGGAACGGGTCGGGAGAACAACCGGGAAGTCTAGGTGCAAACGGGCTCAGACGCCAGATCAGGGAGCAGCGGAAACGCGGGGCTACACTTGCTTGTGACTGCTGGAAAACACCCACAACTCAACGGCTCGGTCGCGCTGACGATCGGGAACTTCGACGGCGTGCACCTGGGGCATCGGGCGCTTGTCGAGCGATGCCGATCATGCGTCGGAACCGATGGGAAAGTGGTTGCGTTAACCTTTCATCCGCACGCGATGGTGACGCTCAACCCAGAGCACGCACCGGAGCAGATCGAGTCGTTCGCTGTTCGAAGACAGCGATTGCTCGCTCTGGGTGCCGATGAGGTGATTGAACTGACCCCCACGCCGGAGTTGCTGTCCCAGTCGCCCCAGAGCTTCGTGGACCATCTGGTGGATACCTACCAGCCGGGTGTGATCGTGGAGGGGCATGACTTTCACTTCGGGAAACGCCGCGCAGGCACACCGACCGTGCTGCGGGAACTCGCGGGCATGCGCGGGGTCGAGGTTGAGATCGTGCGCCCGGTGGAGGTGTCCCTGACCGATCAGTCAATCGTGACGGCCTCGTCGACAATGACACGCTGGCTGTTGCAACGCGGGCGTGTGCGGGACGCGGCGTTTGTGCTCGGGCGGATGCACGAGCTTGTCGGCCAGGTGGTCAAGGGCGATCAGCTCGGACGCACGATCGGTTTTCGCACGGCCAATGTTGCCAGCGAATCCATGCTGCCGCGTGACGGGGTCTACGGGGCGGTTGTGACGCTCCCAGATGGGGCACGCGTGAGTGGGGCGGTCAATATTGGTGCACGCCCCACAGTGCAGGGCACCCACCGGCGCGCGGAGGTCCACCTGATCGATCACGATGGGGCACCCATTGAGCTGCCCAAGGACCTGCCCGAGTACGGCTGGCCGATCACGGTGGGCCTGGTCGGCTGGGTGCGAGATCAGGTGAAGTTCGATTCGGTCCAGACGCTCAGCGGGCAGCTCGGGCGTGATGTCAAGCGGGTGGCGGGGATGGTTGGAGGGATGCTCTCGTCGCTTCCGGGTGGCGGGGGGGTGATTGGTGATCAGCCATCAGCCACTAGCCACTAGCCACTAGCCACTGGGGGGCGTGGCACCCTTGGTTGGAAACCCCTAGTATTCATGACTTTGCAGAACACAGTGAACCATTCCGAGACACCCCCCAAGGGCACCAAGGTGCTTGTCGCGATGTCCGGCGGGGTCGATTCGTCGGCAGCCGCGGCGTTGCTGCTCGAGCGTGGCTACGAGGTCGTCGGGTGCTTCATGCGTCTGGGCTCGCCCGGTGAGACGATCGACGAGCTTGTGCCGTTCGATACGGCGGGGGTGTCGTGTGATCCGAGTAAGGTGAAGATCGGGCATCAGGGGTGCTGCAGTGTTGGGGATGCCGCCGACGCGCGCGAGGTGGCGGCCAAGCTGGGCATCCCGCTGTATGTGTGCAACTTCAAGAAGGACTTCGGGCGCATCATCGACTACTTCGTCGACGAGTACGCCCGCGGGCGCACGCCCAACCCGTGCGTGCGGTGCAACGACTGGCTCAAGTTCGGCAAGCTCCACGAGTACGCCCAGCAGATCGGGGCTCAGTTCGTGGCGAGCGGCCACTACGCACGCATCGATCGCACCAACGGCTCGCCCAAGCTCCTGCGCGGGCTCGATGAGAAGAAAGACCAAAGCTATGTGCTCTTCGGCGCGCCGCGTGATCGGCTCGCGGAGATGATGCTCCCCATCGGTGAGTACGCGACCAAGGCTGAGGTCCGGGCGATCGCCGAGAAGTACGATTTGCCGGTGTTCGATAAGCCCGACTCGCAGGAGATCTGCTTCGTGCCCGACAATGACTACGCGGGGCTGGTCGAGCGCCGCCGCCCCGAGCTGCGCATCAAGGGCAAGATCGTCGATCTGCACGGCGAACAGCTCGGCGAGCACGACGGGCAGCACAAATACACCATTGGTCAGCGGCGTGGGTTGGGCGTTGCCGCGGGCGAGCCGATCTATGTCGTGGACAAGAACCCCGAGACCAACACGATCACGGTGGGTGGCAACACAGACCTGATGGGCCAGTCCTGCGTGGCGCATGAGGCCAACTGGCTGATCGATGAAAACACGCTCCGGGATTGGACGCCCGTGCTCGCCCAACACCGCTACAACTCGGCACCGGTGCCGGCCAAGGTCCGGGTGATTGATCGCCAGGACCCCGAGACGCCCTCGGGGCGGGTCGGGTGCTTTGAGTGCGTGTTTGATGAGCCGCAGCGGGCGGTGACGCCGGGGCAGGCGTTGGCAATATATGACCTGGCCAAGCCCGAGGTGGTGCTTGGTGGCGGGTGGATCGAGTCGGTGACTTGATCGAGACCGGGATCGGGAAAACGGCTTGGGATCGGGCGGTTTCGGCCCTAGAGTAGATGTACATGCAGCAAGAAGACCTCCAAACGAATCACCTGGCCGCCTACTTGTCGGGGCTGAACGCCTCGACCATCGATCGTGAGGGCGATCCAGCCGTCGATGAGGACGGGCATGTGGTCACCGGGACGATCATCCGACGCCTTGAAGACCAGGGCTCACTGGCACCGGTACGCGTCCGTGTGGGGCATGGCGTTTCGGCCCAGACCGCGGCCCAGATGCTCCGAAAAATGGCAGATATGCTCGAGGATCAGCCCGATTTTCTCAGCCAGCGTGCCGGAGCGGCGGTCCGCCGCATGCCCGACGGCACGACCCAGCGCAAGCAGCTGACAATCCGAGGCATGCTCGCGGCAGCCGAGGAAATGAGCCCCGAGGAGCGCCAGAAGCTGCACGCGATGCTCGACGAGATCCGGGTGCAGATCGACGACCCGGACAAGGGCGATGAGCTCGGTGGGTCGTGGGGCGGGACGAGTATCTCGGGGCCTGGGCTGGATTGAGTTAGAGGTGAGCCATCAGCCATCAGTGAAGAGACGAATGGGATAGTCTTTCCCTGATGGCTAGTCCCTAGTGGCCGATGGCTTCTTCATAATGAACATGTAGTTGAACCCACGCAGGAAGAAGTTCTGTTCCTCTGCGGCCTTGTGCCAGTTGCCGCGCTGGAGTTTCTGGTTGTGGCGGACGACGCTGATGATGTCGATGGGCTCGAAGTACTCGCGCATGATGGCGAAGAGCTCGAATCCGATGGGCATGAAGGTGCCGGACTTTTTGCCCTTGTGCTTCTTGAATGAATCACTCACATACAGGCCCATGTACGCGCCGGGTTTGAGGATGCGGTCGATCTCGGCGATGACCTGGTCCATCGCTTCGTAGTACGCATGCCCCATCATGACATCGTCGTCCTGCATGGGCGCGCCCGAGTCGAGCTTGCCGATGCAGCGATCGTCGTCGCTGTAATCGATGTGGGTCGAGTAGGGCGGGTCGATGAAGACGAAGTCGGCGACCTCATCGGGCATAGGCAGCTCGCGGGCGTCGGCGTGGGTGATCTCTTTGCGTTGTGGGTTGAGGTCAAACCCGATGCCCTTGCGGCGCAGGTCGGCGCAGACATCGAGCGTGGTGCCCGAGCCGCACATCGGGTCGACGACCGTGTCGCCGGTGCGTGTGTAGCGCTGCAGCAGCTGCCAGATCGCCCACGAGGGCGATGCGCCGGCGTAGTCCTTAGAGCCCTGTGATTTGCGGCCCAGGTGGTCGTCGTAGTGCTGGGAGGGGTATTCCCAGAGCGTGGTGGTCATGATGCCCATGGGCGGGCGTTTGCCTGGCTTGGTCTTGGCCGAGTCGGTGGGGCGTCGCTTGGCGCGGGATGGCTTGCCCGAGCGTGAGCCGGGGTTGCGCAGTTCCTGGGCGATCTTGGCGCGGATGTCGTCGCGCTTGGGGTTGTTTGAGGGTGGGGGCATACCTTGATGGTACGCTCAGGGCAGGGCTTCGATGAGCTTGAGCGTCGCCTGTTCCAACGGCAGTCGGATCTTGCACCCTGCTGCTCTCGCGTGGCCACCTCCGCCGAGGGTGTTGCAGACCTGATTCACATCAACCGGGGGCTTGCCGTCCCACTCGTCGGGCTTACTACGCAGCGAGACCTTGGTGAACACGCCGTCACTGTCCTTCTGTTCGGTGAGGATCGCGACGACGCGGATCGAGGCGACAGACTGCGGGAGATCGACGAAGCCGCCGGATTCGCCGGGGGCGGCACCGGTTTCCTTGAAATCCTCCAGCTTGAGCGTCATGATCGCCGCGTGCTTGTCGTGAATCAACTGCATCGATTCAAGAGCACGGGCCATGAGCTTGAATCGGGTCGCCCGATCCCGCTGGTAGAGCATGGCGAAGAGCTTGGTGTGGTTCACCCCCGCGTCGAGCAACTGCCCGGCCAGTTGCATCACGCGCCCGTCCACATTGGAGTGTTTGAACCAGCCGGTATCGGTCGCGAGCCCCACATACAGGGGGGTGGCGATGTCTATGGGGAGCTGGCTGGGGTTCTCGACACCAAGCAGGTGACAGCAGACCTCTGCAACGGGCTGCACCACGGCGGCGGCGCTGGTGTCGAGCAATCGCCGGTTCGCGATCTCAGCGTCGCCCTGCAGATGGTGATCAATGATCGTGGTCCGGTCCAGGCGGGGTTTGAGGAACTCGGCAAACGGGGCCAGCTGCGACCACGAGCCGGTATCGGTGATGAGGATGCCCCCGGGGTCGAATGCGCCGGGAACGGGTTGGTTGTCCTCGACGATGCGGGCCTTGGTATTGCCGATGATGGTCTTGGACCACTCGGGCATAGGGGCTGCGTACCAGCATTCGGCGGCTGACACCGCGCCCGTGGTCTCCCGCTTGAGATTGATGGCTCTGGCCAACGCGATCGTGGAGCCCAACGCATCGCCGTCGGGCTTGGCGTGGGTGAGCAGCAAGAGGGAGGGCTGAGCATTGATCCAGTCAGCGATTCCCTTGGTGTCGATGGTCGAGGTCCAATCAGTTTGCACGGCAACATCCCCGCTCATCTGGTTACGCACTGGTGTCGGTGTCAGCATCGATCGATTCTATCTGGACAACTTGGTTGTTTTTGCGATCCGCGTGATGGAATGAGCAGATCAGGCGAAGGAGATGGGCTCGATGCCGTCGATATCGCGTGAGTCGCCCGTCGATTCGGGCTGCGGCGTTTCTGCCCCGTCCTCGTCTCCCATGGCCAGCGGGATTTCACCGTCGTCCGGGACTTCGATCGCTGGGGTGTAGGGCACACCGGCGGCCTTGGGCTTGCCATAGGCGTCGAGCTGATCGTTGAAGTAAACGCCCTTGCCCTCGCCCTGCTCAACCTCGAGGTCGCTGTTGTCGTGGTAGGAGGGGGTGACGGCGGGGTCACGGATGGCGGGAATGGTGGGGTGCGAGACAAGCGTACCGCACTCCGGGCAGGGGGACCCGGGTTCGAGCCCGATCAGGTTGTACCCGCACCGATCGCACGGCATGTCGTCCACGATGCGGCCTTTGTATTGTTCTTCTTTCTTTCGGCGCTCCTCTTTGCGTTCGAACGAGGTCGCGACGAGGTGCTGGTGGTAGATCACATGATGCATCACCAGGGTCATCTGGATGAATGTGAAGTTGTATACCAGAATGGTGATCAGCACGATCACAGCCGGGAGGAAGGTGAGCGCCAGTATGAGTGGACTGCTGAGCACGATCCCCAGCCCGGTCATGACGGCAACGAGTGTGCCGATGACGGCAAGGATCCACGCCGCCCCACGCATGCGGTACGCGAGGTTGTCGTGCGAAGCCCAGTATGCGAGTTCGGCAAGGTAGATGCTGGTGGGGATCATGCAGATCCACGAAGCGATCTGAACAATCGTGCCGAGGACGGCCAAGGCGTTGATGGCGTTGACGCTGCCCCCGGCTGGGTTGCTCTGGAGGGCAAAGATCGCGGCCGTAATCAGGGTGCGTGCGGGCCATGTGAGATTGGCGACACGCACGATCAATCGCAGGCGATCATTGTCGAGGACCTTGTCTGGCCGAATGTGCCCCTTGCCCGGGCGCTGGGAGGTGATGATGAAAATGCCCGCAACCCAAAGGCATGCGAGCGGGATGTTCAGGAGGGGGTAGAGCGAAAAGACTTTGACCAAGAGACTGCCGATGATCGCGGCGCTGGCAAAGGCAAAGCCCATTCTCATTTTTCGCACGAAGCGGGTGGGGGCCTCGTCGGTCATCGTGCCCGATGTGCGCAACGAGAGCCGCCTGATCGGGGCCCCGCACTCGGGGCATTTGCCCTCAACGGGCAGGCCTTTGAGGTTGTAACCACAGTGATCACATTCGCGATCGGTCATGATTTTGATCTGGGCCGTGCTCATTGGATATTTGAATGTACCTCATCGTCGGGTGTCTGGTTGCTCATACGCAAAAAAACAGCCGACGGTGTGGGTCGACTGCGAGAGAGGAGCGTTATGGAGTTGATTCAAGAGAGTGTGGCTGAGCGGGGTCAGGGCTGCGAAGAAGTCTTCGAACGGCTCTTTGAGCCGGTCTTTGTGTACGGCTTGATGACGGTGGTCTGACGCCCGTCGACCTTCTTGACCTGCTGGAGCTTGCTGGGCCAGAAGTCGTAGCCGACGATCTGGCGATGGATGTAATCCGGGGCGGTGATAATGAAGGACTTGTTGTAGAATCGGATCGTGGCACCGTCGCCACCGAGCTCGGCCCACTGGTCTGGCTCGACCGCGGAAGTGATCAAGTCAGAGAGTTCCTGGGCGCGTTCTTCAAGTGTTTTGGAATCAGCGTCGTTGTTTCCGCCGCCGCTGAATGGGCTGCTGGTTCCGCCCCCGCCCCCGCCGGCGGCCTGCACGGCACTCTGCAGGTCGAAGTCCGGCGCGCCGGTAAAGTCTGGCACGACATAGAGCAGGTCGGCCACCTCATAGAGCTCCAAGCGTTTGTTCCGGTTCAGCTCTGATTTGGGGCCGAACTCGATCGTCCCGTATTCGGTGAACTGCCAGGTGTACTCCTGCCCAAGCCCGGCGCTGCGCTGGGCGCGGGCCAGGATGCGTTCCAAAACGGTCAGGGCAGCGACTTCGGTGACCTTGATGGTGATCTCGGTCTCGGGGTCGATGCCGTCGGCTGAGATGTTGTCATTGAGATAGATCGGTTCCAGCTCAGCCCCCGTCACATCAGCGATGAAATCGAAGAGGTCGGTGATGGGCTGGTTCTCGACATCGACGGTGATCGGTTTCGAAAGCTTGATCAGCAAGTCGCGTTTGGTCTTTCGCGACTCATGGTCATCAGTCTTGGTTGAGACCTGGGCGATCAGGGAGGTGCTGCTCAAGGAAATCGCTGCGGTCGCGATCATCGGCAAGCCTGCGCCAGTGAGGGCCGCGCATGCGAGTGAAGTCAGTGTTCGAGCGCGAGGTTTGAGCGTCATATGAGCAAGTCTCCCGGTGTATGGATCGGTGTGTGTCGCTTCGTCGGCATGCCCCAGCGAATGCCAATCGAGCTGCGTCTGCCCCGCGATGTCTGGTGTGGATCCCACTCCACCAGCATCGGGCGTCGCGTCGGGGCGGTTGTCATCGACCAGTCTACCCGACAGCTATCGGTACGCACAAGGACCGGCTGAGGTTGCATCCACCCGGAATCGGTGTGTAAGCGCCAAAAAACACCCCAGGCAGTGCCTGGGATGCGTACGGGAGCCCCCTCGGCTCCTGATTCGGTGTCCGAATTGATCGCGACGATCAGGGGCAGCCAGCAGCGAAGGCGCCAAGGAACGCGCTGACATCGAAGAAGTTGTACATGCCATCGCCAGTGAAATCGGCGGCTGGGTCGCCGGCAGCAAACGCGGCGAGGAAGGCACTGACATCGAAGAAGTTCAGCTCGCCCTCACCGGTCAGGTCCGCCGGGCACGAGGCGGGGGCCTCGACGATCACCAGCTTGCCCGTCATCCCCGCGTGCCCGGCAATGCGGCATGTGTACCAGTACTCGCCGGCGTCGCTGTCGCTAGGCGTCCATGAGATCACATCGTCGGCCGGTTCGGGATCGGCGGTAAAGTCCGCCATGGGCTGGAGCGTTGCGGCGTCGATGACCGGGCCATCGAATGTTTCTCGGCTGAAATCGCCGTCGGTGCCGTTGACCACCAGTGTGTCATCGGTGATGACGAATGGGTGGATGGTCGTGAGATTGTCAAAGATGTAGGTCTGGCCGGCGGTCAGGGTGATCGTCGGGTCGGCAACTTCGGTGAAGGTGCCCGAGCTATCGCTCCAGCTGAACAGCCAATCGTTCGGGCCAAGATTGCCCAGCGAGAAGCTGACCCCCTCATCGATGGTGTAGTTGCTGGGCCCGTTCTGGGTCGTGTCGGCCTGGGCGATGGTGCTGGCGAGCAGCAGGGCGGTGATGGTGGTGAACTTGTTCATGGGGTCTCGCTCCTGTTATGGTTGTTTCTCTACAGTTCCGACTTTCATGCATCCAAGTGTCTGGTCCCAGCGATGTGCTGGATACGCAAACTCCCTCAGCAGGTGATTCACGATGGGCACAACGATCGTTTGGTATACACAGAACCTCCGGACCGACGATCATCCCGCGCTTCACGCGGCCGCACAGCGGGGCCATGTTGTGCCCGTGTATGTGCTTGAGACTGAATATACGGGACCGTCAGCGATGGGCGGGGCCACCAAATGGTGGGTCCATCGGAGCTTGCAGGCTCTGAGCGAGCAGCTGGAGACACTGGGATCGCCGCTGATCGTGCGAACGGGTGATCCGGCCACGGAACTGCGAAAGGTGGCCAATGCGGTGGGGGCCGATCGCGTCATGTTCTGCGAATCGATCGAGCCCGATTTGCAGATGCGGAATGAGGAGGTCGAGCACGAACTCGGCCGGCATGACATCGAGGTCGAACGGTTTGCAATGGATCTGCTCTGGGACATCGGGTCGGTGATGACCAAGGATGGGAATCCCTACCAGGTGTTCACCGCATTCTGGAAGATGGCGCTCAAGACCGCCGAGGTTGCCCAGCCACTCGATGCGCCGAGCAGACTCAGCGCGCCCGACAGGCATACCAAGTCGCTCGAGATCGATGAACTCGAGCTTTTGCCGGCCATCGAGTGGT
This sequence comes from Phycisphaerales bacterium JB052, assembly GCA_043100965.1. Classification (GTDB taxonomy): domain Bacteria; phylum Planctomycetota; class Phycisphaerae; order Phycisphaerales; family UBA1924; genus UBA1924. Next base: position 219,632 of record JBICHR010000001.1, on the reverse strand, counting down.
ATTCGCAGATGGATGAACGCTGGACGCCCGGCGAGACGGGTGCCCACGAGCGCTTCGATGCCTTCGTTGAGGAGCGCATCGATGACTATGCCGAGGACCGCAACCGACTGGACATCCCGGGCTGGAGCGCCATGTCTCCGCACCTGCACTTTGGTGAGATCTCGGTGCGGCGCGTCTGGAACACCATCACGCAGGATCCGAACTGGGCCAAGGTCAAGGGGAAAGAGCACTACCTGCGTGAGATCGGCTGGCGTGAGTTTGCCCAGCACCTGATCAACCACTTCCCGCGTACGGTCGACGAGCCGTTGCGTGAACAGTTCCAGAAGTTCCCATGGGTCAGCGATACGAAGGCCTTCGATCGCTGGAAGCGGGGGCAGACGGGATACCCTGTTGTCGATGCCGCGATGCGGAACCTGTGGGCTGAGGGTTGGATGCCCAACCGTGCTCGCATGATCGTCGCATCATTCCTGTGCAAGGATCTCCGCATCAGCTGGAAAGAGGGGATGGAATGGTTCTGGGACACGCTGGTCGATGCGGACCTGGGCAGCAACACGCTCGGCTGGCAGTGGACGGCGGGATGCGGTGCCGATGCGGCCCCGTACTTTCGCGTCTTCAACCCGGTGACACAAGGCCAGAAGTTCGATCCCAACGGGGATTATGTGCGACGGTGGTGCCCAGAGCTGTCCAAGCTCGACAAGCGTTCGATCCATGCGCCCTGGGAGGCCGAGCCCATGGAGCTTATGGCCGCGGGTATCACGCTTGGTGAAGACTATCCCGAGCCAATGGTCGATCACAAACAGGCACGGCTGGATGCGCTCGCGGCGTTGGAGCAGATCAAGAGCTGAGCCGGAACGAGTTCCACGGTGCGTGCTGTGCATTCCACGGGCAATTCCCGTGATCATGAGTAGGACTGTGTTCACATACAAAAACGACCGACGGCGTTCACATGAACGCCGTCGGCACTGGCAACTCCCCACACACAGGGGTCTAGTTGTGCGATCAGCCCTTGGGCAGGATCACACGGTCGATCACATGAATAACGCCGTTGCTGGCTTCGAGGTCCGGGGTGACGACCTTGGCGTCGTTGACCTTGACATCGCCCCAGCTCTTCTTGATCTTCACTTCGCCACCCTGAAGTGTGGCGGCTTCGCCCGCTTCGATCGCCTGGTCGGCGTACACACGCCCTTCAACGACATGGTAAAGCAGGATCGAACGCAGTTTGTCTTTGTTCTCTGGCTGGAGCAGCATGTCCAGCGTCCCATCTGGGAGCGCTGCGAAAGCTTCATCCGTAGGGGCAAAGACTGTCAGCGGGCCATCGCCACTGATCGCGTCAATCAGGTCGGCGGCTTCGAGCGCTGCGGCGAGGGTGTTGAAGGATCCTGCTGAGGAGGCGATCTCGAGGATTGAATCGCTCTGGGGCAGGATCACCTCATCGATGACATGGATGACGCCGTTGGTGCATTCGATGTCTGTCTTGACGATACTGACCCCGTCGATCGAGGCATCCTTCTTGCTGATATCAACGCGTTGTCCGTTGAGTGTGGTGAGCGTGGCGCTGCCCAGTACCTCACCCGCGTCGAGTTCGCCCGGGACAACATGGTACGTAAGGATGCTGATGAGCATGTCGCGATTTTCGGGCTTGAGCAGCGACTCGACAGTACCCTTCGGCAGCTTGGCGAACGCCTCATCGGTCGGAGCGAACACCGTGAAGGGGCCTTTGCCCTTGAGTGCGCCGATCAGGTCGGCCTCGGTGAGCGCAGCCGCGAGGGTATTAAAGCTGCCCGCTGCGACGGCCGTACCGATGATGTCCTTCTTGGCCGTGTAGCTGACACGCGTCATTTCAGCGGTGGTGTTGGCCTGCTTGGTTGCTGAGCTATCGCTCGAGCAACTCGAGCCAGGGCCTGCGAGTGTGGTGGTCAGTGCGGTGGCGAGTACGGTGCCCGCTGCGATGGTGATGGCTTTGTGATTCATTGGTTGGTCCTCCTCGTTCTGGAGTGTGTTGTTCGGGTCGAGTGTGGCTCGCTTTGATTGCAGCCCTTTGATGCACATCGTGGGGCGGTCCGGACATCGCGGCGAGTCGGGCTTGGGTTCGGGGGGTGAATCGATCCCGATGCAACGCAGCCGAGAAAATAACGCGATCGTTCCCAGCGGCTGATACTGCCGATTTCTTCTGCGAATATCCGCGTCTGAATGTGGAAGCGCAACGAAATCAGACGCATGCGCCGAACCCTTTCTACCGAGCCCATCGCAGTCGTTTGCCGACGAGCACCGTGTGGTGAAGGGGCTGGCTATGATTGAGTACGCACCGACGCTCCCGCGACCAAGACACACATCGCGATCGCAACCACGAACGCTAACCGGGCACAGGACACGCAACCGTATGACCGCAACTGACCAACCCGCACCGCTGCTCCGGCGCGTCGCTGATGGGGATCAGGACGCGATGCGTGCGCTTATCAAGCGGTACTCCGGTTTGGTGTGGTCGCTCGTGCGTCGCAAGATCCGTTCCCAGAGCGATGCAGAGGATCTGGTTCAGGAGATCTTTGCCGATGTGTGGAAGAGCGCTCACCGGTACGACGCCGGCGTTGGATCGGAAGACACGTTTGTAGCCATGATCACGCGTAGACGAATCATCGACCAGATCCGGCGTATCGGGAGAACCCCGACGCAGGTGACCCTCGAAGCACCAAACGCCCAGAGCGCGTGCAGCGAGACCCAGGACAACGAGCAACTCGACAACACCAGCAACGCGGGCCGCGTGATGGGCGTACTTCGTTCGCTTCGCCCCGAGCGTCGACAGACTATCGAGCTGTCGATCGTGCACGGCCTCTCGCACTCACAGATCGCCGAATCAACCGGCATGCCACTGGGCACCGTGAAGGCACACCTTCGCCGCGGACTCGATGAGGTCCGCACACTATTAGCATCGCAACTCCCTGCTGAATCCAAGGAGGTGTCGCGATGAGTGACCGGCAACGACAAGATTTCAGCGAGCGACTGGTCGACCTCAGTGCCGATTACGCGGCTGGCCAGTCTGATATGGATCAACTTAGCGAGTTGCAGCGTCTGGATACAGACGCGATGGCACGCGAGGCGTTCGAAGCCGTCGCAGCAGAGATCGACGCGGCCTATGCCGAGCTCGACCCGGTCGAGATGCCCGAGGGACTCGAAGATCGCCTCTTTGCGGCGATCCCTTCCGGTCAGATCGCGCAAACGAGCCCGGAACTCAAACTGACCGACCCGCCTCAACCGGTTTCTGCAGCCCCCGCGCCAGCTCCGAGTGGTACCGCATGGGTACCGTGGTTCGTGGCCGCCGCTTCGGTCGCGATCGTAGGGGTGATGCTGCTCCGACCCCAGCCGAGCCCGGTTTTGCCAAACCCAGTGCCGCCAAGCTTGGCGCAGCAGCGTGATCAGCTCATCGAGCAGACCGATCCCGATGCACTGCTCCGATACAGCTGGACTCCGACCGATGACCCCGCGGTGGTGGGGGAGGTCGGTGGCGAGCTGATCTGGGACGAGGCGACCGATCAGGGCTACATGACCATCTCGGGCCTTGAAGTCAACGACCCAACGGAGTTCCAGTACCAGCTCTGGATCTTCGATGCCACGCGTCCGCTCGGTGAACTGCCACAGCACGGAGACGCATTCGGTGGCTTGCTGACCCAGCGTCCGATCGACGGCGGCGTCTTTGATATCACTGACACGGGCGAGGTCGTCATCCCGATCGATGCCAAGCTGCTGGTGCAGCAGGGCGTGGCTTTCGCCGTGACCGTTGAACGCCCCGGCGGGGTGGTGGTCTCCGATCGTTCGCGTGTGCCGCTCCTTGCGATCCCCGGTTAACCGGTGCCACCCGCAACCGAGCATGAATACATTGAAAAAGCACCCGGGATGACCCGAGTGCTTTTTTTCGAGCTTCAGCGGTTTGCTTATCGACGACGCCGGGTCGCGATGAGTCCTGCGCCGCTGAGCACGAGCAGGCCCGAGGGGGCGGGCACTGTGTTGTACTCGTAGGTGACGGTCAGGGTCCCGCTATGCTGAATGCGATCGAAGCCAACGAAGATCCCGTAGTAGGGATCGACGAACGGACCATCGAATGGACCGTCCGGTGGATTGTCGGGATCGACAACCCAGTTGGGGTCGTTGACCCATTCAAACAGCAGTTCGGAGATCCCACCCATGAAGGTCTCAAGTTCCCCGCTGCCAGTGACGGCGTTGAGCACACTCTGCCCGAAGTCGTTGGAGTTGTCGAATGTTTGATTGAACAGGAAGCTCTGCCCGATCGTGGTCTGCATGGTGTCTGGGCCCGACTGGTTGTAGCCGTCAGAGATCCCCAGATCGCCGGTGATGGGGTCGCTGAAGACGCCACCAGCGCCGAAAGCCGGGTAGCTCGGGCCGCCGTCACCGCCGCGTGTGTAAACGCCCATCTGGTGAATGGTGTAGTACCCAGCATCGAGCAGCCAGTCACCCGCGCTGAGTGCGGTGTAGCCGTTGCTCTCGATCGTGAGATCAAACTCCATGGTCTGGTCGTAATCGAACGAGATGCCGGTGAGCTGACGGGTACCGCCCATGTCATCGAAGCGATCGAAAGCGATAACACCGCCTGCGAACCCGTCGATGTCGAAGCTGGTCTGGGTGCTGATGGTGTCTGCGCTGGCAACGCCCGCCAGGGTGCAGATCAGCAGTGTGGTGATTGGGGACCTCATGTTCTTCTCCTCAGTGGTTTCGGAAGTCTGTACGCAGGACGATTCGTGGGATGGCCCTGTTTCTCGAAGATATCGCAGCGCATAGCCCATGTACAGTTTTCTCTAGAGAAATATTGAAAGAATTTGCCCGCAATTGAGATTCATGCCGCACATCCACGATTCTTGCGTTAGAATCAGCATGTGGTCCGCCCCAACGCACAAACTGAACACTCCACATTCTCCAATGAGGCCGTGATCTGCGTGCGTCAGGCCCAAGCCGCGGTCTCAGATCTGCTCACTGGGGCCGGACTCGGCGGTGCCCGACCGACCGAAGTGGGGCGGATCCTCGGCGTCGATAAGACCCTCGCCTGGAAAATGTCGCGCTTCTCAGAGTCCGCTGACCTGATCAAGGCGGTCAAGCACATCCCCGGCCCGGGCGGTGTCGAAATCATGCTCAAAGCCGCTCAGGACGCGGGGGTTGGGAAGGAACGCATCGACGCGGTGCGTCGCGCCGATCAGGCGTTTCGGGAGTTTGTGCGTCAGCGTGCCGGCGATCGGCGCTCGTTTGAAGCCATGCTCGCGGCTGGTGGACACGATGAGCGCATCGAACTCGAAGAACGCAAGGCGTATTACCAATCCGGATCAGCCATATGGGGCGTGCGGGCCAGGATGCAGATGCTCACGCTCTGCCTGCGGCCCTCAACAACTATGCCCGACCGGATCGATGTGCTCCAGCTCAGCGGCTTCCTCGATTTCGAACGCCTGCGTGCCGATGTGCCCTGGATTATCCGACGCCTGTGGACATCGGACACCGAATCGAAGGGTGATACCAACTTCAAGCGGTCGCCTTTATGCCCGGAGGCGGCAACGGGCAACGCCCTGCCCCTTGTGCCCGAGTTCTGCACACAGCCGCTGCCTGACATCAACCAGTTCAAGGGCAACAACGGCGTGATTTACGATGAGATCGCACCCGGAGCGGTGGGGAAGCACGGCAGCGTGACTTGCATCACCGGTGAGTTGTACACCGGGGCGATCCCCCTGCATCGCTCACCGGACAACACCTTCGGACGCTACGAGTTGGTGCTCCGCACACCGGTCGAATCGGTCCTGTTCGATATCTACCTGCACGAGGACCTGAGTCACTTCAGCGATTTCAAGTACAGCGTGTTCGGGCTGCTGGAAGACCGGCCCGGAGTCGGCGTGGGCAAATCGCACGATCGACCGATCATGCCCCCGCAAGATGCGATGCGCCTCGGGCAACCCGCCATTATGCAGTCGAACCGCTTCGGCGAACAACCACGATTGGTCGAGTACGCGCTCGGAAGAGCTGGATGGGAATCGATCGACGCGTTCCGGGGGTACCGCAGTGAGCTGGAGTATCCCGCGACACCATGGTGCCTGACCATGCAGTGTGACATCGCCCAATCATGAGGAGACCCAACGCGCAGAAAAACGCGTGATTACGCGGCGCGTGCGTCGGATAATACCATATGCACGGGCAGTTCGATACAGAACCGTGCACCACCGTCTGGCCCGTCCTCGATCCAGACCTTCCCGCCATGAATCTCGACCACACGCCGCACGATGGAGAGTCCGACACCGGTCCCGTGGATATCGGTTTCCAAGCGTTGGAAGAGCTGGAAGATGAGTTCGCGATACTGCTCGGGCACGCCGGGACCGTTGTCGGTGAAGCTGATCCGGACGCGATCACCCAGATTCTTGTACTCGATATCGAGCACGAGCGGAGTGTCTTCACTGGCGTATTTGATCGCATTGACGATCAGGTTTTCGAAGACCTGCCGCAGTCGCACCGTGTCGGCGTTGATGTTCGGGATGCTGCCGTGGGTCCGGACCGTGGCGTTCGCCGCCTCGATCTGATCGCTGAGATCCGCGATGGTTTCGTTGATGAGCCCCGGGCAGGAGATCATCGAGAAGTCCTCATCCGATCTGCCGATGCGGCTGAGCTCGAGCAGGACCTCGATATTCGTTCGCATGCGATCGGTGCCGGTGATAATGCAGTCAGCATACTCGCTGAGATTCTGGAAGTTCCCCGCATCGAGATCTTCACGCAGCAGGTTCGCAAAGCCCTGGATCGAGAAGAGCGGGGATTTGAGATCGTGCGACGCGGTATAGACATACTGCTCGAGTTCGGAGTTCTTCGATTGAAGCTCGATGTTGGCCATGTCGGCGTAATGCAGCGCCTGCCGGTTCGCCCTGGCCAGCAGAGTGAACAACGCGAAGATCATCGCGTCGATCAGGATGCCACCGAGCAGGATGATCAATGGCTGGCTTGACCCTTGGGCCTCCCTGAACGAGAGCCCCGATTCGATCTCAAAGACCCAGTCTCGCCCATAAATGCTGAGCATCGCGGTCTGCGTGTGCTGAGGATCCGGGTCGTAGTCTGGATTGCGCTCATCGAGTTCGGAGTAGAGCGTCGTCCCATCATCGATCAGGTGAATGTTGACATGCCGGTTCTCTTGCGAGAGCACGCCTTCCATCAGCTTCTTGACGATGAACGGTGCGTAGATCAGGCCTTGCATGTCTTGGGCATGATGATGGTTGTGCTCGCGACCGTAGTCCTTGTAGAACGGGGCGTAGAAAAGAAACCCCGGCGTCTTGGTCGAGTCCTGGACGAGCACGATCGGGCCGGTGATCTGGGCCTTCCCGGTCAGGCGGGCTTTCTCGGCAGCGGTGTATCGGTTGATCTCATGGGCGATGTCGAGCCCAACCGCTTTTCGGTTCAGTTCGACCGGCTCGATGTAGGTGATGGGGTAGGCGATGGGGCGATCGTGCTCAGGATAAGCCTTGAAATCAGGGCGTGCCTGCTGCTGCGATTCATTGAATGCTTCGAGGTCTGCGGGATCGATCGCGTGGATCACGCCGATGCCGTTGATGCCCGGGTACTTCTCTTCGATCGTGATGCTGTTGGTGTAGTTGACCCATTGCTGGTGCGAGACTTCGCCACCGAGCGTCTCATACAGCGCCACGCCGGCCCAGAGCGCATCTTCATATTTCTGCATGCGCTCTTGCACGAGTTCCACGACCTGCGAGGATTCACGCTCGAACTGCTTGCTGATGCGTTCTTCGACCTGGCGTTTGGCCATGTGCCAGGCGAAGAGTGTGAGCAGGAGCGAGCCGAGGATGACCTGCCAATGGATTAGGTGCAGGCTCGTGGCCCGTTCAAGCTTGGTCCGGATATCATCGGGCTGCGCTTGCATCATGCGTCCTTACAGCGGTGCTTAGTAGCCCCGGTTCCAGCCGAGCCAGTACTTGACCATGTCGCCGAGCATGTTCTGGAACTCTTTGAAGTTGACCGACTTGGTCAACACGCTGTTCGCCTGCAGCTTCAGCGCTGTCTGGCGGTCGCTCTCGGACAGCGAGGTACTCAGGATCACCACCGGGATCACCTTCAATCGCTCTGATGACTTGATAAAGCGGAGGACCTCGTGTCCGTTGAGTTTCGGGAGCTTGAGATCGAGGATGATGAGCTTGGGGAGCGTCATGCGCTGGTTCCCGAGGTAGCGTACCGCGGCTTCACCATCCTTGACATGCCGAACTTCTGTTTCGTCATTGGGGCAAGCACGCCTGAGCGTTCGTTCGATCAGTTCAGAGTGATGCTGATCATCCTCGATAAGTAGGATGGAGTTGCTCGATTCGTAGTCCATAGGAATCCCGTTGCTGGCTCGGTAGTATCTGCAAGTCGCCTCGTGGGAACTGTTACGCTCCCTGCTCGCACCAGTATCGGATACGATCGGACGCGGCATCAATGTGCCTCCGAGTTATCTTGGGTTTCAGCATCATCGCCAGCAGGAACGGCGGCATTATCGGTGCTGAAAAGAGCCACCTGCGAGACTTGAACTCGCGACCTAAGCTTTACGAAAGCTTCGCTCTACCAACTGAGCTAAGGTGGCATCGACCCGATTTCGGGGTCATCGGGCAAAGAGTATACGCATCCTGACGCGCGTCAACCACGCCAAGCCAACAGCGGTTTCCGGATGAAAAAACGGCCCCGTGCACAAGGCAGCGGGGCTGTTGACGAATGGCTTGTGTCGGTCCGATTACGGGCAGCCGACGTTATAGGTGCCCAGGAACAGCGAGATATCGAAGAAGTCGAACGAGCCGTTCCCGTCGAAGTCGGCGATGTTGTCACCTTCGTTGAATGCGGTCAGGAAGGCCGAGACATCGAAGAAGTCCAACTGGCCGAGAGGTTCGGCAATGTCCGCATCGTTGCAGCCACTGGGGCCGGCAAGTTCGAACAGGTCGGGGCGGTAGCTGAGCAGCGAGCAACGCATGCGGTTGGACTGCTCGGGCGTGAACTGGTTCATGCAGATGTCGTCGCTGTAGTCCATGTAGTTATGGATGGGTGCCTGCGAGCCGCACGAGGTCCGGCTGCCAGGGCAGCCGTAGGTCGGGCTGCTCTCGGGGTTGGTGTCGACGATGAGGTCGCCGCTGGTGTAGCTATTGCTGCACCCGCCGCTGAATGTGTGTTCGAGCCCGAGGTAGTGGCCCACCTCATGGGTGACGGTACGACCGAGGTTGAAGGGTGAATAGGGCGCGTTGCGTCCAAAGGTCGAGTAGAGGATCACGACGCGGTCGTTGTTGGAGCCGGCGATACCGCTCTGTGGGAGGGCGGGGACATAGCCCAGGGCGCCACCGCCGTTGTTGGTGTAGATGTTGAGGTAGCGGTCGGTGTCCCACGCCAGCGTGTTGTAGTAGCCGCCGCCATCATTGAACCAGGTGGTGTTGGTGGAGCGGGTGATGCCCGTGGTGGGGTTGCCGTCGGGATCTTCTGTCGCTAGGTAGAACTCGATCTGGACATCGGTGCCCGGCGCACCGTTGGTGCCCGCGATGGCCTGGAAATCCTCGTTGAGGATCTCGATCTGTGAGTAGACGCGCGAATCGGGCATACTCCCCGTGCCGTTACTCGACTCGATGATGTGCACGACGACCGGGATGCGGTACTTCTCGACCGAGGGGTCATACTCCGGTCGAATGGTGGTTCTTGAAGACGAGCAGTCTGCACCGCCCCGAGCAACCCATGCGTGATCCGCGCCGACGAAGCTGTCGGTGGCGCATCGGGTCTCGTCGTTGTGGTGGTACCCCGACTCGGCCAGTTCCTGCCACGAGTGGTAGGTCACGCCGTCGGCGATGATCTCGGTATCCGAAATCACGACGAACGAGCTGTCGGTATTCGTGTCCGGCTTTGGTTGTGGTTCGATTTGATGCCCAGGGCCCACGGCGGCAAGCCCGGTGAGCGTGAGTACGGCAGCGATGCTGGTGGTAAGCATGTGGTGAGACCTCAAGTTGTGGATAGACGAAAAACGTCTGCTTTGATCCCGCACATCACATTGGGCACTGCCCAAGTCCGAACCGGTGTACGCGGGTAACTCGTATAGTTTCTCGTTCGGTCAGAACGACCATCGGTACAAACAAAACCGCCCGAATGGGCTGTATCACTATACGGCCAATTCGCTCTGTGCTGTTGCAGCAAAAAGCGGAAACCCCTCCATCTCGCAGGAGGGGTTGGGTTCTGTTCGGTGCCAGCCAGATGCGGCCATCAGTCCTCGTACGATGGGACCTCGGCGAAGGCGGTCCCCGGGTCGTTCAGCGATGCCTCATACGCGATCTGGATCGCCTCGACGAACTGCCCGTGCGGGGCCATGCCCATCAATGCGCGTCGGTCGTCCAGGTGCTGCTCGTCCTCAATCGGCACCGTGGGTGTTGGAACCATCACACCCATCTCGTTCCGCTTCATGGTCATCTGGGTCCCGAAGACCTGCGGCTGATTCTGGAATACCCGGATCCGGTCGGTCAGCAACGCAACATACGACGCAGGCAGTTCGCCCTGAGCGACGAGATCAACCATGAGCCCAAGGCAGCGGTTCTGGAACTCGATATCGTGCCCCGCGTGCTGGATCACCATGTACGCGGCTTGGGTCGCCTTGAGACCAACAAGGTCGCGGGTCGGCCAACCAATGTGGTCCACGATCTCCTTGAGCCGATCACTGTGGGCTTGATCGATGGCCTGAATGGTCGTGGCGGTCTGTGGATCCAACGTGTTGCTGTACGCGGCATGAACCAGCTCACCGTCTTGGTTGTACATCGATTCGAGCTCGATGCGGATCTCATCGAGCGTGTAGCGACTGATTGGCTCGTGGTACCGCGGCACGGACTCTGCATCGAACGATTCGCCCAGCACAAACTCATCGTGCCCGGCCGGTTCGGCGCTGATGGTGGAGTAGGCTGGGCTGTCTGAGTTGCTTGCCAACCCGGTACTGGCTTCACTGGGCGTTGATGCACGCTGGCTGGAGCTGGCGCAGCCAACGAGTGTCATCAGGAGCACAGGGGTCAGGAGTAGGGCTGTTGATCGGGCTGGTCGGTTCATGCCCCAATCATCGAAAATCCCCGTCCGCGGTGTCACTCAACTCACGCGACACTGTGCGTTTTGCCCTTGCCCAGATCGCATAATCGGCACACGCCAAACAGACACGCACCCCGCTGAGGGCATCGAGGACGGGACGGTGGGCGGGAGTCCAGATCGGGCGTCAGTGTCGCTCGCTGTCATCCTTGGGGCTCAGCGGCCACGGCTCGCTGGGTGTGCCGTTGATGCTCGTCCCGTTCTGAATCGCCGGGGTAATGCGATCGAGGAAGTTGTGGGGGAAGTGCTTATCGTAGACGCACTTGGCTTCCAGCCGCTGCCGCTGTTCCTGGCTGAGCTCAAAGTCCAGCGCCCCGAGGTTGTCTTCCAGCTGCGAGAGCCGCTTGGCACCGATGATCGTCGAGGTGATCGCGCTGTTGCCCTGCACCCAGTTGAGCGCCACCTGGGCCGGTGTGGCATCGTGCTCCTTGGCGATCTCGACCATCTCGTCGAGCAGCGTGTAGGTCCGCTCGTTGAGGTACGGCGAGTCCACGGCCGCCCGGGTCTCCTCGGGCGATGGCCGCCCGTCTCGGGTGTACTTGCCGCTGAGCACCCCGCCCCGCAGCGGCGACCAGGGCGTCACGCCCAGCCCCTGATACTGGGCCATGGGCAGCAACGCGTCCTCGGGCGTGCGTTGCAGCAGCGAGTACTCGATCTGCAAGGCGATGAGCGATTCCCAGCCGTGCTGCTTGGCGATGTTGATCGCCTCGGTGCACACCCACGCGGGGTGATCGCTGAACCCGATGTAGCGCACCTTGCCTGACCGCACCAGATTGTTGAGCGTACTCATCGTCTCGATCAGCGGCGTGTGGCGATCCCAGAAGTGCACCCACAGCAGGTCGATGTACTCGGTCTGGAGTCGCCGGAGCGAATCCTCGACCTGATGCATGATTGCCTTGCGCCCCGAGCCGCCGCCGTTGGGATCACCCGGGTGCATGTTGCCGCAGAACTTGGTGGCGATGACGGTGCGGTCGCGCCGTGCGGGGTGGTCCTTGAAGTAGTCCCCGATGATCTTCTCGCTGTGCCCTTTGGTGTAGACATTGGCGGTATCAAGGAAGTTGCCGCCCCGATCGAGGTAGGCCCCGAGGACATCGAGCGATTCCTCGATGGTGGTGCCCACCACGCCCCAGTCGTCGCCGAAGGTCATGGTCCCGAGGCAGAACGGCGAGACACGCAGCCCGGAGTTGCCCAGCGTGCGGTAGTCTGTGAGTGACATAGGATGCTCCAGTTGGTTTCCTCGGGAGATGGTAGTCATGATGTTCGCGTGGCAGAAAGTGGTGGATGGGCGGAAGGAGTGGTGGCTCTTTGTTGGCCAAGCTTGATGATCGTGGGCAGAAGGTCGCGCTGCGGGAGGACCCCGAGGGGATCCACAAGCCTGTGGACTTGCGCATGCGCTCACACAAACGCCTCAAGCAGTATCAAACCGATCCACGCATTTGCTCAGTGCTTTATCGTCGAGCGTTGGCTTCAGATGTACATGAGCCAAGATCGGCGCTTTGGAGGTTCTTCAATCTTCTGGCCATTGTGTTCGTCCTTGTGATGATTTCCGGATCCCTCGCGGGGACAGTCTTTGGCGATACAAGCAAGTTTCAGGTGCTTCCCACGATATACACACTCCTGATCCTGCTTGCGACAGGATACATGGTGCGTCTCGTGGTCAACTTGATCGAAACTCCAAGGCAGAGGCGCAAAGCACACCAGATGATGCAGAAGCTCAAAGAACTACCGCCCCATTGCGCAGGGTGCTGGTATCCGCTCGCAGATCAGGCTGATGAAGATGGCTGCGCCGTCTGCCCCGAATGCGGCGGCGCGTGGAGGGTGCATGGATGAAAATCACAGACGATCGCGGATGCACACACGAAGTCTCACGATTGACGGCGCTGCCCGCCGAACTGATCAACCGCGCAGATCGCAGGCACGAGATCATGCGGCAGCTCGAGAAGAAGACCATGAAGAATGTCGTCTTCACCGAAACGATCGGGATGCTGCTGCTCTCGGTGCCGTTCCTCTTTGGATGGTACGGGCTCGTGCAGGGGCTCCGCTCATCATGGTCGTTTGGATACTTACTTGTTCCATTCGTGGTGGGTGTGTTTGGTGTAATGCTATTTTTGGCCGGCATTACTCGACCAAAGACCCTACGCCGAGAGATCAACCGACTTGGCAAGGAACTGGAGTTAATCCGTCGAACCGATCAGACATGCATGGTCTGCAGGTATGCCCTCGATGGACTGGTTATGGATCCCGATGGTTGCACCGTCTGCCCCGAATGCGGCGCCGCTTGGAGACTCGAATGACATGCTGAGTCACCGTGAAACTGTCGTATGGGATTGCCGCGGGCAGTCGCTTCCACTTCGCCTGGATCCCGAGGGGGTCTGGAAGGGGCGGGGCAGCTTCCGCCTGCAGATGGGCCCCTCGCATCGGCGATTCAGCAAGCACCCCCGCGTGGTGTTCGTGCTGGCGATGCGCGAGCTTCAGGGGCTTGACATGCGGCCAGACACCCGTGCGGGCGCGATGTGGGTTTGGGTCATGTGGGTTGTCTATAGCATGGCATTCACAGCGATGATCTACGGCACCATGCTCAAGGACTTCTTCGGGCCATGGAACTGGCCCGCGATCGGGATCACCTACATCGTGCTGGTCTTGATCTGCATCGCAGGGCAATGGTGGAACTGGAGACGCAGCGATTCCAAGTACGACGAACTGTGCGCCGTGCTCGATGCCAACCCGCCTCACTGTGCCGCATGCTGGTACCCATTGGGCAGCACGGTCGAAACCGACGGCTGCACCATCTGCCCCGAATGTGGGGGTGCGTGGCGGGTGCATCCGGGAACAATCACCGAGCCTGAATCGTCGCCTTGACTCCGGTTTCGCAATTGATTACCCTCGCGGTGAACCGGGGGGCAAATGAGCTATATCTATGACGACCGGAACCTGATCGTTCAAGCACGACTCGATCCGGCTCGAAGCAAGAAGATCATGGGGGTTGAGATGTATGTCTCCGCGGCTCCCAAGGATGAGAAATATCAACGCACCAAACAGGCGGTGCTGATGCGTCGCTCGATCGCCACCGTCGCCAAAGCGCCCCGCGCAGCCGCCAAGGGTGAGAAACGAAAATGGGCCTGGGCGATCATCCTCGGGCTGGCATTGATCGGAGGCCTGATCTACTGGTCCTTCGTCGTGCTTGAGGGTGAGTTGTTCCTGCTGAAACTCCTATTGACCATAATCGCGATCGTCGTCGTACCCCTCATCATCGCGATGGCCATCGCTAAACCCAAACAGCCGGTCTACAAGGACGCGCGAGAGCGGATCAAATCGCTCCCATTTCACTGCGCCTCGTGCTGGGCTTCGATGCACGGCCCCGAGTACCCCGACGGTTGTTGCGTCTGCAACAAGTGCGGTGCTGCGTGGAGAGCCCGCGGGGCCAGTATCGATGATCTCAGCTCGGATCCTTGAGCGTCGACTGCATCGCACGCAGTGCATCAAACGCCTGCATTGGCGTCATCTCATCGAGTTTCATCTCGCGCAGAGAGTCGACCACCGGGTGCTGCACGAACTCGGTGAACAGACTCATCTGTGAGCTCGCCGAGGCGGTGTTGGCAGCCTGCACCTGCTTGGTATCCACCCGCCCGGCGTGCTCGACGCTCAGCGACTCAAGCACCGCCTTGGCCCGCTGCGTGACTGTCTTGGGCACGCCCGCAAGCTGGGCCACATGAATGCCATAGGACTGATCGGCACGCCCCGATCGGATGCTGTGCAGGAAGGCGATCTCCTGCTGCCCGTCCTCGGTCGTCCACTCGCGCACGGCCACATGCAGGTTCTTGACCTGATCCTCGAGTCGCGTTTCCAGCTCGGTGATCTCGTGATAGTGCGTGGCAAAGAGCGTGCGGGGTTGGTGCTCCGCCAGCCACTCGCTGATCGCCCACGCCAGCGAGAGCCCGTCGAGCGTCGAGGTGCCCCGCCCGATCTCGTCGAGAATCACCAGCGAGCGCTCGTCGGCATGATTGAGGATGTTGGCCGTTTCGATCATCTCAACCATAAAGGTCGACTGACCCCGGTGCAGTGCATCGTCGGCCCCGACGCGGGTGAAGATGCGACTGGCGATCCCAACCGTCGCGCCCGCGGCCGGGACAAAGCTCCCCGCCTGCGCCAGCACCACCAGCAGCGCATTCTGCCTGATGTAGGTACTCTTACCGGCCATGTTCGGCCCGGTGATCAGCGCCAGCGTCGCCGGCGCGTGTTCCTGGGCGAGCGTGCAGTCGTTGGGGACAAAGCTGTGCCCGAGCGTCTCGTCGAGCACGGGGTGACGCCCCTGCACAATCTCCAGCGTGGGCTCTTGGACAATCTTGGGGCGAACCCAGCCGCGGGCCGAGGCCTTGGTGGCAAAGCCCAGCAGGCAGTCGATCGTGGCCACGATATCGCTGAACTCGGCCAGCGCGTCCAGATGCTGACGGGCGCGTTCGCAGAGCTGGTCGAAGATGATCCGCTCTCGCTCATTGGCTCGGTCCCCCGCGGTCAGCACCTTCTCTTCGTATTCCTTGAGCTCGGGCGTGATGTACCGCTCGGCATTCTTGAGCGTCTGCTTGCGGGTGAAGACATCGGGCGCCCGCTTGGCCTGAGCCGCGGGCAGCTCGATGTAGAAGCCGAAGACTTTGTTGTATCCGACCTTGAGCGAGGGCAGGTCATGCTCACCCATCAGACGCTGCTGGTAATCGCTGAGCCATTTGCCCGCATCGCGTTGCAGCGAGCGTGCCTCGTCGAGCTGCGGGTCGACGCCGTCGTTGATCAGCCCGCCCTCACGCAGGTGGGCCGGTGCATCCTCCTGACAGCACCGGGTGATTTCCTCGCCCAGCGGGAGCACGCCGTCCTTGATCTGGGCCAGCGCTTCATGCTGCACCCGCAACGCATCACAGCGAGCCACCGCCTGCATCAACGCATCGATCTGCACGCTCGCACCGCCCAGGGCCACCAAGTCTCGGGGCGTGGCCCGCCCCAGCGCAATTCGACCACTGATGCGGGCCAGGTCGCAGATATCGCCCAGGACCTCGCCCAGCTCTTCGCGCAGGGTGCTGCTCATCGAGAGTGATTCGACGGCATCCAGACGCGCGTTGATGGCATCAGCCTCGATCAGCGGCGACGAGAGCCACTGTCGCACCAGACGCTTGCCCATCGGCGTGTGCAGCACGCACTTGGTGCCCACAGGACTGGCAAGGAACACGCCCGCCAGCGAGCCAACCAGCGACTGCTCCCGGATCGTCTGCTCGATCTCCAGCGATCTCAGCGAGACCCGGTCGATCAGGCAGTGCGACTCACGCCGAAGCAGCGTGGGCGGACGCAGGTGGGCAAGCGTGGCCTGCTGCTGGTCCGGGCCACGCGTGTTCTGGGAGTTGTCGATCGCCTGCGTCTCGCTCAGATACCGAATGATTCCCCCCGCGGCATGCACGCTCGGGGATGAGTCGTCGAGCCCCAGCCCCTCGAGTGTCCCGATGCGGTACTGCTGCTCAAGCGCCTCGATCGCTTCGCTTTGCCCGAACTGCCACCCCGGGCGGGGGGTCGGCGATGCGTTGATGGTCTGTGCCAGTTCGGTCACCCGTTTGGGTGGGTCGCCGCTGATCGGGGCGGCGAAGATCAGCTCGCGCACCCCGGCGCGGGCTAGCTCGTCGCCGCACTGAGCCAGATCGCCATCGAACAGCGTGAACGCCCCGGTCGAGAGCTCCGCGATCGCGATCCCCGCGTGTGAATCATCATGGATCACGATTGAACCGAGCGTGACGGTCTGTTCGTCACGCAGCAGCGATTCATCGACCAGCGTGCCGGGCGTAACAACCTGGGTGACTCCGCGGTCGACGACACCCTTGGCTTCCTTGGGGTCTTGGAGCTGATCGACGACCGCGACGCGGTAGCCCATCTCGATGGCGCGGGCGATGTAGTTCGATTTCTGGTGGTGGGGGACTCCAGCCATGGGGATCGCGTTGCCCCGCGTGGTCAGGGTGAGCCCCAGATCACGCGAGAGGTTCTCTGCGTCCTCGCCGAAGAGTTCGTAGAAATCGCCCATGCGGAAGAAGAGCACGCAGTTGGGGTGCTGTTCTTTGATCTTGCGCCACTGGCGCATGCCCGGCGTGTCCCAGGGGTCCTTGGGTGCTTTCTTGCTCGATTTGGCGGCTTTGGTACTCATCGCAGGGAGCGATTGTATCGAATGAAGCGCACGAAAAAACCCGCTTGCGCGGGTGATGTGTCGTTCATGGTGATGTCGGGGCTCAGCCGAGCGTTTCGGCGTATTCGTCGTACTGACGCAAGCCGACGAACTGCTTGGTCGCCTGGCCGTCTTTGAAGACGATCACGGTCGGGATCGATGCAACCCCGAACTTGGCGGCCAGCTGCGGGTGCTCGTCGATGTTGAGCTTGCCGACCTGTGCCTTGCCCTCATAATCATCTGCGAGCTTTTCGATCGTTGGTCCCAACGCACGGCATGGGCCACACCAAGGTGCCCAGAAGTCGACGAGCGTGGGGCTGCTGCTGTTGATCAGGGTGTCGAAGTTCTGATCGGTGATTTCGATGACGGTCTGTGTGGCCACGGGGTGCCTCCTATGGACTTGGGTGGTTCTTGTGTTGAGCATAGTCGCGTTCAAGCAGGCAAACTCCTAGACCGTCCAGTCTATTCCGGTTGCCGGAGTGTGAACATCAAAAAACCGGCGCGGTGCGGGAAGGTGGCGCGATCGGATGGGCCGACTGGCCCGGACGAGCGCAGGCCCGCTCCAGCAGGATCTCTGCGATCTGGCGGGCTTGGTCTGCTGGGACGCGGGTCCGGATCTGGCGTGCGGTACAGTTGGCCCCGCTGGCCAGCATCGAGAGCATGCTCCCGAGTACCTCGGGGCTGTTGAGCTCAGCGCGCTGGCACATCTCCTGGAAGAGCGCATTGAGTCGCAGCAGATGCTCGCGTGCGGCGATTGCTGGCGCAGATTCCGGGTCAGGAAACTCCGCGACCGCGGCTTGGAACATGCAGCCACAGAACTGATCGGAGCTGTGCCAGTCTGCCAAGGCATCAAAGACACCCAGTATCTGCTCATAGGGGTCATTGATGTGTTCGATCGCCTGCTGAAGTTGGCGGATCATGTCGCTGCTGGCATCGTTGAGGACCGCGACGATGAGCATGTCCTTGGAGCCAAAGTTGTTGTAGAGGGTCATCTTGGCGACCCCGGCTTCGTCGAGGATGCGATCGATGCCCGTGGTGTGGAACCCTTCGGTTTCAAAGAGATGTCGGGCGCAGGCGAGGAGTTTGGCTTTTTTGGGAGAGGGCATGGGCAATACCTTATCGGAAGCGGGATTTGTCTGTCATTTTGTGAAAACAGTGGAAATAAACAGACAGGTTGGTCTATTCTACTGTGTGGCGGTTGATTCCGCAAGTGAATGACACGGAAATCCCCAAAAGACCTTGATGGAGTACTGAAGCATGCCTCGCATTGAACCAACCAGCATCGAAAACGCCCCAGAATCGACCAAGTCGACGCTTGAGCAGATGAAACAGCAGCTCGGGATGGTTCCCAACCTGCTTGGGACGCTGGGGAAATCGCCCGCGGCACTCAACAGCTATGTCAAACAAAAGGAAGCCCTCGCGACGGGGACCCTTGGGGACAAGTTTGGCGAATCACTGGCCATCGCCATCGCGAACTTCTCCAAGTGTGGCTACTGCGCCTCGGCACACAACGCCATCGGCAAGATGGTCGGCGTCAGCGAGGAGGAGCGTGAGTTGAACCGAAACGGGCGATCGGGTGATCCCAAGACCCAGTCGGCGATCGACTTGGCCAAGGCCATCGTCGAGAATCGCGGTTTCGTTGGCGACGAGGCACTCGAGTCGGCACGCACGCAGTTGAATGAAGAAGAAATCCTGGAAGTCGTCGCGATCACAACTTTCAACCTATTCACGAACTACATGAACCACGTGATCGAGACAGAAAATGATTTCCCAGAAGTCGAACTCGTTGCATCGGCAGCGGTTTGACGAGCGAACACGGGCCCAGGCAACAACCTGACTGGGTCTGACAGCAAAGCGATGCCTCGTATTCCCTCTCCGAGGCATCGTGGCCGGGCCCCGGGTCCGGAGCCCGGCCAACCGAATACCGGCTTGTTCACTACAGAGCAAGTCAACAGGATCACCCCATTTCCTGCGCCGCGCCGCCCGAGTGTTTCGGGCGGTGCGGTTTTTTGTATAGTGGAAAAGGGCTAGAGTGGTGGGATGACCGAGCAGCCACAACAACCGATCGAGGGCGTGATCGTGGTCGATAAGCCACTGGGGATGTCCTCGATGCAGGTGTGCGCCAAGATCAGAGGCAAGCTCAAAGCGGGTGGGGCTCCAAAGCGTGTCAAGGTTGGCCACGGCGGAACGCTCGATCCACTCGCGACCGGTGTGCTGGTTGTCCTCATGGGTAAGGCGACCAAGCGATGCGATCAGGTTATGGTGGGCGTAAAGCAATACGAGACCACCATCGATCTCTCGCGCCTTTCAAGCACCGATGATCTTGAGGGTGAAATGACCGGGGTTGAGGTCGAGCGTGAGCCCACGCTCGAAGAAGTACGCATGGCCTGCGATCGATGGACGGGCGAGGTCATGCAGACGCCGCCCATGTATTCGGCGATCAAGGTTGACGGCCAGCGTGCGTACGCGATGGCTCGCCGTGGAGAGACGGTTGAGTTAAAGGCACGCCCCGTGCAGATCGACGCCATTGAGATACTTTCCTACCAATGGCCCATGCTCACGCTCGAAATCACATGCGGCAAGGGGACCTATATCAGGTCGCTGGGGCGCGATATCGGTGCGGAGATTGGCGTTGGTGGGGTGCTGACCGCCCTGCGAAGAACACGCGTCGGGCGGTTCACGATTGACGAGGCGGTGACGCTCGATCAGTTGCCCGACCCGATGGACCCGTGGTCGCAGACGCTTGATCCCGAGCGGTTCCGGGCGACCTGAGCCGCATTAATCGTGCGCGACCGGTTCCCAGATCTCGCTGACGCCCTGCCCGTCGCAGATGCGACGCACCGAGAGGTAGAGCAGTGAGGCGCTGGTAAAGAAAATCGAGACGATGTACCCGGCGACGATGATGTCGATGATGCTTCGCCAGAACGCGATCGTGCTGTGGGCGAGTTTCTTTGTCGCACCGAGTTCGCCGCTGCCGGTCAGGGCCCGGTCTGTCGCGTCGTTGGCCAGGAAGGTCGCGGCCCAGTTGGTCCACTCGACGCTCTGGCGGGCCACGAGGGCGAAGATGGTGACAGCAAGCACTCCCAGCAGGGTGAGGAGCACGATATAAGTGAGGTATCGCAGCGGTCGTCCCACGACATAGGCGTAGCTGCGCTGGATCGCGTCGAAAGCGTCGGTGCCTTCGATCGCCAGAGCGGGGATGATCATGGGGATCGCGATCACATGCAGCATGAGGACCACGGTCGCGATGATGCCCATCGCCAACCCGATGCCGTAAAGCACGGCCCCAAGGATATCGACGATGGGGACGCTCAGGAGCAGCCCGCCCAGTGCGATGAGCATCAGCACGAGGATCGAGAACGCGACCGGGCCCAGAACCGCGGTCACGAACTGGCGAGCGCGTTGCAGGGTGAAGTAGAGGGTCTCTTCACGCGATGCAAATCGACCTTGGGCAAACTCAAACGCGGCCGAGCGAGCGATGGCACCGCCGGCCAGTGCGATGATGGCGACCATGGGGATCCCCAGCAGGATCGAGAGCAGGGGGTTGTGCATGACGCTGTCGCGCACGAGGGTCGCGGTGCTTGTCGCGGCGGAACTGAAGGCGACGGGGTTGAGTGAGGTGATGCCATCGAGCGTCTGATCCCCGATTTGGCCCAGCGATATGGAGATCGCCCTGCTGGTATTGAGGGAGTCGTCGTTGGGCGCACCTCGGAGCAGGTCGTAGAGTCGCAGGACGAGTGAGACGAGGAAGACTGCAACACAGCCGCTCAGCATGCGGTTTGGCGAGAGCGCCAGGGCGGGCGCCCGCAGGACCCGGGGCCAGATGAGTTCATCGAAGAGGTCGCTCAGCATGAACCTGGGCTCACGCAGGGATGGCTGAGAATGATGCTCATCGGACTTTTTCTGGCTGTGAGAGGGGCTCATGGGCTGATGGTACACGAGTTTGCTTGCCCCGGCGCGGTGTTGTGTCGATGATACGGTCATGATGCATGCCATACGACAGTGGATCAGCCGCGCAGTTGCGCTGGGCGTGATCGGGCCGATCGCCGCGGAACTCGCTGGGCGGGTGGTCGCGCCGGACGGCTCAAAACAGCACACGCTCCTGAGCGGGGCGTCGCTGGGGGCGGGGATCATGGCGCTCCTGAGCGTCGGGCTGCTGGTTGCATTGATGGGGTTTCTGGGTGCAGCGCTGGGCGGACGACGCGAATCGCTGCTGGGCATGGGCTTCGTGCTGGGCTGGGTCGCATGGACCTCGGGTCGGCTTGGGCGTGTCTACCAGTTGTCTCCCGATTCAAGCACCCTGATCATGCTCGCCGTGGAGGCCCTCGTCCTGCTGCTGATCGTGCTGGTGGTTGGGGCCCTGTTGAGTCGAAACGACGAATCAGATCCGATCTCCAGTTTCAAGCCCGATCGACTGCGTGGTTGGCTGCAGAACAAGGCGATGCTGGGGGCCATGGTCGGTGCGCTGGCGGCGTCCGGAGCCGTCGCCTGGCTCTTCGGTCGATCGGATCTGCCCGGTCAATCGATTGGTGTGGGCTTCCTCGCAGGGATCATGGCCGGCGTCGTCGGTGCAATGATCGCGGGATCGATGAGCGAAGAAAAAGGCGGGCACTCGGGCACACCCTTCGCCCCCGTGATGCTGGGTGTGATGCTCTGCGGCGTGCTCGTACCGTTGGTGGGGATCATCACGCCGGGCGCAGAATCGCTCGCCGAACTGGTGTATAAAGGATCGCTGCCCGGGTACCTGATCGTGTCGCCGACGGCTTGGATTGCCGGCGCGTTGATCGGAGTCCCCGTGGGGCACTCGTGGATCGAGCACTCACATGCCCATATCGGCCCACAGGCTACGACCGCTCCCTGACCCAACTGTGGCGTTCATCTCGTATTGCACTGGCATCGGCCGCACGATCACCCGCCTGGTGTGGTGCGGATCGGGGATGGTGCATTAAACTCGATTCGATCACGGCCGTCCTTGCTCAGGTCCCAACGCATGGTGCGTGCCGAGAAGGGGGCGGGCTGTGTGTTGTCGTAGTAGGTGACGAGTGTATCCCCGAGCGATTGGGCGAATAAGGAATCGGCGATCGCGTCGTAGATCGCCTCGTCGCAGAGCAGCTCACCATTGTTAAAGAGGAAACGCACATCGCCCGTTGCCGTGGCGCTGTGCAGGGTCATGCCCGTGCTGATGGTGCTCTGATCTGTACCGGATCGCTCTGGCTCAAAGCGGGCGACGAGGGTGTCGGTGGTCAGCGTCGCGACCTCGTTGCTGGTGAGCGACTTGTGATCGACCTTGACCCCGCCATTGAATGTGCCTTGGGCATCAGCACGATCGAGCATCATGCGTGATTTCCAGGTGAAGCGGGTGAGCCCTGAGCCATCGAGAGAGCGGTCGCTTTCGGGCTGGTTGGGGTCCTGCTCACGATCGAGCAGGAGCAGCGTGCCCTCGCCCGGGACGCTAAGGGTCTGCCTTTGATTATCGGCAAGGATCTGGGCGCCTTCGAGATAGAGCACCCCGGTCGCCAGTTCGGGATCATCGGCTGCGTAGCTGCGCGATTCGATCGAGGCGGGCTGTGGTGCTTTGCCCGGCTCGGCTCGTCCGCTGGCGCGGGCGTTGAGCAGCTCGCGTTGTCGATCCCGCCCGCCGCCGATCGGGTCGCTGCTGGGCATCGGGGTCAGGTTGATGGTGACACGGTCTGCGTTGAGCGTGTCGCGTGTGAGCGCGTCGGGGGTCGAGATCATGCGTACGCCGCCGACGCATTCGATCGAGCCCAGCGTGTCATCGAACTTCATCGATTCAGACCAGCGAGTGCTGATGTGCCCGAGTTGCCCTGGGTGAGCCCCGGCGTCCTGAGCGAGGGCGATGTCGTGGTCAAAGGTCCCGGGCCCCAGGACCTCAACACTCCGGCGTTTGGCCCGGAGGGTGATGTGCTCACCGGCGATGGTCGAGCCCGCCTGGGTGACGCTGCTGTCGGGGCCCGTGAGGACGATGATTTCCTCAAGGGCGTTGGCATCGAGATCGCTCGCTTTGGCGGTGGTCCGGTTGCTATCGCGGTAGTTCACCTCGCCCACGGCGCGGGCGGTGCGCAGGCGGGTCTGGCCCGATTCATCCCGGAAGAGCTCGGCGTGCAGTTCGTTGGCGCGGAGCATCGCGTCGGGTGTGCGTCCCATGGACGAACCGATCGATGTGATCCGGACCGGGTGTGGGGGGTTGCCCGGGATTTCATCGGGGACGAAATCGATCGTGAGGTCCCGGCCTGTCAGGGTCTGTTTGTCGGCGCTGGCGATCACGCCCTCGGTCAGGGTGAGCGTGGTCAACGCGGAAGCGGGAGGAAGCTTGGGGTCGAGGGTTGCGTGGATCACACGGGCGCCGACTGAGTTCCCCGCCTGCTCAGCGATCGCGGCTCCCTCGAAGCGTGCGTGGCGGAGACGCTGCGTGATGGCTCCTTGCTCGTTGAGGGCGAAGGCGATCTGGGCCTTGTTGGTCCATCGCACCGCGGCGATCTGCTCGGGGTCTTTATGGATGGTGGTGATGGACCCACGCTGGGGCATGTCCAGTTCACCGGTGATGAGATCGATGTTCAAGGCGCCCGCATAGAGGGTCCCGCCCTCTTCGACCTCCATCTTGACGATGCCGGTCTCGGTCTGCTCGCCCACCATGCGAACGACAGCGCGGGTGGCAAAGTAGGTGAGTTCCTTGGCCTGACCGGTGAACCCGCGATCCGGGGCGCTCATGGTGATGCCGGAGCCCTCGTCGCTGCTGAGGCGGAGGGCCAGGTGGTCATTTTGCAGCTGGCGGGGAATCTCGGCATCGATGGGGCGCACACGCATGGGGCCCGACCAGTTGATCACGAGGTCATTCCCCTCGGCGGCTGCGGTTGCGGTTGGCTCGGGCATCTGCTTGCTGGGGGAGTTTGCAGATGCCGGTGGTGGAGTTTCCTTTGCGGTGTTTGGGGGCGTGTTTTTCGCCTGCTTCTGCTGAGATACCCGGGGTTCGTTCTGGGCGATGGCGATGCGTCTGATCGCATCGTCAGGGAGCTGGCCATCGATGAACGCGGCCCAGAGTTCCAGGGTGTCGGCATTGACGGTGCCCGAGCCGGGGACCGATGCAGAGACATCGCGATCGAGCGAGACGATGTAGCGCTGCGTGTCGGGTGCTGCCGGAGGTGTGGCGGGCGGTGTAGATTTGGGCGTGGTGATGCGTGGTTTGTCTTGTGCGACTCTGGTGGTGGTCGTGGTGGTTTCGGTTTCTGTATCGGTGATCTCTGTGGTCTCAGGGGTTGCGGGCTTTGGTTTGGCTGAAGCCGACCGCTCGTTGGTCGATGTTTCTTGTGGCGATCGGTCGTTGACCGCGTCGGTGTGGATGACCAGCGTGTCGCCTTGGGCAACATCGATCATCTCGATGCGGTTTCGCAGATCATTCAGGATCACGGTGAGGTCGGTGCCCGCGAAATCGACCTGGGCGGACTCGATCTCGAAACGCCCGGGGCTGCTCAGTCGCAGGTACCGGCGTTCGAACTCAACCGGTTCCTCGAAACGCGCGGTGAGTGTGGGTTGCTGGTCGTCGGGTGCGGGTGTGCCCGGGGCTGGGATTGAGTCATACGCCCGCAGCAGGATGTTGCCCTCGAGCGTCCCTGATTCGGGAGGCTGATTCGGGTCGGGCATGAGCATGGTCGCGAAATCGGCGTTGACGCGGAGGGCTCGCCCGTCCTTGAGGTAGATCCACGACTCGGGCTGATCGAGTCGCCGTCGCCCCTCGCCCATGGGCTCGAAGCGGTCGGCCCGGAGTGTTGAGGCGATGCGGGTGGGGTCGTTCTGATCGACCATGGTGACCAGCATGGCCCCGCCGCTCTGGGTGTCCTCGATGTCGATGAAATCATCGGGGTTCTCAGAGAACAAGTCCGAGCCCCTGGTGGGTGCTGCGGGCGGGGCGATCAGCATCGAGACGACGATGATGGCGATGAAGATCAGCGCGAGCAATCCCGCGGTGATGAGACCGATACCTTTGAACGAGATGCCGCTGGGCGATGCCATGCCCTGATTCTAGGTCGGCTCGTGGGGCGGTCGGTATCTTGTGCCTACAGTCTGACGCATGATGTATTCGCTGAATGTGAACTCGATTCGTTCGCTGCTCAAGAAGCGCGGCAAGAACGCCCTGAGCGTTCAGGATTTGCCCCGTTATACCCACGAGCACCTTGGTCTGCGTGCACTGAATTTGTCGACCGATCTGCTCAAGGGGATGGGGCGCAGCGAGATTACCCGGATCCGTGACAATGGCGATAAGGTCGGGTGCACCTGCCTGATGCTCAGCGAGCCCGAGGCGCTCGATCTGGGCAACTCGAACGAGAACAAGGGCGATGCGGCGATCGATCGCATGTCCCGCGTGATTGTTGCGGGCAGCGTGCTGGGTTGTAACGCGGTGTCGATGTCGATCAACGCCAAGGATTCGGACGATGTGTTCGAGCTGGTATCCGAGCGCATGAAGCAAGTGCTTGAATCGGCAGACCAGGTTGATATCAATGTGCTGATTTCGCCAACTTCAGGGCTGACGCAGGACCCAGATCGCACGACCGAGCTGGTTAAGGCGATCGGCGGGTTCCGGATCGGGACGCTCCCTGACTTCGTCGCGGCGCACGAATCGGGTGATGCCACCCATTATCTGCGTCGGTTGACGCCGTACGCAACGGTGGTGAACGCCTCGACACTCGGCTTTGTGGAAGCGGAGCCCGATGACGAGGCGATGCAGGCCGCTGAGGGCCTCAGTGGGCTTGATGCCTTGGCCGCAGAGCTTGAAGCGATGGATGATTCAGCCCCCCCGGTTCATGTGGGATACGAGCTTGAACCCATGGTTTCCGCGATCAAAGCGGTCGGGTTTAGCGGGAATATCGCGCTTGACTACAGGGGGGATGGTGATGGTACACTGGGTGTACTGCAGACGAAGGACGCGATTGAGGCGGCATTGGTGTCGCTGGCGGAGTCCTGAGCAGCGGACCCACGCGCCAGGATGGTGCAGAAGGGGGCAGCCGTGCCCGTAACCCAGACCACGCCGGACGCGACAAAGACGGGGTTCACGGTGCCGAGCACCAAAGAGATCATCATTACCATCGACGGGCCTGCGGGGACTGGAAAGTCCACGGTGGCGCGTCGTCTGGCGCAGCGTCTGGGGCTCGATTTTCTTGATACCGGGGCGATGTACCGGGCGGCGGCGGCGATCCTGATCGATCGAAAGATCGATGAGCAGGAGATCGGTGAGCTGGTCTCGACGGTGCTGGGTGCGGATCTGCACTTTGATTGGTCCCAGGACCCGCCCACGATTTTGGCATGGGACACCCCGATCGATCATCGCATTCGGTGTGATGATGTGACCAAGAAGGTGTCCTTCGTCGCAACAATCCCGGAGCTGCGCAGCCACATGGTTCGCAAGCAGCGCATCATCTTTGCCCAGCACCCGCGCTTGGTGACCGAGGGGCGTGATCAGGGGTCGGTCGCCTTCCCCGATGCGCCGATCAAGTTCTATCTCGATGCCGATCCGCGGGTCCGGGCTGAACGAAGGATCGATCAGCTGGGGCTTGATGGCAGCGTGAGCGTCGAAGAAATGAGCGAGCGGATTCTCGAGCGTGACCGGATCGATTCAACCCGCAGCGATGGGCCATTGGTTTGTCCTGACGACGCGGTGGTGATTGATACTTCCTCGATGAGCATCGACGCGGTGATCGACAAGATGGAGCGCGTGGTGCGCGAGCGGCTGGACGACCTGTGAGCGAAGAGTTGCTTTCGACGACCATCGCCGGCATCGCGCTGCGGAGCCCGGTGCTGCTGGCCGCGGGCACGGCGGGTGTGCTGGGTGAGATGCGTGATGTGCTCGACCCGGGGCAACTCGGCGGGATCGTCACCAAATCCATCACTCGCGATCCACGCCACGGGAACGCTTTCCCTCGCATTACCTTTGCCCGTGCGGGGATGATGAACGCCATCGGGCTGGCCAACCCGGGTATCGACGCCTTCGTGCGCGACGAGGGGCCCAAGGTCAAGTCAATGGAGTGCCCGATCGTGGGTTCGGTCGCGGGTGATCGCATCGACGACTATCTCGAGGTGGCGAGCAAGCTCGCATCGATCGAGGGCATGGCGGGCATCGAGGCGAATGTGTCGTGCCCCAATGTCCACTCCGGGCTCGAGTTCGGAAGCGACCCCGGGGCCCTGAAAGAACTGCTTACGGCGATGTCGTCTGTGGTGGGGGATCTGCCGATGTTCGTCAAGCTCTCGCCGGTGACGGTGGGGACGCCGCACACGATTGTGGATCTGGCGCGGGTGGCGATCGAGTCGGGCGCCAGGGGGCTGACGCTCACGAACACGGTGCCGGCGATGGGGATCGATGTGCGAACCCGCAAGCCGGTCCTGGCCAATGTGACGGGCGGATTGAGCGGCCCGGCGATTCACCCGATCGTGGTGCGGCTGGTGCACCTGGTGTATCGGGGCGTTGCCAAGGACGCGGGCGTGCCGATCGTGGCCGCTGGCGGGGTGACGCGGTGGGAAGATGCCGCGGAGTTCGTTCTGGCTGGTGCCAGTGCGGTGCAGGTGGGCGCAGGGAGCTTCGCTTCGCCACGAGCCTCGGTCAAACTCCGTAAGGGGCTGGCCAAGTGGGTTCGCTCGCAGGGGGCAAGCGGGATCGGCTCGCTCGTGGGTCAGGTTGAGCTTGGTGCCTGAGCGGCCGCGGCTTCGTGGATTTGCCAGTAGTGCTCGAATGATGCGCTGAATGTGTGCTGTTTCATCAGCTCGATGCCGTTGCGTCCCAGTGATGCACGCAAGGCATCATCGCATGCCAGCTTGACGATGGTCTCGATCCATTGTGGTTCATCGTCATGCGGAAGCACGAAGGCGGTGGGGTGCTGCGTGTGCTGGTCGTGGACGATTTCCTTGGGGCCGCCCTGATCGGTGACGATAACGGGCAGACCCGAGGCCTGTGATTCCATGACGACCTGCCCGAGGGTGTCGGTGGTCGAGGGGAAGACGAACATATCGCACGAGGCGTAGAGGGTGGCCAGTTCCTCGCCGTGGCGGAAGCCCAGGAAATGCGCTCCCTGATCGGCCAGTCGCTGCTCCATCTCGGTGCGGTATGGCCCGTCACCGATGATGATGAGTTCGATGGCGCGTCCCTGGTCTTGGACCTGCTGGCGGATGGTGGGCCACATCTTGACGAGCATCGGCAGATTCTTCTCGGTGCTGACGCGCCCGCAGAAGACGGCCTTGATGGAGTCGGTTTTGATTGCGTGCTGGGACCAGATGCTCGGGTCGCGCAAGGTGTGATCGAAGCGTGTGTTGTCGAAGCCGGCCCGGAGCCGAACGAGCTTGTCCTCGTCGACGCCGAGGGAGACGAGTCGATGGGCGTAGTCGGCGCTGCGGGAGAAGACATACTTGAACCGGC
Source organism: Phycisphaerales bacterium JB052 (assembly GCA_043100965.1). Taxonomy (GTDB): domain Bacteria; phylum Planctomycetota; class Phycisphaerae; order Phycisphaerales; family UBA1924; genus UBA1924. The sequence continues at coordinate 190,926 of JBICHR010000001.1, read as the reverse complement.
GATAGAAGAACCGCATATGGCCCCGGCACATCGCTGAGCACAGGGCGTTGTCGAAGAGTTCGTCGATGTAGGCGGGGAAGTCAGTGTGGTAGACGCCGACGATGGGGACCCGCATCAATCGGGCGGCGATGAAGCCCACGGTGCCCACCGGGCCCGGAGTGGAGATGTGGATGACATCGGGGTTGAAGTCCTCGGCGGCGCGCATCATCTCGACCGCGGGCGGGATCGCCAGTTCGAGGGTTTCGTAGCCGGGCATGGCGCGTGCGTATACGGGGGTGAAGTTGCGTACGCCGTCGACCTCGGGCATGGGTAGCCGGGTCGATGTGAAGACCTGTAGATCGTGGCCGGTGTCGTGTGCGGTCTGGGCGGTGTTCTGGATGAACCGGCAGACGCCGTTGATGTCGGCGAGGGTGTCGGTGAACTTGAGCACGCGTGTTGGCAACGATGTGGGAGTTGAGTTCATCTGTGGGATGATTGTTGCGGGGTGGGCAGGGTGTCGTTCAGTCTGCGCAAAGAAAAGCCCCGCGCCGGGGGTATGGCGCGGGGCCTGTGCAGGGGATGCAAGTGGGGGTTCGGCTCGCTCGGGATTGCCGGGGCCCACTCGACGCATCCACACCCGCTGGGACTGCCTGTAAGATGCGATGCGAATCGACGAGAATCCCCTCTTGCCAAGGGTATTTTTCGGCATGGGGTGGGGTTGTGCGGGCGGTTCAGGCCCGGATATCAAGCAACTGCAATACGGCGGCGGACGAGGCGCGGGAGGCCAGTTCGGCGGCAATCGATGCCTGCCCCAGGATCTGTGAACGGACCAGGCTCGAGCTTTCGCGGGCGTAATCGGCATCTCTGATCGACGAGTAGGCCCGGGCGACATTGATCTGCTCCTCTTCGAGCACACGCCGTTCTGATTCGGCGGCTCGCTGATCGGCACCAATCTTGGCACGCTCCTGTAGCACCGCGTCGCGGGCACCATCCACCAGGCGCTGGGCGGCTTCAGGGTCCTGTTCGATCACGCGGGACAGGTCGCTCAGCGAGACCTCCTCGTAGATGGGATCGCCCGTGACTTCATCGGTGCCGACCTGCATCTCGGTGGTGACATCGCGCATGATGTCGATGCCCGTAGCGGGCAGGACCCGCTCGATGCCATTGAGCACGCCCCCGACCTGGGTGGTGATCGCGCCCATCTCGGCGCTGCTCAGCCCGCCCCCGTTGGCGGCTTGGACGACCAGCCCGTCGAGATCGCTCAGGTTGGTCAGCTGCGACCCCAACGCCCCATCTCGGATGTTCAGGAAGGATTCGTTGCGCTGGATCGCTTGGATCTGGGCGTTGTTGGCACTCAGGCGAGCGGCAAAGTTCTCGCTGGCGATCAGCTCTGCGGGTCCATCGCTGCCACGGTTGATCGCGCGTCCCGTGGCCATGCGTTCCAGCGTATGCATGGCCTGCTGTTGATTCGTGGCGATGGGGCCCAGAAAGGACCCGGTCCCATTGATGGAGTAGCTGCTCATATTGGGAATGTCGAAAGCGAGCGGGGGTGTGACCAATATTCGGGTGGTCTTAGTCGTGGCGTGTACCGGTGGGCGAAGATGGAGGAGCCGATAACACCAGAACTGTGTATCAGCAGCGCCAGCCGCACTCGGGGCAGCCGAGGGAGAAGTCGTGGTGCATCTCATAGGCGCAGTAGGGGCATCGCCCCCGGAGCATGCGGCGGGCGTTTCGCACGCGGAGGAAGAGGTAGATCGCGATGGCGGCGAGTATGGCGTAGAAGATGGTGTTGACGATGAGCCCGCCCCAGATTGGGTGGTAGGGGAACCAGAGGTGCTGGGCATGAGGCCAGACCTCGGGTTTGCCGAGGGTGTTGTTGGCATCGATGCGGTCGAAGAAGATGCCGCGGGTTTGGGTTTCGTAGGTGCCGTTGGCTTGTGGGGCGCTGTCGTCGATCATCGAGCGTCCCTGCACCGAGAGGGCCGGAAACCCGTACCGGACACGAGAGAGAACGGTCGCGTCCGGGTTCTGGGGTTGGAAGAGGTTTGTGAGTGCCTGGGACTGCTCGATGGGATTGGGCTCGAACCGGTCCAGGGGTGTCCATGACCACCAGATGCTGATCTGATTCGGGCGATCGTGTGATCGGCTGCGTGGTGTTTGGTGGTACTGATTCTCGATGACGCCGAACCACTGATGGCGGAGGAGGTACACGACCCTCCGGTCGCCCTCGTTCTGGTTCCACGACAGCTGCACTGATTTTGTGTTGGCGGGGCCCAGCATATGGGGGACAAATGAGAGGCCCCAGGCAACGAGGAAGTTGATGATCAGGCCCAGCAGGAGCATGAGGCTGCTCCGGCGTGCGAGGCGTTGAGCTCGGGTTCGATCAATGCGGAGCATGCAACGATCATACGGCATGGAGGCATAGACTCTCGCATGTTTGATCGATATCGCATGCGTCATGCCGGCACTTCACTCCCGAGGCTTCTGTTCTATGACCTTTGGCGTGAGTCGATTCTCATATTCTTTCGAATCGTGCACCGTCACCGCCGTGTCGATGTGCTCAATGTCCCACGCACCGGGCCGGTGCTGCTCGTGGCGAATCACGCGTCGTTCTATGACCCGCCCGCCGTGGGCAGCGGGATTCGCCATCGCCATGCCGACTACCTCGCTCGGGCGTCGTTGTTCAAGTTCAAGCCGTTCGGGTGGCTGATCACGATGCTCAACTCGACCCCCATCAAGCAGGGGGCAGGCGATGCGGGTGCGATGAAGGCGACGATCGAGAAGATGAAACAGGGACGTCTCATGCTGGTCTTCCCTGAGGGCTCCCGTAGCGAGGACGGCGAGGTCCAGCAGTTCCAGCGCGGGGTCGCGGTGCTGCTCAAGCGGGCGCACTGTCAGATCGTGCCCGTGGGCGTGGCCGGGGCTTACGAGGCGTGGCCGCGTCGGCGCAAGCTGCCCATCCCGTTCCGCGACAAGATCGTCGTGTGTTTCGGGGAGCCGATCAGCTCCGACGAGCTGATGAAGGATGGTGCCGATGCGGCGCTGAGCACGCTGCGGGATCGCGTGATCGAGTTGAAGCAGAAAGCCGAATCGATGCGATGAGCGCCGATCGGCGTGGTGGATCACTCCTCACGCGCGGGCGGTTCTTCGCTGCTGGGTACCTCGCCCTGCTCGTTGACCTCGTCGGTACGAACCACCGGGACGAGCAGTGTTCTGCGTTCACGACGCAGGGCTTCGTTCTGGCCAACCACTGGGCTGGTGGGGTCATCGATCGGGACGAGGACCTCATCGGCGCGTTCACTCTCGGGTCGCATCGCGATCTCATCGTTCCGCACCGCGCCGAGCAGATCGGCGAGCAAGCGGTCCTGTTCAGTCGTGAAGGAGGCGTTTACGCCTTTATCCTCTGAGATCTGATAGAGGGCGCCCACAACCTGCGCGTATGAGAAACCGAGCCCGGGACGCGGGTCCTCGGGCGAGGGCGCATGGGCCAGCAGTTCGATGAGTTCTGGGAGCGACTCAGGAACCTCGTTCATGGTCGAGGTGGTGCGGGTCTGGTCGTCTCGGTAGTAGAGACGCACGGGCGAAGAGTAGTCCTCAGCGATCAGCATGAGCCGGTCGGACCACGCGCTTGCGAGCAGTGGCTTGGTGAGGTTGAGCTGTTCGCCAAAGAGGGCGATGCGGGGTTCATTCTGCTGCGTGATATAGATGAGGGGCTCGCCGTAGGGGATGATGTCGAGGAAGAATGAGTCTTCGACGAGTACACGGCTGACGCCACGGAGCCGGTCCGGTGGGACATATGCACGCGACAGGGCTTCAAGCTGCGTGCCCGAGACGAGCAGCCCGTCGTTGTTGGCCGCGAGCACCTGGGCCAGCCGCTTGCGGCGGGCACGCAGAGCGCGATCCATGAGCTGTTCGTAGGCCTCGACACGCACGGTGAGCTGGGGGGATTCGAGCAGGCTGCGCAGTGTGGTATCGACCAGGATCGAGTCGTCGATCAGGCTCATCAGCGCGATCGCGTCGGTCCGGAACTTCGAGTCGGTGTCGAGGGCCATGGCCCGCAGATGCTGGACGACGCGTGCATCTCCGAGGGCTGCGCCCGCACGAAGGGCACCGAGTCGGGGGCCAGCTTCGGGGTGGTCGTAGAGGTCGCTGATGAAGGGCAGGGCCCGGTCGCCGAGGGCCTCGAGGCACAGCGACATATCGCCGGCGAGGTAGGGCTGGCTGACGAGTGTCTGGGCGTACTTGCGTGAGTAGATCTCGGGGTAGGACTGGTCGATCGTGACATGGGAGAGCAGATCGAGAAAATGCGAGCGGTCATCGAGGTACTTGGTGGGGATCTGGACCAGGATCAGCGATTCATCTTTGCCCCGTGCTGTGGGCTCACGCTCGCCCGGTGCCATGGGGAAGGCGGTGTTGATGGCGCTGACGATCTGGCGGGCGCGTTGATGGGAGGGGTTGTTGAGGATGATCTCGACCTTGGTGGGGAAGGTCACGACCCCGCCGTCGAGGATGCGTCCGATGTCGCGTGTGACGCCGTCGTACTGTCCGCCTGGTTCTGCGAAGGGATTGAGGAAGATGGGCCCTTTGGCGTTGCCGATGATACGGGCCTGGGGGTCGCCGAAGGCGCTGGGGGGGCCGATGCGGAGCTCGGTGCTCCAGAGTCGTCCGCCCTCCAGACTGGTGGCGTTGATGGCTCGGACATAGAGGTCGAAGCTCTCGCCCTCGCGGGCGCCGGGGGGGATGGCGGCCTGGACAATCACGGCGGCGGTGTTGGGGTCCCGCATCAGCTCGGAGGGGGTCCGGCCTGTTACGGCGTTGTTGCCCTGGTCGTTGCCGATGCCGATGCCGTTGAGGCCCATCTGGCGCTCAAGGTGTGCGGCGTACTGCTCGGGGATGGTGAGGCCACCTGTGCCGTTGAGCCCGACGACGAAGCCGATGCCCGATACGAGCGTGCGCTCGGTGCCCGTGATGGTGGCTTCGGAGCCGATGGTCCCCCGCAGCGGGGTGGGGATGTCGTTGCTGATGCGTGGCGCTGTGATGGTGGGCTTGGGAATCGGCTTGTTGCGATCGCGCCAGCGCTGGCATCCGGTGAAGAGTGAGGTGGCGATCAGCAGTGCTGAAAAGAGCAGCGCGTGCGTAATGAGTCTTGAAAACAAGGCGTTCTGGCGATGGGGCATCGGCTCGGGACCTCGGAGGTGTTGGTCGTGTGGCTGGACTGAGGCACATCGCATCGCGATGGGGCGTGGTGTGTGTACACGCAGGGTCGCCTCAAGCATCGTAGAGCGATACGCAGGGAAGTGTGGTTTGTATGCACGATTGTGCGTGTTGTTGTGAGCTTGGCGGTTGGAGCTGGTGCATGGTGGCTCAAGGGCGACGAGAATGTGGAAAACCCAAACGGACGGGGCCCGCGTAGTGTTCGGCTTATGAACGGACTTTGATTGCAGGCACTTTTCACCAGGCGGGGTTGTCGGTTTTGGCGCAAGTTGTTGTGACCCTGTGCGCTCGGTGCGGTGGGGCGCGAAACTGTTCAGAACTGACCCGACCCTGCGTTGTGTGAAACCAGGCAAGCTGGACGAAAAAATGTCCAAAAAATCAAGAGTGTGTCATACCCAACAGATTGTGTGGTGATATGCTCAGGGCCCGACCGATGAACCAGATATGGTGGTCTTGGGGTACAAAACGCACGCTTGTTCAGCAGGAGAAGTCATTGTCTTCAAGGGGTTTGGAAGCAACCGACAGGTTGTTCACATTCACCCGAGGGAATGGCATGCCACCGGGGCGGTATGGTCCGGTAACACGAATCTGACGCAAGCGTGACAACAACCTGAACAGCGAGCGTTGTTCGGCGTATGTTTGATTCTGGTTTTCCATGCCACACACGGCATGATGGGCTGACCAACGGGGACTGCCAGCAGGACTGCTGGGGCAGCCAGGGGAAATGGTGTTCGGGATCAATCGGGACCCTTCGGTGGGGTCGGCATTCCACCGGCAACAACTTGTCTCGGCACTTCGTTCACCTGCCGAGGACGCGACCAACTGACTTTCAGCGCCTGGCGCTGGCGGTGTTCAAGCACCGCTGGGCGATCGGTGTGCACTTTGTGAGCCCCAACTCCCGCGTGGGCGTGGGAATCAAGGGGCTGGAGAAGAAGAGACACACGGGGCAAGGGAAGCCCCGGTCAAATCAGCGGCCCGCACGCGAAGAGGCGCAGCGAGTGTCGCAGGGATGGAGCGAACCGTGGCAGTACTGTGTGATACCCAGATCGAACAACTCGTCGACATCAAGCCGTTTGAGAAGGCCATCAAGCGTGATGGCACCATTTCCTACGGCGTGTCGTCCTATGGCTACGACGTGCGTGTCGGGACGGTCTTCAAGATCTTCACCCCGACCCCCAAGACCGGCGGGATCACGGTTGTTGATCCCAAGAAGTTCACCGATGAGCTGATGGTCACCGTCGATACCGCCGAGCAGGGAACCGACCATGTGATCATCCCGCCCAACAGCTTCGCGCTGTGCGAGACCGTCGAGTGGTTCGATATCCCCCGCGACATCCTCGTGCTCTGCGTCGGCAAGAGCACCTACGCCCGTTGTGGCCTGATCGTGAATGTGACCCCGCTGGAGCCCGAGTGGCGCGGCAAGGTGACCCTCGAGATCTCCAACACGACCCCGCTACCCGCGAAGGTCTACGCAAACGAGGGCGTCGCCCAGTTCGTGTTCCTCAAGGGCGACCAGATCTGTGCGCAGAGCTATGCGGACAAGGCGGGGAAGTATCAGGATCAGGGCGGGCTGACCTTGCCCCGTGTCGACTGATTGGCCTCACAAATATTGAATGCATGCACGCATGATGTTTCGCGTGATGATCCTGTTTCTTTGATCCACTCCACTGAAAGACAGTTTCATGAAGATTACTCGTCGATTCACCACGGAAGGTACTGACCCGTTCGCATCCACGCAGTGGACCACGCGTTCGAGTCGAATCACGAACCCCGACGGCTCGGTCGTCTTTGAGATGCCCGATGCCGAGGTCCCGGTTGGGTTCTCGCAGTTGGCGACGGACATCATGGTGTCCAAGTACTTCCGCAAGGCGGGGGTCCCTCAGTTTGAGGACAAGTTCGCGCTGCCCGGGCAGAGCAAAGAGCTCAAGAACGAGGACGGGTCCACCAAGACCGGTCCGGAACGCTCGGCGCGTCAGGTGATCCATCGCCTGGCTGGGTGCTGGCGTCACTGGGGTGAGACGCATGATTACTTTGATACCGCTGAGGACGCCCAGGCGTTCTACGACGAGATCGTGTACATGCTTGTGCACCAGGTGTGTGCGCCCAACTCGCCACAGTGGTTCAACACGGGCTTGAACTGGGCGTACGGGATCTCGGGCCCGGCGCAGGGGCACTGGATTGTGGACCCGGCCAAGGGCGTGCCCGAGCTGGCGGACGATGCGTACACACACCCGCAGCCGCATGCTTGTTTTATCCAGTCGATCGATGACTCGCTGGTGAACGAGGGCGGGATCATGGACCTGTGGATGCGCGAGGCACGCCTGTTCAAGTATGGTTCGGGCACGGGCACGAACTTCTCGAACCTGCGGGCCGAGAACGAGATGCTCTCGGGCGGCGGCAAGTCCTCCGGGCTCATGTCGTGGCTGAAGATCGGCGATCGCGCTGCCGGTGCGATCAAGTCTGGCGGCACGACCCGCCGGGCCGCGAAAATGGTCTGTCTTGATATGGACCACCCGGATATCCACAACTTTGTGAACTGGAAGGTCCGCGAGGAGATCAAGGTCGCGGCCCTCGTTGAGGGTATGAAGGCGATCGCTGGCGAGAAGACCTCCGAGCTCGATACCGAGACGGTGGGGGAGACCGCCGAGCGGTTGGGCCTCAAGCTCGATTACGACTTCAACGGGGAGGCGTACGGCACCGTCGCGGGTCAGAACTCGAACAACTCCGTCCGCATCCCAGACGCGTTCTTTGATGCCGTCGATGCGAGCGGTGATTGGCAGACGACTTACCGTACCACGGGCGAGGTCGCGAACACCTTTGATGCGAGCAAGCTCTGGGACGACATCGCGTATGCCGCGTGGCGTTGTGCGGACCCGGGTGTCCAATACGATTCGACGATCAACGCGTGGCACACCTGCCCCGGTGCCGGTCGGATCAACGCCAGCAACCCGTGCAGCGAGTACATGTTCCTCGATAACACGGCGTGCAACCTCGCGTCGTTCAATGTGCTGAAGTTCTACGATAGCGAAACACGCGAGTTTGATTACGAGCGGTACGAGCACGGGATCGATCTGTGGACGATGGTGCTGGAGATCTCGGTGCTGATGGCGGCGTTCCCCAGCAAGGAAATCGCCGAGCTGAGCTACACCTACCGCACGCTGGGTCTGGGCTACGCTAACCTGGGCGCGATGCTCATGCAGGCGGGGATCCCGTACGACTCGGAAGAGGCGACGGCGGTGTGTGGTTGCCTGACGGCGATCCTGACCGGGCGCAGTTACCGTATGAGTGCGCTCATGGCCAAGGAGCACGGCGCCTTCCCGGGCTACGAGCCCGAGAAGGAGCACATGCTGCGTGTGATCCGCAACCACCGCCGTGCGGCGATGGGCGTTTCGCGTGACAGCGGCGAGTACGAAGACCTGCGCATCACGCCGGTCCCGATCGATCATGGGCTGATCCGCGATCACCGCGTCCCGATCGAGAACTCGATGGAGCTGCTCGTGCGTGCCACCAAGGCGTGGGATGAGGCGCTCGAGTTTGGAGAGCAGCACGGCTACCGCAACGCCCAGACAACGGTCATCGCACCCACGGGCACGATCGGGCTGCTGATGGATTGCGATACGACGGGTGTCGAGCCGGACTTTGCGTTGGTGAAGTTCAAGAAGCTCGCCGGCGGTGGGTACTTCAAGATTGTCAACGCGTCGGTGAACCCTGCGCTCAAGGCGCTCGGGTATGACGACGATCAGCGTCGCGAGATCGTGCAGTTCATCCTCGGCACGCTCAACCTGCATGTGCCGATGCCAGAGGGCGTGCTCAATAGCGAGGGGCTCTCGTTGTCGGGCTGGCTCGAAGAGCACGGGATGAACAGCGATGATCTCAAGAAGATCACCGATTCGCTGCCCGGCATGTTCGAGCTCGGTTTCGCGTTCAGTGCCTGGACGCTCGGCGACGAGACGCTTGCCCGCATTGGGGTTGATCCGGAAGAGGCCAAGGCCGACCCGTCGTTCAATGCCCTCAAGCATCTCGGCCTGACGAACGCTCAGATTGAAGAGCTTAATGGGCTTGTGTGCGGCACGCAGACGATCGAGGGGGCGCCGCACATGAAGGACGAGCACCTGCCGGTCTTTGATTGCGCCAATACCTGCGGCAAGACCGGCAAGCGGTTCATCGAAGCCGGTGGTCATATTCGCATGATGGCCGCGGCCCAGCCGTTCATCTCCGGTGCGATTTCCAAGACGATCAACCTGCCGCACGACGCGTCGGTTGAGGATATCAAAGATGCGTACCGGTTGAGCTGGGAGCTGGGGCTCAAGGCCAACGCGCTGTACCGCGACGGGTGCAAGCTGAGCCAGCCCTTGAACTCCAAGAGCGATACCGAGGAGGAGGAGCTTGCGGATGCGGGGGAGCTCAGCGACGAGCTGGAAGCGGAATCGATGATCGAGGAGATCAGCTCGGATGTCGCGGAGTTGGCGGGTGCGGTGGCTGACGAGAATGTGCGTGTGGTGGTGAAGAAGGAGGTCGAGATCGTGCATCGCCCGATGCGTCGACGCCTTGCCGATACACGCCGATCGATCACGCACAAGTTCAATGTCGCGGGGCACGAGGGATACCTCACCTGTGGGATCTACGACGACGGCATGCCCGGCGAGCTGTTCATCACCATGGCCAAGGAGGGGTCGACCATCGGCGGGCTCATGGACTCGCTGGGGACCTCGACCTCGGTGGCGTTGCAGTACGGCGTGCCGCTTGAGAGCCTGGTCAAGAAGTTCACCCATCAGCGTTTCGAGCCCTCGGGCATGACGACGAACCGGGATATCCCGTTCGCCAAGTCGCTGGTGGATTACATCTTCAGGTGGCTGGGCATGGAGTTCATCGAGGGGTACCGCGATGCCAACGCGCCCAAGCGGCCCGAGAGCAGCGAGACCCCCAGCAGCGCCAATGTGGTGACGCGTCGAATCACCGGTGGCGAGGTTGAAGCCAAGCCCGCACCTCGTGAGGAGGCCAAGGTTGAACGCGTGACGATCCGCGACGAGCGTCACAGCGAGGCGCATGTGTCCGAGACCGCCATTGAGACGGGTAAGAACACCCGTGTCACCGTGACCGAGACGGTGACGCAGACCTCGGCCAGCGCGACCCTGAGCAAGGCGCTCGAGTCGTCGGGCGATGCGCCGCCTTGCGATGTGTGCGGGACGATCACGGTCCGCAGCGGGACATGCTACAAGTGCCTGAACTGTGGCAACTCGCTGGGTTGTAGCTGAGGTTGCTGAATATTTGCGGATGACCTGATTCACAAAGGAGGACTGGACGCACATCAGACAGGCACGCGGCAGGCAGCCCTCGACTCGGCTGGTGCACGCGAGCGTCTCGAACGGTCGGCGGGCTGACGGATAGCCCCCCGCGGTACCGGGGTCACGGACTGATCCCGGCCGTTCACCGGCTCTGCACAGCTCATCCGCGGCGCCTCGCGCCAGGGAGCGATGGGCAACAGGGCAAACGAGACGCCGATCGGCAAAGGCCCAGTTGGGCGCTGCGACGCGTGTTTGGAAGTGCGGACATCTGCGGATCACACGATCCCACTTGCGAAGATCGGGGGGCATCATCCCTGCCACCTCAACCCCGGTCTTACGCCTCCCGCCCCCGGGCACGCCCACCACGGCCCGGGGGATTTTTGTGCGCGGTGAGTTGTGCACGGTGAAATGCACGATGCCCGATTCAGAATCAGGGCATGAACCTGGAGGGGCGATGGGTACAGAACTGGCAAGCAGCGAAACGCGGGAGATCCGATGGGTGGTGGTCGGACTGATTGCGGGCGTTACGCTCGTCGGTATTCTGGGGCCAAAGCTGCTGTGGATGAACGCGGAGTACGCGAACCTGGTGGGTTCGTGGCCCATCGATGTGCAGTTCCTGATTCACCCAGTGTTGCGCATGGTGCTTGTGCTTGTGGGTTGGCTGCTGGTGTTGCGACTGAAACGGGTGGGGGCGTCGGCGACGATGGGGCTGGTAATCGGGTGGGTGCCTGCGCTCAAAGGGATCGGCGTCGGGCTGGTGTGCACCCTGCCGATGCTGTATGTGGGACTGATGAGCAGTTCGTACACGCCCTCGCATTACGAGATTCTGTATACCGGTCTCTCGCCGGGCCTCACCGAGGAGATCTTCTATCGTGCGTTCATGTTCGGGTTATTGGTGCAGGTGGGGCGCTGCCCGATGTGGGCGACGGCGGTCATCACGGGCATCGTGTTCGGGCTGGCCCATGTGGATCTCACGCCCAACGCGGGAGAGACGATCATGGGGCAACTGGGGCCCTGGATCGGAATGATTGCGCTGGGCGGGTTTATGTACGCGTGGTTGTACTGGGAATCGGGCTGGAACCTCTGGCTGGTGATCGCGCTGCACACGGGCATGAACCTGTGGTGGGATATGTTCGACCTCACCCTGACCCCGCTGGGCAACTGGGGCGCGACCGGATCAAGGATCGCATCGGTCGGATTGGTCGTCCTGTGCGTGGTCGGGCTGCGGGTCTTTGGCAAGCGTCCAGCGGCTACGATTGGTCATGAGTACACCACCATCGACCCATGACACAACCACCTGGGCGACCCTGCTCGCCGGTTGGGTGCATTATGCCCAGAGCGCCGTGGCGCTCCCGGACACGGCTGAGGGCCAGCGTTGGAAGGACTCGGTCGCTCCGACCATCGCGCTGCACGCCCACGCGATGGCGTTGGGTGAGATCGAAAAGGTCGCGCCCGACGAGCGGGCGTTGGCGATGGACAAGTCCGAGCTGAGCATTAAGGAGCACGCGCGAGCGCTTAACCAGATCTGGCGGGGTGAGCCGATGCCCGAGTCGATCAGCGAGTTGATCCAGGACGCGAAGGATGCGTGGGAGGCGGCGCTGCACGAGGGTGTGGTCTGGATCGTCAAGTCCGAGCGGCTGAAGACTTTCCATCCCGGCGAACTCATCGAGATGCTTCTGGACGCGGGGTTTATCGGCGAGGTGTTGATCGCGACACCGGGTATCGAGATGTTCCATGGAGCACCCGTGGCGACCTGCCGTGAAAACTTCGGCGGCGAGCCCGGTCCCGACATCGCAGGCATGATCGACGCGTACCTGCACGCATGCGACGGGGAGGTCGATCACCCGCAGATCATCCGCCCGGTGTGTCAGGTATACCGCCAGTTTGATTTTCTTGCCGGCGGGGCGCAGAAGGATGTGGTCGCGCCGGTGACGGGGGATCTGCAATCGGGGCAGCCGCTGTTGATCCCGGTGGTCAGCGGTGGGGCGAGCTGCGCGGTCCCGTTGCCTCAGCGGGCGAGCAAGCCGCTGGATATGGTGCGAGTGGAGTGGCTCGAGGAAGAGGTCTCGGGGGAATCGGAATAAAAAAGCCGACCCAGATGGGCCGGCTTGGTGTTCTGGATTCGGATGCTGATCGCTTAGCGGCGACGGCGTGATGCCATCAGACCACCCATGCCCAGCAGCGCCATCGACGCGGGTGCGGGGACGACGATCGCAAGGCTCGTGGGGTCGCCTTCTGGCGAGAACGAGGTTGCGAGGGTCTGCATGAAGTTGAACGAGCCATTGCCGAGGTCGAGCGAGCCGAGTTCGAAATGGCCATTGTCAATATTCTGGATGGCGGCGTAGAGCGTGCCGTCGTAGAACTCGAGCGACATGCCGTCTCCGAGCACGCCGATTGAACCGACGAGTGTTGAGCTCAGCGAGCCGCCACCGAAGCCGGAGACGGTGTAGAGTGAAACGCTGTCGTCCATGGTGTTGCGGCCGAGTGCGTAGAAGACACCGTTGTCGGCGTCATATGCCGAACCGCCGAAGGTGGTGTTGTTCACGCCGATGGGGCCGAGGTCGGTCCCTGTGTCGACGTTGTAGATCCGCTGCGAGCCGTCGAAGAAGCCGTACAGGTCGCCATCGACATAGGTCAGCGAGGTGTAGCTGTTGCCCGCGGTGGCTGAAACGAAGGAGAGGGACGGCGTCCCAAAGGGGTTATTGAGGTTGTACAGGCCAACATTGCCTGCAGTACTCGGTGAGCTGCCAACAACATTGCCGGAAGCATCGACAGTCATGCCGATGATTCTGTCAGCCATGGTGAAGGTATCGACGCCGCCGCCGTCGTAGCGGTAGAGCTGGTCACCGTTGGTCGCGAGGAACGTTGGTGTCACTCCTGCGAGTGTGCTGCCCGCTGCGAGTGCGATCGTTGTCATAATCAGTGTGTTTCTCATCTATCCCTCCTTAGGACTTGTGGTCTGTATCGGGTCTCTGCATAGATTATACACCGGATGGATGGATTGGAGGCATAATTTCTTCGTTCAGAGATGCGCAAAGTCTTTGCCGGAGCGAGTTGGCCACTCCTAGCATGCAGACCCTGCCTGAGTGGCTTCGTGTGGCCACCTTGGAAGCAGTTTCTCACGGCCTAGACAACATACTCGAGGACGAATCAGATGCCAAAGCGAGCCAAGATCTCGATCATCGGAGCCGGCAATGTCGGCGCAACTTGTGCCCATTGGGCCGCTCAGAAAGAACTGGGCGACATCGTGCTGCTGGACATCCCGCGCCCCGACGCACCCGACCAGCATATGCCCAAGGGCAAGATGATTGACCTGGGCTGCTGTGCCCCAATTGAGGGGTTTGATTCGACGCTGACCGGCACATTCGACTACAAGGACATCGCAGGCAGTGATGTCGTGATCGTGACCGCGGGTATCCCGCGTAAACCGGGCATGAGCCGCGATGATCTGATCGAGACGAATGTCAAGATCGTCAAGTCGGTCAGCGAAAACATCAAGCAGCACGCACCGGATTCGATCGTGATTCTGGTGTCCAACCCGCTTGACGCGATGGTCTACACCGCGTGGAAGGCAACCGGATTCCCGACCAACCGCATCATGGGGCAGGCGGGGGCGCTCGACTGTGCCCGCTACCGCGCCTTCATCGCGTGGGAACTGGGCGTGAGCGTTGAGGATGTGCAGGCGATGCTCCTGGGCGGTCATGGCGACGACATGGTCCCATTCCCGCGCCTCACCAGCGTCCACGGCATCCCGGTCTCAGACATGCTTTCTGAAGAGAAGATCACCGCATGTGTTGAGCGTGCCAAGGTCGGTGGCGGCGAGATCGTCAAGCTCATGGGCACCAGCGCGTTCTACGCACCCGCACTGGGCACGATCCAGATGGCCGAGGCCATTATCAAGGACAAGAAGCGCATCATCCCCAGTGCGGCCTACCTCGACGGCCAGTTTGGCCACAAGGGACTGTTCGTGGGTGTCCCAGCATTGCTGGGTAAGGACGGCGTCGAGAAGATTGTCGAGTTCAAGCTCACCGACGAGGAGCAGAAGCTCTTCGACGAATCGGCATCGCATGTAGAAGACCTCGTGAAGGTCGTCAAGGAACGCTTCCCTGAACTCGCCTGATTCGATTCAAATCGAAAACAAGTGCAAAGCACCCGCCTCACAGTGGGTGTTTTTCATTTGGGCTGATGTCCGATTGTGCTCCGGATCACATGGGCGCGTAGTGAAGCCCGAACTCACAAAGCGGGATCAGCCAGATGGTGCAGTTGTTTCGGGAACGCGACGGAAACGACGGTGGGGGCTCAGCCGCGGCTGCTCTTCTTCCAAAGCAGTCGGTACTCGAGCAGGTTGCGTGCGTCTTCGCCGAGCGTGGTTAGCAGGCGGTAGTAGTAGGGGGCCGAGTCGAGCCAGCAGAACCACCGCCAGACGCAGATCGGGAGCAGCATCGGTGTGGCGATGCCGGCCAAGAGCAGCAGCTGAGGCGAATCGGAACTGTAGGCGAGACCCAATGTGCCTCCCAGCGCTGCGATGGTCAGGAGCACATAGATGATCTGGGCACCGGGGCTGGTCAGGCGCCCAACGTTGTGGGTGCGTTGAACCCGGATCCGATGGAACCGGGGCTGTCGGTCGCTTTCGTCGTTATAGTCGGGGTAATCAACAACTTGATCTTCGAGATCCTCGATCTCGGGGATCACCGCACCATCGAGAATCACCTTTGCGGCGATGGCTGCTTGCGATTCGCGGTAGATCTGCTGTTGGCGGATGATCGTTTTTAACGAACGGCGTTCGTAATGCTCAAAGAGTGACTCGGCGGTGTCATCGGAGGGGGAGGCAGGATGGCCCAGAAATGTACTCGTATCCAATTCGTGGGTTTCGTCGTTCATCGCCTTCGTAGTT
Organism: Phycisphaerales bacterium JB052; assembly: GCA_043100965.1. GTDB lineage: Bacteria > Planctomycetota > Phycisphaerae > Phycisphaerales > UBA1924 > UBA1924. The sequence goes on along the minus strand of JBICHR010000001.1, from coordinate 175,554 downwards.
TTCCTTGGGTGATTCTTCATCATTCGCCCCTGCCCTCACGATCGGCCAACTCCAACGATCCCTATCCAGAATACGGGCAAAAGCGATATCCTGATGCGACGAAGCATGCAATTTCATACTCTTCTGTGCGTTGGGGCGATCGGATCGGTTCGATAATGCCAATTCCGGGGGCTGGAGCCGCCTGCTTGGGTGTCTAGAATGCCCAAACCGATAACAACGCAACTTGAGGAGAATACAGCATGCTCAGAGTTTGTTTGCTCAGCACCGTGATGTGTGCCGGACTGATGAGTGGGGTCGCGGGCGCACAGTCCGAAGATACCACGCAGCCGGCATTTGAGGCACCTTCGCTCTTCGCGCCCGATTGGTCGGACGACGGTATCGCGCAGGTCGCCAAAAAACTCACAGGCACTTGGGCTTCCAGTGGCAGTGTTGGTGGAAGCCAGCTCATGATGGCCGTCGCCCCCGCGCCGGTTGAGGGCATGAGTGACACACTCTATGTCGAAAGCGTTCGGGCTGACACGCCGTGGGCCCCGTATCGCCGAGCGATGTTCCAGCTGTACCGCTACAAGGGTGAGATCCGTCTGCGGACCTATGAGTTCGCCGTTGGCTCGGTTTCGGCTGGTCTCTTCGATGGTATGTGGGCCGCGACAGAGTACTTCCCGGAGATCAGTGCCGACGATTTGATCGCGACACTCGATGTCGAGCTTGAAACGACCCAGAACGGATTTGTTGGCTCCACACCGTACCCATACCCCACGGGTGTGGGTGGTGCCGTTGAAATGACCAGCAGCATGACTCTTGATGGCGACACCCTGAGCGTTGCTGACCGCGGATACGGTGCCGACGGCAGCATCGTCTGGGGTGCCGATGCGGACAGCGCTGTTGAGTTCAAGCGGACCAACTCATACGCATCCGTTGATCGTCGCCCGGACGGCATGATCATTGTCGATTACGGCCCGGAGAACGAGGTCGAGCCGCAGGACGGTTACGAGCTGCATGTGCATTACGACGGCTACCTGCTCGACGGCACCCGCTTTGATTCGAGCTACAGCCGCGACCTGCCATTCGTGTTCCAGTACCCGCCCGGGACGCGTGCGATCACGGGCTGGGGTATCGGCATGGAGGGGTTCGACAAGGACAGCCACCGCAAGCTGATCATCCCGGGATACCTCGGCTACGGCGACATGGGCAACCCGCGTGCGAACATCCCCGGCAACGCGACGCTGGTGTTTAATGTCTGGATGGCCCACATCGAGCCGCTCCAAGCCAACCCTACTTCAGGCCATACCCACACCCATGATGACGGCACCGTACACGAAGGCCCGGATCACGACTGATCGGCCACGCTGATATCGAGTTGTTTCTTCTTGAACGGGCTGCACAGTGTGCGGCCCGTTTTCTATGATCTCCTGAGCGGCGATCAGCCGCACACAGAGCAATAGGGAGTCATGAGTTCATGAGCACAAGCGATTACTACCGGGTGCTTGGTGTTGAGAAGAACGCCGACGATGACGCCATCAAGAAAGCGTTTCGCGCCAAGGCGAGAAAGCTGCACCCCGATGTCTCCAAGGACCCCGACGCGGGCAAGAAGTTTTCCGAACTCAATGAAGCATACGAGGTGCTCTCCGATCCCGAGAAGCGATCGAAGTACGATCGGCTCGGTCATGAACGCTATGTCTCGGGCATGCCCGAGCAGCATGTGCGGGCTCAGGATGTCGACTTCGGCGATCTGGGATCGATCATCGACGCCATGTTTGGCGGCGGTGGGGGAGGCGGATTCGGTGGCTTCGGGGGGCAAGCGGCTGGGCCGCGTACACATCATCGTCGCCCTGCTCCCAAGGGGAAGGACCTCCGCCTGGGGCTGCGTGTTTCGCTGCATGATGTGCATGTGGGGGCGACCAAAACGATCAGCGTTCCACGCGGCGACGGGTATCGATCAATCGAAGTGAAGGTCCCCAGGGGCGTGAAATCGGGCGCAAAGCTCCGCCTCCAGGGTCAAGGGCTCCCGAGCCCGATGCAGGGCGGTCGTCCCGGCGACCTGTTTGTTTCGATTCAGGTCGAGCGTGACCCACGCTTCCAGCGGGTTGATGATGGGTTGGATCTTGTTGCTGATCTCGCGTTGAGCATTGCTGAGGCCACCCTCGGGGCCAAGGTCGATGTGCCCACGATCGACGGCAAAGTCGTTACGCTGACAGTTCCACCCTCGACCGTCTCCGAATCCCGTTTCCGTATCGGCGGGCACGGTTTGGCCGGCCCACATGGTGAGCGGGGGGACCTCTACGCAAAGGTTCGCATCGTGCCTCCCTCCGGCGCGGAGATCACCGAATCCCTGCGTGCAGAGCTCGAGAAGCTCAGTACCAAAGAACCCGTCGGCGAATAGCACCGTATCAGGTGCGAAGATTCGGTCTATGGCGTACACTCATGAAGGGACGAGCTGAACCGGGGGAATCGTGCTCAAGCAGAAGCACAACTTATTTGTCACGCTGTTTGCATTGCTGGATGTCGGGGCCATCGCTGCTGCATCATTCGGCTCGTGGGTCTTGCGTGTGCACCGCTTCAATCAATCGTGGCCAACCGAATGGGAGCAGTACTTCAAGGGCTCGCTCGTGCTCTACGCGGTCCCGATTGTGCTCTTCAACCTGATTGTGTTCAAGCTCTATAAGCCACGCCGAGATCGGGCCTTGGTGGGTGAGCTCGGGCAGATTATCAAAGTTACCTTTGTTTCCTCGATGCTGATCATCGTTTCGCTCTGGGCGCTGGGCTCGAGCCAGCTGAACCCTGTGGGTCCGCCCCAGCAGCAGTACCCCGGCTGGCGATTGGCGACCGATCCGCTGCGTTTCCAGCTTGCGATGTTCACGGTCTTGCTCCCCGTGCTGATGGGGGGGCAGCGCGTCGCGATGCGACTGGCCCTGCGATTTATGCGGAAACGGGGCTGGAACATGCGTCACGTGGCGATCGTCGGCGTTGGTCGCCTCGGACAGATCACCGCACGCACACTATCGAGAAACTCATGGACCGGGCTGCGGGTCGAGTACTTCATCTCGCACCACGAACAGACCATGCGTGATCGGTGCCTGAACCTGCCGGTCCATGGCGGGGTGCGCGAGCTGGAGAAGATTCTCGAGAACAACCGGGTCGATGCGGTCTACCTCGCGATCCCCAGCGCCATGTCGGCGCAGCTCCCCATGATGCTCAAGCGACTCGAGCGATACGCGGTCGATGTCCGCATCGTGCCCGATGTGCACCCCCGATACCTGCCTCAGAACATGGTCGTATCCGAGCTGGAGGGCATGCCGATCCTGAGCTATCGCGAAAGCCCGATGGCGGGGCTTGGTGGCGTCTTCAAACGCATGCTTGATATCGTCGGGGCGTTGGTGGGGATCCTGGTATTTTCGCCGCTGATGCTGCTGATCGCCTGCCTGATCCGGTTCAGCGGCCCTGGCCCGGTGCTGTTCAAGCAGCAGCGGGTGAGTCTCGGGGGAGATATTTTCTGGATCTGGAAGTTCCGGACGATGCGAGCAGTTCAGGACGAGCAGGACTCGGCCAGTGCGGCATGGACCACGCGTGATGATCCTCGCATCACCCGCATCGGGGCGTTTTTACGACGCATGAGTCTGGATGAGCTGCCACAGCTCTTTAATGTGCTCCGAGGCGACATGGCCCTTGTGGGGCCGCGTCCCGAGCGTCCCGAGCTGATCGATCGGTTCAGGGAGGATTGGCGTGGCTACATGCTGCGTCAGCAGGTCAAGGCGGGCATGACCGGGTGGGCGCAGGTGAACGGACTCCGGGGTGATTCAAGCCTGCGAAAACGCTTGCAGTATGATCTGTTCTACATTCGCAACTGGTCCATCTGGTTCGATGTACGCATCCTGATGCTGACGATTGTGCGTGGCTTTGTGCACCCAAACGCGATGTAGCCGAACAAGACCAGAACGGGCGGTTTCTGTCGTGATTGCTCTGAATTTTGTTTGAGTACACGCCGCCGGGGTTGCGAAATCTGCGTCAAAGTCGTATAAAGGAGTACCGGAATCGTCAAGACCGCATTGTTGTGGTCTATATCGATCGGTGCCGGTACGATTGCACGGGGTTCGCCCTCGTGGACAGCGTCAAAGTGACCGGGGACACACTGGAACCACGCACGAATGCGTGCGTATAGAAACAGGACCGCCGTTGCGATACACACCCAAACTGGGGAGCACGGTGCCCGCATTGAACACAAGTCTGTGTCTTAGAGCGAACGATCGCCCGGATGGCGATAATGAGTTCCAAGACATGACGGATGGAGGTCGTCGTGGAAAGACGAAAGAACGCTTTTACACTCATTGAGCTGCTGGTGGTCATCGCGATCATCGCGCTGCTCATCGGGATTCTGCTGCCCGCACTCGGTCAGGCGCAGCGTTCCGCGAAAAACGTGCTGTCGCAGTCGAACGCCCGGTCACTCAACACCGGTGCCGCCAACTACGCATCAGACAACTCGGACCGTATCTTCAGCTACACATGGCGTAAGGGTGAGGTCTACACGCTCCCCTCGGGCCAGGTCCGTGTTCCCGGCTCAGACCAGAACGCAGCCGCAGACCAGAACCAAGAGATTCTGATGCGTGTGACCGGTCGTATCACTGGTACAACCAAGATTCGCAACTTCTCAGCGCGTCTGCCTCACCGTCGTTACTCGCACCTCGTGCTGCTCGACTTCCTCACCGATGTCCAGCCCGAGCCGATTGCGGCAAGCCCCTTCGACCGGAACCTCATTCAGTGGCAGGAGAACCCGCTGGAATACGGCCCGGGCTCAGGTGTCCCGTATGCTGATGGCAGCCCCGATGGGTATGACGACGACGCGAACTGGCCGCTGGCTGCAGTTCGTCAGCGCTGGGCATTCGCCTCGACCTACCAGATGGTTCCGGCTGCATGGAACACCGACGGTATCGCAGGTAAGTTGACCTACATCCCGGTTTCAGATACGCCTCACCTGATGACTCCCAGCGACAACACCGCAACCCCGTCGCTTGGTCGTCGTAAGTTCACACAAGTGGCTCACCCATCGGGCAAGGTCATGATGTTCGAAGAGTTCGACCGCTTCAGCGATAAGGACGGGCTCTACTTTGCCTACCCCGAAGCCAAGTGTAACCTCGCGTTCTTTGACGGCTCGGTTCGCAATGAGCAGACTGCTGATTCGAATGCCGGCTGGAACCCCGCTGAGCCTGACACGGAATGGCTGCAGACCTATGTGCCGCTCGATACCTTCCCGGAACCCAAGGACGGGCTCGACAGCAATGTGCGCTACTGCCAGCGTTACCGCTGGACTCGCCACGGCCTTCAGGGCATTGACTACGGCGGGAAAGATGTCGGTCGCAGGCAGCATGCTAGCCTGCCCGATGAACCCGACTGCACGCAGTAAGCATTGCTCTTGCGTCATCCTGGTTGACTTTCAAAGCCCCCGAACTCGGGGGCTTTTTTCTGTCTCGCCTCGATCACCAGGTTCCATCAAGAGAGCTTGGTCTTAACACGGAACCATACTCGATCCAGGCCAGTATATGAGTATGCGGCCGTGTATTGTGACTCGCGATGCATGCGATGCTGCAGGTCGGAGTCAGCCGAATGCTTGCGTTCGCGTCCGATGGTCAACGGGTTGTGTGGCCCTCCGTCTTGGAGCGCCACCTCTCCCAGCAGGGGCACCCGTACAAAGCACAATGTGATTTCTGCATGCATGCCACCCGTCCGGTTTCGGGTGTGGTGGTGCATGCACCAAACGATTGGAGGTCTTTATGACGACTCGCATCCATCGTTCCGATTCGCGTGGCTTTACATTGATCGAGTTACTCGTCGTGATCGCGATCATCGCGCTGCTGGTTGGGATCCTTCTGCCGGCGTTGTCACAGGCCACGGCTTCGGCCAAGAATATTCGGTCACAAGCAAATCTGCGTTCGCTCAATGCTGGGGCTGCGAACTATGCGGCAGACAACGCGGGCCGGATCTTCAGCTATACATGGAGAGCCAACGAGACCTATGTGCTGCCCTCGGGGCAGATTCGAACACCCACAACAGACCAGGAAGCCGCATCTGATCAGCATCAGGAGATTCTGATGCGGGTCACTGGTCGCATCAGCGGGCTGACAAAGATCCGCAACTTCCGGGATCGTCTGCCCCATCGGCGATACTCGCACCTGGTGCTGCTCGATTTCCTGACCGATGTTCAGCCAGAACCGATCGCGGCCAGCCCGCTCGATCGGAATCAGATCCTGTGGCAGGAGAACCCACTTGAGTACGGGGCGGGCTCGGGCGTGCCTTACGCCGACGGCATCCCCGAGGGCTACGACGACGATCCGGACTGGACTCAGATCGCTGTGCGTCAACGCTGGCCTTTCGCGAGCAGCTACCAGATGGTGCCCGCGGCATGGACCAGCGATGGCCTGCCGGGCCAGCCCACATTCGCCCCTGTGGAAGACACGCCGAACCTGTTCAGGCCAACCGGGGTGCAAGGGATGGACCGGCAGGTGCCGCTAGGCAAACGGAAGTTCAGCCATGTGGCGCACCCGTCAGGCAAGGTCATGATGTTCGAGGAGTTCGATCGGTTCACCAACAAGAACGGGTTGTACTTTGCGTACCCCGAAGCCAAGTGCAATCTCGCGTTCTTCGACGGCTCGGTGCGGAGCGAACTGACGAGCGATGCCAACCCCGGCTGGAGTCCTGAGTTCCCGGATCAGAACTGGCTGCAGCGCTATGTCCCGATCGATACCTTCCCCTTGCCCAAGAGTGGGTTGGGGGAAACGACAGAGTACTGCCAACGCTACCGCTGGACCCGCCTCGGTCTTCGCGGCATCGACTATGGCGGCAAAGACATCGGGCGGGAACAGTACGGGCTCCCTCAGAACCCTCCTTGCACGCGATAATACAGGGCATCAGCGTGATGCCTCCAATATGACTCCATCCATGGACCCTGTCTTCGGACGGGGCTTTTTCATCGACAGATTCGTACGCGCGTTCTTAGGCGCGTTGATTGTCGTTTGGCGTCGGAATCGGGTTGTTTAGGGGCGGAACCGGTTGCGCAGGTCACGCTTCGTGTCCTGGATCCAGTTCTGCCAGTAGGTGACATCAATCGCTTCACCGAAGCTGTCCACGATAGAGGGCATGTGCATCTCTTCGGCGTCCCTGAGCAGCCGCTTGTACTGCCCGAGGTACTTGTTCATGTCATTGAGTGCCGAACCCGCGTACCGGATGTACTGTGCGTTGTTGAAGTCGACCTGGCCGGTGCGGAAGCCCGCGATCGTGGCTTCGAGGCGATCGCGGATGCGTTTGCAGTCGTCGACTGCTTCTTCCACGGTTTCATGCCCGAAGTCACCCGCGTTGTCCCACTTCTCGATGCCATGGACCTCGCAGAACTCTTCGAGCGATCTGCCTTCCTCGAGTGTGTAAGTCAGCCCGTATTTCTTGGCCTGACTGTGCTTGAGCGTGAGGATCGTGTCGGGGCTGTCGATGATCTCGTAGCCGCCGGTGAGTCCCTCAGCGTTGTCCGTGAAGGCCCACTCGCCGTTCTCGTCTTTATAGGCGTATACGGCATTGTCAGAGACGATCATCGCGGGGACAAGGATTCCCAAGTGCCCGTTCGCTTCAGCGGCTGACGAGAGTTTGTTGGCGTAGATCGAGTTCATCTTCTTGTCGACCTCGAGGTTGCCCGTGTTCATGCGGTAGACAACCGCACCACCGAAATCAGAGCCGGGAACCATGGTGATGGTGTCGCATGTGAAGCTCGGCCAGATCGAAGCGCTGATCGCGGATTCGATGAGCATGTGCATCTTGAACTCGCCCCGGTACTCGTTCATGATCTCGACCATGTCGGTGGCGCACCAGACCTCGCCGCCGCCGGAGTTGATGCGGAAGACCACATCAGTGACGCCGACTTCCTTGGCGTACTCGAGCGAGTTTGCCACACCGAGCGGGTAGATGTCCTGACCGAAGGTCCCCTTGAGCGGGACTTCAAGGATCAGGTTGTACCCATCACGCTTAAGAACCTTGTTGCCAGCTTCCAGATCGGCTTCACCGGCTTCATTGGTGATGCTCGGGATGGAGGGGGCGCTGCTGGGCGTCGGGATCGATGTCGTGGTTGCGGGTGCATCGTCATCGCTGATGACCACAGACTTGACGGAGCGTCGATCAAGCTCGAGTCTTGTGCTGATGCCGTGGATCTCGGTATCGATCGTCACGGTGCGTCGATTTTGTGAGATGACCTTCCCGGTGTGGATCGTGCCGTCGCGGAGAATGACCTCGTCGCCCAACGACATCGAAGCCGTGGCCAGGACTGCACCGGCGATTGCCAGCAGGTTGATACAAGTACGGCGTGAACGATTCATTGACATCATCATCTTCCTTCAGGGACACAAAGAACAAACCAGAACTGGCTCTGGCAGCATACCAGATCGATTCATGCCTGCCAAGATACGAACGGGGTAAGAACGCTTGATTTCTCAGGATCTTGCGTAAAATCCGTGATGCCAAAGCAGTACAGGGTCATCGTGGTCGGGGGCGGGCACGCGGGAATGGAAGCCGCGTGGGCGGCTGCCAACTTGCTGGGCGGGCAGGGCACGGTGGCCCTCATCAGCATCGATCGGGCCAAGATCGGGGTCATGAGCTGCAACCCGGCGATCGGCGGACTCGCCAAGGGACAACTCGTCCGAGAGATCGATGCGATGGGCGGGCTCATGGGGCTCATTGCTGACGCCACCGGGATCCAGTTTAAGGTCCTCAACACCTCGAAGGGGTCAGCAGTGCACGGCCCCCGGTGCCAATCTGATAAACATGCCTACGCCCGGACCGCCCAGGCGATGCTCGAGGCACGCCCTGAGATCGACATCATCGAGGGCACGGTCGAGGCGATCCTGACCGAGGGCGGGCAGACACCGCGTGCGACCGGCGTGCTGATCAAAGCCGGCGATGAGGAGTTCGAGCTCCACGCCCCGTCCCTGGTGGTGACCACGGGCACCTTCATGCGGGGCCTGATGCACACGGGCGAGGAGAAGGTCCCGGGCGGGCGACGCGGTGAGGCGGCCGCGAATGGGATCTCCAAGTCGCTCAACGAGCTTGGCTTTGAGCTCGGACGCCTGCGCACGGGGACGCCGCCTCGGCTGCGCCGCGACAGCATCAAAGCCGACCAGCTCGATCTCGAGTTTGGGGATCAGGAGCCGGTTGCGTTCTCAGAGATGACACCCGCCGGCTGGACGGTGGGGCAGGTCTGCTGTGATCGGTTTCCGCTCATCGAGCAGGTGGGCTGCTGGCGAACGCATACCGGGCAGGAGTCCCACGAGCTGATCCGAGCGAACCTGCACCGGGCCCCGATGTACTCGGGGAATCTGGCCCAGGGGCCACGCTACTGCCCGAGCATCGAGGACAAGGTCGTGCGATTCGCCGAGCGGGAGTCGCATGGGATCTATCTCGAACCGGAATCGCTGGAGAGCGATTGGATCTATTGCAACGGGATCGCCACGAGTCTCCCCAGCGATATCCAGGATGTCATCGTCAAGGATATGCCCGGCTGCGAGAATGCCGAGATCCTGCAGTATGGCTATGCCGTCGAGTATGACATGGTCCGTCCGCACCAGATCCTGACGACGGGGCAGACGCGATCGGTGGAGCGACTGTTCCTTGCGGGTCAGATCAACGGGACCAGCGGCTACGAAGAAGCAGCGGCTCAGGGGCTCGTCGCGGGCATCAACGCGGCCTTGCTCGCCCGTGATGGGGATGCTGCCGAGGCGTTCACGCTGGGTCGTGAGCAGGCGTATATCGGGGTGCTCATGGACGATCTGGTCACGAAGACACCCAGAGAGCCCTACCGCATGTTTACCAGCCGAGCAGAGCATCGCCTGCTGCTTCGGGCCGACAATGCGCCGGATCGGCTCACACCCGTCGCACACCAGCTGGGCCTGCTGAGCACGGGCGACCTTGGTGAGGAGCGCTGGGCCCGCTTCCAGAGCCGGCGAGCAACCCTTGAGCGTGGGTGTGAGCTGATGAAGACATTGCGTGATGGCGAAAAGACGCTTGAACAGCGCACCCTTGAGCCGGGGTACACGATCGATGATCTCCGTGGGGCACTCGAGCCCCATCTGGGAGCGCAGGCGTATGGGATCTGGCTGACGCTGCACTCAGACGCCCGGTACCAGCCGTATGTCGAACGCCAAAGGCGTGAGATCGCCCGCAGCGGCGAACTGGAGCACCGCCCGCTGCCCGAGTGGATGGACTATCAGGGGCTCGTATCCATGCGCACCGAGGCCAAGAACGCGCTGTCGAAGTTCAAGCCGACCACCTTCGGGCAGGCCTCGCGTTTGGAGGGCGTCACCCCGGCGGATATCACGCTGCTGAGTGTGCTGGTCAAGCGGGAGCGGGCCGCACGCGCGGGGGCGGGCTAATCAGCTCGCGTCGCCGCCGAGCATGCGGATCTCATCGCGGAGGATCGCGGCCAGCTCGAAGTTCTCCGAAGCGATCGCGGCATCGAGTCGCTGACGCAGTTCGGCCTTCTGGCTCACGGGGAGCTTGGGCACCAGCGCGTCCCGCATATCTCGGAGCATCTGGACTTCGCCCGATTCTTCGAAGAGCTCTGGTCGGTCGATGGATTCGTAATAGGTCTTGAGTGATTCGAGCCCCTCGTCGATTGCGAAGATGGCGGCCTTATTCTCTTCGACCTGCATGGCCTGGCTCGCCAGCGCTCTTGCTCGCATCATCATGATGTACGGGCGGTGCGATTCCATGGCGTTGCGGTCTTCCTCTTCGATCGCGTAGTCCCGGAACAGATCGAGTACCCGCAGGTTGCGTGAGGTGTCCCGCACGACGGCCTCATAGTCCTCGAGCACGAGCAGGGCGATGTAGCGGTGGTAGTACTGCTGGGCTTCTTCGCGAAGGGCCTTGCATTCTTCGGGGGTAAGGAACCGTTCTGGGCGAGCGTTCTCTTCTTGCTCGTCCTCGTCGCTCTGGCTGAACTCGGTCGAAGCTCCAGCTTCCTGGGCCTCTTCCTCGCTGATCTCATCCATCTGCATCTGATCGATCTGGGACTCCTGGTACTCCAGCAGCGAATCGAAACCTTCGGGGTGCTTGCCGTCGGGGCGGCCGGCGACATGCATCTGCAGCAGACCCAGATCGAGACGCACCTGAATTCGGGGTTCGCCGTCCTTTCCTTCGATCACTCGGACGGAGATTTTTCCCGCTTCGAAGGGCCATTCTTCTAGTAGCTCTGTGAGGTCGCGATCCATGCTTCTCCCCATATCGGTCGTTTGGGCCGCAGTGTGCGCCTGATCTGGCGTGATGCCAATAAAGTTTGGGATGGACCGATCATATTCTCAAAAAAGTCGATTGATCACCCTAACCGGCCCAATCGTGCAGGTATCTGCATGTGATGAACTCAAGAAATTCCCCATGCTTCAGGGCTTTTGAGCTTCCGTCGATGGAACCATTCGGTTACACTGACGAACGGAGTAGGGGAGGGATCTATGTCCCCCCAACCATCTGTTTTTTTTCCGGCGACGCTCGTCGCGGAAAGGGTAGGGTAGGAAAGTGAGTACATCTATTGGTTCGTCCGTGTCCCGTTCACGCGGGTCGTCGTCCAGCGTCAAATCTTCACTGCAGACTTACCTGCAGGAGATCAATCGCTATTCATTGCTGACCGCTGAAGAAGAGCGGGAGCTTGGCTGGAAGATCATCAATGAGCAGTGCCCTCAGGCACGCGATCGCATGATCAAAAGCAACCTCCGCCTCGTGGTCGCGATTGCCAAGAAATACACCAACCGAGGGCTCCCGATCACGGATCTGATCGAAGAGGGCAATATCGGTCTGATGCGAGCCGTCGAGGGATTTGATCCGGCGCAGGGCGCCCGGTTCAGTACCTACGGCAGCTGGTGGATCAAGCAGGGCATCAAGCGTGCCCTGATGAACGCCAACCAGCCCATCCACATCCCCGCATACATGGTTGAGCTGATCGCCAAATGGAAGATGCACTCTCGCATGCTCCAGTCCGAACTCGGTCACGAACCGAGCATGGAACAACTCGCCGAGGCGATGGATCTGCCCGTAAAGAAGGTGCAGATTATCAAGCGTGCGGTCAAGGCCTTTAACGCCCCCAACCAGGCCCCGCGTGACATCGATGGTGAGGCCGTCGGACTGGAGGGCCTCGTCGAGGATTACCGCAGTGGGACGCCCGACAGCCAGTCGCTGCACAGCGAAGAACTCGGGATCCTGCGTCGTCTCATGGAGACGATCGACGACCGCGAAGCAGAGATCCTTCGCCTGCGCTTCGGGCTCGATGGGTCTGAGCCGCTGACACTCAAGGAGATCGCCGCCGAAGTCGGCATCTCGCGTGAGCGTGTGCGTCAGATCATCGAGGAGTCGCTGGATCGACTCAATGAGCGTCTGAACGATGCCAAGCCCAGCCGCTTCTTCCGCCGCGACGAGCCGGCGTTCGAGGATCTTGGCGAGCGTGAACAGCGTCCACCGAGCTTGCGCGGGGCTGCTGGCGACCAACAGGGCATAAAGGCAGGCTGAGCGGGCCTCGTAGCACAATCTTCACTCTGGACAATCGACCGAGCACGCCGCTAAGGCGTGCTCGGTTTTTTCGGGCATCCTGTGGCGCTAGGATCCTCACCCGGATCACGACGATGTGTGGGAATAACGCGCAGGCAGTATGGGTTCTCACAGACCCGTACGCGTGGGCAGGTACGCAGGCAGAGGAGCGAGTCTTGTCAGACAGCGAGAACAGTGTGCACAAGGTAGTCATCATCGGCTCGGGGCCTTCGGGCTGGACAGCCGCGATTTATGCGGCTCGTGCGAACCTGAATCCGGTCGTGTATGTCGGCGTGGCCAAGCAAGACCCAGGCCCGATCCTCCCCGGAGGGCAGCTCATGCTGACCACCGATGTCGAGAACTACCCCGGATTCCCCGAGGGTGTTGCGGGACCAGAGATGATGATGAAGTTCGAGCAGCAGGCACGACGCTTCGGTACCGAGGTCGTGGGCGAAGACATCGTGCGATGCGAGTTCAGCAGTGACGGCTCGCCGCACACACTGCATACCTCCGGTGGCGATACCATACAGGCCCACGCGGTGATTATCTCGACGGGCGCCACAGCCAACTGGCTCGGGCTTGAGAGCGAGATGCGTCTGGCAACCACCGGTGGAGGGGTCAGCGCATGCGCCGTGTGCGACGGCGCCCTCCCGGCCTTCAGGGACCAGCCCCTTGTGGTTATCGGCGGCGGAGATACCGCGATGGAGGAAGCGACTTACCTGACGACTTTCGCCTCCAAGGTCTATGTGATCCACCGACGCGACACGCTTCGCGCATCGAAAGTGATGCAGGAACGATTCCTGAGCAAGCCCAACGCCGAAGTGATCTGGAACAAGACCGTGGTGGATTGCCTCAGCGCACCGGATGCGATGGGCAATGAGAAGCTCACCGGTGTGAAGCTCAAGGACACGGTCACGGGCGAAGAGTCGGTGCTCGAAGCCAAGGGGATGTTCGTCGCGATCGGGCATACCCCCGCGACCAAGTTCCTTCGGGAATCGGGGCTGGAGTTTGACGACGCGGGCTACATCGAACTGAAGTCGCGCTCGAGCAAGACCAACTTCGAGGGGGTGTTTGCCGCGGGCGATGTCGCCGATGCCAAGTACCGCCAGGCGATCACCGCCGCGGGCATGGGCTGTCAGGCGGCGATCGATGCCGAGCACTGGCTCGGCGAGCGCGGGCTGCACTGATCACGGCGCCGATCGGCACCGCATGATGAACAAAAAAGCACCCCGCGAATCGCGGGGTGCTTTTCTTATTGACAAAATACTGAAAGAGCTCGGGTCTCAGCCGGCGGCTTTGTATTCATCGAGGCGGGCCTGCAGCTCGGTCTTGGCTTCCGAGTTGTCTGCGGGGACGAGTTCGACGGCCTTGGACTGCCATTTGACTGCCTCGTCATTCTTACCCAGCTTGTGGGCGGCCATGGCGTAGGTGTCCAGGATCGACCAGTCTTCCCACTCGGTCAGCTCACAGGCCTTCTTGATGGCCTTGTAGCCGGTCTTGTACTGGGCCTCACCCGCACCGTCGGCGTTGATGAGCATCCACGAGACCGCGTTGAGCATGCGCTGGTCCTCGTTGATGTACTTGTCAACCAGCAGATTGGCGATCACGGTCGGTTCTTCGAGATTGCCGGTCTGGATGCCCTGAGCGAACCGGTTGGCGGCGGACATGACCATCGCGTCACGCTTGTAGTTCTCGACGGCCTTGGCTGTGTCGAGCTCGCCGCTGACGGCCTGCTCGAGCGACTTGTCGATATTCATCGGGTGTCCGACCCAGGCAATGGTGCCGGTGCCGTCGACGATGAACGCGGCGGGGATGCCATTCTGGGCGGCTGGCTTCATCCAGGTGTCTGCCATGGCGCTGCCGTTCTCGACGGCGACGGTATAGCTCATGCGGTCGCCTTGGTCGGCAACAAAGCCCTCGACTTTCTCAATGCGCTCGGCCTGATCATCAACACCTTCCCAGATGTTGACGCCGATAAACTGGGCCTTGCCCTTGTATTCTTCCTGGAGTTCCGAGAGGTGGGGGAAGGCCGCGATGCACGGTCCACACCAGGTTGCCCAGAACTCAACGACATAAACCTGACCCGGCTCGAAGCTCTGGACCGAGTCGCCCTTGACGAACTTCGCGATCTGGAGTTCGGGGGCCTTGGAACCGATGAACAACTCGGGGATCTGGACCGGTTCAGCGAAGTCTTCGAGCTTGGGCTCGGCGGCCTTGTCGGCGTGGTTGTGCTCTTTGTGCTCGGGGCCGGCGAGTGCGGGCGAAGCGAGCAGCGTCAGTCCAGCGCAGAGGCCGGCGATTGCGGGGATCGTGCATTTCATGTGTGATTGCTCCTTATGGGCATGTGTCTCTTCACTTGACAGTACCGCGCCAGCGGGGTCAAGGTTGACCTGAAGCTGAGAAAACGCCCAAACAAGGGCCTAGAAGTGTGTTTTTCGAGAGGTTTCAGCAGTGCAGATCGCACTCGCCAAGCATATCGAAGCCCTTGCGAGAGAGGATCTGGCCCGCGAGGGTGGGATCATCAACCGCGATCGCAATGCTGGGATTGTCGCCTCGACGATGCATGAGCGGATAGGCAAAGGCGATATTGATCTCCGCGCCGAGGAGGAACAGGCAGAGCTTTGAGATCGAGTGACCCTCGCTCAGCTCAACCAATAGGACCTCACGCTCAGCGAACGGGAATCCTGTCTCTTTGAGCATGCGTCGCGTTTCGGCGGCATTGTTGGTGATAATCCGAACAACGGCATGATCGGATGCTTCGTGCACCGAGAGGGCACAGAGTTCGATAATGGCCTCGTCGAGGTGCTCCGTGAGATCGAGCATCTTGCCGACCTTGTTGGAAAGAAACACACTGAACTGCACTGCCGTCGGTGGGCAATACCCCTGAGTGGTGTCGAGCGGGACAGGTGTTTCTGTCATAGATCAGGTTTCCTCGGCGTGGGCAATGGTCGCAGCATGGAAAGGGACAGAAGTCTATTCAACAGTATCAGGCCCTGTTCTGCAACCCAGAAACACGAAAACGCCCCGATTGTGTCGGGGCGATTGACGGTCATTCAGATGAGTCAGGTTAAACCGCGAAGCTCGAACCGCAGCCGCAGCTGCTGGTGGCGTTCGGGTTGTTGAACACGAAGCCGCGTCCCATGAGCTCGTCCTTGAAGTCGACGGTGACACCGCCCAGGTACAGCAGGGATTTGGGGTCGATGATGATCTTGATCCCGTGCTGCTCAAAGACCTCGTCGGTCTCTTTCTGGGTCTCGGTCAGGTCGAGCAGGTAGCTGAATCCGGAGCAGCCGCCGCCCTTGACACCCACGCGCAGACGCACGCTTTCCGCATCGAGTTCCTGGGCCTCAATAATTGACTTGATCTCGCGAGCCGCGGTCTCGCTGAGAATAACGGACTGTTCCTGGCTTGTTTCGGTGCTCATGGTCGCTCCTTGCCTTCACACTTCGTATCCTGCCCATTCGGGTCAGGATTCTATACGCTCCATCGGGCGATGTGGATCGCTCAGTTGCTGTTCTTGCCCTGGTAATCGGCGATTGCGGCCTTGATCGCGTCCTCGGCGAGCACCGAGCAGTGGATCTTCACGGGCGGCAGGGAGAGTTCTTCAACAATCTCGGTGTTCTTGATCTCAAGCCCCTCTTCGAGACTCTTGCCCTTGAGCCACTCGGTCGCCAGCGAGGAGCTTGCGATCGCCGAGCCGCAGCCGAAGCACTTGAACTTCGCGTCCTCGATCTTGCCGGTTGTGTCGTCGACCTTGATCTGCAACTGCATCACATCGCCGCATTCGGGTGCGCCGACAAGGCCAACGCCGATATCGCGTCGTTCCTTGATCTCTTTCTGCGTGCCGAAGGTGCCCACATTGCGGGGCTTCTCGTAGTGCTCGATGACTTTTTCTGAATATGCCATGGTTCACCTCGTTTGGTGTGGAATCTGTGGTGTTTAGTGCGCGGCCCATTCGATCTTGCTGATGTCGATGCCCTCGTTGTGCATATCGAACAGCGGTGAGAGCGCCCGCAACTTGGTGACCGCCTCGATGATCTTGTCGGCGGCGTAGTCGATCTGTTCCTCGGTCGTCCAACGCCCCATGCTGATACGCAGCGATGAGTGGGCCAGGTCGTCGCCGACCCCCAACGCCTTAAGCACATAGCTGGGCTCGAGTGAGGCGCTGGTGCAGGCCGAGCCGGAGCTCATCGCGATCTCCTTGAGCGCCATCATGAGACTCTCGCCTTCGACGAAGCCGAAGGAGATGTTGGTGATGTTCGCCAGACGCTTGTCCTTGTGCCCGTTGACCTGGACAACATCCATCGCCGCGTCCAGCTTGTCTTCGAGCCGGTTTCGCAGGGCGAGCAGGCGTTCGCGTTCACTGTCCATATCGCCCGCACAAAGCTCGCAGGCCTTGCCCAGCCCGACGATGCCGGTGACATTGAGCGTGCCCGAGCGGAAGCCACGCTCCTGCCCACCGCCCTCCTGCAGGGCGGTCAGGCGTACACGCGGGCGACGGCGACGCACATAGAGTGCGCCCACGCCCTTGGGGCCGTAGAGCTTGTGACCGGACATCGAGAGAAGATCAATATTGTCGGTCTTGACATTGGTGGGCATCTTGCCGACCCACTGAGTGGCGTCGGTGTGGAAGATGATGCCTTTATCGTGGCAGAGTTCACCGATCTGCGGGATCTCGTTGATCGTGCCGATCTCGTTGTTGGCCCACATGATGGTGACCAGGATCGTGTCTTCACGCAGCGCGTTCTCGATCATCTCACGGGTGATGATGCCGTCGGCACCGGGTTCGAGCCAGGTGACATCGAAGCCGTCCTTTTCGAGTCGCTTGCACGGGTCGAGCACGGCCTTGTGCTCGTGGATCGCGGTGATGATGTGGCCGCGGTTCTTCTCGCCGGCGGGCTTCTTGGCGTACATGTTCGCCGCGCCCTTGATCGCGAGGTTGTTGCTCTCGGTTGAGCCCGAGGTGAAGATGATCTCTTTGGAATCGGCACCGAGCAGCGAAGCAACCTGTCCGCGTGCGGTATCAACCGCGTGCTCGGCATCCCAGCCGAAGGAGTGGTTGCGTGAGCCCGGATTCCCGAACATGTCGGTAAAGTAGGGCATCATCGCTTCAACCACGCGCGGGTCGCACGGGGTTGTCGCGGCATAATCGAGGTAGAAGGGCAACTGAACGCTCATGATGAAGGCTCCTCACAGCGTGATGGGGTCAAGCGTGGGTGATTCCGGACCTTGTGGTCCTGATACTTAGAATCATTCCAAATGTATTGTAGATATACGGGTCGCACGAAGCAAGGGTTCGGCCTCGCATTCAGGGGCCCCTGGGAACCCTGGAGTGGGGGAGGTCAGGCCTTTGGTGCGAGGTATCGCATTTTTACTCGGTTGCCACGAGGATTGAAGCTCACCTCGCTCATGTAGGCCTTCATGAGCATGACTCCACGCCCGGAGGGCTTGGAGAGATTCTCAAGCAGCGTGGGGTCGGGCAGGGCGCTGGGCTGGAAGCCGGGCCCCTGGTCTTCCACCGCGAACTCGAATACGCCCGGCTCGATGCGATGCTCGACCTTGATGGTCAGATCGTTGCTCAGGTTCTTGTGCCCGTGCTCAAAGGCGTTGGTGATTGCTTCTTCGATCGCCAACCGGATCGCGAAGGTCGAACTGCCACCGAAGCCGTTCTGCTCGGCCTGCTCCAGCACGCGTTCGATCAGCGCCGTGATCGCTTCGCGATCATGTGCGAGATCGACGACATGAGCACCCTCGATATGGGTATTGGCGTCAGGCATGGTGGCGGGTCAGGCTGGGGGAAAAGAAAACGATGTGTCCGGATCAGTTCGCAAAGGCTTCACGCGCTTCATCTGTCGTATCGTGAATGTTGAAGAGCTTGTTGAGGCGTGTGATGACGAAGACCTCGTAGATCTGCGGGTCGATGTTTGCCAGGTGCAGCTCGCCAGACTTCTCTTTGATTTTGTTGTTGATCGTGATCAGCGCGCCCAAGGCCGCTGATGAGAGATGGTCGACATTGGAAAAGCTGATGAGCAGGCGTGGCGTATCGTTTTTCTCGATCTCGCCGGTGATCTCTTCGTTGATCGCCTGAATGTTTGCTTCGTCCAGAATGTTGCGGTCAACAAACTCGACCAGGGTTACCCCTTCGCTTTCACTCAATCTGAGTCTGGATTCGCTCATCGGTGTGGGCCCTCGCAATGCGTTTCCCGGCGTCGATGCCGGGTAAGACTATAGAGCGTTGCATGCGTTCGGGCGCGTTCGGCGAGGCAACGAATGAGCCCGGTGTGGGCAAAGAAAAACGGACGCGTCGTGCGACGCGTCCGTGTGTGTGATCAGAAAGATCGTGGGTTAGCTGCCGAGCTGGTCGAGCAGACCCGGGAAGTTGAGTTCTTCTTCTTCGTTCTGAATCAGGATGGTCGGCTTGAGCAAGATCAGCAGGGTCTTGTCGGTCTTGGCGTCAACCCGGTTCGAGAAGAATCGGCTGAGGATCGGGATCTTGCTGAGAACCGGGACGCCGGTCTCAACCTCGACCTCTTCGACCACACGCTGGCCGCCGAGCAGGACGGTGCCCTGGTCGGGAATGGTGACGGTGGTCCGCAGTTCGGTCGCGTCAACGATCGGCACCTGGATGGTACCCTCGAAGATCGCGGCATCGCCACCCGCCGTGCCACCGCCGCCGGCAGCACCCTGAACGGTGCGGTCCTGAGCGAATGAAAGGCGTGACTGGGTCGTCCGGACCGTGAGGGTCACATAGCGGCGGTCAGCCGAAGCGACACCCTGAACATCGATAACCACACCGGTCGGGATGGTTGAAACGGTGGGGTCGAACGCCGCGGCACTTGAGCCGGCGACCGGGGTCAGGTCGGACACGAAGGTCGTGGTCGTCGAGACCGCGATGTAGGACCGCTGCCCGTTGGTGAAGGTCAGACGCGGTGCCGTCAGCACAACGCTGCGCTGATCGGCCTGAGTCGCTTCAACAAGGAAGTCCACCTGGATGTCGTCGAGGAACCGTCCGGAGATACCCAGTGCGGGGTTGAGGCCCAGGATCTGGCCCGCGAACGAGTTGATGTTGGCCAGCTCGTTGGTCAGGTTGAATGAGTTCTGAGCCGCACGGATCACGGAGAAGCTGTCATCGCCGTAGACCACGCCATCAACGACGCCGCCGTTGAAGCCAGGGCCCAGCACGGGCTGGGTGATCGGACCGACATCATCGGCGATGCCGTCACCGTCGGTATCAATGGGGAACTCACCGCCACCGGTCACATTGTCCAGCAGTGAGCCGTCCGAACCGAAGTAGTCCGAGGGGAGCAACGACGGGTCGATCTGTCGAGCGAGCTGGTACTCGGTGTTGTTGGCGTTGAAGTAGACATCGAGGTCGAAGCCGATCTGCTCGAAGAAGTTCTGGTCGACCGAGAGGAACCGGGTCTCGACATTGATCTGCACGGCACGCTGCTGACGCAGCTTGTTGAGCAGGCCGATGATGGCGCGATGGTTCTTGGGGGTCGTGGTGATGATGAAGTTGCCGTTGAGTTCGGTGACCGAGCTTGTGTCGCCACCGAGTGCGGTCCAGCCGTCGGGGTCGACATTGGCTTGGATCAGGTCGATGATGGCGGTCACGCGGTCTTCGCGGGTCGCGAGATTCTGCGCGTCCTGACCACCACCCGAGAAGGGGCTCTGGCCGCCGCCGCCACCGCCGCCACCGGCGGCCTGCACCGCGCTCTGGAGGTCAAACTCGGGTGCGTTGTCGAAGTCGGGGACCGCGAAGATGAGGTCGCGAATGTCATAGGTCTCAAGCACGGTGTTCAGACGCAGCACTTCATCAGACGCGATGGTCAGGATGCCGTCCTGGATCGCCCAGCCCGCGGGGAGGGTGGGATCCGAAACCTTGCTGAGCACACGATCGAGGAGCACATCGATCTGAACATTCTTGAGCGTGAGGTCGACGGGGGTGTCGGGGTCGACGCCGATATCAGCCAGCGACTCCCAGTCCACATCGATATCGATGGAGGTGGTTGAGCCGATGAATGCGACGACATCTTCGAACGCGTTGTCGTTGAACTCGACGGGCATGCGAGTTTCACGCATTTTGGAGAGCACCGAGCGGTTCGCTTCCGATTCGGCGAACTCGAGGATGTCCCCACGGCGGAAGCTGATCGAGGGCCAGTCATCGGGGTAGGCGATGATGGAGTCCGGTGCGATCAGGGCTTCCTGGTTGTTGAGCGACTGGCGGGCGTAGCTGATGCCCTTCTCACGCTGGTAGCCCAGGTTTTCACGGTAAATCAGGATGTCCTGGATGATGTCACGCAGGAGCAGGCCGGACGGGTTGGTCGGGTCGATGAACAGGATCGAATCGACGACCTCGAGGGCCTCTTCGTACTTCAGTTCCTGCTGGAGTGCCTGGACGCGTGCGAGGTTGGCGAGGATCTTCTCGTCGCGTTCCATGCGGCGTTCGGTGGCGAGCTGCGCGGTCTGCTCGGCCAAGCGCTGACGCTCTGCCTCTGCTTCAGCGATGCGCTGCTGCTCCTCGGTTGTCTGAATCTGGGTGATCAGATCGGCGACTCGGTCCTGGTAGTTTTCGAACGCTGACTCTGGCATCGCGTTGCGTGCACGCTTGATGGTCAGGTCCGCCTGAGCAGCAAGATTGCGAGCGGTGCTTGTGTCGCCCTCGCTGAGCGCCTGCTGCGATTGTTCGTAGTAGTTCTCAAACGCGGCCTGAGCACGCTGCAGGGCCAGGCCGTCCTGAACCAGGGTCTGGTCGAGAATGTTGTCATCCGGGCCACCCTGGACACCGAGCTGGACCTGAGCATCGGCTCGACGCTCACGGGCGAGGGCCATGTCCTCTTGTGAGATGTACGAACCGAAGTTGCTGATCACATTGGTGTAGAGGGTGAGCGCCTCGTTGAAGCGACGCTCTTCGAATGCGAGATTGGCCTGTCCCATCAGGCTCTGGGCTTCGAAACGCCTCGCGGCATCGAGCACATCGACCTGCGGGTCTTCCTGAACGAGTTCGACTTCGATCGCCTCGGGTTGAATCTCTTCGGGCTGGTTACCCAGGTACGAGCCGGTGCGGGCGCCGTCCTGGGTGCTGCCGGTGAGCCAGTCGCTGGTCATGCCGCTCTCCGGTGCGAGCATGCCCATGGCGGGGTTGTATGCGCCGAAGCTGGAACCGGTGTCCTTCTCGATCGACGCGAGCTGGTCGCGGTAGGTGTCGAGCGTGTTCTGCTGGGTGCCGTTGAGTTCCAGCCCGAGCTGACCCAGACGGGTGAGCAGGAGCTTGGCGGTGGGGTAGTCGCTGCTGCTGAACGCGGCGCTGATGCGATCGATGACATCATCGACCTTGCTCATGGCCTCGCTCTGGCGGGCCGAGCAGAGCTGGATGACCGCGTGGGCGGCATCGATCTGCTCGTTGCTGGCCCTGCTGGCGTCAATGACGAACTGGGCCTGACGCTGAGCTTCGACGAGGTTGTCGGTGCTGAGTGAGAACTGGGCTTTCTGCAGGCTGATCTCAACGCGATCGGTTCGCTGAATCTGTCGTTCGACCTTTGCGAGCATGGCCCAGAGGGTCTGGCCCTGTTCATCGCTGAGCGTGGCACCCGAGGGGGAGTCCTGCAGAGCCAGCAGCATGGCACGGGCACGGATCAACTGGCCCTCAGCGA
Source organism: Phycisphaerales bacterium JB052 (assembly GCA_043100965.1). GTDB lineage: Bacteria > Planctomycetota > Phycisphaerae > Phycisphaerales > UBA1924 > UBA1924. The sequence goes on along the minus strand of JBICHR010000001.1, from coordinate 153,367 downwards.
GGAGCGTGCCGGCTCGATTGATGACTTCCTGAGACGAGTCGCTCTGAACCTGCTGTTCAAGTTCGACGCTGGCGAGCACACTCGTGCCCGGCAGTCCCGAAAAAGCAACGGCGGCGAGGAGGAGGGAACGAACAGATCGGTAAGGTGCGGGTGACATCCGGATCACTCCAATTGCTCTTGGCTCGAGAGCTGGGATGGGGCCAGCTCGGGGCTGAGGTCGTGCGGGATGTGCTGCAACGCACCCGTATCCCGCGTGTATGAGTTGTTGTTCTGCGATCGTTCGCAGAATCCGATTTGACCGTGAAAGGATCGCGGTCGATGCACCCGTTTGCAATAACGGGCACGATCCCGCGTTGAACGCTGTGAAGCGTGTCGAGGCGGGGAGTGGGACGATACCGGGGATTGGCGATGGACGCAAATCCCGATGGCATGCAGTGTATCCTGATGAACCGAAAGCGTGTCGTTTCGATGATCTGTTTTCTAGACCGGTGCGGTTCGGTTCGGTAAGCGTCACTACGAACACGGAAGCGGGGCCGTGTTCTTTCGTCCCTGTGTTGGGGCTATTCGATGATCATGCCCGTTGGTTCCAGTCTCACACGAGAACATGGAGATTCTCCTCAGGCGACCTCAACGCGTCGGGCTCGGCCGCAGTGATCCTTGGGGGGATTCCGCGTCAGTCAGCACTCGATTCTGAATCAAAGACCCGGAAGCCCAGCACTGTTTCTTGCTCTAAGGCATTCTTGTTCAACGGCTTAGCTTTCAGGGCTTTGGCGAGCAACTCGTTGGCCTGATCGCTGGTCATGCGGTTGGCGCTGATCACCATCACATCGAACCAGTCGCCGTCTGGATTCGCCCGCTTGATCACCGTGTCCTGCGTGAGTTCCTCAGCACGGCGCAGGCAGTCGGCGGTCAGCATGACATGAGCGTATTGCTCGTGCGGGCTTTGATCGGTGCTGAACCGGGCCAGGCACTGCCAGGGCGTGATTCCCAAGGGCTTGGCCTCGTCGTCCACATTCGTGTCCGGGTCCACATTGAGTACCAGCCGCCACGCATCACGCATACGTTCCAGAATCTCATCGCCATTGATCAGGTCTGGCCGGTCGGGTGAGGTAATCAGGATGGAGCGGTGTTCATGGGCCGCGGCATCGGCCCCTGCGGGTTCGGCAATTTCCGGGATCTCGAACGCCTCGAGCAGGCGTTCAACCCGTGCTCGGTATTCCGGTTCGACGCGAACGGTCGTGATTTTGTGCTCATCGACGAATATATAGAAGAAGGGCTCCTCGCTGACCGCGCCAAAGCCGACCATGCCGTCTTCGAAGAAAAACGGGCGGTACTGGCGCAGGGCGTTGGTGACCTTCTCTTTCCCGATCGGCTCGTAAGCCATATAAGGATCGATCTCTCGGTAGGCATCGTGGCCGATGTAGTCGATGATCGGGAACACCCGCCCGGGCATCATGGCAAAGAGCTGTTGCCAGAGGGGTTCGACCCGATCGGCGGGGACCACGATATCAAAAACATATTGATCGGGCCAGGCCTCCCAGTCGCCCATATCCTCGGCGACATCCTCGGGCTCGAACTCGGCGGTGTACCCGATTCGGGGTGTCATCGCTTCGACGGGGTAGACCCCGAGCGGGAACTTGAAGCCGCTCATGACTTTGCGTTCGATATTGGGGTCGATCAGACAGGTCGGCATGGTTTTCCCTTGAAACACCAGACGAGCATCCCCTCGTCATCATTCAGACAGGATAGCAAGCTCGCCCGGATCAGGGTGCGTTCCGGCCCAGAGATGAGGCGGCTGAGTTGATGCGTATGATCTTGGTCTATGAGCAACAAACACAACGAATCCGTTTCCGGGGTTGCAGGTGAACTGCCCGGGACTACCCGCCCCATGATCGCGATCGCCGTGGGGAACTCACGCACCAGAGTGGGGATCCTTGCCGGTCGCGAGTGCCTCAAGGCCCAGTCGGTTCACAGCGACCAGCCTGATGAGATCAGCAGCCAGGTGGATTCGCTCTGGGGCGAGTACGGCGACGGAGAGCCAGACCCCGTGATCGTGATCTCGCATGTCTCGGGCGATATGGCCAGCGACATCGAGTCGTCACTGCGCAAGCAAGGCCACACCACGCTCTACCGCTTCGGGCGAGACCTGCCCATCCCGATCCGGCACACCCTCACAGAATCTGGCGAGAAAACCGTCGGCCAGGACCGGCTCCTCTGCGCCATCGGCGCGTTCCAAGTGGTGAAGCAGGCGTGCATCGTCGTCGATCTGGGCACCGCGATCACGGTCGACTTTGTCGATGGTGAGGGCGTGTTCCAGGGTGGGGCGATCATGCCGGGCATCGGGATGATGTTCAAAGCCATGCACGAGCAGACCGCGCATCTCCCGTTGCTCAAGTATGCAAAGCCGGACATGGACGACCTCAGCCCAGCCAAGCAGACCGACCTGTCGATGCAACTCGGGGTCAACGCTTGCGTGCACGGGGCGATCCGCTGGCTCGCGGAGCGATACGCGGTGTATTACGAGGGGTACCCACAGATCATCGTGACCGGCGGCGACATGGGGGCGCTCGAAGACGATGAGCTCATCGAAGCGTTTGTGCCCGACCTGCAGTTGCACGGGATCCGTGCCGCGTGTGCGATGCTGGTCGATGCCGAAGACGATGAAGACGATCTTGAATCGTGAGCGAACGCTGGCATTCGATCCTGACCCCGACCCAACGCGCCGGCGCGATTGCGATGGTGATGCTGCATCACGCCGCGCCTGAATCAATCGGGATCAAGCGCGTTGCTCCGGGCAAGCTGGCGCTGTGCGATCTGCTGGGCATCGACGAGGGCGTGGTGCTCGGGCTCGATGATGACACACGGGTGCTGATGTCCCATGGCGGGGTTGCGATTGTCCGCGCGATCAGCGAACGCCTCGCCGCGCTGGGCGTTCCGTTGAATCGGCAGCCCGACCCATCGCTGGTCTATCCTGAGGCGCAGGGTGAGATCGAGGCGTGCTGCCTGCACGCGTTGTCGATCGCACCCAGCCCGATGGCGGTTGATGTGCTGTTGAAGCACAGCCAGCGATGGAGCGTTTCGGGAATCGAAACGATCCAGCAGGCGGACGCCATCGACGCGATCGGTCCGGGCGCGTTGGATCGGCTGCTGCACCCGCCCAGCGTCGTGGCGGTGGGGCGGGCCAATGTCGGCAAGTCGTCGCTGATCAATGCGCTCGTGGGTCAGCAGGTGGCGTTGGTAGCCGATGTCGCTGGCACGACGCGCGACCATGTGGGCGTGCCGGTCGATCTGGGCGGGCTGGTGGTCCGATGGATCGATACGCCGGGGGTCGATGAACGCATCGGCGACTCGGGCGAACTGACGATCGCCAGGCAGGTACTGCGGCACGCCGATCTGGTGGTGCACTGCATCGACGCGATCGACGACCCCGGGGTGCTCGATGAACGCCTGCGTGATTCGATCGCACCGGCCGTCCCGGTGGTCCGAGTTGGAACCCGGAGTGATCTTGGTGCACACGCCTGCCCAGTCGACGCCATGGTGCAGTTGGGGGTCAACGGGAGCGGGTTGTCCGCGTTGGTGTCCCTGCTGCGTGAGCAGTTGCTTCCTGATTCGGTGCTCAGCGACCCACGCCCGTGGTGTTTCTGGGGCTCGCTGCGATCAGAGTCATGATCGAGGCGATTGACCACGCTACCATTGCCACTCATCAGAAAACCCCGCACGCGGCGAAGTGTCTGCGAACGCGGGTGTTGTGTACGCACCGCCCGGCATGAATCGGGCTCGCAGAGGTGGATATGGACGATCGGCAAACCAAAATCCGCGAAGGCGCTGGGCTCGAGGATTCACGCGTCAATCAGGAGTTTCTCGACTTCCTGAACAAGTGGAGTTCACCCGTGCTCATCGTGCTCGCGGTCGCGGCACTTGTCTGGGCAGGGCTGCAGAAGCTTGAGCAGATGCGCAACACCAAGATCGATCAGGCATTCAGTGAACTCGAAGCGGCAACACTCGGCACGACCCCATCGCCGACCTCTTTGAACGCCATTGCTGAAGATTACGCGGGCGTGCGGAGCGTGCCCGAACTGGCCAAGCTGACAGCCGTGGATATCTATCTGCGTGCGTTCACAACCGGTGTAGAACCCGGAGCGCAGGTTGATCAGGCGACCAGCACCTACAAGCCCGAAGATGTTCTCAGCGAAGAGAAGCTGAATCAGCGTCTCGATCTTGCCGAAGCAACCGCCAACGAAGTGCTCGCGTCATCTGAAAACGAGCCCGGCAAGGCCATGTTCGCGATGCAGGCGCTGACCCGCCTGGCTGTTATCCAAGAGTGCCGAGACGATTTCGATGCCGCCAAGGGCTACTACGAACGGCTCAAAGCATTGAGCGAGAAAGAGCAATACCCGAGCATCGGTGTGTTCGCAGATTCGCGCATCGCGAACCTCGATTCACTCCAATCGGTTGATGCGCTCCCGAGCAGAGACCAGGTGCCCTTGCTTCCCGGCGAAACACCCGCACTCACCCAGGAGCAGATCGAGGCCATCCAGGCACAGTTCCAGGACGCCGCTGCTGATGATGCTGAGGGTGAAGCCGATGCGGAGACTCCAGATGCAGTTCCCGGCGACGAGGGTTCTGAGGCATCCGACGGCGAGTCATCGAGCAGCGATACCCCATGACAGACACCGAGCCCAATACGGGCTCGGGAAACGCGACGCCCGACGGGACGCAGAGCGAATCGCTCGACGAATCGTTGGGCGGCGATTTTCTCCTCCCCGGCGGCAAGGTTGACCCCGAGGCGGTCCGCCGTTCCTATCTCAACGCTCGCGAAGAGGGGAACGACGAGTTCGTCGCCAAGGTTCGGTTCACGCTGGCGCGGGATATCCGCGACCGGCTCGACAAGTACCTCACCACCCGCATCAAGTTCATGAGCCGCAGCAAACTGCAGGAACTGATCGATCAGGGTGGTGCAACGGTCAACGGCTCGCGTGCCAAGTCGTCCACCAAGCTGCGTGTGGGCGATGTGATCGAGATGGTCATCCCCGCACCGCCGAGCGGGGAGATTGAGCCCGACGATATCCCGCTGCGGGTGCTCCACGAGGACGAGCACATCCTGGTGCTCAACAAGCAGCCCGACATCATCGTCCACCCGGCCCGCGCGGAGAACCGGGGGACGATGCTCAACGCCCTCGTGCACTATTTCCAGACCCACCAATCGGGCGAGCTTTCCTCGGTCGGCGAGGAGTTCGCCCGCCCCGGTGTCGTCCATCGGCTTGATCGGCACACCTCCGGCTGCATTGTCTTTGCCAAGAGCGACCTGGCCCATTGGAAGATGGGCAGCAAGTTCGAGCAGCGCCAGGTTGATAAACGCTACCTCGCGCTCGTGCAGGACTGGGTGGCCAAGGACGAGCAGTTGATTGACCTGCCACTGGGCCCGCACCCGTCGCGGGTGCGTGGCTCGCGTGAAAAGCGGGTGGTACGGTTCGACGATCTGGGCAAGGCCAGCCAGACGATCTGTCGAGTGCGGGAACGCTACGAGCTGCCACCCGCACGCAACAAGAGTGTCTCCCGTCGATACTCACTGGTTGAGTTGGAACTGCTCACCGGTCGGACCCACCAGATCCGGGTCCATCTGTCGCATCTGGGGCACCCGATCGTGGGGGATGACATGTACAAGGGCAAGCCGCTGCTGGACTTGCAAGGTGAGGCGTTGATCGAACGCCAGGCCTTGCACGCGGCCCTGCTGGCGTTCGATCACCCGATGAGCGATGAGCCGATGGTTTTTGTCGCTCCGCTGCGTGACGAGGTCCGGGCGTGCGTTGACTTCCTCCGGACGCACGGGAACCCCGCGCCGGTCTTCGTCGAGGGGACCGTGCCGATGGAGCGATTGGGCCTCAAATAGGGGGGAGGCCAACGCATTGTGGGGGGCCTGATTGTCAAAGAGCTGTCAATCCTGCTCATTCCGGCGAGAACTGAGCCGGTTGGCTGGCAATTCGGGATTTCCATGGTTTCTTTCGGTGAGACACACGGGCATGTCGTGCATGCCTGTCATACCGGAGGGAAACACCACATGGACACACACAAGACACGGAGCGCCATCGGCGTGCTGGCAGTTTTAGCGATCACCGGAGCGGCCCAGGGCGGCATCGCATCGAGTCTGATCCTCGATGACTTCGACAGCGACCCCAACGACGATGCCGGCGGTGCCCGGGTCATCTCGTCGGTAGTCTTCAACAACCCCTTCAACCAGGGATCTGACTTCACGCTTGATACCGCCTTGAGCAGCGGCAGCGATGTCGGTGTGGTGATCTTCAACTCTGGGATCGGGGTCGAGCAGGGCGCATCGATCAGTTATGACAACGAGGGCGCTGGCTTGAACCTCAACCCGGATGCGATGGGCCTGACCGGATTCGAACTCGATTTTCTGAGTGTCGATCAGGGTTTCACGATGAGCATCGAACTTGGCAACAATGGTGACGGCCCCAGCGGGTTGGCAGGTGTTGCGACGCTGGAAGTCTTCGTGCCCGCCGGTGTGGATCAGACCGCGTTTTTCAGCTGGGGGGACTTCATTTATTCGCCGAACTTTGATCCCGCCGATGTTGATCAGATCACGCTGAACTTCAACCCAGAAGACGGCGCGACGGCATCGCTCGATTTCATTGCCAGTGAGTTTCGTGGCGTGATCGTGCCGACACCCGGGGCGGTCGCGATCATGGGAATCGGTGGCCTGCTGATCGTCAGCCGACGACGGGCCTGAGTGATCGTTTTCAAGCCAGAACCACATTGAGCACCCAGTAAGGCCGGGTGCTTTTCAAATTTTCCGGTTGAGCTTGTCAGATCCAAGTACTTGGTGTCTATTTGCATTGACGCACACCGGGTTGGGACCGGCGACACGGAGATATATGATTCTCGTCAACGATTAGGCGAAACTCCTGCTGAGCCCGTTGTGCACTGTTTCTGTACACGATGTAGGAGTACACCATGTGTAAACAACTTCATGCCTTTTGCTTGATGTCGCTCATTGGGGGGACCGCGATCGCGGGCCCGGTCATGCTCGACGATTTCGATTCGGATCCCAACGATGGTCTCTTCGGGGCGCGGAACTTCAGTAGTTTCATCGCTGATGACCCGTTCAATCAGGGCGGGAGCACGGTCATCGATACCGCGTTCAGCTACGGGAGCGATACCGGAGCCATGATCATGAACTCGGGCATCGGCGTGCAGCAAGAGGCGGAGCTGGCCTACCAGCTCAACTCAGGGCCGGTCGATCTGGCCGACACCGGCGTGCTCGCCTTCGACTTCCTCGCGGTGGACCAGGACTTCTCGATCCGCATCGTGATGATCGGTGGGGACGGCGGCAAAGCCGTGATCGATCAGCTCCATGTCGGCGCCGGCGGCCCGCAGACAGTTGAGTTCGACATCCTCAACGATTCGGACTTCGTCAACATGGATATCTCGCAGATCATCGATGTCCGCATCAACTTCAATACTTCATTCCGGGTCGGGGATGACTTTGAACATGTGCCTTCGCTCGACTTCGTGCTCGGCAGCATCCGCGCTGTCCCCGCACCTAGCAGTATGGCGCTGCTCGGGCTCGGTGGGCTGGCGGCCACGCGCAGGCGTCGCGGCTGAGGCTGGTATCTGATGAAATGATGAATCTCTGCACACCCGCGCCCGGCGCGGGTGTTTTTTATGCGCCCGCGAACAAGCCCGAGTCGCTGTGCGTCTGTTCGTGATCCAGCAGCCAGCGCTTGCGTTCCAGCCCACCGCCGTAGCCGTGGAGGGTGCCGTCGGACGCGATTACGCGGTGGCAGGGGATGACGATCGAGACCCGGTTCTTGCCATTGGCCAGCCCGACCGCCCGTGAGCCGCCCGGGTTGCCCAGTCGCGACGCCAGCTCGCCGTAGCTCGTGGTCTGCCCGTAGGGGATCTTGACCAGCTCGCTCCAGACCCGCTGCTGCCAGTCGGTGCCGGGTGTGTCGAGCGGGACGGTGAACTCTTGCAGGTCGCCCGTGAAATATGCGGCCAGCTCACCCGCGAGCAGGTCGAGCAGCGGGTGGGATCCGGTCTGCATCGTGCACCCGAACGCGGCTTCCAGTTCGCTTGTCTCCCGCGATCGCCGCTCGGGCGAGCCCATCTCCAGCAGGCAGATGCCCCGGTCGGTGGTGGCGGCCCGCATGGGGCACAGGGGCGTGTCGATTGTCGTGGCGATGAGGGTGGTCTGCATACCCAAACAATACCCGCCCGGAGAGCGTCTTGCTCGCCGGGCGGGTGGGAAGTGAATGGGATGATGCCCAGGTTCAGTCGCCGTTGCACAGCGTGCACGGCTGCTCGCTGGGCTTTTCGTCCGGTGCGTCGAGGTGCGGTGCCACGGCCGCCCGCGCAAAGCGCTTGCTGACCTTGACCAGGCGCACCCCACGGACATCGAGCACCTCGGTCTTGCGCTCGTGATTCTTGACCACCACGAAGGGCAGGTTGACCTCGAGGACCATGCGGGGCATCGCGGTCTCGTAGGGACGCATGAGGACACGCGACACCACGGGCGACATGTCGCCCTCGGCGGGGTTGACGGGGTGCAGCAGCTCGCGCTGCTCGAGCAAGACCATGACATAGGTCCCGGGCAGGATGTCTTCGGGCGCGAGTGAACGCGCCATGATGAGTTGTGCATTCATTGTTATATATCTCGGCGCAGGGGATAACGAGGCGAACACACGGCGTGTACGCGCGGGGAGCATCACACAACGCAAACGCGATGATGGCGCAGCGTGTGCAGCAGGGGCCGGGTGATCTGGGATATGATTGTGTGAGCACGGGCAGACGACGCCCGGCGTGGTCGTCAGCCCATGTATTGATGCGTGATATCGAGCAGGCCGTGTCGGCTGCCGAAATCTCGCTTCGATTCTGTGCCTGCCTGGAACAGGTCGTTCATGGGGACTCCTTTCTGCAGGCGAACCATTCGCGTGCATCGTCGTGGAGAGGTTGTTGGCGCAGGGGAAAGCAAAGTCAATGCAATAACGCAAAAACTTTGTGTTGTGATTCCGTTCTGTATCAGCCGATCTTCGTCTGCCCATTCATGTACGGCACCAGCTTCTCGGGGATCGTGACCGACCCGTCGGCATTCTGGTACATCTCAAGCAGCGGGATCAGGATCCGCGGCGATGCGGCGACCGTGTTGTTGAGCGAGTGGCAGAAGGTCGTCGAACCTTTGCCGTTCTCTCCTCCGGGGCGGTAACGCATGTTGAGGCGTCGGCACTGGTAGTCGTAGAGACGCGAGGCGCTGTGGGTCTCGCCGAACTCGCCCATCGGCGTGCCGTCGCTATCTTCCTCGCCACGCCCGGGCATCCAGCACTCGATGTCGATCATGTCGGCGTTCTTGACGCCCAGATCGCCCGTGCAGCACTGCAGCAGGCGGTGGGGGAGCCCGAGCGATTTGAGCAGGTCCTCCACAAAGCCCATCATGTCCTTGTGGTGCTGGCGTGACTTCTGCTCGTCGGCCACATCGATGATCACCTGCTCGACCTTGTCGAACTGGTGGATGCGGTAGAGCCCGGCGGTATCCTTGCCCGCAGCTCCCGCCTCACGCCGGAAGCAGGTCGAGACGGTGACATACTTGAGCGGGAGTTGGGCTTCGTCGAGGATCTCGTCCTGATGCAGCCCCATGAGCCCGACCTCCCCGGTGCCGGTGAGGAACATGTCGTAGCCGCCGCCGCGCTCGGATTCGTTGATGTGGTAGGCCTGGTCGCGTCCGCCCGGGAAGAACCCGGTGCCGACCATGGCCTCCTCACGCACGAGCACGGGCACGCTCATGGGTGTGAAGCCGTTCTGATTGGTCATGGTGTCGATCGCGTAGCGGAGGATCGCCTGGTGCAGACGCATGCCGTCGCCCGTGAGGACATAGGAGCGTGAGCCGGCGATCTTGACCCCGCGCGGGAAGTCGACGAGATTGTGCATGGCGCACAGCTCAATGTGGGTGCGTGGCTTGAAGCCCTTGTTCTGTTCGAAGCTCTTGTCCCAGTCCCAGCCCTCGGGTGCCCACTTGCTGATCTCGACATTGTCCTCGCTGCCCTTGCCGACCGGGACATCTTCGTCGGGTGGGAGCGGGATCGAGAGCAGGATCTCGTTGAGTTTGGGCTCGAGCTGGGCGATCTGGGCGTCCAACGCGGTGATTTGCTCCTTCATCTTCGCCGGGGCGGCTTTGATCGCGTCGACCTCACCCTGGATCGCGGTTTTTTCCTCATCGCTGGCACTCTTGAGCTTGCCCATGAGCTGCCCGATTTTGGGGCCAGTCTCCTTGGAGAGCTTGTTCTGGGCCGCCTTGAGCGTTTCCTGTTCGCTCATCAGCGTGCGTCGCTGCTCGTCGAGTTTGAGGAGTGTGTCGATATCGGGGGCGTAGTTTTTCTTGGCCGCGCCGTCGATGAATCGTTGTGGGTTTTCACGCAATGCCTTGAGATCGATCATGGTCGGAGAGTGTAGGTGCCGGGGCATCGGTCGTGCATGATCGCCCCTGCCCGTTTCGTGCTGTACCATACAGGCATGGATACCGGGCCGATCGTGCCAACCTGGTTCGTGCTGCCGCTGGCGTTGATCGCGCTGGTGTTGCAGGCGGGGTACCTGATCGCGATCAGGGAGCTGAGCCCGGATCGCATGCCTCCGAGCCGGCGACGCATCCGGGTGGCCACGGGCTGGCTGAGCATGTTCGCCATCCCCCTGTCGGCGTACGGATTTGGGATCGCCCGCCCCAGCGAGGCCGGGACTTTCACCGTGGTGTGGATGATGGTCATCGGACTCATCGCCGCGATCGTCATGCTCGCGGTGCTCGATGCGATCAATACCCTGCGGCTGCACCGCAAAGCGGGCAATATGGTGCACCGTGAGCTCAGGGAGAACCTGAGGCGGGATCTACAGAACATCAACGAGCATCGTGATCGGGGTGGGTCTTGAGTCCCGACGCCCAAACTGATGGGCGGGTGCCCCCGCCGACAAATCTCCCCGGGTTGGTCACGAACCCCATGTCTTGGCTGTACCGCATCGCGATCGGACACCGCAACCGCGGCTTTGATGCGGGCAAGGGCGTTGCAAAGCTCGACATGCCCGTTATCTCGATCGGGAACCTGAGTACCGGGGGGACGGGGAAGAGCCCGATGGTGCACCGGTTTGTGCGCATGCTGCAGGATATGGGGCACCACCCCGTGATCGCGATGCGCGGCTACGGTGCCAAAGCCGGCGAGAAGGGAGATGAGCAGCAGGAGCATGAGATGGCGTTGCCCGGCGTGCCCATCGTGGCCCAGCCGGATCGACTTGCTGGGTTGCGGTCCCTGCTCGCGTCGCCGGCGGGGGCGGAGATCGACTGTGTTGTTCTCGATGATGGTTTTCAACACCGCAAGATCGCGCGCGATCTCGATGTGGTGCTGATCGATGCCTTGCGACCGCCGGACCGTGATGCGCTCCTGCCCAAGGGGCACCTCCGCGAGCCGATTGAATCCTTGGCACGCGCGGGATTGATCGTCTTAACCCATTGTGAGCGTGTCGATGACGCGGAGATCGCCCGGCTGCGTGCGCTGGTTGCTCAGCATCATCCCAAAGCACCGGCCCTGGCGGCGCATCACGCGTGGAGTGGTTTCGTGCAGCATACCCGTCAGGAAACGGGGTGGGATGCAGAGCAAGTTGGGATGGACGATCTGCGAGCCGAGCCGTTCCGGGTCGTCTGCGGGATCGGGAACACGGATGCGTTCCTGCGGATGTTCATGGCGGCTGGTTTGCATCAAAAAGAAGTGATCCGATTGCGAGATCATGCAACTTTGCCCGATTCGGCTGTTGCGCAGCTTGGAAATTCTCAAAATGAGGGCAGAATCTCACCGGTCTTCATGACACGAAAAGACTGGGTGAAAACACGCGATCATCACCACTGGGAACGCGGCTCCCGGGTGGTTCTTCCCATTTTATCGATTGAATTCGGTGCTGAGGAAGACGGTGAGCAACTCGTTCTAGACCAGTTGTACACCCTGTTTTGAGCAGATGGCGCGATCATCTCAAAGCAAGCTTTTTCTTGCCCGAGTGATTGGGGACATCTAGTATTGTCTTGCTCTCGCGCCCTTTACCGTGGGGGGGATTCCACGGGCGATTGAAAACCTCGATCAGGTCACCGAGATGACGAGGGGTCACTCAAGACAACATTTTGGGCCAAGACCCAGATCGTGGATCTGTCTCTGACTCTGTCAGCGTCAGTGACGATAACTATCGACTGAAACCGGAGAACACATGAATTTCAAGACGAAGAACACGACCAGGACGCTTGGCGTTGCCATGCTGCTGAGCACCATGCTCGTCGGCTGTACGCAAACCCAGACCACGCGTGACGACTCAGCGGCATCCACACCCGTGGTGAAGGATGACACCGTCGTCGTCCACGACGATCGCGACTGGTCGCACTACTCGCCGCGTATCGGTGCCGACGAGACGGCCACCAGCATGGCATTTCCTACCGGTGATGTGAACACCAGTGCACTGCTCGTGCATCAGGTCATGCCCAACGAGGTTGCCCGTGGCCAGGACTTCGGTTTCTCGTACCATGTCACCAACCTGACGAACTCAGAGCTGCAGAATGTGCTGCTCATGCTCGATTCGAGCAACAATCTCGATGTCTCGGCATCGACCCCCGAGGGCAGCACCAGCGGCGACGGCATGTCGTGGGCACTGGGCAACATGGGCCCGGGTGAAACCAAGGTCATCAAGCTGACCGGCTCGGCCCAGAAGGTCGGCATGGCAGGCGACTGCATCACCGTCTCCTACAACAACTTCCTCTGCGCCACCGTCAAGGTCGTCGAGCCAGCGCTCGCACTGTCCAAGACCGCGACCGCGCAGGCACTGACCTGTGACACCATCGTCATCCGCTACCTGGTTGAAAACACCGGTTCGGGTGCCGCGAGCAATGTCGTCATCAAGGACACCCTCCCCGAGGGCCTGGCGATGGCAAACGGTTCACGCACGGTCAACATCCCCGTGGGTACCCTCGCCGCTGGCGAGAGCAAGGCCTACGAGGTCACCGCCAACGCATCGAGCACCGGCGAGTTCTCCAGTGGTGCGATGGCATCAGCCGACGGCGGGCTTGAAGCCGAGGCCGGCGCAACCAACACCGTCATCACCGAGCCCGAACTGGCTGTTGCCGTTGAGTGCAGCAACACCCAGTTCCTCGGCCGCAACCTGACTTACAACTACAGCATTGAGAACACCGGTAACGGCGTGGCCAACACCGCGACGGCATCGGCCACCATCCCTCAGGGTGCTTCGGTCGTTCGTATGAGCGACGGCGGTCGCGTCGTGGGCAACAATGTTGTCTGGGACTTCGGCACCATGAACCCTGGCGCCAGCAAGAACTTCTCGATGACCGTTGCGGCTTCGAGCATCGGCCGCTACACCTCCGCGGTGACCGGCAACGCTTCGTGTGCTGATTCCGTCAGCGAGTCCTGCACCACCGAGGTCAAGGGCATCCCCGCGATCCTCCTCGAGGTGGTCGATGTCACTGACCCGGTCGAGGTCGGTCAGCAGACCACCTATGTCATCACCGTGACCAACCAGGGTTCGGCTGCTGACAACAACATCCGTATCGTGGCCAAGCTCCCCGCTGAGCAGTCGTTCGTCTCAGCTTCGGGTGCGACCAACGCCACCGCCAACGGGAAGACCATCACCTTCGCACCCTCTGGCTCGCTCGCACCCGGCGCAGCGATCAGCTGGCGTGTGACTGTCCGTGCAGAATCGGTTGCTGACTCACGCTTCGGTGTTGAGATGACCTCAGACAACCTCAAGAGCCCGGTCAACGAGACCGAGGCCACCAACCTGTACGAGTGATCTTCCAATCGGCGGAAGCCGAGTGATATGAATCACACCCGAGGGCGTCCCATTTCATGGGACGCCCTTTTTTCATGCCGGTATTCATGTGCGAGCGCGTCTGAAATCGATGAAACATGTACCAAAGTACAAAGACAGCGAATCTGCCCATGCTGTACGATGGTAATACTGAGAGCCCATGAACCCGAATCTCCCCCAACTCGACGATCCTGCTGCGCTGCCCTTTGTGGTGCTGGCCAGTTCATCGCCCCGCCGACGGTCCATGTTCGAGCAGATCGGGGTGCGTCATGCGGTGCTCCCCGCAAGCGTCGACGATGGCGACCTGACCCCTGGGGCGGTTGACCCGTCTGAATGGGTCGCAGCATTGGCTTACCTCAAGGCGGCCTCGTCAGCCCAGCTGTTTGTCAATGATCCGAAGATCGAGCACAAACTCAACACGGTCGTGGTCGGTGCTGACACGGTCTGCGTGCATGACGGCAAAATCCTTGGACAGCCGTGTGACCGCGAAGAGGCCCACGCGATGATTCTCTCAATGAGCGATGCCGAGCACGAGGTGTTGACTGGCATCGCAATCGTGGAGCCGCTAACTGGTCGTCGTGAACTATTCATCGATCGCTCGCTTGTGCGCGTGGGAGAGATCGCCGAGCACGAGATCATCTCGTATCTCGATAGCGAGCAGTGGAGGGGCAAGGCGGGTGCGTACAACATCACCGAACGCCTGGCCGCTGGCTGGCCGATCGACTTTGAGGGTGATGAGACCTCGATCGTTGGCATCCCCATGACACGCACACTCGATCGTGTCGCCCAGTTCTTCGTGGACTGATCCTGGTGCGTTGATGCCCGGTCGCGTTTATGCCGCCCGGCGCTGCGCCTGTGTATCAGAGAGGATGCGCCAGTCGCCCCGGCCCGATTCGGTCAGCGCCGACGGAACGAGTGAAGTATCGTGCACCATGCGCACCCGGCCGAGCGTGATGAATATCGCGAACTTCGCATCGTGGTTCGATGCCCAGCTTGCATCGTCGTCCAAGACCAGGTCGTTATAGATGTCGTGGAGGCGATCGATGTCGGTGGGCGTGAGGCCCTCGTACTGATCAACTCGCTCGACGATCGCCTTGCCTATGGGGTGCTGACCCGGTGTCATGATGTAGACCGTATCACCGGGCTCCACCCGATCGAGCGGTATGCACCGGTCGTTGCCCATACGGGCCTCGACACGCTTCTGACCGGTCATGATCAGAGATGCGGACTGTGGTTGTACGATCATCAGGTGGGTGTTGGCCATGAGTCATCTATCGGACGAACGCCCAAATGGCTTTGCTCTCAGGGGCTCGGGCACCGAAAAACGCGGTTCATTGGCCAAGAAACTCAGTGATCGCGCATCTTTGCGATCGTCCCGGTTGTTGAGAGGCCGTCGATGAGGTCCAGAATGACGACCCGCCCGCCGTGCTGCTCGACGATCTCGGCCCCAACAACCGTGTCAGGCGTGTAATCCCCCCCCTTGACGAGCACATCGGGCTTGATCGCCTCGATGAGCCTGATCGGGGTGTCCTCGCTGAAGAGCACGACCGAATCAACGCACTGGAGGGCGCTGAGCAGGTAGGCTCGGTGGTTTTGATTGTTGACCGGGCGTCCCTCTCCCTTGAGGGCGTGGACGCTGTGGTCGTCGTTGAGGCCAACGATGAGCATGTCGCCCAGAGCCGCACACCGCTGCAGCAGTGAAACATGCCCGGCGTGGAGGATATCGAAGCACCCGTTGGTGAAGACGATCTTACTGCCCGAATGGCGAGCGGCACGGACCTGCACGAGTGTCTCTTCGAGCGTTCGTGGTCGCCCGAGCTGGGCGGTGTGCTGGGTCAGCAGCTCGTCGTGGATCTTCTCGACGGGGATCGGGGCGACGCCGAAGATCTCGACCTCCAGCCCGGCGGCGGCGTTGGCGAACCGCACGCTGTTGACCCAGTCGAGCCCGTTGGCCCGGGCGGCAGCGAGTGCGGCCAGCATCATGTCGCCCGCGCCGGTCACATCGTACACCTCGCGCGCGGTCGTCGGCACATGCACGGCTTGCGGGTCGTCCCGGTGGGCCAGCAGCGCCCCTTGCTTATCGAGCGTCAGCACGAGCGTGTCGAGCTCGAATGTATCGATCAGGGTCCGTGCGAGCTGCTCGCGATGGGCCTCGCGTGCGTCCTCAGGGGCATTGATCCCGGTGGCCAGCTCGGCCTCGGTGCGGTTCGGCGTGATGGCGGTCGCGCCGCGGTACTTGCTGTAGTCCTTGATCGGTGCCGGGTCCACGAGCACCGGCACGCCGGCTTTGCGGGCACGCTCGATGATCGCGGCGCAGAGTTCGGGGGTGCACACGCCCTTGTTGTAGTCTTCGATGCAGACCACATCGGCTTGGCCCAAGGCCGCGTCGAACGCGTCGAGCAGCTTGGTGGTTACGGCTGCGTCGATGGGTTCGTTGGACTCGAAATCAACCCGGAACATCTTCTGGGCATGGCGGCCCTGGGCGAGCCCGATCAGGTTGCGTTTGACCGTGGTGGGGCGGGTCTGGTCGCGTACCAGACCGGTGTCATCGACCCCCGCGTCGCGCAGTGCACCGGAAAGCAAGTCGGCCTCGGGGTCGTTGCCGGTGACTCCGAAAGCGGTGACTTGCCCGTGCAGTGCGATGAGGTCCAGCGCGAGGTTCGCTGCACCGCCGGGCTGGCTCTGTTGTTCATCAACACGCAGGACCGGGACGGGCGCATCGGGCGAGAGCCGGGTCGCTGCACCCCGGAGCAGCTGGTCGAGCATGAAATCGCCCACGACGATCGCGTTGAAGGGTTTCCAGTCGGCGAGGGCGGTGAGAAGGTCGTCCATGCGAGCATCGTAGGGGCGATCGGGGCATCGGGTGTTCATGAAAAAACCCGCTCATGCGAGCGGGCTCATATCTGGCGTGTGTCGCTGATCAATCAGGCGGCACAGTGGGCGCAGGGCTCGCCGTCTTTGCAGTTGGGACACGCGTGAGCGGATTCCTTGGCTGCACAGTCGGGGCACATCTCGGCCATCTTCTTGGCGCAGTCGGCACAGCAGGCCTTGCCGGTCTCGCAGTTGGGGCACTCGAAGGTGCTGTTGGCGTGGTTGCACTCGGTGGCGCATGCCTCGCCCTCGCAGTTACCTTCGCAGTTGCCGTCACACTCGCCGCTGCAGGCGATCTTGCTATCGCATTTGCTGTCGCGGCACTGGGTGCTCGAACAGCCGACGAGGAGAGCCGCTGCTGCGGCGATACCGATAAGTGCAATCTTCTTCATTTGTTTTCAGCTCCAAAATCCAGGATTGGTTTCACTTGATTGCCATCAGAAAAGGACGGCGAACAAACAGTATCCGACAATGCGGACCGTTTGGGGGATTATTTCCAAGAACCATTAAGAAAGCGTATTCGAATCGCTGTTTTTGAGCAAATCTGGGCGTCGCTCGCGGGTGCGTTTCAGTCGCTGCTCAAGACGCCACTTGGCGACGGCGTCGTGGTCGCCACTGACAAGGACCTTGGGGATCTCGATGCCCTCCCAAACCTGCGGTCGGGTGTAGTGGGGGCAGTCGAGGAGTTTGGCCCCCTCGGGGATCTCGAGCGACTTGAGGATCTTCTTTGCGATGGGCTGGCCCTCGCTGTTTGTGGTCTGGGCCTCTGAGAAGGAGTCCTCTGCCGCCGAGTCCGCGTGTCCCAGGGCACCGGGTTGCAGACGGGCGATGGCGTCGATCAGCACCAGCGCGCCCAACTCGCCACCTGACAGGACATAGTCGCCCAGCGAGATCTCGAGCGGGTCGAGTTTCTCGATCACACGCTCGTCAATGCCCTCGTAATGCCCGGCGATCATCAGCAGGCGGGGCTGCTCGGCCAGTTCCTCGACCAGTTCCTGCGTCAGCGGCACGCCCTGCGGTGTCAGCAGGATGCGTCGGGCTGGGGTGGGGTCCTGCGATTCGACGGCTTGGACGGCATCCCACACGGGCTGGCACATCATGACCATGCCCGGGCCGCCTCCGAATGGGCGGTCGTCGGTTTTGAGGTGCTTGTTGGTGGTGTGGTCCCGTATATCGGTTGCGTGAACGCTGAGCAGCCCCGCATCGATGACCCGCTTGGGGATCGAGACACCCAGCACCCCGGGTGATTGGGTGCTAAAGAGCTCTGGGAAGGTGGTGAGCACATCGATGCGCATGGGTGATGATAGTGGGGAATCGGTCGAAAACCGCACTTTGGGTCCCTGCTGAGTGGATTCGGGGCGGATGGCGGGGAATCATTGAGACCCGGTGAACGCAGACAGTCCCAATGGTTGGGACAGTCGAGGGATCAAACCGGCTCACATCGAGTCCGGTCGCGCCGGTCAGAACTCCCGCACAGAGCGGGCAGAAACGAAGGAGACTTCCCATGGTTCGTATTCGTATGCAGCGCTTCGGCCGCAGCCACCGCCCGTTCTACCGCATCAACGCGATCGATCAGCGCACCCGGCGCAACGGTCGTGTGCTCGAAAACCTCGGGTTCTACAACCCGATGGAGAAGGACGAAGACAAGCAGATCGTCCTCAAGACCGAAGAGATCAAGGCCTGGCTGGCCAAGGGCGCACAGCCCAGCGAGACCGTCATGGACATGCTCGGTCACGCCGACATTCTTGATGGCGACATGAAGACCCAGTGGGTCAAGCGTCGCGAGATCAACATGAAGCGTGGCGAGTGCAAGAAGGCGATCAAGACCATCGAGGGCATCGTCGCTGAGATTGACAAGATGGCCGAGGACAGCGAAGCGGACCTGACCCCGTTCGGGAACGCCGCCAAGCGTGCACTCAACAACGCCAAGAATACGGTTGCCAACGCCAAGTCGGATGTTGCCGCCAAGGCACTCTCCGAGGCACAGGACGCCAAGGCCAAGGCCGACGCGGCCAAGCCCGCACCTGAGCCCGAGCCCGAAGCCGCTGAAGAAGCCGGCGAAGAGGCCGCTGCTGAGTAAGGCGATTGCCAAATCAGATTCAAAGAAAACACCCTGCATCTGCAGGGTGTTTTTTCATGCGGGTCTGATTTGGGCGTAGTCATTCAGCGCCAGTCGATGACGACCTTGCCGAACTGCTCGCTCGCTTCGAGGCGTTCATAGGCCTGGGTGCATTCTTCGGGCTTGAAGACCTTGTCGACAACGGGTTTGATGGCACCGGCGTTGAACAGGGCCACGACTTCCTTGAACTCGTCGTTGCTGCCCATGGTTGAGCCGAGGATGCGCAGCTGGTTCCAGAAGATGCGGGCCAGGTCGGTAGTGGCGTCGGGGCCTGTGGTGCAGCCCGGGGTGACATAGGCGCCGCCTCGGGCGAGCGAATTGATGCTCGAGAGGTGGGTCGCCTTGCCCACCGAGTCGACGGCCATGTCCACGCCTCGCTTGTTGGTCCAGGCACGGACATCGCGGGACCAGTCCTTACCCTCGTCGAGGATGGCGTGGTCGGCGCCGAGCTTGATGGCCGCGTCGAGCTTGTGCTGGTGGCGTGAAGTAACGCAGACCGCGCAACCCATGTGCTTGGCGATGGCCAAGGCGCTGGTGGCGACCCCGCCACCGATGCCGGTGATGAGGACCGACTGACCCGGGCGGAGGTTGCCCTTGGTGAGCATCATTGAGTAGGCGGTCAGGGCACAGAGCCCGAACGCGGCGGCCTCGGCGGGGTCGGCGTCGTCGCTGACGGCCGCGAGGTTATCGGCGGGGCAGGCGAACATCTCCGCGTGGGCCCCGTTGTGGTGTTCGCCGATGAGTTCGTAGTTGGGGCACATGGTGCTGGCGGGCGGGTCCGTGGGGCGGACCCGATCGGGGACCACGACGGCGGCATTGTAGATCACGCGTTTGCCGATCCAGGCCTCATCGACGCCCTCACCGACGGCGAGGACCTCGCCGCAGGCATCGCATCCTGAGACACGCGGGTAATCAAGTTCGAGCCCGGGGACGCCCTTGCCTACCCACAGATCCATATGATTGAAGGCGGAGCAGAGGGTTTTGACGATGACTTCGCCCGGCCGAGCCATGAGTGGGTCGGGCCAGCTGCTTTGCAGGGCGATGTTTGGTGCGACCGGGTTGCCTTGCTTGGTGACGACGATAGCTTTCATGCTGGGAGTGTAGACCCGGCTGCTGATCGCAGAAGCGTGATTTCACCGCTTTGTGCCCCTCGACAAGCCCGGCGGCGGGGCCTATCGTTGCCGTCCCGGCGCGGAGATCGCGTACGGGCCAAACGAAGGATACTTGCCATGGGCACCCAGCAGATCATCGAATCGATCAACGCCGAGCAGCTGAAGACCGATGTACCCCGCTTTGACATTGGCGACACGGTCAATGTGCACCTGCGTATTGTCGAGGGCGACAAGGAGCGCATTCAGGTCTATCAGGGCATCCTGATCTCGCGCAAGGGTCGCGGCATCGACGAGAACATCACCGTGCGTCGCATGGTCGGTGACATCGGTGTTGAGAAGACCTGGCCCATCAACTCGCCGCTGATCTCGAAGTTCGAGGTCGTGCGTCGTGGTGATGCTCGCCGTGCCAAGCTCTACTACCTGCGTGACCGCGTTGGTAAGTCGCGTCGTCTTCGTGATCGCCGCCGCGGCATGAAGCATGTCGAAGGCTTGGAAACCGTGCAGAAGTAAGCGCGTTCCAACTCAGATCGAGTACTCAAGCCCAGCGATTCGCAGGGCTTTTTTCATGGAGACCGATCGCTCGGCTGATCAGATCATCTTGATGTCTTGCAGCGCAGGGAATGTCTTGCGCCAGTCGTGAAGTACGCTTGGTTCGATCTCGACGCTGAGCACGCCCTCTTCATCGCCCAGTTCTCCCAAGATATTTCCCTTCGGATCAATAGCGATGCTTCCACCTGAGTACGGAAGGAATGGGTCGTTCCCGCATCGGTTGACTGCAAGCACGAATGAGAGATTCTCGATGGCGCGTGCAATACTGAGTGTGCGCCAGTGCAGCTGGCGCTGGCTCGGCCAGTTGGCACCCAGCACGAAGGCATGGGCGCCTGCTTTGATACCCATGCGGAACAGCTCCGGGAAGCGGAGGTCATAGCAGACGGCGGGGCACACTTGCAACTCGCCCCAGGGGTAGTGCTTGAGCGTGTCCCCACCGGCGTAGGACTCGGTTTCGCGCCCATACGAGAAGGGGTGAACTTTGTGATACTCGCAGATTGGCGGGTGCTCATCGTTCGGGGCACAGATCGTGGCGCAGTTCAGTGCGTGTTCCCCGTCGGGGCCAGGCACGGCCCGGGCACCATGAATGATGCAGGCGGTGTCGTTTGCGAGCTCCTGAAGGAACCGGAGCGTTCCTGCATCGTGATCGATCGCGGCTTGGGTGTTGAGCGTAAACCCGACATCGAACAGCTCAGGGAGCACGATAAGGTCGCCCGGGCTCGGGCTCACTTCTTCGACGAGCGTTCGGACACGCTGGTGGTTGGTCTGCTTGTCTTCCCAGGCGATATCGAGTTGGACGAGGTGTACCTTCATCGCCAGATCATAGTGCGAACCTTGCGCCGCTTAGGGCATCGGATCAAGATCGCCGAAGTCAGAATCGCCTGAGGCCAGAACAATCTGGGCGGAGGTCGTGTCGAACACTGGCATCCCTGCGATGACGCCGATACGCCCACGAATGCGGACGCTGCAGGCGACTTTGGAGATGCACGCCTCATTGAGGTGGGTCGAGCCATCGACGATCAGGAGGGGATAGAGGATTTCTCCGTGTTCGGATTCTGCAGCGAACATCGGCGGGAGTCCGCCCCGCAGGCACAGGATGGCACATGACCGGTGCCCGATGCCGTCGCCCGGTTTCATCGCGCCGAGGTAGCACTTGCCGTCGATGATCTCGCCTGTGAGTTCAACGGGATTCTCGCTGAGAATGGTCACCTCGGGGCAGGCGTGTGGTTCAACTTCTTCACCAATCTGGATAGCTTCGGGGGCGTCTGAGAGTTCGATCAGGTGTCGCCCTTCACGCTGCAACTCGTAGCCACGGATGGAAACCCGGTGGCAGTCGGCGTTGTGAAGACGATCGTGCGCCCCCTTCTTGCCCATTGAGACGATGAGGATGGGGGAGGGATTCTGGGGATCATCGGAGATGAGCATCGGGTAGGGGTGCTCGATGAACACGCCTGTCCAAGTCCGCTCGTTGCTGTTGTTCCATGCCGCACGACCCGGGTCACGCTGGGTCAACACGAGGATGATCCCCGATGCGGTTGCCCAGATGATGAGGAGGGCAATGAAGAGGTGCACTGTCCTCTGGTGCTCGGCGGGTGTGGGAAGATACCCGACATAGAACGGGTCGGGCTCGGTCTTCCGATTTGCTTGATGGCGGCGGGGCTGATCGGTCACGCGAGGCCCTCATTCCAAGGCTCGAACGATGCCGGGGTGACTCTTGTGCCGGGTTCATTCGGTTCTGGGTTTACCAGCACGCGCCGTCCTTCGACACGAATGTCGTATGTCGCGATTTTTTCTGTGTATGGCGGTGGGGACTGTCCACAGTCGGGCTTGAACTGGTAGCCGTGCCATGGGCAGGTCACGCACCCATCGACGACTTTGCCCTCACCCAGCGGCCCGCCCTGATGGGCGCAGACATTGGTGATTGCGGAGACGGTGTTCCCGTTGCGGAAGACGGCGATGCGTTCGCGATGTCCCAACTGTGCGATATGGGCCCGGTCGGGTTTGATATCGTCGACGCTGCAAACATCGACCCATGTGGCGGCGTTCTCGCGAACGAGCAGGTGATGTTGAACTCCGTGGTCGAACTGAACTTCTTTCCAGCCGGTGTAGATGTGGAGCCCCGCGACGACCACAGCCCCGAGGCTGATCAGCGTGAGCGGGATGATGTTGTCGTTGCTTCGCAGGGTGCCGAACACGACATGGGCGATCACGAGGGCATACGCAAGATAAATGCCCATGTGCATGAACTTCCAGAACGACGGGCCGAGATTGGCAAGCCAGAAATCATGACTCGTTGCGGCCATGAACGCGAAGATGATCAGCGCAAGAAAGCCGAGCAACTCGAACGGGACGGTGTTGGTCTCTTGCACCAGCACCGCGGTGATTGGGTTGCGGGCCCCGAATCCTCCGTAGAAGCCAATGACAAGCACGGCGTGCGTGAGGGCGACGAAGAAGAAGCTCACACCCAGGTGGCGCCGGTTGTAAAGCAGTGGGCTGAACCGCGGAGAGATGCGGGCCAAGGGGCCGATGACGAGGATGATGTGCAGCATGAGGACGGCACAGATCCCGAGGGCGCGGATCAGCAGCACGGGCAATGAGATATCGCCAGGCGCTGGGAAGAACACCCTGCCCAGCAGGACGAATCCCGTGACAAAGAACAGCACGAACGCGACAACGCACAGGTCATAGAGGCGCTTGTGGTGGTTCCATTGCACGGCTTGATATGCGTTGGTCATGATTGCCCCCCCTGCATGAGCCAGGCACTGGTCAGCAGGGCCATAACGCCGAGCATGAGCATGACCGCAAGCAGCAGGTGGATGGCCCGATGGGCGCGTTTCATTGGCGCACCCACTTGGTCAGGAGCACCGGCCAGAGCATGGCACAGCCGGGCATGCAGAGCACGCGGAAGCCGATCGTTGCGTTCTTTGTGTTTGGATCTACCCGGCGCAGACCAAATGCGTGGAATGGAATCGCGAAGATCACCCCCATTGCAAAGTAGATCGTGAGAGACGAGAGAATCATCTCGGGCATGTCGTGCCGTTCCCCTGTTGGCTGACGCCCCTCTTCGAGCGTAATGAAATACGAATGTAGCCGAAGAAGATGGTGATGCAAAGGCCGTTGACCCCTATACAAGGGGGACGATCTGGCGTGTGCAACTATCGCGTAGGCGTGGGATTGAGTTGAGGGGCTACCGGAGAGTTTGCAGGGAGTTTCGCACGACAAGAGGTGGGCGTGAGTTGTATGCGTTGTCGTTGTGTAAGTGCTTTTTTATCAGTTGTTTCTGTAGTTGTTGCGCGACGGCGGTGAACCAAATCCCTTGGAACATGAAGAAATGCTGCGTCAGTTTCGGGTTCGATTGCAAAGAGCAAGGTGTGGTGGTGCGCGAATGGCAGAATCCTTGTCAGGTGTAGCTCCTGAATGGGTTGTCCACAAATTGTTGATAAGCGATCGAGGATGCAGAGCAGCTTGAGTTGCTCAAGGTTTGGACATCTGCTCAGGTCGGTGAGGTATCGAATTTGGGTATGCAATCAAAGTGTGAAAATGGGTAAGAACGGCGAGTTGATGGTGCATTGGGCAGCGTTGTCTCTTGGTGCGGACGACTCTTCGGCCACACACATATATATGCCGCGTAGTTTTCACGGGGCTGGCTTGGCGACGAGCGCGACGAAAACGAGCTTGAAATGATTGGGTCCACCATCCATGACCATATGAGTTCGAAGCGGGTGGTTCAGGATGGAGCATACGGCTCATCGGTCATGATCCCATTCGGCGCGGTATGCGGTGCGCATTGCTGCTTGATTGATCACATCCTCGATCCAGTTGGACTCCAGGCCGATACGATACCGGTGACGACGATGCGTCGCACATAGGAGATATCGCATGGCATTTGATCCCGTTCAATCACTCTCGCGCGTACAGCACGAGTTCGGAGAGCATGGTGGCGTCAACATGTCGATCGAGGCATCGACGACCTATACGGTGATGGACGCGGGGATCATGCCCGAGATCTTTGGCGGGCGCATGGGGCCCGATACGGGCGGGTGCTATCTGTATGGGCGTCACTTCAACCCGACGGTCTATGTGCTCGGGCGCTATCTGGCGGCGATTGAGGGGACCGAGGCTGGGTATGCCACAAGTTCTGGGATCAGCGCCATCGCCTGCACCCTCATGCAACTCTGCGGCCCGGGCGACGAGATCGTCGCGTCCAACGCGATCTACGGCGGGACCTTCGCGCTGCTCAAGGAATACCTCCCTGCCAAGACCGGGATCAATGTCCGCTTTGTGGACATCAGTAACCTTGACGAGGTCAAGGGCGCGATCAATGAGAAGACCAAGGTCGTGTACACCGAGTCGATTTCCAACCCGACGATGGTCGTGGCGGATCTGCCCAAGCTCGCCGACCTCGCCCACAACGCCGGGGCGCAGCTGGTCGTGGACAACACCTTCAGCCCGATGCTGCTCTCGCCGGCCCAGCACGGGGCGGACATCGTGGTGCACTCACTGACCAAGTTCATCGGCGGGTGCTCGGACATCATCGCCGGGGCGGTGTGTGCCAGCAAGGACTTCATCTCGCAGCTGATGGACCTGCACATGGGCTCGATCATGCTGCTGGGCCCAACGATGGACCCGCGGGTGGCGTTTGATCTCTCGCTGCGTCTGCCGCACTTGGGGTTGCGCATGCGTGAGCACTCACGTCGTGCGCAGTACTTCTGCGAGCGTCTGCACGATCTTGGCATGGCTGTGTCGTACCCTGGGCTGGAATCCCACCCGCAGCACGGGCTGCTCGGATCGCTGGTGAATGACGGGTTCGGGTTCGGTGGACTTTTCGCAATCGACCTGGGAACCAAGGATCGGGCGTTCGAGTTCATGAACGATCTGCAGCAGAACGAGGGCTTCGGATTCTTGGCGGTGAGTTTGGGCTACTTCGACACGCTGATGTCATGCTCGGCCAGCTCAACCTCATCGGAGTTGACCGACGAGGAACTGGCCGAGGCAGGCATCAAGCCAGGGCTGGTGCGCGTGAGTCTGGGTTACACGGGCACGCTCGAAGACCGCTGGGCGCAGTTCGAGCGGGCGCTGCGTCGAGTCGGTGCGATCTGAGTGGCTACTGATGGTTCGGTGACGGTGTGCGTTGATAGAAAAGTGCCCGCTCGTGGATGATGAGCGGGCACATATGGCCTTGGGTGTGTATCCGGGCTGATTATGGACAGCCGCTGCCGAAGGCGGTCAGGAACTCGGAAACATCGAAGAAGTTGTACTCGCTGTCGTCGTTCAAGTCAGCGGCCGGATCGCTGGTGTTGAATGCGATCAGGAACGCGGAGACATCGAAGAAGTTGAGTTCGGCATAGGGCTCTGCGAGGTCTGCGATGTTGCAGGCAGGGTTGGACACCTTGATCACCACCGTGGCCGGGTCGCTGAAGACGATGTTGGTGGTCCCGTTGACCGTGGTTGTCGCCCGGTAGGTGAACGAGTCGCTGCCCACGAAGCCGGGGTCGGCTTGGTAGCTGAATGACCCGTCGGCGTTGAAGGTGACCTGGCCGTGCTGGGGTGCGGTATATTCAGGATCGGTCGCATAGGACAAATCGATCAGGACGGTGCTGTACTCCTGCATTACATCGTTGTTCAGCAGGCCCTCGCTCGGGGTCGCCACGACCGAACCGTTGGTACCAGCCGAGTATGTGTCGTCCGTTGCGAGCTCAAACGCTGTTTCACGCAGGTGGATGAGTTCAGCGAGCATCCAGCCGACATAGCCGGGGGTCGTGGATGGACGCTGGAGCCCCCGCTCGATCTCTTCTTCGATGATGTCGATGCGATCACGCAGCAGGGCGCCGATCTGGCTCGCATCCGAGCCCGGATCGGCCCAGTCGGAAGTCGTGTCGTTGGTGAACATGTCGGTGACGAGCCCGAACACATCCCCGGAGCGGAGGCCCAGCTCCCGGGGGTTGACCAGGTCAGGCGTTCCACGCAGGGCGGCACGGAGGACCTCGCTTTCCTGCATTTCCAGCGACATGCCGAGTGTGACATATGCGTCGATCAGCGATTCGGCGTGATCGAGCTTCTCGGCTGCGGTGAACAGCGCCGAAGTGGGGTCCGCCATAGCAGAGAGAATGTCCGAGTAGATCGACGCGCGATAGTCGTGGAGGCGCGGGTAGATCTGGCCTAGCCCCACGGGGCTTGAGAAGGTGCTTCGGATCGTGATGCGGTAGCGTAGCGACCCGTAGAAGATAGAGGCTTCGGAGTAGGTGCTTCCGATCGAAGGCGTCTGCCGGTCCGATGTGACCTCGTTATCGAATGATGTTGAACCGAGGAGCCCTTCTTGCAGCCAGACCTCACCGAACGCGGCTGCCGCGAAGCTCGAGCTCAGCGGAGCGGGGATCCAGAAATCGAGCACTGGGGTCCATTGTTCGGAGTCGTAGCGGATGATTCGTCGAGCATCCGCTGAACTCGCGGTAGAGTCTCCGATCCATAGCTCCGCGACGCCCTCGCTGCCATTCATTGAAAAACCGACCCGTGCCCGGATGTCATCGGCCGATCCCCCAGCCGCGACACGCTCCTGACGGCGGAGCAGGTGCCAGAGTTGGGTCCGGCGTGCCTCAGGAATGCTGTCTGCGAGGCAGAATGTGTCGTAGCCATTGTCACCCGAGGTGCCGGGGATGGGTAGTGAGTACGAGAGATCAGCCGAGCTGATATTGTTCAGATCGGGGAGCAACGCGGCCACATTCTGCGGCTCCTGCATCCAGTAGTTGATCGTCACCGAGCCGTTGCTGAACATCGCCGGCGTATTCTCGGCGATGATCGCGTCGATCTCGGTCTGGACCTCGTCTGCTGCATCGCGGTAGTTGTCGGTGAGCGCATCAAAGAGTGCCGATTGGCCATCGTCGTTGATCTCGCGGATGCGCTCTACAAGGGCTTCGAGGCGTTGGCCGGACAGCACGATCCTATCAAGCTCCGGGAGTGATTCGTTCATTGGGTCCGCGTTGTAATCGTCGAGCTGCTGCCCGTAGCGGAAGTTGAAGTACCACGGGCTCTCCCGTGCGAGCTGTGCGTACGCCGCCGCTGCTTGCGTCCACGGCTCGATACCGGCCAGCGGTCTGTTGGTCAACGCGGGCAACCCGAGTGAGGTGGGCAACACGGCGAGGTCGTTGAGGTATCGCGCGACCGGTCCATCGCCGACATATTCGTCCGCGTTCGTGAGGTTGACCGTGGGATTCGTCCGTGAGCCGGCGAACGCTTCGCTCTGCGATGTCACCGTGGCGTAGGTGAAGAAGCTCTCCGAGGCGGTGATGAAGTCGGGGCTCCCGCCCAAGTAAGGCAAATCGACGCCGTTCTCGTCACGGTAGTCAAGCACGATATTGGCCTCATTGGTGAGGTCCGTGAGGAGGATGTCCTCGGCGACGCCGTAGAGGGCGGCTTCGAGACGGCGAAGCTGCGAGCGTGCGGATGCGATTTCAAGCACGATCGAGTCGACATCGTCCTGCAGGTCGCCGATCTGGTCGCCGATCTGATCGAATCCGAGCACGATGGTGTCGTACATGATGTCAAGCTGCTGATCGATGCGGTCGAATCGCTCGTGCATCTCGAGCCGCATATCTTCGACCTGCTGTCGGAGCTCGACGACCTGGTCGAAGATCTGTTCGTCCACGCCCGGTCCACCGAAGCTGAGGCCAACCAGCCCGAGCACATCGGAGGCCGTGCCGAATAGGTTGTTCGCCATCGATGCGTAGTTGCTGTCCCCGTAGTTGAAGTAGGCCTGGGTCAGATTCGATGAGATGCTCAGGCTCGATTCGATGTACGCGAATGTGTTGTTGGTCTCCAGCGTGATGGCGCTGAAATCCTGAGCGTTGGTGCCATACGCGGTGATGTCGTCGAACTGGCTCTGGAGCATCAGGAACGCCGCTCCCGCCGTGAATGCACGCGACTCGGCGGTCTCCATGAGTCGATCCTGCAGGTCATCGACGATGTCCTGCATTTCCTGCGGCGTGACATCGAGTCCATCGATCAGGCTGGGCGTGGTGTCGCTGGTCGCGAGACCATCGACGATGCTGTCGAGCCGATTGCGCAGGAAAGTAAACTCCGCCTCGACCTGCGTGCGGAGCTGATCATTCGCCGCACCGGCGGCGATCGCGGCCAGATATGCGGCGTAGTCGGTGGGCATCGATGCCAGCCCAGCCTCGATCTCAGGCAGGTCTCCGCGCACCATGCCGAGTGCGGGATCAACGCCGTTGGCGAGGAAGTATGCGTTTAAGAGCGTGGGCAGACTCGCACGCTCGTTCCCCGCCGAGTCCTGCCCGTAGAACCCCGAGACGAGCATCTCGTAAATCGCGGGGCGGTGATGCAGGCCTCGGGCGAGTGCTGTCTCGAAACGCACCATGCGGAGCTGGATCGACTCAAAGCCATCTGGGTCCGGGACAGTTGCGCCCAGCAGCTCGAGCGCACGATTCCCGACATTGACATCCATGCCGTCTAATGCTGAGTCATCGACGCGAGCAAAATGAACAGCAGCATGGAAGTTTTCGGCTCGATCCAGATCAGGGTCCCTTTCGTCGAACTCGCAGAGCGCCGCATCCCATGCATCCAAGAACGCGGAGAGCTGCTCGTCACTCGCGTCCGGGTTCCGCTCGGAAAAGGCGATCAAACCTGCGAGCCCCGCGTAGAGGCGGGGGCGCTCGTCAACCGCGAGGATCATGTCTGTCCGGACATACTCTGCGGCCCGCATTGCTTCGATCATCGATGCATATTCCGCGTCGTTCTCGACACCGAGCGTGGGGTTGCCCAGGGCCGTCCCGCTGAGCAGGGTGAGACTCATGGCGATCAGCCCGGGTCGTTTGATGTTCTTTTGATGCAGACCCAGCATGACAAGCTCCTTTGATCATTGTGGTGCAGTGGTTCCCTCACCCCTGACCACGCGAACGGAGCCGAGGGGCGGAAGCGGCAGGCGAAAAAATCTTGCGTCGGGACAAAAACACCCGCTGAGCGTCAACAAGCGGGTATGCTCGCGATATGAGCGAGCCGGAACAGCCACAGCAAGGGAACGAGGTGCTCTTCACGGTTGTCTATGACGAGCTGCGTCGGCTCGCCCAATCATGGTGGCGGGACCAGTCCCCGGGGCAGACGCTCCAGCCAACCGCGCTGGTTCACGAGGCGTACATGAAGATCGCCAAGAACGACACGCCCACCAAGGACCAGGAGCACTTCCGGGCAGTCGCGGCCAAGGCCATGCGCCACGCGCTGATCGAGCATTTCCGTTCCAAGAACAGCCTCAAGCGGGGCAGTGGCAAGCGATCGTCCGTCACGCTCACCGGCATCGAGAGCAACGGGCATCTCGACCCGGCCATGATCCTCACGCTCGACGAGGCGATTCGTGAACTTGAGCAGCTCGATCAGCGCAAGGCCCGTGTCGTCGAGATGCGTTACTTCGCGGGGATGCAGGATGAGGAGATCGCCCGTGTTCTCGATGTGACCGATCGCACGGTACGCACCGACTGGCGGAGCGCCCGGGCATGGCTCTCCAGCCGATTGGCGCAGGAGGGCGAGGATGGATCCTGATCGCTTCGGACGCATGATGAGGATCTTCGAGCGCTGCATCGAGCTACCCGAGCCCAAGCAGCACGCGTTCATCCGTGAGCATTGCGGGGAGGACAACGCGCTTGAAGCCGAGTTGCTCCGCATGCTGAAGCATGATCAGGATCGGACAGAGGACGATTCCACCGGTTCTTTCCGTTCTTTCATTGATTCAGCCATGGTCGAAGCGCTCGATCAGCACCAACTCCCCGAGACCATCGGGCCGTACACGGTCATCCGTGAGCTTGGGCGGGGCGGTATGGGGGTGGTCTACGAGGCGGAGCAGGCCCAGCCCAAGCGTCGGGTTGCGATCAAGGTCGTCCCGGGGCTTGGTTCTGGCGAACAGCGTCGTCGATTGACACAGGAAGCCCAGGCCTTGGCGATGATCGAGGATCCGGGGGTGGCGCGGATTTACGAATCCGGTACTGCCGAACTCTTTGGCTCACGAACGCCCTACATCGCGATGGAGCTGGTCGAGGGTGAGCAGATCGACCAGTGGGTGACTTCACAGGGTCTGCGTATTGAAGATCGCATTCGCCTGATCGCGCGTGTGGCCGATGCCTTGCAGACGGCTCACAGCCGAGGAATCATCCACCGTGATCTCAAGCCGGGCAACATCAAGGCCATCGCGGAGCGGAATGGGCCGGGCCAGCCCAAGGTGCTCGACTTTGGGATCGCCCGTCTTCGGAGCAAGGACCTGACCCGCCAGACGATGACCTGCCCCGGGAGCGGGCCGATCGGCACGCTGCAGTACATGAGCCCGGAGCAGATCGGGGCCGATCATTTGGCAGTCGATGCCCGTTCGGATATCTACTCGCTTGGTGCCGTCGCCTATACGATCCTCGCGGGGACAGAGCCGTATGACATGACCGATGCGACGCTGGCGATCGCGGCACGCACGCTCAGCGAGCAGGATCCCAAGCCGCTGAGTACTCACAACCGTTCGCTCCAAGGGGATATTGAGATCGTGATCGCCAAGGCCATGAGCCGATCGCCGGACCGGCGATACCAGACGATGGAAGCGTTCGCTGCGGATCTGCGCCGGATTCTCGCCCATCAGCCGATCGTCGCTCGCCCGCCGAGTGTGCCGTATCTTGTGGCCCGTTTCGTCCAGCGCAACACGGTGGTCTCCGTGAGCTTTGTCCTGATCACCCTACTGGTGATCGTCGGCTTTTATTGGATCGGCCAGGAGCGCGGGCGCGCCGTCGCCGAATCGCAGACTTCTGCCGCGGTGAGCGGGTTTCTCGTTGATATGCTGCGGAGCATCGAGCCCAACACGGCTTTGGGTGAAGAGGTCACTGTTCGCGAGGTGCTCGACAACGCAACCGAGCGTCTCGAGGTGGGGGAGTTGGGTGACCAGCCGGAGACCAACGCACGCCTGCGTCTGGTCATAGCTCAGGTTTACCTCTCGCTCGGCCAATATGAACGGGCGATCGCGCAGACCGCTCAAGCGAGGGATGTGTTAAAAGCACTCTTTGGCGATCGTGATATCCAGGTCGCCCGTTCCATCGAGCAACTCGCCCAGATCGAAACGCTCGCTGGAGAATACGAAGATGCCGAGACGCACTTTCTTGAGGCGTCGGCGCTGTTGGAGCGGCTCGGCCACTCCTCGGTCATCCTCAGCGCTGACGGGAGTCTTGGGCATGTCTACTACTGGACAGGCCGCATTGACGAGAGTGAGCGGTTCTTCCGCGATGCGATCGAGGAGTTGGGGAATGTCGATCCCGCGACCGATGCACGCTTGGGGCACACGCTCAGCTCGCTGGGTTCGGTGCTCGAGCATCAGGGGAAGCTTGAAGAAGCCCTTGAGTATCACCGCCGGGGCGTCGACGCTCAGATTGCTTTCTACGGCCCTGATCATACCGAGATCGCCGAGGTGTACAACGACTACGGCAATACGCTCGTCGTTGCTGAACGCCTTGAGGAAGCACTGGAGGCCCATCAGCGAGCCCTGGCAATCAGGCGTGCGCGACTCGATCCGCGTCACCCCGAGATGGCGGTCACGATGAACAACCTTGCGTTGGTGTACACCAATATGGGGGCGCCGGAGAAGGCGATCCCGATGCTTGAAGAAGCGATTGATATCCGGCTCACGAGCATCGGTGCCAATCATCCCGCGACCTGCGCGAGCCTGGGCAATCTGGCCCGCGCGTACATGGAGACGGGGGATTTGGATCGGGCGCTGCCGCAATACGATCGGGCGGTGAACGCGGCGGAGACCACTGTTGGGGTGGATCACATCATGTCGGTCGTGTTCCGTGCGAATCGTGGGGATTGTTTTCGGCGAATGGGGCGGCTTGATGATGCAAAGTCTGTGCTCCTGAGCGAGTATGACAACGCCGTCGCCATGCTCGGGCCTGAGCACTTTCGCGTGCAGGCGATCGCATTTCAGGTTGCGGACCTCTATCACGATCTGGGGCTTGCCGAGCAGGAAACACAGTGGCGTGTCCGGGCTGGGGGCTGATGCGGCCTCCGGGGCCGTTGCTGATCGGCCCCCCCGTTGGTGGCGGCGGAGCGTCGAGCGGCAACAAGAAGCAGCACACGGCAGGGATCGATGGTAAATACGTGGGGCCTTGGCAATCTGCCGGTCCAGGCTCTTCGCTCTGCTTGATGAGATCGGGATCGAATGGGCCTGGTGGGACTCGAACCCACATGGGTTTTACCCCGGCGGATTTTAAGTCCGCTGCGTCTGCCAATTCCGCCACAGGCCCGGGGATGGCATTGTAGCGTTTCCGGGTCATCGGGTGCGCGTCGAAATATTTGCAGATGTGTGCATCGGGCAGGGTGGTGCCTTCGAATTCGGTGTCGTTCAGGAAATCACAATGTACGAAGCGTGCGGGAGCCACATCTCCAGAGTGGGGTCATGGTTGCGCACACCCGAAAAGGAGCACACTATGAAGGCATTACAACTGCTGACCCTCGTCTTGCTGATCGTCGGGGGGCTCAACTGGGGTCTCTGGGGCCTCTTCGAGTTCGATCTGGTCGCCGCCATCTTTGGTGGGAGCACCACCCTGCTGAGCAAGGTCGTCTACATCCTCGTTGGCGCCTCCGCACTTGTCCAACTTGTTGGCCTTTTCGCCCCCAAAACCAGCAGCACGGGTGCGCCGGCCATGGTGTGAATCAACAGGACCTACAAACACCCGTGCACCTATGGCGGGTGACCTATGTTCACCGGGGCTGCAATATCCCGCAGCCTCGGTGCTTGTTTTTGAATCGAGGATCTGACTCGATGGTTTCGTTCACGAGTTCTTGACGCACCCATCACAGAGCCCGAAGAGCGTGATGTCATGGCGGTTGAGCGTGAAGCCCTTTGGGGTCATATGGGCTAAGTTTCCAGGGCAGGCGTCGATATCGAACGCCTTGCCGCAGGATTCGCACACGAAGTGATGGTGGTGTTCTTTGCCTGCCATCTCGTAGCGGGGTGGTTCGCCCGGGAGTTCGACGGCCACAATCTCGCCCTGTTCCACCAAGGCGCGGACCGTGCGATAAACCGTTGCGATGCCGACGGTTGGGACGGTCTTGGAAGCGTGCTCCAAGATTTCTTGGGGGCTCATTGGATCCGTGTCGGGCTGAAAGAGCGACCGGATGGCCTCGCGTTGAGCTGTGCGTCGTATCACGATGGATAGTAGCGTCAATCGGCGATATTTTGGCGTAATCGCGGTTGTCTCGTTTGCAATTGATCCAGAACCCGCAAGAATCGAGTGTCCAAGGCGTTTCGTACCCACTCAGCGAAAGAACTTTCCGAACATCGGAGGACGCATGAATCCGCACGATCCCCATGGCGAAGCCGTCGCTGCTTCATTTAAATGGCAGTCAACCAGTCAGGGCATGTCTGCCAAGAGCAGCAACATCGACGAGATCTACGCATGTGATGTGTTCGATCAGCGCAAGATGCGTGAGCGTCTGCCCAAGCACATCTACAACAATGTTCTCGACACCATCGAGAGCAAGGGCCGCATCTCGATGGATGATGCCGAGGTCATCGCTACTGCGATGAAGGATTGGGCCATTGAGCGTGGTGCGACGCATTACACCCATTGGTTCCAGCCCATGACGGGGCTGACCGCTGAGAAGCATGACGCACTCATCACACCCGATGGGCAGGGTAGCATCGTCTACCGGCTCTCGGGGAGCAGCCTTGTTCAGGGCGAACCCGACGCGTCAAGCTTCCCATCTGGTGGGCTTCGGGCCACATTCGAGGCACGCGGCTACACCGCTTGGGACCCGACCTCGCCGGCGTTCATCGTGCGTGGTACCAACTACGCGACGCTGTGCATCCCGACCGCCTTCGTGAGTTGGAACGGCGAGGCGCTCGACAAGAAGACCCCGCTGCTCCGCTCGATCGACGCGCTCAACAAGCAGGCAATGCGGATCCTGAAGATCTTCGGGACCGATGAGGGTGTGCACTCCGTTGGTTCGACGCTCGGCTCCGAGCAGGAGTATTTCCTCGTCGACCGCAACCTGTACTTTGCCCGCCCCGATCTGGTCAGCTGCGGGCGTACCCTCTTTGGAGCGACCCCACCCAAGCACCAGCAGCTCGACGACCACTACTTCGGTTCGATCCCAACACGCGTCAACGCGTTCATGGCGGACTTCGAGGAGGAGCTCTTCCGCTTGGGCGTGCCTGTCCAGACTCGTCACAACGAGGTCGCCCCAGGGCAGTACGAGATCGCGCCGCTGTTCGAGTCGACCAACATCGCCTGCGATCATCAGGCAATCCTGATGGACACGCTCAAGCGTGTTGCGGGCCGGTTTGGCTTCGTGGCACTGCTGCATGAAAAGCCGTTCGCGGGCATGAACGGCTCGGGCAAGCACAACAACTGGTCCATGTCGACCGACACAGGCGTGAACCTGCTGGACCCGCAGGATGAGACGCACACCAACCGCCAGTTCATGACCTATCTGTGTGCGGTCATCCGGGCGGTGCACCTACACGGGGATCTCATCCGCGCTGCGATCGCCAGTGCGAGCAACGACCATCGGCTGGGCGCGAACGAAGCGCCTCCCGCGATCATCTCGATCTTCTTGGGTGATATGCTGACCGATCTGATCGAGCAGATCGAGAAGGGCAGCACAAGCCGCACACTCAAGGGGGGGTCACTCGACCTCGGTGCTCGCTCGCTCCCCGATCTGCAGCGTGACTCGGGCGACCGCAACCGGACCAGCCCGTTCGCGTTCACCGGCAACAAGTTCGAGCTGCGAGCCGTCGGCTCCACCGCTTCGGTCGCTTGGCCCAACACGGTGATCAACACCATCGTCGCCGATAGTCTCTCGTACATCGCTGGCGAGATCGAGAAGCAGTTGGGTGACAATGCTTCCGAAGCCAAACGCGATCAGGTTGTGCTCAAGGTTCTCCAGAGCGTCGTGAAAGAGCACAAGGCGATCATCTTTAATGGCGACAACTACAGCGACGAGTGGCAGGAGGAAGCCGCACAACGCGGGCTCCCCAACCTCCGCTCAACCGCGGAGGCCCTCCCGGCCCTCGAACGCAGTGTTGCCAAGAAGCTGTTCAAGAAGCACAAGGTGCTCTCGGGGAGCGAACTCGAATCGCGTGTTGAGATCTTCGCCGAGAAGTACATCACCGAGGTTTGCATTGAGGCAGAGCAGATGGTGTCAATCGCACGCACCATGCTGCTTCCCGCGGCTCTCAAGCATCAGCGCAACAATGCAGAGACCATCAATGCCAGCGAACTGGCGGGCGTGGAATGCGGGCAGCTCCGTGAATCGCTCGACGCGTTCGCCGACCTGACCATGCGATTCCAGTCCCAGATCGAGAAGCTCGAGGCCGCCCTCACGCTCCCTGATCAGCCGCCGCTTGAGCAGTGTACTTACTGTCGGGAAAGCGTGATCGTTGCGATGGACGAACTCCGTACGCTCGGGGACGCCTTGGAACTTCAGGTCGAGTCCGCCATCTGGCCACTGCCGAGTTATCAGGAACTGCTCACGCTCCGCTAAGTCACCGTTGAGCGAGCACAATCTGATTTCCTATCGACCGGGTTCATCCGGTCTTTTTCATGGAACGCAGACATCGGTTCAGTCTGTGCTGTGTGTCCCGTCCGATGCGTCTCTCGTGGTCCATTGGCCGTCAATGAACCGGCTCATCGTGCCTGTCGGGTTCTGATCCCTGAGTTCAGGTGGCAGGTCATGCTGTCCGACCCGGTCGTAGCACCGGAGCGCGGCGAAGCGGTGGATCGCGGTCGGCATCCCCACGGCGGTGAAACCGGGATGCCCCGTCGCGGGGAACGGCCCGCCGTGCACTGTCGCTGCGTTGACCGAGACTCCGGTCGGAACCGCATCGTGGATCAGTCGGCCGACACGCTTGCGCAACACGCGGGTGATGCGGTCGACAAGTTGCTGTTCACCGCCGTCATTGTGGTCGCTGTGGATTGTGCCCGTAAGGTTCCCGCCGAGCGAACGGGCGATCTCCACGAGATGCTGCGCCTTCTCGCACACGACAAGAAGTGCCGCTACTCCGAACATCTCATGCTGGAGCTCATCGGGTTGCTCGAAATAGCGGCTGGCATC
The DNA here is from genome assembly GCA_043100965.1 of Phycisphaerales bacterium JB052. GTDB lineage: Bacteria > Planctomycetota > Phycisphaerae > Phycisphaerales > UBA1924 > UBA1924. The sequence continues at coordinate 116,779 of JBICHR010000001.1, read as the reverse complement.
GACGCGTAGCAAGGTGTGCTCATACTTGGCATGCGCATCGCGGACCGGCAGCCCCCCGAGGATCCGTTCCGCACCGTGTTTGAGCACATGCTGCACGGATTCGTGAAGCCCCTCGACACCGCTAGCGCTGAGCATGACCTGCGGCTCGGCCTCGCGCAGCCGAATCTTGAGCCGTTCGATGAATTCTTCGCATGCTGGGCCAGATGGGACCACGATGAGGCCCGGGCATGTGCATTGTTGCCCACTGGCCGCAAGAAGCGAATCGGCGATCATGTCGGCTATTTCGTTGCCTCGGGCATTGATCGCTCCCGGGAGGAGGAACATCGGGTTGATTGATGAAAGCTCAAGATAGATGGGGGTGCCGGCTTTGTCGGCTACCTTCTTCAGTTCAAGCCCCACCCGTCGGCTGCCCGTGAATCCCACGGCACTGATCCCCGCGGTCTCGATGAGTGCCAGGCCATGGTCCGGTGTGCAATGGTAAAACATCTGGATGCTGCCTCGCGGGAGGCCGGTTTGCGTCGCAGCGTCATGAGCGCACCGGGCGAGCAACTGTGTGGTTCCGGGATGCAGGGGGTGAGCTTTGGCGATGACCGGGTTGCGTGCGGCAATCGCAGCCGCATAGTCACCTCCTGCAATCCCGTTGTATGCGAGCGGGAAGTTATTGGGCCCGATGGTGAGTACCGCCCCGCCGAGTGGTTCGTACATTGAGCGGAGGTTGAGACGGGTGTCGATACGGGCCTTCATCCAGTCGCGTGATCGGACACACCCGGCGGCCTGTCGTAGTTGATTGATGGTTCGATCCATCTCGGTGTCCCGCAGGCGTGGTTGTACGGGTAATCCCGTTTCCAGGTTGGCCATGAGGGCGATTTCATCACGCCGTTGATCGATCAGGTTGGCCTGGGTCTCGAGGAAAGTGGCGATCTGATCGGGTGGGCAGCGGTTCAGTTCGTCGCCAGCACGCAAGGCGTGGTCGCACATGCATCTGAGGGTGCTCAGGGTGCTAACGGGGTATATCTGATCGAGCAACTCGCCCGTGGCCGGGTTTTCGGGCTGAATCGACTCTTCGCCCGGCGTGTGTGACCAGTGATCGTTGATGAGTATGGGCTGGGTCGTCATAGATCACTATAGAAAGGATGTGGCATGGGCTGGGTTCTCGGACGCGGGTTCTGGTTGTTCGGTCTGGGCAGTGGGAACTCTCCTGTATTGCCTCGTTTCACACGCGCACGATTCGCAGAGTGTGTATGAGATCCGTCTGGATCTGGAGGACCTTTGACCATGCAACGAAACAGCAACACCATGTACACACTCGTCGGGGCGCTCGTGATCAGCGCTGGTTTCGCGACGCCGATGGCAATCGCTGATGAACCCGAGTCCAGTGAGGTCAAGCAGTCTCAGCCAGAGCCGGAGGTCAAGGAAGCCGAGCAGCAGTTAGCGGAGAAGCAGCAGAAGACCAACGAACGCCCAAATGGCGAAATGGTTGAAGTGCGTGTCAGTCTTCCTGATGGGCGTACATTCGTGCGTCTAGAACCCAAGCGGAACCTGAGCGCCAGGTACGGAAATCGTTCGAACAAGCCCGTGAGCACCAGTCGACGCCTGTCGGACGGTTCACGCATCAGCGTTGGATCACGCAGTGTTCGTGGAGGGAGTAACTCGGGCGGGCGTTCAGTCGGCGGCGGTGGTGGCGGTGGTGGTGGTTCCGCAACCATCTCACGCGGCGGTGGCGGTGGTGGTGGCGGAGGGGCCGCGGCAACCGCATCAGTTGAAGGAAGCGGTGAACTTACAACCAAGGCGCAGAAGTCGAGCGGTGGCGGGGTCTTCTCGTTTGGCCCAGCAGACAACGCCGGTACGGATTCTGGTGCTGAAGAGACCGGCGGGATGTACAACTCAACCGCCGGGTCCTCAGGTGGGTCCTCGGGCACTCCATCTAGCGTCGTGTCGAACGGCTCATCAAGTGGTGCAACGAGTTCCAACTCATCCAATCAGAACAACAGTGTCCCGACCATCGGTGAGCCCAGTTATGATGTCGAGGGTAACGCAACTGGTGGGCAGAGCGTGAAGTTCCCCAACGAATCGATGTTCGCCACAGTCATCGGCAATCGGGTTTATTTTACGGGGGTCGAGCTTCTCACGAGTAATCAGCCCTTTGAGGTTATTGTGGGGACCCTGGTCACCAGCGATTCGGTCATCATGGATGAAAACCGGCAGGCATCGGTTATCTCTGAGAACCTGACTGCTGCCTCGACCACTAATAGTGAGATCGTCATCGAGTTTGCGAGCGATACGGTAGTGGACCTCAATATGCTCTCGTTCGCAGAACGCCAGGATCAGCCCTTGCGGTCGGCGCGGAACTGGACAGTTCGGATCCGCTGACCCCGCCGGGGGGGTACTGTCCTGCCGCAGAGGTCAAGCGTTGATATTTGAACACCCAGGCCCAGGTGCCTGGGTGTTCTCGTTTGCGCTGCTGTGAAACATCACTCTTCGAGTCGAATGAGGCAATCCCCAGATCAGGGGGTGCAGGGGGCGAGGGCAGCTGGGAAGTATTCTTGGGCTGTTTGTGCTTTCCTATCACCATGGCGCGATCCATTGGGCCCGGGCCTTCGTAGGCCAGGCAGGTGTGTCTGTTCGTTTGAGAAGGCCATTGCGAGAGCGTCTGAGCTTGATCGATCGCGCCAATGCGCATTCTTTGCGCTGCACCAGAATCTGGGTGACCCTAGACTGATCGCCCAACGCCCCCAAAGCGGGCTGGTCGATCTGCCGATAGGTCACAGGCGTACCCGTGAGGGGCGGTGCGGTTGTCGTTTGGCCGCTGCAAGAGTTACATCGAGAGGGAGCTGCTTGAGTCAGCGAATGGCATTGACCCAACCCCAACTCAGCCCGACCGGCATTCTTGAATCGATCAAATCGATGCTGGTTTTGTATGGCTCGGTTCGATCGACGCCACTGGCACGTCGTGCGAACAGGAGCTTGCTCGATTTACCCCTGAATCAGGGCACAATCCTGACACATCAGCTCGAGAACGCGAAGCACTGCGCTCGACGGTTCGGGCTAGAGGGCTTTGAAATGCGCGTGCTCGTGGACACGGAGAGCACCGCACCGATCTCGCTGCCGGATGCCCGTCACGAGGGTATGTCCTGCGTGATCCAGCAGGACGCATCCCCGATCCGAGGTGTTGCGGGTGTGCTCAGCGACGCCACACGAGAGATGGACGAGAATGACTACATCATCGTTACCTCGGGTGCTCAGGTCTATCTTGAGCGACTGGATGATCTCGTGCATGCGATGGCTAAGCAGCGAGCAGATGTCACGCTCGTCTCGTCACGAGATGGGTCGCCGGTCGGCGTCTGGTTGATGCGTGTCGGTGTCCTGCGATCGGTCAAGCCGATCGGGTATGTGGACTTGAAGGAGCAATCGCTCGAGTCCTGGAAGCATGATCATGCTGTCCGTGTGGTTGAACGATCTCGGGCTTATGTCCAGCCCGCACGCTCGCGGAGCGAGTACCTCGACGCGGTCCGTTCGCGCGTTATGGGATATGGCGTGGGGGCGACGATTGACGAGGATCCGTACCGGGAAGACTGGGAGAGCACATTCAGCATCGCAGAACCGGGGTCAGATATTGCTGCGGACGCGATTATGCACGACTCGATCGCACTCGCGGGCAGTGTCGTCGGTAAAGGCGCGGTTGTCGTGCGATCGGTGCTCTGTCCCGGAGCGAGGGTCGCTCCAGGAGCACGTGTGATCGAACAGGTTGTCGAAGGGCGCGTGAAGCGGGGGCGTACATCATGAGTTTGATCGACTCACGCTATGGGTGGGGGAGTAAGCACCTAATCATGCTGCTTGTGCTCGTTGGGGCCGCGGTGTACGCGGGTCTGGAGCAGTGGCGTGATATCTTGATGATCGCAAGCAAGGATGAAGAGGCGAGCCATATTTTCCTTGTCATTCCCATCGCGGTCTGGCTGGTGTGGATTCGACGAGTGCGGTTCAGACGCTGCCCGCCGCGGACAAGTTGGCTGGGCGTTGTCATGGTGTTTGTAGGTGCGCTGCTTTCATGGATCAGCTACAAGAGTGAGTTCCAGTTCCAAGCCGGCTGGCATGGTGGTGCGGTGCTTATGGTTGTCGGCGCGGTAGTCACGGTTGTCGGGACGCAGGTCGCAGCGAACTTTTTCCCTGCTGTTGCGATTCTGGTGCTGCTTGTTCCGATCCCGGGAAATCTCCGCTTAGCGATCGCTGGGCCATTGCAGAACGCCACGGCGCGAGTCACCACTGGGACTCTGGAAATGATGGGTTTCTATGTTGAACGATCTGGGAACCTGGTGAACATCAACGACATGCCTGTGGCGGTTGCCGAGGCATGCAACGGGATGCGAATGGTCTTTGCCCTTGTGTTGGTTTCATATGCGTTCGCATTCTCTGTCCCTCTCCGAAACTCTGTGCGGCTTATGGTGCTGTTGCTCAGTCCTGTCGCTGCGATTGTCTGCAATGTGTTTCGTCTCACGCCGACGGTGATCCTGTATGGGGACGACCGTGTCCCCGGCGAGTTTGCTGATGGATTCCACGATATTGCGGGTTGGCTGATGCTTCCGATCGCGTTCCTTTTACTTCTTGGGATCACGCGGGCACTGCGTTGGGCGATGATTCCCACCTATCGATTCACGCTTGCGACACAATCGAGTTGAGAGGCCATATATGCTGAACAAGCTAGCGATCCCGGTTGCTCTCATCACGCTCGTTGTGATTGGTTTCGTGCGTGCAAGCCCGCAGAACTCTGAGCAGGTCAACGCGTACCACGAGCATGTAGCGGCATTGATTGATGCCATCCCTATCGACTGGGAGGGATGGGTTGGTCATCAGGTTGCGTTGCCTCAGGCAGCAACGAATCTGCTCCGCCCCAACGCATTGGTCGCTCGTCAGTATGTTCATGAGCAGCGTGGTGTGAGTGCGACACTGATGATTGTGCAGTGTCGGGATGCGAGGGATATGGCCGGGCATTATCCGCCAGCCTGTTACCCGGGCAACGGTTGGCTGATACCTGAAGACGAAGGCACTCCCCTTGTTGATGTGGAAGGGGATCAGATGCAGCGGTACCCGTTTCACCGGGTGGCCGGGAAGAATGAGCGGGAAATTACCGTCTACAACATGTTTGCCATGCCAACTGGTTTCACAACAGTTTCGATGGTTGATGTTCGTCGTCTGAGTTCGGATTACGAGTATCGCATGTACGGCGCGGCGCAAATACAGATTGTCATCGATGGTGATGTCGATCCGAGTCTGCATGAATGGATTCTGCAAGAATTGCATGCACTTGTGGCTCCTGCAATAGAGGGTGTGCAGGATTCAGGGATCGATGCAGGGAAGCACGATGGGAGCGGTTCATGAGCGGAAACCAAGTCAACTGGGATGCCGGCGAAGAACATTCGCAGTCTAATCCGCTGATGCTGATTCATCGCAGTTTGCGTGGACGGTATCCGCTGACCATCACACTTGCCCTCATCTTCGGAATTATCGGTGGCACTGCTGGTTACCTCTCACGCCAACCCGAGTATCGCAGCACCGGTGTGGTCCGAATTCAGCCGTCATTGCCCAAAGTGCTCTTTGAAAGCGAACAAAGCATGGCGCCAAGGATGTTCACCAGCTTCGTGAACTCGCATGCCCAACTGATCAAGAATGTTGAGGTAGTTCAGTCGGCGATGGAAAGCGATGACTGGCGAGGGATGCCGGCTGAGTATCGGTATATGGGTCTTGAAGAAGTGATTTCAGGACTTGATGTCAGGCCCGACGGCCGTGCACAGGAGATCATTCGTGTCTCATTCTCCCATACTGATCCAAGGGTGTCACGAACGATTGTTGAATCGATTCTCAGTGCTTACATCACGAAGTACGGCAAAGAGGGCAGCATCAAGAATCCGGGGATTATTAACGCATTAACCGACCGTGAACGCGATGTGCGTCTCCAAAAGGAACGGATCAATGAGCAGATCCGCGATCTTGTCAGTGAGTACAAAACAGAGAACTTCGAGCCGCTGATCGAAGAGGTCACGCTCGAGATACGGGCGCTCAAGTCTGAGCTTGGGCAGGTCAATAGCTATCTTGGTATCTTCAATCAAAAGGACGATGAGAGTACTGTCTCGCGCGATGTTCCCGAGACACCTGAAGAGGCAGCGCTCAACGACAGCCGGATCGCATCGTTAATCATGCAGCGTGACACCCTGATAGAGAACCGGACCGAGATGATGGTTGCTGAGGGGCTGAGAGAAGAGCATCGAGATGTGCGTCGCGTTACACAGATGATTGAAAATCTCAACAAGAGCATCGATGAACGCATGCTCGAGTTAACATCTGAAGAAGAACCGGTACTTTATGATGAAGAGGGAAACCCTCTCCCGGGTGCTGATCAACTGAGGAAGCGGAGTGAACGGTTGGAAGCCCAGCTCGCCGAAACCGAGCAGAACGCGGAGGACCTCTTCAACGCTTCGCTGAGGCTCGATCAGCTCCGTAAAACGCAGACCCGTCTTGATGATTCGCTGACGCAGGTCGATAACCGGCTTGAGATGATTGAGACCGAATCGATGCTTGATGACATGCAGGAAGTTACCGGCAAGATTAGCATCGCTGCTCGACCGATGGAGGCGAATCAGCCAACCTCAGACCCGCGAATCAAGATGGCTGCTGCTGGCTTTGTGGCCAGCGGGTCTTTGCCGGTCATCGCGTTCCTGATGCTGGGGTACTTCAGTCACCGAGTGAACTACTCGGATGATGACGTGCTCTCAGGTGCCAACGCGGGGATAATCGGAATGCTTCCTGATCTGGGTCACTCCCTCGAGGATCAGGAACTGGCTTCTGCCTCCGCGTTCGCGGTGCATCAGATCCGATCGCAGTTGCAGATCAAGAACACGGAGAGTGCGTCTCGAGTGTACGGCGTGACAAGTCCAGCGCCGGGTGATGGGAAAACGAGTTTGATCATTGCCATGGGTCTCTCGTTTGCTGAGAGCGGGAGTAGGACTCTTCTGGTTGACCTCGACTTTATTGGGCGTGGTTTGAGTATCCACTTTGGTCATCCCAGGTCTCCCAGTCTTGCGGAAGAGATTGGGAACGAAGATCGGATTACGGCGTTGATACAAGACACGGAGTTTCCTGGCCTCTCGATTCTCCCCGCTGGGTACGGCGACGATCTTCGCGTCAGCCGATTGTCACCGAGCAGCATTCGGAGTCTTCTGGCAATATTGCGCACGAAGTATGACACAATTCTGATCGATACAGGCCCGATCCTTGGTAGTGTTGAAGCGGCGTTTGTCTCACCAGAAGCTGATGGGGTGATTTTGGTGGTTGGACGAGGTCAGTTTAAGCCGTTGATCAAGAAAGCAATCGATCAGATCCATGCGGTCGACGGTACGATCGCGGCGACGATCTTTAACCGTGCCTCTGCTTATGAAGTGCGACACAGCACCAGCAGTATGTCGGTGCACTTCTCTCGTCAGTTCTCTCGCCAACAAATGGGTGGCGGTGGTTCATCCCACAGCGTCGGGCCGCTTGCGGGGACCCTCTTTAATGGGAAGAAGATGAAATCTGACGCACCGAGAGTGCAGGATGCTCAATCATGATTGCCCCACCGATGCCAGAGCCCATCGCAGATGCTCAGGATGATGCGGTACACACGATCTGGGGATTGACGCCGGAACAGTTGCACGGCAGATTCTGGAAGTCCCGTGGAATTCAGGTTGTGCCATCAGGATCTCCTGGCCTCGAGATTGATAAGCATGCAGAGCTGTATCTTCTTGTAAGCCGTTCACATCTGGTGATTATGCAACTGCAAGAATCACTCGATCTCATGTGCTGGCTGAATCCAGATTTGCTCATGATTCGGCTTGGTGAGCGTGAGCAGTCGGAGTATCGCGAAGTGGTCGAATCGCGTGCAGACGGGCAGTTTCTCCGATTTAGGCGCGAGTATGAATCGGCACGCCAGCGTCGCCAAGCACGCGTGGCACTGACTACCAATGCGGACATCGCGATGGACTGGGCGAGTATGGACGATGAGCCGCGCGCATGGGCGAAGCTGCGTCGCATTGTCCCTCACGATCTTCGTGCCTCATTGCGCAATGAGGGGCAGATTTACCGTGGGGATTCTGACATTGAAAGGGCGCAGTTTGTCCGCGATCTGGCTGGTGTCTGGGCGCACCCACAATCAACGATCGGGCGTGTGAACCGAGTTGGTGAAGAGGGGTGGGCCGATCAGGATGCTGGCACGACTGATCCGGGAGCGCTGACAGGACCGGTTTGGATCGGAGCGGGGCGGTGTATTCCCAACGGAAAGTCCGGTGTGGGGCCCGCGGTGCTCTGGGATGACCCAAGTATGCGCCCGGATACCGATGAAGTGGAATGGCGTGATATCGAAGCGATGCAGACCCGCCCTGAGCGACGCATTGACGAAGCTGCGACATACACATCGAGTGCTTTCAAACGTCTGTTTGACATTGGGTTTGCGCTGATTGCTCTCACACTCACACTTCCGCTCTATCCTTTCATCATCGCCGCGATCTGGATTGAGGATCGTTCCCCGATTTTCTTTGCGCATCAGCGTGAATCGATCAAGGGACGCGAGTTCGGATGCTTGAAGTTTCGAACGATGTATCGCAACGCCGAGGAGATGAAGGACCAGCTGCAAGCTGAGAATATGGCAGATGGTCCGCAGTTCTTTATGGAGAAGGACCCCCGCATCACGAAGGTCGGGGCAGTGCTCAGAAAACTGCAGCTTGACGAACTGCCCCAGTTTTTCAATGTGCTCGTGGGGCATATGTCGGTGGTTGGTCCACGTCCGAGTCCGTTCTCTGAAAACCAGCTCTGTCCGGGCTGGCGAGAGGCACGTCTCAGTGTTCGGCCGGGTGTGACCGGTTTGTGGCAGATCCGTCGGACCCGTGCCGATGGCGCAGATTTTCAAGAATGGATCCGGTATGACATCGAGTATGTCGAGCGTGCAACGCTGCTCTTGGATCTGTATATTATCTGGAACACTATCACACTGATTCTCTCGGCGCTTTCACGTCGATGAACATGCATCCACAGATTGCCTCCGAAAGGTGAGTTATTCATGCCTATGAAGCCAAGGACATTCCGACGCGTGGTCTTGCTCGGTTCTCTGGGGACGATTGTACTGTTGATCGTCTTTGGCTACTTTGTGTTCCGTCCTTGGCAAAGTGCGCGCAAACTCAATGCCATGCGGACTCAGGGGATTGTGGCGTACGAGAATGGAGACTTCGTAGAGGCGGTCACGCTCCTTGGTCGCTACAACCGAAATGCTGAGGATGCTGACCCAGAAACCCTATTGATGCACGCACGGGCTCGGGCAAAGGTTCAAGTGCCTGACGGTGGGCATGTGCTCGCTGCAGTGAACTCGTACCGCGAATATCTCCGGCGTGTGCCCGGTGATAGAGAAGCAATGCGTGAGTTGCTTCCACTGTTGAATGCCTGGCAGATGTTTGTCGAGGCCAGGACATTGGCGGAAGATCTGATCAACAAGTACGATGAGCGTGATATTGAGATCTATCGTGAGCTCAGGTATACGCTGGCCTCGCTTCAAGTGCGGGATGCTGAGCTCGAGCCAGTTCTGCGAACAATCTACGAGCATGCCGAGAGTAACTTCAGCGATGCTGACCTGTATTACCGCTTTCTGATTCAGCATGGCAGAGAGAGTGAGGTTGACGAACTGCTCGAGGCGCGACTCGCACAGTTCCCAGAGAGAACGGATGAGCAACTGCTCGCGTTTCAGAGATTCAGCGAGGGGATGAGCAATGAGGATGTGCTCAACGAGCTATCTCGATTGATTGGGCTGAACCCAGAAACTGCGGAGTGGGACCCGGATGCGCCGGAGATCAACTCAAGCACGGCTTGGCAATGCAGCCGGATTTATAATGAACTGCTTCGCCCAAAGCTTTCGCTGGCTGTGCAGGTTCGCTCTGCCAAAGAGAATGGTGACTTTGGCAGCATTGTGTGGGCTTCACGGAGACTGTATTGGTCGCGTGATGATGAGACTTTGCTCTCGCTCTCATTCCAGACCGATTCGGGTGAGCCGGATCCTGATCTCATTGGATATCAGATACTCGCTGCGCAGCGTGGTGGGGATGAAGTTCGCCGGGACACGCTTCTCGAGCAGTTGAACAGCGTGGTGCTCGATCGGCGAGCGAGCGCTTGGTTGGCGTTTTTGGATGCGGATGAAGCACTGCGTGAAGAGCGCATTGTCGACGCTCGCATCGCGATGCAGCGTGCGTTGGAGGGATACCCGGCTGAGCCGACTTTTCACCTGGTTATGGGGGATGTGCAGCAGTCTCAGGGGCGGTTCAATGAAGCAGTCGAAGAGTGGTTGCTGGCAAACCGTTTGGCGAATACCGAGATTGGACGAGAGTACCGATTTGATACGATGGGATGGTCGACACCCCTGATTCAGATAGTCAAGGCATATGCTGAGCAAGGGCGACTGATCGAAGCCCTTGACTACATCGATGAACTTGAAAGACTCGGTCCAGACGGTGCGATTGTGGTTCTCCAGTCCAAGGCTGAACTCGCACGTCGGAACGAACTCCCGCGTGATTCCGGGCAGCGGTTCGTTGAGAACTGGAACCTGCGTCGCGAAGAGATCCCTGCAGAGGATCGAGCTAGGCTTACACCACTCGTAGCGACGATACTTTCTTCAATGGGTGAACGCGAAGAAGCTCGCGCGTTGCTTGGAGAAGCCTTCGCAGTCGTGGATCCTCGTGATCCAGTCATGGTTGAGTTGATCAATGTTGACCTGCGATATGAGTATGGCATTTCAGCGGAAGCAGGGCTTGAGTACGAAACGATTGGGTCACGAACACCAATCGGTGCACTCGGAATTGCGATGCAGGTCGCGATAGAACAGGGCTCGACCGATGCAGGACTCCAGATCATTGAATCAGGACTCGCAAGTTCCGATGATGAATCAAGGTATAACTGGGAACAGGTACGGGCCCAGTTCTTGGATATCCGCAATGATTCTCGTGCAAAGGATGCGTGGGATGATCTTGTACGGATGAACCCAGACGATGTGAGACTGCTTTATCTCGCCGCTGAATCGAAGGCATATGGGGACGACCTTGGCCGGGTGAATGAGCTAATCGACCGTATCGTCGAGCTGACGGAAACCGCTGGGCGAACTCTTCCTGCACGGCTGCGTTTGGCGCGTGCGGGGGCGATCGTAACCGGTGTGGGCAAGCACACTCGCACGAATAGGAACCGTGCAATGGAGATCGTCAGGTCAGTGGTTGCGAGTGAGCCGGGGAATGTTCAGGCGCGCACCATGCTAGGGAACTTGCTTGCACTGCAACCAGATCCCGGGTTGCCAGAAAACGAGCAATATGAACCAGATATCCAAGGGGCCGTGGACGAGTATGTCACGCTCTCGCGGCAGTTGAACAACGATAGCGCTCAGCGATTCCTTCTTCAGGCATCTGATCTCGCATTCAAACTCGGCGACGATAATCAATCGAAGTCATTGCTTCGAGAGTTTATGGCTCGATTCAAAGATGACCTGGCGGCGCACCCTCAGGTTGCACAGCGCTTCGTCAACCTCGGAGAATCTGATGAGGCAATCTCAATCTATCGACGTGTTCTTCGAATCACAGGCAGTCCGCAGGTTGCATTGTCGCTCGCGGATACTCTCTTGGCTCAGGGGCAGTTAAACTCTGGGAAAGAGTTGCTGATCGAAACGTCGAAGGCAGAAGTATTGGATCAAAGGAGCTTGCTCCGTCTTGCGTCACTGATGGCTCGCTCAGGGAATCAGTCAGAGGCAGAGGATATTGCGAGTAACGGCGAGCACTATGGTCTCAGCTCGGGTGAAGCTCATGTGGTTTTCGCGAGCTTTGCTCGTTCCTATCTGACTCCGGAAGACCAGATCGCTGCTTTAAGAGAAGCGGTTGAAGTCGAGCCAAGCTATTCCCGTGCGTGGAAGATGCTCATTCAGCGTTTGATCGAGCTTGGTCGTCGTGAAGAGGCTCTTAGTGCGTATCAGCAAGCCTCATCCATGATCGATGCGGACGATGAGCTTGCTCGTCTCGGTGTGCTTGCGCAAGGCACGCCGGGGAATGCAGTAGACCTTCTGAGTCTTCCTGGGATGGGTGATAGCCCTCGGCTTCGGCAAGCCGTCGAACTGGTTGATGCGTACGCATCGTTGGAGCCAGGAGTTGGCATTGAGAAACGCACGCAGATGCTTGAGGAACTAATTGATCTGTTCCCAACTATCGGGCCTGTGCAAACATACGCGGTTCGAGAGTTGAGTAGCCTGCCGCTGAATCCGATGGTTCTTGCTCAGGTCGGAGAGAAGGCATTGAAGAATGTGCCTGGTGATGCCACTGTAATGGGGATCACGAGTGACGCATATCTGCGAGTCTCACAGCCGGAGCATGCGCTCCGGGTGATTAACTTATGGAATGCAAACACGCTTGATTCCACATTGACGGCAGCGTTGCTCTCGGCGAGGGCCCATATCCAGTTGGAGGACTTTGCGAAAGCCGAGTCGTTTCTGAGCCCATATGTAGATGAGGCCATGCATTCCGCGGATCTCCCAGCGAGTGCGGAGTTGCTCAATGCATACTGCACCGCAAAGCTTCGGCTCGGTGAAGATCCTCAGAAGACCCATGAAAGACTCGCGGGGTTGATTTCTGAATATCGTGATATCCGGATTCGAGTCTGGCTCGGTCTGGCAGTGAATACCATCCAGGATGCTCATGTCGGTGCTCAATGGATACGGGAAGCTGAAGCAGTATCAGAAGAAGATGATCAGCAGGCCCTCGGTCGGGCATGGGTCAGTCTGGCTTTTAACCATCAGGCATGGGTTCCAGAATATGCCCAGAATGCTTTAGGACATCTGGAGCCATTAATCGATGGCAATGAGGACCCGAGCCTGCTGATGGGGATCGCTCGCGCTCATGTTATCCTGGCTCGATCGAGCGATGACTCCGGAGTATCGAGTGATCACTATGGCATTGCGGTGTCGCAGATGCTGCGTGCAAGCAGGTCTGAGCCGTCGAATATCGCTCCGCTTCTGGATGCCGCTGTTTTCGCCGCTGAGGGCGGGATGTATGATCAGGCGAAGTCGATTTATCAGCAGATTGTTGATTTCAATCTTCCTCCTGTTCCACTGAAAGCAATGGTATTGAACAACTTGGCGATGTCGTATTTGCGAGCAGGACTCGATCCTGTGGATGCCAGCACTGTGCGAGCTTTTGTCGATGAGGCTACCGTGATCATGCCCGAGGCCGCTCCCTACTGGGGCACTCGGGGCTGGATTGAACTCGAACTCAACGATTTACAAGCTGCGGAACAGGCGTTCAAGACCGCCATCCAGATCGACCGTTCAAATGCTGAGGGATGGGTTGGGTTGGCGATTGCATATCACCAAATGGGGGACGCTCGATCAACCGATCTGAGCGATGCGGTTCAGCGCATTCGCGAACTGGCCGCTCAGGCCCCACTGGAAGATGAGCTTGTACAGATGCTCAGGCAGTATGGAGTTGATCTCTGAGCTGCGATGTTGATCCTGCTGTAAGTCGCTGGCATGGTGGGGTTTCGGGCCCCATAATCCTGCCAAGCCTGCCTGTGTGGCATGTGTTTGGGTAGGTGTGCCAACTTCACAAGAAAATGAGCATAAAACCGGGGATTTGCTTCGATCTGGACCTGTGGCGTGATATCCTATGGGTGTTCGTCGCGGTGCAGTTGCATCACCGGGCATGAGGGATGCACCTGTTACGGTGCATACAGGAGGTCAGCCAGCTATCGGAGTGTTGGCTACTCGGAGAGGTAATGTGTGCTCGATCAAAGTATTGAGCAGCACAACATTAAAGAATGGATGAGGGAACTATCATGAAAAAGACAATGGCAACAGTCGCCATCGTTCTGGCATCGGGTTCTGCTTTTGCGAGTTTCGATGCACAGTACGATAGCCGTACTGGTAGAGGCAGCGCCTTTGAGATCACCTTTAACCATCCTACAGATGGTCCAACCACCGTTATATATGGTGCAGGCCACATGAATTTCCACTACACCGATGTTGGTGGAGACCGTGGTATCGGGCAGTTCTCTGGTGGAAGCTTTTCGACATTCTGCATCGAACTCCAGAACACAACCGGTGGTGCTCCAAGAAGCTACGACATCGATTACATCCGGAATGCGCCTGACCCAGCACCAGGTAATGGTGGGCCTGGCTACGACTACAGTGACGAGGTCGAAGTTCATGCAATTCTTGCAGCAGCGATTGATGCTCAGTGGATCAACAGTGACCTTTCTGCCGGTGCGCTTGCTACCGATACTCGATTGGCGGCTATCCAGGGCTTGATTTGGGAGGCTGTGCTTGATGAGGCCACTGTGGTTTCGCTCCACGCGAATGTCACTGCAGCAATGAATGATCTTGTCATTGACCCTAATGCCCGCGTGGCTGGTTTGCGGGCAATGGTCAACTCTGGCGTTCAGGACCAACTCTACATCGTACCTCTGCCGACCGCTGCATTCGCAGGCATGCTCACGCTGGCCGGTCTCGGTGGCTACAAGCGACTGAATCGCAAGTAAACCAAATCGACGCATCGTCTATTTGTGCACCTATTTGTTTACCTGGGCTATTTGTGCCCCCGGGAGGTGAAAGATGAAGAATCGACTTTCTATTTCAATGATCGCGCTTGCCGTATCGTGCGGCAGCGCGTTTTCTGCTTTTGATGCCATGAGCACCGGCATGACCGGTGTCAGCGATGGTGTCCATATTGATAACACCGGTTTCGGCGGGTTTGTCAACATGGATTTCGACGCTGGTCATAACCACTTCGCTTACACCGATGTTGGCGGGCAGCGTGGCAGCGGACAGTTCTCGGGCGGGAGCTTCTCGACATTCTGTGTGGAGCTTCAGAACACGCTTGACGGGTCTTACACATACGATGTGACCGATATCCGAAACGCACCCAACCCGGCCCCGGGGAACGGTGGCCCGCAGTATGACCTCGCCGACGAAGCAGAGGTCAACGCGGTTGTCGCAGCTGCGATCAGCCTCGGCTGGATCAACAGCGATCTGACAGCTGGTGTCGGTGCGACCAATACTCGTTTGGCTGCGATCCAAGGCATGATCTGGAAGGTGGTCCTCGATGAGGCCATCGTCACAGGCAATGGTTCCGTCGCCACTGCGATGGGGACACTGGAAACCCAGGTCAACGCGAACCCCAGCGCAACTGTTGCGGGGCTGAGCGCGATGATTAATGCCTCGACGCAAGACCAGCTCTTTATCGTGCCCTTGCCAACCGCGTCGCTCGCGGGCCTGCTGACCCTTGGTGGTCTCGCGGGCATCAAACGGATGCGCCGAAGCTGAACACTCGCATCATTTCAACACTCCAAGAGCAGTCCCGCCAGGGCTGCTCTTTTTACTGCTGGCCGTGGGCTTTTTGAATGCACTCACGGAGTCGATTCTGCCACTCTCCAATCTCGCCAAGCAACTGCCGTGTCGGCTCCAGATCGAGCGTGCTGTAGGACGGGCGTTTGGCCGGGCGGGGGAACGCATCGCTGCTGCATGGTTCAATCGTGCAGCGGGCACCGATCACCGCCTTGATCTCCTGTGCAAACTCAAACCAGGTGCACTCCCCCGAATCCGTCAGATGCCAGTTGCCGGTTGCCCCCGCAAGGTACATCGCCAGTGAGCCCGCAGCGAGGTGTGTCGCACTCGTCGGTCGCCCCCGTTGATCATCAACCACGCTCAGCTGGTCGCGGTCGCCCATCAGCTTCATCATGGTGAGCACGAAGTTCTTGCCCCAGGGTGCGTAGACCCAACTGGTTCGGATCAGCAGGTGATCCGGTGTGGCCTGACGCAGCAGGGCCTCACCCATGGCCTTCGATCGGCCGTAGGCGTTCACGGGATGAATTGGCGCGTCGATCGGGTATGGCTGTGTCGCTTGTCCATCGAATACATAGTCGGTCGAATAGGTGATCAGGGTGGCGCCGAGTTCCCGGCATCGGGTCGCGACCTGTTCGACGGCATGGGCGTTGGCCTGAGCCGCTCCGGCCTCATTGGATTCTGCCCCATCTACATCAGTCCAAGCCGCGGCGTTGACTACGAGTCCATACGGGCGATCTAACGCCCGTTCGATCGACTGTCGGTCGCTCAGATCGAACTCCGGTCGGCTCAGGGCTGTGTGCTCAAGCCCCTCCCGTTCAAGGAGACGCACCCAAGAGCGCCCGAGCATGCCGGTGCTCCCCAGAACGAGCACACGCTCGGGAGGGTTGCGGCTTGGGCCGACTGTTTGCAGGACCTCGGTGGTCATTTGTGCTCGACCTGCCATGGGAAGCCGGGGAACGCGTCGTATGCGGCTCGCTCTTCATCGGGCTTTACGGGGTTGTACTGATGCGTGACAAAGTACAAGAGCCCGGCGGGAGTGGGTCCGACGGTCGCGGCACCGTGCCACAGCGGCGGGGGGATGATGACCGTGCCTGGGCGTTTCTCGCCGATGATGATCGACCAGGCCTGATCCGACTCTTGATCGAACACACCGACCTTCAGGTGCCCGACAAGGCACATCCAGAAATCGGTCTGGAGGGTGTGGCGATGCCAGGCCTTTACGACGCCGGGGTACTGCATGGAGAAGTTGATCTGTCCCTTCTCATTGAGCACACCTTGCATCTGGTTCATCAGCGACCACCCACGGTCATCCGTGAAGTGGGTGGTGGGGACAAACTGAGGGGTTCGGGTCTCGAGTGCGGCCTCGAATGCCTGATCCAGTGGCAGCGAGCTGGTGGGGGGGGCAGAGATCTTCATGGGCTGGTCCGTTGGGTTCGCGTGTTGAGTCCCGGGTCTGATAACTGTGGCAGCCTTTGAGCGGCCTGCCTCACTGTATCGGCCAGCAGCCGCTGGGGGATTGTCCTGTTTTGATCTTTCCGTGCGGCTCCATGGGGGCGGGCACTCGGCGGGGCTGCATGGTGTCGATCTGGCAATCTGGATGAACTCCGGCTCGGTATCAGGTCGATATCGCATAGAGTTTCGTGATGCGTCGGAGTCGAGGTTGAAAAGAACCGTTTCGGCGCGGTCGTCGTACTCGGGAAGTGCGATTGGGTCGATGTCTGTTCCGGGGCCAGTACCCCATGGAGTTCGTCGAGGATGGCAGGTTCGATGGATCAACTGCAGGGTCAAGCTCAGGGGCCTGCCAGCATTGCAAGCAAAGTGCGCGGCCGTTTGACAGATGCGGCTGGGGCGATGCGTGGAGATGGTCTTCGCGCGCGGGCGCTGCGTGGATCAGGGTGGACACTTGGGGGGTTCGGGGCCTCGCAGGTGCTACGGCTAGTCTCGAACTTAATTTTGACCCGCCTGCTTTTCCCGGAAGCATTCGGCCTGATGTCGTTGGCTACTGTGTTTATGGCAGGCCTGCAGATGTTTAGCGACATTGGGATCAGACCTTCAATTATACAGAATAAGCGGGGTGAAGAAGTCGATTTCTTGAACACCGCTTGGACAATGCAAGTCATTCGTGGGTTTGTTCTTTGGGCTGCCGCCTGCGCGTTGGCGTACCCAATATCAAGGCTGTACGGATCACCAATCCTTCTTCCAATGCTATGCGTAATTGGATCGACTGCTGCGATTCGTGGATTCCAAACCACTGGGTACGCGACAAAGAATAGGCGAATAGAGCTTGGTAGGCTGACACTCGTAGAGGTGTGCACGAATATTGCCGGGATTATCGTGATGGTAGTCTGGGCCTATTTCCAACCAACGGTTTGGGCGCTAGTAGGAGGAGGTGTATTTTCTGCAATTCTTAGCGTGGCCCTTGGGCATGTGTTCCTGAGTACCCACACTCACCGGTTTGATTGGGATCGGTCGGCTGTGCAAGAGTTGGTAAAGTTCGGAAAATGGATTTTCTTGTC
This sequence comes from Phycisphaerales bacterium JB052, assembly GCA_043100965.1. Classification (GTDB taxonomy): domain Bacteria; phylum Planctomycetota; class Phycisphaerae; order Phycisphaerales; family UBA1924; genus UBA1924. The sequence goes on along the minus strand of JBICHR010000001.1, from coordinate 98,893 downwards.
GTCTATAGTTACCTTTTTGGCACAAAGCGGAGACCGCGCGTTATTGCCAAAGGTGCTTGGTGTCACCGATTTGGCGTATTACTCCTTGGCTTTTGTACTATCGCAGATGCCAATCAAGATTTTTAAGCAACTCGCTTCGAAGGTTTTATTTCCCGTATATTCTGAAATACTTGCTCGTCAAGACACTAGCAAGCTTCGCAGGGTTATTGGTCGGTTCTTCGTGACGTCTAGTCCTGTTTTTATCTTCCCGCTATTTATGATGTTCAGTTCTGAATGGCTGATTGGATTTATGTACGATGCGCGGTATGCCGCAACCGCTGGGGTGTTGTCAATTTTGGCAATTGGATCCTACTTCGCCATTCTCAGGGCAGGCCAATCGGGGTTGTTGTTGGCTGCCGGAAACTCGCGAGGATCATTGGTTATCAACCTTACGCAAGCGGTGGCTGGGTTGCCGTTAGCCGCTGCACTCGGTAGTGAGATAGGTCTTGAGGGTTTTTGTGTCGGAATAGTGGTATCTGAAGCCACGGCGTTTCTGGTTCAAAGGTATTTGGTGCGCCGAACTATTGGTGATGTTGGGGGCAGGTGGGATTCGGCAGCGCTCAGTGTTCTATTGGCTGCTGTGTGCCTTAAGTCGTGGTTGGTTATCTCTGTATAGTGTGTTTCTGTGGTGAATGATATGACATATCCAGACTTTGTGGTGATCGGTGCGGCGAAGGCAGGGACGACCTCGCTTTGCTCGGATCTATCTCGCCATCCGGGCATTTTCATCTGTGATCCAAAGGAGCCTGAGTATTTTTGCCGCGACGAGAACTATGCGCAAGGCGATGAGTGGTATGCGGCATTGTTTGCAGATTCGTCGCATGGTCAGTTGTGTGGAGAAGGGTCCACGATGTATTCAAACTGCACAGAGTTTCCTCTGGGAATGCTAAGAATGCAGTCGCTGATCCCTGATGCAAAAATCGTATACATGGTACGGGAACCTGTCGCGAGGGCGTACTCGCACTGGCTTCAGATCATTAAGAACCAAGATAATTTCGGCGGCAACCTAGGCGTTTCAAGGGACTTTGATCTTGCGATACAAGAATCCCATTCGATCGTGTCGATTGGTGATTATCAAATGCAGGTCGAGCATGTGCTTAATTACTATCCTCGAGAGTCTATTCATGTGATTGTCTTTGAAGAGTATGTTAGTGATCGCCTGTCTGTTATTTCTCGCTTGTGTGATTTTTTGGGCGTTGAAAGTGACGCGCTCTGCCAGGTCGGTGCCGTGTGGGAAAACAAATCTGAGTCGCATTTCCGCACAAGAGCAATGTGCGATCTTGCTGACAAGATGAAGCGTGTCGGTGCTGTGCGTGCTGGCCGTAAAGTATTTCCAAAGAAGGTGAGGGCGGCAGTGTTAGACCATGCTGTTGCGTTGTCGGGTTGGAGGAGGCATGTTCCTCCCGCTATGAGCGGCGAGGCGAGGGCGGATTTGATTCAAAGATATAGCCATGTGCGTCCTTGGCTGGAGGGGTTTCTAGGTCGTGCGCTGGCTGCATGGGACGAAGCGGAGGGTTGATCATGAATGTATGTGAAGATTGGGGCATGGGGAATAGGTGGTGCTCTTGGTTGGTCTTCATGGTTGGCTTGGGGTGCTTTTGCAGTGTTGGTGTGAATATGTAGAGCGTGCTTTGCTTGATAGGCCTGAAACACTTTTGTTATATAATGTGGTGTGTGTATGCGTGTTACGTTGATAGCTCCTGTTGCTAACCTTTCCGGTGGTTGTCGAATTATCGCTGAGCATGCCAGACTCTTGCACGAGCGGGGGCACCACGTTGTAGTTGTGTGTGGTCGTCGTTCGAATCCATCGATGAAAGAAAGGCTGAGTAGAGCTGTTCGAGGTCAGTGGCGGCAGGGTAATCGGTTCAATGCGTCGCATCTTGATGACATGCCTTGTTCCGTTGTTGAACTGGACGGTTGTCGCCCGATTACAGAAGATGATGTTCCAGATGCCGATGTCATACTCTCCAGTTGGTGGGAGACAACGGAATGGATGCAGAGTTATTCAGATACAAAAGGGGTGAAGGTCAGTTTCCTGCAGCATCACGAGGTGCATTCGTGGCTGCCTGTGGAGCGCGTCCAAAATGTTTGGCGTCTACCAATCCCCAAAATTGTGGTGAGTCGGTGGTTGCAAGATATCGCACGGGATGAGTACGGTGATCACGGTGCGATTCTCGTTCCAAACGGCTTGGATACAGATCACTTTCGATTTGTAGATAGAGGACTGAGTGGTAAGCGCGTTGTTGGTGCGATGTCAGGGAGCATGGGACATGCTAGTTTTAAGCGGTTTTGGCTCGCTGTTGAGACGGTCAAGGTGCTTCAGGCCAGAGGGCATGAAATCGAGTTTGTCGGCTTTGGAAACCGGGTCGAAGATGGTGAGTTGCCTGCACACTCGAAGTTCGAGGTTGCGCCCGAGCAAGCACGTATAGCTGAGATCTACGCATCATGCGACTGCTGGCTCTTTACCAGCGACAAAGAGGGATATGGCCTTCCTCTGCTTGAATCGATGGCTTGCGGCACGCCTGTTGTTGCAACGCCTGCCGGTGCGGCACCAGAGTTGCTTGAGTCGGGGGGGGGCGTGTTGGTCGATTCTGATGAGCCCAATGTGCTGGCAGATGCTGTCGAGCGTGTGCTTGGACTGCCTGATGCAGAATGGCGTGCAATGTCAAAGGCCGCCCGTGATGAGGCTGAACGCCATTCATGGTCAGTAATCGGTGATCGAATGGAGTCCGCATTGCTGGAAATATTGTCCTCGGCAAACACATCCGTATGAAAGAAACTCGGTTATCCCATCCTGAATCAGTCGAACTCGCCATCATCGTGCTCAACTATCGTACACCCGGCATGGTGATCGACTGTCTGAAGTCACTCGAACAGCAGGTTTCCCCACCGGTGCAGCAGGTCGTGGTGGTTGATAATCATTCGGGCGATGATTCCGCAGAGCAGATCGAGGCGGCCATCAGTCATCGGGGGTGGGGCAGGTGGGCTCGTGTCGAGCGTTCTCAGACAAATGCAGGCTTTGCGGCGGGGAACAATGTTGGCATACGCGCTATTGATGCAAAGCTGTATATGTTGCTGAACTCCGATACAATCGTGCGTGCGGGGGCAATCGAGAATATGGTCAAGACACTCGCTCAGCACCCTGATATCCAAGTGCTTGGGCCTCAACTTGAGTGGATGGATGGCAAACATCAGATATCCACTTTCCGCTATCGCACCCCGATCACGGAACTCCTCTATGCATCAAATCTCGGCTTTTTGGCGAAGACATTCCCAAGGCATGTTGTGGCAAGGGAGTTGCATAAGTGGTCACAGGGTCTTGATTGGGTGAGCTTTGCTTGTGTCGTGATTCGGCGGGAAGTGATCGAGACGATCGGTGAGCTTGATGAGGGGTATTTCATGTATTACGAAGACATGGCATACTGTCGGAAAGCGACGCGGGCGGGATTTACAATCGCCTATCAACCTGAGGCGCATGTTGTACACCTCCGTGGCGGATCGTCACCGGTGAAGGAAGCGACACGTCAAAAGAAACGTCGTCCCATGTACTATTCCAATGCAAGATCGCATTATTTCCGCTCCTTCTATGGCCTCCATGGCCACATCGCGGCAAACTTGCTCTGGTTACTCGGGTACGCAATCGGGTTGCTCCGCGGACGTGTCTTCACGGTAGAGAAAGAATGGCGTGACATATGGGTTTCACCGAAGCACTCGATGGGAGAACGGTCTTGATGCCGGACTTTGTCATCATCGGTGCGATGAAATGCGCCACGAGCACCATGCACGATCAGCTCGTGCAGGTTCCGGGTGTCTCGATGAGCGATCCCAAAGAGCCCAACTTCTTTTCCGACGAATCGAACTGGGCCAAGGGCATGAGCTGGTACCAGTCGCTTTTCGAGTCGATGCCCCCGTCTGATCTCAAGGGGGAGTCCTCGACCCACTACACCAAACTGCCCACATACCCTGAGTGTGCCGAGCGCCTTTACAAACACTTGCCGGAGGCGAAGCTGATCTATGTCATGCGGGATCCGATTGATCGCATCGTGTCCCAATACATTCATGAGTGGTCACAGCGTGTCATCGAAGACGGATGCTCGATCGATGACGCAATCAGGCGATATCCGATCCTGCTGGAGTACTCGAAGTACGCTGAGCAGCTCGAGCCGTATATCAACCGGTATGAGACTGGTTCAATCCTGCCTGTTTTCTATGAACGGCTCACCAGTGATCCGCAATCAGAACTTGAGCGGGTTACCCGGTTTCTCGGGATTCAGTCTTCCGTACGCTGGAAAGAGGATGAGGCAAAGAATGTCTCTTCTCAGCGTCAGCGAAGAAACCCAATGCTCGACACGGTGCTTTGTAATCCAGGGGTGCAAGCTGTACGCCGGACACTCTTGCCTGAATCTGTACGGGCTAAGATCCGGTCAAGATGGACCATGCGGGAGCGGCCGCAGCTCTCGCCGGCGTCGATCGAATGGTTGCATGAACAACTCGATCCAGATATCGCCCGGCTTGGGGGCTGGATCGGTCGTCCCCTCACCTGTGAAAACTTTCGTGATGTCGTGACGCAAGGGGATGCGCCAGAGTGGTGCGCCGGGGGGATTCATGGGTGATCTGCTTGCTGATGTCGGCGTCGTCGCCATCGGGCGCAACGAAGGTGAGCGGCTTAAGCGTTGCCTGACTTCCGCGGTCGCGTGCACCGACAGCGTTGTGTATGTCGATTCCGGTAGCACTGACGGTTCCGTCGAGTTCGCCAAGTCGATCGGAGTCGAGGTCGTTGATCTCGATACCTCGATTCCCTTTACCGCCGCGCGGGCACGCAACGCCGGCATTGAATGCCTGACACAGAAGTGGGGGGGGCTGGCATATGTTCAGGTCCTCGATGGGGACTGCGAGATCCGTGATGGGTGGGTGCAGATCGCCCATGCGTTTCTTGAGTCGAACCCTCAAGCCGCGGTCGTCTGCGGGCGCCGCCGCGAGCGTCATCCTGAGCAAACAATGTACAACCATCTTTGTGACCTCGAATGGGATACTCCAGTCGGCAAAGCCCGTTCATGCGGCGGGGATGCCCTGTTCCGTCTGACATGCTTTGATCAGGTCGGCGGTTACAACCCGAGCGTGATCGCCGGTGAGGAGCCCGAGCTGTGTGTGCGGCTCAGAGCCGCGGGCTTCGAGGTGCACCGCATCGATCATGAGATGACTTGGCACGACGCCTCCATGACAACCCTGAGTCAGTACTGGAAGCGAGCCAAACGAGCCGGGCACGCGTACGCACAGGGGGCCCATATGCACGGCAAGCCCCCAGAACGACACAATGTGAAGCAAACACGCTCAGCACTTGTCTGGGGCCTGTTGCTGCCCTTGGGCGCGTTACTGTTGGCGTATTTTACCTATGGACTCTCGCTGCTGGTATATTTGATGTTGGCGATGCTACAGGCTTGGCGGATCAGGCGGAATGAGCTGCAGCGCGGGCGGTCGCCCCGCGACGCGTCGCTGCTGGCACGGTACATCATGATCGCCAAGTTTGCTCAGGCCCAGGGCGTGCTGCTCTTCCATTGGCGTAGACTCACCGGCAAGCAGGCAACCCTGATCGAGTACAAGGGAGCCGCTCAGGGAGGGGGAGCGAATGGCTGAGCCGACGACGAGGGTGCTGTACATGTCGGGCTCGCTGCCCGTACGCTCGGAGACCTTCGTCTATCGTGAGATACTTGCGCTGCGCAAGCTCGGGCTCGATGTTCGAACTGCTTCTGTCCACGCCCCGACCCACGGTCTAGACCATGGTGAGGTGCTGGATCAGATGGCCAAGGATACCATCGAGATCTACTCAACGGGCACGCTATCCCTCCTCAAAGATGCGGCGGCGGAGGTCTTGGCACACCCGATCCGTTCAACCAGGACCATGACGCGTTGCAAACTCGATGCTTTTTTTTCCAAAGAGGTCCCTTTGGCCAAAAAGCCCAAGGTGATCTGGCAGGGACTGGCGGCGCTGGCCTTGGCCAAGCGTATCCGGCGGCTCGGGATCACCCACATCCACGCGCACATGGCCCATGTCCCGACCACCATCGCGATGTACGCGGCCAAGCAGATGGGCATCGCTTTCAGCTTCACCGGCCACGCCAATGACCTCTTTCCCAATCGCACGCTGCTCCGCGAGAAGCTGCATCGGGCGCTCTGGGTCAACTGCATCAGCCAGTGGCATCGGGCGTTCTACCAGTCCATCGTTTCGCGTCCAGACGCGGACTACCCCATCGTTCGTTGCGGCGTCGACACCAACGCCTACGAGGCCACGCCCGCCCCCCGTCAGGATCGGCTCGAGGTCCTTAGTGTTGGTCGCCTCGTCGAGAAAAAGGGCATGGATGTGCTCATCAAGAGTGCCGGCGAGATTGCCAAAGCGGGGAGGGCACAGCTCCGAGTCCGCATCGCTGGCGGCGGCCCACAGCAAAATGAGCTGCAGGAGATCGTCGAGATGCTGCCCCCAACGGCTGAGGTCGAACTGCTGGGCGATACCGATAACGAAACGGTTATGCAACTGATGTCTCAGGCCGATGTCTTTGCCCTGCCCTGCCGGGTCGCCAAATCAGGGGATCGCGACGGGATCCCGGTGGTCCTTATGGAGGCGATGGCGCGTGGGCGGTGCGTGATCTCGGGCGATCTGGAAACGATTCGAGAGTTGGTCGAGCACGACATATCGGGCGTTATGATCCCGCCTGGGGATCAGGCACGCCTGACCGAGGTGCTGATTGAACTGGTGAAAGACCGGGATAGGGTCGATGAACTGGGCAGAAACGCACGCACGCGGATCGAAGAAGAGTTCGATCTGATGCTGAATGCGAATCGCATCGTGGACCAAATCAAACAGCGAGCATCCCATGACCGTTGAACTCAGTGAAGCCACTTCAGAACAGGCCCAGCATCCAGAGTCGGCTCAGACCGGGCGTCGGTATGTGGTTATCTCGCCATGCCGCAACGAGGCCGAGTATCTGCCGATCACGCTCGAATCGATGATCAATCAAACAGTGACACCCACGCTCTGGCTCATCGTTGATGATGGCTCAACCGACGAAACGCCGGAGATGGTCGAAGAGGCGTCCAAGAAGCATCCTTGGATCAAGCTCCATCGGCGTGCCGATCGAGGAAGCCGTGCTGTAGGTGCGGGCGTGATCGAGGCCTTCAACGAGGGGCTCGCCCAGATCGATCTCGATGAGTTCGATTATCTCTGCAAGCTCGATACGGACCTCGGGCTTCCCGAAGTCTATTTTCAGCGCCTTATCGAGCGCATGGAGTCAGACCCCCATCTGGGCAACTTCTCTGGGAAGACCTACATCAACCCGAGCGGCTCCAAATGGGTCTCGGAACGCATGGGCGATGAGAACGCGATCGGCCCGACCAAGTTCTACCGCACGCAGTGCTTCAAAGACATCGGTGGGTTTGTCAGCCAGGTCTGCTGGGACGGCATCGATGGGCACATGTGCCGAATGAAGGGCTGGAAAGCACTCTCCTTGGACGATGAAGAGATCCGGGTCAAGCACCACCGCCCGCACGGCAGTTCACAGACAAGCATCTGGACCGGACGGCAGCGATGGGGGCGTGGGAAGTACTTCATGGGGTCTTCACCGCTCTTCATGCTCGGCGTCGCGGCGTACCGTTCGATCGAACGCCCATTCATCATCGGCAGTCTGGGCCTGCTCACCGGGTATACACGCGCATGGCTCAGCGGTCATGAACGCATGAAGGACCCCGAGTACTTACGCTATATGCGCCGATACGAACTCCGATCACTCCTTTTCGGGAAACGCCGCACGATGCGGTCGTATCACCGGAACATCGAGAAAGCCCATGCAGGCTGATCTCATGCACGACACAGAGCTCGGGACTCCCATCCAAACACCATTCGAGCAGGCCTCGCTCTTTGGCGTCGATTTCGCCTGCCTCTCCGAGGCCCAGGCTGTCGAATGGGTCTGCGATCGCGCGGCAAGTCAATCCGGGGCCTTCGTGGTGACCGCGAACCTCGACCATCTGCGTCGCTGTTGCGTTGAACCTGAGTACCGCAAACTGGTGGAAGAATCAGACTTGGTCGTCGCCGACGGCATGCCGTTGATCTGGGCCTCCAGGGTTCAGGGGGCGCCATTGTTGCCCGAGCGTGTCGCGGGATCTTCGATGACCATCGCCCTGTGCGAACAAGCCGCGGCACGCGGTCTGAGTGTGTACCTCTTGGGGGGGGACGAGGGGGTGGCGGAGCAAGCCGCCGCCACGCTCATCGACAAGCACCCCGAGATCCGCATCGCTGGATTTCACTGCCCACCGTTCGGGTTTGAAAAAGACGAATCGGAGATGGAACTGATCCGATCGAAACTCGCCGAGGTGAAGCCGGACCTGATCCTGGTTGCATTGGGTTCGCCCAAGCAGGAGAAGCTGATTCAGGCGATCCGTGCCACCTGCCCTCACGCGTGCTGGATGGGCGTGGGGATCAGTCTGAGCTTTATCACCGGCGATGTCGTTCGCGCACCCAAGTGGGTGCAGCGGTCCGGGTTCGAATGGCTGCACCGATTGGTTCAGGAACCACGCAGGCTGTTCAAGCGATATATCGTGCAGGGGATACCATGGGGGCTCCGGCTGCTCGCTCATGCCGCGATGAAACGAATCCGCCCGAATAGGATTGCCAGATCCGAGAGTTGACCAGTTCAAACAGCTGAGTAGACATGACCAACCACGCACTCAAACTCGGCGAGAAGATCAGAGACAAAGACGCGCTCGTCGGGATCATCGGCCTGGGCTATGTCGGGCTCCCGCTCGCTGACGCCCTGCACACCGGCGGCTTGCGTGTCTTGGGCTTCGATATCGACCCGAGCAAGATCACCAACCTCAAGCAGGGCGTGAACTACCTCAAGCACCTCGGCGCCGAGATGACCCAGCGCCTGAGCGCGTCGGATCGGTTCGAGGCGACCACAGACTTCGATCGTCTCGACGAGCCCGATGTCATCCTCGTCTGTGTCCCCACACCGGTCGGGACGCACCTCGAGCCGGACCTGGCCTATGTGATCAAGACCGCCGAAGCGATCGGGGCCAGGCTCCGACCCGGCCAGCTCGTGGTGCTCGAATCCACGACTTACCCAGGCACCACGACCGGCGAGTTCATCCCCGCAATGCTTCAAGCCGCCCAAAAGCACAACCGCGGCGAGTTCAAGCTCGGTGACAATCTCTTCGTCGCCTTCTCGCCCGAGCGTGAAGATCCGGGACGCAAGAGCCACACCACAACCACCATCCCCAAGCTCGTTGGCGGCACCGACCCGGTCTCGACCCGACTGGCGTGCGATGCCTACAGGCACGGCGTCAAGGAGGTCGTTCCAGTTCGCTCCTCCGAAGTCGCCGAGGCAGCCAAGATCTTGGAGAATGTCTTCCGCGCGGTGAACATTGCGCTGGTCAACGAGCTCAAGACGGTCTTTGACACTATGGACATCGATGTCTGGGAGGTTATCGAGGCCGCCTCGACCAAGCCCTTCGGGTTCATGCCCTTCTACCCCGGACCAGGGCTCGGCGGGCATTGCATCCCAATCGACCCGTTCTACCTGACCTGGAAGGCCCGTGAGCACGGCTGCGTGACCCGTTTCATCGAGCTGGCCGGCGAGATCAACCGCCAGATGCCCGATTATGTCGTCGAGAAAACCGCCGAGGCACTCAACGACGATGAGAAGTCCGTCAAGGGCAGCAACATCATCGTGGTGGGGCTGGCGTACAAGCCCAATGTCGACGACACCCGCGAGACGCCCGCCGCCGAGATCATCGAACTGCTTGCACGGCGGGGCGCTAAGGTCAGCTACCACGACCCGCATGTGCCAAGTTTCCCAAACATGCGCAACTACAAGTTCGACATGAACTCGGCCCCGCTCGATGCCAAAGCACTCGGAGACGCCGACTGTGTCGTCATCGTGACCGACCATGCCATCATCGACTGGCAGGCGATCGCCGATCATGCGAAACTGGTGATTGACACACGAAACGCGATGGCCACAATCGTTGATCCAAAGGCGCGTATCGTAAAAGCCTAATCGGCCGGGCTCAATCCGAATACTGCGCCGCTCAGTCAGACTTTGTATTGAGCTGGCACATGCGCTGGGTAAGCCAGTCCGCCACCACCGGTGCACCCCGCTTGCGCATCAGGTCCAAGTGGCTGTGGCCCTCGATGCACTCAACATCGATCTCGGCCAAGGGGCGTTTGAAGACCTTTTTCAATGCACGAAGTGCCTCTTGCGTCCTCGTGGTGCACAAAATCGAACAGGGCATGTCGGGCAATCGAGTCCGCTCAGGCCGATAGAGACGAGCAATCTCACGGCGAGTGGCATTGATCTGTTCGTCGAGCAGGCGGCATGCCTCAGCTTCTGTTGCACGCTCACGCACGGATCGGACGACCGAACGCATCGCTTCCTTCAAAAGCTTCTTCGCAGACGCAGGTGTCAGCGGGCTTGGATCAATCAGGGCGATCCCCTCTATATTCATGCCCGCTTTCCGACACGATTCAGCCAGCGTGCTAGCGATCAGGGTGCCACGGGAATAACCGACGAAGAGGACTGGGCGAGCATGATCGCATGCATCCATAGCATCCAGGATGCTCTTCGTCAGTCGATCTGCGTGAAGCTCATCTTCTGTCGTGAAGTTCAGATTCAACGCGAAAAGATCGCAGTCACACCGGATGGCATTGGCGATACCCAGATACACCCAGGCGTGTCCGCCTGCACCGGGCACAAGAATGCAGATCGGACCCTTGCCGTCGGACCTCAGCGGAACAAGGCGTTGGGTGTGTACGCCACCTTTCGCAGTTCGCTGCAAGGCATCCGCCTGGGCGGCAACCGTACGATTTGCGGTGACAAAGTCCATGCTTAACTCTGCTCCGAACTTCTCACCGAATCGCAGACACAACTCGACGGCATTCAATGAATCGCCGCCAAACTGATCGAAGGGGACATCGCGATTTGGCCGTTCATCGATGCCGAGTACCGTCTGCCAAGCGTCCGCGACCCAGTTCTCGGTCGACCCGCGTGGCGGTGTGCCTCCCCGGGTCATTGTGCTTCTTAGGGCCTGCTCGAGTGAGGCCTGCACCGCGGTCAGGTCGGTTTTTCCGGTTGTTGTGCGTGGGAGACTCGGTGTGGTAACCAGCTGTGCAGGGATCGCAAACGTGGGAAGATGCTCGCGCAACCGCTCGCGTAGAGACTCGACATCTTGTGTCGAACTCGTACTCGGGCTGACCATTGCCATCAGCACCTTGCGCCCGGACGAATCGCTCACCAGTGCGGCGCACGCCTCGCCCCAACCCGGTGTGCCGAGGATTGCCGATTCGATCTCGCCCAGTTCCACCCGTTGCCCGTTGAGGTTGATCTGACGATCGGCGCGCCCTTCGATAACAAACACTCCGGGCTCAATCAGCTTGGCCCGGTCGCCGGTCATGAAGTACCGCCCGTGAGCGTCCTCTCCAAACCCAGTGGGCTGCTCATTGGCCGGGGACGTATAGCCCAGTGCCAGCGCCGGGGTTCGTACACGGATCAGACCCGATTGTCCGGGCTCAATCAGCTGTCCATCCTCTCCAAGGATCTCGATCTCGACACCCCTTGATGGGCTGTTGAGCGGCAAGGGGCCGTTCCCCTCTCCATGTTCGGGGCCGTAGCGTCCAGCGATCATGTGACCCGCTTCAGTCGAGCCATAGCTCTGCCATAGTGTGCCATTGGGACCAACAACATCGAAGAAGAGGCGAACATCGCTGCGGAGTAATGCCTCGCCGCTCGAGCCGATGAGGATCTCTCGCTGAAACCCGTTATTGACAGAGGCGTGGAGCAGCAGCAGACGCATCAGCGATGGGGGCATGGCGACTTTGGTGATGCCGAGCTGATTGATCTTCCGGTACATGGTCTTCAGATCAACCGTCGCGGTCTGCACGGCGACCGCGGCAAAGCCATTGAGGATGCTGAGCAAGACATCATTGAGCGTGCCCACATGCCCGGGAGAGCCCGTGTACATCATGACATCATCTGGGGTCGATTGGTACCGCCATGAAAGGTTGTATGCGGTGTGCGCCATCGCCAGGTAGGGGCGCAGCACACCCTTGGCCTGGCCGGTCGAGCCGGAGGTGAAGATCGTGAGCACGCCCTCATGAGGGACGGGCACTTGTTCGATCGACAAAGCAGGGTCGGGTTCATCGACCAGGATGATCTTGTCACCGGGTTGGCTGACAGAGCGGGCATACGCAGCGGTCGAATGGTCGGCCAGCAGTGTGCGAGCGCCGATGGTGTTCAGCGATTGGCGGTTGCGTGCGGCGGGGACCGATGGGTCGAGAAAGCAGATACTGTCTGCGCTGGTCGTCATGGCGATGAGCGCGATCGTCAGCGTTTCGTTGGTCTGTGTCAGGCAGCCAACCGCCCCGCCCCGCTCAGCAACTGATCGGGCAATCGCCTGGCGGACCGGTGCCGCCTTGGTATGAAGGTCCCCATGGGTGAGCCATGACCCGTCCGCGAGTTGAATGGCACGCCGCCCCGCATAGCGAACGCCCGCGCGCATGACCCGCTCACCGAGCGAGATCGTCGACTCGAAGGGGTCGAGCCACCAAGGTTGTTCTGCAATCTGAGGCATAGTCATATATCTCAATAATCGACCCGATCAGGCCGGCAGTACAACGCGTTTCCAACGCGGATTGTCAATCTTCAAGACCCCGTTCACGCAGCGCCCCTTGTGCCCGTGGGATCCGTGGATCAAATCAGAAACAAATCCGAATCATATCTCCATATCGGACTTACCATGCTGAATCTCAGAGGATTACACCATGGACCATATCATCGATTTGCGGTCAGACACTGTCACCCAACCGACCCAGGCCATGCGCCAAGTCATGGCCTCGGCACAAGTAGGGGACGATGTCGCGGGCGACGACCCGACTGTCAACGCACTCGAAGCCCGCGCAGCAACACTCTTCGGCAAAGACGCGGCCCTCTTCGTCCCCTCGGGCACCATGGGCAACCTGCTTGCGATCTTGGCCCAGACCCGACCGGGCGATGAAATCCTCACACACAACGAGAGTCATATTTACTACTACGAGGGTGGGGGGTATGCCGCCCTGGCCGGGTGTAGTGTCCGATTCGTTGATGATGCAGACGCACCCAAGAAGGGCACGATGACCCCCGAGGCCCTCGAACTGGCCATGCGAGGGCACGATCTGCACTATCCTCATTCCACATTGTTCACGATCGAAAACACACACAACAGAGCCGGTGGGCTGGTCTGGCCTGAGACGACTCGTCGAGCCCTATGCGACCGCGCCCACCAGGCTGGGCTCCGAGTCCATATGGATGGTGCCCGTCTCTGGAACGCATCGGTCGCATCGGGCAATACACTCGACCAACTCGCCAAAGGGTGTGATTCGATCAGTGTCTGCCTGAGCAAAGGGCTCGGGTGCCCGGTCGGGTCGCTCCTGGTTGCAGACCAGGCGACCATCGACATCGCACGCCACAAGCGGAAAATGCTCGGCGGGGGGATGCGGCAGGCAGGGGTCCTCGCGGCCGCGGCGATCTACGCGCTCGATCATCACATCGATCGACTCGCAGATGATCATCGGCGGGCCGCCGAACTTGGGCGCCAACTCGCGGCAATGCCCATGTTCGATTTCGATCCCGAGCAGATCGAGACCAACCTGGTCTACGCAACCCTCAGCACCAAGGCGATTGACGCCCACGGCGATGCCTTTGCATGGCAGGACCGTGTTGAGAGCGTTGGGGTGCGTTGTTATGCAGAAAGCCGCACAACTCTGCGCTTCGTGACGCACCTTGATCTGGGGGATGATCAAGTCGCGGAGGTGCCCGAGCGACTGCACTCACTATTGGGCTAGCGCATGAAAAACGCCGTTGCCGGCGTCATAAAGCGGGAGACGAGACTCGAACTCGCAACATTCAGCTTGGAAGGCTGACGCTCTACCATTGAGCTACTCCCGCGTAGCGTTCAGTATAGTACTGATGGACCAGCGGGCAACTCGGGCAATCCAAATCCGTGTATCGTATTGATTCTACTGAATCAGCACAATATACTGCACTGCGGGAATGGTTCCTGTTGGAGAATAAACATGAAGACCATCGTTGCTGCAATCACCATCGTCGGTTCACTCGCTCTCTTTGCCGGCTGTGGTGGGGAGTCAGACAAGGCCTCAACACCAGCGGCGAGTACCCCGCAGGTCGATAACGCCATGCTCGCTCGAGCCAAGGGCAAGGCCATCTTTAAGAAGACCTGTGTTGCCTGTCACGGAGAAAATGGCGAGGGCATCGAGGGGCTCGGCAAGGATTGGACAACCAGCGAGTTCATTGCCAATAGCAGCGACGATGAACTTGTCGAGTTCCTGAAGGTTGGACGCACCATCGACGACCCAATGAGCGCAGGCGAGGCAGCCATGCCACCCAAGGGGGGCGACCCGACCCTGACCGATGATGATCTGCGCAATGTCGTTGCATATATGCGTACGCTGAATGGCTAAGGCATCGTGGCCTGTCCAACACTGAGCGTTTCTCTATAGCCGCTTGCCGATCATGAATCGGCGAGCGGCTTATTGAATCGCAGCGCCATGAACAGCGGGAACTCATGACGGGCACGGTTCTCGGCCTGGGCTCTCGGGCCGGGCTCGCTCTGGCGATCAGAGACCCATTCCTCGCAACCGGCCAGCGTCAGCCCCGCCTCGGTGCCTGCCATGATGTAGGCACTCATCGGACGGTGGTGTGTGACCGTCGTGACGGCCGGTGCGCCGCGGGCAACCTCGCCCGGGTTCATCACGATGGGTGAACTCCCGGTGCTCATGTACCGGTCGATGCGTCGGAACTGCACGGGCTGGGTCGTCCGTTCATCGAAGGTCCAGCCCCAGGCACTTGCCCCCATGATGCGGAACGCGGGGTGTGAGATCACGCACACGAATCGGCCACCCGGCTTCAATTGGGCACTGACACCCTTCATCACCGAATCGAGGTCTTCGATGTTCATCAGGGCCATCACACAAACCGCCGCGTCGAACGGGGCGTGCTCTGATTCCAGCGTTTCCAAAGATTGGGCGTCGTGAACCGCGAACTCGGTCCGCTCGGTCGAGCGGGTACGCGCGGCCTCGATCAGTCGGTCCGAAACATCAACGCCAAGCACCCGCTCGACATTCGCGTGATGCACGATGTGCTCACTCACGATGCCCTGGCCGCATGCGACATCGAGCACCTTCTCGCCATCCTGCGGGGCGAGCAGGCGCAAAACGCCGGGCAGGATGATGCGCTGGTGATGGTCCGAGCCACGGTCTTGGATCAGACTGTCGTACCAACCTGCGACATGGTCCCAGCCCTGTTCCTTTTCGTTCTGTGCCTCGCGATCGGGGAGCGCGTCGGGTGGCGGCTCTTTGCCGAGCGCGGTCCAGAACGAAGCGGGGGCCTGGCATTTGTATCGCTGCGCCGAGTCATCCTCGGGGTGGGTGATCCGGATTTGCTGGGCATGTATTGCCACTCGATGCAGGTCGTCGCGGGTGCAGCCGTGGCGCTGGTCGCCAACCACCGGGTGCTTGATCAGAGCGAGGTGCTCTCGGATCTGGCCCTGCAGGTCAGGGCGTGCGCGGAGCTGTAGCAGTGTGAGCCCGTTGCCCGAATCGAGCACACGCATGTGCGTGCTGGGTGTGGCACCCTGGCCGGTCGAGCTTGCAACCGGGGCGGAGATCGTCTCGCCCGATTTGGTGACCGATTCATCGAATACGCCCTCGACGAGCGCGACATAGGAGGTCTCGGGGTGTGTCTGATCCCGCGGCGAGTCTTCGGTATCCCGCGTCGCGACAAAGAGCACCGCACCGGAGCACTCGTCATCGATAAAGTTGGCCACCCGCATTCGCCGACGCCGAGCACCGGTGAGCGAATCGACCATCTCGCAGAGCGTGGGCGATGCGCCACGCAGAACGGGGATGCCCGCGGGTTTGTTGACAATCAGTACATGATCATCCTTATGGACGATGTCGGGCTTGGGCGGTCGTGGTTGGCGTGGGCCATCCTGAAAGCCAGGGCCATCACGGCGTGGGGGGCGTGAATCTCTCGGCCCCATCGGACGCCCCCCGCCCGGTCGGCCTCCTCCCGGTCGACCACCACCGGGCCTACCACCACCGGGCCTGCCACCGCCTGGGAAGCCCCCGCCGGGTCTGCCTCCCCCGGGGCGGCCACCACCTGGCCTGCCTCCGCCAGGACCGCCACTTGGACGACCACCGCCACCGGAGCGTTGTGAGCGATTCCCGCTCCCGAAGTAGCCGCCACCGGGGTTGTTCCCGCCTGATCGATTTCCCGAGGGTGGTTGGCGATGCTGGTCAGCCATTGGTCGTGTTTCCTGAAAGCAGCCCGGCGCGTTGCTGGGTCAGGGGGGTGAGCTTTTCGATAAGCCATTGTGCGAACTGGACTTTGGGGATCGCACCATCGGTGCGGGTTTCCTGGTCAAAGCCCCGTTCGGCATTGCCGATCAGGATCGCTTCGATCGAATCGGCATCCATGGTTTCGAGGGGGTTGGCGACGATGAGGTCGATATCTTTGCGTTGGAGCTTGCGATTGGCGGATTCCATCAGGCGTTCGCGAGGCTCAAGGGCAAATCCCACGAGCAGTTGGTCCGTGCGGGCCTTTGCAGAGCATCCCGCGAGCAGGTCGGGGGTCGATTCAAGCCGAATGGAGAGCTCGCCGCCCTCTCGTCGCCGTTTGCCACTGGTGTCCACCTCGTCGGGGATCGGGCGATAGTCGGCAACCGCGGCGGCCATAATGAGGGCGTCGCAGTGGGGGAGGTGTGCATCGAGCAGATCCTGTAGATCCTGGCAGGAGTTGAAGCGGACCACTTCAACACGCTCGTCTTGAGGCAGGACAGCATTGGGCCCGAGCAACAGGGTGACGCGCCAACCCATGCCCACAGCATGATCTGCCAGCGAGCTTCCTAGGCGTCCTGATGAGCGATTACCGATGAAGCGGACTGCATCGATGGGCTCGTATGTGGGCCCGGCGCTGATCAGGAGTCTTGGCATACAGTCATCTCTCGTCACACTTCAACCTCTTGGACATTTTTGTGCAGCGGAACAGGAACTCGGCAATGATCGTAGAGTCTTCAACACGAAGATGTGCTGAAAATCCGCTCTCATGCGGTAGAGGCATCATTCTGAAGCACATGGGTGCCGTTCGCGCCCCTATAGTGTAAGCCCTGTACCGAAATGCTCCCCGTCTTTGAAGAGGATAGAGCGCACATATGGCTAGAAGTCGCAAGAAGCTGGGTCAAATCCTGGTCGCGCAAGGCGCGATCAACGCCGAGCAGGCAGACCAGGGTATCAAACACGCCCAGCAGACCGGGAAACGCGTAGGTGAAGCCCTGATCGATCTGGGAATCATCGACGAAATGCAAGTCGTCAAGGCCCTCGCGGCTCAGTACGGCATGAAGTATGTCGATCTCAGCAATGAAAAAATCCGGAAGCTCATCGACGACAGCGCCCTCGATAAGTCAGTGATGAAGAAGAATCTCGTCATCCCTTTGGGGAAGTCTGGCGGGAAGATGCGCATGGCGATCCATGACCCCATGGATCTGGAAATGCTCGACAATCTGCGCTTCCGACTCAATATGGATATTGAGCCCATGCTCGCGACCAAGTCGCAGATCAAGGGCTACCTCGAGGGTGAGGCCGCGGGTGGCGGGATCGCCGCCGGTGGGAGTCTCACCGAGCCGGCACAGCCCACCGACCAGCAAGCCTCCCTGGTGACCGACTCGATTGACCGATCGATTGACCGCTCACTCGACCGTTCAATGGACCGCTCGATCGATGTGAGCAGCGAGGATTCCCCGGTCGTCAAGCTGGTGAACCGAATTCTCGACGAAGCCGTCCGAAACCGGACGAGCGATATTCACATCGAGCCCATGGAAGATCGCGTGCGTCTCCGGTATCGGATCGACGGCGTCTGTGCCGAGCGCGACAACCTTCCCAAACGCATGCAGAACGCGGTGCTCTCACGCCTCAAACTGATGGCAGGCATGAACATCGCCGAGAAGCGTGTGCCTCAGGACGGGCGAATCAAGATCCATGTTGATGATGTGGGGATCGACTTCCGTGTCTCGGCCTGTCCCGCGTACCACGGCGAATCGGTCGTGCTGCGTATTCTGCGTCCTGACGCGGTGCGGATCGGTCTGGAGAACCTCGGCTTTGAGAGCGAGAACCTCGAGACATTCAATAAGATCATCCGACGCCCCAACGGCATCTTCCTCGTGACCGGGCCGACCGGTTCGGGTAAGACGACCACGCTGTACTCGGCGCTGGATGTGCTGAACCGTCCAGACAAGAAGATCATTACCGCAGAAGACCCGGTCGAATACAACTTCGAAGGGATCAACCAGTGTCAGGTGCGTGACAGCATCGGCTTGACATTCCCGGCGATTCTCAGGTCGATGCTGCGTCAGGCGCCCAATGTCATCCTGGTGGGTGAAATTCGAGACAAGGAAGTGGGCGAGATCGCGATCCAGGCAGCACTGACCGGTCACCTTGTGTTCTCGACACTCCATACCAATGACGCACCCAGCGCGATGACCCGACTGATCGATATGGGGATCAAGCCGTTCCTTGTTGCATCGTCTATTCAGGCGGTGATGGCACAACGCCTCGTCCGCGTACTGCATAGCAGCAAGCAGTTGGCCAGAGAGGACGAACTCGATCACAAGTACCTCAACCTGATCCGGCTCAAGATCGAGGACGCGATAGGCAAGGTTTATAAGGCGGTCCCCTGCGACGAATCGCCGAGTGGATACAAGGGACGAAAAGCGGTCTTCGAGATGATGATCATGAACGCTGAGATCCGTGATCTGGCGTTTAAGCGGGCGCCCTCGTCCAGAATCCGCAAGGCCGCGATCGCGGCGGGGATGAAGGAGCTTGTTGAGGATGGGCGGTTCAAGGTGCTCAACGGCACAACCACTCCAGAAGAGATCGCGCGCGTGAGCCAGGCAGATTAAGACGAAACGACCCGGGTGATTTTTCGCCCGTTCATCAGGAGCGTGAGACATGTCCACTGTTCAGATTGACCGATTGCTTGATACCGTCGTGAAGACCGGCGGCTCTGACCTCCATTTGACGACGGGGCGTCAGCCGACCATCCGTTTGCACGGCGGCCTGCGCAACCTGCAAACCAAGGTACTTGACTCGGATGACATGGTGTCACTTATGAAGTCGATTACCCCCGAACGCAACCAGCAAGAGTTGCAGGAGGAAGGCGGCACCGACTTCGGCTTCGCTTATGGCGATGCGGCGCGCTTCCGTGTTTCGGTCTTCCGCCAGCGTGGTGATATCGCGATTGTGCTGCGTCAGATCCCCAATCGTCTGCTGACATTTGACCAGATCGGGCTCCCCGACATGTGTAAGGACCTGATCCGGCGTCCGCGTGGCCTGTTCCTCGTGACAGGGCCTACTGGTTCGGGGAAGACCACCTCGCTGGCAACCATGATCGATTATGTCAATCAGTTCATGGATCGACACATCGTCACGATGGAAGACCCCATCGAGTACTACCACACGCACAAGAAGTCGATCGTAAACCAGCGAGAAGTGGGCTACGATGTCCCCAGCTTCGCTGAGGCCCTCCGACGAGCCCTGCGACAGGACCCCGATGTGATCCTTGTGGGTGAAATGCGTGACCTTGAGACGATCGAAGCCGCGGTGCGAGCCGCTGAAACAGGTCACCTTGTTTTCGGGACTCTGCATACGACGGGTGCGGCCAAGACGATCGACCGTATGGTCGACGCCTTCCCTGTGACCCAGCAGAACCAGATCCGTGTCCAGCTCTCGACCGCCCTGATTTGTGTGCTATCTCAGGTGCTCCTGGGGCGTGTCGACACCAAGGGCATGGTTGCGGCGTATGAGTTCCTTGTGGTGACCCCCGCGATCGCGAACCTGATTCGTGATAACAAGAGCTATCGAATCGATTCAGCGATTCAGACCGGTAAGAAGTACGGCATGCAGCTCCTCGACGATCACCTGTGGTCGTTGTATTCCAAGGGCATGATCTCTGCAGAAGAGATGGTCGACAAGTGCAAGAATCAGTCGACGCTGCGTGATAAAGTACACCAGGCAGGCGGAGTCATCGGTCGTCCAGAACTGGATGATCCCGAAGCGAACAAAGATGTTGAGTGAGCCGGACAACGCTGAAACGCCGAATTAGAACAATTTTCCACGTGTCGCAACGCTTAAAAGTCGTGAATTGCGTTCGATTCCGACAACTGTAGGCGTATTGTCTGCGAAGCTAGAAGTGTGGTCTCGATAGAGGCCATCGCGCGGCTATGCCGCATGGAGTAACGAAATGGACCCATCTGAACTCAAAGGTCGCAAGCTTGGTCGAGTGCTCACCAAACTCAAGGTGGTCACGCGCGAACAGGTCCACGAGGCGTTGGCGGTTCAGAAGGGGCGGACCAATAAGGTCAAGATCGGCGAAATCCTCAAGGAGCTTGGCTACTGCACCCAGCTCGATATTGATCGTGCACTGGCCGGACAGGCTGGCATGGAGTATGTCGATCTCAGCGGGATTGAACTCGATGAGGAGACGATTGGCTCGATCCCCGCTGAGAACGCCAAGGCGTATCAGTGTGTCCCGATCGAGTATGACCCGAAGTCCCGGAACCTCAAGGTGGCGCTCAAGAGCCCGCAGAACTTCCAAGCCGTCGACGACCTGCGTCTTCTGATGGGGGCTCAGGTTGAGGCAGTCGTGGCTTCACCGGATTCGATCGATGCGTTGCTCGATAAGCATTTTTCAAAGGACACCTCCCTGAGCGATGCGATGAGTTCGATCGCGGGGAACGACAAGCTTGCGGAGCTTGGGAAGCACTCGGACCAGTCGATCGACCTCGACATGGTCATGGATGCGGCGGGTGACAATCAGGTTATCAAGCTGCTGAACCTGGTTCTGTTGCAGGCGATCCGCGATCGCGCATCGGACATCCATTTCGAGCCCTTCGAGCATGAGTTTAAGATGCGGTACCGCATCGACGGCGTGCTGTACGAGATGGTGCCCCCGCCCAAGCACTTGGGGACGGCGATCACCTCGCGTGTGAAGGTCATGGCGAATCTGGACATCGCCGAGCGTCGTCTCCCTCAGGACGGGCGTATCGAGTTGACCGTGGGGGGCAACCCGGTCGACCTGCGTGTGGCGATTCTGCCCACGATCTACGGCGAGTCGTGCGTGATGCGTGTGCTCGACCGTGGCAATGTGGAGCTGTCGCTCGATCGTGTTGGGTTCCGTCCTGACGATCTGGAAAACTTCCGTGGCCTGATCGAGAAGCCCAACGGCATCGTGATCGTGACCGGCCCGACCGGTTCGGGAAAGACCACTACGCTCTATGCGGCGCTGGCGGAACTCAACGACATCGAGACCAAGATCCTGACCGCCGAGGATCCGGTCGAATACGACATCGATGGCCTGTGCCAGGTGCAGGTGAACACCGAGGTGGGGCTGACCTTTGCCAAGGCGCTGCGGAGCTTCTTGCGTCAGGACCCCGATGTGATCCTTGTGGGTGAGATTCGTGACCTGGAGACGGCCCAGATCGCGGTTCAGGCATCGCTCACGGGTCACCTTGTGCTCAGCACGCTGCACACCAATGACGCACCCAGCTCGATTATTCGACTGGTTGACCTTGGCGTGGAGCCGTTCCTGTTGACCGCCACGATCGAGGGTATTGTCGCCCAGCGTCTCGTGCGAACCCTGGACCCGAGTACGAAAGAGGCGTTCGTGCCCACCGAGCAGGAACTGATGGAGCTTTCACTCCGTCCTGGTGATGTGCAGGGGCGTCAGTTCTATCGCCCGGGCGCCGCCGCGAATGTTGGTGGGGGATACAAGGGGCGTATGGCGCTCTTTGAGATCATGACCATGGACGATGAGATGCGCGAGCTGGTGATGAACGAAGCGAGCACGGCGGTGCTGCGTACAGCCGCGAAGAAGAAGGGCATGCGCAGTCTGCGTGAGAGCGGGCTGATGGCCATCTACGAGGGGCTGACCACGATCGACGAGGTCGTGCGCGAAACGATCGAAGAAGAATAAGTTGATTCAACGCCTGGGCAGGACACGCCCGGCCGTTTGGAAGGACCGCGTCATGGCGACATACACCTATCAAGCACTCAACGCCTCGGGAAAGACCCAGAAGGGTACCGTGGAGGCGTCGAGCTCCGAAGAGGCGATCCAGCGGATCAAGTCTCAAGGCTACTACCCAACCTCCGTGCAGGCCCAGAAAGATAAGAAGGGCGCCAAGGACAAGGGGCCCAAGGGCGAGAGCGAGACCAAGAAGAAAAAGAAGAAGGGGGGCGGCATCGCGATCGGTCGCGTCAAGCCCAAGCACCTGACGCTTTTTACACGCCAGCTCTCCACACTTCAGGACGCGGGTCTGCCGCTGCTCCGATCACTGCAGATTCTTGAGAGTCAGCAGAAGCCCGGGCTGATGAAGAATGTGCTGCTCGGCGTCTGTGAAGAGGTCGAGGGCGGTAGCTCGCTCAGTGAGGCCATGGGCAAGTATCCAAAGGCATTCAACCATCTCTATGTGAAGATGGTCAACGCCGGTGAAATCGGTGGTGTGCTCGATGTCATCCTCCAGCGACTCAGCGAGTTTATGGAGAAGAGCGAGAAGCTCAAGGCCAAGATCAAGGGTGCGATGGTGTACCCGATCGTGGTTGTGGTCGTTGCGATCGCGATCCTGACGGGCATCATGCTGCTGATCATTCCGAAGTTCGAAGAGATCTTCACCGACTTTGAGATCGAGCTTCCCGGTCTGACCCAGGGCCTGATCACCACCAGCCGGTGGGTTGCGGGCTCGAACCCTGGGCAGGAGATCCCGGGCTGGGCGTTCCTGGTCTTCGGCCTTCCCGTGCTGATCATCAGCTTCAAGGTCTTGCGTCGCACGCCTCCCGGCAAGGCGGTGCTTGACTATCTCGTGCTGCTGACCCCCGTGGTCGGCAAGCTCGTACGGAAGACGATCATCGCGCGATTTACACGAACGATGGGCACGCTGATCAGCGCTGGCGTGCCGATCCTCGAAGCGGTCACGATTACCTCGCAGACCTCAGGCAACTATGTGTTCGAGAAGGCATTGATGAATGTCCATGACTCGATCCGTGAAGGCGAGAGCTTCGCCGTGCCGCTGCGTGAGAGCAAGACCTGCGACCCGATCGTGGTGAACATGATCGATGTGGGTGAAGAGACGGGCGAGATGGACTCGATGCTGCTGAAGATCGCAGACAACTACGACGAAGAGGTCGATGTCGCAGTCGCAGCGCTGGTCTCACTGCTCGAACCCATCATGGTCGTCGTGCTGGGCGTCATGGTCGGGACCATCGTTGTGGCGATGTTCCTTCCCATGATCAAGATGCTCGAGTCGCTCAGCGGCTAAGGCACACGGACGCCTTCACGGGCATTCAACACCGGGGCGAACAAGGAGTGGTCAAGATGGTCAACCATCACAGACATCCCGCAGGCACGCGACGAACAGGCGCCTTTACGCTCATCGAGCTGCTGGTCGTCATCGCGCTCATCGCGGTGCTGATGACGCTCGTGCTCTCGGGGCTGAACCGTGCCTCGAAGACGGCGCGACGCACGGCCAGCCAGCGTTCAGCTGCCGCGTTGGCCCAAGCGGTCGATCAGTTCAAGAAAGAGTTCGGTTTCCTACCCCCGCTCGTGCACGATGGGATCACCGTCAGCGCCGGCGACGATCAGTATCGCCCCGCGGACTTCAGAAGCGGTGGATCGCTTTCCGATGGCCCTGTGTTCCAGGGGAACGATCCGAATGTGTCGTACAACTACAAGACCATCATCGTCTGGAACGAGGGGCTCGACTTCGAGTTCCTTACAGGCCGCCCCGGTCCTTATGAATCGGGCTGGTCCGCCAACGACGCCTGGGACGACCGACGCTACTCGAAGTACGCGCTGGCGTATTACCTCACCGGCGTGCTGAATAAGGATACCGATGGCGTCAGTGGGCCCGGCATGGCTCGCCCCATCATCGATGGGACTTTCCTGGGAGTCGGTTACCCGGTGGGCAGCGTGCGCGATAAGTTCGAGCCCTTTATGGATGTCGAACGCCGTGGTGCTCGCATCGTCGGTGATTATGTCGAACCCAAGGAGATCCCTGAGCACGACAACGGTGCGAATCCGGTTGAACTGGACGCGTATGAATCCGTTCTCAACTCATACCAAGATTATCAGCGTCCGGCGCTCTTCGCGTTTGTTGATGGCTTCGGCAACGCGTTCCGCTACTACCGCTGGGAACAAGGCCGGTATGTCAACGGGCGATACATCGTCGAGAGCGAGATCGACCTCAACATCCCGCCCGTGCTGATCGACCCGGTCGAGTACGCCAAGGTGCAGAATGATCCGATGAACCTGGATAACAACGGCGTTGATTTCATTGGTGAGGATACACGCCTGCGAAACGCACGCTACGCAATCGTCAGCGCCGGACCCGACGGTTTCTTTGGCACCGAGCATATCGAGACGATCGCCAACTATCTTGGAGAAGTGGTGCCCACTTCCATCGAGGAACAAGCCGAGCTTCGTCAGAAGGTCTGGGCCGACAACGCATACGAGGTGGGCAACTGATGAAGATGAACACCCCGAACAACTCAACACACTCCAGAATGGCGTTCACCGTCATGGAACTGCTGGTAGTCATCGTGATCGCCGTGTTGCTCCTGACCATCGCGGTGCCGGCGTTCCAGTCGACTATCTATTCTTCGAACCGCTCGCTGGCGGTCAACGCTCTTGAGGCTTCATCGGTCATGGCCCGTGATGCGGCCCTGAGCACGGGCAAGGACGGAGCTGTTGTCTTCGTCTATGACCCCGAAGTCCAGCGTGTCAATATCATCCCGGCGATTAAGGTCGGGACGCTGCGAGAAACCTCCACCGCACCCAGCGGACCCGGCGGCGGGTTCGCCTCGGGCTTCGGTGACCTGCCGTACTTCGACCGCGATGTGTTTGTGCCCGCTCCCGTCGGGCAGGTGCTGAGCATCCCTGATTACTGGATGGTGCGTGGCTACGCGGCTCCGGGCATGTTGCTCGATGTTGACTCGCGTGGGGAAGAAGCCGCGACCTGGTACAACTCATCGATGTACGGTGACGACAATGTTAATGACAGCGTGAAGCGTGAGGCGCACTGGGTCTTCCCCGAGACCGGTTTCTTCCCACGCAACGCGCAGGTGAACGGCGGCAGTCTCGATGGCAGTCTCTCGACGGTCAACCGGGATCTGCCGACCGCCCGCCAATCGTTCATGATCCGGTTCGACGCACGCACCGGAGCAGTGAGCCGAGATACACGCTCCGCGTTGTTCGTTGATCCACGAAACAGCCGCGAACGCATCTACGGCGATCAGCCCAGCTCCAACCAGCAGACGCTGCGGGTTGATCTGGCTGAGAGTCTCGAGGTCTGGGCAACGCGTGTGCTGAGTTCACCCGATGTGAATGGCGATGGGCTCGCCTACGGCAATGACGACGAGCAACTGCGTGAACAGCTCATCGGTACCGCGAGCAACGACACGATCCTGGTCAAGCCGGTATCACGCGTCGCGTTGTACGACGAGCGCGATCTCGTGCTGGGTATTGGTGCCCGGGGCCTCAACACGGAGACCCAGTCCATCTATCTGCCACACGATCAGAACCAGCGCGATGTCGACATCCAGTTCGATACAACGCTCTTCGACACCTCGAATGAGGCGGATATTGTGCGTCGCATCGATCAATGGATCAACGGCAACACAACTTACACGGCCAACAACGACCTGGTCATTGACTTTGAAGACGAACCACTCTCTCGCCTCTATCTCGTTCAGTCATACACGGGTGAACTCAAGGAGGTGCTGCGATGAACGCATCGAAGATTCCAATGTCTAGAGCAGATCACGGCTTCTCGCTCATCGAGGTGCTGATCGCGGTCCTGGTGCTCGCGATCGGTATGCTCGGGCTGGGCGCAGTCTTCCCCGCGATCATCGCCGAGCAGCGCGACTCGTTCGAGGTCGTCGAGGGCGAGAACGCGGCCGCGGCTGCCGCTGCATTGCTGACAAACCGTGAGATGATCGATTTTTCGTATGTCCATGAGTCTTTCAATAAGGCGCAGAATGCCTCTGACAATCGCTACGAGTACCTTTGGGCAGTGCCTGACTTTGGGCCGAACCCGTATTCGTTTGGAGATTCACAGTTTCCAGGTTTCGACTATGACACTGGGCTCTGGAGCTACGACACGGGGACCATTCCGTCAGTCCCGCTTGGCGACATCTATGTCACGCAGCTGCCAGTTGCCGCGCGACTCTACCCGATGCCTTACTCTGGCAAGGACCCGCGTTTCGTGTGGGATGTTGCGATGCGGCGAGAGCCTAGCGGTGATCGTTTGCAAGCTGCGATCTTCGTGCGTCGTGTAGATGCCCGAATCAGGGTGCCCAAAGATCACTCGCTGAGCGATGTGCTCGCAGGCGGTGGCGGTATTGACTATAACGACACGAGGCTTCCGGTTGCAATCATCAATGATGGCTCGGCACGCAGCGGTAGCATTGCTCCTGATCAAGGGCCGAATGATGCATCGTTCTATGCAGCTATTCAGTCGTTGAAGGTTGAAGTCCATCCTGAGCATCTTGACTGGCTCATTTTTACTGACGGTCGCAACGGTGGTGTTGATACATCTGTCAGCCTGGCGACCAAGGTTGGGCAGAAACTTGTCGACAATACGGGTGTGGTGCGCACGGTCATCGGTGTGCCGCAGCCGAGTGATGGTGATCCTCTCGAAGGATTTATGACATCTGCACGCGTTGTAATCGTTGATCCGCCTTTCCTCCCGAGCAACGCGGGTGGCGACGATACAAGCGATATTCGCCCCGGCGGTACATATTCTCAGAACAAAGATTACGATGATGAGCGAGCCAGCTGGGTGCGCCAGGTGATCTTCACCCCGCGTACACCCGTGGCCGTGCGTGTCATCACGCTGGGAGACAACTCATGACCCAGCGAAGAACACACAACCAGCACCGTGCCGCGTTCACCATCGTCGAGATGCTCGTCGTCATCGGGATCCTCGTCGTCGTGGCGGTGGGGGTCGCGACGATCTTCGGCAGCGTCGGCGAGACCGTTGCCCGTGGACGCAAGCTTTCCGAACTCAACCAGTTCGCCGCCCGCATCGAACGCGTGATGCGCCAGGATTTCGAGAACATGACCCGCGACGGGTTCTTGGTGATTATCAACAAGAACGCGAACGAAGGCGAGGATATTCGGCTCTACCGCGGCGAAGAGACCGATCACGACGGGAACGGGGTCGAAGGGCGTCCGCGTCGTAGTGACGAGATCATGTTCTTTGCACGCGGTGTGTTCGAGACACAACGGCGCGCGGTCTCCTCGAGCATGCGGGCCAGCTCCAACGAGGCGGCGATCTACTATGGCCACGGCCAGAAGCGAGCGCCCGATCTGGCGAACTTCACGCAGAACAGCAACTACTTCTTTAACCCACAGCCATGGGACAATAACTACGACCCATCGATCGATACACGACTCGGCGTCGAAAACCCCGGGTTTGTCAACCCAAACGAGTTCGCTCGCGACTGGTCACTGCTTCGGCAGGTGACGCTCTTGGTCAACCCATCGGGGATTGGGCAGGATGTTCCCGGGGAGATCTTCGGCTTCGATAGCGAGAACACCGTGCAGCGCCAGTTGTTGCTCGATTCGCCCCGCCAGATTGCCCTGCAGCCCGCATCGCGGAGTATCTTCAAGTCGCTCACGGGCAGTCTTCGGCGTGACCCGAATACCAACGACCTCATCAACCGCTCGCTGTACGACATCGTGCTGCAGGGGCAAACCCAGTCGGCGAACTACTACCCACTGAACCTCCGCACGAGCGGGCTGGTCGACATCGTCACACAGGACCTGGCAGCGATCCGTACCGAGTTGATGGCATTGTCCACGCTCGATTCGCCGTCCGATTACTTTGACTATTCGACGGTCTTCGATGCCCCGGCGAACGCGGGGCTCCAGAGCGGCTTTACCACGCGTGATACATTCGAGGAGGATTTCTATCGCACACCGAGCGACTTGCCGAGCCCGGTCAGCGCGATGAACCTCGATCTGGGGCGTTACAACAGTAGTACCGGCGACTGGATCGCAGGGCAAGCCGACCATACACGTCGTATACGCCAGTGGATGATCGATGCCCTTCCCAGCGCGTGGAGAACCAACCCTGGGAGCCCGGTGGTCGCGGCCGGCGATTTCTTCGGCGGCGTGCGATACGAGGACATCCCGACCCGCATCCTTTACAACGAGGACGAGTTCGACGATGATGATCGCGGCGCACTTGAGCGTGCATACGCTGAAGCGAATCAGGAGATGCTCGGCGCGTCGGTCTTCGTGCCTCGCTGCACCGAGTTCATCGTCGAGTGGTCCTTTGGCTTTGTGAACAACACGCCCACGGTGAACAGCAATCCGCTCGACCCACGCTTTAAGCGACTCGAGTGGTACGGGCTTGAGCGTCGCATCGATTCAAACATGGACGGGATTCTCGACGGGGCCGACGAGATCGCGGCACAGCGGTACCAGCAGCGTGATCCGACCGCAGCGGGATCAGACCCCGACAATGTCGCGCGTCCTCTTGGTCCGAGCCGCTTGCTCATCACGGGCAACTCCACGATCTCGGGCACATTTTCTGATGTTGAATCGGCCTGCTTCGGTTTCTCAACCCAGCCGGGTGCCGCAGCAGCCGGCGGGAGTGTGGAGGGCACCTACTGGCCCTGGCCCAAGCTGATCAGGATCACGATGACGCTGGGTGACCCCATCGATCGTGATGTTGAAGAGACCTACCAGGTCATCTTTGAGGTCCCGGCACCCGAGTAATCGGCGCCCGGATCAGACGAGGGGACACAAACAATCGGGGACGCTCGGCATGGGGATGACACGAGCGCCACGCATGAAGCGATGCCGGGCATAAGCCCAGACGGCGCGCACCACCCAGAACCGGGTGAGGAGTAGAAGCCATGAAGACGAACAACCAACGCAGACCCATCAGCGCACTCGAACTGCGCACCACAGCAGGCTGCGCTCCGGAGCGACGCGGCTCG
This sequence comes from Phycisphaerales bacterium JB052, assembly GCA_043100965.1. Taxonomy (GTDB): domain Bacteria; phylum Planctomycetota; class Phycisphaerae; order Phycisphaerales; family UBA1924; genus UBA1924. The sequence goes on along the minus strand of JBICHR010000001.1, from coordinate 69,762 downwards.
GCCCTGCTCATCGTCATCGGCACCCTGGCACTCGTCGCGGTCTTCGCAGCTGTGTATGTCTCGATCGGACGCACCGATCGGCGCGCCGCTAACGCGCTCAAGACCCGCATCGAGCAGCGTGATACCTCGCAGCAGATCGGTGAGTACCTCGCGGGCGTCGTCGGCGATGACCGCCTCGACGCGTCCGTACAGTACGATTTCAACGGCAACCCCTTCGCGATGCGCGAGGTCACCGACGCGCCGTACACCGACTGGACCCGGCGTAGCGAGGTCCTCAACGGAGATGAGTACAAGCTCTTCACGCCCACCGGTCGCCCGTTCGAGATCGGCAGTCTCCTGCCGGGCGAAGATTATCGCGTTGCCAACGACCCGTGGCTCTCCTCGACCAAGCCCACCTATCTCGGCTTCCCCGGTGATCCGCTGCTCGGGACCGACGAACGCCAGTTCTCGATCTACAACGAGTTCGACCCGAACTACCCCAACGAGAAGAACTTCCTCGAGCAGCGCGACTGGCTGCAGATATCGAACTTCGCGCCCGACGGGCGTCCGGTCAACCTGTACAACCTGCGTCCGAATGTGCCCAACGGCGCCTACGGCCTCAGCGATGTTGGTGGCTTTGATGCCGAGCCCGGGTTCGGGACCTCACGCCGCGCCGATGGGCGTGATATTCGACGCATGAGCAACTTCCTTTCGTTGCTCAATGTTGATGTCAAGGCCGATGCCAACTCACTGCTCAAGGCGTTCGACCCGGCCGTCGACGGCGTCTGGGTGCCCGGCTACAACGACCCACAGGTGCTTTCGACATTCACAAGCACCGACGATCTCTACAATACCCCGGCGGTGTGGACGATGTACCAGCGGTTCATGTTCATGCCCCTCAACCAGCAGTTCGTGATCAAGAACCGCTTGGGCAACGAATCGACCTGGGCCGACCCCGACTTCCCCGCCTACCAGTACGCCGATGCTGACGGCGATGGCTTTGCCGACGCACGCTGGTTCGAGCTCCGGGCCGCGCGGGATGCGACGCAGGGCGGGCTCAATACCCCCCGCGAAGACATCCAGCAGCTCTTCGAGCAGGACGACATGCGGTTCTTCATCGCCGCCCGAGCTGTCGACCTGAGCTCAATGGTCAATGTGAATACCGCGACCGATTCACTGGTGACACCGACTATCGAATACCCGCTCGGTCTGACCCCGGCGGAGGTGGACCTTCGCCGCCTGCTGACGATGCAGGACCCCGCATCAGATTACACCTCGGCAGGCACCGTGCCCCTCTCGCTGCAGGCCGCACCCCGCCCGCAGGCAGAGAACCCGAACTACGGCTGGCCCCGGAGCTGGAAGGACTCGGGCGATCTGAACAATGTCGCACGCAATGTCCGGGATTACAACTACTACCAGACCACGACCGATCCGAGTATCAACGGCGATCTGCGTGCGCTGGACCCGAACTCCCCAGCGACCCTGATCGGGCGCTACGCCTATGACGCGCTCCGCCGGGCCAAAGCCCTGGGCGGAACCCTCAACGACCAGTACTGGGGTGTCAACCTGCAGGTAGGCGGCATCGCCGACGGGCCGACCGACCTCGTGCAGTACCCGACATCGGTCAACGACCTGACCGATGTCCCCGGGCGTCTGACCGCTGAGCAGCGGTACCAAGAATACATGTCAGTCGGGCGTGAGTTCTCGGTGAACCCCGGGCTCGCCAGCGCCAGCGGGCAGCTCTACGGGCTCGATGATCTGGGTGAGCTGCTGACCTACCACGGCCTCAACGACCCGGATTACACAAGCCGCCTTGAGCGGGTCGTGACCGGGCGATTCAAGAGCGAGACCAACGACGACGCGAGCGATGACCCATTGCTCACACGGCGCATGAGCCCGCTGCTGAGCAACCGCGACCTGACCCTCGACCGCTACAGCCACGGTCGCATCCTGGCCGAGCAGAACGCGGACATGCGTCGCGCCCCGGCGATCGGTGACAACGCGACCGACCTGTCACGCATCGGCGAGATATCGCACAACTCAATGGCCCTCATGGCCCTGACCCCGCGAAAGCTCCTGACCATGGTCAGCGGGCATGTCCCCTTCTCACCCGACAAACGGTACAACCTGGCCGACAATGATGTGTACGACGCGTCGCTGCCTATGTCGATCGATACGACCGATGCGCTCCCCGCGCTCAGCGAGGTCATCACCGATGCCTCCGCGTTGTTCGATATCTACTCCAAGTCGCTCGCGGGCAACCTCGAGGATATGCGAGGCCAGTCGTGGGCTCAGGTTGTTGATCTGGGTGAACGCGATAACCAGGCCTATTCGACCCTGTTCTATGGCCATCGGGGACCGGAACTGGCCCTGCGCATCGCCGCACACAATGCGGTCAATACCAAAGACCTCATGGACGGCGATCAGACCCCGACGGTCGCGACGCTGCTGATCGACAACGACCTCCGCCCCGATCTCAAGCTGGGAACAAACCCGAACTTCCCGACCGATCTCAACGATTCAGACCCGACCGACCCCTGGTACCGCGACTTCCCAGGCCGTGCCGCCGGGCTGCTGCTGGATCCCGCACCCGAGGACGAAACGGCCGCGGACACAGCGCTCGCCGATGGCGAGTTCAACGCCGTGCCACGCCGTCAGGCCGTCAATGTCTACGGCATGGAGGCGATGCCGATCATCACCGAGGTGTCGACTTTCTATGTTTACACTGATGCGCCCGAACTGGTCGCGATCGATGACGACTATCTGGACATGCGTCCGCGCCGCCTGAACAACGGGGTGGTCGGTCCGATCCCCAACGCCAGCGAACTGAAGCGTATCACCATCAACGGCGATCTGGATTACGACGCCAACCCCGACTACCTGATGCAGTGCATCGCGTTCCAGCTCTACAACCCGTTCGACGAGCCAATCTCGTTGGGTGGCAGTGGCCTCAACACGGGAGACCCGCTGACCCGCATGCGTGATCCCAACGATCAGACAATCGTTGATATCAGCACCGATCAGTACCAGTTCGGCTACTACATCGAGTACAACGGCCACTTCTTCAAGCTCGCGGAGTTTGAGCGTTATTACTCAAGCGACACGAGTCTCAATAACCATCGCGGCAATGACCAGACACTCACCAGCACGGGGTCCAGTTCGGAGCCATTCAATAATCCTGCGATCGATCACCCTGTGGACGGGAGCTATCTCGACCCAGCCGACTACGCAGACTTTGTCGCACGCAATGTGGTGCTCCAGCCGGGCGAGACCCGCGTGTTCTATGCCGTGGGCGATCATCGCTATGATGTCGCGACGAACAACCTGCTGATCGACCAGCGATGGCTCAACGTGCTCGATAGCAACGAGGCCTTCGACTTCGATGCGCGTCCTTGGAACGATGTGACCACCGATGACGATGGGGACCTGATCCCCGACTTTGATCTTGATGAGGACGGCCTGGCCGACGGCAAGGACGGCAAGGGCTGGACCGGTCCGGCCCAGGAGTTCGTCACCGATCAACTCTCACCGGGCCGGGCCCCGGTGCTGATTCACCCTATGGACCCGCAGACCGGCGAGTACCTCTCCGATGCGGTGGTCTACGACTTCCTGACCACTCCGGGCGACATCAGCAGCTTCAACCAGATCAGCGGCAGCCCAACGCGACAGGACCCCGATGAGGTCCGGCTCTGGCTCAAGATCACCACCCCGGGCGAGGAAGAAAACGACCCGGCATACACCAACCGCATCACCGAGAACCTGCTGCACAACGACATGCTCGTTGACCGCATGGGCATCTCGGGCTCATGGGGCACCGGCATCGCAGAGCCACTGCTCGCCGGTGAGCAGGAGATCGAGGGTACCACCTCATTCCCAGAAGACTACCCCGATACCCAGCAGGAGATCGATGCGCAGGTGCGTAACGACAACACCGGCTACACCATCATGCGATGGGCGAGTACCCGCCGACGCAAATCGGGTGACCCCGCTTATGATGGCAATAACTTCGATATTGACACCGAAGAGATCGGGCAGATCCGCGAGTGGATGCTCTCATCCCGTCTCGATCCAGAGCAGTCGGTCATCGGCGTCTCCGATCGCTACACCCCGACCCCGACCATCGAAGACTTCCGAGATGTCTCCTTGGCTTCGGACCCGGCGGTCAACTTCAGTGTCGGGTACAACAGCGCCTCAAAGACCGACTACGAAGTCTGGCGTTACCTGATCACGATGTTCCAGGGCCCGCCCGTGGTCGTCACCGCCAGCCAGCCGCCCTATCGCAAGGATGACCTCGACAACCGGTTCCCCGGCAATGGTGATGATCAATCCGAAGCTAAGTTCGACGACAGCACCGGGGGCTTGCTTGTTCATCCCGACGGCGCGACGACCCTGCACGCGGGCGACACGGTCGATCTGACGATGCTCGAGCTCGATTACGCGCCCGACAACATGCGTCCACAGCTCGCCGCTGCCAGTGGTGTTGATACCGATCATCCCCGATTGGCGGACCTGCTGCTCTCCATGGGTATTGGTCCGACCTACTCCCGTGACATCTCGTCCCCGAGCACGCTGGCGGAATACCACGCCGAGGACTGGATCACCTTCCCCGAGGCCCTCGCGATCGCACTGGGATACGAGCAGCCAATCGCATCGGCATCGAACAACGATACCGACGCCGTCTGGGCGGACACATGGCGCACCAACACCGATCGCGACCAGCGGCTGTTCGATGACGGACGACTGGCCCTCGACCGATTCGTGCCCTTCGTGAATGTTGATCCCACAGAGAATCCGAACGAGTTCACCGCGGGTGACGATATTCTGCGCGGCGCGGGGGTCCCGCTCGCCGCGGGTGTGGTCGACCGTGCCCGCTCGATCACGCGTCAGGAGCGTTCGACCGATCACCTCGTTGCCAACGCGTCGGAACTTGATCTGACCCGTCCGATCTTCGGCACGATCAACATCAACACCGCGCCTGTCGAGGTGCTGCGCCTGCTGCCCGGGCTCTCACCCAGCCGCAGCCAGTACATCAACTCCGTCTCAACCTCGGCACCCGAACCTGAGTGGTGGGGGGCAGACACCGGCAACTACCCGAGCCTCCGCGTGCCCAACCTGGTCGCTTCGAGCCCCGCGCTCGACTACGACGAGCTTCGCGAGAGCCCTGATATCGCCGCCGCGATCGTCGCCTACCGCGATCGGACCTACGGCATGCCGAATACCGCCGCTCGACCCGAGCCCGGTGGGGAAGGGAGTATGGCCAACGCGCCGTTCTACCTGAGCGTTGATATCACGACAAACCTGGACACCGTCGGGCAGAACATGATCGGGGAACTCCCCCCGACCACCCTCCCCGGAACAGGAAACACCCCGCGTGATCGCAGCACCATGACGGGGATCAACGGCCTGCGTTCCACCCCGGGCTTCGGTTCCCTCGGTGAACTCTTCGCCGTGCGAGCCGACCCCGAGTACAACACGAACCCGGGCGGGACCCCGACCGCCCAGTGGGGCACATGGCGTCACCTCTCGATCGATCAGCTTGGCTACGACGAGCGGAGCCAGGGCATCGACCCCCATGTCGATGGCACAAACGCCGTCACCATGCTCCCCGAGGTCTTTAGCGACGATCGCGTCGGCAGCACTGTTGACGACTACGCCGAGAAGCTGGCGATCGCCAACGGCGTCCTGAACATGCTCAGCGTGCGTTCGGACTACTACGCCGTCTGGTTTGTGGTGCAGGGCTACCGTGAGTCCGATGTGGCGAACCTCCGCCCCGAGGACCCGCTGATCCCCTCGCTCTACAAGCGATTCATCATGGTGATCGACCGCTCGAATGTGATCGAAGCGGGTGATCAGCCCAATATTGTCCTACTCAAAGAGGTTCCACTCTGAGCCACCCCGAGCCGGGGGCGGTTCAGGGGGCTACAGTTGTCTCGCCGCAGGGTGTAGCTCAGCTTGGTAGAGCGTCTGGTTTGGGACCAGAAGGTCGCAGGTTCAAATCCTGTCTCCCTGATTCAATCTGTTTCACGAATGTGCACCCGAACGAGGGTGCACATTTTATTTGCCGAGCATCCGATTTGTCGTCAGTGAATAGTCGCTTGTGCGGTGCACACCACATCGCGTGATTGGATAAGGTGTGAGCATGCAGAACGAGGGGCAGATCGCCGTCGAAGCCGCGGCCGATGAACAATCGGTCATGGCGATGCGAGCGCCCGCCCGCAAACGAGACAACCCGCTCACCCGCTCGGTCCCCGGGATGATCGGGATGGGCGTGTTGCTGATGATGTTCATCGCGTGCCTGGGCACGCTGCCTTGGACCCTGAGCAGCGCCGTGGGACCGGACGGGCAATCACTGGGCGTGCCCCGATATGACGCGGGGGCACCGATCGAGGGAAGAATCCCGCCAAGCTGGTTCCCATTCGACGAGCACGATATCGAGCGTCTGAACCACGCCGTCGATCGTGAACAGCTGGCGTTGGTCGCACAGCAGCACGGCGTGAGTCCGGACACGCTGCTCGAGGCCCGCGAAGGTGAGATGCTCGAACTGATCAAGCCGCTCTGGCCCCGGTATTTGCTGGGGTCCGATCTGCTGGGGAGATCACTCACCACCCGCCTGCTGGCCGGGGGGGGGATTTCACTGACCATCGGGATCGCCGCGGCGCTTCTAAGCGTGACGATCGGGACGATCTACGGCGCCTTGGCGGCGTACATCGGCGGCAAGGTTGATTCGCTGATGATGCGAGTGGTCGATGTCCTGTACGGTTTGCCGTATATCCTGCTGGTGGTGCTCCTTGCAGTCGCCAGCAACGCAATGGTTGATGAATGGGTGACGCGCTCGAGGGCAAAGGAAGACTGGATGCGCACCCAGGTCATCGAGCAGCACGCGGCGGAGGGCGAAGCGATCTCCCGATCGGACGCGACCGAGATACTCGCACGCGAGCCCGCGCTGCGTGAGGGATTGCTGGGGCAGGCGAGCGTGCGGTATCCCGCACGCGACCTCTCGGTTGGCACCCGCACCATGCTCGATGTGGCCACGCTGCTGATCGCCATCGGAGGCGTGAGCTGGCTCACCATGGCACGCGTGATCCGAGGGCAGGTGCTCACGCTCAAGAACCAGCCCTTCGTTGAAGCGGCCCGAGCGGTCGGGAGTTCCCCATCACGCATCTTTTTGCGTCACTTGCTGCCCAACCTGCTCGGCCCGATCATCGTCTACGCGACGCTGACCGTGCCCCAGGCGATCCTGCAGGAAAGTTTTCTGAGTTTTCTGGGCATCGGTGTCAAACCACCCCTGCCAAGCTGGGGGAACCTTGCCGCCGAGGGGCTTGGTGAGCTCAATACATACCGCAGCCACTGGTGGCTGCTGTTCTTCCCGTGCTTGTTGCTCGGGATCACGCTGCTCTCGATGAACTTTGTCGGCGAGGGACTGCGTGAGGCATTCGATCCCAAGCGATCGAGATGATACACTGATACTCCCCATTCTGGGGGCAGTGACCGGTTTCGTACAGACGAACGAGAGATATCTATGCAGAACAAGTTCGGGTTGAAGGATTTCGTACTTCTGGTGCTCGTCATCATCGTGATGGTGCTCGCCGTGCTCGCAATGCGACAAGACGATCGACGCTGGGAGCAGAACGAAACACTCGTGGCAAAGATCGACTCGATCGAGCAGCAGCTTGCCAGACTGGAGGGCAAGCTCGAGTCCGGGATCATCGTCTCGAACAACGCTGGTTCCAATGGGTCGAGTTCGGGCGCCGAACGAGATGAGTCATGGGTGCGCGACCCGAATGTTGAGGTCGTCTGGTTCGACATGCCGGGGTTCGCTTCTGATCCCCGCCAGAACGACGACTACCGGGTCGGCGGGACCTTCCAGGAAACCTTTGAAGCCCAGCCCGCGAAGCTCACCCCGGTTCTCGGCGAGGATGTCTACGGGCGTCGCGTGCAGGATCAGGTCTGCGAAACCCTCGCGACCTTTGATCCAGAAACGCTCGAACTCAAGGGCTGGCTCGCCGAAGCATGGCAGTACGACCCGAACGGCTATTGGGTCCGTGTCAAGATCCGTGATATCGCCCGGTTCTCCGATGGTGAGCCCGTGACCGCGGAAGATGTCCGATGGAGCTTCCACGACTACATCAACAACCCGGAGCTTGAGACCGAATCGCTGCGTTCGATCCTGACCCAGATCGAGAAGGTCGAAGTCATCTCCGACAAGGTCGTCGAGATCCAGTTCAACAAGCCCGACGCGTACAACCTGCAAGCTGCGCTTCAGTTCTACATCCTGCCTAAGCACTTCTACGAGCAGTTTACTCCGACGCAGATCAATCAGGCGACCGCGTTGACGATGGGTTCGGGCCCGTTCAAGTTCGCGAACCTGAACCCAGATAATCAGTGGACGCCCGGCGAGACCGTGGTGCTCGTTCGCAACGAGCAGTACTGGGGCGTCAAGCCCGCGATCGCTGAGATGCGATTCAATGTCATCCAGGAAGATGTGCCCAAGCTCACCGCCTTCACCAATGGCGAGACGGACATGATCAATCCCTCGGCACCCCAGTATCTCGAAATGACCGAGCGTGCGGACTGGGAAGAAAAGGCCCACTCGCTCAAATGGCTCAACATGCGTTCGGGCTACCTCTTCATCGGCTGGCAGTGCGGCCCACGCGACGGCAAGCTGACCCCGTTCCACGACAAGCGCGTCCGCCAGGCCATGACGCTCAACCTCGATCGTGAGCAGATGATCCGCGATATCTGGGCCGGTCTCGACTATGTCGCAGTCGGCCCCAACAACCCGCCATCACCCGCGGCCAACCCGGACATCGAACCGTGGCCCTACGACCCCGAGCGGGCCCTTGAGCTGCTGGCGGAAGCCGGCTGGCAGGACCGCGATGGCAACGGCATCCTCGAGAACGAGGAGGGCACCGAGTTCGAGTTTGAGTTCACACGTGCATCGGGCGGGCAGACCGCCGAGCGGATGCAGAAGTACATCGTCGACCGCTGTGCCGCGATCGGGATCCGCTGTACCCCCAAGATTGTGGACTGGGCCCTCTACGACCAAATCCTCAAGAACCGCGACTTCGACGCGATCACGCTGGGCTGGTCTGCGTCAGCGCCCGAGTCTGATCCCAAGCAGATCTGGCACACCGATTCCATCCAGAACCAAGGCCACAACTTCATCCAGTGGGATGGTGGGCAGGACAAGTACATCGATGGTCTCAAGGCCGAGCTCGACTTTGACAAGCGTATGAAGATCTTCCATCAGTTCCATTCGCTCGTGCACGAGGAGCAGCCGTACACATTCATCCGTGTCGTCCCCTGGAAGCGTTTCATCAGCAAGGATTTCGCGAATGTCCATCCCTACCCCAAGGGCCTGGAACAGCGTGAGTTCTACGCAGCTCCGATGCAAGCGAACTGATCACGCGAAGGGACGAGGCCACGCATGGGCGTATATATTCTCCGACGCTTGCTTTTGATGATACCGACCCTGATCGGGATCACCTTTGTCGTGTTCATGATCATCGCGCTGGCACCAGGCGGTATCGGGGCATCGCTCCGGGTCGCCGGCGGCGAGATGGAGGCGAACACCCGCGCGATCCGTGAGGCGTACCTGGAAGACCGCTACGGGCTCGATGCCCCTGCGCCGGTGCAGTATGTGCGCTGGCTGGGACGCATCTCACCGGTCAAGTTCGGGACACGCGATCAGATCGACCCAACCGGCGAGTTCATTCGATCGCCGAAGAAACCCAAAGAGCCACCGCTTTGGGAGTTCTTTGTCGACGAACTCCCCGCAGCGGTCGGGCCGATCCCGCACGAGTTCGACCTCAGCGAGGCGACCGACGACGCCGAGGCCGATCAGATCAAGGCCCGCACCTACAGGCGGCAGAGCCAGGCATACTCTCAGGCGCGTGCCGCGATGATCGCAAACAAGGCGATGCTCGACGAGATGATCGGGCGCATCGCTGATGAGAACAATCTGCGTGGCATCCGCGACGGCAGCGGCAAGATCCGCTACAGCGTCGTGGAGGGCAATCGAGAGATCTTCGAGAATGACTCACGCTGGCAGGAAGTCCAAGCCCAGGGGCATGTGCTCATCGATGCGTACGCCGAAGCGTGGCAGCAGTGGGGCCTCCTCAAAGGCATCTTCGACGCCAAGCCCTTCCCAGAGGCAGGTTTCGGCGGCTCGATTGTGAGCGTCTCAAGCCCTGACTTCGGTCGCTCGTTCACCAAGTCGCGTCCGGTCGTCGATCTCATCTCCGACGCCATCCCGATCACCATCCTGCTCAACCTGATCGCCACACCGATCATCTACTTCATCGCGATCCCCTGCGGCATGCTCGCCGCGGTCAAGGCCGGTTCGATGTTCGACCGTCTCAGCGGTGCCTTCTTCATCGCCCTGTGGTCGTTCCCCATCCCGCTGGCTGGTGTTCTGGCGATCGGGTACCTGGCCAACAACGATTACCTTGGGTGGTTCCCCGTCTCCGGTCTGCATTCGACCGCATCGGAGGGGTACACCTACCTTCCCAGCACCAATGCCCAGGGCAACTGGGAGCCGGGGTATCTGCTCGACCTGATCTGGCATGTCTGTCTGCCGGTTCTCTGCCTTGTCTACGGCGGGTTCGCGATCCTCTCCAAGCAGACCCGTGCCGCGATGCTCGACAACTTCAACATGGACTATGTCCGCACCGCCAAGGCCAAGGGCGTTGCGAGCAACACGATCGTCATGCGACATGTGTTCCGCAACTCGCTCCTCCCCCTCATCACGATGTTCGTGTCGATCTTCCCCGCGATGCTCGCGGGCTCAGTTGTCATCGAACAGATCTTCACTGTCCCCGGCATGGGGCGGCTCACGCTCGAATCGATCAACCTCCGCGACCGCGAGCTGCTGCTCGCCAACACGCTGATGATCGCGGGTGTCAACCTGATCGCCCTGTTGCTTGCCGACATCCTGTACGCGCTTGCTGATCCGAGGATTTCGTACAAATGAGTGTCAACGCAGATCCAACACAGCAGGAGCAGCCGGCAGCCGTCACCGGCGTCCAGCTCGCACAAGGCATCGGGCATCAGCCCGCGCAGAGCTTCTGGGCTGAGGCATGGGCACAGGTCTTCAAACGACCCGCGGCCGTGGCGAGCATGGCATGGATCGCGATCGTGAGTTTCTTCGCGATCTACGCACCACTGATAGCTTCGAGCCACCCGCTTATCCTCCGCTCCGACGAGGGCACAAGCTCGCCCCTGATGGATTCGCTGAGCGCACCCGACGTGGCCTTGCTCGTTATTGGGACAATCGCACCGTTCTTTCTGTTCCTGAAGATCGGGACCATGGGATTCGGCACAAAGCTTCGACTGATCATCGCCGCTTCGGCGCAGATCGGCATCGTTGTCGTCCTCGCGCGCTCGATCGAGAGTTACTTTACGCATCGCGATGCGGTCGGCTTTGTCGCCGATTGGGGGCGGTCGGACCTCTTCGTGCCCGTATCGGTCACGCTTCTCTGCGCTGTGGTGATGATCCCGTTCCTGTTGATCTCGATATTCGTGCACCGCAGCGCCTCACGGTCAGTCTTTGTGCTCGGTGTCGCGATTGTCGCGGGCCTGATCGTGGGCTGGAAGTGGACGCCGACGCTGAATAACTTCGATTACCGCGACCGCGAATCGCGTGGTCTCGTTGAGGCAACCTACACCGTTGTCCCGTTCTCGCACTCACACTCCATGCCCGCGATGTTTAACCGTCCACCCGGGGCCACCCCGATGGACGCAATCTGGTCACGACTTGAATCGTGGAAGCGTCGCACTGAAGGCCGGAGCGCCAAGTACAACGATGCTGAGCTTGCAGGGCTCGGTATCGATGACGAGACCATGGATGAGCTGCAAGCCGTTGGCCGCTCAGTCGATGGCCTCGTCTCCTACCCCGTATCAGAGTTCATTAACGAACTGGATACGAAGGTCGATGAGGGGCAGATCTCAAACTTTGCTCAGATGCGTGATGCGATCCTGGAACACAAAGCACCGGTGCATGTCATCGGGACCGATACGCTCGGGCAGGATGTGCTCTCGCAGATGATGCACGCCTGTCGCTTGGCGATCTCCATCGGGTTCGTTTCCACGGGCATCGCCGTGGTCATCGGGGTGACGATCGGGTCGCTCATGGGCTACTTCGGTGGCTGGGTCGATCTGCTTCTCTATCGCTTGGTCGAAGTGTTCATGGCCATCCCGGTTCTATTCCTACTCATCGTTGCAGCCGGTTTGCTGCCACGCAATACCTATGTGATGATGGCCATCATCGGTTGCTTCACCTGGACGGGTGCCGCGCGATTCATCCGAGCGGAGTTCATGAAGCTGCGCCATACTGATTATGTACAGGCCGCCCAGGCGATGGGGCTGCCCCTGTGGTCGATCCTCTTCAAGCACATGTTGCCGAACGGGGTGACGCCGGTGCTCGTCGAGTCCTCATTCCTTATCGCTGCGGCGATCCTGATCGAGGCGACGCTGAGCTTCCTCGGTCTTGGCCCTACCGGTCAGGCGAGCTGGGGGAGCCTCCTTCGCAACGCATCGGGTGAGGCCGGCGGGTTCCTGTGGTGGCTGGCGATCTTCCCGGGTGCCGCGATCTTCCTGACAACGCTCGCCTACAACCTGATCGGCGAAGCCCTGCGCGACGCGATCGATCCCAAACTCAAGAAAGCACGCGTGTGATCGTGAATAATCGATACATACGACACCAGGAGCGATGATGAGCGAAGCCACGATCGACCAACCAAGCACCAAAGGCAATCAGAGCGTCGTTGCCGAGCAGCCTCTGATGCAGGTCCAGGACCTCGCCGTCTCATTCGACAACGGCTCGGGGCCACGCATCCAGGCGGTCGACGGCGTGCGCATGACCGTCTACCCACGCCAAACGCTTGCGGTCGTGGGTGAATCGGGTTGCGGCAAGTCCGTCACCTCGATGAGCTCCATGCAGCTGGTCCCACGCCCCCCCGGTCGTTTCGACCGCGGCAAGATCATGTACCGCATGGCCGACGGGAAGGTCATCAATCTCCTTGAGCAATCCGAAGCCGACATGCGCCAGATCCGCGGCAACGAGATCGCGATGATCTTCCAGGAGCCCATGACCTCGCTCAACCCGGTGTACACCGTCGGTGACCAGATCATCGAAGCGATCACCCTCCATCAGGATGTGAGTAACAAGGAAGCGATGCAGATCGCCATCGATGCGATGGACGCGGTGGGCATACCCGACCCCGCCGGACGCATCAAGGCCTACCCGCACCAGTTCTCGGGTGGTATGCGCCAGCGTGTGATGATCGCGATGGCACTTGCCTGTCAGCCACGCCTGTTGCTGGCGGACGAACCGACCACCGCGCTCGATGTGACCATCCAGGCCCAGATCCTTGAGCTGCTCAAGCAGCTCAAGGAAGAGCGAGACATGGCCGTCATGCTCATCACCCACGACCTGGGTGTCGTGGCGGAGAACGCCGATGTGGTGTGCGTCATGTACGCCGGTCGCGTGGTCGAGTTTGCCAATGTCTACGAGCTCTACGACAAGCCGATGCACCCGTACACACGGGGGCTGCTCGCCAGTATCCCGATTGTGCACAAGAAGCTCGATCGACTGACAACGATCACCGAGATCGTAAACAACCCAGACGAGTTCAAGAAACTCCCCGATGCCGATCAGGGGATCGTGCCTTGGTGGCCATGGAACGAGCCGCCGAAGGACCTGGCGAAGCGGAACGAGCCCGCCGGCGACTATGTTCTGCGTCAGGTCTCGAAAGATCACTGGGTCGGCTGCTGGCGGACCGAAGCGATCAAGAACGATGATTCGACGCCGCCTGATCTGACATTCCGTGTGAGTGATCAGAAGAACGACTGACCTCATTGAGCCGGGCATGCGATGCCCGGGATTGCGAGCCCGCGATGCGAGTGCTGATCTTGGCGGACGCACAGTTTGCGACGCACGAGCGTGCGCTGATCGAGCGTGTGATGGTGGGGCTTACGGTCGAGGGCATCGAGGCCCAACTGGTGCTCCCAAATGAGCGAGACCTTGTCGGGTATCGTGTCGGGGTGCTGGGCGAGCCATTGTTTTATGCAAGTCGTGGACTCGCACTCACGCAGAAGATCCGAGCGGCGCAGATTGCCCGCCAGATCGCCGACGACAGCGAAGATCAGACCGGGATCATTGACATCGTACATGTGATGGGTGGTGCCGCGTGGGGGATGGGGCGTGAGTTGGCTCGCATCCTTGGGGCGGGGCTTGTGCTAGAGATCTGGCGAGCGGGACTCTCTGATCAGGCGCGGGGCCTGCACCTTGATCCAGCCGAAGACCGAGCGATGTTCCTCGTACCCGAGCGTGCCTTCGAGCCCCAACTGCGTCAGGCACTCCCGGACGCCATGATCCGGTGCGTGCCATGGGGGGCCCAGGTTCCCGATGAACCGGTCCCGATCTTCAGAGATGAAAAACTCGTTTCGATTGTGCTTATGAGCACAGGGAGACAGCCAGAGCAGAGCCTCGCCGCGTTCGATGGGATCGCTGACGCGATCGCCGAGCGGGAAGATGTGATGATCTTCGCGAACTTCGAGGTGGTACAACGCACGGACATCTGGGATCGCGTCAAGCAACGCAAACTGACTGGGCGATTCACCATCATCGATCGTTCCGAGGATCGGCGAGACCTGCTGCTGCGATGCGATCTGCTGATCTACCCGGACACGCTGCACGAAGAACGGACCCTGCTGCTTGACGCGATGGGGGCGGGTATGGCTGTCATTGCAGGCGACGACCCGATGATCGCCCCGTTACACGAAGAGTCCGGGGCGATGATCATCGAACGGTCTACCCGAGAAGTCTGGGCGGAGCAGGTCCGCATGGTCATCGAGTCGCCCGAGGAGGCGAAACGCAGCGGAGGCCAAGGGCGGTCGTATATCAAGAAACAACGACGCTCCGCACTGCATTTCGAATCCCTCAACGATGCGTACGAGAGCCTGCTCGCGTCAGAGTCGAGTTCGCCACAATCCTGAGTCCTATCGGACCTCCACGAGACCGATAGCCGGTGATCGTGCCTGAATCCCTCCGCATAGGTGTCAACAAGTTGGTGATTCTGCGGTTCTGGCGCATACTTGGCTCATGCCCGCACTCCCGCGTTGTGTGTACACGCAGGGGCGGACGAACACAAATGAAGATCGGAGGCACAAAGATGTTGTTTACTACTATCATCGGTGCAGCAACACTCGCGCTGGGACCATGCAACGCGATTCAATCCGCAAACAGCCAGATCAGTACCCCGCGCGTGATCGATATCAACGCCGCGATGGTCGAGCCCACAGGGGTCAACCGCCGACAGGTACGATTCTCCAACGAAACACAGGGCGAGGTGATCGGCGTGCTCCGCCAGGACGGGCAGACCGAGTGGGCCAAGTCCGACCGCGAAGCACTGCGTGGGCAGGACGGGCCCGCCAAGATCTATGTCCGTATCTTCGACGGCACCTTCGCTATCGACCCATTCCAGCCCCTGCCCGCCGCTGATGATACAACAGCTGCCATGCTCTTCAGAGGAACCTCGCTCGAGACCGATCGCACCCAGCACGGGCGTCAGCAGATCGACCGCACTAAGGAGCTGTTCCGCAAGCTCGAGCAGGCACGCGTCAACTGGCTGCGTGACAACGGCTACTACAACGCCCGGACTTTCACGCGCGGCGAGACGGTCAAGCCCTCCGGCAAGGAGGCCAAGCTCCCCGAGCCCGCGGCAACCTTCCGCAAGCCCGTCGATGTCCCGCGTGGCAAGTCACGCGAGCAGGTGAACGCCGATACCCACGGCATGGGCTCTGTCGCGTATCTCATGAACAGCGACGATCAGGCCGTTCGCATCTCCCTCCCGGCGCATATGCAGACGCAGCGCACCGCGGGTGTGATCCAGCGAAACGGCTCCAAGAGCGAAGAAGTCGCAGCCAAAGACTGATCGCCCACGGGATTCTCGGTATGCTCTCACTATGACAGGGCGATTACCGTTTGATCCCAAAAAAATGAAGGGCGCGAAGACCGATCAGAGAGTCGGCGATGGGGGCAATACGCCCCCTTCGTCGGTTTTGCGTGACACAGGCAAGCCCAACCCCATGACGGTTTCGCAACTGGCCTCAGGCATCGATCGGGCGATCCGGTCGGGTCTCCCGGCGACGGTGCTCGTCGAAGGCGAAATCAGTTCCCTTTCCCACCGGACGCACTATTACTTCTCACTCAAAGACGAGCGTGCGGTCGTAGGGGCAGTGTTCTTCGCTTCTTCTGCAGCAAGATCGAGCACCAAGCCTGAGCACGGGCAACGGGTGATCGCCAAAGGGCGCGTGGAGTTTTATGCCCCGTCAGGGCGGGTGAGTCTGATCGTCACATCGCTCCATCCTGTCGGCGAGGGGGCCCTTGAGCTACGCTACAAGCAACTCGTCGAACAGCTGCGGGCACGCGGCTGGTTTGATCCGGGAGGGAAGAAATCACTGCCAAGCTTTCCCCGCAAAGTGGCGATCGTGACGAGCAAGGACGGCGCCGCGGTCCAGGATGTCATCGACACATTCGGACGGAGGTGCCCGTCGATTGAGCTGCTTGTGGTCGATGCACGCGTGCAAGGCGAGCAGGCCAAGGGGCAGGTCAGCCGGGCGATTCGATCACTCAACGCGAATCGGCATCCACTGGGCCTCGACGCGATCATCGTCACCCGGGGCGGGGGCTCGCTCGAGGACCTCTGGGCCTTCAACGAGCCCGAGGTGGCCCAGGCGATCCATGATTCGACGCTGCCCATCGTCGCCGCGATCGGGCACGAGACCGATACGACCATCGCCGAGCTTGTTGCCGACGAACGGGCCGCAACCCCGACGCAGGCCGCGATGCGACTCTCACCCGACCGAGCGGCATTGATCGAGCAGCTCAGCTCATTGCATAATCGTGTGAAGCGTGCGGTGGACCATCGGGTTCGTTATGAGCATCAGCGCCTGCATCAGATCCGATCTTCCCGATCGATGCGCGATCCGCGTGAGGTGATCGCCGTGCACCGCGAACGCATGAGGGCTCTGCACGACCGGGCCCATTCGGGGCAGCGTCAACGCATCGCACGCGATCGAGCGACCCTCGATCGGCTCGCGATCCGGCTCACAAGGGTCCAGCCCGCGGCGGTCCACGCTCGAAGACAGGAGCGGATCGACCAGCTCGCCGCACGCCTCGAGCGGGTGGTGAAGCGGGCGATCGGACAGCGGCGAGAGGAACTGGAGCACACCGCTCGCGAACTCCACGCGATTGGTCCCGCCCAAGTACTCTCACGGGGCTTTACGCTGACGCTCGGTTCAGATGGCAAGGCGCTGCGATCGATCGAACAAGCGATCCCGGGCTCGACGATTGAGACTGTGCTCAGCGACGGCCGTATCAGGTCAAGCGTCGAATCTGAAGGATCCGCAAGCGATCCCCGCCTCACAGCGCCCAAGCCCGCCCCGAAACGCAGGAAGCGTGGCCCCAAACGCCTCAGTGACGACAGCCCCGGACTCTTTGAGTGAGCTAGACTACCAGCGTGACCAAGAAGAAAAACGAATCCGCACCAGATGTCCCCTACGAGCAGCTCATCGAGCAACTGGAGGGTGTGGTTGACCAGATCGAGGGCGGCGAGTTGGGGCTCGAGGAATCGATCAAGGGCTATGAGCAGGGCATCGAGCTGGTGAAACGGGCCCGGGCGATCCTCGATCGGGCCGAGCAGCGCATCACAGAACTCAACGCCGAGTCGCTCAGCGAGAATGGCGAGTGATTGAGACGGTCATTCGAGCGATTTCCTCGAATCGGCCGATGAATCAGCGATGCCCAACTGGTTGATCTACATGTTGCCCTGGTTGACGATTCTCCTCTTTGTGATCGCGGTGGGGGCGTGTATCGGGTCGCTGATCAATGTGCTGGTCTATCGCATGCCCCGCGGGCTCGATGTGGTCGTGCCGACCTCTCGCTGTCCCAAGTGCGACCACAAGCTCACATGGCGTGAAAACATCCCCATCCTGGGTTGGGTCCTGCTGCGAGGCAAGTGTCGCTTCTGCAAGGCGAAAATTTCCCCCGAATATCCCATCGTTGAGGCGATCGTGGCCCTGCTTTTCGGCGGCATCTGGGCCCTGTGGTACATCGTGCCTGACGACGCCATCTTTGGGCTTGGACGCATCGCCCCGGAGTGGGCGGCCAATGGGGCCGGGCTCACATGGCCAGCAACGGTCGTGCTGCTCGTCATGGTGGGCTGCCTTGTCGCCATGACCATCATCGATGCCCGGACCTCGACGATCCCGCTCGTGCTCACTTGGGTCCCCGCGGCCGTGGCGGTCCTGTTGCATACCGGGCACGCGGTCTGGTTCTACAACAAATACGGCAACCCGGTCATGATGCCGGGGATGGCCGGGGCATGGGTTATTCCGAATGCTGCTCGGATGAAATGGCTCACCGCTCCGGGCGAGGTCTGGACCCTGGCAACCGGAGGGCTCGCGGGCTGGAAGTTCATCGGCATGGGCCTCGGCGGCATCGTCGGGCTCGGCCTCTCGAACCTGCTGCTCAAGTTCAAGCTCATCACCCGGAGTTTCGCCGACTTCGACGCGTGGTACGAGCAACACCAGGGGAAGCAATCCCCCGCTCCAGAGAGCGAGCAGGCACCGAACGGTGATTCCGAGCCCAATGAGATGCACAGAGTCGCAGGCGTGGATCAGGAGGCTGAGCTCGAATCCGGGATGGAGGACTGGCTCATGTACCCATACGCCCGGCGTGAGATGATCAAAGAACTGGCGTTTCTGTGCCCGCCGGTGCTGCTTGCCTTTGTAGGCTCATGGGCGATGACGCTGTTTGTGACCCAGCGATACGGAGCGTGGACTGAGGTCCCCGGAACTGGGCAGATGTTGCCGCCAGTCAATGCCCCAATCTGGCTCGTTGTGCTTGGTGGGGTGCTGATGGGCTACTTGATCGCTGGCGGGGTTGTCTGGGCGGTACGCATTGGTGGCTCGCTCGCGTTTGGGAAAGAAGCAATGGGGCTGGGCGATGTCCACATGATGGCGGCGGTCGGTGCCTGTCTGGGCTGGATCGATCCCACGATCGCATTTTTTCTCGCGGCGTTCGTCGGTGTTGCGTATGCGATTGTGGCGCAAGTGTTTAGGGGCAAGTTGAGTCGCGCAATGCCTTATGGTCCCTTCCTCGCGTTTGCAACAATGATGGTGGTGCTTGGCAAGCCGGTGGTGGAGATCGTGCTTGGTCGCATCTTTGGGCTTGACGCTCCGCTCAATCTGCCCTGACACATGGTTGTATGAAATCAGTGTGTTGTGCATGATTGGTTGTCAAGCATGACCCACGCGCGCATCGAAACCGGATACACTCACTTGATGCCGACGGTGTTCGGCACATCACAGAACTTCGATATTGCCAACGGGAGGTGCACGGATGAACACTTCAAAGCTCGTTCTGGTCGCTTTGGGCGCCATGAGCATGATGCTGATTGGCTGCAAGTCAGTCTCACAACGGGACTACGACGCAGCGATTGACGAGAACACGCAACTTCGCGAACGCATTGCCGGTCTGCAGGAAAATGTGCGTCAGTCCAGCGAGAGCAACAACGCGTATCAGAGCCAGAATGAGCAGCTCCGATCGGAAATCGCCCGTCTCCAGAGCGATCTGAACTCGGCCCAATCTCAGCCCCGCACGGGCTTTGAAGGCATCAGCGGGGTCGATCTCAGCGCCCGCAACGGTGCGATCGTGGTTGGGGTTGCGAGCGAGGTCTTGTTTAACTCCGGTTCGGCCGACTTGCGGAGCAACGCCAAGAAAACACTCGATGAGGTGGTGGGGGTCATCCGCAGCACTTATGCGGGCAATGAGATCCGGGTTGAGGGATACACCGATACCGATAAGCTCGTGAAAACCAAAGACAAGTGGAAGACCAACGAACGCCTTAGCGCCATGCGGGCCCTGGCGGTCGAGGAGTACCTCGTGGCCAAGGGTGTGGACAACGATCGCATCTATTCAGCGGCATTCGGCCCGTCCAAGCCCAAGGGCAGTAAGCAGGCCTCGCGTCGCGTCGAGATCGTGATCCTGTCTCAATAACAGAGAATGGACCCGGGACGACGGTTTTCCGCTTCTACGCGGCCCTTCGGATTTGCATTTTCAAGGTTGGCGGGTACAATCCTCCCGCTTTGGGCTATTGGCGCAGTTGGCTAGCGCACCAGTATGACACACTGGGGGTCACAGGTTCGAGTCCTGTATAGCCCATTTCGATCAGGGCCTCGCGATGCGGGGCTCTGCTCTTTGAGTCACCAAGCGGTTTCGGTTCACCGGGCCCTGAGGAGACGACAGATCACGCCACCTTAGCTCAGTTGATAGAGCAGCTGATTTGTAATCTGCAGGTCCTCGGTTTGAGTCCGAGAGGTGGCTTTCGGCGGGAGACCCCGCCGACAACAATGGGGCGTGTATCCAAGCGGCCAAAGGACGGGGATTGTAAATCCTCTCACGTTAGTGTTCGGTGGTTCGAATCCACCCGCGCCCATTAACCCCCTGGCTCAGTTCTGAGCCGACAACTGATTACTCGGGCGTGTACCCAAGTGGCCAAAGGGGGCAGACTGTAAATCTGCTGGCAATGCCTTCGGAGGTTCGAATCCTCCCGCGCCCATTCCATCAGGTCTGATGCTCGACCGCGACTGCAATGAACAGTGGCGGTTTTTTCGTGTATCTCCCTGGCTCCCCGGATCTTGGGGGTGCTCTCCGCTTGAGTGATGGGGCCCACGATTCGTTTGGGTTCGCCAATCCTGCAATCGTCCGAGAATGCAGATCGTGCCGTGTCCCCGAGATTGGGTTGAAGTGGATATCGAAACGGTCGATAACGGTCATTGCCCAGTCAGATTGGGCGAAAGGCCACTTATGAGCACCAGTGCGACCAACTCACGAATGAACCTACGCCGCTACTTCGATCGCGGTGAGTCCCTCGTTGCGACCACTGGGATGGCGTTTGTTGCCATCCTTTCGTTCGTTGTCGGCGGCGTGATCTGGATCTCAGCGCGCACAATCGATGAGTCTGCCAACACCCAGGCAGAACAACGAGTCGCCCAGACTTCCCAACTGCTGGTGTCACAAGCTGAGATTCGACTCAACGACGGCGATGTCGCGGGTTTACGCCGGCTGCTGCTCGATTCTGCGGCTTCGGCCATGATCACCTCAGGGCGAGTCAGCTTCCCCCAAGGGGGCATCATCGCGTCGACCGAGCCCAATGAGATCACGATCAATGAGATCCCTGTGCTGAATGAATCGAGCGTTGAGATCCCCTCAAGCCTGATCGCGGATCCCCGCATCGGGGTCACACGCGTCAGCGAGCCCCTGCAGATCTTTGGCCAGCATGGCGGTGTGCTGGAGCTTGAAATCGACCAGACCAAGGCGATCGCTGGCTCAGAAATGATCAGGGCTTCATCGGTCGGGGTCGCCGCGGTTGGCTTGGTTCTGACACTCCTTGTTTATCGTCGTTTCCGCTTCCGCTTGGGCGCACTGGCGGCAATTGGCGAATCGCTCCGGCAAATCGAGCAGGGCGAGCGTCGGACAGAATGTCTCCGTGTCGGCGATACACTCGGTACCGAAGCCATCGCGTGGAACACACTGCTTGCTGAGCGTGATGAGTTCGATCGAGCTATCAGCGAACAAGACATCGTTGCGGTCAGCACCAGTGGGGGTGGTGAATCCTTCGGGCTCCCTTCGGCGTGCAATGTGCTTACGCAGGGCATGGTGCTGGTCGACCAAGACCTGAGCGTGCTGTATATCAACGGCGCGGCCGCGGTTTTCCTCCGGTCGATGCGTGATCAGCTGATCGGAGCTGACCTGACGCAGATCGAGGGCTTTGACCCATTGATTGAGCAGGTTCGTGCGGCCCTCGAGGCCGAGGGTTCGGTGCGGCGTGTTGTTGAGCTTGGCGATGTCGACAACCTGGAATCCAACGGCTCAGTGCTGAAAGCAAGCATCATGCGTGTTGAGGAAGAGGGCGTCGCTCGAGCAGTTGTGTTCATCGAAGACATCACACAGCAACGCTTGTCAAGCCAGTCGCAGAATGCGTTCATCGCGCAGGCAACGCATGAGCTTCGCACGCCGCTAACGACGATTCGTTTGTATTGCGAAGAGGCGATCGAAGCGGACGAGGCCGATGAGCAGGTGCGTGAGAAGGCGCTGAACGTGATCTCGTCCGAGACCCGTCGTCTGGAGCGTATCGTTGGCGATATGCTGTGCGTCTCGGAGATCGAAGCGGGGTCGCTGAATATCCGACGCGAGTCGATGCGGACCGAGCAGCTCTTCACCGAGCTCGAGGAAGACTACCAGGCGCAGGCCAGGGATAAGTCCATCACGCTCGACTTCGATCTGCCGCCGAAGTTCCCAACAATCCAAGCCGACCGCGATCGGCTCGGTCAGGCACTGCACAACCTGATGGGCAACGCGATCAAATACACGCCATCGGGTGGTACGGTCAGCGTGACCGCGAGCTTCGATGAGCACGACGCGATGTCGGTGAGCATCACCGACACGGGGATCGGGATCGACGAGTCGCAGCAGGAACGCATCTTTGAGCGATTCACACGAGCAGACGATCGGCGCATCGCAAAGGTGACCGGGTCGGGGCTTGGGCTCGCGCTGGCTCGCCAGATCGCACGCCTGCACGGCGGTGATATCACACTCGAATCTGAGATCGATCAGGGAAGTACCTTTACACTCTTCGTGCCCGGCACAACTGAATCGAAGCAGGCGGCGTAAGCCAGGAGGTGCACGATGCAGGTTGAAACCACAAGACACGGTGCGGTCACGGTCGTGCGTCCTGATGGCCCGGTGAGCAGCGAGAACGATGCGGCGTTGCTCAAGAACGAATCATTCCAGGTGCTGGGCAACACGCTTGGCCGGTTCGTGATCGATGCCAGCAAGATGACCTTTGTTGATTCCAATGGGCTCGAAGCGCTTGTGGAGATAACCGAGGAGGTTGGTGCTGGAGGCCAGCAACTCAAGCTCTGTGGTATCAGCGATACACTGCGCGAGATCATGTCCCTGACGGGCATCACAAGCAAGTTCCAACAGTTCGAAGATGTGCAGTCAGCGGTTCGGAGTTTCCTGTGAGCGATGCTGACCAGCTTCATCCAGACGATCCCAAGATCTCGCAGCGGAGCGGGATGATGCGTCGTGCGCAGCGTCCCCGGCTCGTCGGCGAGGTGCTTATCAGCGATGGGCACATCACCGAGGAAGATCTCTCCAAGGCATTGGCGGAGCAGAAATCCGCCGGGCGTATGCTGGGTGAGGTGCTCGTCGATCAGGGCACTATTTCGGGCGGGACTCTGGTCCAATCGCTCGCCAAGTGCCTCGGGGTGCCTGGGGTGCAACTCAGGCACGGTCTGATTGACCCGAGCCTGCTCCCACTCATCGGAAACGAAGAAGCCGAGCGACTCTGCGCAATCCCGCTGTTCCGAATCCACGATACGCTCACGGTTGCGATGTCAGAACCCCAGAGCCTGCCGGCAATCGACCGCCTGCGTGAACTGACGGGGAAAGAGATCAAGCCGGTGCTTGCGCTCGAGGAGAACATCCTCGAGTTCATTCACAAGTACGCCGAGGGCGATGTCGATGTCGACGCGTTCCTGACCAGTCTCGCTGAGTCGGATGTCGAGGTCATCGAACGCGAGCAGGTGGACGAGGGCCCGACCACCGACCTCGACCACATGGTCGAGGGGTCGCCGATCGTCAACCTGGTCAATGTCGCGTTGCTGACCGCGGTCAAGGACAAGGCGTCAGACATCCATATCGAACCGAGCAAGAACGGTTCGCGGATCCGCTACCGAATCGACGGCACCCTGCGTGATCTGATGAAGCCGCCGCCGGGCATGCACGCCGCGATCGTGTCGCGTGTGAAGATCATCGGGAAGATGGATATCGCTGAGAAACGCATGCCTCAGGAGGGGCGTGTACGCATCGTCGCAGAGGGGCGCGAGATTGACCTTCGAGTATCGAGCATCCCGACCCTGCTGGGCGAGAAGCTCGTGATTCGTATCCTCGACAAGCAGAACCTGCGTGTACGCATGGAAGACCTTGGCTTCCGCCCCGAATCACTCGAGGCGTTCCAGCGCACGCTCCGTCTTTCGCACGGCATGGTGCTCGTCACTGGACCTACGGGTTCGGGCAAGACCACGACACTCTACTCGGCACTCGATCTGCTCCGGAGCCCCGAACTCAACATCGTGACGGTTGAGGATCCGGTTGAATACCAGCTCGACCTGATCAACCAGATTCAGGTGCACGACGCCATCGGGCTGAACTTCGCCCGCACGCTTCGATCGATCCTTCGTCAGGACCCGGACATCATCATGATCGGTGAGATCCGCGATCAGGAAACCGCTCATGTTGCGGTGCAAGCCGCATTGACCGGGCACGGCGTGCTCGCGACGCTGCACACCAACGATGCGCCGGGAGCCGTCGCACGCCTCTGCGATATGAATGTCGAGGCATACCTGCTCAGCAGCGCGCTCAACGGTGTCGTGGCTCAGCGCCTTGCACGCACAATCTGTCCGGCGTGCTCGATGAAATACTTCCCGAGTGATCAGGTCCTCCAGGACGCGGGCATACCTGAGATGACCGGCAAGGCGTTCAGAAAGGGGGCGGGGTGCACCAGCTGTCATGACTCCGGCTTCCAGGGGCGTATGGGCATCTATGAGTTCATGGAAGTCACCCCGGAACTGCGGCGTCTGATCTACCGGAACGCCCCGACGCACCAGCTTCGCGGGCTGCTGCACCAGCAGGGCCAGCTCTCACTCCGTGAAGAGGGTGTACGGCTGGCAATCGAACAGCACACATGCCTTGAAGAAGTCATCCGCGTGACCCAAGTCGACGATAACGAGGGCGATGAGGCGAAGGGGCCTGGCGCGAAGGGGGTCGCGGCATGAAGTTCAGCTATCAGGCATACGACAAGTCGGGATCGCAGAAATCGGGTTCCATCGAAGCCTCAAGCAAGGATGAGGCAAACGAGCTGCTGCGCAAGAAGGGGTTCTTCGTAAGCAACATCGTGGAGGGCGACGGGCTCAAAGGCGGCACGGCAAAGACGACACACAGACGCCGATCTTCAAAGATCAACCCGCGCATGGTCGCAGAGTTCGCACGGGAGCTCTCCGTGTTGATCGCCACCGGTACCCCGCTGGTAGACGCGATCTCATCGATCGAGCGTCAGAGCACGAACGAGAACTGGACGGGTGTGCTCAAGGATGTCCGTATGCGCCTCGAAGAGGGTGATTCGCTGACGGCGGCGCTGGATGATCGCAGCGAGGTGTTCGATGCGGTGTTCCGTTCGCTCGTGGCCGCGGGCGAATCGTCAGGGCATTTGGATGTCATGCTGCAGCGAGTTGCGAACCTCACCCGCAAGCAGGCACAGATCAAGTCGAATCTCATGGGGGCGATGATGTACCCTATCCTGCTGATGGGGGTCGCGGTCATTGTGATCGGTCTGCTGATCGGCGTCGTGCTGCCCCGATTCGCGGGCATGTTCGAAACGCTCGACACTCCCCTGCCGGCAACGACCGCGTTCCTGATGGCGATCTCCGACTTTGTTCGAGCGTACTGGTTCGGCGTCATCCCTGGCATCATCCTGAGCATCGTTCTTGCTATCCGTTGGGTACGCAGTGAGAAGGGCAGCAACACGCTGAGTGTTCTGTCGCTGAATGTGCCCAAACTCGGCGAGATCCAGCGATCCTTCATGACCGCCCGAATCACACGCCTGATGGGTGTTCTGCTCGAGGCCAAGGTGCCCATGCTCGACTCGATCGAGCTGACCCGGGAGTCGGTCAGTAATCCGAAATACATCGAGCTGCTCGATAACGCCGAAGACGCGGTGACCAAGGGCGAGCCAATTAGCAGCGCGTTTGCTCGCGATGGGCTCATGATGTCATCCGCTTGCGAGGCGATTCGCAACGGCGAGCAGACCGGGCGTCTCGCGGAGGTGCTTGTTCATATCTCTGATTACCTTGATGAAGACAACGAGACCATCATCAAATCGGTCTCATCACTGATCGAGCCGGTCATCATGATCGGCCTGGGCGTTCTCGTTGGCTTTGTGGCAATCAGCATGTTCCTGCCACTGTTCGATCTGACCGCGACTGCGGGTGGGGGGGCGACATGAGCCTGATCGGGATGAAATCACAGCGTTCAGCGATCGGCATCGAGCTCGATCAGCACGAGTTCAGAGCCGTGCAACTGATTCAAGAGGGCGACGCGAAGCGGGTCCACGCGTGGGCCGTCTTCCCGCGTCTGAGTGCGGAGCATGTCGCGCAGGATTCAGCCTACGGCCATCCTGGTGAGGAGGAAATGAAATGGGCCATGGCCATTCTCGGTCGCAGGGGGTTCAAGGGGACGGCGATTTCGTCCGCCCCGCAGACACGCGATTGTGGGCAGCATGTCTTCGAGCTACCCCCTCCCGAGAGCGGTGCACCTTTAGAGCAACTGGCACGCCTTGAAGTTGCTCGGGCCCGCAAATGCGAGCCGAACGCCTTTGAGTTCGGTTTCTGGGATTTACCACAGCGTGGGCGAACCAGCGAGAGCATGGCCGTCGCGTGTCCGAGTGATGCGATCAAGAGCATGATGCAGGCCTACGAAGCCGGCGGGATGTCCGTCGCCGGTATCGATATCCCCGAGCTGGCGATCATGCGAGGGGTGCTCGATACGCCGTCGATCGGGATCGTGACGCCGCAGCCCGAGATCAATGCCGTGCTGCTTGTGAACTGGTTCAGTTCCCTCGCGATCGTGACGCTGGGGCATCGCATTGTCTATGTGCGTCGCATCGCGCACGGGGCCCGGCGGGTATGGGAGCACGCGACATCGCGTTTCGGGCTCAGCGAGCGCAGCGCCCGTGAGGTGTTCAATCAGGAATACACCGGTGAGCACGCCGAACAGATCGAGCGGGTGTGCTCCGCGTGCTGGGCGGCCCTGAGCAAGGATCTGGCGTCAGAACTCGATGTTGCGATCGCGTATGTGTCGCACTCGTTCAGAATGGCCCCGCTGGGCAAAATTGTTATGAGCGGGTACGGGTCCATGAACCCGACGCTACTTGCGCGGTTTGATTCGGTGCTCGGGATCCCTGTTGTCTCCAGCGCACCCAATGCACTTGTTGAAGTGATGAGCAATCAGTATGACGGTTCACTCCCCGCGCGACTGACCTACGCCTACGGGCTTGCCGCGAGGTTCGACTCATGAGCAGTACAACAATTGCACTGGTGAACCTGGTCCCGAGCGAGGCGCAGCTGGCACGAGCACGCCGGCATTGCATGGGTAAATGGATCTGCGCATTCGCCGCAACCTGTGTACTCGTTGGGATTCCTGGGGCGTATATCGGAGGGAACGCGGCGCTCAGCGACCCATCAATCGACGCACAGATCGAGCATGTGAGCAATCAGCTCGGTGCCAACGAGGCCGCGATCCCCAAGCTACAGGCACGCCTCGGTCAGCTGCAGGAAAAAGAGCAGGTACTCGAACTCGTGAAGAACCGGATCGATTGGCGAGATGTCTTTGCACAGTTTGTCGATGTGAGTGATGATCGGGTCCGGTTCACGGCGCTCAGCGCATTAGGCGCCGGAGTCGAGGGCGATCAGCCGATCAGTATCCAGATCCAGGGGATCGCATCCACGCAGACCGATGCCCGCGCGTTCGTCGTCGCGGTCGAGTCACTCGGGCTCTTCGATGAGATCGAGCTGGCCCGAACGGCTCGGCGTGATCTCGATGGTCAAGAAGTGATCGAGTTTCAGATCTTTGTGCGGGTCGGGGAAACACCGGAGGATATTGAGGTGACACCATGAGCCTGAACAACCGCAATCATGGCTTGCTCAAAGTCCACGCCACAGGTGCGATCGCGTGTCTGCTCGTGGCCGGCGGCTCGGTCTGGTTCGCAACCCACGCGGTCGCCAAACGCCGCGGTCTCTTCCTCAGCGCCCGCCACGAGCTGACCACGACCAAAGACCGACTGAATGAGACTGTCACGACCCGCACAGCATTGGCGACAAGGGTGCAGCGGCTCGAACGCATCACCAGCCAAGATCTGGACCTGGTTTCGGTGAAGCAGATCAACGCACGCTCGGCCGATATCGTGGAACTGGCGGAGAACGCCGGGCTCAGTGTCGATTCCCTGCAGCCGCTGGAGATGATCGCCGATGCTCGCGTGCCCGTGCAGCCGCTCGAGCTCATCGGCAGCGCCGACGCAGATGATGTGGCGGAAATGCTTGAGCAGCTGGATGCCCGCATGCCCGATACCCACATCCAATCGATTGAGCTCACGAGCGAGGTCTTCGGCAGCCAGAAGGTCCGAGTACGCATGATGATGTACTGGTTTGTTGATCCTGTCGAACAATCCTGAAGTATTCTGCTCAGATCGTTTGCAAGCCCCATCAGCGTATTGGTTACTTGAACGCATGGGACTCTCGAAGGAACGCAAAATCTTCATCGGTATCCTCTCAATCGCTGGCGCTGCGCTGGTGATCGATCAAGGATTTCTTGCACCATCAAGCGCCTCGGCGATGGGCGATGCCCTGGCCGCTCCGGTCGCGGCTCAAGGGGAAGCTCCGGTCGTGAACCAGGCGACCGCGTCGTCAGGTTTGACCGCTTCCAAGCTGCTCATGGACCGGCTCGCCAAGCGTGAGCAGTCTGCTCGAAGCCCGCAGGCCACGCTCGGCTCGGGGTTCACGCTCGAGCAGCTGATCGAGCCCGTGCTCAACGGCACCGATTCGACGCTGGAGACCCAGGATCTGATCCAGAACGAACCGACGCTCCCAAGGATCCAGCCCAGTGCGCCCGATTTGCCCAGCCTCACAGCGGTCATGCCTGCGCCA
Source organism: Phycisphaerales bacterium JB052 (assembly GCA_043100965.1). Classification (GTDB taxonomy): domain Bacteria; phylum Planctomycetota; class Phycisphaerae; order Phycisphaerales; family UBA1924; genus UBA1924. Next base: position 40,956 of record JBICHR010000001.1, on the reverse strand, counting down.
AGCGGCGGTGGGGCGGTTCTGGGTGGAAAACTGATTCGAGTCGGGCAAGTCGACTCGAATGGTTTTACACTGTTGAAGGTCCGAGAGAGAGGCGTCGTTCTCAGACGCAATGGCCAGATCTACTCAGTAGAGATGCCGACGCAGACCGGACCTTGACGATTGTAGGGGACAGATGCTGTGTCATTTCCCAAATGCGGGGGCCCGGGCTGAACACACCCCGACGAGGAGCCGATGTTTCGGCAGGACAGATCAGTAGCTGATCTTCAACAAGGAGAACCACACCATGCATCCTACAATGACTCACCCCAAAGCCAGTCGCAGCGCGTTCAGCCTGATCGAACTGGTCATCGTTGTCGTTATCATCGGCATTATCGGCGCGATCGCCATCCCGCGTATGAGCCGTGGCGCTTCGGGTGCCGCTGACTCGGGCCTGGTCGCCGACCTGGCCGTGATGCGCAGCGCGATCGACCTGTACAAGGCCGAGCACGGTGGCCTGCTGCCTACCTTTGATGACATCGAAGATCAGCTGACCACATACACAAACGACGCCGGCACTGCGAACGCAAGCAAGACGACCGAGTACTACCTCGGCCCATACCTGCGTGAGGTTCCCAAGCTGAAGGTCGGTACAAACAAGGGCAAGGCCGGTTTCATCGCGACTCAGGGCGGCACAACCGCCGGCTGGGTCTACAACGCGACCACAGGTGCCGTTTCCGCCAACCTGCCCGACGCCGAAGTCGATGTTCGTGGCGTGCAGTACAACGCGTATTGAAGCCATCAACTACTGATCGTCCTTCGCCCCGTCTTGCTCATGCAGGGCGGGGCGTTCTGGTTCTTGAGAGGAGCAGCATGAAACCCGCAGCGAGCACAGCCAGAGGATTCTCGATGCTCGAGATGACACTCGTCATCGTGATCGTGGGCGTCATCGCCGCCATCGCCGCCCCGCGGTTTGCCGATGCCGGCACCGGGCGACGGCTCGCGGCTGCTCAGCGGGTGATCGAGAAGGATATCGAGACGATCCGGCTCCGAGCGCGAGCGACCGGCAAACCACACCTCATCGCGTTTTACCCGAGCAAGGAACTGTACATCGCCTTCGAGGGGACTTCGGCCGCAAGCGACTCGGTCGTTCTCATCCGTGACCTCGCCGAGGAGCCTCTGGGCGTTGAACTCTCTCGAACAAATATCGGTGATGACGAGGACATCGTGATCAGCGTGATGGGTGATATAGAAATCGATTTCCAAATCGGGATTCTCAGAGAAGGGATCGAGAAGGCCGTGAACTTCTCAGGCAACGGGTTCAGCCGACCAGCAGTGAGTCGGACCGAGACGGCTGAGGAAATCAAGACGGCAGAACTTGCGGCCGATTTGTATGGAAAGCTCGTCGGGAAGTAGTGGGTGCCGAGATGCACGAACACCACGATCTGAAGGGGCCAGGCATGAAGAAACACTCGAACAAACGAGCAACGAGACCGGGGATCACGCTCATCGAAGCGGTTGTCAGCCTGTCAATCATCTCGGTGCTCACGGTCGGGCTGAGTAGTTCCGTGCTGCTCGGTGCCCATGCCATCCCCAGCGAGAGCGAGCTGGGCGCCAGTGATCGTGCCGTGCACGATATCTGCAACATGCTGCGCTCAGACCTGCTCAGCGCACAAGAGATCGACGAGCAGGTGTCGGGCAACACAACACGCCTCATCATCAAGATTGTGAAGCCAGATGTAGAGGGTGCGTATGGCGAAGCGCGCTACGAGTTCATTGGTGATGCGAAGATGATTCGCCGACGCGTGGATGGTGAGGACTACCAGATCCTGTGCACGAGCATGGCTGATTACAAGCTGAGCTTCACATCCGATTCAGGGCTGCTGCGATTCATGAAGCTGGAGTTGGAGATTGATGGGACCATCCAGCAGCGGTTTGAATCCTTCATAAACACGCCATACCGACCGGAGCTCATATGAGCACATCACACCCCACATCAAGGCGTGGCATCACGATGGCCGAGACCATCATCTCGACGCTGCTCGTCGCATTTGTCTTGGTTGGTACGATCCAGATTGTCGGGCCCGTGGTGCGATCCGGCAGCGTGATGGCTGATAAGGCCATCGCCACGAGCCTCGCGCGAGAACTCAGCGAAGAGATCTCAACCAAATACTTCACCGCACCCGGGAGCGCTGACCTCGAAACACTCGCGCCGGGCATGGCAGAGACCCGTTCGACATACAACGACATCGATGATTACAACGGCCTCTCGAACTCACCGCCCCAACTCTCAGACGGCACGAAGCTCGCCAATCTCGCCGGTTGGACCCGCTCGGTCAAAGTCGAGCATATGAGTCTGATTGATCCGAGTTCCAACAGCCGAGGCTATTCGGGCGGCAAGCGCGTCACGGTCACCGTGAGCAAAGACGGCGTGCAACTGGCCGAGATCGTCACCCTGCATACCCACGCAGCCGATCAGATCGGCTTTGTTCTCCAGGAGCCATAAGCCATGCGCACACCACAAGCCCGAAAGACAGGCTCGATCTATGTGCTGACGCTGTTCACGGTGGCGGCCGTCGGCTCAATGATTCTCATCGGTGTGGCGATCCGCAGCAGCGACAACGCCCAAGCATCGATCGCTGAGCAGATGAATGCCAACAGCGCCGGCATCCTCAACGCGACCGAGTACGCAATCGGGAAGATCTACGCAGATAACGATTGGAACAGAACCGCTCAGAAGGGCATGGTGTTCCCAGAGTTCAAGCTCGCGGGTCAGGAATACACGAGCGAGGTCCTCGACGCCGATACCCTTGCGGCGGTCGATCAATCAACAGACCGCTACGAGGTGACTGTCACCGCAACAAGCGGGATCGCGAGCGAATCGGTCAAGTTTGTCTACTCGCGAATCAAAGTCGACTACTTCGATTTTCTCGATGACTATGGCCTTCAGGCATATTGGCCGCTCAACGAAACAGATAACCCGTCAACCGCATTCGAACTCAAAGACGGTCTGGATGGGAAGTTTCTCAAGCCCAGTGTCGCGGCTGCGGGCATGAACGATGAGGGTGGGTATGTCCCGGTTTTCAACAACGACTCGGATTATGTCGAAATCCCATGGGGCGGTATCTTCAAGCAGCGTGAGGCTTCGATGAGTCTGTGGGTCAAATCTACTGGCTCAAACGCGCTGAAATCCTACGGTCTGCTCGGGCTGCTCTACCGTGACCGGAGCGGGTACGCACCGACACTGAGCCTGACCGTGCTCAACAACTCGCTCCTGACCTATATCCGAGACGACGGGGCGTACAACATCAACAACTTCATCTTCACGAGCGGTGGTTCGTTTACCATCAACGAGTGGCACAACGTCATTATCACTTGGCATCACAGCGATGGATTCAAAATATTTCTCGATGGAGCGCTGCTCAACAGCAACAAGTACAACACCCACGGGATCAGCACCTCCTCAAACAGCGGCGGAGAGCAACCACTGCTGATCGGGGCAGGATACGAAATCGGGCTTCTCAGTACCGCTCAGGTTGGGTTCGAGGGATCCATCGCTCATGTCGCCATGTTCGATAAGGCGCTGACTTCATCTCAGGTGAAGCAGATCGCGGATTTCAAGCCGGACGCATTCACCGATGAGTTCGAGGAAGACACTTGGGTCCGCGTCTTCGAGTGATCAGTTTTTATTGCAGTTCAGGCCGCGTCGGGCAGTTGCGTTGCCGGGCTCTGGGCCTTGTGGTGCGCCACCATCTCGTCGAAGATGCTGAAGTCAAGCGCCAGGAACGGTTCAACCAGATCCGGGTCGAACTGGCTGCCCGCGCACTTGCGGAACTCTGCGAACACCTTGTCGCGTGGCATGCCCGAGCGGTACGCACGGTTGGAGCTCATCGCGTCGAAGGTATCGGCCAGCGCCATGATGCGAGCCATGTGCGGGATGTCCTCACCCGCAAGCTGCGCGGGGTATCCCTTGCCGTCCCAGCGTTCATGGTGATGGAGCACGCCGGGGAGGATGTCCTGCAGATCCGGGATGTCCTTGATGATCTCGTAGCCGATCGTGGGGTGACGCTTGATCATCTCGAACTCGTCGTCGGTCAGTCGTGATGGTTTGCACAGCACAACCTCGGGGACTCCGATCTTGCCGACATCATGCACCAGCCCGGAGATCCGGATCCGCTCGGCCTCTTCACTGCTGTACCCGACACGCTCGGCGAGCATTGCCGAAAGCATCGCGACACGCTCAGAGTGACCCCGTGTGTACTGGTCCTTGGCATCGATCGCGGCCGAGAGTGCCTTGATCGTGCCCAGGAAGGTCAGCTTCTGACGGTGGTACAACTCCGCATTCTCCAGGGCTGCACCAAGCATGCCGGAGATTGATTCCATAAGTTTGGTCTCATGGCTCGAGACCTGCGGGTCGTCGCCCTGCTTGCCGCCGGCGATCAGGAACCCCAGCTCTTCGCCATCGCGCTCGATCGGGTGCACCAAAAGCTGTGGCTCAAGCTGATCCATGCCCACCGGCACGGGGTAGATCTTGACCCGGTCAGCGTGCCCGAGTTCCTCGCACTGGCGTGTGTGCTCAATGATCTGCGAGGCCTGCTCGCAACTCATGACCGACATGCCCGCCTGATGCAAAGTCGACTTCAGTACCGCAGCGACATCGCTATCGTCACGAATGCAGCACGCGACCCAGCTGTAGTCGAGCGTGGCCGCGATTTCCGTGATGCCGTCGTTGATGATGCTGTCGGGCTCGTTGAGCGTGCCCATCGAGCTCCCGAGGTCCTGCAGTGTGGTCACCACCTCGTACGAGTCCCCGAGCTGGTCGCTGAAGAGCTCGATGGTCTCCTGATCCTTCTTCAGAGATCGAAGATCGTTGAGCATCCATGTGAGTGCGCTCATGATCCGACTCGCGGAGTTACCCTGGAACTTCGCCCGGTCACGAAGGATGTGCAGCAGCGCCGAACGCTGGAGCTGATTCCCCTTGCAGCCTTGGTCGATGAGATCGCTCTCGAGGATTTCGGGGCTGAATCCCAGCGCGACAAAGATGCCTGTCCGCCGATCACGATGCTCTTCGACGAAGGGGAACGCCCATAAGCCCGGGTGCAATTCCTGTGCGACAAACTCCTCCTGGGCGGACCAGATCATGGCCGCTTCGGTCATCATCATCCGGATTGGACGCGAGCTGAGCCACATCGCAAGCATGCTGGGTGCTTCCGGGTCATTCATCGGCATCCCGTTGAGATCCAGTCGCCAGCTGACGAGACCGATTTCACTGCAACGATTCACAAACTCTTCTGGGAAGAGATCAACCTGCTTTGCCGTACGCCTGATGTTCATGCAGCACGCTCCTCACGCCCATCTGAGCTGAGCAACGCATTGATGTCCCTGAGCAGGTCCTTGGCGCTGAATGGCTTCGACAGCATTTTCTTGATCGACGGCAGGTTCTCAAGCTCCTCCTCAACCGCGTACCCCCGAGCGGTCAGCAGAATGATCGGGATGTCTTTGCACTGTTCGTTCGTCGATAACTGCTGGGCAAGCTCGATCCCTGAAAGGTATGGCATCTGCAGGTCGGTCACGATCGCATCCGGACGGCGCTCGATCGCGGCTTTCAACGCCATCTCGCCATCTTCAACCACGACCACATCCAAGCCAGCCCTGGTCAGCTTCAGCGAGATGATGTGCGTGATGTGCGGCTCGTCGTCAGCAAGCAGAATCAGGGGTGTGCTCATAGGGTTCTCCGACCGGTACTGTGCATATCAGAACGCATGTCTAATCGGCAATTTCCCTGTTTCACTTCGCTCGAGTTGACCCGATTCAGCGATCCGAATCCCTTTCGATTGCTACCTCATTCCCAGGGGGAGGCAGGCGTAGATATCGGGCCAGGATCCGAGAGCCGTACATGAACGGCAGCGTATCGAGCAGGGCCATCACGAGCTTGAACGCGTACCCCGTCGCAATGAAAACCAGCAACTGTCCGATAACTGGATGGTCCTCGCTGATCGGCAGAGCATGCGCGTAGTAGTGAGTGATCAGGATCACCGCCGTGGTGTCGACGAGTTGGCTTACAAGCGTCGATCCGTTATTGCGGAGCCAGAGATGCTTGCCGCGGGTCAGACGCTTCCAGAAATGAAAGACCTGCACATCAACCAGCTGAGCGATGAGGTACGCGATCATGGATGCGGCAACGGCGCCGAAGGCGAGCTGCTGCATGCGATAGAAAGTCCAGTCCTCACTGAATCGCAGGAAGACTCCCTCATCGTCGTAGACCGCGCTGGGCAGTTGGGGGCCCACGACCTCATTCCCCAGCGCGTTGAAGCCGTACGAGACCATCTCGCCTTGGACCGGGAGTGTGCCCGCCAGCCAGAGAATAATGATCACCCAGATATTGAGGATCAGACCAACCCAGACGACAAAGTTCGCCCTTCGACGCCCGTAGAGCTCACTGATGAAGTCCGTGCACAGGAAGGTGAGCGGGTACGGCAAGACACCAACGGCGACGGCAAAGCTGATCTGACCCCATTGCCCCCAGCTCAGACCACCCTGATCTGACCACGATGCCAGCACAACGAAACGCGAGATGCCCAGAATATTCAGCATCGCCAGCGTACCGAGGAATAGCCCCGCCAGCACTAAAAACAGCCCTTCTCGTCGGCGGTGCACGATCAGGACGGGCAGCTCATCGAGCCCGTCGTATCGGTGCTGGTGCGTCGGCATCGGTTCATCGAGGTGTTGGTCATGCATGGTTCAGAGCATATCACGAGCCCCGGACGGGCAGGGCACGCCCAGCCCTGATACAGTGTGTGCATGAGTGTTGAAGCAATCACCGAAGACGCCCAGCCCGACCAAGCAGCCCCGGCGACTGAAGAATCCTCGTCGTCAGAACCTCAGACCACGACCCCGACGGTCGATCTGAGCACCATTCTGGCCCCAGTTGAGGCCATGCTAGTCAGCAGCGATCGCCCCCTGAAAGTGGCCGCGATCACCGACGCCATGGGCGTTTTTCTGGACCAACCCATAGGGAATGCACAGGTTGTCGAGGCGATCGATGCCTTGAATACGCAGTATCGTGAGCAGGGGCGTGCATTCACCATCGAAGAAGTCTCAGGGGGCTATCGCATGATGACCCGCCCCGAGCACGCCCCGGTTATCGCTGCGATGCACCGCTCGCGGGCCACCACCCGTCTCTCCAAACCGGCACTTGAGACCCTCGCCATCATCGCCTACCGCCAGCCCGTCACCCGCGCCGAACTCGAGGCCATCCGTGGTGTCGCTTGTGGTGAGGTCGTCCGGACCCTCATGGAACGCCGCTTGGTCAAAATCACCGGCCGCGCCGAGGAACTCGGACGCCCCATGCTCTATGGCACCACGCGCCAGTTTCTCGATACTTTCGGGCTCGCAAGCGTGAAAGATCTGCCCAAACCCGAGGACTTTGCCGATCAACTGAATCAGAGCGGCGTCTGACCCGCTCCCACAAAGACACAGATTCGGGAGATTACGCATGTTTCATCGCTTCACCGCTCGACGCGTCGACGCCCTGCTGATGCTTGTTGCCATCGCGATGGCACTGGTCACCCTCGTTGGTTGTGGCAAATCGACAACCTATGTGCGTGGTCGTGTCATCACCGGATCAGTCGGCCAGGCCGTCGTTGCTGCCCCAGGCGATGAACGCTTCGATGAACTCGGTGTCCCGGGGCTCACGGTGTCGGTTCTGGCCAAGGGCGGGAGTGTTGCGCGTGGGCGTGGCGTGTACGCAGAAGCCGTCTCGGACGAGTTTGGCGACTTCGAACTGCCCTTCCCGGGCGGGAGTTTCCCGCGCGATGTGGTCGAAATCCATGTCTCCGGCGATGGCGTGTACACCGCTCGATCGACAACATTCATGCCCACAGAGGGAAACCAACTGCTGTGTGTGGTCATCACGCGTCCCGGATATGTGCCCCCAGAGCCGAACCGTGACCCCAATGAATGAGTATCGAACTCTGAGTGACCAGTTTCAGCATCAAACGCGGGTATCGAAGATCCATCAGCGCCCCAGCGCCGATCGATGACACTGGCTCGGCAAAGCCCAACCGAGCGAGTAGGGCCATTCGGCGTGAATCGCGGTTGACCTTCGGTGGTATTGTCTACATCGCTGTCACACTCTTCCTTGCCGTCGGTGCGATCAACTCGCAGAATAACCTCCTCTTCTGGCTCTTTGGCGTCGCGATCGCCACCCTCATCGTCTCTGGGATCTTCTCGGGCAATGCCCTCATGAAGACCCGCCTGCGGTCGCGGGCATTCAAAGAGGTCAACGCGGGGCAAACGCTCCGTTTGCACTACACCGTCATCAACCGGTCGAGGTTCTTCCCGCTCTTCGCGGCCCTGATCAGCGAGATGCCGGATTCGCCCAACATGATGGGAACCTTCCTGCCCGCGAGCGTCATCCACATCGGGCCAGGCCAGAGCGGTTCATTCATGGGCACCCTCAAGCCGAGCAAACGCGGGCGGGTCACCCTCAGACGCATCCGGCTCTCAACACGGTTCCCATTCGGGCTTCTCCAGAAATCGCTCATTTTCGAGCAGCCCAGGACCCTGCTGGTGCTCCCTCACAAGTTGCAACTGCGATCGGAGTTGCTCCGACACACGCACGCACAGGGAGAGCAGGCCCGGAAACGCTCGGCTCGTGGCGGCCGCAGCGACGAGTTCTGGGGTCTGAGGGAATACGTACCGGGCGATCCGCGTCGACGCATCTCGTGGAAGCACAGCGCCAGGCGCGCGGAACTCGTGGTTGTCGAACACACTCAGACCATCTCGTCCCGGATCTGGGTCTGGATTGTGGAACCCGAACCCGGCAGCGATCAATATGAGCAGATGTGCGAGCGTGCGATCGCCGCGGGTGCCGCGTTGATCGAGCAGGGCGCATCACGATCGATCCCGATCGGGCTCTGGTACCCCCAACGCGGGCTCCGCGTTGACCCCATGACCGGGCGGTCCCACGCGGGGCGTACACTGCGCGCACTGGCAATGGTGGACCTCGATATCGAGGACGCCCCGGTCACACCGCCACCGGCACGGGAGCGAGACCGGGTGATCGTGCTCAAAGCGGGCAGCTCAGCACCCAAGGGCACACCCGGCGCCCGGGTCGTGGATCTGACCAGGCCGGAATCATGGCTGAAGAACCCTGAATCGTTGCCTGAGTCACTGGGGGGGAAGCCATGAGCCGGCGGTCCAGGAAAAGTCGCCAGACCGTCGCTGGTTCATTCCGACGAGCGATGTTCTGGGCCATCATCGGTGCCGTGATCTCATTCTCGGTCGCCGATGCGAACCCGGTGTACATGGTGCTCACACTTCTCAGCGTACTCGCCTGCTGGTTCGGGTCCGTCCGCCCAGCACGCCCCGCACCACGGGTGGCCATCAACACAGTCCTGCTGCTGGTCATCGCCATCGCCGCCGTCGAGATCCTGCGAGTCGGTGTCGGCGTGAGCGCTTTCGCCGTATTCACCGCCTTGCTGCTGAGCGTCAAGCTCCTCGATCTACGCTCTGCACGGGACGACGCGCAGGTGCTCGTACTCTGTCTCTCCGTGCTGGTTGCGGCGGTGCTCACAAGCAACAACTTCATTACAGGCCTGCTCATGCTCATAGAGAGCGTGCTACTGCTCCGTGCGTTTGTGCTCTTCCAACTGCACAATGTCGTGAGCTTGGGCGCTCAACGCCGCGCACGCATCACGCATGCCACGCGTGTCGATGTCCGATCCATGCTCGTCGCGACGGCGTTCATCTGCACACTCATCGGTGGGGTCATCTTCGTGGTACTCCCACGCAATATCGGTGGCCCCGGCTTTGACCAGTGGGGGGCATCCCGTTCGGTCTCCGGGTTCAGCGATTCGGTTGACCTGGGACGCCCCGGGATGATCTCCATGTCGACCAAGCCGGTGCTCGATATGACGCTGACCGATCGCAATGGCATGAACATCGGTGCTGAAAACAGCACCCCGATCTACCTGCGCGGTGCGGTGCTCGAGCAATATCAGCAGGGGAAGTGGCGACGGGGCTCACCCATGGACATGCCCCTGGCGGAGCGCACCCAGCTCTACCAGCCCAACACCACGCTCAAGCCGCGTGACTCGTTCGACAACTCAACCTGGGACATGCAGTGCGAAATGACGATGCGCAGCGTCAATGACGGGCCGGTCTACCTCTTCGCGCCGTGGAGGCCGGTCGAGTTCCGAGTCGGGGACCGTCCTATGCGCATCGGGTTTGACTTCCAGCCGGGCCTGTTCCTCAAGGACGGCATCGGCGGCACCATCAACTACACCGTCCGATCGGTCAACGACGAGTTCCGCAGCATCACGGTACCGGAGGGGACAGAGCGAGGAGTAGTCATCCCGACCCAGATCGAGCCCGAGATCGCCCAGCTCGCGCGAGAGGTGGTCGAGAACGGCGGCATCGACCCCAACCCACAAACACGCCCCGTGCGCAATGATTCTGGAGCGATCCGTCTCCTAGAGACCCATCTGCGTACCCAATACAAGTACACCCTCGACGCCCAGCCCGTTCCCCGGGGCGAGGACGCGACCAAGTGGTTCCTTTTCGAGCGTCGCATGGGGCACTGCGAGTATTACGCATCAGCGCTCACCCTGATGGCCAGGGCCGTGGGGATCCCCGCTCGCGTGGTGACCGGGTACATCGCTTCGGATTTCAACCCTGTGACCGGCCAGTACATCGTCCGAGAGAGCAACGCACACGCATGGGTCGAGGCCGAAGTGGCCCCCGGGAACTGGCGTACATTCGATGGCACACCCCCGAGCGATTTCCACGACATCCATGTGCCTGACCCGGGCCTGATGCGTTCAATCAGTCGGATGTACGAGTCGATCGAGTACCTCTGGATCCGGAGCGTGGTGGGGTACGACTCCGACGCCCGTGAACGCATCATGGGCAACGGCATCGGAGATTTCGGTATCACCCGCCTGACTGATAACCTCCTCGACCGGATCGCCGCCGGTCGCGCGAAGCTGTTCTCTCGCGCCACGATCGTTGCCCTGATCGTGTTTGTGCTCACCCTCTTCCTTGGGATCGTGGTCATGCGTTATCAGCGCGTGTTTGTCCTGTTCAATCAGTCATGGCAGCGACTGATCGCTCGATTCAAAGCCATGCTCCGCATCGGTGTTACGCACGAACAGGATTCTCAACGCGTTGAGCGTGAGATCCAGCTCGCGTTGACAAGGGTGGGGGCACCACGCCCGAGCTGGCAGCCGCTCAAGACCCACCTTCGTGAGATCAGCCAGCAACTCAGCGAGAAGCCCGATCTTCAGGAAGCGCTGATGCGAGCGTCCGAATGGGTCTATCAGCACCGGTTCTCTGGGGTCAACAACCCCGACAACGCCCAGATGCGGGGGGTAATCGAAGCGATCCGACGGTCCGAGAAAACGCCAAACACGCACAGCCAGCACAAGTCGTAGTCAAACTCAATGACGCAATGAACTAGGAGAATCGTCGGTCCGATCAGGGGTTTGGGGAGCTCACTCTTTGAGAAAGGATCGATCGTGCCTGCGAATCGTTCAAGAACCGACCGGTGGCGAGACAGCCTACACAACATCTACGAGCGCGGCGGCGGGCTCGAGTTTGCCATCAAGCACGACAGCCAGGACGGGATCAAGGATCTCGTCTGGCGCGTTCGCATCCTCGGGCTCAGCGATGACGAGATCCTCATTGAGCAGCCAGGAGCCATGGGACAATCGTTCCGCATCGACGAGGGGATCTCACTCGTCGGTATCATGTCAGTCGGTCAGAACCGATGGATGTTCGATACCCGAGTCGTCGGCAAGACAATCAACGAAACCCGCAGCGGGGCATTCCCCGCGTTACGCATCGCCATGCCCGACAAGGTGACACGGTGCATGCGCCGCAACACCGACCGGACCCCGGTGACCAACCTGCAGCTCCCACGCGTCGAATGCTGGAAGCTCCTGGACCCATTCAGCGCGGTACCCGTCGAGGTCGCCAACAGGGTGCAGATTGAGCAGCTCATCCGGGAGGGGGGCACGGCAAATGGCTGTGACGATCTGATGGCACTGCCGAGTGTCGGGCCCAAGTTTGAGGCTGAACTGGCCAACCTCGGCGGCGGCGGCGTTGGCCTCGTTGTCCCACGCGAGCACCGCGCGGGTATTGACTCAAGCAAGGTCTTCTGGCTCCGCATGGATCTTCGCCCAACCATCCCCGCGCCGATCGTGCTGACGGCCAAGTGCGTCCATTCGCACATCGACTCGCAGCAGAACACCTACGCGGGCATGGCCTTCGAGTTTGGCGTCAACAACCAGCACAAGGACTTCGTGCTCAAGCAGATTGCCCGCTACATCGGTTCACTCCAGCCGATGCGCAAGGCCGCCTGATCTGGATCATCTCTATGCCTATGAAAAAAGCCCGCTCATCGAGCGGGCTTTTATTTCATCGGTTCAGATTCAAATCACCAGGTTTTACCCGAGCTGTACATAACCGGGTTGGATACGACAACGACCGAGGCATCGCCGTCCTGGGATTCAAGGTAGATCGAGTTGGTGCCGTTGTTCCAGATCCCGGTCCAGTGCCCTTTGCTGGGCATCGAGTTATCGATGATGCCGTAGCGAGAGTTGAATGAAGTCTTGCCGCGAGGAGCGACCAGCTCGACGGTGCCCGCCGACTGGGGGCCGGTCACAAGCGTGACATGTCCGCCGTTGGAGACCGCGTAGATCTCTTCGAGCTGATCCTTGTCGGTTCGGATCTCAACGGGCCCACCCGCGACCACGCTGTCACCCGATTCGACATGGATCGCACCTTCAACACCCACGATGATGACCTTGCCGCCCGCGTTGCGGACCTCGATGCCGTCACACTGCGGGATGTTGACGGTCAGGTCGATCGGTGGGCGGTAGCCCTCAACCGAGAGGTTGGTGGGGGATACGGTGAGGGTCGAGAGTTCGCCGTTGTGGGTGTGGGTCGCGGTGAAGTACTCGCCGACCGGGTCAAACTCGAAACCCTGACGAGCCGCACGCCAGCGGAGTCTGGTCTCTTGCTGTACTTTGAAGGTGATGTGGGCCTGCTCATGGGCGGGCTTGGCATAGACCTTGACCTTCCCATACGGGTTGTCGATGACCACTGCGTTGAGCCGCCCGATGATGACCGGGTCGCCTTCGATCGGCACGGTGTGTGCGATCTCATTCGCGGCCATTCGGGCTCTCAACCCGCCCATTCGGGTGCAGCCAGGCAGAAGCCCGGCCGTCAGAATAACGAGGGTGGCGAGCATGATCATGAATCTGGTCTGAGCCATGTTGTCTGTTCCTCTGCTGGACCGTCTGGGCTGAATCAACGCCATTTCGGGCGTCTGGTCGATCTTTGGTACGAATTGGACGGGCCGGTGTTCTCGTATCGTGGGGTGACAGATGCTAAGATAGTGCTTCGTCGAGCCCCCGGGGGGCCGGGAGCTCGGAAACAATACGCATTTCCACCCGTCAAGCGAGCTTTGCTCGCCCCAAACGCGGGTGTCTATCGGTTTTATCGGTTCATGAGCAGGTCCGCTTGCATTCCTTTCTATCTAGATTTGCCCAGTTCTGCTGTGCAAGTGGGGACAACCTGCCGCATCTGAACCGTTTGGTCAAACCGAATAGGCCCGTCGTGCGAGATCGCGAGCCGATCCCACGGGTGCATTTTATGGACAAGCCCGCGCATCCCATGCCGCGGCTGGTCTCAGGGGTTCGTCTTTGATTCATGACACTTTGACACAAGCGTTTGTCATGCCAGCGCTTACGCAAGGCGGGGCCGCGGGCAACTCGCATGTTACGCTTACCGTGCTGATCGGTTTCATCGCCCTGATCGCTGGGCTCGGGCTTGGGTATTTCCTTGCGGGGTTCATCGGGGGCAAAAAGCTCGAGGGGCTCAAAGCCGAGGCCGAGGTCCTCGCCAGCCGGGCAAAGGAAGACGCCAAGAACGCAGCCGACAAAATCCTGATTGAAGCCGATCGCAAAGCCCTGGAGCGAAAAGAGGCGGTTGATAAGGAGCTCGAGGCGGCCCGCAACGAGCAACGCGAGTTCGAGCGTCGTCTTGCCAAACGAGAAGATATTCTTGATCGCAAAGAAGAGACGCTCTCCCTCAAGGAACGCAACCTCAGCGAGCAGGGGGAGCGGGTCGAAGCCGAGCGAGGCCGACTGCAAGCCCGCGAGGCCGAACTCGCAGAACTCAAGGACAAACAGCAACGCGAACTCGAACGGGTGGCCCAGCTTGATCGGACCCAGGCCAAAGAGCAACTGCTCGAGCGTGTGGCCGAGCAAACCCGCTCAGAGATGGGACGCGTGACGCGTGAGATCATTGAGGAAGCCGAGGAGGGGGCCAAGGACGAGGCCAAGGAAATCCTGATCAACGCGATCCAGCGTTACGCCAATGAGCATTCGTCCGAGACCACCGTCCGCACCGTGGCCATCCCCTCAGATGATATGAAGGGCCGCATCATCGGGCGTGAGGGCCGCAACATCCGGGCCATCGAGAAGGCGACCGGGGCCGACATCATCGTCGACGATACCCCGGGCGTGATCGTGGTCTCCTGCTTCGACAAGGTCCGCCAGGCCATCGCGGTCGAGTCGCTCGAACGCCTCATCGCAGACGGTCGTATGCATCCGACCCGCATCGAGGAGGTCGTTGAGAAGGTGACCGGCGAGGTTGGCGAAAAGATCATCAAGGCGGGCAAGGACGCCGCCGTCGAACTCGGGCTCAAGGGGTTGCACCCCAAGATCATCGAAGCGATGGGCCGCCTGACCTACCGAACCAGCTACGGGCAGAACGTGCTCAAGCACTCTATCGAGGTTGCGTACCTCTGCCAGATCATCGCCGATCAACTCGGGCTCGACGGCAAACTCGCCCGACGCTGCGGGTTCCTGCACGACATCGGCAAGGCGATGGACCACGAGATGGAGGGCGGGCACCCCAAAATCGGTATGGACTTTGCTCGTCAGTACGGCGAGAAGGACGAAGCCGTGCTCAACGCGATCGGGGCCCACCACGCCGATATGCCATCGACGACCTGGTACACACCGATTGTCATGGCGGCCGACGCCGTCAGTGCCGCACGCCCGGGTGCCCGGCGTGAGTCGATGGAGCGGTACATCCAACGCCTCAACGACCTGCAGGACATCGCTCTGGCCATCCCCGGGGTGAGCGAGGCCTACGCGGTGCAGGCGGGGCGTGAGGTCCGGGTGATGATCGATGCCGACCGAATCAGCGACGACGAGTCGTACCTGATCGCCCACGAGATCGCCAAGCGGGTCTCCAACGAGATGACCTTCCCGGGCGAGATCCGGGTCACCGTGCTGCGTGAGACCCGGGCGATCGAGATCGCCCGCTAACGCAGCAGCAATGCGATCAACGCAATCGGAAGCAGACGCGCATCGATCAGATCGCGTCTGTTTTTTATGAACAGTGTCGGGTAGCCGCTGATCCAGATTGCCGCGGCACAGAACATGAGCAGGCGATCGGGTTTGCTGTGGGCCATCAGCATCAGTCCGCCCAGTGCCAGCATCGCTTGTGCGACCAGCCAGGCCCCTTTGTTGCCCAGCAGGACCGGGAGCGAGCGTGTGCCGTACATCGCGTCGCTGTCGTGGTCGTCGAGGTCGCACAGGACCGCGTCACCTGAGACGATGAGCCAGAGCCCGGCGATGGTGAGGAGGACGACGCCTCTGGGATGTTCGATGAGGTTGTGGTCATTGCCCCAGAGCACGGCCACGACCAGGGCGATGTGGGCACTGCTGATAAAGAACGACTTGAGCGCGGGCAGGTCCTTGAAACGTGGCTTACCGGGGCAGGCCGCCCGCCCGGCGTAGAGCTGCACGCCCAGCAGGGCGCCGAGGGGGATCAGTGCCAGAAGCGGCGAGATCAGGAAGCCCGACACCATCGCCATGAGGAGTTCAATCAACAGCACGATCCGGATGGCCCCGGCCCGCTCGGCAAAGAGCAGGGCCCGGTTGGGCAACGCGATCGCGTCGGCCGGATCCTGGCGATCGTCGCTGAGCTTCACCCGGTCGAGCAGGTAGCAGGCGTGGCCCACCAGCAGCAGGTACAGCACCGTCTGCCAATCGGGAGCGGGCAGATCCAGCGTGAGCACTGCCAGCAGGTAGATTCCCAGCGTGTAGCACGCCGGCCAGAGGGCCAGGTGGCTCAGGCGGGTTCTCAGCGGAATGGTCCGGGATGAGTGACTCACGGGCGGTTGGACCAGGCCCAGTTCAGCGATTTATCGAGCACGATGACCTCGTGCTCTTCGAGGAGTTGCTGGGCCAGCCGCTGCATCGCGATGCGTTGCTCGTTGCGGCTGATCTGCTCGATCAACTCGAGTCTTTGCGATTCGCTCGGGGTGACGGCGGGGATAATGCGTTCGAGGTAGACCAGCGCGTAGCCCGCCTCGGTGCTGATCACACGCGAGTATTCGCCCGGGACCAGTGCACGCATCGCGTCGAGCACCGATTGTGGGTAGCCGGGGTTGGTGGCGGTAAGCTCGGGAATGAGCCCGCCGCGTTCAGCAGACGGGTGCAGCGATTGGTCCACGCAGGCGTCGGCAAAGACCCAGCGCCGTGCCTCTGGGTCACTCTGGGCGAGCCGGGCCCGCAACCCGCTCGCCGGCTCGGGTTGTTCGCTGACAAACAGTCGCACGCGGTACCGTTGCCCGAATGCCTGCTGCATTGCGCGTTCGATCGCGGCGGTATCGGGCGTCGCAGTCAGGCCAACCAGCGCCCGCAGCATCGCGTTGCGCCGGAGCAGTCGCTCGAATCGGTCCGGTCCGAGCCCGCGCCGGACGCGCAGCGATTCGATCACCCTCGGTGAGTTTGCCTGCTCATCAATACCCGTGAGCGTCTCGGTCAGCAGCACCCGTTCGCGTTCGATCAGATCTGCGTCGATTCCGATGCCCTCACGCTCGCACCGCTGGGTCAGGGCCAGGTCGAGCACATGCTCGGTCAATGCCTCGTCACCGACCAACTCGCTCATAGCGTGCACGAGGGGGGTGATTGTGACCGCTTGCCCATCGATGATGGCGACTGGATCGGGGCGGGAGGGCTGCGAAACGGTTGTTTCGCCGACCGGTTGGGTCGCGCAGCCCGCGAGCATGAGGTAGGCTGTAAACAGGATCGGCATGGTGATGAGGGTGCGGAGCATGGTGCATTCGAGCCGATGCAAGCCAACGGGTCAACCAGAACCCCGAAAGATGCGTATCAGACTGAGATGACGATGCCCCCAGCCGAACAAACCCAACAGGACGATGTGCGAGCCCAGGTCATGGCCCAGGCCCAAGCCATCGCCGGCGAGCCACCCAAGCCACAGCTCCGATCGATCGTCTGCCCCTATTGCGGCTCGGTGACGCCCGATTCCGGGCGATGCGGCAGCTGTGGTGGGCGCATTGACCCGCTGAGCCGACAGGCGACCCAGAACCAGATGGGCCCCTGGGAGATCCGGGATGAACGCGTGCCCTTTCGCCCCGGGTGCAACTACGCGACGCTGGTTCGATTGATCGAGCAGAGCGTGCTCACGGGCGATGCGGTCCTGCGTGGCCCGAGCACCCGCCAGTTCTGGATGCTCGCCAGGCACACGCCCGGGGTGGCTCACAAGTTGGGCGTCTGCCATAACTGTCAGGCACGGGTCAAACCCGACGCTTTCTCATGCCCGAGCTGCGAGGCCTCGTTCGAGGTCGAACGCGATCGCCAGCACCTGGGGCTGGGGCCGGCCCGCCCGCTGCCAGGACAGGGGCTGCCCGAGGTCTTGGCCCTGCACGCCGAGCCTGCGAGCGTGAAGCCCGACCAGCACATCGCTTCGACAGCGATCGCCAGCCCTGAGCGGATGCAGTCGGCGATCGGTGCCCCGCCAGCAAAGAGAGACAGTTTGGATGATGACGCCCGACGCATGCTCGACGATGCCAATCGGCTTGTGCGCCAGTGGCGGAACCGAGCAAGCAACGATCGGCAGCACGCCTGGGCGGTGATGATCATCGCATCGTGTATCACCCTCGCGGCGCTGGGCTATGCCTATTGGACCAACGGGGCACAAAACAGTGCCGATTCTGCATCGACACCCGCGGTCGCCAGCGAATAGTCTGGTATATTCAGGGTTGTTCTTCTGTCGAGCGGCATCTATTCACCATGATCAAGCACCTCAACAACACGCGGGGACGACGCTGGCGCGGTGGGTTCACCCTCATCGAACTGCTGGTTGTCATCGCGATCATCGCGTTGTTGATCGGGATCCTGCTGCCCGCGCTGGGCGGGGCGATGAGTTCGGCCCGCACACTCAAGTGCCAGGTGAACATGCGGTCAATGGGTGCCGCCGCGATGAACTACGGCGGGGATTACCGGAACACCATCCCGGCATTCAGTTGGAAGCCGGGGAACTATGAGACACAGTACAGCGATCTGAGCAGTCCAAGCACAGACCTACAAGCCACGCCGTACCAAGCTGTGAGCATCATTCGTGATTATTCTGGGAACCCGTATATCCCGCGAAGCAGTGGGGGGAACAACTGGTTCGCAAACCTGTGGTTTTCACATCTTGTGTATTACGATTACCTGACTGGAAATCTCGAAGAGCCGGTCGCGGCTTGTCCAGAGGATGAAGAGCAGGTCGAGCGAGCCGAGACTGCGATCGAGGATTATGCCACCAATCTCCTCTTTCGTAAGTTTGAGAGCTCTTACGAGACGAGCGTGGTGACATACTCCGTCGATCGAGCCAGTGGATCTCAACTTCCGATGGAGCAGCACGGTCGACCGTGGGGCAGTTTCAATCGTGAGCCAAATTATGTGTCAAGCCGCAAGTTTACCGAAGTCGCATTCACTTCAAGCAAAGCGTATATGTTTGACACCTTCGATCGCCACTACGCTGATGAGCCTAGCTATCTCTACTTTCAATCAAACGCCCGGCAGCCGATCCTGTTCTTCGATGGCTCGGTCAATGTGAAAGACACAAATGAGTCCAATCCCGGGTTTCGCCCTCGCGACCCGACGAACAGCGATCCGTCTGAAATCAAGCTTTCATTCTCAGGGAACGAATCCTTCCCCGGCTACTACCGCTGGACCCGGGGCGGCCTGCGTGGCATTGACTTCGGTGGCAGCGAGATCAGCACCGGGCAGCCGCGTCCCTGATCGGATCTCATGAATGGTGCGTCAATGAACCCGCTTTCGTGGGGGTTTCTTGCGCTGCACGCCTGCTCTCGCTTTGGGTTGTGCGGCTTAGGGGATACGATGCGGTATTGAACCGACGATTGACCCTCCCAACGCAGGAGTTCACCCAATGAGTACGCATGGATCCCTCAATGTTCTGGTCGCCGACAAGTTCGACCCCGAGTGCATCTCGGGTCTTGAAGAACTTGGGTGCAAGGTACATGTTGATGCCGATCTTGGACCTGAAACTTTGGCTGATGCGATCAAAGCCACCGAGGCCCATGTCCTGTGTGTCCGTTCGACCAAGGTGCCCGCAGAGGTCATCAACGGGGTCGATTCGCTCAAGCTGATCATCCGGGGCGGGGCGGGGTATGACAACATCGATACCGCGGCCGCGGGTGCCAAGGGCGTGCCTGTGTGCAACTGCCCGGGCATGAACGCGGTGGCGGTTGCCGAGTTGGCGTTCGGGCACATCCTGAACCTGGACCGGCGCATCGCCCAGCAGACCACCGAACTGTCGGGTGGACACTGGAACAAGAAGGAGTTCTCCAAGGCCAAGGGGCTCAAGGGACGCAAGCTGCTCGTTGTGGGCATGGGTTCGATCGGCACCGAGGTGTGCAAGCGGGCACAGGCCTTTGGGATGAAGGTCTCGGCCCAGTCGCGTTCGCTGCGAGAGGACACGGCACGGGCACTGGGCATCAAGCTCATCCCCTACACCCGCGAGGCCCTCAGCGCCGAGCTGAGTGAGGCGGACATCGTGTCGGTCCATGTCGCCGCCACCCCCGATACCAAGGAACTCTGCGGCCCGGGCTTCTTCGCGGCAATGAAGGACGGGGCCTACTTCGTGAACACCTCGCGTGGTGAGATCGTCGACGAGCAGGAACTGATCAAGGCGATCAAGACCAAGGGCATCCGCGCCGGGCTTGATGTCTATCAGGACCAGCCCAGCAGCAAGGACACCGATTGGCAGCCCGAGATCGCGTCGATCCCCGGCGTGTCGCTGACGCACCATGTCGGTGCATCGACGGAGCAGGCCCAGCTGGCGGTTGGCGAGGAGACCGTTCGCATCGTGGGGCAGTTCATGGAATCTGGTGAGGCGTTGCACATCGTCAATGCCAAAGAGCTGAACGGCTCGGTGCCTCAGACCGCCTAAACCGCGTACGATTGGTTATCACATACCACCCCATGTAGGGGATGAGGAGCACAGCATGAGTGAACGCGTGTACAACTTCTCCGCCGGGCCGGCCTGCCTGCCCGAGTCGGTGATCAAGCAAGCCCAGAAGGACCTGTGGAACCACATGGACTCGGGCATCGGCATCCTGGAGCACTCGCACAGGAACAAGTACTTCGACAAGGTCACCGAGCAGACCGAGGCGAGCTGCCGCGAGGTCGGCAACATCCCCGACGACATGGCGATCTTCTGGATGCAGGGCGGGGCGACCAGCCAGTGCTACATGGTCCCGGCCAACTTCCTGCCCAGCGACCGCACGGCTGACTACTTCCAGACCGGCAAGTGGGCCAACGACTCGATCAACGAGGTGCATCACTACGGCACGGTGCACATCTGCGGCTCGTCCAAGGACAAGAACTACAGCTACATCCCCAAGGGCGATCAGGTCCAGTACTCGGACAACCCGGTGTATGTGCAGTTCACCAGCAACAACACCATCATGGGGACCGAGTTCAAGCAGGAGCCAGTCGCCCCGGGCAACGCCTTCCTGGTCGCGGACATGAGCAGCAACATCTACTCGCGTCCGATGGACTTCTCTAAGTTTGGTCTTGTGTACGCCGGTGCCCAGAAGAACCTGGGCCCCTCGGGCACGACGCTGCTGATCGCCAAGAAGAGCATCATCGAGAACCCCGTGCGTGAGCTGCCCAAGATGATGCAGTTTGATCTCATGGCGAAGAAGGAGGGGCGATACAACACGCCCAACACCTTCGGCGTCTACCTCATGGGTCAGGTCTTCGACTGGATCAAGGCCCAGGGCGGGTTGACAGCAATGGCCGAGTACAACCGCAAAAAAGCGGCGCTGATCTACGACTTCATCGACAGCCAGGACTTCTTCACGCCCCACGCGGCCAAGGAAGACCGCTCGGATATGAACATCACCTTTAAGTGCCCCAACACAGAGCTTGATGCCCTGTTCATCGAGCAGGCCGAAGCCAAGGGCCTGACCACGCTGGCGGGGCACCGCTCGATCGGTGGCATGCGTGCCTCGATCTACAACGCGTTCCCGCGTGAGGGCTGCGTGGCGCTGGTCGAGTTCATGAAGGCCTTCGCCCACGAGCACGCGGGCGCAACCGCCTGACCGATCTCAACCCTCGAACACTCAACCGGCCGTCTGGCCGGTTTTTTTGTGGATGGTGACGGTGGGGGATTGCAAGCGTAGATCACAGGCCTCGTAGACCTCGTCGACGGTGATGCGTTCCATCATCGCCACGCTCTCGGGCTTCTTGAAGTCGAAGTCGTCGTCGGGCAGGGCGTGGCGGATGACATCGTCGTCGCGTTTGTAGGGGCCGACGAGCGACGGTTCGGTCGGGCCAAGGAGGGCCACCATGGGGCGGTTGAAGCCCACACCCATATGCAGGGCCGCCGAATCGTTGGCGACGACGAGCTTGGCTCTGGAGATGATGGCCATGAGCTGGGCGATGCTCGTCGAGCCCACCCGGTCGGTGATCTTGGGGTGGTCCTCGGCCATCTCCAGCAGTGGGGCGCACTGCAGGCGTTCGCCCGGTCCGCCGACGATGATGATCCGATCGAGTGATTCGTGCTGTGTGAGTCGTTGAGCGAGTTCAGTAAAACGATCGATGGGCCAGCACTTGCCCGCCCAGCGGGAGGTTGGTGCGATGACCGCGTAGCGGTCGGGGTACTCCATGATGACCTGGGAGAGTTCGTCCTGCCCAGCGTGGAGGCGCATGTCCGGTGGGTCGATCGGGGCCCCGAGCGATTCAGCGAGTTTGAGCATGCGATCGACCGTGTGCAGCTCGCGTGGTGCCTCGACCCGGTCGGTCAGGAAGAGCCAGGCCAGTTCCTGAGCATCGCGGTAGCCCGCCCGCACCGGTGCGCGGGTCGACCAAGCGAAGAAACCGGACCGGGCGAGACCCTGGGCGTCGATGACAAGGTCGTACTTGGATTTCTTGAGTGCCTTGAGCCATTTGAGCACCGGGCCGAAGCGGAACTTCTTGCACTGGGTGCCGAAGGTCTTGCGATCAAAGGGGATGGCCCGGTTGAGCGCCGGGTGGTGCTCGATGGCCTGAGTGAAGGAGTCCTGTACGAGCCAGTCGATCTCGGCGTTGGGATAGCGTTTGCGGATCGCCGCGAGCACACAGACGCTTCGGCAGACATCGCCCAGGGCGCTGGGTCGGATCAGCAGGATGCGTTGGGGATCACTCACACCCGATTGTTGGGTGCGGAGCGTGGGATGTCGGCTCAGGCGGGATAGATCGCCGAGGTTTTTTCAGTCTCCCAGGCGGTGAGACTGACCAACTGGGCGCCGTGCCGGATCTGTTCGATCGCTGGGGCCAGCTGCTCGTAGCAGACGCGGGCGATGTTCTCGACCGAGGGGATCAGCCCGCCCTTGCTCTGGTTGAACCAGTCGCAGTCGATATTGAGGAACTTGTGGTCGAGCTTCTCGAGCAAGACGCGATTGACTGCGTCTTGGATCGCCAGCTGGGCGTTGACTTGTTCCAGCCCGTCGCAGTCGATCCGCACGCACGGCTCGATCTGGTAGTTGTGCCCGTGCCCGCTCGGGTTATTGCATTTGCCGAAGAACCGGGCGTTTTCTTCATCGCTCAGCTCGGGGGTGTGCAGGCGGTGGGCAGCTGCGAACTCGAACCGTTGGCGAATGAGCACGGCGTTCAGGTTGTGGCTCTGGGTCGTCATCTCAATGCAATAGTAAGGCGAAAGCGTCCATCGCAACAGGGCCATCTCATGCTTGACGCCCGATTGGGCACTCGACCAGAGTTGAGGCAGCATGGTCCCGGGGTCGACATTGGGGTCGAGCTGACATTGCCGAGCGATGAGCTGGTAGATCGGTCCTCGCACGATCGCATCGAGTTCCTGAATCCCGATCAGATAACCGGTCGCAGGGTCGGGAATACCACGCACGCCGAGGGTGATCTCGTAGTGCCGGGCCAGTCCGATTGAGGAAGGTTTGGCGGCAAAGCTGTTATCGCCCCGCATCGAGCCATCGGGATTGATCGAAATCCTCGTGGTACGGCTCAGTTCGATGGGCTGGGGGATCTGGGGCATGGTGTATACTCAAGTGTACGCTCGCATCACAACAACAAGGGACTGAACCATGAACCGTATCTGCTTGCTCAAGAACTGCTCGGCACTGGCACTCACCCTGCTGCTCGTCCCGGTCTGGGCATCCAACACCAACTCAGTTGCAGCCGATTCGGTCGCCATGGTCGAGCCAGGCAAGGAGAAGAAGCCCGTGTCCAAATATGTGCTCGATTATCAGATGACATCGATCGATGGCGAACCCGTGAATCTCGAATCGTTCAAGGGCAAAGTCGTGATGCTGGTGAACACCGCCAGCAAGTGCGGGCTGACGCCCCAGTATGAAGGGCTTGAGAAGCTTTACCGCGAGCACAAGGATGACGGGCTTGTGATCATCGGCTTCCCCGCCAATAACTTCATGGGGCAGGAGCCGGGCACAAACAAGGAGATTCTGGAGTTCTGCACGGGGACATACGACGTGACATTCCCGATGATGGCCAAGATCAGCGTCAAAGGCAAAGACGCTCACCCCCTCTATCAGCAACTCGCGGCCCAGCCCGAGCCGGTGGGCGGAGAGCCGACATGGAACTTCGACAAGTTTCTCGTGAATCGTCAGGGCGAAGTGGTTGCTCGATTTGGTCCCCGGACCACCCCCGACGACAAGGAACTGGCCAAGGCAGTCTCCGCTCTTCTTGGTGACGATTCATGAGATCTGAACATGCGGGGCTGGGCGGGTTGATGTGCTCTAAAGGGCGTATTTCAAGTGGTTTATGGCTGTGGGACTGCTGCGTGAGGGGTTCTTAACACAACCTTCGCTTTCCCAGGCGTGATTTGTTAAGGCGACAGTGAATGATGTTTCCTGAAGGCAAGAATGTCTTGTCGGCAAACTGCCGTATTACTCAGGAGAATCACACATGCGAGCAAAGAAACTGTTGAGCGCTGTTGCGGCTTTGGCCGTCATCCCCATGGTCGCCATGGGTGCCACCAAGGACGAACTTCCCGTTTATAAGGCTACCAGCGGTGTATCTGGAACGATCACCAGCATCGGCTCTGACACCATGAACAACCTCATGACCCTCTGGGGCGAGGAGTACACCAAGTTCTACCCATCGGCCAAGATCTCGGTCGAGGGGAAGGGCTCGTCGACCGCGCCACCCGCGCTGATCGAGGGGCAGTCGAACTTTGGCCCCATGAGCCGTGCCATGAAGTCCTCGGAAGTTGACAAGTTCGAAGCTCAGTTCGGCTACAAGCCTACCGCGCTGCGTACCGGCATCGATGCCCTGGCCGTGTATGTCCACAAGGACTGCCCGCTGGAAGAAATCAGCATCGAGGATATCACCAACGCATTCTCGGTTGCCGGTCCTGAGATGACCTGGGGCGACCTGGGCGTCACCGACCCCGCGTACCGCACCCGCAAGGTCAACCTCTACGGCCGTAACTCGGCCTCAGGTACCTACGGCTACTTCAAGAAGGTTGGCCTGCAGGGCAACGACTACAAGGCAAGCGTCCGCGAGCAGCCCGGTTCATCGGCCGTGGTTCAGGGTGTGACCACCGACCGCTTCGGGATGGGTTACTCGGGCCTCGGTTACATGACCGCCGGCGTCAAGGCCCTCAAGGTTTCGGTTGATGGTGGCGATGCGTACCCCGCAGACGCCGAGCACGCCCTTTCGGGTGAGTACCCCATCGCTCGCTTCCTCTACCTCTATGTCAATGTGGACCCGCAGACGGGTGTGCAGGACGCGCTGCGTCGCGAGTTCATCCGGCTCATCTTCTCGAAGCAGGGTCAGGAAGTTGTTGCCAAAGATGGCTACTTCCCTGTCCCCGTTGCAGTTGCGCGTGAAGATCTCGAGAACTGCCGCATCGAACCCGGCTTTTAATCGAGACGCCCCGGCTCAGCCGGATGGCATGTGAATAATGATGGGAGCGGGTGAAGACTCGCTCCCTTCTTTCTCCCAAACCGAGCGAGCATGAAGAATACCAAATCGACATCCCGTAGTGCCGCATCAAGACGACTACACGCGATGGATACGGCCGCGGAGATGGTCGTGACCACGGGTGGGTTCTTGGTGCTGACCGCGGTTCTTGGAATTTGTTTTTACCTGCTCTGGGTCGTGCTCCCGCTCTTCGAGCGTGGCACGGTTGGGGACTCCGAAGCGGCGCAGGCGAGCGTGCTGGTCGACCCGTCGTGGCTGATGGTTGATCCGTATCAGCACAGCGCCGCGTTGGTCGATTCCACCCTGCACGCGCAGGTCGTCATGCTGCATGACGGTGCCTCCTCCGGTCAGTTCATGATCGCTGAGGATCTCGGCCAGCCCATCTCCAGCAGCTTCGCCCGCGACGGCGAGTTCGTCGCGGTCGGGTACGACGACGGGCGCGTTCGCCTGGGCTCGATGAGTTTTCGCAATACGCTCCGCACACCGCCAGAGGGGAGCGTTCTGGGCGATGTGATCCCGGAGGAGAACGGGTACATCGAGGTGCTTGAGGGCGACCGGGGGCGTCTGGTGGCGCTCGATGGTGAGCTCGGTGATCCGATCGAGTTGTCCGAGGGAGCAGGGGGGGCAGTCCGGGTTGACTACCGACGTGACCCCACAGGCAAGAAAATCCTCGCGGTGCTACGAGAGGACGGCACCGTGTTGGTCAATACCGTCCGGACCATTCGCCCGCTGGGCGGTGGGGCGGTCCGGACAAAGCTGAGCACGAAGACCTTTGTGCTCGATCAGAACGCAGCGCGTGGCACGCCGGACTGGATGTTCATCACCGCCGACAGCGACAATGTGTTGTTCGTTTGGGCCGATGGGCATGTCGATCGGTACGGGCGCTTGGCGAATAAGGAGTTCTCGCTGAGCGAGTCACAGACGCTGTGCGAGAGCCCCGTGACAATCAGCGCCGCCAACATGCTGCTGGGAAGCCAGTCGCTGCTGGTAGGACGCAACGACGGCACCATGACGGTGCACCATGTCGCTGACGATGTGCGTCAGACCTACGAAGACGACCGGATCATGATGCGGGCCCATCTGATAAAGGGTGAGTCGAGCCCCATCGTGGCGATGACCCCCAGCACGCGCGACCGCACCGTCGCGATCCTGCACGAGAACGGTGTCGCCGAACTGCGGCACATGACGAGTGAGAAGCTCGTTGCGAGGCTGGAAGCCGCGGTCGATAATCCCGCGGCGATTACCATCTCCCCCAAGAACGACGGGCTGATGATGCTCGGTGCCAGCGGTTCCTATGAGCTGCACGAGATCGAACCCGGCTACCCCGAGTTCAGCGTGAAGGCCCTCTTTGGCAAGGTGCACTACGAGGGCGGCGAAGCGCCCGCGTATGTCTACCAATCCTCGTCGGGTGATGATGCCTCAGAGATCAAGCTCAGTCTGATGCCGCTGATCTTCGGCACACTCAAGGCAACCGTCTTTGCGATGATCTTCGCGATCCCGATCGGCGTGCTTGCCGCGATCTATTCGAGCGAGTTCGTATCCAAGCGCGTGCGGCGCAAGGTGAAGCCCACGGTTGAGCTAATGGCCTCGCTGCCGTCGGTGGTGCTGGGGTTCATCGCGGCGATGGTGGTCGCCCCGTATATGGCCAAGCACCTCGATACCTTCGTGATGGGGCTGGTGGTGATCCCGTTTGCAGTCCTGCTCGGGGCGCACCTCTGGCAGCTCGTCCCGCTCTCGATCCGATTGCGTACCCGCACGGGGCAGCACATGCTGCTGGTGGCCGGGGTGGCGGTGATCGGTGTGCTGGTCAGTACGCAGATTGGCCCCGCGCTGGTCAAGGGCTGGTTCAAGCCCGATCAGTTTGACGCGGCCCTGATGGCCGGGGCTGTCGAGCCCGTGCCCGAGGCGGAACTTCCGGGGTGGTCGGACGATGCCGCGTACAACACACGCACGCAGCGGCGTTTGCGGAACGAGCAGATGGTGTTTGTCGACGGGACGATCTATCGCCCCAGCGACGACGAGCCGCACACCGAGGCCTTAGAGCAGCTCGGCCTGGTGCAGGGTGACCTGCGTCGCTGGCTCAACGGAGAGTATGGGCAGGCGAAGTCGGGGTGGGTCGTGGCATTTTTCCCGGTCGGCTGTATCTTGGCGTGGATCGGTCAGGCGTTCTTCGTTCGGCGAAAGATTGATCTCTGGATCGCCCAGAAGGAAGCCCACTTTGGCAGCGTGATTGTGCTCGCCAAGTTTGTGGTGCTTTCGTGCCTTGGATTGCTGCTTGCCTACATCGCCGCGACGGTGGCTCAGGCGTTGGGCTTTGATCCGCGTGACTCGGTGTTCGGCTCATTTAGCCCGCGAAACACGCTGGTGGTTGCGATCATCATGGGCTTCGCGGTGATCCCGATCATCTTTACGATCTCAGAAGACGCGTTGCAGGCGGTCCCGATGACGCTGCGAACCGCATCGCTCGGGTCAGGAGCGACGCCCTGGCAGACCGCCACGCGCGTCGTCCTCCCGGTGGCTGCTTCGGGGATCTTCTCGGCTTGCATGATCGGCTTCGGTCGTGCGGTCGGCGAGACCATGATCGTGCTGATGGCGACGGGGAACACCCCCGAGATGGAATGGAACATCTTCTCGGGTTTCAGAACACTCGCGGCGAACATCGCCGTTGAACTGCCTGAGGCACCCAAAGATGAGACGCACTACCGCGTGCTGTTCTTATGCGGGCTGGTGCTGTTTGTGATGACCTTTGTGATCAATACGCTGGCCGAAGTGGTGCGGCGTGTTGTACGAGCGAGGAACGCGGGTCTATGACGCAATCAACGCTTGAACCCCCTCAGTCAGCGCCGGCCCCTGAGCCCCAAACTCAGGTGCCGGTCGTGCATCAGCACAAGCGCCGCCGTACGCTGCCCAGCGCCATCGGTGAACCCATGGTCTGGCTCACGGGCGGGGCGCTGACGGTCTGTCTGGCAATGATTGCGATGCTGTTCGCCATGGTGATCATCAACGGCAGCAAGACCTTTTGGCCAAGTCCGATCGACCGCCTCGAGCTTGAATCGGGCGAGGTTGTGCTCGGGATCGCGACCGCTCACGAAGAAGCGACACGCGAGACCGAGGCACGCACCCTGTATCGCACAGGCAACCGGGACATCGGGCAGGCATCGTTTCGCTGGATCAACGACAGCGCGGTCGTCGATCGGACGCAGCCAGAAGACGCGGTCATGCTCGAACGCGAGGCGTGGGGTGTCTGGTTCGGTATCCCCGAGCAGATCGTGCGTGTGAGCGAAGACGGGACGGAGACTGAGGTCATCGCGGGCGATGCTGAAGCGTATTTCGCTTCGTTTGATGAACTGCACGAGTCCGCCCGCGCCGACAAGCGTGTGATCGATCGCATGAAGAAGCATGATCTCGGTCAGATCAACGCACGCCTCGATCGCGAGCGTTTGGATATCCAGCAGGCCCAGATCGAAGCGGACCGAGATCAGAGTAAGCTCTTCCGGTTTGGCTGGGTGGGCTGGGGTGTGCTCGCACTCCTGCTGGCCGGTTTCTCGGGTGTGTTCTACAAGGTGCGTCACTATGGCACCGAGATGGGCTCGAGCGTCGCCCGCCAGGGCAAGCTCCTGCGTGCCGGATCGGTCGTTGCCATCGTGATGACCCTGATTTCGATGTGGGTCGGGGCGCCTTGGGCGAACACCCAGATCACCGATGCAGACCTCGCATCCATGCGGGCTGATCTGGAACTGCGAGAGCAAGAGCTGCAACTCGAGTACGACGCCATCCTTGCGGAAATCCACGCGATCGAGGAGGCGGACAGCCAGTTACGGGTCACGGTCGTCGAAGAAACCAACGGGCAGTTCGCCCCAACCTCACAGACACTCGCGGATCAGCGCTTGCACATGAGCCAGATCGTGCGTCAGGTGCGCCCCAATACCATGGGGCTGCAGGAGAAGGCGGGGGTCTACTTCTCACGCTGGTGGGAGTTCCTCTCGACCTTCCCACGCGAGGCGAATACCGAGGGCGGTGTCTACCCGGTGATCATTGGTACGGTGCTGCTGACACTGCTGCTCACCATCGTGGTGACCCCGATGGGGGTGATCGCGGCCCTGTATCTGCGTGAATATGCCAAGCAGGGATTCGTGACGAGCATGATCCGCATCGCGGTGAACAACCTTGCGGGTGTGCCCAGCATCGTCTACGGCGTGTTCGGTCTCGGCTTCTTCTGCTATACCGTCGGCTCCTATGTCGATGTTGGCCCGTCCGCGAACACTCGTATGAGTGTCAATGGTTGGTGGCTCACCCTGCTGCTGACTGGGATCATGATCGTTGCCGCAATCGCGGTGCGTCTGTGGAGCAAGCCCGACCCGGGCAAGGTCCCGACTTCTATGAATATCGCCCTGCAGCGGGTCTCTTGGCTCGTCTGGGGGATCAGCGTGATCGGGCTGGTGCTGCTGGTTTCGGGAACACCATATTTCAATGGCCTCTTTGAGGCGCGCTCCAATGAGGGCACGCCGACCTTCGGTGCACGCGGACTGCTGTGGGCCTCGCTCACGCTGGCCCTTCTAACCCTGCCCGTGGTGATCGTGGCGACCGAAGAGGCGATCGCCGCGGTGCCGAACTCGATGCGTGAGGGCAGCTACGGCTGCGGGGCATCGAAGTGGCAGACCCTGCGTCGCATCGTGCTCCCCGGGGCACTTCCCGGGATTCTGACGGGGGCGATCCTGGCGATGGCCCGCGGTGCCGGCGAGGTTGCCCCTTTGATGCTTGTGGGTGCGGTGAAACTCAATCAGGACCTCCCGGTGGACTCAACAGCCCCGTTTCTGCATGCTGATCGCAGTTTTATGCACCTGGGCTTCCATATTTATGATCTCGGGTTCCAGAGCCCCGACTCGCAGGCGGCCCGCCCGCTGGTCTGGACCACAACCCTTTTGTTCCTAACGATCGTGTTCGCGTTGAACCTGGTCGCGATTGTTCTTCGGGCGAGAGTTCGTTCAAGGATGGCAGGGCCTACGGTATGACAGTCATGGATTCGAATATCTCACAATCTTCCAATGGTGGCACGAGCTCGGTTCGATCGGTTGCGTTCGAGCGAAAGGGGACTCCCCAGACGCACGAGTACAAGGTCATCGATGCGATCCGACGCGGCGAAGTCCCGGCACCCTCGATTCATGACGAGGTGCAGGCCCCCGACGCGGTCATCGATGTGCAGAACTTCAAGCTCTGGTACGACATGGATTCGCAGGCGATTCATGATGTGTGCATGAAGGTGCCCCGCGGCGCGGTCACCGCGTTGATCGGACCTTCGGGTTGTGGGAAATCGACCCTTCTGCGTTCGATCAATCGCATGAACGACCTCATCGACGGGGTTCGTGTCGAGGGCGAGATCACGCTCAACAAGTCGCCCATCTACGCCCCCTCGGTCGATGTCATCGAGCTGCGCAAGCGTCTGGGCATGGTGTTCCAGAAGCCCAACCCGTTCCCGATGTCGATCTTTGAGAACGTGGTCTACCCGCTCCGTATCGACGGCGAGCGACGAAAGTCGGTGCTCGAGGAAGCGTGCGAGAAGAGCCTGCAAGCCGCGGCGATCTGGGACGAAGTCAAGGACCGGCTCAAGGACTCGGCCCTTGGGCTCTCAGGCGGTCAGCAGCAGCGTCTTTGCATCGCACGGGCCGTGGTCGCTGATCCTGAGGTGCTGCTTCTCGACGAGCCCTGTTCGGCGCTCGATCCAGTCGCGACCCTGAAGATCGAGGAACTGATCACCGAGATCAGCGAACGCTACACGGTGCTCATCGTGACCCACAACATGCAGCAGGCGGCGCGTGTGTCTGATTACACCGCGTTCATGTACCTCGGCCGACTCGTCGAGTATGGGCCGACCGAGAAGCTCTTCCAGAAGCCCAAGCTGATCGAGACCGAGCATTATGTCTCGGGTCGATTCGGCTGAGTCAGACCATGGCTCTGGTGTCTCTATACAGGTCGGTCTAGGGAAAGTGCACGCTTTCTGCAGAAGCGTCGTGAATTCGTGGATCGTGCTCTGTAAATACCGATAATTGAGACTACGATCATGCTTTGGGTGTTCAGAACACCCGAGCAACCGGTTTTTGACCCCAGACCGGTATGGAATCGGCAGCGTCCGCGGGCTGACGAAGGAGAGTCATGAGCTCTGCACCCCAACCTATTGTGCCGTCTGTGAATCAGTGGAACGCCGAGTATCTTGAGCAGCAGTATCGGCTCTACAAAGACCACCCCGAGCAGCTCGACGCCGCGACGCTCGCATTCTTTCAGGGGTTCGATCTGGCTCAGGCCAGCGATCTTCGCCTGTTTGGATCGGATCAGGCCGCACCGGTAAGCCCGGCATCGGCGCCGATGGGCCCGACCAAGGTCACGCCGACGATCGGTCGACCCGCTGGCAAGGCTTCCCACTTTGAAGCAATCGTCGATGATTTTATCGGCGCTTATCGGGATCAGGGGCACCTCTGTGCCAAGATCGATCCGTTTGGTCGGGAGCGAGAACGACCGCCATCGCTTTCGCTCGCGTATCACGGTCTCACCGAAGCCGATCTGCAACGCATGGTCGACGGCTCAAGCATGGGGCTCCCTGCGCAGGTCCCGCTTGGGAAAGTGATCGAGTATCTCGAACAGATGTACTGCTCCACCATCGGCGTGGAGTTCATGCATGTCGCGGACACCGAACAGCGTGCGTGGTTGCTCGAACGCTTCGAGACGATTGGCGGCAAGCTCTCGCTAGAGAAACAACAGAAGACCAGCATCCTCGAACAGCTCACACGATCCGAGTCGTTCGAGAAGTTCCTCGGTCGCCGTTACCCCGGCGAGAAACGATTCAGTCTTGAGGGAGCCGAGTCGCTCATCCCGCTGCTCGATCACATGATCGAGTCATTCTCGAACCTGGGCGTCGAAGAGGTCGTCCTGGGCATGGCCCATCGCGGTCGCCTGAATGTGCTGCATAACACCATTGGCAAGACGCTGGAACAGATCTTCACCGAGTTCGAGGAGAACTGGTCCGAGGGATTTGCCGATGGCGGCGGCGATGTGAAATACCACCGGGGATACTCGGGAACGCGCCGTCTCAGCAACGGACGCATGGTGCACTTGGCGATGGCGAGTAACCCGAGCCACCTTGAAGCGGTCAACGGCGTCGTTGAGGGGCGATGCCGGGCCAAGCAGCGGCTCCGGGGTGATCTGAACCGTGAGCGGGTCACGCCCGTGCTGATCCATGGCGACGCGGCGATCATCGGTCAGGGCGTGGTGCAGGAAGTGCTGAACTTCTCACAGCTTGAGGGTTACACGACCGGAGGCACAGTGCATGTCGTGGTGAACAACCAGATCGGTTTCACCACGCTTCCCGAGGACGGCCGCTCGAGCCGGTACTGCACCGACATCGGCAAGCTCATCGACGCTCCGATCTTCCATGTCAACGGCGAAGACCCCGAGGCAGTCGTGACCGTGGCGCAGCTGGCCGCCGAGTACCGACAGAAGTTCAAGCGTGATGTGTTCATCGATCTGCAGTGCTACCGTCGTTACGGTCATAACGAGCAGGACGAGACGAGCTTCACCCAGCCGATCATGTCGGACAAGATCAAGAAGAAGCCCTCGATCCTCAAGATCTACACCGAGAAGCTGCTCGCCGAGCAGGTGATCAACGAGGCCGATCGTCAGTCGATTGTCAGCCGTCTGAGTGAGGTGCTTGAAAAAGCACAGCAGGCAGCTCAGGAAACGCCCAACGATCCGACGATCGATCCGGGGAGCGCCCGGTGGGATGGGTTGACGCACAAGTTCAGTTACACCCCGGTCGACACCAGTGTGACCAATGAACAGATCGAAGAGGTCGCCAAGGCGATCAGCAGCGTTCCCGAAGGGTTCAATCTGAACCCCAAGCTCAAGAAGCTGCTGCAGGAGCGGGGCAACCTGCCCAATGCCGATCTGATCTCGTACGCCGATGCCGAGCAGCTCGCGTATGGCACGCTGCTGGCAGAGGGCCACCCGGTGCGTTTGTCAGGGCAGGACTGCCGGCGCGGGACCTTCTCGCATCGCCATGCCGTGATCCGGGACTTTAAGTCTGGCGAGCCCTATACCCCGCTCAACTCGATCCGCGAGGTCGGGACCGAGGGGACCGCGACCCCGCCCGGCAGTGAGGGCAGCGACGGTAAGCCGCGTCAGGCCAAGTTCTGCGTGTACGACTCGCCGCTATCAGAAGAGGGCGTGCTCGGCTTCGAGTACGGCTACTCCTTGGGCGATCCGGGCATGCTGATCATCTGGGAAGCCCAGTTCGGTGACTTCTACAACGGCGCCCAGGCGATCGTCGATCAGTTCATCGCGTCTGCCGAGATCAAGTGGGACCGCTGGAGTGGGCTCACCATGCTCCTCCCGCACGGCTACGAGGGCGCAGGCCCCGAGCACAGCTCAGCTCGGCTGGAACGGTTCCTGCAGCTCTGCGGCAACGACAACATGTTCGTTGTCTACCCATCGACCGCGTCGCAGACCTTCCACATGCTCCGGCGTCAGGTCAAGGCGGATTATCGCAAGCCGCTGGTCGTGATGACGCCCAAGAGTTACCTACGTATCCCGACGAGCCCGCTGAGCGAGCTGGTTGACGGGCGTTTCCAAGAGATGCTCGACGACCCGCGCTTCGAGCAGGACGGCTGGGACCGGAGCAAGGTCAAGCGCGTCATCTTCTGCGTGGGCAAGATCTATCACGAGCTGGATGAGCGACGCGTCGCTCGCGATCAGCGTGACACGGCGATCCTGCGCATCGAGCAGATGTACCCGCTCCACACCGAGCTGCTCAAGGAACTCAACGCTCGCTACCCAGAGAAAGCCGAGCGGGTCTTCGTTCAGGAAGAGACTTACAACGCCGGCGCATACCAGTTCCTCGTCGACATGATCGAGACGAAGCTGAGCTGGCAGCGATGGCAGTACATCGGGCGTCAGCGTTCGAGCACGCCCGCGACCGGCTCCAAGTCGCAGCACAAGATCGAGCAGGAACAGATTCTCACCAAGGCGATCGGGCCCAAGCCCGAGAGTGAAGATTCAAAGAAGAGCAAGAAGGTCGCCACGGCCCGCGCGTGATCCCCCCAAGACCCCACCCGACTCACCAGGATCGGATTTCAGACATGGCAACACAGATCGTCATCCCCAATGTCGGCGAATCAGTCACCAGCGGCATCATCTCAACATGGACTGTTGAAGACGGTGCCTATGTCGAGCGTGACGAGACGGTGCTCGAACTCGAGACCGACAAGGTCACCATGGAGGTTCCCGCACCCGCGTCGGGCATCGTGAAGCATGGTGCCAACGAGGGCGACGAGGTTGATGTCGGTGCAACGGTCGGCGAGATCGATGAGAGCGCTGAGAAGCCCGCCGGTGGCGGTGGTGGGGATGCCACGCCCGAACCCGAAGCGTCAGCGCCCGCACCAAAGGCCGAAGCAGCACCCGCAGCGGCGCCAGCAGCTGCACCGGCACCCGCGCCCGCTGCTGCCGTCGCCACCGCGCCAGCGGCACCCGCGAGCAACACAGAAGCGAAGGCGACGCCGCTCGCACGCAAGCTCGCTGATGATCAGGGCGTTGATCTCAAGCAGATCTCCGGCACCGGGGCCGCGGGGCGCATCCGCGAGCAGGATGTGCTCGCTTGGATCCAGACCCATCAGAACGGCGCCGCCACGACACCGGCCCCAGCATCGGCGGGCGTTGCTCGCGAGGCCAAGCAGGAACGCATGAGCCCCATGCGCCAGGCGATCGCGTCGCGGCTTGTCGAGGCCCAGCAGACCGCCGCGATGCTCACGACTTTCAACGAGGTCGACATGGGCGCGATCATGGACCTGCGCAAGCAGCACAAGGAGGCCTTTGGCGAGAAGCACGGCATCAACCTCGGGTTCATGTCCTTCTTTGTCAAGGCAACCACGCAGGCCCTGCAGAAGTTCCCGCTGATCAACGCCTACATCACCCAAGGTGACAACGGCAAGCCCGCAATCGAGCACCACAACTACAACGATGTCGCCATCGCGGTCTCAGGTCCCAAGGGGCTGGTGGTGCCCGTGCTCCGCAACGCTGAGCAGATGACCTTCGCCGAGATCGAGAAGAACATCAAGGACATGGCCCTGCGAGCTCGCGACGGGAAGATCACCCTTGAGGAAATGCAGGGCGGGACCTTCACGATCACCAACGGTGGCATCTTCGGCTCGCTGATGTCGACTCCGATCCTCAACCCGCCGCAGAGCGCGATCCTGGGTATGCACGGGATCAAGAAGCGGGCCGTCGAATATCCCGCTGGCTCAGGTCAGATTGCCCTGCGTCCGATGATGTACCTCGCCGTCAGCTACGACCATCGCATCGTCGATGGCGCGGAAGCGGTGCAGTTCCTGGTGTCAATTAAGGACGCGATTGAGGATCCGGCACGATTGATGCTGGATCTCTGAAACATCACTTGCTCACTCGTTCAGATGAGTCAGCAATCCCTCACATGCTCTCATGAGCATCCTATAGACCTTATCGAACCCATCATCGCCGCCGTAGTACGGGTCGGGGACATCGCTGGGTG
This sequence comes from Phycisphaerales bacterium JB052, assembly GCA_043100965.1. GTDB lineage: Bacteria > Planctomycetota > Phycisphaerae > Phycisphaerales > UBA1924 > UBA1924. The sequence goes on along the minus strand of JBICHR010000001.1, from coordinate 5,139 downwards.
ATTTCAGCGTGGAGTCGAAGCTGCGCATGAGCCGCACTTTGTCGGCGGGTGTGCCCATCCCAAGCACATCATCTTGGTTGCTGCGATCCATCACGATGTGCCAGTCGAAGCGATGGGGGTCGTGCTCGGCGTCGAACTTGCGGGCGCGGAGGTGGGTGATGTCGAGTCCGTTCTTGGCGGCCACGAGCACCGAGCGTGGGTCGGGGGCGTTGCCCGCGTGCCAGCCGCCGGTGCCGCAGGAATCGATGATGAATCGATCGTTCAGTCCACGCTGTTCGACGAGCTGCGTGAAGATGCCCTCTGCCAGTGGGGATCGACAGATATTGCCCAGGCAGATGAACAGGACGCTGGTTTGCCGGCTGTGATCAGGCATGCGCGGGGACCTTGTGGCGGAGCGGATCGGGCGATCGCTGCGCGAGGATGTTATCCAGCGCCTCGATGATCGGGCCAGCGACACTCGGGGCGCGGGAGAGCCCGTCGCGGTCGCTGTTTCGCAATCGCAGCACGGGCGTGTCATTGTTCTCGCAAAGGCGTTCGATGAGTTGTGAGGCACCCGAGCCATCGAAGCACGGGTGAACGAGCACATCGAACAATGGGAGCATGGTGATGATCGGCGAGCGTGCAATGAGCAGGCGGAACGGGCTCCCGAGCCCATGGTGGTGACGACGCGCCGACATCAGATGGCTCGCCCCCTCTGGGATGACCGCGGTCAGCCGGAACCCGGAGACCTGGAGCAGCCCCATGAGGAAGCCGATTGAGCGGGCGTCGATATCACTCGGGCGGTCGGCGATCACACCGATGCACAGATTGTCGCGATCGATGTCCAGATCTTCCCGGCTGGGCCCACCCGTGAGCGTGGGTGGGTTTCGGATAATCGGGGCAAGCACGGTGTCCAGTTCGGCCTGGTGGTTGCGTGCTTCCCATGCTGCTCGGTCGCTGCGTTCAAAGACCCGCACATCGATCTTGCCTGTGACCCGGGGTTGTGCAAGGTCGGGTCGGGTGGAAATCAGGTCGCCCGGGCAGTGCAGGCGCCGAAGCAGCGGGGCAAGCTCATCGTTCCAGCAGATCACACGGGAAAACGACCGAGAGAGGTGCCGGACCTGTCGCGAGATCATCGAGACACGCCCCAGCGGGGGAGCCAACCGCTGATCAACACGCAGCCCGATCGTGCGGGCGTAGTGTTCGCTCTCGGGGTCGCCGATGAGGAGGACATGACCTGGAGGTGTCAGGCCCCGCCTGATCGCCTGAGCGCAGAGATAGGTTGGGAGCAGGCGTCCGGATGGCGCACGGTGCCCGTGCATCGCCGAGGGGGCGCTGACAAGATGAAGCACGCCGGGTTGGGGAGCTGTTGCGATCACCGACCGAATAATACCGTCTCGGTGATCTCGTGCTTGTAGAAGAGCTGAGCGAGACCGAGCCCTGTGCGATCGGCCAGCGTTTGCTCGACCTCAACCCGGTCACCGGTTGTTGCCGGGCCGGTCCCGGGACGCTGGGGCATCTGCACATTGGTCATGTGCCCACGCTCATCGGGGGGCCAGATGCGTTCGCCGCTTCGGGTGTCGATGATCTTCACACGCATGGAGGCGCGGGGCAGATACGCCCCGACCTCGGGTGACAAGGAGAAGTCGGTGACGACCGCATAGATCACGATGTCGGCATCGACCGAGCGTCCTAACTCGGAGATGCTCATCTGCTTGCCGTACTGCTCGTTGCTCGCTGCGGTGAGGATCCCACGCGGGTCCACCATATCGACGAGAATGCGTTTGGCGAGGAGTTCATCGGTCGCCTTCTCGGCGATGGTGTAGCGGAGCCGGCGTTGCGTGATTTTGCTCGATGGGTCATCGACAAACACGACGGTGCGGAGGTTCTCATCGAGCGTGAACTGCGGCTCAACCTTGCCGGGGCCGTGGATCGCGTACGCCACGGGCGTGATCACATTGCAGCCCGGGCTGGAGATGAGGGCCATCGCCGCCAAGCAGGTCATGAGAACGGTATGGATCGGGAGTGTTCGTCGCATGCGTCGGTGGTGCTTTCGATCAATACGGGATGACATTCGACTCCTCGTGTGTGTAGAAGAGCCAGGAGATTCGGTTGGTCAGTCGATTGGAGAGCTCGGTATTGACGGCCGCCTCGGGGATCTCGCTGCGCATCAGCCCGCTCATGTCGGGGAATGTGACGCGTAGGGCCTTCTCGTAGACCGGGTCATCCGGGAAGGGAGAGTCGCTCTCATAGACCGTGACCACGCACGATGCCGAGCCATCCCAGATGTACTTGTTGCCCGGCTCGTTGAGACGGTATTCGACGATCTCGACGACGATGAGGCGTTCTACGCCCAGCATCTCGGCGACCTCGCCGCGTGGCATTGCCGACCACTGCGGGGTGTCGTAGAGCACCGTGAGCAGGTCGGTGCTCGGGATCGCGAACGATGGCTTGGCGTTCTGGATCAGGCGGTCGTTCACGCGTTGGGTGATCCGAGCCGCGGTCCCCGGGTTGTTGCCCTCGATCAGGCGATCGGCGGTCACGACCACGGTGAACGAGTGGCCTTCGATACCCGTGTATTCCGCTTCGACCTCGCTGGTGCCGGTCCGTTTATACGACTCGGCCATGCCGCCAATCGCGGCACCAACGATGCAGCCGCTCATCTGGGTGAGGGTCAGTGTCAGTGCGATCATGGCCGCAGCGGGTTTGATTCGTTTCGTCCAGGTCATGGTGTCCCCTGCGAGATCAGTTTACCAGGTAATGACTTTGTAGCCCCATGCGAGCAGCAGCAGCACGCCCAGCGCGATGAACACCCGCGGACGCAGTGCGGGTTGGACCATCGTCCCAACCCGAGCCCCTGAGATCGTCTGCACCGCAGCGCCCCAGAAGACCACACTCGTGAGCACGACGAGCAATGAGCCCATGGGCTGGGTGAGGAATGAGCCGAGCCAGTCGCCCTCGCCGGCGTGGGCGAACGAGGTCGTCATGCCGCAGGTCATGCACGGCTTGTCGAGGGTTGCCGCCCACATGCAGGGCTGGAGCCCGAGCTGTGTGTGCGTGCCGTGCCCCTCGTTGCTGGGGTTGAGCCATGCGCCCATGGAGAGCACGCTCAGGCAGGCGATGGCGATGCACGCGGAGAAAACACGAGACCAGCCCGAGGCGCGCAATGGTACGGTGCGTTCGGTGACGCGTTTGGGGGTGGCGGGTGGTGTTTGTTCGGCAGGTGCGCTCATGTGCATATGGGTATACGCCTGTCTGGGCCTGCCTGATCCCTGTTCGAGAGCCCGATCGGGGTTCAGTCGAACTTGAACACGCCCTTGCGGTACCCATAGAGGTACGCGACGACGGTCGTCAGCAGGAAGAACAGGATACGCAGCAGCCAGATGGCCGAGGCGTCGCTCATCGGGTCGAGGTTGGTGAAGGTCTGGGCCCATGGGTAGAGGAAGATCACTTCCACATCGAAGACCAGGAAGACCATCGCGATCAGGTAGAACCGGATGTTGAACCGCTTGCGTGCGGTGCCCACGGGGGTCATGCCCGATTCGTAGGTCTCGCCCTTGCGCTGCCCGGCACGACGAGGCCCGAGCAGGAAGGTGCCCACGAGGTTGATGACCCCGAAGCCGATTGCTGCCAAGATCATCAGAAAGATCGGGAGGTAGGCCCCGATTTCGTTGTTTGCCGCGAGTGTGTGCATGAGTCCAGACCCCGGGTGCTGCCCTGAGAACGCTGATGTGTCGCCTTCCCTGGCGATCGAGTGTGATGATAGCACCCGCAGGCGGGCGTGGGGGCGTGCATGGGGGATCATCAAAGCAGGGGCAGACTGCCAGATTGGCATCCGCTCCGGGCGGCTCGCACCGCTTGTCAGGGGATTGTGGGCGCAGCGATGCGGTTTCGACACCCTCGGCGACGATCTTTGCTGATCGATTGGCACAGCGATTGCCCACTCATTGGGGCAGACGGTGCGCACGCGTGCCGCAGAACAGTCAGAAATGCGTACACCAGGCCGGGTCGATCGGCGATCCCCGGCGTTTGAGATCCCCAAAGGGAGAAGCAATCAATGGCATCTAAAGAACTCACATTCGACATCGAAGCCCGTCAGGCCCTGCTCGCAGGGGTTGAGAAACTCGCTGCGGCGGTCAAGGTCACACTCGGCCCGCGCGGCCGCAACGCCGTCATCGATAAGTCATGGGGCGGCCCGACCGTCACCAAGGACGGCGTCTCGGTCGCCGAAGAGGTCGAGCTGAGCGACAAGGCCGAGAACATGGGCGCCATGCTCGTCAAGGAAGCATCCTCCAAGACCAGCGACGACGCGGGCGACGGCACCACGACCGCAACCGTCCTCGCCGAGGCCCTGTTCAAAGAAGGCCTCCGCTACATCGCCTCAGGTGTCGATGCCAACGCACTCGTGCGGGGCATGAAGAAGGGCATCGAGATCTCCACCAAGGCGATCGACGATCTGGCCATCCCCGTCAACGGCAAGAAGGACATCCAGAATGTCGCCACCATCAGCGCCAACAACGACCCCGAAACCGGCAAGATCATGGCCGACGCCTTCGAGAAGGTCGGCAAGGACGGCGTGATCACCGTCGAAGAGGGCAAGGGCTTCGAGACCGAGGTCAATGTCGTCGAGGGCATGCAGTTTGACCGCGGCTTCCTGTCACCCAACTTCGTCACCGACCCCGAAGAGATGAAGGTCGAGTTCGACAAGGCCCTCGTCCTCGTTCACGAAGACAAGATTGACAACCTGACCAAGCTCGTGCCCCTGCTCGAGAAGGTCATGCAGGCCAAGAAGCCGCTGCTCATCATCGCCGAGGACATCACCGGCGAGGCCCTGAGCACCCTGGTCATCAACAAGCTGCGTGGCACCCTGCAGGTCTGTGCGGTCAAGGCACCCGGCTACGGTGACCGGCGCAAGCAGATGCTCCAGGACATCGCGGTCCTCACCGGCGGCGAAGCGTTCATGAAGGATCTGGCGACCGACCTGGACAAGATCGAGCTCTCGCAGCTGGGCCTGGCCAAGAAGGTCGAGATCAGCAGCGACAACACCGTCATCATCGAGGGTGCCGGCGAAACCAAGGACATCAAGGCCCGCATCGAGCAGATCCGCATGGAGATCGCTAACTCGACCAGCGACTACGACCGCGAGAAGCTCCAGGAGCG